>NZ_JAFMZO010000002.1 GCF_024436395.1 Paradesertivirga mongoliensis | reverse complement strand
GAGCCAATGGTACTGCGGTAACACGTGGGAGAGTAGGTCGGTGCCAAATTTTATAAAAGCCTTTCAGGAAACTGCAAGGCTTTTTTTGTTTTAATCCACTGAGGAAACAGGGCCTTTTTCAGTATTGTAATTAGCGAAACCCAGGATTACTTATAGAACACTGATAAACCAGTCCCGAACCCGTGCACCATCCGAATTAAACTATTCACTGTCTTATCTGTCCTAAATCTACCAGAGGATAGATGTTTAAACAATTATGTCAAAGAATATTCACAAAACCGGGTTTTTATTATAATCTTTAAATACTAAGAAATAATTACCTGATTATTCGTTATTAGTAAGCATTTAGATAAGAAAATATGAATTTATTAAAGAAGATAATTTTAATTGCATCCTTCGTGCCATTTACCTTACTGGCTCAGGATCAGAAGGATAAGCCTAAGCCGAACTGGCAGAACCTCGATTTGGAAAGGGATGGCGTAATGGGAATCAGTACCGAAAAAGCCTATGAACTTTTAAAGGGCAAAAAGGGCAGCCCGGTGATTGTTGCCGTTATTGATGGCGGCGTGGATGAAGAGCACGAGGATTTAAAGTCTGTTATCTGGAAGAATTCTGGTGAAATAGCTGGAAATAATACAGACGATGATAAAAATGGTTATGCTGACGATGTGTTTGGCTGGAATTTTATCGGTTCTTCTATTGGCAACATACAGCATGATAATCTTGAAGTAGTTCGTTTGGTAAGAAAATGGCAGGATAAATACAGTTCGGTTGTCAATTCAACGCCGTTAAGCGATGAGGAACGAAAAGAGTTTAGTCAGTACAAGAAAATGATTACTGACTTTATGACCAGGTTAGATAATGCCCGCCGGGGTTACGAGAGCTTGTCGGTGATCAAGAAAACTACAGAAGAAATAGTTGCTAAACTGAACAAACCAGCGCCCACTCTGAAAGATTTTGAAAGGTATAAATCGGCCAATGAGATGGAGTCTAAAGTTTTAAAAGTAATCAAGTCGGAAATGAAGAAGAAGAATGACTATAAGCTCTTCAAGGAGGATATTGATGATACTTATAAATACTATAGTTCGCAGGTAAACTATCATTTAAATATGGATTTCGACCCCAGAGACTCGGTGAAGGATAACTATGGAAATGCCTTTGAGCGTTTTTACGGAAATGCTGACATTACCGGTCCGGATGCTGAGCACGGTACACACGTGGCGGGTATCATAGGCGCCGTCCGTGACAACAATCTTGGAATTAAGGGAGTGGCAGATAATGTAAGGATTATGGGTATTCGCGCAGTCCCTGACGGAGACGAGCGAGATAAAGATGTTGCTAATTCGATCCGTTATGCCGTTGATAACGGTGCAAAAGTGATTAATATGAGCTTTGGCAAAGCCTATGTTTGGAATAAGGCCAGCGTAGACAGTGCCGTGAAATATGCCGAATCTAAAGATGTTCTTTTGGTTCATGCGGCTGGGAATGAAGCGAAAAATACAGATTTTGCCACAAACTATCCCAACAGAATTTACGGTGAGATTACTGCTGTAGAGCGGCCCGTTTTAGCGGGAACGGGCACCATCCCGGGTTTTGGCAGGCCACCTGTTGTAGGTCGGGTTTTACAGGATACTGTTAAAGATAAAAGGTTTGATATGCCAAGTGCAAAAAACTGGATTGAAGTGGGAGCTTCAGGATGGAAAAATGACGATGAACTGGTAGCCAACTTTTCGAATTATGGAAAGAGAACGGTAGATGTGTTTGCTCCGGGGGTTCAAATCAATTCGACAGTTCCGGGGTCAAAATACGAGCCCAATGACGGTACTAGTATGGCATCACCTGTGGTTGCAGGATTAGCTGCCCTGATCAGGTCTTATTATCCGTCGTTAACAGCGGTTCAGGTTAAAGATGTTATTATGCGTTCTGTAACAAAAGTTAATCAGAAAGTGAAAATAAAGGAGGATGGAGCCAGCAAAAAAGTAAAGCTTGATGAAATCTCTATTTCTGGGGGGGTTGTTAATGCGTATAACGCCATACAATTAGCGTCGCAAATGAGTACTGCCAGTTTATAACAGATAAGCGGAGACAATTGCAAGGCCGGATAAAGTTAAGTTTATCCGGCCTTTTTGCTAGAAAGAAAATCCGCTATTTATGCTGAAGTATCTTCCCTCTTTTGATATGCCGTACCCAGCCGAAACTAGGAATTTGTTATAGAAGTTAATCCAGGCGCCGGGCCCATACGCGGTGTGCCAGGTGTTCTCCTCAGGGCTTTCGGAATAAACCCTTCCGGAATCAAAAAAGCCAAATAGGCCAAAATTACCGGTTATAATATAATTTCTGAAGGATGAAACCTTGAACCTTAACTCTGAGTTTTGGTAGAGGTAGGATCTTCCGGCGAATCGGTTGTTCCTATATCCCCTTAAATTCGTTGTATTTCCCAAAAAGTTAGATTGAAAAAACTTATAATCGCCAAAGTTCTTGGCCCCTCCTAATCTTATGGCTGCAGTAACCGGAAAACTTAGATTAGGTGTTCCGTAGAATGAGATATCGGTTTTTACCTGGGCGAAGTTGTCGTTGCCCTGCTTTAATTCAGAGAAGTAATTAATCTCATTATTCCAGCGCACTCCCGAAGTTGGAAACAAGGGGTTGTCTACAAAATCGATGTTGGCATAAGATCGCAGCGCGGCAAATCTCGAGGGGTTATTCAGATCGGATTTTTCTCCGAAATCTTCACTGGTTAAAAAGGTGTTCATTGGTTTCTCAATCCAATAAAGTTCGTAACCGGGGCCAAGCCCTACGCGGAAAGCTTGTGTAAAGCGTTTCTGAAAATAGGTTGTAAAGGAAAGGTTTTTCGTTCTTATACGATAATAGTCGATATCATCTCCGACGTTTTGGGTTGAATTTCCTTGTCCGAAGTAATTGAATGTATATTTCGGACCGTTAAACTCTGCCTTTACAATAATGTCATTATTGCGGCCAAGGATGGAGTAAATATTACCTGTATAACTGATGCTGTTGGCGCCTGTTCGTGGTGCATAGTTTCCCTGAAGAAGGTGAGTATAACTGTAGGGCTCTTTTCTAAATCCGTAATGCTTAATGGAATAGCCTGCACCTATGAAAACCCCATCATCCACATTGTAATCAAAAGAGGGAATGAAATTTCGCTTGTCGTATTTAAAAGCATTCCTGTTATATTCATGAATAGTTTCGTACTTCGAGAGGTCTATTTTGGAACTGGAGCCATCGTGAATGGTGCCTGCATTATCATCCGAATCGAAAACTAATATATTTTTACCGCTTCCGGTTGTATTATCCACGAAGTAATCCGACCCTTCTCCGCCAACAATCCGAACCTTGATAGACGGGTTCTTTCCCCTAACTATAATGCTGTCGCGGCCATCTAAAGCAAAAACATTTAGTTCGCGGGTTTCGTCGCGGAAAAAGTCGCGCGAAAAAATTGGCTTCTCAATTTGACGCTCACTGTTAATCTTGTAAATAGCGAGCCTGGTATAGTCTTCACCGTTGTCTATTACCACAAATTCATGCTTATTCGTCCCGGTAACGGTAACTTCTTTGCTTAGAACTGTGTAATATTCTTCCGCTGCCTGTGTTAGTCCGTTTCGACGGGATTTTAATTTGCTGATGATTTCCTGCCCTGAAATACTAAACACTTCTGGCGGCATTTTTCTTACGGCGTCCTCAATAACCTTATCGGTTAATTTGGTTTGAACTTCAAAAGCAATTTGTAACCATTGTTCGTGAGTTAATTTATTGAGGAAATTACGGTCGAGATTTCTGGCGGCGATAGACAATTTCGCGACATCCTTAATTTCGTATTCAAACGACTGAAGATCGGGAACAACCTTGCTGATCACCCGTGGCAAAATTCCATCATATTTGGTAAAAGCCTGATCCCTGTCGCGGGGAATTGGCCTGTATATTGAGCCTTTTTCTTTCTTAAATTCAGCCCATCTCCACTGATCCTCATGCCGGTCCCAGTCGTTTATCAAAATATCAAAGAGCCGTGCTTTAAGGTACATCACCTGATCTACTTCATTGTCGTTATCCTTGTGGAGTTGCTCATACAATTTGTGGGTACTTATTGCATTTTTTGCGTTCCCGAACGATTTAAAGTCGGATACATCTTCATCTGGCCTTGCTTCAATGGTGCCGAGCTTTCCGCCCACTTGCTGTATGTAAGGCCCCAGCAAACGGGAATATGGCATATACACAAGCTGCGGGGTAACGTAATAAATTCCAATAGCTTTAGCCATGTCCGGAATCATCAATCCCCCGTAAGGGTGAGCGGACGAAATTTGATCCTGGAAAAAATCGTCAGCAAAAGTTCTGATAAAGCCTTGTGGTAAAAGCGTACTCGGATCTTTGCTAACGGTTCTGAATTGGTAAACGTTGCCATCTTTTCCTTGCAGTTGGAGGGAAGTAGTTTGTTTACCTCCTCCCATTTTTAAAGGCGTGAGACCTCCTGCAAAAGTGCTTAAATCCAGGTAGTTAACTTTTATTGGTGTTGCCCAGGTATCGCGGTAGTGTTCGCCGTACAGACTTCTCTTAAATGCGCTGGCTTCATACTGTGCACCAGCTGCCAGAACTTTAACACTGTCTTTATAGTTGATTTGTTTTTCTTCTCTTACTTCTGCGTTTCCTTTGGGGGGCAGAGCGTAAAGCGGGGTTCTATACATTAATTTGCCGGTACTACCGTCGCCTTCTGGCTCCCAAAACTCTACCCAGCTCTGACCGTTGTCGTAATAATTCACTTTTGCGAAGCCCTTTGTGCCATGGGCGAACAAGGCATCGTTACCCTTAGCCATGCTGTTAGATTTGGCTCCCGCTCCGCTGATGATGTGATTGATGTTTTCGAAGCGGTTAAATTGAAGCGCATGCTCGTGGCCTGCTGCGATCACAATATTTTTTTCTCCTTCGAGGATAGTTAAGAGCCCGCGTTTCAACTGCTGATAGTCTTTATTTGACAGGTCTTGTCTTGAGATTCCATATTGCCGCATAAAGGGGTAGATAGAGCCGATAACAGGCAAGGGAATGTAAAGTTGGTCGCGGACAAGAGTTAACGGGAAAATATAATCTTTTGCGGAGTAGTATCCACCGTGTTTGCCATTAGAGAATAGGGGATGATGCAGAGCGATGACCACGTGCTTTCCGCGATTTCTTACAATAATATCTTTAACTTGTTCCAGTATTTCCAGACGGTTTCCTGCGGTGCATCCGTTATCGGGAGCAATAGGCTTTTCATACTTATGTAACCACCATTCGCTATCTAAAACTATGACAACGAGGTCATCGTTTAGTTGCAATTCTACGGGGCCTGGACAGCCATTACTGGGAAGAAATACGTCAGCTGAATCGAGGTAATTCTCAACAAATTCCTCCTGACGGTTTACCGCTGCAAGGCCGCCAGGATAACTCTCGTTCCAGTCGTGATTTCCAGGAACGAAGATCTTTCTTCCTTTGAAATTTTTCACGATGTTCATTTGCTCGATTATCCGGCGTTCTTTTTCTTTACGGTCAGAATCGTCGGGTTCCGGTAATCCGGTGTTATAAATATTGTCTCCCAAAAACATTACAACGTCTTTAGGGCTGGAGGTATAAACTATGCTATCTTTCCCTCCGATTTTTATTTTCTTCGATTGGAAAATATGATTCTGAGCAAGTTTTAAGGTAGGCTCCTGCCGGCTGTCTTCGGGATTCCCGGCATCACCGATGAGAAATACTGTATATTTTAAATGGGATGAATCTGGTGGTACAGCTTTTTGCCAGGTTAATTCGCTTTTATCGTAATAAGGTTTCAGGGTAACACAGCCGGTTAAAAGAATAATAATAAAGCTGGTTATGGTAAATTGATTAAGTATTTTAATCTTCATATTTTAATTCTATAATATTTGCCTGCTTACCCTGACCTTCGTTTGAGACGAACAAACGACCGTCTTGTGTAAAGGCCAGACCTTCAGGTTGTATAAATTCTTTACCGTCGAGTTCAAGTACTTTGGTGATACTTCCTTTTTGATCCAGTACGGCAACGATGTTATTTAATGATGAAAGAACATAAAGTTCTCCGGTTTTAGGGTGAAATGCCAGTGCCGATGTTCTGAACACTTTGTTCAGATTTTGGTTTCCAACGGCCTTTAAAATCTTTTTCGATACTTCTTCTATTTCATCACCTTTGAAGAAAGTTTCAATCTCTGACAACCTTATAGAAAATACGGGCTGTATATTTAATGTTTTTGTTTTCAAATCAAAGGCATATATGTCTTTCTCTTTTTCATCGCCATCCATACTCAAATCTTTTACAGCGAGTAATAGCCGGTTATTTTTCTTGTCCAGAGCGAGTCCTTCAATATTGTTTTCCTCTTTTAGAACAGTTTTGAAAACATTCGGTTTTGATGGACCATTGTTGAAGTTTTTAAGTTCATATAACGCACCGGAGCTGTTTACAATCCATAAATCGTTGCCTACCACAGCCAGATCTTCGTAATCTTTTCCTTTCCAGAATTCGTATTGCCGGGTTATGGCCTCTTTATTTAAATCATAGAAAAATAATATGCCTTCTTCATCCTGCACAGCAACTAACACACTATCAGATACAAATGATATTCCGGAAATTTCTACCAACTCGGCCGGAACGGTATAAAGCTTTCCTCCTTTTGGTTCGAAAGTTTCTTTGGAAACGGTATCTTGTTTGCTTGTTTTCCTATCAGATGATCCACAAGAAATTAAAAAAATGGCTAACAAAAGCGGACTAATTCTGTTCATAGGGTGAAACCATAATTAATGTTGTAACAATCAAAGTTTTATTATAACTAAAATTGTACGTTATAGTTTGTTTCGAATATTTAACTGTGCCAGGATGAGGGGCTGTTTTTTGCAGGGGAGCACATTTATATTGATAAGAAAGATTAATCACATGCGTGAACTTGCTGCTTAAAACACCAGGAACAGCTTATGCAAGCTTCATAGCCGTTAAAAAACAATTATTCTCTAATGAAAAATGCAAACCCGATAATTAAAAGTGCAGAAGAGTACGTATTTAATTTATTCAAGGAAAAGCTACCGCCAGACCACGTATATCATAATTACAAGCATACATTTCAGACAGTCAAAGCCTGCAAAGATCTTGCAGATGCTTATAATTTAACAAGCCGGGATCTGGAGATCCTTTTACTGGCAGCCATATTTCACGATACCGGTTATATCGAAACGTATCAGGGGCATGAAGAAACCAGCATCAGGATCTTTAATGAGTTTATAAACGGCGATTACCCTTTGGAAGATATAAAAAAGGTAGAGGAACTAATACTTTCAACTAAGGCAGGAGCAGTGCCGGACGGTACTTTGCAGGAAATTTTACATGATGCGGACTATATCAATATCGGAAAGAAAAAATTTATTCAGCGTGCAGAACTGTTAAGAATTGAATGGGAGCGCTTGCTTAACAAAACTTATTCGGATCTGGAATGGGCCGAAATTCAGCTCAATTTTCTAATCTCAACCAATTTTGTTACTGAAGAAGCCATTGTGAAGCTCGATGACCAGCGCGAAGCAAATATCCGCATACAGCGCGAAAGAATTGAATTGCTACGTGTTGAACATGAGAAGTTGAGTGCTAAACTTGAGAAAAATAATCCTGATAAGCCTTTAAAAGAAGGCCGGGGTATTGAAACGCTTTATCGTTCTGTGTACGAGTATCATATAAATCTAAGCCAGATTGCTGATAATAAGGCGAATATTATGATAAGTATCAATACTATTATTGTGTCGTTGGTTATAACGTTATTTGGATCTGGTTATACGTTTTCGGGGCAGAATGAATTTGGAAGTTTGCGGTTTGTGATACCAATGGCAGTTTTGCTGGTAACGAGTTTGCTGGCAGTGGTTTTTGCTATATTGTCTTCACGTCCCAACGTAACTACAAAAGAGAGGTATGAATTATCCAAGAAAGATAGTAGCATCCTGTTTTTTGGCAATTTTGCGCAATTGCAGCTCCGTGAATTTGTAGGCCGTATTAATGAACTGAAATACAAAAAGGAGGAGCTTTATGATAGCATGTCGGTAGACATTTATCACTTAGGATCAGTTCTGGTTAAGAAATATCGCCTGTTAAGCTGGTCTTACAATATATTTATGGGTGGCCTGGTACTTTGTGCAGTGGCCTTTATAATTATTATGATGTTTTCTTATCAATCATAAGTACGTTTGAAAAGACTTCATTGATCTCGAAGGGGATGTATGAGTATTTTACTTCACCTAAATACTCATAGGTTTCTGAACCTTGCTTTACATCGCCCCAGGGAAACCAGGGGCTGATGTCCTTAACTTTAAGTTTGTTGATGTAATCTTGTGTTAACAAAACATATTCACCTTCCTGAATTTTATTTTTTAGCAGCTTATGGGCTATTATCACATTTTGCCCGATCAATTTGGTTCGCCCTTTGATATTAGCGGCCATTATCTCACCATAATGGATGATAATTTTTAAACCCATTTGTCCATCAGCAAGGTGTCTGGCAAAATTTTCCGGGTCGTCTTTTTCGACAGCCTTAAGGTAATCGTGAAAAGTTTGGAATAACAGCCTGCACTGTTTTGCAACCCTGTGTATAGAGGGGAGTCTGCCGGTTTTGTAGAAAAAGATGGCATCACCTTCAATTTCGCCTACATTCATATTGATGATGTTTGCACTTATCAGCCTTCTTAAAAGACCAGGTATAAAATCGCTACTAAATGATAAGTCGGAAGTTGCGATAAATTTTGTGAATCCAGTAATATCAGGAACACAGAAAAAAGCCCCCTGAATATCTTCGTTTTTTTCCATATCTAAGCGATAAAGATAAGCGTTTAAACAAGCTATTTGTTTGTCATTTCGAACAATAATGGTGCGGCTTAAATTTTTTATTGAGATAATTTTCGGCCGCTTTAATCCTTTAGTCTTATTTAATGTCATATCAATATCACAGTAAAAATATGGCATGAAAACTACTCGACATTTTCTCGGATTTACAACGGCAATTCTCGTCGCCGCTCTACTATTGCCTTCTTTTTTAAATGAGGCAGGGCCTTCTTATAAATTTGCCTATAAACAGGCCGGGCTAACAGAACAGCAAGCTGCAGCGCATCTTTTAAACAGGTTTAGCTACGGGCCGAAGGCAGGCGATATTGACGAAGTGGTTAAACTTGGTCTTGAAAAGTGGTTTGAGCAACAGCTCGAAGCTAATCAGCCCGACCAAATCCTTAACACTAAATTAAATAGTTATGATGCTATCAACTTATCGAATGCGGAAGTTGTAAGCAAATATCCGCAGGGAGGTTTAGTTCGCAGGATGGCGGAGAAGGAGGGGATAATGATACGTGACACTTCGGCTCAAGGAAAAAGAGATTCCAGAGAAAAGCTGCAGGCATATATGCAGCAAAAGGGATTTAAACCGCAGCAAGAGCTTTTCCGGCAATTTATAAGTCAAAAAATATTAAGAGCAGCTTATACCGAAAACCAGTTGCAGGAAGTACTTACCGATTTTTGGTTTAATCACTTTAACGTATCACTAAATAAAAATCAATGTGCAGAATTTATCCCGGCTTACGAGCGTGATGTAATCCGGCCGAACGTGCTGGGCAAATTTGAGGTTTTGCTTCTTGCTACCGCTAAGTCGCCGGCTATGCTGACCTATCTGGATAATTTCAGCAGCATGGGTACCAACGAGGAAATGCCACAGTCGATGAACGAACAGGCTATCAGGCGGATGCAGTCCCTTTCCAGTTCACGACCGGCCGATACAGCCATCAAAGCCCGTGTTCAAAAAGCTAAAAGCAGTCGCGGATTAAATGAAAATTATGCCAGGGAGGTAATGGAGCTGCATACCTTAGGAGTTGACGGAGGCTACACCCAAAATGACGTAACACAGGCCGCACGTGTTTTGACCGGCTGGACTATCAATCCGGCAATAAGAGCTTATGGTAATCAAATGCAGAAACCTGCAAAGCGAGGTCCTAAAGCAATTCTGGCGCAGAAAGGTTTTGTGCAGGAAGGGGATTTTCTTTTCGCCGCAAACCGGCACGATACAAAAGAAAAAATTGTTTTGGGTAGGAAATTTGCCGCTGGCAGAGGATATGATGAGGGTGTGGAACTTTTAACGATGCTGGCCCGGCATCCATCCACAGCAAGTTTTATCTCAAGGAAGCTTGCTGTCCGTTTTGTAAGCGACAATCCGCCTCAAAGACTGGTGGACCGGATGGCCCGCACCTTTTCGGAAACGAAGGGTGATATTAAACGGGTGCTAATTGCCATGACCGCCTCACCCGAGTTCTGGGAAAAAGAAGCTTTACGCGAAAAAACAAAGTCGCCTTTCGAATTGGCAATTAGTGCCGTAAGAGGTCTAAATGCAGAAATTGTAATGCCTTACCAGCTCTATACCTGGATCACTAAAATGGGACAGAAGATGTATTATTATCAGGCTCCAACAGGTTTCCCAGATAGAGGGCAGTATTGGATCAATACCGGCTCGCTTCTGAACCGGATGAATTTTGGCCTGGCTCTGGCCTCTCAAAGAATTCCGGGGATTCGCTTTAATCTTGCATCGTTAAACAGCAACCGCGAGCCTGAAAGTGCAGAAGCAGCCTTGCTGGTGTATAGCAAAATCATTATGCCCGAGCGCAATTTAGATGAAACCATTAAACGCCTGACACCAATGCTGAACGATCCGAATCTTTCCACAAAGATTCAGGAAGCTGCAAGCCGCGAAACTCCAAAAACGGAAATGAATTCTGGGATGATGAATGAGGACGCCCAAATTATGGATGAAACGCAATCGACTTTAGCGGCTCAAAAGCAAAAGAAAGCGAAGAATGGGCTTGCATCTATACAAAGCTCCCCTGGAAATAATACCATGCTTGCCCAGGTAGTAGGTGTGATCATTGGTTCGCCGGAGTTTCAACGTAAATAATTGACTTAAACCTTAACAACATGACAACCAGAAGAGGATTTATAAAATCAGGAGGCCTTGCACTATTCGGTATAGGTATCGGTGGGATTCCTGCCTTCCTTTCGGAAGCAGTAGCGGGTATCAAAGCTCCGGGACTTTTTCAAAGAAAGAAAATACTAGTCTGCATTTTTCAACGCGGGGCGATGGATGGCTTGATGGCCGTTACTCCATTTACCGACCAGTATTTAAAGGCTGCCAGGCCGACGTTATTCATGTCGGCGGCGAAGAACGGTAACAGAAAGCCTTTAATAGACCTGGATAACCGGTTTGGCTTGCATCCATCTATGAGCGCTTTCGAACCGATGTTTCGTGAAAAACAGCTGGCAATTGTACATGGCATAGGTTCTCCTAATAATACCCGTTCTCATTTCGATGCGCAGGATTATATGGAATCAGGTACACCATTTAAAAAGGGCACTGCCAGCGGTTGGTTAAATAGAGCAGTGGGTTTATTGGGACACGATGCCGCTACACCATTCCAGGCGGTAAGTTTAACCTCGTCTCTGCCCAGAGCTTTTTATGGGGATAATCCCGCCTTGGCGATCAGTAATTTGCAGGACTTCAATATCCAGATGCGGGGTAATCAGTCTGGCGCCAATATGGCTGCAAAAAGCTTTGAAGATCTGTATGACAAGACGTCGTCTGGTTTGCTAAAAAATACTGGAAAGGATAGTTTTGAGGCTATAAAGATGCTTCAGAAAACAGATACGAAAAATTATAAACCAACTAATGGGGCTGTTTATCCGGTAACGGCTTTAGGAAATTCATTAAAACAAATAGCCCAGCTAATTAAAATGGATGTTGGTTTAGAGGTTGCTTTCGCCGAGTCCGGCGGTTGGGATACACATTTTAATCAGGGAACAGACACGGGGATTTTTGCACGTAACGTAAACGATTTAAGTAATAGCATCATGGCATTCTGGACAGATATGGGAACTTTACAAGATGACGTAACGGTAATGACCATGACAGAATTCGGACGTACCGTGAAGCAAAATGGTACCGGCGGTACAGATCATGGCCGAGCTTCCTGCAATTTTATTTTAGGGAATGATGTGGAAGGCGGAATAGTACATGGAAAGCTGAATCCGCTGTCGGTAGAAAATCTTGAAGATGGGCGCGACCTTGCGGTAACAACTGATTTTAGGAGTGTCTTTAGTGAAGTAGCTGATAAACACCTAAAGATCAATAATGACAAGGTCTTGTTTCCCGATTGGAGGGGAGAGAAGATTGGCGTAATGAAAGGCTAATTTAGTTATCAGAGAAAGAGCGATTTATCGCGTGCAGGCGTTTATCTCTTTCGTTGTATTCCTCAAAATAAGCTTAAGACCTAAACAAATCCGGCGGTTTTTGGTATTTACTGATAAGTAAAGTGCTATTTATTTTGAAGTATAAGTTGTAAAAACATCCGACTTTGAACACGCTTAAGATTATTTATATTTCTTTCTTATATTTTTTTTTAGTGAATGATGCTGCCGGGCAGATAGTGATAAACGGCCGCAGTCCGGTACGTTATTCCTCTGCCGGACACAAAAATTCGCTAAGCATTTCTTATGGTAATATTTTCTGGGTGGACGGAAAAAATGTGCCCTTAAGCGGTTCGAGCTATTCCCTCAGATCATCTTATAACCCCGGTTTTGAAGATAATACGAACCACTCAATGGGAATAACAGTTGGTTATGAACGGACGGTCGCCAGGAGATTTACTTTGCGAACCGCTTTTTCGCGATCGAAGCTGGCAACCGGTATGAGAAACCGCGCAGATCTCATCACTACCGACAGATCACGGATCACTCAATTGGCCCTTTATTCTCAATACAGCTTAACCAGAAATATTAATCGACGGTTTCAGTTCCAATGGCTGGCCGGCCCCGAACTCATCTACGTTAAGAAAGATGTTCTGGTACATGATTACGTGGATGGCGAGGGCGATCCAAAGCACTACCGGCAGAATATAGCGATATTAGAAGGCGGTATCGTATCTGGCCTGGGTGCGTCGTTTCAGATCTCAGACTCGTTTTGTTTATTCTCCAATGCCATGGTGGGTGTCTCACTTCCCGGACGGGGCTTTACAGCAACCAGCTCGGGCCTGGGCTTGAAGTATATGTGGTAATTCAATTAGCCTGTTTGGCGGAGTTTTGTTCTGAATAATTATCTTCGTTTATGGATTCTGAACTGATACTCCCGATTCTTGATGCTACAGAGCAACGCGTCCTTGGGGCTTTAATGGAAAAATGCAAAACTACTCCCGACTATTACCCGATGACCCTGAATGCTCTTACTGCAGCATGCAACCAGAAAACCTCCCGTAAGCCGGTTGTTAATTATGATGAAGAAACGGTGGTTCTTGCACTTAACTCTTTAAAGAAGAGAGGTCTCGTTTCAACGGCAACAGGCGGCTCGAGTAGGGTTGTAAAATACAAGCATAATTTCGCTATTGCTTTTCCTGTCCTGCCTTCGGAGGTCGCACTAATTTGTTTGCTGCTATTACGGGGGCCACAAACACCGGGAGAGCTGAATACCAACTCCGGCAGGCTGCACGAGTTCGAATCGCTCGAGGAAGTTCAGGAGGTTCTGGAAAAACTGTCTGCCCCACCCATGCCTTATTTAGTACAGCTTCCGCGCCGGCCGGGTCAAAAAGAAGTTCGGTTTATGCATCTTTTGGGAGGCCTGCCCGAAATAGATGAAGAAGATTTTGCCGAAGAGCCGGCCAGAAAATCTGTCGGCGAACTTGAAGCCCGTGTTACTAGACTAGAGGAAGAGCTCGCAGAACTTAAAGAGGCGTTTGATAAATTGATGAAGGATCTAACGGGTTGACTCGGGTAGGCAGAAGCGCGAAATTAAGGCTTGGTAGATTGCCTATACCAGCGCTACGACAACCCTGCCGTAAGCGCACTCTTATGGCTTAGATAATTCTTGGCCGATTTCTGATCATGTTCCAGAGATATTCCCTCCCCTGGTCGGTTTTTAACTCCTGCTCGCGTGCGATAGCCTCTTCTTTTGTTTCGTATTCTTCGAAATAGAATAACTCCCAGGTGCGATATCTGATAGGATTTTCCTTGGTGGCTAAGGCGTTATGAGACCGCAGCCGGTTTTCCAGATCAGCCGTATGATTGATATAGATTTTTTTATATACCGTAGAATACAAAACGTATACTGTAAACATCGTCTGCTTTAAAAGTAAGGATAGCGGAGAGAAACTGCAAGTGCAGCTTCAAAAAGTAGTAAGGCGAATAGAAATACCTGGTAGCGTGAAGCGATAAATATCGATCGGGAACAAAAACGATTTTTTAACAGGAGAAGCGGGGGATGTTAATGGAAGAATATTTAGAAAAAAGAGGCTGCTAAAAAATTAAGATGCAGCCTCTTTTTTCTAAATGGCTGAAGCGTTACTCCACCACTATTTTTTCTTTATATGTTTTGGTGCCATCGTCTACGATGAGGAAGTAAAAACCTTCGCTCAGCGACTCGATATTCAATGCATGACTTGAGCCTGAAATAGACCCTTTATGAACTGTTCTTCCAGCCGCATCAAGAAGTTTAACTGCTGCTCCGTTCTTAGATTGAGAGGGTAAAGAAATGTTTAATACATTGGATGCCGGATTTGGATATGCCATCAGCTCATTATTCTCGTCAATCTGTCTTAGCGCTAGTTCTTCACTGCTATTGGAAGATGCTATACTTGATCCGGAAACGGGGATTAGTTCCCACTGGGCGTTTACATGAGTCGTGTTTGCCCACTGGCCACAGGCACTTCCGTTGGCGGTTCGCCCCATACCATCGATATATAATCCGGTACCGCGGTTCTGAATCCTGTTATAATTACCGCTGTATAGCTGTACGCTCCATTGCGAGTTTACGTGTGTTGTGTTTGCCCACTGGCCCAGATCTGCACCATTGGAGGTCGAACCCATGCCGTCCAGAAACAAACCTGTACCTCTGTTACGGAGTTGGTAATAAGTTCCTGCGGCAATCATTTCCCATTGCGAGTTTACATGGGTGGTATTTGCATATTGGCCGCAAGCGCTACCATTGGTGGTTCTTCCCATGCCATCCAGATACAATCCTGTACCTCGGTTTCGTATCTGATAATAGCTTGAACTTGTTGCGCAGCTATTACTTACATTAGCATAGCTGCCAGATCCGGAAACGGCGACTCCTGAATTGGTGCATCCGGCTTTTACGCTGCAGTTTGTAACATTCTCAAGCCAAATGCCAATATCGGTGCAATCGGTAATTTCGGCATTGTTCAGATGGTTATTGTTACTGCCTGTCAGCACAAAGTATCCTCTGCCGCATTCACGGGCAATCAGTTTTTCGGTCGTTACGTTACCGCAATTATTTGCCAATCGCAGTCCCGCGTACCCGCCGCCGTAGCTGCATCGATAGGCATCTACTGTGCCGAGTGTTCCGTTAACCGTTTTATTGAGCAGCACTCCGCATTCGCCCATGTTCCGGGCAACAATTCCATATGCTTTGAAACCGTCCACACCGTATGTCTCCAGTCCGTGGCTGCTTCCGTTCTCAAACCTGCAATCTTGTACATGTAGGTTATAGACCCACCGGCCTTCTTCATACGGACGGCTCGGATGACTGTCTACGCGGATGCCGATGCTGCCTCCGTAGATTTTGACATTCTGAATGTAAATGTCGCTCGCCCGGCTTATCCTGATCCCCATGTTTGAATTATTGTTGAAGGTCATGTCGTAGATCTTTATCGGGCCCGAACCGTCTCTGAAGAACCCATAACCGGTGTGATTCTTATTAAAAGTAACGTTATGGCAGTACATTGTGAGGCCGGGCTGAAGGTTGATCTGTTCTGAGAGAGTTCCGCCGGATAAAATATGGATCTCGCGGTTGCCGGTTCCGATACAGTTATTAATCGCGGTCGCAAGGCTGCTCGTGCTCCCCTGGTCCACATCGTTGATGCGCCAGATATAACTACTGCCAGACTGCCTAACCTCGTTGGTATAGGCTTGTGCTTTGTTTGCAAAAACTGTGTGCAGGCCGAGCGACAGCAAACTTGTGCACATAAACCAAAGAAGCTTTCTCATGAATTTTGTATTCAGATTCGAATACCTGTGTTGCGGGAATTTTTGATTGTAATTGTGTTCCATTGTGGTTAATAATTGGTGTGACAAAAATTTTATTTTCTTAAGCGAGAGCTGCAATCGTTTACTTGTCGAAAAACGTGTATCCTATTAGCATCCAATGTACCCCTTGGGGCGGCTAAACTATGCCCCTATAAATCAAAAAAATAATCGGAAACGAAAATTCCACTGAGCGTAAAACTTCTTCAAGAATCTAATTCTAATAATTGGTTGTTTTTCAAATGCCTAATATATAGTGATTTGAAAAGGTTTAATAGTCTGGCGAGAGCTGCCTGGAACGTTGACTTATTAAAATTAATAATTTTTAATTAAAAGGAGCACTAACTAAAAAAAAACCGTGGAAGGGGAGCGGATCGAACTGCTGTTTAGTATCGAACTGATTTTATTCCACACCTCTCACATTTATAAATACGATTGTCGAATGTGGCATGCCAAAGGTTTTCCCCGGTTGTGTGTCTATATAGGCAGATAGATAGCCGTTTATTATCCCTCGTATAGTGCTTTTGATGCGGTTCTCAAACTCAGGCATTATTAAGACACGGGAACGATGAAATAGTATTTTGCCTTCCTCGTTAATAACTGCGGAAAAAGAGTAACTGAACGATTTATAAGATTTTTTTATCGTGATATCATATTCCGGAATAAGGTTATCAGAATCGGAGGTTTTGTTAATGGTCAACAAGCTACTCTTGGATTTCAATATCGCTTGTTCGTGAGCAGGAAATGCTTTCGAAGTATCTGTATTGGCCACACGAATTCTATCCTTTATAAAAATTGTGTCCCGGCTGGTTGGCTTCACCAGGTCTGCAAGGTTCTTTTTTAACTTATATTTGATATAGTCATCTGAATACAACGTCATGTATATATTCGACTGTTTCCTTACAACCCTTTGGTCTTTCACTTTCATCACTTGAAAGAGAATGCTATCCTTTGAAAGTTTTCTTACGCGTAGCCACGCCCAGGCAAAATTATAAATCGAATCGTGATCAAATTGAATATGAGCAGTTACAAACCGGTTCATTTTTGGGCTGTAGATACTAACAGTTGTGTCAGACAATATTTTAAATCTCCATTCTGGCTTGAGCTGGTGGCCAAAGTCGTTAAAAACTACGCCTGATTCAAAAGTCCTTCGAACCTCAGTGAAAGAGATATTCCATGTTTCTTTCCATGATGGGGTATTCTTCTTTTCTTCCTTTTCGACACAGCCTGGAAAGGCAAGAATTACTGTTAGTAGTATTGACAATCCCAAAAAGAGGTTAGGATAAGTGCGGATTTGGCTAAATATCAACTCTATGGTTGGCTTGTTAATCATTAGTGGGCCGGCCTTGCTTAGTCTTACATAAATACTGATTTTCATAGACAACTAAAAATGTGAGCAAGACTTATAAGTATAGGTCTGTGGTCTTTCGGATTCGCCTTCAGTTGGACTTCAGCTTTTTTAAACGTTTTTAGCTCAAATTAGGGTTTTATCAATAGATTGGTTTTATCGTTGGAGATTTAGCCTTGTAACGGTAAATATATCGAACTGCCGTCCGCCCGCTGGCGGATATGAATCCTACGCTCTAACCATTTGAGCCGCTTGAAATGAGATTCCAGATGAATTCTCTCCCTTTTGCAGATTTCAACTGTTTTTCGCGAGCCATCGCTTGTGGCTTGGTTTCATGCTCCTCAGAGTAGTTGCCATGGCGATATTTGATCGTATAACCTTTTGTGCCCAGGAGGTTGTGCGACAATAATCGATTTTTGATATCAGAAGTGTAAACCGATATAGATTTTGTTATAGGTTGACGAATATAGGACGTAGACGTAAACACGATTAGGTCAGATAGTAGCAAAAAAGCCACCCGAAGGTGGCTTTAAAGTAGCGGGGAGCAGGATCGAACTGCCGACCTTAGGGTTATGAATCCTACGCTCTAACCATCTGAGCTACCCCGCCATATTTTCGAGTTTTTATTAAGCAGTCTCGAACTGCCGTCTACCCCGCCGCAATTTTCCTCGAATTGTTCAGAGATTTTTGATTACCCTGAAAATTGGTTTGCAAATATAGTTTAATTTACTTTCCTTTAAAAAGAAATCGAAAAAACTCCCCCGAAGCGGTTTTAGAAAAAGGAATCAAGAATGTCAGAGAAAAAGAAGTTCAGTCTGGAATACGAAATTAAATCATCCCCTAAAATATTGTTCAGTTTTTTGAACGAACCTAACGGCCTCGCTCAATGGTTTGCTGATGATGTTCATTATAAAGACCAGATCTATACATTCGTATGGGATGGCGAAGATCATAAAGCAAAGCTTCTGTCCATTAAGGAGAATAAGATGGTGAAATTCAGATGGATTGACGATGATCCTGCTTGTTATTTCGAGATGGAGATTCTTCAGGACGAACTGACCAACGACGTTGCATTGTCTATCACCGATTTTGCTCCACCCGAACTTGTGGAAGAAAGAAGACTTATATGGGACAACCAAATTGAATATTTGATTAGTGTTTTAGGCGCATAGGGTTTAAAAATCCCTATTTTTGTATTGTGAAAAAAATACACCTGCTGGTTTTGAAGGCCTTCACCAGGCCATTCATTGTTACCTTTTTCATTGTGATGTTCGTGTTGCTGATGCTATTTTTATTCAAATACATCGACGATCTCATTGGTAAAGGTTTTCCGTGGTATGTTATTTTGCAATTAATGTGGTATGCATCCGCTACCAACGTGGCAATGGCGCTGCCCTTGGCCATGCTGCTGTCTTCTATCATGACTTTCGGGAGCCTTGGGGAGAATTACGAGCTGGTGGCGATAAAATCTGCGGGTATTTCATTGCAGAAGGCGATGGCTCCACTGGTGGTTGCGGTTTCGGTGTTAAGTATTTGCGCCTTTCTCTTTGCCGACTATATGCTCCCGGTAGCTAACCTCAAATTTGGGTCTTTACTATGGGATGTAAGAAACCAGAAAAGCGCCTTTTTGATAAATGAAGGAGTTTTTAACAACAGCATATCCGGCTATTCTATCCGCGTAGAGAAGAAAGACCCCGACGAACGCACTCTTCATAATATTATTATTTACGATCATAGTTCTGGAGGAAATGTAGTATTACGTGCTAAGACCGGTACCATGGATAAGACGCCGGATGAGAGCTATCTGATTCTGAATTTGCGTGATGGAGTAAGATATCAGGAGGATTCGGGCGAGGGCAGTTACAACCCGCGCCAGCGCTTCACTCGCTATCGCTTTAAAGAAACCACTCAGAAATTTGATCTTTCTGCATTTAAGCCTAAACGCACCGACGAAAACTTGTTTAAAAGCAGTTACGCGATGATGAATCTGAAGCAGTTAAAGTACTATCAGGATTCGACCACAAAGGTGGCCGACAGCACCGTAAAGACTTATCCCCAACTGCTGCTGCCACTGTATCGTATTTATTCTTCTCAACTACTGGTGGATAAGAAAGCTGTAAAAGATGCGCCAGGGTATAAAAATAATTTGTTGGAACGTATCCCTGAAATCGATCGCTCGGCCGCCCTATCCTTCGCTCAAACAGAAATTCAAACGATAAAAGAGACCCTGAATGCAAAGGCTACAGAAAAAACTGACTACAAGAAAAGCATTCTCAGGTTTATTGTAGAGTATCAAAAGAAATTTACGCTGGCGGTATCCTGTTTGATTCTGTTTTCAATCGGAGCACCTCTTGGAGCAATTATACGTAAAGGCGGATTAGGGCTGCCAGTGGTAACCTCGGTGATTTTCTTCCTGATTTATCATATAATATCACAGATTGGTGAAAAATCGGCGAAAGCTGGTACAATGGATCCAATTTTAGGAATGTGGATTTCCATTATTGTTTTGGCCCCACTCGGTATCTTTCTTACCTACAAAGCTGCCGTAGATTCGGCCATTTTTGATTCCGAATTATACAAACAGAAATTTCTTAAACTGTTCAAAAGGAAAAAGGCGTAATATCTTTTACTCCCAGATTATATTCCCGCCGTTTAGAATTAGTTTCAGAACCGTAATTTTGAAGTACAATGGATATTAAGCTCAATACAATTGAAGAGGCTATTGAAGATATAAAAGCCGGAAAGATTATTATTGTTGTTGATGATGAAGACAGAGAAAATGAAGGCGACTTCTTAACAGCTGCCCGTAATGCCAGTCCGGAAGTGGTGAACTTTATGGCTAAATACGGACGTGGTTTGATCTGTGTTCCGCTTACCAATAAGCGCTGCGATGAATTGAATCTCGAGCCCATGGTTGGGAAAAACACAACCTCGCATGAAACTAATTTTACTGTTTCTGTAGACTTAATTGGGTATGGCTGCACCACAGGGATCTCTGCATCCGATCGTTCCAAAACGATTCAGGCATTAATTAATGACCAAACCACACCCGACGAATTAGGAAGGCCCGGACACATTTTCCCTTTGAGGGCAAAAGACGGCGGAGTGTTACGGCGCGCCGGACACACAGAAGCGGCGATTGACCTAGCTGCTATGGCCGGATTTGAACCTGCAGGCCTTATTGTTGAAATTATGAACGAAGAGGGCGAGATGGCCCGTCTGCCCGAATTAATGGTGATGGCGAAGCAGTTCGATATGAAGATTGTTTCGATCAAGGATCTGATCGCCTATCGCCTATGTAAGGAAACGCTGATCAAAAAAGAAGTGTCGGTAAAATTGCCTACAGAATGGGGGGACTTTGAAATGGCAGCCTATACACAGATCGATTCCGGTGACCATCATATAGCTTTGGTAAAAGGTACCTGGGAGGAGAACGAACCGGTCCTTGTCCGTGTACACAGTTCCTGCATTACAGGGGATATTTTTGGATCCTGCAGGTGCGATTGTGGCCCTCAGTTACATAAGGCCATGGAAATGATCGACAAGGAGGGAAAAGGTGTAATTATCTACATGAACCAGGAGGGCAGAGGCATTGGGTTAATTAATAAGCTTCATGCATACAACCTCCAGGAAAATGGTTTCGATACGGTAGACGCAAATCTTAAACTTGGCTTTAAAATGGATCAGCGCGATTATGGATTAGGAGCCCAGATTCTACGCAGTCTTGGTGTGAAGAAGATGCGCCTGATGTCTAATAATCCCACTAAGCGCGCTGGTTTAACCGGATATGGTATCGAGATAATAGAGAATGTGCCCATCGAGATTAAATCGAATGTGCATAATGAACTATACCTTAAAGCTAAACGCGACAGGATGGGGCATACTATTATGAAAGGCAGGGGAGAAGAAGAACAGCTCTAGGCTGTTTTTTACTTATTCGCTGCCTTTTTTTGAGCATTTTGCTCTGACGGGGCCGGAACAATTACGATAGCAGGATTTGTATTGACCGGAGGTGGAGGTCCCTGAGGTTTATCCTCTTCTTCTTTCTCTTCTTTAGTGCCTTTGCCGATCAGGGCTCTTAAGAATTCCCCCAGGGTGTCGAAATCTTTTGTATATACTAATCCCAGAGAGCTTACATACTCCTGGTTTCTGTTCAACATCATTCTGTTGTTCAGTCGGTTAGATGCCCTGGCAATAAGACTGCTATTTGCATCTTTTTTTATGAAGAATTGAGCCTCGGCGTCCCGCGAAAAAGAGTTTCCTATCACATCGAAGCCGCCCACATTATCGCGGGTATCCGTAATTCCGCCTGTTAACAATACACGGTCATTAAAAAGGCTGACGGTTGCTCGGGCATCGTTCAGTGAACGCACATTCAAATCAACCGAGGGCAGGTTAAGCGCTTGAGCCAATATGTCATTTATCCGGTTAAACGTTACCTCCGTGAAAACGTTTACGAATGTCTCGTTAACAGCATCCAGCTTCATTCCTGTGTTAGAAGCGAATGAACCGCGGGCAATAAAGCTTAATGCCTGCTGAGTTCTGTTGCTGGCCTCGCTTAAATAACTGTTTAATTCGTCTTTGACATATGGATCCTGAGGAAAGTTAATGTCAAATTTTATATCAGGGCGCAACAGGTTTCCGCTCAAAGTCATCACAGCTTCTGACACAATGCTTTGATTATGTTCTGTTCCGCTGTATCCGGCTGCTTCGTATAACTTTCCAACATTAGCTCGGTTTGAGTAAACTGCATTGAGGGTAATGTCCGCCTCCACCGGATCCCCGGTCCAGCGGATGGAGCCTCCCTGGCTTATCTGGAAAATTTTGCTGATGTATTCCTGGGCTGTGTATTGAAATTTTCCGCTCTTAATCAGGTAGGTTCCAAACATCCGGAAATCTCCTAAACTCGAAATCTCAAGCCTTAACTCCTGCGAATTACCACGGCCGCTTAGCTTACCTAAGTCGGTAATGATATTCACAACCGAAGCTTCATCTACCTCCAGGACCAGAGTCATGGTTAACCCGCTAAAAGTAGGAGCTTTCGCTGGTGCTAAAGTAGAATCTTTCGCCACAAACGTAATCATGTCATTGCTTGACACTCTTTCCGCTGCATTTAGCGGAATATTGAAAACTGTACCTTCTTCGGTTTTAGCGTCGATAACAATTTCCATATTGTTGGTAGGGCCTTTAAACGTAAACGTGCCGGTACCATAGGCCGTTCCGTAGTACAGCGCATTATCCTTCGAGGTTGTATTCAGTACCATAAATGGTCTTTCGGCCTCTATTTCAATGTCGACAACCGGAATAAGCGGATTCTTCAGGTTTATGGTACCTACTGCCTGCGCGGTGTTATTTCGAATATCCATAAGTTCCAGCCTGCCGAGATCAATAATGCTGTTGCTGATTCTCAAATCATCATTTATTCTGTATCTGGTTTTAAGGTAGTTGATCACCAGATCCGCGTCTTTTAATCTGGCTGTTCCATTTATCTGCGGGTCGAAAACGTTGCCGGTGATCTTTAAATTCGATGAAATTTTGCCAGACAAGTTAGAAACCAGGTGTTTGATAAATGGCTGAAAGACAACCAGTTCACTGTCGTCCATTACCACATCAAGATTCAGGGTGTTTTTATCCGTATTGGCATCATAATTACCCGCAATGTTCATGGTTTCTTTACCATCCTTCTGGATGTTAACTACCATATCAACCAGCCTGGTACGGTTGTCGAGGTTCGCCACCATTGTCATCTCCCCGATATAAGTGTCGTTCATTACCAGTGAGTCGATCACCAGGTCGGATTCTAATTTTGGTGTTTTAGTTACAGATGATAAAATGATGCTGCCGTTCAACTCACCTCCCAATGTAACTCTCTTCTCCTGACTGCTTTTTTTGACCGGCATCAGAGGATTAAAAGTTTCGAGCCTGAATTGTTTAAAGCCGGCATTTAGCTTATCGGCCGGGTCGTTTGAAATGATACCGTCCAGCGTCAAATATTGGTTGTCGCGAACTAAGGCGAAATTCTTAATCGCAAGTTTGCCTTTGTTATAGTCAATTTGAACCTGCTCCAAAATTCTCCAGACCTCTTTATTGATGATCACATCGGATGGAAGAAGGCTCAGTCTTGCAAAAGTTTCGGTATCAAATTCAACCAGTCCGTTTAAATCGAGCTGATTTACGGCATCTTTATCCGACAGTTTAACGTTTAGCGACAAGCTGTCGTTGCGGAATACATTTAAGACGTTGACATTTTTAATATATAAATTATCGTTTATGTCAACTCTGTCGGAAGTGACAAAAACGTTCAGGGCACTTGCAGTCGTCGACTCATCAATGATCAGGTTGTTGACTTTTATATTATTATACTCAATCAGAGAACTTGTCCCCGTAAGGGTAGCAATATTCTCTGCGGAAACGAAACGGCCTTGAAAATCAGCGCCTTCTGGTATTTTAAGTGCCGGGATAAACATTACACTGATAGGCTCGAAGTATTTAAGACTCAGTGTAAAATCGAAGTTTTGTACTCCCCTGGGCCCGCCTTTCGATTTTAGAGAGGGAATATATTGCTTTATTACAGAGGTGAAATAATTGGGCAGTTTATTCAGATCGTACTGGCCCTTTATTCCAGCATCCAGAATGTCTGAATTTATGGTGAGAGAGCGCGAATTGCCAACCCCTTTTGCCAAAACATATACCGAGTCTACCACCATCGAATGCTGAGGTGTAGTAACCCGAATTTTTTTTAATTGAAGGTTTCCCTGGATATTATTAAGATTATTGCCGGTAAAGTCTGTATGAAAATCGGCATCTATCTGAACTGTATCTTTAGTGAAACCCAGTTTATGAAGGTTGGTATTTCTTAGCCTGGCATCGAAGTTAAAAGTGGGGAGTTTGGATGCAAAGTTGATGCCGCCCAGAAAATTTAACTTTAAATTTCTGTCGTTTATATCAATGTTACCGTTGAACAGATTTTTGTTATAGCGGCCTTTTACGTCAACGTTAGTATACCGGTAACCATTATAATCGATGTAAGTAACATTCGCAATAATATTCTCCTCTATATTTCCCAAAGAAAATCCTTTGCCTACCACATTTGCAGACAGGGTAGTATAACCCAAATCTTTTCGGTCCAAAAGCTTTCCAAGATTAAAATCGTAGGCCTTAATTCTTCCCGAATATCTTGGTCCTCCGTTCATTACGAGTGTAGCATCGGTATTAACCCGTCCTAAAGCAGTTTTGAATTGCCCGTTAACGTCAACCTTTTCCAGCGATGTTTTTAGTTTTCCATCAGCTCTGTATTGCTTTATCAATGTTATAATTTCCCCGCCGAAGGATACGTTTCCAAATTTTGCCACTACAGCAGGTATCAGGTTGCTTTTACCGGTAAAAAGTTTGGCTAATCGATCAGCGTCTTTTGCATTGCTGTACAGGCGGTCGACTTTTGAGAAGAGAGAAATGCCTTTGTTTGTGCCCAGACCTTTTATGTCAAAGTTTCCTTTAACATAAGTAGCCTGTCCGGCAGAAGCTGTGAAATTGCGTGCTTTGATATCGGTAACATAACCGCTCACATTACCTTTTAATTTTACTTCCAGATTTTGGGGAAGGTTATCTGCAAAAAAGGCAAGGTCTCTGGAGTGGATATGAGTGTTTTTTAACCGGGCATTTAAGTAGACTTTGCTTACAAACTTGTTCAGATCTTTGAAGTTTTTGTATTTGAGAAGAAGGTAGTCGGCCACCTGACTACTTGGGGTTTGCAAAACCAGACCCTTAAACTCCATCTGATTAGTATCGATGGCAGCCTTCGCGCTTAAGTTTTTCAGATAAAAGCCGCTTTTTTCCCGAAAGTTGAGGTTTTGGACGTCAGCCTGAAACAAATGCGTTTTTGAGTTGACGTTTAACACCGTTGTATTAACATTCCTTAAGTGAAGATCGTCGAAGTTTATCCGCTTCAAAACACTGTTTCTGTTATAGTTCTTGTATTTAAAGTCAATGTTATTCAGAACAACTTTATCGATGCTTACATCATATCTCCGTTTTGGTGTTGTACTCGGCCTTGGTGTGCCGGTATCAAAATAATTTATGATAAACTGAAGGTTTGTTTCGCCAGTCTTATATGTTTTTAGGAAGAATTTTCCATCATCCATTTGAACGGTATTCACAGAAACGACGCGTTCTTTCAACGAAAAGTAATTAAGGTCTACTGTAAACTTTGGCGAATGCAACAGCGTATCTTTGTCGAGATCCTGAACATACAATCCTTCGAGTACTATAGATTTGAAGGGTTTGATATATAAGCTTTCGATTGAAACGGTAGTATTAAGCTCCTTAGAGAGGTATTTGGCCGCTCTTTTCGCGATAACAGTTTGAACCGGTTTAAACTGGAGGGAAAATATCAAAGCCGCCGTCAATAAAATAATTACTGTCAGTGTCCAGAGCGTTATTTTGAGTACTTTTTTGATATTTTTACGGTTTAAAAAACAAACAAATTATTTAACATCCAGTTTTGGCAATAATCCTTGGTATCGAATCCTCTTGTGATGAAACTTCTGCATCTATATGTAAAGACGGAGAAATACTGTCAAATATTATAGCAAATCAAACAGTTCATCAAAAATATGGTGGTGTGGTTCCCGAACTAGCATCGAGGGCACATCAGCAAAATATCATTCCTGTTGTACAAGAAGCATTTGCAGCAGCAAAAATAAGTAAAAAAGACGTTAGCGCAGTAGCTTTTACCCGGGGGCCGGGTTTACTGGGTTCGTTATTGGTTGGGACTTCGTTCTCGAAGGCCTTTGCGCTTGCCAATGGCATCCCCCTGGTCGAGGTAAATCATATGCAGGCGCATATCCTTGCGCATTTTATTAAGCAACCTAAACCAACTTTTCCCTTTTTATGCCTCACGGTGTCTGGCGGCCATACGCAGATTGTGCTGGTGAAAGATTACTTTGACATGGAGATTGTAGGGCAAACAACAGACGATGCTGCAGGCGAGGCTTTTGATAAAACTGCTAAAATTCTGAATCTTCCCTATCCGGGCGGACCATTGATCGATAAATATGCCAGGGAAGGTAATCCTCTTGCCTATTCGTTTCCCGAACCGCAGATCCCAGGCCTTGATTTTAGTTTCAGCGGATTAAAAACGGCTATATTATATTTTATCAGAGATAATAAGAAACTCGACGAAAACTTTGTGGAGAGTAATCTGGCTGATATTTGCGCTTCTGTTCAGCATCGTATAGTTACTATCTTGCTGGCTAAAGTTAAACGGGCTTCTAAGCAATATAATATTAAAGATATCGCCATTGCCGGCGGTGTTTCTGCTAATTCGGGCCTGCGCAATACGTTGCACCAAGCTGCAGAGCAGTACGGCTGGAACGTGTTTATTCCTGATTTCGAATACTGTACGGATAACGCCGCTATGATAGCGATAGCAGGTTACTACAAATATCTCGCGAAGGACTTTGCAGGACAGGATATTGCACCTTTGGCCAGAATGAGCTTTTAATTAATTAAAAATGAAAACCACATCATTAATATTCGGACTTCTAATTGTAGTTCCACTTATCATTGTTATTTACTCTATTGTTTTAAAAGATAAAAAGAACGGTAAGCTGGGCGCATTGGTGGTGGGAATCACGTTTATCGTAGCTATTCTCATCTCTTATTATGTTAACCGGTCAAAATAGCCGTCTTTGTTGTTGAAATTTCAATGAAAGATGCCATCGTTATTGGTGCCGGAATCGCCGGAATAGCAAGCGCAATACGTCTGGCGGTAAAAGGATATCGGGTTACTGTTTACGAGGTAAATGCTTACCCGGGTGGGAAGCTCTCCGAGATTTTAGAAGATGGTTATCGTTTTGATGCCGGTCCAAGCTTGTTTACTATGCCACAATATGTGGATGAATTGTTTCAGCTGACCGGAAAGAATCCCGGAAGCTATGGGTTTGAATATAAGCGACTGGACGTATTATGCAATTATTTCTACCCTGATGGTACTCGAATTAAAGCATGGTCGCAACCAGAGAAGTTCGCTGCTGAAATAGCCGCAAAGACAACCGACTCGGCAGAGTCGGTTTCGAAATTTCTGGCCAAAAGCCGACGGATCTACTGTGTTACCAATCACGTTTTTCTGGAAAAATCTTTGCACCGGCTAAAGACCTATCTCAGCGTACACACATTGAAATCGGTACTCAGAATTGCAGAAATTGATTCTATGCGAAGTATGAATCAGGCAAACGAATCACTATTCAAAGATGAGAAAACCATCCAGCTCTTCAATCGCTACGCAACGTATAACGGTTCTAATCCTTACAAAGCTCCCGCTACACTAAATGTCATTCCGCATCTTGAATATCATTACGGGGCCTACTTCCCATTAGATGGGATGAACAGCATCACAAGCAGTCTGATTAAGTTAGCCGAAGATTGTGGCGTTAAATTCTTATATAACTCGCCCGTAAATGAGATAGTGGTCAAAAGCAGAGCTGTAGAAGGTGTGCGTGTCCATAACGATTTTCATTCCGCATCTATAGTTGTTTCGAACATGGATGTCTGGTTTACTTATAAAAAGCTTCTGCCTAAGATTAAAGCACCAACTCGAACACTTAATCAGGAGAGAAGCAGCTCCGCTTTGATTTTCTATTGGGGTATAAATTCAGAGTTTCCGAAACTCGATCTTCACAATATTTTCTTCTCGGCAAATTATAAAGCCGAATTTGAGACAATATGGGGTCATAAAACGATTTACTCAGACCCGACGGTATACCTCAACATCAGCTCAAAATATAAACAGGATGATGCACCCCCCGGTTGTGAGAACTGGTTCGTGATGATTAACGTTCCATCTAATCAGGGACAAAACTGGGATGAATTAATTGCTACAGCAAAGCAGAACATCCTGCGAAAGCTAAGCCTCGCCCTGAATACAGAGCTTGGGCCTCTTATACAGACCGAGTCGATACTCGATCCAAGAACCATAGAATCCAGAACATCCTCGTACCAGGGGGCATTATATGGCACCAGCTCGAATAGTCGCTTTGCTGCGTTTCTTCGACATCCGAACTTTTTACGGGGGATAAAAGGTCTGTACTTTGCAGGTGGTAGTGTCCACCCGGGCGGCGGAATTCCACTGGCTTTGTTGTCGGCTAAGATTGTGGGTGATATGGTGTCTTCAGCCGATTAAACTTATCGCTTAACCTGCGATTTTAAAAGACCTGAGTGTTCCCAGAAATTCATCAATCGCGATTCCGATAGTTTCAATTGAGTATGCCGGAAGTGTGGCATCCATATCCTGCCAATTCTCATCCTTATCTTTATATACTCTTCCAAGTTCCTGATCGTCTAATAAGAGTTCAAAATGTTTCCTTCTTGGGATAATCATCAGAGAAACGCATCCTCCTAAGCTGAGAAGCTCAACATCTAACCAAAACTCATTTTCCATAAGATAAAGTGAGGCATTTAATATGTGGTTTATTTTAACAGTGTGTTAAGTTATGCTTGCAAGCGCCTGGACAAGCGATTAGTGATCCCGGCAATTTCAGAATGCAGGAAAATTCCTCTCAACCGTCAGTGTATTGTTTATTAATCGACAGATAATATCCAATTAACAGTATCGCCATATTTCTTTTTGAGATTTGGTTATAATTCCTTTGGTAAGCCCATATCCCTCCCGCAGGGATTTACGGTGTTTTTTTAAATTTATAACCCGACGTATGGAAAGTACAAAAACAAAACTTGAAAAAGCCTGCCTTGGCGTAATGATGATGAGTGAGACAGATTATCCTTTTGAGTATTTTTCCTTAGCAGAGGATGATCATAATGAGAACAATATTTTCATCTACTCCAACAGGCTTAATGGTCCCGTTGAAATTATCAGTCTGGAGTATCTGTTCAGGAATATGATGAAGGTTTATTCCGATTCGTCAGACGAGGAAGAGGAGTCGGCTGAAAGGTTTCAGAACCTGATGAATGTGCTGAATGCCGAATTAAGATCTGTTAAAGTGTATAGAATCGGTATAATGAAGGTGGAGGTATACATTGCAGGAATATCCCTGGAAGGAGTGGTTGAAGGGCTTAAAACCAGGCTTATTGAAACATAGCAAACCAGCCCCACCGTGTTTGCCGGTGAGATCTGGTTTTGCAATTATTGTTCAGGAACTGGCACGACCGAAGTTGCAGTTTCTTCAGTTTTGGCTTTCGGACTCCTCACAACGGGTGTTGTTGTAGAAATCTTGGCTTTTACGGGTCTTTTCTGCAATGGCGGAGGGCCAGGGATAGTACCCTTATTGCTGGTGCTTTCTAGATGGTTGACTTTGGCATTATCTGTTTTACCGACCTTCGAGCCCCTTGATACTGCAATGCCAGTTTTTACTTTTTGACTGGCGGGCTGTTTAGAGCCGTTCGAATCTTCCTTGGCAGGTCCGTTAATAGCTGTTACTTCAATCTCTGTATTCATAGCCAGTAGCGTTTGCCGGTTATATTCAAGCTTATTGCTTACTTTTTTGGCGAGCTTTTTTGCGCCTTTTTCTATTTCTTTTCTCAGTTTTTTTGAGCTCTGCTCCTGATCGGCCACTCTTGTTTCCAGTACAGAAGCCAGCTCTGATTGGAGCGACTTTCTGACCGAGGTCCGGGCTGATTTTAATAGGGCCTTTAGCGTTATTTTTTTCATTGTGATTGGGTTAAAAACCTAAATTAGGTCGCGATGGGGTTAAATCAATATTATCATTACGTTAAGCAACGAAATTCTGTTAACATTGAAGAAAGAAATGCGGTGATAGGGGTACTAGAGCCGGTCTTTGCTTAAACGTTTTAAAAGATTTCGGATATACTATGAACAGGAGTTACCAGAAAGCCATCCAGACTATTGGAGAATTTGGGGTCTACGTTAAAGCAAATGATTTTTGAGTTTAGCGTCTCGTACTGCCTGAGCATTACGGGTACCTTAATGTGTGTTATCTCGTTCAGATATCAGCTTATCACGAGATTGTATGCTTTCTTTGTCGGCTAACAACAGTAAAGGAAACTTACCAAGTTGAGTTATCTTGATGGTATCTTCTTTGGAAACGATACTATATTCGGTCTGAATAAGGATCTAAATATTAAAAAATCCCGTTGCTATAATCAGCAACGGGAGAGAAAGGTTATAAAAACACTTTATAATGGTCGAGAAGATAGATGTGGTTTGATGTTAATTAATAGTTAAACTTAGCATATTGTCTGTGCGCCTTGTACATCAATGTTGTAGGATAATTTGTTTCTTGACTGTTTTTTTGCCGTCCTTTATATGCACAAAATAGATTCCATTCGCAATGTTTCTAACATCTAGAGAGACCTGGCTTTCGTCATACATTTCTTTGTGTTTTAACACCTTCCCCTTGTCGTCCAATAACATGATATCAATCTTACGAGAGGTATACTTTACAGTTTTATCTTTTGTGTTGTTATTCCCTTTTGATACGATGATTTCTTCGCTAGCAGGATTAGGATACATCGCGAATTGATATCCATAAATATAAAAGACATCGCTTAGAGTATTAGTATTGCCGCAAGGATCGGTTATCGTGAGCCATACATAGAGATTTCCCTTGTCTAGCGTATAAAAATCAATACTTGATTGATCTGTACGGGAATATACATCAATCGGGCCGTCTACAACCCAGCTATAAGTCCAATTTGGATGCGGAGTAGGTTGAATAAAATAAATACTTCGCTCTTGTCCGACTTCCAAATCCTGGGCCCAAAATGTTCCGTCCAATACACTGATAGTTACAGGTACAGCATAACTGCTGGATGTGCAACCAGGCCAGGTAAGTGTTACTGTTCCATTAAAAGTTCCGGAACTACCTGAACTCACTTTAATATTGTTAGTGCCCTGACCACTTACAATTTGAACAGGAGCTGGAAAACTCCAATTAATTGTTACCCCAGTCGGTGCATTTGACATGGTTATACCTCTTTCACCATTAGAGCAGTTATTGAAATTCTGATTAAAAGACGGTATCGAACTACAAAGGCTTGAACATGATGCCGGAGGTACAGCACCTATAATTTTTGTGAAAATCCAATTGCTAATTATGGCAGTCATATCTAAGTGCTCCTGGCTCGCACTCACCGGATAGAGAATGTCATCAAATGGTGTAATATTATTGGCTAAAACCGACGTATGATTTGAAGAGACATCGTAATAGGGGTTTCTAGATATATAAAATCCATTTTGAGTATAACTTTGATTGTTTAAATCTAATGCCGATACCGTGGGTACAAATGTCGTTATCCTTCTCTCAAATAATTCCAAGTCGGGATCATCATCTTGGCTTCTGAAACCGTCCCGTAGATTTTCTCCATAAATGGAATGCATACGCTCCGTACTCCCAGGCAGCGTTTCATGTAGTACTTCAGCGGCATAACTAATTGAGGAAGAATAATTTTTTAAACCTTTCAGGCCAAAGGTCGCTGCGATCCCTTTGTTACTTAAATAGGAGACGTCTGATCTGGAAGTGTTTACAGCCCATAGTTTTTGTGTGTGTTTTAATGCTCTTCTGACGACATTATTAACCTCTGCATAAAAGTGTATTAATTGGGCACCTGCCGGATATCCTAATCCTATTCCATCACCACGCCCATTTGCAATTGCATATTTATTACACTGAGCAGGGTATCCTTTATTATGATATGCAGAAGCAAAGCTGCTTCTGCCGGAGTTGGTTGATGTGAGTTGCAATAACTGCTTGGCAGCAGTTGAATTTAACTTTGTCAAAATCCTTTTTACAAGCTCGTTTTCCCTGATATCTTTAACGGCATAGCTTGCATCGCTTATCAGGTGCTGCAAGCCCACCGGCACATAAGCACCCTGGTGAGGAGAATCATAAGAAAAATAATTTTCCACGTTATGAATGAGACTGTTATCTTCCATATCTTTCAGACAGTACTTTGCTATTAAGCCACCCATGCTTAATCCAATAACATTGAGCTTATGGTTTCCCGATTTTGAATTGTTAATTGAAATAATAGCGCTTCTTAAAGCTGAAGCGTTTTGCAGGATACTTGCCGTGTTGTCGGAAAATTTAATGACCATGAAATCATAGCCCTGATTTTGTAGTTGAGTTACCAATCCATTTCTATTCAATCCATCTAATATTGTCTCGGAATCCATATCGTCTTGTATTTCAAAGCCTTCTATAATGAGTATTGGCTTGTCAAGTGTCCTGTCACAACCTAAGAATTGTGTAATCACTGCCTGTGACGAAAATGTGTTGGTTCCAAAAGCTTGAAAAAATGAGGTTTCAAAGAATATATCTCGTTTAACGAAATCAAATTCAGAAGTACTCACCATGCTTCCTTGTTTTACTTTGATGATCTTAATGCCTGAACTGTTATAGTTTACCGTTTTGGAAGTATTTATAGTAACGTACTGATATCCATTCCCATCGCCAAAATCAACCTCGATTTGACCGGAAAGAGTGTCTGTAAAGTGTAGGTTATCGGGCGCAATAAAGAACTTAACCTCTCCTAAAGATCTATAGGGACGGTTTTTACTGTAGGCAGTAGTTATAAAGACACGTTTTTGGCTATAGGGGGATGTCGTTCTGTTAGGATTATCATATAAAATTGTGCTATCACTATTAGTTGTAAAAAGGCCATCAAACAGCGCATTTTGTTTGATGGTATTATAACTCCTATTCAGCAAAATCAAGGGAATATAACCCTGATCTTCCCAAGTTTTAGCACTTACACTTAGCTCTGTAGGATGCACGATGGCGTAAGATGCGGCAGTATCGAGTGCAGAGTAATAAATTGTGTTATAGAGGCTGTAAAAGTGGCCGACTGATTTAATTATTTTATCATCATTGTTCTTGCCGTCGAAGTACTCAGGTTCAAAGGAGCTTAGGGACCTTTCGAGTAAGTAGTTAGTAGATACTTGACTGAAAGCTAAATTTCCAAAGACATAGTTTACATATTCATCATGAGTAAACCATAAAGAATCTGTTCGCTGAATACCATTTTGAGCTGTATTGGTTATTCTTAGAGTTTGGGCTTGTATATTGATACAAACTAATAAAGTAAATAAGCATAGCATTCCACCACGCCAAAAGACATGTTTAAAATTGTACATACGAATAAGGTTTAGGATAATATTAAGGTGCTATAAGAAAGCTTTCCGGACCACGATCGACGATTCCATCGAAGCGGCCCTCACCGAGAGTATATTTAACGGTGTGTATGAATTCTATATCAAATTTCCCTGGAATAATGTAAGGATGAATTGGGTTTGTTATAGTGCCATAATTCGAATCACGTAAGACCCTGACATTACCTATAGTTAATACACCGGTACCCTTGCCATACTTAACTTCAGCATTAGAAGAAGAAAAACCACAATAATTAGTAGTGCCGTCCAGTGCAAATGATCGCTTATCTAATTTCACTAGATCTTCGTCTTTTGAAATAGTGACCCCTTTCAGTACGAAATAAATCTCTCGCGGCCCGTCAAGCAGTAAACTATCAGTCTTGTACCGGCCATTTAATATTAATATAATGGAATCTCCGGAAGGATAGCTATATACTTCTAACGTTTGTTCTGGTTGGAATACGAAAGGTGTTCTTGTTAACCATGCATTTCCATTGATATAAACACCTCCCGAATTGTTTCCTCTTTCAGAGTATTCGGGTAAATCTGGGAAAGCCCGGTCTGGTTTCGGATCTTTTCTGCAAGACGTAGATAAAATTATAGAGAATAGTAGAGTTGGTAGTAACAATTTTCTCATAAGCAATAGAAGAATTTTTTTTCAAGTATAAAGCCTCTATTTAACTTATAAGTTAATTTCTGATTGCTTTATTGTATTCGGGTGCCGGATAACACGGATGCATTAGTGCCAATACAACCTCATGGACTTCCATTTTTCTTGCTGATGATAATAACTTAATACAGGCTTAATCTTTTCTTGCTTCTGCGATAATACTTTCGCAACATGAGTTCTCGAAAGCAAAAGATCCTGATTGTAGATGATGAGCCCGATATCAGGGAGCTTCTGGAGTATTACCTCAGGAAGGAAGATTTTTTGGTTTATACCGCATCAAATGGAGAAGAAGGTATTGCTGAAGCTATCAAGCACCGCCCCAGCCTGATTATAATGGATATCATGATGCCAGTTATGGATGGAATTGAAGCGTGTGGCATTATAAAGAAAATGAGTGAATTTAGAAACACCTATGTGGTGATCTTGTCTGCCAGGGGTGAAGAATATTCGGAAGTGGCCGGGTTTGGTGCCGGAGCTGACGACTATATCTCAAAGCCTATCAAACCCTTCGCACTTATAAGCCGGATTAACGCCATCCTAAAGCGACGAAATCTTTCCGAGGAGCCAAAATCTCTAACCATAGAAGTATCAGACCTGAAGATCGACAGGGAAACTTACCTGGTTCATAAAGGAGGCGACAAGATAATTTTTGCAAAAAAAGAATTCGAGCTTCTTTATTTGCTTGCATCCAGGCCCGGTAAAGTATTTACCCGTGAGCTGATCTTAAAAAATATCTGGGATAACACTGCTGTAATTACAGATCGCACGATCGACGTCCACATCCGTAAGGTGAGAGAAAAGCTGGGCGAGGACTACATAAGTACTGTGAAAGGAGTTGGTTATAAATTTGCTGTTTAGAGCGTTGAGTAGTATTCCTTCAGTTTGATTTGGCCTCAACTTAAAGATTGACCATCACTTCAATAGCCGGTAGACGCGTGATTTTTTACTATCTCGTCGATGATCTCCTGGGTAATATCTGGATAGTTAACGGGTATAGTAACGCCATTATTCAGCCAGTTATTCAACGCTTCTTCGTGTTTCGGCTTTAAACTTTTAATAACTGGTACCCCTAAATCTTTTAAAGCAGCGGCGTTTAGATGCTGCTCGTATTGATTCTTCATCGGAATAACCAGGAGCTTTTTCTTGAGAAATAGAGCTTCGGCTGGTGTTTCAAAGCCGGCCCCGCATAACACGCCTGATGACGATGCCATGCTTTCAGTGAATTTCTCATTATTTATCGGTTGAATCGTGATGTTTCTATAAACAGTTTTTCTGTAGTTGTGCTTCGAAAATACCTGCCATTTTATATCCGGGAATACAGAAAGTCTCTTTATTAATAGCTTATCGTCGTACGAGGGGAGGTAAACGGTATAATGTCCCTCATCGGTAATTTGATGCTGCCTTACCTGTTGCCTGATCACAGGGGTATAAATGTTTTCATTATCACCCGAAAAGTGGAAGCCATATTTAAAGCTGGCCGGGGCGTATTGCTCTAAAATCAGTTTACCTATTCTATCTACACTGTCGGGGATTGCGTAGTTACTGTTTAACACAGCAGCCTGATGACTTAAAGCTACACATGCTTTGTTTTTGAAATAGCATGCCCATGCTGATACCGGCTCAAAATCACTAATTACCAGATTGTATTCTTCAACGGGCAGGCTATTGTAGTCTTTAACAAATTTCCTTAGATGAGCTTTAGCAAGGGTTTTCCATAGGTTTACGCCACCCTTTTTTCCAAAGATGAAGCTCATTCCCCGAAGCTGATATTTAATTGGGAAGGACAATTTTATGTCGCCCTGGATTCCACTGATCAGGATATCTACCTGGCCATGTTTCTGTAAACACGGAATGATGTCCATGGCACGGCTTAAATGGCCGTTACCTGTGCCTTGTATTGCGTAGAGTATTTTCATCGTATGCCCCTCTGTTTTTCGAAATCTAAGTTTAAGGAGCCTGTGTCGGTTCAGAGCCGCCTTGTGATTCAAAATAGTAATCGGTTTTTTAGCCGGTATGTCAGATTAACCTTGTGTCCGCGAATCCTGACTCTATCCGATGCACAAAAGAAATTAACAGGAATTAGGTCAGTGTTAAGCTCTTATTAGGAAATTGCTTCATCGTACACCAAATTGAAAGAAAAGATAATGTTCAGTTAATATTCACTTTCTTAATTTGTGGTTCTCAAAAAAAATACGATGGCAGCTCAATTTAAAAACTCCTCTTTTTTTTACACCTGTAAAGAAAATTATTTTCTGAGCATTTTACCAGCCGATCCTCAGTCCAGGAACAAAGATGGCTACAAAGCTTTAGTAAAAATTGCCAGGACGTATTTTTCCGCCGATTTGTATGAACCTATTGCTCAATACTTAACAGAAGGCCGTTATCTAGTTAAATTATGGTCGGCATATTTAACATTGGAGTATGGCAGCCCGGATAGTGAACTTCGGGAAAGCTGTATTGAAGCAATCGAGAGCACCCTGAGTAAATCTGCCCATGAACTATCGGCCGAACAGAACGAATTTTTTCAGGCCTATCTCCAAAAGAGTTTAAAGACGGCTTAATTAATTGTTACGTTTCATTACCATTCGCCAGGTCAGCCTGGTGGCAAAGCAACTTCGCCGCTCCGCTTAAATGATGCTGGCAGGGGACTGTTCACCAGCTCCCAGGGCAGATTATCAATGAAAGCCCGTCTCCGCTAAAGCGCTGATTACATATCTGCACACTCCTAAACGTTTGCAAGTTCAGAAGCCTTTTTTAGCGATTTTAAGAGTTCTTCTAAATTAATGGGCTTGCACAAATAGTCGTCCATTCCAGCATTAAAACATTTTTCCTTATCCTCCGGAAGTGCATTGGCGGTTAAGGCGATGATAACGGGTTGATTATGGTAAGTCCTGCGGATGATTTCTGTTGTTTCAAGTCCGTCAAGTTCAGGCATTTGCATGTCCATCAGGATGACCTCGTAATTCTTTTCGTTCAGTCTCTCAAGAGCTTCTTTGCCATGATTTGCCAGATCGGGCTGGTAGCCAAGTTTACTTAAGATTTTTAGGATTAACTTTTGATTGATGAGGTTATCCTCGGCTATTAAAATTTCTAAAGGATGTTGAATCGCAAATTCCTCCGCAAGCAGATTATTGGATGGCTCCGGGCTGGCTGATTTCTCCGTGGTTTTCTTGATGCCCGACTGAACAGCTTTCATAAGCTGCATTTGCTTTACAGGCTTGGTGAGAATAGATGAAAACAGCTCGGGGTACTTTTTCTTTGTTTCATCTCCTATGGAACTTAATAATATTATAGGAAGGGTGGGTGAAATGGCCTTAATCTCCCTGCTCAGGTCTGCACCACTCATCTCCGGCATTTGCATATCTGTGATCACCAGATCAAACCTGCTATTGTGATTTAATACAAATAAAGCCTCTCGTCCCGAAAGAGCAGTTAATACATTCAATCCCCAGTTTTCCAATTGAGCTTTTAATATCCTAAGATTAGTTTTGTTATCATCTATAATTAAAACCGTTTTCCCCTCACAGTCCCGAAGACCAACATTTACATCGATTGTTGAAGCCCGAATACCGGTTTCCGCCTCAATCGTAAAGTTAAACGAGCTTCCCCTGCCTTCAATACTTTCTACCGAGATTTCGCCACCCATTAAATCAACCAGACGCTCGCTTATTACAAGGCCCAGACCCGTGCCACCATACTTGCGGGTAGTAGATGAATCTACTTGCGAAAAAGCTTTAAACAACTTCGATATCTTATCCTGGGCAATACCAATTCCGCTGTCTTTCACCTCGAAAGCGATTGTAAGGCGCCCGTCCGATTCGCGTTTGATCAACTTTATGGACACAAAGATCTCGCCCTTATCAGTAAACTTAGTTGCGTTTGCGATGAGGTTTATCAAAACCTGACGTAGCCTCATTCCGTCGGCCACAAGCTGTACAGGGATTTGAGGATCTATTTGATAAATAAGGTCGAGGCCTTTCTCTGCAGCTTTCACCGAGAAAAGATCCATGACATCCTCGACACAACTGCGTAACTCGAAATTATGGGGATCAAGTTCAAGGCTTCCCGACTCAATTTTCGAAAAGTCAAGAATATCATTAATAACAGTTAACAGGTTTTCTCCGCTGGTGTGAATAACCTCTAAATATTCCTGCTGCTCCTTGCTGAGAATCGTTTCTGATAGTAAGGATGTCATTCCAAGAACACCATTCATAGGCGTTCTGATCTCGTGGCTCATAGTGGCAAGAAAGGCACTCTTGGCTTGGTTGGCTTTATCAGCTTCCTCTCGGGCCTGCTTTTCCTGCTCTTTTTGAAATAACAGTGCCTTATTTATCTCAACCAGTTCCGCTTGCTGAGATTCCAGCTCTTCTGCCTGTACCTGAGTAGTTTCAAATAGATTTTGAAGTTTGATGTTGGCCAGATTTGTCCGGTCTTCAATTAATTTCTGACGAATGAATGTTCTTTTTATATAGCGGAATAGTATATACACCAGAGATAAAATGATGGCTATCGCAACGCCAAGGAACATTAATGTGTGCCGGGCGTTCTGCTTACTGGTAGATCTTCTTTCACTTAACAGGATTTCTTCGGAAAGCTTAAAGCTGCTGACGCTGTTCTCTACATCCACCATGGTACTGTCTGCAATAATTTCCTGTTTTGCTTCATCTGTGCCGCCGCGGTTATAAGCCCATAAAATTTTGCTTAAAGCGAAAAGTTTGTGTGAAGCATGAGTCTTGATCGTTTCGGCGCGTTCGGCCTGCAATCCTTCATCAGCAACCAAAGATTTAAGCCTGTCTATAGAGGGCATGATTTTACTGAGAGATTCGTTATACAGATCAAAATATCTCCTGTCGCCGGTGGTGATATATGCCCGGCAGCTGCTTTCGGCGCGGCTAATGCTAAACAGAATCACGTTAGAAAGCTTTATAACTTCCTGCGCCTGGTCCACAGAAATATTGTCTTTTTCCATCTCATCTATGCGGATGTAAGAGATGATTCCAACAGAAAAAACAAATGCCAGTGTAATTGTAAACCCTGCTAATACCTGTTGCTGGAAACTGAATTTTTTCATACAAATGTTAAGCGTGTGATAAGGATATTGAGTTAACCTCGTTTTTTCTGCAAATTTATAAAGCCCCCCGCGCAAGCGTGGTTAAGAAGTATTATGTTATTGTTAAATATTTTATTTGGAATGCAGAACGGGTACTCGAGCGGCGGCAGTTTGAATTTGAAAGATAAAAAGAAGTTTAAGCAGGACTTAATCCATTCGGCGTTAAAGTCTGAAAGGCACGATGACTATGCAACACTTTAACTATACAAACTCTTAAATTTCCCGTAACATTCAAGCGGTACCTTTATCGCATATGATGGTTTATCAATGTTTGATATGTATACGGGGTTGACCGATCTGTTTCAATCTATCCCGCGACTTCTTTTTATTATCTTTCTTTTGTTTCCTAAGGATGGATCTGCCGGGCAGTTGAATGATCTTGCTGGCCATCAAGCCAAGTCCGGGGCAGACTCCATATTTGTAGTAATTAAGGCAAAGCTGGATAGTTCTCTGGCAGTAAAAGATCTCAAGCATGCAGGGGTGTTCTATATGCAAATGGCTGAAATCCTTTTCAATGAAGGCGCAATTGTGCAGGCTCTGGAGTACTATCTTAAAGCTTATAAGTTATTCGGGCAGGAAAGGGACCTGTCTAATCTGGCTAAAACTCAAAACCGGATAGGCAATATCCACTTTAAAAGTCAACGATACACTCTGGCACTAAAGAATTTTAAGCAATCACTGAACATTTTTAAACAGCTTGAAGATAAGAATGGTATTGCGGATAGCTATTCTTCCATCGGGACTGCCTATCTAAGACAGGGTATTCCTGATAGTTCTTCCCATTTTTTCAAAAAGGCTCTGGACGAATTTAAAAAGGTTCAGCCTGGAAAGGAGACCATAGACGGTTATGAAAAGATGGGCAAGATTTACGAAGATCTGGGCGACTTTAACCAGGCGTTAGAAAACTATTTGTCGGCTCAAAAATTATATGCAAAAAAAGGCGTCGCAGCAGACGCTGGCTTGCTAAACAATATCGGCGACATACATCGAAAAACCGGTAATTTCAGGAGTGCATTAACCTATAGTAAAAGTGCAGAACAACAAGCTTTTAAAATACATGATGTGCGTGAGCTAAGTAGCGCCCATCGCGATTTAGCCAAAACCTATAGCAGCCTCGGCAAATACGATAGTGCTTACCATTACAGTGAAAAGGCGCGATCTTCATATGCTAAAATATTCAACCAGGAGAATAATGAACAGCTTTACCTCCTGCAAACACTCTTTGAGTTCCAGCAAAAAGATAATGAGATATCGATATTAGAAAATGAGCGGGATAGAGACAGGATTTTATCCATGTCTATGACAGCTATAAGCATACTCGGTGGGTTCTTAGGTTTTTCCGTGATAAGCAGGCAGCGCTTAAAAATGGATAATGAGAGAAGAATCCACCAGTCGGAACAAAAGTCCATGCAACTCGAACTACATAATAAACATTTACTTCAGGAAAGTTTAAAGGATGAGCTGGAATTAAAAAGCAGGGAGCTAACAAGTCATACTTTGCATATCATTCAGAAAAATCAGTTTCTTGAAGATCTGAAGAATGAAATTGCGAAATTAGTTAAAGATGATAAAAGAGATCAAAGAAAGGAATTGAAGCAGGTGATTGGCCTGATCAACTCCAGCAGCAATCTGGACACTAAGTGGGAGGATTTTCGGGTGGTCTTCGAGAATGTTCATCGGGATTTCTTTGAAAAATTAAACAAACACTCCTCATCATTAACAGCTACCGACCTGAGGTTTCTGGCACTATTAAAAATGAATCTGAGTTCACCGGATATTGCCACTATGCTTGGGGTTTCACCCGACAGCTTGCGAACAACCCGTTATCGCATCAGAAAGAAACTTCAGCTGCATGAGGAGGCCAGCTTGCACAGTTTTATTCAAGGTATTTAAAAACCCAAAGCCCCCAGTCTTTCTGATACACTAATCGCCTCAAATGATCTTACTTTTAGAACAGCGATTCGTGTTTCGACGGTGTCCTTAATCACATGAATGGCTGAGTGTCCGCAACCGCGCGTTAAACTTCCCTGATCATCAAAAAGCTATATCATTGCCGGTTCGGCCGGATTAATCCTTACTGTTCCGCCTGCGTTGACTCCGGTTTTCAACTTAATACTAAATGGGTAGTCCTTTTATTGATTCATTAAGTATTTAGCGTATTTTTTAATGAATTGGTAATACAAACTTAATGGCTAAACGTAAAGCTGTAAGTGGTTTATAATCAGTTAGTTATTTGTGGTTTTAAAGCTTTGTAGATCATTTGTATACGTGTTTAGAGGCCTTGTAGCCCTTCTGCTACGCCCGGGAGTTTGCTCCTTTATTTTTCTATGTAACCTTTGTCGAAATTAAATTAAAGAGCAACAGCTCAAGCAAAATCAGTCGTAAAGAAATTAATCATGAGAAAAATTTACAAACGTTTAGACCGACTATCAAACGTATTCAGAAAATCGTTACTACCGCTGGTAGTGTTTATCTCGGCCAGTGCAGGAGCCCAGATTAATTCGCAGACAAAACCGGCACCGAAGATTAGCGATGGTCAATCTATTGAAGCGATAGCCGCTCTCTGGGGTAAAGTAACTGATGAGCAAACCGGTGAAAGCCTTGTTGGGGTTAGTTTAGCTTTGAAAGGAACTTCATTTAAAGCTATCACTGATGTGGAAGGTCGGTTCAGGTTCGCTAAACTACCCGCTGGAAATCAAACCTTGTTAATATCATACATTGGCTATAAGACAAAAGCTGTTGAGATTAGTGAAACAACCGGGCAATTAAGTATCGCTCTTGAATCGAGTTCAACGAATTTAGGGCAAGTTACTATCACCGGCCTCAGAAGAAGTCAGATACAAAGTATTAATCAGAAAAAGCAGGCATTAAATATTAAAGAAGTTATTACTGCTAACGAGGCAGGGAAATTACCTGATATAAACGTTGCCGAAGCAACTCAGCGAGTATCCGGGGTATCTATCGAAACAGACCGCGGCGAAGGCCAGTTCGTATCCATCCGCGGTATTCAACCATCGCTCAATAACGTTACTTTAAACAATACCACATTGGCTTCGACTACCAACAGCAGGGCCACAGCCTTGGATCTATTACCTACTGAGATCATTTCAAGTATTGAAATTGTTAAATCAACTACCCCCGATATGGAAGGAAACGCAATAGGTGGTAGTATAAATATTAATACCCTGTCGGCCTTTTCAAAACCGAAGCCATTTTTTATTGCTTCTCTAGATGGACTTCACCAGGTACAGCAAGTTAACTTATCTGGCTTTGATAAGATTAAAACGCCGTTTAGAGGGGCTGTTACAGCAGGTAAAAAGTTTGGCGCTAAAGAACAATTTGGCGCCGTAATATCTGCAAATTATTTTAGAAGAGACTTTAGCGCATCAGTTTTAGATCCCGATGGATGGGAATACAATAAGTATTTTTACCCGAATGAAATTGAGCTGCAGATTGAAGGTAATGAACGTGACAGGATGGGGATATCGGCCGATTTTGAATTCAGGCCTACACTTAACAACTCGGTTTACTTAAAAACCCTTTATACCCGTACCAACGAAATTGCAAAGAACTCAGAATTTGAATTAACTATGCAAATAAGCGGTGCACAACCACTTGATCAAACGGCAACAAGCGGTCGCTTCGCCAAAGGCTCTGGAGAATTAGATCAGGCTTATAGCGATGAAACCGAGAATCTTTATAATTACACTCTGGGAACAAGAAATAGGTTTGGACGCTTATCAACTGATGTATACGGTACTTATTCGAGAGCAAAAACCTTGTTGGATAATTTCGACGGTACCTTCGAAAACCCAAAAAGCACAGAGCCTCAGTTATCGTTGAAGTACAATACTCAACCCTTTTTCTTTGAGATTACTCCAGAGAACCCTGAGTTTGCAAGTAACCCTGAAATATATAAGTTAAGGAACCTCAACTTTACAACTGGAACCGTATTGGAAGACGTCTACGAATTTAGTGCCGATCTTAAATACGATTTCAATCTGGGCTCGATACCTGCATACTTGAAATTTGGAGGGCGATACCGCGACCGGTCGAAGGTGGTTGATCGTGCTACAGATGCTTACGATTTAAAATACGGAGACGTTAACATCGCAAATGAAGATGCTTACTCTTTGACGCCCTTCTATTTTCCAACATCGGCCCCGGCTCAAGGTGGAGCAATGCCCTTTGTTCATGGTAACGTAAATAAATTCAAGGATTTTGCATACAATCCTGCTAATACAAATAATGAAAGCAAAATAGTACGGGATAAACTTGAGACCGCCATTAGGGCTTATGAAAACGACTTGAATAACAGTGAAACCGTAAGTGCCGGGTATGTTATGGGGGTAATGAATTTCAAAAAAATAACCGCGATTGGAGGATTGAGAGTAGAGCGGACAAGCACCGAATCGAACAATGCTGAAGTGATTGTAGATGAGGAAGAAAGCGAAGTGGAGAACGCCTTATTAGTTAAAAACGCACGCTTAACCAATTCGTATACTAATTTCTTGCCCTCATTGCAGTTGAAAGCAAATATAACACCCAATTTCATAGCGCGTGCAGCATGGACAAATACCATCGGACGTCCTGATTATTCACAACTCTCAGCCACTACCCAGTATAATTATGCCGCACTGGATGAGGAGGATGAAAACGATATCAACTTTCCCGACCAGACGCACTACGAAGGAGATGTTACTCTAGCTAATCCTGGACTAAAACCTTATTATTCCAGTAATTTTGACATATCTCTCGAGCGATATTTTTCTAAAGGAGGAATGATCGCTATTGGTGGATTCTATAAAAGGATAAAAAATCCAATATACGAAATTGAAACCCCGTCAAAAGCGATGTTCTACGAGGGGAAATATTATGAAGAACTAACATTTTCTCAGGATCTGAATGCGGGTAACGCTAATCTCCTTGGTTTGGAGGTTTCATACGATCAACCATTAACCTTTCTGCCCGGTGTGTTTAACGGTTTGGGTATCGGCGCAAACTTTGCATTGATAGAATCTAAAGTAAACCTGTCTAATTTTAATCGTACCGATGATATTCCAATGTTCCGTCAGGCTAATAATGTCTACAACGCAGCATTGTATTATCAAAAAAAGGGATACGAATTGCGTTTGGCAACCAGCCATCGCAGTAAGTATCTAACTAGTGTCGCTAATCCCGCGGATTACGAAGAAGAGCTGAAATCCGGGATTTCTGTCAGCGAGTTTGATCGTTACGAAGCTCCCCGTACTACTTATGATCTATCTGGAAGCTACTCTTTCAAAAAGCATTACAGAATAACAGCACAGGTTCGTAACCTAACCAATGAAGCTGAACAGGCTTATCAGGGTAGAGCCAGCCGTTATGATAGGCACGATTTAACAGGAAGAAGTTTCTTCCTGGGCATGTCAATGAGTTTTTAAATATAAATGCCTTTACAGCAAAAGCTCTCAACAGAGCTTTTGCTATTTTATAATCATCATGAGATACGTACCACAACTATTTTTTAGCTTATTGTTTCTATTTAATATCAATGTAGCCGTAAGCCAGAATTCATATCCGGATAATCCAGTATTTCCATCCTCCTGGAGCAAACCCACCGAGCAGCCCGACCACATCATCCTGACTTTTTCTGGAGATCCAACAACTACTCAAAGTGTAACATGGCGAACAAATACTTCTATAAAAAACGCGGTAGCTCAAATTACTATAGCGCATGCGGCTCCGAGACTGAGAAAAACCGCCAAAGACGTGCAGGCAAAAACTGAAACAATGGATGCAGGTAATGTAAGAGAAGCAGAATTGAGTGCTAACTACCATTCTGTAACTTTTGAAGGGCTCTTGCCTGATACAATTTATGCTTATAGAGTTGGCGATGGTACACACTGGAGTGAGTGGTTTCAGTTTCGTACCGCAAGTAAGAAACCAGAGCCCTTCTCCTTTTTATATGTAGGTGATGCTCAAAATTACATCCTTGAGCTTTGGTCGAGGTTAATCAGAGCTGGTTTCGGTAAAGCGCCAGATGCAAGGTTTATTGTGCATGCCGGCGATTTGGTTTCCACAGCGCACAGCGAACGTCAATGGCACGAATGGTTTACCGCGGGAGGCTGGCTGCATGGTATGTTGCCAAGTGTACCGGTTCCGGGAAATCATGAATACAATTTCAAAACTAAAGAAGATTCGGTTAGCAGAACCCGTAGCCTGTCTGTACAATGGAAGCCACAGTTTACTCTTCCCGAAAACGGACCGAAAGGGCAATCAGAAACGGCATATTATTTCGATTACCAGGGAGCAAGAATAATTGGCTTAAATTCCAACAGCAGTCAGCAGGAACAGGCAGTTTGGCTGGAATCAGTATTGAAAAACAATCCGAATAAATGGACCATCCTCACGTTTCACCATCCCATCTTTTCTACAGCTAACGAGCGTGATAATAAAGAGTTGCGCGAACTTTGGAAGCCGATTTTTGATAAATACAAAGTAGATCTGGTATTGCAGGGGCACGACCATACCTACGCAAGGGGGCAAGCTGGTTCGGTTACTAAAAATTTCCTTGCGGGGATAAATAAACTTGATCCGAATGCAGGAACAGTGTATGTAGTTAGCGTAAGTGGTGGGAAGATGTACAATTTTAAGAAGGACTTGTGGAACAACTATGATGCAAATCTGGAACGTAAAGCAGAAAATACACAGCTGTTTCAGGTAGTGAAAATAGATGGTGACCAATTAAGTTTCGAAGCCTATACCGTTACCGGTGAATTATACGACGCTTTCGACTTGAAAAAGTCGGGCAACGGCCCTAATAAATTTACGGAAAGAGTTCCGGCTACGACCGAAAGGCTGCACCTGAATACAATTCCTAAGTATTAGTCTCGGCGTGCAAACTAAGCTGCTCATACTTTCTATTGTTCTGGGGTTCGTCCTGGTGTCTTTTAGCTTTAGCGAGCGTAAAAGCTTTATCGGCGTTGATGCAACCATAGCGTTCTACAAGCACGAGGCATTATCATTTGCCGCAACGCTCGAAGATCTCGATAAGGCCGTTAAGGAGATAAGTACAGATAGTGTCAGTATAAAAAAGGCCCGGCTTGCTTTGATAGCATGCCGGTTAACATACAAGCGAATAGAGTTCTTTACTTCCTATTTTTTTCCAAGTGAAACGCGCTTTTATAATGCTGCTCCAAAGTTTGAAGTAGAAGAACCAACACTTGAATTGGTTGAGCCGATGGGATTACAGCAAATGGAGTCGCTGCTTTTTGGGGAAGATGTAGAGGCAAATAAAGGCTTGTTGCTTGCTCACACAGAAGCATTGTTTTCTTCAGCTAAGATTTTGCCAGACTTGTTGTATGATTTCGAGGTGAATGATATGCAGGTTCTCGAAAGCATCAGGCTGCAGTTGCTGAGAATGTCGGTGCTGTCTATCTCTGGCTATGATGCCCCTTTGTTAAAAACCGGGATTATTGAAATTGCAGAGACAACGGAAGCATTGTCCCGGGTTTTGGGACCTTATCTCCAACTCCCCTCCACCGAGGCAGAATCAATCAAGGGTTTACTGAAAGGATCATTGGAATACCTGAGGAAAAATCCTGACTTCGATTCGTTTAACCGTATGGAATATATTACCAAATATGCGCTGCCGCTTCAAAAGCATTTCGGGGTTTTTCTTAAACAGCAAAAACTGGAGATTAATACTACGGTATTTTTAAACTATGACGCGGAGCACATTTACAGTCCTGATGCAATAAAGAATTTACAACCCGGTACTTTGAACAAGTCGGATCAAAAGGCACTGATTGCTTTTGGTAGCAAGCTGTTTTTCGATAAATCGCTTTCAGGTAATTCATCAGTTAGCTGTGCATCCTGCCACCAGCCTGAGAACTATTTCGCAGACCTTTTAGCAATAAGTAGATCTATCAATCAAGATTCAGTACTAAAGCGAAATACGCCCACGCTTTTTTATGCCGGACGGCAACATATGCAGTTCTGGGATGGAGGCGCAGGCGATTTAACAAGCCAGATTCACGAGGTTATTTTAAATCCCTTAGAAATGAACGGCTCTACTGGAAAATTGAACGAAAAGGTCTTTTCGAACAATGCTTACAGCGATCTGGTGACAGCCTCTTTTCCTGGAAAAAACCCAGAGACTATGGGAATGGACGAGATTACCTCGGCTATAGCAGCTTTCGTTAATGACTTGAATCCAATGAATTCGGCTTTCGACAAATACCTGGCAGGGCAGGTTGAGGCTATGGATGCCGATCAGGTAAAAGGATTTAATTTGTTTATGGGGAAGGCACAATGTGGCACATGTCATTTTCCTCCGTATTTCAATTCCTTGTTGCCACCTCTGTACGATGTTTCTGAGGTAGAAGTGCTGGGCACACCAAAGAATTCAGATTTTAAAACCCCGCTTCTGGGCGACGATCTGGGCCGGTACAACCTCTATCAGATTAGATATTACGAACGGGCCTTTAAAACACCAACGGTCCGCAACTCTGCCAAAACAGCGCCCTATATGCACAACGGCTCATTCAGTTCGCTTGCTAAAGTAGTAGAGTTTTATAACCTCGGCGGTGGCAAGGGTATAGGCCTGGACGTCCCTGCGCAAACACTGGCTGCAACTCCACTAAACTTATCAGAAACTGAAATCAACAATCTTATCTCTTTCATCGAATCGTTAACCGATTCTCCTACGAACATTAAAAATTAACTTATATGCAATCATTTAGAATCTTATTTTTTCTTTTAGTCTGCCCCTTTGTTTTGTCGGCTCAAGATGCTGCAGTCAAGCCGGTAAAAAAAGTCAGACGACCGCTAATGGGAATACAGGCAGATTTAATCCGTGGCCCATATCTTCAAATGGCAACTCCTACCAGCATGACCATAAGATGGCGCACCGGCGTTTACGATAGAAGCAGGGTGAAATACGGGCTGAGTAGTGATAACCTGAACATGAGAACTGATGATTCAACCCTGGTTAACGAGCATATTATTAACCTTACGGGACTCAAACCTTTCACCAAATACTATTACACCATAGGTAACCTGGCAGATACAACCCTGCAGGGCGACGCCGACAACTTTTTTTACACTTTACCAGAGAAAGACAGCGAGCAGTTTATAAGAATTGCGGGTTTTGGCGATTGCGGCAACAACTCGATAAACCAGCGGATTGTGAGGGATCAGGTGCTGAAATATCTGGGCGATAATCATTTAAATGCCTGGATATTGATGGGCGATAATGCCTACTCTGATGGTACCGATGCAGAGTATCAGGCCAAATTTTTTAATATCTACAAAGACGATCTGTTAAAGAAATATCCATTATATCCAGCACCAGGCAATCATGATTATCACGATTTCCATTCAGCCTCGGCAGCTGACCAAAATAAAATGGCCTACTATCAGAACTTCAGTATGCCTACTAAAGGGGAGGCAGGAGGTGTCCCGTCGGGCACGGAGTCATATTACTCATATGACATTGGCAACGTACACTTCCTTTCGCTAGATTCTTATGGTCCGGATAATAAAGGCTTGCGCATGTATGAAGAAATGGGCGAGCAAGTGGAATGGGTAAAGAAAGATCTGCAAGCAAATAAGAGTAAATGGGTTGTTGCGTATTGGCACCATCCTCCCTATACCATGGGCTCGCATGATTCGGACAAAGAATCTCTTCTGGTTAAAATCAGGGAAAACTTCCTGAAAACGATCGAAGAGTACGGCGTAGATCTTGTTCTTTGCGGCCATAGCCACGTATACGAGCGCACCAAACTTATTAAAGGCTACTACGGCATGGAAGCAGATTTTGATCCGAAAAAGCATGAGTTAAATTCTTCAACAGCACTGAGTGATGGAAGCAAGAACTCAGCTCCCTACATGAAAAGTTCGAAAGACAATAAGGGAACAGTTTATGTTGTTAGCGGATCTGCAGGTGCCCTGGGTGGTAAAAAAGCAACCTATCCCCATAATGCAATGTTTTATTCAAACAATGAGGTGGGCGGTGTTGTGATACTGGAAGTTCAGGGAAATAGACTCAATTTAAAATGGGTAAGTTCTGATGGTAAAATATACGACCAGTTTACTATGATGAAGGATGTTGACAAAGCTCAATTGAAAGCGTTGAAACAAGACAAAGAAATCACCAAATAATCCTTATAATTTAATTTCCCGGTCTGGCCTTCGCCAGCCGGGTTTACATGTTAAAAATGCGAAACAATATATACCTTCTTTTTTTACCACTCTGTACCCTCTCTTGCCAGGGCAATTTTGCTCCTGTTGCCGAAAATGCCTTAAAACCAGTAGTTATAACCGAGGTCGCTTCTCATGATACAGATGATCCTGCTATTTGGATAAATCCTGAAGATGCAACAAAAAGCCTTGTTGTTGGAACTGATAAAGACAGTGACGGGGCCTTGTATCTCTACGATCTGACCGGCAAGGTGATAAAGAAATCGATCCCTTTAAAAAGGCCGAACAATGTTGACATCGCCTACGGAATGATGATAAATAATCAACCTACGGCTATTGCAGTAACTACAGAAAGGGAAAACAATAAGCTTAGAATTTTCTCAATGCCTGGTTTGGTGCCCATAGATGGTGTAGGCATTGAAGTATTTACCGATGAAACAGAACGTGGTCCGATGGGGGTAGCGCTTTATACCCGGCCTTCGGATAAAAAAATCTTCGCAATTGTGGGACGCAAATCAGGACCGAAAGAAGATTACCTATGGCAGTACGAACTCATTGGAAACCCAAACGGAATGGTTAGTGCCAGGCTTGTAAGAAAATTTGGCTCGTATAGTGAAACAAACGAAATAGAAGCCATAGCGGTCGATAACTCCATGGGTTTTGTTTATTATTCGGACGAAGGAGTTGGAATCCGTAAGTATCAGGCTGATCCGGACAAGCGGGATAACAACCAATTGGCCCTGTTTGGGGATAAGGACTTTAAAGAGGATCACGAGGGCATTTCCATTTATCATACTTCCGACAGTACCGGATACATCCTGGTGTCAAACCAGCAAATGAATAGCTTTATGGTTTATAAGCGCGAGGGAGAAAAAGACAATCCGCATGCTCACAAGCTAGTAAAAGAAATACCTTTTTCAACCCTGGAAAGCGACGGTTCGGATGTAAGCAATTTAAGTTTGGGAGTTAAGTTTCCCAAGGGAATGTTTGTAGCCATGAGCAATGGTAAAGTTTTTCATTTTTATGATTGGAGGGATATTGAATCCTTTCTGAACAACACAAAATAGACATTCATCGCTCACGATTTTATGGAAAGATTGAGGCCGTAGACCTGATATAAGGCTATCCGGCATTTATTACAATCATAATAATTGCTTAACCCCTTTCATCATTATGAGCTCTACATTAGCCCTGACTATGGCATCTGTAACTCAGAAAATTCTTATTGTCGATGATGAACCCGATATCAGAGATTTGCTTTCGCATTGTCTAAAGAAAGTAGGCTATTCGGTTGATACTGCGGCTAACGGCCAGGACGGAATTTTCGCGGCTATTCAATTTCGCCCTCATTTAATTATAATGGATTTGATGATGCCGGTGATGGGAGGTTTAGAAGCATGTAGCATCCTGCGAAATATGGTCGATTTTAGAAATACATTTATCATCTTCCTTACTGCACGTAATGATGAGCAGTCGGAGGTCAAAGCGCTCGATTCAGGAGCAGACGATTATATAGTAAAGCCTGTAAAACCTCAGGTTATAGTAAACCGAATCAATGCTATTTTAAGAAGAGAAATTAGGAAATAGATGAAGGATGAAGGCAGTTTCGCAGTGATACGGCACTGATACGGAGCGAGACAGAAAGGACTTTAAAGTATCCTTAAAGCATCCTTGAAGTACCGTTTAAGTATATCAACAGTATATTTTAGAGAGATAGAGTAATAATATATTGACTTTAGGTTAATTTATTTATATTTTAGTATTTTCAACCTATTCATTATATCTATGGCTTTCTTAAAAGGCGACTTTGAATTTACCGGTAGCATGGGAAATGTCACCGGCTACAAACTTCCTGGCATTAAAGATACTGTTATTCGGACGAAAGGCGGGGCAAGCAAAAAGAAAATTTATAAAGCGGATAATTTCAAGCTTACGCGTCAAAACTTTACTGAGTTCAGCGGCTGCGGCAAGATGGGTGGAGCGATTCGCCGATCCATGCTTCCCATGGTGCCGATGGCGGATTACAACTTTACGCCCGTACTAAATTCCTTCTCAAAAACAATCCAATTGCTTGACTCCGAAAGTCTCCGTGGGGAACGCAATATTTATTTATCCCGTCACAAACACCTCCTGAACGGATTTAGCTTAAACAGGAATATCGCCTTTGAAAGTATTATCAGGCATCCCCTCAAGGCACGCATTGATGCCCACGCGGGTAAGGCCGATGTTCAGCTTCCCGAATTAATGCCCGGAGTGAATCTGGTACTTAACCGGCAAGCTCCTATGTTCCGTTTTGTGATTAATCTGGGATCTGTGGCAGATGCTTTATATACCAGCAGAGGATATCTAATTGAAAATATAGAGGGGTGCTGCACTTATAGCGGTTGGTATCATGCCACGCAGTTATTTAGCGCCACCGAGCTCTCGGTTGAACTGAATAACTTTTCAGCGCAACCAGATCGCACGCTAATCCTTTCTTTGGGGATTCAAATGGGTACACCTATTACAGACGCGGTAATTAACCCCCTGAAATATGGAGGCTGTGCAAAAATAATTGCTATAGGCTAAGTTTGACATGCTGAGCCTTTACCTAACAGCGATCGCAGATTTTCAACTGGTTGCCTTGCTGCTGTTACATATCCGTCAGTGTGTTTAGAAAAGCAATAATAGCTTCTTGCTCTTTTTTGGATAAATTAAGCTTATCTGTAGATAGTGTCTGATTCTCCAGCTCAAAGCCCAGGCCTGCGCCGCCGCCATTATTGTAAAATTCCATTACTTCCTCCAAAGTGCTGAAGGCACCATTATGCATATAAGGGGCGGTTTTTCCCACATTACGAACCGTTGGAGTTTTGAAAGAGAATTTAAGCTCGTCAATTTTATTGTGTGCATACCTTCCCTGGTCAGCATCAATTAGTCGGCCATTGGGTGTTGCAGGAACACCCAATACTTCAGCTTCTGTATTTGTAAATGCCGGTGGGGCGGTTCCATTAAATAATGGCATAAAGTGGCAACTTCCACATTTTCCTTTACCCATAAACAGGTTAAATCCGGCAACTTCTTTAGCATTCATTTGGGTAGAGTCGCCGCGCATGTATTTGTCAAACCGGGAGTTAAACGGAGCCAGAGACCGCAGGTAAGTGGCGAGGGCAATCATCACATACCTTGGTTTAATTTCAGCTTCCATAGTTGGGAAAGCGGATTTAAATTTTTTTCGGTATTCCTGATGACTGTTCAATCGCTTTGCCGCATCTTCAACTGAAGCATGCATCTCGTCTTTATTAGCGATTACATCCATGGCCTGGTTTTCCAGGGATGGGGCTCGCATATCATAAAACTGAGCTTGTTGCAAACCCGCATAGTACAGCGTTGGCGCATTACGCTTTACAAATGTTCCTGGTATAATGGCAGGGCTTTTGGCAAGGCCATCCGTAAATGCGAGCTCTGGTTTATGACAACTTTGACAACTGCGGACACTTCCGGACAGCACCGGGTCTGAGAATAATTGCTTCCCCAGCAATGCCTTTTGGCTGGTGTAGGATGCTTCGCTATTTTCTGCAAAGAAGTTGGGATTGAAAAGATTCGGATCAAATAAGGTTTCGCTTCTGGTATAGATTGCAAGCTCAGTTTTAAGCGGTTCTACATTCAATTGTTTTTCCCATCGTTTTAACTCAACAGTTAGAGGATTTGAAAACCGGGTAAGGAATTCCATCCTGTTAAAGCTATCAAAATCTGGGTTTTTATCAATGTACCTGCCGGCAGCAACTATTAAGTTTTCTATTTTGTCGTTATCACCAAAAATCCTGACGATAGACAGCATTGCGTTTAGTGAGGCTTTTGCTTCGATCAGGCCGGTTTTAGACAGCGGAGTATCGAAACCTGTTATGCCCAGGGCGTTGATGCGGAAAATCTGCAGTTTACAGGCGTCGAGAATGTGTGCATCCGTAAATTCAGTATCTTCTAAAACAGAACGCGCTCGCTTAAGCTTAGATTGAAAAGCTTTTATCTCCCGCATCAGATGGGGCCTGTTAGCTTCCTCAAAAGGAAATATATACTCTTCGATTACCTGCAGGCCTCCGGGTTCAAACGCTTTGGTTTCCTCGATTTCGATTTCGGGCAGCGGAGGACCGTTCAGGAGTCTGCTGGCTCCGGGAGCGTAATATTCTGTAAACCATTCCAATTTTTTATACGCCAGCCGAGTATTAATAAAAGCCTTCTTTAAGTCAGTTGCATTTCCGTGCCGTGCCAGCTTAAACAGCGTGTCGGCGGTAATCGATTCAAGCTCCGTAAATTGCTGGTTGAGAAGATCTTTTACCTTGCTGGTAGCAGACTGGGTCGCTACCGAGCAATAGGTTAGTATGCCCAGGAAAGATAGAATTAGTATCAGACGTAATCTTATCATCAAATTTAAAACAAAAAAGCCTTCCGCGCTAGCGGAAGGCCAGAAGAAGTTTAGGTGAAAATTATTTATCGACTCCGGTGATGATAACTGTTTGCCCACCTTCTTTATTAGTAGTTATTCCACTACCGTCGGCATTAGCAAATTTATCATCTGTCCAGGTGTGTGGGTGAATATTTACCACAAATGTGTTTGGTTTGCCGATCAGATCAGATATATCGTACATCGCACCATATTCCCATGAACTTAAATTGGTAGAATTATTAGGATTGTATTTTGCGTTGAAAATAGCATCTGTGCGGCGATGATTCATTTCGAGCATAGGTTTCATTGCTTTTGTAGCGATGTTGTACTGCCAGATTCTTCCGTCGTGCTTGTTGTTTTTGTAATAAGAATCCCCGTCTTCCTGGATGTACAGGTAATTTTTAGTTACACAAATGTTATCGGGATTTACAATATGATTTCCCGGATCAACTTCTCCATCCATTAAGGGGGTTAGTTTACCTTTCAGGATGTTATTGGCATCGAGTTCCAGTTTGTAAACTCTGCCCCACATGGTTTTTCCTTCTACGGGGGTTATTTTGTCGGCCTGACTCACTCCGGTAGAAACAAAATATAACGTTCTGTTGGCTTCGGTACTTCCTTTACCGTAGTCTAAGTCTTCTACACGTGCCAGCTGCAATGCACCCTTGGTCACGGTTTGTGCAGCAAGCTGAGCTCCGGTGCTGGTGCTTACATTATCATATTCAACAAATTCTACATCGTAGCCGGTATTAACAGCCATATCCGTTTCAACAGAATTTAGGTTAGTGCGGCGCATCATGTATAAGTTGCCATTTGTGAGGTCGCCAACAGTATTGGACACATACAGGTTGATTTGGCCATTGCTATCGTCCTCGCCAATAAAGATTGCTGTTTTACCGGGATACGCATTTTTAGGAAGTGGAACAGCATTTTCTGCAATACATTTTCCCAGAGCAGGGATAGTACGATTTGTCGTTTTAAGATTTACAGAACCAAAGGGATCGATCTGGTGAATCATTGATTCAGCACCCGATTCGCCGGCAGTTAAAAATAAGGGTCCGAAGCCGTGTTCCTGGGCGGTTACCATGGTTGCCGAACACAGTCGCATGCCTCCGCCTTTTGCGTCGACAATATATTCTCCTTTTAATGGCTTCAGGTTTTTATCCAGATATACTCTGGATACCGAGAACAAGATCTCGTGATTGTTGATCATGACATACCCATCGCTATTCGGATCCTTTAAAATTCCGGCTCCATCGGGTTGTGCGCCATAAACAAAGTCTGGAGAGCCTTCCAGTTTATCGTCGCTGCTTATCAGGGGGTATATTTGCAAGCCCTCAAAACCTGCGAGTGATTTAACAAGAGACGGCGTTACCGAATAATCTTTAAGTGTAACAGTTCCTTGTCGGTGGCCTCCTTTGTTCTCCTTCTGACAAGCAGTAATAATAGCTGCTGCTGTAATAGCTGTTAAGGTGATAGCTCCAAGTTTGCTTTGTACAAAATGTTTCATTATGCGTTTTTTTGACAAACCTAAGTTTGGTGTGTCACCATAAAATTATCCGGGCTTTAAGTTTAGATAAAGGATTGCTGCTGATATGCACTTCCGTCAGGAAGATAGCTCAGGTAACTTAACAAAAGCTTAAAAAACCATCCCCAATTTCCCGGAAATCTTAATACAGCATTAGTATTTCAGTAATACTGGCGGCATAGTTTCGCATCGGTTTAAAATTAAAATCTGATGTTATATCTTAATTCTTTAAAGCGAAGCATACTGTGTGTATGTTTATTGTTTTTCTCGCTGGCATCCGTATTTGCGCAGCAAAATTCTGTTTCTGGTATTGTTACCGATGAGAACGACCAGCCCCTTGCAGGTGTTACGGTCTTATTAAAAGGTACAGCAATTTCCACAGCCAGTGACGAAAACGGCAGGTATCGTTTATCTGTTGACAAGAACTTCAGCACGAATGATGTTATCGAGTTTAGGTATCTGGGCTTTAAGACCGCTACCATAAAATACTCGGGGAGTAATTTAATCAACGTTAAACTCTCTGAAGATGCGCAGGCTCTTAAAGAAGTAGTAGTAACAACAGCTCTGGGCATTAAACGCGAGCAAAAATCCCTTGGCTATGCAACTCAGAATATTACTTCAGAGCAACTAAACGATGCACGCTCTAACAACTGGGTTGGCGCACTCTCTGGCAAGGTAGCTGGGTTAACACTCATCTCGCCAGGGTCGGGCCCATTAAATTCTACCCGGGTAACGCTAAGAGGAAATACTTCTTTAAACCCCGACGGAAACTTTGCCTTAATAGTTTTGGATGGAGTTCCAATGAACAGCGGCATGACAAGCGCTGGCGTTACTAACGCTTATGGGGCCGGTTCAGGAAACGATGCTCCCATAGATTTCGGTAATGGCATCGCGGATATAAATCCTGATGATATTGAAAGCATCAACGTTCTTAAGGGAGCAAGTGCTACAGCTCTTTATGGAAGCCGTGCGGCAAACGGTGCATTGATTATCACAACAAAATCTGGTTCCAGGAAAAATAATGGAATAGGTATTTCAGTAAACTCTAATGTGAGTTTCAATGATGTGTTGAAATGGCCCGACTTTCAGCACGAGTACGGGCAGGGAACGATGGGGCCAAACGAAAACCTTTTACCTGCCGGTCAGAAATATTACTCTTATGGTATAACTGCCGACGGGGCAGCGACTCATGGAACGAGCAGTGCATTCGGTCCCAAATTCAATGGACAAATGTATTATCAATACAATCCGGCCTTACAAGGCGCAGGTACGGAGCGCACTTTATGGAGGCCATACGAGAACAACGTAAAAGGCTTTTTCAGAACTGGCTCCACCATTACAAATAGTGTAGCCGTTGAGGGCGGAAGTGAGAAAGCTTCGGCGCGGGCATCGGTTACACACTCCAAAAACCAGTGGATCATGCCGAATACAGGTTATGAACGTTTGACAGCGGCATTGAGCCTCAACTACACCGTGTCTGATAAGTTAAAGCTGAATTCGAAGGTCAACTTCACTAATAAGAACAGTGATAACCTTCCTGCAACCGGATATAATAACCAGACGATATCCTATTTCATGATCTTCCAAAACCCTAACGTGGATTTAGCCTGGTATCAGGACAGATGGAAGAGGGGTGCCGAGCAGGTAGAGCAAATACATCCGTTCAGCTCATTTATCGATAATCCTTTTTTAATTGCACATGAAATGACGAACGCCGTAGACAGTTATAGCACTGTTGGGAATATTTCGGCAACGTATGAATTTTCTAAAAAACTGAACCTGTTGCTGCGTTCGAGCCTGGACATGTCGACCGAAGAACGTGATACCAGAAGGCCATATAATACCGCCAACTTTCAGCGTGGATATTACAAACAGCAGAACTTATACGACTACGAAATTAATACAGACGCGTTATTAAATTTCAAGCATGATTTGAGTTCTTCAATTAATCTGAGTGCTTCACTTGGAGGCAACTTAAGAAACCAGCGTTCAAGAGAATTAGGCAGGTCTGTTGATGGTCTGGTCACTCCTGGAGTCTACAAACTTTCGAATGGCGTGAGTCTTCCTCTGTCCAACACTGTTTATGGTAACAAGAAAGTAAACAGTCTGTACGCAATTGCCTCTTTTGGCTATAAAAGCCAGGTGTTTGTGGACGTTACAGGAAGAAATGACTGGTCCAGCGCGCTGCCGGTACAGAATAACTCATTCTTTTATCCATCCATCAGCTCCAGCTTTATTCTGAACGAGATGTTTCAACTTCCTGATGCGATTTCTTATGCAAAGTTACGGCTGTCAGCCGCGCAGGTAGGAAATGATACCGAGCCGTACAGAACCAGCAAGTATTATTCAGTGAGTAACTTTCCTAGTTCAGCGGTGGCGCCTACCACGCTTTTTAACGCCGACTTTAAGCCTGAAATCACCACAAGCTACGAAGGTGGTTTGGAATATAATCTCTTCAAGAACCGTTTCGGGATGGACCTAACGCTTTATAGTAACACCACCGAAAATCAGATTCTTGAGGTTCCACTAGAGCCCTCAACCGGTTTTACCCGGGCAGTACTGAATGCGGGCACGGTAAGAAATCAGGGCATTGAATTGGTATTGAGAGGTAGTCCAATAAAGTCTGATGCCTTTAGCTGGAACACCACTCTTACCTGGGCGAAAAATAAAAACAAGGTGTTAAAACTTGCAGAAGGCATGACCGAAAGCCAGGACATCGGCTATGGTGGTAATGCCACAATACAGGCAAGAGTAGGCGGATCTACAGGCGCTATTTACGGGTTTAACTTTGTGAGATCGCCTGAGGGCCAGATCGTATATACTACAGATGGTTTTCCTGCACGCCCTGCGGAGATCCAGTACATTGGCGAAGCGTATGCCGATTGGAAAGGCGGTATTCAAAACGAGTTTGCTTATAAGAATTTCAGATTTAGCTTTTTGCTGGATGGACAGTATGGAGGATTGGTTTATTCACAGACGCATCATAAAATGGCCGAACAGGGCAAGCTGAAAAGCACCCTGCCGGGGAGAGAAGATGGGTTTATCATTGGAGACGGAGTGGTGAAAAACGCTGATGGAAGTTACTCTCCGAATACAAAAAAGGTTCCGGTAGGGAACTACTACGCTGATTACTATCGCAGGGCTAATGTGGAGTCTAACTCATTCGACGCATCTTTTTTGAAGCTAAGAGAGTTGCGCTTTGAATATGCGCTTCCGAAAAGCCTGACCACGAAAATTAAGGTGAACAATGCCAAGCTTGCGGTATATGGACGTGACTTAGCCATGATTACAAAGTTCCCCATGTTCGATCCGGAAACAGCAGCGCTGAACGGCTCAACATTATTGCCTGGAGTAGAAATGGGCCAAATGCCATCTACAAGGACTTTCGGGATGAATCTGACATTTAATTTCTAACAACACTCTAATTAGGGATACCAATCCAATAACAAACGAAAATGGCTATATTAAAAAAGATTGCCTGCATGATAGGTGTATTCACCATCATCTCAACCTCCTGCACAGAGAAATTCGATGAACTCAATACCGATCCTAATCGTCTGGATCGGGTTAGCCCCGGGACCTTACTAAATCCGGTCATCTACAGTATGGCCAGCTTTAATACAGAAAGAAGTGCTGATTTTACCTTCCAATTTATGCAGGTTTCGTTACCTTTTCCAAGTGTTTCTGGCGGCTTGCATCGCTACGACATGAGCGAAAGCGCTGGTAACTCTACCTGGAATACCTACTACAGATGGGTAAAGAACATCAAGGAAATGAAAGCTGCTGCTGACGCCGTAAATGACCCGAATTATCAGGCCATCGCGCTAACGCTTAATGCATGGGCTTATTCCTTATTGACAGATAGTTTTGGCGATGTTCCAATGAGCCAGGCGGGAAGTGCCGATGAAGGAATTCTTCGCCCTGCCTTTGATACTCAAAAGGATATTTATATCAAACTGTTAGGTGATCTAGAGACAGCCAATAGCTTGTTTGTGCCCACAAAAGCAATGATTTACGGCACCGAGCTTTTATACAACAATAATGTAAGCAACTGGCAGAAATTCTGTAATTCACTTCATTTACGTCTGCTTCTTCGGGTTTCGAATCGCGCAGAGATGAATGCCGGGGCGAAGATGGCTGCTATAATTAACGACCCGGCAAAATACCCGGTCTTTACTAAAGTGGATGAAAGCGCTATCTTGAAAATAACAGGAGTTGAACCAAATATATCTCCATGGGGGCGTTCAATCGATTTTACTAACGGACGTGCCGCAGCATCATACTTTGTCGATAACCTCAATGGCTTCAATGATCCGCGCAGAGCTAAAGTCCTATCGCAAGCAACACGTTTAGATCCGGTTACCAAGAAAAATGTGGCAATTGGTTATAAGGGAATTCCAAGCGCATATTCGGGTGCGGATTCTCAATTCGATTATACACCTTCCAATATGATCAGGGCGCTGGTAGAGGCGCCGATGGTAGCTCCGGTGATGACTTATGCTGAAGTTGAATTCATTAAAGCGGAGCTTGCCCAAAAAGGAATAATTACATCAAGCGCTCAGACTCATTATCAAAATGGCGTAAAGGCCGCTATTGAGCAATGGGGATTGACCATGCCTGCAGATTATTTCACCAATGCAAGCTATGCTGCCAATACAGCCTACGACGGCTCATTAGAGCGGATCATCCTTCAAAAGTATTATGCGCTGATCTTTACTGATTATCAGCAATGGTTTGAATATCGTCGCACAGGCCTGCCCAGTTTGCCTAAAGGCCCTGGCTTAAGAAATAATGGAATTATGCCGGTTCGCTTCAAGTATCCCACAACAGTAGCGACAAACAATAACGCCAATTATAAACTCGCGGTTCAGTCTATGGGCGGAGATGATATCAATACTAAAGTTTGGTGGGAGAAATAACAATAGCCATGATAAGAAGAGACTTTTTAAAAAATATGACCATTATGGGTGTAGCAGTTGCTGCACCCGTAGCTATCGCAGAAGCAGCAGAAAACCGAGCAACGGTAACGGATCTTTCAACTACCTTACTGAAAGGACGGATTAGCTCTGCAGGAAAGGGCGTTGCCGGGGTTGCTGTAACCGACGGAATTAATGTGGTACTTAGCAGCGCTAACGGTAACTATGAGTTGCTGAGTAATAAAACCACCCAATTTGTTTATGTGTCTTTACCATCGGGATATGAATTTCCGCATGAGAATAGCATAACCCGTTTTTTTAGAACGATTGATCATTCAAAAAGCAGCTTTGTTTCTGATTTCGAACTGAAGAAGCTGTCCCTAAGCGATGATAAGCACACGTTTATTGTATGGGGCGACCCGCAGATTCAAACGAAGAGGGATGCGGAATTACTGGTATCTCAATCTGCACCCGATCTGAAGGAAGTAGTAGATTCCTACCGGGATAAGGTTCCTGTACACGGCATTGGTTGCGGCGACCTGGTTTGGGATAAATTTAACCTGTTCCCCGATTATAAAAAGGCTATTGCCCTGAGTGGTGTTCCCTTTTTTAATGTGATAGGGAATCACGATATGGATCTCGAAGCCCGCACGGATGAGGGCTCAACCAGAACCTTCAGGGAGCATTTCGGTCCCACATATTATTCTTTTAACCGCGGTAAGATCCACTATGTGGTACTCGACGATGTGTTTTTTATGGGAGTAGCCAAAAGATATATGGGATATATTGGTGAAAATCAATTGCAATGGCTTGAGCAAGACTTAAAGCAAGTGCCGGCAGGCGCAACCGTAGTAGTGAGTCTGCATATCCCAACTAACACCGGCCAACATGCCAGAAATAAAGATACAACCCCGGAGCTTGGAGGCGTGGTAGTCAATCGCCAACGCTTGTATGACGTATTAAAGCCGTATCAGGTTCATTTTATGTCGGCACACACGCACTTCAACGAAGTTTGGATTGAAGATAACATGACCGAACATAATCATGGAACCGTTTGCGGCGCATGGTGGACCGGGCCAATCTGCGGAGACGGTACCCCTTCTGGCTATGGAGTGTATGAAGTGGAAGGCGACAAAATCAGTTGGTATTATAAAGCTACGGGACATCCTAAAACTCATCAACTGAGAATTTATCCGGTAGGTAAACATAAAGATTACCCGCAGGAGGCATGCATCAACGTATGGAATTACGATAAAAACTGGCATCTGGAATGGTTTGCCGATGGTCGGCCAATGGGGAAGCCTGAGCAGCGAACCGCTTACGACCCCTGGGCGCATGAAATGTTTATGGGAGCAGAGAAGCCGAATCCGAGAGGGTGGGTAGAACCGAATCTGACAGACCATCTTTTCTTTGTAAAACCCGATGCTTCGGTAAAAGTGATAAAGGTAAACGCCACCGATCCTTTTGGAAACGTATATACTGAAAGTTTAAACCTAAACGCCTGATGACGATGTCGGAAACAATCAAGACAATTCTGCTATTCATGTTTATGAATAGCAGTTTTTTTATGGTGCAGGCTCAGGAAAAGCTTCCGGTGTTCTTAAGCAATTACACATTTTCGGGCGGAAGAACCGAAGTGGGGCGTATCACTTTAGGTGGAAAAACGGTAAGAAATGTAGAGATCTCCGGAGATCATGCTAAAGTATTTACTGTTAGAGATGGAGTAATTTCCATCCTTCCAGAGTATAATCTTAAAGGCGCTCAGTATGATATTATTATCTCTGCGAGGAATAAAGGTGCTGTAGTTTTAGATACGTTTAAGATTATAAGCGATGAATTTATTCAAAATAAAGTAATTGCTCACAGGGGTGCCTGGAAAAATACCGGTGTTCCCGAAAATTCGATTGCGGCGTTAAAGCACGCCGTTAATTTGGGTTGCGCCGGCTCAGAATTCGATGTGCACATGTCGGCCGACTCTGTGTTACTGATTAATCACGATCCAAGCTTTCAGAACATTTCAATCGGGAAAACGGAGGCACAAGAGCTCACACAGCTGAAGCTGTCGAATGGTGAGAGCCTGCCAACTCTTGTGAATTATCTGAAAGAGGGGATAAGCCAAAATACCACAAAACTAATCCTTGAAATCAAACCATCGGCCGTGAGCAAAGAGCATAGTATTGCTACTGCTCGTGAGGTTGTGTGTTTGGTTAAAGCTTTGAAGGCACAGGCGTGGATCGACTACATAAGTTTCGACTATGAGATCTGCAAGGAACTACAGAGGCTCGACCCTTTTGCCAGAGTGGCCTATTTGAACGGAGATAAATCACCCCAGGAGCTTAAAAAAGATAATCTATGGGGCTACGACTACCACTTTAGCGTGTTGAAGAAAAATCCGGACTGGCTCTCCATCGCAAAACAGGAAGGACTTACTACCAATGCCTGGACCGTAAACGATAAGGATACGATGATGTGGCTTCTTGAACGGGGCATCGATTTTATTACTACTAATGAGCCGGAACTATTGCTTGAAATGGTGAAAAAATAGCTTGCGAAAGTTGTGAGCTAGCGTTTGAATAACGTTTAGTTAACAAGTCCGCCCTTAATATAAGCTTATTATTACGCTTTTGTTACGTTTCTTCAAAAGGCCGAAAAACACTTTTCGGCCTTCTACTTTCGCAAGAAAAATGTATGAAATCTTTTAAATCCTTACTATTTCTCATTTCCGTTACAACAGTATTTTTTGCCTGCAAAAAAAATAACGGAGACCCGTTTGTTGAGCCTGAACAAATTGTTCCTGAAAATCCTGCAACTTTTAGAGAGGTCTCTACTATTACTCTCGGAACCACCGGAGCGGCTGAAATTTCAACTTACGACCCTAAAACTAAAAAACTCTTTGTAGTGAACAACGCCGTAGGCTCTAAAGTCGACGTGATTGATCTAAGCGCTTTTCCTACGATCACCAAGTCTCAAACGCTCGATTTCTCTACAACAAGCGGAGTTGCAAATAGCGTGGCTGTGTCAAACGGTCTATTAGCAGTAGCACTCGAAGCTTCTATTAAAACCGATAATGGCGCTGTGGCGATACTTAATACGTCAACGCTAACTGAAACAAGACGTGTTACTGTAGGTGCTCTGCCCGACATGGTGACGTTTAGCCCTGACGGGAATTACATCGTGACCGCAAATGAAGGCGAGCCAAATTCAAATTATACAGTTGACCCTGTAGGTTCGATTTCTGTAATCGATATTAAAAACAATTACTCGGTTAGAACCCTGGATTTTACTTCATTTGAAAGCAGCTTGGCAAATCTTAAGGCTGCTGGCTTCAGAATGTATGGCCTAAATGCCACATTCGCGAAAGATATAGAACCGGAATATGTAACCATCGCCGCTGATTCAAAAAAGGCATGGGTTACACTACAAGAGAATAATGCCGTTGCAGAAGTAGATTTGATTGCTGGCACTATTCTAAGAGTCGTACCACTGGGTGTGAAGGATATCAGTCTTTCGGCAAACGCGTTCGATATAAGTGATCAGGATAATAAGATGGAATTGGGTACCTGGCCTGTGAAAGCTTTCTATCTTCCCGATGCAATTTCTATGTTCAGCCTGAATAATGTTTCGTACCTGGCACTTGCCAATGAAGGTGATACCCGTGATTACGGTGCTGCTTTTAATGAGGAGGTAAGGGTATCGGCTTTGACTTTAGATCCAACCCGTTTTCCAACTGCTGCAACATTAAAGTTGAGTGCAAACGCCGGTCGTCTTACGGTTACCAGGTTCAATGGTGATACAGATGGCGACGGAGATTTTGATGAATTATACACCACCGGTGGCAGAAGCGTGAGCATCATAAATGCAAGTAACGGCCAATTGGTAGCAGAAATAGGGAAAGATTTGGAGCAGCGGGTAATTGCTGCCGGAAAATACGATGATGGCCGTTCTGATAACAAAGGAGTGGAAGTTGAGGCTGTTACAGTAAACAAAGTCAATGGTCAGATGATCGCCTTCATTGGTATGGAGCGGGCGGATATGATCGCGGTTTATGATGTCAGCAATCCGATGAGCCCTGTTTTTCTTCAGTTGTTTGCTACGGGCGACGCTCCTGAAGGACTATTGTATATCAAGCCTAAAGACAGTCCGAATGGAAGAAGCATTTTAGTGGTGTCGAGCGAAGGCGATGGTTCGGTGAAATTGTACCAGCCAGATAAAATATAGCGCGAAACAGGCAGCCGGCCAATGCTGGCTGCTTGTTTTTATCAAAGCGGTTGTTAATGTTAAGATAACACAGAGGTTACCGATACTTAATTCCCTGCTAACCCCAGCTTAACATTGCGGTAATACTTTTGCAATGAATCAAAATTGTAAAAGGTGAAACACAATCTCATTATCAGAATTTTAGCTCTCGTACTTTTTACCGGAGTGTTAATTTCAGAAACCTATGCACAGGCACCGGGCAAAATAGTCGGAAAGATTACCGACAAAAAAACCGGTGAAACACTAATAGGTGTCACTGTAAAAATCTCAGAAACTAATAAAGGTACCACTACAGATGTGGAAGGGCGCTACGCTCTAAATGGCCTTACCGCCGGAACCTTCACGGTAGAGTTCTCTTATATTGGATATCCTACTAAAAAGATCTCGGATATTGCTGTTTCCGCAGGGAAGGTGACTAACCTGGATGTGGTGATGGAAGAATCTGGCCAAGAGTTGAAGGCGGTGGTGATTACGGCGACTGCGAAGCAGGAATCAATAGGTGGATTATATGCTCAGCAAAAAAATGCTATAAGTATGTCGAGCGGAATCTCGGCAGATGTCATCCGTCGTTCGCCTGATAAAAATACAGGCGAAGTGTTGAAAAGAGTAAGTGGTGCCAGTGTGCAGGATAACAAATTTATCGTTGTGAGAGGTTTGAGCGACAGATATAATAATGCGATGATAAACAATTCGCCTTTGCCAAGCTCCGAGGCAGATAGGAAAACCTTTTCATTTGACGTTATTCCATCAGCACTTATTGATAATGTTATTATAAGTAAAACAGCGACACCTGATCTTCCGGGTGATTTTGCCGGTGGAGCTGTGCAGATAAAAACTAAAGACTTTCCTGATCTAAAAAACTTGCAAATTAGTTACAGCGTTGGTTATAACAGCATTTCAACGTTCAAGCCGTTCTATGGTAATTCACGAAATATTCTAGACTTTTCTGGCTTTGGTGCGTCTTCAAGGGCTCTGCCAGCATCTTTCCCGGCATCTCGGCAACGATATGTCAACCAGTCGATAGACCAACGCGTTGCGCAGACTAAGCAGTTTGATAATTCTTGGGGCATAAATAATCTGGGAAATACGATGCCTACGCAAAGTTTACAGCTTGTATATGGTAACTCGTTCCGTTTTAAAAATGATAGCAAACTAGGGCTCATTCTTTCGACGAACTATCGAAATGCAGCTACGATTTCGCAAGAAGAGCGGAACGACTTTAATGAGTCCGGGGCCACAGGACGCGGTATTCCTTTGTTTCAATACAACGACAGTTATTATAATTTTAGCTCTACGCTGGGCTTGCTGGCTAATATATCCTATATAAAAGGGAATCATAAGTTTGCGTTGAAAAATGTTTTCAACCAAAGCTTTGAGGATAATTATCTCCAGCGTTCAGGAGTATTCGATCTGCAATCAAGGCAAAAGATTTCACAGCAAGAGGTGAATGATAAATCACTTCTTAACTCCGTTCTGGAAGGAGAGCATCTTTTATCGCAAAAAAATAAATCGCGATTGAGCTGGAACACTTCGTTTAGTCGAATCACAAATGACCAGCCCGATTTACGGAGACTTGCCTATGTGAAGAAGGTTACCGATGCCGCTGATGTGGCTTACCAGGCACAGGTTCCATCGGTTGCTACGCCCTCTACTGCTGGTCGCTTTTTTAGCGAGTTAGACGAAAATATTTATGGCGCTTCGGCGAATTATACCCTACCAGTTGAGATTAGAGGACAAAGCCAAACTATTAAGGCTGGATTATCGAAGCAATATAAACAACGTAACGTGTCTGCCAGAGTGCTGGGTTATGTTATAAATACTGATGACTTCGCGGCTTCTGAAGCTTTGCTAAGTCTTCCTCAGGGCGAACTTTTCAGCCCGGTTAATATAGCTCAGGATAAATTTTACCTTGAGGATATTACCAATCCTGCCAACACTTATAAGGGATCGGGAGATTTAAATGCCGGTTATTTAATGATGACCAATCAATTGTTCAATAAGCTTAAAGCAACCTGGGGCCTTCGCGTTGAAAATTACATTGAAACACTTAATACGCGTGATAACTCCGGTGCAGTGAACATCGACAATAATTATTTCGATATACTACCCTCAATTAATTTATCATATGCGCTTAACGATCAGTCTAATTTGCGGGCCAGCTATGGAAGAACTGTTGCACGCGCCCAGTTCCGCGAACTTGCTCCATTTAGTTTCTACGATTTCGTTACAGGGACTGTGAAAATCGGAAACACCGAGCTTCAGCGGACTTCCATTGATAATATCGACTTACGTTATGAGTTGTACCCTTCTACCGGGCAGCTGATTTCATTCTCAGTATTTTACAAGCATTTAATAAAGCCAATCGAAAGTAATATAATCTCAGGGTCGACCGCCGCAAGTAAATCGATCTCGTATATAAATGCTCCTGAGGCCGATGTTTTCGGGGCAGAAGTGGAGTTGAGACATAATCTCGGTTTCATTAATTCGGGTTCCAATTTTTTTAAGAACCTTGTTTTTACGGCAAATGCTGCTGCAATAAAATCGCAGGTAAACTTTGTTAATGCAGTAACAATATTAGATAAGAGACCGCTACAGGGCCAATCGCCTTACCTTATCAATACTGGCCTTCAATATTCGGCACCTAAGACAGGCTTACAGGCTAATGTGCTTTACAACAGAATTGGACGAAGGATCGCGATCGTTGGTTTCGGCCAATACAGCGGCGATACTTTTCAGGCTGATTATCCAGACATTTACGAAGCGCCCCGCGATCTGATAGATCTTCAACTATCTAAATCAGTCATCAGGAATAAAGGAGAATTGAAGCTGAGTATCAGTAACCTGCTTGATAGTGATGCAAATTTTTACCAGGACTTGAATACGAATAAGCGCTACGATTCTAACACAGATCAGCTAATTAACTCCGTTCAGTTCGGCAGAACCATCTCACTGGGGTTTGGATACCGGTTCTAAGATTTAATCATAAGGTAACATAAGTTTAAATGCCTGATAATACAGTGAACTTATTTTTGGACATCTTAATAAAAAGAAAGATTATGAATATTAAAAGAACTAAATTTTTTACGGTTATGCTGTTTGCAGCGTTAACTGTGTTCAGTGCTTGTAAAGATAATGATCCCGTTGACGGCGAGATTATAGCGAAGGAACAGGAAATCATAGAGGGTCAGATAACCTCTACAAAAACCCTTGATGCGAATAAAGTTTACCTTTTGAGAGGATATGTTAGAGTAATGGCAGGCGGAAAACTTGTTATCCCAGCAGGTACAGTAATTAAAGGTGAAAAGGCTACTAAAGCAGCACTTTTTATTGAAAAGGATGGTGACATCGAAGCAAATGGGACGGCATCTAATCCTATTGTTTTCACATCTGACCAAGCTGTTGGTGTAAAGAAAGAAGGTGATTGGGCAGGTATAGTTATCGCTGGTAAATCCACGGTAAATACAGCCGACGGAACCGCCAAGTATGAAGGAGGAATCTTGGGCGCAGGTGTTGCAGAGTATGGTGGAAACGTTCCTGCAGACAATTCAGGAAGCTTTACTTATGTGCGTATCGAATTTGCGGGATATCCGGTTGAAGCTGATAAAGAACTTAACGGACTGACCCTTTGCGGTGTAGGTAGCGGAACAACTATTCACCATGTTCAGGTTTCTTACGGCGGTGATGACGGCTTTGAGTTTTTTGGAGGAACCGTGAATGCAAGTCACCTGGTGGTTTACAGAACAGTGGACGATGATTTTGATTTCGATCAGGGATATACTGGCAAAATCCAGTACGGTATTTCTGTAAAAGATCCTAACCTTGCTGATAAAAGTGTTTCTAAAGCTATTGAGCTTGAGAATAAAGGAGCCGTAACAGGTGGTGTTTATACCAAGCCAATTATATCCAACTTTACCTTTATTGGTCCAGGAGCCAGCTCAAACGCCAATCATGGTGCAGCTATTCATTACGGACTTAACAGCAGAATGGTTTTAGCTAACTCCATTATTGTTAATGCCAGAGGAAATGCTGTAGAATTTACAGAGTTCCCGGCTGCTGAAGCGCTTGCAGGCAGAGCAGGGTTCTCTAACAATCTTGTATTTGGTAACGCAGCCAATTACGGTTTGTCTGGAACTGTAACTTCTTTTGCAGATGCAGCGGCTTTAGCCACCTTTGCAGGAACAAAAGGAAATGCGACTGTAGCCAATTTGGATGCAGCAGGGTTTAATAGCATTGAGTTGGGTTCTCCAAATCTAACTCTGAAGGCTTCTTCTCCAGCAAACGGAAAAGCAAAGTTTGAAGGCGAATTAGCTACTGGTTTCACTGTAGAGACATTTGCAGGCGCTATGGGTACTGTTAACTGGACAAACGGCTGGGCCAACTGGGATCCAAAAAATACTACTTACTAAAAAACTCTTCAATATTTCTAAAGCCCTGCCAACTATGGTGGGGTTTTTTAGTTTAACGCATATCTTGTGGTTCGGCCTAATTAATCTAATCATAACATTCGCCCTGTTTCACTTTGCTATATGATCTCGTATAGTCATAAATAGTATTTATGAAAAAGATCATCATTATTCCCCTTGTGTCATTAACCGTCTGTCTGGCATTCTGTTCTAAGAATAGCATTGAAGTTAGCCCAAATAATCTTTCCGCTTGCCAAGCAAACTCCCAATGCTCCTATCTTTTTTCAGACCAAGCCGATGTGGATTCTTTTCATCGGGTTCAATCGGGTGCACATCGTCTGTTTTGGTTTAAAGATGAGCGGAATTTAGGAGGGTGTCAATTAATATCCACCTTATGGATTAAAGCCCCACTTAACAAGAATGCATTTTTATTAGATACCAAAGATATTGCAAATGGTCTCGTTAGCTATTCTCAATTATGCATATGCTGCACGTTAATAGGAGTAAAGTCTATCGGTGGATATGTTAAAGGAATCAATACAAATCCGGAAAAAAGCTCCGATCAAACAAAGTGGCTGATCGAAGCTGAGATAGTTTTAGCTACCATCCATAGTAGCAAACCCATTGATACCTTATATATAAAGCAATACTTCTATCCTAATTTCGTGTATAATTGAATAATTAGCAAAATTGAGATGTAATTGATATTGTAGACATGCTGTCTATTCCTGAAATAGCTTGACAGGTTTTACAACTGAAAAAAATGAAAGAAGTAAAGTCTGAAAGAGCAAAAGAGTTGTTTCCCAAAGGCGAGAGTCAACATGAACGATCGTTTCGACGCTGGTTAGTCAGAGAGATTGAGGCTGGCCGTTTAACGCTGGGAGGGGCACTGGAAAGATTTGATTTTGGGAGTACTAACCCCGAGAGTTTGGTTCGGTCGTGGCTATATCGCTACTCTTCGCCGGTATTGTTAACTTTACCGGTATTACCTCGAGGTAAATGGTCTTTACAGTAGTGTAATTTGCCATTACAAAGCGTAAATTGACTATTACGACTAAGTAAATTGAATTAGCTAGGGCTCATAAGCATAAACCACTTCATATCCCACATTTCTATACTTAGCCGCGACCTGACCAATTTTCAGATCGCCTGCCTGTGGCGTTGGCTCGCAAACATAATACTTCTTTCCCTTATACATAATCGGCTTACCTACCGGTTTATCAAACTGTACGGCCATGGTGATATGGGTGGGGTAAAGCAGGGCAATCATCGGTAAATTATAAATCTCTTTTACCAGGTAGAAAAAGAGGGCGGCTCTGTCGTCGCAATCGCTATATTCTGAGAATAGCGTTTGTTCGGGTGTTAAGCGTTTTTCCTTCCCAAAATTTAGCTCATCATCTTCATATAAAAAAGCATTTCGGGTAAACCGCATCAGGTAATCAATCCCTTTTTTCTGACTCATCCCGGATAGCGTCGTTTTAAGCGATGGAATTAACGAGCTATAAGTCTCTCTGCTAAGAGGAATATTAAAATACGATTTGAAGTCTACCACCGGATAATTAGCAAATATGGTTTGCACCTGCGGCGTCAGTTTAATCTCAAAATGATAAACCTTCTGGCGATATCTGAACTGGATGTTTTTGATAGTGTAATCTTCAGGCTTAAAATCTGGCATCTGGGTAACCTTGTAGGAAAACACATGTTTTGCTTCTTCAAGAGCAAGTTCTACCGGATAAATTTTATTGTTCTTTAAATCAATGCCAGGGTAATCGTGAATATTGAGACAAACGTACTGGTGTCCATCGATAATATAAAACGGGATATCAGAAATATCATCCTCACTTTTTACATAGAAAAGAAGCTTGTCCCCCTCCAGGGCAAGTCTTGCATCATAACCGGTCTTCGACAGAAAAAACCATTTGTATAAAGTGTACCGGTAGTAGTTTTCGGCTTTGGGCGCGATTTGTTGCGCAGTTTTACGGATCAGCTGATAATATAACCAGTCGTTAAGCTGGTGTTTATCTTTATAAAGAGCAAGTGCCTTCAAGATCGATTGATGCTTGCTCTTGTTGATGTCCGTATAAAACGACTTGATAGACGATTCGGTTAACTCTCTTCCAAATGCCACACTTGTGCCCTGATCTAACTCAAAATTGAAGGTGTTACCATAAAACTCAAAGCTGTAATTCTGTGCCCTTCCAAGTGTAAACACCAAGATGAGACTGAGAAATATGCTCCAAAATTTATGGTTCCTGAAATCCATGATTGGGCTTAATAAAATGGTTACATAATGATAATATTAAATATACGTATTTAGTTTTGGTAAGTTGTGATAAGAATCACGCTAAGTGCCAAAATTCTAGCAGGCATTTTTACCGACATTTTACTGTCGCTTACCGACTTCTCTCTCCGTTCTGCCTAATCGCTATTGTTTACATGTTGAAACTCCTATACTTTTATTCCAGAATGTCATTGTTTGAAAAGTGGGGTAGGGAAGGGGAATCTTTATCAGCTTTAGATTTAAAAGGCATAAAAAGATTTTATCTAAGTTTGATTAATTATTTAGCAAATGAGCGAAGTACAATTTAAGAACAGGAAAGCGGGAGCAGCCAAGAAGTGGGTGGGGATTGCTTTGTTAATTTTAGGATCAATTTTTCTTTTACAAAGCCTTGGGCTTTTTATTCCCGATTGGATAATAAGCTGGCCCATGTTTTTGATAGCCTTGGGCATTTTCTTCGGTCAGCGACACGAATATCGCAATCCCTCCTCTTATATTTTGATCATTATCGGAGTAATTTTCCTGGCCGATGAGGTGCTCCCCCATGCAGATTTTGATGAGTTCGTCTGGCCCATTGCCATCATCGGAATAGGGATGTACCTGATTATTGGCAAGAAGAAGATTACCAATTGGGGTAAGTCTGATGATGGATTGCCGCCGCAGGATCTGGCTTGGGATAAGCGCGTGAACGAAGACAACGAGCCGATTGCTCCACCACCTTTATCCTCTGCAGATGATTACCTGGATATCGTGTCGATTTTTGGTGGTGTAAAAAAGAACATCGTTTCAAAGAACTTTCAGGGCGGAGAAATAGTAGCCATCATGGGCGGTGCAGAGATCATCATGACTCAGGCCGACATTGGCTCTTCCCGCGTCGAGCTTGAGATAACACAGGTGTTTGGCGGGACTAAAATAATTGTTCCACCACACTGGAAAGTATCATCAGACCTGGTGGCAATTTTCGGCGGAATAGAAGACAGGCGTCCATTTATGGCCGAAAATGCACATTCGGATGAGAAGCACCTGGTGATAAAAGGAACTTCAATTTTTGGTGGAATAGATATTCGCAGTTTCTAAACGTGTCAAAGTCATTATTGTCGTCAACCCGCGTATTAAGTTTCCTTGCCGCCGCTTGGCTGGTGTGGATGGCAATGCACGCAGCCACGTTTTATTGGCTGGGATTTGACTGGCGGATGGCTTTTGCCGATGCAGTTATTAGCAACGTTATTATCTTGCTTTGTGCCCTGATTGTGAGCAATACGCTGCGCTACTATCAGCCGGGAAAAGGAAAGTATTTTTATATCGTTGCCTGGTGCATATTGCTGGCAGCCTTAGCCGTTTTCCTTACCAGATTGCTGCTTCTGAAGATCTATAGCAATGATGCTGTATACGAGGGTATTATTTATAAATCCTTAATACTCCGGTTTTGTGTAGGCTTTTTATTGATCACAGGCATGGGCCTGATTAGTATGCTTTGGTATACTCAGCAGGAGCAAAAAGAAAACGAACGGCGTAAAACAGACGCCGAAAGATTAGCCCGCGATGCAGAACTTTACAATTTACGGCAACAGCTCCAACCACATTTTCTGTTTAACAGCTTAAACTCAATAAGCGCTTTAATCGGCCGCAGGCCTGATGAAGCACGGACAATGATTTACCAGCTTTCCGATTTTCTGAGAGGGACATTACGCAAAGAAGAAAATGAATTTGTAAGCCTCGAAGAAGAACTTCAGCATTTACAGCTCTATTTGGATATTGAACAGGTAAGATTTGGGCATCGCTTAAAAACCGAAATCAAGCAGGAGGAGGGCTGTAGCCGTTTAGTTTTACCGGCGATGCTACTGCAACCGCTGGTAGAGAACGCTATTAAATTTGGCCTCTATGATACAACCGGCGAGATAACCATTACTATCGACGCAAAGTGTGTTCAAAACTACCTTGTGCTGGTTATAAAGAACCCATACGACAAAAGCACCGTAAGGCCCAACAGCGGAACCGGCTTCGGCCTGGGAAGTATCAAGCGGAGGCTATACTTATTATTCGCCCGAACCGATCTCCTTGATACAAGCGGAGAAAATGATATTTTTACAACTACCGTTAAAATCCCACAAGTATGACGAAGGCAATCCTGATAGACGATGAGCCATTGGCCCGCGAAGTTGTAAAAGAATACCTCGAAGAATATCCCGAGATACTGGTAGTAGCAGAATGCGGCGATGGCTTTGAAGGCGTCAAGGCGATTGCGCAGCATCAGCCCGACTTGATATTTCTTGACATTCAGATGCCGAAAATTACCGGGTTTGAAATGCTTGAACTTATTGAGCATCGCCCGGGTGTGATCTTTACGTCGGCTTTTGACGAATATGCAATCAAGGCCTTCGAAGCCCATGCGATCGATTATCTGCTGAAACCGTTCTCAAAGGACCGTTTTAAAAAGGCGGTAGAAAAGTGGATTGAAAAGCAACATCTGAGCGAAGTAAAGCAGCAGGTTCAGGATTTATTGCAGAATGCTCCGGTTTCTCCGGCTCACAGCGAACGTATCGTAGTAAAATCTGGCAGCTCTATAAAAATTATTCCTACCACAGATGTTACTTACCTGGAAGCCTACGATGATTATGTGAAAATCCATACGTCGGAAGGTGTTTTTCTGAAGAATAAAACCATGCAATTTTTCGAGAACAGTTTAGACGACAAGCAATTCGTAAGGGTTCATCGCTCCTTTATCGTAAAGGTTCCCGAGATAACGAAATTGGAGCCTTATGAAAAAGATTCTTACAGGGTAATTATCAAATCAGGAGAAAGTATGCCGGTGAGTAAAACGGGGTATGTGAAGTTGAAGGCTCTGTTGCAATTGTAGGGTTAAGGTCTCCACAATCTAAAATCCCACAAACCTCTCCATCTGCTGCGCTGTAAATTTTACAGTGTCCGCTTTAAATAATTTACCGTGCTCATCAAACTCTTTATGGATGCTAGGGATATGCAGCTTCAGCGACATCACCTCCAGGTTCATATAATGGCATATTCCTGTAAAGTGATCCACTCCCCGGATATTTCCATATTTTCCTGTCGAAATTCCGACCAGTGCTGCTTTCTTTCCTCTGAAACTGGCGGGGAATTCACAGGCATCGATAAACACTTTTAAAATGCCCGGAAAACTGCCGTTGTATTCAGGGATAATAAAGATAAATTTTTGTGTGGACGTGATTAGATCCTGGATGGGCTGCCAGCTTTCGATCTTCTGATTCTCATACATCGCCGGGTGAATAATTTTTTCCGGGAGGTTTCCAAGGGATAATATTTCAGCGTTCAGGCCCATGCTTTGCAGGCCGCTTTTATAGTATTCAGCAACTTTGAGCGTGTAACTTTCGGGGCGGTTAGTACTTGCAATAATGGTTGTCATTTGTGGATAATATGTGTAAAACCAACAGGCGCTGCGCTTATTAAATTGTTTAAAGTTTGTATCTTAGGCGATTGTTAAATGGCTTTCAGAACGGCAAAAATAGTATTTTAATTTGCTAATAATCTTTCTGTAAGCGCAAATTACCCTTGAAACCAGGATAAAGAATGAGTAAGATTATCGCGTTAGCTAATCAAAAGGGGGGAGTTGGGAAAACTACTTCATCAATTAATCTGGCAGCAAGTTTAGCTGTGCTAGAATACCGCACCTTGCTGGTGGATGCTGATCCGCAGGCCAATTCCACTTCAGGAATAGGTTTTGATCCGCGCACCATCAAAGCAAGTATTTACGAGTGCATCATAAACGATGTAGAACCTCAGGATGCCATACAAAAAACAGAAACACCAAACCTGGATCTGTTGCCGGCACATATCGATTTGGTAGGTGCCGAGATTGAGATGATCAATCTCGCAGAGCGGGAGTACAAAATGAAACTGGTACTGGATAAGGTGAAAGATGATTATGATTTTATCATCATCGATTGTTCGCCTTCTCTGGGATTGATAACCATTAACGCACTTACTGCGGCTAACTCGGTTATTATACCTGTACAGTGCGAGTATTTCGCTTTGGAAGGCCTCGGAAAATTGTTAAACACTATTAAGATCGTTCAGAATCGTTTAAATCCCGAACTGGAGATCGAAGGAATTCTTTTAACCATGTACGATGTGCGTTTAAGACTCTCAAACCAGGTGGTCGAAGAAGTTAAAACGCATTTTCAGGATCTGGTTTTTGAAACAATTATTCAACGTAATACACGTTTAAGTGAAGCTCCCAGCTTCGGTGTATCAGTGATTATGCATGATGCTAATTGCAAGGGTTCAATCAATTATCTGAACCTGGCACGTGAGATAATCCGTAAAAACGGCATGGTTGGCGAAGCCGAAACAAAACAAGAAACCGTTATTTCATGACGTATCAAAAAAAGACAGGATTAGGAAGAGGATTAAGTGCGTTGTTGGATGATACAGAAGCGGTTCAGTCATCAAAACCAGCCGCGGAAAGTGCAAGCGAATCAAAGCTGACCACCTCTTTGGGGACAATCTCCCATATCAAAATAAGTGAAGTGGAGGTTAACCCATTTCAGCCCCGTACCGAGTTTGACGAAACTGCGCTTCAGGAGCTTTCAGACTCGATAAAACTGCAAGGCTTGATACAGCCGATAACTGTGCGCAGGGCAGGTGCCAATCATTATCAGCTAATTTCGGGTGAACGCAGATTAAGAGCATCTAAATTAGCCGGCCTAAGCGAAATACCAGCGTATGTTCGTACCGCTAACGACCAGCAAATGCTGGAGATGGCTCTTATCGAAAATATTCAGCGCGAGAACCTCAATTCGATCGAGGTTGCACTCAGCTTTCAGCGGATGCTGGATGAATGCAATTTGAAGCAGGAAGAACTTGGCGAGCGGGTGAGTAAGAACCGTTCTACCGTTACAAACTATCTGCGTTTGTTAAAATTGCCGCCGGCGATTCAGGCGTCTATTCGCGATAACCAAATTTCTATGGGGCATGCAAAGGCTATCCTCGGTCTGGAGGAAGTCGATAAACAGCTATACGCACATAGAGAAATCATTAGCAAAGGCCTTTCTGTTCGGAAAGCAGAAGAACTTGTTCGCGAGATTCAAAATATCGGAATAAAAAAGACTGAAACAAAAGCCCAGCCGGTGTCCTTTGAATTTAAAAAGATTCAGGATGATCTGGCTTCTAAATTCGCCACGAAAGTAACCCTTAAAGTGCAGGGGAATGGTAAGGGTGCTATCGAGATTCCATTTGTTTCTGAAGATGATTTAAGTCGTATCCTCGAATTATTAGATTGGTAATGCATTATTTAAGAGTTTTTTGGATTGTGCTTGGCTGCTGCTTTTCGCTGTCGGGCTTTTCGCAAACAGACTCGAATGTAGTGGTGGTTGATTCTACCATTCGGAATCCCGATGCCAAACGTAATCCGATTTTCAACGCCCCGAAAGATACTTCCGCTAATTTGAAGGTCGAGGGTAAAACTGTCGTTTTTAAGGACTCTGCCCGGCTCGCTTTAGAGCAGATGCCGAAAACAGCAAGCAGGCGATCGGCGATGATTCCCGGCTGGGGACAGGTAACCAACAAACGTTGGTGGAAAGTGCCTATAATTTATGGCGGTTTTGTGTCTTTGGGACTCGCTGTTGAATTCAATCAGCGGTACTATCGAAAATTTTTAAAAGAACTTCAGTTTCGTTATGAACACGAGGGTGAAACCAGCGACCCTGAACTTGTTGTGATTAAAGATCAGCAGGGCCTCCTCCAATACAAAGATTTTTACCGCCGGAACCGGGACTTAAGTGTCCTGGCGGGGCTGGGATTATATGCAATCAATATTATAGATGCATACGTAGATGCCAAGTTCTTCAGGTTTGATATCAGTGATGAACTTGGACTTAAGGTAACCCCGGCAGTGGTTCCAATGGTTTCTCATGCCCAGGTATCGGGCGTTCCGGGAATAAAGCTTCAACTCAAATTATAGCCACACCATTCAATAAGTAAGAAATGATAGCTATACTTGCAGCATCATTTTCAATAATAAATTTTTATAATGAAGATAGCCCTTCTTGGTTATGGTAAAATGGGTCGTATTATAGAGCAGTTCGCTCTCGACCGCGGCCACGAAATAGTATTAAAGATCGACGAAAATAACGTTGACCAAAAAAACTCCGAAAATCTGAGGCTTGCCGATGTTGCAATAGATTTTAGCACCCCTCATTCGGTAATTTCTAATATAGAAAGTTGCTTTGAGGCGGGTTTGCCTTTGGTGGTTGGCACTACCGGGTGGTACGATAGAATACCTGAAATGAAAAATAAATGCGAGGAGAGTAATAATTCACTTCTCTATGCATCTAACTTCAGCGTGGGCGTAAATGTGTTCTTCTTTGTGAATGAAGTGTTGGCAAAGATTATGAACCGTTATCCTCAGTACGATGTGCTGGTTGAGGAAATTCACCATACTCAAAAGTTAGATTCGCCCAGCGGAACAGCGATTACCATAGCAGAAGGTGTTCTCGATGGTCTGGATAGAAAAAAGGAATGGGTGAACGAGCTCGTGGGTAATGGCGAAGAAGTAGTTACAAAGCCCGATCAATTACTTATCGAATCGCATAGGATTGAGGACGTACCTGGTACTCACACGGTGGTGTATAGTTCGGAAGTGGATGATATTGAATTTAAGCACAAGGCTCATGGCAGAGCCGGTTTTGCTCTTGGAGCAGTGCTGGCAGCAGAATGGTTGCAGGGGAAAAAAGGCTTTTACTCGGTAAAAGACATGTTTGATTTTAATATTTAAAGTTCTTAATGGAAAATCTTGGATTGAATATAGTTCTAATCTTAATTCTGATAGGTTATCATCTTGGCCTGTGGAAGTTATTTATAAAAGCCGGCCGGCCAGGATGGGAAGCTCTTATACCGGTTTACAGCTTTTATATCATGCTAAAACTAACCGGAAGACCTGTCTGGTGGATGGTTTTATATTTTATCCCGGTAATTAACGTAATAGTTTGGATAAGCATCCTGATCGATTTTGCCAAGAGTTATGGCAAGGTTGGTTTTGGCGAGCATGTAGCCAGTATTGTGGTGCCGTTTATTGCATTTCCGGTATGGGGTTTTGATCAGAAGACAAAATATCTGGGTCAATCTGCTACGCAGGAGTTTAAAGAAAAGCATCCATATAAAAAGACCGCAGCGAGAGAATGGGCAGATGCCATCCTTTTCGCTGTGGTTGCGGCAACATTAATCCGGAGTTTTATTCTTGAGGCCTATACTATTCCTACTGGTTCGATGGAGAAATCGCTTTTAATCGGCGACTTTTTGTTCGTGAGCAAAGTGGATTACGGTCCGCGCATTCCGATGACACCGATTGCTTTTCCTTTTGCACATCACACCATGCCTGTAACAGGTACTAAGGCATATATCGACGCTATCAACTTAAAGTACAGAAGGCTTCCGGGTTTCGTTGACATTAAGCGCGGAGATGTGGTAGTATTTAACTACCCTGAAGGTGATACGGTGGTTCTTGAAACTCAGGCTGAAGCAAGTTATTATCAGTTAGTAAGGCAAATGGGCAGGGAGCAGGTTCGTTCCAATCCAGGCTTTACCATCGTGGAACGGCCGGTTGATAAAAGGGAAAATTATATTAAACGCTGTCAGGCTATTGGTGGAGATACTCTAAGTATTGTGAAGGGCCAGGTTTATGTGAATGGGAAGCCGAATGAAAATTCGCCTACCAGCCAGATCTCATTTCAGGTAAGCACAGACGGAACGTCTCTTAATCCGCAGGCGCTGCTGGATATGAATATTTCTTACCGGGAGGAGGCTTTTGGGGTGTATACCTTGCATATGACTTACGAACAGGCAAAAGTTGTTGGTGCCTGGTCTAATGTCAAATCAGTGCGACCTGAGATAAGTGAAGCTAATGTGTCGAGTCCTGCTATATTTCCTCATGATCCGCGATACAAATGGAATGAAGATAACTTCGGCCCATTGGTTGTTCCGGGCAAGGGACTTACTATTAAGCTGGATACTCTAAATCTTCCTTTGTACCGCCGCGCCATTGAGGTGTATGAAGACAACAAACTGGAGTTGCGCGGAAGTCAGATTTTTATAAACGATCAGCCCGCCACCTCATATACCTTTAAGATGGATTATTACTGGATGATGGGAGACAATCGACATAATTCCCTCGATTCAAGATTCTGGGGCTTTGTTCCCGAAGATCATATCGTTGGTAAAGCGAAATTTATCTGGATGAGTTTCGATGCCAACGGATCGTTCTTGAGTAAGATAAGGTGGGACCGAATATTTATGGGGATACATTAATCTGCCAGATAAGCAAGATTTTAAGTCCGGGAGCCGATGCTTCCGGACTTTTGTTTTTAGGACTTATTATGAACGATTAGATTCCGTCTATTCCCAAAGTTTTGGCCATTTCATTTAAATCCTTCACTACTGGGTCAACCAATGGAATCCCATGAATCTTCCGTTCAGCTTCGGCTTCTAACTCCGGCTCGCCGGGAATAACCAACGGTTGATTCGCATCAATCGGTTTTGCCGATTTAAAACGCTCTATCCAATTATCCATATGAGATTTAAACTCCTCCACTGGACGGAATCCATCTACCCGCATGGCGCCTACAAAATGTCCGATACCGAGTCCGGGAAGATTAGGTAGCGGATCAAGGAAGCTTACGAATGGAGGCACCCAGGGGCCATAGTTTGCTCCTGACAGCACTGCTGATAAAATATCCACAGTAGCTCCGAGGCCAAAGCCTTTATGACTGCCATGTTCCCTGTCGCTGCCTAAAGGTAGTAAGGAGCCGCCTGCTTTCAATGCATGAGGGTCTGTAGTATTGTCGCCAGAATTGCTTTGAACCCAACCCTCTGGGAGGGGTTTGCCAGCTCGTTGGGCAATTTCAAGTTTCCCATTTGCAGCAGCCGATGTTGCCATATCAATGACTACCGGGGGGTATTTTCCCGCGGGAAAGGCATAGCACATCGGATTGGTGCCAAGTAAACGTTCTGTAGTAAATGTTGGCGCAACCAGCGGACTTGCATTGGTCATTGCGAAGCCTATCATATCCCGGCGAATGGCTTCAAGCGCATGATAGCCTGCTATCCCGAAATGATTTGAGTTTCTTACGGATACCCAGCCGGAGCCATACTTTTCAGCTTTTTCGATGGCTAGCTTCATGGCAAATGGGGCAACAACTAAACCTAATCCGCTGTCTCCGTCTACGGTCGCTGTAGTTGCCGTTTCATGAACTATAGTGATATTGGGTGTCGGATTAATCCTTTTTTTCTCCCAGAGCCGGATATAGCCGCTCAGGCGGGCAACACCATGCGAGTCTATGCCTCGTAAGTCCGATGCAATTAAAACATCAGCTGCGAGCGCAGCATCTTTTTCTGTACATCCAATTCTTTTGAAAACAGCTTCTGTAAAGTTTCTTAACTTATCTTCCTGAATAATATAGGAACTCATAAACAAGGTTCAAGTATAGTGAATTTGAAGTCTAAGGGCTTGAAATGCTGGATCAAGCTCTCTATGAAGAGATCGCCATATTGAGTGTAGAGCAATCCAAAGTTTTCTGTACGTTCTTGCAGGCTCTTGCCCGGAAAATACTTTTCACGGAGATGCTCTATTTGCGATAAAGCGTCCTGATGGTTTCTTTTCTCCGCTTTGATTAATTTTTGTTCCAGATTTGACAGCGCCTTTTCTAGCCGCGCCTTAATCGCTTCGGTACTGGGAGCGAGAGTAGTATCGATTCGGGAAGCCCGGGATTTTAACTTCTCAAACACAATATCAAACTCCAGGTATTCCTCTTTCAAGCTAAGCTGATGTTCTGAATTAGCCAGCACCCATTCTTTCTGTATTGTAGCAGGTGCTTTGAAAATGTCTTTTATTGTTAGTTTAAGGCGATCCAATTTGGTGCTGAAAGAAGGACCTGCAATGAGTGCAGAGTTTCGGGGTACGAGAATAGGAAAGCTTATTCCGAACTGCTCAAAGTTCTGTTTTAACTGCAGCCAGTAAATAATTTCAGCTCCGCCGCCGACATAGGCAAGATTAGGAAGAATCACCTCCTGATACAGGGGACGCATTACCACATTCGGACTAAACCTTTCCGGGAATTGTTCTATTTCTGATATGATTTCGTCTTTGTTAAAAGAAATGCTGGTGTTTAAAACCTGCCATTTTCCATCCTCAAAAATTATTCGTTCCCGTAGTTTATCTTTCAGATAAAAAAAGTTTATTTCTCTGGCGTGAATCTGGGTGTGAAAGCCGGCATCTTCCAGCTCTTTTGATGTTTTGTTTATCGCAGCAAAACTTTTTTGCTCAACAACATCTCCTTTAATGTAGGGAATAAACTGCTTTTTCAGGTCTGTGTTGTCGGCATCAATAACCACAAGTCCATATTTGGAAAAGAGCTTGTGCACCAAAAACCGGGTAGCATCGGCAAGGGTATTATGGCATAGATAAGCTTCTCGTAAGATGGAAGCAAGTTTCTCAGAGTTTTCGGAAATACCTAATGCACTCTGATATGCTTTCAGTGTCGCTTCTATTGATGAAGGATCAATCCGCCCGGTTGCACCGCTAACTTTTTCATCCCAGCTAAACTTCTTACCGTGAAGCCTGGTATGATTGATCTCAGCGAAATCATGATCTTCAGTCGCCATCCAATATACCGGTACAAAATTCTTATCAGGATATTTGTCCTTTAGCTGATCGGCCAGGTTGATTGCTGTTACAATTTTATAGATAAAATAGAGTGGCCCGGTGAAGATATTAAGCTGATGTCCGGTTGTAATTGTATAGGTAGTGGGCTTGCTGAGACTGTCGATATTATCAAATACCTTGTTTGACTGTGTATTGTGATACCGGGGATCTGAATACTGGTCTTTTAATGTTCTTGCCAGTACATCGCGGCTAACTAAGGGCTCTTTTTCCGCGAGCAGCCTGCCGAAGGAATCGGGATCAGGCCAACAGGATATGTAAGGCTCTAGTTTGGAATCGTGCGATAAATAGCTCAACAAAGTATCCGAAAAGCTATTTGTTTCGCCGTAATCGATGTAGGTTGCTTTCATCGTGGAGACGAAAATAGGGGAAAACTTTTATTCTCCCCGCGATGCATCAACTATTTGACAATTTGTCCATATAAATCGAAATCTTCCGCACGATCGATTTTTACGTTTACGAAACTGCCTGATGTTGCGTAGTTTGTGCTGGCATGCAAAAGTACTTCGTTATCTACTTCCGGAGAATCAAATTCAGTACGTCCTACAAAATAATCGCCTTCTTTTTTATCGATCAGCACTTTAAAGGTTTTACCCACTTTAGCCTCGTTTTTCTCATATGAAATAGACTGCTGGATGTCCATGATCTCTTCCACGCGTTGTTCTTTTACTTCTTCAGGGATGTCATCTTCAAGAGAGTGAGCGTGTGTTTTTTCTTCGTGAGAATAAGTAAAGCATCCTAATCTGTCGAAACGAGTTTCAGCAACCCACTCTTTCATTTCCTGGAAATCCTTTTCCGTCTCGCCGGGATATCCGCAGATTAAAGTGGTTCTTAAGGCAATCTCAGGAACCCTGTCGCGAATCGTATTCACCAGGTCTATTGTCTTTTGTTTGCCGATACCTCTGCGCATTGACTTTAGCATATCGTCGCTGATGTGCTGAAGGGGCATATCGAGATAATTACAGATGTTTGATCGCTCATTCATTACATCCAGAACTTCCATCGGGAAGCCGGAAGGATAGGCATATTGCAGTCTGATCCACTCTAATCCATCTACGTCCGAAAGATTTTTTAAGAGATCACTTAGATTGCGCTTTCCGTAAAGGTCGAGCCCGTAGTAGGTGAGGTCCTGGGCGATAACCACCAATTCTTTAGTTCCGTTCCGAACTAAATTCTTTGCTTCTTGTACCAGTTCTTCAATGGGTCTGGATACGTGTTTTCCACGCATTAACGGGATAGCGCAAAATGAGCAGGGGCGATTACAGCCTTCAGATATTTTGAAGTAAGCGAAATGCGAGGGAGTAGTTAAAAGTCGTTCGCCGAGCAATTCATATTTATAATCTGCACCTAAGTTGGTCAATATATTTTGTAGGTCATTGGTTCCAAAAAAGGCGTCGACATTTGAAAGTTCTGCCTCAAGCTCTGGTTTGTAACGTTCAGAGAGGCAGCCGGTAACTACCACTTTCCCGACTTTACCCTGTTCTTTTAATTCGCTGTATTGAAGTATCGTATCGATCGATTCTTGCTTAGCATTGTCAATAAAGCCGCAGGTATTAATGACAATGATGTCGTCTTTAGCGTTGATGCCCGATTCATGTACGACATCTATCTGGTTGCCTTTCAACTGGCCCATCAACACTTCCGAATCGTATACATTTTTAGAACAACCCAAGGTAATTACATTCACTCTTGGTTTTATTGCTGGTTTATTAACCGAAACTTTCGTCCTCATTCCTTCTCTTCTTATTTGAACAGACTTTCAACAAATTCTTTTTTGTTAAACAGCTGTAAATCATTTATTCCTTCACCCACACCGATATACTTAACCGGGATTTTAAACTGATCTGAAATTCCTATTACCACGCCGCCTTTGGCTGTACCGTCAAGTTTTGTTAAAGCTAAAGCATTAACGTCTGTTGCCTGCGTGAATTGTTTACATTGTTCAATTGCGTTTTGGCCGGTGGATGCGTCAAGTACTAAAAGAATTTCATGCGGTGCTCCGGGGACAACCTTTTGCATTACATTTTTGATCTTAGTAAGCTCGTTCATCAAGGCCACTTTATTATGCAATCGTCCCGCGGTATCGATAATGGCAACATCCTCACCGTTAGCTACTGCCGATTGCAGTGTGTCAAAAGCGACTGAAGCAGGGTCTGAGCCCATTGGTTGCGCTACCACCCGCACATTTACTCTTTCTCCCCAGAGTTTTAATTGCTCAACCGCAGCTGCACGGAATGTGTCTGCAGCGCCCAGAACTACTTTGCTTCCAGTTAATTTTAATTTGTGAGCCAGCTTACCTATTGTGGTCGTCTTTCCAACACCATTTACGCCAACAACCATAATTACATAGGGCTTATGGCTTCCATATTCAAAATTTTCGAAATCGCTGCTATTATTTTCAGCAAGGAGATCCTGTATTTCTGTTCTCAGAATGCCGTTTAGCTCGGAAGTGTTCACGTATTTATCGCGAGACACCCGCTCCTCAATGCGTTCGATGATTTTTAGAGTGGTGCTTACGCCAACATCCGAAGTAACCAGGATCTCCTCCAGCTCGTCTAAAACTTCTTCATCCACCGTCGATTTGCCGATAACAGCTTTAGTAAGTTTAGAGAAAAGGCCTTCCTTGGTTTTTTCTAAACCTTTATCCAGGGCCTCCTGCTCTACCGGAGTAGTTTCTTTCTTTTTGAAAAAATCAAATAATCCCATGATTCAGATGTGTAGATTTTAGATGTGCAGATATGCAAATAAGAGCTTCAAATAAATACAAAAAAAGCCCTCCAGATATAATCAGGACGGCTCTTGAATATTTTAAAGAAAAAAGATTAAACTTTTTTAGCTTCAGCAATTGCGTCTTTAACGTGATCGTTATGTGCAATGATTTCTTTAAATGTGTAAGCGCCGGTTTTAGGAGACTTTACCATTGTTATTACTTTGGAATATTCTTTACCTTTTCCGGTTTTCAGGGTTGCAACTACTTTCTTTGCCATGTTTTCTTAATGATTGAATTGATGATTGTTTGTTTTAGAATGATTGCCTTATCAATCGATCTACACTATCCTCAATTATTTAATTTCTTTGTGAAGAGTTACTTTTCTCATGTTAGGATTGAACTTCTTCAATTCTAAACGCTCAGTAGTATTCTTTTTGTTTTTGGTGGTGATATAACGAGACATCCCAGGTACGCCACTTTCTTTTTGCTCAGTACATTCTAAAATAACCTGAACTCTGTTACCTTTCTTAGCCATTTCTTTTCTTTATAATAGATTAAATAGATCCTTTTTTAAGGAATTTATTAACTACGGCAGTAATACCGTTTTTGTTGATCGTTTTAATAGCTGAAGTAGAAACCTTTAACGTGATCCAACGTCCTTCTTCAGGGATGAAAAACTTTTTTACTTGCAAATTAGGATGAAATTTGCGTTTAGTTTTAACGTTCGAATTTGAAACGTTATAACCATTCATGGACATTTTTCCTGTTAAATCACAAATTCTCGACATGACTATAGTATAATGTAATATTTTTTAAACTCGGCCTCTTTAAAGAGTTTGCAAATATCGGTAGAAGAAATAACATACGCAACTAAAAATTGGAAAAATAATCAGGCTTTTTATATAACAATTGAGCGCTTCTTTAAGAATTCTCTGGCAGCCTTAAAGTAATGCCAGGAAGAGGCTGGTTTCTGGCCAAGCCCTTCGTGATTTTCTTTCGATTGTTCTATGATTTATATCTGTTACAACAATATTTCTGAAATCTTTTTAACTTGTGCGCCACATACAATAACCAATTCAACGAACTTAACTAATAATAAACAATATGCTTCATGAACCCGCAGCTGAAGTAGGTATCGAAAATGCCTCCAAAAAGAAGGCCTCGCTAGGCGTCTGGTTTTTCTTCCTCTATCTTTTCTTTTATGCCGGCTTTGTAGTTATCGGTGTTTTAAATTATGAACTGCTTGCTACCGAAGTGTTCGCCGGACTTAACCTTGCGCTGGTTTATGGAATGGGACTGATCGTTTTTGCGGTTTTACTCGGCATCCTTTATAATTTTTTCTGCTCGCGCTACGAAGATGATCTTAACACAAAGGAGGAGAAAGTATGATATACGAAGTTTCTTATATCGCTATATTTTTCTTTGTGATTTTTGTTGGCCTTGTATTAGGCCTTTCCTTTTATTTTGCGCGTAAAACCAGCTCTGCGTCGTCATATTACGCAGCCGGCGGCCAGATTCACTGGGCGGTAAATGGTATCGCTTTCGCTGGAGATTATTTATCAGCGGCATCTTTTCTCGGCATCTGCGGAATGATCGCGACAGTAGGCTTCGATGGGTTTCTATACTCTATCGGCTTTCTGGCGGGATGGATCGTAGCACTTTTCCTCATAGCCGAACCCTTAAAGCGACTGGGTAAATATACCTTTACGGATGCGTTGAACTCGACATTTAAGTCTAGAGCTATCACTCTCACCGCGGCGATCAGTACGCTTATCGTTTCCATCTTCTACCTTATTCCTCAAATGGTGGGTGCCGGCGATCTGGTAACTCCATTATTAGGATTTCCGCATTGGGTGGGAGTAGTGCTGGTTGGAGCGGTGGTGATTTTTATTGTCGCCAGCGCTGGTATGACCTCCACTACTTATGTCCAGTTTATTAAAGGAGCGCTATTATTGGTTTTGTCGATTATATTAACCTTCTATATTCTGAAAAACGGCTTCACTTTAAGTCCGGATCATCAAGGGAAAGCATATCACAAATACATAAATCTAACCCCTCAAATGGCTGATAGCAGTGTTGTTGCCGTGGAAGGCTGGCAGGTACTTGCGCAGCAGCAGGTGAAGGGTAAGGATTTTGTAAAGCTTGAGAAAGACGGCGTGGAAAGATGGTTTCATCTTGCGAAAAAAGAAGGCAACTTCGTCCTAAAAGAAGCTCTTTCGATATCTGATGGGTCTAACGGCGAGAAGCTTTATAACGGAGAGCCAAAAGAGAAAGCTAACTTTTTCCAGGTGGGCCATATGAGTAAAATTATTGTAGATGGAAAGGAAGTGGAAAAAACCGGTCCGGTAGGGCCATTCGAATTTTTGTCTACCATTAAAAGCAGTGAGATCGTCAGATTTTCTGAAGTAAAGTTTAGCGATGAAGGTAAAAAGGTGTCTCTGTTTATACAAAATCCTACATCCGGCGAAAGCTTTATGCTACCGGGACTAAAATATAAGATCGGAAAAGGGGCCAGCTTCTGGAGTCGTCTTGACTTTATTTCGTTAATGCTGGCGCTCTTTCTTGGAACGGCGGCGCTGCCACATATCCTGATAAGGTATTATACGGTAAAATCACAACGAGATGCCCGCAAGTCGACGATCCTGGCGATTGCAGCCATCGGAGTATTCTATATCCTCACTTTATATATGGGTTTGGGTGCGGCGATAAATGGTGTTCAGGATGTGGAGTCGAGCAATATGGCGGCACCGCTGCTGGCCAAAGGATTCGGGGTGGTGTTATTTTCCATTATATCTGCTGTTGCCTTTGCCACTATTTTAGGCACTGTAGCCGGATTGATTATAGCGTCGTCTGGCGCCATTGCGCACGATTTAATGGATAATTACTTCAAAGTGGATCTTAGCGACGGAAAGAAAGTGAAAGCCGGAAAAATAGCCGCCTTCGGCGTTGGCATCTTTGCAATCGCACTGGGTATAGCGTTTAAGGGAATGAATGTATCCTTTTTGGTGGGATGGGCCTTTTCAATAGCGGCGTCTGCAAATCTGCCGGCAATCCTTTTCCTGCTTTTCTGGAAGAGAACAACAGCCAGCGGGATTTCGGCCTCAATTGTGGTTGGAATTGTATCGTCTTTGCTGATCATCCTCACTTCGCCAACCATGTGGGACCGGTACGGTTTAGATCCGGCTACAGCCTTCCATAAGCTGGATAACCCGGCGATAATATCCTTTCCGCTCGCAGTACTTACAGCGTATATCGTTTCGCTTATGACGAAGAAAGACCGTGTAGAGAAGGTGATAGGATAGGGAAGTAAGCCTGGTCGATCGGGAAGATTAGAATTCGAACGGCTGGGTATTGATAGAATAGTTTGAAACAAAGTATAATCATAAAATGAATTTGCAGATCAAGTCTTTTGACGAGTATAAGCGTGTTTACGAGTACAGCGTAAATGAACCGGAAAAATTCTGGGCCGAAGTTGCCTCGTCTTTTACCTGGAAAAAAAGATGGAACTCGGTATTAGAATGGAATTTTAAAGAACCCAATATTAAGTGGTTTCAAGGTGCAACCTTAAATATAACAGAAAATTGCCTTGACCGCCACCTTGAAAATAATGCAGATACTCCTGCGATCATCTGGGAACCCAATGACCCCGAAGAGCATCACAGGGTGTTAAGTTACCGGCAGTTGCATGATAAGGTATGCCAGTTTGCCAATGTTCTGAAAAATAATGGCGCTAAAAAGGGCGACCGGATATGTATCTACTTGCCTATGGTGCCCGAATTAGCCATTGCTGTATTGGCTTGTGCAAGGATTGGCGCCGTGCACTCGGTTGTTTTTGGTGGTTTCTCTGCGCAGTCTATTGCAGACCGTATAAATGATGCCGCATGTTCTTTGGTTATCACTGCCGATGGTGGTTTCAGAGGCAACAAAAATATTCCGCTTAAAGATATTATTGACGACGCCCTGGTGCAGTGCCAGAGTGTAGATAAGGTTATTGTGCTAACACGCAGCCGGACGCCAATCTCTATGATTAAGGGTCGCGATGTATGGTGGGAAGATGAAATTAAAAAAGTAGAGACACAGGGAAATCCCGACTGCCCTGCCGAAGAGATGGACGCAGAGGATATGCTGTTCGTTCTTTATACATCCGGTTCTACCGGAAAGCCTAAAGGTGTGGTACATACCTGCGGAGGGTATATGGTTTATGCCGGATATACATTCGCCAATGTGTTTCAGTATCAACCGGGCGAAGTATATTTCTGCACGGCTGATATCGGCTGGATCACCGGTCATTCGTACATCGTTTACGGCCCGCTTTCACAAGGCGCAACCAATGTTATGTTTGAAGGAATTCCTACCTACCCGGATGCAGGTCGTTTCTGGGACATTGTAGAAAAGCATAAAGTTAATATACTTTATACAGCGCCTACAGCCATTCGCTCGTTAATGAGCTTTGGCGACGAGCCGTTGAAAGGAAAAGATCTAAGCTCAATAAAGAAATTAGGTTCTGTTGGAGAGCCAATTAACGAAGAAGCCTGGCATTGGTACGATGAGAAAATTGGAGCTAAAAACGCGCCGATAGTTGATACATGGTGGCAAACTGAAAATGGCGGGATTATGATTTCGCCTATTGCAGGAGTAACTCCCACAAAACCCGGCTATGCAACACTTCCCCTTCCGGGGATACAGCCCGTTCTGGTGGATGAAAACGGAAAAGAGATTGAAGGGAATGGGGTAAGCGGGAATCTTTGTATCAAATTCCCATGGCCCGGTATTATCAGAACCACTTACGGAGATCACGAACGTTGCAGGCAAACTTATTTCTCGACTTACGAGAACATGTATTTTACCGGCGATGGGTGCTTACGCGATGAAGACGGTTATTACCGGATAACGGGCAGGGTAGATGATGTGTTAAACGTTTCGGGCCATAGAATTGGAACTGCTGAAGTGGAAAATGCAATTAATATGCATTCTGATGTGGTGGAGAGCGCAGTGGTTGGTTATCCTCATGAAATTAAAGGACAGGGTGTGTATGCCTACGTAATTCTTGGCACTTCAAGTCATGATAAGGAACTCACCCGTAAAAATATACTCCAAACAGTTACCCGGATTATCGGCGCCATAGCCAAGCCCGACAAAATTCAATTTGTTACAGGTTTGCCCAAAACGCGTTCCGGTAAAATTATGAGAAGGATTTTACGGAAGATTGCCGAGGGCGATACGGCGAATCTGGGAGATACAAGTACATTGCTTGATCCGGCGGTGGTGGAGGAAATAAAGGAAGGAGCATTATAGCCGGACGTTCTCTTCAGCTTAAAGGGTGGTTATTAGTTAAATCACCCTTTTTTATTGAATGTGCCGATTGTTCCAAGCGTGGCACGGCGTTTACTTTATCAGCAACGGAGCTTTTTTGATCAGTGACGGAGCTTACTTTATTAGCGACGGTGCTTACTTTATCAGTGACGGAGCTTACTTTATTAGCGACGGTGCTTACTTTACCAGTAACGGAGCTTGTTTGATTAGCGACGGCGCTTACTTTACCAGTAACGGAGCTTGTTTGATCAGCGACGGAGCTTACTTTATCAGTAACGGAGCTTGTTTGATCAGCGACGATGCTTACTTTATCAGCAACGGAGCTTGTTTGATCAGTAACGAGCTTTATTACGCTAAAAATAACACTGCGGAAAATCTCTGCCTTTTACCGGGATTCTGAATTTCAGCGAAATTTCATGTGAGCCTTTTTCTATCCGCGACAATTTTGTAGAAGTAAAATCGTAGGAGTAGCCAACGGCTAAGGTAGGCAGAACGTATAGTTGGGCAATAGCGTTAAAAGCATCTTTCGAACGGTATGAACCACCCAGCCAAAGCCTTTCTGCAAAGAGTACGCTTGCATTCATATCGATAAGAACCGGTGACCCGTTTACATAATTTATAATCAGGTGAGGTTTGAATTTTATCATATCTGACAGTTCTGCAATGTATCCGCCTTGAAGAATATAGTGCGGCCTGTAAGTTGTGGAAGAAGCTAAATTACTTATTTCGCCCAAGGGCCTGTAGTAAAAGTGAGGAGATGAAAGTCCCACATAATATTTCGGGCCAAAGAATACTACCCCCAATCCAAAATTGGCGCGCATCTGACTTTGATCTTCAAATACGGGGTCGGTGGTAGATTGAGGGCTTCCGGCATAGTTCATGGAATATTCTGCACTGTATGAACTTAGTCCCCCATTAAAGCCAACAGCTAAATACGATTGTTCACCGACCGGTACACGTTGAGCAACCGTCAGGTAAACGCCTTTTTCGGTTATTACCTCGCCAATCTGATCTCTGATTATGGAAGCCCCGACGGAGGTGTTACTTTCGCCCACTGGAGTATGAATGGATAAGGTTTGAGTATTAGGAGCTCCTTTAAGTCCAACCCATTGCTGGCGATATAAGGATGTGATGGTTAATGCCTCGTCGGTTGCGGAATATGCCGGGTTCAGCGCTAAACCATTAAACATATACTGGGTATACATGGCTTTTTGCTGAGCCTGAAGATTGGTGCAGGCCAGAAGCATAATGATTAAGCAAAGATCTCTTCTGCCGGCCAGAAACTTCAGGCAGCTGGCGACAGCTGAAATATTCCTGCTTGAGCAGTTGCAAGTCCTTTCTCTAAGTCTGAGTATATGTAGTAGCCGCCCCATCATTTCTTTCGCTTCAAAATTATATATCCCTTGTTAACCTTTTGTGCTCCGGCAACTTTGGTGTTAATGATGTAATAATATACGCCATCTACCAAGTCCTGCTGTGTGTTAGTCAGAATGCCCCGGTTTGCCTTACCCCTGAACGCGTTGTTTTCATTATCATAATTTTTAATTCTGAAGACTTCATTTCCCCATCTGTTAAAAATCATTACCTCATTATCCGGATAAGCGGAAATATTGTAGATGAAGAAGGTCTCGTTGCCGGCTCCATCTTCGTTTGGAGATGTCAGCGGATCCGGCCTTATATCGGGATTTTCATCTTTACCGGAAGGAGGGTCGTTACCGGGAAACATATCATGGATCACCACTTCGGCGCCGGTGCCTATGTCGACATATTTGGAGGAGACGGCGCTAATATCGACGAAGATATATTCGTCGGTTTCTTTAATGTCATCTTTAATAGCGGTTAAGACTACTTTTTCCGTAGTTGAAGTTTGTCCTGCTTTAATTAGAATGGTCAGGTTTCCCGAAGGAGCATAATCACTTCCGGAAACTGCGTCGCCGGTGTAAGCTAGTGAAACGATTACATCTTCATGGAGCGCCGCGACCAACGTTGCCGTGATGGACACCGTACGTCCTTCATGCATTTCGGATACAGCAGGCGTCAGATTCACTATAGTAGGTTCATAGATTGCAAGCGTCACAGTTGCCTGGCTGCATTCCCCATCGGCATCGCATACAGAGTACCTGAAAGTCTGGGCTCCCGCAAAATTATTTGCAGGCGTATAAGTGAACGTCCCGTCGGGATTGAATACGAGTACACCGCTTGCAGGGCTTGACAATTGAGTGAATGTGAGTGTAGTTCCGTCGGGGTCGCGGTCGTTGGTTGCAACCGTTCCGTTGATAACATGATTTACCCGGGCATCGAAACTATCATCAATGGCGACAGGCGGAGCGTTTACGGCGAGTGTCAATGCATTCTCGCTTACGCAGATCCGGTTTGTGATGGTCCATTTGAAGCTATACTCGCCTGGTACATGACCAGAGATTTCAGTGTCAGGGCTTGCCGGGTTATCTATTCTGATGTTGTTAGGTCCTGAGGTTTGGCTCCATTGTCCCGTGCCTATAACTGCTGTATTAGCTTTTAAAGGAACTTTTCTGGTAATGCTGTAGCGTTTCGAAGGGTCACCATAGGTTTCTGCCTGTGTAGGCAGAGGTATTACTGTGATTGCATACTCGGATGATGGTCCCTGGCAGCCGTTGGCCAGAGCAGTAATCGTATATACAATCCGTCCGGGCGATGTTCCGGTTGCGAAAAGTGTTTGTGTCGGAATTACATCTGTTCCGCTCAATGCAGTTTGGCCGCTAACACCGGTGGAACTGCTTACGGACCACTGGAAAGTTGCTCCCGGAGTATTCGATGTCAGGGTAACGGGTGTTGAATTTTTACCTGAACAAATTTCCTGAGATAGGGGCGAGTTTGTAATTAATGGTTTTGGAACGGTGATAGTAAATGTTTGCGAGGGGCCGGGACAACCGTTTGCGGTTGGTGTAACTGTTATCCTGGCTATAAGTGCATTGTTGGATGTATTTGTTGCCACGAATGACGGAATGTTTCCAGTTCCTGTAGCTGCCAGGCCGATAGCCGGATTTGAATTAGTCCAGGTATAGGTTGTTCCCGGCAGAGACGAGCTAAATACTATTGGAGTGGTAGCACCATTATTACAGGTAAATACATTGTTCACAGGAGTTATAGCAGGCAGGGCTTTAATGGTTAGCCTAACAGTGGTTCTGGTTAAACTGACACATCCAGCCGTATTAACAGCTTCAGCATAATAAGTTACAGATCCAACAGTGTTTAATGTGGGCGAAGCGACGGCTGATCCGCCGATCGCATCGGTATACCAGGTAACGCCCGCTGGCGAGCCCAACACCGCTCTAGCGTCTAAAGTTTGAACGGGTGTGCCCTGGCATTGGGTAATATTATCAGAACTAACCGCAGGCGGCGGCGGAGCAGGTGTGATAGTTAAGATGACAGGCGTTCTGTCCACGCTGGAACAAGTTCCGTCAAAATATTGTGCGTAATAGGTTACCGTGCCTGTTGCGCTTAAAGTTGGCGATGTTACCAATGTACCACCAGTAGCCGAGGTATACCAGGTCACACCATTCTGCGAAACTAGCACAGTTCTTGCATCCAGTGTCTGAATTGGCTTTTTCTCACATTCGCTAATTGAACTTGCTGATACAGCCGGAGGCGCCGGAGCAGGCGTAATGGTTAAGGTAACCGGAGTTCTTAGGATGCTGGAGCAGGTTCCGTTGAAATATTGCGCGTAATATGTTACGGTGCCCGTTGCGCTTAAGGTTGGCGATGTTACCAATGTTCCGCCCGTTGCGGCGGTATACCAGGTCACACCATTCTGCGAAACTAACACCGTTCTGGCATCAAGAGTCTGAACTGGCCTTTTCTCGCATTCTGTGATAGAATTCGCAGATACAGAGGGAGGTACGGGTGCTGGTGTAATGGTCAGGGTAACTGGAGTTCGTACGACACTTGAACAGGTTCCATTAAAGTACTCAGCATAGTAAGTTACTGTCCCCGTTGCTGCCAGAGTAGGAGAAGATACAAGGGTTCCTCCTGTTGCGGCAGTGTACCATGTTACTCCTGTAGAGGAAGATAATACGGTTCTTGCGTCAAGCGTCTGTAGCGGGCTTTTTTCACATTCTGTAATAGAGTTAGCGCTTACAGAAGGCGCTGCCGGCGCAGGTGTAATAGTTAATGTAACCGGAGTTCTGGGAACACTGTAGCAGGTTCCGTCGAAATATTGTGCGTAATATGTTACTATTCCTGCGGTGCTTAAGGTTGGGGAAGTGACGAGGGTTCCTCCCGTTGCCGCTGTATACCAGGTTACACCACTTTGTGAAACCAGAACTGTTCTGGCATCGAGGGTTTGCACGGGATTTTTTTCACATTCTACAATAGAACTTGCCGTTATCGCAGGAGCAGGAGGCGCCGGAGTTATGGTTAAAACCACTGGTGTTCTTGAGGTGCTTGAGCAGGTTCCGTTAAAATATTCGGCGTAGTAAGTAACAGAACCGGTATTGCTTAAAGTGGGAGAGCTTACTACCGAACCACCGCTGGCGGCTGTATACCACGTAATTCCCGCTGAGGAAATCATGGCATCATTAGCATTTAGTGTTTGAATCGGACTGGCCTCGCATTGAGTGATGTTGCCGGAACTGGCTGGTGCAGCGGGTGCAGGTGTAATAGTTAAGCTAACAGGCGTTCTGGATACACTGGAACAAGTGCCGTTAGAATATTCAGCATAATAAGTTACTGTGCCGATGGCGCTTAGCGTAGGCGATGCCACTGCAGTGCCACCGGTAGCAGCTGTATACCATGTAACTCCAGTAGCTGAAGCTAAGGCACTGTTTGCATTTAAAGTCTGAATCGGGTTAGTCTCACATTGGCTAAGATTACCCGAACTTGCCGGAGCCGGTGGAGCCGGAGTAATGGTTAGTGTAACGGGAGTTCTCAAAATGCTTGAGCAAGTGCCATTCGAATATTGTGCATAATAGGTTACGGATCCCGTACTATTCAAAGTCGGCGAAGCAACTACTGAATCATTCGCTGCGGCATCGTACCATGTAACCCCACTGTTAGAAGCCAATGCATTATTAGCATTTAGAGTCTGGATGGGACTGGTCTCACATTGGGTAATATTACCTGAGCTTGCCGGAGCCGCCGGAGCCGCTGTGATGGTTAAAGTAACCGCTGTTCTGGCCAAGCTTCTGCATGATGTAGTATTGTTAACAGCCTCGGCATAAAGTGTTCTTGAACCGGCAGTAGTACTTGTAAAGGTAGCAGGGCTAACCATATTTCCGCCTGTAGCGGCATCATACCAAACGATGCTATGTCCGGCAGGTACGGATGCCGTTGCGGTCAGCGTTTGAGAAGAACCATTTTCACAAACCGTTACATTTCCCGGTAAGGTTGGAGCCAGCGGAGCGGGGTTAATGGTAAGAGTAACCGCTGTTCTGGCTACACTGGAACACGTGCCGTTAGAATATTGTGCATGGTAGGTTACCGAACCGGGAGTATTTAAGGTGGGCGAAGCAACCACCGAACCGCCTGTAGCAGTATCATACCATGTTACCCCGGTAGTTGAAGCCAGGGCACTATTAGCATTTAAAGTTTGAATCGGACTGGTTTCACATTGTGTAATGTTACCCGAACTTGCAGGAGCCATTGGCGCTGCATTAATGGTTAAGACAACGGCTGTTCTGGACAAGCTTCTGCAGGAAGTAGTGTTGTTAACAGCCTCTGCATACAAGGTTGCAGAGCCGGCAGTTGTGCTTGTAAAAGTAGGAGGAACTACATTCCCGCCCGTAGCGGCATCGTACCAAACAATGCTGTGTCCGGCGGGTACGGATGCGGTTGCGGTCAATGTTTGAGAGGTCCCGTTTTCACAAACCGATACATTTCCTGGTAAAGTTGGAGCAAACGGAGCTGCATTAATAGTTAAGGTAACAGGCGTTCTGGATACACTGGAACAGGTGCCGTTAGAATATTGAGCATAATAAGTTACAGTTCCGGTGGCGCTTAAGGTTGGAGATGCTATTACTGAGCCACCCACAGAAGCAGTATACCAGGTAACCCCGGTGGTGGATGCCAGTGCGTTGTTTGCATTTAAGGTCTGGATAGGACTGGTTTCGCACTGTGTAATATTGCCTGAACTTGCGGGTGCTAAAGGGGCAGCAGTAATGGTCAGTGTAACCGGAGTTCTGTTGATACTTGAACAACTGCCATTAAAATATCCGGCATAATAAGTTACAGTTCCCACAGTGTTCAACGTAGGAGATGATGTTGATGTATTTCCTGTTAACGTGGTATACCAGGTAACCCCGCTGTTAGAAGCCAATGCATTGTTAGCATTTAGAGTTTGGATGGGACTGGTCTCACATTGGGTAATATTACCTGAGCTTGTCGGAGCCGCCGGAGCCGCTGTGATGGTTAAAGTAACCGCTGTTCTGGCCAGGCTTCTGCATGATGTAGTATTGTTAACAGCTTCGGCATAAAGTGTTCTTGAACCGGCAGTAGTACTGGTAAAGGTAGCAGGGCTAACCATATTTCCGCCTGTAGCGGCATCATACCAAACGATGCTATGTCCGGCAGGTACGGATGCCGTTGCGGTCAGCGTTTGAGAAGAACCATTTTCACAAACCGTTACATTTCCCGGTAAGGTTGGAGCCAGCGGAGCGGGGTTAATGGTAAGAGTAACCGCTGTTCTGGCTACACTGGAACACGTGCCATTAGAATATTGTGCATGGTAGGTTACCGAACCGGGAGTATTTAAGGTGGGCGAAGCAACCACCGAACCGCCTGTAGCAGCATCATACCATGTTACCCCGGTAGTTGAAGCCAGGGCACTATTAGCATTTAAAGTTTGAATCGAACTGGTTTCACATTGTGTAATGTTACCCGAGCTTGCAGGAGCCATTGGCGCTGCATTAATGGTTAAGACAACGGCTGTTCTGGACAAGCTTCTGCAGGAAGTAGTGTTGTTAACAGCCTCTGCATACAAGGTTGCAGAGCCGGCAGTTGTGCTTGTAAAAGTAGGAGGAACTACATTCCCGCCCGTAGCGGCATCGTACCAAACAATGCTGTGTCCGGCGGGTACGGATGCCGTTGCGGTCAATGTTTGAGAGATCCCGTTTTCACAAACCGTTACATTTCCTGGTAAAGTTGGACGGGCAGGAGCAGGGTTGATGGTTAATATAACCGCAGTTCTTGTGGTGCTTCTGCAGGATGTCGCTGGATTTACGGTCTCGGCATATAGTGTTCTGGAGCCGGCAGTAGTACTGGTATAAGTTGCGGGACTAACCACATTTCCTCCCGTAGCGGCATCGTACCAAACAATATTCATCCCCGGCGCTGCTGTGGCATTCGCTGTTAAGGTTTGCGAAGCTCCGTTTTCACAAATCGTTACATTTCCTCCGGAAGTAGGCGGATCAGGGCGGGCATTAATGGTAACGTCTGTGGTTGCCGTGGCTGTAGCAGCGGTAAGGCAAACCGCAGCATCGGTTATAACTACGGTATAAGTTCCGCTGGCAGCGGCTGTTACCGAGGGGATGCTTACTGTTCTTCCTGTAGCTGTAAATCCATTCGGCCCAGTCCATGTATAGGTTGCGCCCGTGAGATTTGGGTTTGCGGTAAGTGTCAAGGTGGAACCGGCGCATAGCTGACTGCTGCTGCCGGCGCTAGCAGGGCTGTTACTGCTGGCTGTTAAATATGGAATAGCGCTGAGAGTATAATCGTTAGGATCGTTACCGGGTTTGGTATAGGTAACATAATAGACCCCATCAGCGGCTCCGGTTAAACAAAGCGATTGATCTACTAATGGCTTGGTTACACAGTTTACTGTATATGTTCCCGAGTTATCGCTCAAATCAAACCTCACTCCAAGGGAGTTTGGGCCCAGAATGATCTTAAACTGGATGGAGTTTGTTGTTCCGCTGCAGCAAGACCCTGACTGTCTTTTTAGACCCGTAAGAGTCTTTGAAGGGGTAGCCCTAAGATCAAACTCATAGAGTGGTATATCAGAGCAGGGCTGTTGCGAATAAGCTCTATTAGCACTACACAGGCTCAGTATAAGTACGAAAAATACAGGTAAAAAATTCAAAAATGATACACGCTTTAAAGCAGATAAGGCAGATGAATTATATGAGCGTAGTTCATTCATAAAATAGGACTGTGTGGCCTCCATTTGAATTGATAGACTTTGCTTTTTACGTTTCGACATCTCCGAATGTTACACATTAACTTAAAAGAAATAAAATGGGGTTGTACTGTTTGGCATGAGTGATAGATCAGAATGAAAAAGATGCTTAGGATACTTCTAATAAGCTATTCTTCCGCGGGTTGCAGAGGTGATATGTGAATTAATATTCCCAAAATATTTTTTTTGGGGAATTAATGTAACGCTACGCTCCGGTTTCCGTATACCGCTGATCGTTGCTTAAGAGTAGAAATAATCTACCACCCGGCTTAATGGATTTTACAATTTTTGACTCGTTTAAAAGATATGTGTATTGCTCCTTGCCAAAGATTTGGCCGGGTTTGTCAGGCGGACTTATTTTCCTGTTTTTCCTAATATCATCACAGCATTCTTTTGCAGAAGGAAGTAAGGAGTTAAATCCTGACGGAGGGCACAGGGTCTATTTATACACTTCAACTACAACTACCGGATCTCTTCCCTGGGCCAGCCAGGGGCTGGTAAGAGTTTACGTTCAAGCCGGTGAAACCATTAATGTTGGGTCTAGCGTCCAGGGCTTGAATGGTAATGGTACCATGATCCTGGTTTCGCCAAACGGGAACATTTATACCTCTGGTACGGCAGCAACTGCCACTGGTCTTATCAGCACCAGGGCCCAGGAGATGGCGGGCCCCTTGCCCAATGCAGGTGGCTACACGCCATATAAGGTTACTGCTCAAGCTTCAGAAGCCGGTGTTTGGTCTGTGTTTTTTGTAGGTAGCAATGGTACCAACAGTGGTACCAATACCCCCGATGAGAGGCTTAGCGCCAATGCCTGGGATCAACCTAACAATTCTCCTTATATAGCAGCTTTCGATGTCTCGGTACGGAACGCCGCGAATACGGCTTTTATCCCGGGAAGAGCTTATATGAATCTGCTCGAAGGAACCATGGGGGATTTTGATGCAAAATTTACAGGGAAAGTTAATGTGCTTACTAATGACGGTTACATTTATGATATAAATGCGAATGGGTTGGCCGGTAATGCTTTTGCTTTCTTCTCTAATAACAAAGGTTTTAAAAGCGGCGGTAATCCCAGTTATTTAAGCCAGGATGGCACCTCTGTCGCTACTATTCATCCGCCGCTTTCCGAAGATACTGCCACAGACATCACTCATAAATTGTTTTTTAATACTCCGGCGGCCGATCTGCCTGCTTCTGCACCCGCCCGAACAACTACTGGATTGTCGGCTGATAACGGATCGGCAACAACTACATGGTTAAAAACTACTCCTATTGCGCCAACACTTACTAACTTTTCTTTTATTGGGAAAGAAGGTACGGCAAACCAGGCAGGAGCATTGAGCACTATGGGTGGTTATTTCAGCTTTGTTGCTAACCAAACGGGTAACTACAGTTTAAAAATTGATGCTAATAAGGATGGTGATTATACTGATGCCTCTGACCGGATTATCACAAATGCCGCAATAGCAGGAACAAATACAGTTTTCTGGGATGGTTTGGATGGGGCAGGGGTTCCGGTAGTGGGCTCATACACCAGTTCGTCAGTACAGGTAGTACTGCGTGCTGGTGAAGTACATTTCCCTTTGTTGGACGTGGAAAATAATCCATCAGGAATAATTATCACCCGGACAAACGGTGTGGGCTCGGGAGATCAAACTGTTTATTGGAACGATTCGAACATCTCATCTACTACTAATCCATCCAGTCCGCTCAATACCTCTGTAAATGGAACCAGTAGTTCTACTAATGGTCATAAATGGGGGTCTACAGGATATAACTCAGGTAGTTTCGGAAACGATAAAGGTCTTGATACCTGGACGTACGTGTTCAGTACTCCTGTTACTCCGGCTACTCCAATTGAATTTTTGCAGGCTAATTTAGAAGTTCTGCCTATCACCAAAAGCAAGACTACCGGGATATGTATCGGGCAGCAGCAAACTTATATAGTATCGGTCAGGAATAACGGACCGAGCGCCGTGAGCGATGCTAAATTCAGTTTCACCTTCCCGGCAGAACTAACCGGGGTAGTAATAACGCCTGTTCTTACTTCAGGTACTGCCAGTGTAGTATCGAGTAACATTGTCGGAAGCCAGTACAACGCCTCCTTAAATATGAATAACGCGTCGGTTTTGACGTTTACAATCACAGGAACGGTATCTACCTTACCTGCCTTGAATACACTTACTGTTAAGGCAACCGTGATGAGGCCTGCCGATGTTTACGACCCTGATGCTACTAATCCTGACGCTGATATTCCTACTGACCCTCAATTGGAATGTGATTCGGCGCCAAGTGGCTCCGGTTGTAATAACATTCAAAGCGATTCAACTCCTGTTTTAATCAGTAATATCAGTATTGCTAATGTCTCGAAAGCTGAAGGGTCGGGAGGAAGTAACAATATGATTTTGAGAGTCACAGCCTCTCCGGTAAACACAAGCTGTGATATTACAGTTAATTATGCAGTAACAAACGGTATTACCAATAGCTCAGATTTTGCTGGTGCAATCACGGGAACTGTAACCATTCCTAAGGATTCTACAGGCGTAAATATTGGAGTTCCTATTGCAACAGATCAAATCATTGAAGCGAACGAAACCTTTACAGTTACTCTTACGAACCCAAGCAGCGGTGGAGTAATTACTACGGGAACGGCTACCGGAACAATTTTGGACGATGATAATATACCGGTAAATAAGTTACTTGTTATTACTGGCACGGATGGCGCCGAAGGGGTTTCGCCGGGTGCTACCTTCACCATAGGCTTTCCTACAGGAATCACTGCAGATAAGGATACCGAAATCCAATATACTCTTACCGGTACAGCAACAGGCGGCGGTACTGATTATACGGGTTTGACCACGGGCACTATTATTATTCCTGCTCTTACAAACAGTATTACCATCACACTTCCGGTTATTGATGATGTAGTACTGGAAGGAAATGAAACAGTAATTGTAACCACCGGAACCATCACAACGCCTTACACCGGTATAAGCGTATCAAATTCTCCGGTAACCCTGAATATTGCTGATGATGATAATGCTATTTTAATCAGTGGTCCTGCGCAAGTGGTGGAAGGTAATAATGGAGTAACCTACGTGACGTTTAGAGTTTCACTCGATATTACGACCAGCAGTTCTTTTACAATAGATTATCTAACGGAAGATGGTGTTGCTACCTCAGCGGATAACGATTATGTTGCTAAGTCGGGTACTTTAACTTTTACAGGGTCGAACCCCGGAGAGTATTTTGATATTCAAATAGCCATTAACGGAGATCTTAAAATTGAAGGAAATGAAGCTTTCAAAGTTAAATTAGACAATCTCTCCAACGATTTTGGCGGTTTATTAACCATTAGCGGTTCACCCGCTACGATGTCGATTCTCGACGATGATAACAATGCAGCTAATAAAACGATAACCATAACAAAAGTAGATGGCGCAGAAGGCGGTGCACCTGCAGAGTTTATATTCAGCTTCCCTTCAGGGGTATCAACAGATGCTGCCACTACTATCAATTACACGCTTAGCGGTGTGGCTGTAGGAAATGGTACTGATTATAATGGGTCAACTACCGGAACGGTGACTATTGCTGCCGGAGCCAATAGTGGTTCTTTTACCCGGACCGTGGTAGACGATCTGATTATAGAGGATTCTGAAGACGTAACTGTTACAACAGGAACCGTTACCAACAGTAAGTATAATGGTATCGGGGTGTCAAACTCACCTTTCCCGTTAAATATTCTTGATAACGATAATACGACCGCGAACAATACAATTACGTTAAGTACTGTAGGGAGTGGGTCAGAACCTTCTTCCAACGGCCAGTTTATGGTAAGTTATCCTGCCGGGATTGTCCGATCGACCCCTACAACAGTGAATTACAGCATAGCAGGTACTGCGGCGAATGGTACAGACTATACAACACTTTCTGGCTCAGTAATCATTCCTGCAAATACTAATTCTGCGCCTATATATATAGCTGTGCTGGATGATCAAATCATTGAGCCCACAGAAACAGTGTCGCTGACTTTAACCTCTGCTACCAGTGGTAGTGTTTCTCTAAACGTAACTCCGGGGGTGCAAAGCATCAATATCACCGATAATGATAATATCCCTGCAAACAATGTTATTACGTTAAACAAAGCCTCGGACGCCGAAGAGGGATTGGTAGACGGACAGTTTAAGGTGAGTTTCCCTTTAGGATATACCAGCTCTGTGGCTACCACGGTAAACTATGCCATTACCGGTACGGCAACAAATGGCACCGATTATACCAGCTTAACAGGCCAGGTGATTATTCCGGCAGGGGCCAATTCAGCTGATATCGATATTTTGGTAAATGATGACCTTATTATTGAAAGTACCGAGACCGTAAGTCTAGGTTTATCCAGCGCTACCAACTCCATTTCAGCATTGTCAGTTAACCCTCTGACGACGGTAACCGCTGATCTTCGGGATAATGATAACATCGCTGGAAATAGCATCATCACTTTAACAAAGGTTTCGGATGGCGCTGAACCGGGAACCAACGTTGAATTTTTAGTAAGTTATCCGGCAGGGGTGACCAGTGCAGCAGCTACTACCGTTAACTACCTGATTTCGGGAACCGCGCTTAATGGCACAGATTATGCCACTTTAGCCACGTCAGTAACCATCCCGGCAGGAGCGAATTCCGCACCGATAATTGCTACGGTTTCTGATGATCAGTTAATCGAGGCTACCGAAACAATCGTTTTAACTCTCACTACGGCAACAAGCAGTATCAGTGTACCCGGATTGACGGTAAGCCCGGTGACCGGAGTAAGTGCAGATATTATTGATGATGAGAATACACCGGCAAACACTAAAATAGTTCTCACAAAAACAGCCGATGGGGCAGAGCCAGGAACAAAGGCTCAATTTACGTTTAGTTATCCTTCGGGGATTACCAACTCCGCACCAACAATTGTAAATTATATTGTAGGCGGAACAGCTGTTAATGGCACAGATTATACATTGCCCGATAACACCACTATAACCATCCCTGCGAATACCAACTCGGTTGTAATGGATGCTATTGTATCAGATGATCTCATTATCGAACCTACCGAAACCATAACAATTGACTTAATTACTGCTTCGAGCAGCACTATTTCAGCGATAACATTGGAGCCTGTTGGCGCTGTAACGGCAAATATCGACGACAATGATAATACCCTTGCAAACAAAACCATTTCCATATCGAAAGTTGACGGGGTGGAAGGGATGCTCAACGGCAGCTTTACGTTTAGCTTTCCTGCGGGGATCAAAGCAAGCGCCCCTACAGATATCACATTCTATCTAACCGGAACGGCTGATGGCAGCGGGACGGATTATACTGCTTCACCTTCTGCTGTTACAATTACTATCCCTGCGGGACAAAATAGCGTAACGCTCCCTCTTTTAGTGTTGGAAGATGATATCATCGAGGATGTCGAGACGGTAACATTAACCACAACAGGCGTCAGCAACACCGATCTGCCGGGAATAGTAGTAGCTAATTCGCCTCAGACTTTAAACATATCAGACAACGACGATAATACCACGCTAACGGTAAGTAATGCAACAGTAACAGAAGGAAACTCTGGTTTTGTTTCTATGAACTTTACCGTAAGTCTGGCAAAGGCCACCGGAAGAAGCTTTTCGGTAAAATATACTACTGAAGATGGTACAGCTACCTCAGCTGGAAATGATTATTTAAGCAAACAGGATGTGCTAAACTTCTCTGGAATGCCTGGTGAATCATTTACTGTTTCCGTTCAGGTAAGGGGCGATCAGATGATCGAAATGAATGAAGCGTTCAAGTTAAAGCTGTATGATCTATCTGATCCATTTGGCGGACGCTTAACTTTCGCCAGTTCTACAGCTACAGGTACCATTACAGACGACGATCTGATTCCTGCAAATACTAGTATCACGATCACTCAAACTAACGGTTCAGAAACGGGCCCAGTGCCAGCGTCGTTCACCTTCAGTTTCCCAACCGGAGTAAGCGCAGATGCCCCTACTACGATTAACTTCGGCTTGAGCGGTACAGCCACCGGCATAGATTATACCGGTGCAGGCAGCAGCTCGGTTACCATCCCGGCAGGTGATAATAGTTTTACCCTCAGCCTTCCGGTAATTGACGATACTCTGATAGAAAATACCGAGACGGTTATTCTTACTTCAGGTTCGGTAAGCAGCCCTTACGGGATAACCGTAGCCAACTCACCGCAAAGCCTTGAGATAGCAGATAACGATAATGCTACGTTAGTTATAAGCGGAGCAACCGTAGCCGAAGGCAACAGCGGAACTACTACCTTAAGCTTTACGGTAACTCTTGATAAAGCTACCGGCTCACCCTTTACGGTAGATTATGCTACATCAGGCGGAACCGCCACGGCCGGAAACGACTATACCGCAAAAAGCGGAACGCTGAGTTTCAATGGCACGGCAGGCAGTCAAACGATCGTGGTGTCGGTTACCGGTGATCAGAAAATTGAACCCCATGAGAACTTTACTATCGCGATAAGCAACTTAAGCAGCAGCTTTGGTAACCGCTTAACTATTCCGGCAGCAGGCAGCACCGCCACAGGTACTATCACTAATGATGACAGCGGAGTGATCACGATCACACCAACCGATGGAATGGAAGCAGGTTTGGTACCAGGTACCTTTACCTTCAGTTTCCCGGCAGGGGTAACGGTAGATGCTCCAACCACTGTCAGTTATACCCTATCCGGAACAGCAGAAAGTGGAAACGATTATACCGGGGCCATCAGCGGAAGCGTAGAGATACCGGCCAAGAGCAACAGCATTACACTAACCCTCCCGGTACTGGCAGACCTGGTAGTAGAAGATACCGAAACGGTGATCCTGACTACAGGAATCATTACCAGTCCTTACGCAGTAACAGTAGGCAACTCGCCTCAGAGCCTGGATATTATCGATAAAGACCAGGCAGTGCTTAGTTTAACTGGTCCGGCAACCATTACCGAAGGCGATAGCGGCAGCCAGCTGGCAACCTATACGGTTACCCTGAACCAGGCGACAGCGGGCAGCTTCACGGTGGATTATGCAAGTTCGAACGGTACAGCAAGTATTGCCGATAACGATTATGAAAGCAGCAGCGGCCGGTTAACCTTTGCAGGAACAGCAGGTGAGACAGAAACATTTACGGTACAGATCAACGGCGATCAGAAGATCGAGGCAGATGAGAACTTTAGTGTTGTCTTAAGTAATTTGATCAGTTCGTTCAGCAACAAACCTGTGGTTCAAAGTACCCCGGTAGTAACCAGCATTAAAAACGATGACTCGGGAGTAATCACGATTACTTCTACCAATGGTTCAGAAACAGGCCCTGTACCAGGAACGTTTACTTTTAGTCTGCCTGATGGGGTGACTGCAGATGCGGCGACTGTTATTTATACAGGACTAACCGGAACTGCTATCGGCATAGATTATACCGGCGCTGGTACCAGCTCTGTTACTATCCCGATAGGAGAAAATAGTTTTACATTGACGCTTCCGGTTATCAACGATGCATTGGCTGAAAACACTGAAACCATTATTCTTACTACAGGTTCGGTTGATAGTCCTTACGGGATAACTGTAGCAAACTCACCACAAAGTCTTGACATTGCGGATAATGACAATGCCACCCTAAGCATAAGCGGAGCAAGTATAGCAGAGACAAACAGCGGAACTACCACATTAAGCTTTACGGTAACACTGGATAAAGATACCGGCGCTCCGTTTACTGTAGACTACGTTACAGCCAATGGAACAGCGACAGTATCGGATAATGACTATGTAGCAGCAAGCGGATCGTTAACATTCAATGGAACGGCTGGCAGCCAACCGATCGTAATAACTGTAAAAGGAGATCAAAAGGTAGAACTTGACGAGAATTTTACTGTAACATTAAGCAACTTAAGCAGCAATTTCGATAACCGCTTAAGCATTCCGGTTGCCGGCAGCACAGCAACAGGCACCATCAACAATGACGACACTGGAGTAATAACCATCACGTCTACCAACGGATCAGAAACAGGTCCTGTTGGCGGATCATTTATTTTTAGTTTCCCTGCCGGTGTGAGTATGGATGCTCCGACGACGATCAACTATACCTTATCAGGAACAGCAGAAAGCACTAAAGATTATACGGAAGCCATCAGCGGAAGCGTAACCATACCAGCCACGGAGACCAGTGTTGTATTGCCGCTCGGCGTTCTTGATGATGCGGTTGTAGAAGACACTGAGACCATCATACTGACCGCCGGAACAATAAGCAGCCCGTACACGGTAACCATAGCTAACTCGCCACAAAGCCTCAATATTATTGATAACGATCAGGCTGCAGTAACATTAACAGGCCAGTCAACTATTACCGAAGGCAATGACGGTACACAAACAATTACGTATACAGCCACACTTAATAAAGCTACGCAGAGCGGTTTCACCGTAGAATATGCTACGGCAGATGGAACCGCTACTCTGGCTGATAACGATTATGAAAGCGGTACTGGGATATTAACATTCGCGGGGGCCGCAGGCGAAACGAAGACCTTTACGGTTGTGGTGAACGGCGATAAGAAAATTGAGGCGGATGAGGAGATCAGTGTCGCTTTGAGTAACCTTGTAAGCTCCTTAAGTAACCGTCCGGTAATTCAGACCACTCCGGTAGTAACGACTATCGAAAATGACGATTCGGGAATTATAACGATCACTTCTACCAATGGCTCGGAAACGGGTCCGGTATCAGGAACTTTCACCTTCAGTTTCCCAACCGATGTGAGTTCTGATGCGCCAACGACCATTAACTTCGGTTTAACCGGTACAGCCACCGCAGTGGATTACACTGGTGCAGGTACCAGCTCTATCATTATCCCAGCAGGCGAAAATAGTATCACGCTGACGCTGCCGGTAACCAATGATGCGTTAATAGAAGGTACAGAATCAATCATCTTAACTACAGGAGCGGTAAGCACTCCTTACGCTTTAAGCATAGCAAATTCACCACAAAGCTTAAATATTACTGATAATGATAATGCCACGTTGACGGTAGCAGGCGAAACTAAAGCCGAAGGCGATGCAGGAAATAAAGTGCTCAACTTTACAGTTACTTTAGATAAAGAAACCGGGACGCCATTTACAGTAGATTATATTACCTCTGATGGAACAGCCAAGGTATCGGATGACGATTATACAGCCAAAAGCGGAACCTTAAGCTTTAGCGGAGCAGCAGGTGAAAGCAGGATTGTAGCCGTATCTATCACGGGCGATGAGAAGATAGAAGCTGACGAAAACTTCACGCTGGCCTTGAGCAATCTGTCGAAGTACAGCGATGCCATAGTGATCAATGGATCTCCGGCAACCGGGATAATCGACAACGATGACACCGGAGTCATTACTATTACCCCGGGAAGCGGATTGGAGACGGGCCCTGTACCTGGCAGCTTTACATTTAGTCTGCCTGCCGGGATGACAATGGATGCACCGGTAACCATTAATTATACCTTATCCGGAACAGCAGAAAGCGTTAAAGATTATACCGGAGCTATCAGCGGAAGCGTAACCATTGATAAAGATGAGAACAGTTTCACCTTAACAATACCGGTAGTTGACGACGCGGTGATCGAAGACACAGAAACTGTGGTTTTAAGCACCGGAACTATAACCAGTTTGTACCCTTTAACGATAGCCAACTCACCGCAGATTTTCACGATCACCGATAACGACCAGGCTACAGTAACACTGACCGGCCAGCCCACCATCGCGGAAGGAAACAGCGGCAGTCAATTAATTACATATACTGTTACTCTTGATAAAGCAACACAGGGTAGCTTCACAGTAGATTACGCTACAACAAATGGCACGGCTCTTTTGGCCGATGATGATTATGAAAGCAGTAGTGGCCGCTTAGCTTTTGCAGGCACGGCAGGCGAGACAAAGACTTTTACAGTTCAGATTAACGGAGATCAAAAAATAGAGACGGATGAAAATTTTAGTGTTAGCTTAAGTAACCTGATTAGTTCATTAAGCAATATACCGGTTGTTCAAACCACCCCGGTAGTTACCACTATTGAAAACGACGACTCAGGAATAATAACTATCACCTACGGAAATGGCTCGGAAACTGGACCGGTACCGGGTACTTTTACATTCAGTTTCCCGACAGGAGTAAGCTCGGATACTCCAACGACGATTAATTTCGGTTTAAGCGGAACGGCTACCGGCATGGATTATACCGGCGCAGGCACCAGTTCCATTACTATCCCGATAGGAGGAAATAGCACTACACTAACACTCCCTGTAATAAACGATTTAATTGCTGAAGGGAAAGAAACTGTTATTCTGACCACAGGCACCGTTAGCAGCCCTTATGGGATTACGGTTGCTAATTCGCCGCAGAGCCTGGAGATTGCAGATAATGATAATGCTTCCCTTAGCATCAGCGGAACAACAGTTGTAGAGGGCAATAGCGGAACAACGGCTATGAACTTTACCGTGACGCTGGATAAGGCTACTCGTCCGTTTAGCGTAAACTATGCAACTTCAGATGGCACAGCCACTACGGGTACTAATGATTATGTTGCCGCAAGCGGAACATTAAACTTTGCTGGTACTGCAGGCGAGAGCAAAACGATAACGGTAACTGTTACAGGCGATGGTAAGGTTGAGGCCGACGAGACCTTGAGTATGACGATAAGCGATTTGAGTGACGCGTTTGATGGTCGCCTGAATATCGCTACCAATACCGCAACAGGTACCATCACTAATGACGACAGCGGGGTGATCACTATCACTTCGACCGATGGTATGGAAGCAGGCCTGGTACCCGGTACGTTCACATTCAGCTTCCCGGCAGGGGTAACCATAGATGTTCCAACGACGATTAATTATAGTTTATCGGGAACCGCAGAAAGTGGAAAGGATTATACCGGCGCCATCAGCGGAAGCGTAACCATACCGGCTAATACTAACAGCTATGAATTAAGCCTTCCGGTTCTGGCAGACCTTGTGGTGGAAGATACTGAGACGATTATTTTGACAACGGGAATCATCGGCAGTCCTTACACTGTAACGGTAGACAACTCACCGGAGAGTTTAAATATTACAGATAAAGATCAGGCGGTACTGAGTTTAACAGGCCCTGCAACAATCACCGAGGGCGATAACGGCAGCCAGTTGGCCACCTATACCGTTACCTTGAATCAGGCTACAACCAGCAGTTTTAAAGTGGATTATGCCACAGCAAACGGAACGGCTACCCTTGCAGATGATGACTATGAAAGCAGCAGCGGCACCCTAGAGTTTGCAGGCACAGCGGGCGAAACAGAGACTTTTACCGTTCAGATAAACGGAGATAAGAAAATAGAGGCGGATGATAATTTTAGCGTTAAGTTAAGTAACGTCGTTGGTTCATTTAGTAATCTTCCGATAGCTCAATCCGCTCCGGTAGTAACAAATATTAAAAACGATGATTCAGGAATAATTACCATTACATCGTCTAATGGTTCGGAAACAGGCCCGGTGCCGGGAACATTTACGTTCAGTTTTCCGGCAGGGGTGACTTCGGATGCGGCGACAATAGTTTATTTCGGATTAACCGGTACAGCTATCAGCGCTGACTACTCTGGCGCGGGAACGCTTTCTGTAACCATTCCGGCGAATGGAAATAGTGCGGAGGTAGTTCTAGGTGTGAATGACGATCTGGTTATTGAAGGGACAGAAACGGTTGTATTAACCACTGGCGCTATTGACAGCCCTTACGGGATAACAGTTGCAAATACATCTCAGAGCCTGAATATTGCAGACAATGATAATGCTACTCTAAGTTTAGCCGGCGCGACAATAACCGAAGGTGATAGCGGTACCAAAGTAATAAGCTTTACAGTAACACTGGATAAAGCTACCAGTCCGTTTAGTGTTGACTATGCAACAAGCGATGGGACCGCTACAATAGCCGATAGCGATTATACGCCCGGAAGCGGAACTTTGAATTTCGCCGGTACAATTGGTGAAAGTAAAACAGTAGCCATAGCCATTACCGGCGACAAAAAGATAGAAGTCGACGAAAGCTTTACCATGACGTTAAGCAATCTGTCTGATCATTATAATAATACGTTGGTGATAGATGGTTCGCCTGCAATGGGTATAATTGGTAACGATGATACCGGTGTTATCACAGTTACTCCCGGGAACGGATCAGAAACTGGTCCGACGCCGGGTACTTTCACGTTTAGCTTACCTGCAGGTACCACAACAGGCGCTCCGATTACCATTAATTATACATTATCAGGAACCGCGGAAAGCGCTAAAGATTATACCGGGGCAATCAGCGGAAGCGTAATAATTGGTAAAGATCAAAACAGTACCACACTGACGCTCCCTGTAATTGACGATGGGTTGGTGGAGGACACCGAAACGGTCACTCTAAGTGCCGGGATAGTAAGCAGTCCGTATATCCTAACGGTAGGCAATTCTCCGCAGAGTTTTACGATAAGCGATAATGATCAGGCGACAATAACTCTGACCGGCCAGCCTGCTATTACTGAAGGAAATACCGGTACTCAATTAATCACTTACACAGCAACGCTTGATAAAGCGACTCAAGGTAGTTTTACCGTAGATTATGCCACTGCAAATGGATCGGCATCTATAGCAGATAACGATTATGAAAGCAGCAGCGGCCGGTTAACATTTGCAGGCACAGTAGGCGAGACCAAGACCTTCACCGTTCAGATCAATGGCGACGGAAAGATTGAGGCTGATGAGAACTTTAGCGTTACATTAAGCAATCTGATTAGTTCTTCCAGCAATCGTCCGGTCGTTCAAAGCGTTCCGGTAGTAACAACTATTGAAAATGATGATTCGGGAACAATAACTATTACATCTGAAAACGGTTCAGAAACGGGCCCAGTGCCAGCGTCGTTCACCTTCAGTTTCCCAACCGGAGTAAGCGCAGATGCCCCTACTACGATTAACTTCGGCTTGAGCGGTACAGCCACCGGCATAGATTATACCGGTGCAGGCAGCAGCTCGGTTACCATCCCGGCAGGTGATAATAGTTTTACCCTCAGCCTTCCGGTAATTGACGATACTCTGATAGAAAATACCGAGACGGTTATTCTTACTTCAGGTTCGGTAAGCAGCCCTTACGGGATAACCGTAGCCAACTCACCGCAAAGCCTTGAGATAGCAGATAACGATAATGCTACGTTAGTTATAAGCGGAGCAACCGTAGCCGAAGGCAACAGCGGAACTACTACCTTAAGCTTTACGGTAACTCTTGATAAAGCTACCGGCTCACCCTTTACGGTAGATTATGCTACATCAGGCGGAACCGCCACGGCCGGAAACGACTATACCGCAAAAAGCGGAACGCTGAGTTTCAATGGCACGGCAGGCAGTCAAACGATCGTGGTGTCGGTTACCGGTGATCAGAAAATTGAACCCCATGAGAACTTTACTATCGCGATAAGCAACTTAAGCAGCAGCTTTGGTAACCGCTTAACTATTCCGGCAGCAGGCAGCACCGCCACAGGTACTATCACTAATGATGACAGCGGAGTGATCACGATCACACCAACCGATGGAATGGAAGCAGGTTTGGTACCAGGTACCTTTACCTTCAGTTTCCCGGCAGGGGTAACGGTAGATGCTCCAACCACTGTCAGTTATACCCTATCCGGAACAGCAGAAAGTGGAAACGATTATACCGGGGCCATCAGCGGAAGCGTAGAGATACCGGCCAACAGCAACAGCATTACACTAACCCTCCCGGTACTGGCAGACCTGGTAGTAGAAGATACCGAAACGGTGATCCTGACTACAGGAATCATTACCAGTCCTTACGCAGTAACAGTAGGCAACTCGCCTCAGAGCCTGGATATTATCGATAAAGACCAGGCAGTGCTTAGTTTAACTGGTCCGGCAACCATTACCGAAGGCGATAGCGGCAGCCAGCTGGCAACCTATACGGTTACCCTGAACCAGGCGACAGCGGGCAGCTTCACGGTGGATTATGCAAGTTCGAACGGTACAGCAAGTATTGCCGATAACGATTATGAAAGCAGCAGCGGCCGGTTAACCTTTGCAGGAACAGCAGGTGAGACAGAAACATTTACGGTACAGATCAACGGCGATCAGAAGATCGAGGCAGATGAGAACTTTAGTGTTGTCTTAAGTAATTTGATCAGTTCGTTCAGCAACAAACCTGTGGTTCAAAGTACCCCGGTAGTAACCAGCATTAAAAACGATGACTCGGGAGTAATCACGATTACTTCTACCAATGGTTCAGAAACAGGCCCTGTACCAGGAACGTTTACTTTTAGTCTGCCTGATGGGGTGACTGCAGATGCGGCGACTGTTATTTATTACGGATTGAGCGGAACTGCACTAGGTAGTGGAACGAATTATGATTATACTGCCATTCCGGGTATTGGCTCCATCACCATCCCTGCAAACTCCAATAGCGCTACGTTAACGCTTAATGTAAATGATGACGCGGTTATAGAAGGAACGGAAACAGCCATTCTGACTGCCGGATCACTTAACAGCCCATATGACATTGTGGTAGTAAATTCACCGCAAAGCCTTGATATAGCAGATAATGACAACGCTATTTTAAGCCTGACAGGCGGAACAGTAATTGAAGGTAACAGCGGTACGCAAGTGTTGAGCTTTACTGTAACATTAGATAAAGCTACCAGTCCGTTTAGCGTAGATTATAAAACTAGCGACGGTTCAGCTACCATTGCTGATAACGACTATAGCGCCTTAAGCGGAACCTTAAATTTCGGCGGCTCTGCGGGCGAGAGCAAAGTAATAACCGTATCTATTACGGGTGATCAGAAGATTGAGGCGAATGAGAACCTGGCAATAGAATTAATCAATCTGTCTAATCATTATAACAACACTTTAGTGATTAGTGGCAGTCCGGCAACCGGGACAATCATTGATGATGACAACACCGTCAGCAATAAAAGTATAATCGTTACCACAGTAAACGGCGCTGAAGGCGGAGCCAATGCGAGTATGAAATTCAGTTTCCCTGACGGGGTAAGCAGTGATGGTATCACATCTATCCCTTATACGCTGGGTGGCACCGCGCAGGATAATGGCATTGATTACAACATCGCTTCAACCGGGATATTATACATTCCGGCGGGTAAGAATAGTGTAACGCTCGATCTTGCAATAAGCGATGATCCGTTTATTGAAGGAACTGAAACGGCTATAGTGAACGCGGGCATTATCAGTAATGATAAATATACCGGCTTAACGTTGAGCAATGCTCCTCAAACAATTTTTATTGCTGATAATGATGTTGCTTCACTGTCTATTGCCGGTCCGGTTACTATAACGGAAGGAAATAACGGCTCACAAAAAGCAGTTTTCAATGTAATGCTTGATAAAGCCACAGGTAGCGGGTTTTCTATTAGCTATAGTACTGCCGACGGAACAGCTCTGGCCGCGGATAATGATTATATCGCGGTGTCTAACGGAGCCGTAGTATTTGAGGGGAAAGCCGGCGAAGTTCAGAAAATAGAGATCTCCATAATCGGAGATAAGAAAATTGAGCTGAATGAAAATTATCAGGTGCGCTTAACCGGTTTGTCTTCAGATTTCGGTGGAGCTCTGACTTTCAGCAGTACATCCGCTACGGGAACTATTATTGACGACGATAATAACAGCTCTAACAGGCAGATCACCATTTCTAAATCAGACGGTACAGAAGGTGCAGCAGATGGCAGTTTTACGTTTAGTCTGCCGGCAGGGATAACGCTGGACGCCCCAACGACCATCAACTATACTTTAAGCGGGACAGCTAAAGGCGCCGGAATTGATTATAGCAACTCTCAGGTCGGATCGCTGGTTATCAAGGCTGGCGAAAATTATGCCGTCCTTACCATCGACGTGGTAGACGATTCCGGACTCGAGCCGTCAGAAACCGTTATCGTTAATACGGGCGCTGTAACCAATAATAGCTATAATGGCCTTACAGTGCTGAACTCACCTCATGCTCTTAATATAGAAGACGATGATAACGCTTCCATATCCATAAGCGGGCCTGTCCAGGTAACTGAAGGAAATGCCGGAACAATAAACGCAGTGTTCAGGGTTACCCTGAATAATTCGACTGGAGATCCTTTCACTGTGAATTATACCACTAAAGATGGTACAGCCACAGTTGCAGATAACGACTACATCGCTTCATCCGGAACCTTAACTTTCTCGGGTGTAGCAGGCGAGTTTGAAAATATTACGGTACCTGTAAGAGGAGATTTGAAAATTGAGAAGAACGAGAGGTTTACCGTTGAGTTGAACGGTCTTTCAAATGATTTTGATCAGCGCCTGCTTATCACAGGTTTACCTGGAGTTGGTACAATAAGGGACGACGACAATACAGCAGCCAACAGAAGAATCATTATATCGAGAGTTAACGGTGCAGAAGGCGGTAATGATGCCCGGTTCAAGTTTAGTTTCCAGGCCGGCGTTTCTGCCGACGATTGGACAATTCTAAATTATACTCTAAGCGGAACAGCTTTAGGTGATGGTGCTGATTATGCTGCAGCGTCTAAGGGGTCGGTAACTATCCCTCCGGGCGAGAACAGTGCGGTGCTTGATCTCGCAGTAATCGATGACGCAGTTATAGAAGCCACAGAAACCGTTATTTTAACGGCAGGTACTATCGAGAATAATTCGCATACCGGACTTAATACAAACAATTCGCCATTGTCTCTTAATATTACCGATAATGATGAGGGCGAGCTGAAATTAAGTGGTCCGGTGCTGGTGCAGGAAGGCAATAGCGGTCCGACGCTTGCTACTTTTAGTGTCACACTACTGGGTGCAACCGGCAGTCCGTTTAGTATTGGTTATGCAACATTTGATGGCACTGCCAAGGCTTCTGATGACGATTATGTAACCAAAGCAGCCAATCTAAATTTCCAGGGAATTGAAGGTGAAGTACAAACGATTACCATCCTGGTTAACGGGGATTATAAAATCGAAAGTGATGAGGAGTTCAATCTAATCCTCCGTAATTTGTCCAATACTTTTGGTGATAAATTGAAATTTAGCGGCCTGCCGGTTAAAGGCAGAATACTGAACGACGACAACGGAACCATCACCATCACCAAAACCGACGGCAAGGAAGGCGCAGGTGGCGGCATCTTCACATTTACCTTACCCACCGGTGTTTATTCGGATAAGCCGATTGTTATTCCTTATAACCTGAGCGGCACGGCACTTGGTAATACCGTAGATTACCTCGTAAACACCACAGGTAGCGTAACTATTCCTGCAGGGTTAAGCAAAGCAAATTTAAATCTCGTGATCAATGATGACTCAATCATCGAGCCTGCAGAAATAGTGAAAATTTCAACAGGTATTGTATTAAGCAGTATGCCTAATGCCGTTTTGGTAGAGAATTCGCCGGTGGAATTAACTATTGATGATAATGACACCGCGCCTATTGTGATCACTAATCCGGTGATCGTAAAAGAAGGGAACAGCGGATACGTTACTGCTGTATTCAGCGCAACTCTTCCTTTAGCTACGGCAGAAGGCTTTACATTTGATTATGCCACAGCAGATGAAACAGCTAAAACAGGGGACGACGATTATGTAGCATCGACCGGCAAACTAACTTTCGCGGGAAGAGCCGGCGAGGTTCAGAAGATTTCGGTTCAAATCAAAGGAGACGTTAAGGTGGAAGGCGATGAGAAATATCTCATCAACCTGGATAATTTATCGAACACATACAATGGTCGCTTAAGTTTCGAATTCCCGTCGGTTACAGGCGTAATTCACGATGACGACATAGCCCCCGCGGCGGTTTCGGATTTCGCAACAACGCCAGAAGATGTTCCGGTAACTTTTTCTCTTACAGCCAATGATAATGATCCCGATGGCATAGATCCAACAAGTATTGTCATCAAGACTCCTCCTGCTAAGGGTGAAGTGAAGGTGAACAGGGATGGTACCGTAACCTATACGCCTGCGCCGGATGATAATGGTATGCATCAGTTTACCTACACTGTTAAAGATCTTACCGGTTTAGAATCGAACGAAGCAAATGTTACTGTAACCGTTACGCCGGTTAGCGATCCTCCAATTGCAGAAGACGATAGTTTCTATGTTCTGAAAAACGGCACTTTGAGAGAAAACGTGAGTTCGAATGACGCAGATCCGGATGGGGAAGCCATTAGATTTAAGGTAACAGCTCCTCCTTCAAATGGAACCTTAGTGTCTTTTAATGAGACAGACGGTTCGTTTATTTACACCCCGACAGAGGATTTCACCGGGTTGGATCAATTTACTTATCAGGTAGCAGATGCAGGCGGTCTGACCGATGATGCGGTTGTTACCCTGGGTGTTCAGCCAAAAACAAAAGTAAAATTAAGCCCTACATTGGTTTCTGTAAAAGAGGGTGAAGTTGTAAAAATAACAGCCGAGTTATCTGAGCCATTGCTTCAGGATGTTAACCTGACGATAGAATATAGAGGCGATGCGGAGATAGAAAAGGATTATACTTTGAGTGGCGACTTTACCTCATTCCTGATCAAAGCCGGAGACACCGCCACTACTCAGGAGCTTGTTTTAACCACTGTTCGGGATTATGTGAAAGAGGGCGATGAGGTAGCGGAGGTAAATATCGCAACAGCTACACCAAGTCTGTTTGTTGAGATAGAAAGCGGCTCGGAAGTTACCATAACTGAACTTCTCCCCGCCGACAAACCGGTTGGTCCGGATGAAAACGGCGACATAGCTCCTGATCCATACACATCACCTAACGGCGATGGGCTTGGTAATGAAAGTTTTGTTATTCAGAATATTACCAAATATCCTGACAACGAAGTGGTGATTTTCAACCGCTGGGGTAATGAAGTGTTTCGCGTTAAGGGTTATGACAATAAAGAAAAGGCATTTACCGGGGTTGCTAATGCGGGATTATTTGTCAATAAAGACAGCGTTCTGCCAGACGGAGTTTACTACTTTATTATTCATACTAAAGTGGATAACGTAGCTAAATTGAACAAGGGATACGTAATTATTAAACGTTAGAGAGATGAGGAAATTAGCCGTTGTAGTTCTATTAATATTGGTCACCATAGTTGGGAGAGCACAGCAACAAGCTATGTACACTCAGTACATGTTTAATACATTGGCTATAAACCCAGCCTATGCGGCGGTAGACGAATCTTTGACAATCACTGCATTGTCGAGGCATCAGTGGGTGGGATTTAAAGGTGCGCCTAAAACACAAACGTTTGCTATACACACGCCCATAAAGGAATCAAACAGCTTTGTGGGTGCACTGCTGATTAACGATCAGATAGGAGAGGTGCTTAAAGAGACCGGAGGGTATTTCACTTTTTCGCAACGGGTTGAGATGGGGGCAGAGTCCTATCTTTCTGTGGGGGTTAATGGTGGACTTAGCAGCTTCCGTGCTGATTATTCGCAGAACTACAGTTACAGCCCCGAGTCAATGAACGACCCGAAATTCTATAATTCTAGTACCTTGAGAGGAAATTTTGGAGTGGGGGTAATGCTCTTCTCCGAAAAGCACTATATCGGGCTTTCATCGCCGCATTTTTTCGCAAGAGATTTTACCTCTTTTACCAAAGAAGCGTCTTCGCCTAAAGTAAAGCCACATTTTATGCTTCAGGCGGGTTCTCTGTTTGAATTGAGCTATGATTATAAATTTAAACCTAATGTATTGGTTAAGTACGTTAACGGCTCTCCGATGCAACTGGATGTAAACGCCAATATGCTAATCAAGGAGATCTTGTGGCTCGGCGCTTCATACCGGTCTTTCGACTCATTTGATGCTCTGGCATCTGTATTCATCACACCCGATATTCAATTTGGCTATTCCTACGATTTTTCTAATACAGAGCTTTCCAAAGCCCAAAAAGGCTCGCACGAGGTAATGCTCAAATTTCGTTTTGCAGTGAAGGGCAGAGACCATCGGGCTTGTTACTTCTGATTTGGACGCCTGGTAAGCCCAAACTATTTCGTCCTCAGCCTGTTCCAACTATACACCTAATTATAAAGAACATGGACAGATTAGAATTAAAAGGAAAATGGAACGAGCTTAAGGGCAAAGTCAAACAAGCTCATGGAGACTTGACGGATGATGATCTGCAATATGAAGAGGGCAAAGAAGACGAGCTATACGGCCGTTTACAAACCAAAACCGGTAAAACGCGCGAAGGCGTTATAGATTGGTTGAGAAGTTTATAAAACAAAGGGTTTTTCAAATCCGTCTTGTCGACGGTTTTAACGCAGACAGCGTTCCAAAGGCTGTCTGCATTCTTCAAAACTATTGTTCCTGCGCATTAACAATAAATTTATCGTAAAAAACTGCCCAGCCATAGCTCATTACGGCCCTCCACATCTCAACATGAATCTTTTTAGTGATATGATTATATCTGGGATTAAACGAGCTTTTATAAGTGCTACCGGTGAAAGTACCGATAGGTGCCCGCCCAAACGAAAAGTTTATCCCGTCAGAAGAGTATCCCATAAATAATCGGCCTCCGCTTCCGTATCCGTTCAGATTGGTAGTGGTTACCAACATCATCCACAGGTTTCTCATTTTTCTTACTTCCAAATGCCAGGGTTCCTGGTTATTACCCCAGGGCCTGCCGCTGATACTCACTAAATCGAATCCTTTTCCTTTTTCAGGATTGAAATTGAGAGGGTCGGATGAAGACATTCTCCTGATCGAATATTTGTTGAAATAATTCCCAGGTTCGCTTTCCGGCCCACAAACGGCATAGCAGTAATATTTGCCGTCGCTTTTAAGGAACGAAAAGGAGGGTGAGATAACATCGACAACGCCGTATGGCATTTTGCAGACTAGTATTTTCTCACTCCAATTAATTCCATCGCTGCTTTTTTTAACGTAGATCGAACGGCTGTCTTTCGCCGTCAAACGCCAGTAGCAGTATAAAATGTTTTTGTCGAGAAGCAGGTCAACATCAGAGTTAAAGCCGATATCCGGCGGGCAGGGCTCAATCGGGTTGAGAATACCTTTTGGCTCAATCCAGGTTCGGCCGTCGTTCGAACAGAAGATATGCGGATTTTCATACTGACTATCTGTTCCCGGGTACGGCGTTAAAGCTGCCCAATAGTGGTAGCCATTCCAGGGCTTTTCGAAGAATTGAACAGAAGGATGAGTCCAGCCCGAAGAGGCTAAATGCAAAGTGGGCCGTGTTCCGTTTATTTCGCGTCCTTTCGCCAGTGAGTAAAAGCTGATGGGCTGTGCCGAAGGATTCACCAGGATCGATTGGATATCGAGCGACTTGAAAACAGTATTTAAACTTAAGGAATCCGGTGTCGGACCCGAGATCAAAGTGTCGGTCTTCGCAACAACCGGTGGCTCTGGTTCGGTATACTTATCTTTTCTACATCCCGCAATAACAATAAAAAGGCAAAGAGCCAGTAGCCGCAAAGCGGATAACTTCATCATACTTAAATCTTATAATTGCTTGTTGGTTAGTCTTTTGGGAAGACCGCTCATCATCTCCCGGCAATGTAACAAGAAAGTTTCGTTATTCAAACAGCCCATCTGAGCATCTAATTTTTTTGTGCTCTCGCCCAGCCGTTTCCTTTTTTGTAGTTTTACTTAAATTTTGATGCTAAGAAATCTTTGCTGGTTGAAAATTTGTACGAGCTTAACATCTCGTTAAACTTGACAGCTGATAGAAAATAATATTCTCTGATGAAGAACAATAAACCCACCATTTTAGTGGTGAATGATGATGGTATAGATGCGCCGGGAATTAAAGTCCTGATGGACACTATGAAAGATCTGGGAAAGGTGGTGGTGGTAGCTCCGGATGGCCCGCAGTCGGGTACCGGGCATGCCATAACAATAGCGAAACCTCTCCGTCTCGACAGAGTGCATATCTATCCCGATATCGAAATGTATAAATGTTCAGGAACGCCTGTTGATTGTGTTAAGTTAGCTGTAAATCAGGTGTTTAAGGGTAAAAAACCAGACCTGTGCGTTTCTGGAATTAACCATGGTCTTAACCATTCGATTAATATCCTCTATTCCGGAACCATGTCGGCTGCCATGGAAGGAGCCATAGAAGGAATTCCTTCTATCGGATTTTCTTACGATGACTTTACCTACGATGCCGATTTCAGCAAGTGCGTACCCTTTATTAGGGCGATTGCCAATCAGGTGCTGGAGCATGGCTTGCCTGCAGCCACATTACTAAATGTTAATTTCCCGAAAACAGGCGCCGCCCGTGGAATCAAGATTTGCCGTCAGGCGAATGCCAAGTACGCCGAAGAGTTTGATGAGCGTTTAGATCCGCATCAGCGAAATTATTATTGGCTTACGGGTGTTTTTCAGTCGGGAGACAAAGGCGAAGATACCGATGTTTGGGCTCTGGATAATGATTATGTGTCTGTTGTGCCGGTACAATTTGATTTAACGGCACATCATGCAATTCCAATTTTAAATAGCTGGCAATTTGATGTTAAAGCGTGACAATGTTTGGTTAGGGGCTGTGCTTGGATTAGTGCTTCCCGCCATAGCGTATTTCTTCGTCGAAATACTGAAAAAGAATGTTAGGGTGTTAGAAAAGGATGATTTACTTTATATAGGATGTGTTGCGCTGAATCTTATCCTGGTAAGGTATTATTTTAAAGAGTACAAGGAAAATACCGCCCGGGGGATAATAGGCTCCACATTTATATGTGCCTTTATTTTCTTTTATCATAAAATTCAACAATGACTTATTACCTCATTGCGGGCGAAGCATCCGGTGATTTGCATGGAGCAAACCTGATGAAAGCGTTGAAGCAGCAGGATGCTGATGCAAAGTTTCGCATCCTTGGCGGCGATCTGATGCTTGCTCAGGGTGGGGACTTAGTTCGCCACTACTCAGAAATGGCCTTTATGGGATTTGTTGAGGTAATTTTGAATTTGCGCACGATCTTCAGGAATTTAAATCATACGAAGGCAGACCTTTTGGCACATAAACCAGATGCCCTGATTCTCATTGATTTTCCGGGATTTAATCTGAAAATAGCACAATTTGCCAAAGAGAACAATATTAAAGTATTTTATTATATCTCGCCAAAGGTCTGGGCCTGGAATCAGAAACGGGTATTGAAAATTCAAAAGGTGGTAGATAAGATGTTTTGCATACTTCCATTCGAAGTAGATTTCTATAAATCATGGGGCATGACGGTCGACTATGTAGGGAATCCTTTACTGGATGCCATTTTTGATTTTAAGCCCAACGGGAATTTCAAACAGCAACACGCTTTAACGGGTAAGGCTTTGGTGGCTCTCCTTCCGGGAAGCAGGAAGCAGGAGATAAGCCGGATTTTGCCCGAGATGCTGAGTATTACAGAGGGGTTTCCTAAATATCAGTTTGTTATTGCCGGGGCGCCTGGTTTTGATGAAGACTTTTATAAAGAAATTATCGGAGAAAAACATGTACCGGTAGTCTATAACCAGACCTACGACCTGTTGGAAAACTCAGAGGCTGCAATTGTAGCGTCGGGAACCGCAACACTTGAAACGGCACTATTCGAAATCCCACAGGTAGTGGTCTACAAAGGTAATCCTGCCAGTATCGCTATTGCACGCTTGCTGGTGAAGATTAAATATATATCGCTGGTGAATCTGATAATGGATCAGCCGGTGGTAACGGAGCTAATTCAGGAAGATTGTAATGTGGCATCGCTGACAAAGGAATTAAATGCAATTTTGCATGACCCCTTAAACCGCAGCCAGATGCTGATTAATTACCAGCAACTGGCTGAGAAGATGGGAGAACCCGGTGCTTCAGCAAAAACTGCCAGGTTAATTATTGAAACTCTAAAAATTAATCGTTTCTAAGGCGTCTCTGCTGGTTTCTTACCGGAACAAGAGCAGGTTCCTTTTTCTTCAAACCATTAATAAATTCTGAAACTAACTCTTTTAATCTTTCAAACATAATCTAACCCCTTTTCTAAATTACGAACGTAATCTTATTCTTACGCTCAATGTAGTTTATTATTGTTTCAGTTGCTCCCGCGAAGTGATTTTTTTATTAAAATCTACGTCCAAAAAATCCACTGCTTGTGATATTGATTTTTACTTGTTTGGAGATGATAAGGTTATGTTTTTTCTGTGTTATTTTTTACTTTATGCGTTTACATTTTAGGAAGGCGGATTTGATTTTAAAAATGTTTTTCATCTCTTTGCAGCCTTATTGATTTTTTATGGCAAAAGCTTTTCTTTTCGACTTAAACGGAACAATGATTGATGATATGGATTACCATACCAACGCCTGGCAAGATGTGTTAAATAACGATCTTGGCGCCAGCTTAACCTGGCAGCAGGTAAAAATGGAAATGTATGGAAAAGGGGAAGAGATGCTGGTAAGGGTTTTCGGAGAAGATCGGTTCGCCGATGAAAAGGAAATGAGTAACATCGTATTCGAGAAGGAAAAGAAATATCAGCAGGCTTTCCGGCCTCATTTGAAATTGATTAACGGACTCGAAAAGTTTATTGAAAAGGCAGATGAACGTGATATCAAAATGGCTGTTGGCTCTGCAGCGATCATGTTTAATATTGATTTCGTACTCGACGGACTCAACATTAGAAAGTATTTTCCGGTAACCATCAGTGCCGATAATGTTGAAATGAGTAAGCCAGATCCTGAGACTTTCTTAAAAGGTGCAGCTGCTTTAGGTGTCGATCCGCAGGATTGTATTGTGTTTGAAGATAATCCTAAAGGCGTACAGTCCGCCCTAAATGCCGGAATGAAAGCGGTTGTGATTACCACGATGCATGAAGAGCACGAATTTGAAGGCTTGCCGAATATTCTGAAATTTATTGAGGATTATGATGATCCGTTTTTGGAGAGTTTATTGGTTTAATAGGCCACGAAGGCTCAAAGTCGCTAAGTCTTTATTATTCATCATATGACTCAGGCAGATTTGCTATAGTCATCTGATGAATATTTAAAAGCAAAAAGCCGGAACGAAATGTCCGGCTTTTCATTTTGGATTTAATTTAAGCTTTATTCAACTGATAATAGGCTTCGCTCCAGCGAAGCTCATTTTTAAATTGATATAGGTTGGTTTCTTTGCCAATCTTTACAAACTCAATTCCTGCCATCTCAGCAAAGTCTTGCATATGCTCAGAAGTCAGGTTCTGACTGTATCCGGTATGGTGAGCGCCACCTGCTAAGATCCATGCAGCGCAGCCTGTCTTCATATCTGGATATGGTTTCCACAATACGCGGGCAACAGGTAATTTTGGAAGGTCGTTTTGCGGAGCCACTGCTTCGACCTCATTCACGATCATGCGGAAACGATTTCCCATATCTACAATTGATGCGTTAAGCGCCGGGCCTGCAGCTACGTTAAATACTAAACGAACCGGGTCTGATTTGCCGCCAATTCCTAGAGGATGAATTTCACATTTAGCTTTGCCATCGGCGATAGATTCACAGATTTCAAGCATGTGAGAACCTAAAACCAGAGGGTTTGATGGATCAAAGTGGTAGGTATAATCTTCCATAAAGGCATTTCCGCCCGGAAGTCCGCTACCCATAACTTTCATCGCGCGAACTAATGCAGCAGTTTTCCAGTCACCTTCCCCCGCAAAGCCATATCCCTGGCCCATCAGGCGTTGCGACGCGATTCCTGGCAATTGTGCCATTCCATGCAGGTCTTCAAACGTGTCCGAAAATCCTTTATAATTTCCTGCTTCAAGGAAAGACTTCATGCCGAGTTCAATCTTTGCTGCATCCCTTAAAGAAGAATACTGGGCGCCGCCTTTACGTAATGAATCCATTACAGCATAGCGCTCTTCATATTCGGCAGTTAGTTTGTCAACGTCCGCATCGCTGATCTGGTTAATAACTGATACCAGGTCGCCGATACCATGAGTGTTCACAGAAAAGCCGAATCTTAATTCTGCTTCCACTTTATCGCCGTCGGTTACAGCCACATAGCGCATATTATCACCAAAGCGAACAAACCTTGCACCTTGCCAGTCGTTCCATCCTGCTGCTGATCTGCTCCATGCATTCAACTGATCTAACACCTCAGAGTCTTTCCAGTGACCTACAACTACTTTGCGGTTAATGCGCATTCTCGACATGATGAATCCAAATTCCCTGTCACCATGAGCGCTTTGGTGAAGGTTCATGTAATCCATGTCGATAGAGTTCCATGGAATGTCTCTGTTGAATTGCGTGTGTAGATGCGCAACCGGCTTCTTCAAGATCTTTAAACCGTTGATCCACATTTTAGCAGGAGAGAAAGTATGCATCCAGGTGATGATACCGATACAATTTGGCGACACGTTAGCTTCCTGACAAATTGCAAAAATTTCTTCTGTGCTTTTTACTGTTGGTTTAAATACAACTCTTACCGGGATTTGCGCAGCATTATTTAATGAGTTTGCAATTTCCTGCGAGTCGGCCGCTACCTGCTTAAGCGTTTCCTCTCCGTATAGATCCTGGCTTCCTGTTACAAACCAGACTTCAAATTTTTTTAAATCGATCATTATTGGGGTTATGTTATGTATTAAGATTGTCCGTAGTAAGAATTAGGGCCGTGTTTTCTTTCGAAATGTTTTTTAATTAATGAATCTTTGAGCTTGGGTGCCTGCGGATTAATTTGTTCGGTTAATAAGGCCATTTGAGCACAAGTTTCTAATACTGCACTGTTATACACCGCCTTATTTGCTGTTTTTCCCCAGCTAAAAGGCGCGTGGTTTCCAACCAGAACCATTTCCACCTCTTCGTAGCTCAAACCGCGTTCTTTGAAACAATCCATTATCTGGAAACCGGTTTGATATTCATAGTCGCCTTCGATCATCTTGTCGCTCATTGGTGGCGCACAGGGGATATCAACTGTCAGGTGGTCGGCATGTGTGGTTCCAAAAATCGGAATGTCGCGCTGGCTTTGTGCCCAGGCAGTTCCATAGGTAGAGTGCGTGTGCACTATACCGCCAATTTTGTCCCAATGTTTGTAAAGCACGGCGTGTGTTAGTGTATCCGACGAGGGGCGAAGGCTTCCTTCGACGATCTTTCCGTCAAAGTCTACGATCACCATTTTCTCTGGTGATAAGTCCTCGTAAGGAACACCGCTTGGTTTGATTGCAAAAACTCCGAGTGAGCGGTCGGCCGCACTAACATTCCCAAAAGTAAAGAGCACCAGCCCCAGCTTCGGTAACTGCATATTGGCTTCGTATGCCTCTTGTTTTATGTGTTGGTATTGACTCATTTAGAAAGTAAAATGAAAAAGTGAAATGTAAAAGAAGCTTCCCGCAATTAACTGTTAACCATCTGTCCGGTCTCTGATGCCGTAAAGCTTTCAATGAAATTACCGGCTTCAGAGTATTTCTGATAACGTTTCGCAAATACAGCAACACGTTCTGCGTTCGGATGATACTCTGCGTCAAACCCTTGACCCATCGCAGCCATAGCATCTTCTACTTTCGGATAAAGTCCTGCTGCAGTGGCGGCGAACATTGCCGCACCAATTGCACAAGTTTGATCTGATTTGTGGATTTTGATAGGCATATTCATTACGTCGGCCATCATCTGCATAATGAAAGGCGATTTTTTAGCAACGCCGCCCATTCCAATCAGTCCTTTAACGGGGATACCCTGATCGATAAACCGGTCTACAATTTTCTTGGCGCCGAAGCAGGTTGCCTCTACCAGTGCGCGGAACATTTTTACAGCATCGCTGCCCAGATCAAGACCCAGAAAAGCCCCTTTCAATAATTGACTCGCATCTGGCGTACGCCGGCCGTTTAGCCAGTCTACTGCCAGTTCGCCCGATTCTTCGAGCGGAAGCTGATCGGCGAGTCTGCTCAGCTCGGGGATGATCTTGCTTTCCACTTCCTCAATTAATTTTTTTGCCGTTTCGGCGTCAATAATACTTGATTGAGCCAGAAGGTTCTTCAATGGCCAGGCCAATACGTTTTTATACCAGGCATAAGCATCTCCGAAAGCAGATTGCCCGGCTTCCATACCGATCATCCCGGGGATAATTGAACCATTAACCTGTCCGCAGATTCCATTTACCAAAGTATCTTTAACCTCGTTGGCTGGGGCTACCAGCATGTCACAAGTGGATGTACCCATCACCTTGCTTAAATAGTAAGGTTCTATCTGACCACCTACGGCACCCATGTGAGCATCAAATGCGCCTATTCCTATCACTACATCTGTAGAAAGGCCCAGCTTTTGAGCCCATTCTGCACTCAGTTTACCTGCTTGTTCTGCTGACGTATATGTTTTGTTCGAAAGTTTAGAAGTAATGCCTGCTAAAACAGGATCTAAAGACGCAAAAAAGTCTTCCGGCGGTAAGCCACCAAATTCTTCGGCCCATAAGGCTTTATGACCAGCAGAGCACACCCCGCGTTTTATTTCAGATGCCTTTGTCCCACCTGTAAGTAAGAATGGGATCCAGTCGCAATGTTCCACCCATGAAGCCATGGAATTTCTTACCGCCTCGTCTTCTCTCAATACATGCAATAACTTGGCCCAAAACCATTCAGACGAATAAATACCGCCAACCAGTTGAAGGTAATTTGTTTCAAACTTCTCGGCATGTTCATTTATTTCGGCTGCTTCTTTTACCGAAGTATGATCTTTCCACAATACAAACATCGCATTGGGGTTATTCTCAAATTCGGGTAGAAGCGCGAGGGGGACGCCATTTTCATTAACAGCAACAGGAGTTGAGCCCGTTGTGTCTATCGAAATGGCTTTAACTGATGCGGCTATATCTTGTCCGGCCAGAGCGAGACATTCTTTAATTGTTTTTTCCAGCCCTTCCACATAATCCAGCGGATGCTGCCTGAATTGGTTCTCTGAAGGATCGCAAAACAATCCTTGTTTCCAGCGCGGATAATAGTATACAGAAGCTGCTACTTCCTGCCCGTTTGCTGCATTTACCAGTACCGAACGTACAGAGTCGGTCCCGTAGTCCACACCGATCACAAAATTTTGAGTATTCATAAATATCGTTATTCGTGTCTAAATAACACTTATTTTTTCAAATATTAAAATACTAATTGAATTTATGTGAAAAAAATCGAAAGCGTAGCGACTTAAAGTTAGTCTAAATTGCAGTGGATTAGGCGGTTAGGAAGGCCTGTGGGTTGGGTATAAAGTTCAGAAAGGCCTGGAATTTATCCTTATAAATTGCCGGGTCCAGTTTATAATAATAGGCCCCTTTTTTTGACCCGCCTTTATCCTTTTCATCCTGTCGTATCAGTAAACCGGTGGATAAAAGTTTCCGGCTGAAGTTACGTTTGTCGAGTACGGTATCATATACATTCTCGTACAAAGTTTGAATTTGCGGAATAGTAAATTTTTCTGGAAGCAGTTCAAACAGCAGGGGGTGTAATGCCGCTTTGTAGCGAAGCATTTCCCTTGCTTTTTCTACCATGTTATTGTGATCGAAAATGAGCTTTGGAGCTTCCTTCAAAGGAAACCACTCAGCGTGATAATCGTCACTCAATTGCTTCTCATATTTATGAATGTCGATAAATGCAAAGTATGCGATGCTTAGGGTACGCTCGATAGGGTCGCGTTGCGGCTCGCCAAAGACCTGCATTTGCTCCATATAGACACCTTCCAGACCTGTAAGCTGTTTCAGAATCCGGGCTGCGGCTTCGTCTGTACTCTCGTTGGGCTCCATAAAGCCCCCCATTAAGCTCCATTTATTCTTCTCTGGTTCAAAACCTCGTTGAATAAGGAGCAGCTTAAGAATTTCGCCGTCGAAACCGAAGATGATGCAATCGACTGCAACGAGAATCCGGGTTTGTTTGGAGTATCGGGTCATTTTCCATGCAATAATAAAATATATATGTCAATACCACAATTATTGTATCGAATGATTATAATTGTACTATTGACATTTAAAAAATCTTTTATACTTTTAACCCGGTAAAGGCTGCAGCCTTGAAGTGTTGAACCAATAAAACCAAATTATGAAGAAATTATTTCCACTGGTATGCCTGGTAGTCTATTCTGTTGCAGGAATAGCGCAGAGCCCTGTTAATATTAGCTTGAATCCCGGAGAAGCTAAGCATGTTATTAATAAACATATTTACGGGCATTTTGCAGAACACCTGGGCAGAAGCATTTATGACGGATTTTATGTAGGAGAGAAATCCAGTATTCCTAACACAAATGGGATAAGAACTGATGTTGTAGACGCTTTGAAGAAGTTAAAGGTGGCCAACCTTCGTTGGCCGGGGGGATGTTTTGCCGATACGTATCACTGGAAAGATGGAATTGGGCCTAAAGACAAAAGACCAACCATAGTAAACACCTGGTGGGGAGGCGTAACAGAGAATAATAGCTTTGGAACCCACGACTTCTTAAATATGTGCGAGCTATTAGGCACAGAGCCGTACCTGGCGGGTAACATGGCAACAGGAACTCCCCAGGAGCTGATCGACTGGGTTCAATATGTCAATTTCTCTGGCGAAAGCCCTATGTCCAAACTCCGCCGTGAGAATGGCCGTGAAAAGCCATGGAACGTAAAATTCTGGGGAGTTGGAAATGAGGCCTGGGGTTGCGGAGGGAATATGACTCCGGAGTATTATGCAAATGAATTTAGAAAGTATTCAACCTTTATGACTGGTTGGAGCAATGATAATAATGTGTTTCGCATAGCATCGGGCGCAAATTCTGCGGATTACAACTGGACGGAGGTAATTATGAAAAACGTTCCGGGAAATTTAATCGAAGGAATGGCGCTTCACCACTATTCTGTGATAGATTGGGGTAAAAAAGGCCCGTCGACAGCCTTCACCGAAGACCAATATTTTACAACGATGCAGCGGGCGCTCCAGATGGAAGAGCTGGTTACCAGGCATTCAGCCATCATGGATAAATACGATCCTAAGAAGAAGGTTGCCCTGGTGGTAGACGAATGGGGTGGATGGTATGAAGTGGAGCCAGGTACAAACCCCGGCTTTCTCTATCAGCAAAACACTATTCGCGATGCGATGATTGCAGGAGTAACACTTAATATTTTCCACAATCATGCTGATCGGGTGCGAATGGCTAATCTTGCGCAGGCGGTAAATGTGCTGCAATCGGTTGTCTTAACGAAGGATGCCCAGATGATTTTAACTCCTACTTATCATGTAATGGAGATGTATAATGTACATCAGGATGCCACCTTGATTCCATTAAAGATTGAAAATGTTAATGAGTACACCCTGGGCGACCGCAAGCTGCCTGCTGTTTCAGCTTCCTCATCACGCGATAAAAATGGAGTTGTTCATATTTCGCTGGTAAATATTGATGCCGGCAAGGGCCGTGATATAGTTTTGGATTTGAAGGGGCTTAAGGCAAGTGCCGTTACTGGCCGTATCCTGGCTTCCAAAAAAGTGCAGGATTATAATTCGTTTGAAAAACCTGATTTGATTAAACCGGCAGCGTTTAAAGATGCTAAGATAAAGAATGGCAAATTGGAGCTGAAGTTGCCCGCTGCGTCTGTAGTGGTTCTTGCACTGAAATAACAATTAGAGAAAAGCCTGCTTCCAAAAGCGGGCTTTTTTTTATGATTTTTTTAAATGTTATTTTGACAATTGTTGTTTTTTTTAGTATTATTGATTAAACCAATTAGTACACCGATTCCCTAAGCTTCGGCTTAAAAACCAGTGCGTTATAACTTTTATTAAAATGGCTTTAAAAACATCGAAGAGTGAATGTTTTTCGGAGTTTGCTGAGGATGAAAACTCTGTTTGGCGCCTGTTCAAAGCGGGAGACAAAGCGGCCTATGCATGTTTGTATGAACAGTATTCGGCGTTGTTGTTTCGCTATGGGTGTAAGGTAGTATCTGATAAGGAGTTGGTAAAAGATTGCATGCACGATCTCTTTACCGAAATATGGCGTAATAAGACTAGTCTATCAAACCCTGTTTCGGTAAGAAATTATCTCGTTAAATCTTTACGGAATAAACTTATCCGTGAATTAAGTAAACAAGCCAAATTCATAAGTAATGAGATCCTTGATGAAACGGAACAGGGGCATGTAAATTCCAAAGAATTTGACTGCGTTTTCAGCGAGACGAAGCATGAGAATGAAAAAAAACTGATCCGGGCTCTGAGAACGCTGACTAATAAACAAAAGGAAGTTATCTTCTTATTGTATTACAATAATCTGAGTCCCGCAGAGGTTGCGGCGATTATGTCTGTTTCAGTTCGCACAATTTACAACACTGCATTTAATGCAGTCCAATCATTAAAAGCAGAAATGGCGGCAGCCATGATCCTTTTGTTGTTACACAAAGATTCATTTTAGCAGAACGTTTAATTACTTTTTTGCTCTTTTTTAATTTTTTTAAAAAAAAATTAAAAAAGCTTGGTAAAAAAGGTGACTTGCTGTCTAATGTATATAAACCAACCAATTAAAAGTTTATATGCATTTCCAAAAGTTCAGCCTTGACAGTCTAATTCTCGACCCTGATTTTATAAAGTGGGCTAAAAGTCCCATTAAAGAAGACGGCTCGAGATGGATAGAATGGGCATCGCTGAGTGCCGAAAATAAACGTATCGTAGAAGAGGCAAGAGAGATTATTCTCGAACTTGCACGAGACGAAGATACTCCGGTTCAACAAGAGCTTGCTGAGTTATGGAGCCGTATTTCTGCTTCAAATGAGGCTTTCGATGGTCAGCAAACCCGTTCACCGCGAATAGGTCTCTTAGGTATGATCAAAACATGGCAGCGGGTTGCTGCTGTGGTGACAGCATTTCTGTGTGTAAGCATCCTCGCATTTCTTTTCCTGAACCGGGATATAGAATGGGAGACCACCTATGGGCAAAATAAAAAGATCATCCTCCCGGACGGGTCTGTGGTAGTCTTAAATTCCAACTCTTCCGTTTCGTATCCGTCAAAATGGGAGGACGAGTCTCCCAGGGAAGTATGGTTAAAAGGAGAAGGTTTCTTTTCAGTTACTCATAAAAGTAATTCACAACGGTTTGTGGTGCATACAGACGATCTCGATGTTCAGGTTTTAGGCACCAAGTTCAATGTTAATACCAGACGTGGAAAGACGCGGGTGATCTTAAATTCTGGTAAGGTTAAGCTATTCCTGCAGAAAGAGCAAAGCAGAGTGGTAGAAATGCGACCGGGGGATTTGGTTGACTTCTCTGCCACTCAGGCACGCTTACTGAAGAGAGCGGTAAAAGCATCTAACTATAGTTCCTGGGTAGAAAATAAACTTGTATTTGAAGAAAGTACTTTAAAAGAAGTAGCGCAGGTTTTGGAAGATAGTTATGGATTCAAAATAACGTTTACCGATCCGGAACTCGCAAAACTCAGCTTTACAGGTACCATAGATTCGGGGAATGTAGATCTCCTGTTCACTATCCTTCGCAAAACGTTTAATCTTTCAATTATTAAAGCAGAAGAAAAAATTACTATTCAAAAAAGCAGCCAGTAATTTAAGAAAACCAATTATTAACCAAAATAAATCAAAAAGAATGAGAAGTTTTATACTCGGAGTTTATGCGGTGTTGCTAATAGCTGAGCCAGGCTATGCGCAAACCGATGCCTTGTCAAAACCCTATGCTTATGCAAGCGCCGACAAGGTCGATTCAACCAGGCCGCAGCGAGAAAGGAGACAGCAGTTGTCGGCTGCTTTGAAATCTCTGGAGAGCCAATACAATGTTCGTTTTAATTATAACAGTAAGCTGGTCAAAGACAAGGAGCTTAGCATCAATTCGATAGGTGTGGGTACACATCTTGAAGAAGTCCTTGGCAGAATATTAGAACCGTTTGCGCTAAGTTATGAGAAGGTTAAAGAGAATTATTACATCATTCTTAAAAATGAAAGAAATTTAGCAGATGTTACGGTTCAAGGTACAGTGACGGATAATGCGGGAGAGCCGCTTCCTGGTGTTAGTGTGCGTTTAAAGGGAAGTACGTTAGCCGTTACCACCGACGTAAACGGCACTTATTCGCTTAATATTCCAGACGGTAGCGGCATATTGGTATTTAGCTATATAGGTTTTACCACTCAAGAGATTCCCGTAGATAGTCGTACCGTCATAAATGTGAAGTTGCTTGACGATTCTAAAACGTTGCAGGAAGTTGTTGTAGTTGGTTATGGTACGCAACGGAAAGTTGATATTACCGGTTCTGTAGCCATAGTGGACGTACAGGATATGAAACAAGTTTCGTCAAACGATGTCGGACAATTGCTTCAGGGCCGCGCATCTGGTGTAACGGTTAACAGTGATGGCCAGCCGGGGGCGTTTCCGCAAGTGAGAATTAGAGGGATTGGTACCTTTGGAAACTCAGACCCTTTGTATGTAATTGATGGCGTGCCAATTAACGGTGTTCCACGAGATTTCAATCCAAATGATATTGAATCGATGCAGGTGTTAAAGGATGCATCGGCGGGTGCTGTTTATGGTTCACGTGCGGCTAATGGGGTTATAATTATTACTACCAGACAGGGAAAGAAAAACACTCCATTGAAAGTTGAGTACTCCGGATACTATGGCGTAGACAAAGTATGGCAAATAATGCCGGTGACTTCGAGGGCAAACTATCAAAACTTAAACAATGAAGCCCGTTTTAATGCTGGAAAACCGTTAGCGCCGGCGAATGATCCCAATTCACCAAGATACATTACCAACATCAACACAGACTGGCAGGCCGAAGGGCTAAAAACTGGCAATCGTCAAAACCATTATATAAATTTTTCGGGCGGAGGAAATAACACTACCTACAACGTGTCAATGGACCTGTTTGATAATAATGGAACCTTTGTTGGTAACGGGCCAAGTTATAAGCGTTATACGGGGAGGGTTAATACAACCGCTGAGAAGGGGATATTTAAAATCGGTCAGACGTTAAGTTATACACGTTCTCAAGAAAACGGTTTGACAAACGGTGACGGCGTTTTGCTTGGAGCCCGACCACCGCTAATTAATGATCTGGTTTTCGCAATTCCTACTATGGCGGTTTATGATTCGTCTGTAGACGGGGGATTTGGAGGAACCTTACAGGAACGCGAAGATGCTATTTCCTTAAACGGGATAGGATATAATAGTCTGGTGAAAAATACAGCTGATGTTGACCGTATATTTGCTACAGTTTATGGTGAGTTGCAGCTGCTAAAGCTAAATGGACATAACCTGAAATTTAAAACTAATTTAGGTTATGATCGTGTAATGGTCCGTAACTACGGTTTTATTCCCACTTTCAATCTAGGGTATTTTTTCCCTAATCCCACTGCCAGGGTAAATGATAATTCAAGAACTATCGGAAGCACACTAATTGAAAACACCTTGGCCTACGAAAAAGCGTTTGGCAAACATTCTTTAAATCTATTAGCAGGGCAAATGTACCAAAGAGATCTGGACCTACTCAGAACGGGTTACGCTGAAGGGTATCAGTTTCCCGAACTGCCGGTTTTGGCAACGGGTGAAACAAACACTGCAGGGTCTGACGATCGGTACCATGGACTTGCATCTTATCTGGGCCGTATTAATTATAATTTTGATCAGAGATATTTACTGACAGCAACTGTTAGAAGGGATGCATCTTCAAGATTTGCCCCGGTAAACAGAGTAGGGTATTTTCCTTCTGTGGCATTAGGCTGGCGCATAAGTGAAGAACCGTTTTTTAAAGGATCCGATGCTTTTATTTCTAACCTGAAGATTCGGGCAAGTTATGGTAGGTTAGGTAATGAGAATATTGTAGACTATGCCTTTACGCCCCTCATCAACCCAAATGCAGTATATACTTTCAATGATCAGAGGGTAATCGGGGGGATACAGACTAATGTAGTTTCTGAAACTATCAAATGGGAAGACAGAACCACTTCAAATATTGGATTTGATGCAACTTTCCTAAATGGCCGGTTTGATTTATCAGCTGAGTATTATAATGCCAAAAGTGAGGATATTTTAATTGGAATACCAATTCCGGCCTCTGTCGGATCTATCAATGCTAATCCCACAGTAAATGCTGGATCGTTGAGGAACTCAGGTATAGAGGTTACGACTGGGTTCCATAAAAGTTCAGGAGACTTTAAATTTGATATCTCTGCAAACTTTACTACAATAAAAAATAGGGTGCTCGCACTAGGGAATAATGTGAAACACCGCGACGGCGTGGGTTCAAGATCGGAGCTTGGTGGCGAGGTGGGAAGACACTATGGATGGGTGGCTGATGGCTTATTTCAATCGAAGGAAGAAATTACGGCTCATGCCTTCCAGTTTCCTGGAACAGCGGTTGGTGATATAAAATTCAGAGATCTGAATGGCGATAATATTATTAACGATGCCGACAGAACATATCTGGGAAGTGGAATCCCTAAGTATACATATGGACTGAATTTTAATACTTCGTATAAGCGTTTTGATTTTACAGTATTCGCTTCGGGAAGTGCAAAGTTCTTGATTAATAGCAGGCTTTATCGGGACTTAATGCATACTGCCGGAGATGCGAATTACCATCAGGACATCATTAACCGATGGACCTCAACAAACACCAATACTAACATTCCGCGCTTAAACTGGGACGATGAAAACCAAAACGGACGTGATTCAAATCGCGAAGGCTGGTTGCAGGATGGTACTTATCTAAGGATAAATACCTTGTCTCTTGGATACACCTTGCCTGCATTTATTAAAGGATTGTCAAGTGCCAGGATTTACACAACTGCTCAAAATATCTATACTTTCCAAAAGTACAAAGGCTATAATCCTGATTTTACTGCGGGTGTATTAGAGCCTGGTTTTGATAATGGTTCTTATCCCAAGCCAAGAAGCATAATGTTTGGCGTACAAGTTGGATTTTAATCGATGGCTATAATTTAAGAAATAATCATGAAAAATTTAAAATTCTATATACTGGGCGTAGTTTTCTTAACGGCCTGCGATAAAAAATTAGATCTTGTAGATCCCAATCGTCCTACATTAGCTAGTTATTGGAAATCAGAGACACATGCATTTTCGGGTATAACCGGAGTTTATAATGCCCTGATAACAGACGGTACTTATCAGCGTTCTTTCCCAGGACTGACCGATAGCCGTGGTGACGATTTTCGAGGAGACAGTCCTTGGGGCGATTTAGAGCAAACAGGAAAGTTTATCATACCGAACACCTCTGCACCTGTACAATGGATATGGCGCGACTTGTATATGGTCGTTTTTCGGGCAAATCAAGTTATTCAAAATGTTGAGCGGATGGATCCTGCCACGATCAGACCCGAAGCAAAAAACAGAATTATGGGCCAGGCGTATTTTCTCAGAGGTTTGGCTTATTACAATCTGGTAACCACGTTCAAAGCGGTTCCTCTAATAACAACGCCGCCAATAGACCAAACGGAGTATTTTCCAGCAACTGCATCGGAAGTTGATTTATGGAATCAAATATTCTCAGACTTCGAATCGGCTGAGACTATGTTGCCTGTTACCTATGACGATGTTGATGGCCCTGATAAAGGACAAAAAGGCCGCGCGACGAAGGGCGCTGCTGCCGGGATGCTGGGAAAAGCCTATTTATACAGGGAGCTGTGGCAAAAGGCCGCCGACCAATTCGATAAGTTCTTTAAAGCGCCGTTGCAAGGAGTTTATTCATTAATGTCCGATTATCGCGATAATTTTAAGGCCACTAATGAGAATAATGCCGAGTCGTTATTTGAGGTTCAATTTAGTGCAGAAGGTGGATCTGTGCCAAATTGGACTGGTGAGCCGAATGCCAACTGGCGTCAGTTCGAAGCTTTTTCTATCACCTACGGTATGGACGGCAAGGGTTTTTCAGATTATCTGCCTACCAAATGGATTTATGATGAATACAAACTCGAAAAAACCACAGATAATAAAAGCGATCCCCGTTTGTTGGCGACCATTGCCAGCTACGAGCCTGCCGACAACTCTACAATGGCCTATGGCGTTCCATGGCCTCATCCTCAGGACCGGATTTACCCAAGGAAGTATACCTATGATGGTTTAGGTCCGGCACTCGAAACTTTTGAGGGTGGTGGTATCAATTATCGGGTGCTGCGTTATGCCGACATCCTATTGATGTATGCCGAAGCTTTAAACGAATTAGGCAGGACTCCAGAATCGTATCCGTTAATTCAGCAAGTTCGAAACAGGGCTAAACTGCCCAATCTGAGCTTAATAAAACCCGGAATGACTCAGCCTCAAATGCGCGAGCAGATTTATCATGAGCGGGCTTTAGAATTCGCCATCGAGGGTCAGCGTATAAACGATATCATTCGCTGGAAATGGTTATATAATCCTACCAAGCTGGCCATGCTTAAGGCAAATGATGCAGATTTCAATACCTGGACGCCCGGGAATGAGTATTTGCCAATTCCACAGTCGGAACTTGCGGCAAACAACAACCTGTCTCCCAATTCAGCTAATTAACCGAAAAGAGAACTAAGCATTGAGCTTACAAAAAATAAGATATGTATAAATCAATCAGTAGAGTTTTAACTCCAGCACTTGTCGCGCTGACGCTCTTTACCGGCTGTAAGAAAGTGGTCGAGCCGATGACAGAGGTAGATCCGGGGATTTTCGCAGAGAAGCCCTTTGATATCAACAACATCAACGATACTTATTCCGCTATAAGCTCCTCGGCCTTTTACCGGCAGTGGGGACCTTATAATACTCATGATCCATCTATTATTAAGGACGGAGAGTGGTTCTACAGCTATAGTACAGACGTTCAATATGGTGGTACGGCACGTGTGGGCATCATGGTACGTAAATCAAAAGACCTGGTGGATTGGAAATATGTAGGATGGGCAGTAAACGCGCTTCCTGCTATGGCAGTAAATCATATAACCTCTAACGGAGCTACCCCGGTAAATGGGCTTTGGGCGCCTTATATTATGAAAGTTGGTTTCGAGTTCAGACTGTATTATTCGCTCGCTCCAACTGTGGGCCGCACAAGCGCTATCGGTTTACTTACCTCTGCATCCCCGGAAGGGCCCTGGACAGAAGAGGGGCTGGTGGTTACTTCGGTTAATTCAGGTCCGGGAACAAACGCGATAGACCCCTCGGTGGTAGTTACTCCATCCGGACAACATTGGATGGTATATGGATCGTCCTGGGATGGCTTGTTCGGGCTTCAGTTAAACCCTCAAACGGGCCTTGCCCTGGCATCTGGCGATAAAGGGACGAGAATAGCCAGGAGGGGAACCACCAACGGTGTGATCAACGGAAACCTCGAAGGACCTGAGATTATTTACAACGCTCAAACCAATATGTACTATTTGTTTGTAGCTTACGATTGGCTTTCTACAAAGTATAATGTAAGGGTTTTCCGGTCGGCCAATCCAAACGGTCCGTTTCTTGATTGGAACGGTGTGAACGTCGATAATACATTCGACAACGGCCCGATGATTCTCGCTCCGTATAAATTTATGGATCACGGAGGCTGGGCTGGTGTATCGCACGTTTCTGTGTTCCAGGATAACGGGCAGTACTACATGGCGCATCAGGGTAGGCCGGGTGTTGACCGGGCATTTATGGTGATGCATGTTCGGAAAATTTTCTGGACACCGGAGGGCTGGCCAATTGTGTCGCCGCAAAGGCATGCGAACGTTCCAAACACTGCTGTAGCACAGAGCGAGATAGCTGGCGATTATGAACAAATAGTTCAGGGATATGCAACGGTGCCAGGCTTTGATAAAGAGCAGACCGATCCTCAATATAACGTTGCCTTTAATACTACATTAAATGCTGACGGAAAAATTAACGGAGATCCTAATAACACCTGGGCATACAATGCACCATGGCTTGAACTTCGTTGGGCTGGCGGCTTATTTATTGATAAGTTGCATGTGTCAAGGGAACGCGACTGGGAAAAGAAAAAAACGTCAACTTTGGTCATGACCGGATTAAACGGTGGCGGCCTTTCGATCTGGATGAAAAAAAAGTAAATCCCTGCTGTTCTATAAAACCTGCTGTATCGCTTATAGCAGGTTTATTCTTTATAAAGGTTTTTAATAAATGTTCTTTTGACAATTGTTAATTTAATATCTTTAGAATTCTACTTCCAATTATTATCATTTGAAACTGTCAATTATACCTCTTCATATATTATGAAAAAAATATTTAAGCTTCTTTTTGCTATACCGGTTTTTCTGATTTCCATTCAGTCGATCGTATTTTCTCAAACTTTCAAAATCAAACCCAACCAACACACCGCCACCGTATCGCCCAACATGTGGGGCGTCTTCTTCGAAGACATCAACATGGGAGCCGACGGCGGAATTTATGCCGAATTAATAAAAAACCGATCCTTCGAATTCTATAAACCCTTAATGGGATGGACGGTGCTTGGAAAGAAAGAAGAAGGTGACCTGTTAGTTCTGAACCGCGAAGCAACAAACAGTGCCAATCCCCGATTCTTGCGGGCTAAAGTCAATAATAAGAGAAAAGGCGACATGGGAATTGCCAATGAAGGTTTCCGTGGGATGGGGATAAAAAGCGGGTTACGATACGACTTTTCTGTGATGTACCGCCAGGCCAATCCGGGTGTAAAAATGCATTTGGAGCTCATAAATTCAAAAAATGAAGTGATTGGAAGAGGAGAGATAAGCCCCTCCGGCGCCGGTGACGAATGGAAAAAACAGTCGGTTAGTTTTAACGCAACAGCTACCGAGCCTAAAGCCAAACTTAATATCTGGTTTGAAGGCAGTGGGGTAGTTGATTTAGATATGATTTCCTTATTTCCATCAGATACCTGGAAAGGACGCCCGGGTGGAATGAGAGCCGATATGATTCAGTTGCTGGCAGATATGAAACCGGGCTTTATCCGATTCCCGGGAGGCTGTATTGTTGAGGGACACGATCTTTCTCTGCGTTATCAGTGGAAAAAGACCATTGGTCCGGTTGAGGAAAGAGAACTTATTGTTAACCGTTGGAACTCTGAATTTGCACACCGACCAACGCCAGATTATTTTCAAACCTTTGGACTCGGCTTTTTCGAGTACTTCCAGATAGCTGAAGATATTGGTGCGGAGCCTCTTCCTATTCTGAATTGCGGTATGGCCTGTCAGTTTAATACCGCCGAGGTAGTTCCTCTTGACCAGTTAGAGCCTTATATTCAGGACGCTCTCGACCTTATTGAATTCGCAAATGGTGATGCAAATTCAAAATGGGGGAAGGTTCGTGCTGAAATGGGACATCCTAAATCTTTCAACTTAAAAATGCTCGGCGTAGGTAACGAGAACTGGGGCCCGCAATATGTTGAGCGCCTTCAGGTTTTCCAAAAGGCAATTAAAGCTAAATATCCAAATATTGAGATCATAGCCAGCTCGGGAACCGACCCAAGCGGCGATCGCTTCGATTATTTGAACGCAGAGTTGCGCAAAATGAAGGTTGAAGTTATTGATGAGCATTTTTATCGCAGGCCTGAATGGTTCCTTGAGAATGCTGCCCGCTACGACAATTATCCCCGAACCGGCTCTAAAGTTTTTGCAGGCGAATATGCCGCCCAAAGTGATAAAACTGTTAGTGTGAACAATAAAAACAACTGGCAGACAGCAATTGCAGAAGCAGCGTTCTTAACTGGTCTTGAGCGTAATGCAGATGTGGTGGTGATGGCATCGTACGCACCTTTATTTGCTCATGTAGACGGCTGGCAGTGGACTCCGGATATGATCTGGGTAGATAATCTGCGCTCGTATGGTACACCGAATTATCACGTGCAAAAACTATATTCTACTAATAAGGGCACCAATGTAGTTCCGATACTTCTTGACAATAAAACCGTTAGCGGACAGGATGGGTATTATGCATCGGCTACCGTTGATAAAAACACAAAAGAGCTTATTATTAAGGTGGTAAATAACTCTGATAAATCGCGAAACGCTGATTTTGAAGCTGAGGGAATAAGGTTTGGATCTAAGGGCACTGTAACCAGCGTTGCATCGGGAGATTTGGAAGCTGTAAACTCTCTGGATAAACCTGCAGAAATAAGCCCGAAACAAACACCTGTATCTGTAAAGAATAAGAAGGTTGAAGTTCGGCTTGCGCCATATTCTTTCAATGTTATACGTATTAAAATGATCTAAAATGAAAAGACTTATTCTGGTTTTTCTGTTCTTTCACAGTCTTCTGTATGGCCAGGAATTACGTACAAATATTTCAGTTCACGATCCTGTTATGGCAAAACAGGGAGATACCTATTATCTTTTCTGCACCGGGCAGGGAATATCGATCTGGTCGTCAAAAGATTTAACGAACTGGAAACGGGAAAAGCCGGTCTTCTCCGAAGCTCCCAAATGGGCCGTCGAGGCTATCCCAACTTTTAAAGGGCATATTTGGGCGCCGGATATTAGCTTTTATAATGGCAAATATTATCTCTATTATTCTGTATCCGCGTTCGGAAAAAATACGTCTGCTATTGGTCTGGCTACAAATACTACCCTCGACCCATTGGGCGCAGATTATAAATGGGTAGACCACGGTAAGGTAATTCAATCATTTCCGGGTAAAACTAACTGGAACGCCATTGACCCCAATATTATCGTAGACAAAAAAGGAACACCTTATATGAGTTTTGGATCGTTCTGGGACGGTTTGAAGCTAGTTAAATTGACACAGGATAGGATGAACATAGCTGAGAATCCAAATAATTTGCAAACGATCGCAAGTCGTAAGCTAAAGCCTGGTACAGAAAATCCCCCTTCGATAGACGACAATCCAAAAGATGCGGGAGGAAATGCAATCGAAGCCCCGTTTATTTTCAAAAAGGGGAAATACTATTATTTGTTTGCCTCTACAGATTATTGTTGTAAAGGCCCGAAACGTACTTATAAGATGATTGTTGGCAGGTCCAAAAAAGTAACCGGGCCTTATCTCGACAAACACGGTGTTTCAATGGCACATGCCGGCGGTACACTACTAATGGAAGGTGATAAAAACTGGTATGGAGTGGGGCATAATTCCGTTTATAATTTTGATGGCAAAGATTATCTGATTTTCCATGGATACGATGCCGCCGATGCCGGCAGGTCGAAATTACGGATAGAAACATTAGAATGGGATACTAAAGGCTGGCCATTCGTAGTGGCGCGGAATTGAAGCTATTCATTGTTCAGTACGTTTAAATAAAAGATACATGAAGAATATTGTTGCCGGCTTGTTAATAATTCTCTCTGGCGGAATGCCGGGCTTGTTCGCACAAACTGCCACGGGCCAGCTAAGTCAATCACAGCCGCCGCCCCGCAACTTGCATTTGAGCGAAATTATGCTTCGGGACGCTTGTATCCTGACTGACGAAACAACAGGCACATATTATATGACCGGTCCCGGAAGGCGCGCCAGTGTAGTGCAGTATACAAGCAAGGATCTAAGAAACTGGCATGGTCCGAAAACGATATTTAAAACGCCGGAAAAGTTTTGGGGCGATACCGCTATAAATTCGATATGGGCACCAGAGCTTCAGCATTATCGGGGCAAATACTACCTCTTCCTAACCTTTAGTACCGATCAGCTATTGCCTGAACAATGGCTTAACTGGCGGCCCAGAGTTGTTCGCGCCTCACAGATATTGGTTGGAGATAGTCCGGAAGGGCCCTTTAAACCGTTTAACGATAAAGGAATAACACCAAAGGGCATGATGACGCTGGACGCCACTTTGTATGTGGAAGACGAAAAGCCGTATGTGGTGTATGCTCATGAATGGGTACAGATTTCGAACGGCACAATAGAGACAATTGCATTGAAGGATGATCTGTCGGATACTATCGGACTGCCGAAATTGCTCTTTCGGGCTAATTCCGCTCCCTGGGTAGAGGTGGCGTCTAAAGAAGAAGGTTGTTACGTTACAGACGCACCTTATTTCTATAAAAGTAAATCAGGAAAGCTTTTTATGATTTGGTCGAGCTTTACTTCCGGAGGGTATTCGGTAGGAAACGCCATCTCCGAGTCTGGACGACTTGCAGGGCCCTGGACGCACGATCCGAAGGCGCTATACACCAAAGACGGTGGACACGCCATGTTGTTCAAAACATTAAAGGATAATAAACTGATGATGATATTTCATTCGCCAAACGGGCCCCAGGCGCAACCTCGTTTGTTCGAAATGGAAGATACCGGCACTACACTTCGGATTCTTAAGGAGTTTCGTTAACAGCATTATCTTTTACGGCAAAACGTTTTTAAAATAATTCCTGTAATTTCAGCGCTCCAACTAATCCCGATGAAAAGGCTAATATTTTGTTGTTTATTAACTCTATTATATCTCGCTGGATATAGCCAGAAAAATACTTTGCAGAGTTTTCCTCTCTCGCAGGTGAAAATTGGCGACGGTCCGTTTAAAAATGCCCAGCAAACCGATTTGAAATATATCCTGGCCCTTGAACCCGACCGCCTGCTCGCTCCTTTTTTAAGAGAAGCCGGTATCGAACCAAGAGCGAAGCTTTATGGAAACTGGGAAAATACGGGCTTAGACGGGCATATTGGCGGACATTATCTTTCTGCACTTTCGCTGATGTATGCGGCAACCGGCGACGGCGAGATGCAAAAACGTCTTAACTATATGATCGACTGGCTTGAGACTTGTCAGAAAAAGAGCGGAAATGGTTATGTTGGTGGCATCCCCGGAAGTAAGGCGCTTTGGGAAGATATTGCAAACGGTAAAATCAATGCCGAGAGTTTTGCACTCAATAAAAAATGGGTGCCTTGGTACAACATACATAAGCTATATGCAGGCCTGGCAGATGCATATCTTTTAACAGGTAATCAAAAGGCGAAGACGGTCTTAATAAACCTGTCCGACTGGTGTTTAAATCTTACATCAAAACTTTCCGATGAACAGATCCAAACGATGCTTCGCAGCGAACATGGCGGCATGAATGAAGTGTTTGCCGATGTCGCACTCATCACGGGCGATAAAAAATACCTTGAACTTGCCCGTAAATTTTCGCATCAAACTATTCTGCAGCCCTTGCTTCAAAATAAAGATGCCTTAACGGGACTCCATGCCAATACACAGATCCCAAAAGTAATTGGATTTATGCGAGTTGCAGAGTTAGAAGGTGATAAAGAATGGGCCAACGCCGCAAACTTTTTCTGGGAGACCGTTGTGCAAAACCGAACAATATCTATCGGTGGAAACAGCGTACGCGAGCATTTCAATCCGGTGAATAATTTTATGCCGATGCTTGAGTCGAAGGAAGGGCCGGAAACCTGCAATACCTACAATATGTTGAAGCTAAGCAAGCGTTTATTCCTTTCGAATCCTCAGGCGAAATACCTCGACTATTACGAGCGGGCCATGTATAATCATATCCTTTCATCTCAACATCCTGAAAAAGGAGGCTTTGTTTATTTTACACCTATTCGTCCCCAGCATTACCGGGTTTATTCAAAAGTCGACGACAGTTTTTGGTGCTGCGTGGGATCAGGCCTGGAGAATCATGGAAAATATGGCGAGCTGATCTATGCTCATACCGATAAGGATCTCTTTGTAAATCTATATATGGCATCCGAACTCAACTGGAAGGAAAGGGGCATCAAATTAATTCAGAAAACAGAATTTCCGTTTAAGGAAACCTCCGAAATCAAGGTACAGCTAAAGGGTACTAAAACATTTGCGCTTAACCTGCGGTACCCATCCTGGGTTAAAAACGGGGGGATGAAACTACGCATCAACAATAAGCCGGTGACATACCAAAGGGATGAATCGGGCTATATTGCGATCAAGAGGAGCTGGAAGAATGGAGATGTAGTATCGGTAACATTGCCAATGGAGACAAAGGCTGAGCCTTTACCGGACAACTCCCCCTGGGTGTCGTTCGTGCACGGGCCGGTTGTTTTAGCCGCAGTAACGGGAGACGCCAATATGCCCGGCCTGATTGCAGATGGCACTCGTATGGGCCATATTGCCAATGGACCTCTGTATTCGTTGGAGGATGCACCAACTATTTTATCTGCTCAAAATAAATTTAAGCCTTCACTGGAACGCGTGCCGGGTAAACCGCTAGCATTCAGGGCTTCGAACTTAATTTACCAGGAGAAGTATAAAAACCTCGAACTGGTCCCGTTTTTCCAGGTACACGATGCACGTTATATGCTATACTGGCCGGTAAATACAGCCGAGAAGATAAAAGCATCTCAAGAATTATTGCGTCAGCAAGAAACTATGAAGCTTTCACTTGAAGCTGCTACCATCGACCAGGTTGCGCCGGGAGAACAACAACCTGAATCTGACCACAACTTCCAAAGCGAAAAATCCGAAAATGGTGTATTTAAAGATCGGCACTGGCGCCATGCGCAAGGTTGGTTCAGTTATGATCTTAAAAATCCTGATAAAGCTGCACGAAAACTTCGTATAACGTACTACGGAGGTGATAATGGTAGAAATTTTGATATTTATATGAACGATTTTCTTCTTCAAACTGTGAAGTTAGATGGGGCAGGTGGAGATAAATTTATTGACGTTGACTATACATTGCCGCAGGAACTGGTGAATAAATTTTCGGGTAAGCCCCTGAAAGTAAAATTTGTCGCTCATCCTGGTTCTATTGCTGGGGGCGTTTACTACGTGCGCCTGCTGAAGTAGTGTCCGGATTAAAATAAATAATTGTAATGTTGACAATTTTATAAATAATCATTTACTTTAGAGCTTTATCTCCAAAACCCAAAATAAACTAAAATGAAAACCAACTTAGTGCTATTTTTAGCCGCAGGCATTTTGTCTTTGTCGGCCTGTGATTCGTCGCAACAGCAAACCGGCAATTCAGATTCAACAAGTACAGATTCAACTTCAAATATGATACCCAGTAAAGCAAATTATCAGGATACTGTTGAGGGAAAAGCAACAGATCTATATGTATTGAAAAACGCTAATAACATGCAGGTTGCGATCACCAATTTTGGCGGCCGGGTTGTAAGCATTATCGTTCCTGATAAGGATGGAAAAATGACGGATGTGGCTTTAGGGTATGAAAAGCTTTCGGGTTATCAGAAAGCAAATGAGCCTTATTTTGGAGCCATTATTGGCCGCTACGGCAACCGGATCGGAAATGCTCAGTTTCAGCTGGACGGAAAAACATATAAACTGGCGGCCAACAACGGCCCTGCCTCTTTACATGGCGGCCCGACCGGTTTCCACGCAAGAGTTTGGGATGCTAATCAGGTGAATGATTACACGCTGGAACTTTCTTACGTTTCTAAAGATGGAGAAGAAGGTTTCCCTGGTAATTTGACCTGTAAGGTTGTTTACACGCTAACTGATGATAATGCTATCAAAATAGATTACACGGCAACTACTGATAAGGCAACTGTAGTAAACCTTACCAACCATACTTATTTTAACCTTAATGGTGAAGGTAATGGAGATATTAACGACCACATTTTAAAGATAAACGCTACAAAGTTCACACCTGTTGATGCAGCTTTAATCCCAACAGGCGAATTGAAGGATGTGGCAGGCACGCCTTTCGACTTTACCAAGCCAACCGCAGTTGGTGAGAGAGTTGATGCAGATGATGCACAGTTAAAACTGGGTAAAGGATACGATCACAACTTTGTGTTGACAAACGGAGATACCACAATGAAACAGGCCGCCTTAATTACCGGGCCGAAAACAGGTATCAGCATGGAAGTTTTAACCACCGAGCCGGGTATCCAATTCTATGGTGGTAACTTTATGGAAGGTAAAGAGAATGACGGAAAAGCAGGAAAAGCCTATCCGTTCCGTACAGGCTTTTGTTTAGAAACTCAGCATTTCCCTGATTCACCTAACAAGCCATCTTTTCCAACTACGACTTTAAAGCCAGGAGAAACTTATAAAACCAGTACTATTTACAAGTTCACCGCGGCTCAACAATAATAAAAATTAATCAGGAAAAGGCTTTTCAATCATACGCGGTATGCATTGAAAAGCCTTTGTTATGTTACAACCATGAAAAAGACCTTTTCTCTTCTTTGTATTTCTATTATTGCGGTATTTACTTCCTCTGTAATAGCGCAGCATGTGGTAAAAAGTCCGGATAAAAACTTATCAGTTAAGATTTGGCTGGGCCCCGCTGGCAATGCTGTTTATTCCATCCACAATAAGAAAGTTACTGTATTAGAAGAATCAAAACTTGGCTTGGTTCGAAACGACGAAAATTTTAGCGCAAACCTTTCATTTGTTTCTGCTTCTCCGGTTTACCCTGTTTCTGAGCGGTATGAGCTTTTAACGAGTAAATCCCGTTTGAATGAATATCATGCTAATAAGCAGGTATTTAGGTTAAGAAGCCAGAAAGGCCAGCTTCTTGACATCATATTTCAAGTGTCAAACGACGGTGTAGCATTCCGTTATTTTTTTCCGGAAAGTTCTGGCGAGATAAAAAAGATTAGTGAAGAATTGACATCGTTTAATTTCAAAGCGGATGCCACTGCCTGGTTGCAACCAATGTCTGATGCTAAGACCGGATGGGAAAAAGTGCACCCATCTTATGAAGAATATTATCAGCAAAATATCCCGGTAGGAACACCTTCGCCTATTAAAGCAGGTTGGGTTTACCCGGCCTTGTTCAAGACAGGAAAGAATTGGGTGTTGATCACAGAAACCTTCCCTAATGGCGACTATTGCGGAACCCGGCTCAAAGCCGAATCGCCTGGCGGTGAATATAAGGTTGGATTCCCTCAGCCGGAAGAAGTTTTTCCTGGAGGAGCATTAAACCCGGAATCGAAATCACCATGGTATTCTCCGTGGCGAATAATTACAGTAGGCTCTCTGAAAGCCATTACTGAGTCTACGTTGGGAACCGATTTAGCTGCGCCTGCTGCGGTAAAGCTGGATGCTGCTGTAATTAAGCCGGGCAAATCTTCCTGGAGTTGGGCGATTCTGAAAGATAACTCGATTCTTTACGATGTCCAAAAGCGATTTATCGATTATGCAGCAGACATGCGCTGGGAGTATTGTTTGATTGATGTAAACTGGGACACGCGTATCGGATACGACAAAATTAAAGAGCTTGCTGACTATGCAAAAACAAAAAACGTTGGCCTGATATTATGGTACAATTCGGCCGGAAGCTGGAATAGTACGCCTTACCATCCAAAAAGCGCCCTTTTAACGCATGAACAACGTGTTAGGGAGTTTAAACGCATACAGGACATAGGTATTAAAGGTATCAAGGTAGACTTCTTCGGCGGCGACGGCCAGTCGATGATGAACTATTACATTGACATTTTAAAGGATGCGGCTGCTCATAATCTGCTGGTGAACTGTCACGGCTCAACCTTGCCCCGTGGATTACAACGCACTTACCCTAACCTTGTATCGATGGAAGCAATCAAAGGCTTTGAGTTTGCAACTTTCGAGCAGGCAAATCAGGATGTACAACCTGGTCATTGCACCATTCTCCCGTTTACCCGTAATGCCTTCGACCCAATGGATTATACACCAATGGTGTTACATGAGATTCCGAATATAAAACGCAAAACAAGTAATGGCTTTGAGCTGGCGCTTCCGATACTTTTCCTTTCGGGAGTTCAGCATTTGGCGGAAACGCCGGAAGGCATGAAGCAGGTTCCAGAGTATGTTAAAGATCATTTACGCAATTTGCCCGCCTATTGGGATGAAGTCAAGTTCATAGAGGGTTTCCCCGGAAAGTCGGTAGTTATTGCCCGTCGCTCCGGCAGCAAATGGTATGTGGCTGGTATAAACGGCCAGGCGTCAGAAAGTCGCATGGACCTGGATCTGTCATTTTTAAAAAAATATAGGGGTACGATAATCACTGACGGTGATGCGCCATTTTCCTTTGAGCAAAGACCGATAGCTGCTTCAAGGAAAACTAGCCTAAGGGTTAAGCCTGCCGGCGGGTTTGTGATGGTATTTAACGAAAAATGATAAAGTGAATGGTTTCTGTATCCGTGATTTGCTGATAATTATTGGATACTAAACATTGTATCAAATTATCTATCTTAGTTATCGAACCTGTTGTGCTTTAACCATTATTTTCCAATGCGATATCTGCTTTTCTTAAGTGCCTGTCTGCTTTTCCTGCAGCCATCGAAAGCCTCTGATAATCCACAGCTGGATTATTTAGGTATAGAGCACGGACTTTCAAATAACGCGGTTAACTGTATTTATCAGGATAAGTACGGCTTTATGTGGTTTGGTACCTACGATGGCCTGAACTTTTTCGACGGCTATACCTTTAAAACCTACCGAAATCGACTGAATGATCCAAACTCGCTGGTAAATAACTGGGTGGTTGCAATACACGAGGATTATCGGCATAACATTTTGGTGGGCACGAAGCAGGGGGCAAATATTTTCAATATAGTTACGGGTAAGTTTTCGCTGGTTCAATATCGCCCATTCAAGGAAGAGAAGGTAGAGCAGCTTAGTTATGCAACCAACGGCTTCGATAGCGACAAATCCGGAAATGTATTTATAGCCACCGCAGGAAGGGGATTAATCATTCTGGAGAAAGGTAGCAAAGCGGGGCATCAAATTCCGTTTCACGTAGACGGGCATAATGGGAACTACCATGTTCAATCGGTTAAGGTTGATAACAATAATCGTGTTTGGCTTTTTATCCAGGGATATGGATTAGCGCTTTATGATCAGAAGAACAAGTCTATAAAAATTATAAATTCGGTCATTCAGGTAGCAAAATGTATCCAACCTGATGGCGCAGGTAATGTATGGATTGGAAACGAGTATGGAGTTCATGAATACCATATAAAATCCAGGAAGATTATCTCCCATCACGAGGAAGAAGGTTTTTTGTCGGCTAATAACATTCATGGACTGCTGTTAGACAGAAGCGGCCAGTTATGGATAAGTACCGACGGCGGAGGGGTAACTATCCTTGATCTAAAGTCGAGGAAACTGCGTTATTTATTACCCGGAAAAGATAAAGGTATGTTGACTAGTGGGGCGGTTAATGCGGTTTTTGAGGATAAGGAAGACCGGAAATGGATTGGTACATTACGGGGCGGTATTAATGTTCTTGACAGCCGGAAAAACCGTTTTAAAACCATCGCCCATAATCCTTTGTCAAAAAATTCCGTCCTCAGTAATTTTATCCTTTCTTTTTGTGAAGACAAAAAATCTAATGTCTGGATTGGTACCGATGGAGAGGGCATAAGTTATTGGGATAGAAAAAATAATCTGTTTACCAATTATCGTCACCGGCTTGCCGATCCGAAATCCCTGAGCAATAACAATGTCGCAGGTATTGTAAGCGATTCTGCTAATGAAATTTGGGTCGCTACCTACGGAGGTGGTATTAATAAATTTAATGCTTCGTCAGGTTCGTTTATACCTTACAGCTGCTATAACCCAGTAACAAAAAACACTGACCAGAACGCCTGGGGGATTTATGAGGATAGGAAAAAGACCTTGTGGGTGGGTACCTGCACCGGCGGCGGGGTATATCAGTTAAACAAAAATTCCAATAGGTTTGAATTATTTGATGCCAGCCTGGGCGACATACTTTCGTTTTTTGAGGATAATGACGGAAATCTTTGGGGTGGCAACTTCACTGAATTAGTTAAAATAGACCGGTTTACAAAAAAGCACAAACGATACCTATTCGGCCGGGTGGTACGGGCCATTTACGAAGATAAAAAAGGCAGATTCTGGGTGGGTACCGAGGGAGCGGGGCTTTTGTTATTTGACCGAAAGACTGGTAAGTACGAAACGTATACAGAGGATGAGGGCCTGCCAAACAACGCTATCCTGAATATTTTGGAAGATAATGCCGGCAACTTGTGGCTTAGTACCTTCAACGGATTATCGCGTTTTAATCCAACAACCAAACGGTTTAAAAATTTTTATGAGTCAGACGGTTTGCAGAGCAACCAGTTCAACTACAATGCCGCATTAAAATTAAGATCGGGGGAACTGATTTTTGGAGGGATAAAAGGATTCAATATTTTCTTCCCTCAAGAGATAAAAAGCCTCAGCAACTCTCCAAAGCTCATAATAACAGGCTTGCGAACTAACAATATTCCTTATGGTCAGGAAGGTTCCGCCCACGAGTTAAAAAACATCTACGAGGTTGATGAAATAACCCTGCCATACGATAAGGCAGTCTTGTCGGTCGATTTTGCAGCGTTGGAATACTCATCACCCAATAAGATCTTTTATTCATATTATTTAGAGGGCTGGGATAATAACTGGAATCATGCAGGTAAAACCAGGACTGTCAACTATTCGAAGCTGCGTGAAGGAAATTATCGCCTTCGTATAAAATCTACTAATGCAGAAGGTGTCTGGTTAAATAATGAAAGAGTTTTAGTGGTAAAAGTTCTGCCTCCATGGTGGCGATCGTGGTGGGCATATTGTTTATACGGGATCAGCGCTTTATCAGCACTTTATCTGTATACACTTTATCATAAGCGCCAGAACTATTTAAGATACCAGATTGAACTCGCTAATTTAAAGGTCGAGCAGGAAAAGGAATTAAATGAGAAGAAGCTTTCGTTCTTTACGAATATATCGCACGAATTCAGAACCCCGCTCACCTTGATCATAAGCCCTATTCAAGAGTTTTTGAACAGCCGTAACGCACAGGTCGATTCAAAAGAATTAACAGTCGTTTATAGAAATGCCCGCCGGTTACTTAGTTTGGTTGATCAGTTGCTTCATTTCCGAAAATCTGACGCTGATGAATTAAAGGTAACTAAGTTTAATTTGGTGGTTTTTTGTAAGGAGGTATACCTGTGCTTCATACAGCAGGCAAAGTCTAAGAACCTGGATTTCGAGTTTATTTGCGATGCGAAGGAAATTGAGATTTATGCCGACAAAGAAAAAATTGAAATCGCTTTGTTTAACCTGATCTCAAACGCTTTCAAATTTACACCCCTTGGCGGGAAAATAAGTTTCAGCCTGTCAGACTCGGATTCTGAAGTGCAGCTCATCATAGCAGATACTGGCCCAGGGATATCAGACGAAGTCGGCGAAAAGTTATTCGATAAGTTTTATCAGGTAAGTGATAAGGAAAGTAACAATAAAACAGGGTTTGGAATCGGCTTATATCTAGTTAAAAAGTTTGTCGAAAATCACTCCGGAAAGGTTTCGTATTTAAGCGAAAAGGGTAGAGGCACAATCTTTAAAGTCGAGTTGCTTAAGGGAAAAGACCATTTTGACTCGAAATTGGTATCAGAAAGTCTGGGCGAAATGCCGGTTTTCCTTGATGAATTGGTTGGAAATGTTTTGCCAGAGATGCCAGAGGCGCTTTCGGACGGAAAAGCAGACATCGAGCTCGTATCTGAAAAGGCAACTATGCTTATTATTGATGATAATGAGGATATAAGGAACTATATAAAGAGGATTTTTCAGTCGAGCTATACAATTATTGAGGCTGGCTCTGGTGAGCAAGGATATTTATTAACCCAAAAGCATATACCGGATATCGTTATTACCGATGTGGTGATGGGTGAAATGAGTGGGGTAGAATTGTGTTTGAAGATAAAAGAAGATCCGGCTTTAAGCCACATTCCTGTAATTCTATTAACTTCTAGCTCTTCGGCCGAAATTAAATTGAAAGGGGTTGAAGGCGGCGCTGACGACTATATTACAAAGCCCTTCGATAAAGATATTCTTATTGCCCGGGTTATCAATCTGCTGAAGAGCAGAACGAATCTTCAAAGGTTTTTTTATAATCATATCACATTCAAGTCCGACGATTCCAAAGTTTCTCCCGAGTTTAAAGACTTTCTTCAAAAGTGTATTACAATAACTGAAAAGCACCTTGATAACCCCGATTTTAATATCAAAACGCTTGCTGATGAAATCGGGATCAGCCACTCTGCGCTGTATAAGAAAGTAAAATCTATTTCCGGCAAGTCGATAAACGAATTTATTCGATTTATACGCTTGAGAAAGGCGGCTGAGTTATTTATCAACTCTGATTGCAACGTAAACGAAGGTGCGTTTCAGTCGGGCTTTAACGACATAAAGTATTTTCGGGAGCAGTTTAGCAAGTTGTTCGGAATGAAGCCTTCCGAGTATATAAAATCGTATCGCAAACCGTTTAGCCAGTCGTATAAGCTCAATCCAAAAATTACGAAAAGTTAGAATTACCAGGCCAGGTTTTTTAGCCGTTTTAGTGTTTTAGAGTTCAGAAGTACTGATAATCTCAAATTTTGATCAGAACCCCCCTTTCATTTTCTCATTTTACCCCTCAAAGGCCAGCAGGATTTATTCAATATTTGAATGCGGCGCGAATATCTGCGTTCATGACAATGCGATAAAACTCAATAATGGTTTGATGACAAAGCAAAAGCGTAAATGCCTTTTTCTTATGAGCAGAGTATTGTCCGTGCAAAAATGTGTCTTCCGTTTTAAAATACGCCCGCTGCGGTTAAGATCTGCTATTACTAAGACTCTCCCCTATATAAAAATTGGTTATAACGGTATGCCGGCTCCCAACCGGCTGCCATTTTCATCTTTAAATTTAATGTATTGAAACTTATCCATCTATTACTCCTGGTGTCATCTATGTGTTTTGCCGGAAAGCTTTCCCCGTTGCAAACTAATATATATTATGTCGATGCTATCGAAGGCCAGGATACAAACACCGGCACATCTGCTGAGCAAGCCTGGAAATCACTGTCGCGGGTTAACAGCCACAAATTTAAGCCCGGGGACAAAGTCCTTTTTAGAGCGGGAAGGATTTATGAAGGGCAGTTTAAGCCTTCGGGCTCTGGTGCTAAAGGTAGTCCTATAAAGGCCGATAGTTATGGAGAAGGATATAAGCCGCGCCTGCAGGGAAATGGAAGAGTTGCAGCTACCGTGCATTTATACAACGCAGAATATTGGGAGATACAGAATCTTGCAGTGTCTAATCAGGGTGCCGGGCGCAGCCCGAAGCGTTATGGGGTACATGTCGAGCTTAAGGATTTCGGTACTGCCCGGGATATCGTTTTAAAAAACCTCGATGTACACGATGTAAACGGGAGCCTGATTAAAAAGGAAGGCGGAGGCGCAGGTATAGTTTTTTCCAATTCGGGAGACAGCATCAGGTCTAATTTTAACGGTCTTACGGTGGAAAGTTGCACTTTAAGCCGTACTGCAAGAAACGGAATTCTGATTAACGGCAACTGGGAGCGAACCGCGTGGCTACCTAACCTGAATGTGGTGATTAAGAAGAATCTGCTTGAAGGTGTTCCCGGAGATGGAATCGTCCCGATAGGATGTGATGGCGCTTTGATTGAACATAACGTAATGCGCGACTGCCCCCGGCTTCTGCCAGATGGTGAAGCAGCAGCCGGCATATGGCCATGGAGTTCAGATAATACTATCATTCAATATAACGAGGTAAGCGACCATAAGGCCCCCTGGGATGCTCAGGGCTTTGATTCTGACTGGAATTGCAGGAATACCGTTATCCAATATAACTATAGTCACGATAATGAGGGCGGATTTGTTTTGATCTGCGATGACGGGGCAGCCGACAAACGGTGGAGCGCCGGCAACACCGGTACCATCATCAGGTATAATCTCAGTGTAAACGATGGCCTGCGAAACACCGGGAAGCACGCCGGGTTCTCTCCGGTTATCCATATTGCCGGTCCGGTGAAGAATACTATGATTTACAATAATGTACTATATATTACCAGCAAGCCGGCCGGTGTGGATAGTGCCTTACTGGAAATATCAGACTGGGCAGGCTTTGCCGACAGTACAGTATTCGCAAATAATATTTTTTATGCCAAAGGCAAGGTAAAGTATAGGCTAAATAAGGGTAATCGTATTATATTTGAGAATAATATCTATTACGGTACGCACATAGATAGACCTAAAGACCCGTTCGCTATAGTTTCGGACCCCGCTTTTATGATAAAAGAAGCGCCTGGCAGGCCAGGTTTTTATAGCGGGCAAAATTTTCGGGTATCAAGCCGTTCGCCCGCAATAGCAAAGGGTAAAATAATGACAAAGGATCCGGTAAAAGATTTTTTTGGAAATACCGTAAAGCAAAATGCCAGGCCATCAATCGGTCTGCACCAGGTAAATTAATTATGATCCAAAGATTGAGTATATTATTTCTATTTATCGCCAGTGTTTCTGTTGCTCAGATTCAACCTGAGATTAGTATTACAGATGTAGGTGAAGGTTGGGCAAATAACTCGGTAAATGCCATCATTTTTAGAAAGAACTCGCTTGTCACTTATCGGGATACACAGTTCATTGCCTACTACAACCAAGCCAGGTACATGGTGCTGGGCAAGCGGAAGGTAGGACAGTCTGACTGGATTCTGAAACAAACGCCTTTTCAGGGAAATACAAATGACGCGCATAACTCCATCAGTATCATTGCCGACGGCGACGGGTATCTTCACGTTTCATGGGACCATCACGGACACCCTTTACGATATGCGAAAAGTCTTAGTCCCGGGTCTCTGGATTTAACGGAAAAGCTTGCCATGACTGGCGATGATGAATCGAATGTTACATATCCCGAGTTTTATGTTATGCAGGATGGTAACTTATTGTTTTTGTATCGCAGCGGTTCATCTGGTCAGGGTAATCTGGTTGCGAACAAGTACAACTATAGAAACAAAACATGGGCGCGCCTTCATAACAATCTGATTAGTGGAGAACGGGCAAGAAATGCCTACTGGCAGGCTTTTGTAGATCATAAAGGTACTATTCATGTTTCCTGGGTATGGCGCGAAAGTCCTAATGTGGCGAGTAATCATGATTTAGGGTATGCCTGCTCCAGAGATGGGGGGCTTACCTGGCAAAAATCGAACGGAGAAAAGTATGCGCTACCCATAACGCAAGCGACTGCGGAATATGCCTTTAAGATCCCTCAGAACAGCGAGCTGATTAATCAAACTTCTATGTCTGCCGATAAGAAAGGAAACCCTTTTATCGCCACATACTGGCGGGAGGCGAACTCTAAGATCCCGCAATATCACATAGTTTACTACGGTAAGCAAGGCTGGAATGTATTAAACCTGGATTTCAGAAAAACTGCTTTTTCGTTAAGCGGAGGCGGAACCAAACGGATTCCCATATCCCGGCCACAAATTATGATTAACAACAAAAAATCCCGTCCAACAGGATTATTGCTCTTTAGAGATGAAGAGCGTGGAGGGAAAGCCTCTGTTGTGAAGATAAAGAATTTTCAAAAGAACAAATGGAATGTGTTCGATCTAACAGAATCTTCCTTAGGATCCTGGGAGCCCACTTTCGATACCGAATTATGGAATAAGAAGAGAATACTCAATTTGTTTATTCAGAACGTGCAACAGGTAGATGGAGAAGGCAAAGCCGATATTCCAGCTCAAATGGTGCGTGTGCTGCAATGGAAACCAGATTTTTAATCAAATAACCAATGAAATTTTTAAAACTACTATCAATACTCTTCACAGGCGCATTGTTCTCCGCATGTCAGGTTCAAAAAGCAAAGGTTGGAACGTCGGAAGCAGAAGTATTAAGCATGATAGAAAAAGTAAATGGCTACTGGCAGTCTAAAAACACCCCCAAGGAGCGTGCTTTTTGGGATGTTGCGGCCTATCATACGGGAAATATGGAGGCTTACGCGATTACAAAAAATGAAGCTTACCGCAATTATTCTGAGCAGTGGGCCGAACATAATCAATGGATGGGAGCCAAATCGACTAATAAAGCCGAGTGGAAATATTCTTATGGCGAAAAGGATGATTATGTGCTCTTCGGCGACTGGCAGATTTGTTTTCAAACATATATTGATCTTTATAATCTGGATAAAGACGAGAAGAAGATTGCACGTGCAAAAGAAGTAATGGAATATCAGATGAGTACCCCCAAAAATGATTATTGGTGGTGGGCAGACGGACTCTATATGGTTATGCCTGTAATGACCAAACTTCATAAAGTAACGGGCAACAAACAATATCTTGAGAAACTTCACGAGTATTTTACTTATGCAAACAGTATTATGTACGATCAGGAGGAGAAACTGTACTTCCGTGACGCAAAATATGTTTATCCTAAACACAAAAGCACCAGCGGCAAAAAAGATTTTTGGGCCAGGGGCGATGGATGGGTATTTGCAGGTTTAGCAAAAGTGCTGAAAGACCTTCCCCGAAATGATCCACACAGGGAAGAGTATATTTCGAAATACAAAGGAATGGCTGAAGCCATAAAGAAATCCCAGCAGCCAGAAGGATATTGGACACGCAGTATGCTTGACCCCTTGCATGCACCCGGACCCGAAACCAGCGGAACCGCGTTTTTTACATACGGAATGCTTTGGGGTATAAATAATGGCTACTTAAGCAAGAAAGAATACCTTCCCGTGGTAGTAAAGAGCTGGAGTTACTTAACAAAAATTGCTTTGCAGCCAGATGGAAAGATTGGCTATGTTCAGCCCATAGGTGAGAGGGCGATACCAGGCCAGGTGGTGAATCAAAATTCCACTTCAAATTTTGGTGTAGGCGCGTATCTTTTGGCAGCCTCAGAGATGTATAGATTTCTCAATAAATAGTAATGAGAGTGAATCCAAAACTTTTCCAGGCCTTCGTATGGCTGTTGGTCATGCAATCTTTTACGGCAGTGTATGCTCAAAAACCGGCTAAAAAGACTACAGCCTATTTATTTGCTTATTTCACCGGGAATAGCAAAGATGGCGAAGCAATTAGATTTGCCTTGAGTGACGATGGGTATCGTTATAAAGCCTTGAATAATAACCAACCCATTCTTAGTTCTGCCAAAATAAGCTCAGAGGGGGGCGTGCGCGATCCGCATATATTGCGCGGAGCTGATGGGAAGACCTTTTATATGGTTGTTACCGATATGGTTTCGGCAAAGGGATGGAATTCAAACCGCGCTATGGTGTTGTTAAAATCAAAAGACCTGGTAAACTGGACCTCCAGCGTGGTAAATATTCAAAACAAGTTCCCTGGAAACGATAATTTGCTTCGTGTGTGGGCTCCTCAAACCATTTACGATCCCGAGGCAAAAAAATACATGCTTTATTGGTCCATGAAACATGGGAAGGATCCTGATAAGATCTATTATGCTTACGCGAATAGTGATTTTACAGATATCGAGACCAGTCCCAAACAGCTTTTTATAAGCCCTACCAATGGTGGTTGTATTGATGGCGATATTGTATTTAAAGATGGGAAGTATCACCTGTTTTTTAAAACAGAAGGCGCTGGTTCTGGAATAAAAATCGCCGTTTCGGATAAGCTAACAGAAGGATATGTGTTGCAGGATAGATATGTGCAGCAAACTAAGGATCCGGTAGAGGGCTCCGGTGTTTTCAAATTAAATAATGAAGATGCATATATCCTGATGTACGATGTGTACACCAAGGGTAAGTACCAGTTCACCAGGAGTGCCGATCTGGAGAATTTCAAGGTTATCGATAACGAAGTTTCAATGGACTTTCATCCCCGCCACGGAACCGTAATGCCGATTACACGGAAGGAAGCTAAGCGATTAATGAAAAAGTGGCCCTCATCGGCACAGAAGTAGTTGCCTTGTGCTATCTTTTGTCGGTACTTGGAAATAGTATCAACATAGATTCCTTGTCAATAAAGCGGATGCAATTGTATGATCATCTTTCGTAATCGAAAAGCTGACAAATAAGTCTGAGTGCTTTGCGATTGCAGCGTCGGCTGCCGGTTATTGTTATCAAAGGGCCTGTATTGAACATTTACCACCTCAATAAGATGAATTTTACCCCTTTATTTACGAGTCGCTATGGCGTCGTTATAATGGGTTTTATGTAATATCGTGTCATAATATTTTAGAATAATGAAGATATTTTCTAGCAAACTGATTCTCTGCCTGGCATTCCTTTTTGCCGTTCACCAATTTGTGTTTGGACAAAGCCAAAACAATGAGTGGGAAAACCCGTCTGTGCTCGACTTTAATAAAGAAAAGCCACACGCTACTTTTATGCTTTATAGCGATGCCACAAATGTAAAGGCAGATAACTATTCAAAATCTCCCTATCATCAATCGTTAAACGGAAAATGGAAATTTGTCTACGTAGACAAATATGCCGATCGGATAAAGGACTTCTATAGAACTGATCTTGATGATAAAAATTGGGCCGACATTCCTGTACCCTCCAACTGGGAGCGTAAAGGCTTCGGCATCCCGATTTATACCAACGTTACCTATCCGCATCCCAGAAATCCACCCTTTATTGGTGAAAACAATCCGGTAGGAACGTATAGAAGGTCTTTTACAGTTCCAGAGCAATGGGATGGACAGGAAATATTGCTGCATTTCGGCTCGATTACCGGATATGCCCAAGTGTACGTTAACGGGCAGAAGGTTGGGATGACGAAGGTGTCAAAGTCGCCGGCCGAGTTTAATGTAACCAGGTTTTTAAAAAAGGGGAGCAACCAGTTAGCGGTTCAGGTATTCCGCTGGCATGACGGAAGTTACCTCGAAGATCAGGATTTTTGGCGTCTCAGCGGTATTGAGCGCGATGTATACCTTACTGCGATGCCAAAGGTAACTGTATGGGATTTCTTTGTGAAGGGAGATTTGGATGCGCAATACAAAAATGGCTTGTTTTCGGCTGATGTGGATTTGAGGCAGTTCGCGGGTAATACTAATAAAAATGGTGTACTTACGGTTCAATTGTTTGACAGAGCGGGAAGAAGTGTGTTCTCTCAGAGTAAGGATTTCTCTTTTGCGAATGACACGATGAAAACGATTAGCTTTTCAGGCTCGATAAATAATCCATCAAAATGGAGTGCCGAAAATCCTTATCTGTATGATTGCGTAATTTCCATGTCGAACGGGCAGGGAGCTATAGTTAGACATACTGGCTTAAAAGTTGGGTTTCGTAAAGTTGAGATCAAGAATGCTCAGCTTCTGATTAACGGTGTTTCGGTTTATTTCAAAGGGGCAAATCGCCATGAGCACGATGATGTGGAAGGGCACGTGGTGAGTCGTGAGTCGATGATCAAAGATATTCAATTGATGAAACAGTTTAATCTCAATGCGGTAAGAACCAGCCATTACCCTAATGATCCGTTATGGTATAAACTCTGCGACCAATATGGTTTGTATTTGGTTGACGAAGCTAACATCGAAACTCATGGTATGGGAGCGGAGTTTCAGGGAGGCTTTGACAAATCAAAACACCCAGCTTATCTGCCAGAATGGGCTCCAGCGCATACCGACAGAATCCGGCGGATGTTCGAGCGTGATAAAAATCATGCATCGGTTGTTATCTGGTCTATGGGAAATGAGTGCGGAAACGGACCGGTGTTTTATGATGCTTACAAATGGCTGAAACAGCGCGACCCAAGGCCGATTATGTTTGAGCAGGCAGGCGAAAATTCCAATACAGATATTGTTGGTCCGATGTATCCGGGTATAAATTCCATGGAATCATATGCTGCTGCCAAAAAGGAGAGGCCTTATATTATGTGCGAATATTCGCATGCAATGGGAAACAGCAACGGAAATTTCCAGAAATACTGGGATATTATTATGAGCAGTAAACATATGCAGGGAGGTTTTATATGGGATTGGGTAGATCAGGGAATGCGCTCCACTACCGCCGATGGTCGCACATACTGGGCTTATGGAGGCGATCTGGGAGGATATCATCTTCAAAACGATGAGAACTTCTGTGCAAATGGGCTGGTGTCAGCAAATCGGATCCCTCATCCCGGCTTGTATGAGGTGAAAAAAGTTTATCAAAACATTCTTTTTAAAGCCAGGGATTTGTCAAACGGGATAATTTCCGTTCAAAATTTGTTCGATTTTACCAATCTTGATAAGTACAACTTTAAGTGGGAATTATACCGTAACGGCGAAAAGATAAAGGAGGCGCCGTTTACAGTAAGCCTTGCTCCGCATCAAACTAAAGACGTGAAGTTAAAGGTTCCGATGTTTAAGTCGCAACCTGGGAGTGAATATTACTTAAATGTTTTCGCTTACACAAAAACTCCCACAGAGCTGCTTGATGCTGGCCATGAAATTGCTCGTGAACAGTTCAAAAAAGCCGGAGACTATTTTGCCAGCGAACAGAAGTCTGACGGAAAACTGCAGGTTACGAAAGAAGGGAATAAAGTATCTTTTTCGACGGGAAATATAAGCGGTGAATTTGATACCCGCACCGGCAGACTAACCCGGTATACTTCGAAGAATAATGGGCAATGGGCCATTCGCCAGTTTCCTGAGCCTTACTTCTGGCGGGCACCAACCGACAATGATTTCGGAAGTAAAATGCAGATCAATCTGGCCATCTGGCGCTCTGCCCACGTCGATAGAACTGTTAAGAGTGTCGTTGTAGGCGAATCTACAGCTGCCGGTTTGCCTATAAATGTTCAATATGAGCTATCAGGAATCGCGGTGCCTTATACAGTTGATTATCTGATCCAAAACGATGGATCGATCAAAGTAACTGCGTCTATGGATATGACTGGTCGAAATTTGCCAGAACTGCCCCGTTTCGGTATGAGAATGGAATTGAACAGAAACTACGATCAGCTGGCGTACTATGGTCGCGGGCCATGGGAAAATTATAGCGACCGGAATACTGCTTCATTTGTTGGTATTTATAAAGACTTGGTAAAGAACCAAACCACCTGGACGTATATCCGTCCCCAGGAAAGTGGTTATAAAACAGATGTAAGGTGGCTAAGTCTTACTAATAGCGAAGGCAAAGGCTTGTTGGTAGAAGGAGTGCAGCCGCTTTCCTTCAGCGCATTGAACAATCCGAGCGAAGATTTTGATCCCGGAGCCGGCCAATACAAAAAACAGCAACATCCTACAGATATAAAGCCACGTTCGGATGTTTTTCTGAGCATCGATTTAAAACAACGTGGCGTGGGTGGCGACAACAGCTGGGGTGCTTTACCACATCGCGAATATAGGTTGCTGGATAAAAAATACACTTATAGCTATATTTTGAAGCTAATAGATTAGTATAAATTCGTATAAGGAGTCCATCTCTTGTAAGGGATGGATTCCTGCTTTTGGGGAGATACGAAAAAAGAGAATCATGGCCGGGCATGCCAGATGAGTGTTTGGAAAGCAGATTATAACTTTTTCCCCATGCAAATGCTGTTCGCAATATGAAGGTAAGGCCCGAAAGCTGCAATCTTCTCAAATCCGTGTTTTTCATACAGCTTAATTGCCTCGGGTTGCTTGCTTCCGGTTTCCAAAACTGCATTTCGATAAAGTAGCTCTTTCGCCCATCTGGTAAGTGCCTCTATCATTAATGAAGCCACTCCGAATCCGCGAAAATAAGGGTTGACGTACATGCGTTTAATTTCAACCGTATCGTCGTTAAGTTCTTTGAAGCATCCGCACCCTACGGTGATGTTTGTGATTTGAGCAATAACAGCGGTATCTAAAGCGTTCAACTGGATGTTCGTATCGTATTTATAGTCAGCGTTGCTGTAGCGGTTTATTAGGTCGTTATCCAGCTCAAGAATCAGATTTTTAAATCGTTTATCATCACTTGTGGTTCTTACTATCTCTATCATGCCGTTATTTAGTTAAATACAAGCGATAAATAAAATTTATACTATAAATATCGAAATTTATTACGCTATTTTCAATAATTGTTGGGTTTTATTAATAATGGTTTGAAATTTTATTAGATAAATTTAATTGTACTCGTTTTGTCGGCAAGTATTTAAGGCTTTTGTCTACTTAGACGGCGAATTGAAAAGGTTTATTGCCTATTCCCAAAAAAGTAGTGAATACAATAGAATGTAAAACCCGGAAATAATTAAAATTATGCCAGTCATCAAGGATGCGCCCGTTCTGAAAAATAAAGTTATGATTATGCCGGCTATCAGCATAAGCAGTCCGCAGAGAAAGTAAACTCGTTTTAACGCGAATGACTCGGGGGCTTTTCGAACGTCTTCGCGAATTTCGACATCGGGCTTTAAGGGCTTGGGTTGTAAGGTGTCTTCGCTATTGGAATCACGCCGAATTTGCGGGGTTTTCGGGCTTCGGTTGATGCGTTGTGTGTTGGTTTCGCTTACGACAGGTTTTCGCGACCGCAGCTTTTTCTTAGCCTGCAGGCGAGGCTGCGTCTCTAGTTCAGAGAGATCGACCCTTGGGACTACGATGACTTTTATAGCAACAGTTTCAACAGCGGCCGTGTCTTGCAATGGCGCAATTCCGGCTTGCGCCCCATAGAACACCAGAGTAAACAAAACAATTACCGTCTGTTTTAACATCAATGTTAAGTGTAAACCTATTACTTAATAGGCCCAGACGAAGAATTACTTGCTGTTGCCTACTTGTTATTTATAGTCATTAGATAGGCGTCTTCCATAATCCGTTCAAACTCATCTAAATCAAACGGTTTTCCTATTGATAAATCGGCGCCTGCCTCTTTTGCCAATTGAGTAATGTTATCGTTAGCCGTAGAATAAACTACGGGGATCGAATGATACACCGGATGGCTTTTTATGCTTCGCGTTGCCGCGATTCCTCCAGTGTCGGGAATCCAATTATCCATTATAATTACCGATGGATTGGAGCTTTCGATCTGCTCGATTATTCCATTTACGTGTTCGGATGTGATCACCTCCCATCCGGCTCCGGTAAGCACCAGGTCCAAAACTTCCAGGATTTCCTTGTCATCATCACAAACTAAAACTCTTTTCATATAGTACGATAGATTATAAATACCTTAACTGATCTAACTTCACAGCTTCCCCAATATCAGTTAACGATTATTTGGTTTTTTTGATGTTGTACTAAGGTATAAAAAAAGCTAAATATTGATGATTTAAAATTTTCAATGAAATCATTGGAATGCTGGAACACAAGGATCGGCCCTGAAGTGTCAGGCCGCCTGCGACGGACGGTTGCCCGATTGTTTCTCTTGCTTTTTCTTAAATCTGGATAAGTCGGCCTTAAGCTTAAAAAGCAATTCCAAATCAATCAATTTCTCAATAACTTTTGTAGAATTGTATTTATTCATAGCTCTCGTTTTTAGCATATATACTAATTACATGCCAAAAGCGTTTTAGCTCGTTTCTGAGAGAGAAACCTGTTTGTCAATTTTCTGAGTGTACTAAATTGCGGACGTTTCGACGGTTCTCGAGATCGTTAATATGAAACACGTGATAAAAGCAAAACGCCGGTGTTATCTCCCGGCGTTTCTTCTATTGGATTTAATTTTTCTCAATCGGTACTTTTATACAAGTTATAAAGTATCGGGATATTGCCGATCATCGCAAAAAGAACTATGCAGATCACGGTTATTTCGAGTGATGAACTGGCTGTTGCTACAAAATACATCATCTCCAGCAATAGGATAACTCCGATAAGCGCTGTGATCCTTTTGGCGAAAAGCCAGGCTCGTGGTGTTTCAGAAAGTTGATAAGTCATATCATGAAATTTAGTTCGACCAATGTTTATGATTAATGGTTAAGGTATTGATTATATAAAGTTAACGCTATGATAATAAAAATGTTTTATAGGGGCTCTATACGAACAGCGCAACTTTTTTTAAATCTGAGCGAACCGTATAATACTTGTTGGAACATTTAATTACCGGTTACGTAATACAGATATTGAGCTTTGAATGTATGTGGCTCATTAATAAAAGACCATGATTATAGCAATTGTTGATGATGATCCGCTTCAGCATTATATTCTGAAAAACATGGCAGCCTCTTTAGAACCATCGCTAACATTCATTAGCTTTTTTAATGGGAAGGAAATTCTGGATTATCTGAATCAGGATAATTTGTTACTCTACCCCGATGTTATTCTCCTCGATTTAAAAATGCCCTTTAAAGATGGTTGGGGGGTTCTTGAAGAATTCAATTCTTTTAAAACCGCTGTGAAAGATAATATAAAAGTATACATCTGCACCTCATCAATTGATCCCGACGATGCCGCCAGGGCTTCGGGAGTTGCTCCCCTGCTGCGAAAGCCTGTTAGCTATGAAGATCTTATCAGGGTAATAACTGAGAGTGGTAAATAGGAGTGTAAGGTTTGTTAAATATTTGTTGCAACTTGTATTGGTAATTGTTAACTTCAGTTCCCCTAACCAATTATTTTTATGGACAAAGTTTACACAACTCCTGTAAAATCGAAGCCCAGTAATTCTGAAAATTTTGAAGTAACATATGTAGACGGTGATGGTGCTGTTATTCATGGCCTTGTAAAGCAGATAACCTACAGCGACTTTCAGGTCTATATTAAAGAAAAGGATGTGATCATTCATTGCACGAAAGATGAAGATGGAACTTTATCGTGTAAGTTGAACAGTCATGGCAATCCTGGCTGGGTAGACGGCGTGAGCGGGGAGGTGGCTAAAAAGTTAAGGTAATAAGTCTATTTTGGAGGATCGAGTACTATAAAGGGAGTGTAAACCAGAAAGTGCTTCCATTGCCAGGTTCGCTATCCACAGCAATTTGTCCGCCGTGCCTGGATATGATCTCTTTGCATATAAAAAGCCCTAATCCGAGGCCTGATATCTGGCTGCCGGAAGAATCCACCCTGTAATAACGGTCAAACAAATGTTGTTTTTTCTCTGCCGGGATGCCTGGGCCGTAATCCATTACCGACACTTTTGCGTATTCACCTGTTTTTTCAATACTGATGGTAATCTCCTTCGATTCCGGCGCATATTTTACGGCGTTGTTGACTAAATTAACCATCACCTGGTCAATTCGGTGTGGATCTATGCAGGCCGATAGATCAAGGTCGCCGACGGTTTTGATGATATAGTTATCGGCTCTTACATGTTGACAACAATCATTCATTAGCTTAGACAATACAACATCTTCCTTATTCAGACTCAATTGCCCTTCGTTAAGTTTGGTAACATTCAAAAGATCGTCTACCAGAAATCCGAGTTTATCAATACTTTTATTAGACTGATCTACGAATCTGGTAAGTATTTCCGATTCCGGAGTTCTCTTAATTAATCTGCTGATGAACTGTAAAGATGCTTTTAAAGTGGTTAGAGGAGTTTTTAATTCGTGACTTGCTATTCCTATAAAGTCATCTTTTTGCTGCTGAAGCTGCTTTTGTTCATTAATGTCGGTGCAGGTTCCAAACCACCTTATTATCTGGTTCTCTTCGTTATAAATAGGTACCGCCCTTCCTAAAACCCAAAGATATTCGCCAGTGCTTCCATTCTTTAATCTGTACTCTACTTCATAGGTGTCGCCTGTGGACAACGAATGATTCCATTTCTCCCAAGCGGCGAGGCGGTCATCAGGGTGAAATAAATCTGCCCATCCCTCACCCTTAACCTCGTCGTAGGTGGTGCATGTAAATTCATACCACCGCTTATTATAATATTCGTGATATCCCTGAGCATCTGTCACCCACACCATTTGAGGCATTGAATCTGCTATTTGCCGCAATTCTCTTTCACTTTCTTCGACTCTTTTTCGGGCCATTACCTGTTGAGTGACATCCACACCGATGGCCATCACGCCTATAATGGTTCCGTCCGAGTCTTTCAACGCTTCGTATACAAAATTTAAAAATACCTGTTCAATCTTACCGTTTCGGGGCAGGTCCGCAGGTCGTTCAAGCGCAGTAAATGTATTTCCGGTTGTTAGAACGTCGTCGAGAAGCTGCTCAAAACCCTGTCCTTTCGCTTCGGGTAGTCCATCAAACAGCGGCTTTCCGATAATTGATTTAGACACTCCCCAAAGCTCAATCATCTTCTCATTGGCGATATCAACAATCAACGACGAACCCTTTAAGATGCAGATAGCTACAGGCGCCTGCGCAATCATATTTCTGAGATCTCTTTGGCTGTCTTCGACTGCTTTTCTTGCGTTAACAAGCTCGGTTACGTCAGTCGCATTACATAAAACACCCCAAATGGCTCCTTCCTGATTTCGCAAGGGTTGATAGGTGAATTTGAAATAAAACGTTCTGAGCACGCCGCCCACTTCCAGATCTGCTCTGTCGTTTTCAGAATGATAAGGAACGCCGGTTCGATAAACCCTTGATAGCAGGTCGGGGAAAGCTTGTCCGCTCAATTCTGGTACACCCTCAAGAATAGGTTTGCCAATTACCGCAGAAGTTTTGCCCCATGCATTTAGAGTGGCTTTGTTTGCATATTCAACCACAGCATTTTCTCCGCTACATACATATATCGGATCAGTTGAAGCTTCGAAAATATCAAAAAGGTGACTTTGAAATAGAGTGGTAAGCGGCACTTTTTTTATTTATTAAAGAGTATGCGAATTTAAATGTTTTAGCTTTATTAAGAAAGGCGAATAAGAGAAGCTGGCGTTCCTGATCCTTGCGTTCCAAAGCGCTTAATAGATTTCAAGTAGGGAAGGGTATTGGTTTTTCTGATGCCCAAAATGTTTTTTATCTTTCCTACGATCTTAAACACCTGTTTAATTCCAATAAAAAAAGCCCATTCTGAAAACGCGTTGTCGTTTCAAAATGGACAAGCTCTTGTTCTCTTATTCCGGAGTCAACAAAGGTGTAAACAATTTTAAAGCTTAAAATAAAGGTACGCTTTAGCCTTTATATCACCCCTTCATCAGCAAAACTAAAGTAAGATTCAGAAGTCAAGATCATATGATCTAATACTGCTATATCCAGCAGTTCTCCAGCACTCTTCAACTTCCTGGTTAGATTGATATCAGCTTGACTTGGTCTTAGACTGCCACTCGGGTGATTATGACTCAGGATTATTCCAGATGCTGTACTTTTCAATGCTGCTGCAAATATCACTTTTGGATCAGCAACAGTTCCAGAAATTCCACCTGTAGTGATCTCCATCATTCCAAGAACTCGATTAGCTCTGTTCAGAAGCATTACTTTAAAAGTCTCGATAAACTCGATGGTTTCCAATGCTTCTGGAGTACTTGAAATGCGTCTGATGATTTAGTAATTTTTGGTCTTTCTGATGCCTTGACTTTTGATTTGTAGATTAGTTGCACCTCGGCAACTGTAAATAGGTTTTGTTCCGTAACGTTATGATTAATTGTTTGGAACTCACCCAGGCTAAGAGAAACCAAGTGCAAAAGGAAACGGAATAAATGGACATAAGAGGGTTGGATTGCAGGGTTTATGCCGTAGTCTTTTGTACGCTACAGCAGCTCTTGCCTAACTTTGTGTAAACTATTAATGATTAGCCTACCCATCCTTTAAACACAAGCAATCGGTAACCTTCAGAAAAAACATCGTAGAAGTTATCATGGAAATTATAATCTCTTTAATGCTTGTAGTGGTGCTTGTTATGATCTATGACTTGATAACTGCACCAATTGTTGATGAGAATGAAAATCTACTAATCTCAGACACAAACAGTAAAGAAGAAATCGGTTTTAGCTACGAAAAGATTATCCTTTAATCTTCCACTCATTACCCCGCACATTTTTTATCCTATTCTTTTACTTATATACCCTGGTAAAAGAAAATGTAAGTGCCACCTGATCTTCTTCTATACTTCTAGTGATCTAATCCGCTTTGCTGACTTGAGTCCAGCTACTTTTCCAAGAATTATTCCCACTAGCATAAACGAAACATAATAAGGTGTATTAAACCTCGATTCGGTAATGTCTGCCTGTATACCAGCAATTAGTTCTATAGCCACTCCAAAAAACATTGCTATTGATAGGTATCTATTGAATCTACCAGTTGAGTTGTAAAATGCAATAAGGAATGAGGCTGAGAAATATACAACAGCAAAAATCAGCGCACTAAGCCCAATTGCATCTGTACCTATACTTCTTGTTGATGCTGCAAGCAGCTCCAGTACAACACTAAACACTACCAGGAAGACAGTTGATGGCTGCTCAAATAATGTTTTCAATTTCAGGTTCTCAGTCTTGTTAATGCTAAATGTTAAACTGACAGCTCCGCCAATCATACTTAATAGTGCTAAGTAATAGCTGAACTCGGCTAGATCATTGCCGAATTCACGAATGGGATAGGTTAAGGCGACGCCAGCGCTCTTTTTGTAAAGCGGAGTCCCGGTATTAATATTAGTAAAAGCGGGAGAAAAAACGGGATAAATGAGAGACAGACAATACGTAGTGTGTTATACTGAACCTGTTTCTCTATAAACTGCGAGATTTCATTTTTCTTTCTAGCTATATAGAAAACAAAGAAGGTAACTAATAAATGAAAGATCGTTACAATGAGAGTGCTTTCAATTGAAGAGCTGTAAATCGTATAAACAGTTAGATAAAACATTCCCACACACAGCAAAAAAAGAGAGGGCAGTGAATAACACAGGTTAAAACCTATAATCAAGTAGGCCCATATTCCATTCATTTTTACAGAAGCATTAACCTTACTGTATTCTTGAGTGAGAACGTCTTCGTTACCAAGCCGCTTACAAGCTATAATGAATGCTTCTTCTTCAGACAGCCCTCGGTTTATCAATGAATCTGTTGCATCATAGAGATGTGCAGACAGCTCTGCTGCGTCAGAGTTGGTAATACTACCCTGATTCTTTATGAAGCCAATATAATTGTCTACAGATTGCTTGAGGTTGAAAGTGGAAGGTTCCATAGTTTATGTATGAGTTGGCTAACAAAGTTTAATTGAGAATACTGTTGTTCGAGTTCTTGTGTTCCATTGGAAGTAAGCTTATAGTATCGTCTTTCTCTTCCGGAATCAGCCTTTTTCCATACACCTTCGACCCATTTTTTGGCTTCCATCTTTTTCAACACGGGATATAGCGTGCCTTCAGCAACTGCCATTTGCCCACCAGACTTTTCCCGGAGCTCCTGTATAATCTGATAGCCATAACTTTCCTGTCTTCTAAGTATTATCAATACTAGAGGAGCAAGGGAACTGGCCATCAAATCCTTATTAAGTTCAATCACAGAACAAACATACTTAGAAGTTCTAAGTATAGCAACAATAATTAACTATTTTCGACTGATTATAAATTATATTAGAACTAGCTATCTATGAGGTAAGCCTTTTAACTAAGATTCTTAAGCAGGTAGTTACGCTTCAGCAGGCTAAAGCTTAACTTTGTGAGAACTAATAATGATAACAACTTCCTTTCTAATACTTATTTATAGGCTTTAAAGGCTATGGGGAAACACTTTAGGTTGTCACCAATTTAATTAATATCTTGATAGCTGTTTAAATGACGACAAATAGCCCAAGCCTTTACTGGTCCTTTGCTGAAAAGCTAGCATTCAGATTCGCCTTTATTCTGTTCTCGCTATTCATAGTATTCTTTAATAATGGCGTGTTTCCGTTCTTTAATGTTATCGTTGGTGAAATTGCTGCAAATATCGTTATCTGGCTTGCCAACGGTGTGCTTGGCATGAACTACATTCCCTCCATTAAACCTAGTGGGAGTGGAGACACTACACACCATTACGTTATACTACTATTCATCTCTATTCTTTCCTTAACTAGCTGTCTATTATGGACTTTAATCGATAAAAAAAGGAACAATTACAATAACTTATTTTATTGGTTAAGTGTAGGTGTGAGGTTCTATCTAGGAATTATGCTTATCCATTATGGCCTTATAAAAGTAATCAAGATGCAATTCGGATCTCCGGATCTGATGCGTTTACTAACTCCGTATGGCGATTCTTCACCAATGGGACTAGCTTGGACATTCCTCGGCTTCTCTGACGGCTACAACGTTTTCATGGGGATTGCAGAATTGCTCTGTGGATTACTATTGTTTAGACGTACCGTTACTATCGGGGCTATTATCGCACTAATGGTTTCTGCGAACGTTATGGCTATCAATTATTTTTTTGATGTTCCCGTAAAGATATTGTCCACTGCGGTGGTTATAATGAGCCTTTTCCTCCTGGCACCCAACTTTACTCGTCTGATTGACCTTTTCTTTAAAGGTAAGCCTACCTGCCTTCAAGTTCTGGGGCCTGCCTTGATACCGAAAAAATGGTTCTTATATGGTACACCTATAGTCAAATATCTCTTCATAGCATATTGCATATTACCAGCAGTCTTTTCTGTTCTTGAACGAAGGCACAGTTATGGAGACGGAGCACCAAAATTACCACTGTATGGGATATATATTGTTGATTCTTTTAAATCAGAATCACCAATAATAAAATGGGACAAATTAATAATTCAGCGGAGCACATATTCAGCAATACAATTGGAGAATGACGATACTGAGTATTGCAATATGTCTGTGGACACGGTTAAGCACCAACTGGAAATTGTTTTCAAGGATGACTTGAACACTCGTCATCAATTCAGTTATCATGCTCTTGATTCCGACAACTTAGACCTCGTAGGTACATATTTCGATCAGAGAATAGTAGTGAAATTAAAAAGAAAACGTCTTGAATTAATAGAAAGACCGTTCAATTGGATTAGCGAAGATCCATATAATCGATAGTAAGAAGTAACTGCACATTTTTTTAACTACTCCTTTCTTTATATATCCTTTAAAAAGAAAACGTACGAACATACCTAGTCGTTAACTTAACTGCTACCTAATATTTCCTTTTAAAAAGGCTTCTAATTCGACAGGACTAATGTTCTTTGACACTATTTCTTGGTCAGAGTTTAGTAGGAAATTTGTAGGGAACGCATTTATTGAGTATCTGGAAGCATTTACACCATCTGTATCCCAATATTGCGGCCAGGCTAAATTATGTTGAGCGATAGCATTCCTCCACTGTAATTCATATTTCCTCTTATCGGTTGAAATACCAATAATCTCAAACCCTTTATCATGAAATCCATTGTATATTGAATCCAACTTGGGGAACTGAGCAATGCATGGGCTGCAGTTACTATACCAAAAGTCTACTAGAGTAAACCGGTGCTTACTTGTAGCTTTGAGAGGCTGTTTGTCAAGATTGAACACGTTCATCTCTGGAAATCTTTTACCGACCGCCAAGGATCGCCCAATAGAAAGTCTATTTGCGAGTTGTCTACCAGTAAAAGTAGCTTTCAATGTAGGAGATAGCTTTTCAAAAGCAGTATCAAAGATTGGTTCATAACCGGAAAAAGACGCTATTTGTACAAGCTTCCATAGGCCCAAGTATGAACCTGGATGGGACGCAATATAACGCATCAATATACTGTCACTCTGCTGATACAACTCATTCTGAGTCTTCCTCAGTACAACTTCGATATTTTCAGGAACTTTTCCATCGTAAGCCTTCCTCAGACTATCCCAATGATGGTAAAACATATCGGATTTGATTTTACTTGCCTTGAAGGCACTTAAGTAATCTCCATAATACTCTCTCATCACTTCATTGTTAATAACAGGAGTTTTGCGAAAGTCATTTATATCCAATTTCAAAAGTTGTTTACCCTTATCGATCAAAAATAACCCAGAAATCATGTTCCCATTGTACTTTGCCATTACTCCCTGAGGATAGGATAACGTTCCTGCAAGGGTAAATTTCCCATTTTTTACTTCAGATTTACTGTGAATTCGGCTTGGGTAGTAACTAGAATCGCCCAATGTAATTAATTCAATTGAGCCTGTATCTGCGTTGATTGATCCGTTTATGATAAACTGTTCGACCTTATCTTGAGCGTAAGCAACACCGAATGTGCCTATGAAAATTATTATGAACTTAAAGACAAGTGATGGTTTCATGCTTTCTGTTTGGGTTAACTACCGCTAATCTATAAGATCAAATGAGGTATTATCTGTATTTTAACGTTTTTTAACAAGTTTGTCCAAGCTACACATTCATATGTAAGATGCTCAACCTCTACGTTAAGATGCACATTTTATTACCTGTCTGTGTAGTTATATACCCTTGTAAATAAAAACGTGTGATCTATGTTGGTCTATTTTATTTAAACGGAAGGGCTGTTGAATTAAATCTGGTAGAGCCTCAATCTATAAATCAATTAACCCGTTTTATCTTAGGTAATTGGTTTTTATACATTTCAGGACTCCACTTCATTCCCCGTTGTCTCACGTACTCAGACAAAGGTTCAACTTCAGCACGTCTTTTATCGACATTGTTTGGATCAACCAATGGTAGAACACACCATAATTTGGTGTGCTGGTTATATCCAACTTAAGTTCCATAGATTTACAACTTGCCCAGACGTATTGCTACTCGATCTTCCAAAAAGGTAAGGTCGCTTCTGCTAGCATTACCTAGCTTTGCTGCCTCTCTAACTATAGGCAGATACTTTTGTTGCGTTTGCAACTTCGAGTGTTGAATTACCAAAAATAACGCTTCATTTGCTTTACTCCCCATTTTGTCAATACCCAGCCAGCCGTATTTATCCAATATTTAGAGACTTTAATAAGGTCGATACTGTCCTTGTAATGCATAGCCTTTACAAGACTATCTACCAACGATTGTGATGAGTTTGCATATTCGCTTGCCTTTAAGTAGGCGTTTCTGACGGCTTGGTCTTCATCGTGTATTTTAGATAACTCTTCTCGAAGCTGTTCAAAATCGTGAGAATAGCCTGTAACAGTTATAAGCGAAAGATAATTATTAAAAAGGTGAAAATTTTCATTTAAGTTAAAGTTTACTTTAAGCAAATTCCTACACTTCACTTCAAAATCAAGGTTTATATACCCTGGACTAGTAAGTGTAGGAAGACTAAGCATGCTCATCTTTGAGCTACTTACTTAAAAGCAAACCATTCAGAGACTTACTTATAGCTGCTATGACTTCTTGTATATAATTTTCGAAATACCTAATCCTATTAACCCTATTACCATCGCACACGCTAGGTCAAGCAAAAAATTTACAGGGTAAAAATGATGTGCTTCATACTCATACATTGAGGGAATTGCACTTTCATGTTTATAGAAATGATTTGGAAAGCCATACACCGTCACATAATCTGTTGAATGAATAAACAGAGAAATAGCTGTTAAAAGTAAGAAGCCAATAAGAGTGCTTATTAAGAAAGTTTTCATCTGTATTTATTTACAAGGTAAGCCTTTTAAATAAATTTTATTATCACCAACTGCTCACTTTCTAAAGAAGCAGATCTGACATCTTTCACATCAACAATGTGCTTTTGTCTACAGGAATCTAATGCTCGACCTTCCTTTACTGCTTCAACGAAATGATCTGGATTTGTCACCTTAATTACTTTTATTGCTAACTCTTTTGAAGATAAGGGTCAAAGCATAAGTTACTTACTCTGTCATGAGTTACTCTTAAAGCAACAGCTTATTCATTAGTTGCTAATTTTTTTGTAGTCTTTAATACAATTGCTACGGAAGCCAAAATCAAGTATTATGGCAGTATTTCATTCTATTTTGGGTGAAACATGGGTGTAAACAAAGGAGTCAACAACCACTTCCTGAAACTAAAAAAAGCTCTTCAAAAACCTATCAAAAGGCCTCTAAAGAGCTTCTAGTTGTGGAGAATATCGGAGTCGAACCGATGACCTCTTGCATGCCATGCAAGCGCTCTAGCCAGCTGAGCTAATCCCCCAATGAGGTTGGCAAAAGTAATCAAAAGTTGATAAGTGGCAAATAAATATTGGAAATAGGCGTATATGAAATTTTCATCATTTTTTTCTAAAGCTAACGGATGTATTCCATCAGTCAGTAAAAGAAAAGATCTTCAAACGGGGAGAATGAAGACCTTTTTAACTAACCAATTATAAACCTGAGACAAATATAACAACTAGGCTATAATGTCTACAGTGATCTAAAATATTTAACAAACATTTAACATACGTTGAACTGTAGTCCGCCGGCGTTCAAGGTCCGAAAAACAGATCAGTCTTCTAATTTTGAAACTTTTTTATCTTTTTGTCGGCCGGAAGGCTCATTTTCATCAGCCTGATCTTCCTCCGAAGTGGGCGAGATTGGGTTTTCATCGTCGTCAACTTCCGGAGCATTTATGAGGTCATAAATCATCCAAAGTAATCCGATGATCATCACGGAGATTATTAATTGCATTACGTTTTCCTATAGAAACAACTTCTACGAGCCAATTTTAAATAAGTTCGGCTAAATATAGGGAAACTTAGGAATAACGCTGAAAAGCAAGGGAAACGACAGGGGCCTACATTCTGAATCGTAACGATACGGAACGCCCCAGGGCCTGGATGAATTCGGGATCTATAGCTTGTGTGCCACCTTTTTGAACCCAAACTTTCCTCTCATCTTTCACCATGTCGATAGTTTCACCGTTTAGCACAATTTGTAGCTCCGTAGTTGATTTGTTAATCGCAGAACTGTTATTTATATGGTAGACATAATCTTTATCGTTATATGTAATCCGCATTGGTAAGGCCATAGATGTATTTTTATTCTGTACAATTTTTTAAATGCTCACCTGGCTCAAATTAGCAGGGCATTTCTCCTTATCAAACGGCGCACCAAAACATTATTGTGCATATACAAAAAAATAGTCCTGCTTTTGGCAGGACTATTTTTTCTTGTTGTTTAACTGAGGGAAAAAGAACGAGTGTGTAAATTCTTAGGTAAATGATGATATTTTATGCAACCTGAAGCCCATCGTTTGATTTAGGGCGCAAGGTTTTTATAATGTTGTTTTTGGTGTTTTTTAGTGCGTCTAACTCTTGTGATAAGATGTTCAATAATTGTTTGTCAAATCTTTCACTTAATTTGATGATTGTAGGTTTTTCTTGCTTCTTCATATTTGTGTTTTTAGGTTGTGGATTTTTTTTCTTTATCTTCTTCGCCTTCCTCAGGCTCGCTTAAGTTGTTTTTTCTGCGTTCGGCTTCATGCTTTTGACGCAGAAGCTGTTCGACGTCTCTTTGATCTTCTGCCTTTTCAGGGTTCGAAGGATTTTCCCAATCTTGCCCTTTTTCAGTAGACTCATTCGGGATTTTAATTTTATTAACTACTGTCATGCTATGTCGCTAATCTGAGTTAAGCTATTCCATTATCGTACCAAAGTATTTAATAGTCTACCAAAACCCCTTCTAAGACGTAAGGGCGTGGTTTTTTAGCGATAAACAGTGAGATTTTCTTTTCATAGCCGGAATTTCTGTAATGAAAGATGTACAGCCTATCGCCCTAAGCAAAGGATTTCTTCAATTTCTGTATGTACTTTAGGACGCAAGGTTGAAATGTGGATATTTAAAAGTTTTACAGCCTCACATAAGTATTAGTTTTGTATTTTACACTGGGCTTTGTCAAATCAAAAGCCCCTTTCATTACAAATGGCCGAAGAAATTAAGTATAGTGAAGACAGTATACGCTCTTTAGACTGGAAAGAACATATTCGTTTACGTCCTGGAATGTATATCGGAAAGCTTGGCGACGGGTCGGCTTATGATGATGGTATTTACGTCTTGCTTAAAGAAATTGTCGATAACTGCATCGATGAGTTTGTAATGGGGGCTGGAAGAAGCATCGAAATATCCATTTCAGACCATAAAGTCTCAGTTCGCGACTATGGCCGGGGGATTCCACTGGGCAAAGTGATCGACTGCGTGTCTAAAATAAACACCGGGGGTAAATATGATTCAAAGGCCTTTCAAAAGTCTGTAGGATTGAACGGTGTTGGTACTAAGGCTGTAAATGCCTTGTCGAATAATTTCGTTGTGCAGTCGTATCGTGATGGAAAGACCAAGATTGCAGAGTTTGCTAAAGGTGAATTGACTCGGGACGAACCTGAAAAGGACACTACACAGCGAAACGGTACAGCGATCACCTTTATTCCCGACGAAACTATTTTCAGGCACTACCGGTACATTCCAGAATTTATTGAAAATATGATCTGGAATTACGTCTATCTAAATTCCGGTTTAACAATAAACTTCAATGGTAAAAAGTATTTTTCTGAAAGGGGATTATACGATTTGCTTGAGAAGAACACCGACGCTGAAAGCCTGCGTTATCCTATTATTCACCTGAAGGGCGATGATATTGAAATTGCAATGACCCATGGCCAGCAATATGGTGAAGAGTATTATTCATTTGTAAATGGGCAGCATACAACTCAGGGAGGTACGCATCAGGCTGCTTTCCGGGAAGCGGTTGTTAAAACGGTTCGCGAGTTTTACAAAAAGGAATTCGATGCTGCCGATATCAGAGCGTCGATCGTTGCAGCTATTGCCATCAAAGTTCAGGAACCTGTTTTTGAGTCGCAGACCAAAACAAAATTAGGATCCCAAAATATCGGCCCTGAGGGGCCTTCGGTCCGCGGTTTTATAAATGACTTTGTAAAACGTGCTCTGGATAATTATCTGCATCAAAACCCGGCAACAAAGGAAGCGCTCGAGAAACGTATCCTGCAGTCCGAGCGCGAACGAAAAGACATCGCGGGCATTAAGAAGCTGGCGAACGAACGGGCAAAAAAAGCTTCCCTGCATAACCGGAAGCTGCGCGATTGCAAACTGCACTTTGATGATACCCACGAACGCAAACAGGAAACTACTTTATTTATCACTGAGGGGGATTCGGCAAGCGGTTCGATCACGAAATCGAGAGATGTGATGACTCAGGCGGTATTTAGCTTAAAAGGTAAACCCTTAAACTGTTTCAGCCTCACCAAAAAGGTAGTATACGAAAACGAAGAATTTAACTTGCTTCAACATGCTCTAAATATTGAAGATGGGCTTGAGGGCTTACGTTATAATAATATAGTGATAGCCACCGACGCCGATGTGGATGGTATGCATATTCGCTTATTGATGATGACGTTCTTTTTGCAGTTTTTCCCCGACCTGGTAAAAGCTGGTCATGTTTCAATCCTGCAGACACCACTTTTCAGGGTGAGAAATAAAAAAGAAACCATCTATTGCTACAACGACCAGGAGCGGCAAAATGCAATAGAAAGGCTAGGAGGAAAGCCAGAAATTACCCGGTTTAAGGGATTGGGTGAAATTTCCCCCGATGAGTTTGGATTATTTATCGGAAAGGATATCCGTCTTGAGCCGGTTATCCTTAAAGACGCTAATATCCATTCCTTGCTCGAATATTTTATGGGTAAAAATACTCCCGACAGGCAACAGCACATTGTTAAGAATTTGAGGATTGAAAAAGACGATGCACAAACAGCTGCCAGTGCAGACACGATAACAGAAGCAATTAACGAAGACGATTTTGCTGCTTAAAGTCAGGGCAAAACGCGTCTATCATGTTGTTTGAATTAGAAGCCGAGGGCTTTCCCCCGGCTTCTAATGTATTATATAAAGACACTTGAAACGTTGGTGATTTTCCAGCCTTTACTGGTTTGGGCCATAGTAACATAGTTAATTCTCGAAAAAGCATCGTATTTCATGGTCACTTTGATAATCGCCTGTGTAGCGCTTTGTTCAACGATTGTATGGTCTGTTTGGCAATTCTGACTGATATTTTCAGAGTTTTTGAGTGAACTAAGCATTTCAGATTTCGAGTAATTGATGATTTTTTCACCTCTCGTGACCGTAAATTTTACGTCGCTGTCTAAAATCTCTGCAAATCCTTTTACTTTTCCTGAGGCAATTGCGTCGATGTACGTCTTAAGCGCATAGTCCATACCAAGCTTCTGCGACTTGGGATCTTCAGTAGCGAAAGAGTTTAACGACAATACCATGAAAGTTGCTGCGAGTAATGTTTGGATAGTTTTCATTGTGCTTTAAATTATTGTTGGGTTGTTGCTATATGACGCAACCCAGGCACCTTCGTTACAACTATCAATAACAAAAATAGATGCTTTAACAATTTTTCACGTTTCAGCAAAGAGATGGGGCGAATGCTGTTTACTGCACCATTTTATTAGCGCAAGTTGAACTTGCGAATGCTTCGGGCTTTGCCTTAAATACAAATCCCATGCTTAAAATATAGCCCATTGCCTCATGCAAAGCCTGGTTGGATTTAAACATTGGATTGGTGTTTATATCTGCATGTACTTCCAGATCTACATCATAAAGATCCAGGAGATTGCACAGGGCGTAAGCTGTTTCAATAGATTTCTGAACCTCGGTAAGCATCCTTTCTTTGATGCTCATTTTTTTATGGCTCTTTTCCTGATGGATAAACATGAATGCACCTTTTTTCTCCCGTAAAAAGACAATCACTGTTGCGAAGTCGGTGTAACTTCCTTTAACCTGCGAATCTGTTCCGATGCAGACCTTAAGCTTGTTTCCTAAATGATATTCTCTTTCTATCGCCTGCTCTACTTCTTCTAAAATTGGACTGTGAATTATTTCACCACTAAATTTTTTCCAGGTCATATGATTTATTTTTTTTAAACGTTAACCGACCAGATTCGAAGCAAAGCTCTCTGCGGGGTTTATTAAAGATATACCTTAATCCGTTAAGAAAGCATTGTTTTTTTGTTAACATACTAACAATCAGTAAATAATAGCTATATACTTATTAAACTGATAACATTTTTAACTGTTTGGTCGTATAAGGCTTCAATGTGTTTATCTCATGTATTATCTAATATCTCTCAAATGAATTCTAAAGTTTTTAAAGGATTAGTTGCGCTTTTGCTTGTGCTAAATATTGCTGCATGCAAAAAAAATGACGACAACGATAAGCCACTATTGGCCACAGAGATTCTGGACCTCTCTTATGGATCCCATGAGCAAAATATTATGGATGTGTATCTGCCTGCCGGCCGGTCTGATACCACCAGGGTTATGATTCTGGTTCATGGCGGATCCTGGGCCGAGGGTGATAAAGAAGATTTGACGGAATTCGCTGTTTACTATCGCGATAAAGGATTTGCAGTGGTTAATATGAATTACAGACTGGTAGGTACGCCTGAAAATAATATTCACCCGGCACAGCAAAATGATATTGACAGTGCAGTGCGGTTTGTTACCTCGAAGGCATTAGACTGGAGAGTTTCACGCGACAAATTCGGTTTGGTAGGGGCGAGTGCAGGAGCTCATCTTGCTCTGCTGTATACCTATGCTCACAACGCCAGCAATAAAATAAAGACGGTGGTGTCTTTAGCCGGGCCCACTAACTTTACAGATACTGAAGGTGTTAAGGACCCGCAAAAATTTGCTGTGCAAAGGTTTATGGGGCTCGATTTCAACGCTGCTAACCTTCAAAAATACATCAACGCGAGTCCTATTTCAAAGGTTAACTCATTATCCAAGCCAACTTTGCTTATTCATGGCTTAAACGACGACATTGTGCCAATTAAACAATCAAGGGATTTAAACACAAAGCTTGACCAGTCGAAGGTAACGGTCGAATTAGTGGAATTGCCAAATGCCGGACATGAAATATTTACCGATGCTAATCGTCAGGAAGTGCTGGATAAAATTGAGGCCTGGCTCGAGAAATATATTAATTAACAAAAAAGGGAATGTACGTCATTCCCTTTTTTGTTTTCAGATCTTATACTCCCCGGGTTGGATGGGGCTTTAAAGACGTAAGGCTTTTTATTTTAACCGGTTCGCCTTTATCGATACTTTGCCTTGCGGCGATTCCTACCAAAATAGACATGGCGCCGTCGCGGCTTCCCGCCCCCTGTTTGTAGGGATCTGCACCCGGGTCAAAGAGTTGCTTTCTTAAGCGTTTATCTCCGCCTCCATGCCCTTCTTCCGTATTGCCGATCCGGATGTATTCGGTTTTTCCAAAGTTCTTGGTTAGTTGAATTTCATCGTACTTCTCCATTTCCCAGGGTTGTCTTTCATGTATCCAGGCATCCAGTTTGCCTTTGGTACCATTGAAAGAAATTCTGTACCCTTCGTATGGTGAATAGGTGGTTAATGAATAACTTACCTGGGCGTTATTAGCGTATTTGATCTGAACTGCCATTTTATCAAAAATGTCGATGTCTTCTCTCCAAACGCAGCCATCCCGGTGATATCCATCGTATTTTTCATTTTCGACATACAGCTGCATTAAACGCTTATCCTTGGTGATATCAAAATAAAACTGGCATTTATCTTTATGCGGACAAGGTCTGCAGTGCGTATGTCTGAACGGGTTGTTTTTTCCATAAAACTCTAAGGAGCCGTAGGCATGAACCTCTTCGGGGTCTGAATCCAGCCACCAGTTCAATAAGTCAAAATGGTGGGTAGATTTGTGGACTAATAATGAGCCTCCGAATTCTCTCTTCCGGTGCCAGCGACGGAAATAATCTGCTCCATGTGAGGTGTCAAGATACCAATGGAAATCCACCGAAGTAACCTTGCCTATCGCATCACTGTGAAGAAGTTCATAGATTTTTTGCCGGTGAGGAGAGTACCTGTAGTTAAACGTTACGTGGACTTTTTTGCCGGATTTCTTTTCTGCGTCGAGTATCATCTGGCATTTTTTTTCGTCGGTTGTCATTGGCTTTTCGGTGATGATATCAGCGCCAGCCATAAGTCCTTTCACAATCTGCTCATGGTGTGTGCTGTCCATTGTGGTCACGATTAAAATCTCAGGCTTTGTTTCCTTAAGCATCTGATCGAGGTCGACATAGGTCGGACACTCTAATTTCATCATCCGTTTTGCAGTAGCTACACGGCCGGCGTTTTTATCGCACAGCCCAACAAATTCTATACTGCCGGCATATTCTTTAATTACGTCGTTGCCCCACATGCCGGTTCCCCGGTGTCCGGTACCAACCATTGCTACCTTCTTTTTGGCAAGTTTTAAAGTGGAGGCAAACAAAGCGTCGGATAATAAGGCTCCCGCCATCACGGTGCCCGTGTGTTGTATAAATTTTCTGCGATGCATATAACTGGTTAAGTTCAGAACGAATTTAATGATTAATCGATCGAAAAGAGCGATGAGGACAGGCAAAAAAAACGCAATCGTTACCGTAATTGAAATGTTACAACTGAGGGCATAAAAAAGCCGCTGTTCGCGGCTCTCGTATTATAGAATAAGTTTCTTGTATTTAATTCGCTTCGGACCGGTATCTCCCAGTCGTTTCTTTTTGTTTTCCTCGTAGTCAGAATAATTACCTTCGAAAAAGTACACCTGTGAATCACCTTCAAACGCGAGAATATGCGTACAGATCCGGTCAAGGAACCACCTGTCGTGCGAGATGATCACGGCGCAGCCAGCAAAGTTTTCGAGGCCTTCTTCTAAAGCCCGTAAGGTATTTACGTCAATGTCATTCGTCGGCTCATCAAGAAGCAGTACGTTCGAATCTTTTTTCAAAGTGATGGCTAAATGCGCTCTGTTGCGCTCGCCGCCCGATAGTACGCTTACCTTTTTCTGCTGATCTGCCCCATTGAAGTTAAACTTCGATACATAAGCACGAGAATTTATAGGCTTGTTTCCAAGTAAGATGGTTTCGTTGCCGCCGGTAATGTTTTCCCAGACGGATTTTTCCGGGTCGAGATCATTATGCATTTGATCTACATATCCCAGAACCACAGTGTCGCCCACTTTAAATGTCCCCGAATCGGGTTGCTCTTGTCCTGTAATTAAACGGAACAAAGTCGTTTTCCCGGCCCCGTTTGGTCCAATAATTCCAACTATCCCGGCAGGCGGAAGCGAAAAGCTTAAATTGTCAAAAAGAACTTTATCGCCATATGCTTTGCTTACGTTGTTGGCTTCGATCACTATATTACCCAGGCGGGGGCCAGGCGGAATAAAGAGCTCCAATTTCTCTTCTCTTTCTCTTCCATCCTCTGATGCCATCTTTTCGTAGTTGGCCAAACGCGCTTTAGATTTTGCATGACGCGCTTTCGGAGCCATGCGCACCCATTCCAGCTCGCGCTCGAGGGTTTTTTGGCGTTTGCTTTCTGTTTTTTCTTCCTGAGCCAGGCGCTTAGATTTTTGGTCAAGCCATGAAGAGTAATTTCCTTTCCAGGGGATACCTTCTCCGCGGTCAAGTTCCAGTATCCATCCGGCAACGTTATCCAGGAAATACCTGTCGTGGGTTACTGCGATAACAGTTCCCTTGTACTGCTGAAGATATTGTTCCAGCCAATCAATTGATTCTGCATCCAGGTGGTTGGTGGGCTCATCGAGCAATAATACATCAGGTTCTTTTAACAACAAGCGACATAATGCTACCCTTCGTCTTTCACCCCCTGACAATGTGGCAATCTTGCTTTCCGGGTCTGGAGTCCGTAGTGCATCCATAGCGCGTTCCAGTTTCGAGTCAAGTTCCCAGGCTCCGCTGGCATCGATTTTATCCTGAAGCTCTCCTTGTCTGGCCATTAGTTTGTCCATCTCATCCGGATTTTCGTATACCTCAGGCAAACCAAACTTTTCGTTTATTTCTTCATATTCCTTTAAAATGGCAGTGGTTTCTGCTACGCCTTCCTCTACAATTTCGCGCACGGTTTTATTCGGATCAAGTTCTGGTTCCTGTGCCAGATATCCTACGGTGTACCCCGGCGAAAAGACAACCTCTCCCTGATATGATTTATCCAGCCCGGCAATAATTTTCAAAAGAGATGACTTTCCGGAGCCGTTTAAGCCTATTACACCAATCTTCGCACCATAAAAAAACGATAGGTAAATATTTTTAAGAACTTGTTTCTGAGGCGGGTAAATCTTGTTTACTCCGGCCATCGAAAAAATTATTTTTTCGTCTGCCATTTTTGCTTAATGTTGAGCGTCAAATATCGGGATTTTGAGGAATCGAACTAAATTTTTGTTATATTGAGGGTTAGGAAACTATTTTCCGGCAAATGGCGTAATTGTTGATAAAATATTACAAATAGGGACAACCGATTTATGAAACAAATTTATAGATTAGGGCGTTCAAGACGTAGAAAGGTTATAAAATGGAAGCTAAATTTTCACCACGTGTTAAAGACGTAATCTCTTACAGCAGGGAAGAAGCATTGCGCTTAGGACACGATTATATTGGCACCGAACATTTGTTGCTGGGCCTTATTCGCGAGGGCGATGGCATGGCAATCAAAATATTAAAAGCGTTGGGTGTAGATACAGCGCGTTTGCGCCGCTCCATAGAGGACGCGGTAAAAGGCACAAGCAATACTACAGTAAATCTGGGAAATATCCCGCTTACTAAACAAGCAGAAAAAGTTCTTAAAATCACATATCTGGAGGCTAAAATCTTTAAAAGTGACGTAATAGGAACCGAGCATTTGTTGTTATCTATCTTGAGAGATGATGATAATATTGCCTCACAAATTTTACTACAGTATAACATAAATTACGACGTGTTTAAAGCAGAAGTAGAACAAAACAAAGATGGTTTCCGCGACGAACTTCCGGGTTCTGCAGCGGGCGACGACGATTTTCGCGAAGAAGAATCTTCATTCAGTCAGCCTAAAAAAGTCTCCGACATAAAGTCTAAAACTCCTGTATTAGATAATTTTGGTCGCGATTTAACCAAGGCAGCAGAAGATGGAAAGCTTGATCCTATTGTAGGTCGCGATAAGGAAATTGAGCGCGTTTCGCAAATTCTGTCCCGCCGTAAGAAAAATAACCCCATCTTAATTGGGGAACCGGGCGTTGGTAAGTCGGCTATTGCCGAAGGGCTTGCGCTAAGAATCGTACAGCGTAAAGTATCCCGTGTATTGTTTAATAAACGGGTTGTTACGCTTGATCTGGCATCCTTAGTTGCCGGCACGAAATATCGCGGACAGTTCGAAGAACGTATGAAGGCGGTAATGAATGAACTTGAAAAATCTCCGGATGTAATACTGTTCATTGATGAGATTCACACTATTGTAGGCGCTGGCGGGGCTTCTGGCTCGCTCGATGCATCGAATATGTTTAAGCCGGCTTTAGCTCGCGGAGAGATACAATGCATTGGAGCTACGACACTTGATGAATATCGTCAGTATATTGAGAAAGACGGTGCGTTAGACCGTCGTTTTCAGAAAGTGATGATCGAACCGGCAACTCCTGATGAAACTGTCGAGATCCTTAACAGGATTAAAGAGAAATACGAGGAGCATCATGCCGTAACGTATACTCCTGAAGCAATTAATGCTTGCGTGACGCTTACATCACGCTATATAACCGACAGGTTTTTGCCTGATAAAGCAATTGATGCTTTGGACGAGTCTGGTTCCAGGGTTCACCTTACCAATATCCATGTTCCTCAGGAAATTATTGATATTGAGCAGAAGATCGAAGAAATAAAGGTTGAAAAGAACAAAGTTGTTCGCAGCCAGAAATACGAAGAAGCCGCTAAGCTTCGCGATACCGAAAAGAACTTGTTGGAAGAGCTTGACCGGGCAAAAACTGCCTGGGAAGCCGAGACAAGGACTAAACGGTATACAGTAACAGAAGATAATGTTGCCGAAGTGGTATCGATGATGACAGGTATCCCGGTACAGCGGGTTGGTCAGACCGACAGTATGAAATTACTGGCTATGCCTGATCTGATCGCTGGCAAGATCATTGGACAAGACGACGCTATCAAAAAGCTTACAAAAGCTATTCAACGTACCCGTGCGGGATTGAAAGATCCTAAAAAACCTATCGGATCGTTTATTTTCCTAGGCCCGACTGGGGTGGGTAAAACCGAGTTAGCTAAAGAACTGGCTCGCTTTATGTTCGACAGCGAGGATGCTTTGATCCAGATTGATATGAGCGAATACATGGAAAAATTCGCAGTATCACGTTTGGTTGGAGCGCCTCCGGGATATGTGGGTTACGAAGAAGGCGGACAATTGACGGAAAAAGTGCGTCGTAAGCCTTATGCAGTAGTTCTTTTAGATGAGATTGAAAAAGCTCACCCTGATGTGTTCAACATCCTGTTGCAGGTGTTAGACGAAGGACAGCTTACCGATAGTCTGGGAAGAAAAGTGGATTTCCGGAACACTATTGTGATCATGACCTCAAATATTGGAGCCCGTCAGTTGAAAGATTTCGGTCAGGGTGTTGGTTTTACCACATCAGCGAAAGCTTTACAAGCTGAAACCCATTCAAGAGGTGTGATTGAAAATGCCTTGAAACGCGCTTTTGCTCCAGAATTCCTGAATCGTGTTGATGATGTGATAGTGTTTAACTCACTTTCAAAAGAAGATATCTTCAAAATTATCGATATTGAGTTGGCAGCTTTGTTTTCAAGAGTTACAGCTCTTGGATATTCAGTTACTCTTACTGATGCCGCTAAAGACTATATCGCCGAAAATGGATACGACTCCAACTTTGGTGCTCGTCCGTTAAAACGTGCGATCCAAAAGTTTCTTGAAGACCCGATTGCAGAAGAAATTCTGAAAGGTGAGCTGGTTGAAGGCGACGTTCTTGAAGTTGATTTTGATAGCGAATTAAAGGAAATTAAGATCGCGAGAAAAGCTCCCGGGAAGAAGAAGAAGGAAGAGAAGAAAGAAGAATAATTAAATTTATTACAATAGAACCCGGCCAAACGCCGGGTTTTTTTATGCCCGTTTCGCCGCTATTGTGCAAAAAAAGCCTTATCATAATTTTTTAAAACTCTTATATTTACCATTCCCAGAGTTTTAGAAAAGAATGAGTGAAGAGCCAATAGACAATAATTTTAATGATGAAGAAAAACTGCATAATGTAACTTCTCTCAACGGGTTATACGAAAACTGGTTTTTAGATTATGCTTCTTACGTAATTCTTGATCGCGCTGTACCTCATATAAACGATGGTTTGAAGCCGGTGCAGCGTCGCATTTTGCACTCGCTCAAAGAACTGGACGATGGACGCTTTAACAAAGCAGCCAACGTTATTGGTAACACCATGAAGTACCATCCACATGGGGATGCGTCAATCGGCGATGCCATGGTTCAAATAGGGCAAAAGAATTTACTTATTGATACTCAGGGTAACTGGGGAGACCCGATAACCGGTGATTCGGCCGCCGCAGCACGTTATATCGAAGCTCGTTTATCCAAATTTGCTAACGATGTAGTCTTCAATCCTGACACTACAGTATGGCAAAATAGCTATGATGGGCGGAACAAAGAGCCGATTACACTTCCTGTTAAGTTTCCCTTGCTTCTCGCTCAGGGAGCAGAGGGGATTGCAGTAGGACTTGCCACAAAAATTCTACCGCATAACTTTATCGAGCTTATAGATGCCTCTATCGAGGTTCTGAAGGGGAACAGACCCAATCTGGTCCCAGACTTCCCAACGGGAGGAATGGCAGATTGTTCGGCCTATAACGAAGGGCAGCGGGGCGGAAAAATCCGCGTACGCGCAAAAATCCTTGAAAAGGATAAAAAGACACTTACAATTACTGAAATTCCATTTTCGACCACAACGGGCAGTCTGATCGACAGTATAATTTCTGCAAATGATAAAGGTAAGATCAAAATCAGAAAAATTGAGGATAACACTGCTCAGCATGTTGAGATAGTGGTGCATCTGGCTCCGGGGATTTCTCCCGACGTTACCATCGATGCGCTATATGCGTTCACAGACTGCGAGGTTTCAATTTCTCCTAATACCTGCGTTATCAGAGATGATAAACCGCAGTTTTTAAGTGTGAATGATATCCTGATCTCAAACACTGAGTATACAAAAAGCCTCTTAAAGCAAGAGCTGGAAATCAGGCTTTCTGAATTAAAGGAGAAGATATTTTTTAGTACCCTTCTAAAGATATTCATTCAGGAAGGCATGTACAAACATCCTGAATACGAAAATTCTGGGGCGTTTGAAGCGGTGGTGGAGGTTTTAAACCGATTGTTCGAACCTTTCTTCCCTCAGTTTTATCGCGAAATTCTTCCTGAGGATTATAAACGACTTATCGATAAGCCGATGAGCAGCATCACCCGCTTTGACGTTAAAAAGGCAGACGATCAGATGGCCGCCCTTGAGGATGAGATTAAGGAAATTAAAAAGCATCTCAAGCACCTTACCGATTATGCAATAGCATGGTTCGAAAAGATAAGGGAGAAGTATGGTAAAGACCGCGGAAGAAAGACGGAGCTCAGGACCTTTGATCGCGTAGAAGCCTCCCAGGTCGCCCTTGCTAATGTTAAGCTCTATGTGAACAGAACAGATGGTTTTATTGGAACAGGCCTTCGTAAAGATGAGTTTGTTTGCGATTGCTCTGATTTGGACGAAATTATTGTGTTCAGGGAAGACGGGCGTTTTGTAGTAACCAAGGTGCAGGACAAGGTCTTTGTAGGAAAAGATATCCTCCATGTAGGCGTATTCAAGAAAGGGGATGAGCGTACGGTATATAACATGATTTATAAGGACGGACAAACCGGTGCATCCTTTGTAAAGCGGTTTGCAGTTCTTGGCGTTACGCGCGACAAGGAGTACGACCTGACAAAAGGTTCGAAGGGCTCGCGTACCTTATATTTTACGGCTAACCCTAATGGCGAAGCTGAAGTGGTTAATATTCAGCTTAGGCCACATTCTAAACTCCGAAAATTACAGTTCGACCTTGATTTTGCGGAAATTGCGATAAAGGGCCGGAGTTCTATGGGTAATACCGTCAGCAAATACCCAATTAAAAAAATCACCCTCAAATCTAAAGGTGTATCTACTCTTTCGGGCAGGAAGATCTGGTATGATGATATTCTGAAGCGTTTGAATGCAGACGGTCGCGGAAAATATTTAGGCGAGTTTGATGGTCCGGATAAGATACTTACTATTCTGAATAATGGTACTTACGAGCTTACATCGTTCGATTTAAGCAATCACTTCGATGATAAAATGATGGTTATCGAGAAGTACAATCCTGAGAAAGTTTTTAGCGTGATACACTTTGACGGAAAATCAAAGAATTACTACGTTAAGCGATTTATGTTTGAGGATACGCCAATCGGTAAATTAACAAGTATCATTAACGAAGAGCCGGGTTCAAAATTGATCGTTATTTCTGGCGCAGCGCAGCCCGTTGTAAAGCTGGAATCGCTGAAAGGGAAAAGTTTAACGCCCGAAACGACTGAAATTAACCTGGCCGACGCCATCGACGTTAAGGGAATGAGAGCTCAGGGTAATCGCTTGTCTCCTAATGAGGTCAAGAAAATAGAATTAATTGCCGAGCACGACGATCCGGAAGATGTGCCGGATCCGGTGCCCGAAGTGACTCTTGAAGAAGTTGTACTGGAAGAAAAACTGGACGAAGAAGCGGAAAAGGAGGTTTCGGGGAAGGTGCCTGTAGAGCAGAAACACACTGCGGTAGCTGAAAGGAGCATTCCGGAAAGGGCGGATCCCAAACCACAACCTCAAGAAAAGCCTAAACCTCAGTTAAAAGAAAAAGACGAAAAGCCAGCAGCTAAAAAAGTGGATTTCGAAATAACCAATCCGGATGATATCGAGATTGATGATAAAGGTCAATTGGGGCTGTTTTAGATACCTTTTACTTTTGGATAGTTTTAGCACATCCTATAAATAACTTTCCAAAAGTTCTAACTTTTGGAAAGTTTTGAGCTTTATCTGGTGTTACAATAGCTCCGGTTTAATCTTCTCCCGAAAATGTTCCGCAAATTTTACGAGCTTCGGCTGTATCACAAACGCGCAATACGATTGCCCCGAATTTTGATTGAAATAATTTTGATGGTAATTCTCCGCCCGATAAAATTCGGTGATTGGCGCTACTTCGGTAACAATCGGAAGATCGAACACCAATTCCTTCGTCAAATCATCAATCATTTTATTTGCCTTTTCCTTCTGCTCCTGGTTGTGATAAAAAATAACTGAGCGATATTGTGTTCCGATATCATTTCCCTGGCGGTTAAGGCTCGTAGGGTCATGTGTCTTGAAAAAAACCAGTAAAAGCTCTTCAAAGGAAATTACATTTGAATCGAATTCAACCTGGGTCACTTCTGCATGCCCTGTATTTCCGGTGCAGACATTTTCATATGAGGGGTTTTCAACCGTTCCACCCATATAACCGGAAGTGACTTTCGAAACCCCTTGTAGAGATTGAAAAATAGCTTCTGTGCACCAAAAGCAGCCTGCACCAAGGGTTGCAGTTTCTAAAGATGGTGGATGATTTTCGGGCATGGTCTGGTTCATTGTAAAATTCTGGTGTGATAGAATAAAAAGCTGAAAATAACTATATATTTAGTCCGTAAAAGTAATAAAGATGCTTTATTACTCATTATAAACCGTATCTATAATAACTCCGGGCGAGCAGATTTAGTTTAAGCTTTGTTTTTACGAGACAAGGAGGTCACGCATTTGCTTCGAACTGGAAATATACTTTTTAACAAACGACAGAATGAAAATTAAGAGTTTCTTAACTATGCTATTGGTTTCGGGTATGGTATCGGCGCATGCCCAGTCGAAGAATGAGGGCTGGACACAGCTTTTCAACGGTAAAGATTTTACTGGTTGGAAGCAACTTGGAGGTAAAGCCAAATACGAGGTTCAGAATGGGGAGGTAGTAGGGACAACTGTTTCTGATCAGCCAAATTCGTTTATGGCGACCGAAAGAAACTACAGTGATTTTATATTAGAGCTGGATGTATTAGTAGACACCTCCATGAATTCGGGTATCCAATTTAGAAGTTTGAGCAACCCGGACTATCAAAATGGGCGGGTGCATGGCTATCAGGTAGAAATTGATCCTTCGAAACGCGCCTGGAGTGGTGGGATTTACGATGAAGCGAGAAGAGGTTGGTTATATAATCTCGAGCTGAACCCTTCAGCAAAATCCGCATTTAAAAACAACGTTTGGAATAAATACCGTGTAGAGTGTATCGGTAATACGATCAGAACATGGGTGAACGGTGTTCCCACTGCGCATGTGATAGATGATATGACCAAACAAGGTTTTATCGCTTTGCAAGTACATTCCATTGCTAAAACTGTTCGCCCGGGAACGCAGGTAAGATGGAAAAATATTCGGATCAAAACCGAAAACCTTAAGCCTGCTCCGTACGACGAAATTTTTGTAGTGAATCTTCTTCAGAATAATTTGTCCGACCAGGAAAAGAAAAATGGATTTGTAATGTTATGGGATGGCAAAACTACAAAAGGATGGAGAGGCGCCTACCGCGACAAATTTCCTGAAAAGGGCTGGAAAATCGAAAATGGTGTTCTGAGTGTAGAAAGATCAACCGGCGCTGAGTCGACTAATGGCGGCGACATTGTAACAGAAAAGGAATTCGGTGCATTTGAACTAAAGTTCGATTTTAAATTATCCGAAGGAGCTAACAGTGGCGTGAAGTATTTTGTTACAGAATCGGAAGGAAACAAGGGCTCTGCTATTGGCCTGGAGTACCAGATCCTGGATGACGAGAAACATCCTGATGCGAAATTAGGAAGAGATGGTAACCGTACACTGGCATCATTATATGATTTAATAGCATCAAATAAAATCAAAGCTTCAATAAAGAAGATAGGTGATTGGAACCAGGGAGTGATTAAAGTGCTGCCAAATAATAATGTTGAATATTATTTAAACGGTTATAAAGTTTTAGAGTATCAGAGAGGTTCTAAAGAGTTTTCTGATTTGGTAGCAATAAGTAAATACAAGGATTGGGTGAATTTTGGAATGGCAGAGAAAGGCCGGATCCTGTTACAGGATCATGGGGATGCGGTATCCTTTAGGAGTATAAAATTAAGAGAAATTAACTAGGCTTATTCAACGTCAATGGAAAGTTCAAGAAGAAAATTTATAAAGCAATCTGCTATAGCGTCGGCAGGACTTTATTTTGGGACAATGGGTTTTAGTGCAAAAAGTTATGGTCGGATAATCGGGGCTAATGACCGCGTACGGGTTGGAGTGGTTGGTTTTTCAGACCGCTTTCGTTCTTCATTGTTTCCATCGTTTTTAAATCATAATAAGGAGCTGAATTTTGATATTGTTGCAGTCTCCGACTTATGGAAACTCAGAAGAGATGAAGGCGAAGCTTTTTTGAAAAGCAAAACAGGAAATAACATTGCAGCTTTTCGAAACAACGATGAACTGTATCAGATGAAAAATCTGGATGCTGTGATCATCAGCACAGCAGATTTTCAACATGCATTACATACCATCGAAGCCGTTAATGCCAATTGCGATGCCTATGTGGAAAAACCTTTTGCGGAAACAATGGAAGATAACAGAGCTGCTTTAAAAGCGGTAAAGGCTTCTAACAGAATTGTGCAGATCGGCTCTCAACGCAGAAGTGGCGCGAATTATAAAGCTGCCGAAAGCTTCATAAAAGACGGAAAGTTTGGTGACATCACTATGGTTGAACTTACCTGGAACGTAAATCAACCCGGCAGATGGAGAAGACCTGATTTAGTTGCGAAGTGCAAAGAAGAGGATACAGACTGGAAAAGGTTTTTATTGAATCGACCCTATGAAGCATGGGATCCCAGAAAATATTTGGAGTACAGGCTGTTCTGGCCCTATTCCTCGGGGATGCCCGGACAATGGATGTCGCATCAAATTGATACAGTGCACTGGTTTACAGGCTTAAAACACCCGAGGAGCGTAGTTTCAAACGGAGGTATCTATCAATGGAAAGATGGCAGAAGGAATTGGGATACTACTACAGCAGTTTTTGATTATGGAAGAGAAGATGATCCATCAAATGGTTTTCAGGTGACTTTTGGATCGAGGATGCATAATGGTGATGAAAATCCCGCTGAAATTTATTATTCAAATGGGGGAGAACTTAATTTAATTACCAATAAAGTTTCTTCAAGAGGAGGATTAAGTGAAAAGCATGCAAGCGCTATGAACATGAAGTCAAATCTGCTGCCTGAAGTAAATCTCACAGCAAATGCTGTTAAGGTTGTAGCTTCTGCAAACACAGGCGCAGATAACTTGACCTCCAATCATATGAGAAACTGGATGGAATGTGTTAGGAGCAGAAAAGAGCCCAATGCGCCGGTTGAAGCAGGATATTATCATTCAATTGCTAATATCATGACAAATGCCGCTGGCCGCACCGGCGAGAAAGCTTTCTTTGATTCGAAGAATCAGGAGGTTATGGTAGGGGGTAAAGTGTTCAAATATTAGAACAGCTTTTTTGATGAGAGGGTTGAGGTGGAGAGATAGCTGTCTGATACTGTTTATTATTGCGGTATTTATTTCGCTTACTTCATTTAATTACCGTCAGCCTCTAAAACGATACCAATTGTCAGGCTTTGCCCAGGGTACAACCTGGCAATTGAGCTATTATGCGTCAGACAGTGTTATCTTGAAAAGCAGCATAGACAGTATTCTGCTTGAAATAGATAATTCTATGTCGCTCTATAAACCTAATTCGTTGATCAGTCAATTTAATATGTCGGTAAAGGGCATAAAACTCGATTCACACTTTAAAAAAGTGATGGAAAAGTCTTTTTCGATTAGTAAAGAAACAGATGGAGTGTTTGATGTTACTGTAAAGCCCTTGGTACAAGCATGGGGTTTTGGCGCTAAAGCGTCAAATAAAACACCTGCAGCTGCGGAAATTGTAAATGCTTTAGCTTGTGTGGGGTTTAGGAAGTTAGAATTAAAAGACGATAGTCTGGTTAAATCTAAAAGTTGCTTAGAGGTTGACTTAAATGGTATCGCTCAGGGATACACGGTAGATGTGTTATCGCAATTCTTGGAAATGCATGCAATTAATAATTATTTAGTTGAGCTGGGAGGAGAGATACGGGTAAAAGGTATAAAAAGCGATGGAAGCGGGTTTAAAATAGGAATTGAATCTCCTGAGGAGCATGAGAATACTTCTATGAAAAAGATTATTACTTTAAACGATGGGGCAATTACTACTTCAGGGAATTACAGACAATACAAAACTCATGGAAACAAAAAAGTGAGTCATTTAATTAATTCTCGCACCGGTTACCCCATAGATAATGAAATGATAAGTGTTACTGTATGGGCCAGAGATGCTATTACAGCAGATGGCTTTGATAATGTCTTTATGAATATGGGGATGAAGAAGTCCTTAAGTTTTTTAGAAGGCAGAACAGATATGGCTGCGTATTTCATCTATCTTAAAGAGGATAAGAGCATAGCTGATACTTCATCCGCCGGGTTTTATAAGTTTTTCAATAATTAGTACCATGAAGAGAAGGGGGTTTATAAAAAATGCAGGAGTTTTAACTTCATCAATGTTTCTATCGAATGAACTATTAGCCGCTGGTTCGTTTGTTGCTGGACCAAAAATCAGAGTAGCGATAATAGGCTGTGGCGATAGAGGCGTGGGTATTATGAATGTGATGAAGCAATTGCCGGAACAATTTGAAATAAGGGCCATCTGTGATGTGTTGGATTTTAGATTGCAAAATGCGTTGAAAGTTTATACATCGAGGGATTTAAAGTCATACAAAGATTATCGTGAAGTTTTAGATGATAAGGCTGTCGATGCTGTATTTATAGCAACGCCCTTAAATATGCATTTTGAGATCGCACAGAATGCGATAAGAGCCGAAAAGCATGTCTACCTTGAAAAAACGATGACATACAATGCTAATCAGGCATTTGAACTCATCGAGATAAAGAAAAAATATCCTGCGAAAGTGTTGCAGGTGGGTCATCAATACCGCTCTTCACCATTATATTATAAGGTCAAAGAAATGATTGATGCAGGTTATTTAGGAAAGGTTACCCAGATAGACTGCCGTTGGGACAGAAACGGAAATTGGCGAAGATCTGTTCCGCACCCTTCATTGGAGCGACAGGTTAACTGGAGGATGTATAAAGAATATTCCGGTGGTCTGGCAGCAGAACTGCTCTCACATCAAATTGACTTTATTAATTGGGCTTTTAATACCCAGCCCGATCAGATTTACGCAACGGGCGGGATAGATTTTTATAAAGACGGCAGGGAAACCTTTGATAATATTCAAGCTACATTAAGGTATGAGAAAGAGGGGATGATAGGCAATTTTGGAGCCACCTGCTCTAATAAACGCGATGGGTATTTGTTTAAGATAAAAGGTTCAAAGGGTACTATTTCTTTGTTAATGAATCAGGGGATGTTTTATACTGAAGAGCTTAACAGTAAATTAGAAGTTGTTGACGGTGTTACCGGCGCTACCAAAATAACATGGAACAAAGATGGGGGGGCGCCGATATTACCGGAGCCCACCAAAGATGGAACCTGGTATGCCCTTAAAGAATTTTATTCATCTATAATAACTAATAAAATACCAGATTCAAATATTTACACCGGAACTAAAACTGCAATAGCTGTTGACCTGATAAATAAATCTTCGTATAGTAATACCATCCAAAACTGGCTTCCGGAATATAATAGATTTGACAGGGGATAAATGTCTTTGATACCAACAAAGCTAATTTTTGAAAGCAATTTCGCTATTATTATCAAATGGTATAAAAAAAGAAGCGCCCTGGTAAACGTTAACCAGGGCGCTTCTTTGCTGAGAATAAATTTAAAGCCTACTGATATTGTATATAAATCGGCTGAGGCTTTAACTTTATCAGCTCTTCCGGCGTCATCAGTCTGTGAGGAGCCTTTTTTAAATCGTTATAATAGAAAATCTTATATCCTGTAAACTGAACCGGTTCCTTCCGGATATGGTTGCGATATGTACCGTGTTTTAGTTCAGGTTCGCCCCATCCGTCCATGTGCATCACAATTTGTACCTCAGGGCGAAGTTTGATGTTTTTATAATTAGTCACCATTCCCTGGGTAAACCGGTGAATTACAAATACTTTAGGCGGAAGATTATTCTCGCGTACGATCTTAGCCAGATAATCCGACACGAAATTTATTTCCTCGGCATCATATGTCCCTATCTTCTTTCCAGGAATAACCCCTTTCTTCCTCATGGCAAATTCAGGGTCGATACCTAAATGTACATGAGGCATTTTCAGGTATTTGTCAAACCTGCCTATCTCTTTTTGAATGGTACTCAATCCTACCTGAATGTCTAGAAACAGAATTGCATTCTCCATTTTAGCGATCGCCAATGCAGAGTCGATTTGTTTTTCAGGCATCCTATTCACATAAGCGCCGTCTTTTCCGGGCAATCCAGCCGCTACAGTAGCGATGTAATGAATCCCTTTTTGAACCGGGGTGTTAGGGTCTACTTTTTCCCATCTTTTAACTTCCTGGTTTAATCTTCTCCACATCTCTTTAGGAGCATATTCGCCCAGGGCGCCCATCTTTTTCGAATACATATTGCCATAATACACTACAATCCTCTTAAAAGGAAGAATTGCGCCCGGTAGCGGATAAGGCTGATTTTTTACGGGCCATAAGCCAGTAGTATCACCGTTGGCGTTCGCAAGTACTTTTTTATTGTATAGAGCGGTGTCGATGGTGCCGTTGTTGTTTGAAGTGGTAACATCAGCTTCTTTTTCTTCAGGAGCAACAGCAGTGCTATCTTTCTCCGTAGCGGCGGTTTTACTCCCCGATTTCCCATCCTGGGCACAACTGTACAATGAGCACAGGAATGCCATCCCAAAAACGATTTTAAACATTTTGTAATTTATCATGAATACTTATTTTACTTATAGATTTATTTTTCAGGGTAGAGCTTTAATTATGTCGTTTTAAATTTTCTTACTTTCCCAAATACGCCCAAAGGTAGCTTATTACCGGCTTTTGCCTGCAAATATAGTTCACCAATTTCCAGGTTTTCGGTTGTTTTCAAACTCCCTTTTAAAAGATTCTCGACTATTACCGACGAGAAACCCAATGAGTAACTATTAAGGATCAGAAAATGTTCTTCTTCATCCAGGAGTTGAGCAACATCCTGCATCATTTCAAGGATATGATCTTCCAGCTTCCATTTTTCTCCGTTAGGGCCATGGCCATAAGCGGGCGGATCCAGAATAATTCCGTTGTACTTCTTTCCACGTTTTATTTCGCGTTTTACAAACTTTAAAGCATCTTCTACCACCCAGCGAATATCTTTTAACTGCGATAGTTCCTGATTCTCGTTTGCCCAGCTAACCACCTGCTTAATAGAATCAACGTGGGTAGTATCCGCACCGGCGGCTTTTGCTATAACGGACGCACCGCCCGTGTAAGCAAATAAATTCAAGACTTTTGGCTTGGGTGTTTTAAATCTTTGAATACTATCAGAGATGTAATCCCAATTTACCGCTTGTTCCGGAAACAACCCTACATGTTTGAAGGAGGTTAAGCCAAGGCGAAGTTTAATTGCAACATCGTTATTTTTGTAGGTAATGTGCCATCGGTCGGGCAGCTTTGAGTTTTTCTTAACCCACTGGCCCGATGTCGCCGAGCGGCCTTTAAACCTGATGTCATGGAGCTTCTGCCATTCTGATGGTGGTAGCTGTTTTGCCCAGACGGCCTGCGGTTCCGGCCGGATTAGGGTTATTTCACCAAATCTTTCAAGCTTTTCAAAATCACCACAATCAATCAGTTCATAATCTTGCCAGTGTTGCGGTGTAAGTAATTGAATCATAAAGTGTAATGCCTTTCAGGCGATTATAGTTTTTCTCTTGCAGCCTGTGTGAACTTACTGGCAAATACAAAGTCGTTGAGGTTTTTATTGTCGCTGTGTGCGATTTCTTTGTTCGAGCCTTCCCATTCTTTTTGACCTTCGTAAAGAAAAATAATACTTTCTCCAATCCCCATTACCGAGTTCATGTCGTGGGTAACCACTACCGTGACAATTTGATACTCCTCGGTAATTTCGTTGATTAAATCATCGATTACGATCGAGGTTTTAGGGTCCAGTCCAGAGTTAGGTTCATCAACAAAAAGGTACTTGGGTTGCATGGAGATCGCCCGGGCAATTCCTACACGTTTTTTCATACCTCCTGATAATTCGGCAGGGTAGAGTTTGTTTTTCCCTTCGAGGTTAACCCGTTCCAGGCAAAAGTTCACCCTTTTAAGTTTTTCGCGGCGTGGTTGATCAGTAAACATATTCAGCGGGAACATGATGTTTTCTTCCACGGTCATCGAGTCGAACAAAGCCGAGCTTTGAAAAAGCATGCCTATTTCCTTCCGTATTTCGATCCGCTCTTTAAAATTCAGTCGGGTAAAATCCCTGCCATCATACAACACCGAACCTTGATCGGGTTCGTGAAGCCCGACCATACACTTTAACAAAGTGGTTTTTCCCGAACCGGAACCACCGATAATAAGATTGTTGTCCCCCGCTTCGAATTTGGCTGAAATACCTTTCAGTACGTAATTTTCTCCAAAGGTTTTATGGATGTCTTTTATTTCTATCATAGTAGTAATTGGGCCACCAGGTAATCAGCGAATAAGATCGAAATACAACTAACTACCACGGCTCTGGTACTTGAAATACCCACTTCTAAGGCGCCTCCCGAGGTGTAAAATCCCTGATATGCAGATACTGAAGTGATGATAAAGGCGAACAGTACTGATTTTACCATACAAACAGTGATAGTAAAGGGAATAAATCCGGTGGTAAGTCCGAGAACAAAGTCGTTTGCACTCACCGCGCCTGAGAGTGTGCCTGCTATATAACCTCCGGTTATGCTGAGAGCGACAGACACGATGACCAATAGCGGGATCATAATTACCGCACCAACAATTTTAGGTAAGATCAAATATCCAGGCGAGTTAATTCCCATAATCTCTAAAGCATCAATCTGCTCAGTTACACGCATGGTTCCTATTTGCGACGAGATACTTGAGCCAACTTTTCCTGCCAGTACAATCGCAGAAATAGTAGGGCTAAGCTCCAAAATTGTCGAGTCGCGTACAATAGAGCCAATAATGGATTTTGGTATCAGATCACTCACTAATTGGAATGCTGTTTGAACGGTAGTTACCATCCCAAGAAAAATAGATATAATTGCAATGATTCCTACAGAGCCAACGCCTATAGAGTTCATTTCGTGAAATATTTCTCTACGATAAATGTTCCATTTTTCGGGTCTGCGGAAGACCGCTTTTAATAATAAGATATATTTACCAAGAGGATAAAAAATCATAAACTATTTTCGGACTAAATTAAGGCTTTTTGGCCTAATACTTTAAATTTAATTAAGCATGAACGCAGTAATTACCGGAGCGACAAAAGGGATGGGGAGAGCCATCGCAATTAAACTGGCCGAAGCCGGATATAACCTCGCCATTTGTTCAAGAGATCAATCAGAGATTGATTCTTTTTGCCATGAGCTAACATCAAAATACCCTTCCGTACAGGCTATCGGTTTAAGTACAGACTGCGCAGATCCTTCGCAGGTGAAAGCGTTTGCGAATTTTGTACAACAACGCATAGAGAAAGTGGATGTTTTGATAAATAACGTCGGGATCTTCAATCCGGGGTCGGTGATAGATGAAGATGAGTCAAATCTGGACCTCCAACTTCAGGTGAACTTAAAAACAGCTTACACCTTATCTCACATTTTTGGCCGGCAAATGCGCCAGAATAAAAGCGGTTACATCATTAATATATGTTCTATAGCAGCCATAAACCCGGTAAGCGAGGCCGGAGCCTATACTGTAACAAAGTTTGCGCTCTATGGTCTAACAAAGGTGTTAAGATTAGAACTTATGCATCATAATGTGAAAGTAACGGCAATTCTTCCGGGTTCAACACTTACCCATTCATGGGAGGGAACAACGATTCCGAAGGAAAAGTTTATTGCTGCCGCAGATGTCGCAAACGCAGTGATGTATTGCCTGAATTCTAGTGAGGGGTCTAACCCTGAGGAGATAATTATCAGCCCCTTATCGGGACAAATTTAAATACCATGATGGAAAGAAAATTAGAACGGAACCAGCAAAATAAAATGATCGCAGGAGTAGCTTCCGGCTTGGCAGATTATTTTGAAACAGACGCGAATTTGATGAGGGTTTTGTTTATTTGCGCGGCTGTGTTTGGATTTTCTGGCATATTAATCTATATCATTCTTTGGATTGCTGTGCCCGAGAAGCCATTTTTTCAAAACTTTCAGGGCTTTGAGAAGGATTATAAGTCCGGCTCTATTTTTGATGCCACCTACAACTCCACCGAAAGTTCCTCCGGCCCGGCAGAAACGCCTAAGGAAAGTCCATATAACGCTTACACACGAGCTACTACTCCTCCACCATTGTCCGTGAGAAAACAAAGTGATTCGGGGCGAATCCTGGCTGGATTATGCCTCATTGCAGTGGGAGCATACTTCATGCTGGCCGAACTGAATGTTATCCCCCACTGGTTTTCTATATTTAAATTATGGCCGGTTATTCTGATCGTACTGGGTTTCGTTATTATAGCGAAATCAGGTAAAAAGAAACCGCTAGAAAAGCCCCCGGTGATGAACTGGGATAGTCCGAAGGATTCGGAAAGTACTAAAGCAGATGTTGATGATAAACCCTTATCCCCATAATTGATGAAGACCGAAAAAATTACCTGGGGGCTTGTCCTCATTTTTGTAGGCAGTATTATTTTACTTCAAAACCTTGAGGTGATTGACTTTAACTGGCATGTTATTTTTCGTTTCTGGCCGGTAGTGTTAATCCTGATCGGTGCCAACCTGCTTTTTTCAAGAGGCGACGGGGCTGCGGCTGCTGTGGTGTCTTTGGTTTTGACAATTGCCGTCCTTGGATTTATCACCCACCAGGGCATTACCACAAAAGAAGAAGAAGCCTACAACTGGTCGGAGGACGAAGGCCATCATGGTAGGGAGGACCGTTCAAAGGTCTTTACCGAACCTTATAATGACACCATCGCGAGAGCTGTATTGAACATATCGGGAGGAGCCATGCAATATGTTCTGAAAGATTCCACGGGCAATCTCTTTGAGGCGGATGTGAGTGGCAATGCAGCGAATTATACCATGTTTAGGACCTCACAGGATAGTGTGGAAACACTCAGTTTCAAGATGAAAGGTGATTCGGACTGGAACCTGAATAACCGGAAGAATAACAAAGCGGTTATTAAATTAAATGCAAATCCTGTCTGGGATATTAACGTCGAAATGGGCGCTGGCTCTACAAAATTCGACCTGCGGCCGTTCAAAGTTAATTCCGTCCATATTGAGGGCGGTGCAGCATCGTTCCAGCTTAAGCTGGGCCAGCCGGTGCAGACCACCAATGTGTTTGTAGAAACAGGCGTATCGAAGATAGAAATCGCACTGCCAGAGTCTGCTGCGTGTAAAATCAATATTGAATCGGGTTTGTCGACCAGTGATTTTAAAGGTTTTGAAAAGCAGGTTGACGGATCTTTTACTACAAAAAACTTTGCGGACGCCCCTAAATCAATTGTTTTGAATCTCGAAGGAGGTTTGTCCAAGTTCAAAGTAATCCGGTATCCCGACTAATTCGAGTCCTCAGCATGTAATTCCAGGCAACTGTTCTGAGTGCATTTTTGTATTTTTGTACCAGATAATTTAATCTATGGTTCCAGAAACGAATGCAGCGCTGACCGGTAAATATTGTAACTCACTTACTGAATATTCACGTTTTATAACCAGGGAAGTCACTATTGGCAATATCCCGGTAGGCGCTAATAATCCCATTCGAATTCAAAGTATGACTACCACCGATACTATGGACACCATAGGTACGGTCGAACAAACTATCCGGATGGTAAATGCAGGCTGTGAATATGTTCGTATCACCGCTCCGAGCATTAAAGAAGCACAAAATCTTGCCGAAATAAAAAAGGAATTACGCTTTCGCGGATACGATGTTCCTTTAATTGCTGATATACATTTTACTCCAAATGCAGCTGAAGTTGCAGCGCGTATCGTCGAAAAGGTTCGTGTTAACCCGGGAAATTACGCTGATAAAAAGCGGTTTGATCAATTAGAATATACCCCATCAGAATATCAGGCAGAGCTCGAGAGGATCTATCAAAAATTTGCCCCGCTGGTAAAAATTTGTAAAGAGTATGGTACCGCCATGCGTATTGGGACAAATCACGGCTCGCTTTCAGATCGCATCATGAGTTATTATGGCGATACCCCTCAAGGCATGGTAGAATCGGCCATGGAGTTTATGCGTATGTGCGAGGCTCTGAATTACTACAACCTGGTAATTTCTATGAAATCGAGCAATCCGCAAGTAATGGTTCAGGCTTATCGTTTGCTGGTAGAAACGATGCAAAAGGAGGGAATGAACTATCCACTGCATTTGGGCGTTACAGAGGCGGGAGATGGTGAAGACGGCCGAATCAAGTCGGCAGTAGGAATAGGGACGCTATTAGAGGATGGTTTAGGAGATACTATACGGGTATCGTTAACAGAAGAACCAGAGTTTGAAGCTCCCGTTGCCATTGCACTTGCAAACCGATATCACGAGAGAGCCAAAAAGTCTGCTTCCTCTCATTTGAGTCCTGTTTCAATCGGCAGGGGAACACATAGCCCTTATGAGTTTCAGAAGAGGCACACGGCGGAATTAAACACTTTTATTGGCGGCCATCAGGTGCCCCGGGTGGTGGTTGATCTATCAGATAAAAATCTCAAGGATCCCAATATACTGGCCGACGCGGGTTATTTGTATTCCGCATTGTTAGATAAATACAATATGGGCGAACAGTCGGTCGATTTCGTTTATCTTGCCGATCAATTGCCTTCTTTTTCGATGCCGGGTAATCTGAAGCAATTGTATGATTATCCTACCTGGAGGAATCTGGAGCATAAATATAACTGTCACCCTCTATATACGCTGCGCGAATTTGTAGAAGCAGATCGAAAAGATACTGCCCTGAATCTTGTCAGATTATCGAATGCAGATTTGCAAACGGAGCTGTTCAGTGCCCTGCAGGTCGACAAAACTATGGTTTTCGTTCTGGAAACAACTGAAGAACATGGTATGGCCGATCAGCGGCAGTTTTTCTTTTTCTTAAATGAAGCAGGTATTGATGTTCCCGTGATTATCAGGCGGAGTTATTCGGGTAGTGATCTGCCAAACAAGCTGGAGAATTCTGTGGGTATAGAGTCGCAGTTCCAATTATTTGCTGCCAGCGATGCCGGGGCATTATTGATAGATGGCTTTGGCGATGGGTTATGGTTGGAGGCTCCGTTGATTGCTACCCGGACCATTGTCAGCACATCTTTTGGGATTTTACAAGCTACCCGTTCGAGAATCTCGAAAACGGAATATATCTCATGTCCGAGCTGCGGTCGTACTCTGTTTGACCTGCAGGAAACAACCCAATTAATAAGAAGTCGGACAAGCCATTTAAAAGGGGTGAAGATCGCCATTATGGGTTGCATCGTAAATGGGCCGGGTGAAATGGCAGATGCGGATTATGGCTATGTGGGAACTGGTCCGGGCAAAATCACGCTTTACAGAGGAAAGGAAGTCGTGAAAAAAAGTGTAAATACCGAATATGCCCTGGATGAGTTGATTAATATTATTCGTGAAGATGGGGTGTGGATAGACCCTGCGAAGGAAGGGGTATAAAGTGTTAATCGCTTGGAGATAAAAGCAAGACCTATAAGGTTTCCAAAGCCTTATAGGTCTAAATATTTGTAATTAGCTTATCTAAAATGCGAAGAGCTCCTTCCGCGTTCGAAAAGAGCTCTTCTTGTACTGTAAGGAATTTTATTTATTCTTTCTAGCGATCACTTTTTGAACCGCTTTAATAATGTTCTCACTATCCAGTCCGTATTTTGTCATTAACTCAGCCGGTTTTCCGCTTTCACCAAATGAGTCATCTACGGCCACATATTCCTGAGGTAATGGATCATTTTTAACAAGCACCTGAGCAACGCTGTCGCCTAAACCACCCAAGCGGTTGTGCTCTTCGCAGGTTACCACACATCTGGTTTTAGCTACCGATTTTAAGATAGCAGCTTCATCCAATGGTTTAATAGTGTGGATATTGATGATTTCGGCATCGATTCCCATCTCTGCTAATTTTTCTCCGGCAAGAATGGCTTCCCAAACCAGGTGTCCGGTAGCGAAAATACTGACGTCTTTACCTTCGTTTACCATCCAGGCTTTTCCTATTTCGAATTTCTGATCAGGATCTGTGAAGATCGGGACTACCGGACGCCCGAAACGCAGGTATACTGGTCCGTGATGATCGGCAATGGCGATGGTTGCAGCTTTGGTCTGGTTGTAATCGCAAGGATTAATAACAGTCATTCCGGGAAGCATTTTCATCAAACCAATATCTTCCAGAATCTGGTGCGTCGCACCGTCCTCACCTAAAGTAAGACCGGCGTGTGAAGCACAGATCTTTACATTTTTATCAGAATAGGCAATCGACTGGCGGATCTGGTCGTAAACCCGGCCGGTAGAGAAGTTAGCGAAAGTACCGGTGAAAGGTATTTTTCCACCAATGGTCATACCGGCTGCAATGCCCATCATATTCGCCTCGGCAATACCGATCTGAAAGAAACGTTCAGGAAACTCTTTAATAAAAGCTTCCATTTTTAGTGAACCTACTAAGTCGGCACAAAGAGCCACTACATTCTCATTTTTCTTTCCTGCTTCAAGCAATCCGGCTCCAAAGCCAGAACGGGTATCCTTCTTTTCTGTAAAAGAGTATTTTTTCATCAGAATATTTTTTTTTATCGGCTATGAAGCTTGCATGAGCTTATTCATTTCAGTTTGTGAGCGGAAAGCTCATGCAGGTTTCATTTATATCTTACAATAATGCTCCCCCTGAGGAAGCCTTGTTTTTTGCATCATCCATTCCCCTTCAGGGGATAGGGGGTTAATAATCCTGCATGTCACAAACAAGCTGATCTAAAGCTTGCTGCAATTGCTCATCATTGGGAGCAACACCATGCCATTTGTGAGAGCCCATCATAAAGTCAACACCATGTCCCATATTGGTGGTCATTAAAATCATGATCGGTTTGCCTTTAAAGGCTCTTGATTTGGCTTCTTCCAGTCCGCGGATCACATCAGCCAGGTCGTTACCATTCATTTCCATCACATCCCAGCCAAAAGCTTCCCATTTCGCTTTAAGATTTCCCAGGGAAAGTACTTTTTCGGTAGGGCCGTCAATCTGCTGACCGTTATAGTCGATAGTAGAGATCAGATTATCCACCTTGTTATGTGGGGCGAACATGGCCGCTTCCCATATCTGGCCTTCCTGTAATTCGCCGTCACCATGCAACGTGAACACCAAAGAAGAATCGTTATTGAGTTTTTTAGTCAGAGCAGCGCCAATAGCAACCGATAAACCCTGTCCGAGAGAACCTGAAGCAATACGAATGCCCGGAAGCCCTTCGTGAGTAGTTGGGTGACCCTGTAATCTGGAATCAAGTTTACGGAAGGTGGCCAGTTCGCTTACATCAAAATATCCTGAGCGGGCAAGGACGCTGTAAAAGACGGGGGAAATATGTCCGTTCGATAGAAAGAACAGGTCTTCATTCGTTCCATCCATATTAAAATCAGTTTTGTGATTCATAATATGGAAGTAGAGGGCAACCAAAAAGTCGGTGCATCCTAAAGAGCCGCCCGGGTGGCCGGACTGGCACTGGTGAACCATTCTCACGATATCGCGTCGGACTTGTTTGGCTACGGTAGTTAGTTTATTTAAATCAGCAGTCATAACATTTTTTAATTCGGCAAAAGTAAGTATTAATGTCAAATGCTTAGCCTCCCGAAATATAATTTATTAACAATTAATGTTGATAAGTGCAACCTTGTATTCTTATCGTTCGTAGAAGTGGTGTTTTGTAGTATTTGAAAAGGTTTAATAGACAAGAAAAAGAAGTTTAACGCATCTTATATAAAAATAAAATGAATATGGGAATATCTCTACCCACTCCGTCTTCCAAAGCAACAAATAAAGGAGTTCTTAAATGCTGCTTTGCCCTGGCTTTTAGCTTGACTGTTTCATTGACTGCCCTGGCGCAAGCGCCGAGCGGGTCGGTTGGTATTGGAACTCTTGATCCTAATGATAAAGCGATTTTAGATATTACCGCTACGAATAAAGGATTGTTGATTCCGAGGTTGACAGTTGCGAATCGCGATGCGCTTTTGCAGCCCGGCCAGCTTGCTCCAAAATACAACGGGATGCTTGTTTACGTACTAGATGATAGTGTTACTCCTAATGTAAGTACATTATTTGTTTGGAAGAATGACAATTGGGTAGAGGTTGGTAGTGGTGCGGCTGGATTATCAGCGTATGAAGTTTGGAAATCACAGCAGGGCAACGCAAATAAATCGTTAACTGACTTTTTTAATGAGCTTAAAGGGGATACGGGCGATAAAGGTGCCGCTGGCGCAACATGGTACACTGAAAAAGTTGATCCTACCAGTGCGACCCCTGCAGCAGCGGTTGATGGAGATTATTATTTAAACACTGTTTCGGGAGATATATTCAAAAAAACAGCGGGAGCATGGGGAACCCGGATCGGAAATCTAATTGTAGGTAAGCCCGGAGCTGATGGAAAGAGTGTTACCGGGGTCTCGATTAATGGCGCAGGGCAATTGGTAGTAACGGTAAGTGATGGTATTACTACAAATGTTTTTACCACATCAACACCTGTAAAAGGCGCTGATGGCCAATCTGCATTGGATCTATGGAGAACGATTCCGGGAAACGAGCTAAAAGATGGTACCACCTTCTTATCTGAGTTGAAGGGGGCGAATGGATTAAGTATAAATACCGCCGCGGTGGATGCTGTAACGGGGAATCTTGCACTGACCATGTCTGACGGAACTGTAAAAAATGTCGGCGTGGTAAAAGGTACTGACGGTCTTGGGGTACAAAGTGCTGCGATAGATGCAGTAACAGGGAACCTTGCATTAACGATGACTGACGGAACTGTAAAGAATGCGGGTGTGGTAAAAGGTACTGACGGCCTCGGAGTACAAAGTGCTGCGGTAGACGCGGTAACCGGAAACCTTGCACTGACCATGACCGATGGAACTGTAAAAAACGCAGGTGTTGTAAAAGGCACCGACGGTCTTGGGGTACAAAGTGCTGCGGTAGATGCAGTAACAGGGAACCTTGCACTGACCATGACCGATGGAACTGTAAAAAATGCGGGTGTTGTAAAAGGTACTGACGGTCTCGGAGTACAAAGTGCTGCAGTAGACGCGGTAACCGGAAACCTTGCACTGACCATGACCGATGGAACTGTAAAGAATGCCGGTGTGGTAAAAGGTACTGACGGTCTCGGAGTACAAAGTGCTGCGGTAGACGCCGTAACCGGAAACCTTGCATTAACCATGACTGATGGAACTGTAAAAAACGCGGGTGTAGTTAAAGGTTCTGACGCAAAAGGTGTGACGGCTATTTCAGTTTTAAACAATGATCTAATTTCAACTGAATTTGGGCAATTAGAATTAACGTTTAACGACGGGTCTAAAGTTGCTTCTACAGCGGGCTTTTGGACGTTGGGGGGTAATCCTAATACAGCTGGAAATATTTCTCAATACCTTGGCACGTCTGATTCGAAACCACTTTTGCTTGCTACAGAAAATACCGAAAAAATGAGGATACTACCTAATGGTAGAGTTGGTATAGGAACACCAACCCCTGAAGCTTTATTACACGTAAAAGGCGACTTTAAATTAGGTAATAATGGGACAGTTCTGCAAAGCATTATCCACGAGACTGTGTCTGCTGACGTTCCGCAGATAGACCCATCAAAGGCGGTTACACAGACATTCTTGGTTTCCAATGCCCGTCTAAATGCAGCCGTGATAGTATCCCCAGAAAGTCCTTTACCAACAGGAGTTATGATTAGCTATGCTCGTGTATCCGTAGATGGAACAGTAGAAGTGAAATTTTATAATGCCACCGCTGCTGCTCTTAATCCGGTTTCAATGAATTATAGTATTGGCGTAATCAACAAATAATGAGAACCTGTCTAATAGTTAAATTGTTAGGTGCGGCTTGCTTGTTTGCTTGTAACAGCTATGCCCAATTGGTAAACAAAGGTAACGCCCTCATGCTCTCTCCGGGTAGCCTGATGTATGTTGACGCCGACTTCATAAACCAAAAAGGTATTGTTCAGAATGATGGTCAAATAGAAGTTAAAGGCGGAAACATCTTCAACAGCGATCTCCAATCAGACCTGTTCGGTTCACAGTCGAAAGGCGAAGTTATCCTCTCTGGTGGCGCGCAAATATTGAGCGGATCGCGCATCGTCTTCCCAAGTCTTACTTTAAAAGGAACAGGCGATAAAACGCTCGAAACTGATATCGATATCAATGAAAACGGCATCTTGTCATTGGGAGACAGGCAGCTAAAAGCGGAATCGTATTCTATCCATGTTCTCAACCCTGATCCGGGGGCCATTATCCCGGGAACGGGATTTATTAGCACCAATACTAAAGGCACTTTGGTTAGAAATACAAATACTGATGCCAGTTATTTGTTCCCTTTGGGAAGCTCTGCACCTAATGGCTTCACAGGCGTGGCGACTCTGTACCGACCCTTAGAGTTTAAACCTCAAGGTTCTTTGGGAAACAACAGTTTTTCCGCTTCTTTAATACCATCCGATCCGACGCTTGGCGGATATGATATCACAAAGAAGAGATACGATGTAAAAGCTGTATCTGATAAATATTACTATATCCTAAGTCAAAAAGGCGGTACGTCGAAATTCGATGTTACATTCTACCAAAACTCAAGTCACGAGACCGGGAGTACACAACTGGTAAGCTGGGGCAACTACTTGCAATGGGAAAAAGCGGCTCCGTCAACCACCACTCCCGGCGACTATAATGATGATTTAAATGGAAGTAAATTGAACACCAGTATAAAATTCAGTTCAAATCAGGTGTTTCACAACACACCATTTACATTTAGTTCTGAAGCTGGCGGCGTTAATCCATTCACCTTCTTCAATGCATTTTCGCCTGATGGTGATAACAGGAACGACACCTGGACTATCAACAATATTGATCTTTATCCTGATAATAAGCTTAGTATCTATAATCGCTGGGGTGATGAGGTATTTAGTGCGAAAGGTTATACCAATGAAAAAGCCTGGGATGGTGGCAATTTACAACCCGGAACCTATTATTACGTTTTAACCGCGCAAATCGAAAATCAACCTCGTGTATTTAAGGGTTTTATCACGATGATAAAAAAGAATTAATATGAAACCATACCTAACGCTCATCCTTCTATTAATACTATTTAAATCTGCAAGTTCACAACAGGATGCTCAATACAGCCAGTATATGTTTAATTCGCTGGTTATTAATCCCGCTTACGCTGGTTATCGTGAAACTCAGAATATCGGGCTATTACATCGTGATCAGTGGACTGGCTTCGACGGTGCTCCTAAAACACAAACGTTTATAGCCGACGGAGCGTTTGGAACCGATAAAAAAGTTGGTCTGGGATTATCTATTGTAAGCGATAAATCAGGATTGCAAAGACAAAATTCAGCGCACGCAAATTACGCTTACAGGCTTCCTGTTGGCGAAGATGCAAGGCTTGCTTTTGGTGTCTCGTTTGGTGTGGGACAGTATTCTTTAAATTCTTCCGATGCTCAGGTTCAGGATGAAACTGATCCTAACTTTGCTAATAAGCAAACTTATTTTGTTCCGGATGCCAGGTTTGGAATCCATTACAGCAATTCAAAATTTTATACAGGGTTTTCGGCGACTAATCTGTTTTCAAATTCTATAAATTATCAACAGGTTGGTAAAAATACCATCGCAAGGCACGGCCGCCATTATTTTCTGACCGCCGGTTACCTGTTTGATTTAAATCCAAATTTTAAATTAAAGCCTTCATTTTTATTGCGTGAAGATACTAAAGGCCCTACTAGTCTGGATGTTAACTCGTTTGTGCTGATTAAAGAATCGGTGTGGATCGGGGCTTCGTACCGCTCGGGTGTTAACTTGTGGAAAAAAAGCAGTTTGAATAGTGGTACATTTAATCAAAATTCGTTGGTAGGTGTGGTAGAAACATTTTTTCTTAAAAATCTTCGCGTTGGATACTCTTATGATTATTCCCTGGCAGATCTTGGAAATTATACCAACGGAACCCATGAAATATCATTGGGTGTAGTGTTGAATAAAAACAAGAAAAGTGCGCTGCTTACACCCCGCTACTTTTAATTTTAATGCTCTGGATGAAACACAAAAAGCTTTTACTGGCGTCTTTAGTTTGCACTATCCTTTATTTCTCTCCCAGAAATATCTTCTCTGATAATATTAAGCAGGCAAATAAGTATTATGAAACATACGATTATAAGCTTGCGCTCAATATTTATCAGAAAATAATGCAAAAAAAGCCCAGCCTGGAAGTGGCTCAGAAGCTTGCAAACTGCTATCGATTTATCAATGACAGTAAAGGAGCCGAAACCGCATACGCCAAAGTTTTAACCTTTCCGGGAGCTAACCCGATTAACTATAAATATTACGCTGACGCCCTGAAGCAAAATGGCAAATTCGAAGAAGCCAAAAAGAACTATATTTTGTGGGGTCAGAAGCAGCCGGATAAACTTGAAGAGGCCACTCGTTTAGCAAATACTACCGAAGTGGGGAGGATGTGGGCCGAAAACCCGGATCCTAATGTTCGTATTGAAAACGTTAAAACTCTGAATAGCGAAAATTCTGAATTTTCGCCTGTTAAATTCAAGGATGACTTGGTCTTTACGTCCGACAGATGGTTTGTTCAAAGCACAGACGATAAAAAGAAGGCGCCCGTATACGGTTGGACTGGAAATCCATATCTGAAAATGTATCAGGCAACTAAACAGGGAGACACCTTCAAGGCTACTTTGATGCCGGTATTGAATCAGGAGTTTCACACTGGACCTGCAATTTTTACTTCATCAGGCGACACAGTTTATTTTACCTTAACCGAAAGTCCTAAAGGAAAAAAGAAGAAAGCGGCTTTCATTACCAAAAAGATTTATACTTCACGTAAAAGCGGCGCTAATTGGTCGGTACCGGTTCCTATTTCTTTAAATAACGAGAGCTTCTCAATTCAGCATCCGGCTCTATCTCCAAACGGAGCCATACTCTATTTCGCTTCAGATATGCCGGGAGGGCGCGGAGGAATGGATATTTATGCGGCACAGCGCCAGGCAGACGGATCTTGGGGATCACCAGTGAACTGCGGATCAAATATCAACAGCTCAGAGGATGATGTTTTCCCTGTTGTTCGCCAGGATGGAAGACTTTACTTCTCATCAAAGGGGCACGTTGGCATGGGCGGATTGGACATTTTTACTTCAAAGGGAGCCTACAACGAATTTGAGCTGGCAGAAAACCTAAAGGCGCCTATCAACTCTCCAAATGATGATTTTGGAATTAATTTTACCGACGAATTAAATGGGTACCTGTCGTCTAACAGGCCGGGTGGCTTAGGGTTGGATGATATTTACAAATTCCAGATTGTGCCTCAGGAGAAACCCGTCGCGGCTTTATTCTTCGCTGTAGACGGAGAAGTGAGCGACAAATCAACTGGCACGGTGTTGAGCAATGTGGAAGTTATTTTATTGAATAAAACGACTGGTCAGCAGCAAAGCACCTTCTCTGATATTCAGGGTAAATTTCATTTTGACTTATCTCCGGAAGCCGAATACGTTATTACAGGAAATCAGGCTCAGTATTACTCAAAGCAAGAGGGAAGTATATCCACATTGGGTTTGAAAGAGTCTACTGTATTTAACGTAAAGTTTGAACTCGAGCGTTCTAAAGATACCTACATGGTTAAGCTTCAGAATATTTATTACAATTTTAACAAATGGAATATCCGGCCAGACGCAACGGTCGAACTGAATAAAGTGGTTTCATTTATGGACAATATGCCCAATATAAATATCGAGTTACGCTCACATACAGACTCGCGTGGAAAAGCTGTTTACAACAAATGGTTGTCACAAAAGCGCGCCCAGTCTGCGGTGAATTACCTCGTAAAGCAGGGCGTTGCATCTTCCAGACTGTCGGCAGTTGGTTTGGGAGAGACAGAATTATTGAATCGTTGTCGCGACGGAGTAAAATGTTCTGTCAGAGATCATCAGCTGAACAGAAGAACCGAGTTTAAAGTAGTGAAAATTAATCCGGTTGCCAGTATAACTACATCCTCCGCACCTTTCAAAAGAAAATAAGGCTTCTTGCAGATTGTAGCAAATCTGGATTTTTCGCAAGGGTATTCGGGACAAAGACGTTTCGACAGATAATACCTGATCGTCGAAACGTCTTGAGATAACTTACTTCGCCAAGAGATCTAAAACTTGCTGCGATGATGCAGCAGTATCCACTTTGTCGATGATCTTTTTGATTATACCGTTTTTATCGATAATAAAGGTTTTTCTGGCGGTTCCCATATATTTTTTCCCGTACATGTTCTTTTCGATCCAAACTCCGTAAGCTTCCACGATATTTTTGTCTGTATCGGAGATTAAAGTAAATGGCAGCTGATACTTATTGGCAAACTTCTGGTGCGAATGCTCATCATCTGTACTCACCCCAATTACCGTAAATCCCTGTTGCTGCAGAGACTGGTAGTTGTCGCGAAAGTTACAAGCTTCCGCTGTGCATCCAGGGGTATCATCCTTAGGATAAAAATATAATATCACATCCTTACCGGTGAAATCTTCCAAAGAAACAGTTTTCCCGTTTTGATCTTTAGCAGTGAACTTTGGGGCTACATCTCCCTCTTTTAATTCTGACATAATTCTATCTGTAAAAAGTTACGTTATACGTTCTAATATTCATTTTCATGTCGGTAGCAGTAAACTGAAGCAGGTGTTTACCAGCGCTTAAGCTTTCTTCAAATGTATGCCATAAAGTGGATGTTTTCGAATCGTATTCAAATAAGACCCACTGCCCGTCGATCGTGCCCCTGAAGGAACGGATTCCAGACAAATTATCCGAGAGTTTCAGGATTATCTTCGAGATGCCCGCCATCGATTTGCCATCTGATATATTTACCGGTCGGATCACAGGCTCAACATTGTCTATCCGGATGTAAAAGCTTCCAAAGGTTCTGGGGCTGGCCCTTATAAACCCATTTTCGTAAACGCCCCCGTGATAAGCACCGCGGGTATCAACCACAACAGCTTTGTCTTTAAGCTCTTCCGGCAGATTCGCATCTGGTTTAATCCAGAGGTGATAATTTTTATGTACTGGAATTGAACGGGTATGAATATGGTGTACCGCCGAATATCCATTTTGCGGACGGGCAGCAGAAGAATATTTGAAATTAATGTCGCTGTATAACACCCCGGCGGGGATGGCGATATGTATTTTATCAGTAGAATACCTGCTCGAATCGGCGTGCTTAAACCATTGCATGCCATTGGTTTCGGGTGTAGAAAGAGTTGCCTTCGGATTTCTTTTTATTCTGAAGTTTAACATGCTGGTATTGCCGATCACATCTTTAATGATGTATCGCATCTGATGAACAGAGTCGTCGTTCAAGTTTACTAAGCCTCTGTTTATGGCTTCCGGATAGATTCTAAGCGGATTGCCCGGTTCTATAAAGCTTTTCTGAATAGTTCGGCCCGAAGAGATAAGTGCGGGATAATCAATATGAGAATTGATTGCTCTGCTGTTTTCGAAGGCAAAGCGCTCGAGTGCCGATGTGTAAATCCTTGTACCGTCTAAAAAAAGTTCAATAGAATAAACGCCGTTTTTATTTCCGCCTGCGCGTTGCTGGTCGTGTGTAACGATTCCAAAGCCCACTTCGTTGTCGAAGTTTATGACAGGAGATTGATTGAGCTGGTAATTCCCATTCGAGCCACTCACCTGAAAATATTGGCTTGGCGTCTTTTCAGAAAAAGGTTGTCCGTTCAAACGATACATGTACAGCCCCGAGATAACTGGCTTTACCTTATCAGGGATATCGATGCCGAACAGCTGCGGATTAATTGTTTCTTCGGTTTTAGTATCTCTTAGTTCAAAATGCAGATGAGGTCCGCCAGAGCTTCCTGTGTTGCCAGACCATGCGATGATATCGCCCTTTTTTACGGGAATTTCGATAGGGATAAGCGGGAAGTCAACATCGTATGACTCTTTGCGATATTGAAAATCCTTAATGGTAAGTGCGATGCGATTGTTAAAGCGTTGCAAATGCGCATACACGGAAGTGTATCCGTTAGGATGATTAATGTAAACTGCATTTCCAAAACCTCCAATCTGAACCCTCAGTCTCGAGATATATCCGTCAGCAACAGCGTAAACCGGATAACCTTCACGCTGATTCGTTCTGTAATCTAGTCCGGAATGGAAATGATTTGATCTGATCTCTCCAAACGATCCGGCTAGCGAGGGCGCGAGGTCTAGCGGTGGTCTGAAATCACGAGGATATTCTCTGCTTTTAATGACTTCCTGTGAAAGGATTTGACTTGAATAAAAAAGACTTAAGGCGAGGAGTAGAATGTATTTGTTATTTAATCTCAAAATCGAGTAGTTTTTCGTTTTCAATATAACCTGTTAGTTTATCTCCAATTGCAATCTTTCCTACTCCTGCAGGCGTACCTGTGAAGATCAGATCTCCCTTTTTTAAGGTGATGTATTGAGAAATGAAAGCAATTAAATCTTCAAACGAAAAAAGAAGCTGTTTTGTGTTTCCCTGCTGTGCGGTTGTTCCGTTAATATCGAGTCTGAAATTTATATTATATATAGATTCGAAGGAATTTTTGGGTATAAAGCGGCTGATCGGCGCGGAATTATCAAAAGCTTTTGCAAGTTCCCAGGGTAAGCCTTTTTCTTTATGATTCTTTTGGATATCGCGGGCCGTGAAATCCACTCCCAGGCCAATGTCTTCAAAGTAATTTCCTGCAAAACGAGAGGCAATGTGTTTCCCCTCTTTCGAGATCTTGAGTACAATTTCTATTTCATGGTGAATGTCCTGGGAAAAGTCGGGATGATAAAATGGCTTATTATCTTTTAGAACGGCCGTGTCGGGTTTCATAAAGATGACGGGGTTTTCAGGAACCGGATTGTTTAGTTCTTTGGCGTGCTCTGCATAGTTACGCCCCACAGCAATAATCTTCATGCTGCGAAGATATTATTAAAAAAGCTGATTTTTTACAGAACTGAGATTCTCTTCACGATGGTTTCGCCACCAACGATAATCCGTACAAAGTAATAGCCGCTGTTCAGGCTTGACGAGATTGGAAAAGAATTTATTTGTTCTCCTGCGGCCAGGCGTTGAGACAAAAGCGTGGTTACTTCATTCCCCAGAATGTCCATTATCTTAATAATAACATTTGAATCTTTATTTACAAAGTAAGAAAGGTTCAGATGGTCGGCCACGGGATTTGGATAAATTTTTACGTTGCTTAAAATTTTGCTATCCGTGCTGCTCGCATTCTTAGCAATTTGTGAAGAACTTGCTGGAATAGTTCTGATAGTGGGCTTAAACGGTATAATGTTTAGTTTAACCGATTTAATTTCCGACGGTTTACCTGGACGGGTATCAGTTATCTTCGAAATGGTTCTCGATTTTTTTGCCGAGTCTGTAATTCCATCAACTCGCATCAATAAGGTAGTCCTGCTAACGAAAGCCGCGTGGGCCGACATTAATAGGAAGCTAAATAAGATGACAAGCGAGTAAAATTTTTTCATTCAGTAACTATTGATACAAATCTAAAGATAAAATATTTATAAACCTTGTTAGGCGTTCAATTATAAATCAATTTAACACTTTTTAACATCAAATAACATACCAGCGAGTGTATTGAAGGCAAGGCAAAAACACCTTTGTTTATTCTTGGTCATAATGTACATTTGTGCACATTTAGAAAAAGATAGGTGGCAAATCATAAAGACCTACATAAGCTATCCGCAGCAGGCTTGCTGGTTAGTTTGGGTATCATTTACGGCGACATTGGAACCTCCCCGTTATATGTTTTCAAAGCAATTATTGGTGAAGGAAACGAAATAAGAGCCGATGTTATTTTGGGCGGACTGTCTTGTATTTTCTGGACGCTCAGTTTACAAACTACCATAAAGTATGTCCTTATAACCCTCAGAGCAGATAACAAAGGTGAAGGTGGGATTTTCTCATTGTTATCCCTGGTTAAAAGAAAGGCTAAATGGCTTGTAATTCCCGCGATGATAGGCGGAGCCTCTTTACTGGCCGATGGCATGATCACTCCTCCGATTACTGTTTCTGCAGCAATTGAAGGATTAAGAATATACAATAGCGAGCTTCAAACTATTCCGATTGTCATTGCAATCATATCTTGTCTTTTTATCATACAGCAGTTCGGAACCTCGCTGATCGGCCGGGCGTTCGGTCCGCTTATGTTTGTATGGTTTACCATGATGGCTGTTCTCGGCATTAGTTATGTGATTTATTTTCCTGAGATTTTTAAGGCGATTAACCCTTATTACGCATACAAGATCATCGCAAATACGATCAATTTTCAAGAGGGCGAGTTTGGTGCTCTTTATATTATCGCTGCGGTATTTCTGTGTACTACAGGAGCGGAAGCGTTATATTCAGATCTGGGTCATTGTGGCCGCTCCAATATCAGAGTAAGCTGGATCTATGTAAAAAGTTGTCTTCTTCTAAACTATTTCGGACAAGGCGTTTGGTTATGGCAACACCAGGGTGATGTTCTTGAAAAAGGACTGAATCCTTTCTATCAGCTTATGCCGGAATGGTTCCTTATTATCGGGATTGCTATCGCGACGGCGGCAGCTATAGTTGCCTCACAAGCGATGATTTCCGGGTCATTTACACTAATCTCAGAGGCTGTCCGGTTAAATTTGTGGCCGAAGGTTAAGATCAATTATCCTTCTAATCAGAAGGGGCAGTTATATGTACCCTCTATTAACTGGCTGCTCTGGGTTGGTTGTGTTGTAGTGATTTTAATATTTGAAGAGTCGGCAAATATGGAAGGGGCATACGGCTTGGCCATTACTCTGACCTTTATGATGACCACTATATTGATGAGTGTGTATTTATCGCGAAAGCGATTTCCAACTTATCTCATTGTTATTTTTGCCTCTGTGTATGGATTGCTGGAGTTAATGTTTCTGGTATCTAACTTGTCAAAATTCATGCATGGTGGCTGGTTTACCTTACTGCTTTCTATTCTTTTCTTCTCTGTGATGTACGGCTGGTCATCGGCCAGAAAAATCAAGAACCGGTATGTGAAATTTGTAGAGATAGAGGACTACTTCCCCATTTTACAGGAATTGAGTGAAGATTCCACAGTTCCAAAATATGCTTCTCAACTGGTTTATTTAACCAGCGCTAATTTCAGTTCTGAGCTAGAGTCGAAAATTATCTATTCCATATTGCAGAAGCAACCTAAACGGGCGGATGTATACTGGTTGGTGCATGTTGATGTTACCGATGAGCCACATACTTTAGAATATAAAGTTGAGTTTCTTGTTCCGGGTAAGCTGATCAGAATTGACTTTAAGCTGGGTTTCCGGATTGAGCAGCGAATCAATATCTTATTCAGACTTGTGGTAGAAGAGCTCGTTAAAAAAGGCGAGGTAGATATAACAAGCCGTTATGACTCGTTGAATAAACGCCAGATAGTAGGCGATTTTCGCTTTGTTGTGCTCGAAAAGGTATTGTCTAAAGCCAATCGTTTAACTTTTAAAGAGCGCTTAATTATGGATTATTATTTTGTTCTTAAGCACCTGGCGTTATCAGAAGAACGTGGTTTTGGACTGGATCTGAGTTTTGTGACGGTAGAGAAGGTTCCGTTGGTTGTGTCGTATAACGAAAATATCCAGTTGAAGAGAACAAATTAAAAGGGGGGTGACCGGAAACAAGGTATCGGGTATGGTGAGCTTCGATTGGCACTGTCTGTCAGGTCGTCAAAGGGATAGCCTTATTTTGTCGGGATATCTGTCCTATTGAGGCGGCTGTTTTTATAGCTATAGGTAAAATAGATTATTAGGCCTATCCCGAGCCAGATTAAAAAACGTTCCCAGTTTTTGTATCCCAATTCAGTCATCAGATATAAGCAGCTTAACATCCCCAAAACGGGGATAAGCGAGAGATTTTTACGGAAACTTAGCACCGCTATAACAAGCGCCACGATCATAAACAAGAAATAGGGTAGGGTATCTTTATACTGATGCCATCCTCCCTCAAATTCGAACAAGCCGATAATTGGCGACCAAAACGTAGCCAGTGCTGCGATAAGTAAGCCGGGAACAATATATTTCGAATTAATATAAGGTATCCTGAATTTTCCCGCCGGGCGATTCTCATCTTTTTCGAGTAGCAAAACACCGCCGCAGACCAATACAAATGCAAAAAGGGTTCCGATACTGGTAAGGTCTGTTACCTCTGTCAGGTTCATAAAGAGAGCTGGTATGGCCACAACAAATCCGGTAACTATTGTGGCAAAACCGGGCGTTTGATATTTGGGATGTATTCTTGAAAACGCTTTCGGCAAAAGTCCATCACGACTCATACTCATCCAAATACGAGGCTGGCCCATTTGAAAAATAAGCAGCACACTGGCAGTTGCAATCACGGCACTTACGGAGATTAAATAGCTGATCTCGTCTAAGCCAACCCGTTTAAACACAAATGCAAGCGGATCTGCCACCTGCAATTCACTGTAATTTACCATCCCAGTTAACACAAGTGCAATCAGGATATAGAGTACCGTACAAATTATCAGCGAATAGATCATTCCTTTGGGCAAGTCTCGCTGAGGGTCTTTGCATTCTTCTGCAGTAGTAGAAATCGCATCAAAGCCGATATAGGCGAAGAAAACCCCCGAAACGCCTTTCATCACCCCCGAAAATTCATTTGGAAGAAAGGGGCTCCAGTTGGACGGAGTTACATAAAATAAGCCCACTACTATAACTCCCAGTACTACAGCTATCTTGAGTATAACCATAGTGTTGGTAGCCCGTTTTGTTTCGCGAATGCCGATGTAAACCAGGTATGTGATAAGAAAAACAATCCCAAGTGCCGGCAGATCGGCGATCAATTTTACGCCGCCTATGCCGGGAGCATTATTCCATGCATAAGCCTGATACTTCAGATGGTCTGTTATTTCGGTGATATTCCCGGAAGCGGTTAATTGCAGAAGTTTATCATTTGCCCGCATAGCCGACAAATAGTCCATGGTAAGATACGCGGGCATGTGGATATTGAACCCTTCTAACAGGTTGGTGAAATATTCACTCCATGATATGGCTACCGCGATATTCCCGATAGCATATTCCATTAACAGATCCCAGCCTATTATCCAGGCAATTAACTCACCAAAAGAGGCGTAAGCATAAGTGTATGCGCTCCCGGAAACAGGAATTCTTGAGGCAAATTCAGCGTAGCACAAAGCAGAGAAACCGCAAGTGATTGCGGTCAGGATAAATAGTATCGTTACACCGGGGCCGCCCTCAAATGCCGCCTGGCCAATAGTGGAGAAGATGCCGGCGCCAATAACAGCAGCGATTCCCATAAAAGTGAGGTCTCTTACCCCCAGAACCTTTTTTAGGTGAGTGATACCGGATTTGGCATTTTCAGTGTCGGTAAATCCCTGCTGGATGTCGGTCAGGATAGTTGAAACAGGTTTCTTACGGAAGTAATTTTTAGCCATATTTTTTATCAACTATGCCAAATATAGATCATCAGAGCTTGACTAGGCAGTATCCTGTCTTAAGCTCAGTCTCTGATCGCTATTGGTCGATTTTTTCAAGTTCGGCCTTTATAAACTTAGCGAGCTTATGAACATACTCCGAACTAAAATTAAACTCGATACCGGCAGTTTTATAAATTTCTTTTATCGTTTTGGTGTAGCCAAGCTTTAGGGCAGCCAGGTATTGTTCCAGTGCAACTTCAGGATTTGTCTTGTAGTTTTTCCAGACCGCGATCGCCCCTAACTGAGCTATACCGTACTCAATATAATAAAAAGGCACTTCAAAAATGTGCAATTGCTTTTGCCAAAGATTTTCTAAGGCTTCTTCGTATCCCCTCCAGTCGGTAAAATTATTACCAAAAGGCTCAATAATCTCTTTCCAGGCGGTTTTTCTCTGTTCCGTAGTATGTTCAGGATTGGTGTAGATCCAGTGCTGGAACTGGTCAACCACGGCTACCCAGGGAAGAGTCTTCAAAACATCCCTTAACTGATCCCTTTTCGCACGCTTTAGATCTTCTTCATTATCGAAGAAAACTTCCCATTTATCCATAGAAATCAGCTCCATGCTCATAGAAGCGAGCTCGGCAACTTCTGAAGGAAGATGCTTAAAATCGTTCAGTTCCAGATCTGCACTAATGAACGTATGCACCGCATGGCCACCCTCATGAACCATTGTGGTTAAATCGCGGAAGGTGTTCGCAGAATTCATGAATATAAATGGCGCTCCGGTTTCAGCCAGAGGATAGTTGTACCCACCCGGCGCTTTGCCTTTGCGGCTTTCTACATCAAAGAGCCCGTTTTCCTTCATGATTTCCAGTCGCTCGCCAATGTAAGGATTCAGTTCTTTGAAGCAACGAATAGATTTTTCTATCAGGTCCTGTCCGCTATTAAATGGTTTCAAGGCTGGTTTTCCGGATATATCAACATCCATATCCCATGGTTTTAATTGGGGTAAACCGAGGGCAATTCGACGTTTGTCTGCCTGTTTATGTAAAATAGGTACGATTTCCCGTTCGATTGCTGCATGGAATTTATAACAGTCGTGCGGACTGTAGTCAAACCGGCCGAGGGCCTGAAACATGTAATCGCGGAAGTTTTCAAATCCCGCGTTTAGCGCTACTTTGTGGCGCAGCTTTAGCAATTCGTTAAACAGATCATCCAATTTGTCTTTGTCTTGCAAACGACGCGCAGTGATCGCTTCCCAGGCTTTTTGACGTACGCTTCGCTGTGGGTCTTTTAAAAATACCGATGCTTGCTCAAGCGTATATTCTTTCCCGTCGAGTGTCACACTCATGGCGCCGGTAATCGAATGGTAGGTTTGCTGCTTTACCTGGATTTCGGTCAAGAGCGGAATGTTCTCTTCCCTGAAAAGTTGCAGGGCCTTTTTTACTCCGCGGATGAAAACGTAATATTTATCTTTATCAAGATTCTTGCTGAATGGATTTTCAATCAGCTTTTTATTTAAGTCGTTAGCAATCGGTGCAATTTTAGGCTCAATCTCGGTTGCAAAATATTGAAAGCTTTTTAAAAGTTCCTCGTTAGCCGTGTCGCAGGTCATGCGGATGTATCTCCATGCAAAATCCTCTTCAAGCGCCGCTTCCAACTCGCTTTTGTCTTTTAGCCAGCGCTCAAGTTCTTCAACAGAGTTGATAGGTCTGTCGCGTAGCTCCAGAAATAATGGCTCAAGGTTTTCCCAGTTGATTTCAAGGTTCTCAGGAACAAATATTCTTGGCTTTTTACTAATCATGATTTAGTGTTTATCCTGCTAAGTTAAAATCTCAACAGGTTGTTTCAGAATTTTTATAAGAATAAAAGGAATTATGAAGCAGATGATGGTATTCTGCTGACGAATAAATTTACAGAGCTCTGCTTGACAGTAATATCGCTGCTATCTAAAATAAACGTCGAGCAGGAAAAACGTGGCAAAAATTACTGATGCGATACCATTTGTTGTTCCGAAAGCCAGGTTGACCCTGCTTAAATCATCTGGCTTAACCAACCGATGCTGATAGATCAGCAATCCGATAAAAAAGACAACGCCAATGACGTAGAGCCAGCCGAGTCCGGCGTTTCCGTAGAGAAGAGGCATTGAAACAAAAATAACCGAAAATACATGCAGCAGGGAAGAAGTGCGAAGCGCATTTTTTCTTCCTAATGCTGCCGGGATTGAGTATAGATTTGCGTTGCGGTCAAATTCATCATCCTGTAAAGAATAAATAATGTCGAAGCCGCTTACCCAGCACACCACAGCAAGTGAAAAGAAAATGGGCAGAATGGCGAATTCGCCCGCAACTACCAGATAAGCTCCAATGGGGGCCAATCCTAGTCCGATACCCAAAATCAGATGGCATAAGGGCGTAAATCTCTTGGTGAAACTATAGCCAAGCACCACAGCCAATGCCACAGGCGACAAGTAAAAACACAAAGGGTTAATAAAGTATGTGGTGAAAATAAATAACACACAGTTGATAGCGGTAAAAATTAATGCGTTTTTGGCTGGTATCCGCCCTGCGGGGATATCTCTCTGCTTGGTTCTGGGGTTTTCTGCATCAAAATTTCGGTCAAGAAAGCGATTGAACGCCATTGCTGCATTTCTGGCAAAAACCATGCATGCAATCATAAAAATAAGCTTCATCCAGCTAAAAGTATTGTCGGTTGTGCTAAGAGCAAGAAAGAAGCCGATAAAAGCGAAAGGCATCGCGAATATGGTGTGAGCGAAAAGTACCAGTGAAAGATATTTCTTCATCTTATTTGAAAATAGATGTGAGATATTGCGTATTATTCTATAACGGGAGCTGTAAAGCCTTTATTTATTTCGCCTATGCAGGTTAAAATTTCGTCGCGTCCCTCCTGAGTTTCGGAAGAGGTTATAAACTGCTGCGGCACTTCTTCAAAAAAATCGAGGAGCGCCTTTTTAAACGCTGCAATTGTTAGCTGAGTTTTATGCTTTGACTGTTTATCGGCTTTTGTGAAAACAAGCATAAAGGGAATACCGTGTTCGCCCAGCCAGAAACAGAACTCCAGATCCACTTTTTGAGGTGGAACCCGGCTATCAATCAGTACAAAAACACATTGCAGGCTCTCTCTGTTTTTGAGATAATATTTAATGAACCGTTCCCACTCTCCCCGGCTGCTTTTTGACGCCCTGGCGAAGCCATATCCTGGTAAATCAACAATATACCATTTATCGTTAATCAGAAAATGATTTATAAGTTGCGTTTTCCCGGGTGTTTGGGATGTTTTTGCCAGCCCTTTTTTTTGGGTAAGCATATTTATCAGAGAGGATTTCCCGACATTTGAGCGACCGATAAACGCATACTCTGGTAAAACCGGAGGAGGTAGTTTCTCGGTACGCGTATTGCTGCATTTAAATTCCGCCGTATGTATAAGCATTGCGGCAAAGGTACAATTTTATAAAAGGATAAATCGCAAAGATGAATATATATACGGTACCGGCTACAACCAGAATTGGCCACGTCCACCTGAAGGTTTCTGACATCGAACGGACGCTGGCTTTTTATCAGGAACTTTTAGGGTTTGAAATTACACAGCGCTATGGGGAAGGTGCGGTGTTTTTGTCGGCCGGCGGATATCACCACCACATCGGTCTGAATACATGGCAAAGTAAAGGAGCAGAGCGGGCGCCGGCCAGAGCCGTTGGTTTGTATCATGTCGCCATTCTCTATGCAGAACGCAGAGAACTCGCCGAAGTAGTGAAGCGCCTGCTGGACAATGAGTATCCTTTAAGCGGCGCTGCAAATCATGGTGTTTCGGAAGCAATCTATCTGGACGACCCGGATGGGAACGGAATTGAACTGTATTGGGACAGGCAAAAAGAAGACTGGCCGCTTGATGCCGAAGGAAACCTACAGATGGTTACAGAACCGCTGAACATCCATGATCTATTGGCATTGCTCAGAGAAAGTTAAGCCAGGTGATTTTCGCGATTAAATAATTGCCATCTTTGCAAAATATGCCACAACCGGTAACCCCATACAACAACGAGAACGCTACCAAAAAGGAACAGGTAGCCACCATGTTTAATAACATCTCCAAAACCTACGACTTTTTAAACCATTTTTTATCACTTGGAATAGATGTCATCTGGCGAAAGAAAGCAATTGGCGAGTTGAAAAAAGAGAATCCGAAGCTTATCCTCGACGTAGCCACAGGTACCGGAGACTTTGCCTTTGAATCTCTTAAAATCCTGCATCCTGAAAAGATCATAGGAGTCGATATTTCACAGGGAATGCTGGATGTCGCTGCAGAAAAAATTAAAAAACGTCATCTTACCGGTAAGTTTGAAGTAAGGTTGGGCGATTCGGAAAAGCTTTTGTTTGACGATAATTGTTTCGATGCGGTGACCGTAGCCTATGGGGTTAGGAATTTTGAAAACCTTGAAAAGGGTTTGTCTGACATGTTGCGTGTGTTGAAGCCCGGTGGAAAAGCGGTAATATTAGAGTTTTCAAAACCCAGAATTTTCCCGGTAAAACAGTTGTACAGCTTTTATTTTCATTTTATAACACCTTCAATAGGTAAGCTTTTTTCAAAAGACAGCAGCGCCTATAAATACCTTCCCGAGTCGGTTGAGGCTTTTCCAGATGGTAAGGATTTTATCTCCCTTATGGAAAGAGTTGGCTACCGGAATACCAAAAACCGGCCTTTGGCGTTTGGTATTTGTTCAATTTACACCGGTGTTAAATGAAAAAACGGTTACAACTGCTCTCTTTATTTGTTTTGGGAAGCATCTGCGCATTTGCTCAGACGGGTCAGGGCGGTAATTGGGGGGGCGGTGCCGACGAGCAGATATTTTCGCCCGGTTTCGTATTCCAATTCATTTCTTCGGAATATAAAATCTTTAAAAAGCCCAGCTGGCAGGATTCCTATGAGAATCCGGACGTTCCGGGTCAATATCTTACGGGGCAGCTAAAAAGTATCAGTTCTACCCCCAGTCCCGGTTTCGGCTTAGGATTTATTGCAGCGTTTAAGTTGCAGGAACACACCGATCTGCGGATCACTCCGGCGCTGATGTTTTTAGATCGCACGCTGAACTACGAATACGAAGATCCGGCGATGAACCGTCAGCAAAAAGTTCCCACAACAACGGTTGAGTTTCCTCTCGGGATAAAACTGAAATCTGACCGCAGGTTAAATTTCCGTTCTTACATACTGGCCGGCGGAAAATATTCAATGGACATTATTTCAAAGAAGAAAACAGATGATTCGGGACTTGCCCTGACCGAGAAATTTGTAAAAAACAAAAAAAGCTTCTTCTCTTACGAGGTAGCAATAGGATTCGATTTCTATTTCGAATGGTTCAAATTATCGCCCGAGTTTAAACTTTCAAATTCAATTGGTAATGTTCTGAAAAAGGAAGATCATCCATACTCGCGTCCGCTCGAAAAATTATATACCCGTAATTTTCAGTTCAGTCTATATTTTGAGTAATTAAAAAGCAGTGTTTTTATAAATGCTTTAAGCATTTATAGTATTTTCGCACTTGGAAAGGCTATGTCAAAAATCGCGCTTATAACAGGGGCTACGGCAGGAATAGGAGAAGCTTGCGCAAAACTATTTGCAAAACAGGGGTATGATTTGATCTTAACCGGCAGGCGTACAGACCGATTACAGCAAATCCAAAACACGCTCACCACGCAAACCCGGATACGGGTTAAGACACTCACTTTGGATGTAAGAGATAAAATGGAGGTTGGGAACCAGCTTGAAGGTTTGTCCGATAGTTGGAAGGCCGTTGATGTATTGATTAATAACGCAGGATTAAGTATAGGACTCGAGCCGATTAACGAAGGCAGTACCGACGATTGGGATACTATGATTGACACAAATGTCAAAGGTTTGCTTTATGTTAGTAAAATAGTTTCCAATTGGATGGTAGAGCGTAAACAAGGCCACATTATAAATCTGGGTTCAATCGCCGGCAAAGAGACCTATGCTAACGGCAACGTATATTGTGCCACTAAACACGCAGTAGATTCACTTAATAAGGCGATGCGCATAGATCTTTTGCCTTACGGGATAAGGGTAACCGGTATACATCCGGGAGCGGTCGAAACAGAGTTTTCTGAAATACGCTTTAAAGGAGATACCGAGCGGGCGAAAGAGGTTTATCAGGGATTTGAGCCTTTAAGCGCTGAAGATATTGCCGATACGATCTGGTTTACAGTATCGCGGCCGGCTCATGTAAATATCAATGATCTGGTGATAATGCCTACTGCCCAGGCAAGTACTTCACATTTAAAACGAACAGAAAAATAATAAACGGCATTCATACGCTGTCTCATCAATAGTTTGGTCTTTTTCCTTCTAAAATATGCTTGAACAAGAAATAAATAAAGAAATTAAAGCTGCGATGCTGTCAAAAAACGAGGCTCGCCTACGCGGATTGCGCGCAATAAAGGCTGCTCTTTTACTTGCGAAAACCGAAAAGGGTGCATCAGAATCAATAACCGAGGATGCTGAAATTAAAGTGTTACAAAAACTTGCCAAACAACGCAGAGAATCAGCAGAGATTTACAAGACCCAAAATCGGGATGACCTATACACCATAGAAGTTGAAGAGCTTGACGTTATTGAGAGTTTCCTGCCCCGGCAATTAAGCGCTCAGGAAGTAGAAACCGAAGTGAAGGCGATAATACAGAATACCGGAGCAAGTTCTGTAAAAGACATGGGTAAAGTAATGGGAGCAGCAAATAAGCAGTTAGCTGGCAAGGCCGATGGAAAGCTGGTTTCCGAAATTGTAAAGCAATTGCTTTCGCAATCATAATTGTGATGGTTCTTTGTTTATATTCGCAAAAGCTTATTTTTATTACATATTAATTAACCCGCTATAAAATTTACTAAACATTTGTTTAGATAATATGAGTCTTGAAATTAAAGAAGAAAACGGATTTAAATACATAGAAGAGGGAGAAGGTGACGTACTCTTGTTGCTTCACGGGCTTTTTGGAGCTCTTAGTAACTGGGAGGATGTAACCGATACCTTCAAGTCACAATACCGGGTAATAATCCCTTTACTCCCTATTTACGAGCTTCCGCTTTTAACTACCGGGGTAACAAGTTTATCAAAGTTCCTGCACAAATTCGTTAAATTCAAAAAGCTGAAAAGTATCACCTTACTCGGAAACTCTTTGGGTGGACACGTAGGCTTGATTTTCACCATCAGCCATCCCGAGTTTGTAAGGGCCCTGGTTTTAACAGGCAGCTCTGGTTTGTACGAGAACTCTTTTGGCGGTACATTTCCGCGCAGAGAAAGCTATGATTTCATCAAAGAAAAGGTAGCCATCACCTTTTATGATCCTGGATTTGCTACCAAGGAATTGGTTGATGAGGTATTCGAAACCGTTAACGACAGGGGCAGGGTAATACGGATTCTGGCAATGGCAAAATCGGCCATCAGGCACAATATGGCAAAAGATTTGCATAAGATAACGATACCGGTTTGCCTGATCTGGGGTAAGAACGATACTGTTACACCACCAGAGGTTGCGATAGAATTTCACAACATTTTGCCCAATTCGGAGTTAAATTGGATAGACAAGTGTGGTCACGCTCCGATGATGGAGCAACCGGAAGAATTTAACACGTATCTTAAGAAGTTCTTAGATCGTGTGTTGCTAAAATAGAAACAATGGTTGCACAACAACTCATATCAGATGCTATACCTCCTCTAAAAACTTCTGATAGTGTTCAGAAGGTTTTAGACCGGATGACAGAGTTTCGCGTCAACCATTTGCCAATAGTTAACGACCTGCAGCTTCTCGGTCTCGTTTCAGATGAAGATTTGATCGAGGTGCCGGATTATGAAAGTCCGGTAGGTGGTATTAAATTGTCAGCTACCAATGCTTGTGTTAGTAAAGAGCAGCACGTTTATGATGTTATCAGAACCTTTGCCGAAAAACGTCTTACACTTTTGCCCGTTGTAGACGAAAATAAAAACTATCTCGGCGTAATCTCCATCAACTCGATGGTTGAGTATATCGCTAATTTAACTTCGGTTAAAGAACCGGGCGGCATAATTGTTATCGAAATAAATAACCGTGATAACTCTCTGGCTCATATTTCTCAAATTGTAGAATCAAATAATGCCCAGATTCTCAGTTCCTACATTACCTCTTTTCCAGAATCAACCCGTCTTGAAGTTACTCTTAAATTGAATCGTACCGATACATCGGCTATTGTGGCTTCTTTTTTAAGGTATGATTATACGGTAGTGGCTACCTATAACGATATAAAAGCTGATGGGGGATCATCAGACCGGTACGACCAGTTAATGAACTACCTTAGTTTCTAAAAACTTTCAAATGAAGATTGCAATTTACGGCAGAGAATTTAACAACACCGCTCTTCCTTATGTCCAGCAAGTGTTTGATTGCCTGATGCAATTTGGAATCGAACCGTACCTGTACGATAAATTTAGTCAGTTTATTTCTGGTAAGATTTTCTTTCCGAAAAAACTTCAGATCTTTAGAAATCACAATGATATTAAGGGACAGGTAGATGTTCTGGTAAGCCTTGGAGGCGACGGAACGATCCTCGACACTGTTACGCTTGTCAGAGATTCAGGAATTCCTGTGATTGGTATCAACCTCGGTCGTCTGGGTTTTCTTGCCAGCATTAATAAGGACGAGATTGCCTCGGCCGTTGAGCGACTTGTTAACAAGCAATTCAGTATCGATTCTCGCGATCTGTTAAGACTAAATTCTGAAAGTAACATCTTTGGAGATGAAAACTTTGCTCTAAACGATGTAATAATCCACCGACGTGATAATTCTGCCATGATGCTTATCCATGCATATCTGAATGGAGAGTTTTTGAACTCATACTGGGCAGACGGCCTGATTGTGGCTACACCTACCGGTTCTACTGCATATTCACTCAGTTGCGGCGGACCCATCGTTTTTCCACGCTCCGAGAATTTTGTTATAACCCCCGTATCCCCCCATAATCTGAATGTGCGCCCGGTAATAATTTCAGATTCCCACACCCTTTCTTTCGAACTTGAGGGGAGGAGTTCCAAGTATCTCATTTCCTGCGATTCAAGAACCGAAGTGATCGATTGCTCGATGAAGTTCAACGTAAAAAAAGCCGATTTTCAGTTTAATCTGATACGTTTGAATAATGAAAGCTATTTATCTACGTTAAGAAATAAATTGCTTTGGGGCATCGATACGAGAAATTATTAATAACATATTTAACAAAAAAGCTCATCTCAGACTATAAGCTGCTAAATAGAGCGTCATAACAAAGGTGAAATTAAATTTTTCGGCGATTCTTCTTCTTGTTATAGTTGGCGTTTCTAATGCTTCTTTTGCCCAAACCTGGGAACTTGGGGGCTTCGTTGGAACCTCGGGTTATATGGGCGATTTAAATCCGGTCAATCCTTTTAAAGTAAGTAACCTCGCCTTTGGTGGCCAGATCAAAAGAAACTTTGACGGCTATTGGTCCCTTAAACTTAACGGCGCACACGGAAAGATCGAGGCCGCCGATTCAAAGTCAAATGATGCGCATTTCAGAACCCGTAATTTAAGCTTCTTTTCTCCGGTTACCGAGCTAAGTCTCCAAACCGAATTCAATTTTTTCAGTTATATCCCATCAGTCAGCAGAAGGCAATACTCGCCTTATCTCTTCGCAGGGATTGGTTTTGTAGCCTTTGATCCTCAAACAGAGTTCCAGGGAAACGTTTATCAATTGAGTGCCTATGCTACCGAAGGACAGCAGTACAAAACAATCGCTTTAACAACACCTATTGGCGCTGGTGTAAAATATAATTTTAGTGGAAAATGGACTTTGGGAGCTGAAATAGGTTACCGAACAGCTTATACTGATTATATTGATGACGTAAGTAAAGCGTATCTGGCCGAGCAGCTCGACAATCCCGCAGACCCTGCTTACGCCTTACGCAGGGCCCTGGCGGATAGGTCACCACAGGTGGGAGTGAGTGAACACAGTTCGGGTACCCAGCGCGGCGATTATCGCAAACGCGACACGTATCTGTTTCTCGGCTTCACATTATCGTATACTATTTTCAACGTGAAGTGCCCTGTCGTTGATGAATAGCGCGTTTCTTCTGCCAAATTGCCGGAAGCTTTTCATCTCGTTATATCATTGAAACAAATACGCTTATTTTCTTACCTTTGAGCCCCAATGTGAAGCCTTTGCAGGTCAAAAATAAATGAGTTTACTTCAGCAGATCGATAAAAATAAGTTGCCGCGGCACATCGCCATTATAATGGATGGGAATGGCCGCTGGGCCAAAGAGCAGGGCAAACTAAGAGTCTTTGGTCATCAGAATGGTGTAAAAGCAGTTCGGGATACAGTAGAAGGAGCGGTAGAGGCAGGGGTAGAATACCTTACGCTGTATGCTTTTTCAACCGAAAATTGGAATCGGCCTAAGTTCGAAATAGCTGCTTTGATGGAGTTATTGGTTTCAACAATTAACCGTGAAACCAAGACACTGATGGAAAACGATGTTCGTTTAAATGCTATAGGCAATTTGGAAGCCTTGCCGGCTAAATGCTATCAGCAGTTACAAGAGGCAATAAAGAAAACGTCTGCTAACAAAAGGTGCACCTTAACCCTGGCATTGAGTTACAGCTCGCGCTGGGAGATAGTTGAGGCGGTCCGTAAAATTTCTGAGCAGGTTAAAAATGGCTTGCTCGATCCCAAGGATATCACAGAAGAGGTTTTTTCGGGGCAGCTGACAACGGCGAACATGCCAGATCCCGAATTGATGATACGTACCAGCGGTGAACACAGAATCAGTAATTACCTTCTATACCAGTTAGCTTATTCTGAATTGTATTTCACCCAAAAGCTTTGGCCGGATTTCCGCAGAGAAGATTTGTTTGAAGCCATTATTGACTATCAAAAAAGAGAACGCCGCTTTGGTATGACAAGCGAGCAGGTTAAAAGTTAACCTTTTAACAAAAATTAACAACTGATTAAGCTAATTTAGCATCGATATTTGAACTCAATGAATAAGTTTTTTATAACCATATACTTCCTGATTTCCGGCACAGTGGCAATGGCTCAAATCGGGCGTCAGCCCGGTGCATCACAACGCCGGCCGGTTGCTCCAAAGCCAGACGAGATAAGTTATCTGAACCCTAAAGAATATATTATAGGTGGTACTACCGTTACGGGGACCGAGTTTCTGGATAAAGATATCCTGGTTCAAATCTCTAAACTAACAAAAGGAGAAAGAATAGAGGTTCCGGGCGAGGCAACCGCTAATGCAGTTAAATTCCTATGGGCTCAGGGCTTATTTGATAATATAGAATTAAGCATCACCGACACAAGGGAAGATACAATCTTTTTCAATATAGCGGTTACAGAACGTCCGAGATTAACCCGGATCGATTTGAAAGGAATGCGTAAAAGCGAGACTTCGGATATCCGCGAAAAGCTGGACGACCGGAAAGGGAAAATTGTGAACGAAGGCCTTTTAAGCACTACTACAGCTATTATCAAAAAGTATTTCAATGAAAAGGGATACTTATATACCGATGTGAAATACAACCAGAAAAAGGATAATGCCCAGTCTAATGATGTTGTGCTTGAGGTGATAGTTGATAAAAATGAAAAAACCAAGATTAAGGATATCAGCTTTGCTGGAAATTCGAAATTTAAAGACAAAGAATTAAAAAAGCTTCTCAAGAAAACAAAGGAAAAATCTACGCTTAATATATTCCGTTCAGCTAAGTTTCTTCAGGATAAATATGAAGAGGATAAGCGAACTATGATTGCCAAAATGCACGATAAAGGCTACAGGGACGCCGAGATCGTGAAGGATACTTTGATTCTAAATCCTGACAAGACTATAAGCCTTGCTTTGACTGTGTATGAAGGCCCGAAATATTATTTTGGCGATGTAACCTTTGCTGGAAATGCAATCTACAGCACCGCCGATTTAACCCGTATGCTGGGCATCAACAAAGGGGATGTATTTAGTGAGGAAAAGCTCCAGAAAAAAATTAACGGAAATCCTAATGGCGAAGACGTTTCATCGCTTTATTTGAATAACGGTTACCTTACTTTTAACGCTGATCCGGTACAAACCCGGGTACATGGCGATACCATTGATGTGGAAGTTCGTATTTATGAAGGTCCGCTTTACACGATTAATAAAGTAACGCTGAAAGGAAACGATATTACAAACGACAGGGTGGTTATGCGTGAGATTCGTACGAAGCCAGGCGATAAGTTCAATAAAGATTTGGTGGTACGTACCACTCGTGAAATTGCCGCTTTGGGGAATTTCGATGAGCAAAAAACCGACGTAAGACCTACTCCAAATCCGGCGGATGGAACTGTAGATATCGAATATACCGTTGTTGAGAAGCCTTCGGATCAGATCGAATTATCGGGTGGTTTCGGCGGTGGCCGTATTATCGGTACACTCGGCTTAACCTTTAATAATTTCTCTGCCCGGAATTTATTCAATTTGAAAGAATGGAAACCATTGCCAAAAGGTGATGGGCAGAAATTAAGTATCAGAGGCCAAACAAATGGTAAGGCTTATCAATCATACAACTTCTCATTTTCTGAGCCATGGCTTGGGGGTAAGAAGCCGATTTATTTCGGTGTAAGTGCTTTTACCTCCTTACAATCCAATCAGTATTTTTCAGATATCGCAGATGCGGATATTCAGCGGATCCGATTAAACGGTCTGACTTTCAGTTTAGGGCAGCGTTTAAAATGGCCTGATGACTGGTTCAGAATTAATCACTCGGTTAACCTTCAGCAATATAAGTTGAAGAATTACCCAGGATTTTTATTTAATACAGGTACCTCATATAACTTCAACTTAACACAGGAAATAAGCAGAAACTCTGTCGACGCACCAATTTATCCAACTTCAGGTTCGCATATCCGCTTAACTGTTCAGGCTACCCCACCGTACTCGCTATTTAATAATATAAATTACCGCACGGCGGTAGATGCCGACAGATATAAATACACAGAGTACCACAAATGGAAGTTTGAAGCACAATGGTATCAGCGTATTTATGGTAAGCTGGTTTTGAAAACTCAGGCTCAATTTGGATTCCTCGGACAATATAACTCTGCTGTGGGTCAGTCGGCTTTTGAGCGCTTTAAATTGGGTGGAGATGGTATGCAAGGATTCGACTTTTTACAAGGTTCTGAAGTAATTGCAATGCGCGGTTATGAAAATAACAGTGTAATTCCTGAAGGTTCGAATCCTAACATCGCTCGAAGCTCGGGCAGTCCGATTTTCAACAAATACATTGTTGAGTTTCGTTATCCGGTTACTACCAGTCAGCAGGCAACATTATTTTTGCTAACTTTTGCTGAAGGGGGTAATACCTGGAACAATTTCAAAGACTTTAATCCGTTTAATGTTCATCGTTCGGTTGGTGTGGGTGCAAGGATATTCTTACCAATATTTGGATTGCTGGGAATCGATTACGGATGGGGCTTTGACCCGATACCGGGTATCCAATCAAGTAAAGGTCAGTTTCATTTCAGCATGGCGCAACAACTTAACGGCGGATTTTAGCGATGGTATGATCGGCCTGATGAGCTGATGAGTTTAAGGGTCAAAAAAAAATAAACCAATGAAAAAGTTGTTTTTAATATTTTCTTTCCTATTTTTCACAGGAGTTTCTGCTTTTGCACAAGGCTTTGCGTATGTAGATACCGAGTATATTTTAAAGCATATACCGGAATACACATCTTCGCAAAAACAATTGGATGCATTATCGCAACAATGGCAAAAGGAAGTTGACAATCGTTTAGGCGAAATAGACCGGCTGTACAAGTCTTACCAGGCAGACCAGGTGCTATTAACTGATGAGATGCGTAAACGACGAGAAAATGAAATTATTGAAAAGGAAAAGGCAGCTAAAGAATATCAGCGGTTAAAGTTCGGCTTTGAAGGCGAACTATATCAGCAAAGAATTAAGCTGATCAAACCGATACAGGATCGAGTTGCAAAAGCAGTAGAGGCGGTAGCCGAAGCGAGCTCACTTTACATGATCTTCGATAAAAACAGCGATCTTATACTCTTGTATGCAAATGCACGTTTAGATAAAAGTAATGATGTAATTACCCGCCTGGGGTATAAACCGGGTACACTGGCAAAATAGAAAAGGACAATAAAACAATCAATTAAAAAATGAAAACATTCGTTAAAGTAGCGGTAGTAGCAGTAGGATTATTTTTCACAAGTAGCGCTGTTAACGCACAGCAAAAATTTGCTCACATCAATTCTGCCGATTTATTGGCGGTAATGCCCGACGTTAAACAGGCAGATGCAAAATTCCAGACTTTCCAGAAAGCAAAACAAGGAGAGATTGAATTAATGCAGGCTGAATATCAAAAGAAGTTAACAACTGCTCAGGAAAAAGAAAAAACCCTAAGCGAAGCCAATAAACTGGTTGTTGGTAAAGAGCTTGAAACAATGGGTAAAGAGCTTCAGGAGCTTGGAAAAAGAATTAATGAAACTGCAGAAAAAGCAAAGCAGGAAGTAGAGGCAAAACATAACGAGCTTTATCAGCCGATCTTCAAAAAAGCAGGCGACGCAGTAAATGCTGTAGCTAAAGAAAAAGGCTACGCTTATGTATTTGATGTATCTCCTAATGCAGGCGCATTAGTATTATACTCTGAGGGCGGAGACGATATTATCGCTCTGGTAAAAGCGAAGCTGGGTATTGCAGCAACAGCTCCGGCAACTGCCAAGAAATAAGAAAAGACAAGAAATAAAATATCAATTTTAAAGCGAGGCGTTATTGTCTCGCTTTTTTTGTTTTTGACCTCCATTCTCCCATAAAAAGGGCCCTGAATATCGGTGGTATTGCTTAACTTTGCAGCAGCAATTTTAGCATTGGATTTCTACGTTACATATATTTTAGTTGCCCTGGCACTTTTTTCTTTTGTTGCAGTTTTTGCGTTATTCGCGGTATACGCCGAAAGAAAAGTTTCTGCTTTCATTCAAGATCGCCTGGGGCCTATGGAAGTAGGTAAATACGGGAGTTTGCAAACCCTTGCCGACATCCTGAAAATGCTTCAGAAGGAATTTATTGTTCCTGCCGCGGCAGATAAGATTCTGTTTGCCGCCGCTCCTGTTATTATTTTCCTTTCGGTGTACATGGGTTTCGCAACATTGCCATGGGGACCCGATATTGTGCCTTCTGCGCTTAATATCGGAGTTTTTTATGTGTTTGCCATTGTGTCGGTAGAATCTGTTGGAATATTAATGGCAGGCTGGGGCTCTAATAATAAATATTCCCTTCTTGGCGCTTTGCGTTCGGTGGCGCAAGTGGTTTCTTACGAGATACCCGCTGGTATTGCAATAATTTCGGCAGTGATGATTTCTCAAACACTCGATTTGCAGGAAATAGCCATTAAACAGGGAGTGTTATCCAGCGAAAGCGTTAAATTCTTAGGCTTTTGGAATGTGAAGGAAATAGGAGGTTTTCTTTCATGGAACGTGTTTCAGGCACCGCATCTCATTATAGCCTATGTGATATATTTTATAGCGTCGTTAGCCGAATGTAACCGGGCTCCCTTTGATATACCGGAAGCCGAATCTGAACTTGTTTCCGGCTTTCATACAGAATATTCGGGTATGAGGTTCGCTTTCATATTTCTGGGCGAATATTCGATGATGTTTTTAACAGCCATGTTCGGAGTTGTTTTATTCCTTGGTGGTTGGAACACGGTTTTGCCCAATATAGGTGATTTACATCTGGCAGACTGGACAACCGGTCCGTTTTGGGGGATTTTCTGGATTGTGTCGAAAGTTTTTTTAATAGTTGGAGTTCAGATGTGGCTGCGCTGGACCTTGCCCCGTTTAAAGGTTGACCAATTGATGAGCCTTTGCTGGAAGATACTGACGCCCCTTGCGTTTTTCTGCATGTTAATCTCAGGAATTTGGCAGTTAGTAATAATGTAATAATTGAAAGTGATTCTCAAAACCGCAATATCTTCGATTAGAACCACCTGGAAGGGCATGGCCCTCACTATCAGGCATTTTTTTGCGGCAGGTAAAACACGTAAATCAATTGATATAAGGGACGATAATTATTTTGCACAAGATAAGGGGGTTGTTACGGTACAGTACCCGCATGAGAAAATGCCCATCCCTGAAGTTGGAAGATATCAGTTAGATGTTGAAATCGACGACTGCATTGTGTGCGATTTGTGCGCCAAGATCTGCCCTGTTGATTGTATCGAAATTGAGAGTATAAAAGGTACTGGTCCAATCGGCCAGACGTCTGACGGTACTACAAAAAGGTTATACGCGGCCAAGTTCGATATTGACATGGCTAAGTGCTTATATTGTGGGCTTTGTACCGTTGTGTGCCCTACAGAATGTATTATCATGACCGATCAGTACGATCGCACGGTAACCCATATATCTCAGTTAACCTATCAGTTTTCGGATATGTCTCCGCAAGAGGCTGAAGTTAAACGTGAGGAGTTGGCTAAACAACTGGCCGAGCGTCAGGCAGCCAAAGATGCAGCCCTGAAGGCAGTTAACAAAAAGGAAGAATGACAATAGAACAACTTGCGTTTTATGTTATAAGTGCCACGGCACTGCTGTCAGCACTGCTGGTCGTCAGTCTTAAGAACTTTGTGCGTTCCATATTTTTGTTTTTTTTAACGCTGTTTTCGATGGCAGGCCTGTTTGTGTTTGCGTTGGCTGATTTTGTGGCTGTAACGCAATTGGTTATCTATGTGGGCGGCGTACTGGTGTTGATGATCTTTGCTTTCCTGCTTTCGAACAGGGAGCTTTTAAACAATCCCGAGGCATCCGAGCAAAGCGGCTTTCTGCATTATTTACCGGGTATTACGGTATCTGTGGTTTTTCTGGGTGTTCTCTTGATGGTCTTACTTAAATTAGATCCCGGCGAATTTCAATGGATTCAACAATCGAAAGAAAATACACTGAAACCGACCGATAACACCATTCATTATTTGGGAATTAATATTATGACCAGATATCTGCTTCCTTTTGAGGTGGTTTCAGTATTGCTTTTGATGGCTCTCATCGGCGCCGCACATCTGGCCAGAAAGGAAAAAGAACAATGATTCCACTCGCACATTTTATGCTTGTTAGCGCCATTTTATTTTGCATTGGACTATACGCGGTATTGGCCAAGAAAAATGCAATCATGATCTTAATTGGAATTGAGTTTATGTTAAATGCGGCAATTCTTAATTTCGTGGCGTTTAGCAAACATGATAAGATAGCTCTGGGCGGACAGGTGTTTGCATTATTTGCCATCGTGCTTGCCGCCGCAACCGTAGCTGTAACACTGGCTATTATTTTAAACGTGTATAAGTATTACAGGACCATCGATCCAACTAAAATAGATCAATTACGAGATTAATTTGGAGACATTAACTCAGGGAAATCTTAGTTTACTGGCGGCTTTAACTGCGCTGCTTCCACTGATAACCTTTTTGGGAATAACACTTATTCCCGGCAAGCAGGGCAGGGGTGCCTACTTTTCTATTTTTAATATTTCCGTTAGCCTGCTTTTATCTGCTTTTTTATTCTTCAAAATCTGGAACCGAAATATTGTCCACGAGCAGCTTTCCTGGTTTACAATAGGCGGCACCGAATTTACGGCTGGTATATTACTCAATAACCTGTCGGTTTTAATGTTGGTGCTGGTTTCGCTTATTTCGCTTCTGGTGCATATCTATTCAACCATGTATATGCTTGGTGATCCGTATTTGCATAGATACTGGGCCTATCTAGGCTTATTTTGTTTTGCTATGCTGGGCCTGGTGATCATCGATAATTTACTTATTGTATACATGTTCTGGGAATTGGTGGGTTTTTCATCCTACCTGCTTATTGGGTTCTGGTTTACAAAGGAAGCCGCAACCCAGGCCAGCAAAAAAGCTTTTATTGTAAACCGTCTTGGGGATCTGGGTTTTCTCACCGGAATAATGATTGTGTTTTCTACGTTCAGAACATTAGATATTAATCTCCTGTTCGGCGAAGAAGGCTTAGTTGCCCAGACCGTGGGTTCTGGAATTGCGCCCGGTGCATGGCTTACGATAGCAGGTTTAGCTTTTTTTCTTGCTGCTACTGCAAAATCTGCACAGTTTCCACTACATACATGGCTGCCCGATGCCATGGAGGGACCCACCTCCGTTTCTTCGTTAATTCATGCAGCAACCATGGTGGCAGCAGGAGTGTTTCTTCTGGCGCGGATTTATCCGATTTTCGATCCTACCGTGTTAGTAGTAATCGCCTCCATAGGCGCTTTCACGGCATTTATGGCCGCTACTATTGCCCTTACTCAAAACGATATTAAAAGGATCTTAGCCTTTTCCACCATCTCTCAGTTAGGTTTTATGATGATTGCAATGGGAGTGGGGGCTTATGGTGCCGGAATCTTTCATCTTGTAACTCACGCTTTCTTTAAGTGCCTGTTGTTCCTGGCGGCTGGGGCGGTAATTCATGAAATGGCGCATTTCCGGGCGAAAACTGAAGCCGATTTTGATCATCAGGATATTCGAAACATGGGCGGCCTGCGAAAGGCGATGCCGCTTACATTTATTACCATGATACTGGCGTCGCTGGCCCTTTCAGGAATACCTTTTACATCCGGATTTTTATCCAAAGATGCTATTCTTATACAATCGTTCGAATGGGCGGATTCGCAAGGTGGCTGGGTAAAACTTATACCTTATTCGGCTCTTCTAACCTCGTTACTTACCGCATTTTATATTTTCAGGCTTATATTCAAGACATTCTTCGGCGAATTTCGCTTAAAAGGCCAATTTTCCGACAAAGTCATAATACACGAGGCTCCCGCTGCTATGAAATACGTCATGGTCGTGCTTGCGGTCTTCTGCTTGTTTTTGGGATTCTCATTCCACCCGCTATCGTACGAAGGTTCATGGATTTTGCAAGGATTGCCACAACAGGCTATCAAACATGCTTCTGTTTTTGATTATCATACTTTTATTCCTGTCATCGTCAACGTTCTGGCTATTTTAATGATCGCGCTTGCCTATAAGTGGTATGTTAAGTCAAAACAAGCGCCAGACTTATCGTCAAATCCGGTTTTTCTGTTTCTGAACAGACAGTGGTTTTTTGACGACATCTATCAACGACTTTTTGTAAACGGAACCACAAAACTTGCAAGCAGAGCTTTTTTATTCGACAAAAAGGTTGTTGATGGACTTGTCAATTTAATCGCAAACATCGGCATAGTTTTATCAAAAATCAGTGATTGGTTAGACCGGTATGTTGTAGATGGACTTATCCATGCAGTTGCATCAATGGCGAAAACAATTGGTAACTTCGCCCGGAATTTCCAGACGGGAAGGTTGCAGCATTACCTCCTAACCATGGTTCTGGTTGTACTTTGCTTTTTCATAATTAAATTATTTTTCCCCGCGATATGAGTTTGCTTTCTCTCCTGATATTTTTACCACTTGCAGCGGGCTTGCTTATCCTTGTTCTTCCTTACGCCTGGCAACAACGATATAAATACGTAGCTCTTGCAGCGGTTGGTATCCAGGTAATCATGAGTGCATTCATCTATCTCAACTTCGATGGTAATGCATTTTCTGGTATCGATGCTAAAAGTAAATACCAGCTGGTTGAGCAGGTTAGCTGGATAAATCTTCAGCTCGGCAGACTGGGATCTTTGCAAATAGATTATTTTCTCGGAATTGATGGCCTTTCAATGCCCTTCCTGGTTCTTAGCTCGGTAGTGATGTTCATTGCGGTGCTTTCATCATGGGAGATCAAGACTAATTTAAAAGGATATTTCGCTTTGCTGATGCTTTTGAATACGGCTATTATGGGTGTGTTTTGTGCATTAGACTTCTTTCTGTTCTATATCTTTTACGAGTTAATGTTGCTTCCGCTTTATTTTCTTATCGGGATGTGGGGCGGCGCACGAAGAGAATATGCGGCGATAAAATTTTTCCTGTACACACTTTTCGGATCGGTATTTATGTTGCTGGTGATTATAGGATTGTATTTTTCAGTTCAGGATCCCATTACCGGAAACCATACCTTCAATATGTTGCATATGATGAATCCGGATAACTATATTCCCGGTTCCATTTTTTCAGCGCTTGCTGAGCAGCAGATATTTGGTATTCCGGCCCGTCTGCTCGGCTTTATTGTATTATTCATTGCTTTCGCGATTAAAGTGCCGATCGTGCCTTTGCATACTTGGTTGCCGGATGCACACGTGGAGGCGCCTACTCCGGTGTCTATCATCCTGGCAGGTATCCTTTTAAAAATCGGGGGCTATGGAATTTTAAGAATCTGCATGAGCATTTTCCCCGACGCTGCTATCGACTCGGCCTGGTGGTTGGGATTAATTGGGGTGGTTTCGATCATCTATGGTGCCCTAAACGCTTTGGCGCAAAATGATCTGAAGCGTATGATCGCCTATTCCTCGGTGTCGCATATGGGTTTCGTTCTTCTGGGAATAGCCTCCATAACAGCCGAAGGTATTAGCGGGGCAATGCTTCAAATGATAAGTCATGGCTTTTTGTCGACCATGTTATTCTTTTTGGTGGGAGTAATTTACAACAGGGTTCATAGCCGCTACATCCATGATTTCAGGGGATTGGCTTTAATTATGCCAAAGTACACCACATTTATTATGATTGCCTTTTTTGCTTCGCTTGGTTTGCCCGGTTTCTCGGCTTTCATTGCAGAAGCATTTAGTTTGATCGGAGCTTTTACGTCTGAAAGTGTAAACGGACTTTTGCCGCGCTGGATGGCCATTTGTGGCTCCATTGGAATTTTACTAAGCGCGGCTTATCTCCTCTGGACTTTACAACGGATGTTTTTCGGCAAAACGCGACTAATGGGCGGTGAAGACTGGAAATCAAAACTCACAGATGTTAACGGGCGGGAGATATTTGTACTAACCTCCCTTACTGTTTTTGCGCTTCTTTTGGGAATTTTACCATCTCTTGCATTCGACAAGATGAACGCCTCGGTGCTGGAGTTAATTCGTTTGGTGAACCTTAAATAATGAACGAGTTCTTACCACATATTAGTCAATTGATTCAGTCAACACTGAAGGGTTTTTCTTTTCTCCTTCAGGAACTGGTATTGGTTTTAACATTTATTCTTGTTATTCTGGCCGATTTGATCAGTCATGCTAAAAGATCTGCGTGGGCCTACCGGATCTGTATTGCCGGAATATTCCTCTCGACAGGTGTTGGCTTTATTCAAAATTCCGACATCGCAAGAGTTACGCTTTTTGATAATTCTCTGATTCTCGACTCGACCAGCATTGCGTTTAAATATATTTTTAGCGCTGTAACCATCCTTTTTGCGATTTTCATCAGATTTCACAAACCGCTTCAAAACCATCGGAAAGGGGTAGGCGATTTATACATGCTTTTGCCGGCAGTACTAATCGGCCTGAATCTTATGAGTATGGCATCCAGCTTACTGATGATTTACTTGTCGGTAGAAATGGTCTCTATCGCTTCTTATCTAATGGTGGGTTATGCATCCGCAGATAAAAGGCAAACCGAGGCGGCTATGAAATATGCCTTATTTGGCTCGATATGCTCGGCGGTTATGTTGTATGGAATGTCTCTTCTGTATGGCTTTACAGGTACTTTAAATATTATTGACCCTGTCTTCTTAAACCGACTGGACCTCATTTCAGATCCGGCAGTAGCTCTGGCAATAGTATTGGTTTTGGTAGGAATCGGATTCAAGCTTTCATTTGTACCCTTACATTTCTGGAGCCCGGATGTGTATGAGGGAGCGCCCACACCAGTTACTGCATTTCTTTCCACCGCACCTAAGATTGCTGGTTTTGCAATCCTGATAAGGTTTTTAGAACCGTTTTTGCTTCCGGCGCAATCGTATAAACTTCCTGATCTGTTCGATTTTCGGGCGGTGCTTTCTGTTGTTGCCATCGTAACTATGATTCTCGGGAATTTCAGCGCTATCTGGCAAAATAACGTCAAGCGGATGCTCGCCTATTCGTCGATAGGTCATACCGGCTTCGCGTTAATGGCCTTAATTGCTTTTGAAGGAAGCGGTTTTTCGAGCCTGATTATATATTTCATTATTTATGCCATCATGAATATGGCGGCCTTCATGCTGGTAGACAAAGTGGCGGATCATACCGGAAGCACAGATATAAGAACATACAAAGGTCTGGGGAAGGTGCTGAAGGTCGAGTTTGTTTGCTTTGTGATCGTTTTGGTGGCCTTAACAGGATTGCCGCCCACGGCTGGCTTTATCGCTAAATTGTTTGTGTTCTCTTCGGCGTTCGAGTATTATGCGGCGTCTGATTCGATTTGGGCGCTTGGTTTATTAATTACCGGTGCTGTAGCCACCGTCATTTCACTTTTTTATTACCTTAAAATACCCCTTTACGCATATCTTAAAAATTCGGAGGCCGCTGTGGCTGTTCACGTGAAACGCGATTTTTTAACCGTTGTTATCGTGTTTCTAACGTTCCTGCTGATTTTGTACGGCTTGTTCCCTGGGTTGCTGAGTTAAAACATCATCATTAGGTAAAGTATTAAGTCTGAATGTATTTTGTGGAAATTTTCCGTTAAGGTTTTGAAAGGTTTCTGATTTAAAACACTAATTTTGCATACTCGTTACCAACTATGAGTGATTCCATAAAACATGAGTGCGGTATCGCACTTATTCGTCTTCTAAAACCTCTCTCTTATTATCAGCAAAAATACGGCACGGCCCTTTACGGCCTCAATAAGTTGTATTTGTTGATGGAAAAGCAGCACAACCGCGGGCAGGATGGGGCAGGTATAGCAACTATCAAACTTAATGTGGCTCCCGGCAACCGCTACATTAGCCGTTATCGCGCCATGGGGTCGTCTGCAGTTTCCGAAGTATTTGAGTACGTACAGAAGAAATTCGCCGAGGTACAAAGCACTTCTCCGGAACATTTTCAGGATGCTGAATGGCTTAAAGAAAATATAAGCTTCACCGGCGAGGTTTTAATGGGGCATCTTCGGTATGGTACTCATGGAAAGAACAGTATTGAGAATTGCCACCCTTTTCTTCGGCAGAATAACTGGATGACCCGTAATCTTGTGATTGCCGGTAATTTCAATATGACCAATGTGGACGAATTGCTCGAGCAGCTATATGAACTTGGTCAGCACCCTAAAGAACGTGCCGATACGGTGACTGTTCTGGAAAAGATAGGCCACTTTCTTGATACTGAAAATCAGGAAATTTTCGATTCTTATAAAGGAAAAGGATTTTCTAATGCAGAGATAAGTCATCTTATCGCTGACAATATTGACGTTGCACATATTCTTCGCCGTTCGGCCAAAACCTGGGATGGCGGTTATACCATTGAAGGGATCTTTGGTCATGGCGATGCTTTCGTAATGCGCGATCCGTCGGGCATTCGCCCCGCATATTATTATATCGATGATGAAGTGGTGGTGGTTACTTCAGAAAGACCGGCCATTCAAACTGCTTTCAATGTGCCTATCGGTTCTATCAAGGAAATAAAGCCTGGCCACGCACTTATTATTAAAAAGAACGGCGACATTTCTGAAGAACAGTTTCGCGAACCTGGCGAACAGAAGTCATGTTCGTTTGAGCGGATTTATTTCTCCCGCGGAAGCGACGCCGATATTTATAGTGAGCGTAAGCAACTCGGACGCCTTCTATGTCCACAAATCCTTAAGGCGGTAAACAACGACCTGAAAAATACGGTTGTTTCGTTTATTCCAAATACGGCGGAGGTTGCCTTTTACGGGATGGTTGATGGCTTATACAAATATGTCAATCAACTGCAGAAAGAAACTCTGTTGAACCGCAGCGATAAAATTTCTGATCAGGAGCTGGAGGAAATGTTAAATCTCGCGCCCCGGGTAGAAAAGATTGCAATTAAAGACGCTAAACTCCGCACTTTTATAACACAGGACGCGGACCGGCAAGATATGGTATCCCATGTCTATGACACTACTTACGGACTCATACGAAGAGGTAAAGACTCGTTAGTGGTAATAGATGACTCGATCGTTAGGGGAACTACCTTGAAACAAAGCATTTTGAGAATATTAGATCGCCTGGGACCGGTAAAAATTGTAATCGTTTCTTCTGCACCTCAAATCCGTTACCCGGATTGTTATGGTATCGATATGTCGCGGATGGGCGAGTTTGTGGCATTTGAAGCAGCAATTTCCCTTCTTAAAGACAGCGACCGGGAGCATTTAATCTGGGAAACCTACGAAAAGTGCAAAGCTTCGGTATCGTTAGACAAGGAACAAGTTCCGAATTATGTAAAAGCGATTTATGAACCATTTACTGATGAGGAAATTTCGGCCAGAATAGCGAAGATTATCTCTCCTCCTGATATTAAAGCTGAAGTCGAAGTAATTTATCAGACGCTGGATAACCTGCATAAAGCTTGTCCTAATCATCTAGGCGATTGGTACTTTTCTGGCGACTATCCAACACCCGGCGGTAACAAGGTGGTTAACCGGGCCTATATGAACTGGGTAGAAGGGAAGAATCAGCGGGCTTACGTATAAATTAAATAATGGCGGTCGACACGTCGTTCACTTTCTTGAGATGGTGTTTTTTGCAAACATTGAAAGATAGCCACCCATGGCAGTTATTGCTAAAGCTAACTTTCCCAAATTTTAGAACTTTTGGAAAGTTTAGTTAATTATTCCCTTTCTTTCACATCAACGAGTGTGTAAATACCAGATTATAAATAAGCTTTAACGCGAAAATTATGATCAATCCACCTGCCACGCGATTAAGAGTAACCATGGTATTTTCTTTGATCCGGTAGCGTAACTTGTTAGAATAATAGGCCTTTACGATATCCATACTAAACTGGGTGACCAATATGGAGCCAAAGAAAGGTATGGTTTCTGTTCTGTTTAATTCGCCGTGCATCGAAATAAAGGCGCTGGTAACGCTAACCCAGTATAGAAACATAGAGGGATTAAAAATGCACATCAGGAAGCCTTTAAAAAAGTATCCGGTATTGCGTTTCTTGCAGTTAATGTTCTCGTGGTTAATCTTCACCTTTTTGAAAAAATAATAAAGACCTATCCCAAGTAGAATTATGCTGCCTATAATCCCGATAGGAGTTTTATAGCTGCTTTCGACCTGTATAAAGGAAGAACCGTAAATAGTGAGCATAATGTAAAGTATATCGCTCAATACTACGCCGGCCGCCAGCCACATTCCGGCGTGAAAGCCCTTTTCTATTGAAGTTTTTATTAGTGCAAAGAAAACCGGCCCGGTTACAAATGAGAGCACGATTCCTAGGCCTATTCCGGATATAATTAGTTCAAGCATGAATCTATTCTTTTCAGAACGCTACTAAGATGCAAAATAAATGAAAATTTTATTGTCATTATTAACCCTCTGCAAAATCACCCATTTAATATATAAGTATAAACATCAAAAAATGTTCGGTTAGTATAAGTTAATTGCAGATATAAAGGGTTTATTTTATCTTGGGACTGTTACTACTTAAACAATAAACAGTATTATGGACATCAAGCCGGCAAACTCCTCTAAACCAATCGTTATAATAGGTGCACTGTTTTTCATTTTTGGATTTGTTACCTGGCTTAATGGTACTCTTATTCCCTTTTTAAAACTTGCGTGTAACCTTGAAACAGACACTCAGGCTTTTTTCGTGACTTTTGCCTTTTATATGGCGTACTTTTTTCTTGCGCTTCCTTCATCCTGGATTTTGAAGAAAACGGGAATGAAAGATGGTATGGCACTGGGCTTAATTGTGATGGCACTAGGTGCGATAATTTTTGTGCCGGCTGCGAATGCCAGAAGCTTTGGGCTTTTTTTAACCGGATTATTTGTTCAGGGCGCCGGATTATCGATACTTCAAACCGCATCTAATCCTTACATCAGTATTGTCGGGCCGATTGAGAGCGCCGCTCAACGAATCAGCATTATGGGAATTTGCAATAAAGTGGCAGGGATTTTAAGTCCTTTAATTCTTGGAGCTATCGTGTTGAAAGATGCAACGGCCCTTGAAACGCAGATAAATGCAACCACTGACGTGCTTAGTAAAAATTCATTGTTAGATGAGTTGGCCGGCCGGGTGATAACACCGTATATCATCATCGCCATCTCTTTAGTCTTGTTGGCGCTGTGGATCCGGAAATCATCGCTTCCAGATATAGACGCTTCAAAAGCAAATGCACAGCCTGAAGGAAGATCATTAGAAGCCGGTAAAACAAGTGCTTTACAATTTCCGCATCTTCTGCTCGGCGTTTTATGTTTGTTTTTATATGTTGGAGTAGAAGTAATGGCCGGCGATGCTATCGGAATCTACGGAAAAAGCTTTGGTATTCCCCTGGATGAAACCAAATATTATACCTCATTTACCTTAGGAGCCATGCTGGTGGGCTATGTTGCGGGAATCATCGCCATACCTAAGTATATTACGCAGGAGAACAGTCTGAAAATTTCAGCAATATTGGGTGTTGTTTTTACGGTTGGAGCGCTTCTTACCGAAGGATATATATCAGTGGGTTTTGTTGCAGCATTGGGACTGGCAAATGCATTAATGTGGCCAGCTATTTTCCCTATGGCGATTAGAGGATTGGGAAGATTTACTGAAACCGGTTCAGCTTTTTTGATTATGGGTATTGCTGGTGGAGCTATCATCCCGCTTATTTTTGGGCATTTTAAAGAGATACACGATTTTCAATGGGTGTTTTTTAGTGTAATGGCACCTTGTTATCTATATATATTGTATTATTCAATTGCAGGCCATAAGATTGGCCTAAAAAGAACGTAACCATTTTTTGTATCCCACTTAATTTTTAAATGATCGATAAACCCAGCTTCGATACCATATTTATGAATCTTGCTTCCGATCTGGCCAGGCGCTCGCATTGCGTTAAAGCACAGGTTGGAGCGGTGCTGACAAAAGATACTCGGATAATATCCATCGGCTATAATGGTCCGCCGGCCGGAACCCATAATTGTGATGAAGAATGGCCTGAGACCGGTTGCCCGCGCGACGCACGGGGAAGCTGTTCACTCGCCCTGCATGCCGAAGAAAATGCAATTTTATATGCCGTAAAAAATGGGGCCGACCTGCAAGGATCGACATTATATCTTACCCTGTCTCCTTGTTTACCCTGTGCCCGTATCATTTATTCGTCGGGTGTAAAGCGGGTATATTATAAAAGCTCTTACGCTAAATATAAAGGTCTTCCTTCCGACGAAGGAGTGGATTTTTTAAATAAATTTGGAGTAATAGCTTTGCAGGCCGGGGTGGAGAGTACCTGAACTCGACGGGAATCTACTTGTTTTATTAATGTGTATTTGTCTGATTTTGAATGAAATGTCTATATTTTTATAGACGCCGTCTGTTTTGGCAGACATTTGTTTAAACATTTATATTTTAAGAGCTATTCTTATGAAAATTTATTTTTTCTCAACCTCATAGCAAAACTGGGTTTAAAGCGCCTAAACATATTCTACCGCTTGCCCATAAGCTAGTGAAGGGGAATTGTACCGCGTTTGGGTCTTGGTGAGCTCATTTCGGAACGCTTATTGATATATAGCTTTAGACTGCGATTGCAGAAAATAATTAATTTTTGAAAAGCTATGAGAGATTTTAATCCTGCCCTGGAACATTTAATGAAGTTTACACCTTCAGATTCAATCAGAAAAACGCCTGTATCTTCTTATACAGCGCATAACAGCTGGTTTGAAGTAAATAAGGTGGATAGCGGTTCAAAAAGAACAATTAAGGCTAAAGGAGCAAAATCTTAACAGATTTGCTCCTTTTTATTTTTAGTTACTCGTAAGCTCCTCCAACAATAATGCAGCAATTCCGTCAATTGTCTGTGCAACAATATCATCCGGACTTCCTTCAAAAAATAATGTTGTTTTCCATGCTCGATCTTTGATTATCGCGTGGACGAACATGGTGCCTACTGGTTTTTCTTCAGTTTCACTTCCTCCGGGAGATGCCAAGCCCGTAACAGCTACAATGATATCTGCCGGGATCAGGCTTTTAAGCCCCTCAGCTAATAACTGGGTGACTTCTGGCGATTCTGCGGAATACTTATCGATAACTTCTGCCGGAATTTTCAAAAGGCCTTCCTTTACACTCCGGTCGTAGCAAACAATACTTCCCATCACTATCTGCCCGCAATCGGGTACCGCGGTAAAGTCGTAAACCAGACGACCCGTTGTGGCGCTTTCAACAAAAGCAATGGTTAAATCTTGTGATAATATGTTGTGGCAACAAGCAATTACTGATTTAGCAGGCATAAATTATGTTTCTTTTCCTAACACCGGGTTTACTCAATGGTTTGGACTATTTGCTTTGCCTTTTAGTTCCCAATGATCTTTAAAAACGTTACCCTCTTTGTCACGCTTTAATGTACGTGCATACCGCTCGCCTTTTATGCCGCCACTTTCGGTTTTCTTGCCTATGAATAGTAAAATTGGATTGCCTTCTTCGTCGGTTTTAAATACAATGTCTTTGCCCTTGTATGAACTATTAATTAATGTTGAGTTTGCATAGGTTTTACCTAATATTTTCAACAGATCTTCGTTTAGTTTCATACAAGTATTAAATCCAAATCAGGAAAGATGTTTTTGAATTTTCTGATATATTTACTTCTAGGCAATACAGTTATATGATAAAAAAAATTTTATGTCTATTTATTGCGGGCTTCCTGATAGCAGGAGAAGCTTCGCAGGCACAGTCTAAACTCTCAGAAAGCACAGTTCCAAAGGTCAAGCTGCCTTCAAACATGTTCTTCAAAAAGCTTTCGAACGGGCTTGATGTTTTGGTACTGGAAGATAACAGCGTTCCCTTGGCTACCATCGAGATCGCTGTAAAAAACGGGTCGTATACAGAATCGCCCGAATATAATGGCCTGAGCCACTTATATGAGCACATGTTTTTTAAAGCCAACAAAGATTATCCCAGTCAGGAAGATTTCTTAAACAGGGTGAGCGAACTCGGAATCAGTTTTAACGGAACAACCTCCCAGGAACTCGTGAATTACTATTTTACTCTGCCTAAGTTTAATTTGCAGCAAGGTCTTGAGTTTATGAATTCGGCTATCCGTTTTCCAAAGTTTGATGCCGAGGAAATGAAAAAGGAAAACGTGGTAGTGGATGGCGAGTTTCAGCGAAACGAATCTAACCCTTACTTTGCTCTTTTCGATGAGATGAACAAAAAGTTATGGGGCGACCTCTATAGCAGGAAAAACGTGATCGGGAATCACGACATTATCCGCTCGGCCACTCCGGCTAAAATGGATACCATTAAGAATAAGTATTACTGGCCCAACAACTCATTGCTGACCATAGCCGGCGATGTAAAGCATGAGGAAGTATTTAAGGAAACTGAACGAATTTTTAAGGACTGGAAACCTTCAGGTTTTGATCCTGCTAAAAGATGGCCGGTTCCAGAGTTTAAGCCTTTAACAAAAACCGAGCATTTTATTGTTGAATCTGATCTTTCGCGGGTGCCGTTTATTATGATTAACTGGCAAGGTCCTGACACCCGGAACGATTTACCTGCTACCTACGCCGCAGATGTATTTTCTTTTATTATTAATCAGAACTCTTCAAAGTTTAGCAAAGCGTTGGTCGATGCCGGCTTAGCTTTGCAGGTCAATATCGGTTATCTTACTCAAAAGCATACAGGGCCTATAAGTGTATTTGTGGTACCTAACCCTTCGAAAATTAAAGAATGTATCGCTGAAGTGAAAAAGCAGATAGCTTTATGGGATACCGATACATATCTTACCGACGATCAGATTGAAACTGCAAAGCGGATGCTCGAAATAAGCCAGGTAAAAGACGAGGAAATTACCTCCAACTTCGTTCATACGATCTCTTTTTGGTGGGCATCAGCATCAATTGATTATCTGACTACTTATATCGCGAATTTACGAAAGGTAAACCGTGCCGATTTGCAGCAATACGTTAGAAAATATATTAAGAACAAGCCATATGCAGCGGGGATGTTAATCAGTGCACCGATGCGGGCAGAATTGAAACCAGAAGAGTTTTTTAAATAATTGACAAGTATGAAACGTATTGTATTAAATATCTATTTTTTATTTATCACGCTTGCGGCAGTCGCTCAATCAAAAGCAACGTCTTTTGATGTGGCTGGTATCAAAGTGATAATGAAACCTACCCAGAAGGAAATCATCAACGTAAGTATGTATTACCGGGGTGGAGTTGCTAATTATCCGGCAGATAAAGCAGGGATTGAGAATCTTGCACTGGCTGCTACTACAGAATGCGGAACAAAGAAGTACGATAAAGATACTTTTAAAGACCGTGAAGACGCTTTCGGAGTGGAAGTGAGTGGTTCATCCGGGTACGATAACGGAACGGTCAGCATGAATTGTATTTCCAGATTCTTTGATGAAGGATGGGGACTGTTTGCAGATGCCGTTACCAATCCTGTATTTGAAGAAAAGGAGCTTGAGATGTTAAAGGAAAAGCTCATTTCAGGAATCAAGCAATCCGAGTCGGATCCTGACGAACGTATCGAGCAGCTCACCATTAAGAACACATTCGGAGGTACGCCCTACGCTATTGATCCTATTGGCGAAGAAACAACTTTAGCTAAACTGAGCGCTGCTGAAGTGAAAGATTATTACTACAACCAGCTACTCAACAAGAACAGGATGTTTATAGTTGTGGTGGGAAAAATTTCAAAAGAGGAAGTGATCAAGCGAATTACTGCTTCTTTCGCCTCTTTGCCTGCAAAAGCATATAACCCGGTTAAATACACATTTCCGAATACGGCAAATGGCAAGTTGTTAACTGAAGAGCGCGCATTAGCTACCAACTATATTACCGGGAGCTTTAATGCACCAGCTGTCGCCAGTAATGATTATTTGCCTTATCGCCTGGCTGTTTCTGCTTTGAGTAATCGCTTGTTCAGAGAAATCAGGACAAAGCGTAATCTTTCTTACGCCCCCTACGCGCATAGTGTTAACCGGTTAATGCCTTACTCGGTGATGTACGTAAGCACTACCGATCCAAAGGCTTCGGTTGAGGTTATGGTTGAAGAACTTAGAGATTTAAGAGATAATGGCTTTTCGGAAGAGGAGCTTTCATCTGGAAAAAGTGGTTTCATTACAAATAACTACATGAAAGAAGAGAGTACCGGAGCAATTGCGGCAGCTTTAGGAAATGCAGAGGTACTTGGAGATTGGAGAATTGCCGATGAAACCGCTGAAAGAATCACAAAAGTAACCTTAGCCGAAATGAATTCGGTGTTGAAAAAATATGTCAGTACTATACGATGGAGTTATCTGGGAGATAAGAAACTGGCAGAAGACGCTTCGGCGGTTTTTATAAACTCTCTTTAGTTTGTCTTATCAAAGGGCTGTCTCAAAATTCCTGCATCGATGCCGGTGTATGTTTTTGAGACGGCTTTTTGTTTCACGATGTTGTTGAACAATACATTTCTGCCAGCGTTATCTCTTACAGTATGAAAACTATTCTGACTATCACACTTAATCCTACAGTAGACAAGAGCACGGTAATTGATCAGTTGATTCCTGAAAAGAAACTTCGCTGCGAACAGCCGAAGTTTGAACCTGGTGGGGGAGGTATTAACGTGTCGCGCGGATTGAAGCGGCTCGGATCTGATTCTGTGGCTTTGTTTCCGTCCGGAGGCAGAACGGGTAAGTTGCTGGAAGAACTGTTGAAAAAAGAGAATGTCAACCAGCATTCAGTTGAAGTGATTGCCGAAACCCGCGAGAACTTTATCGCGGTAGCCAGCGCTACTAATCAGCAATATCGCTTTGGGATGCCTGGGTCTGCGATATCACAGAACGAGCAAAATGCTATTTATTCGGCTTTCGAAAGCCTTAATCCCTTCCCCCAGATTATTGTGATTAGTGGGAGTCTTCCTCCTGGAATAGAGCCCGATTTTTTACGGAAGCTGATAAAAGCTGGGAAAGCAAAAGGTGCTAAAGTGGTGGTGGATACTTCGGAAGAAGCGTTGAAACATGCGGTTGAGGAGGGGGTGTTTTTGCTGAAGCCAAATCTTGGGGAGCTTGGCCGTTTGGTGGGTAGAGAAAGTCTGGATGATGAATCTGCTGACGAGGCCGCCCGCGAGTTGATCAATGCGGGGAAAACAGAAGTCATTGTGGTTTCACTCGGTCCACAAGGCGCTTATTTAATCACGAAAGATATAAATGAACACATACCTGCACCAACTGTGAAAAAGTTAAGCACGGTTGGAGCCGGAGACAGCATGGTGGCTGGAATGGTATCTGTTCTGGCTAAAGGCGGCAGTTATCAGGAAATGGTAAGAATGGGGGTAGCCTGTGGTTCTGCAGCAACGATGAATGCAGGAACCCAGCTCTTTAAGCAGGAAGACGCATTCAGATTATTTAATTGGCTGATGAGCAGGCAATAATTTTGCTCATCAGCCAATTGCTTATTTCGCTGGGATAAAGTTTGAAGCTTTAAGCCAGTTTTCTACGCGTTCTATCCATTTGTCGGGAGTAGTACGGTTATTAATTCCAAAGCCATGGCCACCTTTCGGGTAGATATGCATTTCTGCTGATACTCCATTCTTTACAAGTGATTCATAAAACCGCAGGCTGTTGGCTACTTTCACTGTTTTGTCGTCGCCTGCATGAATGAGCATAGTTGGAGGCGTTTGAGGTGTTACCTGTGTGTCGTTTGAATACAGGGCGGTTAATTCAGCGCCTGGCGTAGTGCCTATTAAGTTATCACGCGATCCTTTATGCATCAGTTCTTCAGTCAGGCTGATCACCGGGTAAACCAGCACCATAAATGAAGGCCGCAGATTTGTATTTTCTTTATTGCCTATCACCGCCTTTTTGAAGTGTGTGCCTGCTGTCGAAGCCAGATGTCCTCCAGCCGAAAAACCGATTATACCCACTTTTGCCGTATCAACGCCCCATTCGTTTGCCCTCATCCGCACTGTTTTAATTGCTTGCTGGGCATCCTGTAAAGGGCCAATAGATTTATCAGCCATGGTTTGGTCGGAAGGTAATCTGTATTTAAGAATGAAGGCTGCAACTCCCATTTTGTTAAATGCGGCAGCAATGTCGGTCCCTTCGTTGGTGTACGATACGATCCGGTATCCTCCACCAGGCACAATGACAACTGCGGCGCCGTTAGCTTTGCCTTTTTCCGGCAGGTGTACCTCCAGGGTCGGTGCAGTTACTTTACCGTAACGGATCTGACCACTATTATTTACATTTTTTTCTTCCTTTTCAGTATTCTGAATAGAATTTGGAATTTTGTCTGCGTATAACGGAAGTACCGTTTGAGCATTTGTGTTTGTCACGATGGCGATCGCAGCCACTGCAAGTATCAGAGATTTATACATAACGATTATTCAACGCAATATACAAAATCGGGCTATTTGTAATAACCCGATCTGAATGTAAGTACGTAACTTTCATGTTCTAATGCGTCTTTCCACTGGTGGATGAGGTGTTTGTAGGCTTCACCAACAGGTCGGATTTTTCGGTCTAGATCGTACAGTCCTAATGAATTTACGTTCCCTGCGTCATTTCTTAGAGCCGAATCCCAGTCAACCTGGTCTGTTAAACTGTACCATGTAAATCCATGAATCGGAATGCCATCGCGTTTTAAACGCCTGACATTTGCCCACTGTGTTTGAAGCCACCTTAATGCGTTGGTTTCCGAAATATTGGTTTCGGTATGCATTACCGGTAGTTTATACCGGCTGAAATACTGATGGGTAATTACATAATACCCGAAAATTTCACCGGCGGCCGATGTGCTTCCGTTTTCGTGTACCATGTGCTCGTTGGTGATGTAATAATCGTTGCCCATGATGCAGTTACCCTTAATGATGTTGTTTTCGAACCAGTGATATTCCTCGCGGGTCATGCCATTTTCTATAAGATATTCGTACATGGTTACACTGATAGGGTAGCCGTAACTCAAGTCGAGCGATAGAAAACGCTTCTGATTAAGAAAGGCGGCAAGAGCATCGCAGTCCGGAGTTTCAGGATGGAAATATTCTGATGATTCACTTTGGATAAAAGTGGCGTTGGGTTGTATTTCTAGAATGGCATTCATTGCGAGAACATTCGCCTTGCAAAGATTGGTCAATGCTCTCACAAACGACTTGTCGTCTGTCTTACATTCATTCCACCAGCCATATTGCGCCGAAAACATGGCTGCAACAAAAATTTCATTAACCGGTGTATAAAATTCGATATAAGGAAACCGCTTAGCAAACGCTTTGGCATACTCCGCGAAATGTATTGGAAAGTCTTTATTCTGAAAATCTCCAAGCCAGTCTGGAACTCCAAAATGGCAAAGGTCTACGATCGGTGTAATGCCAGTCTCCTTCATGTAATTGAAGGTTTCGTCCACAAAAGACCAGTCGTATTTTCCCGGACCTAAATGAGTTCGATGCAAAGGAGCGCCATACCTTAAAAATTCAATCCCCATCTCTTTAACTAGGTCGAAATCTTTCTTCCAATGCGTATAGTGGCCGCACTTTTCCATCTCATCTACTCTTTTTCTTGTGCCATCAGGGAGGGTAATCATGGGATAACTATTCTCGATCCCGGTTGCGAACATAAATTTGTTTCTTCTCATTTTATCCAATCAAAATAATCTTACAACAACTATTTTGATTGCTTTGTTGTGCGGTAATTTCCGTTTAAGAAATTTTTGGTCTTTTTTCATTAGGTTTGTTAATAGATGCGTTGATTCATAATAAGTTATCCGAAAGTGATGGTTGATGTATTTTCAAACAGAATGAAATTTATTTTCCGGATCAGCGCACAAATAACGGATAAAATTGTTGGTAAGGTGAGGAATATTGTCAACCAATGGTAGATGGATTTTCCCGTATTCGGGCAGTTTGTTGGCTGGAATATTGCCTGGATATGCCACCTTCCGAGTCGTAGTTGTTTGGTTCAGAAATTGCTTAAATGTTGACTTATGCTAAAGAAACTGCTCACTTTCTCTGCCTTTATTCTTCTTGTTTACTCTGCGAAATCTCAAAGCTTAAGTTGGCATGTTACGGCACAGGCCGGAACGGCAAAATATCAGTTCGAAAATTTTCAAGGCGCATTTCTGGCAGGTTTTCAAAACCCTCAGGGCCAGCAATTTTCTTTTGGCCCGGTGATAAAGGGCTATGAGTTTAACGCCGGTTTTAAAAATATTATGGGCGGCCGGATCTATTCACAGGCAAAGATCTACAAGGGTATAAGTATGTATCTTCAGTGCGATGTGTTTGGCGGGTCGGGGTCAACATCCCTCTATGCATCCAGATCGCCAATGCGCCTGGAAACTGGCGCCGGAGTTATTTACACAGTTTACAATAGAGTTGGCTTAAGCGCCGGCTATAATTTAGGCGAATTAAATCCCATCAGTGGCGTTCGCCGAAACACCCCCGCCATTAAATTGATTTACCTCATGCCCTTCAGTGATAGTGGCTGGTAGATGGCTATCCGGTTCACAGAAAATAATTAGAACCTTATTTCCTTAACGTCAGTATAAATTTCAGAATTGTTATTACTAAAGAGAGCCGATACATTTTGCATATTCAATTTGTTTTAAAAAAATCTATTTATTTTACTGATCTTGCAGAGGTTCAAACATGCTAAAGTACATTACTCTTCCAGAACCGTTTTTTTATATAGTAATCTTTTTGATTGCGGTAGTACTTGTATTGATCGCTATCCCATCAATTATACACGTTGCTAATCACAGGGCTTTATTTGATGATATTGATACAGAAAGGAAAGACCACAAATTTGGCATCTCGAGGTTAGGAGGAGTAGCGATCTTTTGCAGTTTTATGATTTCAAGCCTGTTCATACCGAATGCAGGTGCTTTCAGAGAATTTCATTTCCTTCTGGCATCCTGTCTTATATTATTCGCTGTAGGCCTCAAAGACGACTTATGGGGCGTCAATCCGAGTACCAAGTTTGGAATGCAGTTTATTGTTGCCTCCATTATGGTTTTGCTCGCCGACGTAAGAGTTACGAGTTTATACGGCGTCTTCTCAATTTATGATATTCCCTACTTTGTAAGTGTAAGTTTCACCATTTTGTTAATTATGTTCGTAATCAATGCCTTCAATTTGATCGACGGGATTGATGGATTGGCTGGGGTAACCGGCCTGGTGGTAAATATTAGCTTGGGAATAATGTTTGCCGAGATGGGCGAGACAATACTTGCCTCAATGGCATTTATTATAGCTGGCGCTTGCATTGGTTTCTTACGTTACAATATCACTCCAGCCCAGATTTTCATGGGCGATACCGGTTCACTTCTTTTAGGTTTCATATCAATAGTGCTATGTGTTCAGTTTATTGAGCTGAATAAGGTGAGCGGAACTAATATTGTATTCTATAGCTCTGCACCTTCAATCGCGGTAGCGATCTTAATAGGTCCTATTTTCGATGCCATAAGAGTATTCACGCTTCGTACTATAAAAACAGGTTCACCATTCGTAGCCGACAGAAATCATGTTCATCACCGCATGCTGCATATGGGCTTTTCTCATCTGCAAACAACGCTAATCCTAATGGGCTTTCATATTGTGATGATCTATGTAGCGCTGTCTTTACGGTTTATAGGCAATTTCTCGCTTATAGGTATATTATTCTTGATTTGCCTGTTTTTTAATCTTCTTTTGACCTTTATGATCAGGTCGAAAACCAGAAAAAGCTACCGGATTGTAAACTTTCTCTGGTAAATTCTCTTTAGTGTTTATGGAACCTTTAAGCACTAAGATCTCTGATATTTCGGTTTCTTACCTCCTAAAACCTTCTGCAAAGGCCGGACCTACCGTAGTTTTTATACACGGTTTTCCCTTCAATAAATCTATGTGGCAATCACAGATGGAATCGCTTCCTGATGGAGTTCAGGGCCTTGTTTTTGATATCCGCGGCTTTGGGGAAAGTACCACCGATCACCGATTTTTTAGTATTGATCTTTTTGCGCGCGATCTGATCGAACTTATAAAAGCGCTCGGGCTCGAAACCTGCATACTTTGTGGTATTTCTATGGGTGGTTACATCGCCCTGAGGGCACTGGAGTTATCTCAGGATAATATAAAAGGTGTGATTTTATGTGATACCAATTGTATTGCCGACGGGAACGAGAGCAAGCTAAAGCGATTCACTTCCATTCAACAGATTCTTAACGGCCAGAAAAATGAATTCACGGAAGCATTCATAAAAAATGTTTTTGCCGAATCAACCTTCGGGGATAATCCTGATGCAATTAGTTCAGTGAGAAAGCAGATTAGCAGTACCGCCGATGAGACCATTTGCTCTGCGCTGCTCGCCCTTGCCTCAAGAACAGATACCAGCGCTTCTTTGGCCAACATCAAAATCCCGACGCTGGTAATAAGAGGGGAGGGCGATAAACTGATGAGCGAAGAGCACACCCGTCAGCTGATTGATGGAATTCCCGGCGCCGAATATGAATCTGTTCCAAACTCTGGGCATCTACCCAACCTTGAGAACCCTTGGCATTTTAACAAAACCTTAAACACCTTTCTGAACAAACATTTCCTTGCCTGATTGTTTTAATTGGGCATGAGCGATACCGAAATTCTGCTTGATGAAAATAATCTGATTTATGTAACTGATTCCACACCCGGAATAAGCCGGGAGCTTGTTAAGGAAGGATATCGGTATTTAAATCCGAAAGGTGAGGAGATTACAGATGTTCGAACGCTGGAGCGGATCAGGAAGCTTGTACTTCCGCCGGCCTGGCAGAATGTATGGATAGCTCCCAAAGCTAACGCTCATCTGCAGGCAACAGGCATTGACCAGGCGGGGCGTAAACAATACCGCTACCATCATGATTGGGCGAAATCGCGGAATGAAAGTAAGTTTTACAGGCTTTTAGAATTCGGAAAAAAGCTGCCTGAGTTTAGAAGAAACTTACGAAAGGATTTGAAGAGGCGAGAGATGGACGAACGCAAGGTTTTGGCCATATCAGTAAGTTTGATGGAAAAGACTCTTATCAGAATTGGGAATGAATCGTATAAGCAGCTTTATGGTTCGTATGGTTTGAGCACCTTACGGGATAAACACATCAAAATTAATGGCACGAGCATGAAGCTGTCTTTTAAAGGGAAGAAAGGAGTAATGCATGATATCGACCTGAACGATCGGACACTGGCAAAGCTGGTGAAAAAGTGCAGGGATATCCCCGGACAGGAACTTTTTCAGTTTTACACCCCGGGTGGGGAACGTAAGTCTATCGACTCGGGAATGATTAACCGCTATATTAAAGAGATAACCTGCTGTGATTTCACCGCTAAGGATTTCAGAACCTGGTTTGGGTCTTTGGAGGCTTTACGCATCTATTCGCAATATGAATATACCGAACTGGAATCAAAACGGAAAAAAGTAACTGTAGCTATGCTTGACGAAGTCTCCTCGAAGTTAGGAAATACGCGTACGGTTTGTAAAAAGTATTATGTTTTTCCACCGCTCATCGAGTCGTATGAAAGCGGAACTTTATATCCATATTTGAAAAAGGTTAAAAATATTCTTCCGGCAGCAGATGATGTTGCGCTTAATGTGGACGAGAAAGTTTTGTTAAGTTATCTAAAAAACGAACGGAAGAAGAAGCAACTTTCTAAAGCAGCATAAACACAGCGGCCGCAATAGTCATCACAATGATAAACCAGCGATAATGCTTCTCGGGGATTCTTTTCACAATAAAAATACCGACGGCAGCCCCAAGCAGAATCAACGGGCTTACAACCAGCGAAAGTAATGCAGTTTTTAAGGTGATGGTGTGCCAGCTAAATACATGGAAGGGGACTTTTGCCCAGTTTATTACCAGGAAGAACCAGGCTGTGGTTCCGATATAGACATTCTTAGGGAGCCTTGCTGCGAGCAGATAGACAGCCATAACGCTTCCAGCCAAATTACCAACCATCGACGTGAAGCCGCCTGCAATGCCAGTCGATACGGAAAACCAACCTGTCTTAGGAATTTCTTCTTTTTTGTGCCCCTTTAACCAGATCATCAAAGGGATACTAATGAAGATAGTTATTGCCATGATGAGTTTGAAGGTTTTATCGTCGATATAAGCTCCGGCGAAAGTGCCAGCGACAATACCCAATCCAGCCCATGGAAACAAGAGTTTAAGGTGGTGCCATGAAGCATGGCGGTGGTAATACCAAACACCAAAGACATCTGCAATGATTAGCATTGGAAGTATAATCCCGCTCGAACTATGTCCACCAAAAACAAGCGCCAACAGCGGAGCGGATAGCATACCTGCGCCATGAACCCCGGTTTTAGACATCCCGGTTAGAAGTGCTACGAGCCCTATCAATAGCCAATTTTCAAGACTCAGATGATAAGAAAAGATCGCTGTCAAAGTGTGGCGAAATTATTCATTGATGCAGGAAATTTTAAACTGAATTACTGCAAGTCGGTATAGAGCTTATTCGATCGCTTTTCCCTTCATTGCTTGTCCTATTGCCTGGTCCATTAAACGCTCGGCAAAAGGCCGGGTAAACTCATTCAATTCATCAATCTTTTTGTGAATTAAGTCTTTGTTGCCCGAAGTTAGCGCTTCCCGCAGGGCTTGGATGTATTCCTGAGTTTTACTAATTTCTTCAATGGAGAAATAGGCGCCATTTTTTTCAATAAATCTTTCGGCGGTGTACACCATCTGTTCTCCTTCCGTGCGAGCTTCGATGATCATTCGCTGAGAAACATCTTCTTTTGCATGAGTGATAGAATCGAACAACATTTGCTCTACTTCCTGGTCTGTTAAGCCATAGGTTGGTTTTACGTCTACCTCTTGTTTCACACCCGAGCGCAGTTCAATGGCCTGTATCTTCAAAATGCCGTCGGCGTTTAACAGAAAGTTGATGTCGACTTTTGGGAACCCGGCAGGCATAGCCGGAATACCTTTTAAATCAAATTCGGCGAGTTTTCGGTTTTCTTTAACCAGATCGCGCTCGCCCTGGAAGACCGAAATCTTCATATTCACCTGACCATCAATGGAAGTAGTGTATTGTCGTCCGGCTTTTGTAGGCACCTTAGAATTGCGGGGAATTATCACATCCATTAGTCCGCCCATGGTTTCGATACCTAAGGAAAGCGGAGTAACATCTAAAAGAAGGATGTCTTTGCGGTTTCCTGCTAAAATATCGGCCTGTATAGAGGCGCCAAGGGCTACTACTTCATCAGGATTTATTTTGTCGTGCACGTCTTTATTGAAAAATGCCGAGACCGAGTTTTTCACAAGTGGCGTACGGGTTGAACCTCCCACCATCACCACTTCGTCAATATCTTCAATACTAAGCCCGGCATCTTTCATTGCATTCTTGCAGGCGTTAATAGTCTCCTCCACTTTTCCAGAAATTAATTCTTCAAATGTTTGGCGGGTAATAGCACATGGCAGTGAAGCTACCGTACCTGTGAATATATTTTGTGTGCTAAGTGCTTTTTTGGCTTCTTCTGCTTTCAGCCGAAGTTCTTGTGTTAATTCCGAATTGGAGGTTACTTCATCCGGATCAAGCTTGTTTTGCTCGATCCAGTAATTAACTATTGCCCGGTCAAAATCATCTCCTCCTAAGAATGTATTTCCGTTAGTAGATAACACTTCGAAAATTCCATTTTGAATCTTCAGGATTGACACGTCGAAAGTGCCTCCGCCAAGGTCATAAACCGCTATAGTTTTTTCTTCTTCCGGGTTTAACCCGATTCCGTAAGCTAAACTTGCCGCTGTAGGTTCGTTAACAATTCTAAGAACGTCCAACCCTGCAAGCTTTCCGGCATCGCGGGTTGCCTGCCGCTGGCTGTCGTTGAAATAGGCAGGAACCGTAATAACCGCTCGATTAACCGGAGTTTTAAGCGCATGTTCCGCCCGCTCTTTCAGCTCTTTCAAGATCATGGCCGAAAGTTCTATAGGAGTATAAAAGCGGTCGCCTACTTTTATTTTGACGAGGCTTTCGCTGTCATCATCAATTACTTTATATGAAAACAGATTCTGATAAGCTTCAATATCGTGATACGATCGTCCTAATAATCGTTTTACGGAAAATATGGTATTTTGAGGATCAGAGATTAAAAATTCTTTCGCTTCATTTCCAACTACAGGGCTCCCATCAGTATTAAAATGGACAATGGACGGTACCAGTACACCTTTTCCAGCATCGTTGATCACTTGTGCGGTCCCCTCGGGGTTGATAAATGCTACCAGGCTGTTAGTAGTGCCGAGATCGATACCGACAATAATATCTTCTTTCTGAATAGAACCCGTTGCGATATTAATAGAAACTTTGGCCATAATAATTTAAAAGCTGCAATTTACTTAGTTTAAAAGGATTCAGAAATTAATGATTCTTATATAACGGGCAAATGACAGTTTATAAATAAAAGCGGTTGAACTTTGTTTGTACGCGATTAATAAATTTGCAATAAATCGACCCTTAATTCTACTGTCGTTTAGATATTGGCAATTTTTCGTACTTAAATTATCGATAATTTAAAAATGGGTATTTTGTTTTAAAAGACTTGTAATCTACGGATGGTGGTTTTACCTTTGTATTAACGATTCGTTAAAAAATCGCTGCAAACTGTAGGGTGGTGAAACTGGCAGACACACCTCCTTGTCTCGGTGGCGGAGAATCTGGGAAATCCGGTAACGGGCTAACCACTCCTTGAAGGTTCGATTCCTTCCCCTACAGCATCTTTTAGGTAGAGCTCTTAGATCAAGAGCTCTATTTTTTTGCTCCCTCACAAGCGAATTCCTATTTTAGTATCCCATGAGAATTTTTTTTCTAGTCTTTTTTAGCACGGTTTTCGGTAATGCTTTTACGCAAGACTTGGCGTTTTCAAGGAAAATAATAGACACTTTAACATCTCCGCCATATTGGGGACGTGGATATACCAACGAGGGTGCAACTAAAACTGCACAATTCTTAAAGGCTCAGTTAGAGTCGTATGGTTTGAAGCCCTTAAACCAACAATCCTACCTTCAGGAATTTTATCTGTCGGTAAACACCTTCCCGGGTAAAATGGAGGTGTCTCTTAATGGGATCGCTCTTGTACCAGGAGGGGATTTTATTGTAAGTCCGGATAGCCGCGGTATAAAAGAATCCTGTAAACTGTTTCAAAAAGACAGCCTCAACTTTGTGAACGATGAAAATCGGATCGTTCTTACCATAAAAGATAAGCTCACCTGGTCGGTGGCGCAACAAACCTCAGAAAATACTCAGATTCTGGTCAACAGAAGTGCCATTCAAAGTCTTCCGCAGAAAATTAAATTGAATGTCGAAAACAGGTTTATAAAGAGCTTTAAGGCTTTCAATGTAGCTGGTATGGTGCGGGGAACTGCAGTTCCAGATTCGATGATTGTCATTACAGCCCACTACGATCATTTAGGAGGGATGGGGGCTGATACTTATTTTCCGGGAGCGAATGACAATGCAAGTGGAATTGCTTTGCTCCTGAATCTGGCCAGGCATTATGCTGCTAAGCCCCCGAGATATTCGGTGGTGTTTATCTGTTTTGGGGCCGAAGAAGCAGGCTTGCTGGGTTCTCTGCATTTCTCACAGAATCCCCTTATCGATCTGAAAAAAATTCGATTCCTGATAAATACGGACCTTGCCGGCACAGGGCAGGAGGGTATTACTGTTGTAAACGGAAGTGTATACACCAGGGAGTTTGAACTGCTTAACCGGATAAATAGCGAGGGGAAATATCTTCCGAAAGTTAACACGCGCGGAAAAGCTGCTAACAGCGATCACTATTGGTTTACAGAAAAAGGTGTTCCTTCTTTTTTTATCTACACTATGGGAGGAATCAAAGCATATCACGATATATACGACAGGGCCTCTACTTTACCGCTTACCGAACATGAAGATTTAATCAGACTCCTGATTAAATTTAATTCAGCTCTAATGTCGAATCACTGACGTTTTCAGAGCAAGACAGAAAAATATTATTTGTTCTTGCTGTTTTCATTAAAAAGCATTTACCTTTACCGCAACTTTAGGGGTGCCGAAAGGCTGAGACATACCCTCATAACTTGAACCAGGTAATACTGGCGTAAGGAAAAGCGATCAACTCATCTCTTCGATGACACCTCCTGAAGTTATAATTCTGCATGTATGGAGGTATTTATCAACAATCAGTCCGTCTCTGTTCGCGATGCTGTAAGGCTAAGTGAAATCCTACTGCAACAAAATTTCCTCGACAAAAAAGGGATCGCTGTTGCTGTAAACAATTCGGTAATTCCCAAAACCGACTGGGAAAACTTTAGGGTTGAATCTGCTGATAAGATAACCATCATTCGTGCTACTCAAGGTGGATAAAAATCAAAATCATATGAAGAGCGAAACTGTTCCAACCGAGCAAGTAATCAGTGCCGGCCCATTTGTTAATTCAACGAAAATCTATGTTCCGGGGAAACTTCACGATATCAAAGTGGCCATGCGTGAGATTAAACTTTCTGACACAATCGATAAGTTTAACGGCAAAACGGAGAAAAACCCTTCGGTGGCGGTGTACGATACCAGCGGCCCCTTTACCGATCCGCATATCGTAGTAGATATCGAAGCTGGTTTGCCGCGTATCCGGGAAAAATGGATTTTAGGCAGGGGAGATGTTGAGGAATTATCAGGGATAAGCTCTGAGTATGGGAAATTGAGAATGAACGATGCAAAGCTTGATGCTTTACGCTTCCAGCATATTAAAAATCCTTTCCGCGCAAAGACGGGCCAAAACGTAACCCAACTTCATTACGCAAAAAAGGGGATCGTCACTCCGGAGATGGAGTATATTTCCATTCGTGAAAATCAGCTCCTGGAAGAAAGGTATAATTCTTCGGACTCTATGTGGTTTCAGCATCCGGGGAATAATTTCGGGGCAAAGACTCCAAAGTTCATCACTCCCGAATTCGTTCGTGATGAAATTGCCGCTGGTCGTGCTATAATCCCGGCCAATATCAATCATCCTGAGTCGGAACCAATGATTATTGGTCGGAATTTCCTGGTTAAGATCAATGCCAACATCGGTAATTCGGCAGTGGGCTCAAGCATTGAAGAAGAGGTAGAGAAAATGGTTTGGGCTACCCGCTGGGGGGCAGATACGGTGATGGACTTGTCTACCGGCAAAAATATTCATGAAACACGCGAATGGATTATTCGCAATTCACCGGTTCCAATCGGTACTGTTCCCATCTATCAGGCTCTGGAGAAGGTAAATGGAAAAGCCGAAGACCTGACCTGGGAAATTTTTAGAGACACGCTTATTGAACAGGCAGAACAGGGAGTAGATTATTTCACTATTCATGCTGGCGTTTTACTGCGATACGTCCCGCTTACCGCGAAAAGACTAACAGGGATTGTCTCAAGAGGTGGGTCTATCATGGCAAAATGGTGCCTTGCTCATCATAAAGAAAACTTTCTTTATACTCATTTCGAGGATATTTGTGAGATTATGAAGGCGTATGACGTCTCATTCTCGCTGGGAGATGGATTACGTCCTGGGTCTATCGCAGATGCGAATGATGCGGCACAATTTGGCGAACTGGAAACCTTGGGAGAGCTCACGAAAGTGGCCTGGAAACACGATATCCAGGTGATGATAGAGGGGCCGGGCCATGTGCCTATGCATTTAATTAAAGAGAATATGGATAAGCAATTAAAGGAATGTCACGAGGCTCCTTTTTACACGCTTGGTCCGTTAACCACAGATATTGCACCGGGCTATGATCATATTACTTCGGCTATTGGTGCAGCGATGATCGGCTGGTTCGGGACGGCGATGCTTTGCTACGTTACCCCGAAAGAGCATCTGGGTTTACCAAACAGAAAGGATGTTAAAGACGGTGTTATTACTTATAAACTGGCTGCGCATGCGGCTGATTTGGCTAAAGGGCATCCCGGAGCTCAATATCGTGATAACGCCTTAAGCAAAGCACGTTTCGAGTTCCGTTGGGAAGACCAGTTCAACCTTTCTCTAGATCCGGATACTGCCAGAGAATATCATGACGAAACGCTCCCGGCCGAAGGCGCAAAGATTGCCCATTTCTGTTCTATGTGCGGTCCCAACTTTTGCAGTATGAAAATCACTCAGGATATCAGAAAATATGCAGACGAAAAGGGAATAGAAGATGAGGCATTAGCAATTGAAGAGGGGATGAGGGAGCGTTCTGAGGAGTTCAAAAAGAAGGGTGCTGAAATTTATTTGTAGTAACAAAGGTATCATCAACTGAATTGCCGGGAGTGGATAGATTAATCGTAATAACAGACCCTGATTGTTTTGCAGGTGAGGCGAATCTTCTCAACCAGCTTTTTAAAGCTGGGTTAAAGAGGCTTCATTTGCGAAAACCCGGACACGGTTGTGATGAAATACGACAATTAGCAGCTCAAATATCACCTAAATTCAGAAAGTATATAAGTGTGCACTATCATCCGGATTTAGTAACAGAGTTGAATCTGGGTGGAAAACATTACTCCTACCACGATATTTTGAACGCTGATTTAGGAGACCCCGAATATATCGTGTCATGCTCGTTGCATACCTGGGAAGAACTGAAGGAACTGCAGGGCAGGAAAATCGATTATTGCTTTATGAGCCCGGTTTATGACAGCGTTTCAAAACGCGGTTACATGGCCAATAGAGCCTTAAGTACGGTCCCTGACTTTGCAAAGGGATTTCCAGCGTATGCACTGGGTGGAATAAATCTTTCTAATTCAACAGAAACCCTGGAAAGAGGCTTCTATGGGATAGCAGTACTTGGCTATTTGTGGGAAGATAAGGAAAATGCGGTTAAACGATTTGAAATGTTAAGAGAGGAGATAGACACATATGTCTGTTAATCGTCCGGTAGTAATGAGCATTGCCGGTTTCGACCCAAGCGGAGGGGCTGGTATTCTTGCGGATATTAAAACTTTTGAGCAACACAAGGTGTACGGACTGGGCGTTTTAACCGCCAATACCATTCAATCGGATAAGGATGTAAGAGAAGTACAGTGGATACCGGTTTTGCAAATAAAAGAACAGATCAAGCTATTGATGGAAAATTGGAACCTTGAGTGGTTCAAAATCGGGATAGTGGAAAGCAGTGATGTGCTTCAGGAAGTACTCCTTTTTATTCTCCAGCACAATCCCAATGCAAAAATTGTATGGGACCCGGTTTTACGTTCAAGCTCGGGCTTTCCCTTCTTCAAAGCGGATCACAGTATAGCCTCGCTTTTAAAACACATTACTGTTCTTACTCCCAATCTTCCGGAATTCGAATTTTTAATCGGGAGTGATGAAGAAGCAGTGAAATTGTCTCAGTATACTATGATTTATTTAAAAGGAGGCCATCGTGAAAATGCTCAATTGGGACAAGACTGGCTTTATTGGAAAGGTGTTAAGCATATTCTCGAACCACAGGTCCTAGGCACAACAAAACATGGCTCGGGATGTGTCCTCTCATCGGCAATTTGTGCCAACCTTGCTTTAAATATTCCACCAATCTCTGCATTTAAGAAGTCTAAACAATACATAGAAAAAGTTTTAAACTCCAACCCAAGCCTGCTGGGCTGGCACACCTAAAGTATATGATAAGTAATTTGCATTTTATATCACAGGAAACTACTGGTCAAACTCATCTCCAATGTATAGAGAAAGCTTGCGCGGCGGGAGTTAAATGGGTACAGTTAAGAGTAAAGGATAGATCAATAAAGGAAATCATCACGATAGCCTTGCAGGCGAAGGATACTTGTGATTCATGGGGAGCAAAATTAATCATCAATGATCATCCTTTAGTTGCTAAAGAAGTTGATGCTTTTGGGTTACATCTCGGAAAAGAAGATATATCTGTTAACCAGGCCAGGGTGATAGTAGGAGACAAGATGATAATTGGCGGAACTGCAAATACCATCGAAGATATTATTACACATGCAAACCATGGAGCGAATTATATTGGTTGCGGACCTTTTCGCTTCACTAAAACTAAAGTGAAGTTGAGTCCGATATTGGGGTTGGACGGATATCGAAGAATTATATCCGAAGCGCGAAAGCTAAATATAGATATTCCAATCATCGCCATAGGTGGTATTGCAACTGAAGATATTGTATCGATACTCGAAACCGGCGTTTACGGCATTGCAGTATCTTCTTTAATAGCTTTTGCAGAGGACCCTCACCAGCAGGTAACTACTATTACACAACTATTGAAAGGAGAGAATAGCTTATGTTAAGAATAGCTGATAAAATGTTCAATTCGCGACTATTTACCGGAACAGGTAAGTTTAGTCACCCCGAGTTGATGGAGTCCGCATTGGTAGGGAGCGGTTCTGAACTGGTAACAGTTGCATTAAAGCGTGTGAATGTAAACAATGCTCAAGATGATATATTAGCTCATCTTAAACACCCTCATATCAACCTGTTGCCAAACACATCCGGTGTTCGCACGGCTAAGGAAGCTGTATTTGCGGCCCAATTGGCCCGAGAGGCGCTTGAAACAAACTGGCTAAAGCTGGAGATCCATCCTGATCCTAAATACCTGATGCCCGATCCTATCGAAACCTTAAAAGCAGCAGAAGAACTGGTAAGGTTGGGTTTTGTGGTATTGCCTTACATTCATGCAGATCCGGTTTTGTGCAAACGGCTAGAAGAAGTTGGCGTTTCTGCAGTAATGCCGTTGGGTTCGCCGATAGGAAGCAATAAAGGATTAAAATCCATTGATTTCCTAGAGATTATCATTGAGCAAAGTAAAGTTCCGGTGATTATTGATGCCGGAATAGGTTCGCCTTCTGATGCCGCTAAGGCAATGGAGATTGGAGCAGATGCGGTATTGGTGAACACCGCCATAGCTGTTTCTGATAATCCGGTTCAAATGGCAAGAGCTTTTAAATTGGCTGTAGAAGCAGGCAGGATGGCTTTTGAAGCTAAACTGGCCAAACCTGTAAAGCATGCAGAAGCCAGCAGCCCTTTAACCGCTTTTTTAGACTAGGTATCTGCCCGTTTTAATTTTGACCTTTAATTTTTGAATATCAAATGAGTTTCGAAAATATATTCAGACAGTATTCGTGGGAGGAAGTGAAGGCGAGTATTTACTCGAAAACCGCTGCCGATGTTGAATCTGCTTTGAATAAGCCTCAGCGGGATTTAGAAGATTTTAAGGCATTGGTTTCGCCTGCGGCTGCACCGTATTTAGAGCAGATGGCTCAGTTGAGCCACCTGCTTACCTTACAGCGTTTTGGTAAAGTGATACAAATGTATATCCCACTGTACCTGTCTAACGAATGCCAGAACATTTGTACCTATTGCGGTTTTAGTGTGGATAACAAATTGCCCCGCAAAACGCTTACGAATATGGAAATCATGTCGGAGGTAGCTTTTATTAAAGAAATGGGTTATGATCATGTTTTGCTTGTTAGCGGTGAAGCGGCAAAAACGGTGGGAGTAGATTATTTTAAAAATGTGCTTAGCCTGATTTCGCCACACTTCTCGAACATTGCTATGGAAGTGCAGCCTTTGGATCTGGAAGAATATCAGGAGTTAGTTCCCCTGGGCTTGCACACGGTACTCGTTTACCAGGAAACCTATCATGAAGAGGACTATAAAAAGCATCACCCGAAAGGGAAGAAATCAAATTTTAGTTATCGCTTAGAAACCCCTGACAGATTAGGAAAGGCCGGGGTTCATAAAATAGGTCTTGGTCCGCTGTTGGGTTTAGAAGACTGGCGAACAGATTGTTTTTTTACTGCCCTACATCTCAATTACCTCGAAAAGCTTTATTGGAAGACAAAGTATTCTATCTCTTTTCCACGATTACGGCCATTTTCGGGTGGGTTAGAACCGAAAGTGGATATGAGCGACAGAGAGCTTGTACAGCTTATTTGCGCTTACCGGATTTTTAACCAGGAAGTAGAGCTCGCACTCTCCACCCGCGAATCTGAAACTTTTAGGAACAATGTTATCAAACTTGGAATAACCTCGATAAGTGCAGGTTCTAAGACAAATCCGGGTGGATATACAGTAGCAAAAGAGTCTCTAGAGCAATTTGAGATTAACGACGAGCGCTCACCAGCAGTGATTGCGGACGTTATTCGGAGACAGGGTTACGAACCTGTTTGGAAAGATTGGGATCAATGTTTAATTATGTAAATCCTTAGGCGCGAGGAACGGTTAGGCACAAGACACCAAGAAGGGAAAACTTAGCGCCCACAAAGTCGCTAAGGCAAAGCCTAACAACTTCAAGTCTTCGTGGCAAAAGAATAAATAGCAACTTACTGCTGTTCAATAATAGAAGCATGACCCTCTCAACAGAAGAACTTAACCGCTACAGCCGACATCTCTTAATGGACGAGTTTGGGGCCGAAGCCCAGCTGAAATTAAAAGCTTCAAAGGTATTGGTAATAGGAGCCGGAGGTTTAGGTTGCCCATGCCTGCTGTATCTTGCTGCTGCAGGTGTTGGCTTTATCGGTATCGCCGACGATGACGTGGTAAGTCTTTCTAATCTTCAAAGACAAGTGCTTTTTAATACAGAGGATGTAGGAAAGCCCAAAGCCGAAACGGCCAAGGCCCACCTTTTGAAAAAAAATCCTCATATCCAGATTCAAACGCATTCTCGCATTACGAGAGATAATGTGCTCGATATTATAGCTAACTATGATTTGGTTATTGATGGATCGGACAACTTTAGTACAAGGTATTTGCTTAACGATGCCTGCGTAATTACCGGAAAGCCCTATATCCATGGTGCACTCTTCAAATTTGAAGGGCAAGTAAGTACGTTTAATTATCAGAATGGCCCTACTTACCGTTGCTTGTACCCCGAAGCACCTGCAGCCGGAGAAGTGCCTGCTTGCGGAGTAGCTGGCGTTCTTGGTGTTCTACCGGGCATTATTGGTACATGGCAGGCAACAGAAGCGATAAAAGTACTTACCGGGACAGGTGAGCCATTAAACGGCAAACTCCTGGTGTTAAATCTCCTGACTAATAGCTTCGACATTCTTCGATTCAAAGCTAGTCCAGTGAATCAACGGATTACTGAACTCGGTTTTTACGACGATGTTTGCGAGCCAGAGTCGCTTTCAATCGATTTCGATACGCTGAATAAGTGGCTGGAGACAGAAGATATTCAACTGATAGACGTTAGAGAAGAATATGAATTCGAACGTTATAATATCGGAGGAATAAACCTTCCTTTTTCAGAATTAGCCGATGAACCGGCTCTTCCTTCGGATAAAAAGACTGTGGTGGTGTGTGAAACAGGCGCCCGGTCGTTAAAGGCAGTGAACATGTTAAAGAATAAATTTCCCCATTTACAGATTTTCAATCTAAAAGGGGGCTTACAGGCAACTATCTAATGCAGGAACAGATCACATTTCTTTTATCTGAAGACTTCCTCGCCAAAGACTCGTTTGATGTCCCGGCGCTTTATCAGGAGTTGAACCGTAACATTAAGTCGGTAGAAAATTTGCTGGTAAGCTATCATTTCAAAACGCGGGGGCGAGTATTTAACGTTACTATCGATGATAGTTCCCTAAAGCTGCTCCAACCCCTGATGGGGAGGTTTTTAGTTAATTACACCATAGGGCAATTTAACGCTTGTGCAGATGTTGATTTTAGCGAAAAGGCTTCAATGGAGATGCTTATTGATCTCGACCCTCAAAATAAGAAAGCAATAATCACCGGTGAGTTTATCCCTGAAAGGGAACCAGATGAATTCTAATCATGGGCTACAGGATCGTGAAGCTGTTCCCAAATGCGTGATTCAAACTTTTTTAAAATAATTTAGAAAATTCATCTTTGCTTCATGTTCGCTAGTGTTCTTTGTATAAGAAATTAAACATAAACACACACAAAGAACACGAATATGAAAGCTATAGTATTAACCACAGCAGCTCTTTTATTTACAGCCGTATCTTTTTCTCAAACCACAGATAAGGCTAAAGATACTCACGGTACAAAAGTGAGTTCAACCAGTAAATCTGCTACAGATGCAGATATCAAAGGAGCAGAAGTAAGCAGCGTAGCTTCCTCAAAATCTCAGGCAGAGCTTCACAGAAAAAATAACAAGTCTAAAGAAGCAAAACTTGAAAATGAAACCTCAAAAGCTACAAAAGCAAAAAGTAACCATGGTGCAACTGTAAGTTCTACCGCAAAATCAGTTACTGATGCAGAGGCCAAAGGTGCTACAATTAGCGGTGTTGCCTCGTCAAAATCTCAAGCAGAGCTAAACAGAAAAAGCGGCGAGTCTAAGGAGCTAAAAGAAGAGAATAAGGCTGCCGCTAAGGAGTTAAAAGCCGCAGCTAAAGCAGAAGCTGAAGCAAAACGAGAAGAACTTAAAGCTTTGAAGGAAGTAAAGGCAGATGCAAAAATTGATGGTGATAATGATGGCGATGCATTGCTGGATGTAAAAGCAAGTGCAAAAGCAAGAAAAGAAGCACGTAAAGAAGAAGCAAAAGCCAAAGATGCTACCAGAGTAAAAGCTGGAGCAAAAACAGGCGCCAATGTGGGAGTTGGTCGCACTAAAGTTAAAACAAACGTCGGAGCTGGATTAAAGCTTGGACTATAATACCGCTGAACACAACACACTTATAGATCGTTTGCCTCGTAATTGAGGCAAACTTTCTTTAATTTTACAAGACATGAGAACAGGGAATTGGTTAAGGGTTTTAGGTGTTTCGATTTTGTTGGGATCACTTCCTGTGATTGCATCTGCGAATGAATTTGCGGCTGCCGGTATAAACAAAATATCTGGTGCAATGCTCGTTGATTCACTTCCGAAAGCAAAAAAACAAGACGACAAAGACTCTAAAAAGTCTTCGGATAAAAATAAAGATTCAAAAAAGGGTGCTGACGCGGATAAAGGCAAAGATCCTAAAGTCGTAGATATCGATCCGAAGAAGCCGAATATTAAAGAAGTTCCGAAGGCGCGCCCTAAGTTAAGACCAGGAACTGTAACCGACAGAATAAAAGTTAAGCGACCGCCAGTACGAGTGAAACCTGGTAAGGGTTTACGTGTTGGATTATAATAGCAACAGTATGAAGCAATACTCTTACTTGATTATACTTCTGTTATCAATAGCGTTTTCGGCTCCTGCTCAGAACGCAGCTGATACGACCGAAGCACCAAAGACTTCCATAACACTTGCTACCCTCTATAGTAGTAACGTAAATTACTACGGTCAGACATCAACACAGAAGCTGCCGTATGTTTTAGGGTATGCCGCTGTGAAATTTCCATCAGGTATTTGGTTGTCAGGGCAAACCTATAAACTTTTAAACGCCGAATCAGGTATTTCAGGACTTGGCTTATCTCTGGGATATGATTTTAACCTGAGCAAAAACCTTACGGGAAGTTTAAGCTATGGACGTTCTTTCTATCCGGATAGTTCGCAGCTATTGCAATCTATCAACGATGATATGGCATCGGCCTCGTTAGACTATCACTGGAAATGGCTGACTACCGGGTTGACCGCCGATTACGGATTTGGCGACGGGGGGGTACTGTATACTACATTTAATGCATCGAAAATCGTCGATTTGGGCCTTTCGCTTAGTTCAAAAGACTATTTTACCTTTGAGCCTGTGATAGAGGTGATCGGGGGTACACAGCGGTTTTATTCAGAAAGTGAAACGCAGGATAGCGGTTCTCAAAACGAAGAGCAGAATGGTGGGTTAGTAGATTTGGATAGAATTATCGGAAAGAACGGCAAACCGCTTCCGGGAAATCGAAAAGGCAATATTCCCGGTTCAAAAGAGGGAGAGGGGACAGTGGTTGCTACCACAAGTTTCAATGTTGTAGCTTATAATTTTACCTTACCAATAGTTTATAACAGGGCTAATTATTCGATAGAAGCGAGTTATCAAGGCTCGGTTTTAAGTAAGTCAGTAAGTGATTCCCAAAAGATTCAATCATTTTTTAACTTAGGGTTTTATTATATGTTTTAAAACGTGAAGGTACTCTTAGTTGAAGATGAAAAAACACTGGCTTATGAAGTGGAAGCCTTCCTGAAAAAAGCATTTTATATTTGTGATCTGGCACATACAGCACGCCAGGGCCTCGAGAAAATAGAATGCAATCTATACGACTTTATTTTACTGGATCTGGGCCTTCCTGATAAGGACGGCCTTGTTCTATTAGAACAGGCGAAGAAGCACAACCCCGATGCGGCTTACATTATTTTAACCGCCCGTGGAAATATCGAAGACAGAATTAAAGGCCTTGATTTAGGTGCCGACGATTATCTGCCTAAACCCTTTTCCTTACTCGAACTTCAATCCAGGATGCAGGCCATATCCCGGCGCAAGTCGGGGATGAACAGCCAGCTAATTCCTCTTGGCGAGTTTAATGTAGATATTCAGAAGCGAATTGTATCGCATCAGGAGAATGAAATAGAGCTCACCCGCAAAGAGTTCGATCTGCTGAGTTACATGCTTTTACATAAAAACCGCGTTTTAACCCGACTGCAGTTAAGTGAGCATATTTGGGGCAGCTTTGTGGATGACGATTACGATTCGAACTACATTGACGTCCATATAAAAAATATCAGGAAGAAATTAGGCGCTTACGGCCCGGTAGAATGGCTCGAAACAGTTCGCGGCGTAGGCTATAAAATCAAAAAGTCTTGAAATTATCAACCAAGCTTACACTTTTCGTTACGCTGTCCAAGCTTGCGATTGTTGTCTTTTTTATATTGACTTTACCCTACCTGGTCGATATCATTTCAGCTACTTACACCGATAACCTTTTGCGGCAAAAGCGAGGCAAAGTGCTTGATGTTGTAGCTAGGGAAGGAATTGAATCTTATCTGGATGGGCAGCCAAGCTATGGAAGTTATACATTATTAAAAGACGAGTATATAGCGCTTGCACCCGTTGAAACTGACCTGCAGCTCGATACCATTGAGACTGACGAGCGCGTGCTGGAGGGCGACACCTTAAGTTATCGTCTGCTTAGCCATACCTTTAAAACACGCGAGGGGACGTTCCTGCTGGAGATAGGCAGAGAAACCGCAACCATTAGTCAATACAATCGCCCGCTCCAACGCTTTGCTCTGATCGTTTTGCTGAGCTTGATTTTCGTAACGCTCATCATCGATCTGTTTTTTACCCATTATCTTATCAAACCCCTGGGAGAAATTATAAAAGAAAAGCTCGTAAATCAACAGTTTCCGTTTGCCAAAAATCAAGCGCCGATAAAAACTTCAACGTCCGATTTTCGGTATTTGGACAGCTCGTTGATGCTGCTGATGGAGCAGATTAACGAAGCTTTTGAAAAGGAACGTGAATTTACCGCTAATGCTTCTCATGAGCTGATGACCCCTATCAGCATCCTCCAGAACAAAATTGAAAATTTGATGGAGCATACCGAAGTGAGCGACCTTATTCAGCAGCGTCTTTCAGAAATGTTAAGAACCTTAAGCCGTTTAAAGAAGATTGTAAACTCTTTATTGCTGATTTCAAGAATCGAAAACGAGCAGTTTGCCAAAGCTGATAATGTGAATATAAGAGCGTTGCTCGGCGAGGTAATGGAAGAAATCAGTCACCGGCTGGAGGAGCAGGAGATAGCTTTTGAGATGAATTTTCGTCATCAGTTTTCTTTCAATAATGCCAATCACGACCTTTTGTTCCAGCTCTTTTATAACCTCATAAACAACGCAATCAGATATAATAAAAAAAGCGGAAGCATTCTGATAAAGGATGATTATAGCAAGGGTGTATATTCCGTTTATATCAAAGATACCGGAATCGGCATTCCGGAGGAGGAGCTCCCCTTTGTTTTTAATCGGTTTAAAAAGGCAAATTTATCTCAGGCCGGTGGTTACGGATTGGGCTTGTCGATCGTAAAAAGCATCGCCAATTATCACCGTATAAAATTAGATGTTACATCAAAAGTGAATGAGGGAACAACTTTTTCTGTTATCTTTCCGTAATAAGATATCTAATTAAACCTACGATCATCATGCGTCTCCGTTACCTGCCTTATGCCGTTTTATTTTTTCTTTGTTCAGAGGCTTTTGCTCAAGCTAAAAAGCCCGTAGTTGTTTTTGTGCATGGTGCATGGGGTGGCGGCTGGGCGTTTAAAAAAGTAGATTCATTACTTTCAGAAAAGTCTTTTACTGTTTACCGGCCCACATTAACTGGTCAGGGCGAACGGGTTCATCTCGCGAATAAGGAGATCGGTTTAAGCACACATATCAATGACGTAGTCAATACCATCCTTTTCGAAGATCTTAAAGATATTATATTGGTTGGCCATAGCTACGGTGGTATGGTTATCAGCGGTGTCGCCGACAAGCTGCCCTCAAGGATCCGGCAATTAGTTTATTTGGATGCATTCGTGCCAAATAATGGTGAGAGTGTTACCCGGATAAGGAATATCGGTGCAGATGGCCTGCGGGAAATGTCTAAAGATGGCTTTATTATCCCCGAATGGGTAAAACCAGGACAGCAACCGCCTGTAGATGTTCCGCATTCGCTAAAAACATTTACCGAACGAATTGTCCTCGAAAATCCCGAGGCTAAAAACCTTAAAGCGACCTATATCCTGACGGTTGATCCGGGAAAGAAAGCGTCGAATGATTCATTTGCTGCAAGTGCAGAACGTGCAAGAAAAAGAAACTGGCCGGTTTTGCAATTAGAGGCAGATCATAATCCACAATGGACCGCTCCGGTAGCGTTGGCAGAAATGCTTTTGGGAGTTATAAACGAGAGGTAAACGAGATGTATTACCTGGGAACAGCCTTACATATAATGGTGGTTCCCTTTCGGCTTAATATTAGTTTTTCGTCGTCCAGGTCCTCAATGGTGTAAACGTCGCTGTTCCGTCCGGCCAACGATATGGTAGAGAGTGTTTTGCCTTCTTCATCCAGTGTATAGGTGCCTTGATCAGCGCCAATTCCTCCGGAAGTGGTATAATGTCCGTCATCTGTAAACTGCATTGTAGAACTTAATAACATCGCATTTTTTATCGAGTCAGCTAGTTCTGCTTCCGTTTCAATGTCGCTCACCTGCCAGGTTCTGGCCAGATCCTCTTTTTTGTCGTGGCTGCATGCCATTATCAGGCATACCGGGATAGTTAGTAACAGAAGCTTATAGATGTTCATTGTTGAGGTGTTTCTATATTAACACTTACCCAGATGGCTTGTTTGCTCTTTTTCGTGTCAATTAAAGCCTAAAGCTCCATGATGTCTTCGTTCCATAACCCAGGTTTCTCGCGTATAAATTCTTCCATCATTTCGATACACTCAGCTAAATCCAGATCAATAACCTCCACTCCATGGGATTCCATAAATTCTCTGGCCCCGCTAAATGTCTTTGACTCTCCGACAATAACTTTTGGAATTTTAAATTGAACGATCGTGCCGGCACACATAAAACACGGCATCAGAGTAGAATAGATAACCGTATCGCGATAGCTGCCAACCCTGCCTGCATTGTTTAGGCAGTCCATTTCTCCATGCAAAATGGGGTTGTTTTCCTGAACTCTCTTATTATGTCCCCGGGCAATTAATTCTCCGTTTTTAACCAATACAGATCCTATCGGTATACCTCCTTCGGCCAGGCTATTTCTGGCTTCGTTGATGGCCATTTGCATAAATTCGTCCATAAAAACAAACATAAAAATTATTAGAAAGATTTAGTTCAAACTTCTAAATGTTGCTTTTGTTGGATTTTAAAACTATTAAGCATGAGAGCACATACCGATGAAGAGATCATCCAAAAGGCGTCGGCCGAAGAGAAAGATCCAAATGAAATTAAAGATAACCGGATTGACGTAGCTGTTGATCTGGACGATATACACGGCACTACGCATACCTATGTGGTGAATTTTTGCAAAGACGAGAACGGGAATTGGGAAGCCTTGGAGGTTTCTGAGCTAAGTTCATTATAAGCTGTTGATTTTTAGACTAAGCCATTAAAATAAAACATCCCGAATCATATAATTTCACCGGCAGAATCGTTATTTTTATATAAAATTTTCGATATGAAATGGACTTTTGTTATTCAGCAAAAGCTAAAGATAGCCTGCTTGCTGGGAGTGATTATGATGGTTGTGGTATTATTTAACGTTATTCTGCAAAAAAATATTTCAGATATTAATCAGTCGGTAAACTCTATTTATAACGACAGATTAATACCAGCTACCGATATTTTCTACCTTTCGGAAAGTCTCCACGGCAGGCAATTGGCAATGGAGAAGTTTCTTTACAGAGACGGACAGGATGTTAGACAGTTAAGATCAGAGTTGGAACGGTACAACTCAAGGGCTCATCAATTGATAAGCAAATATGAAAAAACATATCTGGTTGATGAAGAATCTGTATTCTTGTCCAACTTTAAGGAGCGTATCAACCAATATTCAGCTCTGGAAAAAAAGATGCTGATTTTACTTGCGGCCAGTGATCAAGCTGCCGGGTTGCGTTTGTACGAAACCCGGGGACGCATTGCTTTAGAAAGTACCATTGCTCAACTATCTGATTTAACTGTTATCCAGTCGGCAGTAGGAAGTAAACTGGTGAATGATACCAGGGGAATTGTTGCCACTTCCAATTTTTTGTCTGACCTGCAGATAGTGCTTGCGATAGTTATCGGTGCTATAATTACAGCTTTGGTAGTGAGCTCAAAACTTATCAGTAAACCTGAAGCTAACTTTAACCTGAATTAAGGGTTCAATCTCATAAAGCCTGGTTAAATTAATTTCTCATATTGATGTACTGGAGCGGCTGGCCAAAATCGTCGGTACGGCACAGCGATATTACTGCCTGCAAATCGTCGATCTTTTTACCCTGAACTCTGAGCTGGTCGTCCATGATTGATGCCTGAACCTTTAAGCCACTGTCTTTTATCTTTTTCAGGATCTTTTTAGATGTTTCTTTATCAATACCCTCTTTTATCTTGATTTCCTTTTTAATCATGTTTCCCGAAGCGTATACCTCTTTACCCATATCAAGGCAGGCCGGATCAAGATTTTGTTTCATCATGCGTGAAATGATAGAGTCCTGAATGGCCTTCAAGCGCATATCGTCTTCGGTAACAATGGTAATCAGATTAGTTTTTTTATCAAGTTCTATCGTGCTCTTAGAACCGTTGAAATCGTAACGGTTAAGAATCTCTTTTTTTGCATTATTTATCGCGTTATCAAGGGTTTGGCTGTCGATCTTACTTACAATATCAAAAGTTGGCATAGGAAAAAAATTAATTTGAGGGTTTAAAAATATGTCGATACATTTAAAAGCAAAACAATTTTGCGACGAATTGTATTAATTATAAAAAACATTATGAAGAAAACTAAACCAAAATCAAGCAAGGCTGTTAAAGGCGCTTCAAAAGCATCGCCCAAAAAAGCAGCAAAAAAAGAACTTGAAAGCGGTATAGCTGAGAAGTTCCTCGATGTTGTTACTAATCTTGGCCACGATGCGGAAAGAATAGCGAAAGATATAAAAAAGATGAGTAAAGAGATTGCAAAAAAACTTTCTGACCAAATTAAGGCGAGTAAAGAAAGTGGCAAGCAATCCTCCAAAAAAGCGACAAAGACTCAAAAAGATATTGAAAAACGAGAGGTGCGCGCGGCGAAAAAGGAAGTTCCAAAACCTACCAGAGCTGAAAAAGTTGTAGCCAAAGTAGCTACTAAACCTGCATCAGCGCCAGCCGCCAAACGCACACCACGTATTACCAGCACCGAGGCTCCTAAACCCCGAACAAGAAGGACGGCCGCATCTGCATCTGCAGCGAAACCTGAAGCCCAGGCAACACCAGTTAGGCGGAGAACCCGGAAGCCGGCGGCAGCTCCCACTGGTACCGAAAATAAGCCTGTCACAATTCAGGAGAATGCTAATGTTGAAAATCAGATTGGTCCGGAGGCTACTGAAACCAAATCAGAATAATTGATATTATATCAAAGCTGCAATTAACATTAAATTAACAAAATATTATACAACTTGCAGTCCCGGTCTAAAGCCTGGGACTTTTTACATATATACGGATGTCTAAGCAAAAACCTCTGCTTACAAATCGAGAAATCAGTTGGCTCTACTTTAATGAACGGGTGCTGCAAGAGGCGGCCGATAAAACCGTGCCGCTGATAGAACGCATCCGTTTTCTAGCGATTTTTTCTTCTAACCTTGATGAGTTTTACCGGGTAAGGGTACCCACGCTTAGTCGCCTGAGTAACATCAATACTAAAGCAAAAGAAGTTTTCGGTTATAATCCCAAAAAGATTATAAAGCAGATAAAGAATATCGTTGTAAAGCAGGAACGAAAATTTAACCATCTCTACGAAGATGAAATAATTAAAGAACTGGCTCAGGAAAAGATCTTTATCATTAACGAATATCAACTGAACGTGGCCCGCGGGCAGTTTGTTAAAAAATATTTCAAAGACAAGCTGCTGTCCACCCTTGTGCCGATAATGCTGGATGAGAGCAAGCCCTTTCCCGAGCTAAAGGATAGAGCCATTTATTTTCTTGTGCGCCTGATTAACAAAGATGCACCCGAAAAAGCACGTTACAGCTTAATGGAGATACCTACCAAAAGCCTGGAGCGTTTTATTGTACTTCCGGAAACGAATCATTTAAAGTTTATTATTCTTTTAGATGATGTGATCCGTTACTGTCTGGACAATATCTATTTCATTTTTGATTATGATACTATCGAGGCCTATTCTATTCAGCTTACCCGCGATGCCGAGCTCGATTTGGATAGAAGTGTAAGCGAGAAGTTTATTGACACGCTCACTAAAAGTCTGCAGAAGCGTAAAAAGGGCAAACCTATGCGTTTGCTTTACGACAATAACATGCCTTTAGATATGCTCACTTTCCTGGTAGATAAGCTTGACCTGGACTCTGACGCCTTAATCCCGGGAAATCGGTATCACAATTTCAAAGACTTTATTGCTTTTCCAAATGTAGGCAGGCCCGAACTCGAGTACGAGAAAGATCCGCCGCTTGAAATCCTGAACCTGGATATGGGTAAGAGTATTTTCACACAGATTGCCAAACGAGATTATCTTATCAACCTGCCGTATCAGTCGTTCGATTATATCATCCACTTTTTGCGCGAAGCAGCAATAGATCCGAAGGTTGTTGAGATAGATATCACGCTTTACCGGCTGGCCGAAAATTCACGTGTGATTAATGCGCTTATTAACGCAGCAAGAAACGGTAAAAGAGTGAATTGCCTGGTTGAATTAAAAGCTCGGTTTGATGAGCAAAATAATATTAACTGGACGAAGAGATTGGAAGAGGAAGGGGTACAGGTAAACTACGGTTTGCTAGATTACAAAGTGCATTCAAAAATTTGTTTAATAACGCGGAAGGAAAAAGGCAAAGTAAGTTATTACGCGAATTTGGCGACTGGTAATTTTAATGAAAAATCTGCCCGAATATATTGCGATCATAGTTTATTTACCACACATCCCGAAATTACAGCCGAGCTTAAGCGGTTGTTTAAGGGGCTGGATAAAAAGGTTTTTTACAAAGGATACAATTGCCTCATCGTATCGCCGCTGGAAACACGTGAAAAGGTTGGCCTTCTGATCGATGCTGAAATAAAAAATGCCCGCGAGGGAAAGCCGGCTTACATGATCCTGAAGATGAACAGCCTGGCCGATGAAGACATTGTTCAGAAGCTATACGACGCGGGCGCGGCTGGAGTAAAGATTCAGCTTATCATACGGGGAATGTGTACCCTGGTGCCGGGGGTAGAGGGACTGAGTGAAAATATCGAGGTGATTAGTATTATCGACAGATACCTTGAACATGCCCGGGTCTGGATCTTTGCAAACGGAGGCGATGAGAAAATTTTTCTGGCTTCGGCCGATCTGATGACCCGCAACCTGGATCACCGCGTAGAAGTTGGTTTTCCGATTCTGGATCCCAATATCCGTAAAGAAATACGCGATATCATTAATATTCAATTAAAGGATAATACCAAAGCCCGGGAGATCAATAGTCTGAATAACAATCGATATAAGCCAAAAGGAAAAGTGAGCTACAGGGCTCAAACGGACATATATACATACCTGAAATATAAAAAGTAACACATCTTGAGATACGCCGCTATAGACATAGGCTCGAATGCCGTACGACTCTTAATTGCCGACATAATAGAAAGCGGCCGGGAGACTTCTTTTAAGAAAAACACGCTCATACGCGTTCCACTTCGCCTTGGTGATGACGCTTTCCTTGATAAGCGTATTTCGGAAAAAAAATCGGAGGAGTTATTAAAAACGATGACCGCGTTTAAGCTTCTTATTGATGTATATAAGGTAGAGGATTACAGGGCATGTGCGACCTCGGCGATGCGCGAGGCAGAAAATGGCGCCGAACTGGTTAAACTTATACAAGAAAAAGCAGGTATAAATCTTGAGATTGTAGAGGGGCAGAGCGAAGCAAACATCATCTACTCCAGTCATATAGAGCAGACTCTCGAACGGAAAAAAAACTATTTGTACATTGACGTGGGTGGCGGTAGCACAGAACTTTCTATATTTTCAGAAGGGAAAGTGAAAGGTTCGAAATCCTTCCCGATAGGTACTGTACGGATGCTTGACAATGCAGATACTGAAGAGGCCTGGGAAGATATAAAGGAATGGATAAAAGTCAACAGTAAGCAATATCCAAACTTGATCGGAATTGGTACCGGAGGCAATATCAATAAGCTTTTCAAAATGTCGGAGGAAAAAGATGGTATGCCTTTAAGTTTAACCAAGCTCCGGGAGATGTATCAGTACTTAAATGCCTTTTCTTTAAAGGAACGGATAACTGTTTTGGGTTTGAATCAGGACCGCGCAGATGTTATCATTCCGGCTTGCGAGATTTATCTTAGTGTTATGAAATGGGCAGGCGTTAAATTTATCCATGTGCCAAGAGTCGGAATGGTCGACGGCATTATACAGTTGCTGATCGAGAAAAACAAGACGCATAGCCGCTAACAGTATATCTAATGTTATTTTTGCCCGCCTCGATGAAATCCGGTGCTCGAAATAAAATAACAAAAGCTAAATTCGTATTCAAATGAACAAGGGACCTATTGGTGTTTTCGACTCTGGCTACGGGGGGTTAACCGTTTTTAAAGAGATTGTAAAGGAGCTGCCGGAATACGATTATGTTTATCTGGGCGATAATGCAAGAGTTCCTTATGGTACCCGCTCATTTGAAACGGTTTATAGGTATACCTGGGAATGCGTGCAGCAATTATTTGATTTGGGTTGCAACATGGTTATTTTGGCCTGTAATACTGCCTCGGCCAAGGCATTGCGCAGTATTCAGCAAAATGATTTGCCGCAGCTGGACGAGCTGCGAAAGGTTTTAGGAGTAATCCGGCCTACTGCAGAAGTGGTGGGAAACTATACGAAAACGGGAAATGTGGGCATTCTGGCAACGCCTGGGACTGTTGCTTCGCAATCGTATGTGATGGAAATAGAAAAGTTTTTTCCATCTGTTCGGGTTTATCAGGAAGCCTGCCCAATGTGGGTGCCCCTGGTAGAAAATAATGAGATTGATAATCCGGCAGCTGACTATTTTGTGAAAAAGAATCTGGATGCTTTATTCGCCCGGAACGGGGATATTGATACGCTTGTTCTTGCCTGTACTCATTACCCCATATTGATTAATAAGATCCGCCGGTTCGCAGGCGGGGATGTGCAGGTTATTTCTCAGGGAGAGCTGGTAGCAAAATCTCTGGCCGATTACCTTCAAAGACATAAGGAAATTGAAGAATTATGCTCAAAAGGGGTTTCGCAAACGTTTTACACTACCGAAAGTTGTGCAGATTTCAACAAAAAAGCAACCTTGTTTCTGGGCAGAGAGCTCAATTCAAAGCAGCTAATCTTTTAGCCTGGACTCAATTTTATCTCAGACTTCGTTAAACCTTCATGTGTTAGGCTAGTCCTACCTAAACACACACACACATAAATACTTTTTTATGAAAAAGATAATAATTACCGCATTTATTGCAGGGCTTAGTGTCTTTGCATTCGATTCTAGCGCTCAAACCGGAACTGACGAACAGGGTACTTATCGTTACGAAACGCGCGAAGAACGGGTTTGGATTCCCGAGCAGCGCACGGGTGGAATTTTCGGGGTTGGTGGTCGTACTATACCAGGGCATTACGAGACCAGAACCCGGCAGGTAAAGGTTTATGATAATGAGCGTCAGAACGGTCAATATGGTGAGGGGTCTAAAGGCTGGGAAGGTAAGCACCCGCATGGTATGCCTCCCGGACAACGCAAAAAACAAGGAAACCGTGATAATGATCGCGACAGAAGATACGATAGAAACAACGACGGCGTGATTGACGAGCGGGATCGGAATTATGATAGAAACAACGACGGCGTGGTTGATGCTCGCGACCGTGTTTATGATCGAAACAATGATGGCGTGATTGATAGTCGTGATCGCAGCTACAAAAGGGACGGCGACGACGACGATGATCGTGAGAGAAAGAACAACAAAAAATCTAAGCCTGGAAATAAAGGCAAATCAAAGAATAAATAAATTGGGGTAGGGTTTTATGATGTCCCGGTTGCAAAAGCAGCCGGGATTTTTTTTGCGGGTAATTATTTCTTAGCCAACATCGGCTTTGAATCTAGTACACGCTTCACCCGTTTATTGTAAACCATGCTCAGATATCCGTATCCCAATAGTCCTGCTAATAATGATGTTACCAGGATACTGAATTTTGCTTCGTCATGAAATTCTACCGAATCAAACGAAAGCAAGGCGATAAACACCGACATGGTAAAACCAATTCCTGCCAGCATCCCAAGACCGATGATATGTTTCCAGGTGCTGCGGCTAGGCAAACTGCTGAGTCCCAGCTTGACAGAAATATAGGAGAAGAGAGTTACGCCGATCGTTTTTCCAAATAATAAACCGCAAATGATCCCCAGGCCCAGGGGGGAGGTCAAACCATTAACCATCTCGCGGTGAAACATAATATTCGTGTTTGCCAGTGCAAAAACAGGCATGATAAAGTAGTTGACGGGCGCTATAATTTTATGCTCCAAGCGTTCTAATGGCGACTCTTCTTTTACCGGATTGGTAGGGATGGTGAAAGCCAGTAAAACTCCGGCTATGGTGGCATGGATGCCCGAATGGTGAACAAAGTACCATAAAAAGATACCTGGAACTATATAAAATACCAGCTTTTTCACCCCGAAAATATTCATCAGGGTAAGCAACCCAATAATACCTCCGGCATATAATAACTGGTTTAAATGCAACTCTTCGGTATAAAAAATGGCTATAACCAGAATTGCCCCCAGATCATCCACAATAGCCAGGGCTGCCAGAAATACCTTTAAAGAGGTTGGTACTCTTTTGCCAAGCATGGAAATAACTGCCAGTGCAAAGGCGATGTCGGTCGCCATTGGAATTCCCCAGCCGTTTGCGGTCGGCGTTCCAGCATTAAAAGCGTAAAAAATTGCGGCAGGCACAACCATCCCGCCCAAGGCTGCAAAAATCGGAAGAATTGCTCTTCTCACAGAAGACAGTTCGCCTTCAAGTATTTCCCGTTTTATTTCCAGTCCTACCAGCAGAAAAAATATAGCCATCAGACCATCATTAATCCAAATTTCTGTGCTGTAGTAAAGATCAAGCGGCCGGTAACCGAAGCTGGTGTTGAGTAATGCGTGAAATTCGTCGTATAAACCAATATTCGCAATAATAAGAGAAGTGATAACTGAGACAATCAGCAAAACTCCCCCAATTTGTCCCGAGCGGAAAAAATCCTTAAAAGGCTTTAAATTTATGAGTGCTGCCATAGGGCGAAAGTAAAAAAATAAATATCAGACGAGGGAAGTTTTCGGTAGAAAGCTTATATCAGTTCTTCGAAATTGCCTTTTCCCTGACGTAAAATTTCGAAGTCGCCGCTGGTGCAATCCACAACAGTGGAAGCGAGGTTGTCGCCATAGCCACCATCAATCACCAGATCTACCTTGTCTTTATATTTTTCATAGATAAGTTCCGGGTCGGTAGAATATTCGAGAATTTCATCTTCATCATGTATAGAGGCCGAAACGATAGGGTTACCCAATTGTCGTACAATTTCACGTGCTATGTTATTGTCGGGCACCCTGATTCCCACTGTTTTCTTTTTAGAGCTTAAGAGCTTTGGAACATTATTGTTAGCTTCAAAAATAAAGGTAAAGGCTCCGGGTAAGGCCTTCTTCAAGAGTCTGAATGTACTGTTGTCGATGGGCTTTATGTAGTCTGAGATATGGCTCAAATCATAGCAAATAAAAGAAAGGTTGGCTTTGTCGGCCTTCATTCCCCTTAAACTGTAGATTTTTTCGATCGCCTTTTGATTAGTGATGTCGCAGCCCAAGCCATAGATAGTATCAGTGGGATAGATGATTAAACCGCCCCTTTTTAGTACATCCACTACCTGCTGAATGGCCCGCTCGTTTGGGTTGTTGTTGTAAATTTTTAACAGCATGGCTATAAATATAAAATTTATTGAGCAGGCAGCCTGAACGATTAAAAGGTTTAGGTCAATTCCTCGTATTCGTAATTGGGTTTGATATTGAAGTTTACATAGACGCCAGATGAACCGCCAGAGGTTACCGTTTCTCTGTATTCCTCCCAGGTATCCGGTTCTACATCGTAATACCGGTAAACCTTCCCATTTTTATACTCAATTTCTAAAACTTGGGCTTTGGGAATATAATCAATATAAACAGTTGTTCCCGAATTAGGAGTATATAACCTGTTCTCTGTATTCAGCCTTTTCATTCAAACAAAAAGCCCAAAAGCGGGCTATTTGTTTAATTTTATTTTTTTTGGTTTTATTCCCTTCAGAAAGTCTAAAATTCTGCGTTTTTAGGTGTTCTGGGGAAGGGAATTACGTCTCTGATATTTGTCATTCCGGTAACAAAGAGTACCAGCCTTTCAAACCCTAAGCCGAATCCCGAGTGTGGCGCCGAACCGAAACGTCTGGTGTCGAGGTACCAGTCCATTTCCCCGACCGGAATATGCAAATCCTCCATACGCTTTTGTAAAACGTCTAAGCGTTCTTCACGCTGCGATCCGCCAACAATCTCGCCGATTCCCGGAAACAAAATATCCATTGCACGCACAGTTTCTTTACCAGAAACATCGCCGTCATTTCTTCGCATATAGAAAGATTTGATGGCCGCAGGATAATCAGTTAGGATCACCGGTTTTTTGAAGTGCTTTTCAACCAGGTAACGCTCGTGTTCCGATTGCAGATCGGCACCCCAATCGTCAATTAAGTATTTAAACTGCTTTTTCTGGTTCGGTTTCGAGCTCTTTAGGATGTTAATCGCCTCGGTATAGGTTAAACGCTCAAAGTTATTTTCCAGACAGAAGTTTAATTTGGCTATCAAATCAAGTTCAGAGCGCTCGTTCTGTGCTTTTTGCTTTTCTTCTTCTAATAAACGGTTCTTTAAGAACTCAAGCTCATCAGAACAATTGTCAAGAGCATATCTGATCACATATTTCAAAAGCTCTTCCGCCAGATCCATGTTATCGTGGATATCGTAAAAAGCCATTTCTGGCTCGATCATCCAGAATTCGGCCAGGTGGCGGGTGGTATTCGAATTTTCTGCCCTAAATGTGGGGCCGAAGGTATAAACTTCTCCAAAAGCCATCGCAGCGAGCTCGCCCTCTAGCTGGCCGGATACGGTGAGATTGGTCGACTTTCCGAAGAAATCCTCTTTGTAATTTACGGTGCCATCCTCATTACGCGGCACACTGTCGAAGTCTATCGTGGTAACTCGAAACATCTCTCCAGCACCTTCAGCATCAGAACCGGTAATAATAGGAGTGTGCATATACACAAACCCCTTGTCGTTAAAAAACTTATGCACAGCGAAGGCAAGAGCATGTCTGATCTTAAAAACAGCATTAAAAGTATTGGTACGGAAACGCAGGTGGGCTATTTCACGCAAAAATTCAAGACTGTGTTTTTTCGGCTGAAGCGGATACTTTTCGGCATCGCTGTCGCCCAGGATTTCAAGCTCAGTTACCTTTATCTCTACCCGCTGGCCTTTTCCTAACGACTCCACCAGCTCGCCTGTAACAGAAACGGCAGCTCCTGTGGTAACACGTTTCAGCAGGGCTTCATCAGTCGAAGCAAAATCAACGACAGCTTGAATATTATTTAATGTCGAGCCGTCATTAATGGCTATAAACTGATTGTTACGGAAGGTTCTAACCCATCCTTTAACAATAACCTGCTGCCCGAAGTCGGTTGCGTTCAGTAAATCTTTAATCTTAGTTCTCGACATAATATACTCGTTTAGAAAGCGCAAAAATACGAATCCGCGCGGCAATTGGAACTGAAAAAGCAGATGCTGATTTAGAAACGTCAATTGCTGCTTTGTAGATGCTGCAGCCGCGCTTTCCTTTCTCTAAGGAGTCCCTGGGGGACAAGTGCGCCTGACGCTTTAAGTCGACACACTTCGGGCTTTTCATACAATCGGGCTGGTTGTTCCCTGTGTCGTTAAAAAACGCAGACCGTGTTCTGAAAGCGTTGAATTTTTGAACTTTGCAGAGTTCGAGTCGCACAAGACAATCAGGTCTTCTGCTTTTTCTTCCGGGCAGCAGGAAACAGCACATTGTTTAAAATCAGCCTGTAGCCAGGCGAATTAGGATGTAAGTTCAAATCGGTAGGGATATTTCCTCTGCCACCACCGCGACTCTTTTCCGGATCGTGACCACCGTAAAATGTCCATTGGCCGTTGCCAAATTCTCCGTGAATGTATCGGGCTTCGTTGGCGCTTTTCGTTTCAGCCATCACCAATACATTGGGTTTCAGAACGTCTTTTCGAAAGGCTGTTGTCTGACCATTAAATCCCTTAATCACAAATTCGTGATCTTGGGTAAGCATTGTAGGCACAATATCACTTTTTGCAGAGAATTCGAACAAGGTGAAGAAGTCGTTTGTGTAATCTACGTCTCTTGTTCTTGATACGTCAATATTTGAAAATCCCCCGTAAGGGTTGAGATTAAGGATGAAATTTCTGAATGCGAAGGTTCTTGAAAAATCCAGTTTTTCCTGCGCATCCGGATCTACGCCATCACCATCGTAAATATCGTCGCAGATGTCGACACCCTCTGCCGCGAGGGCAATGTCAAACGTATCTGCTCCGGAGCACATTGCGAACAGGAATCCGCCGCCAAGGCAGAAATCACGTATAGCTTTTGTAACGGCCAGCTTTAACAATGACACTTTTTGGTAACCGTATTTTCGAGCTAACGACTGCTGAATTTGCACCCCTTCCTGAAAATTTGTCTGCCGCCGGCTTCTTCCAAACTGACCTGTGAAATCTTCGTGATGGAGGTGCAGCCAGTCGTATTTGCTCAGGTCGCCTTTCATCACCTCTTCATCGTAAATAATGTCATATGGGATTTCGGCATACTCGAGTACTAACAAAACGGCATCAGTGTCTTCGGTATTGGACGGTATCTTGTTCTTTGGACTGTATACAGCGATTTTTGGAGCCTTTTCTAATTTCACCAACTCCATATTTACGTTGGGATCCACTATTTCTCCTATGATCAAGTTAGCTTTTCCATCGGTAACCACCTCGTAGGAAATACCCCGGATCTTACATTCCTTTTCTGCTGTCTGCGAGTATTTCAGGAGAAAGCTTCCGTTGCGGTAATTTAACAGCCAATCGGTATCTATTCCGTTTTGTAGCGACCAATAGGCTAGTCCATATGCTTTTAGGTGATTTTTCTGACCGGCGTCCATAGGGATAAGTATCGAACTCGCCCATGAATTGAGCTTGAACACCATCAGCAAAAACAGAAAGGAGCCTTTAAACATGGTTGTCAACTGAAGCCAGCTAAATATACTACTTCGGTATGCAGAATATGTTTTTAGCTGAGCCTACATTTATACTGATCTCCTTCCAATGCTCGTAAAATGGTATTTTTGAATAGTAACAACTTGGATATAAAGTTTTTGGATGGCTCGCTAAGTGTTTTTCTATTGGTTAAGCACCTAATTCGGGCGGTAAACCAGACTTAAACTCATAGTCTTTTGCTGATAAGCAGGAAGCATTGTTAATTTTTTCGACGACATCACTCTGTGGCTAAGTTTTGTTGTTTTAGAATGGATAAGATAAGCGAGATTCGTAGAAAGAATTCCTAGACCAGCGCCAGCGACCACATCGGTAAGCCAATGTTTGTTATGGTATACTCGTAATGCTCCGGTAGCTGTGGCGGCCGTATAGCCAATTAATGCGGCCCATGGCATAGTTTCGCCGTATTCTTTACGCAAAAATTCGGCTGACATAAAGGCGGTGGCGGTATGTCCACTTGGAAAAGAACGGCGATCAGTACCATCAGGTCTCTGCGATTTAGTTTCCGTTTTTAATCGCGCAACGGTTTGATCTGCCAGGGTTGTAGCAATGGCGTATACCATCACCTTGTCGATAAATTTGCTCTCACTTTTAGCGCCAAGTAAGGGCAGGACAACAAAGGCAGACGCCAGCGGGATATGTCGCAATCCATCTTCCAGGGTATTATTCACATTGGGCTTGGTTGCAAGTACATGATACCGGACCGTACGGTTGATGTCCTGAAGCAGGTGGCTTTCAAGCGCAAGTGCACCTACGCCCATCATAAGTGCCGGAGCAACTAATTTCAAAGGCTTCTTTTTGACGGTTTTGCTATGTTCAATAGTTTTTATCAGGCTGTCTGCAGAAGTCTGGCTATACAGGCTGCCTGGCAGTATGCTAATGAGCAGGATATAACATGTTACTCTGAGGTTGTTAAAAAAGGAAATTTGAAACATCACGGATCTCTCTCAAGGTTTATAATTTTATGGAGGCTTAGAGAATTCCCCAATTCTATTGCCTGGTGTTTCTACGGAGAACTAAGCGTAAAAGATTGAAATATTTGAAAAAAGATTTAGCAGAAAAGAAGGTATAAGCCTTTCAATGGACTGATTACCAGTGTGCTGTATTGGATGGTATATTTGTGATAAGATATTTTAATAATTGCGTCAAATAGTTAAATTTGCAGCGCAAACTACGGTTAGCAGCGCTCATAGCTCAGTTGGTTAGAGTAGAAGACTCATAATCTTTTGGTCCCTGGTTCGAGCCCAGGTGGGCGCACGAAAGCCCTTCTCAAAGAAGGTCAAACGCCTGTAAATTATATGATTTACAGGCGTTTATAGTTTGCGGCCTTCCAATCTTTCCCAAAGTTTCCCAATCTGTGGTACGTGTAAGGCTTAATGCTTGTAATGGTATAAACACTGAGAAATTTTTTGAAGTGTGATCTCCTCAAAGGGCATCCCGGGTATCAATCAGCAGATTTAGGTCATTTGGCTAAATCATCCTAACCTTCGTATCAATTGGATAAAAAAAATAATTATAGGGATAAATATCATACTGTTTTTTGCTGTATTTTGACTCGAACAAGTAACATCGTTTTATATCTAATTAAATCTATATGGTTAAAATCTCGCTTTTTATCTTTCTCTGCTTGTTTTGTGCAGGCGCTTTAATTGCTCAGCAACAAACTACCCCGCCTCGAACTACTTCAAGAGTTGTGGAAGATGGTGGAACTGGTCCATACAGCGCAGTTATGCTCGGCGAAGCAAGCTTGCCAACGCATACAGTCTTTCGTCCAAAAGATCTGAGCGTATTTGGCAATGGAAATAAACTACCAATAATCGCCTGGGGAAACGGGGCTTGTGCGAATTCTCCCTGGGAGCATGTGAATTTTTTGTCGGAGGTTTCGTCTTACGGCTTTCTGGTGGTTGCTATCGGTCCTGTGCCTCAGGAAGGAGAAAAGGGTCGCGGGAAATCCGCTTCCTCACAGCTCGTCGATGCAATTAATTGGGCAATTGCTCAAAATGCCGACAAAACAAGTCCCTATTACAATAAAATTGATGTGAAAAAAATATCAGTGAGCGGCATGTCCTGCGGTGGCCTGCAAACGCTGGAAGTCGCCTCGGATCCGCGTGTCAGCACAGTAGTTGTTTGTAATAGCGGCATTTTTAAAACTCCCGGAAACGGCATAAGTAATATGCCCAACCTTACTAAGGAAAATCTTAAAAAGATTCATTCGCCTACATTGTATATGCTTGGAGGAGAGAAAGATATCGCTTATGCGAATGGCATGGACGATTATCAGCAAATCAATCATGTACCGGTATTTATGGCTAACATGGATGTTGGTCATGGCGGAACCTACGCTCAGCCGCATGGTGGTGAATTTGCAAAAGTTGCCACTGCATGGTACAAGTGGCAGTTAAAGGGAGATAGAGAAGCTGGTAAAATGTTTTCAGGTACACCCGCCGGTCTTTCGAAAAATTCGAACTGGACAGTTGAGAAGAAGAATATGCCATAATGAAATTTAAGACGCTAAACACACTTAATTAACTAACAACAAACTCTTATGTATCTAAAAAAAAATTGGGGGCTTCTGTTGCTCCTCCCTACTGTTGTATTTGCACAGCAGGTTAAAATTCCTGATGGATGGTCGGATGGCTATGCTTATGCAAACGGAATCCGAATTCACTACTACCGTGCAACGCCCAAGCCAGAGAAACCCGTAATGGTGATGGTTCATGGGGTTACGGATAACGGATTATGCTGGACCACTTTAGCTTTGAAGCTTCAGGATATGTACGACGTTTATATGCTTGATGCCCGCGGACATGGCTTAACCGACCCATTTACCACAGGTGATAATGGTGAGACGTTAGTAAAAGATGTTGTGGAGTTTGTGAAGATAATGAAATTCAAGAATCCCATTCTTATGGGGCATTCGATGGGTGCTGCTACTGTGATGCGTGTTGGTGCTGAATATCCGGAAATTGGCCGGGCAATTGTTATGCTTGATCCGGGCCTCAGGCCTCGTTCCGGGGGGGCTGCAAATGCAGCGAGAGGGGTTCCTAATCGTAGCCCTCAGCCACAAAGTCCGCAACCAACAGCTCTAGCCGGAAGCCCTAATAATCGTTTATCTGTAAGCATGTTTGGCAGCGCCGAAACCCTGGTTGCTCAAAACAACTATAGCTTCGAGGATCTGATAGCCACCGGCCGGCGTCAGAATCCCCTGTGGGACAAGATGGACATAGAGTACTGGGCTCTTTCCAAAAAACAATATCACGGGCCGTACACACCTGAAGCTTCGCAAGCGATGAGCGGTACAATGAATACGGCGGGGGCGTTGTCAAAAATTCAGGTGCCGGCAATCATATTAAAAGCTGATGCTCCAGCTGATGTGCGTAAAGCCAACGAAGATGCCGCCTCAGTAATGCCAAAAGGTAAGTTGGTGCATATCGACGGGGCTGCACATAACCTGCATCACGATAAACTGGAACGTACTACTGAAGTACTGAGGGAGTTTCTATCTAAATTGTAAGTTATACAACCGTTTTATTACAGAACCTCGGCACTATGTAGTCGAGGTTTTCCTATTAATAATATCTATTTCAATTATATACATATGCGTTCAAACTCCATCATCAAATTCTCCTGGAAGTATACATTATCTGTTTTCGCAGTTTTAATCACAATTTTCGCCCGGGAAAGCAAGGCTCAAAAGCTCAATATAAAAAACAATGTGTTCTGGGATACCAAAGACGGGAAGCCCATTTACAGTCAGGGTGGTGGGATATTTACCTTTAAAGACCCTAAAACCGGACAGGAAAAGTACTACTGGTATGGTGTTCACTATAAGGAAGGGGAAACTTACAGAAACTCCCCGAACAAGACTTTGCCCAGGCAGACTTTCGAGGCGGTAACCTGTTATACTTCAACAGACCTGGTTAACTGGACTCATGAATCAGATGCTATGAGTAAAGAAGTGGTTAATGAGCAGGGAAGAGCATTCTGGGTAGGGCGCCTCGGGGTGGCTTATGTTAAGGAGATTAATAAGTATGCTATGTTTATTCAGCATGGTAACCGGCAAGGGAATCAGGTTTTGATTTCGGTTTCCGATCATCCTGCGGGTCCTTTTACCTGGCATCAGAAGAAAAGTATGCTTGAGATTATAGGGACACCAAATACAGGCGACCAAACGGTTTTTACGGATGAAGATACCGGAAAATCTTACCTCGTGTATTCTTACGGGCAAGGGAGAAATAAAATTTATGTTTCCGAAATAGGTGTAAAAAACGGAAAAGTAGATCTGCTGAACAGTGTTCAGATTTACCACAGCTCTGGTCGGGAAGGAAACTGTATGTTTAAGTACAAGGGGAAATATTATATGGCTGCTTCTAATTTATACGGCTGGGACTCGTCATTAGCCTATTACCTGGTGGCAGATAATATTTATGGGCCGTATCAACCAGTCAATAACATGCTTGTAATGGACGGCGCCTCTGAAGATTACGCCCATGTTACGCAAACCGGCTTTTTTGTTACTCTTCGTGGCAGCAAGCAGGAAACGGTTATTTACTGCGGGGATAGATGGGCGGATTTCGCAGGTAATGGCCTTGGGTACAACCAGTGGGTGCCATTGTCGTTTAACGGAGCGAAGCCTTATTTCAATTCTCTCGGCTCATGGAACCTTGATGCCAAAACAGGTGAGTGGGAAGTTGCCGCTGATAATAATTGGGTAAAAAATGGCAGCTTTGAAGCTGACCGGAAAAAAATGCCCAGCCCGGTGAAACCCGTTCAAACCTATTTGATAGGTTGGGAAACTGCGGTGCTAAAAGGAAATAAGGTTTCTCTCGACACCGCCACCTCTCCTGTGCTTAATTATGCCAATACAGAGGAGGAAAGGAAGGTGGTGATAGGCGAACGAGGCCTAAACATTAGCGATAAAGTACCTTTCGAACGGAAAGTTTCGCAGGTTATCAGCTCATCTCCGTACGTGAAGCTACCTAATGGAGTGTATAATCTTAAAGCTTCAATCAAAAACACTGAGGGGTTTGATAAGCTGGAGATGTATGCAGAAAGCGGAGGCAAGAGGCACGCTACGAATGTAAAGGGTGGAAGCCAGCAATTTAGAATGGTAGAGCTTAAGGGTGTGCAAGTTAGAAACGGAAAAGTAGAGGTCGGTTTTCTTGCTAAGGGAAAAGCATTGGCTTCCTGCCAGGTTGATGATATTTCCCTTATAAAAGCGAAATAAAAAAAATTATTTAAATGTAGAGCCCTGCTAACTAGAATCTGGCAGGGTTTTTTTATTTGGATGCAAGTGTTTGCCAATGCTTGGGTGCAACATCTGGCTAGTTTACTTGTCTCGGAAGCCTTTGAGAGGCGTAAGGTTGAATGTCAGATTGTTTTATATTCTCTTAGGAAGATTATCCAGATAAGTTTTGCTGTTTGGTGCAAAATCGGTGATAGTTTAAATACACAGCAAATTCGGTACACGGGCCTGTTCAGAGAGTTCTCGACTAAGCTCCATGATCTCGCATATGCGGAGGGAGCAAATTTTGTGAGCCGTCTGAAGGATGTTTTTTATGTAAGGCGAGGATAAGTGGTGTCGGATTAAAAAGCTAAGGCCTTCATTTCTGAAGGCCTAGCTTTTTGGGCGTGGGTTTATTTTAAATATTTCTCTGAGATTGGAGTAAACTGGTGCAGATACTCATTTGACTTACCAGTTCTGTCGAATACCGCTTCACCCCAGCTTAGGGGCTCCCAAATAAAGCTGCCTATACCCTTGCCTCCGGGTACTGTGAACGCTATTTCGTTCACGAGAGGCTTCATTTGGCTATATTCCGCAACCATAATTTGTCTGTTGTACTTCTTGGAAAGGGCGGCCATATTCTTTTTTAGATCTTCCGGAGTTCCATGCCATTTAGGGTAGTAAGATAAGCCGATAATATCGTAAGGGACATTGCGTTTAGCCATCGCATCATAGAAAAATTCCGATTCTTCTATTTGTCCTCCAAGAGCTACGTGTAGCATAATAGTAGCATTAGGACTAACTGCCTTAACACCCTTAAAGCCCGCATAAAATAATTGTGCAAGACTATCCAGATTGTTTATATGTCCATCCGGCCAAATCATGCCGTGGTTAACCTCGTTACCCACCTGAACCATATCAGGCTCAGTTCCCTGGTCTTTAAGTTGCTGCATCGCATATTTAGTGAATGCCTCAACAGAATCTTTTATAGCTGCAAAATCCTTCCCTACCCATGCCAGAGGCTTTCTTTGCTGCTGCGGATCGGCCCAGTTATCGCTGTAATGAAAATCAAGGAGAAATTTCATTCCTGCAGCTTTTACTCGCTTAGCTAGTTTCTTGGTGTTTTCAAGGTCGCAAAACCCGCGGTTCGGGGAATAGCCTCTCGGTTGAGAAGGGTTATTGAACAAGCGGATACGTATATAATTAATTCCGTGATCTTTTAGAATAACCAGAGCATCCTTTTCAACTCCATTGTCACTGTATTTTGCGCCCCTTGCTTCGTTTTGCGGCAAGAAAGAAATGTCAGCGCCCAATATCTTATCTGAAATGGTTTTGGGCTTATAGCTCGCCGTTGTAACCTTAGTAGGTTTTCCTGGCTGTATGCTATGGATTTCAGTAGCTCCTTCCCTAAGGCTATCGCCATTAGCCTTAAATTTGATAATGGATCGCGATTTTCCAGCCTTTAATATGATGTTAGCCTTTCCTGCCAGGTTCGCTTTCCAGGTGGTATCAGTACGCATGCTCTCAGCATTCACGCCGTTGATGCTTATGATTTTAGCGTCGCCAGAAACTTTGTAAGAAACGGGCTTGCTAACACCGCTCACTTCATTCCCTTTATTATCAATTAATTTGGCAACAATCAGAACTTCGTCTTTGCCATCGGCAAAAATGGTAGTTCTGTAAGCAGTTATTTGAATTTCCGTGGGCTTGGCTACCTGGGCCTTGACGTCTTGGGAGTAAAAGGTGAGCACAGTTGTGGTACTTACCAGAAGTTTAAAAAAGTTGGACATAGAAATCATATAGTTTTATTATTAATTGTTGACAGGTACTAAAATTTTTGTTTTGGGTATTCGAATTTTTGTGCCGGTGACATTTGCTGCAATAAACTTAAGCATGAATTTCTTTAGGGCATGCACTTTGGGATTCTGTCACCAATCTGTTACCAGTCGCATGTTTGTTCTCTTTTGAACATTAAAACAGGTTCAAAATACGCCGATAGAGGCTTTAAACGCTGTTTTTTTGATGCAAATTCCTCCAAATATGGCATTCAGAGCCGTCCGGTGTGACAAATAGGATAAAATACAGAACCAATTAGATAAGTAGAAATCCTTCATTCTCAGTTCTTTTGAATAAGAACCAATAACCAATTTTAAAACAACCAATAACCAATAATAATAATGTATGATTAAAGCTTTACTTTCTTAGCTAGTGAACCAATTGAACCCGGAATCTGAACCATTTATCCGGGTGTCCTTGTTTAATCTGTAATTACATAATATATACATAATCAATATGAAGAGATCAATACCTGGTTTATTGTACCTTTTGCTACTCATTTTATTTGCCGGCTGTAATAAGAAGGAGCTGGATGAGTTTTATGGCAGACCATCAAATCTTGCACCTCCAATTTATGATCAGCTGCAGGCTAACGGTTACACCAGTATGCTGGCAGTGATCGACAAGGCTGGCTATAAAGATATTTTAGGAAAGGCCGGCTACTGGACACTATTTGCACCTACTAATGAAGCGTTTCAGGCTTATGCGGAATTAAAGGGCCTGTCTAGTATTAATGACATAGACAAGAAGACGGCTGAAACTATTGTTAGATATAATACACTCTATAACTCATACAGAAAAGATAACATCAGCACATTCGAAAGTCCGGAAAAAATTCTGGAACCGGGACTGTCATTCAGGAAGAAGAGTACCTATTATGACTTCGTTTATGAGGAAGACGGCAAAAAATATCTGGGAACAAATTCGAATGGAAACTACAATGAGGCCGATAACAATAATAAATATGTGCCGTTTTTTACTGACGCTCTTTTCGCTGCTACCAATATTACTTTGGAGGATTATAAGACGTTCTTCCCCAATGCAACGTTTTCCGGCTTTAATGTAGTGGACGCAAGTGTCACGCAATCCGATATAGTAGCTCAGAATGGTATGATACACGCGGTTGATAAAGTGCTACTGCCTCCTGTTAATATTATGGAGTATTTGTCATCCAAGCCCGAGTACAGTGAATTTAAAAAAATACTTGAGCAAGATGCCGTATTGACAACTAATTACAAATTGCAGACTCGTTACAAGGCAATTTCGGGATCGGACGATACCGTATTTGTTAAGCGGTATGCAAATATGTCTTTCTCTCCGAACAATGAGAATTTTCTATCGACCGGAAGTTCCGACGCTCAGGCGAATTTCTGGAGTGCGATGATTCCGACCAACGAACATGTAATAGCATACAAGGAGTATCTTCTGAAAGATTGGGGACCGGAGCTTTCGCCAGCCATGAGAAGGCATTTCATTGATTCACACCTTTGGAACAGAGCGCTCTGGCCAAGTGCGCTGACAACCACCGCCAATGCAAAGGCAGAGGAGATCACTTTTGATCCCAGCAAAGTTCTTGAGACGAAGATGCTAAGTAATGGAAATTTTTACGGTATTGATGCGATACAGGAAGCGAATGTGTTTCGTACGGTTTACTCTAAGCCATATCTAAACCGGAATTATCTGTTGCAGGTTAGGGGATTAGATAGAAACCTTAGAAATAAGATAATTGAACCGCTGGATAAGTTCGGATTAATTATGCAGTCTGATGAGCAGTTACTGGAGGCCGGTTACACATTCAACGAAGCGATTAATAACTACAGCTGGAGAAATCCTGCGACTGGTGCTACAATCGTAGATAACAATGCCAGAAACCAATTCTTGAGGCTTATTCATATGTCTGTAATCGACAATTCTTTCGCCAACATTACCGATTTATCCGGGAAGGGAGTATTAAAGGGATCAAAGGGAGAAAGCGAAGTGGAGGAATACTTGATATATGATAATAACAAGATTTGGGCGTCAGGAAATATAGAAACCAATACACCATTAACTATTACTAAGACAGAGCAAACCGTGAATGGCCCCGTGTTTACGGTTTCAGGAGTGCTGGCCTACGGAACAAAGCGTTTGGGTACTAGAATTCAGGAGCTTGCTGCAGCTAAACCTAGTTTATATGGCTACTTTTTCGATTTTTTAAGCAAATCCACCCTGTGGAACAGCAATGGTTCTATTGCAGGTGTTTCTCAGGGCGTCAAATATACGGTGCTAATACCAACTAACCAGGCAATCATGGAAGCTGTAAAGCGTGGCGAACTGCCCGGAAATAAAATTACAGGGATTCCAACTACAACCCGGTCTGCCAATCTAGCTGAACAGGCTGAAATCAATCGTTTTATACTGTATCATTTTGTAGATAAGGAAACAGTTGCTCCCGATGGCGATCCATTTAAACAGGGCCAGATGTCAACAGTGTATGATGACCCGGCAAATCCAGAAAGCCCGGATACTTATATTAGAATTGAAACTACTCCCAATGCTATGGTGGTAACTGATAATCTTGGAAATACTGCCAGTTTAGTTTTGTCGGGCAGCAACAACCTTGCAGACAGAGCGCTGATACATTCTATCGACCGGATATTGTTATATACTAATTAAACGAACGAAGTAAACGTATAAAAAATGAAAATTTGTAGAAATTGGTTTTTCTTCCTCGCCTTTGTGCTGAGCAGCACAATTGCTATGGCCCAGACCACCATTCGGGGGAAAGTAATTGATGAAAAAGATAAGGAGTCTGTGATAGGTGCATCAGTTGTGGAGATTGATAAAGACGGACGGACTGTATCTTCCTTCGTAACAGATATTGACGGGAATTTCGCAATAAAAAATATATCGCCTTCAAACCGGTTAAAGTTTTCGAGTCTTGGCTATCAGCCTCTTACCGTAGCTATCAATAGCCGGACTGTGATTAATGTATCGTTGAAACCATCGTCACGTCAACTTACTGAGGTGGTTATTCAAGGTGCCCGGACATTCAATAACGGCCTTTTGAACATTGATCCTAAACACAATACGATGGCTACGACCACCATAAACGCAAAGGATCTTGAAGAACTTTCAGCTCAATCGATTGATCAGGCCCTTCAGGGAAGGATGCCGGGTGTTGACATTGGTACTTTATCCGGAGACCCCGGTGCTGGTATGTCTATCCGGATCAGGGGTACTTCTACCCTGAACGGAAATACCAATCCTTTAATCGTAGTAGATGGTATGCCGTTTGAAACTACTATCCCATCTGATTTTAACTTCGGAAATGCTGACGAGCAGGGGTTTGCACAACTTCTGAGTATATCGCCTCAGGACATCAACACCATTACTGTGTTGAGAGACGCAGCTTCGACAGCGATGTGGGGTTCAAGAGCGGCTAACGGAGTGTTGGTAATCACAACCAAGAGGGGAGCATTTAGTAAACCTCAGGTTGGTTATACCTTCAGAGGAACGATGCAGAAGCAGCCGCCTACTTTTCCGCTTTTGACAGGCGACGAGTATTCGGTGCTCATACCAGAGATGGTTCGAAATGCAACAGGTATCCCGATGAATCTGACAACTAACAAGGAGTTTTCGTATGATCCTTACGAGCCGGCATATTTTTATAATTATTCCCGGAATACAGACTGGCTGGGGACAATTACCCAAGTGGCTTATTCTCACCAGCACGATGTTAGTTTAAGCGGTGGGGGGGAAAAAGCCCAATACCGCGTTTCTGTAGGATATTCGGATCAGCAAGGTACCACAATTGGTACCGGCGCCAATTTGATCAGAACGCGGGTGAACCTGGATTATAATGTTTCTAGTAAAATTCGCTTCAGCTCTGATTTTTCTTACTCCCATACCAATACCCTGATGAATTATACAAATCCTCGAGGGGAAGCGTATACCAAGATGCCTAACATGAGCCCTTATCTGTATGACGAATTCGGAAACCTGACTTCCAGGTATTTTTCACCGGAAAGGAATATCGAGGGGCAGTACCCAAACACTTTTAATCCACTCGCCATGGCGGAAGCCGCCAGCAGTAAATCTATTGGAGAGCGTCTCGTTCCGTCATTTAGGCTTAATTATAATATAACTCCTGCCTTGCTGGCAACAATGCAGGTTCGTTTTGATATTAATAACACTAAAACAAATAATTTTTTACCCCAGATAGCCACTGGAAGACCTTTCACCGAAGACGTTGTTAACCGGGCTTCCGATTCTGACGGGGATCAATTTAATACCTACGGACAGTTCAATCTTACCTATTCACCTAAATTTAAAAGCGAGAATCATGCGTTGACGTTGTTTTCCTCCCTTCAGGCCAGAAAAAATGACAATATCTCCAGCTCGATGACCGTATCAAATACTGCGTCTCTGCTATTTCAGGACCCAACGAACGGAGGCCGCACAAATCTGAACAATTCCTTGCAGGGATCAATGGGCGTAACCAAGGATGTGGGAGCATATTTTTCCGCAGCTTATACGCTATTGAAGCGCTATGATTTTAATCTGGGTTTTAGAACCGACGGTGATTCCCGTATCAGTCCGAAACATCGGTTTACAACATATCCTTCTTTATCAGCTAAATGGCATGTTTCGGATGAGAAGTTCATCAAGAATCTTGATTATAACTGGATTGACGACATCAGCTTCCGCGTAAGTTACGGTTCTTCCGGAAACCCGCCTAGCGGAAGTTTTTTCAGTATTTATCGTCCGACATCAACCATGAACTATGCCGGAGCATATATGGGGGTAGCTGGTGTATTAAATTCTAACCTTCAGATTACCTCGCTACGCCCTGAACGCACAAACGGCCTGAACGTCGGCTTCGATTTGTGGTTATTCAAGAGCAGGATTAAGGTTGCTGCTGATGCGTACAATAACATTACCCATGACATGTTTCTTAACGGTCTAGCGATTCCAAGTACATCAGGCTTCAGCACTGTGTCGGGCAATAATGGCAAGATGACGAACAGTGGCTTTGAGTTGTTGTTGCAAACAAATCCTATAAAATCAAGAACCTGGAATGTGAATTTCGATTTCAACTTTGCCAGCAACAAAAATGTAATTAACGAAATATCTGAGTTTTACCCCAGGGATAACGGTAACGCATCGTCTCAAGGTAATGGACAGTACAAAACCTTCCTTCAACTAGGCAATCCGTACGGTTCGTTTTACGGGTTTAAAACCAGAGGTGTTTATAAAGATGTTGATGCTACCATTGCTAGAGATGTGCATGGTAAGCCGATTGTGTCACCAGCCGGAGAGACTATATACATGCGCTTCAACTATCCATCAACAGATTATGTATTTCAGCCCGGAGATGTTGCTTATGTGGACGTTAATAATGATGGAAACATAAACCATATGGATCAGGTGTACCTGGGAAATGGAGTTCCTAAGATAACGGGAGGCTTTGGGCAAAGAATTGGGTATAAAGGAAAATTGACCCTGACCACTTTCTTTACCTACCGCTTAGGTTTCCAGTTGGTTAATGAGGCTAAGATGAATACTGTCAATATGCATTCATATGCCAATCAAAGTACTGCTGTTCTGCGCCGATGGAGAAATCCCGGTGATGTTACAGATATGCCTCGTTCTTTGCTGAATGCCGGTTTTAACTGGCTTGGTTCTGACCGTTTCGTTGAGGATGCGGGCTTTGTTCGCTTGCGTCAGGTAACTTTGAATTATACTCTTAATCAAAAGATCGTCGATAAGATACGTCTGAAAAGAGCAAGTGCTTACGCAACTGTAGAAAACGTTTACACATGGACAAAGTATACAGGGCAAAATCCTGATGTTGGTTCAAGACCTGTTACAGGTCCTTTTGATTACCCAACAGATAATGCAGTTACTCCACCAGCAAGAACTTTTGTTCTGGGCTTAAATTTAGGGTTTTAATTAATTAATAGTAACCATGTATAAAAATATCATATATAGAATATTACTTGCTTTAATAGTGGTATCCTCTGCATCCTGTCAGAAGTGGCTGGATGTGAAGCCACAGGACGGGCTCATAAAGCAGGAATTCTGGAAGACTAAAGAACAACTGCAAAGTGCAGTGACAGGCACCTATATCTCTTTGGTTGACAATAATATTGTGAGCCAGTTGTTTCGCTGGGGTGAGTTGAGGGCCGACCTTGTAATGGTTGCTCAGGTTCCAGGTAAGCCAAGTAATGATGAAATTCAACTAGGTAACGGAAATCTTTTACCCACCAATTCAATTGCAGATTGGTCTGGTATTTACCGGGTGATTAACAACTGTAACCAGGTGATTGACAACGCTGCTGGTGTGTCTCAAAATGATCCGACAGTTAGTATGAAGGAAGTGAATGAATCGGTGGCGGAAGTTAAGGCAATAAGAGCGCTGTTATATTTTTATCTGCTTAGATCGTACCGCGATGTGCCCCTGCAGTTGCAAGGTGTATCAGAAGATACACAGGTAATGAGTCTTCCAAAGAGTGGTCCTGACGAGGTTGCGGCCCAGATATTAGAGGATCTTAAGTTTGCTGAAGAGCACGCAGTTGAAACGTTTGTTGCAAATCCTTCATTTGACAAGGGGCGGATAACGAAATTTGCAGTCTTCGCTATTCAGGCAGATGTGTATCTATGGCTTGATCGATATGAAGAAGCCCTGCAGGCATGTAACAAAGTAATTGAGTCTGGAAGATTCAGGTTAGTTCCGGGTGATGGCGCTACTTTCTTCAACGATTTATACTTTGAAGGTAATTCTGACGAGACCATTTTTGCCTTTCAATACACTGTTGAAAGGCCAAATCCATTCTATAGTATGTTTCAGGCTGCCGCAAAGCCCTTAACTGCCAGTACAGCGGCTCTGGATGAGATTTTCAAAAAGGATATTAATGATCCGGAGGCGAAAGATCTCAGGGCAGAAGGTGTATCTTTTCATGCTACAGACCTGTCTATCTGGAAGTATACCGGTAAAAACGACAAAGATCCGAGAGAGGCCAACCAGTCTATTGCGAAGTATAACATTTACAGGTATGCGGATGTGCTGTTGATGAAGGCCGAGGCTCTCGCTTACATACCTGGTAACGGTCAGGCGGTTATGGATTTAATCGACCAGGTGAGAGATCGGGCACGTGCTTTAGACGTAACTAAGCAAGATCCTGATCTAAATAATTCATCAAGCCTTGCACAATACGTATTTGATGAAAGAGGGCGTGAATTTGCTTTTGAGGGTAAGAGGTGGTTTGACCTATTGAGGTTTGCCAAACGGAATGATTACGAAAATCTCGATCTGTTGATAGCCAGGGCTACCTTAAACGTGCCAAGTAATCTGAGCCAGAGTGTGGCTATAAAACTCAGTGACACCAACAGTCATTATCTCCCGGTTCCTTTCAGGGATATGCAGGCAAATAAAAACTTAGTTCAAAATCCGTTTTACAAATAAATTTTAGGATATGAAAACCCAAAAACTAATTTCAAACCCCTTCATCGCCCTTTTATTAGGGATAATGATGATGATCGCAGTCGGTTGTAAGAAGGCCTCTATAGTAGACCTCACTTCAAATGATGTTAATATCACCGGCTATCTGGATAAGTATCCGGACCAGTTTTCGGAGTTCAGAAAGGTTTTAGAGCTCTCCGAAACCAGCAGCTTTCTCCAGGCTTATGGCGCTTATACCTTGTTTTTGCCTACTAACGACGCTGTTAAGGCATTTTTAAACGAGAAGGGCTTATCTTCAGTAGAGCAGATGAGCAAAGAAGAGCTTTTGGATATCGTTACATTTCACGTAGTCCCTGATTCTATCAAAACACCGGATTTTACTGATGGTAAGCTTCGGAATGCCACAATGTACGGTCAATATCTGGTTACCGGGGCCGTGAGTGTAAATGGTGCATCGAGTATCCAAATTGATAAACAGGCAAAACTGGTTACAGGGAATATTAGCGTAGGTAACGGTGTTATTCACGTGATTGACAAGGTGATGAAGCCTGCGCCGCTTACTGTGGCACAAACTCTGGAGGCCGATCCTAAATACAGCATCTTTACTGCGGCACTTAAACTGACAGGCTATTTTGAGAGGTTAAACAAAAATCCAAAAACTAATCCCGAAGCTTCAGAGCAGTATCTAACAGTTTTTGCTGAAACGGATGAAGCGCTCAAGACTGCTGGCTTTAATAATTTAGACGATTTAGTTCAAAGATATTCAAAGTTTGAGGATCCTTCAAAACCTGGTAATCCTCTTGATCCCGCCGATAGCTTAAATCTTTATGTTGCCTATCATATCACAAAAGGGGCACATTATTTTGTGGATATTGTAAATCCCGTGCGCTTACCTACCCTTGCTGTAAAAGGTATAAATACTAAAACTAAAAGTAAGACAGAGATAGTTATCGATGAAGTAACCATAAATGGTGTGGTACATCCAGGTGCTCCGGTGCTTCGTGAGACAGGTGACCTGTCGGCCAGAAACGGGGTTGTTCATGCTGTGAACCAACACTATAAAATTGTTTTCCGCCCTGCGCAAGCCCTATACTGGGATGTTGCAGACCAACCTGAATTCAGAGCCCAGGCAGGCTTTGGAAGCGCCGATATAACCTGGGATCTTAAAAAGTCAAAACCCATGGCTAATTTAAAGTGGAACGATTATGCCATGGTGTACGACTGGATGGGCAGTAAAGGTTTCAGGGGTGATGTATTGCGTACGCAACTCGCCGACCCTAGAACCGGAAATGCCCGCGCAAATTATATAGAGTATCACACGCCGTATCTCGCTCCAGGAAGATATAAATTGTGGGTGTGCTATTTAAGAGCCGGATCGAACGGCGCCATGACGTTCTATTTTAACGGCGTAAGGCTGAACCGGGGGGTGAATATGAGGGACGAGAGTAAAACAGACGACTGGACCGATGAGCAGCGGGAACAGAACGGCTGGAAACGTTACATGGGCCCGGTTACTACCCCTATGAATGATGGAATGGGACGCCTTTTAGGAGTTGTGGAAGTAACTGAAGGCGGTACGCAGATACTAAGACAGGAACTTGGCGGTTTCTCATATCATAACAATTATTACATGGATATGATTCATTTTATTCCTGAAAGACAAGAGCAAATTTGGCCTCGCTTCTGGGCAAACGGACGTATTCAACAAAAGGGCGAGCCCGACTAATTAATATAATTAGATCCGGAGGTAACTTCGGATCTAATTTCAGATTTTTTTTAATACAGAACACATGAACCAACTCAAAGGATATATTTTTATATATTGTTTTCTTTTCCTGATTATTACCGGTTGCAAGGACAAATGGGAGGATGTTAATGAAGTTAATCCTTTATTAAAAACAACCTTGACCCAAAAGATTGCTGCTGAGCCCGAGCTTAGTGTATTCAGCGATTTGCTCGCAAAGTCGCGCTATGGTCAGATTTTGTCATCGTCGCTTAACTTTACCGTTTGGGCCCCTTCCAATGATGCCTTAGCTTCATTGGATCCTGCGATCGTTGCAGATTCAGCCAGGCTGGACGTTTTTATTGGCAACCACATTGCTAATAGTTCTCATTTGACCAATGCGCCAAACCCCATTTTGACCCTCACCGCATTGAATGGAAAGAACCTCATTTTTACAGCTAATACTATAGATGAAATAACAATTACGAAACCTAATCAATACGTGGCTAACGGAGTTCTTCATATTATCTCGGGGAGAATGGAACGGAAGCCTAATATTTATGAATTTCTAAAAGATCACAATACCGCGACCGTGCAGAAAGATTTTGTGGAGTCGTTGAATGAAAAACAGTTTAATCCTGCAACGGCCGTTTTGCTAGGTTATGAACCATCAGGTAAACCTATCTACAAGGAAGGGACTGATAGCGTTATTGTTAACTCATATCTCAATTTTACAGGGATTGATCGCGAAGATAGTTTGAGCACTTATGTGATATTAACTAATGAAGCGTTTTTAGCCGAAGAAGTGAAGTTGAAGCCGTATTATAGCACAAGCACAACAGATTCAACCACACGGGAGACTCGCCGCGCTATTATTAGCGATTTGGTTTTCAGGGGAATATATACGAAAGAAAGTTTACCTGACTCGCTTACATCAACTAACGGAGTTAAGTTCCATCTTGATAAATCTGCAGTTGTATCAAGCCATCGCGTAAGCAACGGGATTGTGCATGTGATGAATCGCATTGATTACAAAATTCCTAACAAACTGAAAACCATTGTAATTGAGGGTGAATCCGAGAGGGTGGTTAAAGTGACAAATGATGCAGGCAGATTCAACTTTACTACTTCAAGAAGGAACCCTGATGGAGTTTCTATATTCACTCAGGTTAGAGGTGACAATTTCGCCGCCGCGCTAGCCTGGTTCAGATATGAGAGACGTGTGAATAGTGTGAAGTATAAGGTTTATTGGAGGGCGGTAAGAGATTTTGATTTGGTGCCAATACCCCCTGCGGTTGCCCCTGTACATTTCCGTCAAAGGGTGGCCTTTAAGAGATTCAACGCGACAGATGCCTTGCCTTATAAGTTTGTTGAAACCAGGGAAATTGTCACTAATCCCCCATCAAATCCGCGGGTGTTTGAGCCGGTTTATGATGATGTTTATCTTGGAGAATATACATTTTCCAATTTTCGCAATGAATTTGTATTCATGGTCAGTAATGACGCTAGTACTACTGGCTTAAATTCCATTGTATTTGATTATATCAAACTGGTTCCTGTCGTAAATTAATTATCCAATAATAGACTTATATATATGCAAATTTTTAAAAAGTCGGTTAATACGGTGTTGCTAGCAGGATTCTTCTTGACCGGATCTTATTCGGTATTCGCACAGCAAACAGACTCTTTAACCCAAAGTCAAACAGACTCTGTTGCTTCGATAACACGGGCAACAAGCGGTCCCCGGGCTAACATTACCATTTTGGACGCCAGTTCAGGCGCAGCCGTGCCGGGGGCAAGGATTACTGTGGCGGGTTATTCAGCTGCCATATCAGATGATAGGGGAAAAGCCATGGTCTCTGTTCCTAATCTGTCTTCTGTTATCTCGATTACAGCCGAGGGTTTTCAATACAAGGAGATAGCTTTAAAGGGGAAGTTGGATTTTATAGTAAAGCTTCATGAAGATGGCTTCAATACGGTTTATGGAGATGTAACTCTTCCATCAGGACCAATATCTAAAACGACTACCCCTTTTGCCGTATCTGCGGTGAGGTTTAATGACCCGGTAAGCGCGGGAGGTAAAGAGACGCCAGATACTTACCTTCAGGGAAAACTAAGCGGACTTAATGTGGTTCGCCGTTCGGGTACACCTTCTATTGGGGCAAACATGTTTCTAAGAGGTGTAAATTCGTTTTATACCAGCAACCAACCATTAATTGTTGTAGATGGTATGATCTACAATAACGATCAGGTTGGGTCGCTTTTTTCAGGATTTTCGAATAACTCTCTTGAGAACATTGACATAAAGGATATTGAAGATGTATCCTTAGTTAAAGATGCCGGGGCTGCTTTGTATGGTACAAAGGGCGGAAATGGTGTGCTATTTATTACTACACGGCGTCCTAATTCCGAAAATACGAAGATTGATTTCTCATCGTCAGCCGGATTCAATTCTTCAATAGATCGTTTACCGGTAATGGATGCGTATTCTTATCGAAGTTATCTCGCGGGTGTCATGCAATCTTCGGGTCAGTCAAATGCTCAGATTTATTCCGCCCCTTATATGCGAGATAGTCAGGTCGGTAATCTTGAATATTATAAGTATCACATGAATACCGACTGGCATAACCAGGTTTTTAATGCCGGATATAATCAGAATTACCACATGAATGTGAGCGGCGGTGATAATATTGCAAAGTATAACCTTTCGCTGGGTTACGTAAATAATGCAGGAGCGATAAAAAGCACTAGTTTAGACCGGTATTTTACCAGATTTAACGCAGATTTTAACTTATCCAGAAAATTTAGCGCCTCTACTAATTTGTCGTTCTCAAGTAGCAATCACAAGTTGGCTAACCAGGGGCAGGCCTTTAAAACATCTGCAACTTATTTAGGCGTGGTAAAGGCCCCATTTCTACATCCTAATGTTATAGGATCACTTGGAGAGCAGTCTCCGAACCTTGCCGATACAGATATATTTGGTGTGAGCAATCCTGCCGCCTTGATAGAGGATATGGATGCCGTGAATACCAATTATCGGGTAATTGCTGCGCTTAAAATGAACTATAACTTTTCTGAAAGGCTTTCACTATCCTCTCAGTTCGGGGTATCTTATGATAAAATCCGCGACCGACTGTTTATTCCTCAAAGGGGAGTGTCTGCAGATACTACACAGAAGGGGCTTTTGTTGAACACAATAGGGTCAAATACAAACAGACTTTTTGCTTTGTTTAACGATACACGTTTTTCTTATCAAAAGAACTTCAATAATATCCACAAGGTTGATGCCTCAATAGGTGCCAGACTTAAACAGGATAAGTATGAAGCCGACTTAGGTGTTACATATAATTCGTCTACAGACGATTACAGAAGTTTAAGTAGTGGTTCGCCAAATTTGCGCGAGATCAATGGTGGTATCGGAGACATGCGTTGGTTAAATACCTACGCTAACGTTGATTACTCCCTTTTTAACCGTTATCTCCTTTCCTTAAACCTGGCGGTCGACGGATCATCACGGTTTGGAAGAGACGTACGAAATGCGTTAACAATTAATGGAAATAAACTGGCTGTAATGCCGGCTGTGGGTGCTGCATGGCTGGTGTCATCTGAGAACTTTATGGCAAATGTTAATGCGGTTGACCTGCTCAAACTAAGATTGAGTTACGGGGTTGTCGGGAATGATGATATAGGAAACTACACTGCCCGATCATATTATGTTACACAAAATCTTTTTGGACTTCAAGGCTATGCCCGTGGAAATGTTGGAAACACAGCCTTACAATGGGAAACCATTGAGAAGTTAAATGGAGGACTGGATTTGGCTTTGTTTAACGAGCGCTTAAACCTGTCTGTGGATATTTATCGTAACAATGCAAAAAATCTGCTTATGTATGATGCTGTTAATCCGGTTACAGGTTTTGACTTTTCTGTTAACAATTCAGGCGGCATCGAAACAAATGGTGTTGACTTATCTCTTAATTCGAGAATACTGGATAGGAAGTTTAAATGGGATATGGCCATTACTATAAGCAGTTATAGAAATAAAGTTACTCGTTTAGCCTCTAACAGTTTCGAAACCAATTACGGCGGGGCAACAATCCTTACCCGCGTGGGGAGCCCTGTAAACTTGTTTTACGGATATAAAAGCAATGGAGTTTATTCGTCTACAGCTGAGGCCAATGCTTCCGGCTTAACGAACAGATTGCCAGACGAGTCGATTGTGACTCTTCAGGGAGGCGACGTTCGTTTTGTGAATATGAACGGAGACGCAATTATCGATAGTGATGACCGCGTAGTTATCGGTAATCCTAACCCTGACTTTACAGGTATGTTTGGTAACAGTTTTAATTATAGAAACTGGTCATTAAACGCCATGTTCACCTTCAGCTATGGAAATGACGTGTATAATGGCACACGAAATATCCTTGAATCAATGTCAGGATATCAAAATCAATTGGTAAGTGCCGAAAACAGATGGCGCGCAGACGGACACGTTACAAACACACCCCGTGCAGCATTGGGCGACCCTGCGATGAATTCACGTTTTTCTGACCGCTGGATTGAAGATGGTTCTTACCTGAGAATGAGGAACCTGGCTCTGGCTTACAATTTCAGAATCAAGTCTGAGTACTTCAAAACGTTAAGGGTTTATGGTAGTGCTGATAACCTTGTAACTTTCAGTAAGTACCTTGGGTACGATCCTGAATTTAGTGCAACCACCAGTGTTTTCCATCAGGGAATAGATGTAGGAGTGGAACCACAATTCAGAACGATTCAAATTGGTGTTAAAGTAGGATTATAATATAAAATTAAATATGAAATTTAAATCACGTGTTCTATGTAAACTCATACTGCCAGCCGCTTTGGCTATGAGTTCGGTATCATGTAAGAATACTTTCGATATTGCCCCGAAGGAAGTACTAGAGGCTGATCAGGTCTATGGAAGTGTTTCCGATGTAGACGCAGCGGTGTTTGCTGTGTACGGCAGGTTCTTGAAATTAGCGGATCGCTATGTTATTTTGAACGAATTGCGGGCCGATTTAATGGATGTAACTTTTAAGTCTGACCGTTATTTGAAGGAGCTTAGCACGCATAATGTTTCGCCTTCTAACCCTTATATTAATCCAAAACCTTTTTATGAGGTAATTTTAAGCTGTAATGACGTTTTAAAGAACCTTAAACGATTACGGGATGAAGGCATCATAAGTCGTGTAGATTATGAGGAACGCTATTCGGATATAGGGTGTTTAAGGTCATGGATTTACTTGCAGTTAGGCTTACACTACGGAACTATTCCTTATGTAACCGAGCCGATAGAGAAGATTGATGATCTTTCGAATACTGCCTTGTTTCCCCGCCTGACTTTTGATCAACTGCTTGAGCAATTAGGTGATTTTGCAAGGAGTCTGCCATTACGAAAACAATACCAGACGGGTATAAGTACAGTTACAGTACCTTCGGGCACATCTACCAACCCTGTGAGCATTGACGGTTATCAAGCGGCTAAGTTGTTTATTTATCGCCGGATGTTTTTGGGTGAACTGTTTCTTTGGCAAAATAGATACGATGAGGCTGCAACGGAATTTAGAGAGATCATGCGTGATAACGTAACTTCCGGGGCAGGTGCTGCAGCTCAAAATCGGACGCATTGGACCGTAACAGCCGGCGAAAGTTCAGCCGAAACCCACTACAGCTATGGGCGGTGGAAAAATATGTTTTCCGATGCGTATAATACGGGAAGTGAATCTAAACCGGGGTATAACCAGGAATGGATTTGGTCCCTCCCTTTTCATAAGGATTTCAAACCTGAAAATCCTTTTATTGATTTGTTTTCATATTCAAATGGATCTTACCAGTTAAAGCCTTCAACGCTTATTATAAAGAAGTGGGAGGACGCTACCAGGGAAGACGGCTCTCCCTATGATTTGAGAGGATTAGATGCTTCCTATGTGATACAGGGCGGTCAGCCGGTAGTAAGAAAATTTCTTGGAGTTTATGACCCCAGAAAGCCGTTTGAAAAAACAGGAATATGGTATATCAACCGGGCAGCAGATCTGCACATGAGAATTGCAGAGGCTGCCAACCGTGACGGAAAGAACAGACTTGCCTATTCTTTTCTTTCTTATCCTTTAAGTGAGATATTCGATCCGTATCAAGGTTCCATATTGTATAGCGAGCATAATCCTGGCAGATCATTTACTACTGACTGGCCCAAAAGAGGTACCAAGAGGGATGTACGTCAGGTAATGCGTACCCCTTATCCTTATCCTTTCGACTATGACGGTGTAGATGCAGACTTTCCAGGACAATTCAGAAATCAGTTTGCTAACCACCGAGGTATACGTTTGCGGGTAGGGCTGCCTATATTACGGGTTGATTCAGCTAAGTTTTTCGATATGAGCGGTCCTGCAAGCGACAGGTTTGTTGCAAGTGATAAGCCTATTGTTGAGCGGCCTGTTATTGATTCGGAAGGGCTTATGCGCGATATGGAAGACAAGATATTAGACGAAGCTGCGCTTGAATTAGCTTTTGAAGGTCATCGCTGGCAAGATCTGGTAAGGATTGCACGAAGGCAAAATAACCCATCTGTTTTGGCGAAGCGGGTGGCGGAGAAATTTAGAGCAGCAGGTGATATCGGTACTGCCAACGCTGTTGAATCGAAGTTGATGGACCCCAAAAACTGGTATTTGCCATTCACATTTCAGTAATCGACCTAGTACCTGAAAGCCGCCTGATTTATTTAGGCGGCTTTTCTGATCTATATACTCGATAGCAATCAAATAAATATCCTTCCTAAAAGTTTGGAAGTAGTTCTTCCTGTACTAAGGAGTTGGTAAATAGCCAACGGATAGATGCATTCAAGTAATCTCCTCAATTTTAATCAATCAAAGTAATAAAAATTTGCTTCTTACCCATTTGATATGATTGGAACAAAAAGATAAAAATCCAGACCAGTTGTGCAAACACGACTGTTATTTTTCTTTCTCCTTTGTAATGCACATGAGAGTATATAACATATTGCTTCTGCAAAATCTAACTACCAGGTATTTAGGAAAAGAATACTCACTTGCAACTTGTATAAACCATTTAAACGCCCCAGGAGTACCGCCCGAAAAGTAATCAAATGCCTTTTTCCAGTGAAGACTTTTAATAAAATGATATGTTGAACAGGCTGCGTGGTTTTTTGTACAATGCGGCGTCGGCTCCCTATATAAATTATGAGTGGTGTTTTGTTCATTAACGCTGGTACTTCAGATCCGGGAAGTTTGACTTGCTGTATACTAAGAGTAATTTAAAAATTGTAATAATTAAGCTCACCTACCCGAATACCTTCAAATGATGCATCCTACACGTGAATTAACCATAGATTCTGATAGTTCGGTCACGAAAATCGACCAGATCGTTCGAAAAATTAAGCGAGACATAGAGGTTGAAAACCTGAAAAGTCACCAGCGGCTACTATCGATTAGTGAATTCAGCAAGCAACATAAAGTATCAAAGGATACTGTGGAAAAGGCTTATCGGGAACTGCAGCGTCAGGGCTATATTTTTTCAGTCTCTGGAAAGGGGAATTATGTTTCAAAAGCTATTGTATCTGCAAAGAGGATATTGATGGTCGTGGATAAGTTAGATTCTTATAACAGAGAAATATATTCTGCTTTCTCGAGAAAGTTGGGCAATATTCTTGAGGTAGATCTCCAGATTCATTACAATGATCCGGTTCTTTTGAACGAAGTTGCGTTGTCCAGTCTTGGGAAGTATGATTTCTATGTGATTGTGCCTCCGCCTCCAGATACTATTATGGAGGGTGAGTTTGAATCTGCATTAGGGGGGATTCCTGTAAATAAGATTATTGTTTTAGATGGAATATCATCTTCAACCACACTTAATTGCATTAATATTGTCCGGGATTTTAGCGAGGATGTTTTTGAGGCATTTAGTTCACATAGCGATCTATTTGACAGGTATCGAGGTATAGTACTTATAGTTCCTGACACTGTGAATCAGCTCAGTTATATATGCGAAGGCCTTAAAAAGTTCTGTGTAACCTATTCAAAAAGCTTAGTGATTAAATCTTGCTTAGAGGGTGTTAGTTTAAATAAAGGGGAAGTTTATATTGTGTACACCGAATCCCACCTTGCAGATATTACCAGAAAACTTCGGAACTCGCTTTACCTGAGAGGAAAAGATATAGGCCTTATTTCGTTACAGGATAGTGTATTAAATGAGTTGCTAGACATTACCGTGGTAACCGGCAATTTTGAGGCACTGGGAGAGACAGCAGCCCAGCTTATTTTACAGAATCAAGTTTTGCCCATAAGTAACGCATACAGATTAATTCAACGTGGATCCCTGTAGGTATCCAAATGCTTTTGAGGTAGTCCAGTATCACCAACGTCACTTTATTGAGCCACAATACCCTTTTATCTACGGAGAGTTCGTTTGGACCATCTCTTATTTTATATCTATTTTGTTACAAAAGTGCAATAGGATAAAAAAAATAATAAATAGGATAAATACCCTGCAACGATTTGTGAGTTCTTTTGAGATAGGAAAGGAGCTGTCCACAACTTTATTATTTAACAATTTATTTTACTCAATGAGAACACTTTATTCAATCCATCGGACCGTTCGCCTTATTAGCTAATCAATTTTCAAATGAACTACGTAAACCTCCGCTGTCGGGTCCTTGTTTGGCTGCCAGTATTCACAGTGTTTAATGCAGGTGATTAATAGATACTGTATCTGGTACGGTAACGGCCGGGGCGACGAAGAGGCCTTGATTGGCTTTTCGGTTAACAATACCGCCAAAAAGCAAGCGGCTATTACCGATGTAACGGGGGGACAGGGGATGATTGGCTTCACCCGGGATATCAAACAGGCCATCTTGGGTAAAAGAGGGTGGGAGTTATATTTCGAAGGCGTGCGCAGGTAGATTTGGTAAGGATGAAGGAAATTTATAGAAAAAATTACAGCCTCAGGAAGAACGCCTTCTGGTGCCACCCAAGGGATTGTATCCTGCCAAAATATATGCTTGACAGGGGGATGGAGCCAGCTCCATAATCCTAATCAATCTATTCGTCTATGTTAATATATACATTGGTGAATATTATTAACCCGTAACCTCGGGGATAATTGGTTAATTTATCTCGTGTTGTCTCTCAAACAGCACGAGATCCTTTTTAATGGACTGTATTTAATATATTTACAGTTTGGTTGGCTTCCGGTTGACAGAAGCGGAAACTAAGCACTTAGAGATAATATTAAAAAAAACTCAATTACGATAAACGTGCACTTAGCTAACAAATGAAACGACAATTTTTACTCTCAATTTCAATTTTAATAACCACTATTACCTTTGCTCAGCCTCGTTCAGTAACGGAACTTTCTACAGGCTGGAAATTCGCAAAAGGAATAAATGATCAGGCGTATCAAACTGAGTTTAACGACAAAAACTGGCAAACGGTATCGGTGCCTCACGACTGGGCGATTTATGGCCCTTTCAACAAAAATACTGACAAACAGGTAGTGGCGATACTTCAAAATGGCGAACAAGAGGCTACCGAGAAAACCGGTCGTACAGGCGCATTGCCCTTTATCGGGCAGGGCTGGTACAGGAATTCTTTTGACCTGTCAGATTTCAAGCCTGGAAAAAAGGTGGTGATCCTTTTTGAAGGAGCCATGAGTGAGCCAAAAGTTTATGTAAATGGCAGGAAGGTAGGAGAATGGAACTATGGCTACAACTACTTTTACTTTGATATTACAAATGATATCAAGGCCGGGAAAAACGTGCTTGCCGTAAACTTGACCAACCTCGGCCAGTCGTCCAGATGGTACCCGGGGGCCGGGCTCTACCGGAAAGTAAGCCTTATTGTAAAAAATCAGGAAAGTATTGACCAGTGGGGTACTTTTATCACTACTCCTCATATTTCAAGTGATTTCGCTAAAGTGAGTATCAAAACCAGGGTATCAGGTGCTAACCTTCAGTTGCGAACCTTCATCGTTAACGCAGCAGGTGATACAGTGGCCCACGACCGCACACAAACGCGCTTCGGGAAAGAGTTTGATCAAAATCTCTCAGTACCCAGGCCTCAGTTGTGGAGCCCTGAAAGCCCATATCTTTATAAGGCTGTTACCCGTTTATATCAGGGTAGTGAGCTAAAAGATGAAACCACCACGCGCTTTGGTATACGGGAGATCAGTTTCAAGCCAGAATCTGGTTTCAGCCTGAATGGAAAAGTACGGAAGTTTAAAGGGGTGTGCCTCCATCATGACCTTGGACCTTTAGGCGCAGCCGTTAACATTGCGGCCCTGAGACGTCAATTGCAAATTTTGAAGGATATGGGATGTGATGCCGTTAGAAGCTCACATAATATGCCTTCTTTAGAGCAACTTGAACTCTGCGATGAAATGGGCTTTATGTTTCTTGCAGAGACTTTCGATGAATGGGCGAAACCAAAAGTTAAGAATGGCTATGCTCGCTTTTTTAATACCGATGCAGAGAAAGATGTGGTAAATCTGGTGCACGCTACCCGTAATCATCCCAGCATTGTGATGTGGAGCTCTGGCAACGAGGTTCCTGATCAAAACGGTTCTGAAGGGGCGAAAAGAGCAAAATGGCTTCAGGATATTTTTCACCGCGAAGATCCAACACGACCTGTTACTGTGGGTATGGATCAGGTGAAGGCAACCATGGCATCCGGTTTTGGGTCGGTGCTTGATGTGCCAGGATTGAACTACCGTACCCATTTGTATGAAGACGCCTACAAACAATTTCCCCAAGGTTTTATTCTGGGTTCAGAAACAGCTTCAACTGTAAGTTCGAGAGGTGTTTATAAATTTCCGGTTGTAAAAGGTATCAATAAAACCTATCCCGATCAACAGTCATCTTCATACGATTTAGAATACTGCAGTTGGTCAAACCTTCCGGAAGATGATTTCATTCTTCAGGATACAAAGCCATGGGTAATTGGCGAATTTGTATGGACAGGATTCGATTATTTGGGGGAGCCAACACCTTACAATAAGTTGCCATCCCGGAGTTCCTATTTTGGCATGGTTGATCTCGCGGGTATACCCAAAGACCGCTACTATCTGTATCGGAGCAGGTGGAATACTACTGATAATACCCTGCATATCTTGCCTCACTGGAACTGGCCCGGAAGAGAAGGCCAGACAACTCCCGTATTTGTTTATACAAATTTTGATAGCGCAGAGTTATTTATTAATGGTAAAAGCATGGGGGTGCGGAAAAAGAATGATTCTTCTCCGCAAAGCCGCTATCGTTTAATGTGGATGGATGTGAAGTATGAACCTGGTACTGTAAAAGTTGTAGCTTATGACAAAAATGGAAAAGCTGCAGCAGAACAGAGTGTTGTAACGCCTGGCAAACCACATCGCCTGGTACTTGAACCCGATAGAACACAGATTAGTGCAGATGGTAAAGACATATCGTTTGTAACGGTCTCGGTGGTTGACGAAAAAGGAAACCCTTGTCCTACTGTAAATGAACAATTGAGCTTCAAAGTGAGCGGCAGCGGTAAATTCAGGGCTGCCTGCAATGGCGATGCTACTTCTCTGGAACAGTTTCATCTTCCAACCATGAAGCTTTTTAGTGGCAAGTTAGTGGTCTTGGTCCAGGCAGATACCAAGCCTGGCGATATTAAACTTACTGTTGAAGGAAAGGGCTTGAAAGAAGGAGAAGTTAAACTAGTCTCTAAATAGGCGAAAGGATTGTGGTAAGTATTAATAGAATTGAGAAGAAGTTTAGCATTTTTGTCTGCTGCTTACTTTTTTATCCTGTGGTACCATTAGAGGCGTAAAACTGGTTCCCGTGCTTTTCCGAAAGGGCTGACATAGGATGGCTCCGGACGAAAAAGGCCTGGGAGTGATCTATTGGGAGCCGCAGGGCGCCAGGGGCGAAGCAGAATGCCTTTAAGTGTCTGGCGGGATGGCGGCTAGTACAGCAAAGCTATGGATGCTTTTCTGGTAGAGTAACAATAGTAGCAACGAAATAAAAAGCTTCCTCCTTCACTGGGAAGCTTTTTATTTTAAGCTTAGTTCCTCGCCCTTACCTCCTGTAAAAACTGTCTGGGAGTAGTGCCAAATTCACTCTTAAACACTCTTGTGAAATACGACTGCGTTTGAATCCCAACCCTGAACATCACTTCATTTATCAATACATCCTCATTCACCATTATTTCCTTCGCTTTGTTTAATCTTACAGATCGGATAAATTCTGAAATCGAATGCCCTGTTATGCTCTTAAGTTTATGATACAAATTAGTTTTGCTCATTGCAATTTCACGGCATAAGCGGTCGGCATCGAAATTAGGGTCTTCCATGTATTTTTCAATTATTGTAAGAACCTTAACTATGAATTCACGCTCTTTTGTAGAGTGAACGAGCTCTTTCAGTTCAGCCTGGTGCCCCTTTACAGAATGAGTCTTAAGCTTTCGCCTTTGATTGAAGATGTTTTGGATAGTTAACAGAAGAAGCTGTACACTGACAGGTTTTGGGAAATAAAGGTCTGCACCCGTTTCAATGCCGCTGATCTGTGCTTCCAGAGAGCTTTTGGCGGTTAGCATGATAAACGGAATATGTGAAGTTTCAATGTTTTCCCGGACTCTTTTACAAAACTCTATGCCACCCATTACTCCCATCATTACGTCGCTAATAATGAGTTCCGGAAACTCTTCTTTTACTTTTAGGTATCCTTCGGCGCCGTTAGATGCTTCGGAAACATGGAAGTAGGCAGAAAGGGATTCTTTTAGCATATTCCTCATCTCATCGTTGTCTTCAACCAAAAGAATCCGTCTTTTATTGGCGGCAGAAATATCTTCGTCTGACTCTGCAAGTGGTGTATGGTCGAAAATGCCTATGTCTGGTTCAGTTAGGATGCTTTCGAGGTTATCGAGACCAGTTTTGGTGTGTTCAGTTCTCTTTTCTGTTGCCGAATAGTCGTTTTCGGTACATGGAATAGAAATGACGATCTCTGTACCCTGGTTCTTCTCGCTCGATACGTAAATGTCGCCTTTATGCAACATTGCCAGGCTCTTTACGAATGCCAAACCCACGCCCGATCCTAAATGGGCATCGGTTATCCGGAAATATCGCTCGAATAAAAGTTTTAAAGAATCGCGGGTTATCCCGATGCCTGAATCCTTCACGCGGATCCCCAGCGCTTCGACGGGGTTATACCCACTTCTGATAGATAATTCGTTTTCAAATGTGCGTTCAGGCCACTCTTTAACAATTTCAACAGATATCTGGCCTCCTGGCGGCGTATATTTTATTGAATTGTGAATCAAATTGGTGATGATTTTCTCCATAACCTGACGGTCGAACCAGGCTTCGGATATTTCTTCATGCTTTTCTATCGAAAGTTGTATGTTTTTCTCTTGTGCCAAAATAATGAATTCTTCCGCGAGCTCATCCAAAAACGAGCTTAAATTACCTTTCGAAACGTGGAGTTGCAACGCACCCGACTCTACTTTTCTGAAGTCCATTAACTCATTCAGCAAGTTTAGCAGGTGAGCCGAGTTTTTAAACAAAGAACGTATATGCGGAAGCAGGTCCTTGTTACTATTCTCCTTAACCAACCTGTCGAGCCGGCCTATAATTAAAGCAAGCGGCGTTCTGAATTCATGAGATATATTGGTGAAAAATTCCAGCTGCATCTGGTGGATCTCGTCTTTCTTTTTTTCTTCGAGCTTTTCGAGTTCCAGTTTCCTTTTGAGCGAAAGGACATAGTACACAATGCTGATGATCAATGCCACTGTAATTAATTGGAACCAAATCCGTTGCCAGAAGGGCGGAGCTATGCTGATTTCGAGATTTGCAATTCTATTGCTCCAAATACCGTCGTTATTTGCCGCTTTAACTTTCAGGATATAATCTCCTGGGTCGAGGTTTGTATAAGATGCTTTGGTAGCGTTGCCAACGTAGTTCCACTCCTTGTCAAATCCTTCTAGCTTATAGGCATATTGGTTGTTATTCGGAGAAGTATAATTTAACGCTGCGTAACTTACCGAAAATGATGATTGTTTATAATTGAGATTGATTACGGGCACAAAAGGAAGGTCTTCCTTTAATGGTGAACCTTCTTCGAGAGGGACGGCTCTTTTATTAAAGATAGAAAGCTCTGTAAAATAAACGGGCGGAATAAAGTTGTTGGTTGGAATGTTTTCGGGATGAAAGTAATTGTACCCGTTAATGCCACCAAAATACATCACTCCGTTGCGGGTTTTTAAAACTGCATTGGCTTCAAACTCCAGACTCTGTAACCCGTCTGAAGTGTTAAAACGCCTGGTGCTGCCTTTTTCAGGATCTAAATTAACAAGTCCATTCAATGTTGAGATCCACAAATGCCCTTTGTCGTCCTCTAAAATGCCTTTAATAAAATCTGCATTTAAAGAAGGTGCTTTGGTGTAGCGGTCGAATCTGTTTTTCTTCCTGTTATATAAGTATATTCCTTTCGCACCAACCCAAATCCTGTTTTTTCGGTCTTTGAAAATGATGCGTATCTCCTGCAGGCTCGCCCCGTCTACGAAATAATGTTGAAAGCTTTGCGATGCTTTATCGAAATAGTTCAACCCGGCGTCATCTGTACCTATCCAGAGATTACCCTTTTTTACATCTTCACACATCGAAATTACATTATTGCCCCACATTGCTCTGGGGATATTCCGGGTAGACGGAATTCGCGTGAATCTCCCCGAGACTGTGTTCAAATAGTTCAGTCCGCCAAAGTAAGTGCCAACCCAAAAATTCCCCTTTTCGTCAGGGATCATTTTGTGAACATAATTTGAGCTAATAGACGAGCTGTCTTGCGGCCTGTTAAGATAGCGGGTAAACTTGCTGTTTTTTTCGTTGTAGAGACTAATGCCGCCGCCCCACGAAGAAATCCAGACGTTTGAATTATTGTCGCCAATGATATCCAGGATAAAATCGCTCCCCAATGAGTTTGGACTTGCAGTTTGGTGTCTGAATTTTATTGCTTTTTTTGTTTCCGGGTTATATTTAGATACGCCGCCGCCATCTGTGCCAATCCAGATATTTCCCTTCTTGTCTTCAAAAAATGCTCTTACATCGTTATTGCTGAGTATATGGGGCGAAGTTTGTATCTGCACCACATTGAATTTTTGTGCATTTGGCGCGTATAAGTAAACGCCGCCCCGGTGCGTTCCGGCCCAGAGATTTCCCTGATTATCTTCAAATAATGCAGAAACCGTCCGGTCCGGGATATAACGATAGAAAGAATTTGTTTTTGAGTCAAGCAGATTAAGCCCTCCCGTAACACATCCCGACCATACTTTACCATCCTTGTCGATCATTAAGGTTCTTACCAGGTTGCTCCCAAGGCTCGAACTTTGCTTTTCCTGGTGATTGTAATTGTGGAATTTACCGGTGCCCGGAGAATAAACAAAAATTCCGTTTCCCTCTGTGGCAATCCATTTCTTTCCCTGACTGTCTTCGCAAATGGTCCGCACGTCTATTCTTGACTTTCCCTGAATATCAAGCTTTTTTAGCTGCTTCTGCTTAATGTCCAATATAACGATGCCCTGATTGGTAGCGATCCACAAATTTTGTTTGCTGTCTTCAAACAGATGATTAATGTGGTTAAGGCTGAGTGGCGCCTTGTTTTTATATTCTGGAGCAATCGAACGAAGCTTACCCACTTTTTTATCGAGAATAGCTAGTCCGGCGCCATGTGTTCCTATCCATAAATTCTTTTTTCTGTCTTCCAGGACGCAGCTAATGTCATTTCCTGATTTTCCTTCCGGGTTGAAGAAAAATCTTTTGAACCTGCCCAGTTTCCTGTCGAATAAGTTTAGGCCATTTGTCGTCCCCACCCATAAATTTCTCTGGCTGTCTTCATAGATGTACTTCACATAATTATCACTGATCGTGTGATTTATTTTCGCATCGTTCCGGTATACCTGCATCTGTGCTCCGTCGTACCTGTTAAGCCCGTCTCCGGTACCAAACCATATAAAGCCATACGAATCCTGATAAATGCAAAATACTGTGCTGTTTGACAGTCCATGCTCTCTCGATATGTTTGTAAGCTTTAACTCCGGCTGATCAGCCAGGGCGGTTAACGGAACGACAATTTTCAAAAGGAAAATCATACAAAAAGATCTGAACGGAATGAAGTTCATCAAAAGAAGCGGAAAAGGTTAGACCTAAATTTAAGGAAAAAAGAGCATAGCAGTTACCCACGAATAGCCCAGCTCTGTAATATTGAGCAATTTTAATCAGATCTGATCAAATAGATAAAAAAAAAGATAAATAGGGCTTATTCGCGGATGTGCTTTTTAATATCTGCCCATGGCGCGCCACCGAATAATCTTTGTGGTACTGCAAATTATAAGGATAATACTACCTTTGCGCATCGCTTTAAGAGTGTTGAGAAAAACAATCTGCAATATGTTAAGAAAGGCTTTAGCAGTATTTCTGATAGTGTGCCTGCAAGGCTTAAGCTTTGCGGGGCTATTGGCCACTGTTGGCTTTAAAATGAACATGGAATACATTGTGGCGAAAATCTGTGTAAACAGAACGAAGCCAAAGCTTAATTGCAAAGGCAAATGTTATTTGAAAAAGTCGCAGAAAGAGGCTAAACAGCAAAAAGAAGCAAACGACACTACTTTAAAAGACGTGTATTACCTGGCCTCGGCTCAGGAGCGGGTGCACGAGTTTTGTGTTATCCCTGCCAAGCTAATTTACATTCTTCAAAATCATAATAAAAAGCAAAAAGGCTGGCCTGAAAGCCCTTTTCATCCTCCCGGTATACGTTCCTGATTTATTGAGATTGTTTCAAAATCTCAGACGGCGATCCTTTTCAGGATTTAAGCCCGTATTAGTTTAATGTTTATGCGATGAATTGATTTCATCCAAAAGGAGAGTGAAATGAAAACGCTAGCGTTTTTCGTGGGAATACTTTGTGCGTTCACAAGTTATTCTCGTGCCCAAACTATAGAATTGCAGGGCAAAGTGATAGACAAATTGACAATGGAGCCAATAGCGGGTGCTTCCATAAAGGTCAATAATTTAAACATCGGGAAGTCGGATGCTTCGGGTAGCTATAAAGTCTCTGTTTTACGCACCGATACGTTGTACGTTAGCTATGCCGGATTCCAAACCTGCTGTTATCAGCCGAATATTGACGACAATGTGATTGCCCTTGAACAGGAAATTCAAACACTTAAAGAAATAGTTGTTACAGCAGGCCGTGTTGCCGAAAGCAGACGCGAGTCGCCGGTGGCAATTAGCACCATTGGTACACTCATACTGAAAGAAGCCAAAGCCAATTCGATTGACCAGGTGCTGAATAAAGCCAGCGGAGTGTTTATGGTAAATCTTGGTAATGAGCAGCATCAGATGAGTATCAGGCAGCCGATGACGACAAAAAGCCTGTTTCTGTATCTGGAAGATGGCATACCGGTTCGTACTACGGGGTTATACAATCACAATGCTTTAATCGAAATGAACATGGCAGCCATGAAGCAGATCGAGGTGATAAGGGGGCCAGCATCGGCCATGTATGGAGCGGAAGCAATAGGAGGGGCGGTGAATGTGATAACCCTGTCTGCGCCAGCCCAAGCCACAGGGCAAATCAGTATCCAGGCCAATACCAACGGTTATAAAAGAACCGATATTCAATATGGCGACTCTTTCGGCAGAGCCGGAGTTTTAGTATCGGGTTATTACGCCGACAAAAACGGCGGACGACTTCAGCATAGCGATTTTAGCAAGGCCGCCCTTAGTGTAAAAAGCAATTACAACTTCAACGCAGGCACACGAATGGTCAACGGCATATCCTACAATAACTATTATAGCGATATGTTTGGTGCGCTGGACAGCAGTCACTACGCTGGCAGAAATTTCTCTTCATTAAACAATTTTACATTCCGTAAAGTGAAAGCCTTGCGGATTAAATCGCAGCTTGATCATAGATGGAATGACTTCGCTGAAACCAAGGCATCGCTGGTTTACCGCGATAATCGCATTGATCAGAATCCTGCCTACAAGATAAAAAATGATTATCGCAGGGTTGCCGGTACTTACCAGGGCAATCCGTTTAAAGCGCATGGGGAAATTAGTACCAGCCAGTTCAATACGTTCGCTCTCTTTTTGCAGCATGATCAGAAGCTTGAGAAGCTCGGAAGTAAAATATCTGCTGGTGCGAATCTGGATTTTAGTCCCTCAAAGTATCAGGCAGATTATATCAGTATCGACAAAGATGAAGCGGGTTATTTTACCGGATATTCAAAAAGTGATTCGGCCTTAAGTAGTTATTCTACGGCGATTACGAACCTCGCATCCTACCTGAGTTACAATCAGAAAATTTGGAGAGGTTTAAAGCTGGTAGCCGCCATACGGTATGATTATTATCATTACAACTACCAAAACAAACTTTCAGGCACGGCATTTTCGGGTGCACCCAATACAAAAAATAACTTCCAGAGCTTTACCCCGAAACTGGGACTTACGTATAATTATCAGAACGTTGGCTTCTATACCAATTTCAGTCAGGGTTTTGTTCCGCCGCAAATCAGCGAATTATACCAGGGCGTAAAAGTGCCGTATTTATCACCCCAAAAATTCTATAATTATGAATTAGGGGGCTGGCTGGAACTTTACAAAGGTAAGATATTTGCCGACTGGAGCCTCTACAGCATGAAAGGCACCGACGAAATTATTTCGGTTCTGGCCGACGATGGTACTTCAAAAAACGAAAATGCAGGCAAAACCAGCCATCTGGGTTTTGAATACGGGTTAAATTATCGGCCATCCGCCGAATTGAAGCTGCGTCTAAGCGCGGCAAATTCACGACATACCTTCATTCAATTTGTCGAAAAGGGACTTAATTACAATGGGAACGTGATGGCAGGCGCTCCCGGATTTTTGGCAAACGGGGAAATCTCATACAGACCAGCGTTTTTAAAAGATTTACGTACAAGTGTAGAATGGCAGCATCAAAGCAGTTATTGGCTCGATAACATAAATTCAAAAAAGTATGGTGGATTTAATGTCTATAATGTGAGGGGAGCGTACCAATTTAAGCAGTTCGAAGTATGGCTTAATATTTTAAATGCAGCCGATACTTATTATTCGGTGGCCGCCAGCAAATCAGCTTCTGGATATAGTTACAACTTAGGACAACCAAGAACTTTCAATACAGGCATTTCTTATCAGCTAAGTAAAAAATAATATGTTTTTACGAAAGAAAGCTTATAAATGGCACCGTTTGCTCAGCGCCATTGCCACCGTACCCTTTACCATGTGGGCCGGAAGTGCAGTTTTACATCAGGCAAATGCATGGTTCAAGCCCGCGTTTGAGAAAGCTCCATACGAAATGCGTTTGTCGGGAAGCGATTATGAGCAGACAACCATACTCGTTAAGGCGCGTTACCAATCAGATGCAAAGGTGGAGAATATTCAAAAGATTGAGACATTTAACCTCGGCTACTCCGCTAAGAACAAGGTGCTTCCAGTTTTCCAGGCAACCATGGCATCGGCCAATCAGACCATATTATATGTGGATCTCAGAGGAAAGAGGATCATTAGTGGTTCTACCCAGACCAGCCGCGGCATCCATAAATGGTTCGGGTATCTTCATAAGTGGGATTTCTTGAAGCCCTGGCCGTCAATTCGTGCTACCGGCATTATTTTCTTTTCGTTGATAACACTATTGGCGGGGTGGTTGGGTGTTTATCTGTATTTTCTATTACCCTTCTTCAGAACCAGGAAACAGATACACCCAACTCAGAAAGAAAAGTTATGGCATCGCAGAATCGGGATTTGTGTATCAGTATTTATGATATTATTCGCCGTAACCGGGTTGATGCACGCCGTTTCAGATGTGTATCCGGCCATAGAATCTACGGTCAAGCCGGTGTTCGATCAGTTGCATATGTACCGATTTACAGCGGATCTGGGCCAGCAGTTTCGATTCTGGTGGCTGTTTGGTATTGCTGCTTCGTTCGTTCTGCTGGTTTTGAGCGGATTGATTTTATTTTTTCGATTGTTTGCAAGGCGATTATAAATCGGTGAGAGTGCAGCTAAGAATGAGTCCGGTCAAAAGATCGGGATATTCATTACATTTCGGCAGTCTGCGCGTTGTATGGATAACCGTTTGATTTCAGTTTAATATCATTCTGAAAGATGATGGGTGCCACACTATTTAAAATAGTATGAAGTACTTTTGAACGTAATTTAATGTTATGACGAAAACGATTTTTATAGCGTCTGCCGAGCCATATAGTGGCAAATCAATTGTTGCTTTCGGACTTGTGAATATGCTGCTGGGTAAGGCTCAGAAGATAGGGTATTTCAAGCCTATCATTAACCATGATCCGCGCGAGAAGAAAGATGTTCACATACAAACCATAATAGAGCATTTTAATTTGCCTATTAATTTTGAGGACGTATATGCATTCACCCGCCAGGAAGCAATGCGCCATTTAGAGAGCGAGAGCCAGGGCGAGATGATAGATACCATCATTACCAAATTTAAAAAGTTAGAAGAGAACTATGACTTTACGATTTTAGAAGGAAGTGATTATGATGGGGAGGGTGCAGCTTTTGAGTTTGAGTCAAACGTACGTATTGCCAAGAATTTGAATGCGCCGGCGATATTGGTGGTATCGGGTGAGAGAAAAACTACCGCCCAGATAATTAATGACGTTCTGAACTTATTGAGGAACTTTGAAGCCCGCGAAATTCAGGTCCTTGCAATTGTTGCCAATAAAATACACGACGGTCAGGTTGACGATGTGCGACAATTGTTAAATGCTCAATTACCTACTGATACTATTTTGGCGGTAATTCCTGCTGATAAAGGTTTGCAAAGCCCAACTATCAAAGAGATTTATGAAAGTTTGGACGGAAAACTCCTTTTTGGGGAAGAGTACCTTTCTAACCAGGTTGATAACTTCGTAACCGGAGCGATGCATGTTCCCAACTTTTTAAATCATATAAAAGAGAATGTTCTGATTGTAACCCCCGGCGACCGGGGAGATATTATCATCGGGTCTCTTCAGGCAAATTTATCTTCGAGTTATCCTAAAGTTGCCGGAATTGTGCTTACCGCAGGTTCAGAGCCTGAAGAGCCAATCGTTCGTTTGATTAATGGTTTGCAGAACGTTGTTCCTATAATGTCGGTTCAAACCGGCACCTTTCAAACAATTACAGAGATCGCTGCAGTTAAGGCGCGCATCACCCCGGATAATGTAAAAAAAATTGAGCTTGCGATTGATACATTTAACCGGCACGTAGATATTGCGTTATTGGATGAGAAGATCGTTACATATGAGTCTGATGGAATGACGCCCCATATGTTTCAGTACCAGCTTGGCAAATGGGCAAAAAGAACGATCAAAAACATCGTGTTGCCTGAAGGCGATGACGACCGGGTTTTAAAAGCCGCCGCACGCCTGGTTGCGCAAGAGATAGTGACATTAACCATTTTGGGTAATCAGGCTGATATAGGGGCTTCGATAAAACGTCTTGGGCTAAGTCTTGATCCTGCAAAGGTAAATATCATCGATCCGGCAAACTCGGAGTATTATGACGATTATGTGAATACTTTGTACGAATTGAGAAAGGACAAAAATGTTACCCTGGAAATGGCCCGCGATCTAATGACCGACGTATCTTATTTCGGAACCATGATGGTTTATAAGGGACATGCTGATGGAATGGTTTCTGGAGCTACTCATACTACCCAGCATACTATCAGGCCAGCTTTGCAATTCGTTAAAACAAAACCCGGAATTTCTACGGTGTCTTCGGTGTTTTTTATGTGCCTTGAAGACCGTGTATCTGTATTTGGAGATTGTGCGGTAAATCCCAATCCAACCGCAGAACAGCTGGCCGAGATCGCTATTTCCTCAGCAGAAACCAGTCAGCGTTTCGGTATTGAGCCGAGGATTGCGATGCTTTCATATTCTTCGGGAACATCGGGAGCAGGCGAGGATGTTGAGAAGGTTCGGCGCGCTACAGAAATTGTGAAAGAAAAACGTCCGGACTTAAAAGTTGAAGGACCGATCCAATACGACGCAGCAGTAGATCCGGTTGTTGGTAAACAGAAAATGCCCAACTCAGCTGTGGCAGGTCAGGCGAGCGTGTTGATTTTTCCGGATCTAAACACGGGAAATAATACATATAAGGCCGTTCAGCGGGAAACCGGCGCTTTAGCCATAGGGCCAATGTTGCAGGGGCTGAATAAGCCGGTTAACGACTTAAGTCGCGGATGCACCGTCGACGATATTTTTAACACTGTTATTATTACAGCTATTCAAAGCCAGGAAGGTTAAGAACCGGCTCTTTTGACTTTTTAATTTTGATTTTTGACTTTCTCAAATGACTTTCTCAAATGAAGCAATTTGCTCTTTTGACTTTTAAATTTTGATTTTCGACTTTCTCAAATGACTTTCTCAAATGAAGCAATTTGCTCTTTTGACTTTTTAATTTTGATTTTTGACTTTCTCAAATGACTTTCTCAAATGAAGCAATTTGCTCTTTTGACTTTTAAATTTTGATTTTTGACTTCTCTAATGACTTTCTCAAATGAAGCAATTTGCTCTTTTGACTTTTTAATTTTGATTTTTGACTTTCTCTAATGACTTTCTCAAATGAAGCAATTTGCTCTTTTGACTTTTTAATTTTGATTTTCGACTTTCTCTAATGACTTTCTCAAATGAAGCAATTTGCTCTTTTGACTTTTTAATTTTGATTTTTGACTTCTCTAATGACTTTCTCAAATGAAGCAATTTGCTCTTTTGACTTTTTAATTTTGATTTTTGACTTTCTCTAATGACTTTCTCAAATGAAGCAATTTGCCCTTTTGACTTTTTAATTTTGATTTTTGACTTTCTCTAATGAACGTATTTGTAATTAATTCCGGCAGCAGCTCAATAAAGTACCAGTTTTTTAAAATGCCGTCAGAGCAGCCAATATGCAGTGGCTTAGTTGAACGCATCGGGCTGGAGGATTCTATCATAACGCATAAAGTGTATACCGGTGGCCATGAGCAGGTGATCAGCCGGACACTCGATCTTCCCGATCACGAAGCCGGCATGCAGGAAGTGGGTAGATTACTCACAGAACCCGAAATCGGGGTGATCCAGAACCCCGATGAAATTGAAGTGGTTGGTCATAGGGTTGTTCACGGAGGCGAGAGTTTTTCAAAAACTACCGTGATTACGCTTGAAGTGAAAGAAGAGATCAAGAAGCTGTTTCCACTGGCTCCTTTGCATAACCCAGGTGGATATCTTGGAATAGAAGTGGCGGAAAAGATCTTTAGAAAAGCCACCCAGATCGCAGTTTTTGACACAGCCTTTCATCAAACCCTCCCGGAAAAAGCTTTTCGCTATGCTATCCCAAATTCCTATTATACAGATTATGGTATCCGGGTATATGGCTTTCATGGTACCAGTCATAAATTTGTAGCAGAGCAGGCTAGTGAATATCTGGCCAAACCATCAGCCAAAATCATCACCATTCATCTTGGTAACGGCTGCAGTATGGCTGCAGTAGACGGAGGAACGTGTGTAGATACCAGTATGGGAATGGGCCCTTTAGACGGCCTGGTGATGGGAACCCGAAGCGGTAATATCGACGCATCAATCGTGTTTCACCTTGTTTCTCATCTGGGTTACGATGTTGAACAGGTGAGTAACCTTTTAAACAAACGCAGTGGCATGTTAGGTCTCACCGGGTACAGCGACATGCGCGATATCAGGAAATCTATGGATAAAGGCGACAAGAATGCGAGGCTCGCCTACGATCTATACGCGTACCGTATTAAAAAATATATCGGTTCGTATGCAGCAGCTCTCGGCGGGCTCGATGCTATTGTGTTTACCGCCGGGGTGGGAGAGAACGATCCGCTGACCCGCAAGCTTGTTTGCCAGGACATGGACTTTTTCGGTATTAGCCTAGATGAAGATAAGAATCAGAAGAGAGAGCCTGGTATCAGAGAAATTAATACAGCAAATGGGCGTACAAAGGTCCTGGTGATTCCGACCAATGAAGAATTGGAGATAGCGAATCAGTGCCTGGGCTTATTAAGGGAGATGTAGCGTCTCTATTCGGCAGGGGGCGGTCTTGTAGTTGTCGGGATTCTGCTGCTACTCCAAATATCAGTATCAACGTTGGTGCTGTATTCGATATTGGGTAGGTGAGATATTCATTTGTTTTTTAAACATTCTCGAAAAATAATACGGGTCATCAAATCCAATCTCTTTACAGATTTCTTTAACGGTCATTTTTGTAAAGTAGAGGTATTGGCAGGATTTCTGGATCTTCAACTGCAGGAAATACTGGATCGGAGCATAGCCCGTGCGTTTCCTGAACAGTTCAGAGTATCGCGATACTGAATAGTTAGCCCGGCTTGCAAGTTCTTTGATCAGCATATTCTTGTCGAGATTGCTCTTCATGAAGAGTAGAGATCTTTGTATGTCGTCCTCGTTTTCATCGCTGGTTCTGCTGCCGGTATAGATAAAAGCACTGATAAATTGCAGTAAACGGATATGCAGGATTTCAATTTCCTGGGCATCAAGATCGCTTTCTGAGAGATTAAATAGCTGATCGAACGCTGAAACGTTAACCGGGTCATACGGAATTGTAGGGAGAATATTCAGCTTGGATATAAACCTCTCATAGAGCAGGTCGGCAGCGCTGCCGCTGAAGTGAACCCAGTAAATACTCCATGGGTCATCCAGCGAACTCCCATAACTATGCGCAATATTTTTAGGAAGAATATAATATGTATTCGGGGTAAGAATAAATTCTTCTTCGCCATCGAGTTTTATCCATCCCTTGCCACCAACGCAATAAAGCAGAATGTACTGCTCGCTGCCGCCTTTTCTGTGCCGCTCGTGGAAGGAAGCATTCGGATAGTAGCCAATTGCTGTGGGGTAGAGGCTTTTAGCAAAGACGTTTTCTTCGATTCGTGCAAGCCGGTCGGGTGAGAATACAGTCATTCTCTGTCCTAAAAATCCTTCCTGGATCGTCTTTAAATTGCCCGTAATATTACTCATGTTCCTTTTCAAAGATAATCCTTGATTTGGATTTTTGTCGTAAGATAGTCCATCTATTTAAAGTCTTACTCCATTTTGAATGCTGAGTTATCACTTAACTTTACAATTCCAATTGAAACCCGAAGTAAAATGGATAAACCAAACCCGACTTTTAATCACCGTTATATCCTGGGTATTTCTTTTATCTCCGCTTTAGGAGGATATCTATTTGGATTTGACTTTGCTGTCATTTCAGGTGCACTTCCGTTTTTACGGGAAAAATTTCACTTCACCGCATGGTGGGAAGGTTTTCTCACAGGATCCCTGGCACTAGGCTGTATCGTCGGGACCTTAATTGCCGGCAAGCTTGCCGATAAATATGGCCGGCGACCTGGCCTGATGCTGGCCGCGGGGATTTTTGCACTGTCATCCTTCGGAATGGCTTTTTCAGACGAACTGTCCTTTTTCGTTTCTATGCGCTTTGCGGCCGGTATTGGAGTTGGAATGGCATCCATTCTTAGTCCCATGTACATAGCTGAAGTTTCCCCGGCGCATGTAAGAGGGCGTAATGTTGCAATCAATCAGTTAACAATAGTTATAGGGATTCTGATAACCAATTTAATTAACTACACACTGGCCGATAACGGACCGGAAGCATGGCGCTGGATGTTTGGAATAGGTGCGGTGCCTTCTGCCTTATTTTTACTGGGAGTGGTGTGGTTACCCGAAAGCCCTCGCTGGCTTTTAAAGGCGGGCAAAATAGAGCAGGGAAAAGCAGTTTTGCATAGCATCGGTTCGGCCGATTTTGTGGCGAAAACAACCGCAGAGATCGAAAAATCGTTAATTGGAGGAACCAGGCCGTCCTTTTCGGCAGTTTTCCAGAAAGGTGTGAGGCCTGCCGTTGTTGTAGGGATTACACTCGCTGTATTTCAGCAGCTCTGTGGAATTAATGTTGTATTCAACTACACTTCAACCATTTTCGAGTCTGTTGGTGCCAGCCTCGATCGTCAGCTTTTCGAAACGGTTTCTATCGGAGTCGTGAACCTGGTTTTTACCTTGCTGGCGATGTGGCAGGTCGACAGACTCGGGAGGCGCCCCCTCATGCTCATCGGCTCTTTGGGCTTGTCGGTGGTATACATCGTGTTGGCATTTCTGTTACAGAGTCAGGCTTCTGCCGAATTTGTCTCGATTTTTGTATTGCTGGCTATCGGCATGTATGCTACATCTCTCGCACCGGTTACCTGGGTGTTAATATCAGAGATATTTCCCAATAGCATTCGCGGAATGGCATCATCTGTTGCGATCGTATCGCTATGGGGAGCTTATTTTCTGCTCGTTTTTACCTTCCCGATTCTGGCCCAGAAACTAGGGACTTACGGTCCGTTTTACCTGTACGCTATCATCTGTTTCCTAGGTTTTCTTTTCGTATTAAGGAAGGTGAGAGAAACAAAAGGACAGACTCTTGAAGAACTCGAAGATAATTTTGTAAGACATTGATACCAGTTATATGAGCGATAGTCCTGTAAAAGTTTGGGAAGAAAAAGTAACTATCCCTACCTATGGTATTGGCGAGCCCGACAAAAATCCTATGTTTTTTGAAAAACGGGTTTACCAGGGGAGCAGCGGGACAGTTTATCCAAACCCGGTTATTGAAAAAATCTTCGACCAGAAAGTTGATAAAGAGTATACTGGCTTGTTTCTCGAAAATGAGTATCTCAAAGTTATGATCCTTCCGGAGCTCGGAGGCCGCATCCAGATGGCTTATGATAAAATCAAAGAACGGCACTTTATCTATTATAATCAGGTAATTAAGCCGGCTCTGGTTGGATTAACAGGTCCCTGGATCTCGGGAGGAATTGAATTTAACTGGCCACAACACCACCGTCCGAGTACCTTCGAACCAATAGATTATACCATTGCCGAAAATGAAGACGGAAGTAAAACGGTCTGGGTAAACGAGATTGAAAAGATGTTCCGAACCAAGGGGATGGCGGGTTTTACCCTTTATCCAGACAAGGCGTATCTTGAAATCAAAGCTAAACTCTATAATCGGACTAATTTACCACAAACATTTTTATGGTGGGCAAATCCCGCGGTAAAAGTGAATGATCACTATCAGTCTGTGTTTCCGCCCGATGTAAATGCGGTTTTTGATCATGGAAAAAGAGATGTATCCACCTTTCCAATTGCTACAGGCACCTACTACAAAGTAGATTATTCTCCCGGAACAGATATCTCCAGGTATAAAAATATTCCCGTGCCGACATCTTATATGGCTGTCAATTCGGAGTATGATTTTATGGGAGGTTATGAACATGATTCCCGTGCTGGCGTTCTGCATGTAGCAAATCACCACGTATCGCCAGGAAAGAAGCAATGGACTTGGGGGTACAGTGATTTCGGTAAAGCATGGGACAGGAACTTAACTGACGAAGATGGACCGTACATCGAACTCATGACAGGGATGTTTACCGATAATCAGCCCGACTTCAGCTGGCTAATGCCTTATGAAGAAAAGACATTCACGCAATATTTTCTGCCCTATCAGGAGCTGGGCCTGGTGAAGAATGCTACGAAGGATTTGTTACTGAACGTTGAAAAGGCCGGTGATAGAGCGATGCTGAAACTATATGCTACCTCTAACCAATCAGATAGAAAACTTACTTTTTCAGTAGCTGGAAAAATTGTTTACGAAGAAACGTTTTCTCTCAGCCCTGGAAAAGTGATGCAGAGAGAAATTGAGCTTCTTGAATCAGTTGATGAAAGTCGGTTTTTAGTAGAAGTACTAAGTGCTGAAGGATATGAATTGTTGAAATACGATCCAGCCTCCAATAAACAAAACCCCTTGCCTGCGCCGGCTAAAACTGCCTTAAAGCCAGAGGAAATAGAGAACAACGAGCAGTTATTTCTTACAGCGCAACATCTGGAGCAGTACCGGCACGCTACCTACAATCCGCTGGATTATTACAACGAGGCCCTGAAGCGCGATCCGAAAGATATTCGCTGCAACAATGCCCTGGGTTTATGGTATCTCAGAAGAGGGAAGTTCAGCGCTGCGGTTGATTACTTTGAAAAAGCAGTAGAAACCATTACCAGCCGGAACCCGAATCCCTACGATGGCGAACCATATTATAATCTTGGTCTGGTACAAAAGTATCTGGGAAATTTTAAAGAAGCCTACGACGCTTTCTACAAGGCCACCTGGAGCGGTGCATGGCAGGATATGGGATACTTCTCTGTTGCTCAGTTGGATGTAATCAAAAGAGAGTTCGATCTGGCGTTGGATCATATCAACAAGGCGATAGACCGGAATGCCAATAACGGAAAAGCTTACGCATTAAAGGCAGCGATATTCAGGAATCTTCAGAAATATAAAGAAGCATTAGCAGTATGTGATCTGGCGCTTGATCGTGACTTGTTTAATCTTGGTGCACTTTATGAGAAAGCGGAAGCTCTGAAGCACCTGAACCTGGCAAAAGAAGCGGAGCAGGCAATGGAACAGCTTCTTGTGCTTTCGAGGCAAACCTCTCATAATCTAACCGAATACGCCGTTGATTATGCCGCCGCAGGGTTATATAGAGAAGCAATAGGATTACTTCAGCTAACGGCTGACGATAATCGCAGCCCACTTGTGGACTACCATCTGGCCTTCTATTATCATCAGGTAAATGATTTACGAAGCGCAGTTCATCTTACAAAAGCGGCCGAAGCGAGTTCTTATTTATGTTTCCCTAACCGTGTTGAAGATATTTTCGTTCTTGAGTTTGCGATTGAGCAAAATCCTTTAGATTCCAAAGCGCCTTATTATTTAGGCAACTTATGGTACGATAAGCGCCAATATCCGGATGCGATTAGCAACTGGGAATTGGCGGTCCGGCGAAACCCTGAATTTCCTGCCGTACACCGTAATCTTGCCATCGCTTATTTCAACAAACAGGATTTGGCTGAAAAAGCAGTGTCGAGCTTTGAAAAAGCATTTGAATTGGACAAAAGTGATGCGCGCGTGTTAATGGAGCTTGATCAGTTGTACAAACGCACCAATAAAGCTCCGCAAGAACGTTTGAAGCTGCTTGAAGATAATCTGGATACTGTTCTTCAACGTGATGATCTTTATCTGGAGCGGGTTGCGCTTTACAATTTTCTGGGCAATTACCGGAGAGCCTATATTTTGATTATGGCCAGAAAATTTCATCCCTGGGAAGGAGGGGAAGGCCGGGTTTCAGGTCAGTATATCTATGCGCTGGTTGAGCTGGCCAAACAGGCTATTCAGAATGGCAAAAGTCTTGAGGCAATAGATTTGTTGGAAGCAGCACAGGTCTATCCTCATAATTTAGGGGAAGGTAAATTGTATGGCGCGCAGGAGAACGATATTTTCTTCTGGCTGGGTATCGCCCACGAAACGCTGGGACAAAACACTAAGGCTACATCATTCTTGCAGAAAGCAACAGTCGGCTTGTCTGAACCAGGTGCCGCAATGTTTTACAATGACCAGCAGCCTGACAAGATTTTTTATCAGGGACTAGCCTGGGAAAAATTGGGCGACGAGGATAAGGCAAAAGCGATTTTCCAGAGCCTGTATAATTATGGAGCATCACACATGGACGAGGAGGCAAAAATTGATTATTTTGCCGTATCGCTCCCAAACCTTCTGATTTTTGAAGATGATCTCCAGGTCAGACACCAGATTCACTGCCTTTACGTATCGGCTTTGGGATTGGCCGGATTAGGCAGAATTTCTGATTCGGAGAAAGCTTTAATCAGAATTTTGGAACGCGATGCCATGCATTTTGGCGCTCAGGCTCATTTAGCTCTGATTTCGAACGGGAGTATAAATTGGAAATACAATGCACATGAAAAATTTTAATAAGACTTTTCTTCTGATCATTTTTATTGCCTTTACAGCCTTTAAATCCGATGAAACCATTTCTCTGAGCGGTGATTGGAAATTTCAGGCAGATCCGGAGGACAGGGGAATTACCGGAAAATGGTTTTCCGGTTCGTTTAAAGATAAAGTTAAACTGCCCGGTTCAATGGCCGAAAATCTAAAAGGCGACGAAATTACGTTAAAAACAAAGTGGACGGGCAGTATTTACGACAGCTCATTTTACTTCAATCCCCGACTTGCGAAATACCGCGAGCCTGATAATATCCACATCCCATTCTGGTTAACGCCCGCAAAGCACTATGTAGGCGCAGCCTGGTATCAGAAAGAGGTAATTATTCCGGCTAGCTGGAAAGGTAAACGCATAATACTGCACCTGGAGAGAGTCCATACCGAGACCCGTGTTTGGGTAAACAATCAGGAAATTGGTATGCAAAACAGCCTTGTAGCCGCTCATGAGTACGACCTGACGGAAAGTTTAACTCCCGGCAGTCACCGCATCACTATTCGTGTCGATAACCGGGTTAAAGAAATAAATGTAGGCCCGGATTCGCACAGTATAACCGACCATACACAGGGAAACTGGAATGGTATCATAGGCAAAATCGCGTTGAATGCAGGGTCGCCTGTATTCTTCGATGATATACAGGTGTTCCCTGATCTTAAAAACAGGAAGGCAAAAGTTAAACTCCTGATCCGTAATACAACTTCAAAAAAGGTTTCCGGAAAAATAAAGCTTTCGGCAAAAAGCTTTAATTCCACTGTTACAGACGAAACGAAATCTATTTCAGCCGATTTTTCACTTGCAAAGTCTGACAGTGCTTCACTTGAGCTGGATCTGCCTTTTGGAGATGGCATGTTAACCTGGGATGAATTTAATCCTGCGCTCTATAAACTGACCGCAACACTGAAAACAAAACATGCCGAAAGCACCCGGGAACTGCAGTTTGGTATGCGGGAAATCAAGATCGATGGCAATCGGTTTTTGGTTAACGGCAGACCGGTTTTTATGCGTGGAACTCTTCACAATTGTGAATTTCCGCTTACTGGATATCCGGCTACTTCGGTAGATGAATGGGAGAGAATTTTTAAAGTAGCGAAAAGCCACGGACTGAATCATATTCGCTTTCACTCCTGGTGTCCTCCCGAAGCAGCCTTCATAGCAGCCGACAAAGTGGGTCTTTATCTTCAGCCGGAAGGGCCAAGTTGGCCCAATCACGGTCCTAAGATAGGTCTCGGGCAAGCGATCGATCAGTATTTATACGACGAGACCAACCGAATGGCAAAAAATTATGGTAATTACGCATCCTTTGTTATGCTTGCAGGCGGAAACGAACCTGCCGGTAATCAGGTACAATACCTGAATAAATTTGTAGAATACTGGAAAAGTAAAGATGATCGCCGCGTCTATACCGGTATGTCGGTAGGCGGCAGCTGGCCGGTAATTCCTAAAGCCGAATTCCAGGTCCGGGGTGGCGTTCGAGGCTTAGCCTGGGATAAGCGACCGGAGACAGTTTCTGATTTTAGTGCCGCTATAGCGAAGTTCGCCGTTCCTTTTGTAGCCCATGAAATCGGACAATATTGCGTGTTCCCAAATTTCGAAGAAATAAAGAAATATACCGGTGTTTACCGTGCTAAAAACATGGAGATGTTCCGGCAAGATCTTCGGGATCGCGGCATGGCTGATCAGGCCCGCGACTTTTTGATGGCCTCTGGAAGGTTGCAGGTTTTGTGCTACAAACATGAGATAGAGAAGATGCTTCGTACGCCCGGATATGCAGGTTATCAAATGTTAGGTTTGCAGGATTTTCCGGGTCAGGGCACGGCGCTCGTTGGAATGATTGATGCGTTTTGGGAAGGGAAGGGCTACGTTTCACCCGAAGAATTCAGGCGATTTAGCAACAGTACGGTTCCGCTTGCGCGTTTCCCAAAATTCGTCTTTAATAACAACGAGACTTTAGAAGCGGGGATTGATGTGTTCCATTCAGGGGTATCGCCTTTAAAAGATGCGGTTGTAAGCTGGTTAATCAAAGATAGCGAAGGGAAGGTACTTAGCAGTGGCCGCTTTGATGCGATGACCATTGAAAACGCCAACGGCATCCCGGTAGGAAAAATAAACTTTCCTCTGGCTTCCATCACAAGGCCTGCCCGTTTAAATCTGGAAGTAAGCGTCGATAATACGTTATTTGTTAACGACTGGGACTTTTGGGTCTATCCGGAAAAACCGGAGTTTGTAAAAACCGACGTTCACTATACTACAATATTGGATGAAAAAGCAAAGGCTGTTTTAAACAGAGGAGGAAAAGTCTTCCTGAACGCTGCCGGAAAGGTCGTAAAAGGAAAGGAGGTGGCAATGCACTTTCTGCCTGTTTTCTGGAATACGTCCTGGTTTCAGATGAAGCCCCCACATGTAACCGGATTGCTGATTCAGGATAAGAGTCCGGCTTTTGCTAATTTTCCTACGGCTTATCATTCTGACATACAGTGGTGGGATATTGCTAACCGTTCACAGGTAATGATCCTGGAAGATTTTCCGGTTGGGTTTAAACCCTTGGTTCAGCCTATTGATACCTGGTTCCTTAACCGTCGCCTTGGTTTAGTATACGAGGCAAAAGTAGGAAAGGGCAAAATAATAGTGAGCAGTGCAGATTTACGAGAAGATATCGATCGTCCTGCCTCAAAAGCATTGTATAGTAGTTTGCAGAATTACATGGCCTCGGATAAATTTAATCCTGCCGTGGAGTTGAGTTTTGAGGTAATTAAAGATGTATTTGTTAATCCTTCAAAAGAGCAATTTAAGGCCTACACGAAAGATAGTCCCGATGAATTGAAGCCGGGGTCTAATCAGAACAAAGTTAAACCATAGCCGGACCTGCCTGGTTGAAGGCGGATCTGCTGTTGCAACATTATGAAACGATATATACTATTTACGGTATTCTTTTGCTTCCTGAATCTGGCGGCAAGTAGCCAGACCGTCTATTCAATCGATGCAAGTGCAACTCCGGAAGCACCCCGAAATACCTTAAAGCTAGGCGGTAAGGGAAAGGATGGGCAGTCGATTTCAGTAAATAATCAATACATCACTATAAACGGTAAACCCTGGATTCCGATTACCGGCGAGTTCCATTATTGCCGTTACCCGGAGAAGTACTGGGATGAGTCGCTTAAGAAAATGAAAGCCGGCGGGATAAACACTGTAGCAACATATGTTTTTTGGAATATTCATGAGCGGAAAGAAGGGCAGTTCGATTGGTCGGGAAATAAGGATCTTAGAAAATTCATAAGCTTGTGTAAAAAAAATGGTTTATACGCAATTGTGCGTGTTGGGCCCTTTGCACATGGTGAAATTCGTAGTGGCGGTCTTCCTGACTGGCTTCTTGGAAAGCCGTTGTCTATCCGTTCCAATGATCCGGTTTATTTATCATCAGTAGAAAAGTTTTACAATCAGATCGGGGAGCAGATCAGAGGGACGTATTTTAACGATGGTGGACCCGTGGTGGGAATTCAGTTAGAGAACGAGTACCAGCACTCAGCTGCTCCATGGGGATTAACGTACCCCGGGCAGCCTAACGACATGACCGCTGCGGAAAGGGATCTGGCGCTGACACAAGAAGGAGTAGGTGTGTCACGGGCAGAAAACCCGTATGCGCAACTGGGTAACGACCATATGAAAATCCTCAAAGAACTAGCGGTGAAGGCCGGAATGGTTACCCCGCTCTACACAGCAACAGGATGGGGTAATGCAGCCATCGTTCCAAACGAAAGTATCCCCGTAACGGCGGCCTATGCTTATCCATTCTGGACTCCGAAGAAGGATATTTCGCCCTTCTTTCTGTATAAAGATATGCGTAGGAAGCCCGATTATGCACCTGTTCGTTACAACCCTGAAGATTATCCCGTATTCCCTGCCGAGCTTGGTTCAGGGATAATGACAATTTATTCGCGCCGACCAATCGCGGAGCATAAGAGCTTTGACGCTATGATAAACCGCTGCCTGGGTAGCGGCGCAAATGGGGTAGGTTATTATATGTATCATGGCGGTTCTACGCCCCACCAGGATTCTTATTATTTTAGCGACGAGGCATATGGCTTACCCAAAATATCCTACGACTTTCAGGCTCCTATAGGAGAGTTTGGGCAAGTGCGTGAAGGTTATCACCGCTTGAAGTTGCTACACTCATTTCTCAATGATTTTGGAGATCGTTTGGCTCCTATGCAAACAGTTTTGCCGGCAAACGCATCGTCACTAAAGTCCGACAACATAACTGATCTGCGTTATTCGGTGCGAAGCAATGGGACATCGGGCTTCCTGTTTTTAAATAACTTCCAGGACGACACTACGATGACCCCAAAAAAGGATCTTCGTTTCTCGATCAAAACAACTGCAGGAACTGTGAATATACCGGCCTCGGGTTCTTTTGCTCTTCAGCCCGACGAAAACCTTTTTCTACCGTTCAATCTCGATGTTGAAGGGGTTAACCTGCGATATGCAACTGCACAATTAATGGCCAGGATGGATGATCCTGAAAATATTGTGTATGTATTTTTCGCTCCGGCGGGCATCAGGCCCGAATTTTCATTCGCTGAAAACATATCCCTGAAGGCAATAAACCAGGCTAATATTAAAAGGAACCAAGCGCATACACTTGTTACGGCACTTGGCGACAGAGCTGAGTTTGAATTGACGGCAGGTAGTAAACGTGTTAAATTTCTAGTGATAACGAAAGAAACGGCGCTGAATTCGTACCGGGTAACTATTGAAGGAAAGCAGCGACTCGTCTTTTCGGAGAACACGCTTATCCCTGCAGACGAATCCTTCACCATTTTAAGTAAAGGGAATAATAAGCCCACTTTCGAGATTTATCCGAAATTATCATCAACGGCTCTTAGTGGTAATTACAAAATTGATTCGAAGGCTGCGAAAAGTAAATCTGCCTCGGCTTATGCGATTTCTTTGCCGGAGAGCTCTTTTGCGGTGCAGACCCTAAAGTTTGGCGAGAAGAAATTTTCAATTAAGCTGCCTGAGTTGAAGCCGCAGCTCAATAATATTTTCCTCGAGATCGACTATACAGGCGATACGGCAATGGGTTTTATAGATGGAAACCTTGTTGCCGACGAGTTTTACAAAGGTATACCCTGGGATATTGGTTTGAGAGATTTTCTAAATACCCATACTAGCCGGGAGATGGTTTTCTACATCAGGCCACTGCACAGAAATGCAACGTACTTGCGCGACCTGAATCAGACCGGGCTGCCTGATTTTGGCAGCGGGCGATCTCTGCTAAAATTGAATAGTGTAAAATTTGTGTCTGAATATAAGGCAGTTGTCGGTTTTTAGGCATCAGGATACGAGTGTGGCAAAAGTTAGAGTCTTGACCCTCCAGAAATATCTTGCTTCAAGGCTCAGACGCCGCCAATTGCTGAACCAGCCTGATATCAGCACGAGCTAGCTAAAACTATTCGAAAATGCTGATGATCAGCTCTGATTTCTAATTCCTCAAAATGCCTGCTGAAAAGCATCATACTTGAGAGATTTCCTTAAAAAAAGATGGTTCAACATCTATTTTTAAGGAGAAGGTTATGTATTTTTGATTAGTACTTAACCGGGGGAACGTATTTATGAGAAATGCTCAAAGCATCTTTTACCTAATTGGTACCACTATTCTCCTGATAGTTATCAATACAATCTTCTTTCTGTTCCAGACATCAAAAAACGAGAAAAACCACGCTGAATCGATGAAGACCTATGCGATCATCGAAACTGCTACAGAGTTACTGAATAATCTGGAAAATGCAGAAACTCAGCACAGAGCATACTTGCTTTCGCAAGACTCCAGTTATATTCCTGCATTTAATCTGGCGGAACAGCAATTAGACGAAAATTATATCAAGCTCTATTCATTGCTTAATGATAGCCCTTCACAGCTGCGGAATTTAAACCGGCTTAATGAGTTGGTGGAGTTGAAGAGAAGGCAAATCAGAAGGACATTGTCTGAAAGTAGATTACCCGGGGCCGATGCTGTATATCGAAATTCGGGGGTTGAACAGGTGAAAAATACAGAGTTGAGAATCAGAACCCTCATCAACACTATTACCAATACCGAAAAGAAAAACCTCGACAAAAGTAACGTAGTGATCGAGAAGCTGACCCGGCGGATACAGGTATTTACCGTTATAAGTAATTGGATATTATTGATTATTGTGATATCTGCTCTGATCAACATTATACAGAGCCGCGAGAAAATAGAGAAGCTATTTAAAGAGGTTGGGCAGAAAAACAAACAACTTGAAGCACAAAAGGTAGAACTGCAGACCCTGAGTCAGGACCTTATCAAGCAAAATACCGAATTGGAGCGATTTGCCTATGTTGCGTCCCATGATTTACGTTCGCCCGGTGTTAACTTGATTGCGTTGCTTCAGTTGTACGATGATGCGGAGGATGTAAACGAAAAAGAGAGCCTGATAAAAATTATTAAAGAGGTTGCCGACAATCTTATTGTTAAGCTCGACGACCTGATAGATCTGCTGAGGAATAAACATGAATCTTTTGCCATACACGAGAAATTAAGTTTCATGCAGGTATTCACTACGGTTGAAAAGAATTTGACTGCCGACATTAAAAGAACTAAAGCGAAAATTCAGTTCGACTTTTCAGAAGTGCCGGTTATCCATTATCCCAAGAGTTACCTGGAGAGCATTATGCAGAATCTTCTTTCGAATGCAATTAAGTACCGTCATCCAGAAAGGCAGCCAGAAATTTTTATCCGGACCTTTGAAAAAAACCAGAAGACTTTTCTCGAGGTGCGGGACAATGGCCGGGGTATCGATCTAAAACAACATGGAAAAAATCTTTTTGGTATCTATAAAACCTTTCACGATATTAAAGACAGTAAAGGCGTAGGACTCTATATTACAAAAGCGCAAATTATAGCGATGGGGGGTACTATTGACGTAGAAAGCCAGCCCAATAAGGGCAGCACCTTTACCGTGTGTTTTAACTAAAGAACTTTGCGTTAAAGTTTACCAGAAAAAGTTCTTTTACCGACCGGGTTACTGCAGTATACATCCAGCGCAAAAAATCAATATTTAACATTTCTTCGGTTAGATATCCCTGGTCCACAAACACCGCATCCCATTGGCCGCCCTGGGCTTTATGACATGTAACAGCGTAGGCAAATTTGATCTGCAGGGCATTGTAGTAAGGGTTTTTTTTTAGCTCTTCCATCTGCATCCTTTTATTGGCAATATGCCGGTAATCTTCCATTACGGCTTCAAATAAACGTTTATTGTCTGCGCCCGACAGACTTGGCGTTTCACAATAAAGGGTTTCCAGCATCACTTTGCAGCTTAGAGGCTCGTCGTCCGGGTAGTCAAGAAACTCGAGCACTACGTCGGCAAATCGAAACCCATACATCTCAGAAATATTTTTAAGTTTTCTGATCTTTGCAATATCTCCGTTGGCTATAAATGCATTGCTTTGTTCATCGGCCGAGAGCCAGAAATAGTTATTCCGGACAACCATTAGATAATCGCCGCCGCTTAATTCTTCTTCGCGATACAAAATCCTGTTTCTGATCTGCAAGTTGTAATTATTGGCGCTCTTGTTAGAACGGCAAACGATCAGCGTGTTTTCTATGCCATATTTATTGTAGGCGTATTCTAAGCCCTCTGGAAGCCTTTCGCCCGTCATATTAAAAACGTCGCTGAAGCCTTTTACTTTTAATTGCGGGAACTCCTGCCTCCCAACGCGAATCAACTCTCTGATGTGGGTAGCATTGAATAGAATACCCGACTGCTTTTCTTGCCGAACCACATCCGTCAATTCGAATGTATAAATGGTTCTAGCGAACGCTTCTCTAAGAAGCTTTGCGTCTAAAGCAGGACTATAGTCCGAACCAACCGGGGGAAGCTGGGCGGTGTCGCCAACCAGCATCAACTTGCAGTTCTTGCCACCATCCACATATCTCAGCAAATCTTGCAGCAAACTCCTTCCGTTAAAGTCAGCAGATTCGTTCGATATCATTGAGGCTTCGTCGACAATAAAGATGGTATTCTCTGCCAGGTTTTCGCCGATGATAAAACTCATATCAAGGCTCATCGCCGATTTCTTTCGATAGATCTTTTTATGGATAGTAAATGCCTTCTTGCCAGAATAGTTGCTTATCACTTTTGCCGCCCTGCCGGTAGGAGCAAGCAATACAGTTCTCAAATTTAAACGGGGCAACACTTTTACCAGGGAGGCGACAATCGTTGTTTTTCCAGTACCGGCATAGCCTTTCAACACAAAACATTCGTCTCCCTGTTCACTCTCAACAAACTTATCCAGCTCGCGAAATGCATATTCCTGCTGCTGGGTAGGATTTACAGGAAAATGCTGCTGAAGTAAACTGCTAAGAATCATCTGCGGTAAAATTGCGCAATTCCATTCAAAAAAATTAGTTTTGTTGTAATGAACGAATTCGGCATTCTGCACATAAAAGACGAGAAGTTTAATCCGGCTCAAACCCGTGATATGCAGCTTCTGATAAAAATAGCTCCGGGGCGATTTTCTTATGCTATCATTAACGAAAAGGAAAGTCGTCTTCAGGTTCTTTACGACTCGCCATTAAGCGATGGTCTCAACGGGATGCTAAGCAATTTACTCTCAGAGAACGAGTACCTCGGGTCAAGCTTTGCGGCGGTAAAAGCTTCTGTACAGACTTTCAACTTTACACTGATACCAACATCCTATTATACCCGGGATGATTTGCCGAATTACGAAAATCTGATTCAGGCCAGCGAGGAGACAAAAACGTTCATTTCGACAATAAACTTGGAGGGTATTAACTGCGTTTCTGCGCTTCCCTCTGAAACAATAGCTGCGCTGACAAATTTTTTTCCCGGAATCCGCTTTTTTAGTCAGGTTGAGCCTTTTGTTGAGGGCGGCTTGAAAGCCAATGACACCGACGCCCAGAAAGTATTTATTCAATTTAATGAAAAATCGGTTGAAGTTTCTTTAAGCAACGATGATAAACTAGTTTTTTACAACCTCTTCAATGTTGAAAATGCAGATGATTTCAATTATTACATCCTAAATATTCTGCATCAATTCAAAATTGAACCGCAAAACACCGCAGTTTTCCTATCGGGAAACATTGATGCGGGAGATGCGAATTACCGCCGGGTTGAAAAGTATTTTAAGGATATCAGATTTGCTGACAGTTCGCAGATCACGCTTTTCTCCTCCAATTTTGAGCGTTTACCTAAACACCAGCATTTTTCTTTAATAAGCCTGTTATTATGCGAATAATCGGGGGTAAACTTAAAGGTTTGCGCTTTTTTCCTCCAACAAATCTGCCGGTTAGGCCGACTACCGATATGGCAAAGGAGGCACTTTTTAATATTCTGAACAATCAGCTCGATTTTGAAGGATTAAAAGTATTGGATTTGTTTAGCGGCACCGGAAATATCTCGATGGAGTTCGCATCGCGGTCGGCAGCAGAGGTTGTTTCTGTCGACATTAACATGGGCTGTATTAAATATTTAAAAGATATTTCGAAAAAACATCAGGTTGATAATATTGTGCCCTTTAAAGCCGATGTGTTTAAGTTTTTAAAAGAAGAAACAGAAACTTTCGACTTAATATTTGCCGATCCGCCTTACGACCTTCCCCAAATCCCTCTTATTGCTGAAATTGTTTTCGATCGAAATTTATTAAAGCCAGAAGGTGTGTTGATCATCGAGCACCCCAGCCATAAAAAGCTCGACAATCATCCAAATTTTTCCGAGCAAAGAAAATATGGACATTCATCGTTTAGTTTTTTCAGATACAGCAATAATATCACTTCAGTATAGCCAGCTTCAGATTAATGTCTTTTGCATTTAAGCTTTTACCTTTACCTTTAAGTCATGAAAATCGCACTGTTTCCCGGATCATTTGATCCCGTGACTATTGCTCACGTAGATATCCTGAACCGTTCTGTTTCGCTATTCGACAAAGTTGTGATAGGGGTTGGGAACAACAGCTCAAAGAGGTCGAAGCTTAAAACCGATGTGCGAATTCAGATCCTCGAGGCGGTTTTTAAGTCCGAGCCCAAAATAGAAGTGGCATCTTACGAGGGGCTTACGGTGGATTTCTGTAGAGAAATCGGCGCTCAATATATGTTAAGAGGCATTCGCACGGTGTCCGATTTCGAATATGAAAAAGCCATCGCACAGATGAATCACGCCCTGGAACCAAGCATTGAAAGCATTTTCATTCTCAGTAATCCAGGCTACTCGTCCATAAGCTCGACCATTGTAAGAGATATTCTGAAGCATAAGGGCGATGTAAGTCAGTTTGTGCCCAAAGAAGCATTAGAATACTTGTAACCAGGTTTCGCTTATACCTCTAACAAACTAATCACATCGCGAATAAGGGGATAAGTGTTTTCCTTTATATAGTCAAAATCGCCCGAAGCTAGCCACCTGGCTTCTGTGATGCCCTCCTCCAACTGGGGAATAAGTGCCTGGCGTGTGGCCATCATATTAAACCATGTCGTTTTCTTAAACACTACCTGTCCTTTTTCTTCGTACACATGCCAGGTTTTGCAGAGCATATCGCCAAGTTTTGAAACGGTGATTCCGCATTCTTCCTCTACTTCTCTCACGGCTGCTTTCTTAGTTTTCTCACCTTCATCCAACTTTCCTTTCGGGAGATCCCATTTGCCTTTTCTGAAGATAAAAAGGAATTGGTTCTCATCATTTCTCACCACTCCACCAGCTGCTTTAATCACCAGGAAAGATCTGCGCATCTTTTTGAAAGTCTGTTTAGGATCTTTTGTTAATAACACGTTTATAGAAGCAGGGCCTCCTTTGGCCACTTTGTAGAATTGTCCGAAGTTAAAGTCGTTTTCATCAACCTGTTGGTAATTCCCTAAGCCGCCCGGCAAAACATCGGCTATAATCAGAACGGTATCGTTTATATAAATTCTATACATCTTCATTGTTGAGAGGGAATTAAGGTATAATCCCGTGGCAAAGATTCACATTTTTTCAGGCAGATTGTTATGGATTGTTCAATTAACTTTAACTGCCCAATTTTTATTTTTATACATTTGTACCATGATCAACAAGAGTGAGATTGAACAGAAAGTAGCCGAATTTTTGTTACAAATAAAAGCAATTAAACTACAACCCAAAAAGCCATTTACATGGGCATCCGGCCTAAAATCGCCAATTTACTGCGATAACCGGATAACCTTATCTCATCCCACTATCAGAACATATATCAGACAAAATCTGACAGCACTTGTTCAGGAAGAGTTCGGCTCGGTTGGTTTAGTTGCCGGTGTAGCTACTGCTGGAATTCCTCAGGGTGCCCTTGTTGCCCAAGAGTTGGGTTTGCCCTTCGCCTATGTTCGTGCTAAGGCCAAAGAACACGGTACCGGAAGTTTGATCGAAGGCGAAGTGTTTGACGGACAGCGGGTTGTTTTGGTTGAAGATCTGATATCGACCGGAAAAAGCAGCCTCCAGGCGGTTGAAGCCTTGCGCCAGGCAGGATGCGATGTCGCGGGTCTTGTGGGAATCTTTAGTTATGGGCTCGATGAAGCTACCCAGAATTTCAAGAATGCAAAATGCCGTTTTGCTACGCTGTCTAATTACGATGCATTAATAAACTACGCTTCCGAGCATCGTTTTATCAACAAAGAAGACCTTGAACTGTTACGTAAGTGGCGCGATAACCCTGCAGAATGGGGAACGCGCTTGCAAGCACAGTAAAATCTCTCCTATGTCGATATTTGAAAGTAAAGTAGAACTAAACAGACCGGTAAGCGAAGTTTATAATTTTCTTGCCGATTTTAATAATCATCAGCAATTGATGCCGGATAATATCTCGAACTGGTCGTCAACTACAGATGAAGCCCGTTTTTCTGTACAAAACATGGCCAAGCTTGCCCTGAAGATTTCTAACCGTATTGAAAATCAAACCATCATTATTGTTCCTGCAGAACAGGTTCCGTTCAATATGGATATGCGTTGGATTGTTGCTGATCTTGGAAACAATACCACCGAAGCTATTTTAACTATTTCTGCGGAATTGAATATGATGATGAAGATGATGGCGAGCGGCCCCTTAAAAAAACTGGTGGAGCATCAAACCCAGGCCCTTGAAAAAGTTCTATAAAGGCTTGTAGCGCTACTCGTCATATTTACGTAATACCTTAAACCCTGTATTATGAAATATCCTGTTTTATTGTGCATCATCTTATTCCTTAGCTCATGTACCGACCAACTGTTAAAAGAAGACCCCGGTACTGAACCCTGTCCCGCCATGATCTGCACGCAGGAATTCAGATCAATTGTGGTAATTTTTAAAAATTCTGCAGGGAGCCCAATTAGCGTTAAGAATTTCACTTCACTAATAAGAAGGACGGGAAAAACACCACAATCAGGAGCTGTTGATACGGTACACTTTAAAGGAAATTATGCTGTAGTGACAGACGGCGACACTAAAAATCTACTAAGCCAGGGCGATACCATTGATGTGAGCGCGGTTAACCCAGGTACCAACCAAAAGAAAACGGCTCAATTCGTTGTATCGGGTGGAAAATGCGCCTGCCATATCGAAAAATTGTCGGGGCCTGAAACAATCGTATTTGATTAGCGATGGCCGGAAGAAAAAATCGTATAACCCTTATAATCTTACTACTGGTAACCTGCTTCGGATGCAAAAAAGAAGCCGGGGAGATTATAATGAGGGTAAACTATCATACCGTAACCTGCACCGGAGTTGGACCAGGCACTTGCTTGCTGGTACAAACAGGCGAAAAGCTGAATAGTGACCAGTGGGAGTATTTCTATTTTGACAACAGTATCCAGGGCTTCGATTATGAACCAGGTTATATCTACACTTTGAGTGTGGATATGGAAAAAATCACGAATCCTCCTGCGGATGCATCAGACACTAAATACACTTTAATCAAAATCCTGGCGAAGGAGAAGGTCAATTAAGCCCAACTTTCATAGTTGTAACAACCTGAGTGGGTAAACCCGGTTGAATGGAAAGCCCGAAGTGCTGGTCCCGAAGCCGGGGCGGACTTGGAAGGAAAACGGGACTTCCGAAACCGAAGCAGCAGTAGCCAACCTTTTCAAAAGAAGTCAAAATTTCCGCTTAATTTGCTGTTCGGCAGACTTTTAGTCATTCAAAATAATTTCCACACGACAAAATTTCCATATTCCTGAAAGCAAAGGTGTATGGCAATTGTTTTGTCTGTACATCAGCATTATGAACTTCAATAATTTTACAATCAAGGCACAGGAGGCTGTACAGAAGGCTTCCGAAATAGCAGGCGGCAATCAGCAGCAGGCTATTGAGAATGCGCACCTTTTAAAGGCGCTGCTTATGGTTGATGAAAATGTAATCAACTACCTGCTGAAAAAACTTAACGTGAACCTGAATCGCTTAAATACGGTTCTGGATGCAGAAATTCAAAGCTACCCGAAAGTAAGCGGCAGCAATATTTATCTTTCGTCTTCTGCCAATACGGCTTTGATTAAAGCTCAAAGCTATTTAAAAGAATTCAAAGATGAGTTCGTGTCTGTCGAGCATATCCTTTTGGGTATTTTAAATGCCAACAACAAAACGAGCGGCATGTTAAAAGATGCGGGAGTTACCGAAAAAGATCTCAAAAAAGCTATCACCGAGCTGCGTGGCGACAACCGGGTGACGGATCAAAACGCAGAGGCTACTTACAATGCCCTTAATAAATATGCCCGAAACCTGAACGAATTTGCCGAATCTGGTAAGCTTGATCCCGTTATTGGCCGCGATGAGGAGATACGAAGGGTTATCCAGATCCTATCGCGACGAACAAAGAACAACCCGATTTTAATTGGAGAGCCGGGCGTGGGTAAGACAGCCATAGCAGAGGGAATTGCCTTCAGGATTATAAAAGGAGATGTGCCCGAGAATTTGAAAAGCAAAACTGTGTTCTCGCTGGATATGGGTGCACTGATTGCTGGCGCGAAGTACAAGGGTGAATTTGAGGAACGGTTAAAAGCGGTTATTAAAGAAGTTACGCAAAGCGATGGCGAGATAATTCTGTTCATCGACGAGATTCATACCCTCGTTGGCGCCGGTGGGGGCGGAGAGGGTGCAATGGATGCGGCGAATATCTTAAAACCCGCCCTTGCGCGTGGTGAGCTACGCTCGATTGGTGCAACTACGTTAAATGAATATCAAAAATATCTTGAGAAAGACAAAGCTCTCGAACGTCGTTTCCAAAAAGTGATGGTAGACGAACCGGATACGCAGGACGCTATCTCCATTCTTCGCGGACTGAAAGAACGTTATGAAACTCATCATAAAGTTAGGATTAAAGACGAGGCCATCATTGCCGCTGTAGAGCTGTCGCAACGCTATATTGCCGACAGATTCTTGCCGGATAAGGCAATTGACTTAATGGATGAAGCTGCATCTAAGCTTCGACTTGAAATGGATTCGGTACCTGAGGCGGTAGATGAACTAGACCGCAAGATCATGCAGCTGGAGATTGAACGTGAGGCCATCAAACGTGAAAACGACGAGAAGAAAGTTGCCGAACTGAGTGAAGAGATAGCTAATCTTTCGGCCGAGCGCGACTCCTTAAGGGCGAGCTGGCAAGGTGAGAAAGATCTGGTTGACTCGATTAATACGGAAGTTGAGCAGATTGAAAACTATAAGCTGGAGGCTGAACAGGCCGAACGTGCCGGCGATTACGGTCGGGTAGCCGAGATACGCTATGGTAAGATAAAGGAATCTCAGGATAAGGTTGAGGCACTGAAAAAAGAACTGTCCGAGAAACAATTGGAAGGACGAATGCTGAAGGAAGAGGTTACCTCTGATGATATCGCAGGTGTGGTATCGCGGTGGACTGGAATTCCGGTCACTAAAATGATCCAGAGTGAGCGGGAAAAGCTTCTTCATCTTGAAGAGGAACTTCATAGAAGAGTTGCTGGTCAGGAGGAAGCGATTGAAGCAATTTCTGATGCGATTCGCCGCTCGCGTGCAGGCTTACAGGATAAACGGAAACCGATTGGCTCATTCATCTTCCTTGGAACTACTGGCGTGGGTAAAACAGAGCTGGCAAAAGCCCTGGCTGAGTTTTTATTCAATGATGAACACAACATGGTTCGGATTGATATGAGCGAATACCAGGAACGTCATGCGGTGTCACGATTGATTGGCGCGCCTCCGGGATATGTAGGCTATGACGAAGGCGGACAGCTGACTGAAGCTGTTAGAAGGAAGCCATATAGCGTTATTCTGTTAGACGAGATTGAGAAAGCACATCCGGATGTGTTTAATATCTTGCTTCAGGTACTTGATGACGGACGGTTAACCGACAATAAGGGCCGTGTAGTGAACTTCAAGAACACTATCATCATTATGACCTCGAACATCGGTTCGCACCTGATACAGGATAATTTTAAAGAACTGGATGAATTTAACCACGAAGAAGTAGTTGCCAAAACCAAGAATGAACTATTTGAGCTGTTGAAGCAAACCATCCGTCCGGAGTTTTTGAACAGGATTGATGAACTGATTATGTTTACTCCGCTTAACCGCGACGAAATCAGAGATATTGCGCGACTTCAGTTCAATCAGGTAAAGCAAACTCTTGCGGAAATGGGAATCGAAATGGATGCTTCGGAAGATGCTCTGGATTGGCTTGCACAGTTGGGTTACGACCCACAATTTGGAGCAAGGCCGTTGAAGCGAGTGATTCAAAAGCGGATTCTGAATGAGCTATCAAAGGAGATCCTTTCAGGAAAAGTGGATAAGGAAAGCCGGATTCTACTGGATGTATTTGAACACAAGTTTGTGTTTTTGAATAAGGATAAGCTGGAAGAGGTGAAGGCTTGAGGCTAGATCCTAAATCCGCCAGTTGATGGACAACTGCAGTTGAAAAAGGGCACGGGGCAAACGCTTGGGAACCGCATATATAATATAGGCTGTTGGGCAGTGCATCCAGCTAATACACCATCCTCCCCTCCTTTTTTCAAGGAGGGGATCAAGGGGTGGTTTCTGACTAGATAGCCATCTGATGACATTGGCACAAGTTCAGTAAAGCGGAAATCGAGTACAGTCATCGGATGACTTACAACCCATCCTCAAAGCGGTTATACAATTAGATGAAAAACCTCAGATATCGGCTGATCTGAATCGATTAAAATCCCAGTTACACCTGCTGCTTGGCCAGCAATCACATCACGTTCACGGTCGCCGATGAAGTAAGACTTCGTTTTGTCGACATTAAAACGCGCAATAGCCTTTTCAAGCATTATTGATCCTGGTTTGCGACAAAGGCAATTACCGTTATATAGCGGATTATGCCGGCAATAATACATTTCCGTGAAAGTTACTCCATGCTGCTGATACGTCTCTCTTAACTTTTCATGCATTTTAGCAAGAGTACTTTCGCTGTACCAGCCCTTTGCCAAACCACCCTGGTTGGTGATGACGATAAGCAGGTATCCCTTGTCTTGTAGTTCTTTCAGAGCCATAAAATTGTGCTCCAGAATATGAAAATCTTCAAGCTTGCACACGTAATCGCCCAACTCTTTATTTAAAACTCCGTCTCGGTCTAAAAAAACTGCTTTGTTCAATCGCATACCACAAATCTACAACTGAAAACGGGAATAACAACTGAAGCGATAGCCTTAAATTAAGAGAACAAGTGCATAAGGTCGCGTGTATGATAAGTTCCCGGGTAAGCAAATTAGTCTCTTATAAAAGGATTGAATTCCCGGGAGGAAATGCCGAAGGTTGCTGCACGTGAAACCGTTTTAGTGCCAAAGCGGCTGTTCAGCTTGTCGAGTGCCTTGTAAAGATTCTCGTTTCTTTCATGATTATCGAACAAGCCCGGCTGATAGGAGCCTTCGGAGAGATTGCTTAAACGTACGCCGATAAGCCGTACAGCTCTGCCCTTTTGGTATGCTTTTTCAAATAACTTCTTAAGTTCTGGTATGATCAAAATATCAGAATGGGTAGGAGGAATTGATATTTGCTGGGTAGCTGTTTCAAAATCAGAGTAGCGAATTTTAACAGCCAGACAAGAAGATACTTTATTTTCGTTGCGTAATTTAAAGGTGAGCTGCTCGAGCATTGAAATCATTAATTGCTCTATTCCGGCCACATCCAGCACATCCTTTTGAAAAGTATTCTCGCTTGAAATTGACTTACGCTCATGATAGGGACTTACAGGTGAATTATCGATGCCATTTGCCTTATTCCACATTACCAGTCCCATTTTTCCAAAGTGTCGCTCGAGATTTTTAACATCCTGCACCTGCAGATCGCCAATTTTATGGATCCCGATGCTGTATAAAACTTCGCAGGACTTTTCTCCAACCATGGGAATCTTAGAAACCGACAAAGGAGCGAGAAACTGCTTTTCCATTCCATGTTCAACAAAAAGCTGGCCGCTGGGCTTTGCTTGTCCGGTTGCAATTTTCGACACCGTTTTATTGGAGGATAGGCCAAATGATATAGGTAAACCTGTTTCTTTTATAACCGCCTGCCGGAGTTCGGACGCGATTTGATAACAGCCGTAAAACTTATCCATGCCGGTAAGATCGATATAGAATTCGTCGATAGAAGTTTTTTCAAAGAGAGGAACACTGTCTTTTATGATTTGCGTAACATGTGCAGATGCCTTACTGTAGGATGAATAATTACCACCTATCACCGTAGCATGAGGACAAAGTTGCAAAGCTTTTTTCATTGGCATTGCCGAATGGACTCCGTATTTCCTTGCCTCGTAGCTGCAAGAGGCAACTACTCCCCGCTGTGAGCTTCCGCCAATCAGTACCGGCTTCCCTTCCAGGGATTTATCGTGCAAACGCTCTACCGAAACGAAAAAGGAATCTAGGTCAATATGAACAATGTGCCGTTTTTCATCCATCAGATCAAAAATAAGAAATTATACTAAAAATATTAGCATAAAATCTATATTTGTTTATGGCTTTATATCTCACTGCGATTTTACCGCCTGCTGAATTATCAGAGCAGATTGACGATATCCGGAAGGAGCTTTCGGAACGGTATAACATATATGCTGCTTTAAAGCCGCCGGTTCATATTACTTTGTACAGGCCTCTCAATATTGAACAGAGTAATGAAAGTACGTTAATTAAGCTATTGAGGCCTGTTGGATTTAATCATCGTCCCTTTACGCAGGAGTTACTCAATTTTGATTGTTTCAATATCCAGACCTTGTTTATTACTGTGGTGAAGAACCCGCTGCTCAGTGCGTTGCAGAAAGACGTCGCGGCGGTTTTTAATAAGAATAAGATCGATCCAAAAGAAGTGAAAGGGAACACCAGTTTTCATCCTCATGTTACTATAGCCTACCGGGATATCCCTCCTGAGATCTTTCCGGAGATATGGGACGAACTTAAAAACCGGAAATTTAAGCGTTCATTTCCGGTAGACCATTACAGTCTCTTAAAGCATGACGGAAAAAAATGGCAGGTTTTTAAAGACTTTGCATTATCAAAACCAAAAACACTTAAGCTTTTTTAAGCCCAAAGCCTGCACTTAATATTCCGGAAAATTATTTAATTACTGACAATTAAGAGCTTAGCAGAATATTTACGAAATATCTTTTTTTGACTTGGAAGCAATATGTTATAACTGTATATTTGCACCACTTTAAAGGAAACGATTAAACGTTCGATTTAAATGATTCCGTAGCTCAGCTGGTAGAGCATTACACTTTTAATGTAGTGGTCCTGGGTTCGAATCCCAGCGGGATCACAAGGAAGGAAAAAACAACCTTCAATTCGTAATTTGGTACAAGCCTCTTTGAAAAAAGAGGCTTTTTTCGTTTAAATTCCTTTTACTTCCGGCCAGGGCATACCGGCCCCGGGATAAAGCACTGGTTGAAGGAGCGGTTCATGTATACCCAGATCTACGCTCAGTTAGGAAAAGTGGTATTCGTTCCTTGATGGAATAAATGCAGCTATCCGCGTAGCGCTGGAAGGAGATTGTAGTTTGAATAAGTGGAACGTCGGTTTCCGGCTACGCTGTACCGCACCGCTTCATTGCCAGAAAAATCAAGCTACTATACCCGGGCCATTAATTAATAGAGGCTTACTGATACTTTGCCTCTTGAATGCAGGGAATATAGGATAACAGCTCCTGATTGCACTCAGGAGCTGTTTAACTTATTTAAGTTTGCTTGAGTCGGGCCCTGCTTTTTTTGTCATCTCCTTTACCGTCTTTTGCTTGAACTCGCTTAAAGCATCAGCCAGTTTCTGCATCTCGGGATCTAATCCTGGCGCAAATTCTTCTGGCCTCTCGGGGGCCATTGGAATAGGGTATGATGTCTTTGGTTCCTTCAAGGTAACAAGTTCGGTTCCATCATTTGTCGGAGCGCTTCCGCTAAATATATTTTCCATCAATGAGCTATCTAACCGAAAGTGATATGCTTCCCTATGTATTCCCGCATCCATTAATTTTTTTACTTCAGGATATTTGGTCGCATCGAACTTCGGAATCGGGAGTGCTTTCGCCCAATCGATACCCAGTGTTTCAAGTGCTTTGGCGAATGCCATTTGGTGCGCCTCGTCTCTGGCAATCAAAAACGATACGGTTGCTCTGAGTGTCTTATTACTTGACATCTGGTAGATTCTGCATTTTTGAGTTCTGCCCGTTGCTTCAAGTACTAAGTTGTCCATTAGATCAAGCACAAGATTTCCGTGATTGTGCACGTAAGAACCACTCCAGGGATTTCCCGCCGCGTCTACTGGTAATGCTCCCTGGGCACCCACGATAAAGTGGTGAGGGTTTTGAGCTTCTTTGCCGACTTCCAAAGGGGCTTCACCACCTTTTCCCGGTGTGTCAAATTTCTTACCCTGATATCTGGGAGAACCATCGAGTAAACGGGAGATGGTCTTGGTAATCAACTCGACGTGGCTGATTTCTTCTACACCTATTCCCTGAATTAAGTCAAGGTATGGAATGCCATCACCTCTAAAATTAAAACTCTGAAAAAGAAATTGCATCATGGTGCGCATTTCACCGAATTGGCCACCAAGCCCTTCCTGCAGTGCATTTGCCGCCGACGGATCTGGTTCATCTTCCACAATGGGATTAATTAGACTTTGAATATGATAAAACATAGATAGATTTTAATAACACTCTGTATGAGTGTCCAAATTGCAACATAGATGAGATAATAATTGTTGCGGATATTTTTAAAGATGTCAAATGATTCATTTGATTTGAGAAGGCTTCAGAATATAACGATCAGATAAATGAGTTCAAACCCGGGATTATCCGTGTGCATCAAAAAGCCCTTGATGGACTGGGTATCGGGCAGGCTCGCACGTGTATGAATGAATATGGTGCTACGGTGAAAACACGAACACAGTATCTTTTCACAAATCTTAAATTTAAATTTGATTTCAGGAAAAATCCTCCTACATTTGCACTCTTGTTTTTAAGAGCTACAATTTATAGTTTTATATAAGTCATGAAAAGAACATTCCAGCCTTCTCAAAGAAAAAGAAGAAATAAGCACGGATTCAGAGAGCGTATGAGTACTGCTAACGGTAGAAGAGTATTAGCGTCTCGTAGAGCAAAAGGCAGAAAAAGATTGAGCGTTTCTGACGAGCGTCGTCATAAATCATAATTTTTGATTGCAGTCCTGTCCGTTACGGCGGAATCTGCAGATCAAATCTGCACATAGGTTATAGCAATCAAAATGAACACATTCAAAAAAGAAGAACGGTTATGTAGTAAGAAGCTTTTAGCTAAGCTCTTCAGTAATGGTTCTTCTTTTTTAGTTTACCCCTTTCGCATTGTTTCGGCTCCCGAAACCTTAACTGTTAAATTTCCCGCCCAGGTTGTAATTGCTGTTTCCAAACGAAACTTCAGGCATGCTGTGGATAGGAATTTGATAAAGCGCAGAATAAGAGAAGCTTACCGATTGAATAAAGCCGAATATTTATATTCTTTTCTGGGTGAAAAGCAATTGAATCTGATCTTTAGTATTCATTATATCGGAAAAGATATAGCCGAATATCCCTTTATAGAGAAGAAGTTAAAGCAGGCGTTAAAAAAACTAACAGATTCGTACTCCAATGAATCCAATTAAGCTGTTTAAGGATCTTCTTTCTGCGATATTCCTGTTTTTAATCAAGCTATATCAGTATTTGCTTTCTCCGCTGTTGGGAGCCTCCTGCAGGTTTACACCTACATGTTCTCAATACGGAATGGAGGCGATAAAAAGGCATGGCCCTTTTAAAGGCTTATGGCTCACTATAAAGCGAATTGGCCGGTGTCATCCATGGGGAGGGCACGGGCATGATCCTGTTCCTTGATGGCTTTTACCGTTTTATTTGCATCTTTGGCTTCTGAAAATGGCACTTATTCTTCAACTAGAAACTTCCACATCTTCCTGCTCGGTGGCCCTTGCTTTTAATGGCCATACGATAGCACTAAGAGAGTTAAACGAGCGAAACGCCCATGCGGGCAATCTCACCCTTTTAATTTCTGAGGTAATGAATGTGGCCGGAAAGAAGATGGAAGATTTGACTGCTGTTGCCGTGAGCATGGGTCCTGGCTCGTACACAGGCTTGCGTATAGGTGTTTCTACAGCCAAGGGTTTGTGTTATGCGCTGGATATTCCGCTGATAGCGATAAATACCCTCCAGGCAATGGCAAATGGCTTTAAAGGCTTGAATGTGAGTGATGCTGCATTTTTTTGCCCTATGATTGATGCCCGCAGAATGGAAGTATACACCGCTATATATAACCAGCAATTGGAAGAGATTTTGCCGGTTGCTGCACGGATTATCGATGCTGAATCTTTTTCCGGTCTGCTGGAAAATCAGGAAATTATATTTTTTGGTGATGGAGCGATGAAATGCAGCGATGTTTTAGCCGGAAGCCCTAATGCACGTTTCTCGGCAGATTTTCTTAACTCCGCAAAAGATTTTACCAGCCTGGCGTACGAAAAATTTAGCGAAGGGAAGTTTGAGGATGTGGCTTATTTTGAACCTTTTTACCTGAAGGATTTTTTAGTTACTCAACCCAAACCCCTCAAATAGCTATTCTCTCTGACCTTCAAATCGCTTTCTTTTAAAGATCCTTTTATATAGTCGTTTAAAGAATCCTTCTTTAAAATCCCTGTCATCCACCGGAATGAAGTTTGTGTTTTGCCTCCTTTGTTTTGGGTCACCATACTTAATAGCAAATCCGAAATAGACCGAAGCTGCTGTTTTTCCCTTTCCGATCTTTTCATCCGAAGTAAGTACTCCTTTAGCCGTATAATAGTTTTCGAAAATCTGATCACTTCCGATAAAGAATTCGGCATTGGGCGACTTTAACATAAACTGTCCGCCAACCTGAAAGTAGTTGTGGAGGTTATATGCTGTAGACAAGCTTAGGTTCAGTGCTCTGTGCCGATAGGTATTAATTAAAGCGATATCGCCTCCTTTTTCGAACAGGTTTTTTGAGATAAGCAAGTTTGGCTGATATGAGCCTAAGTCCTTGTTGACGAGCAATTCAACGCGGCTATTGATAGGCGTTTTAAATTTCGACGAATCGGGATTCTTAAAAAAATCTTTTTTCAATTTGCTATTTATCGACGATTGCTTTTCGCCTTGCGTAAATTGTACGGTCTTGTCGATCGTAAATTTATAGGGAGTTTTGCTCCAATAGATAAATCCCAGGTCTTTAACATTTGCCAGCAAGGTAAAGCCGCGTTTGAGTTTGTAATTGGCACTCAGGCTTAGTGCCGCCCCCGGATTTTTGAAACCCGGAACGATCAAGGTTTTGTCGGGGTCATCCAATAGGAAGTTTGATCGGAGAGTTCCCCTTAGCGCCATTGCGTAAGTTTTGTCGGTTTCATTGAACGCCAGTGAAGATTCTTCCATTTGTAGTTTACTATGTGCAATCCCACTTAAATAGCTGAGTTTTATTCCTAGTCCAAGCCTTTTGTTATAATCTTCACGAAAAGTAAAAGCAAACTGATGATAGGAGGTCGCCGTCCCCGAATTATTGAACCGGTTGTCGGCAGATTGTGAAAGAAGATTGTAATTGTTAAAAAGCGCCAGTGTTTCGTTGCTTACCGCCACGTTCCCATACGAGCGTATTTGCCAGGCGAAGCCAATTTCCTGATTGAACTTCGCTCCCTTAAAAATCTTAAACATGGCCAGGTAAGCATTTTCATTGAAGTAGATCTTGTTCATTTCAGCGTTGCTCCCGAGCTCGAGATCACTGGTGTTAAACTTTCCGCCAAAGAGAAGACTTTTAAAAGTTGTTTGAGCCGGACCCAGGATGGTGGCATTCACCGAAAAATTGGGGATGAAAAAATTGAAGGCGTAGGTGCGACTGGTATCGGCGTAAAAGGCCTTTTGGGCTGGATTTTCAAATGAGTCGTACAAGGTACGGGTGTTGTACAAGCTAAACTGTGAAAAGCCAGTAGTGGTGACTAAAAACAAAAAGCAAAGCGATAGAAAGTAGTTCTTCATCAGACAGGTGAACGGCAATTTAATTGTTTAACGCAATACTGTCGGTAGGGTTGTAGCTTAGATAAAAATTAGTAAAAAAATGTCCCCCGTCAGAGGTCCATTGGTAAGAAAGCCCGTTGAACTGCTTCAGTTCTGAATCCTCCTTATCTAGCAATTCGGCATAGCCAGGTTTTAGATGAGTTCTAACCAATCTGGAGGATCTCTTTACGTTCAGAAAATAAAAAATATTGCTCTGGTTTGCCACCAATTGGTCATGACGTTTAAAATCTTCCGTTTGATGCAAAAAGCGCTCGCTTTCATAAACCGACAAAAAGTTTGTGATAATGCCCGGCATGTTCGCGATGATGAGGTAATTGTCGGCAACTCCGAAATAAGGTCTTGGAAATTTCTTTAGTGGCTCGCCAAAGTAGTAATAAAAGATGTGGCTGTGATTTACCTGGCTTACAAACTCATTTACTTGTCGGCTTATTAATTGTAGTTTAAAGTTTACATCTCTGCCATTAGTAACTTTAATTATTGCAAATGCTTCGCCGTACGAATTCTCAACCGATACAAACTCTTTATCAAGCAGGGGCTTAAGATCTCTGTTAAGGTCGACGCCTGTTGTGGTTTTTATACTTGTAATTTGTTCTTCCAGCTTTTGTAATTCGTTTCGCTTTTTGAAATAGGCTTTTAGGTCGTTATGAAACCGTTTAACATCTGATAAGCCGAAGGCTAAGAAGGTGGACGTATTTTCAGGGAGGATCTTCTTTATGGTGTTCGGAGCAGATTTTTGATGGAGAAAAAGGTTGAGGTAGTTTAGTTCTAAAGAGTCTACTGAGCTTATGCCATTAAACATTACTGCGTCGCTTTTGAAGTTCATACTTAATGCCGACGAGCCTTTCAAGTTAGCGAGAAGCGCAGAGTTGCCTTGTGCTTTCCCAAGAGCGAAATGCTTTAGGAAGGGGGACACAACCGGATGATTGATAAATAGGTTTACGGGGGAATTAAAATTCTTAGTGCTGATTTTGTGAATTTCTTCTACAGCCTCGTTGCTCAAGTGGGCCGCCTGAGGGTCAATGCATTTTTTCACCAGATCTTCTGAAAAGCTGGCAATGGCTATTCCCTGCCTTAAAAGGAGATAAAGCGGCTTTTTGAAGGAGCTGAACTGAAGCGCATAAACGTCGTTATAAAGCGCTTTTATAGTAAGATTCGGTATGTCCGACACCACTTCTTGTATGTTTTCTGTGGAAAGTTCTTTCCCAAGATTCATACTATAAAGAAATTCCAGGGAGTCTTTTCCGTGATGGAAAGAAAGAAAGACTTTGGTGTCGGAAGTATTTTCGGATAGGGTGGGTGTATTAAGTAAATCCTTCAGACGGCTGATTTCGGCTGCCCTGTGTTTGCCGATAATGGCATTGAAAGGTTTATAGTCTTTAAAAATTTCATAAAATGATTGGTCATTGTTGAATTGAAGTACCAGGGCTGCGTCAGCGGGAATATAATTTAGCACCTTTGTGATGTTGTCTCCTCTTCCGGCCAGAACTGAAAAGTATTTCGCTGCAAGGGCTGCAATAGCGAATATCAAAATTGTACACAGTATGATTATATTCCTCATCAGTCAATACAAAATTAACTCTTTTAACAGTAAGAAATCTTAACACTATTATTAAATTAGCAAATCATGTTATGTTATGAATAGGCAAATCATAATTACAGCTTCAATTTTTGGATTAAGTGCGGTAATTTTAGGTGCTTTTGGAGCGCACGCTTTGAAAGAAAGCCTTTCGCCTTCCAGCCTTGAGTCCTGGAAGACAGCGGTTAGTTATCAGTTTTATCATACTCTGGCCTTGCTTTTCTTGTCTAATTTTTCGAAATACAGAAGCCGTTCCATTCGTTTTGCCTATTGGTCGTTTACCTTGGGTATGCTCATCTTTTCCGGGTCTATTTATCTTTTGTCTACCACAGAACTCAGTAAAATAAACTTTTCATTTCTGGGCCCGGTTACCCCGCTTGGTGGGCTCTTGTTGATTTTAGGCTGGTTGTTTCTGCTTTTTGCTGCTCTAAAGAATAAATAAATGCTTGAATTTAATGAGGGCGCAGGCGGCAGGCAAACCTTTTTTGTCGAAGTAATTCTTCCTCTGTCTATCCCTAAAACATATACATACAGAGTCCCTCACACCCTGAATGAAAGCCTTGCGATAGGGAAACGTGTGATTGTTCAATTCGGTAAAAGCCGTATTTATACTGCGATAATCTTAAAAATCACAGAGGAGCCACCTTTGCTTTATGAAGCTAAATATATTATTGAGGTGCTTGATGATGAGGCAATTGTAAATGCCAGGCAATTGCAGGTATGGCAGTGGATCGCTGAGTATTACATGTGCTATATTGGGGAAGTAATGCAGGCTGCTCTGCCGGCTGCATTGAAACTTGCCAGTGAAACCCGGATAATCCTGCTACAAGAGGCTGGATATGATAAATCGTTGTTGAACGACAAGGAGTTTTTGATCATTGAAGCGCTGGAATTGCAGCCGGAGTTAAAGATTAGTGATATCGCTAATTTGCTGGGGCAAAAAACAGTATTCCCTCTCCTGAAAGGCTTGTTCGAAAAGGGAGTTATACATATATCAGAAGAAATATCCGACAGATATAAACCCCGTAAGAAGGCCTATATATTGTTGAATCCACTTTACCTGGAGGCAGAAAATCGCAAAGCTCTTTTTCAGGTGCTTGAAAGGGCTCCAAAACAGCTTGACGCATTACTTGCGTATATTAAATTAAGTAAAGACGGTCGGGAGGTTTTGAAAAGTGTATTGCTGGAGGAATCGGGATGTGGCGCCTCTGCTTTGAAAACGCTCCTGGATAAGGAGATATTTGTTCAGGAAGATAAAGTGGTGAGCCGTTTAACGACCGGCGAACAGGAAGCTGATAACACTTACGAACTGAGTGACCCACAGAAAAAGGCCTTTACGGAAATTGAGAAGCAGTTTGCCAGTAGGGATGTGGTGTTGCTTCATGGCATAACATCGTCGGGAAAAACACAACTATACATTAAACTAATAGAGGAGGCTGTACTTAAAGGAAGGCAGGTTCTGTATCTATTGCCTGAGATTGCTTTAACAGCTCAGATGATTGAGCGGCTCCGGCGCTATTTCGGATCAAAAATCGGAATTTATCACTCGCGTTTCAGCGATAATGAGCGCGCCGAAGTGTGGAACAAGGTGCTGAAGAACGAGTATGATATTGTGCTTGGCGCGCGGTCGTCGGTTTTCCTGCCCTTCTCAAATTTGGGATTAATTATTGTAGACGAAGAACACGAAGCTTCATATAAACAATTCGATCCCGCGCCTCGCTACCATGCCCGGGATACAGCAATTTATCTTGCCCGGGTGCATAAGGCGAAAGTCTTGCTTGGTTCTGCAACTCCTTCGCTAGAGAGCTATTATAACGTGCAAACGGATAAATACGGATTGGCAGAACTGGTTGAACGGTTTGGTGCGTCTAAACTACCACAGATTGAAGTAGTGAGCATTACCGACGAAACGAACAAAAAAACAATCCAGTCTAATTTTACAAGTGTCTTGCTGGCGGAAATAAAGCTCGCCCTTGAGAATAAGGAGCAGGTTATTTTATTTCAGAACAGGAGAGGTTACACGCCCATTTTGCTTTGCCGCACCTGCGGATACCTGCCCAAATGCATTAATTGTGATGTGAGTTTAACCTATCATAAAAGCTCGGGGAAATTGCATTGCCATTATTGCGGATATAAACAGGAGACGATCGCCAGATGTCCGGCATGTGGCTCAACGCATATTGAACAGAAGGGCTTTGGCACCGAGAAGATTGAGGAAGATTTACAGTTTATTATTCCCGAGGCCCGAATAGCCCGTATGGATCTGGACACCACGCGTTCTAAAAACAGCTTTCAAAAATTAATAGCCGACTTTGAAGATGCAAAAATCGATGTGCTGGTTGGCACGCAGATGGTAGCAAAGGGGCTCGACTTTGGTAATGTAACCGTAATAGGTATCATAAGTGCCGATAGTATGCTCAATTACCCTGATTTTAGAGCATACGAGCGAAGCTTTCAGATGCTGTCGCAGGTTGCAGGCCGGGCAGGGAGGCGGGATAAGATCGGAAAGGTGATCATTCAAACTTACAACCCTTCGCATCGTGTAATTGAACAGGTGATAAAAAATGATTTTGAGGGCCTGTTTAATCGTGAGGTTGCCGAGCGGAAGACATTTCTATATCCGCCTCTTTACCGCTTGATCCGTCTGGACATAAAACACAAAGATCCTATGTTGTTGTCGGATATTGCCTATCGTCTTTCTATAGATCTTAAATCGACGTTGGGAAAGCGGGTACTCGGTCCGGAAGAGCCCATGGTTAGCAGAATCAGAAACTATTACATCAAGACTATTTATATTAAAGTGGAGCGCAACGGTATCTCTATCGCGAAAGTAAAGAACTTCCTTGCCGACGTTTTATCTGCCATGGAAACGAACAAGTTAAATAAAGGGGCTTTTGTCCAGGTAGACGTGGATCCGTATTAATAGGTAAAACCAAAATTATACTGCAGCGATAACATGCTGACCGGGCGAAGTAAAAACTCCCATTTGTTAAACTGGCTGAAGGTTCTGGTTCGGCCCGCGTCATTATAAACCCTTTCCTGCTTCTCGTAACTATACAGCAGAGTAATTCCTGTTTCCACTGCTATCGTAATATGGCTTATTGGGCTAACTTTTAAACCAAAGTTGGGTGACATAGAGAATCCGTTTTTGAGCGTAGAAACCTCGTAAGGGTTGGTATAGTCGAGAGAAGATGCGTTTTTAACATCACCTTTAAACGAGTTTCTTCTATAACCAATATCGAAAGCAAGATAGGGTTGTACTGCTCCGTAAATAAAGTTCTTCTCAAATCCTATCCGGGTAGAAAAATCTTTTAACCTTCCGTTTGCTTCTTCGCAGTCTTCGCATTCATTTTTGAACGAAATGTTTTTACGGTAGTAGTTCGCCGACAGGCGGTAGCTGATCTGATTGTCATTCAACTTTACAAATAAACCGTTTAGAACCGTGTTCTGAAGATCGTTAGGATTCGTCTGGTTCAGGATTTTCGGAAACTCTTCAAGACTGTATACCTTAAGGCCGATGGTATACATATATAGCCTTTGAGTCCTAAATTGAGAGGGTTTTAAGTTGACATCGGTAGCAGTGACGGTGTCAATCCTGGTTATTTGAGCTGCTGCAGTAATCGAAAAGAAGAAAGCTATAGCTATAAATATCCCTTTTAAACCTGAATCAATCATACCGTAAAAGTAGCAAATTTTATTATCGATTTAATTTAATAGTCTATCAATAAAGTTCAAATTTATATTTTGGTTTGCCCTCTGATTTGTTTTCAAAGCGTATTTTTGCAAAAGAATGGCGTATAAATTTATAGATAATTACCGGGAGAGGGGAGCTCGCAAAAAGCTGGTTTCATTTCTGAGAGATGAGAGGAAAATCGAATCTGAAGATGTGTTAAAAGCCATAGAAAAAGTGCCGCGCCATTATTTCTTCGACGAAACTTTCTGGAACCAGGCCTATAGGGACATAGCTTTCCCGATAGGAGAAGGGCAAACCATTTCGCAGCCATATACAGTAGCTTATCAAACCCAATTGCTTCATATCTCACCAGGGGAAAAGGTTCTTGAAATCGGAACGGGCTCTGGTTACCAAACCTGCGTGCTTCTTGAGCTAAAGGCACAAGTTTATACCATCGAGCGGCAGGAGAAACTTTATGAAAGAGCGAAACTGTTTCTTAATAAAATGAATTATAAAGCCGAATTTTTTTTAGGAGACGGCTCTCGCGGAATTCCTCAGCATGCGCCTTACGACAAAATATTAGTTACCGCAGGCGCTCCCTTTGTACCTGAAGATTTACTGAAGCAACTAAAAATTGGTGGTATTTGCGTTATCCCGGTAGGGGATGAAAAGTCTCAAAAAATGATCACCGTACTGCGCGTAAATGAACATGATTACGAGAAAATTGAGCTCGACACGTTTCGCTTTGTGCCGCTGGTGGGGGACAAGGCGTGGTGAGGGAGCTATAAAGTCAAAAGTGAAAAGTCAAAACTCAAAAGCGAAACTCAAAATTAAAAACTTAGCTTTTCAATATCCGGCTTAATTCAATTTTACTTTCACGGTCTTTAATAGTGTCTCTTTTATCGAATAACTTCTTACCCTGGGCCAGTCCAATTTCAAGTTTTGCAAAGCCGCGGTCGCTGATGAAAAGGCGCAAAGGGATAATGGTGAAGCCTTTTTCTTCTCCCTTTTCTCTCAGTTTGCGGAGCTCCTTCTTATTGAGCAGCAATGCCCTGTCGCGTTTTTGTTCATGATTATAAAATGAACCGTGCGAATATTCTGCGATGTGCATATTCCTCACGTAAAGCCTGTCGTTTAAAAAGGTGCAGAAAGCATCATTGATATTCACTTTGCCTTCCCGTATCGACTTAATTTCGGTTCCAAGTAGTTGCAGCCCGGCTGTGAAATTTTCTAGTATATGATACTCGAAATAGGCTTTTTTATTTTTAATGTTTAAATCGTTCTTCATTTTTGTAAGGCAAAGAATCAGACAATCAGAATATTCTCTGCAAATTTTTGCGACACCATAATTTTGCTGCCGCTAATTAGTAACTCCATAGAGCCATCATAATCCTGCCGCGACAATACTTGTATAGTGGTGTCAATTCGCAGGTTTAACTTACTAACATATTGTAAAAATGCAGCGGTATTGTCTTTTACTGCCACCATTTTGCAACTCGTACCTGTTTCTACTTCTGAAAGCGTTTTCTTGAAAGATTGTTTTAATTCTCCTTTAGCATTTGGTATGCTATCTCCATGTGGATCAACTTCGGGATACCCTAAAAATTTATCAAGCTTATCCACCAGTTTTGGAGAATGAATGTGCTCCAGTTGTTCGGCTACCTCGTGCACCTCATCCCAGGTGAACTCCAGTTTCTCGTAAAGAAAGGTTTCCCATAACCGGTGTTTCCTTAATATTTCTATCGCTTTCTTCCTCCCGGTTTCCGAAAGTGAAATTTTCCCATATTTCTCGTATTGGATAAGCTTTTTCTCTTTGAGTTTTTTAAGCATGTCCGTGGCGGTGGCGGGCTTTACTCCAAGATAAAAAGCAAGCTCATTTGTTCCAGCCTCCACTTTATCTTCAAACTCCATTGTCAAATGAAGCAGTGCTTTCAAATAATTCTCTTCTGTAAAGGATAACATTCGGATAAAAGTAAATAAAAAAACAAAATTAAAATTGTTAGGTTAATCTAAATAATTAGTTTTGCTATTCTTATTTAGATTGTAAGACATGAAGAACTTTATTGGATTATGGAGCTTAATGTTATGGTCAGGTTCCTTGTTTTCACAAATAATTACAGGTGTGGTATCAGATCAGGGCATACCGGTTCCTTTCGCAACCGTCAAAATCGCCGAGCTGAATGTATCTGCCTCTACCGACAGCGTCGGCATTTACAGGTTCGATCAGATCAAGCCCGGGAAATATATTTTTCGGGTTACAGCTGTTTCTTACAGTCCACTATTTAAATCAATAGAAGTATTCGAAACAGATTCTGTAAAAACGGCCGATTTTGAGCTAAAACAGGAAGTGTCCCGATTAAAGGAAGTAGTGATCACGGGTACGCTCAAGGAAGTGAGCAGGCTCGAAAGCGCGGTTCCCGTCGAAATCTACAATCATACATTTTTTCATAAGAACCCTACGCCCTCTATATTCGACGCTTTACAGAATGTGAATGGTGTAAGGCCACAGCTCAACTGCAACGTCTGTAATACCGGCGATATTCATATTAATGGTCTTGAGGGCCCTTACACCATGGTGCTGATCGACGGGATGCCCATTGTAAGCAGTTTGTCGACGGTTTATGGTTTATCAGGAATTCCGAATTCATTAATTGACCGGGTGGAGATTGTTAAAGGCCCTGCATCATCTTTATATGGATCTGAAGCGGTAGGTGGCCTGATTAATATCATCACTAAATCGCCAGGCAGTGCCCCCGTTTTTACCGCCGACGTGTTTTCTACCAACTGGGGAGAGGTGAATACCGATATTGGCTTTAAGCTTAAAGCGGGTAAGGCCTCGATCCTTACAGGCTTTAACTATTTTAACTATCAGAATCCTGTCGACAAGAACGGCGATAATTTTACTGACGTGACGTTACAGCATCGTGCATCCCTGTTTCAAAAGTGGCAGTTCAGCCGAAAGGAGGACCGTTTGTTCTCTTTGGCAGCACGTTATTTCTATGAAGATCGCTGGGGCGGGGAAATGGACTGGACGAAGAACTTTAGGGGAGGAGATATCAAGTACGGTGAAAGTATATATACCAACCGGCTGGAGTTTTTAGGATCTTACCAGCTTCCGGTAAAAGAAAAAATGATGTTTTCATTTTCATACAACCACCATAAGCAAAACTCTGTGTATGGCACCACACTCTTTAATGCAACTCAGCATATAGCTTTTACCCAGTTAACCTGGGATAAGAAAATAAAACAGCACGATTTATTAGCAGGGATAGCCAACAGGTACACTTATTACAACGACAATACCATTGCAACTGCTAAGCAGCCCGATAATATATGGTTGCCCGGGATTTTCCTTCAGGATGAGATCACTCTCCATGAAAAACATAACGTTTTACTAGGCATGCGATATGATTATAATTCGAACCATGGAAATATACTGACGCCACGATTTGCCTATAAATGGAAGCCGGCAGAAAATTCCGTGCTTCGTCTTAATGCTGGTACCGGGTTCAGGGTAGTCAATCTGTTTACAGAAGATCATGCAGCGCTCACCGGCGCTAGAGATGTGATAGTAGCCGAGGAATTAAAACCTGAGAAAAGTTATAATGTGAACTTAAATTTTTTAACGAAAAGATATACCGCTAATAATACGTCACTTACGTTCGATGCCACCGCCTGGCTAACGCGCTTTAATAACCGCATTATTGCCGACTATGAAACTGACCCTGACGCAATAATATACGATAACCTGAGAGGTTTTGCCATTTCGAAAGGACTAAGCGCCAATATAGATCTGGCATATTCCAACGGATTGAAATTTATGCTTGGCGCTACTCTTATGGATGTATACAGCAAAGAGACCGGGATAAAAGATAAACAGTTATTGACCGAATCCTGGATGGGGACGTGGTCGGTTTCCTTCCCTTTAAAAAAGCTGGATCTGGCGGTAGACTATACCGGAAATGTTTATGGCCCGATGGATCTGCCTTATCTGGGCGACCTGGATCCCCGAGAAAGAAGGTCTCCGGTTTGGAGTATTCAAAACATACAGTTTACCTTTTCGGGACTTAAGGGATTAGAATTATACGGAGGTGTAAAAAACCTCCTTAACTGGACTCCGAATAAAAGGAACCCTTTCTTAATCGCGAGAGCGAATGATCCGTTTGATCGTCAGGTCGAATATGATTCATCCGGTCAGGTGAGGCAGACCTCTTCCAATCCTTATGCTCTGACCTTCGATCCGACTTACATATATGCTCCAAATCAGGGTATAAGAGGCTTTTTCGGGCTTAGGTATACTATTAAGAAGTAACGGCGGTTAGCGGATTATCAACACCGGGATTTTCACCTTATGCCGTACCGAGTCCAGCGTTGTTCCAAAGATCCAGTCGCTTATCCCTTTATGGCCATGAGCTCCCATTACCAGGAGATCAAGATTGTGTTTTTTGGTTATCGAGGCAATAGCTCCCGGAGCGCTTCCGTAGCCGATTAAGATGTTTGCGTGATAGCCGAGCTCTATAAGATTTACCTTGTATTTCTCCAGATTATCGGTGTCGCTTTGGGTTTCATAATCCAGCACTTTGTCGCCGTGATAGCGGGCTCCTGCCGTCTCTACAATATGGATCAGGTAGTATTGAGCATCTTTGCCACCCTGGATTAGGGCATGTCTGATCGTGTTTCTGTCATTGTCTGAAAAATCTACAGGGATGCCAATATTACCGTAAGCTACGTCTCCTACTTCTCCGATCGACAAGGCTTCGCCGTGCGGAAGATTAGAGTGCTTATGTTCGGAGTGTTTAACAAAGGGCGATATCAGAACATAAAGAAGTAGTATTCCTACAGCGAGGATAACCGGAAAAACAAAAACATAAATCCACCAGGCGTTTGAGGTGCTCGATAGCCAGCTGTATACTTCTTCATAAACCAGTTTTACATTCAGTCCCACAATGATTAAGGCGCTGATCCAGGCGAGTATTTTTACCCATGGTTTTATGGCAAATTCGCTCATCAGTTTCTTGTCAGAAGTAAAATGAATAAGGGGTATAATAGCAAAACCCAACTGCAGACTTAACACAACCTGGCTCAATACCAGCAATTCCCCAAGCGCATCTTCACCAAAATAAAGGATGGTAAAGAATGCAGGAGTAATGGCCAGTAAGCGTGTAATTAAACGACGCAACCAGGGTGCAATTCGCAAATTTAGGTGTCCTTCCATTACGATTTGTCCAGCAAGGGTACCCGTAATGGTCGAGCTTTGGCCGGAAGCAATTAACGCGATGGCGAACAGGGTAGGAGCCAGAGAGCCAAAAATGTCTTCTAATAATTTATATGCATCCTGGATCTCCGCTACCTCAAAAAAGCCGTTTTTATAAAAAGCGGTTGCGGCCAGAATAAGAATAGATGCATTGACAAGGAAAGCCAGGTTAAGAGCTATCGTAGTGTCTATCAGGTTAAATTTCAGAGCCTCCAGTATTCCCTTTCGGTTTTTTTCGATCTTGCGGGTTTGAACCAGAGATGAGTGGAGATACAGATTATGGGGCATAACGGTAGCTCCAATGATTCCGATTGCAATATACAGCGCGTTACCACTTAAGGCAGAGGGTTTCAGTCCCCTAACCACCTCATTAAATGCCGGTTGAACAATTAACATTTCTGCCAAAAAAGAAACCCCCACTATAAATACCATCGAAACGATAAACACCTCCATCATCCGCATTCCCTTATTCATAAGAAAGAGAAGCAGGAAGGTATCCAGAACAGTGATCGAAATACCCCAGATCAGGGGCAGGTCAAAAAGTAAGTTAAGCCCGATAGCCATTCCGATGATTTCTGCCAGGTCGCACGCAATGATTGCAATTTGTGCTAAGACGTATAAGGGGTAGTTAACCCAGGAGGGATAGGCATTTCGTGATGCTTGTGCCAGGTCAAGACCCTTCACAATACCCAGTCGTGCGCTTAGCGACTGGAGCAACAAAGCGATGAGGTTTGACATTAACAGAATCCAGAGTAGTCTATAGCCAAACTGGCTTCCGCCGGCAATATCGGTTGCCCAGTTACCCGGATCCATGTACCCAACACTTACCAGATAAGCCGGCCCCACAAAGGCTAAAAGCTTCCTCCATCCCCTTTTTCCTGCGGTTCCAACGGTAGAGTGAACTTCTTCTAAGGACTCGTTATATTTGCTTTCTGCCATCACCTTACTATGTTTTGTAAATCTAATAATTAAATTAGGTTAGTCTAAAAATAATTTTACAAAGAAATTGTTTTAATTTGGAGCAATAAACTCTTATGGCATTCGAACCTGATAAAATAGATCTGCAAATTCTGAAGTTACTCCAGGAAAACGGAAGGGTAACTAATTTACAGCTTTCACATGAAATAGGACTGTCGCCCGCCCCAACCCTGGAGCGTGTGCGCAAGCTGGAGAATGCCGGCCTGATAAAAAGCTATCATGCCATTGTCGATGAAGAGCTTTTGGGGCTTGGCATAAAAACGTTTATACAAATTCAGCTGGACTTTCATCGTGATAATGCCATTGAAACCTTTGTAGAAGAGGTGAAACAAATTAAAGAGGTTACAGAATGTCATCATGTAACCAGCGGATGTGATTTTATCCTTAAGATCTATGTAAAAGACATCAAGGCGTATGAAAGATTGATTATGGAGAAAATTAGTAAGATAAGCGTAATCAAAACTTTCCAAACCATGATGATCCTCTCCACCAGCAAACATGAGCCGGTGCTTCCCCGCGACTATTAAGCGGACGGCTGAGAGGAGGAAATCGGTTCTCCGCAATTGGAACAAAAGCGCGCCTGGGCGGGAGATACCAGGTTATTACATTTCGGGCAAGGCTTTAAAGCTACCTGTGAGGCCTTTGTCATCTCGGCAGATACTATCCCGGTAGGAACTGCAATGATGCCATAACCTATGATCATTAATACTCCGGCCAGGAACTGTCCCAGGGATGTTTCGGGCGAAATATCGCCATATCCTACAGTAGTGATGGTCACTACGGCCCAATAAATTGAAGTAGGAATGCTGGTAAAGCCATTTTTTTCACCTTCAATCACATACATCATCGTGCCAACTATAGTTACCAGTGTAACGACCGTAGCCAGAAATACCACAATCTTGTACATGCTGGCTTTCAAAGCCTGCTTTAACACATCGCCTTCGTTCAGGTAGCGTGTAAGTTTTAAGATCCTGAAAACCCGAAGCAGGCGGAGAGCTCTGATCACCAGAAGATACTGTAAGTTAGGAATTAGAAGCCCAAGGTAGCCCGGTATAATCGCTAAAAGGTCTATTATGCCGTAAAAGCTGAAGAAGTACTTAAATCTGCGCGGATAACTATACAGCCGTAGAATGTATTCGATAGTGAAAACGATGGTAAAGAGCCATTCTGCAGCGGTAATAATTGGATAATATTCTTTCCTCACCGACGCAACACTTTCCAGGAAAACGGAAAGCATGCTCAGAAGAATAAGCCACAACAGGATGACATCAAACCGTCTGCCTCCGGGGGTATCCGAATGAAAGATGATGGTGTAAACCCGCTCTCTAAAAGTTTCCTCTGGCATTGCTGCTTAACATACAGAAATTGACAAAAGTTTAACGCAGCAAAGTAATTATATAAAAACGAGATTGGAAGCAGACTGTTAAACCTAAAAAGCGATCGAGATGACTGAAGTAAAATATCAAACAACATTCCCCCTCGGGGGGGATCTTACCATCAATAGAATGGGATTCGGGGCAATGCGGATCACTGGTCCGGGCATTTGGGGACCGCCGCAAGACAGGGCCGAGGCTATACGTGTTTTGGAACGTGTGGTTGAACTAGGAATCGATTTTATTGATACTGCCGACAGTTATGGCCCCAATGTTTCTGAAGAGCTGATAGCCGAGGTTCTTCATCCGTATCCGGAAGGGTTAGTAATAGGTACCAAGGGCGGCTTGTTAAGAACCGGCCCTAATGAATGGCCTATCAATTCCGATCCGAAACATTTGAAAGAAGCTTTAGAAGGTAGTCTTGAACGATTGAGACTTAGCCGGATCGATCTTTACCAATTGCATCGTGTTGACCCGGAAGTTCCGTTCGAACGGTCTCTGGAGTTTCTGCAGCAGGCGCAGGAGGAAGGCTTAATTAAGCACATTGGCCTTTCGGAAGTTACCGTCGAGCAGATCACCAAAGCAGAGGAGTTTGTAAAAGTAGTATCGGTTCAGAATATGTATAGCGTTGAAAACCGTAAGTACGAGCCAGAACTGGAGTATTGCCGGGAAAACGATATAGCTTTCATCCCATGGTATCCTCTGGGCGGAGGAAATGTAAAGGCGCTGGATACTTTAACTGAGATCGGTGAGAGATACTATGCAACCCCACATCAGATTGCTTTAAGCTGGTTGCTTCATCATGCCCCTAATATTCTGTTAATTCCAGGCACATCTAAAGTCGAGCACCTGGAGGAAAACTTTGCCGCAGGAGCAATTGCTCTGTCTCCGGAAGATATGGAGGAACTGGAGAAACTGAGATCGGCTGAGATCTCGGGGTAAGAAGTAGCCGATTAATCCAACCTCTTCATAACAGCCCAAAAGCCAATGGCGGTTAGAACGCTTAAAATACCGGTGCAGATCCAAAGAGTATGAAAGCCATAAGCTTCGGCAACGGTTGTGCCAAAATAGGGCGCGAAAATGTGCGAAACGGAAAAGGCCAGAGAGCTCATACCCATATAAGCACCTCGCTTAGCGAATGAAGAGCGCTTGATAGCTACTGTAGCCATAAAGGGCATTGCAAGGATTTCAGAAACGCAGAGCACAAACATTGAGGTATACAGGACCAGGTATTTGCCTGGCAGCAGGAGCATCAGGAATGAAAGTCCGCAAAGGAGGGTGCCGAGAATGATAACAGCCGATCCACTGAGCCTTCTTCCCGCCACATGCACTAGCGGCATTTCGAGCGAAAAAACTACGAGTCCGCTGTAGGCGAGGATTAATCCGATCTCCCATTCGCTCATGTGATGTATTTGCCGGTAAAAAACCGGGATAGTACTTAAAAGCTGGAAGAAGCATATCGCATAAAAGGCCGATAAAACGCTGAAAATAATAAAGTAGCCGTCTTTCCAGGGTGATATGTTACCCTTTTCATCAAAACTTTCAGCGTTTTTCTTCTTTACTGCCTCTATCTCGGGAAGCTTATGGAAAAACCAGTAGAAGGCGATTGCTGCCAGTGCTGCAGTGAGAGCATTGCCATAAAAAAGCCAGCTAAATGAGAAAATAGCAAGGAAGCCACCCAATGCAGGGCCGATTGAAAAGCCGAGGTTCATTGCCATCCGGTTTAGTGAAAAGGCCTTTGTGACGTGCTCATGTTTAGTATACGAGGCAATGGCGACAGAATTCGCCGGACGAAAGGTTTCGGTAATCAGGCTTAAAAAGAACACACCTACGGCTAGTAATAAAGGAGTTTTAAGTTCAGGCAATAAACAGAAAACAGGTATAGAGGCTACCAGGGTAAGCAGTTGGATCTTAAAATGTCCGGTTTTATCGCTCAGCCAACCTCCCAGCCACGAACCGCAAACGGCGCCTATTCCAAAGCAGCTAAGTACAATCCCGGTTTCTTTAAGGCTGAACTTAAGCGATTGCGTCATATACACACTCAGAAACGGAATCACCATAGCTCCGCTCCGGTTGATGAGCATGATTAATGCGAGCATCCAGGCCGGCTTCGTCAAACCGCGGTACGAACTTAAGTAGAGTTGAAAAAGCGTTTTCATGAAGATACAAATACAGTTTGTGTATTGGTACGGATGTTTTAATGGTTACTCTAGCTGCCAGTCAATTCTCTTTTTTCCAGCCTTCTCGAGGATGTCATTTGTCTTCGAAAAATGTTTACACCCAATAAAGCCCTGTGCCAGGGGCGAAGGGTGGGGCGCTTTGAGAATATAATGCTTATTATCATCAATAAAAGCTGCTTTTGATTGCGCGTACCTCCCCCAAAGTAAAAACACAATTCCTTCTTTTTTTTCCGCTACAACTTTAATTGCCTGGTCCGTAAATTCTTCCCAGCCCTTTTTCTGATGAGAACCCGCTTCGCCGGCGCGCACGGTTAAAGTGGCGTTGAGCAATAATACACCCTCATCAGCCCATTTGGTGAGCTCGCCGTGCGCAGGTATTTTAAAACCGGGGATATCAGTTTGCAGTTCTTTATAAATGTTTCGCAATGAAGGAGGAATGGCTACTCCTTTCTGAACCGAAAATGCCAGCCCGTGCGCCTGATTGGGTCCGTGGTAAGGGTCCTGGCCGATAATAACCGCTTTAACTTTGTCGAAAGTAGTATGTGTAAAGGCATTGAAAATGCAGTTCCCGGGAGGGTAAATAGTCTTTCCTTCCTGCTTTTCCTTCAGCAGAAAAGCCTTTAATTTCTTCATGTACTCTTTTTCGAACTCATCACCCAAAACCCTGTTCCACGATTCTTCTAATTGAACTGCCATATTTTTCGGTTTTTGTTTGTTAAGCGGTTAAATAAGCGGATATTTGCTGCTCAAATTTAAGATTTAAATAATGCCAAATTTCATACGGTTAATAATAGCTTTTGCATTCTTCGGATCTGCAGTTGCGCTCTTCTTCTTCGGCTATTGGGGCTGGGGGATACTTTTAGTATTGCTTGCGCTTATTGTAGCGGTTACTTTCTTCTTTAACGAAAAAATGCTGATCGCCCAATATTTCCTTCGAAAAGAGAATATGGATAAGGCAGAAGAGTGGCTGAGAAAAATCAAGAATTATGAAAGAGAGCTTATTCAGGCACAGCATGGTTATTACCACTTGCTGATAGGCTTAATTGAGTCGCGCAAAGCGCCGCTTCAGTCAGAGAAGTATTTCAAAAAGGCTCTTGCTATGGGCATGACGATGGATCATAATATTGCCCTTGCAAAACTTAGTCTGGCGGGTATTGCTATGTCAAAGCGCAATAAGCGCGAGGCAACCATGTATTTACAGGAAGCAAAAAAGGCAGATAAAAACAAGCTCCTGGCCGAGCAGATTAAAATGATGCAAGGCCAAATGGGTCAGTTAGATAAAACGGTAATACAAAGAGGTGGCGGAGGAGGCGGCTTCAGAGGAAGATAGGATTCACAGCTCCATCTGTGGAGCCCTTCGAAACATTCAGCGGATGTTCATAAGGCATCTCTGCTGATTTGTTAAGAGCATAATCACTTTCTTGCCCGGAACCTTTTCCGGGCTTTTATTTTTCGTCTAAATGACTGTAATAAGATCCTCTCTCAGCTCCACCATTGCGGCTCTTCAGGTCGTCATCCTGATCAACATGCTTAAAAGAGGAAAACAGCACTTCCGATTGAATTCTTTTTAGCAATTGATTGATAAATGCAAGGTCAAAATTTTCTTTACTTAACTTAATTAAGTACTCGTTCTCAGTAATCTCGATTGTAGACAATTTCATACGTACACGTTTTCTCGATATAAAAATAAATAAGGGTTGTGAAATAATTATTTACAAGGCTTTAAGCTTTTGTTAAGGAAAGTTTTAAAGACAATGTTGAGAGAATTAGTCAAACGAATAACCAAAAGAGTTTTGGCATTGTTTTTCAGGGGGATAAAGATTTTGTGGTTTTTAATTAAATCAGGTAGAAGTACTTGAGCGAAATGGAGGTTTTTACGTATAATTTAAGTTAAATCTCAATTCCCCAAATCATTAAACACCTCCAAAGGAGGCCCTTTGGGACTTATTCGGATACCCAGCCTTCAACTCCTCCACCGAATTAAATCCCATCTTCATCAACATGCATCATATCTAATTGCGATCCTTGTAGTTGTACCTTTTGCCCTCATAGCCGGGCAGGCTTAGTCCTTTTTTCTTGATAAAAAAGTACCAAAAAATCAAGAACAGAAATAAGCTCAGCCGCATTTCTGTTCATCCCATCGCTCGCGCTTCGGTTGCCGTCGGGAAAGATGTTTGGGTTGTCTGTCCTTTGTTAGGGTAGTTGTCCTTCTACCGTAAAAGTAAAGCGCATCAGGTTTTCGGTCAGTTTTTGCATCTAGTCAGTAAAGCGTCGTTTAATCCAGCCCCATCAACCTAAGAGAATGCCCGCGCGTTGGGCTGGCAAGAACGGCGGGCCGGGAGTTTTGCCCTGTGCGGCTGAAGCTTCGTTGTTGCCTTGGGTTTTTGGTCCTTTTGGGCTCAAGCCAAAAGGACTAGCCATTCCCGCGGCAATGAGCGGGTCGAAAGCACCTCCTCGCACAGACCCAACCTATAACAAAAATGCCCGCGGTTCTCGCAGGCATCTGGTAATCATATCGGATAGTTATTTAAACCACTTATCCACATCCTCCTTACTCGGTATCCCAATCTCTAATTTCAATTTCTTCCTCATCCCCCCCAAATCATTAAACACCTTATTCGGATTCCCCGCCTTCAACTCCTCAACACTATTAAATCCCATCTTCATCAACACCGGAACCCACTCCGCCGGAACCCCAATCTCCGTAAAATCCTCCACCGAAGCAACCTTCGCTTTCTTCTCAGGCCTCATCTGCGGAAAGAACAACACCTCCTGAATCGTACTCTGATTCGTCATCAGCATCACCAACCTGTCGATACCAATCCCCAAACCAGCCGTAGGAGGCATACCATATTCCAGCGCACGAAGGAAATCCTCATCCATCGCCATCGCTTCATCATCACCTCTGCCCGCCAACACCAATTGATCCTCCAAACGCGCCCGCTGATCAATCGGATCATTCAGCTCAGAATAGGCGTTACCAATCTCTTTACCCATCACAAACAGCTCGAAACGTTCTACTAGTCCCTCTTTGCTTCGGTGCTTTTTCGCCAGCGGAGTCATCTCTACCGGGTAATCAGTAATATATGTCGGCTGAATCAGGTTTGCTTCCACCTTCTCGCCAAAAATCTCATCAATTAATTTACCCTTGCCCATGCTCGGGTCCGTTTCAATGTTCAGGTTCTTGCAAACCTCACGCAGCTCATCCTCATTCATGGCCGAAACATCAATGTCGGTATATTTCTGTATCGACTCAAACATCGTCAGCTTCTCGTACGGACCGGCAAATTCCAGCACATGCTCGCCGACCGGTACCTTAGAAGAACCATGAATCGCCACAGCCACCTTCTCCAAACACTCCTCCACCATGGCCATCATCCACACATAATCCTTGTAAGCCACGTAGATTTCCATTGCGGTGTACTCCGGGTTATGCGTGCGGTCCATACCCTCGTTGCGGAACATCTTGCCAAACTCATACACCCCGTCAAAACCCGCAACAATTAAGCGTTTCAGGTAAAGTTCATTGGCGATGCGCAAAAACAAAGGCATGTCCAGCGTATTGTGGTGCGTAGCAAACGGACGCGCCGCCGCCCCGCCATGCATAGGCTGAAGAATCGGTGTTTCCACCTCCATCCAGCCCTGGTTATCAAAGTAAGACCGCATGGTGTTAATCACCTTGCTGCGGTTCATAAAAATCTGTTTTAAATCCGGGTTAACCGTCAAATCCACATACCGCTGACGGTAGCGCATCTCCGGATCCGTAAAGCCATCATAAATATTGCCCTCATCATCACGCTTCACAACCGGCAGCGGCTTCAGCGATTTAGCCAGCAGCGTCATCTCGCTCACGTGGATAGAAATTTCGCCCGTCTGCGTAGTAAACACATAGCCCTTCACACCCACATAATCGCCAATATCCATCAGCTTCTTAAACACCGTGTTGTATAAGGTCTTGTCCTCGCCCGGGCAAATATCATCGCGCTTCAAGTACACCTGCATACGACCAGTACTGTCCTGCAACTCGGCAAAACTGGCGCTGCCCATAATCCGGCGCGTCATTATTCTGCCCGCAAAGCTGATGTTCTTATACGATGTCTTATCCCGCTCGTAATTATCGTGTATATCCTTAGCGGTAACATTTACTTCGTACGCCTCGGCAGGGTAGGGCTCAATGCCCAGTTTACGAAGCTCCAGCAATGCCTCACGGCGTAATATTTCTTGTTCGGAAAGGCCGATACTCATGGGGGTGGTGTTTTATTAATGCAAATTAAACATGTGAAATCTGTGCTAATTTTGCACATCATGCACTTTCTGCAAAAGTACAATTTGCAGCGCAAGTATCAATAAGGTTGGTAAGTAATATGGTACGGGATGAGCGCGGGGATACTTTCAACCTTCAACTCATAACTTTCAACTTATTTTATGGAAAACGGAAGGTCTGTCTCTCTTCGGAGGCTGAAGCCCCGCCATTACTCATACTGCGCAGGCATTAGCCACAGGCCGGTATCCGTGCTGTCGGGTTTAGGTTGAGAGGTAGGTGCTTTATGGGAACTGTCAGGAGAGAGTTCATATACCTAATTCATCCTTGTAAACCGAAACGATTAAGATCGATAGTTCCAAGGTAATTCAGTGATTGGAATTTTCGTGCTTTTTACTAATTTTATCATAGTTCATCTTTAATGTTAACCTGTATATGTCGAGTTAACGATGAGTTGCAAGCGCCTATAAAACCGAAACTATTACAATTATATTCCATGTCCATTTACCAAGAAATATTAAATTGGTCACAAAACAGACCTAACTATATTAAAGATGCATTAAGACGAATAATATCCAGTTCCTCAATAACTCAAAATGATATTGATGAATTAGTGCAACTACTAAAAAAAGAAAATGGCCAGAATGGTATAACACTGAATCCAATTCCTTTAAACAGCACCCATATCCCAACTCTTTCAACTGCAGGAGCTGTTTATCCTAAAATAATAAGCATTAGTAATCCCGTAAACATTTGTGCTTTATATAATCAAGGGCATTTAAATTTTTCCAGTGAGGGTTTAACTGTTGTGTATGGCAATAATGGCTCAGGCAAATCGAGTTTTTCTAAGATATTAAAAAAACTATGTTGGAGTAGAAATCCAAGTATTAACTTGAAGAAAAACGTTTTCACTCCCTCAACTAACCAGCAAAAAGTTGATTTTGTAATTGAGGAAAATGGTTCAACCATAAATTTTCAATGGACAGAGAACTCACCTACTCATCCATCGCTCAGTTCTATATTTGTATTCGATACTGATTGTGCCGGGATATATATAAATAGTGAGAATCCTACTGAATATAAGCCTATAGGAATAGATGTATTGGAAACACTTATTTCAGTGTTGAATCTAATTTCTCAAGCTCTTACTTCTGAAATAGCAGTTTATAATACGAGCAAGCCGGCCATAAATCAATCTTTAAATTTAACAACTACTGCTCAATGGTATTCTAGTATTGAAACTTATTCCAAATCTGATATTGACAATTATATTCAATTTGACCAAACCAATATCGACAGGAAACAGGAGCTATTAACGTTGATTAATACTCAAAACCCACAACAAAATATACAAAATCTATCAGGACTTAAATCTCGGATTGAAAATTATGTTCAACAATTTCAAAGGATAGAAGGAAGTTTTAGTGACCCAATTATTGAGGAAATTAAAGGTTTACGAGTTAGATATGAAAGTATTAAGCATGCATACAGCATTGCAGCAAATGATTTAAAGAACTTAAATACTATTGAAGGTTTCGGTACTAATCCTTGGAGAACACTTTGGGAAGCTGCTAAAAATTTCGCGCATACCAGTGAAATGTCTGACGGGCAAAATTTTCCTTCACTAGGCTCCTTAGAAAAGTGTGTGTTGTGTCAACAGGATTTGGACGATATCGCTCAAGAACGATTGAAAGGGTTTAATCAGTTTATTTTGAATGATGTATCAACTCAATTGAGTGCGGTTCAGAGAGAAATTCAACAAAAGAAAAATTTATATGATTCATTGAATGTTCCACCATACGAAAACTTCAAAGAAATAACCCAATATATCCAAGACTTTCCAGATAAATACAAAGAATTTACTAAATCAATATCTGAATTGAAGACTTCCTTAGTGAATTATTTGCAGAATGGCTCAGAAATACCTATCAATCGTAAAATTTTATCTTCAACAATCAATAGTTTAATATTGAACATAGATGCACAAATTCAACAAAATAGGGGCTTACTTCAAAATCGAAATGCCTACATAACGGAACATAACGAATTAACAGTTAAAGAATTTCTATTTAATAACAAAACTATCATTCTACGATATTTTGACGAATACAAATACAAAATTTGGGTTAACAGCTGCCAATCGCAATTAAATACTAGTATTGTTTCAAAGAAAATCGGCGATTTAATGGAAGATCAAGCGGTCAATCTACAACACCAGGAATTTATAAATCACTTAAGTTATTTTAATAGGGAATTAGCGACTAGAGTATTGTTATCAAAAACAAGGACGTCTCACGGAAGCACATACCAAAAATGTAGTTTAAACGGCATAAAAGATTCTATTAACTCTATCTTGAGTGAGGGAGAACAAAAAGTTGTTGCCTTGTCAAACTTTTTTGCTGAATGTACAATAGATGGTCGAAAAAATTCTATAATTTTTGATGATCCTGTGACTTCTTTAGATATGGATTATAGAGATTTAATAGCGACCAAAATTGTAGAGTTATCCCAGGATAGACAAATTGTTGTTCTGACCCACGACTTATCTTTTTTGCGATTATTAATCGACACCCAAAAATCAGTTAATTTAGATGACTGTCATGTTATTGGTATTGATAAGTATAATGGCATTAGTGGGATAGTAACAGATGAAATTCCTTTTTTAGCCAAAAATGTGCAGGAAAGAATAGATTCTATACGCAGAATTTTAAGAGAGCACGACTCATTGCAAATAACAGACTCGCACGGAAGAGAAACAAAATTAGATTCAGCACGAAAAAGATTTAGAATGCTGTTGGAGCGTTCAGTTGAAGAGATTCTTTCCAATAAAACATATGAACGATTTTCAAAAAACATTCATCTAAAGAAGGGGAATTTATCGAGTTATATAGTAACCGAGCAAAACGATGTTGACTTATTGTTGCAATTATTTGGAAAATATTCAATAACGGAACATGATGGAGGAACGTCTACAATTCCACTATTACCGGGAAAAAGTGTAATGGAACAAGATATAACTGACTACTCTAACTGGAAAGATGGCTTTAAAGCGAGATTGAAAGCATTTCAGACGACCTATAATTAAAATCAATCAAAGTAGTGTTATACTACAGTGCTTGTTCGGGTAAGAAATCCCTCGGCGAACACTTAAGAATCTTTGCTAATTCATTAAGATGCTTAAAATTATATTTAGCGCGGTAGTTTGAGTTTTCTACGTTTGCAATAAATCCTTTAGAAACGTTTAGCTCATTGGCCAATTTCTCCTGTGAGATTTTCAAAGCAGTTCTTCTCTGTCTTACAGCATCAATGATATATTGCTCTATCGCTTCTATATTGTTATTGGCTTCCACATAGCTAAATAAGTATAACTAAATATTTTTATCACACATACTTGTATGTGTATTTAATTGTATGTAGTTTAGTGCTATTAAACATCTAAACGCATGGACGCATCTTTAAACCAACATTCCCAACCCTGCCACCTCACCTCCGAGGAAATCCCCAATCCCTTCCCCTTCATCGAAAACTTCTTCCAAACCTGGAGCCTTACAGAATGCCGCAGCCTGTTAAGAGAAGTCCTCCATCAGGCCTTATCCGGCTACAGCCACCGCGAGAGCATCAACCCCGCAGATATGCTTTATTTTTTAGAAGAGCTGGAGAAGGTTACCGAGGCGATGTGGGTTATTGGGGAGAGGGAGAGAGGCAGAGAACAGAACCCATGAAAACGAAACCATCATACCACACGTCATTTCGACGATAGGAGAAATCTCCAACCTATGAAAACGAACAGAACGTCTCTGTCGAGAGGAGATTGTCACGGCTCCAGCACACAAATCTAACCTAGCCTCACAATGACGGGAATTATGTTATTGTCGTTCTTTTATTAAACTAAGTTAAAAAACAGTTAGGCATCTAATATGAACGCTTCGCAGGCAACCGCAGGACCCATGAAAACATACACCAACAATTTAAAGCAAGTATCCGAAGCACGAGCGGTGGGAAGAACAGAACGGCGGCTGAGCATTCGTTGTGTTCTTGATTTATTTATGTGTAGTCTATTGTTGTAAAAAGGCATAAATGAGATCGCTGCGCTAAGTATTTTGGTACTTTTTTATCAAGAAAAAAGGACTAGGCCAATCCGCGGCTATGAGCGGAAAGAAGATCGTGTATTACAAATCACCAATCCTCACTGTCCGTAGAGTTCCGCAGGGCTCTACGGATTCACAAATAAAAAAGAGTCTCTGACTCGCTTACACGAAATCCATCTCAAGCAATCCTTTCTCCTCAGTATAGTAGTCAATAGCAGAAGAATAGACGTAATCCTGCACATTTCTTACTAAACCAGCTCTTACCGGGTTTTCATGAAGGTAATTCACCCTTGAATCCAATGTATCATTCGTATCACATTGTACCGGATGATTATCTTGTTGCCAAAATTGGTATTCATTGTTCCGGTTATTTTTCTCGCCTGCTTTCTTGAAGATCCCCTCAGTTTGGCGCAAGTATGCAGCCACAGCCTAGAGCGCAAAGTACTTGTGCCTTCTATACAATCTACACTGTCCGTAGAGCGAAGCGCAAGATCTCTACGGACAGCAATATTAACTCCAATTACCGGTTAAATCCCCTTTACAATAACTTTACCACGGGTTGTCCGGGTTTCAATTTGACGATGCGCTTCGTCCATCTGCCCAAACTCAACTATTTTAGAAACATGGGTTTTTAGCTTTCCGCTCTCCATCAGGGCTGCTAATGCTTGCATATCCTCGCCATTCGACTGAACCAGAAGCTGATGATAAAATGCATGCTTTTCTGTAAGTGCAGTTTGTAGTTCTTCATAAACAGGTGTTAGCAAGCTTATCAAGCGTCCGCCCTTTTTAAGGCTCTGCACAGACCGCTCCACATGATTTCCATATTGCGAGTCGATAATAATATCGGCATCGGTTACGATTTCTTCGAATTTCTCATTTTGATAGTCGATGAACTCGTCTGCGCCTAAAGACAACACAAAATCTCTGTTTGCGGATGAGGCAGTGCCGATTACATATGCTCCAAAGGCTTTCGCCAGCTGTACCGCGAAATGGCCTACACCGCCTGCGGCCGCGTGAATAAGCACTTTGTCGCCTGCCTTAATTTGGGCATAAATTACCAGCGACTGATATGCCGTGAGCGCCGCTAATGTGGCTCCGGCCGCTTCTTCGAATGACACGGATACAGGCTTTTTGGCTAGTTGAGAAGCCGGTGCGGATGTGTATTCTGCGTAGGCTTTGCCGTGACCGGGAAAATTTACCATTCCGAAAACTTCGTCTCCCTCCTTGAAATTAGTTACTGAGCTGCCCACACTTTTCACCTCCCCGGAAATATCCCATCCAAGAATGATGGGCTTTTCGTCAGGCCCGGTTTGAAGAAAATGGGGATGGGCCGATTCGTTGGCCCGTAAATAAGCATCAACGGGATTTATGCTGATTGCCTTCACACGCACAAGAACATCCTGTGGCTTTAATTCTGGTGCAGGCACTTCGCTGACTATGAGGTTTTCGACACCTCCGGTTTGATTTAGAATTATTGCTTTCATGATTTGCTTTATTTTTTCAACAAACTTATACTTGCAGTATACATCAGTCAAGTATGCACCTTTTGGAAACCTACATACTAAAACTATACTATTGTTGATTATCAGATAGAAAAAATATGGAAAAAGAATCCCTTTCAGCTCAATGTCCCGTAGATTATGCGTTTCAACGGATCGGGGGGAAGTATAAGGGCAGGATACTATGGCTTTTAAGTCGCGGCACCATCAGGTACGGAGAGATGCGAAGGTATCTGGTAAACGTGTCTCCAAAAATGCTGACTCAAGCCTTACGTGAATTGGAACGCGATGAACTAATCTGCCGGAAGGTTTATCAGGAAGTGCCTCCTCGTGTTGAGTATTCCTTATCAGCATCGGGCAGCCTTTTAGTTCCATTCATAACACAACTAAATGACTGGGCTTGTGAGCTAATGGATAAAAACCAAATTCCGGCATTCAGACCCAGGAAGTAGTACAGTAGTGTCGAATTAATATAAGGGAGCCGTCGTCGTAAATCCCCCCGCTAGCGCGAGCATCCAGTAACGGTTTATCGGATCGGTGCTGGTGCGAGCTTGTAGCTCGTACCTTGTTTAGGTAAATCAAGCCAAAAGCACGAGCTACAAGCTCGCGCTAGCAAAGGAGATTGTCACGGCTTCCTGCGCACTGGCCTACCAAGCCTCACAATGACGGAATTATGTTGCGGTCGTTCTTTTATCAAACTGAAGTTAACCCGTTGACATCTAGCATTAACGCTTCGCAGGCAACCGCATGACCCATGAAAACATACAGCAACAATTTAAAGCAAGTAACCGAAGCACGAGCGGTGGGATGAACAAAAATACGGCTGAGTATATTTTTGTTCTTGATTTTTGGTGACTTTTCATCAAGGAAAAGTTACTAGGCCAATCCGCGGCTATGAGCGGAAAAGAGGATCGTGTTATTACAATCACTAACTGTCCGTAGAGTTCCGCAGGGCTCCCCGCCTTGGTTCGTGTCCCCACGAACCACCATAGCCATCCCTAATTACTTTATAATTTCGGTTCATGGATATAAAATCTTCGAATGAAAGCGGAAATCTTACATTGAGCGGGGTGAAATTTATTTCTGGATGCAACCAGGATGAGATTGAGCCTTCAGGTTATTAGTATTCTTCGACGAAGTACTATGACGGTTAGATAATTCATTTCCTTTTTAAAGGCTTACGGGGGAGCTTGAATTGGTTCGTGGGGACACGAACCAAGGCGAGGGTTATCCGCCTTTATTCGTGTCTCAATGAACTAACAAGCTTTCAGTCGTTCTTTGCAATTAAGGTCACGACTGAAAACCGGTTCTTTACTGATGTAGTATCGACCTGAAACTTGATTTGATTCTTATCGAAGTTTGGATTTACCTTAAGTTTTACCAAACTTTCAATCCGTTCTATTTCTTTTTTAAAGGTTTGCTTGTTCAATGATTGGGCTTTTTTAAATGCTGTCTTCTCCTTTTCGTTTTCAAGCACTTCTCTGATTTTGTCATCTGAAATGTTATAAACAACGCGGTCTAGTTTGTATTCAGGATTAAAGTTTGATTGTGCTTTAGCTTGACCTAGAGTTCCGATGCAAGCCACAATAACAGTTGAGAAGAAGATGCGGTTAATTTTCATAACATATGGTTAATAAGAGTTTTGTATTTGCAATATACAGAAATCAAATGGTCCGACAATGACAATTGAGACAGATTAACTCCAGGCATTGGTCCTGTCTTCACAAACATAAACTGTTTTGTTAAAGCCATCTATACCCACGCTGTTGCCATATTTCGTAGGTCATCAAAACCTCTTCCAAACCTGGAGCCTTACAGAATGCCGCAGCCTGTTAAGAGAAGTACTCCATCAGGCCTTAAGCGGTTACAGCCACCGCGAGAGCATCAGCCCCGTAGATATGCTATACTTTTTAGAAGAGCTGGAGAAGGTTACCGAGGCGACGTGTGTTATTGGGGAGTAAGAGGAGAGAGCCCATGAAAACGAAACCATCATGTCGGTCGTCATTCCTGCGCAGGCAGGAATCCTAAGGCTTCATTCGGGTATAGGGCTTTACGATTGCCGATCGAGTCGGCACTGACGTGTTTATATTGGATTGAGCACTCGGCAATCTTGTCTCTTAATCGAAAGAGATCCCAACCCCGAGCCTTGTAAAAGCCTGTTTAAAAATTATTTTAAAAAAGTACTTGACTCTTACCTTACGTCATAGCCTATGTTTGCATTTATAAAAGATGTAGGCATGAAAGGCTATTCGGTAAAGCGACTTGCAAAACTGGCGGGTGTAAGTGTGCGCACACTCCACCTTTACGACCAAAATGGACTTCTTAAGCCGGAAACCCGAACTTCTGCTGGGTACCGGTTATACGGCGAGAAGGAATTATTAAGATTGCAGCAAATTCTCTTTTACAAAGAATTGGATTTCCCTTTGCAGGAAATTAAAAACATTCTTGATAATCCTTCTTTCAATTTGATCAAGGCGCTTGAAAGTCATAAAGAAGCCCTTGCGGCTCGTAGAAGCAGAATTACTACCTTACTTGCGACCATCGATAAAACGATTTTAAATTTAAAAGGAAACACTATGTTAAGTCACGAAGAATTATACAAAGGCTTGCCAAAAGAACAGGCAAAGACTTACAGAAAAGAAGCCATAGAAAAGTATGGGCAAGAACAAATTGAGCACTCTGAAAACAGTTTACGAAGTTTAGGCAAAGATGGCTTCGAAGAGTTAAAGGCAGAAAGCGGAGAAATTTGGCTAACTCTATTTTCTCTCAGAGAACAAAGCCCGGAAAGTGACGAGGTTCAGGAACAAATTGCCAGGCACTACAACAGTATCCGTAAGTTTTGGGGAACTCAATTCTTAGAAGATAAGCAAGCCGATGCTTATGAGGGCCTTGGGAATTTGTACTTACAGGATGAACGGTTTACTACAATTGAAGGTAAATCTCAACCCGAATTCGCTGCTTTTTTAAACAAAGCCATGAGTTTTTATGCCAGAAGCAGTTTAAAATAAGCCAGAGAGGTATTGCACTTAGCAGTACCTCTCTTCCTGCCACTGTTCGACAGTTCCGCAGTGTATGTCGAACGACAGATAGCAATGACGCTAACTATGCGTTTAGGTTTGAGAAGTCACCAATTCCTCCCACGCCTTGGTTCGTGTCCCCACGAACCACCATAGCCGTCCCCTAATTACCTTATTATTTCGGTTCATGGATATAACATCTTCGAATGAAGGCGGAAATCTTACATTGAGCCTTTCAGGTTATTAGTATTCTTCGACGAAGTACTATGACGGTTAGATAATTCATTTTCCTTTTTAAAGGATTTACGGGGGAGCTTGAATTGGTTCGTGTGGACACGAACCAAGGCGAGGAAGGCTACCGAGGCGATGTGGGTTATAGGGGAGAAGGAGAGCGCGCAGAACCTATGAAAACGAAACCATCACACCCTTCGTCATTTCGACGATAGGAGAAATCTCCTGCCGATAGAAACGAAAAGGACGTCTCTGTCGGTAGGAGATTGCCACGGCTTCCTGGGCACGGTCCACTGCTAAAGCCTCGCAATGACGGAATTAGGTTATTGTCGTTCTTTTATCAACTGAGGTAAAGTAGTGGCCCTTCCAGTATTAACGTCTCGCAGGCAACCACAGGACCCATGAAAACTTACAGCAACAAATTGAAGCAAGTAACCGAAGCGCGAGCGGTGGGATGAACAAAACGGCGTAGCCCTCATGAAAGCCTTAGAAAACATTAAACAACCTGAATAAATACCGCTGAGTATATTTTTGTTCTTGATTTTTGGTGACTTTTCATCAAGGAAACCGACCAGAGGAGCTCATGAAAGCCGCTTAAAAACAATAAACCACTTGAATAAAGTTACTAGGCCAATCCGCGGCTATGAGCGGAAAAGAGGATCGTGTTATTACAATCACTAACTGTCCGTAGAGTTCCGCAGGGCTCCACGCCTTGGTTCGTGTCCCCACGAACCAAGGCGTGGAGCCTTTCTCCGGGCTGAAACTGCTCTGTCAAGCTATTTCAGGAATAAGATAATCACTGTCAGGAAAAAACAGTAAATGGGAAAGAATCTGTCTTATAATTCAGGAAAGAGGAGAGCAGGTGACAAGTCAAAACAGGAATAAAAAAAATCTTGTCAAGCCATCACCGTAAAACAAAAATTAATAGTAAAATTGATTCAGGATTGATAAAGGATCCTGTAAACATAATCTAGTTTTTAACCCGAAATCTGTCAGGTTTTTTTAGGAAGGGTCAGGAAGGGTCAATGTAATGGGCATTATGATGTTGTAATCGGACATTATGGCTGTGTAAATGCGCATTATGTTACTGTAACCAGACATTATGGCCGTGTAAGCGAGCATTATGGTAACGTAATTGGACATTATGGCTGTGTAAATGCGCATTATGATAATGTAACCGGACATTATGGCTGTGTAAGCGGTCGTTATGATGATGTAAGCCTAAATCCTCCTCCTATGAAACGATGATTAAGCGAGACCCGCAACTGTTTCGCCCTAACCGGCTAAGCAACCAGGCGGCAAATAATGGGGAGAGGATTCGATTTAATCCAGTGCAGTGATCTTAGTGGCGAGAAAACTCACCAATAGTCCGAAGCAGCCGATAATTGCATAAGAATAACGGAGGTCCGACAGTTCGGAGATATAACCGATTAAGGGTGGCCCCATAAGAAAGCCGAAGTAACTAACACTGGAAACTATAGTAAGCGCCATGCCTGGCGATACTTTATTGTTTTTGCCAGCAACACTGTAAACGGTAGGCACGATACTCGAAACTCCGATACCTACCAGCATGAACCCTATGGTTGCAGGGACGATATAGGGAAAACATACGGAGATAAACATTCCTGTAAACATGATTATGCCGCTATATTGAACGGTGCGTTTTCGTCCTAATTTCAAGATAATGGTGTCGCCAACAAATCTCCCCAAAGCCATCATAATCATAAACGATGCATAACCTAACGCGATTAAAGAAGCAGGTGCCTGCACAATGTCTGCAAAATACACTCCGCTCCAATCGAACATCGCCCCTTCTGTTGCCATGCAGCAGAAACCGATGATCCCCAGCTGCAGCAATGTTCCTTCCGGTTTTATAAAGAAGCCCGATTTAACTTTCGTGTTCGACGTGTTATTTCCCGGTGCCAGATATTTGTAGTTAAACGCCACGTTAAACCAGATAAGGATGGTGATTATCCAGAAATGCAGGTAAGGCTGAATATTCAGATTTATCATTAACAACCCGATTAATGCTCCTGCAAATCCCGCGATGCTCCAGGCGCCATGAAAGGAGGTCATGATAGGCTTGGTAAATAGCTTTTCGGCCTCTACACCTTGTGTGTTAACAGCGATATTGCACATGTTGCCGATCACTCCAAACAGGAACAAGAATACACTTAAATGCCATGCCTGGGTTGATAAAGCTAGGTTGCTGAGTGCCAAAGCGTATAATGGCGCTGCTATGGTAAGTACCCTGCCGCTGCCAAAACGGGTAACCAATCTGCCAGATATGGGCATGGTGCACAACTGTCCTAACGGAAGTGCAAGCAGAATGCTGCCCAACAGGGCATCAGAAAGATTTAAGTGCTGCTTAATATCCGGAATGCGACTTGCCCAGGAAGCAAAGCTGATGCCTTGACCGAAATAAAAGAGCGACACCGCCCAGCGAATGCGGTCAGGGCTTAATCCCGCAACTAGTTTTTTATCTGTATTTAAGTAGGATGTATCTGTGCTTGAACTCAAAATGTATGGCGGCTTCTCGATATTTGTACAAAGGTCTTCAAAATCATCATAAGGTATCGGAGAGAATTAATTTTTGACGGTACGGTGTTATTGCTGTTGCTTTTCTATTAGCGCTTGAACTTCGTATTTTAAAATACACGGCGCCCACGCACACCCTTCGATTCCGCGTGGTGACACCCGGAGCTTCAGCCTCGCAATGACGGCGTTATGTTATTGTCGTCTCTGTTTAGGGTATTATCATCCCTTCCCGGTTATCGAAAGCTTCTTGCAGACCAGGAATGTTCTAGGTGTTATTATCAATAAGCCGATTGAATAATCTTTGCTTTTATAATTAAGAGCATAATATTTGTTAGTGACAGCTTCAAACATATGCTTTATTACCTGGTTCTTACTTTCAGTTATTTAATAAATCTTAGATTACAGAAATTTTAATAGATAAATATGATAATTCAGTTTCACACAGACCACAATATAAATGGCAGCGAAAGACAAAATGTATACTTCAACACCTCAATTACTGAGGCATTGAGTCGTTACAGTACTCACATCACCCGGCTTGAAGTACATTTGGCTGATGAGAACGGGGCAAAAGAAGGCAAGAACGATCAACGCTGTATGATTGAGGCGCGACTTGAAGGCTTACAACCACTTGCCGTCACCAATCACGCTGATACCATAGAACAAGCCGTTAAAGGTGCAACCGATAAATTAAAAGCCGCCCTTGAAACCGTGCTTGGAAAACTGAAATCTCATTAGTTTCCTATTGTTCGTAGAGTTCTCAGGGCTCTACGAACATTTATAGAAAGTGTGTCTGACTCACACCCTCGCCTTGGTTCGTATCCCCACGAACCAGCATATCCAACCATCCCTAATTACTGTATTATTTCAGTTCATGGATATAACGTCTTCGAATGAAAGCGGAAATCTTACATTGAGCGGGGTGAAATTTATTTCTGGACTGCCAACCAGTATGAAATTGAGCCTTCAGGTTATTAGTATTCTTCGACGAAGTACTATGACGGTTAAATAATTCATTTTCCTTTTTAAAGGATTTACGGTGAGCTTGAATTGGTTCGTGGGGGCACGAACCAAGGCGAGAGAGGTTGATGGGGCTGGTGGTAGCTTGAGCTACGACCAGCCAGATCTCAATCGAATAAGCTATCTCTTCATTTTAAGTTTAGCAACAACCATTTGTCCTACTTTTCTGCCAAGGTCTGTACTAACCAGGCAGCTTTGATGAAAGTGTATGCCTCCGTAAAACCTGGCCCAATTATTCTCTTCAGCAGCAGCTCTGAACGACTTAAACGAACGGTCTTTGATGCCGAATTCGCGCTCTGTAGTGTCTGTAAAGGCGAAATTATCGCCATAGATTTCTGTCAATACTTCGCCGGCAGACGACGATATGGTAGAATGACCGCAAGTATATTCAGGGAACGGAGGCGTTTGTAATAACGGAGTCCAGTTTTTGTCGATAAACTTGTTAATCACAGTTTCCGGTCGCGCTGTGGAGTATGTAAACTTTGAATCCCAGCACTGGATAAATGCATCAAATAAGGCGATAGATACCTTAGCGAACGCATACACGGTCTCGGCATAATTAAATTTTGCTTTTTCGGCCGCAATACCGGTGATACTCATCCAATGCGCGGGTGGAGAAAATTTCTTGGAACTAAACTGGGCGTGCCCGTAAACATTCATTTTTAACGGATTGTCGTCCCAAAAGAGTGCCATGTGCTTTTGGTCTTCAGTGAGATTTTCGCTAGCCCTCTTCAACATCATCACTTCCTTATAGTATGCACTTGATGTGTCTTTCATGTTGAATTCCAGGGGCTTTGGCGCCCTGAGCTGATCGGCACTATCCAGAACAAAAGGTCTTATCTGATTCCAGTGAGGTTCCATGGCATCTCCATACATCGGAGGGGTTGGTGCCCAGTACCCATCATTATTGGTTACAATATATTTCTCCGCTGCACGGGTTTTCAGGTAATTATCCCCCTTGCTCCAATTGATTATAGCTTTCGAAATCTGAGAAGCAAAATCTTCTGATTGCGATTTCACGTCTTCAGGCATTTCATGGTCCGCCGCCAGCTGTTTTACGCTATCTACATAAAGCTTCATACTTCCTTCGGGAAACGTAACAGCCTGTCCCACGCTGCAAAAGGCAAGCAATGCGGCGTATTCAATATCCACTTTATGTTTTTCCTTCAGGTTGGGTAATGAGTCCAAATCCTTCAACTGCCCTTGCAGTGTCTGATATTTCTCCGGCAGGCCTGCTGCAATCACCTCGTAGGCCGCGATGGCTGCATAAGCATAGTTACGGGATGCAACCACCGGCGAAAAACTATTGTCCATTACCACGTGATTTAATTCTTTTACAGTCTCGCTGAAAAGTCTGGGATCGTGCAAAACCTTTTTATACTCTTTTTTCTGACAAGAGCATATAAAAAGGAGCGACAGGAGAACTAAGGACTTAGATTTCATAATTATTTAGATATCGATAATACCTTCAGAGGGCTATCATTTATAGCGGCGAGCAAGACTTTTTTATTTTTAACAGTTGTGATTAGTTTTAGGTCCTTCACATCGCCATCTAAGATTAATCCTGATTTAGCCGGCGACAATGCGGTGAAACCTCCTTTACCATCTCCTAACAGCACCAACCCATAGGATGCATCATACCTTCCGGTTATTACTTCGTTTTGATACTCATTTCCACCCATAATGATATCAGGATTTCCGTCGCCGTTGATATCGGCGCAAGCGATAGCATTTACCGGGGCTAATTGTGCTTCAACCGGAAGGAAGTGCGCAGTAAATTTGCCATTTCCTTTGTTTTCAATCCAGGCGCTACGGGTTTCTTCACAAACCAGTGTTGCCAGACCCAGTCTATCTTCATCGGTGAAAATTTCGTCTATGGTCTTGTCGCTATAGTCGGCATACATTAAGAATCTTTTCTTAATGGCCGGAAGCTGTGATGCAAACTGGTCGCGGCTTATAGCCGGATACAATTTTCTTTCGCCCTTCTTATTAGGGATATGGTAGGCGAGAATAGGATCTACAATACCATTATAGTCGAAATCTTTCACAAAGAGTTTAATCGGTGTTTCGGGAGTGGCCCTGTATTTATTATTTGAGCCTATATTTCCGGCCACAAAATCTATATCGCCATCTTTATCCAAATCAGCTGCTGTCAAACTTCTCCATTGGCCGCTTAAATTCTGCAACCCTGTTGAAGAAGTGATTTCATTTAATCTGGCGCCGGAGTTTTTAAAGAAACGTATGGTACTCCACTCACCGGCGATAATAAGGTCCGGGCGGTTGTCACTATCGAGGTCCGTCCAGAAAACGGATGTAATCATACCTGCCTCTTTCAACTCCGGACACACTGCCCCCGTCACATCGACGAATTTACCTTTATCGTTCCGTAGAAGAAAGCTCTGCGGCGATGCAGGGAACTGCCCCGGTTGTACCCGTCCGCCTACGAGAAGATCTATATCCCCGTCTCCATCATAATCGGCTCCGGCAACGGCCTGGGCACTCGTTGATACGTTCGCTGCGATGGCAGTTTTATCCAGTCTGAAGTTAGCCCTCCCGTCATCAAGATATAAGCGAGGCTGATAGTAGGCAGCAGTTGGACCAAACTCGTAACTCCCGTTGGTTACAAAAAGGTCGAGGTCTCCGTCCTGATCTGCGTCGAACAGAAGGCTTCCTAAATCTTCTTCATTCTTTTCACCTTTTACGAGTTCTTTTTTGATAAACGAGCCATTTTTCTGTTGAATAAAAAATGCCCCCGACTGCTTAAATGCTCCCCCGACAAAAAAGTCTTCGAGACCATCGTTGTTGATATCGCCCGTAGAAATAAAGGGCCCGAGCTGCGAATATTTCTGGGTAAGCAATTGCTGAAATTGAAAGTCGTGGAAAAACCTTTCCGTATGTTTGAAATCAACTCCCATAGCCTTGGTCACATCTTCAAAAGTGTAAGAAGGTTTTGGAGATACAACGAAGTTCCTGACAGCATCTTTCTCTTTTAGCTTAATAACAGAATTCAACTTTGGATTTGCAAGAACCTGCTCTTTATCATTGGGCCAGATAACCCTGATAGAATCAATTGAAGTAGCAGCTCCAAGCCCGAAGTGCAGCATCTTATCAACCGTTGAGGCGTAGCCGCGCACCGGATATTGCTCCATGCACTGCATTTTTCCAGGAGAGTACACCATCACCTTTGCCCCGAATCCATTAATGTTCTGTGGACCACCAACCAATTTAACGGCTAAAAAATTACCCGCAGACTTATCCTTGCTAACCGTATTGTTTTCAAGCACAAAGGCTTCTTCGTTAATGTTGTTCACCATCATGTCGAGGTCGCCGTCACTATCAAAATCTGCGTAAGCGCAGCCGTTGGATAGCGATTCGGTTTCGAGTCCTGAAGTTTGCGCCAAATTTTTAAATGTGAGGTCGCCGTTGTTTTTGAACAGGTAGTTTTTAAGCTCAACATTGCCGAACTCACGAAGCTTTTCAGTAAGAGCTTTGTTGTGTTTACTTTCATCAGTGCTGTACTGGCCGATATAATTGCTTGCCTTAAATGCTAAAAAATCATTATTTAACATGTCCCGGCCGTAACCGTTCGTAACGTGCATATCCTTAAATCCATCGTTATCAAAATCGGCCATCAAAACACTCCAGCTCCAGTTTGTTTCATGCACTCCCGCCAGCTGACCAATTTCAGAGAAAAATGGCTCCCGCTTTCCGTTCACCTCCCGCACTCCGTTATTAAGCTGTAACATATTTCGCATAAACTGCGGATCATTACCCATTCGGCGCTCGAGTTCATAGCGTTCGTTATTAAGAAAGCCATACATCATTTTTTTGGTCTCATTCTCTTCAGGGAGCATATCTAACGTTGTGATATCAGAAGTGCCATCGTTGTTAATGTCGGCAGCATCCACTCCCATACTCGAATAGCTATGATGCTTGGTTGCAGAGCTTATGACGTTACTAAAAGTTCCGTCCTGATTGTTTAACCACAAGAAATCGTTTCTAACATAGTCGTTGGCGATGTAAAGATCGGGCCAGTTGTCGTTATTGACATCGGTTACTACCACGCCAAGCCCATATCCATCTTCCTTGATTCCGGCTGCCACAGATATGTCCTTGAAAACGGAGTGGGTTCTACCTACGGGAATACCCTCATTCCTATACAATCTGTCTGCAGAGGGGGATGCACCTGAAAAGTCGCCGGCTACTACCAGGTTTTTATTGTTTCCAAACAGCTGATGATTAAGCAAGTAAACATCCAGGTCGCCGTCTTTATCATAGTCAAAGAACGTTGCCTGTGTGCTGAAATCTTCGCTCGCAAGTCCATATTCACTGGCTTTTTCTGAAAAAGTCAGGTCTTTATTATTTATATAAAGACGATTGCGACGGCGGGCGGGACTTTTACTTCCGGAAACACATACATAAATATCGTCGAAACCATCGTTGTTAATGTCGACCACACTAACTCCCATAGCCCAAAAGTCGGTTTTCAGACCTGCCTTTTCAGTGATGTCATCAAACGAGAAGTCACCTTTGTTTATGTATAGCTTACAGGATTCCTGGTTTGCGGCAAAAAACACGTCAGGGAGATCGTCATTATTGAAATCGCCCACACCAACTCCCGCTCCGGCGTATGAGTATTCGTTAACAATAAGATTTACCGAATCACTTTCCGTAATCTCGTTATTAAAGTCGATGCCTGTTCTACTGGAGGATAGTTCGGTGAATGCAGAGCTTTCCCGATTTTTGCATGCAAACAGACATACAGCAGCTAAAAATAGCGCCAGAAAACGTAAATAAAATCTCATAAAAACTATCTGTTGGGTCTATAACTCCTTCGCCTGGAATGGCATCTCAATGCAATTTACTACTTATCAGGCTATTTTCATAACGATATTCTGATTCACACCCTGGGCCAGCACGCAAAAGGCGAAATTATGTATAAGTCCAGGCCTTGTTCATGTCCTTCGAGCCAATCAATAATTTTGTTGGGCCGGGCTTCTTATCCCCTAAGAATTGAAAACTCAAAAGATTCTCGAAAGTGCAAGCAATATGGCGCAAATCACCTCTCTTTTGACGCTTTTATACCTTGTTTATTGGTGACTAAGCGGTAAGTTTGATTTTCAAAAAAGCAATCAATTATGGCACTTATCAACCCACACATTAACTTCAACGGAAATGCCGAAGAAGCATTTAACTTTTACAAATCAGTATTTGGCGGAGAATTCGCAATGATTGTACGCTTCAAGGACATGTCCGGCGGCGAATTTCCTGTAGCAGAGAGCGAAGCAAATAAGATCATGCACATTGCTTTGCCTATTGGCCAGAACGTTTTAATGGGCAACGATGTTCCGGAATTTATGGGACGGGTAAATGAAAATGAGAACAGATCTAAAATTTCCATTAGTGCCGAAAGTCGCGAAGAGGCCGACAGATTGTTTAGCGGACTTACACAAGGCGGTAGTATCGAAGTACCGATGGCCGACAGCCCCTGGGGTTCATATTTCGGAATGTTCAGAGACAAATACGGGATTGAATGGATGGTAGACTTTGACCCAAAATATAAGGGGAAAGTATAAGGAAAATACTGGAGGCTGGTACTCGACATGTTCTACCCCGGGCATGTCGAGTACCGCAAACAGGAATTTATTATCTTAATCTCGCCCAGAGATCTTTAACTTTCCGCATCTGAATTTCATTTCCAACCAGATCTTTCACCAGCTAAGCTTTTTAAAAGACTCCGCCGTACCTGAATGGCTGTGCCGCGGCATAACTTTAAAATCCCCGGAGCAATGAATTACCAGGGCCTAAGATAAAAAATACTCAAATTCGGGTATTGTAGAGGGATCGGGGTAAATCTATTTTTGTCAAAATTAATATATGAGAAAATTTTACAAATTATTCCTGATCGCATTATCCGTTTCAGCTGTTTTCGCCTGCCAGAAGGGAGATGACGATGATAGCTCTGAGGAAACTACGGGGATTGATAACACCCTTCATCTCGCTTTTAAAACCCCTGACTGGGAGAGAAAGATTGATTGTACCCATCTTAACCTGGACCCAATTTTCCTGGATGATGTAACTTACTATGTGTCGGCAACATCTGCCTCAACGCAGGAAACTTTTTATTTTTCGTTCCCTCGCGACAGTTCCGAAATGGTTAAGCCTTCGAACATCAAAAAGCACGCAATCGTAGTTACCGGCGCAAATTCCAGCGCCTTTGAATTTTCTCAAAAACTTCCTGTTACCGCAGGGGCTCAAAGTAAGTTGATTAGCGAGGCAGGACTTAGCGATAATTCCTATAACGAGGTTGTGGAGATTAAATACGTTGGGGTAAGTAATAACATGGCTTTATTTCAGGTGAAGTGCCGCTACAGCATGGTCATGCATGAGGCTTTGAACGAGACTAACAAGAAAACAGTGACCGGCACCTTTCATTTTAAAGTAAAGACCCAGAGGAAATAAAAGCTCAGTTCTTAACGGTCATATCGAACATTTTTGAATTTTGTTTTCGGCAAGTTCAGAACTCATCAATCAAACCTGCCCTTAAAAACGGTGTTAAGAATACTATGAAACCATACGTTATTTGTCACATGCTGGGCTCTGTAGATGGACGCATCAAGCAGGATATTTGGGGGTTCGACGATCACCATAAATACTTTGAAGAAACGGCTGCAAAAATAGATGCCGATGCCTGGCTGGTTGGCCGGGTAACCATGCAGGAGTTTAGTGGTAAAAAGGTCCTGGATTTTGGAGATAGCAGAAACGACGGGCCGAGAGAAGACTTCGTAGCCGATCAGCCAGCCCGCGTATTTGCTGCAGTGATCGACCCATCTGGCAAGTGTGTTTGGGATACGAACATGGTTTCGACTGAACATGTTATCGAAGTGCTGACCGAGAAAGTGCCCGACGCATACCTTGAGCACCTGAGAGATAGAAACGTATCCTATATTTTCGGCGGTAAAGAAGAGCTGGACCTGCATCTGGTACTTGAAAAGTTGTATCAGCTATTTCATATCAAGACCGTTCGTATAGATGGGGGAGGCCATGTAAACGGTTCCTTTTTGAAGGCTGGGCTAATAGATGAATTCAGCCTGGTTTTAGCCCCTGTGGCCGACGGAACCATCGGAGCACCTACCGTTTTTGAAGCTGAGGAAGGTTATGGCGACCGTAAAGCTACCCGATTCAAGTTAAAGTCATTTGAACCGGTTTTTGATGACTTCTTGTGGATCAGGTATTCTGTGGTGCGATGAACTGCCCGATTACCACCTCAAGTGAGCGCAAGAAAGCCGCTATGCATTGAGTTAAAACATTATTTCCAGAGATATGTCAAGAGTCGACGCAGCTGTGCGTAGAGACGCTGCGCTTAACTCTACAGGACAGAAATCTGGTCGAAAACTAAAGACAACAGACAGACACCTGTTAGGGGACAAGAAGGGAACTGGTTCGGAAAGGCTTCGGAAATTTCCGAACGTGCCCCCTCTTTTTCCGAACGCGCCCCGAACAAAGTCGCCCTCCGTTCGCAACCTGCGGCAAGCTTTCGCAAAATCCGGCAAAATTCGGAATTGGCCTTTTAAACAGTTTCAGTTGCACACATTTGAGTTTATGGTTGTGCTGTGAACAGTAGATTAGTTTTTCCGGGTCTCCTTCAAAATGGGAGATGGTGCGTTGGCTCCAATTCTAAGACATTTGTAAATTCTGTATTAGAGGGTACCTGCGTGACCCTTTTCTGCTATCTTTGCCGCTCATTTTAATATCCTCATTTCGTGATTAATGTAAATAATATCTCCGTTTCTTTTGGCGGAACCACCCTGTTCAGTGACGTAACCTTTCCAATCAACGAGAACGACAAAATAGCCCTGATGGGTAAAAATGGTGCGGGCAAGTCTACCATTTTAAAGATCATTGCCGGTGCTGCGAAACCTACTACCGGTACTGTTACGGGGCCGAAAGATGCCGTGATTGCTTATCTGCCGCAGCACTTGCTTACTCACGACAATGTTACCGTTTTCGAGGAAGCCTCAAAGGCTTTCCAGGAGGCTAACCAGCTACATAAGGAAATGGAAGAGTTGAATGAGCAACTCACCATCAGAACTGACTATGAAAGCGACGATTATATGAAGCTGATTGAGCGTGTATCTGAGCTGAGTGAGAAGATCTATTCGGTAGAGGAAGTTAACTACGATGCTGAAGTAGAAAAAGTTCTAAAAGGCTTGGGTTTTCAACGTACAGATTTCGGTCGTCAGACTTCTGAGTTTTCGGGCGGTTGGCGTATGCGCATAGAATTAGCCAAGATTTTATTAAAGAAACCCGATCTGATTCTGCTGGATGAGCCCACTAACCACATGGATATTGAAAGTATTCAATGGTTGGAAGATTTTCTAATCAATTCAGCAAAGGCTGTGATGGTTATTTCGCACGACCGCGCCTTTGTTGATAATATTACCAATCGTACCATCGAGGTGACCATGGGCCGCATCTACGATTATAAAGCTAAATATAGTCACTATCTGCAGTTGCGTGCCGACCGGCGTGTGCATCAGCTAAAAGCCTATGAGGAACAACAACGCTTCATTGCCGATAATCAGGAATTTATAGACCGCTTTAGAGGTACCTACTCAAAAACCCTGCAGGTGCAGTCGCGGGTAAAAATGCTCGAAAAGCTCGATATCCTTGAGATCGATGAGGTAGATACCTCGGCATTGCGTTTGAAGTTTCCGCCATCGCCACGTTCGGGTCAGTATCCGGTAATGGTAGAGGAGCTCACGAAAAAATACGGCGATCATGTGGTATTCGAAAAGGCTTCGATGGTGATTGAGCGGGGAGAAAAAGTAGCCTTTGTTGGAAAAAATGGTGAAGGTAAGTCGACCATGATAAAAGCCATTATGGGCGAGATTGATTTTGAGGGAAGTTTAAAAGTTGGTCACAATGCCAAAATCGGATATTTTGCTCAGAACCAGGCCGCATTGCTTGACGAAAGTCTAACGGTGTTTGACACGATTGATCAGATTCCTTTAACTGATGGAACCATAAAAATCAAAGACCTTTTAGGTGCTTTTATGTTTAGCGGAGACGATACTACCAAAAAAGTGAAAGTACTTTCCGGCGGTGAGAAAACCCGCTTAGCTATGATCAAATTGCTGTTAGAACCTGTAAACGTGTTGATCCTCGATGAGCCGACGAATCATTTAGATATGAAGACCAAAGACATCATTAAAGAGGCCCTGAAAGACTTTGATGGTACCTTGATCCTGGTATCGCATGACCGCGATTTCTTAGACGGACTGGTACAAAAAGTATTCGAGTTTGGTAATAAGCGTGTTCGCGAGCACTTTGAAGATATTAAAGGTTTCCTGGCCTACAAGAAAATGGCCAGTTTGAAAGAGATTGAACAGAATTAGTAGGTGTGTTTCTCGGGAGTGTTTTCAATATACCTTAACTCTACGGACAGAGAAAAGAATGGAACAAACCAGTGAAAAAATCAAAGAAAGTATAGAAGCATACAACCACCTCAGACCGCACAGCAGTTGTGATTTTTTAACGCCCGAACAGGCTCATTTGAAAACCGGAATACTCAGAAAAAGATGGAAGAGCAAAAACTACAATCGAAATGAAAAAACACTTGTATAGCTCATTTACAATTAACACTTTGCAGTGTATAGCCAATCTACAATTAATTAATAAACCTGTATAGCCATTTCAGGACGAGACACACGTATAGATACTGTATGGATGAAGCATAGATAAAGTATGGATAGAGTATGAAATGCCATACCAGTACAGGATAGTTGTGCCGAACTAATTTACTGAAAAGAATTTAAAATTGCCAGCGATTTGCAGAAAACCGTTTAAGCATTCTCTACCAGCAGCACCGGTTGCTGCTCCATGTAATGCTCCCTGTCTGTAACAAGCATCCTTTCTGTACATCTAAAACGCAGGCAAGAATATCGTTATATTTAAAAATTGGAAATACAAGTCTCACCCCGTCTAACCAACAACAATCAAGCTGACTTATAAGTAAATTACATTATTGATGAAAGAAAATTTCCGATCTTTTTGCGAATCGATAATCTCTTTTAATGACGAGGAGTGGCAGGCGATGGAAAAGTGCCTCTCAATAAAAAGGCTGAGAAAAAATGAACACTTCTTACTGGAAGGGGAGGTGTGTTACCGCATGGGCTTTGTTACCGAAGGCTTTACGCGACTGTATTTTTTGGTAGATGGAGAAGAAGTTACCAAAGATTTTTGTTTCGAGAACAACTTCACGGGCTCAGTTGCTAGTTTTCAAACCCAAAGACCGGCTCAGTTTAACGTAGTGGCGATGGAAGACACTACACTGATTACGTTTGGCTTTTCACCCCTCCAAAGCCTCGTTGAAAAGTATCATTGCTGGAGCAATTTTATCAGAATAGTCCTTGGCTACTTTGCTATAAGAAAGGAAAATAGAGAAATATCTTTTTTATTGAATTCGGCCGAGCAGCGGTATATGGGCCTCGTTGCTGATAATCCGCAAATTTTACAAAGAGTGGCGCTCAAATATATTGCCTCCTATCTGGGCTTGTCGCCCGAAACGGTAAGTAGAATAAGAAACAAAACGGCACATCAGTTTCATGCGAAATTGATATAGATCAATAAATCTGACTGGGTTTCGTTCAATCTTTGTTTCATAAAAATCACTGCATAATACCAGAACTTTATGAAAGTTTTCACCTTAAGAACCGTGTATCTTCTTCTGTATTTGTTCATCGCTTCACAGGGAATGTTTTATTTAATCGGCATTAATAAAGCCCTGCAATCCATTTCAATCCCGGCTTTTATTGAACAGCGAAAGGCAATCGATGCCGTTATTGGCAATCCACTTCGATTTCTCTATCTTTCGTCTATGGGTGTGGCTCTCCTTATTCTCGTACTAGATCACCGGAATCTGAGGTCAATAACTTTTATAACTGTTTTACTCTCCTTTATATGCATTGCAGTCGATTTATTCCTGGCAATTAATAAATCCATTCCGTTGAACGATATTATCAACAACTATCCCGCAAATAATTTCAGTGACATGAATTCAGTAAGAACTGAGTGGCTGTGGTTGATAAACTGCCGTGGCGCAATAGTAATTACGGGATTGCTTATCTTGCTGTCAGGTTATTTAATCGAATCATACCAGTGGCAAATAACTCGGGAGACAACTGTGAGTCGGCCAAAACCGTCCTTTACAGGAGCTGCTTTTAGTAACAAAGAGTAACGATTGACAAACTCGAATGAGCGACTTTGTGAAAATAATCCGATCCATTGGCGTGACAACCGTTTATGCAACTCTTTTTGCGGTCATTCTTTTTGCAGGATGGGTTATTTACTTTATTTTGAGTTTTGATTGACCCGGCTGGCGAGGTGTTTTGCAAAATTATATTGAGCGATAAATAAAAAGGGCGTTCATTCTGAGTCGCCGTAAATCCTCTTATCCCCACTCTATTAGAACTTCCTCTCGCTGCCTCGGTATCAAGACTTGTATTGTTGACATCGAGTGGGTTTTAAGGCGTTTTTGCTCGGTTTTAAAATGTTACTTTCGCCATTGCAATAGAGACTATATCTGTCATGATCGATTGCTTTTATTTATGAAGAGGATACAGTTGTTTGAATTCGAGGATCAGCCGTGGTTTCCAAATTGGATCAGGATCTGTTTAACCCGATTAATAGTTGTTATGCATAAACTATTGAATTCTTCGGATCGTTTAACAGCCTTAACCGCAAAAGCGCTGCAAACAACAGACACGGTCAGAATTATTGACCTTTGTTCAGGAAGCGGGGGGCCTATGATAGAAGTGTATAATCTTTTAAGAAAGAAGCCGGGTTTTGAAAAACTTGAATTAATTCTTACTGATCTTTATCCTAACGCAGAACTTGCCGCAGAAATTAGCAAGTCAAGTATCCCGGGGCTTTCTTATCAAGCCTCACCTGTAAACGCTAAAGATGTTGACGACAAATTAAAAGGAGTGCGGACAATGGTCGGAAGCTTTCATCATATGAAACCAGATACCGCCAAAGCGATTTTAAAGAACGCCAGAGACAGTAATCAACCCATTTGTATTTATGAAATAAGCGATAATAGTCTGCCTTCATTTTTATGGTGGATCTCGCTGCCCATGATTTTTCTGATGGCTTTCTTCATAACGCCTTTAGTGAGACCTTTTTCCCTAAAGCAAATAGTATTCACCTATCTTCTGCCTGTGATTCCTTTTTTCTTTGCCTGGGATGGCGCCGTATCTAATGCCAGAACATACACCTTAAACGATATCGATGTTTTATTAGAGGGATTACATACTAAAGACTATAAATGGGAAAAAGGCTTAATTCCCGGAATGGCAAAGAGATTGTACCTGCTTGGTGTTCCAAGTCGCAAATTATAGATGGCTATACTATCAATGTTAACGGTACAACTATTTGGTCTAGAGGCAAAGTAATCGACGGCAACCCAGAGGGATATTGGGGATGATATCGAATTGACGGAACTATATCATTGTCTGAGGTTAAAGTTTGCGTATTTCTGATCTCAAAAACCAAGTAATCACTCATTCTTTCTTAAGATGATACCTTAATTCAGCATCTACCTCCTTTTGGAAACCTGAAGAATAAGTTTAATTTTGTCGCCTATTCAATCTGGTCAATTTGGCTTTTTTTACGAATAACAGAGTCCGGTTACACTATTTAACATATGGTAATGGCCCCGAGGCTATGCTGGCTTTTCACGGCTTTGGGATGAAAGGTACCCAGTTTTCAGTGCTTGAGAATGCATTTGCCGAGCGCTATACCATTTACAGCTTCGACCTGTTTTTTCACGGGCAAACAGAATTGCTGGACAGCTCGCTTGCGGTAATACGCAAGGGTATGTCTTCTTCAGAATTTGGCGGTTACATGGCCGAGTTTATTCAAGAAATGGGCTTTGAAATGGTTTCTTTGTTATCTTACAGCATGGGAGCGTTAATGGCTCTTTCCATTATAGAATACATGCCATTTAAGGTTCACAATGCCTTTTTTATTGCCCCGGACGGCATAAAGCCAAACAAACTCCTTCAATTCGGCTCCGGTAATCTGATTATAAATAGGATATTTTACAAGCTTGTTTACAGTCCCAAAACGGTCAGGCTGATATTGAACAGCCTTTTAAAATTCCGTTATATAGATGATTCGCTGCATCGGATCTTACAAGGGGAGTTCGGCACCGAAACGACACGACTTACCTGTTATCAGGCAATTACATATCATGCCAATCTACGTTTTAATAAAGCGAAACTTGCAGCGCTTATTAATATGAACCGGATAAACACCTGGTTTTACTTTGGGAAAACAGACCGGTTATTCCCGCCATCAATCGGTCATGAGTTTTCTGCGATGCTGGAAAATACATCGTTACACATACTTAACACCGGACATGAATTGGTGAATGAAGAGTTAGGTGAACTTATTAACCGGCAATTTGCGGTCAATACTATATGATCCGGGATAGGCCAATAAAACAACTTAAATGGTTTTTTACTCATATTGTAGAAAAGGCGGTTCTGCGGCGCTTTGCCAAGATCAGTTTTCTTGACAACCCTGTTATTGATCCTGAACAGGCCTGTCTGGTTCTGATGAATCATTACAGCTTTAATGACGGGGCTATTTTACACCGCCTTAACCGACTGATACTGAGAAAGCAGTTCCGGGTAATGGTAGTAGAGGACCAGCTAAAAGCTTTTATTCCCTTAAGGTATGTTGGTTGCTTCTCTGTTAAAAAAGCATCGCGCGAAGTTATTGAATCGCTGAATTATGCGGCAGAACTTTTGAAGGCCCCCGGGAATATGCTTGGAATTTACCCGCAAGGCGAGGTATACTCTCAGCATCTTGAACGAATACATTTTGAGAACGGTTTGTCGGTCATCCTGAAAAGAACATCCAACATTCCTTTCCAGGTGATTTTCGGAGTTACCCTACTGGATTACCTCGACAGCTTTAAACCACATGCCAGGGTATATCTTCAGCAGTATACCGGTGAGCGGGATCTCGCTAAAATGGAATCCGCTTATAACGAGTTTTATACAACATGTAAAGCTAAACAACGCAATCTGCATAACCCGCCGGGAAGAGTTCTGACAGAAAAACAATAGTTGATCCTCAAAGCACCACTTATATGAACATCAAGTTACCCCTCCCTTGTAAATAGGCCAAAATTTATACTTTTATCCTTACAGTTAAAAAAAACACCTTTTAGATGATTCCAATTAAACAAATTATTTATGAAGCATTTGCTAAAGTAGGTATTACTATAAATGGCGATGAGCCATGGGATATGCAGGTGCATAACCCTAGGTTGTACGATAGGATCTTAAGTAGCGGTTCGATTGGTTTTGGCGAGGCTTATATGGCCGGATGGTGGGACTGTGAAGCCCTGGATGAGTTTTTCTTCAGAGTGCTGTATCATCGTATAGATAAAAAAATGCCAATAGACGCCTCCACTGTATTCTACACATTAAAGGCAAAGTTGAACAATCTGCAAACAAAGAACAGAGCTAAAGAGGTCGCGTACAAGCATTACGATATTGGTAATGAGCTTTTTGAAAAGATGCTTGATAAGCGTATGATGTACTCATGCGGCTATTGGAGAGCAGCGAACAACCTTGACGAGGCCCAGGAAGCCAAACTAGATCTTATTTGCCGCAAGCTGAAATTAGAAAAAGGAATGAGCCTGTTGGAAATCGGTTGTGGTTGGGGAGGATTTGCTAAATATGCCGCTGAAAAATATGGTGTTTCTGTGGTAGGAATTACTATATCTGAGCAGCAGGCTATCCTAGCCCGTGAAATTAATAAGGGTTTACCGGTTGAAATTAGAATACAAGATTATCGTGATGTACAAGGAGAATTTGACAGAGTAGTATCAATAGCGATGCTGGAAGCCGTAGGGCACCGTAATTTCAGGAAGTACATGGAAGTGGCTGAGAAAAATCTTACAAAAGACGGTATATTTCTGATCCACACCATTGGCGGCAATTACGACGCTAAAACCACAGACCCATGGATAGATAAATACATTTTCCCTAATGGCATGCTACCATCGGCAAGCCAGCTTTCTAAAGCCTGGCAAGGACTGTTTGTTTTGGAAGACTGGCATAACTTCGGTCCGGATTACGACCCTACATTACTTGCCTGGCTCAAAAACTTTGACGATAGCTGGGACAGTATCAAAGGTGATTATGATGAAACTTTTTACCGTATGTGGCGCTATTATCTTAACGCAAGCGCGGCATCGTTCCGATCGCGTAAAAACCATCTTTGGCAAATCGTTTTAACAAAACCTTTACATGTAGGTAGTTATGAAGCTGTTCGTTAGGGTGCTTGATACTATTTAACACGTTTGAAAGGCATGGAAGCACCAATAGGGACATTAAGTAAATAACTTTCTGATATCGCCACCGTTCCCTCCACTCATCAAAAGTCTTTTCCAAAGCTGAGTCTTGCATTTCGCAGCCCGTCTCCTGATTCTGGCGTTAAAGCTAATTTTCCTCGGCTGTCGCAATCGCCCCCGCTAATTGCCTCTTTCACCCCCGAAAGATAAAAGCGGTAAAATCCATCTTTACATAAATGTTTAGTCCTTTTCAAGGATGGCTTTAGCTAAAGATGAGATATTATGAATAAATTGCTGCTCACCCAATTTGATTTGCACCATCGGTTATACAATAATGTGCTGGATGGATTTTCAGACGAAGAGACAAATCAACGCCTGAATGGTAATGTTGAGATGAATCACGTTAAATATCTTGCAGGGCATTTGTTAAATTCACAGTACGGCCTTGCTGCAATGGCACGGGTAGACGTAGAAGTGAAATGGAATGATCTGTTTTCGGTGATGGGACTATCAGAAGCGAAAGATAATTTTCCCTATCCAAGAATCGAAGAGATTAAAGCCGAATGGAATCAGTTACATTCCCCTCTGCGGGAAGCGCTGGAAAAACTAAGTCCTGAAATGTTGAACAACACTCCCCCCGAGCCATTTGATGAGGTTGCAGATTCGGCCGGAGAGCTTTGGGCATTTATCAATCATCACATGGCTTATCACATCGGACAGATAGGGATTCTAAGAAGGGGCTTTGGAAAAACGCCGATGCGGTACGACTGATTTGACAGATCATTGAACTTGAGCGGCTTGCGAGCCGATTCCCTTGCTGTCGAGTTGATTTTAAACGTTAGTTTTGTTTGCGAACAGCAGCGACAAAGTCAATAACGAATCTTAACATGAGAACTTTATGAGAAAAATAATTTCATTTATGCACATATCGCTTGACGGTTTTGTTGCGGGACCGAACGGAGAACTCGACTGGGTTAAAGTTGACGAAGAAATTTTTGATCACGTCGGTAAGCGGATAAGCAAAGGCGACACTGCGTTATACGGACGGGTAACCTATCAGATGATGGAAAGTTACTGGCCTACCGCAGCAGACAAGCCAAATGCCACCACGCACGATATTGAACATTCAAAGTGGTATAGCAAAGTTCAAAAAGTTGTTTTATCAAAGACAATGGGTGATGCGGATTTGCCTGACACAAAAGTTATCAGCGAGAATCTTTCCGATAGAATTAATGAAATAAAACAACAGCCAGGTGAAGACATTTTGCTTTTTGGCAGCCCCACAGCAACGCATTCACTTATTCAACAAAACTTAATTGACGGCTACTGGCTGTTTGTTAATCCAATTATTCTTGGACGAGGTATTCCATTGTTTGCAAACATTAAAGACAAAATAAAACTAAAATTATTGACTACCCGGCAATTTGCTTCAGGGGTAACTGAGCTGAATTACACGGTAGACAACGCTTAGACCCTTGCTTCAGGAGCAAGTAATGGCCTGTCCCGAAACCGTATAAATGCCTTACTATTAAGAGAATCATTCTCCGGCCCCTGGAAACTAAGCAACGCCCTGCCGATGAGGGTTGTTTTATTTGAGTTTCTGTCTCAAAAAATCATTCCTTTTGCTCATCGAAATTGTGTCTTGCAGATTACTAGGTCAACCAATAAATAACTAAGGCAATCAGTAATATAAGCAAGAATATTTCCCACCAGGCAAACGCAAACTTTCGTTTTATCTCCTTCTCGGTGTTATTATCAGTTTCGTCAATCATCTTTTTCTTGTTTTAACTGCTTTATAGTAACCAATCAGAAGCATGAGTGTTTTGAATTGATACTGGCTTTGTAATCAACCTTGCTGCCGGTTTGCACTTATCTGCTTAGCGAGTCAAACCGATGCCTTATTCGAAGCTCCGGCTCAAACAATCCGAAATCATTTATCCTCCCGAGTGCTTCTTAAGCCATTCAGGATATTTATTAAGCACTTGCTGTGGTGAGTAAGTATACCATGCATATCCGTCGCGTCTTTCGCGGTCCACTTCAGCAAGAGAATACACCACCTTTCCGTCGCGGTTACAGAATAATGGTTTATGAGTCTTGAGTTCATAGAATCTGGTCCAGATAGGGCGGGCGGCAGAATCTGTTACTACCACTCTGTCGGTTCTGGAAACGCGATAGGGGCTTGCCTGAGGTGTTGCCTGAATGGTTTTAACTACTGTGTTTTTGATGGCTGATTCTTTAAACCACCGCACCGCGTTATGTATCGCATTAATAATTTCTTTTTCAGGATGATCGATCTCCATTAAGAAAAGTACCAGATCTGCACTCTCTTTATTGCAGATACTGGGTGGTTCAAATTTTCGTGCCCAGGCGGGTTGAAGTGTTATCTCATCATGCTGCTGACACCATGCAGTGGGTTTACCTGCATCATTAATTTGGGTTTCGACAATGCAATCGAGCCCCTTTTCATAAGCAGCTTTCAGCCTTTTCCTATAATCAGGCGTTAGAAACCCGTATGCCGGTTTACTGATATAAACATCCCGTAGAAGGGTCATTATACCGGTAAAATTGCCATCATTGAAGGTAATGTGCCTACTATAATTGTTTTCAAGAGGATAATATTGAGGCCAGCCGCCATTTTTGTATTGCGAGTTCAGGATGAAGTCAAATCCTTTTAATGCTGCTGATTTATACTTCTCATCCTTCGTCACGGTATAAACATTAGCCAGAACTACTATCTGATTGTATGTGCTTCCATTATCAAAGGTGGTGTGCAGCTTATTTCTAGCAGCCAGTACGCTGTCTTTTTGGTCACTTGTCAGAATGGCAAACACATCGTAATTCTTTGGCCATCCACCGTTAACATGTTGAAAAAGTAAGATATTGTCTGCGATGTTTACCATTTCGGTCGGTTTATATTTTGGCCTGCCCGGGCGCGCATTAATGACATTGCCTTTGTCGGCTATACCGTACCAGTGGTTTGCATTATCTGCAAATGGCCCCGGATCCACTTGCGTGTATTGATAGGCTGTATCGGTTTTTTGAGCTCGTGCAGGCTGGCTGTGGAGTGCGCAGCCCAATGCAAGTAGAAAGAAGGTTGCTTTAGCAGTAATAAGGTTTTTGCAGTTCATTTAAAAGGCGTTAGTATACACTGGCCAGGTTCTTCAGTCTTAAAAGTAGCGAAAGCAACTTAAAGCCGCTTGTTAAGCGTGTAATATTTTACTTACCTGTAAGCTTTGAACAAAAACTTTGGATGAGGATTGCATTATTATAGAAGGAGTACAAGTAAAACTTTATATTGAGACCCGACTGAGATTATAAATGACACAAACAGGAATCAATCATACTAGTCACCTTAATGACCTGATGGCAGAAATATCAGCTGGGACAATTGAATTGAGAGATGACCGGATAAAGAAAAAGTGGACAACTGAAATTCAACCTTTTTTAATCTCCAGGTTTCCGGTGACACAGGAGTTTTACTTTGAAGTTACCCGGGAGTCGCCAAGCACCTTTACAGGCGAAAATCTACCGGTGGAAACCCTTACCTGGAAAGATGCTGTGATTTTTTGCAATTCCTTATCAACACGGGAGGGGTTGGAGTTGTACTATATAATTCAGGATAACATCGAGGAGATCTCATCCAATGTTGAGGCAGATGGTTTTCGATTGCCAACAGAAGCCGAATGGGAATATGCATGTAAGGCAGGAACAAACGGAATTAGATATGCTGAACTGGATTTGATAGCCTGGTATAAAGACAATTCGGGAAATGCACCTCACCCGGTCGGACAAAAAGAACCTAATGCCTGGGGCCTCTACGATATGCTGGGAAACGTTTGGGAATGGTGTTCTGATATTTATGACGAGACAGTCTACGGCTCATATCGAATAATCAGGGGCGGTGGTTGGTCTGACGAAGAACGCAGTGTCATGGCCACCACGCGAAGGAGAAGTCATCCTTTAAAATTTAAAATTGAAGACCTGGGCTTTAGAATCGCTAAAAACAAATAAGAAGCCTGGCTTCTCGCAGCGTGCCGAACTACAGATAAAGGCAGCTTTCAATGCCTTGGCTGGTAACCTGACGCAAACAACCCTCAATATGACGCAAATAACCTCGGCAAGATGTCATTTGCTGACTACCTTTGAAGTCAAGGGATTTCCAGTATTGAAATATAATCCTAAAACATAAATGTTATGAAAACGAAAAAAATATGGGCAAATCTGGCTGTAAGCGACTTAAAACGGACGACTAAGTTCTATACCGAACTGGGCTTTAAATACAACGGAGCATCTGACGATTTAACCAGTTTTAGTATTGGTGAAGATGAGTTTGTCATAAATTTTTTTATAAGCGATAAACTTAAAGCTGCTTTAAAAGGAGAGTTAGCCAACATGCAGCATGGAAATGAAGTCTTGTTCACGCTTGGCGCACAAAGCAAAGCAGAAGTTGACCAATGGGAAAAGGAAGTTAGGGGAGCAGGCGGCAAAATCATTTCAACGCCTGCAGAATTTGGAGAAGGATACTACGGTTTTGATTTTTCGGACCCCGATGGTCACAGGTTCAATGTCTTTTATATGGACGGGTTTAATTAAGCGTTTTCAGACTACTACAGGCCCGTTAATAAAATCCTCCTTTGGAAACGATTATGTCTTAAAATGTAACTGCCGGCCCGGGGGCACTATCCCAGGTTGGATTAACCACTACAGAGAAACTTGACTCAGGAGTTGCGGTTTGAGGAAACAGGTTACCCGACAAAGAAGTTTTCTTGTTTTTGTAAAACCAAACATCGTTGACTTTCTTAAATGCAATCTGTTGATTTTGGGCATCCTTAGCATAGATCTTAATCTCTGGTATGGGGCTGTGCGTGTTGAGTACATGGAAAAGAAATTTGCGATTTTTTTGCCCTTTATCACTTGCTGTTAATGTAAACCGTGCGCCCGAATGGTACGTGCCACTACTTACGCCCTGGCTAATAGAGTAGCTGTTCGCATCGTTCCAAAGGGCAATATCAATATAAGCAGCATTCGCCGGAATTTCGTCAAGAATAGTGATTTCTAAACCACCAACTACGCGGTCTAACCGTACAGTTTGATTTACATTTTGAGTGCCTATTGTGAGTTGAAAGCTTTTCAGAAAAGCATCACCAAACGGGAAATAAGAATTGTGGCCAAAAGCCACGGTAGAAAAAGACGATTCTTCAACCAGGGCGATCTCTGCGTGTGTAGCCAGCATGAATATCGAATAATTTCCTGTCGGTAAAGAGTCAGTTACTGTTCCAAAGTTTGGCATGCTGGAGGTTTGGGTCATTTTTTTTACGAATACCCCCGACGAATTGTAAACGTAATAGTATAACATGTTCGCATGATTATTTAGCGTATCGCCAGCTGCAGAGATGGTTGAACCAGACTTTGAGAAAAGGTCCGATTCTCCTGCTACCACAAATGATACCTTGTATTTTTGTGCGTCGGAAAGCGGAGCAGAAGCATTATCTTTTTGGCAAGCCGACAGCACAATTCCATAAGTAAGAATCAACAGTAAGATCTTTTTCATAGCGGTAGATTAGAGTAGTAGAAGGGAGACAAGAGGGAATGAAAAAAGGCTTTAAATATCTGTAATATTGATGGTTAATCTGAGAATTGGATGGTGCCCCATAATAAAATGAACCCAATTAGCCTATTAATTCTGGTAGCATGGTCAGACACCGGAGCATTTGTGGAATTATCCACTTTTCGTCATCTACCCACTATGCTGAACGGCTAAACATTATCCCACATGAACTCACGAAACGTCTTCAATTCAATTCTGCTAATGGTTTTACTTTCACTTCCTTCTGTGATTTATCCTCAAAACACGTCGCTCGATTGGATCAATAAGAATGCACATGAATTACCGTCAGATTCAGCTTCCTCTCATCACGATCTGCGGTTTTTATCGAAAATTGTAAAGGATAAAACAATAGTCGGGCTGGGCGAAGCTTCACACGGAACCCACGAATTTTATTTTCATAAGAGGCGAATGATTGAATATCTGGTTAGCCAAGAGGGATACCGTCTAATCGGTCTGGAATTTGCAAATAGTTATATAGAACCAATTAACAATTACATTCAAACGGGCAGAGGGGATTTAAAGAGTATGATTAAGTCGATGGTGCTCTATAACTCGGATCAAATTTACCTGTTATGCCAGTGGCTTCATCGATTTAATCAGTCGAGGTCTTTATACGATAAGGTAACGATACTTGGCTTCGATGATGAGGAATTTTGGCGGGATCCGCTTACGAGGGACGAAGAGATGGCAAAAAAATTCATCAGAACCCAGCAACTGCGAAGTCCTAAAAGTATTCTGTGGTCGCATAACCTGCACCTCGCCAAAGACACCACAATGGCACAGTACAAAGGCATGGGATATCATGTCAAGGAGGAGTTTGGAGACCATTATTATGCTATTGGCTTTGATACCTACAGCGGCAGCGTAAATGTGATAAACTCAGGCGGAATCGAAGTTCGCCAGTTCACTGGTACAGAAGATACTCTTTCGGATTTATTCCGTGAGGCCCGCTTGGAGGCATTCTTTGTTGATTTTGACCAACCTGATAATCCGTTTTTAGGTTCGAAAAACCTGATTACAAATATCTATTCAGACTGGCGGGAACCCAGACTTCTGCCTATAGTCCCGGGTGCTGATTTTGATGGTCTTGTTTTCATTCGAACGACAACCGAGTCAAAGACTTTGAAATAGGGTGGGGTGGTATCAGGTTGAGGCCTCGATCTCAACATTCTCATGCAAGTTTATAATGAGCCAGCTACCAAACATCCGTATTCTTAATACCCAATTCCTGTGCATTGAATACCGGATCTTTCCCTTCTTTCCGTTGTTGGCGGTAATCTTTAAGCGCCTTCAATGCCGGCTTTTGCAAAAGAAGAATAGCGACGATATTTAGCCAGGCCATTATACCTACTCCCATATCGCCTAATGCCCAGGCAGACTCTGCAGTTTTTATCGAGCCATAGAAAGTGGCGGCAAGAATGAGGAGCCGGAGTCCGGTTACTGCCCATTTATTTTCGGTTTTATCTAAATAGCTAAGATTGGTTTCGGCAATATAATAGTAAGCCATGATGGTAGTAAAGGCGAAAAACAGAAGGGCAATTGCCACGAACCCGCTTCCCAGGGCCGGGAAGTGATGACTTATCGCATACTGAGTAAATTCTGCGCCAATTTTTGCACCCGGAAGGTTTTCCACAATGAAGCCCCCGTCAGGGTTTAAAACGTTGTATTGGCCGGTAAATAAAATCATAAAAGCAGTTGCGGTGCATACAAACATGGTGTCGATGTATACAGAGAAGGCCTGCACAAGTCCCTGTTTGGCAGGATGATCTACTTCAGCAGCCGCTGCGGCGTGCGGAGCCGTACCCTGACCCGCTTCATTTGAATAGATTCCACGTTTTACTCCCCATGATACAGCCATGCCGAAAACTCCTGCAAAGGCCGGTTCAAAGTTGAAAGCCGACTTAAATATAAGGCCTATGACTGCTGGAATTTCCTGGATGTTCAGCGCCATGATAACCAGCGCCATCAAAATATAAGCTCCGGCCATAAATGGAACTACCACTTCTGCCACCTTGCCTATGCGCCTTACTCCTCCGAAAATTATTAATGCAAGCAAAATCGCCACACCTGCCCCTGTAAACTCGACAGGCAGATTGAAGGCATTTTGCATACTTAAGGCAATGCTATTGCTTTGTACGCCAGGTAGAAAAAGGGCGGTGCTCAATACGGTGGCTACCGCAAACACCATGGCATACCATTTTATCCCCAAACCTTTTTCGATATAGAAAGCCGGTCCACCCCGATACTGTCCGTTGTTTACCTGTTTATATATTTGCCCCAGGGTAGCTTCTATAAAAGCGGAAGCACTCCCTAAAAATGCAATTGCCCACATCCAGAAAACAGCACCGGGGCCGCCCATCGCAATGGCTGTGGCTACCCCGGCAATATTTCCTGTACCTACCCGCCCGGAAATTGCTATGGAAAAAGCCTGGAAAGAACTTACTCCCTTTGCAGAGCCTTTTGTGCCGAAAAGTAATTTTACCATATCTCTTAAATAGCCCACCTGCAAAAAGCGGGTTACTACCGAGAAATAAATCCCTGTTCCCATACACAGCACAATAAGTGCATTGCTCCAGACTATGTCGTTAATTGATGTAATGATCTTTTCCATTGATTGCTTAAGTGCTGGTGATGCATTTTGCCCAAAAGCCAAAGTAATAGATTTAAATCAAATACTGAAACATTCCTTGCGAGGGGAAAGCAGGAGTCTGATTCGAGGTTACATCCAAACTATCTCCAAAGGGACTGGCTATAACTACTGCGAGAGGATCTCGACGAATACACCCCGTTCTTTTTAGATGAAAGCTCATCTCAAAACTATGAACTTCAACCCCAGGTTACCTTGAGGCGGAGACGGGCAGGAGTATTGTACTGAACACTGCAGATAAGGTTCAGAACGAACTAGAGCAGATGAAGCACTAAAAGGTCGTAGCAAAAACTACGATCTTAAGCATCGACATTCTGGTTGGTTCGGTTTTTTAGCTACTATTTAGGCAGGATAACAGGCTTGTCTGTGCAGTGGCCTTCACCAAAGAATAAATACCTCGTTTTTCCTCCAACATGCGCAACGGTTGTAGCTCCTTTGATAGGAATGAAGAGAGATTGTGCACAGGCATATTTTAAGGTTAATGGAGCCTGAGTCTCAGCTAATGCAAATTTGGTTTCAGCTTTAACAATTGCTAAGGAATAGTCCTGCCCAGTTATTTCGAAAACATCATCGCCGAGATCAGTAGTAGCAGAGCCTTCCATCCACTTGCTTTTGCGACGAGAGGAGAACCTGATTTCTTCTTCATTTGGTATATATAGAGAACTTTGTGCATTAAGGTGGTCTACGATATTGTTAAGTGCATTTTCACGTCGGGCAATATTGCTATAAACCAGAGAACCTTTAAATTTAACCCCCTCTACGGTGTATAGAGATTCTTCTTCATCTGATCTGACATGTAAATGTTTTCCTGATATTTCAACCCCATTTTCGATCGCGTTTTCAAAAACTACGGTTAATTTACCATTGCGCTTTTTGTTGTCGGGGCCAGTGATATTGGCAAAAACGATGTCGTACTTGGTCTTGCCTTCTTCAGTGAGACCACTTGTAATAGTTGCACCTGTTAGAATTCCTGGTTGATTAGGGTACGCAGTTTTAAAACTTCTGGCAATAAATTCACATTCGTTTATAAGCCGTTCCACTCTGATTACAGAGGTGGATAGTTGAATGTCTTCAATGGTTATTTCATCGATTGGGACAGCCGGGTCGTTATCGCTGCAGGAAGAGCTTAATAACATTGAGGCGGTAAATAAAAGTGATAATGTGTGTTTTTTCATTTTTTAATAATTATTACCACAGTACGATGTAACGGGCAAAAATGCTACGAGAACCTGAGGATTTCCTTTTCACCTGGAATACTCCAGGCAAGAAAGCCACAGAATGGCTGTGATAGATTTTCCCCGGCAGCTTATCCTCATGGGAGTGCTAGAAATCGTAAATTACGTCAAAAGCTTCTTCCGTCTGGCACTCTGGCAGATTGTTGAAATCTGTTAAGCGGTGCCGTATTAGTTGCAGGCAACAGACTAGCAAAAAACGGACGATAGACGATCGACAGACAGTCCAAAGTCTCTATAAGGTCTCTATAACTTTGTCGTATGATTGAATTGACGGGGGAGGTACATAAAGATACGACGCAACATTTCTTTATGCACATCTAATTTCAATTTGCTTGCAGCGCACTCATGAATACAGCATACGATACCTTCAGGCCCTAAGCCCCCGATGCTCAGCATAATGACGTTGGCAAACTGTCAAAAGTTCCAAGCTTTTGGCAAGTTATCAAGCAATAGCTACTGGGGGCATTGGTGCTTTCGGTTTTTTTGAAAGCAATCATCTCAGGATGATTTCTACTTAGAAAATGTCTGTTGGTGGATGTACCCATCAGGCCACAATTTTTACAGAACGCTGGAGCCCCGCAGAGTGTCGAACTAATCCCACATTAGTGGATAATTTTTTTTTGTAGGTTAATTATTCTGATTAACTTCATTTGAAGAGCTTCTAATTACGAAATAGTCACATCTAACCAGAGAAAGCCGAAAATCTTTAAGAGTAGGTATAACATTTAATCATTCAAAATGAAAAAGATTCTTTTACTATTCGTTGCAATTGCTGGCCTAATGCTGCAAACGTCTCACGCTCAGTCAGGACAAAGTACATTTGGCACAGCCGGAGCTCTAACCTGGAGCTATAATGCGTCGACCAAGATGTTTTCGTACCAGTTAACCGTATACCCTCCCAGTGCATACACCCCAGACACGTGTTCTGATAACGGAGGGGATAATTCCGCATTTTTAATACTTTGGGATGTATCAACCAATACCCAGGTCAGCGGAAGTTTCGATTATATTTATAATGCCAGCACCTTTCCAAATGGAACTACCGTTTACTCGGGACAGATTTATGTTCCAGGAGATGTAGCAAACATAGATATTAATTCAGGAGCGTGGTTTCTTGATGGAAGTTGTGAAGCGCTGATAGGTGGATCAGATTCATTTGGTATCCAGTAAGTCTACGAGGGGGCTCAAATTCCTAAACCTCTAGTCCCGTAGCGTCAAGCTGGTTAATCGGCTGGTGGGCTTTAAGACTTCTCAGCAACAATCATTCGGTTGGCTTCAGCATGACGCTACGGGCTCGAGTATACTTGAATATAAAAGGATTCTGCGTTATCTCTCTTCAGGCTTATACTGTTACTCCGTGAAAACACGGATGCAAAAACTCCGTGTTCTTACGCAGTCATTTTTTTCTCAGCGATTTTATCTTTTATATCAACAGATGAGGCGTGTGTTTAATAGAAAGTTGGAGAAGTTTACCGGTCGATGAACATAGTTAGCAGCAGGAAGGAACAATCTTAAAAAAATATTTATTAAAATCCTGCTGACATAAGGTTGTCATCCGCCATGCCTTTTTTTGTCTTAAACTAAAAAGCAAATAAATCATGGAAACAAATCAGACAGCCACCGCAAGCTACATCATCAGTCAGGAGCAATTACTGGAGCACTGGCAGGGACATCGCCGGCTTACCCGTAGAGTAATTGAAGTATTTCCGGAAGACAAGTTATTCAGCTACTCGATAGGAGGGATGCGCCCTTTTTCTGTGATGGCTATGGAGCTCATTGATCTGGCGGGTGGAATCTCAGGAATAGTTAACGGCGAATGGAAATCTACGGATGAAATGTCGCATGCAAATGGAAATCTTCCGAAAACAAAGGCTGAATTATTGGTGCTTTGGGACGAAGTAACTGAACAAATTGAAAAGTATTGGCCTCAACTTTCGGCGGAGCGTTTTCAGGAAGTCGTGATGGCTTTTGGGGCCTACGAAGGGCCTGTATACTCAACACTTTTATACTTTATTGATAATGAAATTCACCATAGAGGGCAAGCTTATGTTTATCTGCGCTCGCTGGGAATTACTCCTCCGCCTTTCTGGGAAAGAGGCAATTAGTTTTATTGATTTTTACTTACCGTAGAGCTAGGGGCTCTACGGGTTTTTGGGTTAACGTTCTATTGACGCGATAGCTTAGAGCACTATGTCGCCCTGCGGGACAATCGGTTACAGATTTTCAAACATCTATGCTTTTGTGATGGCCAATACTGCTCCCTGCGGGTCCTGTATTAGCGCATATTGCAATGTTCCATCAGCCAGTCTGGATTCTCTAAGCACAGTTCCTCCTAATTCTGTACATTTATTCATACTGGCAGCTATGTCAGCAACGTTGATATACACAATCCATTGAGGAGGGAGGCCTTTGTTTGATCCTCTGCTATGACAAACTCCTGCAGCCCAATTGCCCTCACTATCCTTCATTACATAATCAGCGTATGTCCCATCTTCATCTTTCATCGGCATCTCTTCTACTCCCCAGCCAATTACTTCACGATAAAAATCCCTGAGAATGTCGGCGTTTTCTATAGTTAAATCTGTCGAAATTATCGAGCCAATTTTCTGTTTATCCATATTGTAAAGCTAAATTCATTGTTCTTCTAATGCAAGAGGGGTGTTATTTATTCCACCTTTTTCAGCCAGGCAACGCTTGCATCTTTTGCAGGGTTATCTATCGTATACAGAGCTCCTGCCAACAACTTTTTCCCTTCTGTAATTTCTCCAGTTTGAGGATTTATCCACTTCAGTATAAACGACCCTTCTTCGCCGGTCAGGTTCATTGTGAGTTGCTTACTTTCGGTATAGATGATATAGCCATTCCCTTTTTTGCCAAGAATATATTGTTCTGGTATCCCCGGTGTTATTGGACCCATGTATGAAGCGTCTGTTAAAAACTGTTTGTCTTTAATTTGTGGAAGAGAAGCCAGTGATCCTCCTCCCATGAAGATCGCCCAGTCGGCCAGCCTTCCTCCACCTCTGGAATATACCATCGCCTTATCAGGGAATTTCGTGCGGAACTCTGCTACTGCACGGTACATCTGAGAAAAGGAATTTTCTCCCACGGTCATTATCCTGGCGTATTGCCGGGCAGCCAGACTTTGTCCCCCTGCTGGTGAATATAGTGTGCTGTCGGCCCGGTATTGCCATTGTAATACATCGATCGCATCAACTCCGCGAGAACGCTTTGGATCGGCGAGGATAGCGTCCTGCACATCTTTTGTACCCGGGAGCATCACCATAACATTCTGTTTGTTTTCCTTCTCCCATTCGGCGATCACATCCATCCAGAACTGAACGAAATGCAGGGGGCCGGTATATTCCATCCCAAGATGATGGATCACATTCGTATTCCCTTTAAAATTGTCGAGACTTTTCCTGATATAATTGCGATGCAGCGCCTTTCGAATTACGTGAGTGGTGTCGTAAAATTCGTCGGCCATGTAAACTCTTTTATCTCCGGCATAGGCTGGGTTTTCGGCAAAGCCGGTATTGTTGATGTTATTTGCCGACCTCCATGGGTAATCAGCCCAATGGGCGCCTTCTTCAATGATATTGTGCTGAAGGTAGTGTTCCTGTATAAATACCAGGCCCTTTTCATCCGCCAGGTCGGCAAATTTCTTAAGCCTTAGCCAATACCATGTATTCCACTTGTTAAGATCATATTTGCTTAATCGGTCAAACGCTTCGCCCTGCCCGCTTCTGCTAAAGGGCTGTTCATAAAACGGCGTCCATACATCAGCATCGGCGCGCCGGGTTCGTGCATGATCGTCGCGCCGGCGCTCGTACCATAGGGCCGGGAAATGTTGCATAGCCACCACATTTCTCCGCAGCATGTCGCTGACTACACTATCCAGGTTATCGGTTAAGCCCTTTCCGCTGCGTCCGGGAACAAAACGGACAAGGTTGGCCGAAGCTCGTTTTATCTCGGCCGGACGTGTTGAACCCCGCCACATCGATGTCCGGCTTTTTCTGCCCGTAAGCACTTGCCCCGAACGAACAATCCAGCCATTTTTTACTGACACGGTCACAGGCCTTCCCTCGGGTTTGACAGAATGTGGAGCCTTAATCTTATCCACATATTTGGCTCCCTTTAGCTCAGAATAGATAGGGTATTTTTCAATCATTTGATCAATCCATGCATCCATAATCAGGTCTGGCGTTTTCGATCGTTCGCTGTATTGTTTCGAAAGTTCCGGCGAAGGCGCTGAAGTTCGTTGGGAAGTATAGGTAAAGATTTTTTCCTGTTCCGGTGATTTCTTTCCTGTTCTGGCTTCAAGCTGAGCGTAAAAAAAGCTTTCAGGGTTAATGAAAGTGTGCGGTAACTCGTGATGTCCGTTTCCGTAGCCCTGTGCCCAGCTGCCGTATGCCCAGTTTTGGGCGGTAGGGGGTGAATCAATATAGATTTTAGCCGCCCGGCCTTGCCAAACCAGCGAGTTTGCTGCCGCCCAGCCGCCGCCCTGCCCATCCACCTCGCGGTTAGTGAAGGCGATATTGCCACCGTCTACAGTCATTTTGTCGAATAATATCCCGGTCGACCAGCCGCCTGTTGCACCGCTGAAGTTAAGAGGAAGGTAGGAGTAGCATTGAACAAAAGCGTTTGGCCCGGGGGTACTAAAGCCTGCCGAGAAAGCGTGGTAGGCATATTCCGCATAACAACGCTGGAAAAGCACTTGCTGCCCGAGGGTATGAAAGGCATAACGCCGGTGGTTTCCAGCTTCTCCAACCGGAGCCAGAGACTTGCAGTCTTCAACGGTTATACGGCTGGCGGTTTCCCAGACTGCAACGGCCGAACTTACAAAATGCTGTGCAACGATACGCCGCACCCAGGAATCGGATACGTTTTCTAAGGTTACCGCCATCCAACGGTGGTTTTCATCTTTTAGATTTGATGGATCGAATGCAGATACACAACGCAAGTTCTCGACCCCAACGTTCCGGATCTGGCCTTTCCATTCGTATTTCGCTACGGTACCACCACCAAATTTTGGGTCTAATGAATTAGTTAAGGGTGCATCGAGCGTCATGGATTCGGGCGTAGCGGAAACAATGTTTCGGTACCAGTTCTGGTCGAAGTCGCCGGCTTCCCAATGTGTTAAATGGTAGTCTACAAGGGTGCCGATCTGATCTGTGCCGATTGCTTTGATCCACTCTTTGGTGGAGGGACGGTTCACCATAACTTTATCTCCAACCTTGAAAGAGTGTTTGTTTTTGAAATGGAGCTTTACCGAGTTAACCGGGAAATAAGTTCCGGCTAATTCAGTAGGTTTTTCAACGCGTCGGTCATTAGTTCCTTCTACCTTGATTAAGGTTTCCCGGTCTACACCGGTTGCCATTAAAACAGTTCCGCTTTCGTCCGGCCCGCTTCCCCGCAACACTACGCCCGAGGCACGAATGCTTAGGCTGCCGGCTATTTCGAATTTACCTTTTTGCAATAATACTGTCCCCCTGAAGCCGTCTTTGTTTAAGGGGAGCGAAGACACATAATTAATTGCTTGTTGAATTTTCAGGGTAGCATCTCCATTCATCGGAGAAACAATCACCTTCACCGGAACATTTGGAATAGATTTTTCCGAGAGCATGTATCCGCAGTACGAGAAATCTGGAACGCGGTCTCCGTTCTCCTGAACTTTATAGCTCAGCTTTCCATCTGTGCCGATTTGTACCGGCGAATCTGAGTTGGTTTTTAGCTGCGCGAAACATGGATTAACGGATGTAAGGCTAAGAAATGCCACAACGGCAAATCCCGTATAATGAAATTTCATGTAAGTTATTTAAGATTACAGCTTTCTGTATTTAAAATTATCGTACACCACACTTCCTTCGCCAAAGGCAAGCAAGCCTGCACGAAGGCTCATAAAGCCGCCAAAAATGTTATGGTTAAATCCGGTAGCGTCTATGCTTCGTTCAAGTCTGCTCCAGGTCTTGCCGTCGCCGCTGTAATAAAAGCTGATTTCGTTTTCATCGTTTTTTATTTTCAGATACCCGTGCTTACCAATGGTGTTGTTCTCGCTAATCTTTCGGTTACCCTGATTGAATATCGAAAACTCCGTTGCATTTACCGTGATTCTCATGTTACCTTGCTGGTTATAAAATAGTGTTAGCCCAGCGGTGGCAGCGCCTTCGAGTGTATATTCAACCTCCACCTCATATTTCCTGTCGGCCGAATTGACCAGCAGGGGTGCACTGTTTTCAAAGGAGTTCCCCTTTGCCTGATAGATGAGTTTGCCGTCTTTTAAATTTACTCTGCTGAACGGAAGCTCTTTGAACGATTGCCATTGAAGACCCAGCCGCTGAGCCGAAAAATCGTCGGATAAGCCCGTTGACGAGACAGAGGGATTGAGGGCCGGTTTTTTGATGCCGCCCTCGCTTGATACACCTGCGGGTACTTTGAACCAATTGTCTTTCGTCCATTCAACAGGCAGCATCAGCGTTTGCCTGCCCAGAGACTGGAAGTGCTTTTCATAGCCATGGTACATGATCCACCAATTGCCATTCACATCATCAACGAGTGTTCCGTGTCCCTGACTCCACCAGCGTTCGGCCCGGCTTCCTGTGTGTACAATCGGGTTATAGGGCGAGTTTTCCCATGGGCCCAAAGGCGACCGTGAACGGGCCGCTACCACCATATGCGAGGTAGCTGGTCCCGCCGTGCCACCTTCTGCCACAATTTGGTGAAAATAGCCATCTTTTATAGTAGATTTTGGTGATTCGAGACAAAAGCATTCTGTGCTCCATTCTTTCGGGAACGCCCATCCCTGATATCCCGGGATGGGCGCACCTAGGGTCGACAAGCCATCGCTGGCAAGCTTTACAATATATCCTTTCGAAAGATACAGATAGCGGGTGCCGTCTTTATCAACCACATGCCCCGGGTCAATAAAGCCGTTTAATTTCAGGTCTACAGGCTCAGACCAGGGCCCTTCGGGTGATTTTGCGGTAACCACCCAGTTGGTTTTATTTGCGGGGAAATAAATATAATAGGTGTCGCCGTGTTTGATAAGATCGGGCGCCCATACCGAGCCCACATTGCGATTTAAAGCAAAGGCTAGCCGCTTCCAGTTAATAAGATCTGTAGAGTGCCAGATTAAAAGACCGGGATAATATTCAAATGATGAATGGGTGAGGTAGTAATCTTTTCCATTCCTTAAGATCGATGGATCGGGGTAGTCGCCTCCCAGAACAGGGTTCTGGAAATAGGCTTCGTTGGCTGATTTGGTGAGATTTTGCGAATGGAGTTTGGTGGTGCCGAACAGGATAACAGATGCGATAGCAACTGCTTTAAAATAGTTTAACTGCATTTAAAATTGATTTAGTCTTTTACTTCTTTCTTTAGAGCGTCAGCACTTAATACTTCCGGATGAAAGCGAATCTCGCTGATGAAGCCCTTGAACCAGGCAACACGGTTTAAACGTACGCCCAGCGAGAGCTCTCCATTGAGCATGGGAGGTAAGCCGACATTTCCTTCAAGCTCTTTAACTCCGTTCACATAACTGGTCATCTTTTGGCCGTCATAAGTCAGGGCAGCCCAGTACCATTTGTCGCTTGGATGGAGTAGTGTAGAGTCGATAAGAGTTAAGCCTTTTCCGGTTTTGCCGTTCCTTAAAAAGGTATCCATATACCATTCTTTTCCCTGGGTTAATCTTACTTCAAAGGTGCCCCGGTTTAAGCTGTCATCAGTAAAGTGAATAAATCTTGGAGCAACAGGCCCATCGCCGGAAGGCTTAAAAAGTACTTCGATACTGAACTTTTTCCATCCCCGCATAGGAATTTGGGAGATCACCAAACCATCGTCTACTCCGTCAAAAAAAATTGATTTTCTGGTCTGATCTTTTATAACCACCGGATGTCCCAGCACTGTTGGCTGATGACCGCCAATCTGATTAATATTGTCAAGTTTCCAGATGATGGTTTTAGGCAGGGTGTTCTGTGCATAAAGAGACCCGGTATGTGACACTGATACACAAACCCATAACAGGACTAGCTGTCGGGCAATCTTATACAATTTCTTCATATTCACTATCGCGCATGATTTAAAGATTTCCATTGAGCTAACTCTTTTATTTAGGGGTACTTGCATTATTGGCTGCTAATTTAACAAATTGAGCAAGAGTTCTCATGTTGCGGATATATAGTGGGGTCGAAATATATTCCGTATCGCTAAGGTCGCGGTAAGGGGATGTGTCTGTTTCATCGCCCACCAGGGTTGATGCGTACTTTTCGGTTACTTCAGAATTCGTGCCATCGCCCACATAAGGATTACTAATGCTTACATGTTTAGTAAGCCAGCGGCCCTGCATGTCTAATTGGGCGATGATATCATTTACCGTCGTTTCATTTGCTTGCAGTTCTGGTCCTTCTTCATCGAGTATTGTAAACAGCTGAGTGTTTTTGCCCCCCTCTTGTTTTAAGGGCGAATTTTTTGTGGCCTCAATTACTGATAAGGCAGAAACTGCAGCATATTCCTCGCGAAGTTTTCTTATATCGATAAATCGCTTGCCCACCATATGCGCAAGCAGGTTTGCGTCGTTGTAATCAGAATAGTAGAATCCAAACTTCACGTTCGAGCCTTTGCGATGTACAAAAACAGGCTTGTTAGTTTCTGGCTCTATATAAAGGGGATGAGAGTAACGTCCACCAGCATTCATACTATCGGGTAATTTTACTTTTTCAAGCCACTCAATAGCCTTAGGTATATGCGTAAGGTATTTCCGGTCGCCTGTGTACTGATAAAACCTCATTAACAGGCGGCAGTTTCCCGCGGTAGTACTGGGCAAAAGAGCCGGGGGTTCGTAGCTGCGGGCGCCTGCAGGCTCCATTTTCATGTTATATTGTTGTCCCCAGGCGCCATTAGCTTGTTGTGCAAGGAGATAGAAATCCATGCCGCGCCGAATAGGGCTAAGAAGACGCTTGTCGCCTAAGGCCTGGTAGCACTGGATCAGGAATTTAATATTCTCGCCAATGACATCGTCGTTAAAGGTATAGTATGACGAGTAGTCCGGGCGGCCCGATTTGCTGAAGTCATACTTTAAGGGGTATCGCTGAGGCCAGCCGCCTGCCGGATATTGGCTCTTTAAGATAAAGTCGACAGCTCTATCCAGCGCGGTTTTATATGCCGGGTCTTTTTTCTGAACATACATCTGCAATAAAAAGCGGGCGGCGCCCGAGGTCACGTCGTCGTCGTAGGTGTCGTTCCCATAATAATGCTGGAATTCTTCAAGTCGCCATCCGTTTTTACCTATGGTATTGTACCAGCGTTTCAGCGAGTTTTCGCCTGCGAAGTCTATCATGTAGTTCCAGCCGCCATTTTTGCTTTGTCCTTTGATTAGTGCTGCGGCAACTTTTTGGGCCGACTGATAAAAGTATTCGTTTTGCGTGCAGCGGTAAGCAATTAATAAAGTGTTTCCAACGGCCACAGTTCCGCCTCCCTGCACCCAGATCATTGATTTATACGCCTCCATTTCACCCCACCTCCTCGAAAGATCGGTAGTATAATGCCAAACAAATCCTCCCCCGGTACTCACTTTGCCGAACATGAAATCTGTAGCACGGCGCATTGCTTTTTCGGCACTTTCGGCTGTTGTGATAGTTTGTGCCGTGGTAATCGACGATAAAAACAGGGCATAGAAGCAAAGGTTCAATAGATACTTAGGGCTGTACATAATTGGTGGTAATGCTAATATCTAATATATACAAAGATTCTGTTGAATTCTTTGAACGGCGAACAGCTTCCTTGCAGGCGGCCAGCATTTAACCCTATATTCGCATATTAGCCCTTAAACCGAGCCACTTTATAATTGTAACAATGTTAATATTAACGCCAAATCATGAACACATCCGATACACATAATCAGCGTATAGCAAAAATGACCTTCGCCTCTGTCTATCCTATGTATGTTGAAAAAGTGGAAAAAAAGGGCAGAACAAGGGAAGAATTGCATCAGGTAATTGAGTGGTTAACGGGATTTGATGACAAGAAACTGCAAAATCTGATAGATAAAAAGGTAACTTTCGAGACATTCTTCGAGCGGGCTTCTCTTAACCCGCGGGCGGATCTCATCACCGGAATGATCTGCGGATACAGGATAGAGGAAATCGACAACAGCCTTACAAAGCAGGTAAGGTATTTGGATAAACTGGTGGATGAGTTAGCTAAGGGGCGGAAGATGGAAAAGATTTTACGCGGCTCGTAGCTGGAAAAGCTGCAAAGCGAAGGCCACTGCGTCAAAAAGCGACCTTCGCTTATTTTGCGTTATCTAATTAAAAAGATACACTATAACTGTTGCATCTAAAGTCCTGGCCTCCATTTGTGTTCGTAATCTCGAAACCATATTGTACATCACCTAAAGTGATATTGCCAAACCAACCCCTGGCCTGTATCCATCTCTGGATGGCCAGAACATCGACGGTCCCGCTGTTTGTTTTGCTTGTTCTCAAGAAAGAGTAAACGTTATTGCCGCCATTATGCCCCCTGAACACGTTCCAGGTGTGGCCACCTATCGAAACGTTGGTATGTGTTGGTATGGGATTTCCGCTCGAATTCCAGTTATAAGAAATTGGTTTTATGTTACCACTCCCGTTAGAGTTGCTGGTATAGTTCATCCAAAGCATTGTTTCATGTTGGTGGCCGGTGTCCCAGATGTCGTATGCAGAAGCCCAGGCGCCGCCCGAAGGTGTGCTTGCATTAAAACTTGATCTGCAACTTCCAAGGCTGCTTAATGATCTGCCCACATATCTGGTAGAATTAGGATATGATTTAATGCCGCCTCCTGTATGATTAGCCCAAACTCCCCAGTTAGAGTATGAGTTGGCCCAAATAGATTGTGGCCCATAGTTCGCGCCCCACACATTGTTGTAAACGGTGTAGCCTCCGTTAGACCAGGTTCCCCATCGGTCGGTTGAACTCCATGCCGCTTTTACGGAAGTTTCGGGTGTTAGAGCATTGTCTTTTTTACAGGCTGCAGCGAATGCAACCAGCATCACAAGTAAAAATCCTTTTGTTTTCATGTTTGGTAATTTTGGTTAATTAGTTAGTTAGTTGTTCGATATGCTCACTTGAGAGGTGAAGCATTTCTGGTGCAAATAACCAGAAAGAAAAAATACTCCCCGTAAATTTGTAGGGGTTCAGATGTTAATTTTTATGCAATTGTCTGTACGTTAATGAATTGTTGCGTTTGTTCCTGGTTTAAGAAACGAGCCTTTTGTCATTCTTTCTGGCCGTTTTTGCTCGTGTAGAGACGGTATATGCTAAGTAATATAATGAGGTGATTTTTTACTTTTCAATCATTACTTTCGAGTCTCAAAAATTGTTGTTGCTTACATATTAATTAAGAATATGGTACAAGTTGAGTTTGCAGGAAGGGCAAAAAGAGAGTTGGAACCAGATATCAATGTAATTGGTTTGGCTGTGGCCGGTTCGTGGCTCACAAATGAAATAGATGAATTCTCTGATCTGGATCTGATACTGGTTACTAAAAACAAAGTTTCGGGTGATTTAGGAAAAATGCTTGGTTACGCCAGACGGCTGGGCGATTTTTTATCCGGATTTACCGGAGAGCACGTGGGAGAGCCACGGGTTTTGATTTGTCTCTACGACAATCCGCTGCTTCATGTGGACATAAAGTTTGTAACGCTTGAAGAATTTCATTCGCGCATCGAAATGCCGGTTATACTGCTTGATAAAGACCAGCAACTGCAAACAGTGTTAAATAGTTCGGAAGCAAAGTTTCCGTACCCCGACTATCAGTGGATCGAAAACCGCTTTTGGATTTGGATACACTATGCTTTGTTAAAGATCGGACGGGGGGAATTACTGGAAGCTTTTGATTTTTTAGGTTTTTTAAGGATGGTTGTTTTTGGTCCTTTGCTTCATATCAAGAACGGAAACTTGCCCAGGGGAGTAAGGAAAGTTGAAACAGAACTGTCAAATGAAGACTTTCAGGATTTGAGGTTAACCATCCCAAACTATAACAGATCCGAATTATTAACGAGTTTGAAAGAAGCCGTTTTGCTTTACAGGCGACTAAGAATTTCTCTCTTTGATGAAACTATAGAATTTCAAAACATTACAGAACAAAAGGTGATGGTGTATTTTGATGAGATAGAAAGACGGCTGGAGTAGGCGGCCTTTGGGGAATATAGCGATTGATAGATTACAACCACTTGAACGGGAAAAATATCTGCGCTCTAGTGGTAATCGTAACCATTTTCCTGTTAATCAGTACAACTGGATTCACTAAACCTACAATTATTCACAATGAAAAAACTTTTCCTGGCAAGTTTATGCCTGCTGTCTTCTACAATCTTTATTCCTGCTTCAGCACAGGTAAAAACCGTAAATTATAAGAACGAATTTTTCAAAGGCAGTACTGCCCTAACTTCGGTTCGGCTAAATGCAGGCGCCGTAGCCTTCGTGTCAAACGATAGCGATAAGGCAGTAGAAATAATTTGCACTGATAACGCCACCCGGCAAAAATGGGCCGCCCGGGTTGACGGCTACATCCACGATGCAAAGATGCTGGGGCATAACCTGTTGGTGGTGGTAAGTACCGATTTTACGATGATGACGCGGGCTAACAGCATTTACAAAGCATATCTTATAAGTTCTGAAAATGGCAAGGTACTAAAGTCAAAAGTGCTTTTTACTGGTAATAACGAATATTATACTATCCCGTACGTCCTGACCTCGAAAGATAAGAAAACGCTAACCCTGGCCACCCGCGAAACTGCGCTCAAGCGTAATGTGAAAGTGGCCCTGGGAACAGTAGGAGCATTGTACACCATAAAAAAGACAATAGACCAGGGAAACCGGATTAAGGCATTTAACGTGTTAATTTTCGACGAGAACCTGGAAGATAAAGGCGCTATCAGTCCCGATCTTCCCGAGGGTGAGTTCATTGGAGTACAAAAGACGGTGAACGATGATCTGTATATTGCCGTTTCACAGAACAGAAAGGGTATTACTATTTCGCAATATCTGCCCGGAAGTGAGAAGTCTGCCAAGTCGGTAACCGAACCGTATTCGTATTATGGCGGATTACTGAGTACGGGCCACCTGAACGACCATGTTACGTTTTTTGCAGACACCATGTCTAATAATGCCGTCTATATCACGGGTTCGTTTAAATCTGGCGATGAATATATCAGCATGTTAAACAAGTACGACTTCGCCGGCAATCAACATAAACGGTTTAAGAAGGTATTTAATAAATCTGAAATTAAAGACATGGAGAAATCTTTCACTCCGGTCGACAAGGAGTTTAAAAAATTACAGCTGGGTTCTGCCAAGAATATGGAGCTTGTTAAGGTGCTGATCCACGATGAGGGATATTTTGTTGTTCTGAGCGACGATAGCTGGACGGCTGGCGGACAGTATTCAGGGCCGATGCCGTACTCTGAGGGGCTGATTGTATATAATCTCGATAAAAATCTGGCAGTAAGAACCGTTTCTACCATTCCCAGATACTTCATCGGTCCGCCGAAGCCTTGTCTCACAGCCTATGCCAAAGGTAACGCCCTGTATATTATGGCGTCACATGAAACGCATGCTAAGTTTGTGATCGGTAAAATCAACGCTCAAACCGGCAAACTGGAAATGATGCAACTAACAGAGCCGGCCAAAGTGGGAAGAACAGATTACGCCGGCTTAGATCAGGCGATAATTTCCGACAACAATATTATTCTCCCGGTTTTGGACCGCAAATTAGCGATCGGTAAAATTAAGTACGATGTACAGTTGTATCAGCTAGCCTGGTAATGACTTCTTGAAGGCTTATTGAGCACGCATCTTTGAAACAGACTGAAAGCGATTTCCTTGCTTTCAGTCTGTTTTTGTATCCGATGGATCTCCTGCACAGCCAATATTACCAATACCGGTGGGTGGCCGCCAGGGCGCATCAAGATCTGAAACACGTATAAGTAGATTAGTGAGCAGATTTGATCCCAGGCCCGCTGGAATTAGCTTCAAGTTCCTTTAACCTTGCTTCTTTCTTAGCCGTCTCCTTATATAAAAGCTTCAATCTATCGTTCGCGTTTTTTAAAGTGAGAGTTGCGTTCTTCGACGCGTGAGCCGCCTGTTTTGCTTCATCAGCCTCATCCTCCGCTTTGTCAATTTGTTTTAACTTCCCTTTAGTAGCTTTTGCCGACTGCTTGCGGCTTTGTTCCAGCTGTTCTTTCGATCTCAAAGAAGCTTGATGAACTTTTGCTTCATACAAGGGGATATTTGTTTCCAGCTCTGCAATTCTCTTTTTTAGTTTAATTAAGTCGCTCGACAAGTCTTTTGTCTCTTTAAGTACACGTAAACTGTCGGATTTAAAAAAACTGCTCGCAGCAAATGCTGTATTAGATAACCCGATGGTCAGAAACAGCGATAATAGAAGATAGATCTTTTTCATAAGAGGAGTAACTCTATAATGATGCCACGTATTGTAAGATGTTGATTTTAAGTGTGATAATATCCGTTTGTTTGCCCGGCGCATACAATCCAAACAATATGCGCCGTGCTATACTTTTATAGTATATCATTAAGCGTTACCTACGAAATGCGAAGTTTATTTTTGATTGTCTTTCTAAATGCAGCGTTTTTATTAAGCGCGATAGCTCAACACGACCACGATCACGACCATGAGCCGGCAAAGAAGCCAGCAAAAGCGGTTAAACCGGCTACAAAAGACACTTCTAAAACCGCAGCAAAACCGTCCCCTGCGAAAGCACCTGTGCAGCAGGGCGGACACAACCACCCGCCGGCAGCCACCAACGGCTCAGAGCATAATCATTCAAGTGGGCATGTAAACACGGCGATGTCACATGCATTCTCCCGAAGCTTGCCGATGACCCGTAACGGTTCGGGAACCTCCTGGCAGCCTGATAACTCGCCCATGTACGGATACATGTTCCATAAAAAAGACTGGATGTATATGCTGCATGGTGAAGCTTATGTTCGTTACAATAAACAGGATCTGACAAATAAAGGAAGCCGCGGCGACAGCAAATTTGATGCTCCAAATATGGTGATGCTGATGGGGCAGAGGAATACCGGAAAAAAAGGATTATTCCACTTCAACATCATGCTTTCGCTCGACCCTATTACTGTTGGCGGCGAAGGCTATCCGCTGTTGTTTCAAACGGGTGAAACTTATAAAGGACAACCGTTGGTAGACCGTCAGCACCCGCATGATTTCATCTCAGAATTATCGGCAAGTTATGCACACTCATTTTCACGCAAGGCAGACGTATTTCTGTATCTAGGCTATCCCGGTGAACCTGCGCTGGGCCCAACGGCCTATGTTCACCGCCCTTCCGGTTTCTTTAATCCCGATGCGCCTTTAACCCATCATTGGGTAGATGCAACGCACATCACTTTCGGAGTTGCTACTCTTGGATTCAGGTATAACAACTGGAAGATCGAGGGTTCTTCTTTTACCGGTAGAGAACCGGGTGAAAACCGGTACGACTTTGACAAACCAAGGTTTGATAGCTGGTCGCTGCGCCTGTCACATAATCCTGGCCCAAAATGGGCAACACAGGTATCGCACGGGTTTATCAAAGAGCCCGAATCACTTCATCCCGGCGAGAATGTAAACCGAACTACCGCCTCAGCAACGTTTAGCACCAGGGGAGCGGGCGAAGAATTTATTAATCTCACAGCACTTTGGGGAATGAACAAAACTGCTCATCACGCTGCCGAACACGGCGCTCTGGTTGAAGGTTCGTATAACGTGAGAAAAACAACGGTATATGGCCGGTACGAGTGGGTGCAGAAGTCGCTTGAAGAGTTAAGCCTTGACGAGGATGTTTTCGGCCACGATGTAATTTTTCCGGTTAATGCTTTTACTGCGGGCGGCTCGTACGATATACTTCTCCTCGGTAAAACTAAAATTGCCCTGGGTACACAGCTTAGTGTCTTCAAGCCGGATGATAGGCTAAGCGCACTTTATGGCAAAACACCCGTGTCGGGGCAGATATACCTGAGAATTTATCCAAGAGCGATGGGGGTGAGTTCGGGGAAATTCTACGCTCCGTATTGATGCTCGCCTTGCACTCAGTGGTCAGGTCCGTCTTTTATTCAGTGCCAGAAATACCTGTCCAAAACAACCCGCCATAAAGTCTATTTTGCACCTCCCATCAATTGACGTTACTGCATTACTTTTGATTTATATCAGAAACTGAGCAATTATGGACAACAAAAGTTACACAGCCACCATCTTGGTCGATCAAGATCCGGCAACTGCATTTAACGCTATAACAAACTTTCGCGCCTGGTGGTCTGAAGAAATTGGAGGCAATACAGATCAGCTCAACGGAGTTTTTTTTTATCACTACAAGGACGTTCATTTATGTAAAATCAAACTCATTGAGATTATTCCTGAAAAAAAATTAGTCTATCAGGTGCTGGAGAACGAATTTAGTTTCACAGAAGATAAAACTGAATGGGTTGATACCCGGCTGGTTTTTGAAATAACCAGCGAGGGTGGCAAAACTAAAGTGCAGTTTACTCACGAAGGTCTGGTGCCGGATTATGAATGTTATGATGTGTGTTTCGAAGCTTGGACAGGTTACATAAAGAAAAGCCTTTACAGTCTTATTACTACCGGTAAAGGTGAACCTAACCCAGCGGAAGGAGACGGATTTAACGCCGCTCTGGCCGAAAAATGGAAATTAGATGATCGGGCGTCAGATGATAGAACTCGGCCTTAGATAAGTAAAGCGTTAAAACCGGATCTATTGCAAGCAGACTTGCTGAAGAGCTGAGCTGCTGGACCCGGTAACAATGGCGGATGCAAAAAAGCTGCCTCAAAATCTCTTGATTTTGAGGCAGCTTCCGTTCACGTTATCTCAAACAGCTCAGGTAAGAAGAATTAATTCCACATAGTACCATCCAGCCCTAAAACTGTACCAAGCCACAGTGCAATTATATATCCGATTAAACTTAACGCAATTGCCAGAGCTCTTTTCCACCCGCCCTGAATACGCAAATAATCCATAAAATAAATAAATACTCCGGCTATTGCGCCGGCTGCCGGAACGACCAGCAAAGGTCTAACCATCCAGAATTTGCCCCAGTCAGGGTTTGGCTCCCCGGCGCCCAGTAGAAAAATTAGGATCAGAACGAATGCAATTGCTGCACCCTGGAGCATCCGCCTACCTAATGAGGCCGGATGAACTTGTTGTGTTGTTAAATCGTTTGTCGGTGTCATGATAGTTTTATTATAATAGCAATTGACGTTAAAAGTACTTTGTGTTTCAAAGTTAAGTAAAACCAGCTTATATATCCAAGTATTTGTTGAAATTAAACACATCTGGTACTATCTTTAGCTTATAAATCATATCCGGAAATGAGACTGGACTTTGGCTTTTTGGCCCTGGCTATTTTTCTTGCAGCTTGCAATGGGACAGAAGGTGCCAAACAAGCAAGTCGGACAAGAAGCCGCTCAGTTTCGAATCCGGGTCAGGCCGGCGGTTTAATGTTGACCGGAATGACCTATTAAAAGACCCGATGAAGTGGTATACCTATACCTATAATAACATCCATCTGGGTCGAAATTTCATTTCTCTTGACGCCGACTCTGTGAACATAGACAAGAATAGTTTTTTAGATCGTTTGGCAACCGGCAAGTTCGTTGCCTTTAAAACAATGCTGATCGATTCTGTGCCCGTGTACCAACTGCATAGGCTAAGTAAGCCGGATGAAGCAATTAGCAGGACGATTTCGCAAATAGCCGGCACAGAAATACGGCACGAAACGCTGCAAGGCGAAAAACTCCCTGTATATAGTTTCACCGATTTGGATGGAAGGTCTTACAATGAGATCAATACGAAAGGGAAATTGCTTGTGGTAAAATGTTGGTTTATCAGTTGCGGAGCCTGTATAGCTGAATTTCCGGAGTTAAACGCCCTTGTTAACAGGTATAAACACAGGAGAGATATACTATTTATCAGCTTAGCGTCTGATGGCAAACAAGAGCTTCAAGATTTTTTGAAAAAGAAAAAGTTTAATTACTTGGTTGTGCCCGATATGGGTAAGTATATGGAAGACCAGCTACAGGTGAATGCATACCCCATGCATTTGTTGATTGACAAAGAGGGTGAAATCCTAAAGTCCACCAATTCGGTACACGATCTAATCCCTTTGCTGGAAGAACACGCGAACCTGTCTTCTTTGTAATAAATTTTGCTTGAATAATTTAAGAGATGATTTATTGTTTCCTCAGCCGGTGCCTGGCATCTCCAAAGCTAGCCCACAGAGATCTTCGCTAATTAAAATATTTTGCTCTGATAATGAGCCAGATGTCTTTTAAATAACAGGTATAAATTTTATATTGCTTAAAATTTATACCTATGAAACCTTTGAAAATTATAACAGCGGGCTACCTCGCCCTTTTCTTGAGTTTATCTGCTTATAGCCAGACCAGCTCTCGCCCGGATTCGATTGCGAAGCTGAACGGCCTTGTAACAAACTTCCTTTACATAAGCAACAGTTACGTAGATAAGCCGGATAAAATGGTCCAAGGTTTCATCCTGGAATCCCTGGATTCCTTGGGAAGAACTATTTGGAAAAGCGGGATTATCGCGCCCTTAGATGCCGACTCCGGCGGCTATTTTGTTAAAGCCGAGATACCTTTACATATCACCAGGTTTCATGCAAATATTAACTGTTCACTTATATATCAAAATGTCGGAAAGGAGGTTTCCAAATCCTCGCGAACCGGAGGGGGTGGATTGTTTGGCTGGGGAAATGCCGGGCGGAAGTCGAACGCTAAAATTATAATAAAGCCTGATACTATGTCAATGCGTTACGGAACTACTGCCGGAAATATTGAGCTGGAGTTAAAATCTAATCCCCGGGGGGCCGAAACATTTCTGGTTCCATACCGGACATGGCTTTCTAAGATTGAACGGCCAGGGGGTATTATTGATTACGACACTGTAGAAAGAAACTGGAGAGTGAACGGAGGCCTAACAGATTTGCCCGTATATGTTGATGAACGGGTCTTTATGGTAGTGTTTAAACTGAACGGCAGGTATAAGACCTTACTTCATCGTACACTGCCCAGAGCTGTCTCGGCAAAGCAGCCTGTTTTTGTGAATTTTTGATATGAAAAGTTTGTCTGTAATCTTATCCACAGCATCGGGAGTTTTTGCAGTAGTTCCGGGAATTACAGTTATGATAAGCGAAGTAGGAGTGCCTCCTGATTCTTCAAAGGCATTGTTTGCGGGCATTATAGAAGCCCTGGGAGTGATCACACTTATGTTGCTATGGTTAAATCGAAAGTTTATTATTCGACAATCGTCAAAGGCGGTAACGAAAAATGCTATATTAGGAGTGGTACTTTTTATAATCTCTCTCTTTTCTTATATCTTTTTGTACGGCATTCTTGTAGAAGAGGTGTTCAGATCTACTCCTGTATTTTTTCCTTTGTGGGAAAATGGCGAACTAAAAGAACTTCTTTCGCAATATGGAAGTCGCTCGGCCTTAATCAAGGAGTTTGGCCGTGATGATATATTTGAATTAATTCAGCAAAGCTCGAAAGTGCCCCTCCTCTTAACCACTATTTTATTTCTCTTTATATATCAACTCATCTTTGTTTCTCTCACCTTTTCTTTTGGCTTACTGGCCGTTAAAAGCAGTGCTGAGCAGAGTTAGAGTTCAAGTTCAATGCGGTTGTTTACGGCACTTAAAATCTGCGTGGGCTCACTGCAGGAAGTGTAGATTCTGCAAACGCCTGCAAACAGGGAGGATGCAGGCGTTTAGCTAACCAATTATAAACCTGCTTGTACTACATTTCAGGTTTAGGTTAGTTTTGGAAAATTTAATTTTCGACCGGTCTGTGATTTAAATCCCGATCAATGAAAATATCGTACAATAGTAGGAAAGGATATTATAGATAATTGCAGCCCTGCTTCACTAAATTTGTTTTGCGGAGCTTCCAAGCGCTTCCTCCATTTAAGGCCAGCTAATCTCTGAACATTAACAAGACGAGGAAAGATAGATGTCGACGACTGCGTTTACGTACACGATAAGTGATGATTGCCGGGCAGAAGATACCACTGTATTAAGCGATGAAAAGGCATTCGAAAGCCTTTTTAAAACCTATTATGCAAAGCTCTCTTTTTTTGCCAACAAATTTGTTAACGATCTTCAAGTGTCAGAGGAGATTGTTTCTGATACGTTTACCGGTCTTTGGGAACAGCGTAAAAGCCTTGAGATTACTACGTCCATGAATGCTTATTTGTACCGTATGGTTCAAAACCGGTGCTTAAATTACCTGAAGCATAAAAAGGTCGAAAGTGAGTACGTAAACTACCTGGCGAAACATAATATGCTTACCGAAATTCCGGCCTCTGCTCAAAATCCTTATTTTCAAAAAGAGTTGGAAGAACAAGTACAAAATGCAATTGCTGCTCTTCCAGAAAAATGCCGCGAGGTTTTTAAGATGAGCCGCTTCGAACAACTTAAAAACAAGGAAATAGCCGAGCAGCTAAATGTGTCTCCAAAAACCGTCGAACGCCATATGACTATCGCTCTCGATAAATTGCGGCATTGCCTCAAACACTTGTTTATCGCCCGGTAGACTTTCTTGCAGATTAAAAAAAAAAATATTTCTTCTTTGGGGGTATAAGCTCCCTTAATTGTCTTATATCCGATCGCATGAGGGAAGATATTAAAATTTCGCTTATAAATTATATCACGGGCCAGGCCGATGAAACCGAATCTGCAGAGGTTAGGGAATGGATTCGAAGCAAGCCAGAGAATGAACAATATTACTTTGAACTCTATGAGGCATGGCACGGCAGTTTATATGCAGAGAGGGATATAGTTGATGTAGAAAGTGCTTATGCTTTGTTTCGCGCGAAAGCGTCAGACAGAACACCAGTGTACAGACGGCTGCGATTCCTGCCAAAACTTGCAGCTGCAGCTCTTGTTGTTTTCGCGTGTGCAATTGCTGTGTACGATTTTATCTCAACTAAACCTCCGGAAACGCTGATCGAACTTAGCATTCCGAAGGGATTAACAAAAAAACTGGTATTGCCTGATGGTAGCACTGTTTGGATTAATGCAGGAAGCCAGATTACTTATTCCAGGGATTTTGGTAAGACGGACCGCGATGTTTTTTTAGTGGGAGAGGCATATTTTTATATCGCTAAAACGGATACGGAAATTCCCTTTCTGGTTAAGACCGACAAATTTACCATCCGGGATGTTGGTACGGTATTCAACGTTAAAGCCTATCCCGAAGATGAGGTGTTTGAAACCACGGTAGTCGAAGGCAAGGTATCTGTAGAGGGAAAATTAACTCAGGGTTCTGATTTAGAAAGCAAGGTTTTTTTAGATGCAAACCAGGTTCTTAAAATCAATACCGACGAAAATAAACCCACTGGGAACAAAGCCGGAATTCGGGCTGCCGAGCCGGTTAAGGTTATGCAGATATCTGATTCACAGATCGAAAAATACAATGGATGGAAGGATGATTTTTTGATTTTTGAGGGCGAGACTTTCGAGGAAATCTGTAAGATATTGGAACGGCGTTACGATGTAGAGATCGTATTTGGCAACCAGGAATTAAAAGCCTATCAATACACAGGAACTTTTAAGAACATCGAAAATATTTCGACTGTTTTCGAAGTTATAAAAGAAAACACTCCGATAAAATATAACACAGATGGTAATCGTATTACTATTTTAAAAGCAAACCGACCAATTAATATTAATCTAAAAGACGACGATGACTTAAGAAAAAACTACTATTAACCAAAAACCGGGATGCTCGAACATCCCGGAGTTCTTGAATTAACAGCTAATACCCGCGCTTGGGGAAGCAACGTATTAACTATAACTAACCCAAATTTATGATTTTTTTGTGTAGAAATTCTCTATTCGCCATTCCTATCGGGCGAAAAATCCTAAGAGCTATGAAGCTTATTACATTTTTGATCTTCGCCGGAGCGATGCAAATACATGCAGCCGGTTATTCTCAACGTTCTTTCAACCTCAGTGAGACGAACACAACGGTCAAAGAAATGCTGAGGAAAATAGAAAAGACCAGCGATTATACCGTGTTTTACAGACATGACCAGATTAATCTGAATCAAAAGGTCACAGTATTTGCGGATAATTCGACAGTAGGAGAGGTGATGAAGCAGGTGCTTCAGAATCAGCCTCTTACGTTTGAAGTGGTTGATAAGATGATTGTTATTAAATCGACTGCTTCGCAGAATGCGCAAGACTACACTATCACCGGTACCGTTACCGACGAAAGTGGCGAGGCGCTGCCAGGGGCCAGTGTTAAGTTAAAGGGAACCAATATTGGTGTCACCACCGATATCAACGGTGCCTTTGCCCTGAACGTTCCGGGTGAAGCCGGTGCAACGCTGGTGATCAGTTACCTTGGTTTCAAACAACAGGAAATTGCGGTAAGCGTCAGTCAGCGGAGTGTTCAGGTTAGATTGGCTACCGACGCCGCTGCTTTGGAAGAGGTGGTTGTTATTGGGTATGGTACTGTAAGAAAGCGGGATTTAACAGGCTCGGTAGCTTCTGTAAAAGCGGAAGATATTGTTCAGGCGCCGACTCATAATGCCATTGAAGCCATTCAGGGACGAGTGGCGGGTGTTGATATCACCAGAGCAACCGGAGCGGCCGGTGGCGGTGCAAATATTACTATACGGGGAAATAAATCGATAGCAACTAAAGACAAGATGGCCGAGAGAAATGCACCATTATACATTATAGATGGATTTCAAGGTGGCGATATCAGTACATTAAATACTAACGATATCGAATCTATAGAGGTGCTTAAAGATGCTTCCTCAACCGCAATTTATGGAGCCCAAGGTGCTAACGGTGTTATCATTGTTACCACCAAAAAAGGATCTGCCGGAAAGGCGAGAGTGTCTTATAGCTCATACTTTGGTGTTAACAAATATACTTTTCCCGAATCCCGCACAGGTGAAGATTACCTGAACCTGAGAAGGGAAGCCTGGAAGAATGCTCCGTCAGGTTCACCCACCTGGACCGGGCCGCAAGACGACCCACTGTTATTTGATATTGCAGGAGAATACGCCGCAGTACAGGCCGGTCAATGGGTTGACTGGGTTGATTTAGTGGTGCAGGACGGAACTCAGCAAAGCCATACTATCTCGGTGAACGGTGGTTCCGAAAAAACGAAGGTGTTTGCCTCTGCAGGTTATTTTAAAGAGGAGGGTATGCTGCGTAACAATGAATATAACCGCTATAATGGCCGGTTTAACGTCGACCAGATAATAAGCAAATGGGCCAAAGCCGGAATTCTTAGTCAGGTTACTTACAACAACCAGAATAACAGACGTGATCCATTATCGGTAGCCTCATCGATCACCCCGCTCGGAGTACCATACGACGAATTTGGTATGATACGTACGTATCCTATAGATTTTGACAGAACCAGGATAAGCCCACTTGCGGATGAAAGAACCGAATTTGTGGCACGCGATAATAACATTCGCACAAATGTTATCGCTAACGGGTACCTGGAACTTACCCCCCTTAAAGGCTTAACTTTCCGCTCTAATTTCGGTAGTAATTTAGACTTTAACAGGAGAGGGGTTTATAACGATGCCACATCGCTGGCTCAAAACAGCTCCAAGACAAGCTTCACGTCGTCGTCGACCCAGTTCAGGCGCTACCTGAATTGGGATAATATACTGACGTATAACAGAACGATCGCGGATGATCACAACCTTACTTTGACAGGAATTACCAGTTATTTACGCGAAGACAACGATAACTTATCTGCTTCAGGAACCAACCAATTGCTGCCTTCCCAGCTTTTTTACAACCTCAACGGTACCAGTGTAACTGGCAGGAACATCAGCTCGCCATATATAAAATGGGAGAATATGGCTTATGCCGGAAGGTTGAACTACAGTTACAAGGGTAAATATCTTTTAACTCTTACGGGCAGATACGACGGTGCGTCGAGACTTGCTGATGGAAATAAGTGGGCTTTTTTCCCCTCGGCGGCTATTGGCTGGAACGTTTCGGAAGAATCATTTATGTCCTCTCTTGAAGAGATCAGTAATCTTAAGTTGCGGGCAAGTTATGGAGTGTCAGGGAATTATGTAATCGATCCGTACGGAACTCAAAGCGGATTAACCTACAGTACCCGAATGAGTTTTGGGGAGATTTCCGCTCCAATGTACGGGTTCAACGCTACAGTTGGTAATCCGGAACTGGGCTGGGAAAGTTCCGCTACCACCAACTTTGGTTTAGATCTTGGCTTGCTAAACGACCGGATAACTTTGACTGCAGACGTTTATTCTACCAAGACTTCAGATATTTTATACAAAAGAAGTTTGCCGCAGTCTACAGGCGTGGTTGACGTTCTTCAAAATATTGCTTCTACATCCAACCGCGGATTTGAACTGGCAATTACCTCGCGTAATGTCCAGGGTCCGGCATTTAAATGGAATTCAACACTCACCTTCAGCAGAAATAAGGAGAAAATCACAGGGTTATTAGATGGTAGGAACATTCTTGCCACCGCAGCCGAGCGCGAATCGCTTCTTTTAGGTCATCCGATCAACTCTTTTTATACCTATAAGAAATTGGGTATCTGGCAAACGCATGAAGCTGAAGAAGCGGCAAAATACAGAGTGAACAGTGCTACCGGTAATCAATTCAAGCCGGGCGATATCAAACTTCAGGATTTGAACGGCGATTTTATTATAGATGCAACTAATGACAGAACCTTCATCGGCTCAACGGTTCCTGATTGGGTGGGTGGTTTGCAGAATAATTTCAGCTATAAAGGTATTGACCTTGGCGTATTTGTTTTCGCGAGATATGGCCAGATGCTCGATGCTGAGTTCCTTGGACGCTACAATCCGGGAGGTTTAGGTAATGGTCCAGCTTTTATTAACTATTGGACACCTGAGAATCCAACAAACGATTTTCCGCGCCCAAGAAAGAACGAGGCTAATCTGACCAATTATCAAGGTTACCAAACCTTGAACTTTACAGACGGGTCGTACTTCAAAATTAAGAATGTGACCTTAGGATACACCTTACCTAAAAAGGTATCACAACGGTTTCTGGTAGATAATTTAAGAATATATGCTACCGGGTATAATTTATTGACAGTTGCCAAGAGTCATTTGGTTCAGGACTACGACCCTGAAAGGGGAGGCTCGGAGTCTTCTCCGCTTAGCCGCCAGTTTGTATTCGGTATAAACTTAGGATTGTAAAAGGGCAGAAATAAAAATTAACGATTATGAGAATTAAAGGACTAAGAGTATTCCCTTTCGCCATTGCACTTGCGGCAGGATTGGGAGCTTGTAATAAACTTGAAGAATATAACCCTTCGAACGCCACTGCAGACGCTGCATGGATCACGCCCGAAGGTTTTATCACGGTGGTGAACGCAGCATACGCTGAACAAAGGGCCTGGTATGGAAAAGAGGATGGCATTTTTATGTCGGAATCCGGCACCGACCTCTGGTACAATCGCGATAAAAACACCTATGGCCGTCAGCTGACACAGTATGATGGCTTGTCGGCGGCCGACGGAAATCCGAATAAGGCTGCCTGGAGAGATTTGTGGAAAACCGTTAATATTACCAATGCAGGTATCAATCGTATAAACAATGCAGGGTTTGTAAATACTCTCGAAAAAAATAGAAGAGAAGGTGAACTTAGATTTATGCGTGCCTTTGCTTATTGGCATATAGTAGAAACCTGGGGCGCGGTAATGTTAAGAACTACCGAAACTAACAGCCCGGAGCTAACAGCTGTACGCAGTTCTGTCGCCGAGTTGTATAACCTCATCATATCCGATTTGGAGTTCGCCGCGCAGCATCTGCCTGTTGAATGGGGAGCGGAGTATAGCAGAGCAAGTAAAAAATCGGCTCTGGGCTTTCTGGCAAGAGCTCTTCTATCAAGAGCTTATTACTCAACCGGGGCAGAAAGAACTCAGTTCTTTACCCGTGCCAGAGATGCGGCTAAAGATGTTATCAACCGTAAAGCAGAGCTGAAGACTGATTTGATGCCCAACTACGCAGACTTATGGAAGCCTTCTAATAATAAGCTTTTGGGTAAAGCAGGAGGAGAAGCTTTATACGTGATCAGCAACTCGGTAGTGCCCGAAATGAACTACGATAACAATGGCAATCGTTTGTTTCATGTTTTTCAAACCCCATACAATGGAAAGCCGGGGTTGGTGCAAAGTCTTGAATATGGTTTTGAAAATAACAGAAGGCTAATGCCTACGCGGTCCCTTCTCGATTTTTATAACGAGGAAATGGATTCCAGGTATTACGGCTCTTTTCAAGAGGAATGGTTAGCCAATACTCCCTATACCTGGACAGCGGCACATGCCAATACCTACCGGAAATCTTCCAATGTAGTTGGTAAGCAATTAAAAGTTGGCGACCTGGCCATGGTTATCACAAAGAAGAGTATTGCAGATGCAATTGAGCGTGAGCTGACCTACGTAGTGTATGATCGTGATGAGGTTTATAATCCAGATGGCACTATTAAAAACGGAAATAATTTCGTTAACCTGATTAAATATCGTGATCCGGACAGAAGTGCAGCTAATGTGCAGCCAGGTACTAAAGACATCATTGTAATGCGACTGGCAGAAATGTACCTTATCGCCGCCGAGGCGGAGTACAATCTGGATAATCCCGGAGAAGCCGCTAAAATGATTAATGTTTTGCGTACCAGGGCAGCAAAGAAAGCTCCTGTTGATTACACCGCCTTGATGCAGGTGGGAGCTTCAGATATCAATATGGATTTTATTCTTGCCGAAAGAGCCAGAGAGCTAGCGGGAGAGCATTTAAGATGGTTTGATGTGAAACGTATCAAAAACGGACAGAATACCACTCCGGGAGCGAATGATAATGAATCGTTCTCTGCTTACATTAAGCGGTTGAACCCTGATATTACCAAGGTACAGGACTTTCACAGATTGAGGCCCATTCCTATTGCCGAAATGCAGTCGTTACAAAACGCAGAAGAATTCGGTCAGAACTTTGGATATAATTAAAGTTTTTTTTGTTGATCGTGGCGGGGAGGGGTTAGCCTTTTCCCGCTTTTTTTTTATCGACGCTTTCTGATTTGGTTTATCACCGGAATTAAAGCCACAAGTATGCTAATGGGAAGGATGTAGCCCAGATAATTTTTTATTTGCGGAAACTGTGACCCGAGAAAATATCCCGTAAGGGTAAAAGCACTTACATATAGCAGCACAGCAATCAATGTTATTGGTATAAATCCGGCTAAGGGAATACGGGTTGTGCCGCTAATCACCGGACTAAACGGCCGGATAATGGGTAGGAACTTCCCAAAAATCAACGCCATTTTCTTGTGCTTCTCGATATATTTTTCGGCCATTTCGAGGTATTTCTTTTTAAAATACCATGTATCTTTTTTTCGGTAAAGGCGGTCTTTGAACTTTCTTCCGATATAAAAGCCTGAAATGTCGCCGGCAATAGCGGCAAGCATAATACAAAAAAGCAACGTTATGATGTTGACCTGCAGGGTATTGGTACTTACAAGTAATCCTGCCGTGAACAGTAAGGACTCACCCCCCGGTACGATAAGACCAAGTAATAAACCAGTTTCTAAAAATACAAAGGCAACAATGAGCAGAAATCCGCCCCATTCTATTAATCCGGAAGTTTCCATTAAGAGCATAATTGCATCGGAGATTATAGGGTCGGATACTTCACCTCTACTATATTTCCTGGCTGTTTACTTCCTTCATTAGAAATAAACAGTCTGCCTTCAGGACTGAAACTAATTCCTTCCGGCTGATTGAATTCTTTTGAGCTTAATATTTTTACCGTTTTTATAGCACCCTGCTGGTCCATAATCAGTAGCTTGGGCTTTGCACCGTCGGTAATGTATAAGTCGCCGGTTTTCGGGTGAATGGCTATTGCTGAAGGCTGCATTTGAGATCCTTGCTTTTTAGATTTAAACGGTTCTAAGACAGCACTGTTCAAATCTATTTTGTAGACAGGTTCCTTTTCCATTTTCATGCTTGATAAGCTAAAGCCATATATGCCCTTATATTGCTTGTTTTGGGGCTCGGTATCTTTAATAGCAATTAAAAGCCTATTGTTTTTACTATCATAACACAATCCCTCAGTATTATGCATGGAGGTCAAATGTGTCTTATGAATGCGGGCAGAGGGCTTTTCGTCCAGATAATTTTTAAGTTCGAAGATTTGACCGTCTGCACGTAGAACATATGCAGTTTGGTCTACAATAGCCAGGCCCTCATAATCTCCTGAAGCAGCGAATGGAATCTCCTTCTCCAGTTTCTGCGTATCACTGTTGTAAATAAAAATTTTGCCCAACTCATCCTGAACACAGGCAAAGCGGTTTTTGTCGAGGTATACAAGCGCTGAAATTTCTTTTAAAACTGAAGGAACGTCATATTTATTCAAAACCTGGATGTCTGGACTTCCTGCGGGCTCTTCCTTATTTTTTTTATCTTTTTTTTCCTTCTTATCGTTTCTGTCAATCACAACTTTCTCAATATCTGTAGAGCGAATAGTAAATGCTATTCCGATTGACAGAATAATAAACACGACGATATAAATTGCTGTGCGCATAACGTTTTTTTTAGATGATCATTAATTGTTAATCCCAAAAGGGCAAAGAGGTGTTTTCGGTCCCATCAGATGATAAAACTAGCTTTTCATCCGGCTTTCCATTTTTTTCAAGTTCGATCTGATAGTAAGATAATCCGTTGGTTTCTACCTGTTCAATATCTTCTGCAAGGTAGTTTCCGAAATTCTTTTTCAGCAGTGACTGGATAGTGATTGGAAGGTGGGAGGCGTCGATTTCCTTTTTTTGCATGGCCATTCTTCCATCGGCAGTAAGCCGAACGGCATGAGCGGTATTTTCGAGCTGAAATTCTGCTTCGTAAAGGGCTTCAGCTTTTTCCCATTCTACTTTAGCTGCAGTAGGGAACTGAGTTTTAAAAGTGTTTAATACCACCGAAGGCACATCAGTTGCCCGAATATTGTCGCTGCAGGCCATCAGCGATGCACCGATTATGCCTGTAATAAATATTAACGTTTTCATAGTTAGATAGTGTATTACCAAAGGTGCAATCCAAATTTGGAAACAATTGGGAATAACACTATTCCTTTTTATTTATTTTAAAAACGTGCTTTCCGTCGTATATATAATCCAGGGTTAACTGGCTTACCGAAGATACAGCCCGTGCAATAGCTAATCCTAAGCCGGTAGATTCTGAGGACGAGCTGCCTTTGTAAAACCGTTGAAAAATAACCTGTTTATCTAAAGGTTTTTCGCCGGAGTTTTCGATCGCGAACTGGCCTTCGCTGATAATGATGTCGATGCTATTCCCTTTCGCAGTATGTTTGATGGCATTTTTTATAAGATTACTGATGAGAATGTCTGCGAGGTCGGGATTCATCATCCAGGTGCATGAGCCTCTGTTGATCAGGTTTAATTTTAGATTGTAAAAGCCTGCCTGTTCGTTAAAATCCTCAATTAGTGTGGTTGTAAGTGCATTAATGTCGACTTCCACCGTTTTGTCAAACTGATCGTTTTCTATTTTTGAAATCAGCAACAGCGATTGGTTTAGTCTTTTTAGCCGCTCCAGATTATTTAATGCCGAATGAAGAAGGTCTGCCTGGGATGGGTTTAAGTGGTTGTTTTCTGCAAGCAGTTCGAGTTTGTTTAAGGCGATTGCCAGTGGCGTTTGAAGTTCGTGAGACGCATTTTCGATAAATTGTTTTTGCTTGTTATAAGCGGCTACATTAGTATTGAGGAAGCGCTGTATAGTGTCCTGCATCAGATTAAATTCATCAATATTCGTTCTAGCGAGTACCAGGGGTTGCGCGTTATTAAGCTTGAAAGCTTTAAGTTGGTTAATCAGGAGATAAAAAGGCTTCCAGATATTTCTAAGTAAAGAGTTGTTGAGAATGATTATGGTTAGTACTAGTCCAAAATACAACCATAAAAGGGCGTTGGTTAGTTCAGTAATTAAATCGTCTTCTTCTACCATAGACGTAATTACGCGCATTTGATAATATCGGTCGTCTTTTTTAATAACGGTTTGCAGCATTCTGACAGGCTCATAATCTTTTTCATTTTGCATGTACATGAGCGTATCGAGGTAAATGTCTTTGTGTTTTCGAGCCTTTGTTTCAGAGGTTGGCGAGATAGAATAGTTGCCCTCTTCAAAGTTTTCCTTATTTAACACTGTACTATCTTTTACTATTTTAGAAATGATCAGCAAGCGCTGGTTATCCAGGCCATCGTCCATGCTATCATAAACCTCATCGAGCATAGCATAATAGAATAAACCAGCCCATATCGGAATAATGATCATAAGGATGAATGAAAAATAGGCCGATGTATAGTTAAGTAATTTCATTCGGCAAAGAGCTTATAGCCTACACCGTAGATCGATTGAATATCGATCGCTGCCCTGGCTTCTTTTAATTTTTTTCGCAGGTTTTTAATCTGTGAATAGATAAAGTCAAAGTTATCGGCACCATCTATGTGGTCGCCCCAAACGTATTCTGCAAGCGCTGATTTGTTTACGAGCCGATTTTTATTGGTAACAAGGTACAGTAAAACCTCAAACTCCTTGCGGTTGGTAGTAAACGGCTGGCCGTCTACTAAAATCTGGCGTTGTTCGGTGTCTATTTGAAGGTTGCCAGCATGGATATAACTGTTTCCGGTAAATTTTCTTCGCCTGATAACAGACTTTACACGGGCAAGCAGTTCGGCAATATGAAAAGGTTTGGGTAAATAATCGTCAGCACCTAAGTTTAGTCCGATTAACTTATCATCGAGCGAGTTCCTGGCTGACACAATAATTACGCCTTCTGCTTTATTTAGTTGTTTAAGTTCTTTGAGGATATCCAGACCGGTTTGCTCATACTGTAAAGAGATGTCGAGTAAAATGCAATCATACACATAGGTTTGGATCTTTTGAATTGCAGAGTAATAAGTGTCTGCAGTTTCAACCAGGTAGTGTTCGCTTTCAAGTGCGTAAACTATATTATCCAGTATGGCTTGTTCATCTTCAATAACTAAAATTTTCATACACCTAGTTAACCGATAAGGGCTTATGTGGTTTGTTGTGCTCAAGATATCTTTGTTTTAGCCCGGCAGATGGGTGTCGGGATTTATGGTTTCTGGTATCCGGATTTTTTTTTCAAGCTAAATTTCGGTCCCTGTGTAATTTTTTTGCTATATTTATTTTACTGTATTAAACCAATCCGCCATAATTTAATTTTTGAAGTGCCTATCCGAAAGAAAGCAAGTGAGGATGATCAATTACTTTGGAATGATTTCAGAGCAGGAAGTGCTATAGCTTATAGTACCCTGATCAAGAAATATTCGAACCTTTTATTTCGATATGGCATTCGCTTCGTACAGGATCGTGATTTTATAAAAGACTGTATTCAGGACGTTTTTTTTGAGTTGTGGAACCGGAGAACTAACATAAATTCCACGCCTTCTGTAAAGTCGTATCTCCTTAAATCTCTCCGCCTGAGAATTTTTCACGAAAAGTCGAAATGGACCAGCTCTGAAGCGTTAGACGACGATTACTGTTTTGAGATCGAGTTCAATATCGAGAGCAAACTTATCGAAAGTCAAACCACAGAGGAGGTCCGCCTGAAAATTGCTGCCGCCCTCAACAAACTTCCCAGGAGGCAAAACGAAATTTTATACCTCCGGTTTTACGAAGGTCTGGATCATACGCGCATTTCACAGATTATGGGGCTAAGTAAGCAATCCTCTTATAACCTGCTCCGCGAATCGATCATGCAGCTTAAACAGGCCTGGTTTGCACAATTGGTCTCCCTTTTGATTGTGATTTCTTTACGGGTTTTTAATTTATTGTCTTGACAGACAGTTGATTAGAAAATATTTTCATTTTTCTTCCATTTTCATCAGTAGATTTTCCTTTTTTCTGAATAATACATTTAGTAACCACAATAAACTAAATGCTAAAAGATTATACTGACTACGACCTGGTAGATTTCCTATCAGACGATTCGTTTGTAGACTGGGCTACAGGTAAGCTCCCCGAAATGGATGATTTTTGGTCGGCCTGGCCCCAGACTTACCCGCATAAAGCCGAAATATATCATCAGGCTATCGAAATAGCTTCTTCTTTAAAAATTAAACCGTCCGGCGACTTGAGTCAGGCTGAGGTGGCCTCACTTGTTCATAAACTGGTAAGTTCGGCGAATATGGTCCAGGAAGAGAAGACAAATATCAGGCAGCTTCGCTGGTATCGCAAAGATTGGCTAAGGGTTGCCGCTGCGGCTTTAATTATTGCAAGTATAGCGGCGATGATATACCAGCGGGATGAGCCGCTACCTGGTTCAAACCCTCAGGTTGCGGTTAAAATTCCGGTGGTGCTGGAAGTTACTACGCCCGGGATCATTCGTTTAGCGGATAACAGTACCGTTGTCTTGAAGAAAGGTAGTAAAATCAGGTATGCGAGCAGTTTTTCTAAGTCTGCAAGGGAAGTTTATCTGGAAGGGGAGGCTTTTTTTGAAGTTACAAAAGATGCCGGCAGACCGTTTATAGTACGCACCAACGAGCTTATTACCAAAGTGCTGGGCACGAGCTTTTCTGTAAGAGCTTACAAAGAAGATAAGGAATTTAATGTAACGGTTAACACCGGAAAAGTTTCTGTATTCGCAGGATCAGGAGTGTCGGAAAATTCGATCTCATCGAAAACCCTGGAACGCGTGGCGAACGGTGGAGTGTTGATCTCTCCTAATCAGCAGGTAACCTTCTACAGAAGCGCTACCAAGTTGATTAAGAAGAAGCTTGCGGTTCCAACGACGCTTTCAATGGAGGTGGCAGAAGTAAAGCTGAATTTTGTAGATACCCCATTTTCTGAAGTAGTTGCAGCACTTAGTGAAGCTTATGATATCAAAATCAATTATGATGAAAAGAGGATGGGTAATTGCCCTTTGACAGCTTCTCTTTCTAAACAGCAGCTATACGAAAAGCTTGATTTAATCTGCCAGGCTGTAGAAGCAAAATACAGAATTGAAGAGGGGCATATTGTGATTGACGGAAAAGGATGTACTAACTAACCAAACCAATAAAATATGAGAAAAATTTAGGAAAAAAAATCCGGCAGTGTTGGAGCACTGCCGGGTTAAAAACGGTCCCCATTTTTACTAGTTCCAGCTTTCGAAATGGGCTTTTGTCGAATTAATTAATCAATTCAAAACCTTTTAAAATTATGAAAAAAAAACCTTTACATGTACTCATCATGCAAATTACTTTTCTCCAGATAGCTATTAGTCTCTCGCTGATGGGGAGTGCTATAGCGAAAGACAGTAAGGCACAGGCGGCGTTGAAAGCCAACGTCAGCATCAATGTAAAGTCGGAGAAGATCAGTAAAGTATTAAGTTCACTTGAACAGCAGTCTGACGTTACGTTTATATACAGTTCAGCAATCATTAATTCAGACCGGCGGGTTTCGTTGTCAATAAGCGACAAAACTCTGGAGAATGTATTAGATGAGATGCTGCCTACTCTTGATTTGTCGTACCAGGTGTCTGGCGATGTTGTTCTGATCAAAAGAAGATCTAAAGACGAGTTAGAAGGCGCTTCAGTTCCTTTAGTCCTTGTAAAAGTTACTGGTAAGGTAACTGATGAGGCCGGTGAAGTATTGCCGGGTGTGAGTGTAAGAGTGGAAGGTACCAACACGGGTACGGTTACTGATGTGAACGGTGTGTATTCGATATCCGCTCCAGACGGAAGTTCTTTGGTATTTAGCTATATCGGGTTTGAAAGCCAGACGATTGCGGCAACAGAAGGGACAATAAATGTAGTATTAAAAATTGATCAGGTAGCTACCAAGTTGAATGAGGTGGTAGTAGTGGGGTATGGAACCTCAAGGAAAAAAGACCTCACCGGCTCTGTAATTTCGATAACTCCCGATAAGATTGCAAATGAAAACCCGGGGACCGTACAAGATATACTTCGTGGAACTCCCGGTGTTAGTGTTGGTATGAATGCTTCGGCAAAAGGAGGAGGCAGTATTCAAATTCGCGGTCAACGATCCGTATATACAGCGGGCGGTCACAACGATCCTATGATTGTTCTTGATAACGTGCCATTTTATGGCGAGCTTTCTGAAATTAACCCGGACGACATCGGACAAATAGATATATTGAAAGACGCGTCAGCTGCAGCTGTATATGGGTCGAGAGCGGCAAATGGAGTAATTATCATTACTACAAAAAAGGGAAAGCAAGGAAAGCCGGTTATCAACTTTACCTCAAATTTTGGCATGGTAACAAAAAGTGCCTATCGTGATTCGTTTAACCCGGACGAATACATGCAATACCGTGAAGACTGGTATAAGACACCTACTTACGGGTTAAATACAACCACTGGGAATTATGAAGCACATCGTACTGGTACTACCGCTACCAAGCCTGGATTTTACGACAGACCTGACAGACTACCACAGGGTATTACACTTGACCAGTGGAAAGCGTATTCTAACAATACAACCGGTGAGTCTGAGTGGAGTATTTATGCCAAACGGCTTACGTTAGAAGATGCTGTGTTGAACAACTACCTTTCTGGTAAAACCTTCGATTGGTATGACCATACATTTCGTGAAGGTTTTAGCCAAGATTATAATACTAGCGTATCAGGTGCTAGCGACAAAATCAATTATTATATGTCTATGGGGTACCTTAATAATGAGGGTGCAGTTAAGGGGAATGTTTACAGATCAGTTCGTTCCAATTTGAAAGTAGATGGAAAAGTGACTGATTGGCTGGAATTTGGTGCAAACATAAACTTTCAGGATCGGAGTGATGGAGATCTGCAGCCAGGATTAGGAACGAATTATTGGGAGGCAAACGAATTACGCAACAGCCCATATGCCAACTACAGAGATGAAGCTGGAAATCTGGTTGTGTTTCCGATGGGTTCTGCAGTAAGACGAGGATATAGCTATGATTTTGATCGTCAATACATGGAACTAGAGAAAGGTTTTACCGTGCTTAATAGTATTTTTAACGCAAAAGTAAAACTGCCTTTCGATATTACATACTCCTTTAACGCTTCCCCACGCTATCAGTATTTCTACGACCGATACTTCGAGTCAACGGAACATCCTGAATGGCAACCTATAGATCGAGGAGCGAACCGTGAACAGTCGAAGCAATTTAACTGGTCAATCAATAATACCTTAAATTGGGAAAGGATATTTGCACAAAAGCATCGTTTTAATGCGACTTTAATGTACGAAGCTGAAAAACTTCAGACTTGGAGAGATAGAATTGAAGCCAGAAATATTCAACCTACAGATGCACTAGGGTTTCACTCTGTGGCTGGTGCGTCAGGAAATGCTCAAAGTTCGATTATTGCGGGCGACGAACGCCACACTGCTAATGGTTTGTTGGGGCGTGTGGTTTATTCTTTTGATGATCGCTATAATCTATCAGCTTCTGTTCGCCGCGATGGTTATTCTGCCTTCGGAAGATCAAACCCCTATGCAACATTCCCAGCCGTCGGGGCCGGCTGGACTTTTACCAATGAAAAATTCTTTAAGTGGGAGCCACTAAGCTACGGTAAATTGCGCTTTTCATGGGGGCGGAACGGAAATCGCCAGCTTAACGACCCGTATATTTCATTCGCCAATCTTGTAAGGGGGGGACTACAAGGATACATTACTACTTCAGGCACATTAACAGACATTCCGTATTTACGAATTGAGCGCTTAGCAAATCCGAATTTAAGGTGGGAGCAAAGCGAGGCGTATAATGCAGGGTTAGATTTTGGATTTATAAACGGTGTTATAACAGGAAGTGTCGAAGCTTACCACACTAGTACCAAAGATATGATCATGAATCAGGCATTGCCAGGCTTCTCTGGATTCAGTCTTATCGGAACCAATCTTGGAGAAGTACTAAATCGGGGTATTGAGTTTAATTTGAGTACACGGAACGTGAGAAAGACAAATTTTTCATGGAATACGGACTTTAATTTTTCCTATAATAGAAATGAAATCAAGCACCTGTATTACCAGAATGAAGATGTTCTTGATGCGAGTGGTAATGTGATTGGTACGAAAGAAATGGATGATCGGGGAAATGGATGGTTCATTGGCCAGCCAATAAGTGCTATATGGAATTATCGCGTAACTGGTATCTGGCAATCCTCAGAGATTGAAGAAGCTAAGAGACACGGGCAGGTTCCAGGCGATCCGAAAGTTGCAAACAATTATACCGCTGATGATATAAAGAATGCTAACGGTACCATCACACCCGTATATAATGATAAGGATCGAGAGTTTCTAGGTCAAACTGCTCCTCCAGTCAATTGGTCGATTCGCAACAGCTTTACCTTTTATAAAAATATTGACTTCTCGTTCAATATCTATTCTTATATGGGCCACAAAAGCCTGAATGGAAACTATTTAAACGAAGACAACGGAGGTTCCTTAATAACCTACGGCTTCAATACGTTTAAGAAAGAATACTGGACGCCGGAAAATCAGACTAATGATTACGCCCGTTTAGATGCTAAAGGCCCTGCGGGCGCTGGTAGCCCACAAAAGCTTTATAACCGTGATTTTATCCGACTTGAAAGTATTGCTTTCGGTTATTCATTACCGACTTCGCTAATTTCTCGCTGGAGGCTTAATAGAGCAAAAGTATTTGGCTCGATCCGAAATGTAGGAGTTTGGAACAGAGACTGGGAGTACGGCGATCCGGAAACCGGCGGCCTTGCTACACGTACGTTTACAATGGGATTAAACTTAACTCTTTAACAAATTGAAAATCATGAATACTGTATATAATAGAGGAAATAAATTGTGTTTAACTAAAAGTCTGTCGGCCGTTTTATTCGGGTGGTTACTCCTAGGAAGTTGTAAGAAGGAATTCCTTGAACCTCAGCCTTTATCGTTCTATGAGCCGGGTACTACATTCACCACCGAGTCTGGATTGCAAGCAGCATTGGCAACTTCAGACCGGCATCTCCGTAACTATTGGACTATAGGTGCGAATATTTCAACTCCTATAATGACAGAGTATACGTTTTCAGAACTAGCTGTGAACGGAAAAACAGATCAAGCCTTTTTAGATGATGTCAATATTAAATTAACACCTACTGGTGGAGCAGCTGATAACGATGATAATCGTATCAGTTATTTTTGGAACGAGGGCTATTCGGGAATAAAATATGCAAACACAGTAATTGCCTATGCGGATAAAGTTCAAGGATTAGCAGAAGGCACAAAAAATGCATATTTAGGTAGAGCATATTTCCATAGATCTTACCGCTATTTATCACTTGTTTTTCAGTTTGGTGATATTCCGTTTGTTACACAATTATTGCAGGTGCCAAAACAGAACTATCGCTCCACCAAAAAGGAAGCAATTCTTAAAAAGATTACGGAGGACATGGAGTTTGCGGTGCAGTGGGTCCCAGACCAGGCGAACACAACGTATGTAGGGCAGGTGAATAAAGGAGCCTGCCGCCAGCTGCTTATTAAATGCTATCTAGCTACTGGCCAGTTTCAAAAAGCAAAAGATCAGGCTGATATTCTCATCAACCAATCGGGATATCAACTAATGCAAAATAACTTCGGAACTTTTAATCCAGGAGGTGAGTCTCAAACATGGACAATTACGCGTAATGTTATTTGGGATTTGCATCGCCCGGAAAATAAACTTATTGCTGCAAATAAGGAAGTTATTATGGGGTTGCCGAACCGAGGGTCCTCGGAATCGTTTACGAACTTTTTATCCATGCGTATTTTTGGTCCTTTCTGGAATAGTGGTGAGGTGAAAACACCGGATGGAAGAACTGCAGTTAATAATTATGCTCGTAATAACGGTAATTACAATAAAAGTTACGACTATGTAAGAGCCATTGGAAGGGGTATTGCAACTATCAGACCCACCTACTTTGCTCAAAATGCTATGTGGGGAATTAACGGTGTTATGGATCAGGGAGATTTGAGACATAACAGTGCTGTGGGTAACTGGGTTACTATGACTTCGCTGAAATACAACGACAAAGCATCGTCTTACTTCGGACAGAACTTAAGATTAAGACATCCTGTTACCAACAATTTGTTGAGTGGTGATACGGTGCGTACATGGTTCGATTTCCCACACTATAAAATCTTCTTGAACGACGTTGTAGCTGAAGCCAATCAAGGTGCCAATCAATTTAATGGTGCAACTCTTGGCAGTAATGCGGACTGGTATCTTTATCGTCTGGCAGAAACTTATTTGCTTCGTGCTGAGGCGAAGTTCTACCTGGGTGATGCTACAGCTGTCGCCGACGTAAATGCGGTAAGAAGCAGGGCACAATGCACTCAACTATATACAACAGTTACGATTGGAGACATTATGGACGAACGGGCGCGTGAATTGTATCTTGAAGAATGGCGACATACCGAGTTGAGTAGGGTTTCGTATTGCCTGGCTTTAAGTGGTAAACCTGATGAATGGGGTAATACATATAACGTTGATACATACGATAAGCAATCAGGCACTGGGTTGACTGGTGGCAGCTATTGGTATCAACGAATTGTAAGGTATAACAACAATGGCTTTTATAACAACGGCAAGGAAATTAAAGTGGGGAGCCGTACGTATAATTTCACGATGGGTAAGCAAAATCTTTATTGGCCTATTCCAAATGGGGCAATAAGAGCCAATAATAAAGGACAGCTTAGTCAAAATTTTGGATATGATGGCTATGATGTGAATACCCCCAAGTGGTCAACATGGGAGGAAGCGGTAGGTGATGAAAGTAAAACGGAATAAAGATTGAAGAATAATCACTAAAGAGGGTGTCTGACATGGACACCCTCTTTTTAGTAGGAGCTCGTATTATCGCTTACTTCCTGAACAAGACTTTGATCTCCTCGTTTCTCTCTACTTGCGTTCACTTCCTATTGAAATTTTAGAATCCTGTAGCCCATCATAATTTGCCTTGACGTTAATCGTGCCCGGTTGGCCCGGTTTTTCCCTTACGATTACAAGATAAAGGCCATTAAAAGCTGCCCGTTTAGTGGATGTGAACGACACTATATTGGCGGCGTCTCCATTGTCGGTTGCAATAATTTCGCTAGGGCCCTCCATCGAAAATTGGATCTCGTTCTTTGCCGTCGGTACGGTACCATCAGTCGTTTTTGTCTCCTATCTTTACGGTGATGAACGACAAATTCTTCCATCAGAAAGTTTTACGCTTTTTTTGAACATAAATTAATTTGCCAAAAAAGGATAGCTCCCCGATCTTGATTAGTGTAATGCGATTTTACCTCATGAAAACCATGTATCCTTTACCTTTTACAAACGCCAGACAGCCTTCATCCATCAGTTGCTTATACGCCCGTTGCGAAGTGGCTACAGATATATTGAGCTCTTCGCTTAGTTTCTTTGCGCTCGGTAAAAAACTCCCACTTTTTAATTGCCCCGTTTCTATGGACAAGTGGATCTTGTTCTTTAATTGTTCATGAAGAGGCATTGAGGCGATGTAATTGGCCTTCCATGTATATATCGGTAAGGGGTTCAAAATCATAATTCGACAACTTGAGGTGATTTTACAGCATTCTTTCTAGCGATCACTTTTTGAACCGCTTTAATAATGTTCTCACTATCCAGTCCGTATTTTGTCATTAACTCAGCCGGTTTTCCGCTTTCACCAAATGAATCATCTACGGCCACATATTCCTGAGGTAATGGATCATTTTTAACAAGCACCTGAGCAACGCTGTCGCCTAAACCACCCAAGCGGTTGTGCTCTTCGCAGGTTACCACACATCTGGTTTTAGCTACCGATTTTAAAATAGCAGCTTCATCCAATGGTTTAATAGTGTGGATATTGATGATTTCGGCATCGATTCCCATCTCTGCTAATTTCTCTCCGGCAAGAATGGCTTCCCAAACCAGGTGTCCGGTAGCGAAAATACTGACGTCTTTACCTTCGTTTACCATCCAGGCTTTTCCTATTTCGAATTTCTGATCAGGATCTGTGAAGATCGGAACCACCGGACGCCCGAAACGCAGGTATACTGGTCCGTGATGATCGGCAATGGCGATGGTTGCAGCTTTGGTCTGGTTGTAATCGCAAGGATTAATAACAGTCATTCCCGGAAGCATTTTCATTAAACCGATATCTTCCAGAATCTGGTGTGTCGCTCCGTCCTCACCTAAAGTAAGACCGGCGTGTGAAGCACAGATCTTTACATTTTTATCAGAATAGGCAATCGACTGGCGGATCTGGTCGTAAACCCGGCCGGTAGAGAAGTTAGCGAAAGTACCGGTGAAAGGGATTTTTCCACCAATGGTCATACCGGCTGCAATGCCCATCATATTCGCCTCGGCAATACCGATCTGGAAGAAACGTTCAGGAAACTCTTTAATAAAAGCTTCCATTTTTAGTGAACCTACTAAGTCGGCACAAAGAGCCACTACATTCTCATTTTTCTTTCCTGCTTCAAGCAATCCGGCTCCAAAGCCAGAACGGGTATCCTTCTTTTCTGTAAAAGAGTATTTTTTCATTTATATCTTACAATAATGCTCCCCCTGAGGAAGCCTTGTTTTTTGCATCATCCATTCCCCTTCAGGGGATAGGGGTTAATAATCCTGCATGTCACAAACAAGCTGATCTAAAGCTTGCTGCAATTGCTCATCATTGGGAGCAACACCATGCCATTTGTGAGAGCCCATCATAAAGTCAACACCATGTCCCATATTGGTGGTCATTAAAATCATGATCGGTTTGCCTTTAAAGGCTCTTGATTTGGCTTCTTCCAGTCCGCGGATCACATCAGCCAGGTCGTTACCATTCATTTCCATCACATCCCAGCCAAAAGCTTCCCATTTCGCTTTAAGATTTCCCAGGGAAAGTACTTTTTCGGTAGGGCCGTCAATCTGCTGACCGTTATAGTCGATAGTAGAGATCAGATTATCCACCTTGTTATGCGGGGCGAACATGGCCGCTTCCCATATCTGGCCTTCCTGTAATTCGCCGTCACCATGCAACGTGAACACCAAAGAAGAATCGTTATTGAGTTTTTTAGTCAGAGCAGCGCCAATAGCAACCGATAAACCTTGTCCGAGAGAACCCGAAGCAATACGAATGCCCGGAAGTCCTTCGTGAGTAGTTGGGTGACCCTGTAACCTTGAATCAAGTTTACGGAAGGTGGCCAGTTCGCTTACATCAAAATATCCTGAGCGGGCGAGGACGCTGTAAAAGACGGGGGAAATATGTCCGTTCGATAGAAAGAACAGGTCTTCATTCGTTCCATCCATATTAAAATCAGTTTTGTGATTCATAATATGGAAGTAGAGGGCAACCAAAAAGTCGGTGCATCCTAAAGAGCCGCCCGGGTGGCCGGACTGGCACTGGTGAACCATTCTCACGATATCGCGTCGGACTTGTTTGGCTACGGTAGTTAGTTTATTTAAATCAACGTGTTCAGTATTCATCATGCTATTTTTTCTGAGGCTTTTGCGTGATCTGCCAAAAATTGGGCTAATCCGTTATCAGTTAAAGGGTGTTTGAGTAATGCGACTATCGCAGATAAAGGAGCAGTAATAACATCAGCGCCCAGTTTTGCGCAATTAACTATATGCATAGGATGGCGAACAGACGCTGCAAGGATTTGTGTAGTATACCCGTAATTGTCGTAAATCAGACGGATGTCCTCAATCAGCGTTAATCCATCAGTAGATACATCATCCAATCGCCCGATAAAGGGTGAAACGTAGGTGGCACCTGCTTTGGCGGCTAATAATGCTTGTCCGGCAGAAAATACAAGCGTACAGTTTGTTTTGATCCCTTTCGATGTGAAATACTTTATGGCCTTCACCCCGTCTTTAATCATCGGTACTTTGACAACTATCTGCGGATGCAACTTTACAAGAGTTTCGCCTTCTGCCACCATCTCATCAAAACTGGTAGAAATTACTTCGGCGCTTACGTCTCCCTCTGTGATTTCACAAATAGACTTATAATGTTTCGCCACATTTTCATGACCGCTGATTCCTTCTTTTGCCATCAAACTCGGGTTAGTTGTAACGCCATCCAGAACACCCATGTTATGGGCTTCTCTTATTTGGTCCAGATTTGCGGTATCGATAAAAAATTTCATGATTATAAGGTTTTTATTTTATTGGGTTTAGTACATCATCTATCAATGTAAAACGCCATTGAGCAATGTTCAAATCTCATCGTTACTTTCCGGTTAATGCGGCTGAATTGTTCAGTAATTAGAAACAGATGTTGAAATTAATCTTCAGGCAGCCGAAACCAATCCTTGTGTTTTCGTTTATGCCAGGGCTGAATTTTAAGATAGAAAAGTCTGACTGATGCTCATTCTTCACATTTGTTCTGTGATTTTTGCAATTAGTGGCATTCGGCGCCAATTTGCCATCGTAGATTTGTTTTGTTATACCGCTGGTCTAATGCTAATATATGCGGTTAAAGCAAAAGAAGATTATAGTTGGTTACTTGGTCTTCTAATCTAGTAAATTGGTTTAAAGGGAAATAGGGCCTCTCCCCGGGGCCCTATTCCTTATTTTTAGAAACTTCTATCACGCCTTTACCAGAAAAATGTGTTTTGAACATTTGATACAGAAACTTCAACAATTATATCATTAAACTGAATCTGATCTGTATACTTTTACCTCAAGTGCATTTTGAGTAAAACTCAATTTAAAAACAGTTATCGGTGTATTTGACAGTGGGGGTGGTTCAGTTCAATAGTTTTGAAATTCCTCTAAGCATGCATTCCGGATGTAAACCTGATTTAAGTAATTATAAACTATATATATATGATAATAAGAGCAATTTTTGCAGTTGCGGTAATCGGATTTTCGTCGTGCTCACAGGGACAGGATCGTGGTGCGAATACAAATGTCAAATCAAAAAGTACCCAGAAGCAGAGCCCTGGGTTCGAAAATTCTATTTCCGAGCCGCTTGTAAGTCAGCGATACAGCGCTGATCCCTCGGCTCATGTATTTGATGGTAAAATTTTTGTCTACCCGTCGCATGATTATGATGCAGGCGTACCTGAGAATGATAACGGTGATCATTTTGCTATGAACGATTATTACATCTATTCTATGGATAGTGTCGGCGGTAAGGTGACCGACCATGGGGTTGCACTTAAAGTAAGTGATATTCCCTGGGCTAGCAAGCAGTTATGGGCTCCGGATGCGGCGTTTAAGAATGGAAAGTATTATCTGTACTTCCCTGTCAGGGATAAAGAAGGTGTATTTCGTATAGGTGCAGCGGTAAGCAATAAGCCACAAGGGCCTTTTCAGCCGCAGCCAGAACCTATGAAAAATAGTTTTAGTATAGATCCCGCAGTATTTACCGATAATGATGGCCAGAGTTATATGTATTTCGGAGGTATCTGGGGCGGCCAATTACAAAAGTGGGCCACCGGTGAGTTTAATCCCAAAGGATCAGCTACCGACCTGGAAAAAGACGACCAGCCGGCATTAAGTGCAAAAGTCGCTAAGCTTGGTGGTAATATGCTTGAATTTGCAGAGAAGCCGAAGGATGTTGTGATTCTGGATGAGGCGGGCAATCCGCTAAAAGGTGGTGATCATGACAGGCGTTTTTTCGAAGCCTCGTGGATGCATAAATATAACGGAAAATACTATTTCTCATATTCTACAGGAGATACTCATAATATTTGCTACGCAATTGGCGACAATCCATACGGCCCTTTCACCTATCAGGGAGTAATATTAAAGCCGGTAATTGGCTGGACCTCGCATCACTCCATCCTGGAGTTTAAAAATAAATGGTATCTGTTTTATCATGATACCGAATTGTCAGAGGGTAAAACACATCTTCGCAACGTTAAGGTTACAGAATTAAACTATGCTCCAGATGGTAAAATCATCACCATCGATCCTTATGGAAAAGCCGCCCTCTAACTAATTTTAATTCAGGATACCTGTTAATATGAAACTTACAACCCTACGTTTTTTATTGGGGGTGATGGCTCAATTGGTTTTTTTTCAGTTGACCTTTGCACAAAACACCCCATTCCCGTTTAATAATCACAGCCTTTCGTTCGAAAAACGTGTTGATGACCTTGTCAGCAGACTTACACTAGAAGAGAAGGTCTCACAAATGCTCAATTCTTCACCTGCGATAAGCCGCCTTGGCATACCCGCATACGACTGGTGGAATGAAACATTGCATGGAGTTGCCAGAACTCCTTTTAAAGTAACCGTATTTCCGCAGGCCATTGGGATGGCGGCGACCTTTGATAAAGGATCGCTTTTTCAGATGGCAGGTTATAGTGCACTCGAAGGACGTGCCATTTACAATAAGGCCGTTGAAACGGGAAGGACGAACGAACGTTATCTGGGATTAACGTACTGGACGCCGAACATTAACATCTTTCGCGATCCGCGATGGGGACGGGGACAGGAAACGTACGGAGAGGATCCTTTTCTCACAGCAATCCTTGGCGATGCTTTCGTTCGCGGTTTGCAGGGCAACGATTCTAAATATCTCCTGGCTGCGGCTTGTGCTAAGCATTATGCAGTACACAGTGGCCCCGAGCCTTTACGGCACGTATTTAATGCCGACGTAAGTGCCTACGATCTTTGGGATACTTATCTTCCAGCCTTTCAGAAACTCGTAGTGGATTCTAAAGTCGCGGGCGTAATGTGTGCTTATAACGCCTTTCGGACTCAGCCTTGCTGTGCCAGCGATATCTTAATGACAGATATCCTGCGGAAGCAATGGAAGTTTGACGGTTATGTTACCTCCGACTGCTGGGCTATTGACGATTTCTACAAGAATCATAAGACCCATCCAGATGCAGCTTCTGCTTCCGCCGATGCCGTACATCACGGAACCGACATTGATTGTGGAACAGATGCGTACAAAGCCCTGGTGCAGGCAGTGAAAGACGGTAAAATCACCGAGAAACAAATCGACGTATCGGTGAAGCGTTTATTCATGATTCGCTTCAGGTTAGGCATGTTCGATCCTCCGTCGATGGTGAAATTTGCTCAAACTCCGTTCTCCGTTCTTGAAAGTCCGGCACACCGTGATCACGCCTTAAAAATGGCCCGCCAGTCTATTGTTTTATTGAGAAACGAAGGAAATGTTCTCCCCTTGAAAAAAGCGTTAAAAAAGATTGTAGTATTAGGCCCCAACGCTGATAATTCAATTTCGGTGCTCGGTAATTACAATGGTATACCTTCCAAAATCACCACTATTCTCCAGGGAATAAAAGATAAAGTAGGTGCCAACACCGAAGTGGTTTACGAAAAAGCGATCAACTTCACTAATGATACTTTACTTGTTTATCAAGACCTCGGTAAGCAGTATTCGTTCAATGGCGCCCCGGGCTTTCAGGCAGAATACTACAGAAACAAGGAACTTCAGGGCAAGCCGGAACTCGTTCGTATTGAACCGCAGCTCAATCACCAATGGCAGGAAGGTGAACAAATTGTTGCCGGTTTTCAGGCCAATGATTTTTCGTCAAGATATACCACGAGTTTTAAAGCTCCGTCTACTGGCTCTGTCACTTTTGAACTGGAGGCCGATGAAGGTTACCGTTTCTTTGTTAACGGAAAGTCCGTTCTGGATGCATGGACCCGTAATCGCTGGGGAAGCAGAGTTTATCGTTTGAAAACACAAAAAGATTCTGTTTATCAATTTGTGCTGGAGTATTGGCAAGGGGGAGGAAAAGGGAATGTCAGACTTAGCGCTGGAGACTATCAGCGCACGGACTTTAAAGCACTCGCCGAAAAACACAGAGATGCAGATGCATTCATTTTTGCCGGAGGTATCTCGCCGCAACTGGAAGGTGAAGAGATGCGTGTAAACTATCCCGGATTTGATGGCGGCGACCGGACTTCTATTTTGCTTCCGGCCATCCAAACGGAATTAATGAAAGAGTTGAAAGCTACAGGCAAGCCGGTTGTTTTTGTGATGATGACGGGAAGCGCAATTGCTACTCCCTGGGAAGCAAAGAACGTTCCGGCTATACTGAATGCCTGGTACGGTGGTCAGGCCGCAGGTACGTCGGTTGCTGATGTGATTTTTGGGGACTATAACCCGGCCGGTCGCCTGCCGGTAACATTTTATGGAAGTGATTCTGACCTTGAAGCCTTCAATAATTACGATATGTCGAACCGGACTTATCGATATTTTAAAGGTAAGCCTCTGTATGGATTTGGTTATGGACTCAGCTATACCACCTTCCGCTACGATCAGTTAAGCGCACCTCAAGCCGTTCAAAAAGGAAAAAATGTGGTTGTTTCTGTTAGGGTTACCAATAGCGGAGCTGTTGCTGGCGAAGAGGTTGTTCAATTATATGTGATGAATCAGGATCGCTCTATTAAAAGTGCAAGCAAGGCATTGAAGGGATTTGAAAGATTGAGTCTGAAAGCTGGTGAAAGCAAATTGGTTAAATTCACCCTTACGGGCGATGACTTATCGTACGTAAATGAAGAAGGCGCCAAAGAGCTATACAAGAATAAGCTAGCTATTAGTGTTGGAGGATGCCAGCCCGATGAAGCAAATCCAAAAACAGGAAATGTATTAGTTCATAATTTCTCTATAAAGTAACATTGCCTGGGTACGAACAGATGTTTTTATCAGTGTAAACTGTTTAAAAACATCTACCCGGTGCACAATCAAATCAACAGAATACGCTCCGAAAGAGAACGGGAAGGATACTCTTCCCATACCGATAAATAATCCTAACCCCTAAGTAAATTAAATAAGCTTGATCTTTAAATGAACAAACAGAAGTTTCTCTCCTTATTCAAAGTTGTAACCGCCTCAGTAATTTCGTTACTGCTTTTCACAGATGCATCTTCACAGAAAGGGCCGGCAGACAAAAAAAATAGTCCGTTATTTAGTCAGTTTACCTACCGCGGCGACGATCAAATCTACAAAGATAATCCCCTGGAGGCTGGTGAATTCTATACCCCGATCTTGCAGGGTTGTTATCCTGACCCGGCCATCACCCGCAAAGGCGACGACTACTACCTGGTGAACTCTTCGTTTGCTATGTTCCCTGGAGTGCCTATATTCCATTCTAAAGATTTGGTAAATTGGAAGCAGATTGGTCACGTGCTCGACAGACCCTCACAACTTAAAGTGGAGAAATCTGGTGTGTCTGCCGGGATCTATGCTCCAGACATTAAATACAATAAAAATAATGACACGTTTTACATGATAACCACTCAGATTTCTGGCGGGATGGGAAACATGGTAGTTAAAACCAAAGACCCGATGACAGGATGGAGTGATCCTGTCAAGTTGCAGTTCGATGGTATCGATCCCTCACTTTTCTTTGATGATAACGGAAAAGCCTATGTGGTTCATAATGATGCTCCTGATAAAGGGAAGGAGTTATACAACGGACATCGGGTCATCAAAATCTGGGAATACGATGTTCAAAACGACAAGGTGATTGCAGGTACGGATAAGATTATCGTTGATGGCGGCGTTGACATCCGGCAAAAGCCGATTTGGATTGAAGGTCCCCATATCTACAAACGAAATAATCGTTACTACCTAATGTGCGCAGAAGGCGGTACCGGCGACTGGCACAGTGAAGTGATTTTCGTGAGTGATAATGTGATGGGCCCTTATAAACCAGCAAAAAATAATCCTATTCTTACTCAGCGTCATTTTCCAAAGATGCGAGCTAATAAAATGGATTGGACAGGCCATGCAGATTTGATTGAGGGTCCCGGCGGTCAGTATTATGCAGTGTTTCTGGGCATTCGTCCAAATGAAAAAGATCGTGTGAATGCAGGTCGGGAGACTTTTATGCTGCCAGTAGACTGGAGCGGTGAATTCCCCGTTTTTGAAAATGGCCTGGTTCCGTTGAAACCAAAGATCCGGATGCCTGAAGGCGTTAAAAACCAGACAGGCCAGAACGGCTTCTTACCGAACGGAAATTTTACTTTTAAAGACGATTTCCTGGCAAAAAAATTGGACTACAAATGGATTGGGATGCGTGGACCGCGAGAGGCATTTATTACACAGACAAAGAAAGGCTTGTTGGTTAACCCATTTTCAACTAATATTAAAGCCGTAGCCCCCGTTTCGAGCTTGTTTCACAGGCAGCAGCATAATACTTTTGATGCTACGGTTAGTATTAACTACGTCCCGAAATCAGAAACAGATCTAGCCGGTTTGGTGCATTATCAGAGTGAGAGGTTCAATTATGTTTTTGGGATTACAAAAAAAGGAAGTGATAATTATCTGGTTTTAGCGAGAACAGAGGCCGGAAAAACAACATTATTGGCCAGCGAAAAGCTGGATGTGCGAAAAGCTGTTCAACTTCAGATAGAAGCTAAGGGTGATGACTATAGATTTAATTATTCCTCCGACGGCAAGAATTTCAAAAACTTAGGTGGAACGGTTTCGGGCGATATTCTTTCAACGAATGTTGCCGGTGGCTTTACCGGAAGTCTGATAGGTTTGTATGCCACAACTGCGAATGATATACGTCCTTAGGCGTGTAGGATTTTTTAATATTGGATGGATTCAAGCCATCCCTTAACCAAATCTCGGTTTCTAAATAAGATTGCCGTTGTTGAGTGCCTGTTATACAGCTTCAGCAACGGCAACTATGCCGGACTTTATTTGACCGTCTTGATTTTCGGCTAATAGTTTCTCATCAGTCCCAGGTCATACGGTATATTGCCATAATCGCCATAGTTTCCGTTTACTACGCCCTGTATTAACATTTCACAGCGATTAATATCATTAACTTCCAGTCGTTCGTTTATCCCCGATCTTAATAGCTCAACATGCGAGACCTGGTCGGTCCACCGCTCTGAAAGGAAACTAAGATTTTCGATGGAGGCCCACTTTTCGGAAAGTTTTGTCCATGTTCCACCAAGCGTGGTTGCCACCCAAAGCTCCTGATGCCGGGCAATATCCTCCACCACCATGTAAAATTTTCCATCGGCTTTGTTTTTGTAAACATGGGGAGCCTCGAACGTACTTGTGGCTACTACTGTTGGCGCTTCCCAGTTATAGGGAAAGTTTGCGATAGTGGTTCTTCGGCGTTTTATGGTGCGTGTTCCGTCCTGTGCCGAATAAAAGCAATAAACGTAGTTTCCATCAGAGAGACACCAGAAATCTATTCCGTCGGAAAATCCCATACCCTTGCCGGGAGTCCACGAATCGGGGTCCGCCACATCCGAAGAGGTTGAGAAAGTAGCACCCTGCCCGCTTTGATAAATAAGGTACCATGTACCCCTGGCGCTGAATTGAAATACTTGAGGCGCACAAAAATACGAACCGCCGACAAGTGCAGTCATAAAAGTACGAGGAGCAGTATCAAGCTCTGAAATTTGAGATGCCGAAGCGTAGGCCATGCGCCAGGTTCCGCCCGGGCCTTTTTCGCGTGCAGTGTAAAACAAATGATGTTTGCCGCCAGAATATACTATGGTAGGGTCTTTTACGGCCAGATCGTCGAACGAACCCGGAGGGCCGTCGAGAAAGCATGGAGAGTCAGCTTTCCATAAAGGACTGGTATTAATAACCACTTCAGCTTCCGGAGGAGAGGGAGTGTTCGTTTTCTTTGGCTTTTTGCAGGCTGAAAACTGTATTAGCAGACCGACAAAGCAGATAATAAGGGATGAGGTTACAAGATTGGTTTTCATGTTTAATTGATATAGTGATGAGCACGGCATCGTGTTTATGCTTTGGGGCGGTTCAGGGAAGTTGACCGCGTTATTCGAATCAGAATTCACATATCAAAACAAGTATTATTTTGTGTTAAAACATGGTTCATTTGTATTAAAGGCAGGGAGAAATGTGAGGTCTGGAAGTTGGTGATTAGTAGTGTTTTTTTAACCTGTGTTGTCGGTAGGTAATTTATCCTGTCAATTAAGTGAAAGGAACAGTCTGGATGTTTCCTGGATTTCTGTCTGCTAAACGGCATTTTCTTTTTGACACGAACTAGGGCCATCTCTGCACATTCCGGCTATTATACTGCACAAATCAGCCAATTAAAAACCGACACCTGGTTTATTTTAGCTTATCTGATTTGAATGTCGCAGGCCTGCTTGCTGCAAAATCACAGATAAATAACTAATCGATAATATGAACTTAAAAACTATCACCATTGCTCTGGCAGCCGCATTATTATGCGGATTCTCTTATGGCCAATCCGACACACAAGGTGTTAAAGAGGACTTCAAACCCTCGCCGCTCAACCAACCCGGTCAGGAATACCCGCAGGTAAATTCGCAAGGATATGCCAGGTTCCGGATTAAAGCGCCGCAAGCCGACAGTATCAGGGTAAGTCTTGGCCTTGGCGGCCAGGGAGGGACCCGGCTGAGCAAAGGCGCCGACGGATTCTTTACAGGTACCACCTCCGGGCCCATGGACGAAGGCTTTCACTATTATCATCTGACTATTGATGGAGGAGTATTCAATGATCCCGGAGCTTTAAATTTTTACGGCTCAACCCGCTGGGAAAGCGGAATTGAAATACCTGCAAAAGACCAGGATTTCTACGCACTTAAAGAAGTGCCCCATGGCAATGTTCAGCAGATTCTATTTCCCTCAAAAAGTACCAATACCTCGCGAAGAGCTTTTGTTTACACACCTCCCGGATACAGAAAAAGCTCAAAACGATACCCTGTTCTGTATCTGCAGCATGGCTGGGGCGAAGATGAAACAGCATGGAGCAACCAGGGTAGGGCAAACCTTATTATTGACAACCTCATCGCAGAAAATAAAATAAAGCCCTTTATTATCGTGATGACTTATGGTATGACCAACGAAACACGCTGGGGACGTATGCGTGATTTCAAGATCGATGGATTTCAAACCGTTCTGACCGAGGAGCTTATCCCTTATGTAGACGCCAATTTTCAAACCGTTGCTAACCGGAATAATCGTGCCATGGCAGGCCTCTCAATGGGCGGTATGGAAACACATACAATCACACTTAATAAGCCTGATCTTTTTGGTTATTACGCTTTGTTAAGCGGAGGGACATTTAATCCCGGCGAACTAAAAGACAAAACCAAACCTCGTTTAATTTTTCTTAGCTGTGGTAGTAAAGAACGCCCGGAGGGGGTAAGGAATGCTGTAAACTCGCTGAAGGAAGCGGGCTATAACGCGGTTTCTTATGTTTCGGAAGGTACGGCGCACGAATTTTTAACGTGGCGAAGAAGTCTGCGCGAACTTGCGCCATTACTGTTTAATTAAAATTATCTGCAGACGCAGATATCTGAACTGCGCAGAGGGTCATGCTTTCCTCTGGCAGTTTCCTCATTTGTTTTTTTGTTAAGAAAGAAATTCAATTATCACTTTCGACGCAATTGTAGTGTGTCACAAAGTCGTTATTTGAACATTTGTTCCAGTAATCAGTTCATAAATACACCTGAATAGCTGCCGAGAAAGCCACTTTTGTTTCTAACTAAGATATTATTTTCCATAGCTGCGGACTAATCCGATTCTCCTGATCAAATGCAACATAAGAAAGTTTTCTCAAGATTATTTACAGCGCTTGTGTGCTGTCTCCTGTCATTACCATTAGTAGCCGCACAACCCTTTATTACCACACAACAAAGCAGCAATGCCTTACTGTTGAAGCGGCCTGGCACGAACCTTACCTTGTATTACAATGAAGGAGTGGATGCCGGTGTTATGCGCGCCATCCGAAATCTGCAATCAGATTTTCAAAAAGTTACTGGTACAGCCGCTTTACTTAGCAGCAAATTTCAGGGCAATAGTACACCGCTAATTATCATCGGCACGGCAGGAACGAAATCAATTATCGACGATCTGATAAGGCAGAAGAAAGTCGATGGTAAAGTATTAAAGAATAAAAGAGAGACCTATATCCTGCAAACTGTAAAAAATCCATTCCCTGGCGTAGCAGAGGCTGTAGTAATTGCCGGGAGCGATAAGCGCGGAACAATCTATGGTATTTACGAGTTGTCGAAACAGATAGGTGTTTCGCCATGGTATTACTGGGCGGACGTGCCAGTAGAGCGGAAAGAGAATTTATATTTCACCAGAGGGTTGTATACAGACGGCCAGCCGGTTGTTGAATATCGGGGTATTTTTTTGAACGATGAAGCTCCGGCCTTAAGCGGCTGGTCAAGTAAGACTTTCGGAGGCTTTAACAGCAAATTTTACGAAAAGGTATTTGAACTCCTGCTGCGGTTGAAAGCCAATTATATGTGGCCTGCGATGTGGGGAAGCGCTTTTTACGACGATGATCCATTAAGTGGCCCACTGGCCAACGAGATGGGTATTGTAATGGGAACCTCGCACCACGAGCCTATGGCAATGGCTCAAGCAGACTGGCACCGGTATATTAAGAAGAACAATCTGCCGAACGTCTGGGATTATTCAAAAAATGCTACGGTGCTTCAACAGTTCTGGCAAGCCGGTATTGAGCGAAGCAAAAACTGGGAAAAGGTTGTTACCCTGGCAATGCGCGGCGATGGCGATGAAGCCATGGGAGAGGGAACGAATATCGAACTGCTCGAAAAAATAGTGAAAGACCAGCGCGGTATTATTGAAAAAGTAACCGGCAAACCAGCCAATCAAACTCCGCAGGTATGGGCTCTGTACAAGGAAGTTCAGGATTATTACGACAAGGGAATGCGAGTGCCCGATGATGTTATTTTGCTTTTTTGCGATGATAACTGGGGAAATGTGCGGAAGCTTCCCGACCCCTCTAAGCCCCGTCACAAGGGCGGCTACGGCATGTATTATCACTTCGATTACGTAGGAGCGCCACGTAACTCAAAATGGATAAACATAAACCCTATACAACGCGTGTGGGAACAGATGAATCTTACGTATGAGCACGGAGCAAATCGCTTGTGGGTGGTAAACGTTGGCGACCTGAAACCTATGGAATATCCAATCAACTTCTTTTTGGATATGGCATGGAATCCTGCGCAATTTAATTCAAAGAATCTGTTCGAGCACACCCAAAAATGGTCTGAGCAGCAGTTCGGTGATGAGCATGCAGATGAGATTGCCCGCATGATCAACCTCTACGCAAAATACAACCGCCGGGTAACTCCCGAAATGCTCGATAGCAGAACGTACAGTCTGGAAAATTACAACGAGTTTGAGAGGGTTGTGAACGAATACAGGGCTTTAGCACTTGATGCTCTGCGTTTGAATAATCGCATTTCTCAGAAACATCGGGATGCCTATTATCAGCTGGTATTGTACCCTATTAATGCAGCCGCCAATTTATACGAAATGTACTTCGCTCATGCGAAGAACAAACAACTTGCCGAAAAAAAGGATCCGTTGGCTAACTATTTCGCCGATAAGGTAAAGGAATCTTTTGAGCTTGATTCTGTGCTGCAGGACGAGTATAATAATAAAATTGCCGGTGGAAAATGGGCTCACATGATGGACCAGGTGCGTATTGGCTACACAAGCTGGAACAACCCCAGACGCAATATCATGCCCAAAGTGAGCTATGTTACCGAAGGGGAAGGAACGGCAAAAGTATTTATAGAAGATAACGGCTACGTGGCTATTGAAGCTGAAAATTTTGCCAGAGTACACAACGCCGGTAAAATACGCTGGGAGGTTATTCCCGATTTCGGAAAAACTAAATCCGGTGTTACCACTTTTCCGCAAAACGCCTATCCGGAGAAAAATGAAGAAGTTTACCTGGAGTATGATGTGGAGCTTAAATCTGCGGGAACCTTTGATGTTCAGCTTCATCTGGCACCGACGCTAAATTACAATGATAATAAAGGCTTACGTTATGAAGTATCTTTTGATGGGAAAAATCCTCAAACGGTTAACTTCAACGGGCACTATCGCGGTGAATTAGGCAGGTGGCAGGCCGAACATATCATCAGGTCTTCCACCAAACATACAATAGATCAGCCAGGCAAACATACCCTGCGTTTCCGGGTGCTGGAGCCGGGTATTGTGCTTCAAAGAATACTGATAAACACTGGTGGCCTGAAACCCACTTATCTGGGTGCACCACAAAGTGCAAAGCAATGATACACCGGCATGCATCCATTTGCTTCGATATATAATGAATAAACCTTTAAGGAAGAAAGATAGAATGTTTAATAAAAAATCCAATAATGGGCTGAAAAGCCAAAGCCTGATAGCAATATGTGTAGCTGCGTTCCTATTGTCAGTAACGGGGACAAATGCTCAAAATAATTCAATTCCTAAACCCTCAGATCGGTTCGTGCATAAGGCGGCTGGAAACCCTTACCTGCCCTTATGGGAACATTTACCCGACGGCGAGCCCCGGGTGTTTGAAGATCCCGACAGGCCCGGAAAATATCGCGCTTATATTATAGGGTCGCACGATTTGAGGTTTACAAGCTATTGCGGTCCTGACATACGGATGTGGTCGGCACCGGTGGAGGACCTGTCGAGCTGGCGGGATGAAGGCGCCGTGTTTACGTACCAGGTGGAAGGCCAATGGGATGTGATGTACGCACCAGATCTTGTAGAGGTGAAGAGAAAAGATGGTAAAAAGGAATATTATCTATATCCTCACAGCCGAGGCCGCAACAGAGAGGCTATGGTAGCTAAAGGAAGCCGCCCGGATGGCCCTTTTACGCCAGTCAATCTTACGGCCGACGGAACGCGCACTGTGCCGGGAAGTATCCTCGGATTTGATCCGGCTGTATATATTGAATACATTACCGACCCGAAAGATCCTGATTATGAGATCGGTTTTCGGGCCTACGGTTTCTGGGGATTTCAGCGATCAACAGCTGCAGAGCTGGATCAGAATACCATGTACTCACTGCGGCCTGGAACGAAGATTATCGAACGCCTTATACCCGCAAGTTCGAGATACGGAGTTCTGAGAGACCCCAAAGGTACAGAGTTCCCCAAAATCTATCCAGATCAGGATTTGGGCACATTTAACTTTTTCGAGGCTTCATCTATTCGGAAGGTCGGAAATAAATATGTGTCAATTTACAGCGGTTATTCGGGGCCGGAATACGGGGTTAGCAGCTCTAACTCTACTTTGCGTTACGCCATCGGCGACTCGCCGCTAGGGCCCTGGAAAAGCGGCGGTGTGTTGGTTGATTCCCGGGCGCCGGTATTAAATCAGGACGGAACCGCAATACAGACCACTAACGCAGGACATAATACCCACGGAAGTATCGAGTTGATTAACGGGCAATGGTATGTGTTCTATCACAGACCGCCCAGAGGATTCGGATTCGCACGCCAGGCGATGGTAGCTCCGGTTACAATTGCATGGGATGAAAAGCCGGTATCAGCGGGCGGAACAGTTTCAATCCGGGCCTATGACCCTTATGGCAAGGATGAAATGTGGACCGTCAAAGACAGCCAGGGAAAAGAATATAAGGGTGCTGAAGTTACTTCGGAAGGTTTTCATTTTTACGGACTCGATCCTTATCAATATTATTCAGCCGGATATGCAAGTTACCTTTCCGACAACAGTATCCAGCAGGATTCATGGGATATATGGGACAACCATATGCCCATAACAAATGTAAAGAACAAACATATTGTGGGATACAAGTACTTTGGTTTCGGGGGACTTAAAAAGGATAAAAATGGATTGAAAGCCTTCGAAGGAACCAAAAAGAGAAATAATACCGCATTCAATCTTTTCCTTACTCCAAAAACAGCGCAGTCATTTAAGGTGAACGTTTGGCTGGATGGTCCCTGGGACAATGCCACCTGGAAAGGCAAAAAAATTGGCGAGATCATCGTGCCGGCAAATGCAAAGCAGGAAGCGACAAAGTTCACAGTAGACGTAGCCAAATTTGTGGACAAGCTGGATAAGAAGCACGCCATCTATTTAGTGGCTGAAGGAGAAGGATCAGCTCCGCTTTTCGACTTAATGGGCCTTGGATTCAGTTCGAAGAAAAAAGAACTCATTCGCCCGGTTGTGCCCACTATACAGATTGAAGTTAATGGAAAAGTAATAAACTTGCCGAAAACTCCGGTTAGATCCACCAATGAAAACGGAATACTGGGTTACAATAATTATGAAGCAACCTATACCATTCCTTCAGGCACCACTGCAATTCCTGTAGTATCTGCTTCGGCAAGCAACCCTGCTGTAAAAGTTAAGATAACTCAGGCGACATCAGCTTCAGGAGCTGCGATAGTTGAGTGCGACTTTAACAGTGTAGTGAAAACGTACAAAGTTATGTTTACCTCGGTTAAGTGAGGACGTTAACCTTCTCCTCCAACTTAGTTGCTAATTGAAAAAGCATAGAGGTTGCCCCCGCGAGAGATCGTGGTGGTAACCTCTATCCAAATAGGCCTTCTGTCCGTTCGCCTTGTTCCTGATGTCCAGACAGATATCTGGTTCCCGGATTTTGTTTCGAAGTTTTTTGCACTTATGTAGCATTAAATTAGACATTTGTTGCTGCGGACAGCGTATTTTTATATGTACTTTCGTATTTATAACCAATTTCATCAGTATCTTGAGCACCTTATCGGAAAGTCCCGTACAATAGTCTGAGATACTGATTTCAATGTATTTGAGTTTTTCGTTTAAAGTCTGTTCTCTTGCGAATAGAAGTTATAGCCACAGGTTAAACCGTATGCCAGTTAGTTTGATATTGAATCGTTTTTTCTGCTTTTGCTTGATTTTTGTAGGGGCAACGCAATTTTCCGCAGCCCGGCAGCAAAAGATAAACTTCACTTCTCTTACGTCTAAGGATGGCTTGTCGTCGAGCACTGTTACAGCCATCTTAAAAGACCGCCAGGGTTTGATGTGGTTTGCCACCGAAGACGGGCTCAATAAATACGACGGCACAAGCTTTACTGTTTACCGTCATAGCGACCTGGATTCTAACAGCTTGCCCACAAATTATGTTGTGTCGCTTCACGAAGATCGCTCGGGCAACCTTTGGATAGGCACAAACGGGGGGTCGCTGGTTATTTATAACAGAAAAAAAGATTCTTTTGACCGGCTAACCTCGTTCGCCGGTTTTAATACGCAAAGCAATGTTATCCGTGCAATCTGCAGCGATTACCTTGGCCGGGTTTGGGTGTCAAGTTTTTCGGGGCTGACTATAATGGATCCCAAAACAAAAAAGGTATCCAACTTTAGCGTTGATCCCTCACGTAGCGACAGATTGTCGACTTCCAACGTTGTTGCCATTTTTGAGGATAGCAGACGACGGATGTGGGTGGGGACAGATAAGGGCGTCTTTTTATACAATAGAGCAAAAAACTCTTTTTCCCATTTCCAGCACGTTCCCGCATCAACTTCAAGTTTAGTGGGCAACTCGATAAGATGCATTGCAGAAGATGCTGCAGGTACCATTTGGATCGGTACCGAACAGGGTTTGAGCATGCTGCTGCCAGATGGCAGGAATTTCAAAAATTTCCGCCACCGGTCAGGCGATAATACAACTCTGGCAAGCAACGACGTTTATTCAATTGCTGCAGATACTGGGGGCAAGCTATGGCTAGGTACTGAAGAGGGCCTAAGCATTCTTGACATCAAATCGTTCAGGATCGATACCTATAAACCCGACAGCCGTGATCTTCATAGCCTGACAGCAAAATCTGTTCGTTGTGTCTATATCGATAAACAGGGAATTTATTGGGCAGGTACCTTCAAAGGGGGGATTAACAAATACGATAAAAATCTAAGCCTTTTTAACCTCATCCAAAGCAATCCATTTGATGCCCGGGGGCTAAATGGTTCGAACGTTACAGCCTTTGCCGAAGCCGGCAGCGGCGATGTTTTCGTAGGGACAGACGGTGGAGGTTTAAATTTCTTTCACCGGAAGTCGCAGCTTTTTACGCACTATAGCCTCAAGCCGAAACGCGCTGGCGCGTCTTCAGCGGATTTAAGTATCCTGACCCTCCAAATGGCCCGAAATAATCGCTTGTGGATTGGAACCTATTCGGACGGACTTTTCGAGTTTGATCCCCGTACAGGAGGATACCGTCAGTTTTCTCAGGGAAATACCCGTACTTCCATCACCAATAGTAATGTGTTTTGTCTGAAGGAAGATTCTAAAGGGAATATATGGATCGGGACGAATGGAGGCGGAGTTAACGTTTACCATCCGGCCTCGAAAACTTTTAGTAATTATCACAGGGGATCACCGCTAGCAGAGCCGGTTTTGCTGCCGGTAAACGCCTACATCCGAACAATTGAAGAGGATAAAGCTGGTAACATCTGGATAGGTACACACGGCTCGGGAATGGCGGTTTTTAACCCTGCTACCAAGTCGGTAAAGCTTTATGATCAGAATACCAGTAAGTTGCCGGGCAATGTTGTCTTGTCGATATTCGCCGATAGCCGCCAGAATATATGGGTGGGAACACTTGGCGGAGGTTTAAGCCTTTTGGATAAGAAAAAACAGGAGTTCATTTCTTTTTCTGAACGGGAAGGCCTGGCCAACGGGGTGGTGTATAAAATTCTGCAGGATCAAAACGGACTGTTGTGGTTAAGCACAAATTCCGGAATCAGCAGTTTTGACCCTAAAACCAGGAAGTTTAGAAACTACAACAAGTATAACGGCGTTCAGAACAGTAATTTTAATCAGGGTTCGGGATTAAGATTATCCAGTGGCGAGATGTTCTTTGGAGGATTGGATGGCTTTAACTTTTTCTACCCTCGCGACATCCGGATCAATACCGACATTCCGAAGGTTTTAATTACCGATCTAAAGGTTGATAATGCTACGGTTATTCCCGCAGAAGACTCACCGTTGCAGGAGCATATTTCAATGGCGAAAGAAATTGATCTTGATTACAAGCAGAATTTCACCCTCAGCTTCGTCGCCTTAAGTTTTACCATCCCACAGCAGTACAAATACTCATACAAACTCGAGGGTTTTGACAAATCATGGAATGAAGTAGGGCATTCAAAAACAGCTTCATACACTAATATTGATCCAGGAGAATATGTTTTCAAAGTAAGAGTAAGTAATGCCGATGGAACTGCTTACGGAAAGATTACTACCATAAAAATACATGTAAAACCCCCTTTCTGGCTTACTATATATGCATACATTTTTTATGGTCTGGCTATTGCAGGTTTATTGTTTTATGTGCGATATCGCGGTATCCAAAAGCTCAGACGCGAATTTAAAACCGAGCAGGAAAAAGCCGAGGCCAGGCAGCTGATTGAACAGGAACGCAAAGAGGCTGAGCGGGTTCATGAACTCGATATGCTGAAAATTAAGTTCTTAACTAACTTGAGCCATGAGTTTCGCACTCCAATCTCATTGATCATGGGGCCGGTTGATACTCTTTTATCAGAGAAAAAGATAGAAGCAGGCAAGAGCCAGTTGTATATGATCAAAAGAAATGCAAGACGGCTCCTCAATCTTGTAAACCAATTGCTCGATTTCAGGAAAATGGAGGAACATGAATTACGCCTGAACCTGTCGCAGGGCGAATTCGTATCCTTTGTAAGTGAGATTTCAGACTCATTTAAAGATCTGAGTGAGCGTAAACATATCAGCTTGTTGTTTGAAAGTTCAATAGAGAAGTTTTTCACAACCTTCGATCACGATAAAGTTGAACGCATCTTGTTCAATGTTTTGTCGAATGCGTTTAAATTCACTCCCGGCGGTGGCACTATCAAAGTGGAGCTCGAAAAGTCTTCTGAAGAACGACTTGAAGGCGACTCTTCGGTAATTATCAAAGTAACAGATTCTGGTATTGGAATCCCTGCTGATAAACAAGAGAAGATTTTTGAACGCTTTTTCCAGAACGACTCTGTCACATCTGTCCTGAACCAGGGTAGCGGCATAGGATTGTCTATTACCCGTGAGTTTGTGAAAATGCATGGCGGAACAATCAGGGTAGAAAGTGAACCAGGAGCAGGTAGCGCTTTCATCATTGATCTTCCTCTGACGCCTCTCGAGTTTAATGACGATGCCGGGATCGAAACTACCTCGGTTTCTGCGGCAGAACAGAGCCTGGATATTGATGAAGATACAGAAGAAGTCATTTTAAATACAGAGGGGCAACGCGAACTAGGCGCGGGAGAAGTTCCTTCCATTTTGCTGGTAGAGGATAACGACGATTTTAGGTTTTATCTGAAAGATAACTTAAAAAACTTTTATCGGGTTTATGAGGCTTCTAATGGGAAGGAAGGCTGGCAAAAGGCACTGTCCAATCACCCCCAAATAATTGTAAGCGATATTAATATGCCTTTGATGGATGGTATTGAGTTCTGCCGGAAGGTAAAATCAGACAAGCGTACAAGCCATATTCCCATCATCCTGTTAACAGCTTTAACCGGAGAAGGGGAGCAGATAAAAGGACTGGAAACTGGAGCGAACGACTACATGACCAAGCCGTTTAACTTTGAGATTTTGAACGCAAAGATCAAAAATCTGCTTGTCCTGAATTCAACTTTAAAGAATACCTATACCAAACAGATTAAAGTACATTCGCCCGAGGTGGTTATCGAATCGCATGGCGACAAGCTGTTGAATAAGGTTGTATTATATATTGAAGAGAATATTAACAATCCAAAACTTTCGGTAGAAGACCTTAGCCGTCATGTTGGAATGAGCCGGGGTTCTCTATATCATAAAATATTGGAATTGACCGGCCTTTCTCCGGTGGAATATATACGCGCTGTTAAGCTTGATAAGGCGGCTGTTTTGCTTGAAAAGAGTGATTATAACGTCGCTCAAATAGCTTACATGGTTGGATTTGCAACGCCGAACTATTTTGCTAAATCATTCAAGGCGAAGTTCAATATGCAGCCTTCGGAATATATTGCCCAGAAAAGAAAAATAGCTGAAAGCCGTGCAAGAGAAGCAAAGGCCTGATTTGGATTATCAAACGGGCGGGCGACACCGCCTGTGCAGGTTAAGTTAAACCCGATATTCTGTTTATCTCATTGAGTGAGAAGTGCCAGCCTTAGTCCCGTGCAGACCAATGACTGCCAATGATCAGGTCTGTTTGAACATTTTTCCCCTTAATTTTAACAATCGGGCAAAATGCTTTGCGTTTTTCAGCCCAGATTTGTCAAACAACATAACACCATTATAAAATTTGTGGTCTGTACCCTGTAATATGATTTGGGCTAAACCTGGTAACATCCCTCACCATGTTAAAATAGCTCTGGCTAATCTCGGTACAGAAATTATTGAATAGTCCCGGCAAACCCATTTGAAGGGACTATTGGTTGTTAAATTGATTGTTTGATATAAACCTTGTTAACTATGAGTATACTTCAACGCCCGTTGCAGGCTGTCCTTCTGATTTGTCTGATAGTCAACAGTTCTATTATAACAGCTCAGCAGAGGAACGTATTATGGTACGATAAGCCTGCGGCAAACTGGAACGAGGCACTTCCGATAGGCAATGGGTATATCGGAGCGATGATTTTTGGCAATTCGGGGCAGGAACGTTTGCAGTTAAACGAGGCAACAATCTGGGGAGGCGGGCCCAATAACAATATCGACAGTGCTGCGCTTCCATACATCAATCAGGTAAGAGCTTTGCTCGCCGATAAAAAGTACGCCGAAGCGCAAGCCCTGGCAAATAAGAGTTTAGGACCAAAAGGAAATAGCGGAATGCCTTACCAGCTTGCCGGCAACCTGCTTATCAGTTTTCCAGGACATGAAAACGTTCGAAATTACAGAAGAGAATTAGACATTGAAAACGCCACCTCGTCCGTAAGTTACACTCTGGACGGTGTGGAGTATAAAAGAGAGTACGTTACTTCTCTTTCAAAGAATATTCTTGTGGTAAGGCTTACAGCAAGCCAACCCGCGAAGCTTAGTTTTAAGCTGAATCTTCAAAGTCCCCTCAAACAATCTGTTTATTGGAAAGGCGATGATTTATTACTTGCCGGCAAGGGCAGCGATCATGAAAATCAGAAAGGCAAAATAAAATTTAACGTTGCCGCCCGTGTTAAAACATCCGGAGGTTCAGTTGAAAAAGATAGTACCGCATTTAATGTAAACAGGGCCGATACTGCCGAAATCCACCTTTCCATTGCTACAAATTTTATTAACTATCAGGATATCAGCGCAGATCCCGAACGAAGAGCGTCAGCTTTGCTGGATGCAGCTCAGGGGAGTAGTTACCAGCGACTGTTGAATGAACATGTACAGGCCTATCGAAAATATTATAGCCGTGTGAAGCTGGATTTAGGATCCACTGCAGCAGCCATGGAGCCCACCGATATTCGCATTAAGAATTTTGCTGCGGGTAAAGATCCGCAACTGGCGGAACTTTATTTTCAGTTTGGAAGATACCTGCTCATTTCCTGCTCTCAGCCGGGCTCACAGGCGGCTAATCTGCAGGGCATCTGGAACGGAGAGCTAAAGGGGCCCTGGGACAGCAAGTACACTATTAATATCAACACAGAGATGAACTACTGGCCGGCTGAAGTTACACAACTTTCAGAGCTTCATCAGCCGCTGTTTAATCTTATACAAGATGTATCCGAAACCGGAAAGCCCACAGCTAAAGTAATGTATGGCGCCCGGGGCTGGGTTCTGCATCACAATACCGATATCTGGCGCATTACAGGAGTAGTTGATGGCGCCTTCTGGGGTTTATGGCCAACCTCCAATGCCTGGCTGTGCCAGCATCTGTGGGAGCACTACCTGTATACTGGCGACAAAGCCTTTCTGAAAAAATATTATCCAATAATGAAAGGGGCAGCCCAGTACTATATAGACGCATTGCAGCCCGAAAAGGAGCATAACTGGCTTGTTGTTTCTCCGTCCGTCTCGCCCGAGCACGATTATAAGAATGGAATCTCGGTTACTGAGGGCGCCACAATGGATAACCAACTGGTTTATGGCTTGTTCTCTTTAGTGATGAAGGCGTCCGCCGAGTTAAAAGCCGACAGGGCTTTTCGCGATAGCATCAGCCTTTTTCGCGACAGGCTCCCTCCCATGCAGATTGGCCAGCACGGGCAACTGCAGGAATGGTTGGAAGATTTTGACAACCCGGCGAGCAATCACAGACATGTATCTCATCTTTACGGCTTGTTTCCGGCCGACCAGATTTCCCCTTTTCGACAACCAAAGCTTTTTGCTGCGGCAAAAAACTCGCTGGTTTACCGCGGAGATGTTTCAACGGGATGGTCGATGGCCTGGAAGATAAATCTTTGGGCACGTTTGCTGGATGGAAATCATGCGTATAAACTTCTAACCGATCAAATTGCTCCTGTAACAAGTAGCAGACAGTCTGGCGGAACCTATCCCAACCTCTTCGATGCTCATCCTCCCTTTCAAATAGACGGGAATTTCGGATGCACATCAGGGATTGCCGAAATGCTGCTGCAAAGCCATGATGGAGCGGTTCACTTGCTCCCGGCTTTGCCTGATGTGTGGAAGAAAGGAAGTGTGTCTGGCTTAATGGCACGGGGCGGATTTAAGATTGACATGGATTGGGACGATCGCAAGATTACCAGGCTCGTGGTTCACTCTTCGCTCGGAGGTAATTTTAGGATAAGAACAAGCCATTCCTTAGTCAATACTCGCTTGAAGCCATCTAAGGGTAGGAATTCTAATTCGTTCTATTCTATACCAGTGGTTAAACAAGCAATCGTGAAACAAAGCGGCGTTAATTTGACTTTCTCACTCCCTGAAAGTTTCATGTATGATCTACGCACAAAAAGAGGCAGAACCTATAAACTTGTTGAGTAACCTAGTATTCGCATGGCCGAGGGATCTAGCTGTGTCATTTATCCAGACATTAACTGTATCCTGTATTGTACTTATAGGTCTCTTGTTAATATAACTCAAGCCTAATGACAAAAAATGAACATTTCTATCATTAATTTGGCGATTATTTACCTAAGTCAGATATTCTTTGCTCTAGATTTGTCCTGTAACTAATGTATTACAGTCCTTCGGTGTTTATCAAAACAACTGGTCTGTCGATATATCTGCTAACTAAACCTATTGTTTAAACCCGAAAGTCATAAACGATTTTGATATCATACAGTCCCTGTGGCCAATAAACCAATTCCATATATAATCAATGACAATATTTAACATTAACCAATGGATTTAAATCTATGAGAAATTTTTTATCAAACGATTTCAGTAAATGCCTCGTATTTACATTGCTCGCTTTCTTTCTAAGTGAATCTGTTTATGCGCAAACCAAGCGGATAAGCGGAAGGGTGGTAGATGGGCAAAACGAACCCCTGCCAGGGGCGGGTGTCAAAGCTAAATCCAGCGCCGCTGTAACCTCTACGGGCGTAGATGGCGAATTTTCACTTGATGTTCCTGTGAATGAGACGGCGATAATTGTATCCTTTATTGGCTTCACAAATAAGGAAGTTGATATTCAGGGGAAAACCAATGTCCTCATTACCATGGCGCCCGACAATCAAAGTTTAAAGGAAGTTGTCGTGGTGGGCTACGGTACCCAGCGAAGAGAAGCCGTAACAGGCTCGGTAGCTACTATTGGCGGGGAGACGTTACGCGATGTGCCTGCAGCTAATATTTCGCAAGCTTTACAAGGCCGTTTGCCAGGGGTAGAATTATCTCAAACATCCTCTCAGCCGGGCGCAGGGATGCAGATCAGGGTGCGGGGAACGCGATCTTTGAGTGCAGAGAACGATCCGCTTGTTGTGTTGGATGGAATTCCATTCGCCGGAACCATTGGAGATATTAACCCTAACGATATTAAGAGTATTGATATTCTTAAAGATGCATCTGCGACCGCAATCTATGGTTCCCGTGGTGCCAATGGGGTAGTGTTGGTAACCACAAACAGAGGGCAGCAAGGACAGAAAGCGAAATTAAGCTACAATAGCTTTTTCGGACCGAAAACGTTATTTTCAAAGTATCCGATGATGAACGGGCAGGAATTCGCTGCTCTTCGTGCTGCTGCCGGGAATTTGTACACTAACTCGCCAGATGAATCTAACGATGTCAGTACGGATTGGCAAGATCTCTTTTATCAAACGGGAAGGGTGATGAGCCATGACCTGGGTGTTTCGGGTGGTACGGAACAAGGAGGCTACAATTTCAATCTTGGTTATTTTGAAGATGAAGGAGTAGTGCCCACTCAACAGTTCACACGCTATAGTTTACGTGGTAGCCTGGATCAGGGCGTAGGTAAGTATGTTAAGCTAGGGTTTACTACAAACAACAGCTATAACTTTACAGAGGGCTCTAACGTTGGCTTGTATGGTATACTTGCAATATCGCCCCTTGCTAATCCTTATAACGAAGATGGTACTTTAAAGAGAACCGTTCGTTATTCCGGAGCAGATGAGTCATGGTTATATACCCGGGATGTATTAAACAATGTCAGCGACAGATGGCTAAACGAAACCAAAGCTTTAGCCACATATAACAGCATATATGGAGAAGTTAAAATTCCTGGTGTTGAGGGGTTAAAATATCGATTGAACCTGGGTTTAAATTACCGTCAAAGTAATAATGGGAGTTTTACAGGGGTTGGAATCAATAGTACTAATCCTGATACGAAATCGAGCGCAGCGCTCAATACTTCGTTTACCACCGACTGGACAGTTGAAAACCTCTTGACGTATGATCGTACTTTCGCTGAGAAACATCAGATAAATGTGGTGGGTTTGTATTCGGCGCAGGAAACCAGGCTTACTAACGCAAATGCATCAGGCGTTAATTTTCCAACGGATCAATTCCAATATTATAACCTGGGGCAAGCAGGAGAGGAGATGAGGGTTGGATCGGGTTTGACAGAATACGGTTTATTGTCGTGGATGGGACGTGTGATGTACTCTTACGATAATCGCTACATGTTTTCGGCCACACTAAGAACAGACGGATCCTCGAGACTTGCGCCAGGTAACAAATGGCATACTTATCCAGCGGTTTCTGTAGGATGGAATATATCAAGGGAAGCGTTTATGAAGGATTTTACGTCTATAAACCAGTTGAAATTAAGAGCTGGATTCGGGCAAACCTCAAATCAGGCGATCCGGCCTTATTCTACACTTGGTCGCCTGGGTACAAGACCATATAATTTTGGAAATAGTACTTATGCCACCGGTTATTATGTAACTGAGCTTCCAAGCGCCAGTTTAGGATGGGAATACTCCAAAACCTTAAATCTGGGACTTGATTTTGGTTTCCTTGACAATCGGTTGTCGGGTACAGTCGAGTATTATAAAACCAATACCGAAGATATCCTGCTCGGTCAGGGATTGCCGGCTACCACCGGAGCCGGAAGTCAAACCGTAAATATTGGAAAAACTCAAAATAAAGGGATCGAGCTTTCACTTAATGGTGTAATACTTGATAATGTTGGCGGCTGGACCTGGGAAGCTGGTGTAAACTTTTTTGGAAACCGGAATAAAATTGTAGGGTTAGCTGATGGGTCGACCAGAGATGAAAATAACTGGTGGTTTGTAGGCCACCCTGTAAACGTTATTTATGACTACGAAAAAACAGGCCTTTGGCAAGAAGGTGATCCGCATTTGAGTGTCTTAGAGCCTGGCGGAAAGCCGGGAATGATTAAAGTAAAGTATACGGGAGCGTACAACGAAAATGGCGTTCCGGTAAGAGCTATCGGTGCAGCCGATCGTCAAATTATTGAAATAGATCCCGATTTTCAGGGCGGTTTTAATACCCGGGTGGCATATAAAGGGTTTGATCTTAGCGCTGTCGGGATATTTAAAAGCGGGGGTATCCTTAACAGCACATTGTATGGTTCGTCCGGATATTTAAATTTACTAACCGCCCGCAGGGGAAATGTTAAGGTGGACTATTGGACTCCTGAGAACACCGACGCGAAATATCCAAACCCTGCAGGACCAAGAAGCGGAGACGGCCCGAAATACGGCAGTACCATGGGCTATTTCGATGCATCTTATGTAAAGGTGCGTACCATAACTCTGGGTTACAATTTCCAGGAAAGCAAATGGATGGGAAAAACAGGAATCGATAGGTTCAGAGTGTACTTTACTGCCCAAAATCCCTTTGTGCTATTTTCTCCATATCATAAAGAATCGGGCATGGATCCTGAAACTAACTCATTTGGTAATGAAAATGCGGCGGTAGCGTACGGAGAAAATCTAAGACGGATACTTACCCAGGGCACAAACGCCCCGGCAACAAGAAGCTTCCTGTTAGGTCTTAATTTGACATTTTAAAAGTATTCACATGAAACGGATAGATATAAAAACTTTTTTAGGAGCTGCCTTGCTGCTATTCACTGCAGGATGCTCGGATATTCTTGAAGAAAATCCTCGTAGTTCATTCGAGCCGGGTTTCTTTAAAACTGAACAAGGTGTGCGGGGCGGATTAACGTCAATGTATGCGCATTTACGATACATTTACGGGCAGGCATACTATTATAATGCTACACAAACCGGTACCGACGAACATACCTGGGGACAACAGGCCGATGGCAACTTTAAGGACATGGACTTGTCAGGTATTGGACAGCTTAATGGTAGTACAAGCCGTTCCGACGTTCTCTGGGGCGCTGCATTCTCAAATATTAACACAGCGAGCGGTATCATCGAAAATGCAGCAGCAGTAGGGATTGCGGAAGCACTGATTTCGGAAGCAAGATTTTTTCGCGCGTTCGACTATTTTCAGTTGGTGCAAACCTTTGGAGGAGTTCCTTTAGATCTTGGATCTGGTGAGCTGAAGTTTAATACTACCGCTGTGAGAACCTCGGTTCGAAATACAGTACCCGAAGTATATACCAAAGCTATTTTCCCGGATTTACTTATGGCAATTGAAAATTTGCCAATAAATCCAAGGGTTACGGGTGGAGCAACCAAAACTCTTGCGCGCCTTTACCTGGCTAAGGCTTATCTGACTTACGGATGGTGGCTGCAAAATCCTAATAATATTCCTACCTATCCGGCAGCCCCACGCACTGACCCAGACGGGCACGATGCCCAGTGGTATTTTCAAAAAGCTTACGATGTGGCAACTACAGCTATTGACAACCCGGGACCTTTCGGTTTGCAGCCTACGTATTATGATGTGAACCTGGCTTCAAACGATCGTAATAACGAAATTCTGCTTTATGCAGATCATACAGAGACCAGTGAATTATATAACGGCGGTAGTCTCACATTCGGAAGCGGCGGCGCTCCCGACAACTTTGCGGGTTGGATGGGCACATGGAACTATACAGAAATTACGAGTTCAACTAACCCTGGATGGACTTCACCTAAAAGTTCGGTTCAGCGAGCAGCAGTTCAGCCTTTAGGACGACCCTGGACCCGGATGGCGCCTCCTATTGGCGTGATTACGAACACCTTTGCCGATAAAACTCTTGACTCGCGATATGATGGTACTTTCACTACTGTTTACCGGGCGAACTGGAACTTAAATCCCAATGATAGAAGCATTGCAATGATGTATAATGCAAATAGTCTTCCAGTTACACCGGGCGATGCTATACTGACTTTCCTGGATTCGGAACCGTTAACTCCAATTAATTATCCCGCCTTTACTCCCGGACAAACTCAACATTCACCCGGGAGAAGTAATATAGGCGCCGGGGAATTGCCTGGGCGGGCAGATTTTGTTATTTCTCCGCGTGGGATAAGCAGGGTAGTTTATCCGGGTATTTGGAAGCTTGGCCCCTATCGCACAGACAATAACGGAGGCTTGGGGCAGCCAAACGCCGGGAGTACCCGCCCGTTCAATATTGCAAAGTTTTCTGAATTATATTTTATAGCTGCGGAGGCAGCTGTGAAAGGTGCTACCACGGCATCTGGTAAGAGTGCTAGAGATTTAATTAACGTCATTCGTGCCCGGGCCGGAAAATGGAGATGGAACAACAACGGTAACACTGCAAAGTCGGAAAATAACAGCGTTGCTATGACAGCTGCTACACCAGCCACCATCACTATCGAATACATTTTGGCTGAAAGATCACGTGAATTTTACGGAGAAGGGTATCGTTGGTTTGACCTGGTGCGAACTCAAAAATGGAACGAATTTGCCGGTACTTACCAAATTGCAGGAATCTTAAAGGGCGATCACACGCCAGCGACAATAACTCGTACCATTCAACCCCACCACTATTTGAGACCTATCCCTCAAGGACAGCTTGACGCGATGCAAATGAGTGCGGAAGAAAAAGTTAAATATCAGAATCCCGGATACCAATAGTCCACCTTTCGGAGTAAGGTATTCCAGTTTATCGAATCCACTCAGAGTCAGGCCATTTTTAAAGCTTGGCTCTGTTTTATTAAATAAATTAACTGTTGCATTCATACGAATGTGTTAGAATATGAAAAGATTAAAATTTATTATTGCGTTTTTGATAAGCGGGTTATTCGCTACTGCTCAACCTATCGTAAAGCAAGCTCCCACTGGCTTCGATATTCCTCGGCAGGGTATAAAACAAGGAAAAATAGACACGCTCTCTTATTCTTCCAGCTCTGTGGGTGCCTCACGGAGAGCTTTGGTTTATACCCCTCCAGGGTATTCAAAAGCCAAAAAGTATCCTGTGCTTTACTTGCTGCACGGTATTGGCGGCGACGAAAAAGAGTGGTTTAAAAACGGAAATCCCCAGGTAATTCTGGATAATCTGTATTCTGAAAATAAGCTTCAGCCCATGATTGTTATTCTGCCAAATGGCAGGGCGATGAAAGATGACCGCGCAACCGGGAATATTTTCGAGCCGGCTAAAGTCCAGGCTTTCGCCGATTTCGAGAAGGATCTGCTTAACGACCTTATTCCACATATTGAAAAAAGCTATCCGGTATACAGCGACCGGGAAAATAGAGCAGTCGCCGGGCTGTCGATGGGCGGTGGGCAATCACTGAACTTCGGTTTAGGCAATCTGGATAAGTTTGCATGGGTTGGTGGCTTTTCTTCAGCCCCCAATACAAAGGCCCCGGAAGCTCTTGTCCCCAATCCTGAAGAAGCCAGAAAAAAGCTGAAGCTTTTATGGATTTCCTGCGGAGATGCTGACAATCTGATGCGGATCAGCAGCCGCACTCATAATTATCTTGAAAAAAATAAGGTGCCTCACATTTTCTATGTAGAACCCGGAGGGCACGACTTCAAAGTCTGGAAGAACGATTTGTATATGTTCTCGCAATTGCTGTTTAAGCCGGTAGATGCCTCGTTGTTTTCAAAATACAGTGTTTTACCAATTCCTGCTTCTCAAGAATAGCTTCGATTGGTGCTTTACCGTTCTAATTATTCTCCTGCCTGAAAATGCAGCAGCAGAGATTTCAGACAGAACCTTCCTTTTTTTATGATGATAATACGAAAGAAAAACTTGATTTATGCAGCTCTCATTGGAGCCGTTTGTGCCAGTTTTGAGGGATACGGACAGGATAAGTTGTATCCAAACTCCTTCTCTTTAAGCGATGTGACTCTGCTTGAAGGGCCTTTTAAGCATGCTCAGGATCTGAACGTTCAGACACTTTTAAAGTACGATACGGATCGCTTGCTCGCCCCCTACCGAAAGGAAGCGGGCTTGCCTGCAAAAGCAAAAGGCTATTCTAATTGGGATGGATTGGATGGACATGTTGGGGGGCATTATTTAAGCGCTTTGGCAATTCACTATGCTGCCACTGGAAATGTGGAGTGCAAGAGACGAATGGATTATATGATTGCGGAGCTAAAAGCTTGCCAGGCGGCGAGCGAAAAGAATCATTCCGCCTGGGGCAAAGGCTATGCAGGCGGGGTTCCAAACAGCGCGAAAATATGGAGCACTTTTAAAACCGGAGATTTTGCGGCCTTACGTGCTGCCTGGGTACCCTGGTATAATCTTCATAAAACCTATGCAGGTTTACGCGACGCATGGTTGTACACCGGCAATGCAGATGCAAAAGCCATGTTTCTGAAGTTTTGCGACTGGGGTATCGATATCACCGCATCGCTTAACGACAAGCAAATGGAGTCGGTGCTGGATATTGAGCACGGCGGAATGAACGAGATTTTTGCCGACGCTTACCAGATGACCGACGATGAGAAATATATGAAAGCTGCAAAACGGTTTTCTCACAAAATGCTCTTAGGCCCCATGTCTGCCGGAAAAGACAATCTTGATAACAAACATGCCAACACACAAGTGCCGAAGGCTGTAGGCTTTCAACGAGTAGGGGAGTTGAGTAAAGAACAGGATTATCTGAAGGCTGGTAAGTTTTTCTGGGAAACAGTAACCAGAAACCGGACGCTCGCTTTTGGCGGAAACAGCAGAAGGGAATTTTTCCCAAGCGTTTCCTCTTCCGAAGATTTTGTTCACGATGTAGAGGGCCCCGAAACCTGCAACTCTTACAACATGCTGAAGCTAACGGCGGATTTGTTCAGAATGGAACCCCGGGCAGAATACGCAGATTACTACGAACGGACGTTATACAATCATATCCTTTCAACTCAACATCCTGAGCATGGGGGCTATGTATATTTCACTCCGGCTCGTCCCCGTCATTATCGCGTTTATTCTTCTCCAAATCAGGGAATGTGGTGTTGCGTGGGCAGTGGTATGGAAAATCATGGCAAATATGGCGAGTTTGTCTATACTCATACCAATGACTCTCTTTTTGTAAATCTCTTTGTTCCCTCTCAGTTGAACTGGAAGGAAAAGAAAATGAAGATTAGACAGGAGACCAGTTTTCCATATCAGGAGCAAAGTAAGCTCACTATAGTTGAAGGGAAAGGGCGTTTCGCACTGATGATTCGTTATCCTTCATGGGTAAAAAAAGGTTCCTTAAAAATATCAGTCAACGGGAAAATAGTCCCTCATTCGGCTCAGAATTCTTCGTACGTGGCTGTAGAAAGAGCTTGGAAGAAGGGGGATGTGGTGCAAGTGCTTTTGCCGATGCACACTTCGGTTGAAAAAATGCCTAATGTTCCTAATTATATCGCGGTAATGCACGGGCCTATTCTGTTAGGCGCTAAAACAGGAATAGAAAGCCTGAATGGGTTAGTTGCCGGGGACGGAAGATGGGCCCATATAGCTGGTGGCAGAAAGCTGCCTGTCGATAAAGCGCCTATATTTATTCAGGATAATATCACTTCTATTACTGAGAACTTGAAGCCTGTATCCGGTAAGCCTTTAACTTTTAAAGCAACTGGAATGAAAATGGAGAATCCGGCCGACCTGGTGTTTGAACCATTTTACAAGATTCACGATGCCCGCTATATGATGTACTGGATGAGCTTAAGTAATAAGGAATACCGGTCCTACCTCGATTCCATAACGTCAATTGAACAATATAAACTGGCACTCGAAAAGCGTACCCTCGATTTCGTAGCTCCCGGAGAACAGCAGCCGGAGGCCGACCATTCTATGCAGGTAAAAAACTCCGGCACCGGAAATAATTCGGATGCTTTTTGGCGCGACGCACGAAACGAAGGTTATTTCAGCTATAGCTTGGCTACAGGCCGTAAAACTGGTTTAAGCCTCATTGTTCGTTATTGGGGAGCAGAGTGGGGCAACCGGAAGTTTGATATTTATGTGGATGATAAAAAGCTGGTGACGGAAGACAATACCGGCAGATGGAATCAGTCGAAATTTTTCGACATCGAATACTCGATTCCGGATGCGATGCTGAGAGGGAAAGATTACGTCCGGGTGAAGTTTCAGGCATTGCCAGGTAGTACAGCCGGAGCGGTTTATTACGTTCGCCTGGTGAGCGTGGAATCAAAAAATAATTAAGTACACGGTTGATATTATGAGCCATAAGGTTCTGATAAAATAATGATAATGAAACAAATAAGAACATTTGGTAAATGGCAATCAATATTTTGCCTGATGGTATTTACGGCTCTTTCTTCGGTATCTGTAGCGCAGAATAACAAGGCTCAAAATCCGGTTATTTTCGCCGACGTACCCGATCTCTCGATGATAAGGGTGGGAGATACGTATTATATGAGCAGCACCACCATGCACATGAGTCCGGGAATACCCATCATGAAATCGAAAGACTTGATTAACTGGAAGCTTGTCGGTTACTGTTACGACAAGCTGGATGATACCGACGAGTTGAATCTAAACAACGGTAAAAGTACTTACGGGCGCGGATCATGGGCCAGCAGCATCCGGCATCATCGGGGAACTTTTTATGTCAGTACTTTCTCCGGGACAACCGGAAAAACATACGTTTATTCTACAAAAGATATCGAGAAAGGCCCATGGAAAGTTTCTTCCTTCCGGCCAAGTTATCACGATCATTCTTTGTTTTTTGACGATGACGGCAAAGTGTATATGCTCTACGGCGCCGGAAAACTCAGTTTAGTGGAGCTTAACGAAGATGTTTCTGGCATTAAACCCGGAACCACCGAACAGGTAGTTATAGCAAATGCCACCGCCCCCTCCGGAAATAGTATCATGCTTCCGGCAGAAGGATCACAATTATTTAAAGTAAACGGGAAGTATTACCTCTTCAATATTTCCTGGCCCAGAGGCGGTATGAGAACAGTTATAGTTCACCGTGCCGATAAAATTACTGGTCCGTATGAAGGAAGAGTTGCTTTACAGGATATGGGAGTTGCGCAAGGCGGCTTAATCGATATGCCGGATGGTACCTGGTACTCGTACCTGTTCAGAGACTATGGTTCAGTGGGACGTATTCCGTACATGGTGCCTGCAAAATGGGTTGAGGGCTGGCCTGTCCTTGGCGAGAATGGCAAGGTGCCTCAAACACTGGATTTGCCGGCTTCCAAAGGATTGATTCCTGGCATCGTCGCTTCCGATGAATTTAAGCGCAAGAAATCCGAGCCTGCATTGCCTCTCGTTTGGCAATGGAATCACAATCCGGACAACCGGCTTTGGTCGGTAAAGGAGCGCCCCGGGTATCTAAGACTTAAGACAGGAAGAACAGATACGTCGTTTTTATTAGCAAGAAATACCTTAACTCAAAGAACCTTCGGCCCGGAATGCACAGGAAGCACTGTTCTTGATGTTTCCAATATGAAAGACGGCGATATCGCAGGGCTGGCCTTGTTGCAGAAGCGATATGGTATTGTAGGTGTAAAATCTGAAAATGGAATTAAGTCTGTAGTAATGATTAGCGCCCAGACTGAGAAGCCTGTTGAGATAGCCAGAATTCCATTAAAGCGGCAAAAGGTATATCTAAAGACGGAGTGTGATTTCAGGGACAGAAAAGATGTAGCGAAGTTTTCGTATAGCCTGGACGGGAATACCTGGATCCCGATAGGTGAACCTTTGAAAATGGCTTACACCCTGCCACATTTTATGGGATACCGCTTTGGACTGTTTAATTATGCCACGAAAGATGTTGGCGGCCATGTCGACTTTGATTGGTTTCGAGTGAAGTAATTGGTGCTGTCTCGTTCCGCTTCCCTTTAAGATTAATTGCGATTTAAAATCAATATGAAAAAGTCAAGATTTTTATATATCCTTTCGGCACTAACAATCTGTGCTGGCGAGCTCTTCGCTCAAAATCCATTTATCACAGATCAGTATACTGCAGATCCTTCTGCCAGAGTCTTTGGCGACAGGGTGTATGTATATCCTTCCCATGATATACCGCCTGCGCCGGGAAAAGGAAGGGCAAACTGGTTTGTAATGGAAGACTATCATGTGTTTTCGTCTGCAAACCTGACTGACTGGACCGACCACGGAATGATCGTTACTCAGAATAAGGTTCCATGGGTAAAGCCTGATAGTTATAGCATGTGGGCGCCTGATTGCATAGAGAGGAACGGCAAATATTACTTCTACTTTCCAAGTACTTCAAAAGACACCACTAAGGTAAAAGGTTTCACAATTGGTGTGGCTGTAGCTGATAATCCGACGGGACCGTTCGTCCCTCAGGCAGAACCTATAGCGAAAGTGAAAGGCATAGATCCCAATGTGTTTACCGACAAAGACGGACAGGCTTATTTGTACTGGTCGCAGGGACATATTTACGGAGCTAAGCTGAAAAACAATATGCTGGAGCTGGCCTCCGAGCCTGTTATCCTTCAGGAACTGCCCAGCAAAGGCTTGAAAGAAGGCCCTTATGTCTTCGAACGGAACGGAATCTATTACATGACCTATCCTCATGTGGAGAATAAAATTGAACGACTGGAATATGCTACTGGTAATAATCCATTAGGGCCCTTTAAATTTGCCGGGGTTATTATGGACGAATCACCCACTGGTTGCTGGACAAATCATCACTCCATTCTTAATTTCAAAAAACAATGGTATTTGTTTTATCACCACAATGACCTCTCACCTAATTTCGATAAGAACAGATCTATACGGATGGACAGTTTGTCGTTCAATAATGATGGAACCATCAGGAAAGTAATTCCAACTTTGAGGGGCGTAGGCTTGACTCTCGCCTCCGGAAAAATACAAATTGACCGCTACAGCGGGATAAGTAATGCGGGGGTATCGATAAGTTTTGTCGACACTGCAGACCGCTTTAAAGGATGGAAAGCTAAGTTTAGTTCTCCGGCTGCATGGCTGCAATACAATAGTGTTGATTTCGCAAGTAATAAGCCTCAGTCCGTCGAATTGATGGTAACTTCGAATACCGGTGGTATACTGCAGATCAGATCAAGTTCTCCTTCCGGGCCCATCCTCGCCGAACTGAATGTTCCGGTATCCAAAACATGGAAGGCAGTTACCGCAAAACTTTCCGGAGAGCCCAGGGGAACTCAGCACTTGTTTATAACACAGAAGGGCGCGGGCGAAGCTGAAGTAGACTGGATGAGATTTAAATAAGTCTCACGAGCATTTTCTCGCGGCTACGCGTTACCTGCTTGTATGTTGTTGTTGACGAAGCTTCTTCGTAGATCGATCGGTTTTACTGTTCGGAGGTTATGCCCTCGGGGCGTAACCAGATATTACGATAGCTTATAGGTTCACTAGGGTCTCCGTGCGCCTGCAACTTAATCGGGGCGGCACCATGTTTTACGTATGACGGCGTCCCTATATAGTTGGTTTCACCTTTTACCTCAACGTTATTTTGGATCAATACGCCATTTAAAAAAGCCGTTACCCGGGCAGGTGTTTTTAATGTTCCATCTTCATTAAAGGTGGGAGCGATCCAGGCGATATCGTAGACGTTCCATTCACCAGGTTTTTTCGCAGGATTAACCAATGGTATATGTTGTTTGTAAATACTACCCACCATACCGTTAGTATAAGTTCTGTTCTCATTATTATACCCATCCAGAACCTGAATCTCGTAACCGCCGGCACTTCCGTTCGTTGCTGCTAAAAAAACGCCGCTATTTCCACGCGATTGGCCACTGCCGTTAATATTGGAAGGAATGCGCCATTCGATATGTAATTGGTAGTTTGAAAACTTTTGCTTGGTCCGGATATCTCCCGAACGTTTGTTAACGGTCATTACACCGCCCGACACGACCCATTTGGCAGGTGAGCGGTCCCTTGCCGACTCCCACTGATCAAGGTTTTGACCATCAAACAGTATAATGGCGTCAGAAGGAGGCTCAGCGTTTGTCTTACCTGCAATCACCACTTTTGGTACCGGCTGCCACACTTCAGTATCTTCTGGTTTAGGCTTTACAGAACTTTCTTGCCCGTAAGTGAGGGTGATAACCGCACTGACAAAAAGTGCGGTGAGTGCTATTCTATGTTTCATAACAATTATATAAGCTGTTCAAATCTTATTCTACCTTCAATATTCCTCTCATAATCATATAATGTCCCGGGTATGTGCACAGATAAGGGTATTCGCCGCGCTTGGACGGAGCTGTGAAATAAATGGTATCTGATTTTCCGGGTTGCAAAAGTAGTGTGTTGAATAACACGAGCGGCGATGAAGGTACATAATTTAATTTTTCGCCGTTTATACCCAGTTTAAGAGCCATTTCACCAACCTGATTAGCGGCGCCGGGTGCAGTTAATACAAAATTGTGCTGCATGTCGTCGTTATTAGCAAAGGTCAGTTTGATTTTGGTGCCCGGTTTCACCGTGATTAACTCAGTATCGAATTTTAATCCGGGCCTGGTGCCTAAAACAATAGTGCGATCCGGTCCGTCCGACCAATCGGCTGGTTGTTTAGCCTGATGCTTGGCAGAAGGCACCGAACGCGTTCCCGAACTCTTTCCCGTACTGTGACCCATCATCGCCATATTATGTTCGGCTGCTACTCTATTTTCCGCCGAGATTGTCAATTTTTCTCCGTCAGGAATTTTGTTCAGGGTATAATATCCATAGTTATGCATTAAAGGCAGATGGCCTTCTGCGGCCCGAATACCTTCAGCTTTTACTTCATGAATATAACCTTCTTTGAGGCTATCCAGCACAAGCCGCACCCTCATCTTATCCGGAGAAACCGCGATTGCTTTGATGGATCGTTTTCCCTGGTTAATTGCGGGACTCCCATAGTCGGAGTGGTATTTGTATGTAAAGCTGCTAAGCTCGTACGAGCTGGCTTTTCGTGCTGAAACTTCATCCACAGGCATGGTAAACTCAAGCTCAAACCCATCGGGACGCGCACTGATTGATTTTATTTCGAATGGCATTATGCCGCTCCATTCGAGCCGCTGAAGTCCATATAATTGCCTCCCTGTTGATCCCCAGCCACGTGATGTCATACCAACGAACAAGCTGCCGTCGCTTCCCCAGGTCATTCGTAAAAGACCTGATGAAAAGCCTTCACGGAAAGGGAAGGCCGCGCCCTGGTAAACGCCTTTTACTTTTTCCATGGCTACACGGATGATCTTGCTCTGGCCCTGGTCGCCCACTAACAATTGTCCTTCAAACGGTCCCATTTTTCCGTGTTCATCGTAATTGATCACCCCTGATGTTGAGATCCCGAGGATCGTATGAGGAAACCACACCGCGGGTGTTTTTATACCGGGCATCCGTTTAGCTACTTCAAACATGGGTTCGCCGGTATTGGGAATATCCTTTATCTGCAATTTAACAGGAGATCCGGGTTGGTTTGCCCAGCGTAAACCTTCCGGGTGACCGTGAAAGTCGCCTTCTTCCACATGCGCAATGAAGCCCGAACCTACCCAGCCTCCCTGGTTTTCCACATAAAAAACGTCGCCGGCATTATTTAAAGTCATGCCTGCCGGAGATCTGAAACCAGTAGCGAAAGGATGCATCTTACCATCCGGACTGAGCTTTAGCATCCAGCCCTTCCATTTCGAAAGGCTTTGTTCCTTACCGGTCCAGCCCAGGTTCAGCGCCAGGAGCATGTTGCCGTCCTTATCCAGCAGCGGCCCATACGAATATTCGTGGTAATTACCTGATAGTGGCCAGGAGTAAATTGTTTCGTATTCATCGGCTTCGCCGTTCCCGTCAAGGTCGCGCAAGCGGGTAAGTTCTGAACGCTGAGTTGCGTAAAGGTCGCCTTTAATATAGGCCAGACCTAAAACTTCGTGCAGTCCCCTCGCAAAAAGCCGGTATTGCGGAAGCTGGCCATTCTTCATATATGGATTATGTATTATCCATACTTCGCCGCGTCGGGTACTAACTGCCAATGCATCGTTGGGAAGCAGCGCCATTCCGCCAACTTCCAGCATCAGCCCCTGCGGGATAGCAACTGTGCGGATCGGGTAAATTACATCTTCCTGTTGTTTTTCACCTGCAGTAGCCGCCGGCTTATTTTGAGTTTTCGCGATAAGGGGAAAACAAGTAATTAACAGTCCGTAAACTAAGTATTTTATAGCTGGTGGTATGGTTATTTGACTATTTTTCATGTTGGGGATTACCAGATAATGCTGTATGATACTTGTGATGATTGCCTCGCTGTTGGAATGATCAATTCCTGTCCGCTTGCGGTAGCTCGTAAAATTGGTTTGGTTTTTTTAGGTATGCGAATGAAATATTCGCTGTTGTTTACGGAGTATAATCCTTTGCCGAGCGCCTCAATTAATTTCGACCGGGCAATAACCATGTACATGTTAGCCGGAGCATTTTCGATACTGATACTTCTCCGCAATCCGCCGCTGTTTGCATCGGGTTCCATTTTGTCTGCTATATCGGCCGTGCCTAACCTGTACCTGAACGTAGGCAGTCCATTAGCATCCAGCGAATATCCTTTATTTGCAAAATCGTCGAAAGGGATTGCTGCCGGCCATGTAGCCGAAGGGTCGGACAATACAGCCAGGGCCGGTTCCTCAGATAATAGGATCACGCTTCCGAGGGGCTTGGCAGTTTGCGGTTCCCCCCGTTCATGCCACATGTCGGTCATATTTAAAAACTGGCCCCGCCACACCTGTAATAAAGTCCCCTGTTTCAGGTCGTACGAATAGTTAATTCCGCCTGGCGAACCTACCGAAACCGCGTGGGTGCGTTTACCGCTGTTAAAATTTAAAAAACTTCTTAAAATGTACGGGCTATCCGTAGGATCAAGACTTATTGGGTTGGTTGCAGGCCGGTAACGGCCGGATGATGGAGATGGCTGCGCTTGTGGTAATTGCCGGTAAGAGACATTTCGGAACGCCACCGGGCCAGCTTCTCCTTTAAACGCCAGTCCCGCATTGGTCTTCCCGATATCGGGCAATTCCGTTTGTGCATGTACAAGCACTCCGTTAAGTGTGATGTCCTCAAAGCGGGCTCCAGCAATTTTTGCGCCGCTTGCATCGAAGCGGGGCGCCCGGAACCGAATCTTCAGATGCTGCCATAAGCCAGGAGCTTTAGCCGCATTCATAGAGGCTGGAAAGCCTTTCGGACCTGTCTGTGCTGACAAGACAATCCCCGCCATATCACTAAAGGCAGGAACTTGTTTTAAATGGCTATCCGTTAGCTTAATCTCGTAGCCCTGGACGAAAACCGATGGACGGGAATTCTTCGAAATCATAAAGTCGAACTCAATTTCTGAATCCCCCGGTTGGGATTCCATAACCAGCGTCGTTTCGTTCTTAGTGTTCACAAGAATTCCGGTTCCGGGCTTTACTTTGATTTTTCCCGGCCGTTGCGGATCCATCGAGGTCCAGGAATAAAGCTTCCAGTCGTTACCGGCATTTCTGAAGGAATTAAGCGATGTCAGTGGTACATTCGTCGCTGCCGGTGATTGGGCCATGGCTCCAAACGAAAGGGCCGTGCTGATAAGTAGCAAAGGGACTTTCTTGAGAATAAATTTCATATAGTTAATTTGCACAATTTTATATATTGATGCCAGGCAGCCAGACTCAATCCTATAGCTGCCTTATAATGAATAATGGCTGTTCGGTTAATTGCTTTATCGCCAAAAGTAAGAGATCGTGACGTCTGCTTACTATAATACTGTTGAAATTAATAGCAATCATGTTGAAACGTAGCGTTTTCGGGGCGAAAGTTAATCATACTCTGGCACATTTAAGAAGTCGGACGGTACAATGAATATAGATTCTTTTTTCACGAGGTTCTGGGTTTACCAGAGTCTTCCCATGGCTTTTTATCAAAGCAAGTCTTGGTCTTGAATGCGAAATAATCCAACCGACATGAAAGGCTGGCTGTCGTCCGGCGCAATATCTTTATTAAGGAATAGACCATTAATAAAGTTAAAGAGGGAGGACGGCCTCTCTGTGTTAGCAGGAAATAATTCATTTGTCTGGTTAAAAAGCATATAATCATATATATTACAGCAAAAAATCCTCTTACAAAGCGATAAGGAAAATGGAAGCTATTAACAAAAATAAAGGAGTGCTGATGCTGGCTTTACTCTGCTGGTTCAGTGGCCTGGTCTCGGCTCAAAAAAGGGATACAATTTATCCCGGAGGTATATGGCCGGATAATAACGGCAATCATGTGCAGGCTCACGGCGGCGGCATCATTAAGCTAGGTAAGACTTATTATTGGTTTGGGGAATACAGGGCAAAGGACAACGAACCTCATCTGAGATATGTGGGCTGCTACTCGTCCAATGATCTTACTAACTGGAAATTTAGAAAGAAGATAATTTTTTCCGACCCGGAGAATCTTGGAAGCGGCTGGGTACTTGAACGCCCCAAGGTTTACTATAATAAAAAGACCAAAAAGTTCGTGATGTACATGCATCTGGACGACCGGGCTTATAAGTATGCCAGGGTGGGTGTTGCTGTAAGCGACAAGGTAGACGGGGATTACAAGTTTGTTAACAGTTTCAGACCTTTGGGTAAGGAGAGCCGCGACATAGGCCAGTTTATTGACGATGATGGTTCCGCTTATCTCGTTTTCGAAAGCCGTCCGACGAAAGGGTTTTACATCGCGAAGCTTTCTGATGATTACTTGACCGTTGAAAAAGTAACATCCTTTATACAGGCTCCGCTGGAAGGCGGAGCAATTGTGAATTATAAAGGACTCTATTACGCTATCGGATCGGCCTTGACGGGATGGAAACCTAATCCCAATAAAGTAGCCACCTCCAAATCATTAGAAGGGCCATGGTCGGAGTTTGTAGATATTGCCCCGCCTCAAACTAACACCTACCAATCTCAATCAACTATGATGATTAAAGTTGCAGGCAAGAAAACTACTACTGTGATCTATATGGGCGACCAATGGAAACCGTCAACACAATGGGATTCAAGATACTTATGGATGCCTTTAGAGATTGGAGATGGGAAGTTATCGCTGCCGGAGCCGCGTCCCTGGAAGCTGAATATAAAAACCGGAGAGGCGTCATTTTAGCTCGCTGGTTCTTGTGAACTTGCTTGAAAGGAATTGGCGGCTGGTAGTTGGACGATTATGACAGACCGCTTAAGCTCTTACATCCAGATCCTTTATCTGCGCCTTATACTCTTTCGGAAGTATAGCATCTTTCAGTAGCCAGTCGAGTTTTAAGAGCCGGCTGAACTTATACAGACCAAGCACCGGAGTTAAAAGCGGGATCTTCCCTAAAAAAAGTAAGCTATTTACCCTTTCGGGGACAACCATTACCTGCGCCTGCTTCAACAGCAAATATCGGGGCCATCCGAGATGCTTCCGGTATTGCTGATAGAGATCTGAAGTGAATTTACTACAGATAAGATTTTGCTGTAAGTGGTCCTCTCTCATTATTAGCCAGTCGTGATAAGTATCGGGTAATCCTTTGATTCTCATCCGGAGCCCCACGCGGTTAAATACATCAAAAACGTCGGCTTTCTCATTTACTGTAAGTCTCCTTTCCAATACTTCAAACGAGCGAATGGAGTAATCAATCAGCATAAACAACACATCCCGGTAGGCCCAGTCCGGAATTTCGGCGCCACGATCCTCTTCAACCGATTTATGGATGGCAGTAATTTTATCGATAGCGTATAAGGCCTTGTCATAATCAGAAAATACGATTTGCCGGGCATAAGAGACGGTTGAAAATAACCTGCCCAGCGGGTCAGATGGCAGGCGACCGGTAAAGTACAACCAATCTACCGCTTTATTTAATGCAAATTCTGCCGAAGCGCCTGCAAAAATAAACAGGATGGTATCTCCTTTACCCCAGATCTTTCTTACAATCGAATCCTTATCTACAAAAAAAGCCATAGGTTATTGTCTTTCGGTTGATGGAGCTTCCGGTTTGCCGCCGAAAACCGCAGTTTTTCAATGCCAAGAACCAGTAGAATTCCCAATGTATATGCCAAAATATCAATCCAGGTAAAATAGGTGCCGATAATAGTGCGGGCAAATACCGAATGCTCAAGGCCGAGGTGTTGAACAATGTTAAGGTATTGCAGGGTTTCTATCAGGTACGAAAAGAGAAGTACCAATATAGCGGCTGTTAATACGGTTAAGTTCAGAAAACTCTTCACAAAGCAGTACAACAGAATCACCACTAAAACATCGCCAACATACGGGCGGATGATATCATCGTGGATGAACAGGGCTATGAGCACTTCGATGGTGAAGAGGAGGAGGGTAAGGATGAAATAACCGGTATGGAACTTAATCATGGATAATTTGCTTAATTAAATTTTGACATTCATTTTTATCAATGTACTGCGATGCTATTCGGTTTTCAGGCTTTTTGTCGAATAAATAGAGAACTATTAAGAAAAACCACTCGAGGGGTTTCATTAAAATATAAATACTATCAGAGACCCATTTATGGTTGAAAGCACCGTAGTAACGATGTATCAAGCCCCCTATCCGGTTGTAGACTTTTCTTATGGGCTTATGCATACCGGGCAGCTTCCGTTGCAAAAGATCTTCAAATGCATTAGAAATAAGTAGCTGCCTGTTACATATAATAATATTGCCTGCTCTGCGACCGAGGCGAATCGGCTTGACCAACTTGTTGTGTCCTTTTGCAGCGATGGTGTTTAGAAAGTGCCCGCCCGGACATATTGAATTTAAGCATTGATCGTCTAACTGAGAAAAACCGTGCTTATACGTGTCGGTGAATGCTCTCACTATTGAGTCGGGTTTTTGACCGAATAAGAGCAAAAATGCAATGAGTATTCCCAGAACTGGAAAGCAAAGCAAGATTAATAAAGGAATTTTTTTGAAAATAGTTAGTTTCAACACCTTGACCGCTATTTTTTCACCGGTTGATTTTATCTCATACGTCGATAAATCAGTCTCCGAAAGGAACAATAATTGGTTCTTCGCTATCTGAATAAGAAAATGCAGGACAATAGGAACATGCATGACAAAAAAGAAACCAATTTCTTTATGCTGCAGGCCGATGAATACGTTTAGCACGACAGCAATGACTAAGAAGCAATTAATAAGGACTTCTGTTAATGGCGGAGCGAGTTCTGTCCGCCATGAAGAATATAAATAAGCAATCATACAAAGTACGATCAGAATAATCGGTGTAAGCCTATGATCCAGGGAAAAAAAAGCCGATTCCGTACAGCAATTATTGTAAGTTTCTGTATTGGAAAGAAATAACCAAGGCAGGATAATTACATAAACAAACCCGATGGCATTTAACCAAAAGGATGACATCCAGCCAGTTTTACCCGAGCAGTAGTATACAAAGTCGTGTAAAACTAGAAACGATGGTACCGACAGAATTAGAATAAATATCTCCATATATAGGATTTGGGCTTCAATTTCATCGCCTTATGTAGGGCGAAGTTCAGGCTCAGCTATCTTGATGTGTTTTGCAAAACTTTCCAAAAGTTCCAAGCTTTTGGAAAGTTACCCGGGCTAATGCTCAGTCTTTAGAGCTAAGGGGTTAGGGCGGTTCGATTTCACCCGCCCCGGTCTCCTAAAAGGCTGCCAACGTCACTCCGCCGTCTCATCCCCTTTCTTATTCCAATCAATCTTCGCCGACAAATACATCATCGCCGCAACCGTAATGAATAATCCCACACTTCCAACAAGCAACGCCAGATCCTGCAACTGAATAATCACGAAAATAAAGCTGTAAAAAATGCTCAGTATTCCCGAAAAGACGATTGCCGGCTTTCTGTTCTTCAGTAAGGAGGCGATAAAGATCCCGATAAGGGCAACTGTAGCAACCGAGGCAATCAGGTATGCGATGGTAAATCCTACCTGTTCAGAGAAGGAGAGGAGCAGGGTGTAATAAATGGTCATAGCCGCGCCAATTAGTACGTACTGCAATAGGTGTACCTTTCTTTTGTTTAAAAGCTCGGTAAAGAAGAGCGAAATAAAGGTCAACAGGATAATGAGGATAGCATACTTTGCCGAGCGCATGGTTTTCTGATATTGATCTACAGGCAATATAAACTTCACACCAAAAGCATCTTCGGTATTGGGTTTATGCAATATGGTGTTCTCCTCAACCCATTGTTGCGGAAAGGGGCGGTTAAAATAAGGCATTTTCCATGTGGCACTAAAGCCATCTTTAGATATTTCCGGCTGTTCGGGTAAATACCGGCCGGTAAAGCTTGGATCGTTCCAGGCGCCTTCTACCTTAACCGAAGTAGCTTTTCCGATATGCATGAAGTTAAGTTCGCTGCTGCCCCTTAAATCGAGATCGAAGCTGAAGTTAAGGGCTGTGTTCCTTCCGGCGCTCAGGTCGGGTAGGATAATCAGATTATTGCTGAAAAGGTGCAGAGAGGTAAAATCGGGCTCGACGTGGTAAACCGAATCGCCTAATTTAATTGCAGGAGTGTTTTTAAGACCCTTCAAGTCGCTTAACCCGATAACCAGCTTTGCCTTGTCCCACTGAATCAGATCAGGGTTGATGCCCGATTTTTTCAGTTCCAGCACCCCGAAGCTTCCCTTTACCGCTATTTTGGTATTGTACACTACTGCATCAAATATCCCGCGATGCCGCACCTCGGGATCCACCTTACTGAGGATATCAAGGTTTTCGGGCATGAGGTAAATATTGGTCAGGCTTTCTTTGTAGGTTGTCTTGCCTGTGGTGTCTTTCTGGCCCACCATCGTTTTGTATGGAAGTACCATAATTGGGCCCTCGACTAGTTGACTTCCCGACCACTTATCCGAGATCTCCGCGATCACCTCATCCTGCCGAAGCTGACGTTCCAGTATCAGATCCTGAATCCAGCTGGATGGAATAAGTAAAAGGAGCGTCAGCACTCCAATAAGTGCAAGCTTGATCAAAACCGATCCTCCTAACCGGTTTGGGCGTTCATTGTTTTCTGTTGTTAATTCAATTTTCATGATTTTAGGGTTTTGTAAAGTACTTTGTATTTCAAAGTAAGTGGGTAAAAAAATATTAGTGTTTCTGTTGTTTAATTAAATTTTCGAGCGCTTCAAGGTGTTTTTTAAATGCCTCGCGACCGTTTTTAGAGGCAGCATATTGTGTATTTGGTTTGCGGCCTACAAAGCTTTTGTTCACGGTAATGTATTCCTCCTTCTCCAGCGCTTTTAGGTGCGAAGCCAGGTTGCCGTCTGTTACATTCAAGAGCTCTTTAAGCGAGTTGAAATCATAACTTTCATTAGCCACCAGGACGCTCATGATTTGCAGGCGTATCCGGTTCTCGAATGCTTTATCAAACTGTTCTAACGATACCTTCACTGATTATATTTAAAATGCATAACCGAACCATAAACAATATGGAGGACTCCAAAACCGATCACCCAAAACACAATACCATATCCCGGAAGGAGTGCAGCAAGCAAGCCTAGAAGAATTTCGCAGAAACCAAGCCATTTTACATCGCTGAAAGTAAACTGGCTGGCAGCCACCAGTGCAAGTCCGTAAAATACCAGACAAGAAGATGCAATGATTCCGTAATGCCCTCTAATGATCAGGATCAGGATAAATAATCCTCCGGTAACAAGTGGTATAGCCAGACTGGCCAGCAACCTCCGGCTCACCGGATTCCAAAAGTTTTCACCTTTTTTCTGTGCCTGCCTGATGGTAAGCCAGATTCCCGTGGCCACGGACAATACCAATACTACGGCTGCCACTAAAAATAAGGGCCACCAAACCATCGGGTCGTTCACATAGAAATCCCTGAAAAGAAGCCCGCTGTTTTCTGTATAAACCAGTTTATATCCTATGTAAGCCCCGATCAAGGCATATACTCCGGCCAATATGCCAGAGAGCCCGCTTAGCGAAATAAACTTCGTCGAGCGTTCCATCAAATTTCTGATAGAACTAAGCTCTGAGTAAATATCGTTTTCTTTCATTTAAAAGAACTTTGAGTTACAAAGTAAAAGATAAAGTTTGAGGAAAGCAAGAGTGGAGAAAAATAAATAGCGGGACGCAGGCTATGGTGCAGATTGGAGATTACTGCGCTATATGAGTAGGGCCTTCAGGCTTAGCACGGAACATGAGGAGCTGGACAAATCCCAACTACCGTTTCCCCAGCAACAATAAACCAACACTTAACGAAGCCAGGATTATTGCTGCTTTCCCGATAGCCGGCAATGCCTTTTGCAATAACAAAGTCTGCCAGCCACCGGATACCGAACTTCCGTACCGAACGGGCGACAATACGTTTCCGCTGGTGGATGGGATGGGATAGGCATTTTTAAAATATCGCTGCATCACACCAGCTGCAATATCGACGGTAAGTGCGGGGGCAAGGGAATAGGCTGCTTTTAGGAATGGGGCAGCCAGATCGGTGGTGGTGCTGTTCTGCGGCCGGGTCGACAGCCTGAGCATGGCATTGGCCACACGCTGCGGAGAATAGACCGGCGGGGCGGGTCGTAACACTTTGCCGGTGTAATTGGCGGCATGCTGAATTCCGGGAGTGTCGAGAAATGCGGGAAACAGGTTACAAACATAAATGTGCTTATCGTTTCTAAGCTCGCCGCGTAATGCATTGGCAAAACCCAATAAGCCGAATTTGCTGGCGGTGTATGCCGCGGCATAAGGCGTAGCAATCCAGGCGCCAACGGAAATATTGTTGATCAGCACGCCATACCCCTGCTGCTTAAAATAGGGCAGTACGGCGTGAGCGCCGTTGATATATCCCATCAGGTTAATGTCGACCACCCTGCGGTGAATTTCTATGGGCATTTGGTCGAAGGGGCCCGCGGCTAATACTCCTGCGTTATTGATCCAGACATCAATTCTGCCCGAAAAGGTAATGGCTTCATGCGCCAGATTCTTCACAGCATTATAGTCGGTTACATCAACAGTAACCGCAAGGGCCCGTGCCCCCAGCTCTTCACATTCTTCTACAAGTTCTTCGAGGAGTTTGGTTCTTCGGCCGGCAAGGATGAGAGTGGCCCGCTGGCCGGCAAAGACGAGTGCTGTTGCACGGCCTGCTCCGCTGCTGGCGCCGGTAATAACGACGGTTTTATCATGAACAGGGCGCTGCTTAATCGGGTTTTTCATAGCTGGAGGCCTGGGCTTATGAGGTATAGTCGGGATCTGGATCTGGCGAGAACTTATCGAATTTTTGCGGGTAAGGTTTCTGCCCTGCCGAATTGCCTTTTATATGAGGCACTTTAGAGAACTGCCCTTTCAACTGGTCAATATACGGCCTGGCCTGGTTCATCCAATCGGGGGCCTTTGCTTTGATGTCGTCGGCGATAGATGAACCGTCAGGGCGCTTTTTAGTTACGTAATGGATGCCGGCTGCAAGCGCTGCGCCTGATAGGAGTAATCTGAGATTTAGCATAGTAGTATGTTTTAGTTGATGTATAGTAAAGGAGGCAAAGAAAGTGCCAGAAGGAGGAGGATTATGTTTGCTGGCGGTGTTATAGAAACCGCACTTGCGTCTTCGTACCGCAGAGATATCTAAAGAGGATACCCCCCATTCTAAAAATACCTTATACTTGTATACCTTATCGCCTGTATATGAACCTTAACGAATACGATGAACTTCTGGACGAAGGCCTCATCTCTGCCGATACCCTTGATCGCATCAAAAAGAAGCATGCAGCGGGGCTGTTCTCTGTATTCTGGGAACTCAAGACCATGCTTTACATCGGCGTGAGCTTACTAAGCGCCGGACTGGGGATTCTGATCTATAAGAACATCGACACCATTGGCCACCAGGTTATTTTATGCGCTATCGCCGCTTTATGCGCAGCTTGTTTCGCCTGGTGCTCGAAACATAAAAAGCCTTTTAGCTATGAAAGAGTAGAGGCCGTGGATTCTTTCACAGATTATATTCTCCTGCTGGGTACACTGAGTTTTCTGAGTTTTGTAGGATACCTTCAGGTGCAATACGAGGTGTTCGGCACCCATTATGGCATGGCCACGTTCATCCCCATGCTGGTATTGTTCTTTATCGCTTATTCCTTCGATCACCTGGGCATTCTGACCATGGCAATCGCCAATCTGGCGATCTGGATGGGCGTATCGGTAACACCCAAAAAACTACTGGCTTTAAACACCTTCGATAGCGAGCGGACCATCTACACCTATTTGATCCTGGGCCTGCTGCTATTGGTTGCTGCACATTTCTCAGAGCGCAGGAATGTAAAACGGCATTTCTTTTTCAGCTATCATCATTATGGGGTCCACCTGGCTTATATTTCCTTGCTGGCCGGTTATTTTTATTACGATTATGGAATCTCGCTGATCTGGCTCGGGCTGTTTGCTGTGCTGGCATGGCTGATCTACACAGATTCGCTTGCGCGGAAGTCGTTCTACTTTACCATGCTTACAGTGGTTTACAGTTATATTCTGGTAAGCGGCTTTTGTGTACGGTCAATTTCTTTTATCCATAACGAGAGCGTGGTCTACCTGGGGTTTATGTATTTCTCCATTTCCGGAATTGCCTTTGTATCTCTGTTAATGAACCTTAATAAATCGATAAAGAAGCTATGATCATCTACAACGAAACCTGGCTCTCGAATTTAAGACGTTTACACGCGGTGGAACAGGATTATCAGGACGGCCTGGTTCCCGAAATTGAATGGCATGCAGTACAGAAGGCCTCCGAACATGGCTTTTACAGTCCGAACGTTTTTATGCGGGTTGGATTATTTGCGCTGACTATTATCACTTCTGTTTTTTCCTCAGGCTTGCTGACTGCCATTGTTTTGAGTAATGGTGGGATAGATAATTTTGGCTGGCCTCTGTTTCTGGCTATTGTCCATTATCTTGCCCTGGAGTACCAGGTGCGGGTGAATCACCATTACCGCTCGGGCGTAGACGATGCGCTGCTCTGGATTTCTGCCGGCTTGCTGTGCACTTCTTTTGTGATGGCAACCGATGCAGAGGGATTTGGTCTGGCTTGCTTTGTTTTTTTGCTTGCCGGGATACTCAGCCTTCGCTTTACTGATGCAGTAATGAGTGCGGTGTGTTTTTTGACTTTTCTGGCTATGGTATTTTTTGGGTGGCAGAAAATTGGCTCTCTGGGCAATGCCACCATGCCTTTTATAATGATGCTTGTTTCGGCTGGTGTCTACCGGCTTATCCGGCTTAAGCTGGATTCGGTCGAGACCAGGTTTTATGCCCATTGCATGCTGGTGCTGCAAGTCGCCTCTTTGCTGAGTTTGTATGCAGCAGGTAATTACTTTGTGGTAAAGGAACTGAACGACATGCTGAATGGAACAGTTAGTAAATCGATTCCTCTCGGCTGGTTTTTCTGGGCATGGACGGTAACCATGCCGTTGCTATACATTTACGGGGGCCTTAAACAGAAGAACGCGATATTGCTTCGCAGCGGCCTTCTGCTAATTGCCGCGGCTGCCGCTACATATAAAGCCTATTATAGATTAATGCCTGTTGAGTATACACTGGTTTTATGCGGTGTGGCTGCCCTGCTAATTGCTTACCTGGTTAACAGGTATTTGAGTGCTCCGCGAAACGGCTTTACGCGTAAGCAGTTAAGAAAGGATTACCTGATGGAGGAATTGCAGATCGAATCGCTGATCGTGTCGGAGTCGTTTTCTGAGACTGCTGTGCCTTTGGAAGAAAACGGAAGGGAATTTGGGGGCGGTCAGTTTGGAGGTGGCGGCTCGGGAGGCGGGTTTTGAGGGTTGAGAGTATGAACCTTCAGGTTATTTATATTCTTCGGCGAAAACTATGAAGGTGGAAATAATCCGTTTTCTTTTCTGAAAGATTTGCGTGAGGAATTTTAATTGGTTCGTGGGGGCATGATTGGTTCGTGGGGACACGAACCAAGGCATAGGAGAACAATCTCCCACCTATGAAACCGAACAGAACGTCTCTGTCGGGAGGAGATTGTCACGGCTTCCTGCGCACAGCCCGCCAAGCCTCACAATGACGGAATTATGTTATTGTCGTCTCCGATTGAAAAATCACCATCGCGATTATGGCTTCCTGAATATCGACGGTTTAGTCTCAATGTCGATGGATTTTATCACTTGCTCTGCTCTTTCAACCGGCCATTCCTCGGCAGTTTGTCGGGCAGCATAACCCATATTCTCCACTAGCGAAGGATTTATAATAAATTTTATAATAGATTCAGCAAGACCCTCCACATCAGTTGAACTGATAACAAAGCCGTTTTCTCCGTTCTTTACCCGTTCCACTACCGACCCAGCCATGTCCGATCCGATAACGGGGAGACCGGCAGCCATGGCCTCTAGCACAGCAACGGGAAATGGGTCCAGGGAGGGGACAAAATGTATAAACACGTCGCTTTGCAGCATAACTGCTTGCATTTGCCCGGGTTCAAGCCAGCCTAAAAATAATATGTTTGACTCTAATCCATAACGCTGTACGAGTTCCTGAAGCTGCTGTTGCTTGGTTCCTGTACCTGCAATCGACAAGGTAAACGAAGCATACCTCTATCTTTACAGATTTTAAAAGCCTCTATCACCAAATCAAAACCCTTGGCATCTACCAGCCTGCCACTGCACAGGAATTTAATTTTATCGGTTACTTTTTGTTTTGTGCTCAAGTCAGGAAAGGGAACAAAATACGGAAGATTGAGAAGCCTGGTTTCGGGCGAGCAATAGTTACTGCTTCTCAACCGTCTTATTCCAAATTCGCCGGTAGTTAAGATGGCTCTGGCATTCTTGAACAGAAACGGCAGCGTGAGCGATTTAAGAAGAGAATATTTGTTTCGCTCCGTTTTTATTGAGTCGGTAAAATAGCAGTAAGGATAGTTAAGCAGCCGTCTTATCAGAAGCACCAGGAACTTAGTAGGATCATTATAGCCTACCACATAAAAGAGTGAATGCTTATCAGATATGGAACGTAGTAAAACTCGCCAGTCTATACCGCAAAATTTTTTAAAGTAATGATTGTCTTCATCCGTCAGCTTGCTTTTCCAAGGTAAATCGAGTATTTCTTTTTTGCTAAAAAACACAGCTATCCGGATGTTGGGCGACCTTTTCAAATTCTGTAGCAAGTAATGCGTGTAGGGAGTAGGTTGTACCCCTAAATAGACAATATCCAACATCTTACTGTTAATAGTGTCGTCATTTAATTCTTCTTCTGCGAACTGGTTTATTTTGGTTAACATACTGGTTAAAACTTAGTCACTCGTAATTATGGTGCAACTGCCTCTGGGAGAAGCTGAATATTTCTGCGGGAAAACGAAAAAAAGGTACCTGGTTTTATCATAGTATAAACCGGTGGAAACCCTATAATACTGCTAACGAAGCGATGTGGATGATTGGGCAACAGGAGGGAGGCAGAGAAAGCACCCATCAACACCAACCCATCACACCACACGTCATTCCGATCCGCCGGCTGGCGGAAGCAATCTCCCGCCGATAAAAATGAAAAGAACGTCTTACCTGCATTTATCATGGAGATCCAAGTTGCGTCTTCGAACGGCGGAGATCTCTCAGGCGCTGTTCAAGGAACAGGCCTGTTCGATTGAATGGCAATATGTCGGGAGCCTTGCTATAGTACCTGCAGTGCCGCACTCAATTCCTCACACTCTCATCAAACCATCGCACCATTTTCTCAATTTCAGACATATTATAAGGTTTCGCGATATAGCCGTCGGCTAAAGACTTTCGGGCTACCTGCTCCAAATCATCGCTTTCGGATGCCAGCACGATGGGTACGCTTCGTAACTGGTTCACCGATTTCAAGATCATACAAATATCCGAGGCTTTGGCTCCCACCAGCCATTGGTCAAGAATAATTAAATCGGGGCGGATGCTGATGATATCCTGGATAGTCCGCGATTCCCATGCCGTGAACGGGAAGGTTTCGAAATCCAGTTCACTCATCATGATCTGCATAAATTCCAGGCAGGAAAGGTCATGGTCGATGAGGATGACTTTCTTTTTTGTCATTGTAATTCACAATAGGTAGATGTAGGGGATCGCTCTTAAAAAGAACCGCAGCAGATCAAAGCCTAGTAGGCGTTCTCTTCCCCCTTAACTGCATTGATAACTGTCATAAACATGATGCGGACATCTAACATGGCCGACCAATTTTCCATATACCAGATATCGTGTTCAACACGCTTTTCCATTGCAGCAGTTTCCTTGGTTTCGCCCCGGTAGCCGTTCACCTGCGCCCAACCGCTTATTCCCGGTTTTGAAAACTGGCGAACCATATATTTTTCGATTAAAGCACGATACTGTTCGGTATGGCTCAGCATATGTGGCCTCGGACCGATGACACTCATGTCGCCCAAAAGCACATTAATGAACTGAGGAAATTCGTCGAGACTGGTGCGGCGCATAAATTTCCCGATAGGTGTAATCCTGTCGTCGTTACGGCTGGCCTGACGAGAGTTACTGTCGGTATTTAGCCTCATGCTCCTGAATTTGTAGCAATAAAAAGGCTTGTTATCGCGGCCCGATCTGAGTTGCTTGAATAATACCGGGCCCTTACTTTGCCATTTAATGATGATTGCCAGAATAGGGTACAGCCAGCTAAAGATGAATACGATCACCGCAAGGCTTACTGCAACATCGAAGAAACGCTTTTTGAATCTGTTTTGAACGTCTTCCAAAGGCTCCTTTCTGGCACACAATACCGGGAAGCCGCCCATATGCTCTATCCTGAAAGCAGCCTGGCCCTGTGTAAAGTCGGGTACAAACTTGAGGCGCACACAGTGTTTTTCCCCTTCTTTCACAAGCTGAGGAATATCTTCCATTCGGTCGGGACTCAATGATACATACACTTCCGATACACCCGCGCTGGCCGCTTTCTTTAATTGTTCTGCCGCTGCAGGAATAAGCTTTCCCTTCGGATCGACATAAAAGCCCTCGTCGCCCAAAAAACCTCTGAAATTTAAGCTGCTTTGCTCTTCAAGGTATGCTGCAAGCTTCACTCCGCCGGGGTTCATACCCAATACCGCCACTGCTTTGCGGATATTGAAATGCTTGTTTAAGCTGTCCTGTATAGCGGTGCCGGTAAATCTGCTGAGCATAAAGCCCAAAACAAGCATGGTATAAAATGCTGCCAGAAACTCGCGCGGAAATAATGTGTTTTGCGAGAAAAAGAGATAAGCCAGAAAAAGGAATCCATGCAGAGCTACACTTCTCCAGGTAGCCCGGTAGATGGGCAGCAGGCTATGGATAGTATTTTTTGAGTATAACCTGAATATTCCCGTACTAAGCATCCAGATAAGATTACAAATAATGATGTTCTGGCGATAAACGTCTTCATCAGCACCAGTTATTTTAGTGGTTATCTGAAAGCTCACAAAGAGGCAAAGGTTGACGAGAATAAGGTCACTGAATGCAAGTATAAAACGGAGAAGATATAAGTAACGTGTTCCCATAGGCGGCGGTAGATAAGTTCTAAATATATTATTAAAACTTATAGCGAACGCGCAATACAGGTGCCAAATTGCTAAGAAAAGGACTTTTTTGTTGACATTTTATTTTGCGGGGAAAGAAGGTGTCAAAATCACCCGGGTTGAGGAAAAATCACCCTAAGGAAATGCTTAATTGCGCCAAACCAACTCCGGAATAGTGCTGGCGCGCGCCTACGCCCATACAAAACAGGACACCGTTTTAGGACATGTGTTGGAGAATACAGATTTTCCGGATTATTCTCCACCCGGGCTGCGAAGCCTGCAGCCAGGGGTAAGACCTTCGTTTAATATTCGATAATTCGATATAGCGGGTTTATGAAAAACAATAAATTTTCCTTTCATTGGGTTACCTATCCGGGAAACCGGTATTAAAAGTAGGTTTATAATTGGTTAGTTAAAGGTCTTCATTCTCCCCGTTTGAAGGCCTTTCTTTTTTATAAGCCCCCTGATTGCACTCCCGGCAGAATGCTTCCTCCTCTAAATAGCCTGAATCTCCCAATGCCATTTTCATTGCCCGGCTGGTTCTCATCCATGCCCTAGCTGTGCGCGCCCCCAGACGTATTTTTATTAAAGCAAAGCCCAAACCATCCCCCAGCCGCATTGTTAAACCTATACTATAAATGATCCTATGAAACAACATCTACCTGCCTCATTAATTGGTAATTACCGCTATAAGGTATCCGGCTGGCCACTGGCCACATATGGCCACCACGGCATTTGTCAGCACGCGGCAAACTTTGCCGTCCGACGACGGCCCGCGTAGCCTCAAACAGTACCCGTGCAAAGCAAATTCAGCGTGTAGGGCACATCCATTACCATACGCAGAGCGCTGCCTCTTAATGTAAACCACTAATACCAGAATACTAACAACATTACTATCGATCCTATTTGGGGCCTGCATCCCCGTACAGCATGGATCTTAAAATCAACCGCATGCAAAAACGAATACTAACGAAAAAATAACTTATGAAAAATGCTCTATTAGCCCTCTCGCTCAGCCTGATTCTCTTCGCATCATGCAGAAAAAGCAACCAGCCCGACGGTCCCAAGACCGACGTGAAATTTCAGTTTACGGATTTTAACTGGGAAGTTGGTCCCCTCGGAAAAGCTGCCAGCACCGCCGCCGACGTAGATTATACCACCGGCGACACCCTGAAAAACTACGCAAAATACTTCTACTACCGCGCCTACAATTCGGCAGGAGTTAAAGTAAGCGAAAAGAGCCAGGTGTCTTCCGATGCTAATTTCGGCACTATCAACGACGTACTCGATCCCGGCAGTTACACCATTGTGTTTGTGGCAGGGAACAAACCCCTGGCATTAAGTAATTACGGACTAAACTCTGATCATATATACGACCCCGCCGAAGACTATTGGGACGATACCTTCTTCAAAAAAATCAACATCACCGTAGGCACCGAGTCAAGCACCCATCCTGTAACCCTCGAACGCATCGTCGGAGCACTGGAGCTCACCCTGCTTGATGCACTTCCTCACAATGCCGCCAAACTCAGAATCTCGGCCGAATACGAAAGAAGCACCTATCAGCTAAAAGACGGAGCAACCGCCGGAACAGCCACCAAAGCCAAAGACTTTATCCTTACCCAAGCCGATAAAGGCCAGGCAAACCGCCAGTTCCTGATGCATATTCTTAACTTTTCACGAGCTTTAAACATCACCCTTACTACCTATAATGCGCAAAACACGGTTCTCTCTACCCGCACCATCAACGGAGTATGGTTTCACCAGAACCGCAAAACCATTGTAAAGGGTAATCTGTCGGCCGGAACACAATTTACCGTAACCGTCGACCCGGTTTGGGGTACGCCCACCGCGCCGATAATATTTTAAGCGTCATCTTGAGTATTAATATATTACATATAATCAATATGAAATGACGTTTTACCAGGCATTTGTCATCCCGATCCGCCAGCTGGCGGAAGGGATCTCTTGAGTTTGTTGCTTTAGATATACTCTCCGTTATGACAAAGTGCTTTAACCTAGACGTCAATGGTAGCATCGTCGAAAGATTGAGCCCCGGCCGTCATCCCGAGCCCGCCCGATTACTCGGCCGACCGCTCACCCTAAAACAAAAGAAAATGAAAAATATCATATTCATCCTGCTCAGCAGCCTCGCCCTGTTCAGCGCCTGTAAAAAAGACAGCGAAACAGAAGCCACAGCAGCGCTCTCCGAGGTAACCTTCAGCGTCTCGGCCTTCAGCGAAGAGATCGTTCCGTTCCAGAAATCGGGCGCCGGCATTGCAAGTACGGCCGACAGCCTCAGAAAATACACCGATTCTATCTTCTATTTCGCCTACCAGGATCAAACCTACAACCTGGTAAAAACAGGCGTGCAGGCAAAAACCGACCCTAACTATGGCACCATTACCGAAAAGCTGCCTCCCGGATCGTACGTGGTGTACTTTATTGCAACCAAAGGCTCCATCAACTGGCTTGACGAAACAAATATCAACACGGCCAATATAGGCCCCGTAAGCGGCGTCTGGAAAGATCTGTTCGCCCGCTCTGCCCGTTTTACAGTTGGTTCAACACCCATTCAGCAAACGGTTAACCTTAGCCGGCAAATCGGCGGTATCGAGCTAAAGCTTCTCGATTCTATCCCCGCCAATGCGTCCTACCTCACCCTTACCACCAATAACGATGCAACCCGCATGAGCGTAACACTCAATGTACATAGCTACGGCCCCATGAGCCAAACCTTCAGCCTGCAGCCCCATATCGGCAAAACCAACACCAGGTTTTTTCTGTACAGCTATAACCGCGAGGGCTCTTTAGAAATCAAAGCTTACGATGCCAGCCACCAGCTCATTGCCCAAAAATCCGTAGCCGTAAATGCCTTCACCAACGGCATTTCGTACGTATCCGGCAGGCTGTTTACACCAAATAACGTAAGCTTCCATATCACGGTCGATCCGGTATGGAACACGCCCAGAACGCCAATAACTTTTTAAAATGTAAACACCTTCAATATCATTGAAATGAAAAAACTTTTATTCGCGCTGTCGCTATCCATATTCCTGCTCAGTTCATGCAAAAAAGATAGCACCCTTGCGCCCCAGGCAAAAACACCGCTAAGCTTTAGCGTCTCTACCTTCGATGTAGCCACCCGTCCCTTTCCCAAAATAGGAGGGGTAAGCGCCACCGGCGACACTTTACAGAATCATATCAAGTTCCTCGAGTGCGTGGTGTTCGATGCTAACGAAAACTTCGTGTCGCGTATCACACAGAGCGAAAACAATCCCGACTTCGGAGCCATGTCTCTCGCGCTTGCACCCGGCAATTATACCATCGTCTTCGTTGGCCGCGGCATCCAGTATGCAACCCGGTTCGCCTACGGCAGCGCCCAAACCCTAAGCAATTTAATCTTACTGGCCAATGGCGATACCGACGATGTCTTTCTCAAAACCATCAGCCTCAGCGTAGCCCAAACACCCATCATCCAGGCCGTCCGCCTTCCGCGCATTGTGGGAGCCATCGAAGTTACCCTGCAAGATCCAATCCCTGCCGATGCCGACAGAGTCACCCTCCACATAGGCTTCGAAGGGCACTACTCTGTAAAAACCGGAACCATGTACAACACATTCCCCAATACCAAGTTCTTCCACATACCGGTGGCACAAAGAGGCATCCCAAATACCAAATTTTTCATGTATATGCTCAACACCAAAAGCCCGCTCAGGATCGAAGTCGAGTGCCAGTCTGGCGGAGTAACCTACCGGAAGGTGGCCAGCAATGTACCCGTGTACCCCAACGAGGTTACCCGGCTTACCTGCAAACTGTTCTGACAGGGCAGGGGGCAGTTTCTTACTTAACAAATGTTTCAAAATGCAAGCAGCCCGGCTTTTGCCAGGCTGTTTGTTTAATGGGCTAAGTTTGAGATGTCAGGGGTATCAACAAAATAATTGTATCCGTTTGCATCTGTTGATACCTCTCATCCGCCAAGGCTAACATCCGTTCCCTCATAATCAATCGTTCCATACTTTCCATTAAAAAAATCCTTGTAAGCCTCGGCAATCTCTGCCTTCGAGTTCATCACAAAAGGCCCTTCAGCCACAATAGGCTCAGTATAAGGTTCGCCTCCAAACAGCAGCAATTCAGTAGCTTCAGCAGCCTCATTCTCCAATACAATCTCATCGCCGCCAGGCCCAAAAACAACCAGGTCGCTATTCTCATGAAGCGATCCATTTATTTTAACCCCTTTCACCGGCACAAAAGCCGCATACTCAATTCCAGGCTGGGTTTTAAATACATAAGAAGATTTCGCATTCAGCTTTACATGATAGATAAACTGTTCGCTATACGTCTCCACGGGCGAAACCTTTTCCCCCAGTTTACCAATCACTACACGAACCACACCCGCATCACCCGGCAGCTCTATTTCCGGGATCTCGGCCGAATGCAAAGCCAGGTATTTGCCTTCCTCCAGTTTGTTTTTACCAGGCAGATTGATCCAGAACTGCGTACCATGTAAAAGGCCGCCTTCGCGCTGGAACGCCGGACTCGGTCCCTCGTCATGAATAATGCCATTACCAGCTTTCATCCATTGCGCACCACCCGCACCTACCGTCCCACGGTTACCCTTGCTGTCGAAATGCTCCAGCTCGCCGCTAAAAATATAGGTAAACGTCGCGATGCCGCGGTGCGGATGCGCAAACTCGCCCGAAACCGGTTTTGCCGCTTTTGGCTTCTGTTCTGTGGGATATAGATGATCAAGAAATACAAAGGGACCCACGGCGTGAATAAAATGATTAGGAACCAGGCGGTTCACCAGCAACTCACCAACTCTTGAATTAGTGCCGCCGTAATTAATTGCGATGTCTTTTTTCATGTCTTTGAATAGCTTTTATGCTTAATTCAAAGGTCAGCAATCCAAAAAGCCCGTGCATTGACCTAAAATAAAAAAGAACTTGATCTATGTCAAGCCAATTACAGGCGAGCGCCCTACAGAACCTTAGGAGATCTTCGATTTCTTACCCAGCAGCTGCCGTTTAATCCGGCTCAGCGTTTCCGGAGTAATGCCCAGGTACGAAGCAATCATCGTTTGCGGGAAGCGCCGTAACAAAGCAGGGTAGGTGCTCTGCATTTCTGTGTACCGCTCCTCGGCCGAATAGCTGATGGCCGCATGCAGCCTCCGCTGACTGGCAATCGAACTCCGTTCATCCATCACCTCTATCATCCGCTTCAGCGCCGGTATCACCGCTTTGAGCTCCTGTATCCTATCATTGCTGATCTGCAACAATTCCGTATCTTCCACCGCATCCACATTATATTTACTCGGTGTAAGCATTTTAAAGCTTTCATAATCGCCCATCCACCAGTTCTCAATCCCCAGCCTCAAAATGTGTTCATGGCCGTTCGCATCCACCGAATATTGGCGCATCGCGCCACCGGTAATAAAGCCCATGTATCTGCACACATCACCCTCCTGCAAAAAATACTGGTGCCGCCTCAGCCTCTTCGGTTTAAAAGCCTCCTTAATCAGGGCAAACTCCTCTTCTGTAATACTCTGCAAAGAATACTCGGTAATATACTGGCGAAGGGTATCGTATAACATAGCGTTCAAATATATTGAAGATGAGGGTTTTTTTCAGTGTTTTATTTGTGGGTAGGAAATTTCTTGGGGCTTTAGCATGGGTTCACTGGTTGAGCAACTGCAGGAGTGACAGGTAAATTGATTGAAGGTTTTGGAAAGGTGCTGAGGTGCTGCGATCTTCCGCCAGCCCCGCCCTCACTCATACGCCTGCGCCTCACCCGCAAAACTTTCGCCCGGCCTTAGCCGCCTGGCCGGTATCCGTTTCTGTCGGGTTTAGGGTGGAGGGGCAGAGCGTTGTATGTTACTTTAATTGCTCGATTTGCTCTTCGGAATTTGCAATTCCGAAGCTCTATCGGCGGATTTGCAATCCGCATAACATCTCAAACTGCCTCTGGAGTTCAATAAGGCTTCTCTGCGCATTTATTAGAAAGTAGTTTGGTAAGGTCATTGAGGCTGGGGTTCGCAGAACCCACGATGAATTGCAAATTCCGAAGAGCTAAGAAGTGGCATCCCGAAAAACATGTAACACCTGATAATTATCCGAGTCTATAACGAAGTTGATTTCAATTTATAACAAGCTAAACATACTTATGAAGGCATTTATAAAAACAATCTACGGCGGACCGGAGGTGCTTAGTCTGGAAGAACTGGAAAAGCCTTCAGTAAAGGATGGTCATCTTTTGGTGAAGGTAGCCGCCAATTCGGCCAACCCGGCCGACTGGCATATTCTTAGAGGTACTCCTATCCTGGCGCGTTTCGCTTTCGGCCTGCTCAAACCGAAATACAAAATTCCCGGGGCCGATTTTGCGGGCACTGTAGAAGAAACAGGAGAGGGCGTAACGGATTTCAAAGTTGGCGATCGGGTATTTGGAGAGACACTCAGAGGTGGTGCTTTTGCGGAGTATACATTAGTCGAGGCCCCTGCTTGCGGAAAGATGCCCGATGATAGCGGTTTCGCAGAAATGGCTGCTGTTCCAATTGCCGGTCTAACAGCTTTGCAGGCATTAATTACTCACGGTAAGCTTCAGGAAGGAGAATCTGTTTTGATCAACGGCTCTTCGGGCGGCGTAGGGCATTTCGCCGTACAAATTGCAAAGGCTTATGGCGCAAAAGTTACAGCAGTCTGTTCCCGTAAGAATGTGCAGTTTGTACAAGACTTAGGTGCGGATGAGGTTATTGCCTATGACGAAGAAGATATTCACCATCACATGGGGAAGTACAACCTTGTTGTTGACACCAATGGAAATCTTTCCTTTAAAGACTATAAGCGTATGGGCCATCGTGGCGTGATGGTTGGCTTCACCACCATGAAGAACATGATTTCGGTGTCGCTAGGTGCGAAGACGAGCAATTTTTCGCTATCAAGTTTTACCGCAACACCGGTTAAAAAAGATTTGGAGACTCTGGCTCACTTAATCCAGAGCGGACTGGTGAAAGTTCATATCGATAAAACGTATTCTTACAGGCAAATCCCTCAAGCTATTGCCTATATTGAATCCATGCGCACCAGAGGGAAAGTAGTAATGGTTTGGGATGACGACTTGTAAGGCATAAAGGATACCTCTAAATCGAGCGAGATTTGTTTCAGTCGCTTGGAGTTAATGCTATAAAGAAAGCCTTTTTCTCTTTTTATAGCACTTGGGTCAATGAATGTTTAATTCAATAGCAAACGCCGGCAACACCTTTCATTTTTCACTACATTTAAACCCCATTCTCATTACATTAGCATCAGCTTATCCTAAACAATGTCCGATTTCCGAAGAGCTAAATCGCTTTTGAGTTTTAAAGAGATTACAGAAGAACTAAGGTGCCTGCATCAGGCAACCCTGCGCCTTTTGAATTCCTCTAATATTTGAGTACTTTACTCTCCTAAACCTTAAAAACTTAAACATGAAGTATTCCTTATCACTCTTTTGTCTGCTCTTTGCAGCATGTGCAGGTACCACAAGCAAAAATCCCGAAACTATCCGTGTTACCGGAGAAGGAAAGATCAGGGCTAAACCAGACCTTGTTATCCTGACGCTTCAGGTGTCTTTTACTCAGCCCAAAATGGTAGACGCCGTTAGACTGACGCAACACACCGTCGATTCTGTTCTAAGCATCCTTTCGCGGTATGGAACCAGTGAGAATGATATCAAAACCAGCAGTATCTCTGCCGATAAGCATTATGAATACAACGGAAGAATGAATGTCTTCACTGGTTTCCGCGCCCAGCAGTCCATCGATTTCGTGCTCCACGACATTGGGAAATTCACCGAATTAACCGGAAAACTACTGGAGACGAAAATTAACAGTATTTCACAAATACAATTCGACCACTCTAAGGCCGACAGCCTTTTTCGTGAGGCCGACCTGCTGGCATACGACGATGCCCTCCAATCTGCCAGAAAGCTAGGAAAGCGGGCAGGTGTAGAACTAGGGAAGCTGGTTTTTCTAAGCAATGCAGGTACCTCTAACCGGAGCGATGATTCGGCCCATCCGTCTTACGACGAAATACAAACTTTCGCCAAAGGGTATGGAGGAAGCGGTTTTAAAATTTCGCCACAAGTAATGGAGTTTAAACGTACCATTATTTCGGAGTATGAGATTAAGTAGTTAATTAGATAGAGGTTTGCTCTTCGGAATTTGCAATTCCGAAGTCCTGTCAGCGGATTTGTAATCCGCATAACATCTCAAACTGCCACTGGAGTTCAATGAAGCTTCTTGCGCATTTAATAGAAAGTAGTTTGTTAGCTCATTCGCTGGGGTTCGCAGAAGCCACGATAAGTCTTCGGAATTGCAAATTCCGAAGAGCTGAGGATTATGTGATGAGTAGCTCGATGGATACTCTGGTTCAGCAGGCTTGGTTTAACTCAAAATGATGTAAGGTGCAATAAAATTGCTGTTCTCACTTCATCCTCATTACCCCGAGGACAATTTGAGAATTTAAGATGAGAAACAAATGCGAAATCCTTTAATACTAGCCAAAGAATACTATTTTTGACACGACTACCTCTCCATGGGTTTAAGGAATTTGAATTGTTCCATTACCGGTATAAGGAAAATCAAGATATTTGAATGAGTAAAGAAAATCAAATAGAAGAAAGCTTAATCAAGCAACTTACTGAACTTAAGTATATCCATCGAAATGATATTATCGATAGAAAAACGCTTGAACAAAACTTCAAGAATAAATTTGAAGCTCTAAATCGCGTTCGGCTTTCTGATAACGAATTCTTACGCCTTCGTGAAGAAATAATACATCCTGATGTTTTCGTTGCGTCTAAGCTCCTGCGGGAAAAACAGTATTTCCAGCGCGAGGACGGCACCCCGCTGCATTATACACTTGTAAATAACAAAGACTGGTGCAAGAACGATTTTGAAGTGATCAGTCAACTTCGTATAAATACCGAAAACAGCCATCAACGCTATGACGTGATCCTGTTGTTGAACGGGCTACCGCTGGTGCAGATCGAGTTGAAAAAAGGCGACATCTCCCACCGTAAAGCCATGCAGCAAATTGTGGAGTACAAGAATGAGCCCGGAAACGGATATGGGAATACGCTGCTATGTTTTATGCAGTTGTTCATTGTAAGTAATGGCTACAGAACACTCTACTTTGCGAACAACAAGAATCAGCATTTTGCTTTCAACGCAGATGAGCAATTCCTGCCGGTCTATGAGCTGGCGGACAGAGATAACAAAAAAATAAATGCACTTTACGACTTTGTCCAAAACTTCCTGAGCAAGTGCACGCTTGGCGAAATGATCAGCAAGTACATGGTATTAGTGGAAAGCGAACAGAAATTGCTGGTGATGCGCCCATACCAGATCTATGCTGTAAAGGCTATAAAGAATTGCATTGATGAAAATCGAGGGAATGGGTATATTTGGCACACCACAGGTAGCGGTAAAACTCTTACTTCTTTCAAGGCTTCTACTATCCTTAAAGACACTCCTGATGTTGAAAAATGTTTGTTTGTAGTTGACCGTAAGGACCTTGATCGGCAAACCCGTGAAGAGTTCAATAAATTTCAGGAAGGAAGCGTGGAAGAAAATACGAATACTGAAACTCTGGTAAGGCGTTTACTATCGACTGATTATGCAGATAAGGTCATTGTTACGACCATCCAAAAACTGGGCCTTGCTTTAGATGGAACAAATAAGAAAAATTACAAAGAACGTCTCGAGCCATTAAGCAAAAAACGTATCGTTTTTATTTTTGATGAATGTCACCGTTCCCAGTTTGGAGAAAATCACAAAGCTATCAAAGAGTTCTTCCCTAATGCTCAATTGTTTGGTTTTACCGGAACGCCTATTTTTGATGAAAATGCTACATATAGCATCAGAGAGGGTGAATATGAAACATACAAAACCACTACGAGCATTTTTGAAAAGCAGCTACATGCCTACACCATTACGCATGCCATAGACGACAGAAACGTTTTGCGGTTTCATATTGACTATTACAAAGGCAAGGGCTCTCAGCCTGTGAAACCCGGCGAAACTGTTGCGCAACAAGCGATAGTAGAAGCAATTCTGGATAGGCATGATGCCGCCACCAATTCCAGACGTTTCAATGCAGTATTGGCGACGGCTTCTATAAATAACGCTATCGAATATTATCGGTTATTCAAAGAAGTTCAGAGGAAGCAAGGCGAAAACCCTGATTATGTGCCACTGAATATTGCATGTGTTTTCTCACCTCCTTCTCAATTAATTGCTAAAGACGGCGATCAACAGAGTCAGAAAAACGCGGCAGATGTGCGGCAGTTGCAAGAAGATCTTCAGCAGGAGAAACTGGACAATCAGTCCAACCCGGAAGAGAAGAAAAAAGCCTTAACGGAGATAATTGCTGATTACAATCTGCAATATGCCACTAGTCATACGATCAACGAATTTGATCTGTACTACCAGGATGTCCAATCTCGCATCAAGAACCAGAAGTACAGCAACAAAGACTATCCACATAAAAAAAAAATCGACATTGCCATCGTGGTAGATATGTTGCTCACCGGTTTTGATTCCAAATATTTGAACACGCTTTATGTGGATAAGAACCTAAAGTACCATGGATTGATTCAAGCATTTTCCCGTACTAACCGAGTGCTCAACGATACCAAGCCTTACGGTAATATACTGGATTTTCGTTCGCAGCAGGAAGCGGTAAATCAGGCTATTGCTCTTTTTTCTGGTGAGGACAGTGGGCGAGCCAGAGAAATCTGGATGGTTGACCCTGCACCCGTAGTAATGGAAAAGTACCAAAAAGCAGTAGAAGCTTTGGGCATTTTTATGCAGGAACATAATCTGGTCAACGAGCCGCAAGAAGTATACAATTTAAGAGGTGATGCTGCACGGATTGCTTTCTTGAAAAATTTCAAGGAGGTACAGCGGCTAAAAACGCAGCTCGATCAATACACGGATTTAGATGAGGGGCTAAAGGCAAGCATGGAAGCTATTTTGCCACAAGAAACCTTGCAGGAGTTCAGGAGTTCGTACATAGAAACCGCTAAGTATTTTAGAGAAATACAGCAAAAGGACGGTGGCGAGGCTCCTTCTGAAATCCAGCAGCTGGATTTTGAATTTGTGCTTTTTGCTTCTACGGTGATCGACTACGATTACATTATTAATCTGATTGCGGATAGCACCCAAAAGAAACCTGCGAAGGAGAAAATGACCAAAGCACAGGTGATCGGTTTGCTGAAGTCAAATTCCAACTTGCTGGATGAAGAGGAAGACCTGACAGATTATATCAATAATTTAGACTGGAATAGCGGGCACGATGTGGACGCGTTGCGGCAAGGCTACGAAATCTTTAAAATAGAGAAGAATGAGAAGGAGTTAGCAGTCATTGCTAACAGACACGGTTTGAAAACAGCAGACCTAAAAACTTTTGTAGATAATATAATGAGCCGGATGATTTTCGACGGAGAAAAATTGACGGACCTTTTAGAACTACTGGGACTAAGTTGGAAAGAACGACGAGTAAAAGAGCTGGCATTGATGGAAGATTTAGTGCCTCAATTAAAAAAAATAGCGCAAGGACGAGTAATTTCTGGATTAGCGGCTTATGAGTAAAGTTAATGCATTGCTGCCGGAACTACGTTTTCCGGAATTTGTGCTTGGAGAAGCGTGGAAGTCGAAAAAAATATCTGAACTGGGAGACACGATTAGTGGGTTAACCGGAAAAAGTGGTGAGGATTTCGGTGAAGGAATGCCGTTTGTGACTTATAAACAAGTTTTTGATAACTCCGTCATTGATTATCGCGATTGTGGTAGGGTCAAAATTTATACTAATGAAAATCAAAACACTTTACAAAGAGGAGATGTTTTATTTACTACCTCTTCAGAAACGCCGAATGAGGTTGGTTTTGCATCTGTGCTAGTTGAAGTGCCCAAAGAACCCACGTATTTAAATAGCTTTTGTTTCTCGCTTCGACCATTCAATTTAGATGAAATACAACCACAATTCTCACGCTATTTGTTCCATAGTCCTATCTATCGGAAAGCCATTACTGCCTTAGCACAGGGAAGCACAAGATATAATATTTCGAAAGGGGCTTTTTTAAATTTAACACTGTCTGTACCAAACTCAGCAGAACAGCAAAAAATCGCCTCGTGCCTTTCTTCTCTAGATGAATTAATTACTGCCCACAGCCAAAAATTAGAACTACTCAAATACTATAAAAAGGGCCTGATGCAAAACCTTTTTCCGCAAGAAGGTGAAAAAGCGCCAAAATATCGTTTTTCGGAGTTTGTACAGGAATGGAAAAAAACAGCACTGGCTGAACATGTTGATCTAACCTCTGGGTATGCCTTTCAAAGTAAGTTTTTTTCGAAACAGGGAAAAAAACTAATTACCCCAAAAAACTTTACCAAGGAAGGAAAAGCAAATTTTGACAAAGGGAATACGAAATTTACAACTGAACAATTTGACCCCAAGCACCTATGTGTACCGGATGATCTACTTCTGCTATTAACAGATTTAACTCCTTCTTGTGAGCTTCTTGGCAAACCAATCCTCCTAACACAAGAAGATGGAAATGTTTTGTTAAATCAGCGCATTATCAAGGTGACAATTACGTCGAACCTAGATAAACGCTTCCTATTACAATATTTTCTGACAAGTCAATTTCATAGAAGAATTAAAAGTACTGCTTCGGGCTCTACGGTTCGCCATAGTTCCAATAAAATAATATTGGATACACAGTTAATCATCCCCAATGAGTTTGGGGAGCAAGAAAAAATTGCTTCTTGCCTTTCCTCTTTGGATAATTTAATACTGGCACAAAGGGCGAAAATAGAACAGTTGCATTTGCATAAGAAGGGTTTGATGCAGGTCTTATTTCCGAAATTGAATGACTAAAATATGCCAGCGATAGAACACTATTCATTTTCACAATTAAATCATTTTGTTTCTCATTTGAGAGGTCAAGAGAAAAAGGTACACTTGCTTTTTGCTTACAATGGAACGGGAAAGACAAGGCTCTCGATGGACTTTAGGCAGGCTGGCAAGAGGTTCGATGAAGATGGAAATGTAAATGATAGGGACACTTTATATTTTAATGCGTTCACAGAGGACTTATTTTATTGGGACAATGACCTAGTGAACGACACAGAAAGGGTGTTAAGAATAAATGGTGACTCAAAATTTTTTGAAGGGCTTCCGGAGCTAGAAATGGAAAACAGAATTAGACCTTTGCTAAGGAGGTATACTGATTTTGATTTTTTTATTGATTACACCAATTGGCATGTCATTTTTACGCGAGAGGAGCGGATTAATGAAGAAACGGTAAGGCATCAATTTATCAAAGTTTCAAGAGGCGAAGAACGATTATTTGTTTGGTGCTTTTTTCTATCAATTATCCAACTCGCCATTGATAAGCAAGAAAAATATAATTGGGTAAAATATATATATGTTGACGACCCTATTTCTTCTTTGGATGACCAAAATGCTATTTCTGTAGCTCACCATTTGGCGCAAATGCTTAAATCAGGGGGTAATGATATTAGGTCAGTTATTTCTACCCACCACGCGCTGTTTTTTAATGTTTTGTGTAATGAGTTTGGGAGTGCAAAGAAGTATTTCGTCAAAAAGGCAAGCGATGGCTATAAATTGAAATCCACCACAGATTCACCGTTTGTTTATCACGTTTCTTTAGTGCAAGAGCTGAAAAAAGCGATTGAAGACGACAGATTATATACCTATCATTTTAACGTTTTAAGAACAATACTTGAAAAAGCGGCCAACTTTCATGGATTCAATAAGTTTTCGGATTGTATGGAGATAGATGGCGATGATGAGGAGAAAACATTACATGCCAGATTAGTGAATATAATGAGCCACGGAGCATATTCCTTATTTGAACCAGTGGAAATGATAGAGGAGAATAAGGAATATTTTAAAAGCATTTTCAATAACTATCTGAATAATTACAAGTTCAACAATATTTTATTCGATGAAGAAAATATAGGGCCATTAGCATGACACAAAAAGAACAACAAAAACTGGGTAAAACCCTTTGGAATATAGCTGACAATTTGAGGGGGGCGATGAACGCGGATGATTTTCGTGATTATATGCTTTCTTTTCTCTTTCTTAGGTACTTGTCTTATAATTATGAGCAATCTGCGAAAAAAGAATTAGGAAAAGATTATCCTGATGACACTCCTGCGGATGTTATGTCGATGCTTAAAGCCAATACCCCTTTAGCAATTTGGTATCGAGAGAATCCAGATGAGGTAGCGGAGTTCGAAAAGCAAATGCGTCGGAAAGTGCATTACGTTATAAAGCCTCACCATCTGTGGAGCAATATCACAGAATTAGCGAGAACACAACATGATGATTTATTGGAAACGCTCGAGGCTGGATTTCGGTTCATAGAAAACGAATCATTTGAAAGTACCTTTCAAGGTTTGTTTTCCGAAATTAATTTGAATTCAGAAAAGTTAGGGAAAATACCAAAAGAGAGAAATAAAAAACTTTGTACCATCATTCAAAAGATCGCAGAAGGTATCAGAGATTTTTCTGTTGACTCAGACACTCTTGGCGATGCCTACGAGTATTTGATTGGCCAATTTGCAGCTGGCTCCGGTAAGAAAGCAGGGGAATTTTATACACCTCAACAAATTTCTACCATTCTTTCGGAAATAGTAACCCTAGACAGCCAAGCCCCGGCAACAGGAAGGAAAAGAAAACTGGATAAGGTTTTAGATTTCGCATGTGGGTCGGGATCGCTATTACTGAATGTACGCAAGCACATGAAGGACAATGAAGGTAATATTGGGAAAACCTACGGACAGGAGAAAAATATTACCACCTATAACCTTGCCCGAATGAATATGCTTTTGCACGGCATGAAAGATACCGAGTTTGAGATATTCCACGGAGATACACTGGAGAACCAATGGCCCCTACTCAACGAAATGAACCCAGCCAACAAGATAGAATTTGATGCGGTTGTTGCAAATCCGCCCTTCAGTTTACGCTGGGAGCCTAACGATGTGTTAGCAGAAGATTTCCGTTTCAAGGGGTACGGTCTTGCGCCCAAGTCGGCTGCTGACTTTGCCTTTTTATTGCACGGTTTCCACTTCTTATCAAAAGAGGGAACAATGGCTATTATCCTACCGCACGGTGTTTTATTCAGAGGTGGAGCAGAAGAAAGAATTCGTACTAAACTTTTAAAAGATAATAATGTTGACACGGTCATCGGCCTGCCTTCTAATCTGTTTTATTCTACGGGTATCCCGGTTTGTATTCTGGTATTGAAAAAGTGCAAGAAGGAGGATGATGTATTATTTATAAATGCTAGTGAGCGCTACCTGGCAGGAAAAAGGCAAAATACACTGCGAGACGGCAAAGAAGGGGAAACTAATGATATTAGGGATATTGTTGAAACTTATCAAGTTCGCCCCGATCATATTGAGAGGTATGCTCGTAGAGTATCAATGGAAGAAATTGAAAAGAACGGGTATAATTTAAATATTTCCAGGTATGTGAGCACATCAATTGACGAGGTGAAAATTGACCTGGAGGAAGTGAATGAAAAATTGACTGCTATAAATGAAAGTATAAGGGTGAATACGGAGAAGCATAATGAGTTTTTGAAAGAGTTAGGATTGCCCTTGATATAGAGAGTAAATGTTGTGTAAGGCCTAATTAGACATGGATTAACTCTTCCTTCGGACTCTGCTGTCCCTAATATATTAGACTCTGACTTAAACACTTGTTAAAAAACATATGACATCGAAAAGAGAAGGCTCAATTACTGGACTACAGATTTTTGCCGTTGGTTTAATCTTCTTTTTAATTTGCCTTGCATTGTTTCTAACATACGTCTCCTTGGAGGACAAGACTGATAGAGGTACGTTTGGCGATATGTTCGGGGTGACTAATTCTATTTTTTCAGGAATGGCTTTTCTCGGTATACTTATAGGGGTTATTCTCCAAAGGAACGAAATACATGACACCAAAGCTTCTGCGATAGCACAAGCAGAATCTTTTCGTCTTCAACAATTTGAAACCACATTTTTTAATATGGTTTCTTTGCATCATGAGCTCGTGAACGGCATACAATACAAGGGGAAGATTGGCAGAAAAGTATTTGAGGATTGCAAGGAGCGGCTAAAGGATTTTGCATCTATCGAAGAGGTGGAACTATGGGATTCCGATGGTACCCAATTAAGGATGCATCATTTCGATAGAAATATTCGTTCTGTAGAGGAGGTTACGGCGTTGATGGAGAAGGAATACCTTCAACGCTATGCTTTAGAATTCGAGCCTATTTTAAATCATTATTTCCGTAACCTATATCATATATTTAAGTTCATACACACCAGCCATTATTTAGTACCTAAGCAAAAGAAATTTTATGCTGCGTTGATACGGGCACAACTATCACAAAATGAGCTTTACGCTATTATGTTTAATTCTATGAAGTTGGGTTATGGTAATCCAAAATTTTTATACTTAGCAAATGAGTATAAAGTTCTGAAGAACTTTAGAAGCAGTGACGTTGAACCTCCCATTTTTTTTAATTCTTATGAACATATGTGCGAGCAGGTTAGAAATCCATTTTAGTGCTCCTCATTTGGTTTAAGTCTTTCGACAGGGCGGCCCTCACTGTCCGTAGAGTTCCGCAGGGCTCTACGGATTCATAATAAAAAAGGAGTCTCTGACTTGCCTACTCTAAATAGTCCCCGTTTGCAACTCTGCTCTTGTTGGTGTTGTCACCAACAAGCCCGATAATGGACTCTAGACGCTTCACGATTATTGTTTTGTTGGTGACAATACCAACAAAAGGCGAAAGCATCCGCTTGTGTTGCTCAGTTAGCTCAATTTAGTAAGTAACTAGAACATTTGCATTTCTAAATTAATTCCATAAATTCACCTCTGAGTTTTTAGATTTCACGCTGCCATCCAAACATAGTGAAAGATTACCCCTTAATTAAAGTAAGACTGTATTGAATATGTGATTGTTCATGAGTTATGCAATTTGGTACACAATTACCACAAGCAAAATTTTATAGACTTAAAAAATAAAGAACCGTCAGACTGGAAGAGACAGACAGAGAGCTTGGAGAAGTCATGGCGTAAAAACAAAATAAATTTATACCCATGAAAATCATCAGACCTGCTGCCATAGTTAAACAAGGGCAGTTAACCCTTTACACTACATCTTTGAAAGTCTCCGACTTACTGATTCCAAACTTTTATAGTGTTGAAACTCTTGATCCTAACGAAGATAATAAGGGATATCAGCGATTGTTAAATACTGCACGAGCCAAAAAGCTATCAGATTACATTGTTAGCGGACAAGATACTAAGGATGCTTTTTTACCAACCAGTATATTCATGGCTACTAACAAGAATATCGCGTTCAAGCCGGAAAACAATTCCATTGAAATAGATGTGAAAGAAATTGGTCCTTTTAGTATCGTAGATGGCCAACATAGGGTTGAAGGTTTAAAGATGGCAGCTGATAAAGATCGCAGGGTTCTAGATTTTGAAGTTCCTGTGAATATTGCAATTAATTTATCCAATATAGCTCAAATGTGTCATTTCCTTATAGTAAATACCACTCAACGGAGTGTCGAAAAAGGGGTTGAGCAGCGTATTTATTCTCGATTAACTCAAGCATTGGAAGTGGAAGATATTCCGAATCTGCCGAAATGGATATCTCGGGCAGTAGAAAAAGGAGAAGATGATTTAGCTCTCAAATTTGTCGACTTTCTAAACCGTGAAAGTCAAAGTCCGTGGTACAATAAGATTGAGATGGCTAATCAAATTAATAAAGAAGCAAGTGTCAATCAGAAGAGTTTTGTCCAATCGATCAAAAGACATGTTCTTGTTGCAAATAATCCTATTAGTATCAAAAATCAGGATATTCAGCACAAAATATTCCTTAATTATTGGAAAGCAATAACGAATATTTTAGGAACAGATGATCCGACGGTGCTATTTAAATATAACGGGGTAGAGCTGTTTTGTAAGTTTTCGGTTCCTTTCTTCAATAAAATGATAAACATGCCGGACTTCAAAGTAGAAACTATGGAAGGACTTCTTCTATCTACATTTGAAAATGTTGAAGGTGATTATGCTGGTGTCGGACATACAGAATTTTGGACCAAAGGTGGCAAAGCCAGTTTCTTAAACTCTGGAGCCATTAACCAAATAAATACAGAAATGGTGAAAGCATTACATAAGACTAATTTTCAGAAGGAAATTGAGCTGTGAAAATTGATAACTTAGACCCATTACCAGTAAAAAAGGTTCAATTCAAACTCGCCTTTATGATGCATGTGCCAAGGGAAAGTGGTTGTTATGTGCTGACCGCTTTTGATGGTACAATCTTGTATATTGGTCTAGCACTAAAATTAAATATCCGGTTCAAACAACATGTTGATAGCTTAGGTAAAGTTAAACCGACGGGAGATGGGAAAGCGGTGTGGTTTTATTATTTAGGTTATAATGAAAAGAACTTACCGAAGCTAGAGCGAACTTGGTTAAATCACTTCCAGTCTTACGAAGGTAAGTTGCCGATTTTAAATCTTATTAATTCACCATTAGGCTGACGAGTTTATCGCAGAGCAACAAAACACCTTTTTTAAATACGAATATGAAGACAAAATATACTTTCGAGATTCTATGTCTAGATGCCTCCGGCACATCGGTTATTAAATCTGAAGAAAACTTAACCTATTCTCTCCTTGCCAATAACGAATTATGGATCAATGCAAATAAAAGAGATATCTCTATTATTGATGATAAACAAAATATCTCACTTAACATAAAGCAGCTAAGTAAAGAAGAAGAAAGCGATCTAAATGTTAAAAATACCTTTCTTATAAAAGTCAAAGGAGATTTCGATCCTATGGAGCAATTTCGGATAAAAATTGTTAAATATTTAAATAATCAGGGATATAACCAGATTTATATTCTATTAGACGAAGTATCCTCTGAAATCTCTTGTCGCATTTATCCTAAAATAAACTTAGTCGAAAACCTTTTAAGAAAGTACGTTATGAAATTTTTCATAACCAAATTGGGTCCCAGTTGGTGGAACGTTACCGCAGACTCAGAAATGAAAAAGAAGGTTAATACTAGAAAGAATAATGAAACGTTTTTTTCAGGATTTATAGACAACAAGGCTTTCTTGATTGATTTTGGGGAGTTAGGTAAAATTGTGCATTCACAATCCTCGGGGTTTATTAGTCGGGAAGACATTGTCTCAAAGGTGTTAGGCTTAGAGGAGTCGCCAGCTGCAATTAAGAACTTAAAAAAGGAATTAGAAAGTAATTATACGAAGTTTTTTCAAGATACATTCAAAGAGAAGGGCTTCCAAACTAAGTGGGAAGATTTGGAGAAGATAAGACATAAAGTTGCGCATAATAATCTTTTCACCCGTATAGATTTAGATAATGCAGATACTCTTACAAAGGAGTTAGAAGAAATAATCACGAATGCTAATTCAAAAATTGATGGCATTACGTTTAGCATTGATGAAAAGGTGACGATTCAAGAAAATATTGCAAGTACATTTGCCACTTATCAAGTTATTTCCGAAGAGACTTTTTTGGAAAAATTAGCAGATAGCGAACGGTGGGCATTGAAGACTCGGGATAACTTCATCAGTTTGAAGCACTTCGTCACAAACTATTTAGGAGCGCAGGGCTATGATTATAGAACAAGTTACGATATGGTCAATGTCCTAGAACAGAAGGGGCTAATCGAACTATATGAATTTACTAGTCCTAATAACTTATACCCTATAACCGCAATACGCAAGGTGAACAAGCCAGTGGCTTGACTTGACTGTGATACGTAATATGAATGCTTCAAAAAAATCTCAATTAGCCACATTACTCCTTCAACTTCAACTCCGAACAAACATTCTCCAGCAACTCACACGGATTAACGTCCATTGCTAAAGCAATTAAATAAAGCTCATCAGCCCGGAGCTTGGCTTTTTCGTTAAGAGACAGCTCACTCAAAACGAACTTTACTTAAACCCGTACTCCCCACGCTGGTCCGAGCATGTGCTGGTTCGAGTTTGCAACTCGGACCTTTTATAATAGCTATAGTTAGCCTAACTTAAGCTTTGCCAATAGTGAAAGTCAGTGAATTCATGGAGAGTGAGTGTAACCTTTCTTGTTCAAGTCTTTGGCAGCACAGCTTATGTGATTGGTTCGTGAGGACACGAACCAAGGCTTGGGAAGGTTGACGTTTGGGCTTTGGCCTATGGAAACGGCAATAACATATTTACGTCATACCGAACGGTGGGGTCGTAGAAGTGGCGATGCGGAAGAGAGAGGTATCTCCGCGGTTTAGAGGTGAGGCTGAAGTTTTTGTGGTTTAGGTTGCTGGGTGCTTAATTGAAATAAGATTGTATTGAGCTGGTTTAAGACACAATGCCCATAAAAAAACCGCCTCATAGTGATTGACTATGAGGCGGCACTTTTTCAATACAGCTTATTACTTTAAATCAAACCTGTCGAGGTTCATCACTTTTACCCAGGCTGCTATAAAATCTTTAACAAATTTCTCTTCAGCATCTGTGCTTGCGTACACTTCTGCTACTGCTCTTAGCTCAGCATTTGATCCAAAAACAAGATCTGCACGAGTAGCGGTATACTTAGGTTGCCCGGTTTTACGGTCTGTGCCTAAATATAGTTCTTTGTCTTCGCCCATTGCCTTCCAGGCAGTGCCCATATCGAGGATATTCACTAAAAAGTCGTTTGTGAGCACACCGGGACGGTCGGTGAAAACGCCATGCTTAGAGTGATCAAAATTGGTGTTTAATGCACGCATACCGGCAAGGAGCACCGTTAATTCCGGAACTGTTAGGGTTAGCAATTGTGCTTTATCAATCAACAACGCCTCTGTAGATGCCGGGGTGTTGAATTTCCGGTAATTACGGAAACCGTCTGCCTGTGGCTCGAGGTATTTAAAAGATTCTACGTCGGTTTGTTCGGCAGATGCATCCATGCGGCCCGGACTGAAAGGAACAGCTAAGTTAAATCCTGCGTCGCTCACTGCTTTTTCAACTGCAGCGCTTCCTGCTAAGACGATCAGATCAGCAAGCGACACCTTTTTTCCGCCTTGCGCTGCTCCGTTAAAGTCGTTTTGAATGCCTTCAAGAACCGCCAATACTTTGGTGAGCTGAATAGGATTATTTACATGCCAGTCTTTTTGCGGCGCTAAGCGGATGCGGGCACCGTTGGCTCCGCCACGCTTATCAGAACCGCGGAAAGTAGAGGCAGAGGCCCAGGCTGTAGAAACCAGCTCAGAAATACTAAGTCCGGCTTCCAGAATTTTTCCTTTGAGTGCTGCTACATCCTGATCGTCGATTACGGTGTGATCAACTGCCGGGATGGGATCTTGCCATAACAGTTCTTCCTGAGGAACCTCCGGACCCAGGTACAAGGCACGCGGACCCATATCGCGATGAGTTAGTTTGAACCAGGCACGGGCGAAAGCATCGGCGAAAGCGCTCTCATCATTTAAAAATCGTCTGGAGATCTTCTCATATTCAGGATCTAAGCGCAATGCTAAATCTGTTGTGAGCATGGTAGGGCGACGTTTTTTTGAAGGATCATGGGCATCAGGAATGATCTCTCCTGCATCTTTGGCTACCCACTGATGTGCGCCACCCGGACTTTTGCTCAGTTCCCATTCAAACGCAAAAAGATTTTCAAAAAAGTTATTGCTCCATTGCGTAGGGGTGGTGGTCCAGGTAACTTCCAGTCCGCTGGTAATGGTATCGCCGGCTTTCCCTGATCCAAAACTATTAGCCCAACCAAATCCATGATGTTCAAGGCCTGCGGCTTCGGGCTCTTTGCCTACGTGATCCGATGATGCGGCTCCGTGTGTTTTTCCAAAGCTATGTCCGCCTGCAATCAGAGCCACCGTTTCCTCATCATTCATCGCCATCCGGGCGAAAGTGGTACGTATATCTTTTGCCGCTGCAATAGGGTCGGGGTTGCCGTCCGGTCCTTCCGGATTTACATAGATCAGGCCCATGTGCGCAGCAGCCAAGGGCTCTTTTAAGTCGCGGGAGTGAATTTTTCCATCTGCATCTTCATCAGAAGGTAATACACCATGATCTGCCACACCCTCAACGCCCTTCCCATAACGGTCTTCGTTACCCAGCCAGGTTTTTTCCGAGCCCCAAAATATATCTTCGGCTGGTTCCCAGACATCGGCACGGCCACCCGCGAAACCAAATGTTTTAAAGCCCATGCTTTCTAATGCGACATTTCCAGCCAGTATCATCAAATCTGCCCAAGATAGCTTCTTGCCATACTTTTGCTTAACGGGCCACAACAGCCTTCGTGCCTTGTCGAGATTTACGTTATCGGGCCAGCTGTTTAAAGGAGCAAAACGTTGCAAGCCCATGCCACCGCCACCACGGCCATCAAATACACGGTAGGTGCCCGCGCTGTGCCATGCCATCCGGATAAAAAGCGGTCCATAATGTCCGAAATCAGCAGGCCACCAATCCTGAGAATCGGTCATTAAGGCCTGCAGGTCGGCTTTTACTGCCTGCAGGTCGAGGCTTTGAAAGGCTTTTGCATAGTCAAAGTCAGGGTCCATAGGGTCAGACATCGCGGCGTGCTGGCGGAGGATACCAATATTCAGTTTATCTGGCCACCAATCGCGGTTTTTGGTGCCGCCGCCAGCAGCATTCTTCAGAGCTGCTCCTGAGAATGGGCATTTGCCAGCGCTTTCGCTGTTGATGCCTTCGATTGTATTTTCCATGTTTATAATTTGATTCGTCTGAGTATCTAATTTACGGCATTATACTATTCGATTTTATATTAAAAATTGATGATGATATAGATGGAGTTGATATGGATAGCTGAGACTAAATAGCTGTAAAATTGGATTTCCTTTCGTCCGCTCATTGGCCGCGGTGGCCTAGTCCTTTTTCTTGACAAAAAGGACCATACTTAGCGAAGCGATCTCATTTATTCCTTAAAAAGCGATGGAAACTTATAAATAAAGTCAAGTGAATTCCGAGGTGCCTTTGGGCTCTAGTCAGCGCACAGTTCTCCCATCAGCGCAGGGGCTGCGTCTGCTTGCCACCGGCGCAGAAGGCCTGGCTTCGGGCAAGCAGCCAATGCCCTTCCTTCCGCACTGGCCAGCTGATGGCAGAACTTTGGCCGGCACTGCGGAATTCACGGGCTTCGTAGGTTAGGTTTTGGGGGTATGATGGGTGGCTGGGTGTTGAGGTTGACGTTTTATTCTGTTTCCTATGGAAACGGCAATAACATATTTACGTCATACCGAACGGTTGGGTCGTGGAAGCGGTGGTGCGGAGAGAGGTATCTCCGCGGTTCGGAGGTGAGGCTGAAGTTTTGGTTTTTTCAAGGACCTGTTATATTTATCCGTTTTACATTTCCCCTTAAGGGGATAGGGGCTCTAAGGCGCCATACCTGCTCCCCTTTTTTCAAGGGGAGCTGTCAGCCCTTCGCTGACTGAGGGGTTTAAATGATGGTTTGAGGTAGTTTGAGTTTTGGAGTTTACTAGATGTTTTGTATGTGAATGAGTTCGTTAGGATAGCATTCAAAGATGATTGTCGTTGTCTTAGTCTGGATCCTTTATGACTCATGCCTTAAATCATGCTTTTTCTTCCGGCGATTTTTCAATACAGGAGCTTCTAAGTTCACAGGTAATGAATATTGAACACGAACAGGTTTCCCATTCTGCATTCCCGGAATCCATCTCTCGGACATTTTTAAAACCTTGATTAATTGTTCTCCCGTATCATAGCCAAGATCACTCAAAACTTTGAAATCTGTAAGCGATCCATCTTTATCAACAACAAAGCTAACAACTACTTTCCCTTTGACCGCAGCTTCGATAGCAGAACTTGTAAACCTATATTCTTTTTCGATAAGTTGATAAAATTTCTTCACTCCTCCTGGATAATGAGGAAGTGTTTCAACAATAACTACCAAGCCGTCGCGATATGTGGTCGAGGTATCGTTTAGTGCAGGACTATCTTGAGCTTTTGCATTAACAGATATATAAATAAAAAGAAATACAATAAAACGGGAGTATTTATTAGTTTTTGCTCTGGGCATCATTCCTCCTTCAATTTCAAATCCGAATACAAATTTTCCAATAGCTCACACGGATTAACATCCATCGCCAACGCAATCAGATAAAGTTCATCCCCTCTAAGCTGTGTAGAAGTATTATTCGACAACTCACTCAACCGTGATTTGCTTATTCCAGTTCTACGAGCAACTTCAGCTTTGTTTATAGATTTCTTAGTTAAGTATAAGCCTAACTTAGTCATTTGCGTTCCCTTTACATCTGTTAGCGAGTAAGGTACAATTGTTTAGAATTGTTAAACAATTTCGTTGGATTTGTTTTAGAATTCGTTACTTTCGTTTAGAATTATTAAACAATCCGCCGCTATGTCAAACCTCATCACCCTTCGCCTCCCCACCCAATTCCACCTCGCCTGCATCCTCCACCAAATCCAACCCCAACAATTCCTCCAGGATCTCATCTCCCACATCATCCTCCCATCAGACCACATAGACCCCGACAAGCAAACCCTCCTCGCCACCGATTACTTTCTGGAATACGTCGCATTAAATCTGTCACCTCAAGGCTCATACAGCCCCGAGCAACAGCAATTCCTGCTTCAAAAAGAAACCCGGTACCAACGTCTCCTGGCCCACTCCGGAGATTGCACTGCCCGCGAAAGGGAAGAAGTGCTCAAGCTTTTCTTTGAGCAATGGCTCCATGCATGGAATAAGCTCACTTGATAGCTCATGTCAGAAACGAAGCGTTATTAATGTTAAAAGAAATAAAATTTACTCTTGGCTCTTGCAAGTTTCATATAAACTGTTTTAATTAGCATTAACATTAAAACATTTACCTAAGACAGTTTTCAATCAGCTACCGAACTGTGCTACAGACCAGGAAAACATCTTAAAGAGTTTTAGATCAAGGATTAGTCCTTAAAATTTATTGACACAAATTATTGCTATGCACAGGCTTTGCTTTGCCCGGGCCTCTGGACGAATTTTTATTAATTAATATATCTATAAACCCTTTAATCTATTACCCTATGCCAACAAAATCAGACAGCGGCCATGCAAAGAATGTGGCCAATTTCGAAGATCTGCTTACCCGCGTGAGAAGCCTCGGTACAGATTACAATCCAAGCAAAGCCGGATTAAGCTTAACAAACCTCGAGCTTCAGCATCAGGCGGCAGCGGCAACACTAAAATCACTTGCAGCCGAACTACCCCTGTACCAGCAAGCCGTAGACGCCAAACAGGCCGCCTTTGCACCACTGGGCAAACTCGTTACCCGCGCCTTAAACATGTTTAAAGCTTCGGTCGACAATAAAGCCGAAGTAGAAAGCGCCACAAGTCTGGCAAATAAGATCCGCGGTGTCTCCTCGCCTAAGCCGGCAGCGCCCGCAGAAGGAGAGGAGCCCGTAAGAAAGATCTCTACTTCGCAGCTCTCGGCCGATATGCAGCTGGCAAACCTTGCATCTCTTATTGAAGTACTCTCGGCACACGCCTCTTACCAGCCAAATGAAGCCGAGCTTAGCGTTGCCGGACTTATGGCGCTGCATTCAGATCTGTCTAAGAAAGCCCAGGACGTAACCGAAGCACAAGTGAGAGTAGAAACCGCCCGCCTCAACCGCGATAAAATGCTTTATACACCCGGAAGCGGGATCGTTGATTTAGGAATAGGGGTTAAAACCTATGTGAAAGCAGCATTTACCCCTAAGTCGGTAAATTACAAGCCCATTTTAAGCCTCGACTTTAGAAGAGGTAAGTAATACCAGAAGGCTGTCTCTTGAAAGATCTGAGTTTTTGGTCCTTATCAGCAAGATCTGAAGAATTTGAGACAGCCTTCCTCCATCAATATACCCCACCTGAGTCTTAATAGCCAACCTCATTGTTCCGATACAGCTGCTTGTTTATAAAAAATAAGAGTCGTTGTTCTTAATTAAGCACGTTTTTTTTAAAGTAAGGACCGTGATTTATAAAGTAAGCATCGTTGCTGATAAAGTAAGCGTCGTTGCTCTTAAAGTAAGCTCCGTTGCTGTTAAAACAAGCTCCGCGATTTATAAAGTAAGCTCCGTTGCTGTTAAAGTAAGCTCCGTGATTTATAAAGTAAGCATCGTTGCTAATAAAGTAAGCTCCGTCACTCTTAAAGTAAGCGTCGTTGCTGTTAAAGTAAGCTCCGTTACTCTTAAAGTAAGCATCGTAACACACGAAGTATTTGTATAAAGTCCGGTACCTATAACAACCCCCGCCGCCCTGGTTCGTGTCCACGAAACAGGAGATCAAACCTTTTGGTTCGTGGGGGCACGAACTAATGCTTAGGCTTAGGACGAATACCTCCCCCAACGGCTGCAAACTCCGGCCTCTTTTCCATATTTGCGGAGACCTCTCACTCCGTTCGAGGTGACGAATAGGGTGGAGGGTTTCGTTGTTATAGGTTCGGTACCTATAACAACCCTCAGTACCTCTTCACCCGTCATATCGAACGGCCCTGAGCCAAGCCTTGCGGTGAGATATCTCCGCGGCCCGCAGACGGAATTAAGTATTCGCTGCTGCCCTGCTTCTAAGGTTAGGTGCTTTCGTGACACTGTTGTGTTTCCCGCCCCCCACTGGTTTAAGTCTTCCGACAGGGCGAATAAATCTTTATCATGAAAATCAGGACTCTGTCGGCACAATTGCGGCAAACCCAAGAAAAGGACAAGAACTAAAATCATACTATATCGTTCTTTACAAAATACCTTCCACACCAAATACAGCGCCATATGCGGATCTTATCTTTTATACTACTTTTTACTATTATCGGCTGCACCGAAAACTCCAGGCCTGTTGCGGTAAACGACACCACTTCGATGACCATAACCGCACCCCGGGAAGAAGCGCAGGGAAAGTTGGCAGATTCCGTACGGGAGCTTAGCAGTGTTGAGGATATTAAAAAAGAGGTTGCTTACATCAATTCAAGAATAGAGAGCGGCGATGTAGATTCGATTTCAAAGAAATATAACTGTCGTGGCGAAAAAGCAGGAACAATCACCTGGTTTTCTGAAAGGGGACAGGTGCGGATGATTAAGCACACCTATTCAGAATACAGTCATTACACGGCCAGCGATTATTATTTTGTAAAAAGAGGTGCTCCGTTTTTCGTTTATTACAGGAGTATATCCTGGGTTTTTAGTTCAAACGACAAGGGACAACAGGGTACAACAGATAATGTGGCCGAGAAACGTTTTTATATCATAAATGGGAAACCAGTTAAGTGCCTTGAAAAAGACTTTAAGATAGTATCCACAGATCATGACAAGCCGCAGCCGGAAGAGATTGCAAACAGGGATGTTGCATGCTCATCTGTAGATGCACAAATAAGGAAGTACAACACACTCGCAAAGCTTAAAAATTCTAAAAAGGAGATTAGCTGCCTTGAATAGACCTTTTTTCCGCAGAGTTCCTGAAAAACGAGAACTGCGGAAATAAAAGCAATCCTTATCCAGGCATATCTCGCGATGATACAGAATCATTGATTTCAGAACGGCTGCAAACTCCGGCCTCTTTTCCATATTGCGGAGACCTCTCCCTCCGTTCGAGGTGACGAATAGGGTGGAGGGTTTCGTTGTTATAGGTTCGGTACCCATAACAGCCCTCAGCACCTCTTCACCCGTCATATCGAACGGCCCTGAGCCGAGCCTTGCGGTGAGATATCTCCGCGGTCCGAAGACGGAATAAGTATTCGGTGCTGCCCTGCTTCTAAGGTTTAGGTGCTCTCTTGTGTTTCCCGCCGCCCTAGTTCGTGTCCCCACGAAACAGGAGAGTTTCAGGCCCGGCCCGAACATTAGTTACAAGGGTTTTGTAATCGTTGCTAAATCAACCTGGCACCGGTATATCGCTTTAGGATTGCCGATCGAGTCGGCAATGACGATCTTCGAGAAATAACGGTTGTCGTTTAAACCACGACTTGCCAAATACTCCCGCACTGGTTCGTGGGGACACGAACCAAGGCTTAATACGATTGCCGATCGGTTCGGCCCGATGACGATCATCGAGGCATTGCATGTTATTCATTCGGGAACGACCCCTGGATAGCGCCTTTCAAATCAATCATGAGCGGGAGGGTAAAGGATACTTTAACCGCTCTATTATTTTGGATTCCGGGGAACCATCCGGATGACGCTCCTTTTACTGCCCGAATGGCGGCCTCATTCACATCGGACTTTAATCCACGAATTACTTTAAGCTCAGAAAGGCGACCGTCGTGTTCCACTTTAAACGTCAGCACTATTCTTCCTTTTATATCTTTGTTCTCTTCTGTTTCCATCACGATAGGGCTTTTGAAGTTATTGAGCTTGACGTCCTGGCGAATAGAGAATGATGACTGTATCCTGGAGTAAAATCGTTTCCATCCTCCATGCGGCATTGGGCTAATCTCAATGAGATTTTTACTTGAAGTATCCGGACGAATAGCAGAGCGGCATAGTTCTGTGTTTATTCCAGCCTTTGAGTACCAGATCACGAACGCAACACTGTCTTTGACCCCCTTTTTTTCTTTCTCATTATATGCTGGTTCCCAGGCAGGAGCCTGTTGCAACATTTCCAGTATTTTTTTGCTTAAACGGGCCGCATCTCCATAGGTACTCAAGAGCGACGGGTTCGCTAATTTGCCGTCATCGGCAAGCGAAGCCCCAATTACGAATGTCGCCGGCTGGTTCTGCCCATTGCTTTGATCTTTTAGAACGGATTCTATGAACGCTTCAAACTTTGCCGACACCAGAGGCTTGCGATAAATAAGAGGTGGTTTTGTTCGAGAGATGAGCTTACCTTTTTCCCAGATCTCAACATTGGTGACGTTTCTATATTTGTCAAAAGTTATCCATTCCCCATCTACTAAATCATCGCTATAAGAACCACGGATGTATATTTCTTTACTGTCACGGAAATAGTTCCGGTATTCTCCGTTTTTTTTACCCTTCTTATAGTGTTGAACCATCTTCAATGATGAGTTGGGATAATGTTCTGTCCATATCCCTTCTTTCTCGCCATCAATAAACAGTCCTGCCCTGCGTTTGTAGTGGACTGAATCTTCGGTATGATAATAAGAAAACCTTCCATGAGAAATTTGAAGATTGGGATCTTTGTATGTTCCTTTCAATCGCAGGGAGCCGTTCATAAGATACTCGCGGGTGTGCCATAAGCTATCGGGACCTGCCGTATAAAGGATGAAAGCCTCTGCCTTAGCAGAATCACAAATCTCGTCTCTTGAGTTGATAAATAGCTTGTAAACCTGAGCGTTTCCTGATGCAGGCAAAAGAAAAAATAAAAGATAGGGAAGGAGCTTTTTCATTGTGATAAGATTTTAAAGTTAAAGAAAAACTGGTTCCGGCGCAAACGTCCGCCGCCCTGGTTCGTGTCCCCACGAAACAGGAGAGTTTCAGGTCCGGCCCGAACATTAGTTACAAGGGTTTTGTAATCGTTGCTAAATCAACCTGGCACCAGCATATCGCTTTAGGATTGCCGATCGAGTCGGCAATGACGATCTTCGAGAAATAACGGTTGTCGTTTAAACCACGATTCGTCACATATTACGGCTCGTCATTCCTGCGCAGGCAGGAATCGTAATGCAGGGCTAAATCAACCTGGCACCGGTATATCGCTTTAGGATTGCCGATCGAGTCGGCAATGACGATCTTCGAGAAATAACGGTTGTCCTGCACTGGTTCGCGTCTCCCACGAAATCAAACTTTTGGTTCGTGGGGACACGAACCAAGGCTTAAGAAAAACTGGCTCCGGCGCAAACGTCTCTTTAGCCTGCTTTATCACGATTTAACCCAGCCAAATTCTTCCTGAAAAAATCATATAGCCTTTTCAGGTCGCCCTCCCGTTGCGGAACCGAATGCCCTTTGCCGTAATCCAGCATTAGCTCCGTCCGCACTCCGATCGAATCCAGCTTCGCCTTAAAATGTTTGAGCTGTTCCTGGTAATAGCCCTCATCATCCCTGTTTAAGAAGAAAAGCACTGGTGCCGTGTTGGCCGACTGCGCCAGATATGCCGCACCCATTTGTTCCCAGCGCTCGTAGTTGTCTTTCAGCGGTCCCCAGACCCAAGGGGAGCGCGTCTCCAGGTTTCCATCTCCATCATCCGTCACCTCGTAGATCCTGGTATAATCAAATACCCCCGGCCCAAGCGCAGCTGCCTGCACTTCATCCGAAACCCCGATATTAAACCCGGAATTCTCCAGTTCGGGCACAGATCGGTCGCCCACGGCCAGCGAACCCGCAGTCGCCCCACGCGAGAAACCGTAAATTCCGATCTTGCCCGAAAGATTCAACCGGCCAGCCATTGCCCGCAAGGTGCGCACAGCAGATTTGACCTTCCTTGCGGCATCGGGATTGGTTTGGAAAGACTTATAGGCATCATTGGGGCCGCCCGGCGGCTTGCCCTTGCCCCATGGCGCGTATTTCGGATGGTCGGCTATCGCCCAGGCCATGCCCCGGGCGGCTGCGCCCTCCAGAAAAGAATCGTTAAAACCTGCCAGCGTGTTTCCCAGGTTGAGGCGCTGGTTCCTATTTGCTGCAGTCAGCCCCTTTTTCTCCTCATCCCAGCTTGCATAGCTGTTGCTGTAGGAGAAAGACAAAATAAGGGGCACAGCATGTGATGTATTTGCCGGGTAGATGATGTCCATATGTAACGTATCGCCCACGGTGTACTCGGCCGGAGTGTTGTAAATGCGGGGATCATCCACGAAATAAGGTACGTCGCGCATGATGCGGTAGCCCTCAAACAAGATATAGGAGCGGTAGCGGGAACAGTTGTGCAGTCTGGCAAAGGAGCCCGCGGCAATGGAGTCGTTAATGGCAATGATATCATAGTTGATGGCGGGAGAAACGGCTTTAGCGTGGTGCCGGTAATTGAGTTCGATCACCCGGTATCCCTGCCCGAGCAGGTATTTTACATCGGTTTTCCGCTTGTTCCCGCCTATCTTCTTAAAGCCTAATTTTTGGAGGTAGACAACTGTTATGTAATTGCCTTGATAGTCTTTTAAAGGCCTGGACGATTCGGTGACTTTATACGATATGTTGGTTCCGGTAACTTTGCTGAGCCATTTGCCTTTGGCAGCGAAAGAGGGGAGCGAAAGGCTGATGAGTAGCAGGCAGGTTAATCCAAACTTGAATCTGGTACGCTCTTGTTGGAATATATAGCTAACAAAGCGCCTGATGACTAGCTGCTGCTGAACGATAGCGATGGAAGATAGAGAGGTGCCTGATTGCTGTGGTTGTGAATGCGTCATGCCTGAAGCGCTAATTTAGCCATTCGTGGCGAGAAATGCGATTCGTCATTCCTGCGCAGGCAGGGATCGTAATGCTTTGCTAAATCAACGTGGCGCCAGTATATCGCTTTAGGATTGCCGATCGGGTCGGCAATGACGATCTTCAAGAGATGACGATTGTGGTTTAAACCATGATCCGTCCAATACTATCGTTGTCTTTTTTTTTAACATATCACTCATTTGTCCTCTTCATTTCTTCATCTTTGATTGATGAAACTGAACTTGCCTCAGCTCTTAATAGCTTTGTTTGTTGTACTTGCCTCACATTCCAGCTTTGGCCAGTTGCTTCCGCCTGCAAATTACCGGCTGACAAAGGATCTGATCTACAAAGAAGTGGGAAACTGGACCTGGAAAATGGATCTCTATGTACCGAAAGAAGGAGCTGGAGACCGGCCCCTGCTGATCTTTATTCACGGTGGGGGATGGGTTCATGGTAAAAAGGAGCAGGAGCGCGACTTCGGCATGTTCTTCGAAAAAAACTTTGTGATTGCGAATATTGAGTACCGGGTTGCCAATCAGGCTGTGGCACCAGCAGCAATTGAGGACAGCCGCTGTGCACTTCATTATTTGGTTCGGGAAGCAGGCAAACTAAGAATCGACCGGAAAAAGATAGTACTTATGGGTATCTCGGCCGGCGCCCACCTTGCTTTGATGACCGCATTCACTTCGCATGACCCGGTTTTTGCCCGCGATTGTGCAGCTGCAAAAAAAAGGAAGTTTAGGATCGCTGCGGTGATCGACTGGTCCGGGCCATCAGATCTTAACCAATGGGACGTCATACGGAAACCCGGAAAAGCATCCCGGGACTGGTTGGGAGGGAGGGAGAACGATACCTCGTTTGTAAACTTCTTATCTCCGGTCTCTTATATCCGTGCCAAGTCCCCGCCTGTGCTGATCGCTCATGGGGAAAAAGACCGTACTGTGCCCTTTGAGCAGTCCTCCATCTTATATAGTGCCTTAAAAAATGCCGGAGTATTTGCTGAACTCCATGCGCTTAAAAATGCCGGCCATTCTTTTTCGAGAGAGGACAGGGACAATTTAAAAGTACGGATCTTTGATTTCCTGGGGAAACTGAAGGTTATTAGGTAAGGGAAGGATAAAAACCAATTGTATGACTGCTGTCCTGGTTACAAGGCTTAGGACTTGCGAAAAAAAAGTTCACCGAAAGTCTTTTTTTTGGTACGTTTAACAATCAAAACCATATCATGAAACCTAAATTTTTATTTCTCTTCATTTGTCTTTATCCTTCCTTGTTGTTCTGTCAAAATATTACCAGACCGGCAATTGGTTACTCTGAAGATCATAACACGACTATTAAAAAAGTAGAAGTTACTGCATCTAATACGGTGGTAACCTTTGTACATACTTTAAGAGCGAAAGGCGCATGGGTACAATTGAATAAAAGCATGTACCTGCAGGATTCGCACGGAGAAGACCGATTTAATTACGTCCGGTCGGAAGGAATACCATTGAGGCCCGAAAAATTCACAGCCGATAAAGATTTTGAGGAAGTGGAATTTAAAGTATATTTTGAAAAGTTGAAACCAGGCATCAAAGAAATCAATATAATAGAACGTGCCCGCTCTTTTACCGAACAGAGTAGCAGTAATATAAGCTATATTAATTTCTTTAACGTAAATCTGTATAAGTCTGCACCAGATATTAAGAAGGTGGAAACTAGTGTAATTTTAACACCCCCACCACCATTTGGTGACACAAATACAGATTCTTTAATATTTAATAATCCTATGCCTGATTTTGGGGCAATGATGGGATCTATGTACAGCAATCTGCTGGATCTTCAAATAAAAACATACAGCAATCCGGAAACACTGGATAAGCTTGCTCAAATTACCAGGAACTACTATAATGCGTTGGTTAAAGCTGGCTTCAGTCAGGATTCCGCTTTGAAGATCATAACCTCTAAACCGCTTATTTCCACAGATTTCGGAAAGCAATAAAATCAAATGTAGAGTTTCCTTGTCAGGGACATTAAAAGAAAGCCCTTGTGCCTATCATAGAGAGGATTATTGTTAAAGAGAAGTTGAGGGGTTTGAGCCGTTAATAGTGGCCTAGCGACACTATTAACTGTTGCTTTGCAAATACTCTCTCAGTGTGCTTTCAATCTTTCCGCAACCCACCAAAAATGGCTTATCCTGAATGCTGATATTAAACTGCTGGCCATCTACCGTATAGGTTCCGGATACTTTGCCGAGTGGTGTGGAAATAGCAAAGCTGCCTGTGGATTGATCGCCATTGAAGGTTCCACCGGCCTGGGCGATTGCAGATTTTGCTTTTTGTACGAGCGTGTCTGCCGTTCCCGGAAATTCAATTGAAAAATTACATTTAGACATAAGTAAATCCGTTTTTAATCACAACGCCGGAACTGGAAAATAGTTCGGTTGAAAGTCCGGGCAGTCTAGCGCAAGCGGAATACGTCCTGAAACAACCATCTATAGACTTGGTGTTTTAACGCTGAACTTTCTGCGGCCCTGGTTCGTGTCCCCAGGAAGCAGGTTATCAAATTTTTTGGTTCGTGGAGACACGAACCAAGGCTAAGATGAGGAGCCTAATTGCTGTGGTTGTGAATGCGTCATGCTTCAAGCGCTAATTTAGCCATTCGTGGCGAGAAATGCGATGCTAATCAACCTGACGCCAGCATATCGCTTTAAGATTGCCGATCGGGTCGGTAACCACGATCGCCGTGGGAAGACTATTGTGTTTAAACCATGATCCGTCCAATACTACGATTCGTCATTCCTGCGCAGGCAGGAATCGTAATGCTTTGCTAAGTCAACCTGGCGCCAGCATATCGCTTTAAGATTGCCGATCGGGTCGGCAATGACGATCGCCATGAGAGTACGATTGTGTGTTTAAACCATAATCCGTCCGATACTACGATCCGTCATTCCTGCGCAGACAGGAATCGTAATGCGTTGCTAAATCAACCTATCTAGTGAACAGCTTCCTAAACGATCGATCGCTTCCTTTTAATTGGTTCGTGGGGACACGAAGGCAAAGGATAAAACCTCTCAAATCGGGCATATTTGGATTTATGCTTACCTTTGCATTGTGCAAAAATTTCCAATATATAACTATTCGAGGTATTCGGACCTTCCGTTGGATGAGTTCGATAGTAAGAACTTTGCAATATATGTCGTTAATAAAGATTGGACTTATTTGTTTGCTAACCAGTATGTGTTTGACGTCCACAACCTTGAAAGGAATGATATAATAGGAAATAACATCTGGGAAACACTGAATGAAAAAATGCAGATTGATTCCCAGTTTAGAACATTCATCCAAAATGTAAAAAAAGGAATTCCTTCTCATGTGGTTACAGTATCAGCTATAAGTAACAAGAGAGTTTCGGTGGTTGGCTACGCTTTATTGGATGCCTATTATTTTGCAGTTACCATATTGCCTGACAAGGATGAACTTCTGAATGAGCTAAGAAGAGAAATAAAGAATTCTTAAAATTTGCCTTCCATATTTAACAGACCGTATGTTTGAATTAACAGAAGATCAAGCCGCAGAACTCGAAAGATTGCAAGCAGTGGTAACATTGAAGCGAGCTAAATTATTAGAGTTGGAAAAGGCTATAAAAGTTGGAAAAGGCTATAAAAGAGGTTTTGAAATAGATCAGGAGCTTTCCATCAAACTTGAAGAGGCAGAACTGGAATTAAAAGAGGCATCATATGCATTCAATAACTTTACAGGCTCTTTACCTCTTTCAAGGAAATCCGGATAGCAAGTGGTTTATCAGGTTATTACTGTTGCCGTGTTTCGTGTCCTAACGAAACAGGTGAGGGCTTTTATTGGGATAAAAAACAGATCTCTTTTGTTTGGCTACGAAAATTACATGCCTCTAAGTACACTTCTCTGTAAGAACACTTTGTAATGTCATACAGACATTCTTATTTATAGGTAACGAACTTTTTAGCAACTCGTATACATGATACATGATCATGAAAACGAGACCTTTAACACTCTTCCGGATCCCATTTATCTATCTTGCAACAGGTTTAATCTGGATCATAGCGGGTAACGAGCTTCTTCAATTTTTAACATCCGATCTGTCTGTAGAAGCTCAGGAAACTTATCGAACTTATAAAGGCACGATGTATGTGTTGATCACGACCGTAGTGCTTTTTCTGCTACTTAGGCAACAACAAGAGAAGCTTGTAGTATCCGAAAATCAATATCGCAGCTTATTTGCAAATAATCCTAACCCCATGTACATCTTTAGTATGAAAACCATGGGAATTGTAAAAGCAAACAATGCCGCTGTAGCCAAGTACGGTTATACTATGAAAGAGTTTCGTAGAATGACGGCTTATGACATACGACCTGCAGGAGCAAAAGAAAAGCTTGATATTGCAGTGAGTGAATACGAAGGTAAACACAAGTGTTCGGGCAGATGGATTCATAGAAAGAAATCGGGTGAAGAGTTTACGGTTTCTATTATTTCGCATAAAGTGCGTTTCAATAGAGAAGAATGTATCATGGTGTTAGCCATAGATATCACCGAGGTGGTTGAAAATGAAAAGAAGATTCAGGAGGCTTACCTGATCGAGAAAGAATTGAATCAGGCACTTGAACATAATAATACCGTCTTAGAGGCTGCATATAGGGAGAACTTTAAGTTAGGAGAAGTGCTGCGTAGGATTAACAATATGGTTATTGTTATGGATAAAGATGCGAGTGTTTCCTGGGTGAACGATGCTTTTTTAGATTTTAGCGGATATACCTTTCAGGAAGTTAAAGGCAAAAAGGCAGGCGACTTACTTAGCGGTCCCAACTCCGATATATCCACTATAAAAAAGTTGATTCGCTCTATGGAAAGTGGCAAGGCATTCAGAGGAGAACTGTTGAACTACACGAAGGACAAGAAGGAGTACTGGGTAGAGATAAGTGTATCCCCTCTTTTTGATGAAAATGGTGAACTTGAAGGGATGATCTCGGTAGGAAGCGTAATTACAGACAGGAAAGAGAAGGAGGGAAGAATTAGTACGCAAAATCAAGCCTTAAGAGAGATTGCATGGATAAGTTCTCATCGTTTTAGACGTCCTGTTGCTTCTATTCTTTCATTAACCGAAATGCTTAATGATGACATTGAGAATTCCGAAAGGCTTGAATACTTAAAGCTATTGAAATCCTCGTCTGTGGAGCTGGATGAAGTTTCTAAGGAGATAGCTGCTAAAATCAATCAGGTCGAAACAGATTGCATGAAACAGCCAATATTTTAGGGTATTTAAGACACTCTGACTTGCCATGCCCTGGTTCGCGTCGCCCCGAAACAGACACGTATTTTATTGGTTCGTGGGGTCATAACCAAGGGATAGTGGGGTAGCGACACCATTAACTATTGCTCTGCAAATACTCTCTCAGTGTGCCATTGCCCTGGTTCGTGTCCCCAGGAAACAGGAGATCAAACTTTTTGGTCTCGTGGAGACACGAACCAAGGCTTAGGAAGCAGTGGTAATATGGAAGTATGCCTTTCTGGTTTAGGTCTTCCGACAGGGATATAGAGGGGGGCGTCTTATATTTTTGCTTAATCAAAGGAAAAGGGCCGCACATAAGTACGGCCCTGCAAATGGTTATAACCATTTCTTTAAAAAGAATTGGATTACAAAGGGGAGAGTTCTAGTTTACCTTTATCCCTTTAACGTTTAATACTTTGGCATTTGTAGCCAGGCGGAAGAGGTAATTACCAGCCGGTAAATTTAAACCAGAAACGCTGAAGCTATAAACTTTTCCTGCCTCCACGGTGCCTCGGTATAAGGTTTTAACTTTTATCCCTAATGAGTTATAGATATCGAGAGCCACATTTTGATTCGGTTCCCCTATGTTAAAATCTACTGTGGTCTTATCTGAAAAAGGATTTGGGTATATCTCTAAGGAACTCGTTTTTGCGGCTGGTATCACTAAATCCGGTCCGCCTTGTGCGCTGAACATAACCTTATTGCTCTTTTGCAGTAAGCAGGCACCTAACGATCCGCCTTTCTTCAATTGGGCAGGAACTGCATGCTTATTAACCGTTTTTTGCTTCCCGTCTATACAAAGCGCTATTTGATCCGGGTTTTTGCTTGTGCTTGCCGCCAGAACAGTAAGGCTAACTGTTGTAGTTGCTGTGCAACCGTTTTCATTGGTAACCGCCACAGTAAAGGTATATATCCCCGCCAAAGCAGGAGTGAACACTGGGTTATTAACGGTTGTACTGCTAAGCACTGTTTGATCAGGGTTTTCCGAACCAGCGGTCCATAAATAATTATTCACACCACCGTTAGCGGTTGAAGCCGTGAGTATTAAACTTTGAGCTCCATAACCTAAGGCAATGGTAGTGCTGTCTAGTCCGGTGAAGGTGTTATCGGTTCTGCTTACTGCGATTGATGGAACAGGTAGAGCTTCAACCGAAACCACTGTTACAGCGGATGTGTCGCTCTGGCCACTGCTGTTTGTTACCGACAGGGTATACGCCCCGGATTGATATACAAGGAGCGTTTTCGATGTTGATCCAGGTATTGCACTACCATTCAAGTACCATTGATATGAGTAAGCTGAATCTGCACTTAACGTCACACTTTCGGATGCGCAGAATTTAACCGGTCCGCTTGGCGTAATGCGAGCTACGGGAGGGAGACTATATTGAGGGTTATTTCTAAGAATAGAAATTGTATTGCTTGCCAGATTAGCAGCTACTAAATCAGGCTTTCCATCACCGTCGATATCGCCGATTGCCATGGAAAGAGGCTGACGGTCTCCTTGAAAATTCACCCTGGGGGCAAATGATATATATCTAGTGGCAGTATCTTTCTGAAGCACAGAAATCGTGTTAAAACCTCCGGATGTAGCCAAATCTGGTTTGCCATCTCCGTTTATATCGCCAATGGCAATTCCGCGGCCCGCGGCAGGAAAGGTTGAGTTAGAGAATACAATATTACCCGTACTGCTAAAATTCTTTAGCACCGACACAAATGTGCTTACACTTGACACAACCAGGTCAGGCTTGCCATCACCGTCTATATCACCAGGCATGACCGTAAAATTGCCTGCTGAGGTTACATGATCTATTTTCGGCTGAAAGGCGATACTGTCGACACGGGAATTATTCCTTAATACTGAAACGGAGTTCACGCTATTGGCTGTGACAATATCTGGCTTTCCGTCTCCATCAAGATCGGCAACAGCTACAGAGCGTGGCCCCAACCCGGTTGGAAGGTCTGTTCTCGGTGCGAAGTATATATGTCCTGGCGTTCCAACATTAGGAAGGATAGAGACCGTGTGATTATTTTGGTTAGCCGTAACAAGGTCTTGCTTTCCGTCTTTGTTAATATCGCTAATAGTAACGAATGCAGTTCCGGGGCCGGTATGAAAGTTTACGGCCGGAGCGAACGATATATTTCCCGGTCCGCCTGTGTTCCGGAAAACTGCAACCATCCCCGGACTTCCATAATTTGCTATGGCTACATCCTGCTTTCCGTCGCCATCAAGGTCTCCTATTGCTACCGATCTGGAATTTCCACCTGTTGCAAATTCTCGCCTGGCTGAAAACGCGATGTTGCCCGGAGTGCTGCTATTTAATAAAACTGAAAACGAACCTTGCTGACTAGGAGTAACAAGGTCTGGTCTGCCATCTCCGTCGATGTCGCCTATTGTTACCGCGTAGGGGCCAATTCCGGCATCAAAATTCAGGGCATAATCCATATCTGAAGTGGTGATACTGTCTTTAGCCGGGCTAAAAGTTGGCAGGAAGTAATCTCTGCTGGAGCCAATGAAGCCAGGCCCAGCGTTAATAACCGTAACGGGGGCATAGGTTGTTCCTGCCGGAACTCTTACTGTCAGGCTTGTTGAACTGGCATTAATAACTTGAGCCTTGGTGGCGCCGAAGAATACGATATTGCTATCGGTCTTTGAACTGAAATTCGTACCGCTTATTACTACATTCGTCCCAACGGAAGCACTCATTGGAGAAAAAGAATTGATGACAGGATGGTACAACACAACCGGCACGTTTACTCTCACGGTTATGATTGCCTTAGGGCTTTGACACCTCCCGGGAACAGACTGAGTGACGTAATAATATGTAACTCCCGGCACCGAGCTGTTTGGTGTGGGAGCCGTTACTGAACCCACTCTTGCGGTGTCGGAAGTATACCACAGCAAATTGGAACCTATAGCCTGCAAAGGCGTGGTTGATGCATTCAAGTCATAATTTATAACCGGCGTAACGATAGGGTTTGGAGATGATGGTGTAACAGTTACGGTGATGCTGGCCTTTGGACTCTCGCACCCGTTTTCGTTCGTTTGAGACACATAGTAGGTCATCGTTCCAGCCACTGCGGTGCTTGGAACGGGTGCTTCCGGAAGAGGCGCGAATCCTGGTCCAGGCTGAGTATACCATAATAAATTCGTACCTGTAGCTGTTAACCTGGGTGCTCCTGCGCCCTGGCAATAGGTTCTTGAACTACTTACAAGAGGTGCTGAAGGGGGATTGCCAACGGTAACTGTAATCTTTGCTCTCTTACTTTCGAGGTTCATAAATACAATCTCGGAAACGTAGTAATCGGTAGTACCGGTTTGAGAGGTTGATGGCACCGGAGCCTGGTAAGACCAAGATCCGAATTCCGGCGAAGTATACCATCGAAGAGTACCCGGAATTGCGCTTTTAATGGCTGTAAGGGGCGATGCGGGTTTGTCTTTGCAAAGTTTCACATCCTGAACACCCGGTGGAGGAGGTTCTACAAATACGAGCACCTGACGGACATTTCCGCCGGCAGAATTTGAGGCATATAAGGTAACGCTGTATATCCCCGGAACGGGGAACTTTACCTGAGGATTACGGCTGTATGGATCGCCCGAAACGTAAATTTGCCCGTTATTCACTGTAGGCCGGTGAAGTACGTTCCAGAACCAGTTAGTAGGATTACCTGTAGATTGATCCAAAAAGCTTACGGTTTGATTCGGCTGAATAAATATAGAATCTGCTGTACTGCCGTTTGCGGTGAACCTGGAAATGGGTCCTGCATTCTGGACATTAACCGTGGAGCCGTAGGTTGAACTACCAGCGGCACCTGTAGCAGTTAACGAAATTCCGTAACCACCACCCTCTGGGAAAGAAACGGCCATATCTTTTGAATTTAAGCTTCCGGATACGATAGACCAGCCGGAGGGCCCACTGACATTCCACTGCCAGGATGTTGGATTATTCAGCGATAAATCTTTGAAAACAACAGTTTGCCCCTTGCTAATATTGATATAATCCATTTGGCCGTTCATCGAAAACATAGCGGAGGGGGCATCCGGAATAACTATCTTAACAGTTTTTTCATGCCAGGCAGGGGCGCAGTGATAGCCCGGTCCCCCCTTGGCATCTACCAGAAGGGTTAACATATAGGTGCCGGGTGCGTTAAAGGTTATTGTCGGCTCGTATACTGTAGGGTCGCTGATTGAATATGCGGTAGTAGGATAATTGGGGGATACTGACCATGTATAAAAGAATTCACCACATAAATTAACAGTTTTATCTATCATTTGGTAGGGGGTACCCTTTGCGAGCGTGTATTTGTCGCCGATAGGTGCAGCTCCATTGATCTCAAAATTTGCATTCAGCTTTTCATCAAGACCAAATTGTCCTTTTGATGCGGATACACTAAGCAAACAAATAATCAGAGCAAAGATTCGAGGAAATAATCGAATGAGGCGTGTCATAATTCAGAATAATTGTGATAAGTTTCAGAGGTAAACCTCTGAATATGATTGAAATGTTACAATACCTGCTATTGGGTATTTTCCCTCCCGAACGGTTAGCGTTTCGAAGGACTCTATGAATTACCAAATAAAAGAAAGTCTCGAACCACTTCAAATATACCGTAATCGCAGCATCTACACTGTCTGTAGAGTTCTGAAGGGCCGCAGATTACCAAATAGAGAAGAGTCTCTGACTCGTAACGTTAAACAGTCTCGTCGCCGCCCTCGTTGGAGCGTGCCCTGTAAACAACATCACACCCCTGGGAATCACTGATAGCATCTAATTCTTTAATCATCTGCTTAGGCTTGGAGCATTATTTATACTTATTTTCGCGGCCTATGGTCAATACCGGCAATTTAAGCTTAAGGCACATGTTTGTGGCTCTTCTTATTGTACTGATTTGGGGGACAAATTTCATCGCTATTTTTGTGGCATTGAAATCTTACCCTCCATTCCTCTTGTCTGCTATACGGTTCGGACTTTCGGCTTTGCCCTGGGTGTTTATACTGCCTAAACCTAAGGCTCCCTTCAGATTTGTTTTAGGTTATGGTATATTCAACTTCGCTCTGCAATTCGGATTCCTCTTCAGCGGAATTCATTTGGGTTTGTCGCCGGGATTAGCTTCGCTTCTTCTCCAGGTTTCAGTCTTCTTTTCGATGGGGCTGGCCTTTTTGTTCTTCAAGGAAAAACCAAGCTTTCTGAAAGTTGTTGGCTCATTGATCTCCTTTGTTGGAATTGGCATTGTTGCCGCCCACATTGACGGGCAGGCTACGCTCATCGGCCTGGTGCTTACCTTGCTGGCTGCGTTTGCCTGGTCGGCCGGGAATATGTTCACCAAAAAAGTGAATGCCCAATCTCCATTAGCATTGGTGGTCTGGGGAAATCTGATTGCCTTTCCAATTATGGTAGTGGCTTCCATGACCATGGAAGGGCCCGCTTTAATGGAGCACTCGTTGCAAAATACCTCCTGGGCAACAGTTGCGGCAGTTTTTTATATCGTCTATATCTCAACCCATATTGGCTACGGAGCCTGGGGTTTCCTTTTGAAGTCGTATTCCGCATCAGCTGTAGTCCCGTTCACCCTGTTGATTCCGGTGATAGGTTTTTTAAGTTCAGCTATATTTCTGGGCGAAGACTTACTATGGTGGAAAATACTTGCCTCTTTGTTTATCATGGGCGGACTTGTTTTTGGCTTGCTCGAGGGGGAGGTGCGCCGGCTTTTTAAGATCTCAACTAGTAAAAAAAAGGAGAAGTATTTACCTGTTGATGGTGGATAGGTATAAATAAGTTCCAGGAGCTGCTGAAAGAGAAAGCGGGAGCTCCCGGAATATGCCTTTGGCTGGGTTCACAGAACCTGGGATAGGGCACAATTCGAAGAGCAAAGGATTTCGTTCTCATCGGTTCGGTACCTATAACAGCGCTCAGCACCACTCACCCGTCATATCGAACAGGCCCTGAGCCAGGCCTATGCGGTGAGATATCTCCGCGGCACAAAGACGAATTCTTGCCCTAAACGGCCGGGTACCTCAGCCTATTCCTTTCTTAACAGCAGCACGCCGTTGCCCGACTGGACTTCATATTTCATTCCGCTTTTTCTATAGCGCATGTTATTAATCAGCAGACGAATATCATATCCCTTTGCCTTGGTTCGTGTCCTCACGAACCAACTGACAGTCGATTCGCGCTCATCAAGTTCGTATTATGAAGATATATAACCATTTCCTTTTTTAAGGATTTACAAGGAGCTTTAATTGGTTCGTGGGGACACGAACCAAGGCGTAGGCTAATTAACAACCTGTTATCTTAGCAGTCTAAACGGATATGAGGTACAAGCTCGCACTAGCTGAAGGAAAACTTTATATATTAGCTGATCATAAAACAAAACCATGAACCAGGATTACCCCACCTTAGACAGTAGCGTTACCGAGACCCAGGAAAAGAGAGCCTTTGATTTTCCGATCACTTTCGAGTTTAAAATAGGAACATTTGCCAATGATTTTGTGGCCCGGGATGCTTCGGGAAGAACAATTGCTTATGTGCGACAGAAAATGTTCAAATTTAAAGAGGCTATCGTGATTTATCCCAATGAAGATAAAAGCGAACCTCTGTACAAAATTAACGCGGATCGGGTGATTGATTTTAACGCTAAATACACTTTTTCTGACAGGCGCGACCAGGAGATTGGAAGTGTGGGCCGGAAAGGCATGAAATCGCTCTGGAAAGCTAATTATGATGTTTTTGATCATCACAAAAACCTGGAATTTAATATTCGTGAAGAAAACCCATGGACTAAAGTAGCCGATTCATTGCTGGGAGAGATTCCGCTGCTGGGTTTGTTTACAGGATATATGTTCCACCCGAAATATGTGGTTACAAATGCACAGGGAATACCTGTTGCCCGCCTTTCTAAAGAAGCCTCGTTCTTTGGTAGAAAGTTTACACTCGATAAGCTTTCCGATATAAAGCAGAACGAGAGTGCACGAATCTTGCTTGCCTTAATGATGATGGTGCTGTTAGAGCGTAGGAGAGGGTAAGATTAAGGTTGGGCGTACCTATAAGAACCCTCAATACCTCTCCACCCGTCATATCGAACGGCCTGGAGCCAGGCTTGTGCGGTGAGATATCTCCGCGGCGCGAAGACGAAATGATACACCCAATTCTCTATGTCCGCAGAACTCCGGCTTCTTTTCCATACCGCGGAGACCTCTCACTGCCTGCCCGCACGTCCCTGGCTGGCGTTCGAGGTGACGGAGAGGGTGGAAGGTTCGTTTTCATTGGTTCTGTCTCCTATGAAAAGCCGCAGTCACATAATTCCCGTCATATCGAACGGCTCTGAGCCAGGCTTGTGTGGTGAGATATCTCCGCGGCACGAAGACGAAATTACACACCCAATTCTCTATGCCCACAGAACTCCGGCTTCGTTTCCATACCGCGGAGACCTCTCACTGCCTGCCCGCACGTCCCTGGCTGGCGTTCGAGGTGACGGAGAGGGTGGAAGGTTCGTTTTCATTGGTTCTGTCTCCTATGAAAAGCCGCAGTCACATAATTCCCGTCATATCGAACGGCTCTGAGCCAGGCTTGTGTGGTGACATATCTCCGCGGCGCGAAGACGAAACCTCGACAATATTGCTAAACTCAATCCTTTAAACTGTTGGTTAGGTCCGACCATTCCGGATTCAAACTATTAATCAATGCTTCTTTCTTCTCTCTCCTCCACTTTTTTATCTCTTTCTCTCTACCAATGGCCGCCTCTATTCTTGAAAAGAATTCATAGTATACGCAATACTCAACGTTGTATCTGGCAGTAAAGCCAGCAGGATACTGATGTTCTTTATGTTGTTCAATCCTGCTTAGTAAATCGAAAGTAACGCCGATATAAAGCGTTGTTCTGTGTTTGTTGGTCATGATATAGACGCAGCCGCCTCTTTCCATATGGTAATAGATGTGGGAGCATAATTACTGCAATTTAGATTAAGATACAACACACGAGGGATCTGTATAAGTCGGTATCTATAACAGCCTCAGCACCACCCAACAGTCATATCGAACAGGCCCTGAGCAGGATTGGGTGGTGAAGTGCAGCAGGCAATAATGTTATAGACGGCAAAAGGACGTATTATATCTGGAAGGGTGGAAGCCAGGATGAACCGTTTTTTAATCAGGTTACCACCAACTGGCAGAGCGTTGCAAGCGCAATGATTTCGAAAGAGTAAATAATAGAGTCACTAAGGCAGGGCCCTCTGCGAAAGAGCCTGCTGGAGCAAAAAACAGTTTGTTCCAACCGGTTGAAGGTATTATCTTACGAAAATGAGATTATTACTTCAGTGGACAATTGTTATTCCGGTACTGGCCTGGATTCTGTTTTTCTCCGGACTTATTTATGACAGCAGCATATTTCAGATTATAGCGAGTATACTGCTTATTTGCAGTGTGATGTCGGCGGTACATCATTCAGAGATAATAGCAGAACGGGTAGGCGAGCCTTTTGGAACCATTATCCTGGCGATTGCAATAACGGTTATCGAGGTTTCCATTATTATATCGCTGATGATGTCGGAAGGTCAGCAAGCGGCATCATTGGCCCGAGATACGGTGTATTCTGCAACCATGCTTATCCTTAACGGGATAATCGGGCTTTCGCTGCTGATTGGAGGAATTAAGCATTACGAACAGAATTTTTCTGCTTCTTCTGTAACGATAGCACTTGTTTCCTTAGTTTCGATTGTGGTGTTTACACTGGTGTTTCCAACATTTACCGAGAGCGTAAAGGGGTCCTACTATTCTACGCCCCAGCTTATTTTTGCCTCCATTGCCTGCCTGGTTATTTATTCTTCATTTCTATTTGCCCAAACCAGCAGATACCGGCAATATTTTCTCACCATCGGGCCCGATGAAAATGAGGAAGCAGCCGAACCAATAGTGGTCACTAACAGGCTGTTTATTACAAGCCTTATTTTTCTTTTGGTTAGTCTGGGTATTGTAGTGTTATTGGCTAAAACACTGTCTCCAACCATCGAAAGTATTATCACCGGATACAGCTTGCCCGAAACACTGGTGGGTGTTGTAATTGCGGTGATTATTTTGTTACCTGAGGCAACGGCTGCTATTATTGCTGCAAGGAAAAACAGGCTTCAAACGAGTATTAATTTATCGCTTGGCTCTGCCCTGGCGAGTATAGGGCTCACCATTCCGAGTGTTGCGGTTGTTTGTATTATGATGGATATGCCTATTATTTTAGGATTAGATATCAAGTCTATTGTTCTTTTGGGCCTTTCAGTATTTACCGTTATGCTGTCGTTAAGCAGGGGTAAGTCGAATGTGGTTTACGGAGTGGTGCTTCTGGTGAATTTGTTCGCTTTTGTTTTTCTAATGATTTACCCTTAAGGAGCGAAGATTCAGCTTCGTCGATTTGCCCGCAATGCATTTTACAGTGAACCACCAAAATCAGATAATCATTCTTATATTTAGGATATAATTATATCAAAATGACCTTATCTAAAAACATCTGCCTGTTAGCCATTGGCTTTAGCATTATCAGTGCTCAACCAAGTATTGCACAAAAGGAAATTCTGTTCCAGGTTAAATTCAAACCCAATAAGACGTACGTTACCGATATGGTCAACAACATCCGGATGGAGATGGATTTTGATGTTGATCCGGCGAAAAAAAAGGAGATGGAAGGGACTGGTATGAAACTGCCGATGCAGATGAATATGCTGCAGGATATGCGACTTTCTACAAAGACAGGCGCTATGCAGGCTGATAAGCGTATTCCAATGACGATGACGTACGACAAAGTAGGTATTACCATGACTATGAACGGAAACGAGATGAAGCAGCCCGACAAGTTTGCTGGTATGACGATAAAGGCTTATGCTACCGAGGGGGGCAAGGTAAGTATAGACACCATTGAAGGTAATACCGATGAAGCTACAAAAGCGGGAATACAGAAAATGGTCTCTGATGTGCTTAAAGCTGTTGAGTTTCCGAACAAAGCTCTGAAGATTGGCGATACTTTTACCCAGGAAGTACCGATGGAAATGCCGGTTAGCGGAACTATTTTAAACATGCTGGTAAATGCAACCTATACACTGAAAGAAATTAAGGGGACGCAAGCCTTGTTTGATTATACCCAGACTGTTGACATGAATATGAAAATGGAGAAGGGAAACTCATCAGCTAAGGGGTCTGGCAAGGGGACCATGGTCTACGATATGCCGGCAAATTATATTACAGACACTACCGGTGATATGAGCATGAATATGAGTATGAATATGGGAGAGATGGTTATGAAAATGAACCTGACAGCGAAAACCTCCGTCAAAGCGAAAGTTTTGTAAGGCGTATCTGCCGCGACCTTGCATTGGTTACTTGTTATGGGTTTTGTGGCCTATGCAAACGGAAGCCACATAAATCCCGTCATATCGAACAGGCGTTGAGTCCAGATTGTGCGGTGAGATATCTCCGCGGTACGCAGACGATATTAGGTATCCCAATTCTCCATCCCGCAGAACTCCGGCCTCTTTTTCATATCGCGGAGACCTCTCCCTCTGGTCGAGGTGACGGGGTAGGGTGAAAGGTTTCGTTTTCATCGGTTCTGTGGCCTATGAAAAACCGAAGCCATATAATTCCCGTCATATCGAACAGGCGTTGAGTCCAGCTTGTGCGGTGAGATATCTCCGTGGTACGCAGACGATATTAGGTATCCTAATTCTCCATCCCGCAGAACTCTGGCCTCTTTTTCATATCGCGGAGACCTCTCCCTCTGGTCGAGGTGACGGGGTAGGGTGAAAGGTTTCGTTTTCATCGGTTCTGTGGCCTATGAAAAACCGAAGCCACATAATTCCCGTCATATCGAACAGGCGTTGAGTCCGGCTTGTGCGGTGAGATATCTCCGCGGTACGCAGACGATATTAGGTATCCCAATTCTCCATCCCGCAGAACTCTGGCCTCTTTTTCATATCGCGGAGACCTCTCCCTCTGCTCGAGGTGACGGGGGTAGGGTGAAAGGTTTCGTTTTCATCGGTTCTATACAATCTGTTGCTCAAACCAAAGCCCAACCTCTAAAAGAGATTGGGCTTTGGCCAGTTTTATCTATCAGGCCATCTCGCTAAGAGTTTGGGTCTCCGATATTATTCAACCTACTTAACTAATCGTATCCAGGTTATTTCCTAAATTCCTGTAGTTGACCTTCTCCTGAGGATTAGTGCCGTTAAGGAATTCCTCAACATTGGTATAAACATCGCCATCGGAGTCCATTGCGCCGTCTGCGGCATTTTTAGGATCAAGCTTGTTTTTGATTTCCCATGCATCGGGCATACCATCGCCGTCGGTATCAGCAGGTACCTGGGCAGGATTGAATGTCAGGTTTGGATAACCGCCAACTTCAGCTACATCTTTTATAATGCCAGTTGCAGTCATCGTTTTCCCGGTGCGTACCATTTCGGTAACCCGTTTGTCAACAGCATCACGTTTGGGTAAAGTAGCTCCCGCCTTTGCCAGTACCGACTCGAAAGCAGCGCTTGCTGTCTGGTGTGGTGCTACCGGCCATCCTACAAAGGGGGTATTTACACGTGCAAGATTCTCGGGGCCGCGCATACCAGCCCAATTGTTATTATTAAGCTGTTCGTTGCCATGCATAATGTTGCCGGCTACATACCATTTGCCGGGACGGTTTGCGGCTTTAGTGTACCAGTCGCCTTCTTTCCATGCGCTGCCGGGGGAGTACATACTTCGCTGCTCGATACGGGCGAATACGGCACGCATGTTTTCCTGGGTAGCAGGCCCTGGTTTGAAGTAGTTATTAATGAGATTGATCTCGGATGTCTCGTCGCCGCCGTCTATGGAGCGGTGGCGCCAGTTGAAGATCACGTTATTGCGGAAATCAAAGGGGCCAGACATCCCTATCGAGGGGTTTCTGGCTGTGTTGCTGGCAAATAGGTTATGATGGAAGGTAGAGGGATTTCCTCCCCAGGTGCCTCCAAATGCATGTCCTCTGGCATCGAGCGCTTCGCTGGTAATAGACCATTGAATCGTCACATGCTCTGCCGGATCCTTTATTTGTGTTTTCCCGTCTAATGATGGGCGCATGGTTCGGTACATCGACATATTTTCGTCCATGCCCCAACTCGTGGAACAATGATCGATGATGACGTGATGTTGCGGGTATCCGCCTATATTATCGTCTCCCTGCCCGCCGGTAGGAACACCACGACGCACGCGTAAGTGCCGTACGATGACATTATAGGTGTTGATATTAAGTGTACCGGCAATGCAGATACCATCGCCGGGAGCAGATTGTCCTGCAATGGTGATGTCGGGATGATTGATATTAAGATCATCGTTCACTTTTAGTGTGCCAGCCACACGAAAGACGACTATGCGTGGTCCCTGTGTTTCTAAGGCAGCACGCAGGCTACCCGGACCGCTGTCGTTGAGATTGGTAACGGCAATAACTTTGCCTCCGCGTCCGCCAGTGCTGAACATGCCGCCTCCCCATGCTCCCGGAAATGCAGGGATAACTGCTTCGGGTAATCGTGGTGGATGAGGTGGTATTTGCCCTGCTTCAGGCTGGCCTGCAGAAGAGCCATTATTTTGTGCATTTGCGTCGAGGGTTGGAACTAAAAAAGCAAGCAAAAGTATGCTGCAGACCGTGATTTGATAGGATCTTTTCATTTCTTAATAGAATATTATCATTAGTTTTTGAACTATAGGTAAAATATAATAAAGCCCTTGAAATATGTGTAATATTTATGTTTCACGAGGCTGATATGCTGTGTTATGGGGCTATCTGGACACCTTAATTTGCGCGAGACAGCCGGCTGTTGAAGGTGCAAATTGGGGCGTTGGTATGATGATTGTCAGGTAAAAGCCGATGGAATATTTTCTATTGCTTGCACTTATAGGGTTGGCAGCTTTTGGGATGGCATGGATGCCAGCCATATCAAGAATAACACGAATATCCTATTCTATTATTTATCTTGTTTTGGGGATACTGTCTTATCTGTTTATTCCGGATATATTACCGGTGCCGGATATGACCGAACACAGGGAAATAGCGGTACGGGTAACCGAGTTGGTGGTCATTGTTTCTTTAATGGGAACGGGAATCAAGATAGACAGGGCCTTCACATTCAAAAATTGGTCGACACCTTTGCGATTGATCGGCATTGCCATGATTGCATGTATTGCGGTTACAACTGCGATAGGCTATTCCTTACTTGGATTAGGGCTGGCATCTGCATTATTACTTGCTTCGGCCCTTGCGCCAACAGATCCGGTTCTTGCAGGGGACGTACAGGTGGGGCCGCCTAACGAGAAGATAAAATCTGAAACGAAATTTGCACTTACTGCAGAAGCGGGGTTGAATGACGGAATGGCCTTCCCCTTCATTTGGCTGGCTATTGTGGTAGCCGGCATCTTGCAGGGCAGCATGATTCATGGGGATCTGATGTCATGGCTTAGCTATCATGTAGTTTACAAACTGCTGGCAGGCGCTGCTATCGGATATGCCCTGGGGCGGCTGGCCGGATACCTTGTTTTTACCATGACCGAAAAGTATAAGAAGCTAAAAACGAGGGACGGATTTCTGGCCATATCGCTTACTCTAATAGTTTACGGGATTACCGAAATGGCGCAGGGGTACGGCTTTATAGCGGTATTTATCAGTTCAATAACGCTTCGGCATTTCGATAAAAAGCATGAGTATCATGACGATCTGCATTCCTTTGTGGACCAGACAGAGCGCTTATTGGTTGCTATGCTTCTGCTGCTCTTCGGCGGCGCCTTGGTCAACGGAATCCTGCAGCCCCTGACCTGGAAGATGGTTCTTTTCAGCGTGCTTTTTGTTCTGGTTGTAAGGCCTGCTACTGCTTACTTAAGTTTATACGGAAAAAAAATCCATATTAAAGAGAAACTGGCTATTAGTTTTTTTGGAATCCGGGGGGTGGGATCGGTATTTTATCTGGCCTTTGCATTTGGCGAATTTAATTTTGACGCTGAAAGTGAGCTGTGGGCCACGGTTGCTTTTAGTATCTTATTGTCTATTTTACTGCATGGATTTACTGCAAGTCCGATTATGCAACATCTGCGCAGGGAGATACCCGAAGAGAATATTCCGGGGTAAAAGGAGATTAGTTGCTGCAAGTATCGGGAAGAATACTAAGTATCGGACTTCAACTGGTTGCTTATTTTGATAAACCGGGGTGTTAACAAATGTTAGGGTTTATGGGACGCAGCTTAATCAAACGACTTTTTAATTACTGGAAGAGTATAAAGCTGCTGGTAGTAGAATAGCCACTACAAGCGGAGATTAGTTATGAATACACTTAAAGAACCTTTTGAAGTCGATATTAAGGTTGCCGAAGCCGAAACCAAGAGCGTAAAGATTTATCACGAAACAGAAACGTTCGACTTTAATTTAGAGGGACAAAAAATCTCTTTAATTAATAATGGCGATAATTCCTGGAGTGGGGTGTCTGGGAGCATCGGTCAAGAAGAGATAAACCTCATAGGTGCTGAAATTGAAAAGCACTACCAGAGCCTTGAACCATGAAGCTCAATTTTTGCTACGCTGCCGGCATATCACTCTTGTTAACCAAGATAAGTCTTCCTATCGCAAATATTACAGTGAGCAGAGTCAGTTTCGCGAAAGAATCGCGTTATTTATGCCTTAAGGTATTTGCAATGAAAAAAGTTTTCTCAATGTGTTTAGTTGCCATGTTTTTTTTGGCGGCCTGCGGGTCGAAATCTGAAGGAAATGCAACTGAAACCAGTAGTTCAGCCACCCGGGCTATAAATCCTCCGCACGGAATGCCGGGACATACCTGTGCAGTGCCGGATGGGGCGCCCTTGCCTGATGCAGCGGTTCAGCCCAATCTACAGACGAGTCCGGTACAAACTGGTGTGCAAAGTTTGCCCACCGAAATGAATAAAGCAGTAAGCATTAACCCTGCGCATGGACAGCCGGGGCACCGTTGTGATATTGCGGTCGGTGCGCCTCTGAATTAAAGAAAATTTGCTGTCGGGGTATTAGTCACGCAAAAGCCTGCCGGGTGATAAAGGTCCGGCAGGCTTTTTTTATAAATACTATTTCCAAAAATCAATAATAAATGGCTTCCGGTCAGGGCGAAAAAAGAGGTGTCTTTTATGTTCTGCTCAATCATAAAGGAGACACCTCTTGCGTATATTTACCAGGAGCCTTAAAGATCCGACACCTCTTCTATCCTTATAGTGGTAATTCCGTCAGGCATTTCCCAATCTAACTCGGCACCTTCCGAGTGTCCGATGGTGGCGATGCCTACCGGAGTAAGAATAGAGGTGGTATTGTTTTTACGTTTGGCATTGGTAGTTCCAACGAAATTATAAACCTGTTCTTCGCCGGTGCTGAGCAATTTTATGCGTACTTTCTTATTGACGGTAACTACATTGGGCGGTAAATCCCTCATCAATACCTGCTGTGCTGCCCGAAGCTCGAGTGTGAGTTTTTCTTCGTTGTATTTACTTAGCTTATGTGTTCGCAGATGATCCTTTAGCAAGTCGTAAAGGCCTGTAGTTAATATTATGGGCTTAATATCGTGAATGACTGAAGTTGTGTTCATAATGTTCTTGATCTTGTTATGTGATTTTTTACTTTACCGAATTTGTTCATTAATGTGGCCCCAGCGTATTCTTCGCTGAGGCAGAACCATATGTGTCTTTTTTATGTGGAAGGTTAATTTCCATACCGCGCGCCTTAAAGATTCGAGATTCCAAATAAATGCAGGAGGATACCGCTTAAGGTATACTGAAGCAAAACAGTGTAAGAAGAAAGATGATGTACCCCAAACCCCGGGACGGGGAGGGGCCTACTGTATGAAGTCTTTGCTGCTGTTAAGCAGTGAATCTTCTAAGCTAAACTTACGGGATGAAAAATGAGTGAGGCTCGCCGCTACGGCCAGTTCCTTAGAAAATTGACGCAAATCAATATTGTTCTGAAAAAGTAAAGCCATGATTCAAATATAGGCCATTCATCGTCGTAAAGAAAATTTACCGGCTAATATGACGCAGTTATGCTGAACCAGGTTATTGGCGGTATGTTGCAAACAATCCAAATCACTCGGGCCGGCATGCAAAGGCCGAAGCGGATGGATCTAAGGTTTCTGGCTCGATAGTCAGCTCTGCATCAGCCAAGCCGGGAGAACTAACTCGGTTTGATATCCCGCTCCCGCTGATGCTTTTTTTACAATTAGCAGGCGTGCGCCTTTTGAAATTATCATTTTGCTTTATTATTTAACAGAGGTCTTTCTGAGACTTAAAAGCGATTTTCATGTAGTGCACCGAAGCAATATTCAACTTAATACGACCATTCGGGATCGTGTCATCACTTCGGAAACACCGCTTTTCGCTTTCCCCACCATTTGTACCATCTCTCATAGTCCAGATCAGTATAAGGGTGAGTGGTAATATTGGTATTTGCGGTGGTGTTACCCAGAAGAAACTTCTCTATGAACGCCTCGATCGCCGGACGCTGGCTGTCGGGAATGGCACAGTGCCCATGCTTGCCGTCTATGTAAAAACCGAAGCGATCTCCGATCCCGAAGGTTTTGTAAACCTGGTGGGTTGCCCTGGCAGAAATATAGCAGGACGGGTTGGCCAGCCATTCAAAATCTGTGTTGCCAGTTACGAGTAATGCCCTTGGCGCTATCATTGCCATCAGCTCATGGTGATCATATGGTAGCCGGGACACATTATCTCCGGCAAAGCGAAACAGATCTTCTTTAAACCACTGATGGCTGGTGGAGCCGAGCTTTTCCACTTTTCCCAGCGTTTCCGAGACTCGCCATGCCGGAGCGCCGCCTCCGCCCGATTCCTGAGCAATGGTGAGTGCGATCCGCTCATCAAAGGCACCTGCAAAAAGCGCCATTTTACCTGCATAGGAACATCCCGTAACGGCCAGATGAGATAAATCAACAGGGAGGCTCGACTGCACAAGCTCCAATCCATCAATAATCCTGCTGACTCCCCATGCCCAGGCACTGTATTGTCCGGAGTTATCGATATTCTGTTCAGGATAAAGTCTGTAGAAGGGGTCGGTATTTTTAGGGTTGTTGTATTTTGTTACCTGGTCATGGTTGAAAACAATTCTGGCAATGTTCCTGCTGCTGAAGATATCAGACGGGATGCTGCCCGAAGCCCGGTTCATTCCTATGACTGCAGGAAAGGGGCCACTCCCGACTGGAAGCATCACCTGTGATTCTAATATGAGGCTTTGGCCGTTTACGGTAACGGTCACCTTTAGCGTGCCACTGCCTGCTAATTCAGCAGGTTGGTAGCTGGCTGTTATAGTATCGGGGCGGCCCGGCTTTACTCCAATTTCGTAGTTTTCAATCTCTCTTTTTATTTCATTGCGTCTGTGTTCCCAGTCCTTAAACCTGGTAGAACGCTGCCTGCCGTTTGATCTCATAAACGGATCGGTTAAAGGGGCAATTACCGGAAGCTGATCAAGTTTGGGCAGAGGAGGAGCTGCGAAATTTGCTCCGGTGTTTTCTGAACGGTAAACCAGCGGAATCTGTGCATTTGTGAAGGACAATATCAACAGAAAACTGCACAGCAAGTAGAGGCTTTTCATATAGAAATCCATTTGTGGGGTCAATAATTAGTTAAGGTAATTTTAACGTTCATTAAGATAAAAGCATGGGCCTAATTAATATTTTAAGAATAAAAATGTTCATGTATACCTTAGTTGGGTACAGACATTAGTACCAACCCAGATGGTGAAGAAGCAGACTTATCCGTTGTGTATCCACCTTAACTTACTGCTTGGTTATGTGATAGAGTAATCAATGAATGGAAAACACACCGGCCTCATAAAAATCTTTAATCAACCACTTTATATAATTTGCTATTTTAGCCTGACAAAATCAGAGGAATGTTTTTCACAAAGATTAAAAGAAGGGAGTCAGGAGTTTTACTTTACGGAATAACACCGCCCAAAATACAGACAACGCCTGAAAGAGTTACTGAAATTGCAGCGAAAACTGTGAATGACCTGTCTTCTTTAGATCTCGATGCGCTGATTGTTTATGATGTGCAAGACGAGTCGGCCAGAACCGATGTGGAAAGACCCTTTCCTTTTACCACGGCACTCGATCCATTCGAATATGCAAGCCAATACTTACAAGATCTTGCAATACCTAAAATAATCTATCGTCCTGCCGGAAAATATAGCAGCGAAGAGTTAAGTCAATGGCTTCAGAATTTAAAAACCCACCGGTTCTACCCGATTTTTGTGGGATTGCCGTCCCCCGATTATGTGGTGAAGACCAGTCTGGCTGAGGCTTATAAGATCTGGAATGAGCAACATGGCGAGCACTCGGTAATCGGAGCGATAACTATCCCGGAGCGCCATGCCGTTTTAAACGACGAGGATGTCAGGATCATGAGTAAGGTAGAATCGGGAGTGTCGTACTTTATATCACAATGCATCTTTAATGTAGGATATACTAAAAAAATGCTGGACGATCTGCTGCTGGCTTGCCAGGCTAAGAATCAGCAGTTACCTACTATTATATTTACGCTCACCATTTGCGGCTCGGTAAAAACTCTCCATTTTATGGAGTGGCTGGGTATTCATATTCCGGATGACATCAGAGAAGACCTTCAATTGAGCGAAGATCCGGTGCGGCATTCTGTGGAACTTGCTACGGCGATTGCCAAAGAGCTGATCCAATATTGCCGGGAAAGATCTATTCCTTTTGGATTTAATATTGAAAGCGTTGCCATCAGAAGGGTAGAGATAGACGCATCTCTTGAGTTGCTGACTGCCGTTTCTGAGTTGTTAAAGTCTGGCGGTTTACGTACTGAGGTAAAAGCGGCGGGGCAGACGTTGGTTGCCTGACTCTAAAAATTCAATAGATTCTTACCGGCAAAACATTGAGGTCGTATCATCTGTGTACGCAGGCAGTGTCTGTCAAGACGATGTTTGACGATGCGCTTTAGTTGTCGGGTGGCTCTTCACCAGGCTTGGAAATAAACGATTGTATGTAAGTCATCCGATGATAGGAGACGTGCAAAGTTTAACCAACACTATTTTTACGGAAATCCATAAGGCGTTCACTGTCACCTGCTGGCGGGAATTAAAGGGGGTGATTAGCAAAATAAACTCCTGATGTCCTGCACAGCCTCCAAGCTCCAGAGCGAACCTTGGGCACTCATCAGCTTACGCTGTTCTGCTGGCCGACAGCCACGCTACCTCAATACCCTCAATCAGGAATTATCTCTTGAAGCTTCGTTCAGTTTTTGAATTTTCCCTCGTTCACCTACTATCCAAACAATATCATTCCATTCAAAAACGGTAGTGGAGGTTGGATTGATGATTCGCTCGTTATTCCGCTCTATTCCTATGATCAGGCCATTTGCGCGTTCGCGGATACCTGATTGCTGGATGGTTAAGCCTTTTAGCTTATTGTGCTCATCTACCACAAGTTTTTGTACCACGATATCTTCGACAATCTGTTCGCTATTGTCGGTTTGTTCTCTGACATCGAATACCGGCTTGAAAGTTTGCATTTGGTCGTCTGATGCGATAATCCCAAGGTGATCAAACGGAAATAACCTGCTGGTTCTGCCTGGGGCGTATATTATTCTATCGCCCCGCTTTATGTAAGCGATGTTCACCCCGTATTTTTCGCGCCAGCCCAATTCTTCTAAAGTTTTACCCACATACCCGGCCAGGGGATTTACTTCCATATCTATCATGTGAGCATCCCAGGGTGAAAGTTCTTCCTGAGGTTTGAAATGTCTGCGTAATATATTGTCGGATGACGAGTTTTTTTCTTCTGCGGCGATTTCCCGCGCGTTAAGGTTTACTAAAAATCTGCCTTCCAGTCGCTGATAGAATATCTGAATACGCTTGGAAAACAGAACCAGTACTAATATAGTTACGGGCACAGCCACCAGGATAGCTACTGTTCCCGAAAATAACTGATCTACCCAGAAGGCAACAACCAGTACTCCCACAATATTCCTTGAAATTTCTAACACCAGCAAGGGCCCGTGGCTGTACTGCCTGTCAAGCCATAATTCTTTATAGCTCATATTATTCGGTCGTTTTGCCATAAGGGCCCAAAGAAATGGAGCTGCAATGATAAGCGAGACAACCAGTGTTACAATATTCAGGGTGATTTCGCCATCAAAATATTTTTCGAGCAGTGGCTGGAGGAACCTCAACGAGAGCAACATGAGGGCCAGCAAGATAATACCGTTGGTAACTACAATGCTCACATACGCTTTTAAAACCTTTTTCCAGTTACTTTCTGCCTGAATTTTTTGAGCGCTCGATGAATAATTATTTAGTTTAGACTCCCATTTATCAGGTAATATCCGAACAATAAAATTATAGAAAGCCGGTGAAAACTTGATCATGTAAGGGGTGGTAAATGTAGTGATGGCTGATACCCCAACGGCTACAGGAAATATAAAATCGCTGGTTACACCCAGCGAAAGGCCTAAAGCGGCAACGATGAAGGCGAATTCGCCTATCTGAGCCATACTCATCCCTACCTGAACGGATTGCTTAAGTGGCTGACCTGAAAGTAAGGCCCCGAGGGTGGTGCTGATACATTTACCGAATAGGGTTAGTAGTGTAACCCAGAGAATGGGCCAGCGATATTGCACCATGGCCGAGGGATCTATGAGCATCCCCACAGAAACAAAGAAAACGGCGCCAAAAAGATCTTTAACGGGCTTAATAAGATGCTCAACTTTTTCTGCCTTTGTTGTTTCGGCCAAAATGGAACCCATGATGAAAGCTCCGAGTTCGGCCGAAAAGCCAACCTGTGTAGCTACCACCACCATTCCCAAACAAAGTCCGATAGATAAGATCAGCAGCGTCTCCTCGTCGAGCAGGGTTCTTGCTCTTTTTAAGAATGTTGGCAGTAAAAAGATTCCGGCGATAAACCATAAGAGCAGAAAGAACAGCAGCTTGACTACCATAAAAAGCATTTCCGTTCCTTCAAATTGTTTGGTTACCGCAACGGTAGACAGCATAACCATGAGGAGGATGACTACGATGTCTTCGACTACCAAAACGCCAAATACTACCCGGGCATATTGCTTGGTCTTTATTCCGAGTTCATCAAAGGCTTTGATTATTATAGTGGTGGAAGAACTTGCCAGCATACCGCCCAGAAACAAGCTGTCCATTGTGCTCCAGCCCATTGCTTTTCCTGTAAAGTATCCGGCGATGGTTATAAAGATGATTTCGACGAATGCGGTTATAGATGCAGCGCCCCCCACCCTGATAAGCTTTTTAAAGCTGAATTCGAGCCCGAGGCTAAACAAGAGGAAGATAACTCCAATCTCTGCAAGTGTTTCTATATTGGCAGTGTCTGCAACGGTGGGAGTCAAAGAAAGATATGGGCCGACAATAAAACCGGCTATAATATAACCCAGCACTAAAGGTTGCTTTATTCTTTTAAACAGCAGCGTTGTAATTGCTGCTGCAATCAGAATCAATGCTAAATCTTCTATCAGTTTTGGTAAATGCCCCATCCGGTTATGAAAATTTTAAATATAGAATAAACAAATGTAATTTCTGAATCGAACTGCGATTGTAACTGGTTGCCGGCCTTTCAGCGTTTGATGTCACGATGGATCGTAAAGACAATTTTTATGCTATTTGCTTTTAAACTACAATGTATATGTGCCGGTTTTAATAAAGCCATAAAACATGGGGATTCTGATGGCAATTGTAAAAAAATGGCGATGATTAGTGCCCACCATCAGCTGGATTTATTACCGGAAGGGCCGGCCGCCTATATTTCTTTTTTAAATCCTACTTTTGTAATCATCAGCAGGCATATATGTACGAAGTATTCTTCCGGAAATTTAATGAAAAGGTTGCGCTCCTGCCCGAAGAAGAAGAGTTTTTGAAACAATATCTCACTCCAAAAAAGCTTCGCAAAAAGCAATACCTGCTTCAGGATGATGATGTATGCAAATACAGTTGTTTTGTAGAACAAGGCGCGTTAAGAGCATACCTTGTTGATGAAAAAGGCGATGAACATATTACCGCCTTTGCGCTCGAAGGCTGGACGATTGCCGACTTGTCGAGCTTTATCAGACAAGAGCCAGCTACTCTTAATATCGACGCCCTTGAAGATTGTGAACTGGTACTCATCAGCAAATCTGCCCACGACGAATTAATGCTAAGCATGCCTAAGTACGAAACGTATTTCCGCATTCTGATAACCGACGCTTATCTGGCCCTGCAACAGCGTACTACTAATATCATCAGCCTTTCTTCCGAACAACGATATAAGGTGTTTACACAAATGTATCAGAGCATTTTTCAGCGTGTACCTCAGCATATGATCGCTTCCTTCATGGGCTTGTCGCCCGAAACTCTAAGCCGGATAAGAGGCCGCATCAGCAAAAAAAAATAACGGTCGTTGACAAAAGTCAATGCTTTGGCTTGCCTTAAGTCAAGAGTATTTCTTGCCTATTCTCAACGGAGCGGGGCCTCGCTCATCCCTAAATTTGTGTTATCAAAACAAATAAGAAAATGAGCACAAAGAAAACAATAGCAATTATAGGAGCTTCCGGAAATATGGGCTCTGCCATCTCAAAGAGTCTTTCAAAAGGGAATTACAGATTACTTCTATGTTCAGACGGGCAGGGGAAGGTTGAGGCAGTGATTGCGGATATAAAAAACAGCAATCCCGCCGCTGACGTTGAGTCGGCCGAATGCTCTGCACAAGCTTCCTGGGAGGCAGATATTATCATCTCGGCCGTTCCTTACGCTGCCGAGAAGGAAGTCGCAGCGAAAATTAAAGAAGTAGCTAATCAAAAGATTGTGATCAGTATCGCTAATCCGCTAAACGAGACCTATAATGGTTTGGTAACCGCAGCCGATACCAGTGCAGCCGAAGAGCTACAGAGGTTGCTGCCTAATTCTAAAGTGATTAAGGCTTTTAATACCACATTCGCAGCTGATTTTGCCACGCCGGTGATTGACGGGAAACAGGTGGATGCATTTATCGCCGGTGATGATGAGGAAGCTTTGCAAACAGTATCTGAGGTGGTATCTGTTGCCGGATTTAGTCCGATTGTAGCAGGAGATCTGTCTGTAAGCAGGACATTAGAAAATATGCAGCTTCTGCTGATACAGCTTGGCATGAAATACAACTACAACTGGCTGGCGGGCTGGAAAATTTTACATAATTAATTAATAAACAGTAACGAGTAATCAATTAATCAAACAACAAGAAATTAAATAATCATGAAAAAAATATCAATCATTTTATCGGCATTCGTGCTTCTGTCTTCATTTACAGTTTTAAATACCGTTTGGACTAACGATGATCCGCATTCGCAATTGGGCTTCACAGTAACTCACCTTGGTGTGGCAGATGTGCCGGGTACATTTAACGATTTTGATGCAAAAGTGACATCGTCAAAACCCGATTTCAGCGATGGTGTATTCGAATTAACCGCGAAAGTAGGGTCGATAGATACCAGGGTAGAAGCAAGAGATAATCACCTTAAAAGTGCTGATTTCTTTGATGCGGCCAAATATCCTGAACTGAATTTTAAGAGCACCTCCTTAAAAAAAGCAGGTAAGAATAAATACAAATTAACCGGTAATCTTTCACTTCATGGCGTCACCAGGCCTGTTACATTAAACCTGGAGTACAGAGGCAGTGTAGAAAATCCTATGAGCAAAAAGCAAACTGCAGGTTTCAAAGTAACCGGAACGATCAAACGTTCTGATTTCAATCTCGGCAGTGGCTTCCCGGAACCGATGATCAGCGATGAAGTACGCATTGAAGCCGATGGCGAGTTTGTAAAATAGCCCGTCAAAAAAACTCAATTAGTTAAGAAGTAAAGAACAGAGAGATGAAAAGAATATTCAACGTTGCGCAGGCCCCAAATTCAACAGATATCGCGCTTTTAATAGCCAGAGCCGGCATCGCAGCTTTAATGCTCACGCATGGTGTTCCAAAATTATTAATGCTTTTTTCGGGAGGACCGGTACAGTTTCCGGCAGTTTTTGGTATGAGTGCCGGGCTTTCTCTAGCGCTTACTGTATTTGCGGAAGTTTTGTGTTCAATATTTCTGTTGATAGGTTTTGCTACCAGGCTGGCGGTGATCCCTCTGGCAATTACCATGTTGGTAGCCGTGTTCATCATTCATGCAAGCGATCCGCTGTTGGTTAAAGAATCAGGCTTACATTACTTACTGGTTTATGTAGCATTGTTTCTGGCCGGCAGTGGTAAATACTCCGTCGACTATTTATTACAAGTAAAAAGATCAGCGATAAGCTATTCCGGTCGCGAAGCAGAAAGTTCAGAATTAGCTGTTTAGCAAGAAACTATCCGATTGGAATGGAGAGGAAGCAATTCATTAAAGCATTATTAACCGGAGCAACAGGTATGGCAACTTTATCAGCATTCAAAAATTTTACAAGTGGTTTAAGCGAACAGGAGCAGGTGATGCCGGCCCTGTTCATTGGCCATGGTTCACCAATGAATGGTATTGAAGATACTGAGTTTAGTCGGCGGTGGACAAGTATGGCAAGGGAAATACCTACGCCCAAAGCGGTGTTGGTAGTATCTGCACATTGGTTTACGAAGGGCACCAGAATTACCGCGATGGATTTTCCAAAAACGATACATGACTTTGGAGGCTTCCCTAAGGAACTCTTCGCGGTACAATACCCGGCGCCAGGCTATCCCGAACTGGCAAAAGAGACTGCCGGTTTATTGCGTTCGGCGCAGGTAGAGTTAGACCACGATTGGGGCCTTGATCATGGTACTTGGACAATCATAAAGCATATGTATCCCCAGGCAAATATTCCGGTGTTGCAGTTGAGCATCGATTATACTAAGGGGCCGCAATACCATTATGAACTAGCTCAGCAATTATTTTCTCTAAGAAAGAAGGGTGTTTTAATTGTAGGCAGCGGTAATATGGTACATAATCTTCGCATGGTGGCATGGGATAAGTTGAACGAATCTGAATACGGCTATGACTGGGCTAATCAAATGAATAGCCGCTTCAAGCAATTGATCGCTGAAGGCGACTTTAAACCGCTTATCAATTACGAAAGCTTAGGTAAAGAGGCAATGCTGGCAATTCCAACCCCAGAGCATTATCTGCCCCTCTTGTACACGCTGGGGTTGAAAGGAGAAAAGGACAATGCATCCTTCTTTAACGATAAAGCGGTGGCGGGCTCGCTTACTATGACCTCGGTTAAGTTTAGCTAATGCTGGCCTTGTTAGCCCGAATTGTTCCTGAGATGAAAATTATGGCCGGTCTCTGCCTACAAACCGGCCATTTCCTAATAAAAATTGAATTGCCCTGTTGATATTCCTGTCAATACTCTCCTCCGTTTTCAAATTGGAAATATACCGTACAATTTCATTCTGCATAGATGGAGCCAATTTGTCGAACACTGCCTTAGCGATTGGGTTTTCATCGAGGGCGGCTACGAGCTTTGGATGAGGAGCTATGGCTCTGTCGGAGGGGTCGAGCTCTATGCTGAGGTTTATGGTCTCGCCAATTCTTTTTGGCGAGTTTTTAAGCATAGTAGTATTGATGTACAGCCGCCAATCGCCACTATATTTCACTAAGGTCTGTTTATAAGGCGAGTTATTTATTGTGCCACGAACGGGAATTTTGCCTTTGTCTTTCCCCGCCTGTTTGAAAAGGTCGGTTAAGATGGATTCGGGCACAAAAACAAAAGGATTTATTCCGATAATATCGATTTCGGCCTTGAATTTATGCATGGGCGATGTTGCGCTGTTATCTTGATTCTTCATGCTGTAGCTAAGTTCGTAACACCAGCTGCTTAAATAGTGAGTCTTTTTTACCGTATGTTGAAAATGTAAAAGTCGCGGCCACTGTTCAACACTAAAAAAGCCCTCTAGGGCTTTTCTATTTTTCGCTCACGCGCTTAAACGTGTTTTTTCGCTCATTTCCCTGGAAAGTGCTTTTAATAACTATCGAATCGCCGTATAACTTTCCATTCTGCTCCATAACGCTGTTTCCAAACTGCAGCTTGAATGTGAAGTCTTCACCTTTGATCTTTCCATCGTGTAAAGGTATTTCACCGTAGGACGAAGTAACACTGCCCGTCAATGCCTCGCCCTCTGCCTTAAGTTTATAAGTAAGTTCAAGATCATCGCCATTAGGCAATTTAACAATGCCTTTCCAGATTCCCGTCAAATCGGCCGCGAAGCAGCTCAGCGCAAAAACGAATAGCAATGCCACAGAGATAATTGTCTTTTTCATAATTTATTTTTTGGTTGTTTAAAGTAATTAAATCGGAAGCCCATTTAGGGCAGTTTATAATTGGCTCATTGTATAAAAAGCCTGAGTCAAGATATATATAATTTTTATCAGATGAAATATCCTTTTTCAGGCTCATGCAAACATGATTGTTGGTATGGGGAGCTGAAGCCTGAGTGTGAAAAGATTCGATCCTGTTCTACATCCAACATCATATCAACAATCGAAAAAAAATTATATGTTTGAGAACCTAAACCCAACACATGAAATCACACTTACTTTCGCTGCTGCTGCTTGCCGGCTCTCAGTTTGTTTTTGCTCAGGTTGATGAGCGAAAAAGCTTTGTTTATTTGTATTCCGATTCGGTTGTTTACGGCAATGTAGTCGAGCTGAAAAAGCCGATGTTCGGTGCATCACATCTAAGGGTAGATTCGCTCAAGATACCGGCAGACCAGGTGAAGTTTTTTCAAGCAGAGAGAGGCTTCTTCGCCAATACGAAAGAGTTTTCCTTTACAGGAACCTCTCAGTTCAGCGAGCGGATCAGTGCAGGTAAGCTTAATCTTTACGAAAAAGAGACGCGGAGTGTTTCCTATTCGGCGAGAATGTATGGGGGAATGGGCACCAGTACCGTTACCATCAAGAATTACTACAATATGGGCTACGGCCCCTTAAAGAAAGCCACCTACGCAAACCTGAGTGCCGATCTTCAGTCGAATGCCGAAAGCATGCTTCATCTTGATAAGTATAAGTCGACGACCCGAACGCAGACCGTTCTTTACGGAGTGGGAGGGGGCGCTCTGCTGGGTGGAATAATAGCTCTGGTAAGTAACATGCAATCAGAATCGCCGTCGCCTTCCGGAACTCCGCAAGGAGATGTGAGGAAGAACTCCAAAGCCATAGCTCCCGCTGTAGCGATGCTGGGAGTTGGTGCCGGGTGTTTCTGGGCTTCATACTTTGTTTCTCTGTCGAAGCCTAAACGTCTAAAGCGGGCGGTCGACGCGTACAATTATTAGACTCCGCTCTGGCTTGCTGATTTGGATAACAACGACGAAACTATCGATTTTTGCTGCTATTCGATTGCTCGTGGTGATCCCTGATTGCAATCCCTTTTTAATTCTTTATTTTTATATTTAGCATCTAAACCCGGAAATCATGATGATCCCTTTTTTAATTGTGCTTGGCGTTCTTGTTCTGTTTGGCATCCTTCTTTACAACCGTCTTATCACTAAAAAGAACCAGGTAACCAATGCATTCTCGACTATTGACGTTATGCTTAAAAAGCGTTTTGACCTTTTGCCTAACCTCGTTGAGCTGGTTAAACAATATATGCAGCACGAAAGCAGTTTGCTTAATTCACTTACCCATCTGCGTACACAGGCATACTCTCAGGATCTTCCAGCGGAAAAGAAAATAGCCCTCGATGCCGACCTTACATCGGGTATGCGATCTGTGATGCTTAACGCGGAGAATTATCCTGACCTGAAAGCAAATACTAATTTTTTAAACCTTCAAACTGCCTGGACAGAGAGCGAGGAGCAAATTGCCGCCGCACGCAGAAATTACAATGCCTCTGTTACTGACTATAACGATGCGATAATGACCTTTCCTGGCAATATTATGGCAGGTATGATGAATTATAAGGAAGAATCGGTAATCAGTATTCCTGAAGAAGAGCGCAGAAATATCAGTGCCAGCGATCTTTTCAATCGCACAAATGCCTGAACAAGATTCACAGGCAGCGCTTCTGGAGCTTGAAGAACAGCGCCTGGCTATAAAAACGACTAAGCTCAGAAGCTTTTATTTTATGGCGGCTGGTGTATTGCTTGCAGCGGCGGGACTGATATTCGAATATCAATTGCCTGGAATAATTGGGGGCGCCCTGTTTCTAACAACAGGATTTGTGTTTTTCTATAAAGGGAGCAGTACACAAGGGGATTATGTGCATGATTTTAAGCAAAAGGTAATCCGCGCGGCGCTGCTCGATATTAACCCAAGTTTGCGCATTGAACCAGAACGTGGGTTATCCATCGGAGAGACCATACGGTCGGGGCTTTTTAGTACCATTCCGGATAGAGTTAGCAGTGAGGACCAGATCACCGGGCGTCTGGGAAAGACGGTGTTTTGTTTTTCGGAGGTGCATGCGGAATATAAGACCACTACCCGAACTAAGAACGGTACTAAGGAGACCTGGCACGACATCTTTAGAGGGATTGTTTTTGTAGCTGATTTTAATAAGAATTTTGAGGGTGTCACGGTGATAAGACCTAAAGATGCAGGAGCGGCCATTTCTGCGTGGTTTGCGAAGAATGTGCCGGTGTTGTCGTCAAGTAGCCACCAGCTTGTGCAGCTCGAAAATCCCGATTTCTGCAAGGAGTTCGTTACTTATTCCAGCGATCAGGTAGAGGCCCGGTATATTTTAACTCCTCTGATGATGGAGCGCCTCTGTGAACTTAATTCGAGATCAGAATATACCATAGCTGCGAGTTTTATCGATCATTTTATGTTTCTGGCTTTTCCTTTTGATACCAACTATTTTGAGCCGCCTGTATTTAAAACACTACTCGACCCAAATCTTCTTCATGATGATATTGAGGTGGTGAGCTTCATGTTGAGTATTGTTGAGACTCTGGATTTGAATACGCGGATTTGGGGTAAGAAATAGTGCTTAGGGACAGGTAGGCGTAAACATTCACCCTGCCACCCCAAATGCCCCCAAGACCGACTTCGGGCAAAGAGAACCCCGGCATAATTCGTCGGGTTAAAATCCAAATATGTTCGGTCGGTCTACCCAGTCTTAAGAGCCTCCGCCACGACTGTGGAAAGCCGAGTTGTTGGGCGGCCGATAAGTGAGGATAGCTGATGCCCATCGTCATACAAATCATTTTTCGATGCAGCGACATCCCAGCCTGCAATTGCCTGGGCCAGGCCTTCGGGCAACCCGAAGCTGCTCAGGGCAGCGGCATAATCCTTTTCGGGCAAATTTTTGTAAGGAATGTTTTTTCCGGTCTGCTTTGACACTTCTGCTGCTAAATCACTAAGCGTATAGGCTTCATCACCGGCCAGTTCATAAGTTCTGCCTTGCTGTCCCGCGCTTGTCAATACCGCGACTGCAGCTTCTGCATAGTCGTCCCGCGTAGCGGAAGCAATCTTTCCATCGCCTGCGCTACCCAAAAAGGCGCCGCCGGCAAGAGCGCCGGCAATAGATCCTGTATAGTTTTCGGTGTACCAGCTGTTGCGCAGAAGAGTGAAGGGAATTCCTGCCTCGCTTAACGCTTTCTCGGTTGCAAGGTGTTCTGCTGCCAGGCTAAGCGATGAATTATCAGCATGAAGAAGGCTGGTATAAACAATCCATTTTACACCGGTTTGTTGCGCTGCCTGTATGACGTTTTTGTGTTGGGCGGCGCGCTTGCCAACTTCACTCGACGAAATAAGAAGCAGTGTGTCGATCCCTGCCAGGGCAGGTTGGAGCGTTTCTGGATTATCGTAATCGGCCTCGCGTACTTCAACCCCAAGGCCTGCAGCCTTCTCCTGCGATCTGGCAAGCGCCACAATGTTTTCTGGCGACACTTTCCCTTTAAGTTTGTCGACCACGAGACGACCAAGTTGCCCAGTGGATCCGGTAATGGCAATTTTCATTTTATTCTGGCTTTTAATGTATTTAAAACCTTTGTTTAGCGCAGCATCTTTATCTATGGAATAGCCGCAATAGAGAGAATGTTTTCCTGAATGACATGTTCGTCTGCTTAACGAGATGGTGAAACAAATGCAAGGAAATTCACGCTAATGCATTTCATGTTTTCGTTTTTTTAAATATAAGTGTATTTTTCACTTCAGCATAACCTTGCAGGGAGATGAAGAACTCTGCTTAATTAAAACAGCTAAACCAAATGAACGGTATCAGATTTTTAAAGCTTTCACTAGTATTTGCGATCAGTATATGTGCACTTGCATGCAGCGTGCAAAAAAACAAAATGATCCAATTCGATAATCCGCTGGCATTGCAAAGAGCAGATCCGTTTGTAACAAAAGCTGCTGATGGTACTTACTATTTTATCGCCACGGCACCAGAGTATGATCGCATCGAAATTCGTAGTTCGAAAACCATTAATGGCATTAAAGAAGCTCAGCCCGTGGTGATATGGCGGAAGCATCAGAAAGGAGCCATGGGTAACCACATTTGGGCTCCGGAGCTGCATCGTATAGATGGGAAATGGTATATATATTTTGCGGCAGGTTCGGCAGAGGATAAATGGAAAATAAGGAAATACGCCTTATCGAATCCCTCAGCAGATCCCACAACCGGTGAATGGAAAGAGGAGGGTGAGATTCTAAGTAAACCCAATCAATTCACACTCGATGCCACTGTTTTTGAGCATAAGGGCCAGCGTTATATGGTATGGGTTGACAGAGGCAACGATAAGTTAGTGAATACGAGCCTGTATATTGCAAAAATGACCAGTCCTACCACGCTTGACGCTAAACAGGTAATTATTTCGCGACCGGAATATTCATGGGAAATAAAAGGCCACAGAGTAAACGAAGGCCCCGCCGTACTTATTCGCAACGGCAAGGTGTTCATGAGCTTTTCGGCCAGCGCTACAGACGCTAATTATGCTATTGGTTTACTTTGGGCTGAGGATGATGCAGATCTTCTTGATCCGGCATCCTGGCATAAGCTACCCGAGCCTGTGTTTTTCAGCAATGAAGCGTTTAATCGCTTTGGTCCGGGGCATAACAGTTTTACCGTGGCCGAAGATGGCAAAACAGATGTAATGATCTACCATGCCCGCGACTATAAAGATATCAAAGGCGAGCCCTTATATGATCCGAACCGTCATACCAGGGCAAGGGTATTGAGATGGACTAAAAATGGTATGCCCGATTTCGGTCAGGATTTAGACGACAACGGCGTTGCGCTGAAGAAGTAATTGCATTTACTTCGCATGCGAAGGCACCTTAACTTCCTGTCCGATAATCACGTTATTAAACACAATATTTTCGGCATTGCTCAGGCTTAATCCTGTTGCAGCCGAGTCGATTTTGACGTTTGAGAAATGAATATCTCTAACTTTCTTTGAAGGGTAGCCCTGGATTACCACTCCGGCATTTGTTGCTTTACGGCATGTTACATTGTCTACGAAAACATTCCGTATGTCGGTTTCAAATCCTTTCCCTTCGCCATGATAATAAGAAGTAATAAAAAAGCAGTCTTCTACATCAGCAAAACTTACGTTGTTTACATAGATATCGCGGATAAAGCCGCCGCGATCGGGATTTGATTTTAAGTAGATCCCGCGTTTGGTGTATCCCGAGGCAGTACAGTTTTCTACAAACACATTCTGCACTCCGGCGGACATCTCACTGCCTATAACTACCCCGTGTAAACCTTTAAATCGGCAGTTGCGGATAATGATATTTTCGGACGTAATGCCCGTTCTCCGGCCTTCATGATCGCGCCCTGCTTTAATGGCAACGTTATCATCGCCATTATTGAAATCTACATCTTCTATCAACACGTTTTTTGAATATTCCGGGTCGAAGCCATCGTTATTTCTGTTAAATGCATCGAACTTCACTTTCCGGGCAGTAATGTTTTCCGACTTGAGAAAATGAACACACCAAAAAGGCGAGTTTTTTATGGTAACTCCTTCGATCAAGATATTCTTGCACTCGAAGAACTGAATAAGCTGCGGCCGGAGAAAATGTCCTTTACCAAACATCCGCTCTTTTAGGGGTGTATTTTCATGATTCATTTTCCGGCTCAATAGCTGGCTCTCTTTTTGGTTTTCGGCCCATTTGCTAAAAGAATCGCGGGAGTTCCCATCGATTACCCCTTCGCCGATAATGGCAACATCTTCCAGCTGGTATCCATAAATAAACGGACTGTAATTGTATAGAAAGGTGCCTTCCCAGCTGGTAAGCACTGCTGGCAGGTAATCCTCCGGGTTTGATCCGAAAACCAGTTTAGCTCCTTTTTGCAACTCGATACACAGATTATTCGTCAAATGGATCGGTCCGTTAACAATATATGTTCCCGGCGGGACGATAATCTTTCCTCCTTTTTGCTCCCTGCAAGCCTCGATAGCTTTGTCGAATGCCGGTTTAGCATCAGTCAGCGAATCGCCAACCGCACCAAATTTGGTAAGCAGCATGGTATTCTCAGAGATTTTGGGAGGAACAATATTCTTTAGAATCTGGTCTCGTTTTTCCGTCCGGGATAGTTGTTTTTCAGGAGAACGATCGCAGGAAACACCGTAAACGCAAATAAAAAGGAGATATAGATATCTTTTCATATTGGCCAAATTGTATAAAATGCTCATTGTTAAATTGGTTGCTCAAGATAGGTATAGATTTCTTGTTTCGGAAAGAGCGAATCGCATCTCGTAACAATACGGCGACATCCCGGGCTTAATGAACAAACGCCGGGGCATTTAATGGCCCCTTTCCTTAGATTTGGTTATAAGCATTTTTCCAATGTCGCGAACCTTAAATAAGCTATTCCGAAACTCTCTCCCCGCTCTTATTATTTGTATTCTGCTATCGCTGATATCCGAAATCGCAGACGCTCAACAAATAGACCGCTTCAAACTGGTTAACAGGCACAATGTGGTTCTTCGGCAGATAGACCCGCTGGCTCCTTTGTCGGTGGGTAATGGTGATTTTGCATTTACTGCAGATATTACCGGAATGCAAACTTTCGAAAATTATTATCATGAGAACGGGATACCACTCGAAACGCTTTCCAACTGGGTATGGCATTCTTTTCCTAACCCCCAGAATTTAAAACTGGAGGATGCTATGAAGGAAATTGACTTCCATGGCCGAAAGATTGCCTACGCGAGTTTGGAAAAAAGCGTTGCAGGAGAGTATTACAGGCAAAATCCGCATCCGGTTCCCCTCGGGCAGATCAGCCTGGTGCAGGAAAATGGTAGGGCGCTGACCATGTCGGCGCTTAGCCACATCGATCAAAAACTCGATATCTGGAAAGGCTTAATTTCCAGTTCATACCAGGTAAACGGATCTCCGGTTCTGGTAGAAACGGTAAGCAGCCCCGATAGGAGTATGGTAGCGTTCAAAATTCGATCCGGACTTTTAAAAAGCGGCAGATTAAAACCCGCGTTTAAATTTCCCTATTCGTACGACTTGAGAACCAAAAATAAGCCGCCTTTCGATTGGACTAAGCCCTCGCTTCATCAAACCAGTATATTAAGTCGGACAGCCAATTCGGTGTTGCTGAAACGCGAGATCGGGGAGACCGTATATTACGTAGCACTCAGTTGGAAGGGGAAGGCAAAGTTTATAGAGGGTGTAAAGCACCATTTTTATCTGGATGCCGCAGGTAGCGATAGTTTGGAGCTGGTTTGTGAGTTCTCTCCTGTTGAAGGGAAGGGAGAACTCCTGGCTTTCAGTTCGGTGAAAGAAGCCAGCGCTGCCTCCTGGAAAAACTACTGGACGAAGGGAGGGGCGGTGGATCTGTCGGAAAGTACAGATCCCAGGGCAGCAGAATTGGAAAGGAGAATAGTGCTTTCGCAATACCTGATGAAGGTAAACTATGCCGGATCTTTTCCTCCGCAGGAAACCGGTCTCACTCACATCAGCTGGTATGGAAAGCATAATTCTGAGGTGTATTGGTGGCATGCAGCCCAGTTCTACCAGTGGAATCGTACAGAACTGCTGGAAAAAGGCTTTAACTGGTATCAAACGATTTTACCGAGGGCAATTACCCAGGCAAAAACAGAAGGCTTCGAGGGCGCCCGCTGGCCTAAAATGGCAGGGATCGATGGCAGAACCACGCCCGGCTCTATAAACCCGTTTATCATATGGAACCAGCCCAATCCAATTTACCTGGCCGAGCTGGTTTATCGTGAGCATAGGGATACCGCCACCTTAAATAAATACCGGGATATTGTGTTTGAATCGGCGAAGTTTCTGGCTTCCTATGCTTTCTATGATAAAAAAACCGACCGGTATATTCTTGGTCCGCCGGTTAAAAGTGTAAATGAAAGTACAGAAGAAAACACGACTCAAAACCCGAGCTTTGAGCTGGTTCAGTGGTATTATGGCTTACAGGTTGCTCAAGACTGGCGCGAGCGTTTGGGCATGCCACGGGAAAAACATTGGGATGATATCCTTAATAAATTATCCAGGCTTACCGTGCAGGGGGACAAATATGTAGAGATGGAAACCGACCCGGATATGTACAGCGGTACTGGTGGTTTTTCATCGGCGATGATTATGGCCCTCGGATATCTTCCGCAAACGCCGATGGTCGACAAACAGATTATGTCTAATACCTTTAATGCCATTTACGAGCGAAATGGATTAAGAAGTTTTGTAAGCTGGAGCCTGGGGAAGGGCGCAATGACTGCTGCCCGGTTGGGTGAACAGAAAAAAGCAGTGGATATTTTGTGCAATACGTCGCACGGTGCGGTATTCTTAAAAAATGGCCACGTACAACGAGCCAAAGAACCTTTGGGTTATGCGGCTTATTTGCCGGCAAACAGCGCTTTTTTGGCGGCCGTGGCTTTGATGGCGGCCGGTTGGGATGGTGCTCCGCCTGTTAATGCGCCGGGCTTTCCGCAGGATGGTACCTGGAAAGTGAGAGTAGAGAATATGAATAAGCTTCCCTGATGCTTAGACGTGTTTAGATTTATAATTTCTCATGGTAATGAAGTCTGACTACTTTGAATTGTATGTCAGAGTTTAAGTATATGCACTATCTCTCAACATCTTTTAGGTTTTTGTGTTGGTGTTAAGCGAATTGCATATAGCGTTCAGCAAAACACTTTATGTTATCCAATAGCCTGCATCGTTTTTATGAGGCACAGAAAGATGTGTATCAGACCGCTCTAAATGAAATACGTAGCGGAAAAAAGCAGACGCACTGGATGTGGTTTATATTTCCTCAATTGGCCGGTCTGGGGCGTACCGAAACCTCTAAATTTTATGCGATACGTGATCTGGCGGAGGCTGAACTTTATTTGAAAGATGCTGTTCTGGGGGATAGGCTTATAGAGATAAGCAGAGCGCTATTAGATATTAAAGGCAAGTCAGCATACGAAATACTTGGGAGTCCTGATGACTTGAAATTGCGATCCAGTATGACGTTGTTTAGCCTGGTTAAAAATTGCGACCCGGTATTTTCGCAGATACTTCAGCGTTATTTTTCGGGTAAAGTGGATGAGACGACCTTGCGCCTGCTTAGAAAAATATAGATTTCCGCATTCATTGCTGTACCCTTGTGAATTGTCGAGATCCAGGCATGATGACATTACATATGATTAATTTCAATTTTCCTGATATATTTAGCATCTCGGTAGCATATTAGGAAGACTAATGAAAAATATATTCGAACCCGCCATTGCTCAAGAAGTTATTGAACGTATTAACAAGCTTACGCCGGATTCCAGGCCCTTATGGGGAAAGATGACTGTGGCGCAAATGCTGGCGCATTGTAACGTAACCTACGAGTTGGTTTATGACGATAAGCATAAGAAGCCAAATGCGTTGATGAGGTTTCTCTTAAAAACGTTTGTGAAGAATAAAGTAGTAACAGAACTACCATACAAACAAAATAACCCGACGGCTCCCTTCTTTGTTATCAAGGATGGAAAAGATTTTGAATTAGAAAAAAAGCGGTTAATAGATTACATCAACAAAACTCAACAATTAGGTGCAGGGCATTTCGATAAGAAGGAATCATTTTCCTTCGGTATTCTATCTGCTGGTGAGTGGAATAATATGTTTTACAAGCATCTCGACCATCATTTGAATCAGTTTGGAGTTTAGAGCCTAATGAAAAACAGGTAGTCTGCTTTCCCATTCTCCCTTACAGTGTAGGATCCGACTTTCCGCGCAGCAGATTAAAGAGTGATACCAGGTCTGAGGCACCGGCACTACCTGGCTTGTAAATATCTTTATAAGCGGGCTCTTTTGCGATGTCTTCATTAGAAACCAATCTGAAGCTCATAGACCAGCCGGGGAATAATCGATTCTCAGCAGGCCCTTCTTTTAAAGTATACACGTTACGGTGTCGGTTGTCGGCACAGATATCTGCATAAAGGCGCTTTACTTCTTTCTCATCGCCTTCAAGGAGCTGAAGAAATTTTTTGTCGAAATACAGAAGCATACCCGTGATGTCCATTGTCTTATTTCGTTCACGCGACTGTGCCAGAAGAAGCTTTAAAGTTTCTTCTGGCATGGGGTTGACTGCTTCGCTGCGGTAAATCAAAAAATACATAGTCGAAGATAAAAAATTAATTGATTTGCGCGCATATGCTGTTAGACGCCCGACACTTCGTCGTTTTGAACGCCAGATCTGCTTTATTAGAAATTCTCTAAACCCCGAGATGTTTTCAAAGAAAAATTCTCAAAAAATCGTATCATTTTATCCCTTTATTTCGTTTACATTCCCGAGAGTTTTAGAGTGAAGAGAAGTATTAAAGTATTTAGGTTCAAAGTCTTAAATGCATCCTTAGTCGGCAGAAAGCTGCCTGTGTTTTTCATGTTTCTTATCCATGCGTTTTATGCTTCTGCGAGCAGCGGCATTAACGAACGAACCAGGTTTTCTTCCCATCAGGTTTCGGCCGATTCGGTGGTTTTATCCTTTGATAATGATCTTTCCATCCCGGTAACGGTTAACTTATCTTTAGCATTAGATAATCTCGAAGGCGAGTACATGTCTGACTTTACAGTTACCGTTCCTGCTAAAAGGAGGAGATATCCTTTGGCCAGATTTAAAAAACCTGAACCCGCAAAGCCGTACCAATGTTCTTATACATGGAAAATCGTGATGGGGGATGTTTCACAGGTGCCTGATCTCGATTATTTATATCTTTTGCCCTTTCAAAAACGGAGTTCTTACAAGGTATCTCAGGGGCCTGGAGGTGCAATCAGTCACAAGGATATTTTTGCCTACGATTTCGCCATGCCTGTGGGTACTCCTATTATTGCTGCAAGAGATGGGATTATAGCAGCCGTAAAATCTGACTCTTCTATAGGCGGACCGTTTTCTGTTTACGCGAATGATGCGAACTTCATCTCTATCTATCACACCGACGGAACTATTGCCAATTATTTCCATCTAAAAAAGGACGGGGTTGTAGTAAAAGAAGGGCAGGAGGTGAAAAGGGGAGACTTGATAGGATATTCTGGCAGTACAGGTTTTTCAAGCGGTCCGCATTTGCATTTCGAGGTGGTTCGTCCGGGACCGGATTTTGAAAACAACCAATCTATTGTGTTTAATTGGGATACAAGCGGAACAGGATCCAAAAAAACAATCCGGGGTTATCGCTAGTTCAAGCTTTGCCCCGGATCTCATTTACCAAACAACCGTATCTTCTGTGCTTTAATTATATGTAAGTTCTTCCAGCACTATTTCTTCTTCTTTCTGGACGAAGTAGGCATTGCCTATTTTTGTCATATATCCCTCTTTCGCCAATAGCCAGTATGCTCTTTCAACCGTTGTGCGTGAGAGTGAATTATCTATTTCAATTCGCCTCATGGGTGGTATGCGATTATCTGCGTCGAATCTCCCGTTTAGGATTTCCTTCCTGATAAGTCCCTTAACCTGCAAGAACAGAGGAACTGGCGACGCGGGATCTATTGCAAGTTTCACAGTCATGTCATTCTTTTTTTGTTTTCCGATAGATTCGATCCTGGTAGTAGTGAAGCACTGGTGCTCTGCTGTGATATACTTCCCTGACCGCGGTCTGCAACCTAGTTTTGTAAGCTACAAACATACCCGAATATGACTTCCTGAGCTTTTGAAAATTGACAGAATGTTTCTACTTATTGGTGTTTTTGATTGTTAAGGGCGCGAATTTCCCCCAATCCGGATTGAATCTGTTGGTGGGTTGCCTTCGTTTATATGCTGTCGAAATTAATTTGAAAGCGTAACCAATGTTTTCCAAATCAGGCAAGGAATTTGATATAATAATTACTGCCATCAGCGCTTCAGGGCCGGGTCCGCTTAATTGAAAACGGCCGCAGGGGGGCTTTGACATCTGCGATATTTATCGTGGACGCTTTATCGAACCAGATTAACCATTTAAGCCATGAAAACGATCATTTTGTCATCTATACTCGCCTTGTCGGTAACCTGTGCTGCAGGGCAAAATAAAAAAGATACCATCCGGCTCAAAGCCGATATTGAGGCTCTTAGTCAGGGCAGGGATGTGAAAAGCAATAAACGTCAAAGTATTGTGAGAAGCCGGGTGCCAAAGGTCCAGGTAGACACGGTAGCACTAAAAACCGGAAGAAGGTCGCCTACGCCCTCTAATCCGAACAATCCGAACCCCCATGAACCGGTGCCGAGCGTAATGAACGCCGAGCCGCCTGCCCGGGCTGCTTCTCATCCGGCGACACCTGCGGGCACACCTACCGGCGCGGGTGGGCCGCCTAAGAAAAAACAATAATAGTCATAGCCTTGATGTGGAATATAAATCATCATTGGTAATAGACGAAGACTAGATATGCGAAAACTTTCCGCAGCTATAAGTCTCCAAAAGTTCAGAACTTTTGGAAACTTGGCCTTTCGGTGGAATCAATCTACTGATTTTACTTCCGGAGAGGTTTTACCTGTTTCTTCAGCCATTCGATAGATTTCTGATTAGTCTCGCCAAACCTCCAGTGTCCTGAGATTGGAGTAATCTCTATTGTCTTGGGCGCCTTGATGGAGTTTACTACCGCGAATACTGAAGAAGGTGGCGTTACCTGATCGTTATATCCCCATGAGTAAAATCCCGGAACGGAAAGGTTTTTCGCGAAATTAACCACATCGTAATATCCGAGTGTACGGATTTTTTCCGGGGTGTTGTGCTTCAGGGCGTTGTTCGCATTCAGCAAGTGAGGCCATCCGCCTGCCCGGCCTTGCAGGTAGCCAGTAATATCCGAAAGGGCAGGGTAGAAGGCTGATACAGCGGTAACTCGTTTATCCAGGGCGGCAGTAACAATTGCTAACGCTCCTCCCTGGCTGCCCCCGGTTACCAGTACATTTTTGCCATCGAACTCTGGCAAACTGCATAGATAATCAATGGCCCTAAGGCAGCCGAGATAAACCCTCTTGTAATAATAGTTGTCTCTGTCGTCGAGTTTGTAGGCCGTGTAATCGCCAAAGGCGTTCGAGATATTGGTATAGGTTTCTTTATCCAGCAAAGGCGAGAGGCCGTGAATTTCGGAGCTGAATGTAATGAATCCTTGTGAGGCGAGCGAGAAATTGGGAGCAATGGCTTTAATGCCCGCACCCGGCGGTTCGAAGATGACAGGATATTTTCCAGGTGTTTTAGGTTTACACAAATAGCCATATAAACGCTGTCCGGCTTTATAGTTTTGCAGATTTACCAGATAAACATCTACGGTGGAAGTGGACAGGTCGGGCATATAGCTCAGTCGTGTATCCATCGGTATTTTGGACGATTCATCCATTGCCTTGGCCCAGAACTGGGTAAAATCATCAGGCATTGTTATCGCAGGGAGAATCTGTTCAGGCGAAAAAGCTAAAGTAACTTCGCCAGTGTAAGAATGATTGTTTACCAATGCGGTTACCAGCACACGCCTGAAGCCTGGCTGCCGACTGGTACCCGCGTTTATCTTTCCGCGGCCGTTTTCTAATGTTAATTTTTCGCGCTTATCGGTGGGCAACAGCTGAGGGCCGGCCTCCAAGCTTACCTGGGCATTCTGCACGGGGACGCCATACTTTAATACAGTGATCTCGACGGTCGCGTCTTCATTTGTTTTATAGTTCCAGTCGTCGTGGTCCGGTCGCAGGATCACGTCAACCATTTTTATTGGTGCAGGCGATTGTGCATTCGCGGAAATTCCTGATACCTGGAGAAAGAGAAACAGCAGTACAAGTCGACTGAAATATTTTGTAAGCATATTTTTTTGTGATACAGGGCTTTGTGTGCCTGGCTGCTCAATTTAGCACTTTTTCTTCAATTCCCTGTGGCTAACGATTTCTGCTTGTTTTAAAAGGATATCTGACAAGGACAGTTTGCCCCATGGCGCCTTTCTCGTATTTTGCTATGCAGACTTCTTCGTATTGCTTGTCGAAACTGCCGTCCGCGGGTGATAATGACCGGGGAGCGGGCTTTTGATCCAGGAAATAGAATACTTGAGTCTTCCCGTATTTTGTATGCGGCATGTAGTTGCCATAAGTTTCCATTTCGGACCAAACGGTGTCACTAACAGATACTGCATAGATTCTCAACACCGGGCCGGTATTTTGTTCGTTCCGATAAAATGCCAGTTCTTTGAAATTACCATTCAGATCTTCACCTGCTGGTAGCGAAAGCGATTCGTACACCATATACAGTATTATAAGACCGCTAAGAGATAATAGGAGATATTTACGTCTGATGGGCATGATCACGGTTAAGGCCAGCAAAGGTAGGCATAATCACTAAGGCTACCGAAAGGGTTTTGATTCCGAATTATTATATTTATCGCTAAAATTTATATTAATGAAAAGATTTGTTATTCTCCTGTCCTTTATGATTGTGTCTGCCGCTTCGTATGCTCAAAAGAAGTTTAATGGCACATTTTCCAATGGATACAAAGGTGCGAAGATCTCCTTTGAACTGTCGAAAGATGGGAAGACCATAGAAAACCTGACTTTTACAGGTTATTGGAGATGCGGTTCAAGTACAGAACAGATTACCGCCGGGCCCGAAAAAAGTATCCCGGTAAAGGGGGGCAAGGTGCAGGCCATTATTGTTGATCCTGAAAACGGCGGTTCTTCAGCTTTTCGATTTGAAATTGACGGCATCATAAAGGGTAATGCAGCTCAGGGGACGTTCAGGATGAGTATCACGGGTTTGAGTTGCGATACCTACAAACTCAACTGGACCGCAAGTTCTAAATAATATCCGGGAGCTGAAATGGCTAAGCTTGAGTACCAGTAGATTAAATTATAGTTTTTGTAAAATTTAATACTATATATTAAAAAAGTTTCCTCTAACTTTGCCTCACAATGCTCTCAGATATGGAACAAATGCCAAAAGAAATTCAAGAAAAAATTGAATCACTCGAAAACTCTGTAACCCAAAAGCAGCTGGCCTTCCAGGAAATTGATAATAAACTATTTGGTTCGGATAATTCAGACGACCCGTCTTTATTGAAAGATTACGTTAAGGTAAAGAAGGAACTGGATAGTGCTGTAGAGAGCCATATTTTATTTTTTAAGTCTATCACTTCATCGGATCAGAAGAATTAGATCCGGGCCGTCGACGGCCTGCCGAGAAAACCTTAACGCGAACAGTGGTTTAATCTATTAAATGCTGCCAGCCTCTTGCCTTTTGCGCAGAAAGCCTTAGTTCAATTGATCAAATTGTTACATAGCTGCCGTTTAAGCGTTTGGATTATTCGATTACTTTCTGGTACATTAGTGTGGAGCCTGTATCGTGATGGAATGTGGCCCATTATAGCCGATACTTCTATCGTTTACAGACAATAAACCAAACTGCAATGAAAGAGATTAAAAAAGAAGACATCAGACAGGAAGTGTTTGACCTTTATGATGATTATGCCCACAATCGTTTGAACAGGCGCGACTTTGTTCAACAGCTATCTACGTATGCGGTGGGTGGCATCACCGTTGCCTCTCTTATGAGTTTTATAATGCCTGATTATAAAGGCGCACTCCAGATCAAAGCTGATGACCCGCGTTTGAAATCTGAATATATCAATTATCAATCCCCAAAAGGCGGGGGCAACATCAAAGCCTTGCTCTCAATGCCTGCTGATGCTAAGAAGAAGCTCGGAGGAATTATTGTTGTTCACGAAAACCGTGGTTTAAATCCGCATATCGAAGACGTAGCCAGGCGGGCGGCACTTGCAGGCTTTATTTCCATTGCGCCGGATGCGTTGAGTCCCCTGGGCGGCTATCCGGGTAACGATGATGAAGGCAGGACGCTGCAAAGCAAACGTAACCGGGATGAAATGCTGGAAGATTTTATCGCTGCGTATGATTATCTCAGGAACCACAAGAATTGCAACGGGAAAATTGGCGTTGTAGGTTTTTGTTTTGGAGGGGCGATAGCTAACTTAATGGCCGTTCGTATTCCAGACCTTGCAGCCGCTGTTCCTTTTTATGGCGGGCAGGCGCCTGTTGCCGATGTTCCTAAAATCAAGGCGCCGCTTATGTTGCATTATGCTGAGTTGGATACCAGGGTTAATGAGGGTTGGCCGGCTTACGAAGCGGCGCTGAAGGCTAATAACAAAGAATATACGGCCTATATATATCCCAAAACTAACCATGGCTTCCACAACGATACTACTCCTCGATACGACAAGGATGCTGCCGAATTAGCTTGGAAACGCACTATTGATTTTTTCGAAAAGAAGTTAAAGTAATCGGAAATATGAAATCGATCGAAATTATTTCTATCCCCGTAAGCGATCAGGCGAGAGCGAAAGAGTTTTACCTGAAGCTGGGTTTTGAAGTATTGGTAGAAGCGCCTTTTGAAGCTGGTAAAAAATGGATACAAATGGCATTTCCGGGGAGCAGCGTATCTATCACCTTAGTTACCTGGTTTGATAACATGCCCGCCGGATGTATAAACGGCTTTGTGATCAAAACAGAAAACCTTGCGGATGAGATACGGTCGCTTACAGCAAAAGGCGTTCAAGTCGGTGCAATCGATCAAACGCCCTGGGGGCAATTTGCCGCGGTGACTGATCCCGACGGCAACAGACTAAGCTTTCACGAGGGACGATAGGCCGCAATTACTTTTCCCAGGTTTTATCCGCCCAGCCTTTTGGCTTTTCCGGGATTGTGTTCTTGAACTTGATGTCGTCGGATAAAGGGCCTGTAATGGTGGTCACGACTTCCTTGCCAGGTACTTCGAATTTTACATTTTCGAAGGTAACGTTGCGGGCGTCAACCAATTGGATGAGTGAATCCTGACTGCGAATAATAGCATTTTTAATCAGAATGTCTTTAGCATCAATTGCCTTGATCAGGTTTCTGCTGGTTACATCGGCATTTTCTAGGCTAAAGTTGGTTAGTGGCGATTCAGGAATTCCGTCTATACGGATAAAGGTTTTTGATTTTTCGATGATAAAATCCTTCGCAATGATGTTTTTGAAAGCTGGCGTCAATCTGTTAACCGGGAGGGCCGGCAAGCGGGTAGCCAGTTCTCCTACATACATTTTACTGCCAAGCATGTCCCATCTAAATGCATCGTCGCGCAGATTCATTCGGATACGCTCGTAGTATAAATTTTCGCCGCCCCCGCCTCGTGGCCGGCGTGTCTTAAATCTTATCCCTACACCGGTATCATCAAAAACGGAGTCGTGAACGTATAAGTTCCGGATCATTCCGGCGGTTTCGCTGCCTACTGTAATTCCGCCGTGACCTTCTCTGGCCAGACAAAAACGTACCACCACGTTTTCGGTGGGTCTGTTCACACGCATTCCATCTTCTCCGCGGCCCGCTTTCATTGTAAAGCAATCGTCGCCGCAGCTCAGAGTACAATATTCAATTAAAACGTTTCTGCTCGACTCGATGTCGATCCCATCTCCGCGTGGTATGCCCACCGAATTCACCGTTACGCCGCGAATGATCACCCCATCACAATAAACGGGAACGATGTTCCAAAAAGGAGTGTTTTCGAGTGTAATCCCTTCAATCAAAACATTTTTGCAATTGGTTGGAGAGATAAACATGGGTAGAAATATGAATTCGTTATTATAGCCTTCGTACACCCGTTCCCGAACAGGCTTGTCATGAGGTACCACATTTTCAATCACATCCACATTCATCACCCTTTTTCTGACAGGCGAATCCTTGGGAGGTCCAACTAATTTTCCTTTGCCTGTAATGGCGATATTTTCCTGGTTATTGGCGTAGATACAGGCTCCGAGCGACATCACTTCGACTCCTTCATTTCGCGTGAATACTGCGGGCCGGTAGTCTTCAATCTCTCCGCTAAAGTGCAGTTCCGCACCTTCGTGCAAATGCAGGTTCACATTGCTTTTCAAACTAATCCTTCCGGTATTCCATTTTCCCGCGGGTACATTCACTGTTCCGCCGCCGAGGGCATGAAGATCATCAATAGCTGCCTGTATTTGTTTGGTGCTGATCACTCCTTGTTTAGCGCCTTTTTCAAGAATACTCATTTTGCGGTCGGGAAAGCTTGGTCTCTTGAGTTGAGGCATAGGGAAGGGGGCCTTAATTGGTGCAATCTCTGAAGGCAGGTTCAATGCTCCAACCTGCGAGATTGTAGGAATAGTTACTTTTGTAACATACTCCTGTTTTGGCGATAGTACTGAACAACTAAGTAGCGTGCTAAAAAGAACAGAGAACGCACTTAGTATTATTTTGTGGATCGATGTATTCATGATATAAAATAGCCTGCAATCTAGCAAAAACATCGCTTTACACGGGGCATGTAATCCGATTGTTATAGTTAAATCACCTTCTTGTATCCTGAGAAGGGAGACCCCGATCTTTTTATTGAAATTTTATCGCTTCTTTATTTGTTTCACAATCAATCAGTTAATAGCAGAATCTTTTTTAGCTTTACAGAGTAATTAACATGAAGACGTCTCTTAGTTTCTTTATTATAAACGCTTTGTTCTGCAGTGTTTTTAACCACGTGCAGGCACAGAGTTCTGCCGCAGCCGATGTTTCGGCCACCATAAGTACTCCAATTGCTATCGAGAAAATTTCGGGCAACGATTTGAACTTTGGAAATATAGCATCCGGAAAGTCGGCCGGTTTGGTGATTCTGAATACAAACGGTGTTCGTGTGTCAGAAGGAGGAGCCACGCTGCCAGCCAGTACAGGAGCGGTTAGCGTTGCCGAATTTCTGGTAACGGGAGAGCCCCTCTATTCGTTTTCCATCACTTTGCCCTCAAATCCTATCACTATAGTAAACTCCGTTAATCCGGCTGAAACGATGATAGTCGACCGGTTTATTAGCTCGCCCGAAGCTACCGGTACGTTGCCTGGCGGTAAGCAGGTGCTTAAAATCGGAGCACGTTTACAAATTAACCCCGGGCAAGCCCCTGGAGTTTATATATCCGCTTTGCCGTTTAATGTCACGGTTAATTACAACTAAAGAATCTGGGTTTTATCGTCAGAAAGTGCCATTCTGCTGCTTCCTTTTGGATCTTGTGCCTATACTGCCAGAGTGTCCATGGCTATGGCTTATTCCCATCGCTTTACCCGGCCGAGTAATACAAACATTATCAGGAGATGGGCCAGAAAACACATGATATACCAGTCTGAAAATTGGAATAATATAGATGATATGGATATCACAACCACACAATATAAAAGCAAGCCTTTAATCAAAACGTTATCTGTTTTATTATCCTTTTAGGCTGATAGCACTTTTCAGCCTTTATGCCAAATGGAGTGCAAATTCGAAGCCAATGAGTTTTGAGCGCTTCAGGCCGCTTTTTTTATAAATAGCAGAGGAATTTGTTCTACATTAAATCTTGCTGAGGCATCAATGTCAATTAGTATTATACCCCTTCAATCGGAAATGAACAAAATGCAGCGCTTTCTCCGATAAGATTGTAATGGGTTTAGTTTTTGATTTGCTTTCTCTTATTTTAGCCCGCCAAGATCACTCTAATGAAATTTTCCTTCTTTCTGCTTTTGATTATATCCTTTGTCGGATGCTCTGGTCAGGAAAAAACCTCTAATAAGGTTTTTGAGCCCATCACTCTGGTAAATAATATTCAGTTTGAAGAGTCCAAATATGATCAACCTAAATTTAGCTGTGGTTTTTTGTTGAAATATAACGCAGATACTTTCGCTATAACTGCAAAACATTTGTTAAAGGTGATCAAACCGGATAATATGAAGCGCCTTGTGTTAAACGGGAGCGTGAAAAGTTGGTCTTTGTATCCGCTGGACGATGTCGGTCGGAGCGTAAAAACGGGAAAGCTTTTAAACGAGGATCTGACGGAGTCATTGGACGCTAAATCCTCTTACAACGAAGACTGGTTGGTGTTTTCAATTCAATCAAATAACGCTATCGTCAAGCCTCTTGAAATTCGAACTTCTCCGTTAAACAAAGGTGAAAAGCTCTATGTTGTAGGGTGGACACGCAAAATGGAAGGCGGAGCGCAGAGGGTTTATGAATTTGAATATTTCAAAACTATCGGCAACAGAATACTGCTTAAAGATCTAGTCGTTCCCGGCCAGTTTGGGGGCCTAAGCGGCGCACCTGTAATAGACGAGAGAGGTGCAGTAGTTGGACTTGTATCAAACGGCACGGTGGACCCCGAAACAGACAAAAAATATTTTTCGCCATGCTCCATTAGCGGCTTGGCTTCGTTTTTAGATGCATTGATTAAGAAATAGCTAGCAGACGCTGGTCAATCTGGTAGTTTATCCTCTTATTATTCAAAACCCTGCTTGTTTATCAGATTCGGAGTTATGTTAGACTTTTATTGATTTTTCGGGCACTAAAATTTGAGATAATAATAACCTATTTTTCAAATTTACGTACGAGCTAAAAGTGTAAATTAGACGTGGCTTATTACGATTTTCTAGTTTCATGTCAGGGAAGTTTTAAAAATAAAAATTAGTCGTTTTAGAAATGAAATCAGTTCGGAAAGTTGAAAATATTCACATTTTTCTATGGTTGTTAAAGGATAGCTGCTGGGTTATGGATTTTCAAAAACTAGGAGTTTTTATGATCATGCCAACGGTATTGGTTGCTTTTTTTATTACTTACCGGACCAGAAGTATTAAGACCGAGCTGTTTCATAATATAGCCGTTTGCTGTTGGGTACTGGCAAATAGCGTTTGGATGATCGGTGAGTTCTTTTACGACGATACGACCCGTCCGTACGCCACGGCTTTCTTTGTAACGGGCGTACTAGTGATGACTTACTATTACCTGTTTCTGCACTTTAAGCCGGTTGCCGAAACCGCGGACGTTGGCGTCGCTGATGCTAATATGACTAAATCTGCCGCTTTAGAGCCGGTTGAGTAATTCTGAAGGATGCTTCCGTTCTTCAGTTAAAAGCAAGCGTCCCTATCCAGGGGCGTTTCGGGTTGAATTACCAAATCTTATATTTGAGGTTTATACGATCTCATGAAGTGTATTGCCAAACTGGTTGTCTTTCTCCTTTGTTTTTCCGCTTCGTATTATTCTAGTGCGCAGGGCTTTGGTAATCCGGCACAAGCGCCAGTGTCGGTAGAGGTTATGCCTGAATTTCCCGGCGGAATACAGAGATTTTACCAATATATAGGCCAAAGCTATAAATATCCTGCAGCTGCGGTTAAAGCGCGGGTATCCGGCAGAATTCATATACAGTTTGTGATAGAGAAGGACGGCAGCGTTACCGATGTAAAAGTTTTAAAGGATTTGGGTTACGGTACCACCGAAGAAGCAGTCAGGGTGATAAAACGTTCGCCGAGATGGAAACCGGGAATTCAAAAAGGAAAAAAGGTCAGGGTATTATATACCTTGCCTTTAAATTTGCAACTGTCTTAAGGTCACGTTTAGGTCGAATTCAAACACTTTATATCACGGGGGTATCTTGATTTTTTATAGTCTATTTTTTAATAATGTAAACCAGCGAATTCATTTTCTGTTATAACAGCATTCTAAAAAAACGTCTATGAAAAATTTAATTATTGCGTTGATTGCCACAGTGTTATCAGTTAATGCGTATGGGCAAGCCGAAACACAGGATACTCTTCCTGTAGCGATTAGAAGCGACATGACAGCGAAGTTTGCAAATGCCTCTGCCATGGAATGGACTCTTGCCGATAGTATCTACACCGGCACGTTTACCTTAGATGGTCAGCGCCATTTGGTAGAATACACGGCGTCTGGCAAGTTGCGCCTGCATCGGTACGATCTGGCCAAAGCAGATTATCCCGCAACTGTTTTGGCACTGATTAAAAAGGATTATGCCAGCCATAAAATTGATGATATTGAACGGGTTGAACGGGATGGCGTAGTTACATTTGAAGCTGAACTGGATGGCTCGCCGGATTATTTAGTTGTTTTTGATTCTACAGGAAAGGTACTCTCTGTAAAAAAGGACTAAAAGTATTTGGTTGAACGTTAACGAAAGAGGGCGCTTAATCCGGATTTTCCTTTTACCATTAATATTTGGAAGTTAAGGGAGAAAACCAGATTAAGCGTCCTCTTTCTATTATAGTGGATTTGTTTGTTGATTAAATGTCGCGGTTTTGCCATCTAAACCTGACTGCGGGGAAAAGCCCGCGTGGACTGTTTTGTGCGGTTGATGGCGGCTTGTACCAAAAGGCAGGGCTGCAGGTGATTTGGAAACGCAAATAGATTTTCAATAATGCTTCTCTTGCAGTCTTACACCCTTACTTCATGAGATTAGCTTAAATGTTGGACTGCCCTGGTTAAATTTTTATAGTAACATTTATCTTTTAATTAAGTATAAGTGAGCACTATAACTCTAAAGTAAAATGACTTTATATTATTATAGCCGGGTAAGAATTTTATCTTTTACGCTGCCAATTTTTTCGTTACTTATGGGATTTGGGATTTATACCTATGTTCGAAGTAACGATATATGGGGTTTTTCTTTGAGTGCTTTTTTGATTTTTTCGGGACTGATCTTTATTATGTTATACCGCCGGATTATAGTGGCGGTTCTTAAGCGGAAACCGGCATTAAAAATTACGCCCTCAAAAATTGAATACCTTGGCACCCGACAATTTACCTGGGATGATATAGAATATTACCGGCTGATTAGAGGCGTGGTTAAGTCGTCCATCGAGATAAAACTTTATGATAATAAGGAAGATGCCATTAACTCCAATCGTACATTGAGAAGTTATTTCGATAAGTTTCCCCTGTTGTCTTTTAATAAAAGTATTCTGATTGTAGACTTAACCTTTATTATTGGAGCCAATGAATATATTGTGCAAACTTTTGAAAAGTACGATTTGATTGGCCAGGAAACCGAAAGAATTGCCAGCTAAAATATTAGCGTGGTTTTTTATGCACTATTTTTTTGATTGCAAGACCATCTTTACCCGCTCTGGTTCCACAGCCGATTGTGCCGGTATAAATTGATTTACTTCGGTTACCGGCTCTTAATTTTCTGATAACTTTCATCTCTTCCCATCTTCTGTTGTTTAGCCAATAGCTATGTTCATTGATAGCCGGTAAACCGAGCCAGGTGAGAATCTATGCGTGTGCCAAGGATATAAACAGAGTGCGGGGAAGCGGGCCATATTAATGGCTTGATGGGCTTTACAAATCGGTGATAGTTTTAGATTTCCATCCCGGTAATAAGTCGCTTTGCTTTACTCTGTTTATTCAGTTAATGCCTTTGTGATAAATGGAAAAGGGTTTTAATACTCAAACCTTACCACTTTTTTTTTCAAAAAAAACCCTCAAGCAAGGCTTGAGGGTTTTACTATGTAAAGCAAAAATTAGTTTGCCTCGGCAAGCGCCGGTTTTACTTCTTCTGTACCATTACCTATCGAGGTGTGGTAAACTTTCAGTTCTTTTTTAAACCTTGCACGATATTCGTTTTTAACCTGTTCGCTAATCGCGTCGGCAAGATCACTCTTGATCAGATTGATGGTACATCCGCCAAATCCGGCGCCCATCATTCTTGATCCCAGCACGCCGACGATTTGTTGGGTAGTTTCGACCAGAAAATCGCACTCATCGCAACTTACTTCATACAAATCTTTTAGTCCGTAATGCGTGTCAAACATATGCTTTCCAACTGCTTCAAAATCATCGGTTTCAAGTGCTTTACAAACTTCTTCGAGCCGCTCAATCTCCTGGATAACATACAGGCAACGTTTAAAAACCACATCGCTAACAGGTTTGACATACTTGTTAAGCATATCTTCTGTAATATCGGGTAATCCATTAACCTGCGGTTCATGTTTTTTTACAAGCGCAACACCGTTCTGGCATTGTTCGCGCCGTTCGTTATAGGCTGAGGTCACCAAATGATGCTTTATTCCGGTATCAAAAAGAACAATTTTAATGTCTTTAGCGGTAAAAGGGATGTAGTAATGTTCTTCGGTGCTGCAGTTGAGCTTAATCAGGTGTCCTTCTTTTCCAAACAAACTTGCAAACTGGTCCATCAATCCACAATGTACGCCCACATAATTATGCTCGGCAGCTTGAGCAATCTTTGCTATTTCTAGCTTTGAGAAACCGAAGTCGAATAATTGATTTAACGCAAAGGCGGTAGCGCAGGTAATTGATGCAGATGATGATAAGCCTGCAGCGAGTGGAATATCACCTCCAAATACGATGTTTATCCCGGTCATGCTTTTCCCTGCCTTTTGAAATTCGTTAATTACGCCAAGTAAGTAGTTTGGCCACAATTTCCAGGCCGGTTCTAGTTTAATTAGCGAAGCAGAAAATTGATCGCTGTAATCTGCTGCATAGATATTTATTTCGCTGTCGCTTCTTGTGCCTACGGCCAGGTACATGTACTTGTTAATCGCAGCAGGAAGAACAGGGCCTAAATTGTAATCAGTATGTTCGCCGATAATGTTCACCCGTCCCGGAGAACGAACCATTAAAGGTTCTGACTTATGCATTTGCTGATAGAGTTCGGCGATTTTTTCTGGTTTTCCCATGTTTATTGTGATTTTAACGATTTGGTTTATATGCAACGTGGTCGCAGGCTTTTTTTACTGAATTTTGGAGGTAAATGTTACAGCGAATAGAAGGAACAACATGATTGTCGATTTTGGAAGGATGTTAAGCGATTTGTAAGTGGTTGATTCTGATGGGATTATTTTTCAAACCCGGAACGTTTCTTCGGAGCCCTATTTATTTGCTGATTAAATTAATACGGAAGCCCTAGTTCTGCTGCCAAACTCTGATATTTGCGCAAAAAAAGCCGCCAGGCGCAAAGTAAATAATGGACTTTTTACACACGATACTTGGAAATGATATTGAAGCGGGCTTGCTAATCATTTTAAATCTTATTGTCATCGAAAGTTTGCTTTCTGTAGACAACGCTGCAGTTTTAGCCACTATGGTTCTTGATTTGCCGAAGGAACAGCGGCAACGCGCATTGAAATACGGAATCATCGGCGCATATGTATTCAGAGGTATTTGTCTGGTGATAGCCAGCTGGCTGGTTACTGTTTGGTTTTTGAAACCTTTGGGTGGATTGTATTTGTTATGGCTTGCATTTGATTATTTTAAAGGCAAGAATAGTGTGCCAAAAGAAGAAGAAGTGATAAACAAGGAAAGAAGCTGGATCTATCGCTCTACTGTTGGCCTTATGGGACCTTTCTGGTCGACCGTTGCCCTGGTTGAAATAATGGATCTGGCGTTTTCTATCGATAATGTTTTCGCCGCGGTGGCATTTACAGACCATATGCCTCTGATCTATATCGGAGTTTTTATCGGAATATTGGCTATGCGTTTTGTTGCACAGGGCTTTGTTAAACTGATGGAGAGGTTCCCCTTTCTCGAAACCATTGCTTTTATAGTGATCGGAGTGCTCGGCTTAAAACTACTGTCATCGCTTTTTACCCATTACGCCGGTGGAACTGCGCTGGCGGAATTTCTTGAAAGTGAGAAATTAGACTTGCTTGTTTCTATTTTCACTGTTTCGATATTTGTATTGCCGGTTCTGACTTCGCATCTTTTTAATTTTCCAAGGAAAACTATCGGCGATGCTGAACTTTCTCACTCGGCCGAATCGGTTCTTGAGAACCAGGATGAAATTATGATGCAATCCGACGACGATAAAACTCCTTGACCCGAATAAGCTCTCTGGAATCAAACAAAAAGTAATTTTTCTTCTTTTGTGATAGCAATGTTTTCTGCTATTTTGTAGACGCTCAAAACTAAATTTATGTTGAAACGGACTTCGTACCTTCTACTTCTTATTGTTTTTTTTATTACAAGCGCTTGTCAGCAAAGCGATTCTAAATCTTCTTCTGGGGATAGTTCGGGTTTAGATAGTGCAGCCGCAATACCGGCGGGCAATGAGGAGGCGAGTTCTCGTGCAGCTTCGAAAGATCGTAAGCCCGCAGATGCCGCGACAATACTTGCCAGGAAAGAGGTTCCAATACTTTGCTATCACCAAATAAGGGATTGGAAAAGCTCTGATTCGCAAACCGCCAGAGATTACATAACTCCGGTTAATACCTTTAAAGCTCACATGAAAATGCTTGCCGACAGCGGCTATCATTCGGTTTTACCCGATCAGGTTTATAATTATCTGGTTTACGGCGATCCGCTTCCTCCAAAACCGGTGATGCTCACTTTCGACGATACCGATTTAGATCAGTTTACGGTTGCCGCACCTGAGATGAAAAAATATGGCTTTAAAGCGGTTTATTTTATCATGACGGTATCTATTGGCCGGAGAGGGAAGGTGAAATACATGAACAGCGATGAAATCAAGCAGTTGTCTGATGCCGGCAATGTGATCGGAAGCCATACTTACGATCATAAAAACGTGAAGAAATACCAGGCCGAAGACTGGCCCATTCAGATAGATAAGCCTACCAAGCGCTTGAAAGAAATTACGGGTAAAGAGATAGAATATTTTGCTTATCCTTTCGGCCTTTGGAATAAAGAAGCTATACCCGAGTTAAAAAAGCGAGGCTTTAAGGCTGCCTTTATTTTATCCACAAAGCGCGATGAAAACGATCCACTGTTTACTATCAGAAGAATTATTGCAAGTGGCTTTTGGTCGGCGAAGTCGCTGCACAATAGCATGATCAACAGTTTTTAAGAATCGGGAACCAGCCCGGTTTTACTGGATTGTCACCGATTCGGCTTCACGAGAAGGGGAGTTACGCTGATTTTTTTGCTTATGAATGCTTAGTAGCCGGTAAACTGCCTTCAGCCAGACGAGCACTAACGGCGATTGAGCACAGGGCAGTACTTCGTTCTTCTGCCGCCATTATCTCTTCAAACCACTTCTCAGGTATAATGTTATACCAAAACATACTAAAGTTAAAAGGTGAATTCTATATTTATCTTTATTAACCCTAAGTGCTATGCGCCGTTTAAATCTGCTGGAAGAAACCCGTTTTGAGAAACTTCCTGTGACCGTTTTCCCTAATCAAAAAGTGGCTGCGAAAGAAGTGGCCGGCCGGATCGCCAATTTAATAAGAAAAAAGCAGGCTACAGGTGAAAATGCCGTTTTAGGGCTTGCTACCGGAGTTACTCCTATCGATGTTTATCAGGAGCTGATTCGCCTGCATCGTGAAGATGGGTTAAGCTTTAAAAATGTAGTTACCTTCAATCTCGACGAGTATTACCCCATGAAACCCTTCGCAGAGCAAAGCTATGTTCGTTTCATGAATGAAAACTTGTTCGATTATATAGATATCGATAAAGCTAATGTGCACGTACCTGATGGAACTTTGCCTCTGGAACAGATACAGCAATATTGTCTGGAATATGAACGTAAAATAAGCGAGCAGGGAGGTTTAGATTTACAGATCCTGGGAATTGGCCGTACCGGACACATCGGATTTAATGAGCCCGGTTCGGCACCGAACTCCGGTACCCGGCTGGTTACTTTGGATGATCTGACAAGAAGCGATGCCGCCCGTGATTTTGGCGGTAAAGAAAATGTTCCGACAAAGGCCATCACCATGGGGATCGGTACTATCTTTAAAGCAAGAGAAATTATCCTGATGGCCTGGAACACCAAAAAAGCGCCTATTATAAAAAAGGCGGTAGAGGGTGAAATTTCTTCCGAGGTGCCTGCAACCTATCTTCAACAATCGGATAAAGTTGAATTTATCCTGGATCAGGACGCGGCTTCAGAGCTTACCCGGTTTAATACGCCCTGGTTGGTGAGAGATTGTGTGTGGGACGAGGCTCTGATAAAAAAAGCGGTAATCTGGCTGTCTGATACGGTGAAGAGGCCCATTTTAAAGTTAGTAGAAGAAGACTATAATAACAACGGGATGGCGCAGCTTGCCACCGAAAGAGGTCCGGTTTACGATATAAACATCCGAATTTTTAATCTTATTCAACACACCATATCCGGATGGCCCGGTGGAAAACCAGATGCGGACGATAGCCAGCGACCCGAGCGGGCGACTCCTTCTTCCAAGCGATGCCTTCTTTTCTCCCCGCATCCGGATGACGATGTGATTTCGATGGGCGGGACGTTTATGCGACTTGTGGATCAGGGGCATGAAGTACATGTGGCTTATCAGACCTCGGGCAATACAGCTGTTTGGGACGACGATGCCTTGAGGTATGTTGAGTTTGTAAGAGATTTTACCAAATCCATTAGCTGTGACTCTACCGGCTTAGAATCGATCTATACAGCAATGCGCCAGTTCATCGAATCGAAGCAGCCCAATCAGCCAGATATCCCTGAATTGCAGACAGTGAAGGGTTTGATTAGAAAGGGGGAAGCTATTGCCGGAGCAAGGTTCGCCGGAGTTCTTGACGAGAATATGCATTTTATGGCATTGCCCTTCTACGAGCGTGCTAAGGTAGAAAAGCCTAGAAATTACGAAGATGATATTAATCTTACGATAGACTTGCTTCAAAAAATTAAACCCCATCAGATTTATGCCGCCGGCGACTTCGCAGATCCGCACGGAACGCACAAGGTCTGTTTTGATATAATTCTTGAGGCTCTTAAGCGGCTAAAAACCACTGAAAAATGGGTTGAAGATTGCTGGCTATGGTTGTACCGTGGGGCCTGGCAGGAATTTGACATCCACGAGATAGAGATGGCTGTTCCGCTATCGCCGAAGCAGGTGCTGAAAAAAAGGTATGCAATATTCAAACACCAGTCGCAAAAAGACCGCCCCGTTTTTCCAGGAGAAGACAAACGGGAATTTTGGGTTAGGGCCGAGGAGCGCACCCGCGAAACCGCTCGGGCTTATGATCGGCTGGGAATGGCCGAATACGAAGCTATCGAAGCGTTTGTAAGGTGGCGCTTTTAGTTCCAATCATCGCCCGACAGATACATTTTGTCGACCGGTTCGGAATATTTTTTCTCAATGATTTTGCGTTTCGCCTTCATCGAGGGCGTTAATTCACCGTCTTCAATACTAAATGGCTTGCGCTTAATGATAAAGTTTTTAATCCGTTCAAACTTTGCAAGTTCATTAGATAGCCTCTGAATGTCTGCAGTAAGCCATTCGCGAATCTCCCGATCATCAATAAATATTTCTGGCCTTGCAAAGAATTCTTCCCGAAGTCCGAAAACTTCCTGAAGAGTTTCTTTAGGAGGCACTATGATGGCGGTAATGAATTCTCTTTTATCACCAATCAGGAAGATTTGCTCAATTTTCGGACTTTTCAGATAAGTATTTTCAACCGGAGTAGGGTAGATGTTTTTGCCATAGGCGTTCACCAGCATATTTTTTATCCGGTCGGTTATCTTTAGGTTTCCTCTGTAGAATCTACCTATATCGCCGGTATGAAACCATCCGTCCTGATCGATCACTTGTTCCGTCTCTTCGGGTTTGTTCCAATAGCCTTTCATTACACAATGCCCTCTTACCAATATCTCGCCCTCTTCGCATTCGAATTTTTCATTAAAGGAATTGTGAGTTTGAACAGTGAGTAGTTCTTTAGACTCGACATCTTGAATGGCTATCTCGATACGAGGGATAACCCGGCCAACAGTGCCGAAAATTTGCCGGTGATGCTCGGTAATGGCTACTATCGGAGATGTTTCTGTCAGGCCATATCCTTCAAGTACCTTGATGCCGAGGTTGCCGAAAAATTCGCCCACATTTTTAGGTAAGGCAGCGCCTCCAGAGTCAAAAAACTTAAGCCTGCCCCCGGTTTTTGCTTTTATCTTGTTAAAGACTAATTTATCTGCCAGGGTTTTCTGAGCCGAAAGTAGAAGCCCCGGTTTTTGTCCTGATTCAGCAACCTCCCGGTATTTTTTTCCCACGTCCAGAGCCCATAGAAATATTTTTGCTTTTGCTCCACCATCCTGCGTCCCGGTTTTTATAGCCTTGTCATGGATCCGTTCAAGTAAGCGTGGCACGCAGTTCATAATAGTCGGCCTCACTTCTGCCATGTTTTTTGCCAGGAGGTCAAGGCTTTGAGCAAAGGCTATTTTGCATCCGCCCCACAGGCAAACGTGATAGGTTGCAGTGCGTTCAAATACATGCGACAGGGGTAGAAAAGACAGGAATATGTCGCGTTTGTCAACTACAGGAATCTGCTCCAGAGAGGCTCTTACGTTCTCGATAAAATTTTGATGGGTAAGCATCACGCCCTTGGGAATTCCGGTGGTTCCAGAGGTATAGATCAATGATGACAGGTCTGTTGGCAAAATACTTTCCCTTGCGCTTTCTATAGCCTTCCTGTGTTCCGGCAGGCATCGTTCTCCTTCACTGATAACCGAGGCCAAGGAAATTGTCCCCGCATTGACATAACTGCTTTGAATGTGTTTCTGGTAGTCTTCAAAGATGGGGATAATCCGGATCAGTTCAGGGCAGTTATTGGCAATCTTCAGAATCTTCTTTAATAAGAAAGGGTTGCCCACAAGCAAAGTCCTTACCTGAGCGTCATTAAGAATGTATTCAATCTCATTTTCTGTAAGTGTGGGATATATGGATACATTCACTCCGCCTATCTGCTGCAGAGCCTGGTCGTAGAATATATATTCAGGGGAGTTTTCAAGTATGAACCCAATTCTGTCGCCTTTTTTTATCCCGATGTCAAGCAAGTAAGATGAAATGGCATCGGCGGTATCAATAGTTTCTCCATAAGTAATGTCTACCCATTGCTCGTCTTTTTTGTGCATTAAAAATGGAGCATCCAATGGGTGCATAGTCGAAACAATATGCCGCAATAATTTCGGGACAGTATCAGGCCTTGAATTCATTTCTTTGGTTAGTGATAACAAGTATACAGATTTATACCTAAACAGAAAAAGGGGCATAAGCCCCTTTTTGTTGTAAGTTTTTATAAATTATACCGAGAAGCTTTCCCCGCATCCGCAAGTACGACTTGCGTTTGGATTATGGAAGTTAAAACCTTTACCGTTCAATCCGTCAGAGAAGTCTAATTCTGTGCCCGCCAGGTATAGAAATGATTTCATGTCTAAAGCCATTCTAACACCTTTATCTTCGAAGAACTGGTCGCCTGGTTTTTCTTCATTATCAAAATCAAGTTTGTAAGATAAACCTGAACAGCCACCCCCTTGCACAGATACTCTCAAAAAATATGAAGTATCCAGATCTGAGCCTTGCATCAGTTCGGTAACTTTTTCTTTTGCTTTATCTGTTACTGTAACCATTTTTTATTAAGATTTAAGATGTAAGAGTCAAGATACAAGACTTACGATTCATCTTGCTTCTCAAATCTTGCTTCTTGATTTACCTTTAGTGGTGTGATTTCTCAGCCACTAACGCTTCTAAGCCATTTTTAACGCGGTAATCGTTAATTGCAGCTTTGATAGCATCTTCTGCTAAAACCGAGCAATGTATTTTAACCGGTGGCAGGGCTAGTTCTTCAACAATGTCCATATTGTCGATTGCCATTGCGTCGTCAATGCTTTTTCCTTTTAGCCACTCTGTAGCTAAAGATGAAGAAGCGATTGCAGAACCACAACCAAAAGTTTTAAATTTTGCATCAGTAATTACGTTGTTTGCATCAACCTCGATTTGCAGACGCATTACGTCTCCGCACTCGGGTGCGCCAACCAGACCAGTACCCACGTTTGTTTTGCTTTTATCAAGCGTTCCTACGTTTCTTGGGTTGGTATAATGATCGATAACTTTATCTGAGTAAGCCATGGCTTTAAATTTTAATTATAAATTTTGTTATAACTCCTGATTCCATTTGCATATCTGCACATCAAACCATTTGCGTATTTTCTTTAGTGTTCAACCCACTCTACTTTATCCAGATCAATACCTTCTTTAAACATTTCCCACAAAGGAGAAAGGTCGCGAAGGTGATTTACTGCTTTCTTTGTTTGTTCAATAGCAAAATCCACTTCCTCTTCGGTAGTGAATCTTCCTAGACCAAAACGTATCGAAGAGTGTGCCAAGTCGTCTGATAAACCCAAACTTTTTAATACATAAGATGGCTCTAAAGACGCTGATGTACAGGCAGAACCTGATGAAACGGCCATGTCTTTCATTGCCATCATCAAACCCTCTCCCTCAACATATTTGAAAGAGATATTTGCCACATGTGGAAGTCTGTACTCGCGATTCCCGTTTACATAGCTTTCTTCAAGTGTTGTTAGAGAACTCTCAAGTTTATCGCGCAAAGCGGATAAACGTTTTGATTCCTCTGCCATTTCTAATTGGCAAAGTTCACATGCTTTCCCAAATCCCACGATACCAGGTACGTTCAATGTTCCCGAACGCATTCCACGCTCGTGGCCACCTCCGTCCATTTGTGCTGTAACTTTAACCCTTGGGTTTTTTCTGCGTACATATAATGCACCAACCCCTTTCGGGCCGTACATTTTATGTGCCGAGAAAGACATTAAGTCAATTCCGTCTGCATTTACATCAACCGGAATTTTACCAACTGCCTGAGTTGCGTCAGTGAAAAATAATGCGCCGCGTTTATGTGCTATTGCTGATATTTCCTTGATAGGCTGGATAACCCCAATCTCGTTGTTGCCATACATAATTGCAACAAGGATAGTTTTGTCGGTGATCGCATTCTCTAATTCCTGAAGATCAATCAGACCATCTGATTTTACCTGAAGATAGGTTACCTCGGCCCCAAGTTTCTCAATGTGTTTACATGCATCAAGCACTGCTTTGTGCTCTGTAGTACAAGTAATGATGTGATTGCCTTTATCTTTGTACATCTCGAAAACGCCCTTTAAAGCAAGGTTATTCGCTTCTGTGGCGCCTGACGTAAAGATTATTTCCTTTTCATTTGCACCAATGAGTTTCGCAACTTGTTCACGTGCATAGTCAACTCCTTCTTCAGCCGCCCAGCCAAATGGGTGATTCCTGCTGGCAGCGTTACCGAATTTTTGCGTAAAATAAGGTATCATTGCCTCCAGTACCCTTGGGTCCATCGGTGTAGTGGCATTGTTGTCTAAATATATCGGGAGATTCATATCTAAAAACTATATTTAATATCTACAAAGATAAGCAAAAACTTTTAGCCCAGGTATCAATAATATCTATGCTAATATAGACAGAAAGTCATTTTTTAGTAGTTACGACATGTTAAAAATAGAACATATTGGCATCGCAGTTAAGAGTATCTCGTATTCTTCAGTACTTTACGAAAAAATTTTGGGTGTGCCGAGTTATAAACAGGAAGAGGTAAGCGCAGAGGGGGTGATAACAGAATTTTTCAAAGCAGGCGAGGACAAAATCGAGTTACTGGAGGCCACTGCGGCGGATAGTCCGATAGCCAGGTTTATTGAGAAAAAAGGTGAAGGCATACATCATATTGCCTTTGCTGTCGATAACATTTATGACGAAATGAAACGGTTAAAAAATGAGGGTTTTACACTGCTGTCTGATGTGCCCAGAAGAGGCGCTGACAATAAATTAATCTGCTTCGTTCATCCTAAAGATGCATCGGGAGTGCTTATTGAGCTCTGTCAGGAAATTATTTGAATTCTATTTTGATTACTAAGCTATTTGTACTTATATTTGCACCTCTTAAAAAGGAATGAACCATGAAGGCTGATTTGCATCCAAAAAATTATAGATTGGTAGTTTTTAAAGATATGTCTAACGACTATTCTTTCCTAACCAAATCTTGCATAGAATCAAAAGAAACTATCAAATACGAAGATGGTAATGAATATCCTCTAATCAAATTAGAGATTTCTCACACATCTCATCCGTTCTATACCGGTAAAATGAAGCTGGTAGATACAGCCGGACGTATCGATAAGTTCCGTTCTCGCTACAACAAAAAATAAATTTAATCCAAAATAAATCCAAAGTCCCGGTATACGCCGGGACTTTTTTTATTTTTGCCCGCATGAGTATCATTCTTTTCGATGATTCTGCCCGGGAATCATTATTCCCTCTTACCTTTACGCGACCAGTAGCTGATCTAAGGATTGGTATTCTTACTATAGCCGAAAAATGGGCAAAGCATTTCAAAACGGCCACATCATTTCTTACTACAGATTATTTACAGGAAAAATTTCCAGGCGCTGCATTTGCAAGCGGGCTCGTGATAAATGGTTCTGTATGCCCTAATCCGGCTTTGCTTGACGCAGTCAATAAGCTGGAAGAAGGGGATGTTTTAATTAATGGTAATGTCGTTATTGCTCTAAAAGGAAACGGCGATGCTAAGGCGCTTCTTTCCGATATTTCCGCTTATCGAAAAGTCGAATTTCAATATGAATTTAACAGGATAGTATACCCGGAAGATATCTTCAGGCTAAATGATGCAGAGCTCAAAAGCGATTTCACATTACTTACCACCGGTCGCACTTCCTCACCGTTAGGCAGCAGCAACATAATATTAGGCGATGATATTTTCGCAGAGGATGGTGCATCTGCAGAATGCTCAACCTTCAATACTAAAGCCGGCCCGATTTACCTAGGCGCTAATTCTGAAGTGTGGGAAGGTACGCATATACGTGGCTCCTTTGCCCTCTGCAATAATTCTCAGGTAAAAATGGGAGCAAAGATTTATGGTATGACCACCATTGGTCCCTATTGCCGGGTCGGAGGGGAGATAAATAATTCAGTGATTCATAGTTACTCATCAAAAGGCCACGAAGGGTTTTTAGGGCACGCTGTATTAGGCGAGTGGTGTAACATCGGCGCCGACAGCAACAATTCGAATTTAAAGAATAACTACGCCGAAGTAAAGCTCTGGGACTATAACAAAAAGAATTTCCGTAAAACCGGGATGCAGTTTTGCGGACTTGTTATGGCTGATCACGCGAAATGTGGAATCAATACCATGTTCAATACCGGTACGGTAGTGGGTGTAAGTGCCAACGTTTTTGGCTCAGGATACCCACGAAATTTTATCCCCGATTTTGCCTGGGGCGGGGCACAGGGCTTCGAGCTGTACGCCCTCAATAAAGTATTTGAAACTGCCGAAAAGGTCTACGAACGTCGTGAAAGGGTGTTTGACGACATGGAACGAAGTTTACTAAGTCATGTTTTTGAATTAACAAAATCATATAGAAATTTTTAAAACGATATAATGAGAAAAAAAATAGTTGCCGGTAACTGGAAAATGAATATGGATTACACTTCGGGATTAACCTTGTTTTCTGAAGTTTTAAACATGGTAGCCGACGAAGCAAAAGGAGATCAGGAAGTAATTGTTTGCCCTCCGTATGTTTATATACACAGTCTGGCGCAACTTGCAAAAAATAGCTCGCGTGTAAGCATTGGGGCGCAAAACTGTCACCAGGCCGAGTCTGGCGCTTTTACCGGAGAGATATCCGCAAATATGCTTGGTTCTGTTGGCGCAGCTTATGTGATCCTGGGTCATTCAGAACGACGTCAGTACTTCGGAGAAACAAATCAAACACTGGCCGCAAAGGTTGATGCTGCTCTTAAAGCGGGTTTGAAGCCTGTTTTTTGCATCGGTGAAACTTTAGAAGAGCGCAACCAAAATATCCATTTTGATCTGATCAAAAATCAGTTATCAGAAGGTGTGTTCCATTTGTCAGCAGAAGAATTTGCCAAAATTGTCATCGCATACGAGCCGGTTTGGGCGATAGGAACCGGTGTTACTGCCACATCAGATCAGGCACAGGAGATCCACGCCTTTATCCGTAAGGAGATTGCTGTCAGATACGGTGTGCAGACAGCTGACAATACTACTATCTTATACGGCGGAAGCTGTAATCCTAAAAACGCGGCCGAACTGTTTGCTCAGCCGGACATTGATGGCGGCTTAATAGGGGGTGCTTCATTAAAGTCAAGAGATTTCACTGACATTGTTAAAGCTTTTAATTCCTAGTACTTGAACTATTTCGAAGTTGCTTTTACAATAAACTCAGAAGAAGAGTATCAGAGAGACCTGCTTATTAACGCTTTGGGCGAGGCAGGTTTCGATACCTTTGAGGAAACGTCTGCAGGGTTTAACGCTTACATCCCTGCAGATTCATTTGATGAAAATGTTTTTCTTCACGCTCTTAACACCTACCAGGACGTTTTTTCCTTTACCTGGGAAAAAACTGAAGTGCCACAAAAAAACTGGAACGAGGTATGGGAAAGTAACTTCGAACCCCTTATAATAAAGGATAAATGTTACGTTCGCGCTACCTTTCATGAGCCAAAGGTTCAATATCCTCTTGAAATTGTAGTTGATCCCAAAATGGCGTTTGGAACAGGACATCATCAAACTACCACCATGATGATGGAATTTATCCTTGAGGAAGATTTTGCCGCTAAGCGAATTCTGGATATGGGAGCAGGCACAGGTATTCTGGCAATACTGGCAGCTAAGCGTGGGGCAAAAAATATCACAGCCATCGATTACGATCCTGTTTGTTACGACAGTATTCTTGAAAACTCTCGTTTAAACAACACTCCATTCGACGAGGTTTTGTGTGGTTCTAAAGAAATCATACCGGATAAGCAGTATGATATCATCCTTGCCAATATCAACCGAAACATTCTTCTTGATCAAATGGGGAAATATGCAGAGGTTTTAGTCCCTGGAGGTCAAATTTATTTAAGCGGTTTTTACGAAGCCGATTTGGAAATTTTATCACCCGAAATGAACAAGTTGAAAATGTTATATGTTAAGCATAAAACATTAGATGATTGGTGTGCGGTAAAATTTTTAAAACAAACGTAAAAGAAATTCCTTTTTTCTGTATCTTATTAACTTTGATAAGATTTATTACTAGTTAAACTTAATGCGTTTACATTTAATTGCTATTGGCGGCAGTGCGATGCATAATATGGCCATTGCACTATCACTGAAAGGACATATAGTAACTGGTTCGGATGACGCTATTTATGAGCCCTCCAGAACCCGCCTGGCCCGGCATAAAATTCTGCCTGAACAGATGGGCTGGTTTCCAGAGAATATCACTGCGGATATTGACGCGGTTATTTTAGGGATGCATGCCCGTGCGGATAATCCTGAGCTGGTAAAAGCGCAGGAACTGGGCTTGAAAGTGTATTCTTATCCTGAGTATATCTATGAGCAGTCGAAGGAGAAAATCAGGGTAGTTATTGGAGGTAGTCACGGTAAAACCACCATTACCTCTATGATTTTGCATGTATTAAATGCCTGCAATACAGAATTTGACTATTTGGTAGGTGCTCAACTGGAAGGATTCGACACTATGGTGAAGATTTCGGATGCTCCCGTAATGGTGATAGAAGGTGATGAATATCTGGCTTCGCCAATTGATCGCCGACCTAAATTTCATTTATATCGTGCTAATATCGGGGTTATAAGTGGGATTGCCTGGGATCATATTAATGTGTTTCCAACATTTGAATCATATATAGAGCAGTTTAAAATTTTTCTTAAGACGATTGAAACTGGCGGAACTATTATTTACAACACCGAGGATTCCGTGGTCAGGGATCTTGTTGAATCTTCGACTGAATCTATCATTAAAACTCCTTATCAGACCAGTCCTAATTTTACTAAAGATGGTATAACTTATCTGGAGGTCGGAGGTCAATCGATTCCGCTAATGGTGTTCGGAGATCACAATCTGCAGAATCTAGAGGCTGCAAGGGGCGTATGTAATGCTTTGGGTATTAGTGATGTATCTTTTAACGGCGCTATTCGAACCTTTAAAGGTGCAGCAAAACGATTGGAACTATTAGGTAAAAATGACTATACCGCCGTTTACAAAGATTTTGCACATTCTCCTTCTAAATTGCGGGCTACCCTAAATGCTGTTAAACAGCAATATCCGGATCGGGAGCTTGTCGCCGTCATGGAGTTGCATACATTTAGCAGTTTAAACAAGGAATTTCTGAGCGAATATAAAGGTTGCATGGATAATGCGGATACAGCCGTTGTATTCATAAACAGACGCACATTTGAACAGAAAAATATGGTGCCTTACGACGAAAACCAAGTTATAGAGGCCTTTGATAACGATAAGTTAATTTTTTTCAACAATTCAGAAATATTGGTCGAATTTTTGAGTTATATTAATTATAAGAGTAAAAACTTGCTTCTTATGAGTTCGGGTGATTTCGGAGGTGTAGATCTAAACATGCTCGCGAATAAAGCTTTAACAACATAGGAACTTAAACTTTAAGGGTAAATGAAAACATTAGGTAAAAAGATTAGACTTCTAAGGCATCAAAAAGGATGGAGCCAGGAGGATGTGGCGAAAAGGTTAGATATATCGATTCCTGCTTTCTCTAAAATTGAAACAGGAATTACGGATATTAATCTATCAAGATTGGAACAGATATCAAAGTTATTTGATATGACAGTGGTACAATTACTTACATACAACGATACCGAGCAGCAGGAAAAATATATTTCTGAATTGGAAACTATGACTAAAAAGCTGCAGGAACGTGAAACAGAAGTGATTGATTTGCAAAAAAAAATTATCAATCTTTTCGAAGAATTAAGACGTTCCAAAGTAATGGCATAAAAATGAGCTGTCTCCCCGCAGAGACAGCCTCATTTTAATTGAACATCTTCCTCATAGTTACATGCTTTTTCGCAAAAGCAGCTCCGGTAGCTTCGTGAATTGCAAGCATCTTATCGTTAAAATCTCCTACCCAGGATAATTCGCACTCTTCGTATCGATTTAACGGAAGCACATACTCCTTAAGTTTAATGAACAGGGCTGATTCGAGTCCATGTTTCTGATATGCTTTTTTCGTGCCCATTACTACTGCACGTATTCTTGTAACTCCTTTCCATCGATAATAAAGAAATTTTAGCTTCTCAGTCAGGCCGAGTTTTCCTTTTAATGGTTTGATGATTTGATTTGCATCCGGAAGCATAACAATAAAAGCCGCAGGTTCGTCCTCTACATAGGCAAACCAGATAAGTTTCTCATCCATAATGGCCTTCATTTTTTTGAAGCTCTCGAAAACAGTTGCTTTATCCATCGGCACAAAGTTTGGAAAGTCGCTCCAAGCATCATTATAAACTTCGAGAAGATCAGAAGCAAATTGATGTATTTTTTTGCTCTCGAAATGCTTAAATGTATATCCTGGTTTTTTAGAAACCCATTCTGCAATTTTTGTGAATCGCTCGGGGAAGGGCTTGTTCACCTGTAGATGATTTGTTATTTGTTCGTATTGGGGCATAAATCCATAGGACTCAAAGAGCGCCTTGTAATATGGGGGATTATAATTCATCCCGTAAGAGGGGTGAGTAAACCCTTCTATCAGCAATCCCCAGAAGGTGTCATTTTCGCCGAAATTTATGGGCCCATCCATTGCCTCCATTCCGCGTGCTTTCAACCAGTTTTGAGCTGTGTCGAAAAGTGTAAAAGCAACAGATTGGTCGTCAATGCATTCGAAAAAGCCAACCCCGCCAGTAGGCTGCGGAAAGGTGTGTGCTTTTTTATCATTCACAAAGGCTGCTATCCGACCGATTGTTTTTCCTTCATCGTCTTTCGCAATCCAGCGGGTAATGCTGCCATGTTGATGAAAATTATTCTGGCGGGGATCGAATACCTTTTCAATGTCTTTATCTAAGGGGCATACCCAAACAGGGTCGTTCTTATAGATTTCTCTGGCCAGGTCTAAAAATTCTTTAACGTCTTTCTTGTCTTTTACTTCAGTAACTCCCATTTGCAATTGGCTTGATATAAAAAAAGCATTCAGTAGGCTGAATGCTTCCACTTAAAGTTAATTAATGTTAATAATCATCGTCGTCGTCATCTAAGGAATCCAGGTCCTCAAAGCCAGATAAATCATCTAAGGATGTGTCAAAATCATCATCTTCATCAGCCAGCGGACGCTTGTCCGCAATTGGGTCGTTAGAGTGTTTAGCGCTATCGGTATCGAACTTTTTCTTTGGCGTTTTCATCGTTTGTTGATTATTGCGTACTATAAAAATAATAAGATTTTCAAAAGTATTGTAATATTTCCTTTCAATTAAAATTAATCTTGCTTTTCCCCTATTTCGTTTGTATTGGCTTGAAAATCATTTATTTGCGGTAGTTCGGTGCTGTTTTTTATTCCAAAATAATCCATAAACAAGGAGCTTGTACTGTACAGGAGCGGTTTTCCGACGGATTCGGCTTTTCCCGAAATCACGATAAGTTCTTTGTCGAGAAGTTTCTGGATGGTATAATCGCAATTCACTCCGCGTATCTGCTCTATTTCAAGTTTGGTAATGGGTTGTCTGTAGGCTATTATCGCCAAAGTTTCTATGGCCGCCTGACTCAGCTTTTTCTTGGAGCGTTGAATCTGTAACTGATTGATAACGGGATAATATGCCTTTTTGGTCAGGAATTGATATCCCTCATTCAGTTCGGTAAGTTCAATGGCAAACTCTGGATTGCTATATTTCTCTTTTATTTGCTCGATATGTCTGAGTATCAGTTCTTCGGAGCCAGGCTGTTCATTAGCCGCATTCAATACCAGCTGTATTTCTGATACAGATATACTTTGCGAAGATGCAAAGATTAGCGCTTCTATGTATAATTCCAGATTTTCCAAGAAGCGCAAATTTAATAAAAACGAAGTTTAGAGAAGGGTATAAAACAAAAAAGCGGTGAAACTTTTGGGAAGTTCCAGCCGCTAAACACACACTTAGATAATAATATTTTTAAAAAGTTTACCTTAAAATAGATTCGCAATGATATCTAATACAATAATAGATATAGTTTGGGTTCTGTTAAAAAGTATTGAGTTATCGGTAGGCCTTATTGAGTTAACGGTTAAATTGCTATCAAAATAGTAACTCTGGTGCCTGATTTTTCTACTTGCTGGACATCCAGCTGAATAGGAGCATCGAACTTGTTCAATAAATTAATGCGCTCCTGCGTGAGCTCCATTCCGCGGCTGATATGGTCGTTTGTTTTCAACTTATATGAATTATCTATCCCTATTCCGTCATCCTCGATGCAGATATGCAGCAGATTAGGCTCGGGCTGTTTTATCACAATCCATATATTACCCTCGGTTTCTTTCGGCATTATGCCGTGCCAAATGGCATTTTCGACGAATGGCTGAAGTAACATAGAAGGAATAAACGTTTCCTCTCTATCTATTTCTGGGTCGGTGTCGATCACATACTTCAACTTGTTACCAAACCGTAGCTTCTCGAGCGCAAGATAAAGGCTTAGATAGGATAGTTCTTCTTCAAGTGATATATAGCTTTTATTGCAAATCTCGAGGTTTTTACGAATCAGTCTTGCAAAGCCGGTAAGTAACTGATTCGCCATTACGGTATCTTTAGTATTGATGAAATGTTGAATCGAATTCATTACATTAAAAATGAAATGTGGATTCATCATGGCCTGAAGAGCTTGTTGTTCCAAAGCGATGATTTTGGTCTTGGCAAGTAATCTCTCCCGCTCTTTAATTCGCTTCCGCTTGTAGAAAGTATTGATCAAAAAAAACAGTGCGGGGCCGAGAATGATAATTGCCAGAAAAATAAACCAGGGGGTCTTCCAGATAGGAGGTTTAATTACAAAATCGAACAAAATGGGCTTGCTCCAGCCACTATTTATTCCTTTTGCCCTTATTTGCAAATGATATTCGCCTGATTCAAGCGAGCCAAACTCAATGGTGTTATTAGTTGTGAGGGTCCATGGCAGGTCATCCTTCAATCTGTATTCATAAATAATTTGGTCGGGGTTGTTAAAATCTATACCTATAAAATTGACGGTTAGATTGTTCGACCTGTAGTTGAGTTCTGTTTTTTCCGCAAGATCAATTATTTCATTATTGATAAGGATGTAGTTTAAATTCAGGGGAATTGCTTTCTTTTTTCGCGCTTTCATATGCACCCCGAAAATTGACAGTCCGCCGTTAGAAGCTACGTATATTGATCCTTTATCTGTAAGTGCATCATTAATCTCGTTTGATAGAAGCCCATTCTCTTTATGATAATTGTCTATTGCCTTTAAATCTTTTGAGACCTTGCTTATTCCCTTTCCGGTGATAACCCACAAGTAACCGTCGGCATAAAAAACCTTTTTACAAATATTACTGCCCAGCCCGTCTTTTGTGGTAACCGTTCTCACCAATTTTGAGTCTTTCAAAATGAAAACCCCGAACCCATAACTGGCACACGCTATGGTCTTATCCGGGAGCTCGGTGATGTCTGTTATTCTTTGTTTGAGTTGATTATCGTTTTGATATAGCTTTGTAAGCTTGTTTCTATACTGGTACTGCAGGCCATTAATGTTAGAAAACCATAATCTCTCGGCCGAATCGTAAAAAACTGTGTAGGCTCTCGAAGGAAAATGTAAAGATGGATTGCTAAGATTGGGGCTTTCGAAAATAAGCTCAGCATTTTTGTTCTCCAGAATATCCACCCCGGCGGCAAGTGCAATGGCAAGTTTTCCGCTTTTGCTTATACTGAATGACTTGAGAGCATACATCAAATTGTCCCTTTCCCTTAGGTATCTGATGGTTTTGTTGTCTGATTTGATTTCTCCTAATGTGTTGTTTGACGCAAACCATATCGATTGGTTTTGCTGATCATAGAACAGTTTTTTTATTGGATTATAAGAGGATTCGGCGTTTTTTAGAGGTTTTAAAAGTATCTCGTTTCCCTTAATGATATTTAGGTTGCCATTCTTTAAACCGAGAACCAGTCTTTCGTCCGGGGTCTTTACCAGGCTATAGATAGAGTTGTCGCTCAGTCCGTTGCTTACCGTGTAATGCTGCATTTTTCTCGCCAGCTCGGGCAGCATATAAACACCATTTCCGATGGTAGAAATCCAAATGTTTCCATCGATGTCTAAAAGGCCATGGGTAATATATTTTCCAGGCAAAAGGTGCTGCGAAGCTGTGTTGGACGAATCGCTTACAATGTAAACACCGTTTCCGACGGTGTTAATCCAGGTATTTTTATCGTTATCGAAAAAGAAATTACTAATTCCATTTCTCATTATTTCTTCCGGAACCTTCCGTTTAAGAACCCAGTTTTCTCCGTTGTTTTCTACAAACCCAGCTTTCGATATAAACGATAAGGTTTTAGTTTTTGGGTCGTAAAAACAGGCTTTTGCCGAAAGAGGATAATGTTCTGAATGTAACCGGGTGAAATTTTGATTGTTATATTTATAGATATTGCTACGGTTCAGAATTAGTATTTCAGACCGCTTGTTCTCGGCGATAAAGGATGTGGTGAGGTATTGCCTGTCGGAAGAGAAAATTTCCACGTCCTCGCCGTCAATCATAACCACTTCCCGTTGGTTTGTGGAGAACCAAAGCCGGTGTTTTGAATCTTCGAAGAAGGAAACAAAACTCGCTTTGCAAAACGCTTTTTGTAATACAGCTGTATTTTCGGTATTGTGAAACTTATTGTTAAGATAATAGCTCAGCTTTCCGTTTAACGTTAAGAACCAGATCCTTCCCTTAGAATCTTCCCTGATTTGAAGTACCTCATTGTCTGATAGCCCATCATCCATGGTGAACGTCTGGAAGTTTTGTCCATCATATCTGTTTACGCCGGTTTCTGTTGCAAACCAAATGAAGCCTTTCGAGTCCTGATGAATATAATAAACGGTGGAGTTAGCCAATCCGTTATTAACAGTATAATTCCTGAAGTTTAACGTTTGCGCAGCGAGGCTGCCAGGGCTACCGAGGCAGCTTATGAAGAATATGAAGATGTAAAGGCTCTTTTTCAATTCTTACTTGTTTTTTTCTGCAAATACTCGCGTACCCTTTCCTGGAATTCGGCAGAACGTCGTCTGGATACGGGTAGCGTAATATTGTTTTCGAGAATCACTTCGAGGCCATGTTTGTTTGAATAACTAACAACATAATTAAGGTTAATGATAGCCGACTTGTGAATACGGGCAAAATCGGCAGTATCCAATATATCTTCAAACTCTTTCAACGGCTTGGAAATTACCAGCTTGCCTCCGTCACGTAAATGAAACACCGAATAATTGCTGTCGGCTTCTATATAGAAAATATTACTTGTGTCGATAATATGAAACCCGTGTGTATGAGGTAGTGTGATTTTATCAATTTTATTCCGGTTGTTAAGGTTTTCGCTAAGGGTGTTTAAGGATGGATTTATTAGCTCGTCAGAAGATTTCATCGCTTCTTTACGGGCGATCGATTTCTGCACGGCCACTTTAAGCTCAACGATGTCAATGGGTTTTAATAAGTAGTCTACTGCGCTGGCTTTAAGTGCTTTAAGCGCGTACTGATCAAATGCAGTAATAAAGACTACGAGTATGTTGTGCTTTTCAATTACCGGAAGCAATTCAAAACCATTCTCCTTGGGCATGGCGATATCAAGAAAAACCAGATCAAATGAATTTTCTTCAATGATTTTCCGGGCTTCAGCTACCGATCCGGCAATGCCTCCAATGGTTATCTCAGGACAGTTCTCCTGTAATAAAAAGTAAAGCGATTTCCTGCTGTATTCTTCATCGTCTACGATAAGTGCATGTAATGGCATAGGTAATTCTAAGGAATTTTACCTAAAACTCATAATCTAAAATGATTAATAATTGATCGTTTGCTGCACCAGTTGCGAAGGCATTTCTCTGAATTCGTATTTCTGTGTTCTTAATTGAGGCTCAAACCCGGCTTCACGGATAGACTGCTGAATGCCGTCAGATGTAAATCGGTGAGGCGCACCGGCAGCGCTTACCACATTTTCTTCGAGCATGATCGATCCAAAGTCGTTTGCGCCGGCATGCAGGCAGATCTGAGCCACCTGTTTCCCTACTGTTAACCACGATGCCTGGATATTCTTTATGTTTGGAAGCATGATCCTGCTAAGGGCTATCATCCGGATATATTCATCCGCTGTAACCTCGTTGGTAATTCCTCTGACACGTTTCAGAAGCGTACCATCGTCCTGAAAAGGCCAGGGAATGAATGCGATAAATCCATAAGCTCCCTCAGGCTTTTCAGATTGAACCTGGCGAATCCAAACAAGATGCTCAAAACGCTCTTCAATTGTTTCCACATGCCCAAACATCATCGTAGCGGAGGTGGGGATGTTCAACTGATGGCAGGCCCGCATCACATCCAGCCATTCTTGACCACCGCATTTGCCTTTGGAGATCAGCCTTCGAACCCTGTCGTTAAGAATTTCTGCTCCGGCTCCGGGTAAAGAATCGAGGCCGGCAGCTACTAGTGATTTTAATACTTCCGTATGACTTAGTCCTTCAAGTTTTGCTATGTGAGCAATTTCGGGAGGACCTAAAGAATGGAGTTTTAAAGTTGGATATAGTTCTTTAAGTTGCTTAAATAGGTCGACGTAAAATTTGAGGCCCAGATCCGGATGATGTCCGCCCTGAAGCAACAATTGATCGCCGCCAAACTTAAACGTTTCTTCAATTTTTTGCTTGTAAGTTTCTATATCCGTAATGTAGCTGTCTTCATGTCCGGGCCGGCGAAAGAAGTTGCAAAACTTGCAGTTAGCAATGCAAACATTGGTAGTGTTTACATTCCGGTCTATTTGCCAGGTAACCTTTCCGTGGGGGACTTGCTGTTTGCGAAGTTCGTTAGCGGCGTACATGAGGTCGGCAGTAGCTGCATTATGGAATAAAAACACACCTTCGTCAATGGATAGGAATTCGTAAGCCAGCGCTCGCTGTAGAAGATTCTGGACGTTCATCAATACAAAGATAAATAGTGTTTACTTGCTTTGTGTATCAATATTGTCTTCTTTTTTGGGAAGGAAGTCGGGGAGGGGCTTGCAGAAGAGAGAATAAAAACGGAACATTGTTTGAATATTTGTCAAATAATGTTCCGTTTTGTGTTTCTAAACGCTGGCGGCGGCTTTAGCGTGGTCTGCTAAAAATTGAGCCAGACCGCTGTCTGTTAAAGGATGCTTTAACAAAGCGGCAATAGCGGATAGGGGAGCGGTAACTACGTCGGCTCCAATTTTTGCACAGTTGATGATATGCATTGGGTGACGGGCGGAAGCCGCGAGTATTTGGGTGGTATAACCGTAATTGTCAAAAATTAAGCGGATATCTTCAATTAACGTCAGTCCGTCTGTAGATACATCGTCTAAACGGCCGATAAACGGAGAAACATAAGTTGCTCCCGCTTTTGCCGCTAATAAGGCTTGTCCGGCAGAAAAAACCAGGGTGCAATTTGTTTTAATGCCCTTCGACGTGAAATATTTTATCGCTTTTACGCCGTCTTTAATCATCGGCACCTTTACTACAATTTGCGGATGTAATTTGGCAAGAGCTTCGCCTTCGGCAATCATCTCATCAACTGTAGTTGAAATAACCTCTGCGCTTACATCGCCATCTGTAATCTCACAAATTGCCTTATAGTGTTTAATTACATTGTCGTGGCCAGTAATTCCTTCTTTAGCCATCAGGCTGGGATTAGTCGTTACACCATCCAAAACACCCATATCATGGGCCTCTTTAATTTGAGCAAGGTTTGCTGTATCAATAAAAAACTTCATCGTATTAGGTTGTTATAAATTGTCGGTTTGACACTTAATGTTAATTCTGCTAAGCTAAGAAAAATTTTAGATCAAATTATGAAAAATAGACAGAAGAGAAAAAAAGTGGGCTAGCACCTTCTATCGCACCGCTACAACTCTCTACCCTTGCTGCGTTCCCACCCTGGGGGAGTTCAAGAGGAGCTGATCGTAGAAGACTAACCCGGCGCAAAAGTAGCATTTTTTGCCAATAAAAAAATCCCTTTGTTTAATTAAAAAAAATAATCTGAAATAGTAGTTCCAAAAGAAATTCTGATCGCGGAATAAGATTTGACGCAAAAGTAAGTTTAAGATAATGTTAAATTAAAAAAGATAAAATTACGAGATTGCTAATTTTGGAGACTGAAATCCTTTTGTTTTTGAAAAATATTCAAAAATTATTATTCAGTCCGCAATTTTAGCCCAAAATCCGTACTTTCGTACATTCCCATTATTATAATAATGAAGCAAACCGAAATTGACCAGCAGGGATTATATCGCCCTGAATTTGAACACGACTCTTGTGGAGTAGGTTTTATTACACACATTAATGGCCAGCGATCGCACCAAAATGTTTCCGATGCTTTAACTATTCTTGAGAATATGGAGCACCGCGGAGCATGTGGATGTGACCCGGAAAGTGGTGATGGCGCAGGGATTTTATTGCAAATTCCGCATGAGTTTCTCATGGAGGAGTGTATAGCTCTGGATATTCATCTTACAGAGCCAGGCAACTATGGCGTCGGAATGATCTTCTTTCCTAAGAATGTCGCCACAAAGGAAACTTGCCGATCTATCATCGTTAGCTCCGCTGAAAAGCTGGGGTTGCCGTTTTTAGGCTTCCGTAAACTTCCGGTTAATCCATCGGTTGTAGGCCCGACTTCTCTGTCGGTTGAACCCGATGTTGAGCAGGTGTTTGTCGGGCGTCCGGATGGACTGGCAACTAGTGATGATTTCGAACGAAAGCTGTTTGTTTTCAGACGGTTGATCACCAAAACTATAAATGAAACGGTTAAGAATGGTAGCGACTTTTACATCGCATCGTTATCAAGCCGCATTCTAGTATATAAAGGTCAGTTAACCACTTATCAGTTACGTACTTATTATACAGACCTGCAGGACACCAGGCTAACTTCAGCATTTGGTTTAGTTCACAGCCGGTTTTCGACCAATACTTTCCCGTCATGGAAACTCGCGCAACCATTCCGCTTTATGGCGCATAATGGTGAGATTAACACCCTTACGGGGAACCTTAACTGGTTCTATTCAGGATTAAAGTCATACGCATCATCATACTTTACCAGCGAAGAAATGGATATCGTTCTTCCTGTTATCGATAGCAATCAGTCTGATTCTGCATGTCTGGACAACGTGGTTGAAGTATTGGTGCATACCGGTCGAAGCCTTCCTCATGTAATGATGATGCTCGTGCCCGAGGCCTGGGACGGAAATGAACAAATGGAGCCGTTAAAGAAGGCGTTCTATGAGTTTCATGCTACATTAATGGAGCCGTGGGATGGACCTGCAGCGCTAACATTTACTGACGGATCTCAAATTGGCGCCTTATTAGACAGAAATGGTCTGCGTCCTTTACGTTATGCCGTAACTAACGACAGTCGTGTAGTTGTTGCTTCAGAAGCTGGTGCATTGCCGATAGACGAAGCCATTATTATTAAAAAGGGTCGTTTACAGCCTGGTAAAATGTTCCTGGTTGATCTGGTAGAAGGTAAGATCATTACCGATGAGGAAATCAAAACAAAAATTGCATCCAGTCAGCCTTACGGCGAGTGGCTTGAAAATTATAAAATCAGAATCGAAGAGCTACCTGAACCAAGGGTAGCATTTACTAATTTATCGAAAGATGCGGTTTTGAAATATCAGCAGGTATTTGGTTACACCCGTGAGGATATTGAAACTATCATCAAGCCAATGGCTGTTGATGGGAAGGAGCCAATTGGTTCGATGGGTACAGATGTGCCTTTGGCGGTTTTGTCAGACCGTCCTCAGCATTTGTCGAGCTATTTTAAGCAATTCTTCGCCCAGGTAACTAATCCGCCAATCGATCCGATTCGTGAGCGCATGGTAATGAGCCTTTCTACCTTTATCGGTAGCAACGGTAACCTGTTCGACGAAGATAAAATGCATTGTCATTGCGTAGCATTGCAGCAGCCAATTCTAACGAATCTCGAGCTTGAAAAGCTTAGAAGTATTGATACCGGCATGTTCAATGCAAAAACCCTTCAAACATATTTTAAAGCAGATGGTCAGAAAGGTTCGTTGCAAAATGGATTGGAAAGACTTTGTCGTTATGCAGAAGATGCAGTAAACGACGGATTTGAAGTTCTTATCCTTTCAGACAGAGCAGTTGATTCTCAGCATGCGCCGATCCCTTCTTTGCTTGCTGTTTCTGCGGTTCATCATCACTTAATTAAGAAAGGCTACCGCGGTCAGGTTGGTTTAGTTGTAGAAGCCGGAGATGTGTGGGAAGTTCACCATTTCGCTTGTCTTCTTGGCTTTGGAGCCACGGCGATCAACCCATATCTGGCACTTGAAACCATTCATGCATTAAAAGAAGAAGGTAAAATTGAAACATCGCTAGAGTTCAAATATCTTTCTAAAAACTATATTAAATCTGTTTGCGACGGATTATTGAAGATTTTCTCTAAAATGGGAATTTCAACTCTTCAGTCATATCACGGAGCGCAGATCTTTGAAATCCTTGGTATCAATAGGTCGGTAGTAGACAAATATTTCTGCGGTTCTGTAACCCGTATCGGTGGTTTAGGATTGGATGAAATTGCGAAGGAGACCATATTTAAACATAACCATGGCTTCATTTATGCCAAACCTGAGGAGCAGTTGTTGCCCGAAGGTGGTATTTATCAGTGGAAGCGTCGTGGGGAGGCACATTTGTTTAATCCTCAAACTGTACACTTATTGCAACAGTCAACACGTATGGGTGATTATTCCATCTATAAAAACTATGCAAAAGCTGTAAACGATCAGTCGGAGAAGATGTATACTTTGCGTGGCTTATTGGATTTCGCACATCACCGCGAGCCGATTCCATTGTCGGAGGTTGAGCCAGCAGAATCAATATTAAAACGTTTTGCTACTGGTGCAATGTCTTTCGGTTCTATCTCTCACGAAGCGCATAGCACTTTAGCTATCGCGATGAACAGAGTAGGCGGAAAGAGTAATACAGGCGAAGGCGGTGAGGACGAAATGCGTTATGAGAAATTGCCAAATGGCGATTCTATGCGTTCTGCTATCAAGCAGGTTGCCTCAGGTCGTTTCGGAGTAACCTCATATTATCTTACTAACGCTGATGAGCTTCAGATTAAAATGGCTCAGGGTGCTAAGCCGGGAGAGGGCGGGCAGTTACCGGGACATAAAGTTGACGAGTGGATCGCTAAAGTGCGCCACTCAACGCCTGGAGTTGGTTTGATTTCTCCTCCTCCTCACCACGATATCTACTCGATTGAGGATTTAGCGCAGCTTATCTTCGACTTGAAGAATGCAAACCGTGATGCAAGAATCAACGTGAAATTGGTTTCTAAAGCAGGTGTAGGTACGATTGCGGCTGGGGTAGCGAAAGCTCATGCCGATGTGATTCTGATTGCAGGTTATGATGGCGGTACCGGAGCATCTCCAATCAGTTCTATTAAGCATGCAGGTTTACCATTCGAACTCGGATTAGCGGAAGCTCATCAAACGCTGGTTAGAAATCAGTTAAGAAGCCGCGTGGTTCTTCAGGCAGACGGACAGTTGAAAACCGGTCGTGATATTGCTATCGCTACATTACTTGGAGCAGAGGAATGGGGAGTAGCTACGGCTGCACTGGTTGCTGGCGGCTGTATCATGATGCGTAAGTGTCATTTAAACACATGCCCAGTTGGTGTTGCTACACAAGATCCTGAACTGCGTAAATTGTTTAGCGGAAAACCTGAGCATATAGTGAATCTCTTCCATTTTATGGTAGAGGAGTTACGCGAGATCATGGCTGACCTTGGCTTCAGAACGATCAACGATATGGTGGGTCGTGCCCAGTTCCTGAAAGCACGCGAGGGAAGTAAACACTGGAAAGCTAAAACTGTAGATTTATCAGCAATTCTTTATCCAGTTACCAATCCTTCTAAGCAAACGCTTTACAACAGCGAAGCTCAGGATCATGGAATGGCTGCAATCCTGGATTGGAAGCTTTTAGAGCATGCAAAACAGGCTTTAGAGAATAAAACCCCGGTATTTGCTAGTTTCGAATTGAAAAATACCGACCGTACCCTTGGAACACTTCTTTCAAATGAAGTTTCAAAAGTATACCAGGCTGCTGGTTTACCTGATAACACCATTAACTTTAAGTTCAGTGGGTCAGCCGGACAGAGTTTCGGAGCATTTTGTGCCAAAGGCATAAGCTTTGAACTTGAAGGTGAAGCAAACGACTATGTTGGTAAAGGTTTGTCAGGCGCCAGATTAGCAATTTACCCATCTTCGGTAAGCTCTTTGGTTCCTGAAGACAATATTATAATCGGAAACGTGGCTTTGTATGGCGCGACCTCTGGTGAGTTATTTGTTCGCGGTCAGGCTGGTGAACGTTTTGCAGTACGTAACTCTGGCGCAACTGCGGTAGTTGAAGGGGTAGGCGATCACGGATGTGAATACATGACAGGCGGACGTGCTTTGATCCTTGGCAAAACTGGAAGGAATTTCGCTGCAGGTATGAGTGGTGGTATTGCATGGATCTATGATATTGATGGCGACTTTGCCGACAATTGCAATCCTGAAATGGTGGACCTGGATCCGCTTACAGCGACAGATGAAGAGCAAATTACAGCTCTGCTTCGTACACATTCACAGTTAACTCAAAGTCAGTTGGCTCAGCGTATTCTGAACAACTGGGACGATGAAAAAAGTAAATTTATTAAGGTGTTCCCTAAAGAGTATAAAAAAGTATTGCAACACGCACAATTTCAGTCAGTTAATTAATTATGGGAAAAATTACAGGATTTAAGGAATACGCAAGAGAACTTCCCCAAAAAAGATCTCCTGAAGAGCGCGTTAATGATTACAAAGAATTTGTTGGCACTTATTCGGAAGAGAAGCTGAACGAACAGTCTGCACGTTGTATGAACTGTGGTATCCCGTTTTGTCATAACGGCTGCCCGCTCGGAAATATCATCCCCGAGTTTAATGATGCAGTATATAAAGAAAACTGGGAAGAAGCTTACCGTATACTCTCGTCAACTAATAATTTCCCTGAATTTACAGGCCGAATTTGTCCTGCGCCTTGCGAATCCGCTTGTGTGCTTGGTATAAATAAGCCAGCTGTTGCTATCGAGGAAATAGAAAAACATATTATAGAAATAGCCTTCGCTAAAGGCCTGGTAACCTCCAAAGCTCCTTTCATCCGTTCCGGAAAGACGGTGGCAGTAATTGGTTCTGGACCCGCTGGTTTGGCGGCAGCAGCACAGTTAAACAAAGCTGGGCACACGGTTACTGTTTTTGAGCGCGATGCACAAGCAGGCGGGCTACTGCGTTACGGTATCCCGGATTTTAAACTCGAAAAATGGGTTGTTGAGCGCCGTGTTAAATTAATGGAAGAAGATGGAATCATCTTTAAATATAACACGGAAGTTGGGAAAGATATCAGCGGAGATGAGATTATGCGGACTTTTGATGCTGTGGTTCTTTCCGGTGGTTCTACTATTCCACGTGATCTTCCCGTGCCCGGACGCGATTTAAAGGGAGTTTATTTTGCGATGGAATTCCTGAAGCAGAGCAATCAGCGTGTAAGTAACGAACTTTATTCAACAGAGGAGATATTCGTTGAAGGAAAAGATGTGATTGTGATTGGTGGTGGTGATACCGGTTCCGACTGTGTGGGGACTTCGAATCGCCAGAGAGCGAAATCAATTACTCAATTTGAGTTAATGCCAAACCCACCGGCGCAGCGCACAGACGCAATGCCATGGCCAACCTATCCAATGCTTTTAAAAACCACCAGTTCTCACGAAGAAGGATGTGAGCGGTTCTGGGGCATTAGCACCAAAGAATTTATTGGCGACGGAAAAGGTAACCTCAAAGCCGTTAAAGTTATCGACGTAGAATGGGAGACAGATTTCTTAGGACGTCCTCTTAAATTCTCTGAAGTTGCTGGTAGCGAGCGCGAGCTCCCTGCTCAGTATGCATTCCTCGCAATGGGATTCCTTCACCCTCAAAAAACTGGTTTACTAGAGCAGTTGGGGGTTGATCTGGATGAACGTGGCAATGTAAAAGCGAAAGAGGGATCTTATCAAACCAACATCAATAAGGTTTTTGCGGCGGGTGATATGAGAAGAGGTCAGTCATTGGTTGTTTGGGCTATTTCTGAAGGACGTGAAGCTGCAAGAAGAGTAGATCAATTCTTAAGCGGAAGTACCGCATTAGAAAGTAAAGATGCTGAGAGCATGTATGCTTTCTAGGATATATGACTAGTTAAACAAAATCCCGGCCCTAAAAGCCGGGATTTTTTTGTTAAAAGATTAATATTTCAATTTGAGTTTGGCGAATAAGTCCCAAAGAACAATACCTGCCGATACAACGATATTGAAAGAGTGTTTTGTTCCAAATTGAGGGATTTCGATGCAGTCATCTACAGTAGACATTACCTCGTCGGATACGCCGTTAACCTCGTTCCCAAATATCAGTGCATATTTCTTAGCGGACAAAGCGCGAAAGTCATTAAGTTGAATACTGTTTTTAGCCTGTTCTACAGCTGTAATGTGATATCCTCTTGTACGTAGATCTTCAATGGCAAGTAAGGTGCTCTCGAAATAGCGCCAATCTATAGAATGGGTAGCCCCCAAAGCAGTTTTTTCTATTTCACGGTGGGGTGGCAGACCAGTTATCCCGCATAAAATGACTTCTTCTACAGCAAAACCATCGCAGGTACGAAAGATCGAACCCACGTTATGCAGGCTTCTTACATTATCGAGAACGACTACAACAGGAAGTTTTTGTTGCCGTTTAAATTCTTCAACGCTGGCGCGATTCAGCTCATCGAGTTTTAACTTCATTTGTAATTTAGGTTAACACCTGAGAAAAATCTAAGCTGTTTTCGTGTTCGAATTAAATTTCGCGGACACCGGCGCCTATCTCTGAGCTATATACGGAAGGAGCATAGCCTATTTTTTCTGTATAATACCCGGTTATTTTATTGCTGAAATCTTCAAAATAATCCTTTTTTACGAGTGCGATAGCACAACCGCCAAAGCCCGCCCCTGTCATACGAGCGCCTGAAACTTCCGGATAATGCAGGCAAAACTCAACGATGGTGTCTAATTCCTTGCCAGAAACTTCGTAAAGATTCTTTAATGAATCGTGAGACGAATACATCAGGTTTCCGAAATCTGTCAGGCGGTTCTCTGCAAGCGCTACCGCCGCCAGTTCCACCCTGTCGTTTTCTTCAACAACGTGTTTTGCGCGATTTACCACGGTAGCGTCGGGTATCAGGTGTTTATGTTTTTCAAAAGTTTCAGAATCAATATCGCAAAGATTAGTGATGCTTAGTTCCTTTTGAAGTGCTTTTAATGCCGTTTGACATTCCCCCACACGCTCATTATACTTCGATTCCGCTAGTTTTCGCGGCTTATTAGTATTAATGATAGCCAGCAGATGATCGCCAAGATTGCAATCTACGGCCTGGTAATCGAGGGTCTCACAATTTAACTTCAGTGTTTTTTCTTTTTCTCCAAAAGTAACGGCAAACTGGTCCATGATTCCGGAGTTAACACCGATGAACTCATTTTCAACAATTTTGCTTAGTACAACCAGGTCAAGCTTGGAAAGTCCGCCTTTAAACAGACTGTTAATTGCAAAGGCAGTCACAATTTCGATAGAAGCAGAGGATGAAAGTCCGGCTCCGATTGGAAGGTTACCAAAGAAGAGCATATCCAGGCCTTCAACCTCCTTCTCGTCTTTCAAAAAATTATGAATTACTCCTAAAGGATAATTATACCAGGCGCTGCCCGTTTTTTGATACGATTCATTTACTTCGATATCAAGAGTTTCGTCGAAGTTTGTGCTTCTAAATCTAAAAATGCCCTCTTTGTTAGGCGCTGTTAAAAGGGTGGTTCCATAGGTAATTGCACAAGGCATTACTAAACCTCCGTTATAATCTATATGCTCGCCAATTAAGTTAACTCTACCTGGAGCAAAAAATGCGTTTTTATTCTCCTGACCAAAAGACTCTTTGAACTGTTCTTTTAACTGCTCTAACATGTTAATTTTTAATGAAGCGGCTAAATTATAATAATTTTTTTGCTGTAATATAGATTTTGAATTTTTAAGCTGCTGATTTTGAAATTTATGGAGATTGATGCGCTTATTATATAGCAGTTGGAATGGTGTGTGGACAAGCAAAAAAAAATCGCCAGGCTAACTGGCGATTTGTTCAATAAGAGTTTTGAAGTTTTTTAGTTGCTTGCTGTGGTCTCGATGGTAAGGGTTTTATGGAGAGCCACGCTCAATGAAGGAGAAACGCTTACGTAAAGTTGTTTAACATCGTTAATCAAATCTACCCAATATGTACCCACATCGTTGAAGCTTTCATTGCCTTCCGGTCTGCTTACGATCTTAAGAGCAGAAGAGAAAGAAAAGTCTTTAAATCTTTTTTGTATTTCAGTTCTAGCCTTTAAAGGTATTTGTTCGTAAGTTAAATACTCAACGGCACCAAGGTACGTTCCCTGTAAATCGTATAAAGCCGCCATCTTCTTTCCTTCAGAAGTAAAGCTTGCCTTGATATATTGATCATTTACTTTCCAGGATACATCCTTCGCGGTTTTAAAATCTGCTTCAAAATTTTGTACGGCGTTATATGCTATTTTTTTAACATCATCTTTCCGTTCTGCTTTTGTGGTGGCAAATGTTGCGGTAGTTAATAAGAAAAACGCGATAACAATTGATAATTTTTTCATAGTCTTTAAATTAAATCCATAACAAAGGTAATTCGTTTTTGATAATTTTTCATATAAAGTTTAATTTTTATGAAAAATTAATAATGAATTAACCTATTATCTGGATTTCTCAAAAACGATGCGCTTTTGAGCCGGTTTTTTGAGAATTCGTTAAAACTCGTTAAAGGAAAAAATCTTTCCCCTGAAAAGAATTTGCAGGTAGAATCATAATCGGGAGAGGAGTGGTAGAATGTTGATAAGCAATTTTTGAATATTCATCTTATAGCGCCAACTTAGCGACGTAGAACAGATGGAAAGTAAGATCACACACTTTAAGCAAATTGCAAAGGAGTTAGGCATTGCCGAGAAGCAGGTTACTGCTACCGTAGGGTTGTTGGACGAGGGAGCGACAGTTCCGTTTATATCGAGATACCGTAAAGAGTTAACAGGGAGTTTAGATGAAGTCCAGATTGCGGCTGTACGCGATAGGATTGATCAGTTAAAGGATTTGGATAAACGACGGGATGCCATTTTGAAGTCCTTGTCCGAATTGGGTAAACTAACTCCTCAATTGGAACAGCAAATAGAGAGAGCTGAGGCAATGAGCGTGCTGGAGGATATTTACTTGCCCTACCGGCCCAAAAAGAAAACAAGGGCGAGTATAGCAAGGGAAAAGGGCTTGCAACCCTTTGCCGATCTGATCCTTGACCAGAATAAAACAGATCTTGAAGTCGAAGCTTCCAAATTTATCGATCCTGAAAAGGGAGTTTCATCGGAAGCCGAAGCGCTGGCTGGTGCAAGAGACATTATTGCTGAGCTGGTGAGTGAGAATCCAGAAGCGCGAGCAGTTTGCAGACAGCTTTTTCTGGAAAAAGGTGTGCTTGAGTCTAAAGTGCTATCCGGTAAAGAAGAGGAGGGGGCAAAATACCGTGATTATTTCGACTGGACTGAGCCTGTGAAGACAGCGCCCTCGCATAGGGTTCTTGCTATACGTCGCGGAGAAAAAGAGCTGATACTTTCTATGAACATCTATCCGCCAGCGGATGAAGCTCTGGCTAATCTGGAAAAGATTTTCATAAAAGGCCATAACAGTTCTTCTGAGCAGATGAGGTTGGCGGTTGCCGACTCGTATAAGAGATTATTAAAACCCTCGCTGGAAACCGAAATAAGGCTGGTGACCAAGAAAAAAGCCGACGAGGAAGCAATTCGTGTTTTTGCCGAGAATGCCCGGCAGTTATTATTAGCAGCGCCGCTTGGTCAAAAACGTGTAATGGCAATAGATCCCGGGTTTCGAACCGGCTGTAAAGTGGTGTGTCTGGATGCACAGGGACAACTAGTAGAAAATACAAATATTTATCCGCATAGCGGAGCCGGTGGCTTAGCCGAGGCTGAAAAGACTATACCCTTTCTTGTATCCAAATACCAGATTGAAGCTATAGCTATAGGTAATGGCACTGCTGGCAGGGAGACTGAAGCATTTGTTCGAAAATTGAATTTACCAGATGTCCTTATCGTGATGGTGAACGAGAGCGGCGCCTCTATTTATTCTGCCTCCGAAGCCGCCCGCGAAGAGTTCCCCGATAAGGATGTTACTGTCAGAGGTGCTGTCTCTATTGGGAGGAGATTAACAGATCCTTTAGCCGAGCTGGTGAAAATTGACCCTAAATCGATAGGTGTAGGCCAATATCAGCATGATGTGGATCAAAATAAACTTCAAACTTCTTTAGATGATACCGTTATAAGTTGCGTGAATGCTGTAGGAGTAGAATTAAATACCGCCTCTAAGCAAGTACTTTCTTATATCTCGGGCCTGGGGCCGCAAATAGCTCGAAATATTGTGGAGTATCGCAATAAAAACGGAGCATTTACCAGGCGTGAACAATTAAAAAAGGTTCCGCGGCTGGGCGATAAGGCCTTTGAACAGGCTGCCGGCTTTTTGCGAATCCGAAATGCTGAACATCCGCTTGATGCCAGTGCAGTGCATCCCGAAAGGTATGCTCTGGTTGAGCAAATGGCTAGGGACTTAAATTGCACTGTTAAAGATTTGATGAAGGATGAAAGTCTTCGGAAAAAGATTCCGGTTCAAAAGTATGTTGGCGAAAATGTTGGCTTGCCTACCTTAAATGATATTATAAAAGAGCTTGCCAAGCCAGGCCGCGATCCGCGCGAGCAGTTCGAAGCTTTTAGTTTTACCGAAGGAATCAATAGCGTATCCGACTTGAAAGTTGGAATGACCCTCCCTGGAATTGTTACGAATATCACCAACTTTGGCGCTTTTGTGGATATCGGCGTGCATCAGGATGGTTTGGTGCATTTAAGTCAGCTTTCCAATCGGTTTGTAAAAGACCCTAATGAAGTAGTGAAGGTTCATCAGCAAGTGGAGGTTACCGTTACAGAAGTTGATGCCGGGCGGAAAAGGATTTCCTTATCGATGAAAAAGGATGAAGTAAAGCCTCAAAGAGAGCAGCGCAGCCTGCAGGAAACTCCAAAAAAGAAAAAGGAAGAGAATGGAGATATCAAAGATAAGCTGGCGGCATTAAGGGCGAAATTCTCTTAGCTGATTTGTAAAAGGATATAATGATTAGGCCTTGGGTTGCAAAACCTAAGGCCTTTACTGTTGGAAGCCCTTTCTCTAGGTAATGTTTGTAAGATCCACATACTAATCTTTATCCTAGTTCAAAAGAACGGCGCAGTATCATCGAGTTGCAAAGCCATTGGAGAGCTTTAAGGGATCTTAACCATTCAATCCCCCACATTCTACCTGATTCGGGTCAGATTCGACATGGTTCCCAAAAATTGCCGGGCCAGCGGTTTAGACCTACAACTATTATGGAACTTAACCCCAACTAAACCCGAATGATCTCAGAAGAAAGCCCGGCGCTAACCCGAACCAGTGTCTCTATAAGGTCCCTGTAAGGTCTCTATAATTAGCTTTGAAATATTGTTGAAAATTTTTAATGGGCAGGAGTTTATAAATATAATCACAACATCTGCTTTGGTCAAATCGAATTCCATTTTAGGTTTGCAGGGTACCGTGGGTGGCATGACCCATGTAGACGGAAAACGATATGACCCGCACGTCCGCAAGGCGCGGAGTTCTGGAGGAGTGAACGAAGTTCTTCAGGAGAATAATCGTCTAGTCCTAGCAGGGTCTCTCGAAGAGGACCCTGCGATTCTAATTGGCACTTTATCCCTTAGGAACAAACTTCGTTACCTGATTCTTTATCGGTTTTACCGATCTTAGATAAGTGTAAATTGCCTCCAGATCTTGTGTTTTCATGCCTCCATACATCGTCCAGGGCATAACGGTTTGAAATTCTGAGCCATTTACAGTTTTCGGCGAATGCCCTGAGTCAGCATAGGACTTAAAGCGTTCAACGAATTGTTGTTTGGTCCAGTGGCCAATGCCTGTTTCTTTATCGGGAGTAATATTTGCTGTGAAAACAGAGCCGCCGGGCAGCTTGAATTCTCTGCCTCCGGCAAAGTCCATTCCTTCAATGGGGGTGCCATCGACCACGTTTGTATGGCAATCAAAACATGCCGATGCATTAACCATGTAAGCACCAAATTCCAACGGTTTTGAAACCGGAGGTATAGGCTGAGGCGTCGCTTTGGCGGGAATGGTATTCACAATAAAATTTAATGGAAAATCAAGTTCCCGTTCGGGGGATGACGTTTGCTGCTCGGGTAGAGTTCTGATAAAAGCGATAATGGAATATATATCCTCTTTATCCATTTTACCATAGGACGCATAGGGCATAATAGGGAAAATTGCTGAACCGTCCTTCTTTACTCCGGTAGTAATGGCTCTGAAGAGCTCGCCATCAGTCCAGTTTTTCAAATTATGCGGAGTAATGTTTGCACTGTAGATCGTTCCAGGAAGTCCGGCCGCCTGATCGAACTTTTCTCCTCCGGATCCTACGCTTTTTGGGTCAATTGGACCGGAAAACTTAGACCAGTCGCGACTTGAGTGGCAATCAACACAAACCGTAACATGGGTGGCCAGATATTTACCCCTTTCTATGCGTTCAGGGGTAAGCTCTACCTTCAGTCCTGGTGCTTCGCCAACATTTGGCAAGGCGAATTTAACATAGCTTAATAACATCCCGATAGTAACTATTAGTACCAAAGCGATGTAGATGATAATTTTACCTGCTTTTTTCATGTAATAATTTTGCTAAGGTTTTGATTAGATGCATCTTAACCAACAAATGCTACATGAAGATAAAAATATTTTTTTTAAGTTAAAATACTCGCGAGAGTACTAGCTCTATCGTCTGATTTATAGTTTTTTGTGGTTGTTTGCTGAATTCATAAGAAATGCGGTTGGCTAAAATGGCGTTGACAGAAATTGCTTTATGCCCCAATACATTTGCCAGTGCGTAAATGCCAGCGGTTTCCATTTCCAGGTTGCTCATTCGCTGATAATTGTAGTGAAAATTCTGGAAACTTTTGATGAGGTTATCGTTCGCGCTGCGTGCTCTTAACATTCTTGCTTGTGGAGCATAAAAACCCGGACAGGTAACGGTAATTCCATGTTTAAGATTCTTGCCGATTTTGTCAAGCAGCCCCCTGTCCGCAGCAGCTACATACGGGGAGATGTTTGACAGTCCTTCAAAATGGCTTTCGATAGCACGTTTAAAATGTTCTTCTTCAAGACTCAGTGCCTGGGTATAGTAGTGCATCAAGCTATCAAGACCGATGGCATGCTCAGAAATCAAAACACTGTCAACAGCGATTTCTTCCTGCAGTGCACCGGAAGTTCCTATGCGGATGATGTTTAACGATCTAAGTTCTTCACGCACTGTTCGTGTGCTGAAGTCGATATTTGCAAGTGAATCCAGTTCATTTAAAACGATGTCGACGTTGTCTGTTCCGATACCTGTAGAAATGACTGTGATACGGTTGGGCCCGATAAATCCGGTATGGGTAACAAATTCTCTTTTTCCTTTCTTCAACTCAATGCTGTCGAAATGAACTGATACTTCAGCAACCCGGTCGGGATCGCCTACGGTGATAATGGTATCTGCTATATCGTCGGGCAGCAAGTTTAAATGGTATATACTGCCATCGGCGTTAAGTATAAGATCGGTTTCGGGAATGGTGTTCATATTGTGTGAAGGTATTTTATGGTAATGCCATGAGTGCTTTCAAGTTTCGTAAGAACAATATTTAGTTGGCTTTTCGGTATCTCAAGTTCGATCTTACAACTGTTCTGAAGGTCCTGGCTGATTGTTTTCAGGCCAAAATCTTTGATTACTTTCATTACGGCGTTCATTGTAATATAGTCAAATGAAAGTGAATACACATCATTTACAGTTAATTCGATAATCTCACAGTTCGAAATTGCGTTCACTGTTGCGGTTTTATAGGCGTTTATCAATCCGGGTACACCCAGCAATGTGCCGCCAAAATATCGTATCACTACAACCAGGATGTTAGTCAGATCGTTTGAGAGAAGGGTGTTTAATATGGGCCGGCCGGCTGTGCCGGAAGGTTCGCCATCATCATTAATCCGGAAGACAGATTTGTCGGGACTGAGTCGAAGCGCCCAGCAATGATGTCTTGCTTTCGGATGTTCAGACCTACGGGCCGATAGCAGTTTTTTTGCCTGTTCTTCCGAGCGGACAGGATAGGCAAAAGCGATAAATTTGCTGCCTTTATCACTGAAAATGCCTTCTCCGGGCCCGGCAATTGTTTTGTAATGATCATCAAATAGCATCAGGACAAGTATAGCGAAAAGGTGTTCGAAATTAGTGTTACGCGCCTGAAAATCTTCTTTTGATATTTCTAAAACCTGCACCAGGTGCCCGTGTTATCAGGAATACATCTACTAAATTTGAAAAACATGCAGGAGTCTAATGATAAAAAGAATATACAGCCGCCTCAGCACCAGGATAAACAACCCGGAATAGAATCTAAGATGAGGCCAAGACCCGAATATGAGGGCGAAGATGTGTTTTCGAAACTTGCAGGGAAAGTTGCCCTGATCACTGGCGGAGACAGCGGAATTGGCAGAGCCACCGCAGTGCTTTTTGCACGTGAAGGTGCAAATGTGGTGATCTCTTACCTCGACGAGCACAAAGACGCAGAAGAAACAAAAGCTAAAGTAGAAGAGGAGGGGCAGGAGTGCCTGCTAATTGCCGGCGATGTAGGGAGCGAAAAACATTGTATAAAAATCGTTGAAGACACCATAGCGCGGTTCGGTCGTTTAGATATTTTGGTAAATAACGCCGCAGTACAATATCCCCAGGAAAATCTTGAGGATATTACCGAGGAGCAGCTGGACAAAACCTTTCGGACGAATATTTATGCTTACTTTTTCATGGCCAAAGCTGCTTTAAAACATTTGAAGAAAGGCAGCTCCATCATCAACACCACATCAGTAACAGCATATCGCGGAAGCAGTCATTTGTTAGATTATGCTTCTACCAAAGGTGCAATCGTCGCCTTTACACGCTCATTATCGCAAAATCTGGCTGACAAAGGAATCCGTGTAAACGGTGTAGCGCCTGGGCCTATCTGGACACCTTTAATTCCATCTACTTTTCCGAAAGAGGAGGTGGCTCAATTTGGCAGCGATGTGCCTTTAGGCCGGCCGGGACAACCCGAAGAAGTTGCTCCTTCGTATCTTTTTTTGGCCTCAGACGATTCTACTTATATCACCGGACAAGTGCTTCATCCTAACGGAGGAGAGATTATAAATGGATAAATTCGCTGAACCAAGCCCGTTTTGAGTTTAAAAAATAAAATCAGAGCGATAAAATGGTAAATATATCGTCTTTTTATCGCCCTAAATTTTACTTACGGTTTAATCCTGCTATTTTTGCCCACCGAATGCCGTAAGCAACAACATGAAACTAAGTCAGAAAGAAGCTCTATTCGCGAGCGAGGTGGTAACAAGATTCGAACTTTATAACAGTTTGTTTTTAACGCTTCCCTTTTATCGCATAAAACATACCGGAACTTTATTGCCATTTTTTACTTCGCATTGCGAAGGGGGGGTGAAGAACCGTCTTGCACCGGAAGATATTATCGAAAGTTTTTTCGGACAATATGAGCAATATGTTCAGGCCGAGGACCGCTTCGATCTGCTTTTCAGGTTTATCCAATACATTGAAAGACAGGTGGTTCTTTTCGACGCTATTGAAGATTCGGCGTTCAATAAAACCAGTAAAAATGAGGACGCCGGAAGTTTGCCGGTGTTATTGCAACAAGCAGGCTCAATCCCTTCGATGAAGGCTCAAATCCAGAAAAAACTGGAAGAGTTTTCGTTAAGGCTTGTGTTAACAGCTCATCCAACCCAGTTTTATCCCGGGAGTGTTCTGGCAATCATCACGGATTTAACGGAAGCGCTGAAAGATAACAATGTAAGCTCTATTCACGAGCTTTTGCAGCAATTAGGAAAAACGCCTTTCTTTAATAAAAATAAACCTACGCCCGTTGACGAGGCAGTGAGCTTAGCATGGTTTTTAGAAAATGTGTTCTATCATGTAGTGTCGAACCTGCAAAAACAGATAGAAAATGAATTTGAAGGGCCTGTATCCATAAATCCGCAGCTGATAGAACTTGGCTTTTGGCCTGGTGGCGACAGGGACGGAAATCCAAATGTAACATCGCAAAGCACTAAAGATGTATCTGAAATTTTAAGAGAGATCTTATTTCGTTGTTATTACAGGGATTTTAAAACTCTTAAACGCCGTATTACCTTCCGGGGAATCGAGGAATATATGAATCGCTTGCAGGATCTGTTTTACACCAACAGCTTTATGCGGGTGGAAGAACCGAAAGACCTGCAGTCGGAAATTCTCGAGAACTTGGAAGCTATTAAGACGGTATTAATTACCAGTCACGATAGTCTTTTCCTTAATACCGTTGACGACTTAATCAGAAAAGTTCGTCTATTCGGCTGTTATTTCGCCTCTCTGGATATCCGTCAGGATAGCCGGGTCCTGAGAAAAACTCACCAGGCATGCCGTAAATATCTGAGTACACCGTTCCCGGAAGGGTATGATGAATTGCCGGAAGCTGAGAAAGTTAAGCAATTGCCATTTGAGGAAGCGGATTGTCCTTGCGATACCCTTGATGATTTGAGCAATGATACGCTTCAAACTATCCGGCTGATGAAAAATATGCAGTATGCCGGAGGTGAAAAGGCCTCTCACCGTTTCATTATCAGTAACTGTCAACAAGCGTCTGATATACTTCAGCTGATGAATCTCTTTATGTGGAGCGGCTGGAAGAAGGAGGATATCCATGTAGATTTTGTGCCTTTATTCGAAACGGTGCAGGATTTGTCTGCCGCAGCAGCAGTGATGGAGAGTCTTTATACTCACCCTTTTTACAAGGCACATCTGGAGCGCAGGGGAAACAAACAGGTAATTATGCTTGGTTTCTCAGACAGTACTAAAGACGGAGGCTACCTAATGGCCAACTGGTCTATTTACAAGGCCAAGATTGAGCTTACTACCATCGCGAGAAAAAGCGGAATTCAATTAGCGTTCTTTGATGGTCGTGGAGGCCCACCGGCCCGCGGCGGTGGTAAAACGCACAAGTTTTACGCTACTATGGGTCAGGAAATCGCTAACGATCATATCCAGCTTACAATACAGGGCCAGACTATCAGCAGCCAATACGGTTCATTTGATACAGCTCATTATAATATTGAACAGCTGATAAACGCCGGTGTGGTATCGTCTCTTGATACTCATAACGATAAAGATACACTTACATCTTCCGAGAAGGCGCTTATCGACCTGATGGCCAATGAGAGTCATCATGCATTTGTATCGCTAAGGGAAGATCCATTGTTTTTAAAATATCTGGAGCGTTTCAGCCCACTGAAGCTCTTGTCTCAGATTAATATCAGTAGCCGCCCTGTAAAGCGTAATTCTGGTGCAGAGCTTAAACTGGAGGATCTGCGTGCCATTAGTTTTGTAACTTCATGGAGTCAGCTTAAGCAAAACATTCCAGGTTTTTACGGGGTGGGTTCTGCTCTGAAAAAAGTAAAGGAAAAAGGCGATTGGGAAGAAGTAAAACGGCTTTATATCTCGTCGGGGCAATTCAAAACAATGATTGACAACTGTATGATGTCAATGTCGAAATCTGATTTCAGAATTACAGCCTATCTTGAAAAAGATCGTGAATTTGGTACGTTTCTTAAGCAGTTGAAGGATGAGTATGAGCTTACCCGCGATTTGATCCTGGAACTGACAGGCACTACTGTTATTATGGAACAGTATCCTGTAGAGCGCCGTTCGATAGCTTTGCGCGAAAAAATCATACTTCCACTGGTAACTATCCAACATTATGCTTTGCAAAAGCTGCAAAGTGAGGATTTAGACGAAGCACATATCAAGATATATAACAAGCTGGTTATTCGTACCGTGTACGGGATTGTAAACGCCGGCCGGAATCTAGCGTAGTTTTCGAAACGCTGACCGCACGTTGTAATGCAGCATGCGGTCAGCGCTTTTTTATTTCCGGTAAACTTGTCAATCCGGTAATATTTCTATCCTGATATCTATTACCATTTATCTCTTGCCACTACTCCATGGCCGTAGGTCCATATTGAAATTGAAAAGCGAAGTTCATCTTTCAATTTTCAGGTCTAAGTTCTAACTTAGAACTTTCCGCTAACGTACAATTATGAAAAAGTTTTTATTACTTCTCCTTCCAGCATTATTTTGTTTGTCATTACGACCGACGGAAACACCAAAAGAGCCTTTGAAAGTTTTGATTTTCTCAAAAACCATGGGCTTCCGGCATAAAAGTATTGATGATGGTATTCGTGCGATAAAAAAGCTGGGTGCTGAAAATGGTTTTATTGCTGATACAACCGAGAATTCGGATCGCATAAATAAAGAAAATCTGAAAAATTATAAAGCGATCATTTTTTTAAGCCCTACCGGTGAGTTTTTTAATGATGAGCAGAGATCCGCCTTTCAAAGCTACATACGGCGGGGAGGGGGCTTTGTGGGAATTCATGCTGCAACGGATTGCTTATTTAAATGGGAATGGTATGGTAAGATGATAGGCGCTTACTTTACCGATCATCCGGCAACTCAGGATGCAATAATTAATGTCGTTAACACAAAGCATCTGGCTACAAAAGATCTTTCTTCGCCATGGAAACGAAAAGACGAATGGTACAATTTAAGATACACTAATCCTGATGTAAAGGTACTTTTAAAAATAGACGAAACATCTTACAAAGGCGGTAAAAATGGTGACAATCACGCTATCTCCTGGTATCACAAATTTGAGGGCGGCAGAGTTTTTTATACGGGACTCGGACATACCTCAGAATCTTTTAACTCTGATAAGGACTTTTTAAACCATTTGCTTGGCGGCATAAAATATGCTTTAGATATAAAATAGTCTGTTAAACCAATAATCCAAAAAAGCTTATAAAGGAACGATGAAAGAACAAATAATTACGGGAATTTTGTCATATGGAATGTCGGGAAGATTATTTCACGCTCCTTTTGTTGAGACACACAAAGGTTTTAATTTTTACGCTGTAACCGAGCGGACTGAAAAACGTGCAAGCGGCAGGTACCCCCATGTGATAAGTTATAATTCGGTTGATGAACTCTTAGCCGACCCTAAAGTGGAGTTGGTAATTGTTAATACACCTAACAACACCCACTTCGAGTTTTCCAGAAAAGCGCTTGAGGCCGGAAAACACGTTTTGGTAGAGAAGCCCTTCACTTCTACCGTCGCGGAAGCTAAAGAATTGTTTGCGTTGGCTAAAAGAGTGGGACGGCACATTATGGTTTATCATAACCGGCGTTGGGATACAGACTTCCAGTCGGTAAAAACGGTGATTAACGGCGGCAAACTAGGTAAGCTTATCGAGGTTCATTTTCGGTTTGACAGGTATAGGAAGGAGATCAGCAAAAAAGCGTTTAAAGAGAACCCGCTTCCGGCGAGCGGCTTGAGTTATGACCTCGGGCCTCATTTGCTGGATCAGATCATCAGCCTTTTTGGAAAGCCTCTGAAGTGGCATAAGATCCTCGGCGTCTTTCGCCCCGAATCGCTGGTCGACGATTATATGCACATTCATCTTTTCTACCCGCGAGGATTGAATGTTTTTGTAACAGCTAATCTGTTAACTGCTCATCCTCTGCCGGCCTTCGTACTTCACGGAACCCAGGGAAGTTTCATTAAAGAAAGAACCGACATTCAGGAGGAACAACTGGACAAGGAGATCTCGCCACTGGATCCGTCATACGGTGTGGAGCGCGATGGCTCGGAAGGAATTTTTACTACGATTGATGCTAAAGGCAATAAGTCTACCCGGTATAATACCGCGCTGAAGGGCAACTACAGCCGGTTGTTTGACGCCGTGTATAACCAGATTCGCAAAAACGAACCATATCCTGTAAAGGAAGACGAAATACTATGGCAGATCGAAATTCTTGAAGGACGAAGTGTTAAGGTTTAATTGATTTATAGTATTTTAGGCGAAATACTTCGCCCATGAATAAAATCAGATTTTTCCAGGTAGATGCCTTTGCCGATACTCAATTTAAGGGTAATCCGGCAGCAGTGTGCTTGCTATACGATGAGCTTCCCGATGAAACGATGCTTGCTATAGCAGCAGAAAACAACCTCTCGGAGACGGCTTTCATAGTTAAAAGGACAGACGGATTTGGGTTACGGTGGTTTACACCGACAGTCGAGGTTGATCTTTGCGGTCATGCTACTCTGGCTTCTGCTCATATCTTATGGCAGGAGGGATTGTTAACGCCAGGAGAAGCGGCCTCTTTTTACACTAAGAGCGGTTTACTCACTGCCGTCCAGTCGGACGATTGGATTGAACTTGATTTTCCTGCTTCATTTGAATCCGGGAAAGTGATGCCGGAAAAAGCCTTAGCTGCCCTGGATGTGCAGGCCGTTAATGTTGCTTTTTCTGAGACCAGATTTATCGTTGAGCTCGCTTCTGTTAATGATGTGTATCAATGTAATCCCGATTTCAAAGTATTGAAAGATTATGAGGGAGTGGTGATTACTTCGCGGGGAGATTCTGCATCTGATTACGACTTTATCTCAAGAACATTTGCGCCTGCTCATGGTGTCGACGAAGATCCCGTTACCGGATCTTCGCACTGTTGCCTGGCCACATATTGGTCTAAGCGGTTAAACAAAACGGAAATGTTTGCTTACCAGGCTTCGGTTAGGGGAGGAGAAGTTCGTGTAAAACATAAAGGAGACAGAGTGTTATTTGCCGGAAAAGCTGTTACCGTTATCCAGGGGTTTTTTCATCTGGCTTAAATTGTTTGAGAGCCAAATTCCTGACTCTCAAATAATTTCCACCCAAACTATTTTAAACCTTGTGCCCGGGCTTGTTGTTCTATAGGCAGTTATAACTAACAACTCAACCTATGGAAATTCTTAAAAACGCTGAATATACTCCAATTAAAAGCTCTGGACTGGAATACTACAAAGTCTCGTCTGGCGTATGGGGGATGAAAATAGTATTTGTAAATGTTTATATTATTGCCGCCGGGGAAAACGCAGGAAATAACTGGGTTTTGGTGGATGCGGGCCTTAAGGGTTCTGGAGAAAAAATCGTCCGGATGGCCGAAGATATATTCGGGGAAGGTACAAAGCCCTCAGCCATTATCCTTACTCATGGCCATTTCGACCATGTGGGCGCTCTGGAAGAACTGCTTGAAACCTGGAGCACGCCGGTTTATGCACACTACCTGGAACTTCCATATCTAAAAGGGATCTCATCTTATCCACCTCCCGATCCGATGGTGGGCGGAGGTTTGATGAGCCTAATGTCATGGACCTTTCCTAAAAAGCCCAAAGATCTTGGAAATAAAGTTCGCAGATTTGCGGCACACACTACGGCAGTTCCCGAACTTCCCGATTGGCAATTTATCCATGTACCGGGCCACTCGCCGGGCCAGATAGCTCTTTTTCGCGAGCTCGATCGTACACTTATATCTGCAGATGCTTTTGTTACCACTAAACAGGAATCGGCATTTTCTGTGATGACACAAAAGCATATTCTCTCCGGTCCGCCTAAATACTTTACAGTTGATTGGATTGCTGCACGCGAGTCGGTAGAAAAATTGCGGGATTTAAGGCCCCATGCCGCTGCTACCGGCCATGGTTACCCGATGTACGGAGAAGAGTTGACAACCTCGCTTAATAATTTGGCAGACAATTTTGAAGAAGAAGCCGTTCCAAAGTATGGCAGGTACGTTAAAGAGCCGGCCAGGGCCAATAAAAATGGCGTTCAGTACATCCCAAAGCGGGTGAACAATCCAGAGCTTATAGCAGCTGTAGCTTTGATAGGAGCCGTTGCTGCTTTTGCGATTGTTTGGAAGCTTACCAGAAAAAAAGTGCAAAAGGATGACTCTTCAATTTCTGATTTTTTTGCAAAAGGCTTTAGCTATTAGAAAACCTATTTAAAAAGATTCACTATGAAAAAGATGTTTTTCTTGCCAATCGCGGCTCTTATTTTAGGGTGCAATAATTCAGGCACTCAGAATAACGATGCAGGCGCCGACAGTGTTATGAACGACACTATTGCCACCACTCAGGTTGATGAGGATGCGAAACGGTTTATTGACGAAGCTTTAAACAGTGGTGCCATGGAAGTAGAACTTGGAAAGCTGGCTCAGGCGCAGGCCTCAAACTCAAGGGTTAAAGCTTTCGGCGCGATGATGGTCAAGGATCATACGGCTGCCGGCGATGAGCTGAAGGCTCTTGCTGCCGCTAAAAATATGATGTCCATACAAGTTATGGAGAGCGGGCACATAGATGAAATTGCCGATTTAAAAAAGGAGAATGGTGTCGGCTTCGATAAAAAATATATCAAAATGATGCTTTCGATGCATCGTAAAGACATCGATAAATTCGAAGATATGGCAAAAGAGGATGACCAACCCGATTTGAGGGCATTTGCCGCAAAACATTTACCTAAGTTGAAAATGCATCTGGATTCGGCGAAGGCTATTAACAAAGAAGTTAAGGGTAGCTCTGATCCAACAGATAATTGAGGTTTTGCTGATAGGGAATAGTCAAACGAATTAGTGCTGTAAAAGAGTAAGCAAAAGAGGGCGTCCCAGAAGACGCCCTCTTTTTGTTTGATGATTCGGCTTACAACGAATAGCGCATAAATGCAGCAATTGGTGTATCGGCTGGCATTTTCTCTTTTTCGAGCATATGCACTTCGCCTCCATTCATCAAAGTTTTAATAATTGCCTTATTAATAAGGCACTCATCGTCCTCCTGTTTTTGTTCGTTGATAGTGATAGAATTATTGTTTTCGTCAAACTTTCCCCATATACGCTGGTCTTTCTGAACAAAAAGATCAGAAACCTGCGAGAAATATGCTGCCGGAATAACCTCTTCCGGAATGGAAGTAGTTAGTTCTTTTGCAGAGTTGTTATAGTAATTTTTCAGGGCATCGTTACTGTACTCCCTGAAATATGGCGCAAGTTTATCTTTTACTTTAAGATATAAACTTTGCCTGTCTTCATGTTCATAGTTTCCAGTCAGGCTCACTTCCGAAATATGCTTGTAGTTTGAAATTTGCTTATAATAAGCTATTTCATAATCTACCGATGCGAGTACAAGAGGTACATGCTGGTTATGCAATACTTCTGTCCAGAGGGTTTGATCAACTTCCTTTAAATATTGAAGCAAATATTCATCCTCATCAGATAAACCCGAGCCATGTCCATGAAAGCTTGCACCGACAGAAGCCGCGGACCCGGCTGCTGCGCCCGCCCGACGGTGGATCTGTCTGGCTTCTTTGAGCTCAAAGGGAACAACATCGTCCATCCCGGTAGGAAGTTCAGCTATTTCGAGCTTTTTCATTTCGAACTGATCGCCTTCATAGAATTTGCAGGCATGCTTGCTTAATACCAGCAGATAAAAGCGGTGTCTTCTTTCCATCACGGGAAGAAGAGGGGTCAGTAGAAAAGAGCTGTTTACTAAAACCTCTTCTTTAACAGATAAGGGTAACTGGTACATTTTAAAAAACTTCTCCGACATGAACACTGCAAGCCCCTTCGACTGGTTGTTCCAGAATTCTTCGTCTCTGATGAGTTCTACTGCAGGCGCAAGAATGGCATCAACCTTCCTTACATCATACCCTTTACCTGTTAGCTGAACCCTCGCTTTCTGAACATTATTTTTAAATACGAGCGTGTCATACTTTTCGTTTACCTCTACACCCGAAGAATGGGTTGGTATGTATATACTCACGCAACCATCAGCCTGATGGTTAGCGAGTTCTTTGAATTCATCTTTTGAAATTACATCCATAATTTAAGCTTTAAGGCTATTGTCATTATTCTCCTCACCTTTGTTAAGATTCCTGTTTTTATGTCTTAAATTCACATTTGCCGAAGGTTCATCCTCGCCATCGGTGTACTTTTCTGCTAATTCATTGTCTGTTTCTAAATCATTCACTGCGAATGCATCTTTTAATCCGTGTGTCTCACGTCCGCTGCCCGAAGGTTTACCCTTTGGAGGAACGTATCCTGTTTTTGTTTTGGCCATATTAATAGATATTAAGGTTATTTAGATTTGTCTTCTTCCATGTATTTGCGTGCCATTTTCGAAACAAGTTCATTCGGCATTACCGTACTAATGGCTGCTTGTGCGCCTACTTTTGCAGTTGCTACTACGTGATGTTCGCCTTTCATCAGCGCTTCATAACCTTCCTTAGCTACTTTCTCTGCATCGTCGGCCATTGAAGCGGCTACTGTGTGCTCCATATCTGCTTTGTTAAAGAAATCTGTGTCCGTAGGGCCTGGGATTAGAGATGTTACGGTGATATTGGTGTCTTTTAACTCGTTTATCAATGCGTCGCTAAGCGAAAGTATAAAGGCCTTGCTTGCCGCGTAAACCGCCAGCATTGGTGTTGGCTGATAAGCAGCTATAGAGGCAAGGTTCAGGATTCTTCCCTCATTTCGTTCGCGCATATCATTTAAATAAAGTTGCGTTAACTGAACCACAGCTAAAATATTAAGATTGATGATCTCTTGATATTTGCTGAAATCTATATCCCAAAAAAAACCTCTCTGGCCTATACCTGCATCGTTAACCAGGATATTCACGTCAATGCCCTGCTTTTTTGTCTCCTGATAAACCTCGGCCGCTGCATTTGGAATAGAAAGATCTTTGGGGACGACAGTTATACGTCGAGTACTAAACTCCGAGGCGAGCTCCTCAGACAATCGGCTTAAATTTTCTGCCGTTCTAGCCACAAGCACCAGGTCATACCCGTCTTTGGCAAACAATCTGGTAAGATGATAGCCAATACCACTACTGGCACCCGTTATAAGTGCAGTTCCTTTGTTTACCGATTCCATACATACTTAATTTAGAAGGTAGAATTCTATCTCATATGGTGAAATTAGAATGAAGCAAATGTTAATTATTTAACCTCTCAGAACTGAAACAGTTTTCTAAAATTGATAATATCAGGTACTTAAGTCTAAACGGGAATTTTTAAATTAAAGCGAAACTAATACTGCTGATTGACGCATAAGTTTCATTAAAAAAAGAAAAAATAATTCCCCTGATTAGTACTCTGAAGGTACAATAATGGTAAGGGCAGATGGCAGAACTTCGACGTTAATTTCTTTAGTTTTTCCAATTATCTCGCCGTCAATCTGTAATGTGGTTTTTTTGGAAGTTTGAATAACCGCTTTTTCGCAGCTTAACACCTCTACAAACTCTGAGGTTTGTAACCGGCCAACAAACATTTTCCAGGTAATAGACAAAAGGTGTATTTTGGGAAATGGTTTGATAATCACCAGCTCAAATTTGCCATCATCAAGCTTTCCTAAGGGATTAATTACTGCACCAGTACCATATTTTGACGCGTTTGCGAAGGTTACTGATACCGCTCTCCTTTTTATTTGCTGATTGTCGACGTTGATATTGAATTTGTAGTCGTCAATTAAGAAAAGTTCTTTAAAAAGATGCCTGGCATAGGTCCATAAACCCCGTTTAGGGTCTTTTTCAAATCGTTTTACAATGCTGGCGTTTAGTCCTACGTCGCCCAGGTGAATACAAATATTTCCATTTATGCTCAGCAGGTCTATTTTCTTTTGAATACCGCTGGTTATAAGGGCCAGCGAGCTTTCGGGGCGATTGCTAATTTTTAATTCTCTCGCCATTCCGTTTGCCGAGCCAAGCGGAACTATTAAAAGTGGCATCTCCTCGCTATTTAAAATCTTTGCCAGCAGATTTACGGTGCCATCTCCACCCGCTACAGCGACGATATCGGGTGAATAGGCTGCGATCTCTTTTTTTATGTTTTTTTCTTCATTACTGCTCTGAAGCCGGTAGATTAAATATTCAAAGCCCTGGGTTCTTGACTCTTCAGAAATAGAGAGTTCCAGACTTCCCCCTTCACGATTTCCGGCACGGGGATTAATAACAAACAGAACTTTGAGCATAGTTTTATAAAGGAAAAAAACCTAAAGTTGTTCTTTGACCTCTAAAAGAAATTGTTTCAGACGTTCAAGGGAATCAATTACCTTCTGGTTTTCCTTCACCTCCGATTTATTGTTTTTCAGGTATTCCCGGGCTCCCTGCAAAGTAAAACCTTTGTCTTTTACGAGATGAAAAATGATCTTTAGATTCTCGACATCTTCGGGTGTGAAAAGCCGGTTGCCTTTTTTATTTTTTTTAGGCTGCAAAATATCGAACTCTTTCTCATAAAAACGTATCTGAGAAGCATTAACATTAAACATTTCCGTTACCTCGCCCATGGTGTGGTAACGTTTGGTTATGTCGCGTTCTTTGTAAGGCATGAACAAAGATAAGAGGATTTAGGATTTTGAAATATAAATCTGACTTTTATAAGGAATGGATTGTTGATAGTTCTCGATCAGAATTGCCTGTTAAAACAAAGGGGTGCGACAGATTCGAACAAGCTTATCTATCGCACCATTTTAGGCTGCATCTTTATGATTATTTTGCAGGAAGGTTAAAAAGTCAAAATACTCGCTGTCGATTTCTTTCCAAAGGCTTTCTGCTTCAGCTAGTAACTCGTCTTTGGTAAAATCGTCGCCCTGTAAAGCTTTTTCTATTTTTAAATTGAGATAGATTGTTTCCAGATATAAAGTCTCTTCGCCTAACTTTTGAAGATGTTCAGTCGTTTCCATAGTGTTATTTGTTGATAACAAGGGTTTTGCAATTTCTGTGCCATCGCTTGCTATAGCGATAGGGCTTTTTGAAAAAGATTAGGTCAAACAAACTTTTTTTGATAGCATTGCATTTATTTTGTAATTGCCAAAGAGATCATGAAATTAGTTAAGAAAGTTGTTGTACTTACTCCGGTATTAACCTTGATGTTTGCCTTGTTTGCTGTTAACGTTTTCGCAGTTGGAAATCCGGTGGATAGCGATCTAAGCAATACAGCTGGTACCAATTCTGGAAAAAGTCACCTTGATATCTACATCTTTATCGTTGCCTTATTAGTGCTTTGTATCATTGTTCCTTTTTACGAAGACCGGAACAAAAAGGCGCGTAAGACCTCTTAAAGGTAATTCAGGTTACTTCCAGAGAAAGCAGCACCGAACAGAACGTGTTATAAATGCTTCTTAGCTGTGCTGTGTCAGTAATAGCTTTTTCTATTTTCAGCTCCAGAAAAGGTGCTTTTCCATCTGCATCATCCATGGTATATTCAACAATACCGAATGAGAGGTCGGGCAGAAAGGTTAAAAGATCCCGGGTTTTTATATCGGAAAATAATTCAAAAAGCTTTTGCTGATTATTGGTCTTAACTACAAATCGCTCATCAAATTGCCGGTAACCCAGAACAACATCCTGCATGCCGAAAAACTTCCCTATTTCATCGGTAAAACCCTGGTTGTAGATCGAAAAACGGAATTCGCTTCTCCCGAACAGATAGGACGAAAAAACGGTATAAGCCACAGCTTCAAACCCGAGTGCATGATTGTTGAAAATCTCGAGAATAACCCTTCTTTCCCGTAGTTCTAATACAGCATGATATTCGAGCGGGTCGGGGTCAGTTCTGAAATCAGCGGTAACCTCATCCCACAGTTCTTTTTCTCCAGGTGCAGAGATTATTTTTTCTTCGTCTTCCATGTAACGTGTTTAATGTAGAACTGACAGGCGCAGACATAGTTTTAATGAACCTTTACATTTTTAAATACGCATGTGGTCGGGCAGCCAGGTTTGTATTTGATTTTTTATCTCGCGCGGAGAAAGATTTTTCGTTACTGTACGCTCTATAAGTGCAGGAAGCTCCTCGTCGGAAGCGAAACGTAATGCTGCCAATTGACCGAAATTTAGTTTTTGTTCAATCGGCTCGAAACGCTCGTGGGTAATCTGATAATATCTTAAACGCATTTCTAAACGGATGGTCCGGTTCTGAGACATCATGGCGTAGTGTTGGCGCGTCATAAAAGACAACCAGGCAATTAAGATAAAAGTGGCTGTAAATAGTGCGTATACAAATTTCAGTTCGGAATTGTCGGCGAACTTGTCGATGCTTAGTGCAATTAAAGTTAAACACACCGGGTAAAAAACGAAATGATGGGGATAGTAATACCGTTTGTGGTTGTTAGCGTTCTGGGTTTCCATGGCGCTAAGTTAGTCTCATAACAGTGTCACACAATTTAATAAAGTAAAATATATGCCTGTTTCTATTTTTTTAAGCGTACCTTTATATCTATACATAAATAATTAAGTAATGCAACAAGGAACAGTAAAATTTTTTAATGAAACTAAAGGTTTCGGATTCATCACACCAAGTAATGGTGGTAGCGAAATCTTCGTTCATTCTTCAGGCCTAATTGACAACATTCGCGAGAATGACACCGTGAGCTACGATGTAGAGCAAGGTAGAAAAGGCCTAAACGCGGTAAATGTGAAAGTTAGCTAAACAGCACTGATATATATCGTAAAGCATCCCTTTCAGGGATGCTTTTTTTTTGCTTCTTTTTTCCCTAAACAAAACCATGAATCGTTGTATTTACTGTAAATGGAACGAAATAAGATCATTATTCGGGGGATTGAGTATTTGCTGGAGCCTGGTTTGCATCCGGGATATTATTCTGTCACTTCCAGAGGCAAATCTGCAATGCTGGGTAAAACCCCAGACGGCCTTTGGGAGTTTTCGCTTCAATCTTCAGACCCTTTGAATATCTCTGCCGACGAATTGGGAAGGGAAATAGAAAAACGCAGTTAAAGCTAAACGAGTGATTCTTTTACAGAATCACTAAATACAAGCTCAACCGGGTCGCCAAAACCCAGTCTTGCCCTAAATCTGTCGAACCAGGTTTTTGACTCAATAATTTGTAACCGATATAACTCCTGACCGGAGATTTCTGCCGGCCAGACCACATTACTTTTAAAGTTTGTAGCCGAACCAAGCTTTGGTTTAATTTCTGCTTTAAGTAATTGTGATAGTTGCTGCAATACCTCCTGCATTCCGTTTGCATATGCCGAAATTTGAAACGTTTCTTCGGCATTTAAAACAAACACTATAAACCAATCGTTCCGGAAAACTGCGTGCATAGTGGTGTATTCTCCAATTATGCAGATGGCCGGGATGTTGATTTCAAGCATGCTTTTAGAATCCACCTCCCAAACCATTGTATTGTTTTGTATGTAAACCTTGCCGGAGTCATCCCTTGGAATAATAGTTTGTTCGTCCATATTGACTTTGAAATTACTGGTATTGTTCAAGATGGAGTTTTAATTCATTGCCAGCCTTAAGCCATTCTTCTTTGGCGACTAGGTATTCCGGAGAATCTGTAGTTTCACTCCCTGAAATGCCCAGTTCTTCCTGAAGTTTTAATACGACGGCAAATTTTTCCTGGTAATTGCTCTGAAGTGTTTTAAGCTTGATCAAATCCTGCATAGGTGTCTAAGATAGTATTTGTAGGAAACAAAAGTCGAAAACTTTCGTAGGAATATCCATCGATTTATGAAATATGATGTTTTTCTATAAAAAAATCCCTAAAGCTCTTGTCTATCTAAGAGGCTTTACAATCGCTTTAATCGTTATTGCTCTTGTGGGCTGGGTGATAGGCTGGCTCCGTAGTTTATAAGCGGGGTTAATACAGTTGTTCTATGTCCATTTTTTCGAGATAGGGTTCCAGGATGCGGACTGTCTTAAATGGTTTTACCCGGGTAATTTTATTCTTTATTTCATCGTAGAATATTTCCGCATAAAAGTTGCCGATATTGAACAGGAATATCAGGTATGGCTTTGCTTCCCTTTCGCCTAAAAATTCTCCTTTTGAGGCAGTTTCAACCTGCTCATCAACAGAGAGTTTGAAGAAATCGTTAAGCTTCATTGGTACATGTTTTTTAATATATAGATAACTTTAAATTCGTCAAAAAGTTCTAAAATATGTGTAAACCTTTTTTGCCTTAAGCAGTATAACAGGGCATGAACCACGGGCTGATAGCAGTTATTGACAACGACGACCTTGACAGATATATTTATAAAAAAATCATTCTTTTAACCTGCCCTTCTTATCGGTTTATCGATTTCTCAAACGGCTTTGATGCGTTAAAGTACATGAGAAAAAACTATAATAACGCTGCTGCATTGCCGGATATTCTTTTGCTGGACCTCCGTATGCCGGGGTTAAGCGGATGGCAATATCTGGAACAATATGATATCCTGAAAAAAAGTCTGCACAAGACCACGCGCCATTATCTCTGTTCTTCGTCTATCGAACGTGTTGACCGGCGAATTAACAATGGTAGTCTCAACGGTTATTATATCAAACCTTTATCTCCACAAAACCTGAGGGAAATAATTTACGACGCAGAATACAACAAAGCCAGCTGAGCATTGCTTAGAGCGAAGTGCTAGTGTTGATATTTGTTTGTTTAAAATTTATCAAGCTAGGCTTTGTTTTGTTGGGAAATTGATAACGGAAGGAGTAACATCTTGATTACTTTGCAAGTAGTTTGAAACAGATGCCCTAATTTTGCGGTACACACTAGGTCCAATGAAAAAGTTCTGTTTCCTCCTGTTTATAATCTTTCAAATAAGTCTGGCAAATGCTCAGTATCTTGTGAAAGGAGTAGTACAGGACTCCAGCGGCCTCCCGCTAACCGGAGCCATCGTCAGATTGAAATTTCAAGCAGACAGTATCGCAGCTATCGCTGATACAGATGGAAGTTATGTTTTTAGAAATGTTAAATCCAACCAATTTACTCTCAGCGCTTCTTTTATAAGTTTTCAGAGCTTTATAAAGACCTATAACTTCTCTCCCGATGTGAAGGAAATAATTATTCCGGCAATTAAGTTAGGCGAGGCCAGTAACAATTTAAATGCGGTGGTTATCACAGCAGTTACACCAGTAAAGATTAAAGAAGATACCCTGGAGTTCAATGCAAAATCATTTGCGGTACGTGAAGGCTCGTCGGTAGATGCGGTCTTGAAGAAGCTTCCCGGCGTTGCTGTTGATAAAGACGGTAATGTTACAACGCAAGGCAAGCCGATCACGAAGGTACGGGTTAACGGGAAGGATTTTTTCGGCGCTGATGTAGCTACGGCGATTCAGAATCTTCCGGCCGACATTGTAAAAAACCTGCAGGTTATTGACGACTATGGAGATCAGGCTAAATTAACCGGAATAAAAACCGGTGAGTCCGAGAAGATACTTAACATCAATATCGACGAGGATAAAAAGAGGGGATATTTTGCCCGCGGTACGGGTGGAATGGGTAATCAAGAGAGATACCTTGCCAGCATGCGTGCAAATTTCTTTAGAGGCGAGCAGCAGATTTCGGTTAACGGTACCATGAATAACACCAATTTACGCGGCGGTGGAGGAGATGGTACTACCGATTCAAAACACATCGGCGTAAATTACAGGAACAAATTCAATGAAAAAGTTTCGGTAGATGGCGGGTACTCGTTTAGAAACCGGGATAATAACACTTTCGGATCTGAGTATACACAGAATTTTGGCTTCGGTCGCTTTGAAGATCGGCTAAGTGATAATTCAAACAGGAGTAACGGACATAATTTCTGGGGAAATTTTGAATATACACTTGATACCTTAAACTATATTAAGATATCGCCCTATGGATCTTTTGATAATTCAGCTAATACCAGTTTAGGTACGTCCTTTATCAATCAAACAAATATAAAAGAGATCACAGAGCGATCAAGCCGCTCATTTGGCAACTCCTTATCCGGAAACATAGGGACAAATATTTTTCTGAATCATAAATTTTTAAAGAAGGGCCGGAATATAAGTTTATTTGCTGCAGTGAACTATAATGCGGGAGAGGGGTCAAGGGATGTTCAAAACGATTATATAATTACCGATAGTATTGGGCGCGACTCGACCAGGAACCAATATCAGTTGATCGATAATTCGAACGAAAATATAAGAACCAGTTCTAATTTGTCGTATATGGAACCAATCGGTAAACAGTCTTTTGTTGAACTTAGTTATAATTGGAGCAGATCGAATACAAAAACAAACCGTTATACCGAAGATGTGGAGAATGATCTGGCAATACCAAATCCAAACTTAAGTAACGATTTTGAATATCAGTTTACAACTAACAGGCTGAGTTTAAATTACAGGTATCTTCATCAAAAGTATAACTATACACTGGGTTTTGGGGCTCAACAGGCACAGTTGGAAGGTCAGAATATTAATAAAGGATTACGTACTGATAACAAAACCATTAATCTTGTTCCTACTGCGCGCTTCGTGTACCGCTTCAATAAGCAAAAATCTCTTTCTGTAAATTATAATGGCCGTAATAATCAGCCAGGGTTTAACCAGTTGCAACCGCTTACAGACAACTCTAACTTGCAGAATACGGTTACTGGTAACCCTAACTTAAAGCCGGAGTTCGTGCATGGCCTAAATATGGAGTATAACCAGTCTGATTGGAAATCGGGGCACACCCTGTACACAAATCTTGAGTTTAGTCGGACGCAAAATAAAATCGTGACTACCAAGGTTCAGGTAGATAATACCTCTAATCAGCTCACCAGTTATACTAACACGGATGGTTTTTACAGTTTGAGAGGTAATTATGCTTATTCGAAGCCATTTTCTGAAAGAAAGTACACTATTACCTGGGATGGCGGAGCGTCTTTTAATAATAACATTGCTTTTATTGGCAGAGACGGGGTAATATCAAGAAACATCGCTCAAAACCTGGTGATTAATCAGGGGCTTGAATTCGGGATAGATCTGAAGGATATAGTTGATCTGGAATTCAGAACTTCATATTCTGTAAACAGTACCCGGTTTTCACAGGAAAGCTCTACCGATAGAAAGACCAATACCGTAGAATTTCAGTTAGAGGGAGAAAATTACTTCTTTAAAGACTTAACGCTGGGATATGAAGTTTCGAAGCGTATTAATAGTGGGTTTAGCAATTCAGCAATAAAGAACCCAACGATTGCAAACGTATTTATAGAATACCGCTTTCTAAAAGGAAATGCAGGAACTTTTAGAATTCAGGGTTTCGATTTGCTTAATCAAAATACCGGTTTTGTGAGAGATGTCTACGATAATATTATCGTAGACAGGCAGACTAACCGTTTGGGGCGTTATTTTTTAATGTCATTTGGCCTAAGACTACGGAAATTCGGTGTGTAGAGGTAATTTGTTTAAGATTCAACCCTTGTCCAGGTTTCTGTTTTTCCTAAGAGGCTTATTCCAAAATAGGCCCTGATATTCAGCTTATTCTTTTCCTGCAACGTCATCTGACAATTATAAGTGTTTCCACTTTTAGGGTCGTAAATCTTGCCATCAGACCAGATTCCCTTGTTTTTGTAACTGAAACCGTGTAACACGTCGAGGCCAACTATTGGCCGTGATCGCAAATTTTGAGATGGATTTTTGATATCCCGTTTGGGTTTTCCCGTATCATCGTTTGGTTCACGTAACCATACAATCTTCCCATAATATAAATTTCCTTTTTTATAAATCTGGATCTGTCCGCTACCATGAGCGCTTTGCCATTTTCCCAAAATGTCATCAGCATTTTGAGCGAAAGCGAGTTGAGCAAAAATGATGAGAGTAAATATTATAAAAGCCTGTTTTTTCATAGATGTTGTTTTAATATAAACGCTTATGGTGGCGCTTATTGCCTAATCAATGGTGTCGCGGTCGATTTTGTTTGGGAAAATCGGTCTTTATAACTGCCAGCCAACCGGGTATCCACTAACTTTCGAAACAATTTTGCTGGCCGAAAAAGATGAATTGCGAGACCCTAACCAACCGGTGGTTGTAGAATAACCTGTTTTTTGTTGGTTTTTCTCAGAATTTCCCCTCCCTGATTTTGAGAGCAATACAAACTATAAGTTGAGTAGCTCCATAAAACAATATGAGAATTGATAAGCTGTTTGTATATTGCTTTGAATTGCATTTTATGCATATAAATGGAAGTTAATTTAAATAAGGAAAAACCTGTAGTCAGACTTCGGGCATTCAGGGCGATCGACGACCCGGAAGCCTGCCGGTTGTTTGTCGAAGGACATGCACACGTTTTAACTAGTATTGGGATTACAAAAATTACCTCTGCCAAAAATGAGTGGGTGAAAAATCCTGCCGCATTTGTATTAATTGTAGAGTCTTTAGACAGAAAAAAGGTTTATGGGGGAGCGCGGGTGCACGTTGCAGGAGGGAGTGCGCCCCTTCCTATTGAAGAAGCTACCGGGGCGATAGACCCTTCTATTTATGATATAATAGGAGAATATGCAGAAAGCGGTACCGGTGAACTCTGCGGTCTCTGGAATTCAAGAGAAATTGCTGGTTACGGAATTGGAAGTATTTTCCTTATTCGTGCGGCAGTTGCTATTTCATACCAGATTGGACTGCAGTCTTTGTTTGCCCTTTGTGCTCCTTATACTATTAAGCCAGGCGAATGTGTAGGTATGGAACTTGAAGGGAGGGTTGGGAACCAAGGAACATTTTATTATCCAAAACTTGATCTCTTAGCTACTACCATGGTGGTAAAGGATGTTCCGGTATTAAGCAAAGCACACGAGGAGGATAAGGCGGCAATATTTAAAATACGAGAAAACCTAAATATTATTCGTGTAGAAGAACTGCGAAGAAAGGAGATAACTATTCACTATGAAACAAAGATAGAAAACCTTGAAAACTGGAGCTTAGAGGAGGTAATTATTAATGCCAGGAATAATGTTCGTAAGTTTAAGGGTGTAGTTGATGAAAATGACATTAATTTCCTATAGAATACAAAAAGCATGTCTGATAAACATTACGATAGTTCATATTTAGAGAGTACAGGTCAAATATTAAAAGGTATTAAAGAATCTTCTTACTCGTTATTTAAAACGTCGCCTGCTGGGTTAATACTAGATCTCGGTTGCGGCACTGGCTCTGACGTAGCCCGGCTGGCCGAATTGAGGCCAGATGCCAAAATTGTAGGCATCGATCACGATCCTAGTATGTTGAAAAGAGCGCGCCAGTCAGCTGCTGGCAAAGAGAATGTTGACTTTGTTCTTTCCGAAGCTTATCCACTTGCATTTGAGACTGAGTCAGTGACCGGTGTGAGAACCGAACGAATGATACAACATCTTGACGAACCTGAAAAGGTTTTAGGAGAGATTCATAGAGTACTTGGCAGAGATTGCCCTTTGGTTGTTGTTGAAACAGATTGGCGAAGTTTGTCGTTTTATATTGGTCACACTCTAATTGAAAAGAAGGTCAGTGATTATCTGACTGAAGTTAAAGTAAAAAATGGAGTCTCTGCTCGTAACCTTACGACCTATCTGTCGGAGTTGCAATACAAGGATATTAAGATAGAGTTATTTCCCGTGATTTTGAGATCATTGAGCGAGGCAAACGAATACCTATGGTTTGAGGTAATTCTGAACGAAGCTGCAGAGAAAGGTTATATTACGCATACGGACTGTGATATTTTTAGAGAAAGTCTTAAGAAGGCAGATCACAACGCCTGTTTTCTTTGCTCAATCAATTTGGTAATCGTGTCGGCGTACAAATAGTATGAAAAAGTATTCTGGTTTTGTAATTGTTCTTTTGTTATGGTTTGCTAACGTCAAAGGCACTACAATACTTTCTGACGCAACAGGAATAAAGTTGCTTGGAAAGGATCTTTGGGTGCTTAAATCTTCGAAGGAGATGACATTTGAGGAGGTTAAAGCCTCAAACGATTTCCAAAAAAACATGCAGGATGTACCTAATCTAGGGATATCTTCAACAAGTGTTTGGCTGCGGTTTACTCTTGCAAACGAAAGCAACATTCAGAATGCACTCTTACATATCGCATATCCTATACTAGATGAAGTAGAACTTTATTTGCCAGAGCCAGACGGATCGTACAATAAGGTTTTAATGGGAGAGATACTTGAGTTTAAAAAACGGAGGTATCAACATCCCGATTATATATTCAATCTGGATTTGCCGAAAAATGAAAGCCGGACGTATTATTTGCGGATTAAGAGTGCAGAGCATCTTATTCTACCTATTTCTGTAAGCTCCGCCACTATGCTTTGGGAGGGACTTAGTAAGGAGAACTCCATTTCAGGAATATTTCTGGGGGCGGTAGTGATAATGTTTTTATATAATCTTTTCATTTTCTTTTCCGTTCAGGATAGGAGTTATATTTACTATGTAATCTATGTTGCTTCCGTAGGACTAACCCAACTCGGAATAAAAGGGTTTACATTTCAATACTTATGGCCAAATAATCCGGCGTTTGAAGTCAAGAGTGTTATTCTTTTTGGTTGTATCAGCGGCATTGCTGCGCTATTATTTACCCAGAAGTTCCTTCATACGAAGCAGAATGCCAGGCGATCGCATATTGTTCTGTATGTAATTATGTTTCTTCTTAGTATAGCCTTTGTAGTTACCTGCTTCGGCCTGGAGCAATTTGGCTTTCAGTTGATGCAGATTACTACTAGTATTTTTGCGATCAGTATTCTAGTCGTATCGTATATTGTAATGAAGAATGGGTACAGGCCCGGTCGATTTGTGTTTTCTTCCTGGTCGATTCTTTTAGCAGGAGCCATAATCTTTGCTTTGAAAGATTATGGGGTTCTTCCTTACAACACCTTCACTAGCTATTCCATGCAGGCTGCGTCTATAATCGAAATGGCCTTACTTTCCTTCGGTCTTGCAGACAGAATCAATATTCTCAAAAAAGAAAAAGAAGCATCACAAGCTGAGGCTCTGGCTATCGCCAAAGAAAACGAGCGGATTATCCGCGAACAAAATGTAGTTCTCGAAGAAAAAGTAAAAGAGCGCACTGTGGAGTTAGAGGCATCCAATGAGGAATTGAATACTACGTTAGACGATTTGAAGCAGGCGCAGATACAATTGGTTGAATCTGAAAAAATGGCTTCGCTTGGTCAGCTTACGGCTGGTATTGCCCATGAGATAAATAACCCGATTAACTTCGTCACATCGAATGTTGCCCCGCTCCAGCGCGATGTAAATATTCTGATCGATGCTATTTCTACTATGGAGAATCTGAGTATGTCGGGTATTACGGTAGAGGAAAAACAGAAGCAGATTGAAGATTATAAAGAAGAAATTGATTACGATTATCTTAAGATCGAAATTTCACATCTGTTAAAAGGAATCAATGAAGGCGCTTCAAGAACAGCGGAGATTGTGAAGGGGCTTAGAGTTTTTTCGAGATTAGATGAAGACGATTTAAAGATTGCAGATATTCACGAGGGTATTGAATCAACACTCGTTATTGCGAATAATCTTTTGAACGGGATAAAGGTTACCAAAGCCTATGCAGAGCTTCCCAAGATCGAGTGTTATCCGGGAAAATTAAATCAGGTATTTTTAAATATCATTTCCAATGCTACTCACGCCATAATTGCAAGGCTTGGCGAAGGAGCCGGAGAGGGTGAATTAAAAATTACCACCAGATCTGATTCAGAAAGTATCTATATTCATATTTCTGATAACGGTACCGGAATGGATGAAAATACCAGTAGAAAGATATTTGAACCTTTCTTCACGACGAAAAATGTTGGTGAAGGGACGGGTTTGGGAATGTCCATCGCTTATAATACTATCAAAAAACATAACGGACATATCCGGGTAGATTCACTTTTAGGCCAGGGGACGGAATTTATAATAGATTTGCCCATAATGAATAAAATATCTGAAACTTAAGTATTTTCGTTCCGGTATAACAAAAGACATCTTCTATTTATAAGCATATGACACCTTTTCTACAAGCGAAAGAATTGATAGTGGATTCGAAGTTTAGCAACATAGTCTTAAAGCCATTGTAAATTCAGCTTAAAATGCCCGAAAAAATTAAAATTCTGTATGTTGATGATGAGCTTAACAACCTTGTAGGCTTTAAGGCATCGTTTAGGATGGATTATAACATCCTGGTTGCCGAAAATACGTCTCAGGCAGTTGAAATTCTGACTAAACATCCGGATATACGCATCATATTCTGCGATCAGCGGATGCCAGATAAGACCGGTGTGGAGTTTTTTGAAGAGATCAGGAGTTGGTTTCCTCATCCCATCCGGATCCTTATTACCGGGTATTCTGATATCGAAGCAGTAATCAACGCGATAAACAGAGGGCATATTTTCCGGTATGTTAAAAAGCCCTGGACGGATGCTGACATCATTTCTGCTATTGAAGAATCTCATAAATTTTTTACCGCCAACAGCTTGCTGGCAATTAAAAATGAAGAGCTTCAAAAGGCATACAATGAGCTGGATAAATTCGCCTACAGCGTAAGTCATGACATACGGGGACCCCTATCGGGAGTAATGGGAGCCATAAAAGTGGTACGGCATTTAGATAACCTAACCGAAATCAAAGAGATGCTTGCTCTGATGGAAAACTCGGTGAAGAAGCTTGATACCTTTATCCTAAGTATGCACGACTATTATACGCTGCAAAGAGGAGAGCTCCGGATAAAAGAAATCGATCTTGAGCAGATTGTAACAGATTTAAGAGACATCCACCAGGGTAATATTTCAGCAAATAAGGTTGATTTCAATGTTAATATAAATCAGCAAGAACCCTTTTGGTGTGACGATATTACTTTAAGGCTCATCCTTAACAACTTGTTATCAAACGCTATAAAGTATCAAAAACAGGAAAACGAAAATAAATGGATTGAGTTAAATATCGAAGTGGCTAAAGGGCAGGCTACCATTTACGTTAAGGATAATGGTATCGGTATCCCTGAAAACTACCTGAATGAGATATTTAATTTGTTTTTTAGGGCAAGTACTCAGGATGCAGGATCAGGTTTTGGCTTATACAATGTAAAAGATGCCTTATTAAAGTTAAATGGTGGTATCAAAGTAAGTTCAGTGCTGGGCGATGGAGCCGTGTTTAAAGTTACAATACCTAATAAATAAATGGAAAACAAGAAAGTAAATTTTATAATTGTTGACGATAGCGAGTTAGATTGTTTCATAGCGGAAAAGTTGGTGCGGCATGCAGGGGTTGGCAATAAAATAAAAAGCTTTTTAAGGGCTTCTGACGCTCTGGATTATATTAAGAAAACGAATTCTATTGAAGGAGAAACACCCACCGTTGTTTTAGTGGATATCCTGATGCCGATAATGAGCGGTGTCGAATTTGTCGAAGAGTTCGAAAAACTGCCTTTCGAAGTGAGGGAAAAATACTACATCGTGGCGTTTACATCTTCTATGAACAAAAAAGATATGGGGGCAATGAAAAGCTATGATTCAGTCAAGTTTTTATTCGACAAGCCCTTAAGTCCGGAGGTATTATCGTCGCTGCAAGAAAACTGTAGATTTTTTTCCTGATGATTATGAAAGAAGCTTCTGTCTCAAAAGAAATTCAAACTGATCGTTCGATACAACAAGTTTCTCATTCATTTCTTTGATCTTAATCCTTTCCTGGTAAACGTCGTAAGCACGTTTTATTGTCATGTCCAACTCTTCTTCGTTCCAGGGTTTGGATAAATAATGAAAAATTTTGCCTTTGTTTACCGCATCAACCACAGCGCTCATGTCTGCATACCCGGTTAAAAGAATGCGCATAGGGTCGGGATTCACCTCAAGTACTTTCTCCAAAAATTCAACGCCGGTCATGTTGGGCATTCTTTGGTCTGTGATGATGATGTCTACATGCTTAGACTGCATAATCCTGATCGCCTCGTCGCCGCTTAAGGCTATGAGTACATTGTATTTAATGCGGAAATTAGCTTTGAATGAAACAAGATTATTCTCCTCATCATCCACGTAAAGTATCGTTATCTTATTTTCTGGCATGTTTTATTGCTAAATTACTATGATTTTGTACGTTAAAGTATACAATATGGTTCGGAAATCCTAGGATTTTTTTAATTATAACACAGAGCAGACATTGACCGGACATGGGAAAGCGAACCGGCGTCCGAAACCTTTGTTTTTCAGGGTCTTCTTCCGAAACAATTTCGGCATACGTACGCTTTCTATTAATTCATACGTTATGGTTAAAACACACACACGATGAAGAAAATAGCATTCCTGGCTTTAGCAATTCTTCCTTTTTTCGGGTGCACCGGACTAAACAAGCAGGTCAGTCAGATCAAAGCTCTGGAGGATTGTAAGTACGAAATCAGCTCTGTTGATAGTATAACAGTAGCTAACGTAAATGTAAAAGAGTTTTTGGGTAAGGATAAGGTTGATCTTATAAAAATGCCCCGTATTGCCCTGGCTTTGCTAAGAAAGAACGTTCCCTTGCGTGGGCGTGTCAACCTGGTAATAAATAATCCAAGCGACCGGTTGGCGGCGATAAACCAGTTTGAGTATAAGGTTCTCGTTAAAAACCGGGAAATAGCCGGCGGCTTCGTTAATCAAAAGATCGCTGTTAGTCCGCACGGAGGGACCTTCACCGTGCCGGTGCATATTAACTCGAATGTGTATGAAGTTCTATCTGATGATAAGGCTATGGATGCGGTGTACGATTTCATTATTGGTTCGGGCGACGAAACAAAGGAGAGAAAGGGAAACGTTACCATTAAGATTAAACCGACTTTGGATTTCGGAAATAAGAAAATCGAATATCCAGGATTTATCACTATAGACAAGGAAATCAGCAGCAAAAACTTGTTTTAAGCAGAAATTGCTTAGATAAAAGGCAAACCGTTAAAAGCTAACAGTTTGCCTTTTTTTTGTGGTTTTTTTTCTGGGGGTTCTTTTTTCTCGTTATCCCGACCAATGGTAAGAAGTTTATAAATGGTTTTTTTGAGCCTTGGAAAAATACATTCTATGCATTAATTGGGATATTTTAAAAAATTATCAAGTTTTTTTAAAAAAAATCAAACATTATTATAATTTCGTGCCATTAATCATTGAATATTTAATTTTTTAATGCAAATTTGCAACCTGATTATCCCAAACACTAAAAAATGGCAGCAAAACTAGAGTACATTTGGCTTGATGGTTATAAACCAACGCAAAGCCTGCGTAGCAAAACAAAAATCGAGAAAGATTTCAGCGGTAAGTTAGAAGATTGTCCGATGTGGAGCTTTGATGGTTCTTCAACCGAGCAAGCACTTGGCGGTTCTTCTGATTGTCTTTTGAAGCCTGTTTATATCTGTGCAGACCCTCAACGTAAAGAAGGTTATTTGGTAATGTGCGAAGTATTGAATGCAGATGGTTCTCCACATGAAAGTAATGGCCGTGCGTTAATTGAAGATGATGATAATGATTTTTGGTTCGGTTTTGAGCAAGAATATTTCCTATGGGACATTGAAACGAACAAGCCTCTTGGTTTTCCGACAAATGGATATCCAGCACCTCAAGGGCCGTATTATTGCTCTGTAGGGGCGCAAAATGCGTATGGAAGAGATATTATTGAAGAGCATTTAGATGTGTGCCTTGAAGCAGGTTTAAATGTGGAAGGTATCAATGCTGAAGTTGCTGCCGGTCAGTGGGAATTCCAAATTTTTGCTAAAGGTGCAAAAGAAGCAGGCGATCAGATCTGGATTGGCCGTTATTTGCTGGAAAGAATTGGTGAGAAATACGGAGTATCAATTAACTGGCATTGTAAACCATTAGGTACGTTAGATTGGAATGGTTCTGGTATGCATGCTAACTTCTCTAATACTCTTTTAAGAACAGCGGGAAGTGAGGAAGTCTTCAAAAAAGTTTGCGAAGCGTTCCGTCCGGTTGTTAAAGAACATATTGATGTTTATGGTGCCGACAATCACTTGCGTTTAACGGGTAAGCACGAAACTGCATCTATTCACGATTTCTCTTACGGAGTATCTGATAGAGGTGCCTCTATTCGTATCCCTGTCCAGGTACCTAAATGGGGATGGAAAGGCTATCTGGAAGATCGTCGTCCAAACTCAGCTGCAGATCCTTACAAAGTTGCAGCACGTATTATAAAAACAGTAAAGTCTGTAAAAGCCTAGTTTGTACAGAACAATATATTTAAATCCTCTGGCGTTTGTCAGGGGATTTTTTATGTGTTTTCAAAACGAAATTTAAGATAATCGCCGCTGTTGATTCGTGACAGACCCTGCGTAGACCAATTGTACAAGTAAACCCAGCAAGTAAGTGGCCCGATATCGCTTTTTACTGCTAATTTTCTACGTATAAACTCGTTTGGCTGCGATTCTTCAGAACCGAATCCTTCATATTGATCCATAATTCTCAGCGCTTCATCCGGGTTCTGTAAGGTCATTACCGAGCCGTATATATATGAGTCGGATTCCGGCACATAAATAGCCCCGGGGTATTCTCCTGCATCGTACAAAAAACCGCTTAATTTTGCCTGGCATACCATCTCGCTTTGTTGAGACAAATACATCCCCCAGGGATTTTCCTGCATTAGTAAAGTTCCGTAGATAAATAAATAGTCCATTGATTACCAGCCAGATTTTGCAAATATTGTAAAATCTCTGCTTACATCTAAACCAATTGTACGCAGAACGTTTTTTATAGACGAAGTTTACGTTATATTTAACACGCCAGCATTCATTGGCAGCTATATGGATAAAGTTCAGATTATTAAATATTTGGATGATAACAAAATCGAGAGAATAAAATTTGCTTTCGCTGATATAGATGGGGTTCTGCGCGGAAAAGTAATACACCGAAAGAAATTTCTGGAGGGCCTGGAAAGCGGATATGGATTTTGTGACGTGGTTTTTGGATGGGATAGTGCGGATGTTCTTTATGACAATTCTAAAATAACAGGCTGGCATAGCGGCTACCCGGATCAATTATGTTCAATAGATCTTTCTACTTTTCGAACCATTCCCTGGCAAGATGGTCTTCCATTCTTTCTTGCCGACTTTAGTAACTCGGTGTCCGCTCATGCGGCTTGCCCGCGGACGCTTTTAAAAAGGATGGCCGCAGATTGTAATGCACTAGGTTTTCATCCGGAGTTTGCCCAGGAATTTGAGTGGTTCAACTTTAAGGAAACCCCCCAGTCATTAGAAGAGAAAGAATATGTCCGAATCCAGCCCATTAGCCCCGGAATGCATGGCTATTCGATAATCCGGCCCTCGCTTTACAATGATTACAATGATGATCTGTTTACGCTTTTGCGAAAATTCGATGTACCAATTGAAGCCCTGCATACCGAAACGGGTCCGGGTGTATACGAGGCTGCCATACAACACGATGATGTGTTACAATCTGCCGACCAGGCGGTGTTGTTAAAAACGTCCGTGAAAGAAATTTCATATAAGCATGGAATGATGGCCTCATTTATGGCTAAGTGGAACGGTAGTTTGCCGGGGTGCAGCGGCCACATTCACCAAAGCCTGTGGGATAAAAAAGAAGGAAAGAACCAGTTCTTTAATCCTGCCGACCCCGACAAAATGAGCGATATTATGAAACAGTACCTTGCTGGACAGCTTCATTGTTTGCCACATATTTTACCAATGTACGCGCCAACGGTTAACAGCTATAAGCGTTTGGTGGAAGGTGCCTGGGCGCCAACAACTGTTACCTGGGGGATAGAGAACCGAACGACAGCCATTAGAGTGATTAATACAAGCGATAAATATACTAGAATTGAGACCAGGGTGCCCGGTTCGGACACCAACCCTTACCTGGCTATGGCCGCAGCGCTCGCTTCGGGCCTTTACGGAATTAAAAACAAGCTTTCGTTAGATAGTCCGGGAACGGTTGGAAATGCGTACGCCAATAAGGAGCATAAAAATTTACCTTCCAATTTGTTCGAAGCCACAACCGCCATGAAAGATTCGGATATCGCCACCAACCTGTTCGGCGACGATTTTGTTCAGCACTTTTGCAATACCCGGTTGTGGGAGTGGCGGCAATTCTCAAAGCATGTCAGCGATTGGGAATTGAAGCGGTATTTCGAAATTATCTAAATCAATTTTTCAAGAAAACTATTTAATAGTTGAGTCACACCTTTAAGAATAATTTGCACTAAATGGATTTTTCCGCGATAATCAAAAAGGCCTGGGAAGGCTATGATGTATCAAAAGTTATCAGTAAAATAGAAGACATCAGCGCTCAAGTATCAACCAATCATGTTTACCGGATTACATTTGAAGATGAGGATATCATCATCGCTAAGCTGTCTAACTTCGGTAAGTTTGAACATTTCAGGGAAGATCACCGAATTATACAGACCTTATCAAATAACCTGCTTTACCCTTTTGAGAATTTACTGGCAAAATCGCTGCTCAAGAATAACCGGGTGTACACTTATCGTTACCGGCAAGGTAAAACCGATGCATGGGTAGTGTTTTACAATCCGTCGCGGGTGATGGAGCGTTTTCCGCGACGTCTGGAAGAACATCACATACGAAAATTCGGACAGCAGATTGGCCGTTTTCATAAGGCCTGTTCGCGGTTGAAGAACGTTATTCCAAAATCGTCAAAAACTTTGCGCACAGATATCCAAACGCTAATGACTCAGATTAGCCGCAATGAAAAGCAGTTTGGGAGCCGGCTTCAGGCCGATTATCTGAAATATCACTGCGAATTGTTCCTGAAAAACCGGTTAAAGCTTAATGCAGGTTCTTTTGAAAGTATTCCGGTATTCATCGACTGGAACATCGGGAACTTCTCTATTACTAAAGATTACGAACTGTATTCACGGTGGGATTATGATTGGTTCAGAATTAGTTCCAGGATGATGGATTTCTATTTCTTCAGTAGAGTGGTATCTGATGTGGGCGACAGAACGGTTTTCAGCTATGTGATAGATACTCTGAATGAAGACAGGTTTATCATATTTTTACAGGAATATCACCAGGTGAATCCCTTAAGTGCTAACGAAGTGAGGTTTTTAAAAGAGGCGTACCGATTTTTTATCCTTAACTATGTAATGAAAGATGGGAACTATTTTTTCAGTGAGCAGTATGCAAAAAAATTACAGTCAGAAGCTTTTGATATTTATTTACCTTCGGTCGACAGAGATTTTGATGCTGATAAGCTGATCGATTCTCTTAAAATTTCGAAATAATAAACCAAAACTGCGGATTTTAATCAAAAACCAAAGACTTCCCGCTATTCTATCTTTTTTAGAGATGTTTAGGGTTGAAAAACCTTAACTTAGGATGTTAAATTATAAATGCTTAAGATCGACAATTTCAAATCTATAATTGACAAGTACGAAGTGGTGTTTTTCGACGCCTTTGGTGTTTTAAAAAACTATAAAGGGCTCCTGCCGGGGATAGAAAACACTTTTTCATATATCGAATCTCAGAAAAAGGAATATTATATTGTTACAAACGATGCGTCACGCAGTCCGGCTCAACTGGCCGACTCTTACCACAGATTGGGGTTAAAGGCTGTGTCGTCCGAAAGAATTGTTTCTTCCGGCATGTTGGCGAAAGAGTACCTCGACTTAAAAGTTCACGACGGTATAGTGGCATACTTAGGTACCGAAAATTCTGCGCATTATATTGATAGCTCTGGGCTGCATACCCTGCCTGTAAGCGCGATCAACGAAAGTAATATCGAAAAGGTGAACGCCCTGGTGTTTTTGGACGACGAAGGTTTTGACTGGTTCAGAGATCTTAATCTGGTGGTTAATCTGCTTAGGAGAAGGCCCATCCCTGCTATTGTAGCAAATACTGATTATGCTTACCCGGTGAATAAAAACGATGTTTCGATAGCCATTGGAGGGGTTGCACGGATGATTGAGAATATTGTGGGCCGGGAATTCATCAGGTTTGGTAAGCCCGATTCTCAGATGTTCATGTTCGCCTACGATCTGATCCGTGAATACCGGCCAATTTCGAAAAAGGAAATAGTAATGGTGGGCGATACTCTTTACACCGATATTCTCGGCGGGAATAAATTCGGCCTGGATACCGTGCTGGTATTTTCGGGAAATACCCTCCAAAAAGACGCTGAAACGAGTATGACGACTACAGGAATAGTGCCCACTTATATTTGCGAGTCGGCAGTGGTGGATAGTGGCATGATATTTTAAAAGTCCTCTTTCTGTTCCTCGATATTTTCGGATTGCGCGGGTGCCAGATTCCGCATAGTAATCTGGTAAATAATGTCTTCTATAACACGTTCCAGTTTTTCTTTAGCAGATGTGAAATATTCTGAGCGATAATCGTCGGTAACTTCCGACTCGTCGTAGCTTTCGGCTATTTGATTGATTTCCGAAGCAATCTCCATACGCGTATCCACTTTGTAATCGATGTCTTCCCTTTTTCTGCTGTGGTGGTAAACAGTAAGAAACAATTCAAACTTCTGATAAACCAGCCGCAGATCGTTTGCATTATCATTACTGAAAAGCGCCAGGGCTTTTAATTCATTTTCCAGTTGCTTGCATAAGCTTATAAATGTTTTATCGTCGAAATAAAACATTTCAAATTCTTTTGTTACCATAATATAAATACAATCGAGAACAGAACAGGTTTTATGTGCCCTCAAGATACTTGAGATGGATGCATTCTTAAGGTTTGTTTTGATTCCCCCAGGCCGTCAATGCCAAGCTCTACTGCATCGCCATCTTTCAAATAAAATGGCGGTGTCTGTCCCTTACCTACACCCGATGGTGAGCCGGTAGAAATTATATCTCCGGGCAACAATGTCATAAACTGGCTTATGTAAGCCACAATAAAGGGGATTTTAAAGATCATCGAAGACGTATTTGAATCCTGCATGATCTTTCCGTTTACTTTGAGCCAAAGCCGGAGGTTATTGATATTGATGATTTCGTCAGGAGTTACCAGGTAAGGCCCAAGAGGTGCAAAGGTGTCGCAACCCTTACCTTTAACCCAGGTTCCGTTTCGCTCTAACTGGAACTCCCGTTCAGAGACATCGTTATGGAGCATGAACCCGGCCACATATTCCATCGCTCTGCTTTCTTCAACATATGAGCACTTCCGGGCAATTACAATAGCCAGCTCCACCTCCCAGTCGGTTTTTACAGAATTTTTCGGAATTATGATGTCATCATACGGGCCGGTGATGGCGGTGGTGGCTTTCAAAAAAAGAACAGGCTCGGTAGGAAGGGGCTGTGTCATTTCCAGCGCATGGTCGCGGTAATTTAAGCCTGTGCAAACTATCTTGGACGGACGGGCCACTGGGCAGCCCAGGCGCAGATCGTCTGATATTTCCGGAAGTTGAGTGCTGGTGTGCAAATAACGTTTTAGTCGATTTAGTCCGTCAGACTCAAAGAATGCCTCATCATAATCTTTAGTCAGTGCCGAGGTGTCGTAACGTTTATTGTCGATTAAAATTCCCGGCTTTTCTTTTCCAGCGGGTCCGTAACGTATTAACTTCATAATTATCAGTCAGGCTTATGGCTATCTATCAGTTTCCCGATTATTTGGGCATCCTGTTCATTGTAACTGCCTGTTGTAAAAGTCCAGCGACCGTTTTTTTGTTTGATAACTGCTGCAATGCTTCCCGACTCAATCAGAGAGTAACCTCCATTTTCTGGCTTTACGTCGAAGGTTTTCTTCCCAGAGGATATTTCGGCGTTTATTTCAAAAGATTCATTCATGATTTTCATCAATGTTTTTTGGGGCAAAATTGTTTGCTGCGATACTAATTGAGATCACAAAAAACTTATACAACCCGAAGGTGTTATACAATAACCTATTTAAAACTTATTGTTATGGCAGAACTGCATGTACAGCGCAAAAGGAGAAGTCCCTGGTTGCTTTGGCTCATCATCATTTTAATTATCGCGGCCGTCTTGTATTATTTATATGTAAATTATTATCAGGATGAGACTCTTGCGAGTTTTCACGATGTCGCTCCGCTATTTTATAAAAGTTTAATCACATCTATCACCTAAAGAAAACTTTATGTCGAACCACTCTAACTCCGAGCATATAAGATTAAAAGAACTGGGCAACAGTAAGTTCGAGGTCGCAAAAAATGAATATGATATCAGAGGCTGGACAGTAAAAAACGGGCAGGGCCGGATTCTTGGAAAAGTAAACGACCTGCTTTTTGATAAAGAGTCAGAAAAAGTGCTTTACATGGTTTTAGATCTTGAGGGAAATGAAATGCACCTTAAAGAAAGGAAGGTACTAGCACCGTTGAGTGTTGCTGAGATACAGGAAGCGTATCATAATGTTACATTTCCAGGTGTAATGGCTAACGAGCTGACAGAGCTTCCTACCTACGAAAAGGGCAGGACAAGTACCCGCGTTGAGGATATCGTGCAACATGCTTTTGCGGGCCTTACAGGAGGTTTCGTACAACAGCAAAGAAGCCAATATCACGAGAACGTTTCATCCGACTCTCGTTATAGAGATAATTCCTCTCAACGGCAGGTATCCGACAGGGGACGACCGCAAACGGTGGTTGGAGTTTTTGAGCACTCAAACCAGGGACAGGCTGCTGTAGAATATCTTTTGGATAACCAGTTTAAGAGAAACCAGATTGAGATTTCGAGTCGCGCAACAGAATACCGTGAAGGTGAGATGAATGACGAAGATCACAGCGTAACCAATTGGTTTAAATCGGTTTTTGGGAATGATGATGATGCCAGGGCATATTCTGAGGCGGCCAAAACCGGCTGTGTAGTTACAGTACATACTTCTTCTATGGATGAGGCGGAAAGCGCTGCAAGCATTATGGATAAACATGGTGCAATCAATATCGATGAAAGTACTGACTCGAAAAGATCGTTTAAAAGCAGGATACTCGACAGGAGGGATGCGAATTCGAGGTGGGAACGGTAGCTGTTTATCAATAAGCTAACATTCGCATTACATTTTCCAGAGGTCCAAATCGTACCTTTGTAGAAATTTTAAAGCATTAATGAAGATATTTATAAAAGGACTCCCCACAAAAGTGGAAGAGTCGGAATTAAAAGAGGTTTTTGGCGATTTTGGTTATGTGAAATCTATAAGAATTATTAAGGACCGCGAAACTGGCGAGAGCCGCGGTTTTGGTTTTGTTGAAATGCCGAATGACGCTGAAGCGAAGGAAGCCATAGCAAATATGAATGGCGGAGATTATTATGGCCAGAGAATATTAGTTTCCGAAGCAAAGGAAGATCCTGGATTTGGAAATAATCGCGGAACAGGCGGTGGCGGCGCTAATCGAAATAATAGAGCAACAGGAAGTTATAACCGTTAAGAAATAAAAAAACCGGCACCGCCGGTTTTTTTATTTCTATTATTAAATTTCTTATCAATATGCACCACCAGGAGGAGAGGTGCTGTAGATCATCGCTTCGCGGGTATAATAATTTACACCTATCCCTTTCTTCGCGAGGGACTGCAAAATTTTCACAAAATAAGACAAGTCTCTGCTGGGCATTCTACCTGTGAGATAAATAGAGCGCCATAATTCAAGCTGCCTTTCAACTGTTTCTATTTGAGATCCCGTTTTTCTGATCTCTTTATCAGGGCTGGCAGCTAATTTTTCTAAGGTTTCCTGGGGGGTACGTAGAACCAGATGGGTGCTATCGCCCTGTCGAAGAGGTTCCAATCGTCCGTATTGGGCAAAGCTTGTAATCGAAAGGCCGGATAAAAGCAGCAAAAAAAATATTTTTTTCATCTCAGATTGCTTATCAAAAGTATAAATTGCTCATTAGATTCTAACAGAAATAAACATATTAGGTAACATTTTAGTATATCTAAGTTCTAACGAATATTAGCACCCTATGGATATTTACGAGAAACAAGTACGCTTTGAACTTGAAATCTGGCAGAAGGCTATGATTAAAGATCCCTCTTTTGCCGATATCCTTTCAAAGAAAATTCAGACCAGGATTAACAATGTTATTCCTGACAAAGTGCATCATGCAATTACGGTGACCATCCAAAAAATGGTACAGGTGGTGCTTTTCGGATCGACTTACACCAGTTCGAAACCCTTGGAAAGCGCCTCTTTACAATATCGTGAAGCTTTCGTGAAAAGGCAAATAGAAATTTATAAAAAAACCGCTTCTGCTGAAGGGGCAGTAACCGGAGCTGGCGGAATATTATTGGGGCTGGCTGATTTTCCTTTATTATTGGGTATAAAAATAAAACTTCTTTTCGAGATAGCGGCCTTGTATGGTTATAATGCAGCCGACTATCGCGAGCGATTGTATTTACTTTACGTCTTCCAGCTGGCTTTTTCCAGTCGAAAACGTCAGAAGGAGGTATTTTCTTATGTATCTGAATGGGACGCTTATCTGGAAAAGCTTCCTGCCAATGTGCAGGATTTCGACTGGCGCACTTTTCAGCAAGAGTACCGCGACTATATCGATCTGGCCAAAATGGCGCAATTAATTCCGGTAATCGGCGCTGCTGTTGGGGCTATAGCAAATTACCGCCTTATAGACAAGCTTGGAATTACGGCAATGAATTGTTACAGGATCCGTGAATTCTCAAAGGACGATCCAAGGAAGCTGGCTTAACTTCCATAGAAAACAAGTCCGGTTTTAGCTTTTTGTTCTAAATTGACATCCGCTTGTTAATCGGCCACACCTCATGGCTTATTTTTGCGGTCATTAAAAAATATGATTCAAGATTCATCGGTAAATCAAAAATCTGTATCAACCATTAATGTCGTGTTGGCGTTTGCCATTGTTTACATTGTGTGGGGCTCTACTTATTTTTTTATCCAAAAAGCGATTCATGATTTTCCGCCGTTCATTCTTGGCGGTTTACGTTTCTTTCTGGCTGCGTTGATTATGCTGATCTGGTGCGTATATAAAAAAGAGAAATTGTTCACCGGTAGCCAGATCAAGCATGCTGCGATTGGCGGGCTATTGCTATTATTTATCGGCAATGGTGCTGTGATATGGGTTGAGCAATATATGCCGAGTGCGGTAGTAGCTATTATGGTGTCGTCGTCACCCCTGTGGTTTGTGTTGCTCGACAAGCCGAAATGGTCAGAGAATTTAAACAGCAAAGCTACTATTACCGGGCTTCTTATTGGATTTCTTGGTATCGCCCTGCTGTTTTACAAAAGCATTGGGTCCTTGTTTTCAGGCGAGACCAGCGTTGAAGCTGGCGGTTTGCTTTTAGTTACACTCGCCGCGGCATCATGGGCCGGCGGCTCGTTGTATTCCAAATATTATAATTCGGAAAGTTCGGCCATAGTAAATACCACCTGGCAGATGTTTTCGGCCGGTGCGGCATTCAGTATAGGAAGCTTGATTATGGGTGAACCCGCTCAGTTTTCACCCGCTTCTGTAAGTAGTGAGGCATGGTGGGCCTTAGCTTATTTAGTGATAATGGGTTCGATTGCCGGATTTAGCGCATATGTTTGGCTTTTAAAGGTGAGACCAGCTACACAGGTGAGCACCTATGCCTATGTAAATCCGGTTGTTGCGGTACTGCTAGGAGTTTTATTTGCCGGAGAGGAAATATCCTGGCTCCAGATAGCAGGCCTTGCGGTGATTCTGATAAGTGTAATGCTGATTAATTTCGCCAAATACCGGAAAAGAAAAGCAGAGACTTCTGCGGGCAATATCTAGGGTTGTTCTTCCGGAAAAACTTCCTGAACCTGGTATCTAAACGCTTCCTTAACTGGCCTGATCGGAAGTTTAAGATCATCGCTCATTGCTTTTATAAAACATCCGCCATAATAAAAGATCAGCGACGAGTAAAACACAAATAACAGAATAAGCACCATTGAGCCAGAAGCGCCGTAGATGTTGCTGATATTGCTTAAGGATAAAAGCGATTTTAAAATTACTTTTCCAAACGAGAATAAAACTGCGGTAAAAAAGCCTCCGGCCAGCGCCGCTTCCCATTTCGGGCGCCCGTCAGTCAGAAATCGGAATATTACCGAGAACCAAACGGTTACTACGGCAATAAATATCAATTCGCTTACTGCGCCATTTAGGAAATTGCCCGCCCTTGGCCCCAGGTAAGTTATATATTCGCCGAGGATAGCCTGCATACTTTCTATGAAAATCAAAATGATGAAAAGTAATCCCGCCAGTAAGATAACCATTAATGAGCGCCCGCGTAGCTTAAGATAGAACCATAATCCCGGATGAGCCTTTACCCGGATCTTCCAGATCTGATCTAAAGAATTTTTGATCACCGAAAATAGGGTAGTGGCAACGAATATGAGAAACAAGAATCCACCTGAAAGTGCGAACAGGTTTTGCGACAGAGAATCGAAATGCGTTAAAACCTGTTGCACCTGATCTGCACTTGTTTTGCCCAGCAGGTTGGCAAGACGGCCGATAAGCTGCGTGTTAAGCTCGTTTCTGTTTAAAAATAACCCAAACAGATGAGTGAGAATGATGAGTATTGGAGGTAAAGCAAAGGTAGAGAAAAATGCAGTTGCGCCAGCCAAACGCAGTGGGTCGTTTCTTTTTAGCTCACTAAACGAAAACCTCATCCATTTCAAAATACGTTTAGGGTTTAATTTATAGGGCGAATTCGGTGTGGATAAGCTTGGCACGCAGGTAACTGTTGAATTTACTTTTAAAATACGGATAAAGATAAAAACTCCTGTGAATCATTCTCTTATCCCATCAGTCCAAAGAGAGTCAGGCTGAAAATTATTCTTCGCCAAATCTATAAAAAGCTATGTTGTATTGGTGCAAAATTGTATTTTTACTTTACGATTGTAAGTTCCGGTTAAAAACTACTGAAACCAAAGGGTTGGGTACGGTTTAATAGAGATTGTTTAATATATGAGATGTTACATTCTTGACGATTTCACGAGTATCAAAATTATATCAAAATATATCTCCAGTTATAAAGAGCTTAAAATTGTAGGTAGTTCCAGTGATACCCTCACTGCTTACAGCGACATCATGAATTTGATGCCTGACATTGTTTTCATCAGCAGCTCGCTACCAAAACTAAACCTTGCAAACCTGGATTTCGTTACCTCATTTGTATATACCGCGGATGCTCCTCATTTTGCAGCCCAGGCGTTTGAAAATAATGCTGTTGATTATCTGATGAAGCCCTTTACACTGGAACGCTTTGCCAGATGCATAGATAAGGCCCGGCAAAAACAACAGGAAGCGAACAGCAAACTCCTGGACAGAGACCGGCTTAACGATTATTTCTTCGTTAAAAATGAAGCCCGTGGAAATAAAGTTACCCGAATCAGATACGATGACATCATCTATATCGAGGCATCTCAAAATTATGTGACCATTCACGTGGCTGGCAATAAAAGCCACCTGGTTTATCTTACCTTAAAAGAAGTCGAAGATTTTCTTCCCTCAGATAAATTTATCCGGGTTCATAAATCTTACCTGATAAACGAGCAGAAAATTACATGTATCGATGGCAATCAGATTATATTAGACGATATTCATACCATTATATACGGCATCTCATATAAAAAGGACTTGTTTAACAAGGTGCATCCAAAACTCGTTACTTCCAAACGTCGGCCCGACAAACCTGTCAACGATATTTTTGAAGATTACCGATCTCAATTTTAGAAAGTCTTCGACACGGGATCTGTAATTGTTATGACTTCACTTTAAAAATGGAGTCTATCGTTGGTCTTAAATTTAAAATCTCCTCTAAATTTTGGTGAAAAGTGTAAATTTTTGGATGTCGAAAATCTCATTTCATCACGGCAACTGACCATTTCATCACGGCAACTGACCACTTCGTGTAATAATCAAAAAAGTTATTTATTTTTTTTGGACCTTGCATACATGGAAAGGATAGAAACGCTATCCTGATTTTTTGAAAGGCCCTACATCTACCGCATACTTAAGCCTGTAAAAAATACTACCATAAAAACATCAAATACGAAAGAGGAGGGGGAACTTTCCTCTTTTGTGGTTTTTATGGCTTTTAATTCACAAAAGCCGATTTTTCCACAATCCTGTATTATACCTCTCAATAGCATAATTTAGCTGGTTGTAAAGTAACATACAATTGGCTAAGAACGATCTTAAAGAAACTCCCTTAATGCAGCAGTATAACAGCATTAAGACCAAATATCCAGGCGCTTTATTGCTGTTCAGAGTGGGAGATTTTTATGAGACCTTCGGTGAAGATGCCGTAAAAGCCTCAGGTATTCTTGGAATCGTTCTTACTAAGCGCGCCAACGGCTCGGCATCACATATTGAGCTGGCTGGATTTCCTCATCACTCGCTCGAAACATATTTGCCTAAATTGGTGAGGGCCGGCCAGCGGGTAGCTATTTGCGACCAGCTCGAAGATCCAAAAACCACGAAAACCATTGTAAAGCGCGGGGTTACCGAACTGGTAACACCAGGTATTTCTTACAGTGATAATATACTTCAGCAAAAATCGAATAATTACCTCGCGTCTTTATTCTTTGAAAAGAACACCGTCGGAATTGCATTTCTCGATATTTCTACGGGAGAATTTTTAGTAGCGCAGGGAAACAACGACTATATCGACAAGCTACTGCAAAGCTTCAAGCCAAGCGAAGTCATCTTCCCGAAAAACAGAAAGCGGGACTTTGTAGAAACCTTTGGCGATCGCTTTTATACCTACACGCTGGATGAATGGCCTTATACCGGCGATTACGCAACCGAATCGCTTTTAAAGCATTTTGATGTTAAATCCTTAAAAGGTTTTGGGATTGACCGTTTGCCGGTTGCGATTATCGCTGCCGGGGTGGCGCTTCATTACCTGAATGAAACCGAGCACCGTAATTTGCAGCACATATCCGCAATTTCCAGGATCGAAGAAGAGCGATACATGTGGCTTGACCGGTTTACAATCCGGAATCTTGAGCTTGTTGGTTCGGCCAACGAAAATGCTGTAAGCCTGGTGGATGTCTTAGATCAAACATGCTCGCCCATGGGGGCAAGGATGTTGAGACGCTGGATCATAATGCCCCTGAAGGAAAAAAAGCCAATTGAGGACAGGCTGAATGTAGTGGATTATCTGATTAAAGAAGAGGAAGTTCGTGAGGCTTTATTACATGAAATTAAGCAGATCGGCGACCTTGAACGGATGATATCCAAAATTGGATTACTTAAAGCGAATCCGCGGGAGGTATGTCAGTTGAAGCGGGCGCTAAGTGCTATAGAATCGATAAAAAAATTATGCAGCGCAGCGAGTAGCCCTTCGTTAAAAACAATTGGTGAGCAATTAAATCCCTGCATTTTAATCAGGGAAAAGATTGAACAGGAGTTAAGCCCGGAGCCTCCGGTTTTGGTGATTAAAGGAGGGGTTATTGCCGATGGTGTGGATAGTGAGCTTGACCGGCTGCGCAAAATCGCATTTGGCGGCAAAGGCTATCTGGTAGAAATACAAAAACGCGAAGCGGAAGCAACCGGAATCCCCTCGTTAAAGGTGGCTTTCAATAATGTCTTCGGATACTATCTCGAAGTAACTAATTCACATAAAGATAAAGTTCCCCCAGAGTGGATCCGTAAGCAAACCCTGGTAAATGCCGAACGATACATCACACCCGAACTGAAGGAATACGAGGAGCAGATATTAGGTGCAGAAGAGAAAATTCACGTAATAGAAACGCGACTATATAATGAGCTGGTTCTGGCCTTGTCGGAATACATAAAGCCTATACAGCTTAACGCGCAGTTGGTAGCTCAGTTAGACGTGCTGTTATGCTTTGCGACCCTGGCAATGAAAAATTATTACGTAAAGCCCGAGATAGACAACAGCAATGTATTGGATATTAAAGGCGGACGTCATCCGGTTATCGAAAAGAAACTTCCGGTGGGCGAGTCGTACATCACCAACGATGTTTTTCTGGATAATGAAAATCAGCAGATCATTATCATAACCGGCCCGAATATGGCGGGTAAATCAGCTTTGTTGCGGCAAACCGGACTAATTGTACTGATGGCTCAGATGGGATGTTTTGTGCCCGCAAAGGAAGCAAAGATTGGTTTAGTGGACAAGATTTTTACCCGGGTGGGTGCCTCGGATAATTTATCGTCGGGCGAGTCGACTTTTATGGTAGAAATGAACGAGACTGCCAGTATTTTGAATAACCTGTCTGACAAGAGTTTGATTTTGCTGGACGAGATAGGGCGGGGTACCTCTACCTACGACGGGATTTCGATCGCTTGGGCAATTGCAGAGTTTTTGCATACCAATCCGGCTGCTAAGGCGAAAACTTTATTCGCAACCCATTATCACGAATTGAACGAGTTGAGTAATTCGTTTAACCGGATCAAAAATTTTAATATATCTGTTAAGGAGGTTGGCAACAAGGTTATATTTCTTCGAAAGCTTGTTCCCGGAGGCAGCGAGCATAGTTTTGGGATTCATGTTGCGAAAATGGCGGGTATGCCACCCCGACTCATTAATCGCGCAAACGAAATTTTGAAACGCCTGGAGCAGGAACGTACAGGCGGCGAACATATCAAAGACAGTATAAAAAAGGTACAGCAGCAGGCTTACCAGCTTCAAATGTTTTCAATTGACGATCCTATTCTGGTTAAGATCCGTGATTTGCTCAATAACCTCGATGTGAATACACTCACACCGGTTGAAGCCCTGATGAAGCTCGACGAAATACAGCGTGTACTCAAAGCCTGATCGCCGACGTAATTCAACACTTATTAACTTCTGTTAAAAACTTCGGGGTTCCGGTCCTCCGGGATTTCGGGATATTGCAGCATGGCGGTTTTGAATATAAATAAAGCAACTTTTATTTTTCTGATGATTATATTCTGCCTGGGTACATCCTGCAAAAGCAGAAAGATGCTTACCGATGTCTCTTCAGCGCGCAATAAAGAATTTAAGGGAAATGTGAAGGAACGATATGCTGCATTGTTAAGTGTGCCAGAGAGAGAAATCAGAAACGAGAAGCTTTACCGCTTTATCGACGATTGGATGGGCGTTCCCAATGTATCAGGAAGGATGGATAAAAAGGGAATTGATTGTTCGGGATTTACATTATTGCTTCAAAAGGAGATTTATGATCGCCAGCTTCCGCGCAGCTCCAGGGAAATGGCGGAAAGTGTTAAACGAAAGTTTGAAGAAGAGCTAAGGGAAGGTGACCTGGTTTTCTTCGACTTTCAGGGCCGAAAATTCAGCCACGTGGGCGTCTATCTTCAGAATAACAGATTTGTTCACGTATCTACCAGCAAAGGGGTTGTAGTGAGCAATCTCAAAGATCCCTGGTATTATAAATATTTTTCAAGAGCCGGTAGTGTGAAAAGTATTTTTGCATCTGCTGAATGACTCAAATCCCCTTAATTGCTTTATAATAAGAAATTTACAATTCGAGATGCATTTGCGTTGTTAAATGCTTTAGATTTGAATTATGAGAAGCGCCCGGATTACCAAGGCTTTAGGTTTAATTGTGCTGGTGTTTTTTGTGCTTTTTACAGGAAATGTAAAAGCGCAGACTGTAAAGTTGTTGAGCATTAGTCAGTTGGAAGACAGGATAAATAACGGTGGCGATACCGTATATGTGGTAAACTTTTGGGCTACCTGGTGTGCTCCATGTATTGCCGAACTGCCTTATTTCGAAAAGCTCCAGTCGGTTTACAAGGCCCAGCCATTAAAAGTGCTGCTGGTTAGTCTTGATTTTAAGTCGAAGCTTAGTAAGGTAGTAATTCCATTTGTGAGAAATAAAAAGCTTAACAACGAAGTTTATTTGCTGAATGAGCCCAATGCCCAGGAATATATCGACAGGGTGAGTAAAGATTGGTCAGGAGCCATACCGGCAACTTTAGTTTATAATAAGAAGAAGAACGTTCGTAAATTCTATGAAAAAGAATTTACTTATGCCGAATTGGAAACAACTTATCAATCATCAAAATAAAGACAATGAAAACACTGCTTACTGTATGCTTATTAAGCTTAGGATTGCTTTCTAAAGCTCAAACAGCCGGTTACCAGATTGGGGACGTGGCTGCAGATTTTAGTCTGAAAAATATTAACGGGAAGACGGTCTCCTTAGCCGATATGAAGGCAGCGAAGGGTTATATCGTTATTTTTACCTGCAATACGTGTCCCTATGCAATGGCTTATGAAGACCGGATAATTGCTTTAAATAAAAAATATTCGGCTTTGGGGTATCCGGTGGTTGCAATAAACCCCAACGACCCTATAGCCCAGCCAGCAGATACTTATGAAAAGATGCAGGAAAAAGCTAAGAGCAAGGGTTTTAACTTTCCATATTTAATGGATCCCGATCATGTGATCACTAAGAGATTTGGCGCAAGCCGGACGCCTCATGTTTTTGTGCTTCAAAAAACAGATAAAGGTAACGTTGTTCAATATATTGGGGCGATCGACAGCGATACCGAAGGGACGAGCGCTAATAAAGTTAATTATGTGGAAAGTGCCATCGATGCTATCGCTGCGGGCCGTAAGCCTGCCGTAACAACCACCAAGGCTATTGGCTGCACCATCAAATGGAAAAAACAAGGGGTCTGATTGCGACTCTTATTTTATAAATTTGTGGCCGGATCATTCCGGCCTTTTTTATGTCAAAATCTGATTACTCTTTTTGGACGAAATATAAACGGTTTGCAACAACCGAAATTTTGCTTTACCTGATTATGATCGTGGGGATTTTGCTGGGAATTCTGATATTTTCTTAGTTATATTTTGTTCAGGATTGCGATCAGGTTGTCTGCATCTGATATCTCCTGAAAAAAGGTTACCAGGCTGTCGTATTGTTCGGCGGTGTAATAGCCCTCATTGAGCAACATTGTCCGCTTATAGGTGATGGTCTTGCCGTTGATAGTTACGTTTGCCGAATATTTTCCAAAGGCATTTTCGATGATAGTCGATTTTGGAGGAAGGCCAATTTTATAGCCCTCCGGCAAAAGGTATGTTATAGTGTCTTCATCGTAAAATCCTCTCGGGACTTTTACCGGATTAACCCTGTTCCTGATCTCCTTCAGCGGGCGCATCTGATTAAGGCCGTTCATTTTAATCGAGAGCCTGCCCTCATTAATGTTGCAGTAATTTGAAGAGTTCAAGGTGATGATTTCCCTCGTTTCTGGTGACGCATCTTTATGTTGTGTAAATTCCAGAAATTCTATTTCCAGATTCGGGAGTGTGTACAATTTGGGGAGCTTCTTTTTCTGTTCGGTATATGCTTCATTTAATAAAGTATGATGATTGTCGTATTGAGCGCCTGAAAACAAGGTGGTCATTTTACCTGAAAGAGAGCCGTTATCCGCGATTTTGAAATTTGCAGTTCTGATCTGTTTGTTGTCTGTTGCCGAGAGCCTTGGGGTTCGCATTACCTTGCCACCCTGAGGGGTGCAGGCAATAACATAGCGGTCGTCTGTAAAATCACCTAGAAAACCAAAAGGCGCGTCTTTACTGGTGCATTCCAGCCATGTGGTGTCGTTTTTAAACGGAAGGCACAAAATGATGTGATCTCCCTGAAGGCTCGTAAAATCAGGCATAATATCCTTTTTAAAAGATCCCGACTGAACGATCGTATAGTACGATTCAATTCCCGCAACCTTTAATAAGGCCTGCATGTAATTAACCAAACCCTTACAATCGCCATATCCAAGCCGGTCAACATCTAAAGCAGGATAAGGCTGATATCCGCCGATACCAATCTGCACGCTGATATAGCGTGTCTTACTTTGCATATAGGAGTAGATCTTTTTGGCTTTCTCTTTCGGATCTGATATGTTTTTGACAAGCCCTAAGATATGGGCCTTAGTTGGTTCAGATAACTCATCGCGTCCTTTCAATAAGTTGTCACTCATCCATCGCCCAAACTCCTCCCAGTTTGAAAACGAGCCCTTCAGATTTTTATAAGCGAATTTCTCGGGCGCCAATTTTACCGTGGGCAGGTAATCTTCGTAATGCGGGCTGAATGGTTCATCGCGGATAGCATTGACGTTATTGAGCTGCCACCTGTAGGTCTTAATGCCCTCAGAAAGTGATTCATCTGCCTTACCTTTGAAATTCAATTCTTTAAACCGAAGAATGAAAGACTCCGGGCAGACAAAGTTCAGCACGCTCGATTCAACAGCAACTCCCGTTGTTCTCATCGGAATCCAGGAGGGAAAAAAGAGACTCTGCCTGGTTCGGATTTCATATTCATATTCAATGGTAAAAGGGTAGCTGAGTTTTGCGGGACTAAAGAACTTAACGCGATCATCATCAAATAAAGAAACGTCAGACACAGCACTTCTGTCCTGCATGTTTTTTTCGGAAATTTTAAAGATCGGGTTGCCGGATTCATCAAAGATCCGCCCCGATACCGATCTTATTGAGGTGGTTTTATCATAGCCGATAACTAATGAAGCCTCATCCAGAGCAGATTCATTTAGAATAGTGATTGCGTGTTTTTTTCTGTAGTAAACTTCATCGAGACCTTTTACTTCGATTGTGGTTTCGTCGTTTCTGATAACAGCTCCAGCCCGTGCCAAGAGCGTTTTTGGAATGAGAGAAACGTCATAATTCTTCTGAGCCAGCGCAGGTAATCCAAGTGAAGCAAGTACGCTTATCAACAGCCAAATTTTCATATTTTCTTTTTGAAGGTGATGTTAGTGTTTTTAACCTGCGAAACCTGAGTAAATAAAGCTTTGAGGTAATGGTATTCTTCGGATGTATAAATAGGCCTGCTTAATTGTACTATTGAGTTTAACATAAGTGTATTGCCCTCAATCTTGGTGTCGGAAATAAACTTTCCGCCATTGTTGGGTAATGCCAGAGCTGCTGATTTTGGTTTATTGGTGACATCAAAGTTATCCGGAAAGGTCATTTGCACAACCATTCTGCTTTCGGAAGGGGAACCCAGATCAACAGGGTAAGTTCTTTCGGCTAACTTAAAAGGGTTTGACGAATTTCGGTCCATGAAAAAAGGATTAAGATAGAACTGATCTTTTTCTGTGTTTGTTATTTCGATTTCGAAAGATTCCCGCAACCCGCTTTCAAGAGTATCGAGGTTAAAGATCTGCGATTTAATAAATTTAACTTTTGGGAGGCGCTCGTCCAGATCCTCCACATATTCGTCAACAGAATTAAACTTTTTAATTGCCACACGCTTATTGTAGGCCTCGTATCCCGAGGATAAAATATCCATGGTTCCCTTTATTTTACCTGCATTATCCATGCTGAGTTTCATGGTTACGGTTTGATGTTCTTTTTGGGAGGCGCTGAGATCTATCCACGACGAAGGTTTGTCCAAACTTACCAGCCTTCCCTTATCGTTCATGCATCGTATAGGCAGCAAACCAAACGGCAGCAGAGGATCTGTGGCATCAAGCATGTAAGATGTTTCATCAATCGTTACCCTGCATATCACGTAATTAAAGTCGCTAAGCACCGGAAAGAGGGTGTTTACAGTGCCATTTGACCGGGTTGAAAGAATAATTGGTTCTGCTTTGATCTCGGCTGAGTTCATCGCAGCTACCAGTGCAAGATTAATGTCACCGACATTGCCTGACCTTTTTTCGAAGGACTTTTTAATGCCCTCCTCTGCATAGCATCCATAAACATGGTTCCATTTATACTGCGATTTAATGAAAGTATAAATAGCCTTTGCCTTGTCGATATCAGATGTTTTTCCTGCCACTACGGGCTCAAGCCTGTCTTTAAAGAAATCTTTTCTTTTTAACTGTAATCCAAAACTCTCGTCTGTTTTAAGTTCACGGTCCACATCCTTCCACTCTTTGGTTACTTTATGTTTAGCTCCCCGGTAATCCGAGTAGTCGGAAAGTTCAAAGTACATGGCAGATTTAAAATTGCTTGCTGCGGTCATGTAATCCTCTTCAACAAAGGCCGGAACATTTTCCATGATGTATGTGAGCTTTGAGCAGTCGGCTTTCCATCCCCCACCTGGTGAAAAGCATTCTTTTTCGAGAACGGCTTCGTCTCGTGTTAGGCGGAGAGGTCCTCTGATTGACACGTTATAGTTATATACACCGGGTATCACTGCACAAAATTCGCTGTAGGCTTTTGGTATATCTGATTGAAATTCCCAGGTTCTGAAATTAAACCGGTATGGCGATTCAATCACGTAAGAGTATTCGATGATCGAACCATCTTTTACGTTGGGCATGGCGAATTTTACCAAATCGTGGTATTTGCCCGCTTTACTCTCTTTAAATATCTGCTTAGCTTCGAGCTCTGTATTGCGGATAAGGTTATTTTCATCGACAAAAAAGGTGATTCCTTTTATGTCGCGTACCTTTTCAAAGGTATTTGCATCAGATTTTCTTAAAGGGATTTCGACGTTGCCGCTATTATACCCCTTACTGTTAAAAATTTTTATTCGTACATGATATTCAAAAACAACAGCAAGGTCGTTATTGCTGATGTAAGCTTTTCCGTATTCTTTTAACACTACTGCCGCGGCGCTGGTGTCTTTATCATATCTTTTTAATTCGAATTGCTGCGCAGTGGGTTTTCCAAAAGTGAAATCCTGGGCGTCAGACAGCATAGAGAGGATCATAAATCCTGCTGTAAATAAGATTTTTTTCATTGTGATGGGTTAGTTCAGGAAAGATAAAAAGAACTTTAAACACTTGCTAAGATTTAACTAATTTCCGAAAGCTTTTTCTCACCTTTGTTCGGTATTATGAAACTTAATCTTACTCGTCCGCTCGCATTTTTTGATCTAGAAGCCACCGGATTAAATCTGGGGAGCGACCGGATAGTTGAAATCGCTATTTTGAAAGTCTTTCCCGATGGTTCTCAGGAAATTAAATGCCTGCGGATCAATCCGGAAATGCCCATTCCGTATGAGTCGTCTATGATTCACAATATTTTTGATAAGGACGTACAAGACGCTCCCAAATTCAAGGATGTAGCGCAGGAGTTAGCCGATTTCCTGGGTGATGCCGATTTGGCGGGATACAATTCTAATAAGTTTGATATCCCGATGCTGATGGAAGAGTTTCTGAGGGCGAGAGTAGATTTTGATATCGAAAACCGTCGCTTTGTGGATGTTCAGAATATCTTCCATCAAATGGAGCAGCGAACACTTAAGGCTGCTTACAAATTTTATTGCGGAAAAGACATCGAAAACGCTCACTCCGCAGAAGCGGATATTCGGGCAACCTACGAGGTTCTTCTCGCTCAGCTTGAGAAATATAAGGATGAAGAATGGGAGGACAGGAAGGGGAATAAATCTAAACCTGTACAAAATGATGTAGATGCCCTGCACAAATTTACCAACCTGAGCAGGCCGGTTGATTTTGCCGGACGCCTGGTTTTCAATGAAGATGGTATCGAAGTGTTTAACTTTGGTAAACACAAAGGAAAATGCGTAGAAGAGGTATTTACCGCAGAACCCAGTTATTACTCGTGGATGCAACAGGGAGATTTTCCATTGTACACTAAACGCTGTCTTGAAAAGATTTGGGTGCGCTGGAATAACAATAAGAAAGTAGTTATTAAACAGCATACCGAGAAAACAATCACCGTTGAAGTGCAGGACAGAAAATCCGGCCCACCGATACCTAAGCCTGACTTCCAAAAGAGGGAGAACCAATCGCGGCCCGTTAAAGAAGAAAAGTCTCAGCCTCTTACTACCGACATGCTCGAACAGCTCAAGCTCAAATTCGGGAAGTAGTAGTTATAAAGTTTAGAAGCACCTCCAACAGGTGCTTTTTTACTTTAATAGATTGCCCAGAAAAATGAAATCGCTAAAAAGCGGGGTTTCGTATCATTTCTCCCTTAAGAGGTATCATTTATCTTTTGGAGGTTTAAACTATACTTATAATTGTCTATCGAATAAATAAAACAACAATGACCACTACACTCTCACTCCGGATTTTGACCTGTAGTTTGATGCTTATAGGTACAAGCTTGTTGGCCAGTGCCCAAAAAGCAAGCAATGTGCAGGAAGACCCCGTATGGGCTTATTCGCCTTTAAAGGTTGATGGGAAAACTACGGACGAATCCTTTAAAGCTTCGAATAAGAGCACTCTGCTGTCTTATACCATGTCTAACGATGATAAAAATTTGTATCTGGTGATTAAATCTACAGATAATACAAACAATAATAAGATAATGATGGGCGGTATTACTTTAACAATTAATACCGATGGGAAGAAGAAGGAGAAAGACGGTTATGCCATTACCTATCCGGTAGTTGCCAGGCCACAACGGGGACAGGGCAGAGGACAAGGTGGCGGCCAGGGAGGCGGGTTCGGTCAGCGGGGCGCAGGTGGAGCGGTGAATACCGACTCTATAATGGCCGTAAGACGGAAGCAACAACTTGCGGGGGCCAAAGAAATTGCGGTAACAGGTTTTAAAGACATTACAGACAGTTTAATTTCTATTTACAACGAGTACGGTATCAACGTGGGGGCAAGTATAGACGACAACGGAGCTTTCGTTTACGAACTGGCCATCCCATTGAAAGTATTGGGATTGAGCCTTACGAGTAAAGATATGGCCTATAATATAAAAATTAACGGACGTCAGTTTGGTGGTGGCGGTGGCTTCGGCGGTGGTGGTTTCGGCGGTGGTGGTTTCGGCGGTGGCGGCTTCGGCGGCGGCGGCGGTGGATTTGAAGGTCGCCAGGGTGGCGGCGGAGGAAGAGGTGGTTTTGACCCTTCAGCTTTTCTTCCTACAGACTTTTGGGGCAAATACTCTTTAGCAAAAAAATAGATTAGCAATGAAAAATCTACTCGCCCTTCTCGCACTTATGTTGCTCAGAGGGACCATTTATGCCCAGACCCCCGCATCAGTACCTGCTGGCAGAGAAATCAGCGGAATTGTAAAAGACTCTACCGATAATGCCGTAATTGGAGCCGTAGTTGTACTAAAATACGCTGCAGATTCGGCCAAGCTTGTCACCAATAATAGCGGCGTTTTTGTGTTCAAAAATGTGAAAGCGGGAGAATTTATTATCTCAGTACGAAGTATAGGTTTTGCTAATTTTAATAAGCGTTTTCTTTTTAATGAGGGGAGTAACCGGCTTATATTAGATCCTATTATTTTAAAAGAATCCGAAAATATGCTCAATGCGGTTACGATAAATGGTACGCCGGCAATTACTTATAAGGAGGATACTGTTGAATATCGAGCAAGCGATTATGTCGTAAAGCCTAATGCAACTGTAGATGAGTTGTTGAAAAAAATGGAGGGCGTTGAAATAGGTGCAGATGGTACAGTAACACATCAAGGTGTGCAGGTCCAGCGTTTTCGATTAAACGGTAGGGATTACGCTGGCGGTGATGTAGCTTCCGCGATTCAGAACCTTCCAGCTGAAATCGTTGAAAAGGCCCAATTTGTAGATGATTTTGGTAATCAGGCCACCAGAACCGGGATCAAAGATGGTGAACCAACTAAGGTATTGAACGTTACTACCCGGAGAGATAGGTCTGTAGGTAATAATGGTAGATTACTAGCAAGTGCGGGAAATAATGAACGGTATGGTACCACAATATCGGGTAACCGTCTTAATGGGAATCAGCAGATCAATATGAGCTTGAATTTCAATAATACTGTTACTGGAGTTGCTGGCGGAGGTGGAGGAAGCTTTGGTGGTGGCGGTAACTTCGGTGGTGGTGGACGTGGTAACATTGGCGGCGGCGGCAACAACTTCGGTGGTGGTGCCGGCGGCGGTGGCGGTGGAAGCGGCGGGATTAGCCAGGTAGGAGGCGGTCAAATCGGGTTTCGCGATCAGTTTGGCCCGAAGCTTAAAATGAACACCAGCTACTCTTTCAGACTCAACGATAATACTTCTACCAACCTAAGTAATTCTACGGAATTTACTGTAGTAACTGATAGGTTCGGCAAGCCTGTAATGGATCCTGTAATGAATACACCTCAGGATACAGTAGTTTATACAAACACTAATAACGATCAAAGTCAGAATTCGAGAAATCATAATTTCGATTTCGATTTGGAGTATGATATAGATAGTGCCAATTTTTTGAGATTTACGCCGAGTATCAGCTTTACAACATCTTCTAATATACGAAATGACGACAGAGTCAGAACCGGTTACGTTCATCGTTCAGATATTGGTAAAAATGTAACCGAAAATAAAACTCCAAATCTGGGCGGAGCTCTGGAATATTCACATATTTTCAAAAAGCCTGGCAGAAATTTCAACGTCAACGTAAATGCTAGATCTAATAATAGGGAGCAAGACACTGATGTAGATGCAATCGTTAGACTGTTCGAGAACAACGGAGAACCGCTTCCAGACTCTTTGGTGCGAAGATTGATGTTGTCTAAGAATCTTAGTAATACCTACTCAGCAAGCTTTACATATTCTGAGCCTCTAGGCTCTGTACAAAGCAGGACACAAAGCTCAACGCTTAGATTCAATATTAGCACCAACACGAATCTGTATGATAATACCAGGTTTACAGATAACGTTGTAAACGGAAACGTGGTCCGCATCGATTCATTAAGTAACATCTTTAATTATAGATTTACCACTACAAGGATTGGCGTAGTACACAGTTTACGAAGGGCAAAGTTTAACACATCGTTAGGACTTACGCTGGTGCCTACTGTTCTTGAAGGGGCAAAAGAACATATAAATTCGTCTGTGAGCAGGAAAAATTTGACACTAATCCCCATCGCTAATTTTCAGTATCAATTTTCAAGAACTCACAACATTAACTTACGTTACAATGGGGCTCCTCAAGAGCCAACTTTCGATCAAATTCAGCCGGTTCGAGACGAGTCGAACCCGAATAATATCTTAGTTGGTAATCCCGATTTACAAGTAGCCTTCAGACATAACCTTACCGCTGGGTATAACAATTTCATCGCTAACAGAAATTTGAATTTCTTTGCTAACATTACCGGAACACTTAATAACAATCAGGTCACTACAAACAGTGTAATTGTGACCGATCCTGCTCAACCTAGAAACAGAATCACTGAAACACGGTATTTAAATTTAAACGGAGCACATGGATTTAGTGGAAATTATGGAATTCAAAAAACTCTGGCTCAAAGAAAATACCGTTTTGATTTATCTGGTTCTATAAGATATAATAAAAGTGTTTCTATGACTAATAACACTATAAATAATGGAACATCCTGGACCTTTATTGAACGTTTAGGTTTGCAAATCAATCCAAATCAATGGTTGGAACTTAACCCGAATGTGAATTATAGTAGCACCAAAGCAAATTATAGTATCTCAACTAACAGAAACAATCATACCCGTACATTTGCTATAAGCGGTGATGGTAGAATCTATCTGATGAAGAGAAATGTAGTGAATTTCAGCGCAAGGAAGAACTTTGTCTCAGGAATTAATGCCAATGTTACCAATAATCCTTTCGTGATTAATGCCTCAATCGAGAGACAATTCTTCAAACGTAACAATGGCGCACTCGGTATTCAGGCATTTGATGTGCTAAATCAAAATAATTTTGTTAATCGAAACCTTAGTGAGAACGGTTTCACTGACGTTCGCTCAAACGCTTTAAGCCGGTATTTTATGGTGAGCTTCAGGTGGACGCCTCAGAAATGGACAGGTACACCAATGAGAGGGGGACGACAAATCCAACGCCGCGGCGACGGAAGTTTTATCGAATAATAGTTATCAAACGGTTCTTCGGAGCCGTTTTTTATTTAAGAAGTAAAAAATCAATATTCCTTTTTAATCCAGAATACTTCGTTCTTTTAACAGGTGATTTCTGAAAAACTTTTTGGAATACTTCCTCAGTAATATCCTCCCAGTCTTTTTTAGACATATCTAAAAGCCCGGGATTAGGCTGAAAGGCAGCCTCGTTATGTATGGTGGAAAAGCGGTTCCAGGGGCAAACATCCTGGCACACGTCGCAGCCGAACATCCAATTGTCCATTTTGCCTTTAAATTCGGAGGGAATCTCGTTTTTAAGTTCTATTGTGAGGTATGAAATACAGCGACTTCCGTCTACAATATATGGTCCAACAATCGCATCGGTAGGGCAGGCGTCGATGCAACGGGTGCAGGTTCCACAATGATCTTTAGTGGCTGGGATGTCGTATTCAAGGTCAAGATCAACGATCAGTTCAGCAAGAAAGAAAAATGAGCCCGCTTTTTGGTTTATCAGATTCGTGTTTTTTCCCACCCAGCCAAGGCCCGCTTTTTGAGCCCAGGCTTTGTCCAGCACCGGAGCCGAATCAACAAAGGCGCGGCCAGAAACTTCTCCAATTCGCTCATTAATTACCGATAGCAACTCTTTAAGCTTTTTCTTTATCACGGTGTGATAATCTCTGCCATAAGCGTACTTCGAAATTTTAGGAGCGTCCTGATCGGTTTGCGAAGCCTTGGAATAGTAGTTCAGGCCAAGCGAAATCACCGACCTGGCTCCATCCACGAGTTTCCGCGGATCCAGCCGTTTATCGAAATGGTTTTCCATATAGCCCATTTCTCCGTGAGAGCCTCCTTTTAGCCAGGCTTCCAGCCTCGGAGCTTCCTGCTCCAGGAAATCAGCTTTCGAAATACCGCAAAATAGAAAGCCCAGGCGCCTGGCCTCTTCTTTGATTACCTGGCTATATTTCTGCTGATTTGACAACATGTTGCAAAGATAAGGATTGTTTAAAGACCTGTAGGGATTGGAAACAATTCATCTTCTTGCACTGAACTTACCGTACTAAGTAAACGCACTAATTCCGGTAATATCCTGGCCGGTGATTAATAAATGGATATCATGTGTTCCTTCGTAAGTAACTACGGATTCGAGGTTCATCATGTGCCGCATAACCGAATATTCGCCTGTTATTCCCATTGCGCCAAGGATTTGTCTTGCGTCTCGTGCTACGTTCAGAGCTGTTTCCACGCTATTCCGCTTTGCCATCGAAATTTGAGATGGCGTTGCCCGGTTCTCATTTTTTAAAACGCCCAGGCGCCACACCATTAATTGGGCTTTGGTAATTTCGGTGATCATCTCGGCCAGTTTTTTTTGCTGTAACTGGAAGCCTGCGATCGGTCTGTCAAACTGCTTTCTTTCCAAAGCATATCTGAGAGCTGTATCGTAGCAGTCCATTGCTGCTCCCAAAGCACCCCAGGCGATACCATATCTGGCCTGATTCAGGCAACTTAAAGGGCCTTTCATCCCGCTGACGCCGGGCAAGATATTTCCTTTAGGCACCCTGACTTGCGTAAATACCAGCTCGCCGGTTGCCGAGGCGCGAAGGCTCCATTTATTGTGCGTTTCGGGAGTGCTAAAGCCCTCCATGCCACGCTCTACAATCAGGCCTTTTACTTCTTGTTGCTCATCTTTGGCCCATACAATGGCAATATCGGCGAATGGCGCATTCGAGATCCACATTTTTGAGCCGTTTAGCACTACAAAGTCGCCCTCATCTTTGATGGTGGTTTGCATGCCGGCCGGGTTCGATCCAAAGTCGGGTTCGGTTAAGCCAAAAGCCCCCATTAGCTGCCCCGCTGCAAGTTGAGGCAGATACTTCTTTTTTTGTTCGTCCGACCCGAAAGCGAATATTGGATACATCACCAGGGAGCCCTGCACCGAAGCTGTAGAGCGGATTCCAGAATCGCCGCGTTCTATTTCCTGCATCATAATCCCATAGGAAATGTAATCAAAACCCGCGCCGCCAAACTCCTGAGGTATAGTAGGGCCAAAAGCCCCCAGCTCTGCAAGACCTTTTAATACTTGCGTCGGAAATTCAGCTTTTTGTGCATAATCGTCAATTATCGGGCTTAACTCTTTCTTTATCCAGGTTCTTACCGTTTGCCGGATTAACTTGTGTTCATCGCTTAATAATTCGTCTAGTAAATAATAATCTGGTGAGGTATAGAGGTCTGTCTTCATCAGGGAAAATTGGTGCTGAATAAAGATAGAAAATTGCTTGGATTTCTATGGGTATGCTAAAAGCCTGGTAAACTTATGAGGTTTCAAAAACCTCATAGGTTTGTTTGACCTGTAAAGAATACGATATCAATTGTTAAAGTTATTTGCCTGGGTCAATATTAGAAAAATTGTTTTTTTTAATAATTATCAACGTCAGACAGCGTTCGAAACGGCTGTCCGCGTTTAGCGACTCGGAGAGACCGGCTATATTAGTTATACGACTTGCTTTACGATAGGAATCGGTTAAATATCCCAGATTTTGCAGCGGAATAGCCTGAGCCTATTGGGATAATTTTTCGGGTTTGGGGGACTCTGTGGGCTTTGCATACTTTCTAAACCAACTATTTATAGTCAGCTGAATAACCCCTAAAAAAGCTTCTCTGAAGATCTTGGTACTCATTTTAGAAGTGCCTTCCGTTCTATCGGTAAAAATAATGGGAACTTCAACTACCCGAAATCCATGTTTTAAAGCAGTAAATTTCATCTCGATCTGAAAGGCGTATCCCACAAACTTTATCTTATTTAGTTCGATGGTTTCTAATACGATCCGTCGGTAGCATTTAAATCCCGCCGTAGCATCCTGAATAGGAATGCCGGTTATAAACCGTACATATACCGAGGCGAAGTACGACATTAATACCCTGCTCATGGGCCAGTTAACAACATTTACCCCTTTGATATAACGCGATCCAATGGCAACATCTGCGTCCTCAAGACAGGCTTCTCTTAATCGGATCAGGTCTTCAGGATTATGTGAAAAATCTGCGTCCATCTCAAAGATAAAGTCGTATTCGTGCTGAAGCCCCCATTTAAAACCATAAATGTATGCAGTTCCTAAACCCTGTTTTCCGGCACGTTCTTCGAGATAGAGTTTACCCGCGAATTCTCCTTGCAGATGACGTACGATATCTCCGGTTCCGTCCGGGGATCCATCGTCGATTATGAGGATATGGAAAACATGGGCTAAGGAAAATACCTTTCGGATAATTTTTTCAATATTTTCCTTTTCGTTATAAGTGGGGATCAGGACGAGGCTATCAGCTAACACTAAAGATCTAATTAAAGGTGCAAGATAGTAAACACTTCTTGCACCTAATCAAGCTTTATTCTATGCCGTGCATTTTTTTGCGGAGCGTTCTGTTCAGAAGGAGCAGTAAAAGTCCGGCAACCCCTGTGGCGATAACAAAAATCATAAAAAAGCTGGACAGTGATGATTGTTCGGAAATTCTATCCATAAAACTAGCCATAAAGCCGCCTAAATAATTGGCTAAAGCGGAAGCACCGAACCATATACCAAACATCATTCCGACGAATTTTTTTGGAGATAGCTTACTGATATAAGATAAGCCTACAGGCGAGACACAAAGTTCGCCCATGGTATGAAAAAGATAGGCGAAGCATAACCAGACTATGCTAACCCGTGCTGTAAGAGCACCGGCGGGAATACTCATTGATCCGATCACCAGGGCACCGAAGCCGACAGCTACCAAAATTAAACCCCAGGAAAATTTTACAGGTCCGCTAGGACTAAGTTTAGTGCCGGACAGTTTAACCCACAATGCCGAGAAAAGTGGTGCAAGTAAAACTATAAATAAAGAGTTGAGGGTTTGGAACCACGATGCCGGAATTTCGAGTGCATCAGCAGAATATTGTCTGCTCAACATCCAGATGGCGAGTCCCCAAATAGCAACCACACTCACGCCCATTGAGGCCACCGTTAACGCATATTCATTCCTGATCTTTCTAAACATATTTATCCATAACCAGGTTAAAACGGCCAGCGGGATAAGAGTGATAATAGTGTTTATGATTTTGAAGGTATCGGCTGCAAGTCCGGGTTCCAAGGTGCGGTCGGTATAATCTCGCGCATATAAATTCATTGACGAGCCAGCCTGTTCAAAAGCCAGCCAAAAGAAAATGGTGAAAAACGAGAATACCGCTATTACTATCAGGCGATCTCTGTCTACCTTGGTTAATGGTTCGTTTTTGACTTCAGCTTGCTGATCTGCAGTAAGTTGAGTTGGCTTTTCGCCGATTACACCAAAGAATTTCTTGGCGAACCAAAACTGTAAAAGACCAAAAAACATAAATACTCCTGCAAGACCAAATCCATAATGCCATCCTACAGTTTCGCCAATGTATCCGCAAAGTAAAATACCCAAAAAAGCCCCTACATTAATTCCCATATAAAAAATGGTATAGGCAGAATCTTTTAAAGGACTTCCTTCGGGATATAATTGTCCTACCATCGATGAGATATTGGGTTTAAAAAAACCGTTTCCCAGGATCAGTAGCACGCATCCGGCATAAAATGCGGGGACTGCATCAACTGCCAGGACAATGTGCCCGAGGGTCATGAGGCCGGCGCCAATAATGATGGCTTTCTTATATCCCAAATACCGGTCGGCAATTAATCCCCCTAAAATGGGGGTAATATATACTAAACCTGTGTACCAGCCGTAAAGCATGGTTGCGCTTTCGCGCGACCAACCCAGTCCGCCTTGAACCAATTCCGCTGTTAGATACAGTACGAAAAGCACCCTCATGCCGTAATAACTAAACCTTTCCCACATTTCTGTGAAGAACAGAATAAACAATCCCAGTGGGTGGCCTATCATTTCATGCTTTTTATCCATCTTTTTTTTCTAAAAGGTATAAAATATATCAGAGTTAGTAAAACGCGAGTATAGAAAATCTATAAATTTTCTTCTATGAATCTGGTCATTTTGCCATATAAGTGTATACTGGCATTTCCTCCTGTGATTCCATGTGCTTTATTCGGGTAATACGCCTGTTCAAATGGTTTGTTTGCCTGGATAAGCGCTTCTGAAAACATCACACTGTTTTGAAAATGTACATTGTCGTCTCCGGTGCCGTGAACCAATAAAAATTTTCCTTTCAGCAGATCCGCAAAATTAATGGGGGAGTTCTGATCGTAACCCTCCGGGTTTTCTTGCGGAGTGCGTAAATAACGCTCGGTATATATGGTGTCGTAGAAACGCCAGGTGGTTACCGGAGCCACGGCAATTGCCATTTTAAAAATGTCAGCACCTTTCGTGATGCAGAGCGATGATAAATATCCTCCATAGCTCCAACCCCAGATCCCAATGCGCGAAGGGTCTACGTAGCTTTGTTGGGACAACCATTCAGCGGCTTCTGTTTGGTCTGTAGTTTCGTGTTTTCCAAGTTGTAGATAAGTGACCTGTCTGAAAGCTGCGCCTCTGTAACCTGTTCCCCGATTATCTACACAGGCGATGATATAACCTCTTTGGGCCAGCATCTGAAACCACAGCGGTCTTGCCGAACTGCTCCAGCTATCCGAAACCTCCTGATGGCCCGGTCCTCCATAAACATACATCAGCACCGGATACTTCTTCCGCGGATCAAAGTTCGCGGGTTTTATCATGTAGCCATTTAAATTAAGTTTTCCGGAGGTTTTAAAGCTGAAAAACTCTGCGTTCTGATAACCGAATTCGCGGATCGTCTTTTTGAGAGAATTGTTGTCTTCAAGCACCTTAATCAGCTTTCCGCCTTTTTCATTCAGGGTAAGGTACGGTGGAGTGTTCTTTGCCGAATGACTTAAAATATAAAATTGAAAGTTATCACTGAATCGGGCATCGTTTGTCCCTTCACGCTGGCTTAGGCGAGTTTTTTTTGTGCCATTCAGTTTTATAGAATAGACATCACGCCTAAGCGGAGAAACCTCGGCAGACTGGTAATAGATAATGCCATTTTTCTCATCTACGCCGTAAACTTCGGTAACTTCCCAATCTCCTTTAGTAAGCTGCTTTATAATTTTTCCGTTCAAATCATACAAATAAAGGTGATTAAAACCGTCGCGTTCGCTGACATTTATAAACTGCCTGCCATTGTCCAGAAAAGTAAGCCGTTCTTTTTCAATGTCGATATATTGCTCGTCTTCTTCTGTAAGGATGACTTTGGAGCGACCTGTAGAGGCATCACTAAGTAAATACTCGAGTTTGTTCTGGTGGCGGTTCATTCTCAAAATACAAAGGGTATTTGAAGAGGCTGTCCATTTAATCCTCGGAATATACTGGTCTGGATTTTTACCTATATCGGCTGTAGTTGTGCTGTTATCTGTAAGATTGTAAAAATGAACACTTACAACAGAGTTTTTTTCACCCGCCTTCGGATATTTATAAACGTATTGAGTGGGGTAGAGCTTATCAAAAACCGTCATTGAATATTGCGGAACCTCAGTCTCGTTGAGCTTATAATAGGCGATTTTTTTGCTGTCGGGACTCCAGAAGAAAGCTCTCTCAAACGCGAATTCTTCTTCATATACCCAATCTAACCGTCCGTTAATGATATGGTTGATCTTTCCGTCGCTGGTTATCTGCTTTTCGTCACCTGATACCAGATCTTTTATAAAAATGTTATTTTCTCTCACAAAAGCTATTTTGCTGGCATCAGGAGAGAATGTAGCATATAGTTGTTTTCCTGTTGTAGAAACCGGCGTTATTTTTTTCGAAGCAATATCAAAAACGTAATAGTTGGCCTTTACCGAATACCGGTAAAGAGGTTCTTCATCGGCTGAAAGCAACACCTTTCTTTCATCTTCGCTAAATTCAGCACTCAGTTCCAGCGTGTCGCCATTGTAAATCAGGTCAGTTTCTTTATACAGCATGCCGATTTCTTCGCCTGTACTGTAGCTGTTCTTGGCTAAGTATTTTTCGCCATCTCTATTGTATCTGGTTGAAACATAGCTCTTCCCGTCTTTCATTGATGGCAGCGACTGAATAGTTCGCGCTGTGAACGTTTTCTTTTGAAAAATATCCTCGAGGGTAATTTGCTTCGTGGTTTGAGAAAAAGCGGTTTGAAAAAATAGCTGGAAAAGTACAAAGTAACAGGCGCTGAAGGAAAGATGCTTCATAGGCACGTTTATATTGGCTTAGAATACTTAACAGAAACTATCTGACTTTGTTTACCACGCCTTTTGTCGGCTTTTTGGGATCGTTAAATTCTTCATCGAGTTCTGAAGGAGAATTTTTCAACTGAAGATCGGGCACGAACTTCCATCTTCCGTTTACCAGTTTGTATCCATCATACGACAGGTCAGGTCCGTAGAGGTCGGTCATGGCCTTCATCTTAGGATCAGGTGGAGCAAGGTGATCAAAAACAATAGTCCCCTCCCTGGGAAGATAATTCAGCAGTAAAGAAACTTGTCTGTTGTATTCAAAAACGATTCTCTTTTTACCGACGTTTTCTTTATCTCCGTCAAAAACAGGCATTCCAAAAACAGCCTTATTGTCTTTAAAAGACAATACTTCAATCACTTTTTTAGTCGATTTTACTGTGTTTCCTTTCCATCCAAGCAGAATATAATACGGCGTGCGCACGTTATAAAGCACTGGTATTATTTTGTAATACTGCGAGCCATACCAATTTGAATTGGTGGTTACACTGTCTTGCGGACTTTTTTGTTCGTGAGAATGGTCTACCAGTGGAAACATTTGTAGTTTACCGTTTGGACTGTTCATCTGCACGGTTCCGTAATACCGATAGCTTCCATCCTGATTCATTACATGCCAGGTGAAAATTCTGAAACGGCGGTCGGGAGAGGTGAGTACCGAGATGGTTTTTAAAGAGTCGAAACTCAGATTGAACGAGTTAGGAAGTTGCAGTGTGCTGATCAGCGTCTTAACCATCTTATAATTTGCATTATAGCGTTCCGGTTCAGCGGGATTATTAATGACCTGAAAGCTTAGTTTTTTCAGACTGTCCAGGTACACATCAAACTGCTGTTTAGTTTTAGTTTGGGCAGAATGTTGCGCGTTTACAGTGAGACTGACTAAAATAAGTACTACCGAAAAAAAAAACTTCATTATATTGTATTTTCAATTACTATAGAACTGGCGCCGCCGCCGCCGTTGCAAATTCCGGCCACGCCAATTTTTGCCTTATTCTGTTTTAAAATATGTATTAGCGTAACCATTATTCTTGCGCCTGAGGCGCCAAGGGGATGGCCCAGCGATACAGCTCCACCCTTAACGTTTACTTTTGACGAATCAATATTCAACAGTTTATTATTTGCCAGCGACACTACCGCAAACGCTTCGTTGATTTCGAAATAATCTACCTTCTCAATATTTACTCCGGCTTTTTTCAACGCCAGCGGTATAGCTTTAGAAGGGGCGGTGGTAAAGTGTTCGGGAAGCTGCTGTGCGTCTGCATAGCCTGTGATTTTTGCCAGAGGTATCAGCCCCAGTTCACGCATCTTCTCTCCACTAATCATTACCAGCGCAGCGGCCCCATCGTTTAACGTAGAAGCATTAGCAGCGGTTACAGTTCCTGGCGTTTTAAATACGGGTTTCAGTCCGGCTATTTTATCGTAGTTAACAGTCGCGGGCTCTTCATCTATAGCTATTAAGGTCTTTTCGCCTTTTTTACCGGTTATCTCTACCGGAATTATTTCATCTTCAAACGTTCCTTCAGCTTGCGCTTTTTGTGAGCGTTTGTAAGATTCAATGGCATAATTATCCTGGTCTTCGCGACTTATACCGTAGTCGCAAGCACACTTCTCGGCCGCAGATCCCATATGGTAATCGTTATAAACATCCCATAGCCCATCTTTTACAAGTCCGTCAATTACCTGCCCATGTCCCAGTTTATATCCCTGCCGGGCTTTATCCAGGTAAAAGGGTACATTGCTCATGCTTTCCATGCCGCCTGCCACAGCTATGTCGATATCGCCTAAGGCAATTCCCTGGGCTGCAAGCATTATCGCTTTCATTCCTGAGGCGCAAACTTTATTTACGGTTGTTGCAGGTATATCGGGCAAACCAGCGAATTTTGCAGCCTGAGTGGCCGGAGCTTGTCCAAGGTTCGCCTGAAATACGTTGCCCATAAACACTTCTTCGATGGCGGAACTTTCGAGGCCCGCCTGCTCCACGGCTCCTTTTATGGCAACAGCGGCTAATGTTGTGGCCGGTACAGTCGATAAATTGCCTCCAAAACTGCCGATAGGCGTACGTACGGCTGATAAGATATAAACGTCTCTCATAGATGCACTTCTCAAACTCATTTATAAACGTTGATAATTGTAGATGAGTATAAACTACTTTTGTACTAAGTTAGCGAATTATGAAAACTTATCTATTTTTGATTGAATCAGGATTAAGAAGTGGCAAAATTTAGAAAGAACTCTCATCTTATTTTATACCGGAAATATTCATCTGCTTCGAAGTATGTGATGATGATAGTTTGTGTGTTGGTTATTACTGCAATTTTACCTAAACACGCCCGCTTCAGATTTGAATACGAGAAGGGAAAGATCTGGCAGCATAAAGATCTGATCTCGCCTTACAGCTTCGCGATAGAAAAAACTCAGGAAGAGATTAATACCGATAGAGCGGAGGTGTTGAAAGCTGTTTTACCGGTTTATCAAAATAATCAGCAGTTTGCTCAAAAGAGCCTGGAAGGCTTCGCTACCGACCTTGAACTAAAGTGGAATATGTCTGGGCAAAATCTCAGATTGAAAAACTTATATAAGGATGTGGGGACGGCTATTTTAACCGATATCTATAGCCAGGGCGTGATGAGTTTGAGTAAGAAATTTCAGCGACATGGCACACATTACAATTTTAATCTTCTAACAGATAATGTATCACGGCAGCTTAGTTCTGTTGAGGTATTAAGTCCCGAGAAAGCGTTGCAATATGCCGCGGAGCAATTAAAGATTCATAGTGATATTAAGAATCAAGCATGGCTTTTGGGCTTAATTAGTGATCATATTCAACAGAACTATATTTATGATGAGCAACTAAGCGACAAGGTAGAAAGCGAAGCTTTAAATAATATTTCTCTTACCCGCGGAATGGTGCAAAAGGGAGAATCCATTGTGTCCAGCGGTTCGGTTATAACTCCCGAAATTTATCAAAAGCTAGAATCGCTAAAAGAGACTTACGAGCAGGATGCGAAAATTAATGGCAATAAAACGCTGATTTTCTTCGGGCAGTTTCTCTTAGTGGGCTTAGTTGTAATGCTGCTTATTGTGTTCTTATACCTTTTCAGAAAAGACATTTACAGCGATAATCGTCAGCTTTCTTTAATTCTGCTTGTTATTACAAGTATGCTGATCTTTTTGACATGGGCTATAAAGCTTAAAATACCCAGTGTCTACTATATCCCCTATTGTATTGTTCCAATCATTATCAGAATTTTATTCGATACCCGTCTGGCGCTAAACATTCACCTGCTGGTGGTTCTGATAGCAGGTTTTGTGGTGTCGAACAGTTTTGAATTTACGTTTTTACAAACCATTGCGGGCATTACCGCTATTTATAGTATCAAGAATCTGGTAAAGCGGGAACAGTTCTTAACTTCAGCATTGCTTATTTTAGGAAGCTATTTCGTAGCCTTTTTAGGGATTTCATTGTTGAGAAATGGCTCGCTGATTAACATGGATTGGTACAGTTTTGTGCCGTTTATACCTAGCGTGGTTTTATCCCTTCTGGCTTATCCTTTGATTTATGCTTTTGAGCGTGTTTTTGGCATTACTTCAGACGTGAGTCTGATGGAAATTACCAATACTAACTCAAAACTATTGAGAGAACTTTCCTACAAGGCCCCAGGAACGTTCCAGCATTCTCTGCAGGTAGCAAATCTTGCTGAAGCGGCGATTTTCAATATTGGAGGTAATGCCTTGCTGGTAAGGGCGGGGGCTCTTTATCACGACATCGGGAAGATGGAGAATCCACAATATTTCATAGAAAACCAAAATAAAGGGGGCAATCCGCACGATAATTTATCATACGAAGAAAGCGCGCAGATCATCATTCGCCATGTAAACAAGGGGGTAGAGATAGCCCGTAGAAACAACTTGCCCGAATTAATCATCGACTTCATAAAAACGCATCACGGAAATACCCGGATGGATTATTTCTATCAGTCGTTTTTAAAGAATTTTCCGGAAAAGTTTATCGATGAAAATATTTTCCGGTATCCGGGGCCTATTCCGTTTTCGAAAGAAACCGGTGTTTTGATGCTGGCCGACTCTGTAGAAGCTGCTTCGAGGAGTTTAAAAGAACCCGATGCAGAAAGTATCAGTTCGCTGGTTGACCGCATCATTGATTATAAACTGGAGCAGGGTCAGCTGAATAATAGTAATATCACTTTAAAAGACTTAAACATCATCAAGTCGATATTTAAGAACATGTTAATGAGCATTTACCATATCAGAATTGACTACGATATTTAGTTAAGAGAGATTTGGGTTAGTCCGGTTAGGCAAACAATCACTGTCAATCTCTTTTATAGCAAGTGTTATGGTCTCCCGATCAATACTGTCAATGTCCGGAGAATCAATAAACCAGTCGAAACCATCATTCCAAATGGTAAAACGGGGTAATGGATCAATCACATTCTCGTAAGATGGGGAGTAACTAAATTTTATTCCCTCCCGGATTAAGTCGTAATACGCCGGAATTCCATCGACAAAAAGTGTAGTTTCACACAATACCCTTTTTGGTACTGATCGAGTAGTTCTGAATTTCAAATACATACCCTCTTTGTTATTGCTTATTCTTATGTTGCTCCCGGAAGAGGTCATCTCATCCCCGACGGAACTATTGGGCTGACTTTCCAGGTAAGTCCTGATTGTCCTTTAATCTTTTGTGCCATCAACTTTAGCGGTTCACCTTCAACGCTAACGTCGGCAAATATGGCTGGTGACGAGCTTAGCAGGGGGTCTGGCAGATGATTAAAAAAGTCGGTCATTACGTTGGCGATGTTCTGTTGAGGTTTCATATGGATAAAAAAATTAAATTCAGCTTAGTGATGGTTTGCGGCAGAAGCTCCGGGGAGATGGTTTTTACCTGGCAGGCTGTTGACGAGCTTTAAAAAGTAGTTAATGTCAAAGGGTTTTACAAGGTAGCGGTCTGCATGGCAGGATATGGCCGCACTTTCCAGCTCTGTTCCGGCAGAGCTAAGAACTACTGGAATATTACAGGTTTCTTCATCTTCCTTTAGTTGTTTGCAAATTTGAAGTCCGGTTTTTCCCACAGCATATTCATCTATAATAGCCAGATCATAATCTGGGTTTGCCTTGAATAATTCCTGCTTACAAGGGGGCGATAAGACTTCAAATCCATCATTTTCTAAAATAATGCGCATAATTTCCTGGCAGTCCATGTCGTCCTGAATCAATACAATTTTCCTCCCCATATTAGTGATCGGCATTTAGTAGTAACATCCTTGGCTCACCCCTCCATTTCTTATACCAGGATATTGCCCTTAATATGTCATTCTTCGAAACTAAAGAGTGACTAACGTCCTCAAAAACCAATACGCATGTGTCTACGATTGCGCAAAGCGATTTTCTCGACAATTCAAAAAATCGACGCTTATTTACTTTCGTGATTTTGAGCCTGATTCCGCCATTACATTCACATAAAAAGTCGGTATCGGGTAGGTCTTTATAAATTAGAACAAGGTACTTGGTACGATGGTGCATGTTTTCATGTTTTGCAGATAAATGGAACGACAGAAAATGCTGGCTGTCTGGTCAATACAAATTGGAGGAACGGCCAGCTTCGATCTTTTTCATAGTATTACAAAGGTATCGCGAATCTTTTGGAAGAAAAAGGTGGGAAGTACTGCAAGTTCTTAGATAATTACCTGTTTTTATTCCCGTAAATTACTCAGCGTCAGTAGATGTGCGGTAAGTTTTAAAAGGCGGGGGTTTCAACAGTCGTAATAATCCGACAGCTGGTATCGGTTGAGCATTTGGGCTCGGTACTTCGTTGCGACAACATTAGATAAGCACTATTGACGGAACGGCTTTTGAAACATCCTCCTCTGTACGCTGAAGCTTCATTTAATAAGCCCGGTTGTGCACGCTTCTGGCGTGGTTGAAATGAGATTTAGCAGGCAGTGTTTTCAACGCATATGCCCTTACTTCCGGATCTGTTGATTGAGATGCGGCAGTTAATAATTCAATTGCCTGCTGATGGTCCTGAAGCATCATCCTCATGTACTGGAGGTCAAACGCCGGCACCTGTTCCCGTTCGTGTTGATGAGCAAGCTGCAATAAGCCCTGCCAGCAGCAGTGTAATTGATGCATTCTTTAAATTTTTCATAGCTTTGCAAAAAATTAGATGTAAATGTTTCATTATGTAATCAAAGCACCGGGCAGCACCTTGATTACCCGAATAATACCCATTCATCTTTAATACAGTTTTTAAAAATTAAAAAAAATCCGGACGGGTGGGTGGCCTTAAAATGTAATGTATTCCCGGTTTTTCCGTTGGAACATTTAGACTTTTGGTTGGTTAACCTTCATTGCAATCATCATCCGTCAGGTTGTGCTATAACGCAAGTATATTAATGAAAAAAAGAGGCAGCAATCCGGCGAAGACCGCAAAACGTCCGGGTAAAATAACCAGAATGTTTCTAACTCTTTTTGATGTAGGACAGTTTATTGTTCGCTTCTTTAAGGAAGGGTTTTTACCTCCTTACGAAGGTCGCGAGCTGATAAATCAGTGTTATAATATTGGATACAGGTCGTTGCTGTTAATTTCAACTACCGGATTTATAACCGGGATGGTTTTTACAAAGCAGAGCAGGCCGTCGCTATCCGAGTTTGGGGCCACTTCCTGGCTGCCTTCGCTGGTGGCTATAGCTTTGCTCAGAACGTTGGCACCGCTGTTAACCGGGCTAATTGCTGCCGGAAAAGTTGGATCCAGCATCGGCGCCGAGTTAGGCTCTATGCGGGTAACTGAGCAAATTGATGCTATGGAAGTATCGGCAACTAACCCCTTTAAATTTTTGGTTTCTACCCGTGTATTGGCTGCTACCATAACTATTCCTATCCTCACGTTCTATACCGCTATGGTTGGCATGCTTGGAGCGCTGTTAAACGTAACGGTTAACGAGGGTACCAGCGCGGCTGCTTTTTTTCAATCTTCGCTTGAGTCGATCACCTTTCTTGATATCATAGCCTCAACCTTCAAAGCCATTATATTCGGTTTTACCATCGGGGTGGTAGGCTGTTACCAGGGATACAATTCGTCTAAAGGAACCGAAGGAGTAGGAAAGGCAGCTAACTCTTCAGTCGTTATTGCGATGTTTCTGATCTTCCTCGAGGAAGTAATTTCTGTACAGTTTTTCTCGTTATTCAGATCCGTTTAATATGCAGCAAAAGGCAGTAACAGATTTTAGTAAAGAACGGGTAATTGAGATTAAGCATCTGAACAAATCATTCGGGCCTCTCGACGTGCTAAAGCAGGTTGACCTCGAATTGTATAAAGGCGAAAACCTGGTAGTATTGGGTAAATCGGGTACCGGAAAATCGGTTTTGATCAAAATACTTGTAGGACTGTTAAAGCCTGATAGCGGTAGTGTTGTGGTGCTTGGAAAAAAAGTTGACCAGATCAGCTACAAAGAATTGCTTGCTCTGCGGCTTAAAGTGGGTTTTTCCTTTCAGAACAGTGCTTTGTATGATAGTATGACTGTTCGGGAGAATCTTGAATTTCCGCTTGTTCGTAACCAGCGCAGTATCAGTAAAGCAGAAAAAAATAAGGCAGTTGAGGAAATTCTCGAAGCGGTAGGCTTAAGTCAGGCTATCAACCAGATGCCTTCTGAGCTTTCGGGTGGCCAGAGAAAACGGATCGGAATTGCCCGTACCCTTATTTTACAGCCTGAAATTATGCTTTATGACGAACCAACAGCAGGTCTCGACCCGATCACCTGTCTGGATATTAACAGTCTGATAAACGAAGTTCAGGAACGGTTTCATACCAGTTCCATTGTAATTACACACGATTTGACCTGCGCCAAGGCTGTAGGCAACCGGATAGCTATGTTACTTGATGGAAAATTTGCCTGTCAGGGTACTTTCGACGAGGTGTTTGGGCATAAGGACGAACGGGTGAAGGCTTTTTATGATTATAATTTTATTGAGTAAAATATGCAGGTAACTGATGATCGCCGTAAAGTAACGGTGGGTTTGTTTATTTTTATTGGGCTATTGATTTTTGTGTTTGGGATTTTCACATTAGGGAGCCAGAAGAAAACGTTCGTACAAAGCATTGAGCTTAATGTGGTATTTGATGACATTCAGGGACTTAAAACCGGCGGGAACGTATGGTTTTCTGGGGTGAAGGTGGGAACCATCAAAAAAATACAGTTTTATGGTACAGCGCAGGTGCAGGTGATCATGAATATCGAAAAAGGCGCGCAGCAATATATTCATAAAGATGCGATGGCAAGTATCGGCTCGGAAGGTTTTATTGGAAATAAACTGGTAGTGATCGACGGTGGAACACCTAGATTTCCGGTGGTTGAGGATGGCGACCAGCTTAAGGTAAACACATCATTGTCTACCGATCAGATCATGAGAACCTTCCAGGAAAACAATAAAAATCTGCTTGAAATAACCGGCGACTTTAAAAAGATCTCAAGTAATCTGGTGCAGGGCAAGGGCGCTGCGGGCGCATTGCTTTCTGATGAAAAGATGTCGGAGGATCTGAAAGCTGCAGTTTTTAACCTAAAAACAACCACCGAGTCGGCTAACAGAATGGTTGGCGAACTTAACAGGTTTACTAATACTTTAAATACAAAGGGTGGGCTGGCAAATAAAATGCTGACAGATACTGTTGTGTTTGCGCGGTTACAGGCTTCTGTGAACGAACTCCAGAAAGCATCAAGATCTGCTTCAACACTGGCACAGAACTTAAATAATGCATCCGCTCAGTTGAACGAGAAGGATAACCCGGTAGGGATGCTGTTGAACGACCAGCAATCGACAGAACAGATTAAAAGAATTCTGCTTAACCTTGAAAATAGTACTTATAATCTGAATGAAGATTTAAAGGCTTTGCAGGGCAATATTCTGTTCAGAGGATACTTTAAGAAAAAGAGAGAAGCCGCCGCCGAAAATAAATAAACGGGTGTTGATCGTGGTCCAATAGCAGACGTTTGTCAGTTAGGTGTTCGGTAAAGCGCCTTTTGTAGCCTGTGTATAATTTAACGAGCCTTTCGGATTAAACTTTGTTCCCCCAGCTTTTCAAGGAGAGATTAAGAGGCGTGCCCTTTTCGTAGTATTGTACAGGCGCCGCCCCTCGATCTCATCATCTACTATTGTAACAACCCATCATCTTTCCATTTCTGAATCAGGTTTATGGTAGCTTGTGGTAATCGTGTTCCTCCATTCGGCATCATGCCCGGTGCTCCCTGAGCCAACTTGATGCGGGTTAAGATATTATCAATATTGTTTTTTGCAGCTGTGTACGAACTGAAACTTATCCCCCCTGTACCTCCACTAAAATGGCAGGACGCGCAATTGTTGGCAATGATGGCCTGTATGTCGTTTGTATAAGTTACGGAAGTGGTGCCGGGGGCATTTACCTGAATAGTATAAATGTTTGGGAAGGAATTGCTGCCGTTTGCATTTGCAGCCGTAACAGAGATAAGGTAAGTCCCCGCTGTTAAGGCGTTGGTTGCCGAGATTATGCCCTGAGCATTAATCGTTATGGCGGTGCTTGCGGGTGCCGAACTGAGGGTATAAGTTACAGCGCCAGAACTCGTAATAGTAGGGGTAGCAGATGTTGCCGCCGTGCCTTGCGTTACCGTAACCGAGTTAGGATTGTAGGCTAAATTTTGAGGCTTCTGAGACGTTTGAGATGCAGTTACAGTTACAGTAAAGACATTGCTGAAACTGGCTGCGCCTGCAGAATTGCTGGCGGTTACAGAAACATTATAAGTGCCGGCAGCAAGCGTTGCTGCGGCATGGATTTTACCCTCGCTGTCGATGGTAATTGCTCCGTTGCTGTTGGGTGAAGTGCTTGCCGTGAATGTAATAGGCAAAGTGCCCGCGACTGTTGGCTTGTTCGATGTTCCTGCTGTGCCGGCAGTCAAAGTAAGCGATGTGGGCGAGTATGCCAGGTTACTCGCTTTAGTACTTACAGGCTCTGGCTCTGGAGGATCTCCATCGCTCTTACTGCAAGAAATAGAAATGAAAACATAGACCGCCATTAAATACACCAGGTATTTGGCTGAGTGCCGGTTAGGTAAAGGGTTGAGGTTCATAATTATGAGATTGGTTGTTTTATAAGAGGTACGCGGCATCGCCTCTTACGGTTGCCCGGTGCGCAAACTTGGTCTGATGTTCTGCTCGGAGGATATCTCCATCTCGATTTCTTGAGGTATTGTGATTGTTGGGAATTTATTCTACATATTTCTACATTTTGTGAAACATTTGCCCGTTCCTGGCGTAAAGGGGGGAAATTAAAAAACAACATGAAAAATTTTACAAAATTATTTGCCCTTGCAATTGTGATGATCGGGCTTTCATCTACAACATCATTTGCACAAGACGATGCGACCGCAAACGCTTCTGCCACTATTATCACTCCAATTACTATCACGAAAAACGTTGATATGAATTTTGGAAACGTAGCAGTACAGGCTTCAACTGGCGGTACAGCAGTATTGGCAACCGATAATAGCCGTGCGAGAACTTCTGGAGTAACTTTGCCAGCATTTTCAACCGGTTCTCCTACAGCAGCGTCTTTTACTGTAGAAGGAGAAGAAGATTATACTTACGCTATTACTCTTCCAACTACGGTAACCATTGTAAATGGTCTTAACGAGATGGATGTTGATACTTTTACAAGCGATCCAGATGCAACCGGAGTTTTAACCCTGGGTACACAAACCTTGAAGGTTGGCGCTACTCTTCATGTTGCTGCCGGACAAGCTCCTGGAACTTATACCAACACTACAGATTTGACTGTAACTGTTAACTATAACTAAGAAATCTAAAACAATGAAAAGCGCTGCTAATGGTGGCGCTTTTTTTATATTCAAATACCATGTTAAACGCTCTCTCTTTAACCTCTACCCTTTACCGCAGGCTCTCTGCAGTATTGTTTATCATGGGCCTTTCTTCGGTCCTGATGGCTCAAGGCAACCTGCTTATTACACCTAAGCGTGTTGTGTTTGATAACTCCAAACGCTCGCAGGTGATCAATCTTGCAAATATCGGGAAAGACACCGCACGGTATGCCATATCCTTTATTCAAATAAGGATGAAAGATGACGGTACTTTTGAGGAGATAAAGGAACCGGACGCCGGACAAAACTTCTCGGATAAACATCTGCGTATATTTCCAAGGACCGTTACTCTGGCACCAAACGAGGCGCAAGTTGTCAAGGTTCAGGTATCGCAGTACGATAAGTTGACGTCCGGGGAATACAGATCACACCTTTACTTCAGAGCCATTTCAAATGAAGCGCCGCTTGGGGAAAAATCTGCACAAACAGACAGTTCGAAACTTTCTGTAAAGTTAACACCCGTATTCGGCATAAGCATCCCAATGATCATTCGTTCCGGGCCTTCTAACGCGAAAGTGAATATTTCACACATCAAACTGGAAAGTACTCCCGAGTCGTTGAAAATTCTTACCGCCAGATTTAACAGAAGTGGTAATATGTCAGTTTACGGAGACTTTAGTGTACAACACATCTCAAACACTGGAAAAATTACACCGGTTGGGATGGTAAGGGGATTATCGGTCTATACACCAAACCAAGCCCGTGAAGTAAAAATCAAGCTCGACAATAAAGCGGGGATAGATTATACATCCGGAAAACTACTTTTATCCTATACAAATTCAGTCGACGGAAAGTCTGAAAAACTGGCCAGTTCAGAATTGGTTCTGAATTAATTATTCCCCAAGGTAATACGATATTGTCGGAAGATAAGTGCGTTATGATGTATTTACAACAAAAATACGATTGTGATTTTTGGGTTAAGGTGATTTTAAGTACGTTTCTACTGGCGTTTTTAAGCTTTCCTGCAAAGTCGCAAATGACCGTCTATCCGGTCCAGGATTTTAATTTCGGGACCTTTTACCAGGGAAGTTCGGGCGGATCGGTTGAAATAACTCCTTCAGGTTCACGATCAGCCTCGGGCGATATTGTTCTCATGAATATGGGCGTTTCCTATTCGCAGGCGATTTTTGAAATAGAGGCTCCAAGCGGAACTCTGGTCTCGGTTTCAATGAGCCCTGATGTGACTTTGTCTGGAAGCAATGGCGGCTCAATTACCCTTAAATTAGGAAGTCTCGAGCCTGAGTTTCCCTTGATTACGGCAGTTTCGCCTCCCGGTCGTACTCAGGTAAAAATAGGAGGTGCTCTCATTGTCGGAAATCGCAACGACAGTCCCGCTGGAAATTATACAGGTTCGTTTTCTATTACTTTTCATCAGGAATAGCCGGGGGAGCCCGCATTACTTATGCCTCGTTTAAGCCAATACTTTCATTTTTGCGAATCACGCGTGGTGTGCGTATTGTTCTTTGTTCTGTTTTCATTTATTAGCAGAGCGCAGCAGGAGCCCAGATATGAAGAGACGTCGATCCACCTCAACGTTGCAGGTTTGGGTGGCAGGGAAGTGGAAGCTTTGATACAGGATGAACAGGCTTTTCTGGCAGTAAGTGATGTTTTTGATTACCTGCGGATAAAAAATACCGCCTCGTCTGAGCTGGATTCTGTATCCGGTTTTTTTATTGAACAGAATATGCCGTATCTGATCGACAGGTTGCGTGGACGGATTGTTTTAAAAGATAAGATCTACCCATTAGAAACCGACGAGTTGATTCAAACGTCTATGGGTCTGTATCTTAAATCGACCGTTTTTGGCAAAGTCTTCGACCTTCATTGCAGTTTTGATTTTCGCGGCCTTTCGATGGCCATGAGTACTAAGCTCGACCTTCCCGTGATACGCGAGCGGCGTCAGGAATTAATGCGAAGCAATCTGAAGAAGTTTAAGAGCGAGGTGGTAGCAGATACAATCGTAAAGAGGGCGTTCTCACTCTTTAACTTCGGTGCGTTGGATTGGTCGGTGGCATCGCGGCAGCAAATAGCCGGCTTAAGCAATACTCAGGTAAACCTTCGTTTCGGGACAGTATTAGCCGGAGGTGAAACCAATTTCATGTTGGACTATAATTCCTCCCAGGATTTCAATATGCGTCAACAATCGTATTTATGGCGCCACGTTAACAACGAAAAAAAATATTTGAGGCAGGTACTGGCCGGGAAAATCCCTGCTCATTCTACCGCCTCTCTAATGGCTCCGGTGGTTGGCTTACAGTTTTCTAATTCGCCTACAACGTATCGCCGGTCCTTTGGTACGTATACCATCAGCGACTCTACCGAACCCGATTGGATTGTTGAGCTTTATGTAAACAATGTTTTACTTGATTATGTAAAGGCTGATGCTTCGGGTTTCTTCAGCTTTCAGGTACCCTTGGTCTATGGAAACTCGGTTGTCAAGCTCAGGTTTTTTGGTCCATGGGGCGAAGAGCGCAGCCGTGAGCAGACTATTAATGTGCCTTACAATTTTCTTCCGAAGAACGAATTTGAATACCGTGTAAGCGCAGGCTTGGTAGAAGACAATCGGCACAGCAGGTTTTCGCGAGCCGATGTAAAATTTGGCGTTACCCAGGGGCTCACGATGGGAGCAGGCCTTGAATATTTATCTTCGGTAAATAATGGTAACATTATGCCTTTTTTGAACGCATCTTTTAAAGTCATGCCGAATATCCTGCTTTCGAGCGACTATACTCATGGAGTAAGGTTGCGAAATGTATTAACTTATCGCTTACCCTCCAATCTGCTGGTTGAATTAAATTACGCCCGCTATCAAAAGGGGCAAACGGTAATTAATCAGAATTTTAACGAAGAGCGTAAAATCATGATAGCGAAGCCTTTCAGGGCTAAAGGCTTTTCCGGCTTTTCAAGGCTTACTTTTAACCAGATTGTTTATCCAACTACGCAACACACGTTAACCGACCTGTTACTGTCGGCGATGGTTAAAAATGTAAGTCTGAACCTGACCACCTATGCTTTGGCAAGCGATGCGGATTTTGTAAATATGTATAGCACAATGGTGGTTGCGTTACGCCTTCCTTCGCGACTTACGTTACGGCCACAATTGCAATACGGATATACGCGGAGCAAGATAAATGAGCTGAAGTTAGAGGTCGAGAAGCAAGTTTTTGGACGCGGGTTCCTGAATCTAACTTACGATAGAAACTTTAATTACAATACTCAGGGTTTTGGATTAGGATTGCGTTTGGATCTTTCGTTTGCCCGTACTTCATTTTTTGCCAGGCAGGTAAATAACAGGGCGACTTTCACACAGTCGGTAAGGGGAGGTGCATTTTACGACGGAAAGACGAACTACTGGAGTGCAAACAACCGGGTTAATAACGGCAGAGCAGGGATTGTGGTATATCCCTATCTTGATATTAACGGAAACAATAAGAGGGACAAAAATGAGCCCAAAATGAACGGTCTGAAATTAAAGGTTAATGGAGGCCGTATACAAACCGACCTTCGCGACACTACTATCAGAATAGTTGACCTGGAAGCATACAGGAATTATCTCATTGAATTGAATCCAAACAGCTTCGATAATATAGCCTGGCAATTAAAAGACACAACCTACAGTGTGGTTACCGAAGCAAATAAAATGAAACTTATAGAAATTCCGGTAAAAGTTTTGGGGGAAGTTTCCGGAATGGTATACTTAAACGATGCCGGGTTAACCGGGCAGGGACGTGTAATTATTAATATCTATCGGGATGGTACTACTCTTGCCGGCCGCACATTAAGCGAGAGCGACGGATATTTCAGCTTCCTTGGACTGCCGCCCGGCAAGTATACTGCTTCGGTGGACAAAGCGCAGATGGACAGGCTAAAAATGACTGCCCTGCCTGCCAGTGTCTCCTTTAGTATCAAAAGCATGTCCGAAGGCGATGTGGCCGATAATCTGGAGTTCAGGCTGCAGAGCGATAAGGGAAATTGATTCAATTTCCGGCATTATCCGACTTGTTTTTCGGATCAATCAGAATTTGAGGGAGTAAATTACGCAGCTCTTTTATCTCAGATTTAATTTCTTCGAGGTCTTTGGATGAGACTCGGGCAATATCATTTTCCATCGCGTCTTTACCTACAAAGAACGAAGCCAGCGTGGCCGTAATATAACCGAATACGGCAAAACCATACAAAGAAAGTAAGGTGCAGAGAATCCGCCCTTCGGCAGTCTGCGGCCAGAAATCTGTTCCCACTGTCATGATGAGCATGGTGGTCCACCAAAGCGAGACTGCATATGAACTTAGGCCGCCGTTATCTTTTTCAAACGCATACATTCCGGCGGCACCGGCAAATATCACGGCTAATGTAAGAGCCATTACATAAGCGAATCCTCTGCGTTGCATGGTTGCGTTCAGACTCTTCATGCTTCGGTTCAAACTGGCAATGACCTTTATAAGCCGCGTTCCCCTGAATATCCGGAGTAAGCGAATAAAACGAAATATCCGGAACAGTCGCAGGGCAGGTATTACCAGTGATATGGCTGTGAGGACGTTCTTTTTAATGAAAAGAAGCTTGCGGGGCGCTAGAATTAGTTTGAGGGCAAAATCCAGGATGAAAACTATCCATATTGCCGTGCTGATCAATTCGGGGACAGGGTGTACACCATATATCAATTCTATGATCAGTAAAACCAGCCAAACGAATCCGAGAAAAATCATTGGTCCTTCCAGTACCTTCTCTAACCAGATTAGTTGCCTGTTGCGTTTCAATGCTGGGTTGCCTGTTTGTTTCATTTTTTAATATCTGATATAACCGTTTTGACCCTTAACGGTTCAAGTCTTCCACGGGGTAGTAATTGTTATTTATTAAAACAATACATCTTCTGCTCTCTTGTTTTAACATAAACTGATAGTTATGGAAAACCAAAGTAACCAGCAGCTCATCCAAAAATTATTAAACTGCGCCCTGACATGCGAACGTTGTGCCGCTTCATGCTTACAAGAGGAAGATGTGGCCATGATGGCAAAATGCATAAGTCTGGATCGGGATTGTTCTGATATCTGTTTCCAGGCAGCCCGGCTTTTACAAAGGGATTCGGTAATTGCAAGGCAATACCTGTTGTTGTGCGAAGAGATTTGCCGTCTGTGCGCCGAAGAGTGCAGCAAACACCACGAAGAGCATTGCATTCAATGTGCCCAGGCATGCAGAGAGTGCGCAGATGCCTGCCATGCCAATCATCAACCCATTGATCAGGATTGAGACTACGTAACATCCGGGTTAAAAGTATCGGAAACGTTTTCGGATACTTTTAACCATTTTCCAGAAATCCTGGGTATAGTGTCATACCGCCATCCACATAAATAGTGGTGCCGGTGATATAATCGCTTTCCGCGGATGCCAGCCAAATGGCTACTTTACCAATGTCATCCGGCTGACCTATACGCCTGTACGGAATCAATTTTAGTAGCTCTTTTTTCTTTTCTTCGTCTTTCCAAACCTCATCATTTATATCTGTTGCAATTGCCCCGGGCGAAATACTGTTCACCCTGATTTTCTTTGGCGCAACTTCCAGTGCAAGCGATTTCATCAGCATCAGTATTCCGCCTTTTGATGATGCATAGTTGGCATGCCCAGCCCAGGGAATAATGTCGTGTACTGAGCTGATAAAAATGATATTTCCGGCGGCGTTGCCCTCGCGTTTGCTTCGCTGAGTTGCTTCAAAGTGTTTAATGGCTTCTCTTGCACATAGAAAGTGACCCGTTAAGTTGGTACTGATCACTTTGTTCCATTGCTCAATGGTCATGCTCGAAAACGAACTGTCTTTTTGTATGCCTGCATTGTTTATCAAGACATCGAGGCTCCCAAATTCGTTTATGGTTTGTGCAAACATGGAGATAACATCGTCTTCTTTACTCACATCTGCTTTGCAGACAAACCCATGCCCGCCAGCTTCCCTTATCATGTCGAGGGTGTGATTAGCCCCTTCTTCATCGCTGTAATAGTTTACCACTACATTCGCTTTTTTTCGGCCAAAGGCCGTTGCTATTCCCTGCCCGATGCCCGAGCTGGCGCCCGTTACCAGAACTGTTTGGGTGATTTCTTGTGCTGTCATAATAGTTTTTACATAACCATAGGGGCTTAATTTTTGTTCTTTTATTATCGTCGTTTCTTGGGATTACCCATTTTTTTAAACAAATTAGCAGGGCAGGTGTTTAACTAATAGTTACAAATTGATCCGGTTTGAGTGCCGGACATATTCAACTCCCATATAAAGCATGAGATTTTTCCCCTTTAAATTTTTAGTTATAATAACGGTATTAATTGCTTGCCATGCATGCAGACCCGACGATAAGGAACTTAAATCGCGAGAAAAGATGGTTGAGCAGAAAGAACAAGAGTTGAGCGAACGTGAAAGTCAGCTTAAGCTAAGGGAGCAGGAACTGCTGATAAGGGAAGGGGTGATTGATAGTTTAAACGGCCAGTCGGATACCACCGGCACCTATGAGCCGTTGCTGGCCGGTAACTGGACGGTAACTATGGAATGTATCGAAACAAGTTGCGAAGGCTCAGCCATAGGCGATAAAAAAACCGAGCACTGGCGAATTTCGTATCGAAACAAAAGAGTTATCGCGCAGGCGTTCGATAACAACAAAATTATAAGAACCTATAGCGGATTATTTAAGGACAACACATTGAGCCTCATCGCCCTGAAAACTCCTGATCCGGAAACGCATATAAATGTGGTGCTCATTCCTCATCCCGACAAAGCCAATTTAATGGAAGGTCAACGGGTAATTAATCAGGGTGGGAAGTGCAGAATTGTGTACCAGCTTAAAGCAGAAAAAATATAATCTCCGGAATATGCTCATACTCTCTGCTTTAGATTTTTCTTTACCCTTAAAGAACCCTGTGATCATATTTTCGCTGGTTCTTTTTATTATTCTGTTCGCTCCGATTATTTTCAACCGGATCAAGATTCCGCATATCATTGGCCTTATTATTTCAGGAATTGTGATCGGGCCGTATGGGTTTAATCTTCTGCTCAGAGACAGTAGCATTGTATTGTTTGGTACGGTTGGTCTTCTGTATATCATGTTCACCGCGGGCCTTGAAATCGACATCGAAGAATTTAAAAAAACGCGGTTGAAAAGCTTTGTGTTCGGGTTATATACCTTCATTTTTCCGATGTTATTGGGAACGGGAGCGGCTTTCTATATCCTCAATTTCGATCTTTTTCCTTCCATTTTGCTGGGCAGTATGCTGTCTACTCATACTTTACTGGCCTATCCGATAGTAAGTAAATATGGTATTGCCCGGACCAGAGCGGTAACTCTGACGATAGGGGGAACCATCGTGACAGATATCTTGTCTCTTTTGGTGCTGGCTACCATAACCGGCCTTACCCGGGGAGATATCGGCCCTTCATTTTGGATCAGGTTGTTTATCGGCTGTCTTATCTTCGGTAGTATTATATTTCTGTTGTTTCCTGTTATTGCCAGGTGGTTTTTTAAACGGTTCGATGATAATATTTCCCAGTACATTTTTGTGCTGGCAATGGTATTTCTTGGGTCCTTTTTAGCTGAAGTGGCTGGTTTAGAGGCGATCATCGGGGCTTTTCTGTCCGGCCTTGCTCTAAATAGGTTTATTCCGCATCTTTCGCCTTTAATGAATCGTATCGATTTTGTAGGCAATGCTTTTTTTATCCCATTTTTCCTGATAAGTGTAGGAATGCTGGTCGATGTAAGTGTTCTGTTTCAGGGGATGGGTGCCATCAGTGTTGCAGCTGTGATGATTGTGGTAGCTGTTTTGTCAAAGTATCTGGCCGCTGTGTTTACTCAGAAAACCTTTAAATTATCCGCCGACGAACGCAAACTGATTTTTGGTTTAAGTGCCTCGAGGGTGGGAGCTACGCTGGCAATTGTATTAGTGGGATATAATATTATCATTGCCGAAAGTGCTTCAGGCGAACCCATCAGACTGTTTAATGAGGATGTTCTGAACGGCGCCATTCTAATGATTTTAGTTACCTGCACTTTGAGCTCGTTTGCTGTTGAAAGAGCTTCGCAGGTTCTGGCTTTAAAAGAAGATCAGCAAAAAACCGCCGGCAGCGACTCTGACGAGAAGATTCTCATTTCTCTAGCCTATCCTGAAACGGTGTCTGAGCTGGTCGACTTAGGTTTAATGCTCAAGCCGCGGCATAGTGAGATTCCTGTTTACGCCTTGCATGTAACCGATGATGATAAATCGAACGGAGAATCGCCCGCCACAGGAAGAAAGATAATGGAACAGGCTGTAAAGCACGCAGCAGCCACAGAAAGCGTTCTTTTTCCCATCAGCAGATTTGATGTAAATATCAGTAATGGGATAATCTATACTATCAAAGAGCATAATATTACTGATATACTTATCGGCTTGCATCAGAATTCCCGGCAACAGGATTTTTTTGGTGTTACTGCAGAAACCATCCTGAAAAGAATACCCGATACTATTTATATATACAAGCCCGTCCAGCCTTTCAATACGCTGAAACGGTTGGTTGTTGCGGTACCGCCAAACGCGGAATTAGAGCCGGGATTTTTGCACTGGTTCGATAAGTTAATGACTGTAGCGAAGGAGGCGGGGATGCCCTTGGTGTTTTACGCTAATGATAAGACCTCGAAACAACTTGGTAACGCTACTCAGAATCTTACTAACCCCGCGAAAATAGAACTGAAAGAATTTAGTAACTGGGATGACTTTTTAATTTTCACGAGCATACTCAAAAAGAATGATTTGCTGGTCATTGTTACTTCGCGTAAAGGCCATATCTCATTTGGTTCTCAGCTTGAGAAATTGCCATATTATTTAAGCAATTATTTTAAAGATAACAGCTTTATTATTCTGTATCCAAAGCAACTGGAACAAGGCGTGAATATGGATGACATTCAACAATCTGAACAGTCACTGTTAGATACAATATCCCCAACCGAGACTCTTGGGAAGGTAGGAGATTCAATAAAGAGGATTTTTAAAAGGACTTAAAGCAATCCCCGCTGCCATAAAGCAGCGGGAAAAGAAAGGCTAAAACACTGGTTAAATGTAAGGAGATAAGATTTAGCTGATGTTAGCTCAAGATTAAATTATTGCTCAACAAATGTTCAGGGGTAAATGTCACTACATGAGCGCCTTAACATCCCGCGAAAATTTGGCTTCTACTGGTCTTCTCGGGTAACAGTGCCTTTTTTAATTTCTGCGACGCTTGCTTGGTTCCTCAGGAAGGGTTGAACATATTGAAGGTTTGGTTGTTAAGGTAATAAACCCGAACTGGATCTTACCTAAAAACTGTTTTACATATGGAAGACGCAATGACTACTGTCAGCGAAGTGCTAAATAAGCTGAAGGAAGAAGGTTACACTGTCGACTTTAATCTAAACGAGAATTGCCTGGTTTCGACCGAGAACTCGCTGCAAATTCATCCCGAAGAGTTTGTGGTGGATAAGCATTACCGTTTTGAAGGGCAAACCGATCCGGGTGACGAAGCGATCGTTTATGCAATTTCCTCCACAAAACACAACGTTAAAGGGACTTTGGTAAACGGGTACGGAGTTTCCAGTGATGCAATGACTCATGAAATGGTTAATGCATTAACAGATAAAGAATCAGGGCAGGCTGAAAGCCTGTAACAAATGCAGGAAATCCTGGCTTAGATTGCATCTGGGCTGACAAAGGCTCGAATGCATTCAAAGCCTGCAAAACCATCTTTACTCAGAACCTGTCATTCTAAATCTAATACCTTTTTAATGTGAAAACGTTTGGTGGATCGCGGCTTACTTGTGCTGGCGACGAAAGATGCATTTGGACTATCGGACATTCTACCCGTAGCCAGGAAGAATTTGTGAACTCACTCAGGTCATTCGGTATACAGGCACTTGTAGATGTACGAAGGTTTCCGGGTTCGAGGAAATACCCGCAATTTAATGTTTCCGAACTCGGAAAATATCTGCCTGCGGCAGGCATCAACTACATAGTTAACACTGAACTGGGTGGCAGGAGAGAGCCTAAGCCTGATTCGAAAAATACGGTTTGGCGGCATAAAGCATTTAGGGGTTATGCCGATTACACAGAAAGCAGCGAGTTTGACGCGGCAGTAAAAGAATTAATCGATACAGCCCTGTTGCAATCAACTGCCTATATGTGTTCGGAAGCGGTGTGGTGGCGTTGTCATCGTGCCATAATATCCGACTATCTGAAGGAACGCGGGTGGAATGTAAAGCACATTATGAAGGAGGATGTTGCTGTAGATCATCCTTTTACTTCCGCATTTCTTGAGATGCATCCCGAATATCGGTAATATGTAACATTCGTAAAATAATTTGCTTATGAACTTTAAAAGTGGAGATTTGTAACAATGGGCGCACTCAACCATATACATCGACTTGCGGAAACCGGCTTTGCATCAAAAATGCATACTAAAGCTGGTTTGTATTGTGCCTCAAAATCTTTTTATTATTCTTTAGGGTATTCTTTTCTTAAAAGCAGCAAAGACTTTATTAATTAAGCCCCGGCCATACATGGCGAAGGGGCCAGTAATCAAACATTTTGTTTTATCACTGTCTTGATTTTTAAAGAAATGAACGCTATTAAAACTATTAAACATCCGTACCTTAAATACATTGAATGCTTTTTCAATAAGTTGAAAACCTCTTTCAAGGTTTATGAACAATTCGTAGCCTGCCATTCGAGGTTTGGCTTTTATCATCAAATAAGCAGCAAAGACTTTATTAATTAAGCCCCAGCCAGTTTTGGTTTTGGGGCCAGTTATCAAACATTAAGTTTTGTCACTGTCTTTAATTAATAAATGAAATGCATAATATCTTAAACACTAAATCAACTATCCTAACTGTCTGCCAATGCTTTTTCAAACAGTTACAGGTTTCTTTCAATAATTACTCCGCAGGTATAGCCTTACACCATCATTTTGGCTATTGTTTCCAAACAAGCAGTAAGGACTTCATCAAGTAAGCCCCAGCCATTTTTTTGGTTTGGGGCCAGTCAGGAAACTACCCGGTTTTTTACTGTCTTAATGCGTTTTGTTATGAAAAAAATTCGATTCCGGTCTCTGGTTGAGTCAGGCTTTATAGTTCTTTTTAGTGTAAATATTGGAGTTGTCCTTGCAGGGCTGATCAGCAATGTTCTGTGGTTTACATTAATTGCTTTGATGTTGTCCGTCATGCAGCTTGTGTTGCATGATCTGTTCAACAGGAAGAATTCCATATTGAGGTATTACCCCTTTGCTGCTAAGTTGAAACATGTTTTTGGGAAGATAACGCCAAAAAGCCTGTTTGCCGACCACTTGCCGGAACACTTGGTAGACGCCCGGCAACACCAGCTTATCATGAACCGTGCTAAGAATATCCCGACAGAACTTGTGCGGAATACCTTATCACATTCTTCGGGTCCTGATTTTGAATGTTTACGACACCTCTATAACACGCAGCCAATTGAGCATAAAGTTACCGATCTGAGAACCGTAATCGGCACTGCGCAGTGTAGTCAGCCTTACAATCTTAGCATTCTGAACGTGGGCGCACTAAATCAAAGCGTATTGAAGAACAGCTCAATCCTCGCTTTATCAGAAGGAGCTAATATTCGGGGATGTGCTGTAAATACCGGAAGGGCAGGCATAAGTACCTACCTGATTAGAGGCGGTGGTGATTTGATATGGCAGATCGCTCACGAAGATTACGCTTTTCGGAACAGTGATGGTTCGTTTAACGAAAAACTTTATCAGGTTACCGCCAGCCGCCCATATATAAAGATGGTTGAGGTGATACTCCCGCGGCATGAAGTGTCGATTATGAAACGGCTGGTTGGCGACAGGATGATCCACTTTTTGGATCGGCTTAGAACTCTGTCAAATGGGAAACCCATCGGGATAAGGGTGTTTAGTCCGAGTAAAGAAGTGGTAATCAGCCTTTGCAAGTCGATGTTTTCTGCGAAAATTCATCTTGATTTCATCACGGTCGACAGCACGGTATCCGTCAGCGGTTTTGATTCTGCCAGTGTGAGTAACGCCACCACATCGGCTTACCTGGAATCCTTATCGTTTTTGCGGAAAACCCTCGATAATTACGGTTTACCCACAAAAATCATCGCTTCAGGAAATATTATATCGGAGTATGATATTTTAAGATCGGTTGCACTTGGTGCAAATGCCTGTTATTGTACCACTCCGATGGTTTTGGCGCTCGACTCAAATTCGAAGTTCAGGTTTAAAGATCCGGCGGCGCAGCGGGTTCGCGTTGCAAACTTTCATCGAAACACTTTAGAAGCTACTATTAAGCTTATGGAACTGTGCGCATACCAAAGCCTTGACGAAGTGAAGGCCAGCGACTTTTATCGGAAGATCAATGTCTTCGAAATTAAGAGTTTAAAGGAAATCTATTTTGACGAACAGCCGATTAAAGGGCCGCAATTATTTTCTGGACTGAGCTAGCAGGCCGACCGTTGGGCTAGGAATAAATAACAAAAGCTTTAAATAAAATATAACACTTAAAATCTAATAAAATGAAAATAGAAAAATTAATGTTGATACAAAGGGAGCTAGATTTCTTAACGAAACATCTAAAGGCGTCGAACCTGTCTGACTACAATAAACAAAGATTATTGCTCGAGCTGGAAACCGCAACGGTAGTGAAGGAGGATGAATTGCCGGCCGATGCCGTGAGTATTGACTCGGAAGTGGAGATTCGCGAGGTTGAGGGAGGGCAAAAATACACCTTTCAGATTGTAGTGCCTTCAGAAGCCAATTCACAACAAAAGAAGATCTCGGTATTTGCTCCCATAGCCATTGCAATTCTGGGTTACCGCGTAGGCTCAAAGGTACAGTGGGAAATGCCCAACGGGATGAAAACTTTTGAGATTCTGAAGGTAAGGCAAAATCTGAAAAGTATGATCTAAACCGGCAATTATGGATTGGAAACAGGCAGAAGAAATGCTGGTCGAAATGTCTCTGACTTTCAACCGTGATAATATCCGGAAAATCACCTATAACACAGAGATTTTCCCGCTCTCTTTTAGATTTTATACAGGTGAGCGAACGGATGAGTTATACGACAGTATACAAAGTGTTTATAATCAATTGATTTTTAAAATGTCCTGAGGCTGACAACAATAGCCGGAATATGAGGGAGGGTTTATGGATACCATAATATTAGTAGTAATAAGCGTTTCGGGAACCTTGGTGCTGGGTGTGTTTTTGAAAAATCTGGTTGCTAAGATTAACCGGAGGCGGAAGTTAGAAATGAGGCTTCGCGAGCTTACACGTCTGATTAATTTGCAGCCCTTTAGAAAAGATTTTTTCTCTGACAAACTGCTCGTTTTAGACAAGGTTAACAGAAAGCTGATATACCTGGACTATTTTAATTCGAAATACAACGACATGATAGATCTGTCAGACTTAAAAGAGTGCAGACTGTTAATCCGTGGTATGGCTGTGCGTTTGGAACTCAGATTTAATAATCCATACCGGGATGCTGTTTATCTCAACTTCTATCAAAAGTTTGTTAATGCGGAGTATTTGCGAAGCCAACTAAGCGCTAAAGCAAGGTTATGGAACGAGGTGCTCAGCTCAGCCATTATTGAGAGCAGAGAATTTGAATATGGAATCACCGGTTAATTATTTTGAACATGCCCGGGCTCTGCCCGAAGGTTTAAAAAATATAACCCTTAATATTTAATAGGAAATATGAAAAGGCAACAATTAATCCTGACGAAAGAAGATTTCGCATTTTTGATGGAATGCTATTTTTCCCGGCATCTCTCGGAGTTCAATAAAGCCAAATTGTCTCAGGAGTTACGGAAAGCAAAGATTGTAAAAAAGGAGTTCTTACCAACAAATGTGATCTGTACAAACTCTAAGGTTCTTGTTTCCAATATCGACAAGGGACAAACTTTTAATGTGCATATTATCGGTTCAGAAGCGAAAGGACGGAACAATAACGATATTCCGATCACCGATCCGCTTGCAATAGCCCTGCTTGGTTATGCCAGCGGGGTAGTGGTAGAGTGGGAGATGGGCGACGGCGTAAACCGTTTTGAGGTGATTTCTGTATATCAGGAAGATAACGATGCGTTTCCGACACTTTCCATTGCTTAGTTACAAGACCTTCAAATTGTACGTGTCCCGATTAGATTTGGGCTGTTGCTTTTGAAGGTCTTTTTTATAACTCGTCTTTTTCATACCCGCCCATACATTCCATACAAGCATTAGCATACGAGTCGTACTCTTCATAAGAAGCTCCCGGTTTTCCGTATAACGTGATGATTCGGTCTATTCTAATTCTTTCTCCCTTGTCGAGATATACAAACACGCCCTCATTTGGCAGCTCTTTCATCTCCCGGATTTTTCCTTCTTTAGAACATACGCCTTCTTCGTCGCAGAAGTAAAAAATCTTACCCTGGGTGCCTTTTTTCATTTCCTCTTCAATAACTTCGCGGCAATCCCATGGAACTGCTAAGTAGGATGCAGAGATTGATTTTTTCTTGATATTCATGATCCTGGTGTTTTGAACTGAAGCTTTACCTCCTGTTATTTCCTCCAAAAGCCAGGCCAGGTTTTGCAGCCAGACGACCTAAGTTAAAGTTTTTAGCAAACAATCTGCATGCAGTATCGGCGTTAGTTTGAAAAGGGATAGATTTATAATAATGCAAACTCTGGTAGAAAGAATTTTAAGATGTGATTCATGTAAAGGGTTTTTACCGGACGTGCCCAGGCCAGTTGTTCAATTAAGCGCTGCTTCTAAAGTACTTATCATTGGGCAGGCGCCTGGCCGGAGGGTGCACGAATCAGGTATTCCATGGAATGATGCAAGCGGCAAAACCTTGCGGAAATGGCTCGGCGTTGATGAAGATACATTTTATAATCCTCAACTTTTCTCAATCATGCCCATGGGTTTTTGCTATCCCGGAAAAGGCCCCTCAGGCGATTTGCCCCCACGGGCAGAATGTGCGCCGCTTTGGCATTCGGAGGTTTTTTCTCATTTCGGGCAAGAGCCGCTGATTTTACTTATCGGACAATACGCCCAGCGATATTATCTGAAGAAAGAGTTTAAGGGAAACATCACTGATACTATTAAGAGTTATCAGGAATATCTCCCTAGTTTTTTCCCTTTGCCGCATCCATCGCCCAGAAACCAAAATTGGGTTAAGATTAATCCTTGGTTTTTAGAAGAAGTAGTTCCGGTACTAAGGGAGAAAATACAAATGTTTTCCTAAGCGAATCAGTTCTTTATTCTTTTATTTCAGCTTTGGAAAGATCACTGCTGGCAGGACCGTTGATCACTTCTCCCTTACAGGTGAACCGTGAGCCATGGCACGGGCAGTCGAACGATTTTTCCTCCGCATTCCATTGTACCACACAGCCCAGGTGCGGACAAATGGCCGAATAGGAGTGAAGCGTGCCCTCATCGTCCCGGTAAACAGCAATTTTTTTAAGATTTTTGGTCAGGATAGCGCCCTGACCGCGCCCAATTTCAGCTGCAGAATCAACATCACCTCCAGACACAAGGTCGGCATATTGAGCGGTCATGTTTCCGGCTTCTTTCAAATAATCACCGGTTACCTTTAGGCTTATCCGTGAAGGGTCGTACAGTTTGGCCCAGGCATTTTCCTTTCCGGTAATGAGGTCTTTCAATAACATCCCGGCTATGGTTCCGTGGGTCATTCCGTTTCCGGAGTCGCCTGTTACGATATAGACGTTTTTATCACCGGGATTTTTACCAATGTAGGCCATCGAGTCAAGAGGCTCCATCACTTGCCCCGACCATTTATAAACAAGCTCGGTTGCCGCCGGAAAGTTTTGCTTAACCCATTCTATCAGAACCGTATACCGGTCTTCTTCAGAAATTCCTTCGTCATCCGCCTGGCCGGTTTTATGGTCCTCGCCTCCGCAAATAAGCAGATCATTTTGTTCATCCATCTCTTGTAAACGGATGTATTTATAAGGCTTAGATACCCACTTCGAGTCCTGGTCACCGGTGTCCCACCATAGTCGGTGTTCGACGCTGTTTTTTGGAACTTTAACGCCAATAACATAGGTGCGGTAAGGCCATTGTTTGGTATGCATCGTCACCAGATCATTAATTGGGGTGTTTGTCGCCACCACGATTGTATCGGCCTTAACGGTAAATCCATTCGCTTTAAGCTCTCCTTCTTTAATGTTTGTGACGTGGGTTTCGGTGTATATTTCGCCGCCCATTTTAACAATAGCATCGGTCAGGCCTTTGATATATTTTAAGATATGGAACTGTGCCTGGTTAGGGTAATGCAGGCAGGGAACATCATCCGCGGCCAGGCCGGGAGTTTGATCGAGCAAAATAGTTTTTACGCCGGCTTTATTGGTGGCTTCATGTTCTTTTTGTAAGGTTTCATGTTTGTCTGAGGGGTGAAGAAAGAGATAGCCGTCAAGGCGTTTAAAATCGCATTCAATACCCTCTTCCCGTGTTACACGCTCTATGAAGTTAATCGCCTCGGTATGACTTTCGGCAGCTAACCGGGCGCCTTCCTCGCCGTGATATTTTTCAATGTCGGTATAAAAGTCGTCGAGGGCGTTCACCAGGTGTGCCGTGGTCCGGCCGGTTTCGCCGCTTGCAATATAACCATCCTCAATCACTATCACCTTTTTGCCCGCTTTTAACAGGTTGTAGGCTACGGATAAACCTGAAATTCCTGCGCCCACCACAACCACTTCTTGTTCATAATCGTGATTAAGGGGGCTGAATTTGATCGGCTCAACAGAATTTAGCCAGAAGCTTAAGTTTTTTCCGGAAGTTATGGATGGATTTGCCTGGTTATTATCAGCGGTTTTCATAGGTGAATTGGTTTTTAAAGTGTTTGTCTCGGAATTCGTTCATCACGAATACATATTTGATAGTAATGATATAACTGTTTAAAAACTTTTTTGTTGGACTTGCTGAATCGTCATACGGGCGCCTTCCCCGGGATGCTATTCCCCGGGGGAAGAAAGATAGAGTCTATATGCCTGACGATTAAAATCAGGCGCATTTGTGTCTTTTCAGGCGATATGTCACAACGAACAGAAGTTCTGGTGATCCTGTTAGTGAGGAAGTTTTTTCTGGAATAAACCGTAAAGATAGGTTCCCAGTAAGGCACCAAGAATAACCACAAGCATGGCCAGATAACCATACCCAACATTAACAAACATCGGTCCCGGGCAAGCTCCCGTAAGCGCCCAGCCAAGGCCAAAGATCGAACCCCCAAACAGATATTTCTTCCAGCTCTTGTCTTTATCCCGGAAAACTATCGGGTTGCCCTCCGTGTCTCTGATGCCGAATTTCTTGATCAGATACACAGCAATAAGTCCAAGTCCTACCGCTGTTCCGATTATACCATACATGTGGAATGACTGGAAACGGAACATTTCCTGGATGCGATACCAGGAAATAGCTTCAGATTTCGCCATCACAATGCCGAAAAAAATACCCGCCAGTATAAATTTTAGTCCTTTCATAAATTAAAATATCAGGGGGAACAGAAAGTGTGTCATCAATAATCCCCCGGCGAAAAAGCCGATAACCGCTATTAGCGACGGGATTTGCAGATTGGATAAACCGCTGATGGCATGGCCCGAGGTGCAGCCGCCTGCGTAGCGGGTGCCAAAACCTATCAAAATTCCGCCAATCACCAGAAGCAGTATGCCCTTTAACGAGCCCAGTGCCTCTATGCCGAACAGCTGGGCGGGGTTTAATCCGCCGTCGAAGGAAACACCCAGACTTTGGATGTCGCGGATTGTCGCTGCCGAAAGCTGCAGGGGCTCATTGTTCTGAAGCCATGTTGACGCTATAAATCCTCCGATTACCGAGCCCAATAGAAAATACAAGTTCCACTTTTGGGTTCGCCAGTCGAAATTGAAGAATTCCACGTTCTTACCGGCTCCTAAAATGGTACAGACGGTCTTTAAATTTGAAGACAGGCCGAATGTCTTTCCGTATAGCAAGAGCAAGATCATTATGAAAGCTATAGCGATGCCCGAAATATACCACGGCCATGGCTGACTAATAAATTCAAGCATATTGTTTGTTTTTGTCAAGATATGAAAAAGCAGTTTCTTCAACTCTATTTTCTTGAAAATTCAGAATACTACCACCAAACATCCGGAACTACCAAGGCCTTCTGCCGAATTTAAGGAAATTTTAATCTGGCTTTTTAATATTGCGGATTAGTTAAGCATGCTGGTTTCTGTGATTAGTATGCTCTCGCAATAATGGATTTGTTCCATTTTATCAATTATTTAACAAGCGACTGGGATTTAAACGAATATGAATATAAATCAAACATTACTGGAAGGCACCAGACTGCGATATACGGGAAGCGCAATTGAGGATTTTGACCAGAACAACCCTTTTGTTGTTTTTCTTGGATATGACAGCGGCTCTTTCTGTGATTTATGGGTAAGCTATCAAAATAAAATAATGTGCGTTTGTGTTGCCGACGTGGAAAAGATAGAAGAAATAGAATTAACCAAATGAGCTTTCCGAGAGTCAGTTTTATCGATTTTATAAAGCCCTTAGATGAAGAAGAATAGTGTTTTACTTATAGAAGACGATGAACTGGATGTGATAAGTGTTCAGCGGTCGTTGAGTAAATTGGAATTTGAATGCGAGCTTTATACCGCCTTTAACGGTTTGGAGGGACTAAATATATTAAATGAAAAGCTGGCATCAAACGATCCCTTACCGGGGGTGATTATCCTGGATTTAAATTTGCCCAGGATGAATGGGATGGAGTTTTTGAGAGAGTTGCGGGCTGATAAAAGATTAAAAGATATCAAAGTGTTCATGATGACAACCTCCGGAGACGAGACCGACAGGAAGACTGCTGAAGGTTTGGGCGTTTCTGGCTACCTGATCAAGCCTCTTAACTTCAACAATAACGGTAAACGTAAAGATTCAATGGAAGGCTTTTTTCAATTCCATTTGAGAAAGATATTTATCTGATTTGAAACTTCGCGAAATTTAAATTAAGCTTGTCAGGACCAGGGATATTAAATATCCTGCCCGATTAGTTTCTCGTCGATGACCTCGCCCAAACCAATTATCTCTTCCGCAGTTAACAGCGACTCGGGCGTAGAACTGTATTCACCCGTTGCGTTGTTTTTATACAAGTACTCAAAATGACTTCCATTTAAATGAACTTCGAAAACTGAATACAGCTCGTCCTTTCCTTTTATATCCCGGCATACTTCAAACAACCTGGTGTCGTTTATGAATTGATGTTTGAACGGCTTCATAATGATTAATTTAATCGCTCGTTTTTAAGCTTTGTTCAAAGCCACGAACGGTAAGTTGCGTGTAGTCGTATTCCTTCGAGTGTCGTAACGACTCCAGCTTTTCATTAATAAATACTGATGAATCTTTCCATTCAATCTTCTCTATATTTTTCGTGCTTGTCAGGATTCGCTTACCTGGATGCCATTTACCTGTTTCAATAGCCATATAAGGAATGTTCCAGTTTTTATCAACTAAAAAGTCGTCCACCCGGCCAACTTTATCCTCAAAGCTAAAAATCTTGTAGCCAACTACTTCCTTAAAGCTTCGCAGGTGCGGGTCGCCGTTAGTAATAGTGCCGGGGCTCCCCCCATCCATTTTTTCTTCCGAAGGTATTGTTACAGAGGGTACTCCTCCAATCACTCCTATCGTAGTATAAGCTATACTGGGTTTGTCGTTATACGGCCAGGAGTAATGGCTATGCAGATCGTGTTCTTGCTGGCGCGATACCGGTTTGTCGGTGTCTACATCGGGGCTGTTCTTAACCTGCTCTTTACTAAGGTTAACAGGAAAGCTTTCCGCATCCCAGAAAGGTGTTTTCAGGGCCACCGGAGAGATAAGTACTTTCCGGCCAGATAACCAGCCCCCCGTTTCTACTATCAGGTAGCGTATTTCCCAGGTTTCGTCGTCAAAATAAAAGTTCTTTACCTTGCCCATTTCACCGTCGGTTGCTCCTATGGTGAACCCGATTAAGCTATAAATACTCCTCAACATAAAGCTATGGCCAGAATGTAATCTCTCTATAAAAGAATATCTTAAGTGAATTGTTTAGAAAATCAGACTTCCTTTAATGTATGATGTTAGCTAGGAGGACTTAACACTCAAAACAGGTATAGGTGAATTATTTATCACTCTTTCGGTGTAGTTATGAGTAAAAAGCGACTTGAAGCCGCTTTTTATAGTTGCGGATATAATAATGAGGTCAGAGTTTTTTTCCACAGCCCGTTTAACTACTTGTTTTGCTGCGTCATTGCTGCTATTAATTTCCGTTTCAATCTTGATTTTATCTTTCGAAAGCAAATGATCAACCCGCTTAATAAATTTTTCAGCAATGCTCATCTCCGAAAGGCTTTTCAATGCAGCAAATAGCGACACTTTTGCCTCGTTTCTTCTGATAATTGGTAAGGCCACCTCAAATTTTTGCATGGCTGTTTGAATTGGCCGTACGGGGTAGAAAATATTCTTAAAATACAGTGCCCATTTACCCGAGGGAATAGTCAACACAGGACATGAAACATGCTTCAATATTTTGTAGACGCTGTGTTCACTCAAGGCTAAACGGTGCGGATGTGAATTTTTTTGAAGTATGATCAGATCGCAATAAAAGTCTTTCGCCTTTGCTGCTAAGACCTCATGATAGATGCCCGTACCTGTGTGGAAAAAGCAGTTTATATGGTTTGTCTCCCGAATTTCCTGCGCCCGCTTTTCCAGCCTGATTGCCTCTTCAACCTCGGGTTTCAGCATATTTAATGATATGTAAAGTCCCCTGCGCGGATAATAGTTAAATATGCTCTCGGGCTCAATATGTACCAGATGTAAATGAGCACCATGCCTTCTACACATGGCGACAGCGGTATAAATAGCGCTGTCTGATGATTCAGAAAAATTAACTGGAACGAAGATGTTTTTTAACTGCCCTGTCATAGCTCTCCTTTATTGAAGCCTGCAGCTTCGGTTAATGGCCCGGAAAAAATGACCCAACATCCGGTGCTAAATAATAACCCCCGCGTTGACGTTTGCAGATGAGTACCTGAATGGCGAGACAAACGAGTATTTCGGGTTTACCTTGAACAAGACAAAGTATAAAATATTGTTTGGATAAACGACCTAAAGATGTAACATTTGGGTGAAGGAATGACTTGATACTGTAATTAGCGAGGCGGTCGTTCGGATTTATTTGGTCCGGGAATAGCCGGTATCCTTTATGCCTTTTTATGCCACTATTAGCTGAGAAGCCACTTAAAGCTGCTTTTTAATCTCATGAAATATTTCCATCTGATCAACAGAGTCTTCCTCCAGGCGCTTCTAAAAAATCCCTGCTGATATGTAATATTTCGAATGCTTTTTGCATCTTAGTGCTTATTACTAAAAAATCATGGACAACTACAACAAATTGAAAAGTCTCCTAACTTCTATTGAAGATGATGCTGACAAATTTTACAACAAAGGAGTAAACGCTGCCGGAACCCGCGTGCGTAAAGGATTACAAGACATTAAAACGCTCGCTTCCGACATGAGGAAGGAAGTGACCGAAATCAAAAACAAGGCAAAATAAATTGCTAAAAAGAGCCCGAAGCGGGCTCTTTTTGAAATGGATATGAGTTCACGAAGGCGGCAACTCTGTCTGATTCTACCTGCTGTTATTGTGTTGGGCTAAAACCTAAGCGTTTTATTCTCTCCCTCCATATACGGATTTCCGCCCATCGTATTTTTAACAAGGTTTATCACTTGCGTAATCAGCAGGTCTGGGGTATCCCAATATTCTGCTTCTTGCGGAATGATTTTCAAGAGGCATAGGTTGGGGTCTTCCTTCCCGTAAGGAAACCACATTTTAAACCGGTCGCTCCAAAGCTCTTCAATTTTAGAGGTATCGTTGCTTATTTCTGCTTTTCCATTTACGGCAATATATAAATCGTGCTGTGGATTGCTGTAGTTTAAAAGCACGTCGGGATTGGCCTGGATTTCTTTTAATTTTCTCGACTCTTTAGAGATGAACATCCAGATAATGCCATCATCTTTAAGTTCGAAAGTATACATGGGCCTGCTGTGCGATTTTCCTTGTTCGGTAATGGTGGTAAGCATGGCGATTTTAATGTTGGCTAATTTTGAGGCTAGTTCTCTCGCCTTTTTTATATGTTCAATTTCTTGCAATTGTTCTTGTACAGTAGCGCCGTGTAGTGTTTCCATGTTTAATAGATTAGATATACTTAAAAACTTTGAAGCCGCTTTTTGTTTAAGAAAAGTGGAATAAAGGCTTCAAATGTGTTCTCAATTTAAAATATCAGGAGGCGCTTACCGTTTTACTACGATATTATTACTTTCGTAATTATGCGTTATCTATTTTGATGTCCGGTCCAAACTTTTCAAAACGTCCGCTTTTATCAACGAATTTTCTGATTCTGTTATGCCTTCTTCTTTCACTTAGCACTGCAGCTCAAACAAGATTTTCTATAAACGGTACCATTAAAGATACATTAAGCGGAGAAACGCTTATTGGAGCCAGTATCAAGCTTCGCGAGATACCCGCCAGCGGAACCACAAGTAATACCTACGGGTTTTATTCTATCAGTGCTGCTCCCGGCGAGTACACGCTGGTTGTGAGTTATACCGGTTATCAAACGATAAATACTCCCATAACGTTGACCAATAACGTGACGCTCGATATAAACCTCAATCCTAACGCTTTGTTAAAGGAAGTCATCGTCAGCAGCCGTCCCGTTAAGGAGCAGATCAGAGACCCTCAGATGGGTATCGAGAAGCTGAACATGGAAAGTATAAAAAACGTTCCGGTATTATTTGGCGAGAAAGATATTCTAAAGACGATTCAGTTACTGCCGGGAATAAAATCAGCTGGCGAAGGCAACAGCGGGTTTTATGTACGGGGCGGATCTGCCGACCAGAATTTGATTTTGCTGGATGAAGCTAATGTATATAATGCTTCTCACTTACTTGGCTTTTTCTCTACATTTAATTCGGATGCGATAAAAGACGTATCGGTTTACAAGGGCGGAATGCCAGCCCAGTACGGTGGCAGACTGGCCTCGGTGGTTGATATACGAATGAATGAGGGCAACCGGAACCGTTACACCGCCGAAGGAGGTATCGGCCTGATTGCATCGCGGCTAAAGCTTGAAGGACCAGTCAAAAAAGGAAGAGGCTCTTTTATGCTGAGCGGACGACGCACTTACGCCGACTTGTTCCTAAAACTTTCCTCAGACACGGTTTTGAAAACTACCCAGTTGTATTTCTACGATCTTAATGCAAAAGCGAATTACCGGATCAACGATAAAAACGTTATTTACTTATCAGGATATTTTGGAAACGATGCTCTCGGTTTAAGGGAAACCTTTAGCTTAAACTGGGGAAACACTACCGCTACCATGCGCTGGAACCATCTTTTTAGCGAGCGAATGTTCTCAAATACCACGCTTATCTACAGCGATTATAACTACGCTATCGAGAACTTCGATAACCAGAGCGACTTTAAAGTAACCTCCCGAATCAGAGACTGGAACCTGAAGCAAGACTACCAATATTTCGGCAGCGATCAGCATACCCTGAAGTTTGGGTTGAACGTCAATCACCATCAAATAAAGCCAGGAAGCATCTCGTCGTCCTCTACATCCAGTGTAAACGATAAAGAAATCACAAGGCGCCGCGGGCTCGAGCTTGCTGCTTATATTTCTGACGAGTGGAAATTGGAAAGATTTGGCCTGGTTTATGGCCTGAGACTAAGCTCATTTTCGCTGCTCGGACCGGGAACGTTTGCCAGTTACGATCAAAACGGAAATATTATCCGGAGCCAAAGCGTTGGTTCTGGAAAAGCAGTGAAAAGCTATCTTCTTCCGGAACCTCGAATCTCTGCGAGCTACCAGCTTAATCCGAACATCTCTCTTAAAACATCCTATACGCGTAATACCCAAAGTCTGCACCTTTTATCAAATTCAACATCGTCCTTGCCTACAGATTTATGGGTAATGAGCAGCAACAATATCCGCCCGCAGGTTGCCGACCAATTAGCTCTGGGTTATTATCAGAATTTCAAGGATGATCAATATGAGTTTTCTTCCGAGGTGTACTTCAAAAGCATGAAAAATCAGATTGATTATAAGAATGCGGCCAATTTGAGGGGGAACGAAAATGTGGAATCGGAGTTGCTGTTTGGATATGGTCGTGCCTACGGAATAGAGTTTTTTCTGAAAAAGAGAACCGGGAAATTTAATGGATGGCTGGGTTATACGCTCTCCAGAACGGAACGGAAGTTCGATGAAATATCTAACGGAGATTATTTTCCTGCCAAGCAAGACAGAACGCACGACCTTTCTCTGGTCGGGATTTATAACATCTCCAAACGCTGGACCTTTTCAGGCACATTTATTTATAATACCGGTAACGCCATTACTTTCCCAAGCGGAAAATATACGCTTGACGGAAGAACCATGTTTTACTATACCGAGCGAAACGGATACCGGATGCCCGACTATCATCGTTTAGATATTAATGCAACATTAGATGGCAAGCCTGGAAAGAAATATCAGTCGAGCTGGACATTTGGTGTATACAATGCTTACAACCGTCAAAATGCTTATATTATTGATTTTAGGGATAATCCCGATGATCCAAGCCGGACACAGGCTGTACAAACATCTTTGTTTGGAATTATTCCATCGGTAACCTGGAACTTTAAATTTTGAGATGAATCACGTAGTTAAAATATTTTTTCTTGGCCTTGCGGGATTTTTATTTGCCTCGTGTGAGAAGGTTTTGGATGTTGAGTTAAAAGATGCGGCGCCCATTATTGTGATAGAAGGCGTGGTCACCAATCGTGCCGATTCGCAGATTGTTAAAATTAACCGCTCGGTTCCCTTTGGCGAGCCGAATGTATTCCCTGATGTTACGGGGGCATTAGTTACTATTAAGGAAAATCCTTCGGGAAGGGTAGTAACTATACGCGAGAGGAGGCCTGGTTATTATATGGCCAGGAATTTTACCGGGCGTTCGGGGTCAACCTATGAGTTAACCGTGGATGTGGACGGAAAAATCTATACAGCGAGTTCGCGGATGCCTAACCAGGTGAGTATCGATTCGCTGGGTGTTTCGGTGAGTACCATCTTCGGCGAGCAGAAGAAAACCGTTCAATTAATGTATAAAGATCCTGGGTCTGAAAAGAACTATTATCGGTTTGTGTTGAGAGTGAATGAAATTCCGTCTAAGAATATTTTCACATACGATGACAGCTTTACCAATGGCAGATCGGTTAATCGTGAGCTCTTTGATTTCGATTTGGATGCGGAAACAGGCGACAAAGCAGAGATTGAAATGCAATGTATTGATGCTGCAGTGTACCGGTATTGGCAGGGGCTAGACCAGAACCAAAGCAGGGGAGGTGCATCTACCACTCCGGCAAATCCGGCGAGTAATATAAGAGGAGGAGCACTGGGGTATTTTAGCGCGCATACCCGGCAAAATGAAGCTCTGGTTATTCCCTAACTATTATAATTTTTAAAGCTTTTGGCGTCTTCAACAGGAAGGTACATGGTGTGCCCAGATTCAAACCGGTCGTGCAGGCTGTATTTTTTTAATTCGTTTTCTTCAAATGTTTTGTAAACCTTGTTTAGGGCATTGCCTGTGTAAATAGCACAAAAGGGTTGGGTGAAACCTTCTTCCTGATATACATAATATTCGAACGAAGGGTTTTCCCGGTACGATGAAATTAGCGTTTTGATGGTATCAGAGCTCATGTCGATTAAATCGCAGGCCATAAGTAATATATCCTTTTCAGGGAAGTTCCGGTGAATGCTTAAAAGGCCGTCTAAGGGGCCATCTATGGGCAGGTGATCGACAATTAAAGGTGTGTTCGGAAATATCTTTTGATAAGCTTCCTGTTGTGTTTCATTGATAGAAACGACCACCTGCAGAGCCAGATCTTTCAGCTTATCGGCTGTGTGTACCGCCCATGGTTTAGCATCTTTAATCAGCAGGCCTTTATCACTTCCCATCCGCCTGCTTTGACCTCCGCATAAAACAACTCCGAGCAGTTTTTCCATAGTTTAAAAGTATGAGTATAGGCAGTAAAAATAAAACAATTTGTAAGTGAATCAAAAGACGATGTAATTGGACGAAAAGGCTATGTAATTCAACAGAAAGGCAATGTAATTGAGCGGAAAGGCTATGTAATTCAACAGAAAGGCAATGTAATTGAACGAAAAGGCGATGTAATTGAGCAGAAAGGCAATGTAATTGAACAGAAAGGCGATGTAATTGACCAGAATGATAATATAAACGGGCATTACGGCTTTGTAATCGGGTATTACAGGCTATTTTCTGTCCGAATGCCCGAGGCTCTTTTCAGGGTTTACGATATCCCGAACCCGCTGTTTTAATTCTTTAATTTCCGGGAAGCCACCGGCAATAACCCTGTCGAAGATAAGTTTATCATCGATTTTGATCTGGAATGTTCCGCTTTGTTCACTGGGCTGCAGCAGTACACCTTTCAGGTCGTCAGAGAAAGTGCTGAGCAATTCTTGTGCAAAGTACGCCGAGCGGAGCATCCATCCGCACTTTGGGCAATATTCGATCGTGATTACAGGCTTCATAAATTTTGCTTTTCTGATTCGTAAATATGCTTATTAGCGCTGCCTGTAATCTCATGGCAATTGCAGTTTCCGCCCCATTTTTTTGATCCGTCATTGAAATACTCACACTTCCAGATGGGAACTTCGTGTTTTATACGGTCAATGATATGCCGGTTCGCTTCGTAGGCCTCCCTGCGATGTGGTGTGGCGGTAATTACTACCACAGCTGCTTCCGAAACACTAACCTTACCGATACGATGCTGTGCAACAGCAACGCTCAGGCTCCATTTAATGCGTGCTTCTTCCAGTATCTCGGCTATTAATTTCGAAGCCATCACTTCCTGGGCCTCGTATTCCAGATAGGCTACATTTTTGCCAAGGTTGTTATCCCGAACATCACCGCTGAACAAAACCACTGCACCAGCCTCAGGATGATGTGAAGCGCTAAGTAAACCTGGCAGATCAATCGGTTCTGACGTGATGTGTTTAACCTCCACTGCTTGGGGGCATAATGCTGATGTGGTCATTCTCCTTCAGGCTGTAATTATTATCAACAAACTCATTGTCCACCGCAAAGCGGCTAATATTTAATAGCTTTTCTGCTTGGGGATTTTCGCTAATTAAAAAACTCCTTAAGCTATGTATGTCGTCGAAAGACCGCTGAAGCGTGAACTCTTTCTCAAAATACTCTTTCAACACCGCGTATACTTCTACCTTCATTAAATTAAAAATTAAAAAGTCAAAATTAAAAAAGATACGCCGGGCTATCCGCCTTGATCTTTCATTAAATTAAAAATTAAAAAGTCAAAATTAAAAAGATGCAACGGGCTGTCCGCCTTGACCTTTCATTAAATTAAAAATTAAAAGTCAAAATTAAAAAAAGATGCAACGGGCTATCCGGCTTGACCGTTCATTAAATTAAAAATTAAAAAGTCAAAATTAAAAAAGATACGCCGGGCTATCCGCCTTGACCTTTCTGCTTTCACCTTTTACCTTTCACCTCTCGCCTCTTACCTTTCTGCTTTCACCTTTCACCTTCCCTCACCCCCCAATATGCATCATACTCAGCTCGCTGCCCGCAAACCTTAACGCTTGCTTTTGTTTAAGTGCTTCACTAAGGCGTGATATCAACTCATCGCCGCTCGTCTCTTTTATTGAGATGGGATGATTGCTACTCAGGCAACCGTAGATGTTTCCATAAGAATCGAGTCTCAGGCGGTTACAATCGCTGCAGAAAGGCTCGCTTTCGTTAGCTACCACTCCAAACTTGTTCCCTTCGGAAGTCATCCAATAGTTAGCTGTCGATGAGCTTTTTCTAGGCAGGCGTTCGAACTCATACTGCTTTGCAATGGCCGAAAGGATTTCTTCCTGCGAAAGAAAGCGACTGTCGGCATTGCCATAAAGGTGGCCCATTGCCATAATTTCAAGAAAACGGATCGTTAGCCCCTTACTAAACGCGTAATTAACTAAGGGGAGGATTTGCGAATCGTTCAGTCCTTTCATCATTACACTATTGATTTTTACGTCAATGCCTGCTTTTTGAGCCGCGTCTATACCCGCAAATATCCGGTTGATCCCGCTCCGGCGACTCATCCTAAAGAACACATCTTCATCAATAGCATCCAAAGAAACGTTTATTGAATTGATTCCGGCGTCTTTCAGCCTCGGGGCAAGGCCTTCAAGCAGCAGCCCGTTTGTGGTAAGTTTTAAGTTCTGAACACCAAACGAGCTGACCAGCCGTACCAGTTCAGGAAGTTCTTTATATAACAGGGGTTCACCTCCGGTGAAACGAATGGTGTCTAAATTAAGAGTATGGTGAAGCTGAGATATTAATTGAGACAAAGCCGCCGCAGAAAGCGAATTTTCTTTAGCGGATCTATAATTCTCTTTAAGCTCCTCATTGCCGTAGGTACAATAGACACAACCCAGGTTACAGGTGTTAATAAGACTAACCCTGAGAGTTTTAAATGTCCGTCCGAATGAATCTCTTACCTCAACCATCACATAAAAAATATTAGCTTACAAGAAGCGAGCGCTAAAACAGCGCTTAACAGATACTTAACCGTCAGCACTCCAAAGTGCCTGCTTCCGAAATAGGAGCCCATAATTCCTCCCGCCAGAGCAGAAGTAAACCACATGAAAGAATCCTGGCCGAAATGAATATCACCACGATGACCCATTAAACCTGCTATAGAGTTAAGTACAATAAAGAGCGCCGAGGCAGCAGCAGCCTCTTTTGCGTTTGCCCAGGCAAGAATGATGAGTAAAGGGCTGAGGAAGATCCCTCCGCCAATACTTAACATTCCCGAAAGGAATCCAATTACAAGACCGAATATCAATGCTAATGGTAAAGAAAGTTCAACCTTCTTACCTTTCTCACCCGGAATTAATCCGAGCAGGCGCACTACCGGAATAATCAACGCCAGTCCTAAAATTAAATTATAAATATCGCCTTTTACTGACATCATAGAACCCAAGTAGGCCATCGGCAGAGAGCTGAGTAAAAATGGCCAGCAGAGTTTCCACTTAAAGTAACCTGCCCGGGAAAACTGGATAAAGCCAATGCCGGCTACCATAATATTCAGGATAAGAATGATTGGCTTGTAACTAAGCACAGGAACCGCAAAAATGGACAGGACTGCCAGGTAACCACTAGCTCCGCCATGCCCCACAGAGGCATATAAAAATCCGACTATAAAGAGGGATAATAGCAGAAGTAATGTGATATCCATTATACAAACTTAGATAAAATCTTTCGATGCCTTTACGAGGAATGTCTTTATATTAAAATCGTTGCGATGCTTTACAAATTCGGCCCGCTTAACGATGTTTCCTTCTAATCGATTTTAGGATAAAGAGAACAAAACGTTTTTGTCTACTTCTATAAAATCAGTTTTTGGCGCTTCGCACATTTGACAACAATATGTTTCGGGCAACCTGGCAAACGACGTTCTGGCTGGGATGTCATTTACGGGATCGCCAAATGCTTCGTCGTAAACGGTTTGGCAATGCTTGCACTGATAAACCAATACGGGTGTTTCTTTTGCTTTGGTGTCTAGCTCGAAATCGGGTTCTGCCGGCGAGAAAGTGTCGCCATTGGTTTGAATCTCATAGAAATAGTCGCACAAGGTGATGAGTGAAGACGGCAAATTTTCAAGAGTTACGTTATCCCGGTAGGTAATAAAATCTTTTGAGTTGGGATTGAAATCTCTGGTGTGAAGTATTTCGAACCGTTCGTGTTGTTCTTCTCCGGTATTCTGACTGCCCCCTTTTTTACGAATAATTACCGATCCAAATAGTCCGGTTTTAGGGTTGATTTTTATCGCGAAGCATAGCTTAAAGGTTCTAATATCGTCTTTATCGAACTGACGTACCAGATGGTTCTTCAGGTTTAAGGCATATTCGCATTGATCTTCAATTTGCCAGTTAAGCTCATTTGATGCATGTCGCACGTTGATCCGGTGCTTTGCTAAAATCCAGTTCCATTGCTTTCTGCCCTCGGCGCTTATACCCTTTATAATTAAAGATTTCCAGGGAGTGGTGTTTAGCTGCCCGATTCTGGATTGCAGGCAAACCGCACAAACGTCTATCAGAAAAGCGACTGAGTATTGTTCGTTTCGCTTGAAAATTCCGAGCCAGTATTTATCGCCGTAACGGTTAAATCCTTCGTAATAGGGCAAATGGAAATCGGGCAGTATGAGATTTTCTTCCGGATTCCGGCTTATTTTTTTATCTGAGGCAACTTCCAGAAAAAGGAGGTTGCCGTCTATTTTTGGCTGGTCGTAAAACTGGGCCTTATTGGCCAGAATTACCTTCTCAATGTTCAGACTTAGTGATGGAATGTCTTCGGTATAGATCAGCTTAGGCCAGGTGTAAAAAACATTTGTTTTAGGGAACCGGATATGCAAATGCCAGTAATTGTTCTTGTCGGATGCGATGAAGTTAAGGTTTCCGGTGAAGAATGGAATAAATGTCTGGTTGTTATCGGCCAGATTTATTTTCAGCTTTGGCTTTTCGTCAAACAGGTCGAGTATGTCTTTATAAACGCCCTCGCGAAGCCAGTTGGAAGTGCTGAATATGTCTTCTGAAACGTATGAACTAACAATATTTGGATACATATCGGTGCCAATTTCATAGTCGATATCGGCAATGGAAAATTCATGCTCAAGATCTTCGAGCTGTTCGGGCGCGGCCGAGAGGAAAAGTTGCTGACGGTTGCCCAGGCTAACATGTTCAATTCCAGCTTTTTCGGCAGCTTTTAATATGTCAAGTAAATCTCCCGCTGCTACAATACCGCCCGGGAGGTTCACCTTTATGATGTGCTCGTTCTCTGTTAGTTCGCTCATGTCAATACGTTTTCAACAGTTTGTTCATTGAGTGCTTCTTCTAAAATCCGTTTCACTTCGGGCTTGCACGATCCGCAACCGGTTCCTGCCCCGGTAGAATTACAGATATCTTTCATTGTTGTGCATCCTTCTTTTATTTTTCCTCTGATATTATCAGCACCCACGTTATTGCAACTGCAAACCAGTTTGCCCAACACCGGTTCTGCTTTTTTGCCGCTGCGTAATAGGTGGAGGCGCTTTTCGCTGAGTTCGATCTTGCCTTCAATCAGTTCCCGGAATTCCTGGAATTCTGATTTATCTCCAATCAGAATTGCACCGACCAGGCGATCTTCGCGTACGATACACTTTTTATAATATCGCTTAGCTTTATCAATAAAGACGATTTCTTCATAGCTCCGGTCTTCCTCGGGATATTCGGCTTCGCCAATACTGCAGAGGTCGAAGCCGTGAATTTTAATGATATTCATGAAGACACTTCCTTTGTAATAACTGGCGATATCACCGTTCAAATATTGAGCAACGATCTCCGCCTGTTGTTCTGCGGCCGCGGTAATACCGTAAAGAACTCCCTCAAACTCGGCGATTTCACCGATTGCAAAAATGGACGGATCGCTCGTTAAGAGCCGTTTGTCTACTACTACTCCACGTTTGCATTCAAGGCCGATCTCTTTTGCCAGTTCTATATTTGGCGTGGTTCCGATGGCGATGATCATGGCGTCGCAATCAATTTTTCGTCCACTTGCCAATCCTACACCAGTAAGCTTGGACCGCCCGTAGAACAGCTGAACTTCATCATTGTAATAAATGTCACAACCCTGATCTACCATCTCCTCGTGCAGCAACTGACTGCCCAGGGGATCTAACTGCCGGTTGAGAAAACGGGAAATCCGTTGTACGATGGTGATTTTAACACCAATTTCGCGTAAGGACGCCGCCATTTCAAGTCCCAGTAAGCCGCCACCCACAATTAGTACATGACCATTTTTGGGTACGTGTCTTTTGAAATTATCGGCATCCAAACGACTTCTCATTGTGAAAATTCCCGGTAGGGAAGGGACATTTTTTGGAATCGCCGCACGGCTGCCTGTTGCCATAATCAAAACATCGTACTGCGTTTTAATTCCGCGTGAGTCGGTTACAAACTTCTCTTCGCGGTTGATTTTTATCACGCTTACGCCTCTTAACAAGCGAATGTTATATTCAGGCTCTTCAGCATCTTTCATTTTTACCAATTGTTCCCAGCGTTGTTCGCCACTGATGTAATCGGGAAGCATTACCCGGTTGTAAAATGGAAAATCTTCTTTGCTGAAGATGGTGATCTCATCGTCTTTGTTTATCTCGCGGTACGATTTCACAAATCCGTACGATCCTGCGCCGGCGCCGATGACTACAATGCGTTGTGCTGGTTTTTTATATTTTTCAATGCTTACCGCGCAGAATTTGAAATCCGGTTCTTTTGATATGGGGTCTAAAATCGGGCTTGTTACGTTGTTGGCCCGGTTTAGGTCACTCCCAAGTATTTTGCCCCAATGCATGGGAAGGAAAACAACTCCTTTTTTAATAGCAAACGTAAGTTTAGCTTTTAAGCGAACTTCACCTCTGCGGGATTTGACCACCACAATGGTATCTTCCCTGATTTCACGGCTGGCTGCATCTTCGGGATGAATCTCCAGAAAAGCGTTAGAAATGTGATTATTTAACTTATTTACCTTTCCGGTTTTACTCATAGTATGCCACTGATCTCTGATGCGACCTGTGGTTAGAATAAATGGGAATTCGTCATTAGGCATCTCACTCAACAGCGTATCTGGAGGTGAATGCAGAATGGCCCGCGTGCTGGCTGTATAAAATTTATGATTTGTGAACAGTCTTTGTGTTCCGGCACCGGTTCTTTTATCAATTGGCCATTGGATGGTTTTATTACGCCTAATTGTATCGTAGTCCAAGCCGGCGATGTTTAAATTGGTTTTGCTGGTTAATCTGGTATGTTCCAGATAAATCTCTTCCGGAGATGAATAATCGAATCCCTTAAAACCCATCTTTTTCGCAAAGCGGCAAATGATTTCCGAATCGGGCAAAGCTTCGCCCGGCGCAGGGACTATTTTACTTAAATGACTTATTCTTCTTTCGGAATTCGTCATGGTGCCTTCCTTCTCTGTCCAGGTGGCGGCAGGAAGAATTACATCAGCATATTTTAATGTTTCTGCTTTGTTTGAGATGTCCTGAATAACAACGAATTTGGCTTTTTTCAATCCTTCTTCGGCCCAGCGTGCGTTAGGTAAGCTGGTCAGCGGGTTGGTGCATATTATCCAGATAGCCTTTAATGTCCCTTCATTCAGAGCGTCGAACATTTGCGTGGCAGTTAATCCCGGAGTAGGGGATATGGTAGTGCCTTTCCAGAATTTCTGCACTTCTTCCCGATGCAGAGGGTTGTTCAAATCGCGGTGAGCGGGCAGCAAGTTTGAGAGCCCGCCGACTTCGCGGCCACCCATTGCATTAGGTTGGCCGGTTAAGGAGAATGGGCCGGATCCGGGTTTTCCAATATGGCCCGTGATGAGGTTTAGATTAATGAGGCTGAGGTTTTTGTTTACACCGATAGAGCTTTGATTCAATCCCATGGTCCACATGGTAAGGAAACCTTTCGCCTCGCCAATGTATCGCGCTGCCAGGCGGATGTCGTCTTCGGATACGCCGCAAATAACAGATGCTTCGGTGATGCTTCGTTCAAATACCATTTCGCGGTAACGCTCAAAACCTTCGGTATGATTTTTTACGAATTCAAGGTCTATATCGCCGTTTTCTATCAGGGCTCTGCCTATGGCATAGTTTAATGTAATATCGGTACCAGGATTTAACTGGAGGTGTAAATCAGCAATCGAGCAGGTGTCGGTAACACGCGGGTCAACTACGATGATTCTTACGTTTGGATTCTCAGCTTTATGTGCCTCAACTCTCCTCCAGATAATGGGATGACACCAGGCAGGGTTCGCCCCGGTTACATAAAAGCAGTCGGCCATTTCAATATCGTCATAACAAACGGGCACGCTGTCTTCGCCGAGCGACATTTTATAGCCAACCACAGCGCTGCTCATGCATAAACGAGAGTTGGTGTCGATGTTATTGCTGCCAATGAAGCCTTTTATGAGTTTGTTGATGACATAATACTCTTCGGTGAGGCATTGGCCGGAGGCATAGAACGCTACAGAATCGGGGCCGTACTTATCGATAAAGGTTTTGAAGGCTGCAGCAGCCTTATCCAGGGCGTTGTCCCAGCTAACGCGTTGCAGCGGCATGCTTTTGTTAAGGCGCATTTGAGGATAGAGCAGGCGGTCTGTTTTGTCATTCACGGTGTAATGCAAATTCATTCCCTTGCTGCATAGCATACCCTTATTTACGGGATGATCCATGTCGCCTGTTACGGTAACGATATCGTTCTTGTCTTTATTTACTACAATGCCGCAGCCTACGCCGCAGTAGCAGCATGTAGTGTTAAAAGCTTCGCTGTGTGCCTTATTGCTCAAAATTCCTCCTTATGCTGTTAAACAGTTTGTAATTTTACCTCTTGCTCGTTTAGCTCGGTTTCGGTCTGGGCTCTTTCAAACGGAACAATAACCACAATCAACCCAATGATTCCAACGGCCAGGCCGATATAAAAAAACGCGTCGGCATAAGTAAGAGAAGCCGACTTAAAAAGAAATCCGAACAACACAGCTCCGAGATTACCTCCGGCGCCCACGATTCCGCTTACGGAGCCTATAGCCTTTTTATTAATGAAAGGCACAATAGAGTATGTGGTTCCATTGGCCATTTTCAGAAACAATGCAAATACCAGCATCGCGAATATTGCCATTTGCAGCGTCGCTGAGTTTGCAAAGAAAGCTAATCCAATACCTTCCAGAATCAGGAACGTTCCTAATAAGTAGCCTTTACCTTTCAAACCATAAGTTTTTCCAACCCGGTCGCTTACTATTCCGCCTAATGCGCGTGCAAATAAGTTCATTAATCCAAAAATTGCGGCTAGGGCGCCCGCCATAATTAATGAGGCGTTGAAGTTATCAACGAAAAATACAGCAGCCACGTTGTCGATGGTAATTTCTACTCCGAAACAAGCTCCATAGGCCAGTGCCAATAACCAGGTACGTGGATCTTTAGCCGCTGCTGTGAAAGATCCCTTGGTTTTTACTTTTGCCTGCCGGGTAAACTCACTGTAATTTCCTTTCGGTGTGTCTTTAGTGTATTTAAAATATATCACAGCCATGATCAGTAAGATCACTCCGGGAATAATCATCGCATATCTCCAGGAATCCTGTTGACTGGCATAACCTAGAGCCACAAATGCTGACGCAATAAGAGGCATCACCAGATTGGTGACCCCGCCGCCAAGATTTCCCCAGCCTCCGGCCACCGCATTCGCTGTCCCTACTATATTAGGAGCGAACATCATGGATGTATGGAATTGAGTGATCACAAACGAAGCGCCGATAACTCCGATTACAAAGCGGAAGATAAGGAAGCTTTCATAGCTGTTGCTCAAGCCGATTCCAATAACAGGAATTGCCCCCAGAGCTAATAATATGGTATAAGAAAGGCGCGGACCTAAACTGTCGCAAAGTTTTCCGATAATAAGACGGGCCAATATGGTTGCAGAAACAGAGGCGATCAGAATATTGCCTATTTGTTCCTTATCCAGATGCAATTGCTCTCTTACCAGCGGCATCAAAGGCGCGATTCCAAACCAGCCAAAGAAACAGAAAAAGAAGGTTACCCAGGTGATGTGAAATGTTCTCATCTGGATTCCTTTGGCGCTGAAGATGTTTAATTTAGTTAGTGGCTTGTTCATGATGTTCGATTTGTTTGAATTTTTGCCTTTGATGGATTAGTCTATATCGTTGATGTCAAATTTGTCTGTCAGTAATCCAAGTAACCTGTCATGCGTATCCATATATCCGGCCTCGTGTACGATGGATTTCTTGTTTCTTGGCCGGACTAATGGCACATCTACAATTTCCTTAATGGTAGCAGCTGGGCCGTTATTCATCACTACCACCCGGTCTGACAGGAAAATCGCTTCTTCAATATCATGGGTAACCATAACGATGGTTTTATTGCGGTTGTCGAGGTTCCATAGTTTTAATAACTCGATATGCATAGAACCTTTGGTCAATGCGTCTAACGCTCCGAAAGGCTCGTCAAGGAGAAGGATGCTCGGGTTAATAGCAAAAGCTCTGGCTATCGCAACGCGTTGTTTCATTCCGCCCGAAAGATGGCCGGGCAGTTTATGTCTGTGTTCCCACAAATGAACCATTTGCAGGTTTTTTTCAACAAGCTCTCTTTTTTCAGTGGCGGAAAGGTCTTTGAGGGCAGAGTCTACCGCCACGTAGATATTTTGAAATACAGACAGCCAGGGCAGGAGAGAGTAATTCTGAAATACAATCCCCCGGTCCGGTCCGGGCCCTTTTACTAAGTTTCCATTAGCGTAAACTTCCCCTGAGGTGGGAGCAACCATGCCGGAAATGGTATTCATAAGGGTTGATTTACCACATCCTGAATGTCCGATAAGGGTTACTATTTCACCTTTTTTTACATCTAGATTTATATTGTGGAGGGCGGTATATAATCCGTTGCTTTTTGATTTAAATGATACAGTTACGTTTTTAATTTTAATCGCATCTGGTTTTGAAACTCCTGTTTGCGTTTCTTTAACAACTGTCTCTTCTGTCTCTGTTAGTATCATAACAATTTGCTTTAAATGAATTATAGATAGATTATTTATTCTCCCATGCAAAAGCGTGCTGAACGGCACTAAAAGCTTTATCAAGTATCAGACCCACAGTTCCGATTATAAGGATCGCTATCAGAATTTTTTCCAATGATAGTCCGTTCCAGCTATCCCATACAAAGAATCCAATACCCACACCGCCAGAAAGCATTTCACCTGCCACTATAACCAGCCAGGCCACGCCAATTGATAATCTTAATCCGGTGATCATGTGCGGCAATGCGAAGGGAAGCATAATCTTGGTAATGTATTTCCAGGTCGAAAAACCGAATGCTTTTCCGACGTTTTTATGATCTTCAGGAATACTGGATACTCCGAAAGATGTATTAATAAGCGTTGGCCATAACGAAGTGATGGCAATAATAAATACAGTTGCACCTTCTGCTGCCTGAAAGGCAAGTAATCCCAAGGGAAACCATGCAAGAGGTGATACCGGACGGAGGATTTGCACGATAGGGTTAAACAGGCGCATCATGAATTTAGAAGACCCCATTGCCAATCCCATCGGGATGGCAATTAAGCTACCAATTCCAAATCCCAAAAATACCCGGTAAACAGAGCTGAACAGCTGATTGCCAATCCCCTTGTCGTTTGGTCCCCGATCATAAAAGGGTTCTGCAATAAGCTCTTTAAATACTACCCATGTTGAGGCCGGGCCCGGGATTTCATGTTCGGTAACTATTGCTACCAATTCCCAAATGATACCTAAAATTACCAGACTTCCAAAAAAGGAGAGGATGGTGTAAAGTGTGTCGAGGGTCAAAATCTTCTTCATCTTATCCGTTTTTAAATCCCGGCTTAGAGCCGGGATAGTTTCTAATTATCTTTTTGTTGTTTTTAAGTAGGTGTCTATGTCTTTGGGATTGAATATGACGTCGTAATTAGTTTTGATCGGTTGCATGTCGGCCTGAGCTGGTACGCCCATTTCCTTCGCAACTTCGGTGTACAGGTCGTCGAGGGTAAGCTTCTCGGCAATGGCTGCGTAGTTGGGCTCAGCTTTCAGATATCCGAATCGTACAAATTGAGCAAGAAACCAGTAGGTGTAAACTTTTTTCGGCATCGGCACAATCCCCCCCTTGTAAAAGGTCATGTAATTGCCCTTGTATTTCTGAACCCCTAGTTCGCAGCCTAAATCGCTGCTTCCTGCTAAACGGGCTTCGATAACAGCCAGCGGCGCATTTACATAATATGGCTTGGTTAACCAGGAAGCGGCTTTTTTACGGTTTCCTAAATTGTCGAGCCATTTTTGTGCTTCAATAATGGCTTTCATTACTTTCTTCAGATCATCTCTTTGTGAAGCAGCAAACTTTGAGTTCACGACCAGCGCTTTTTCAGGATGATCGCTCCACAAATCCTGGGAAGCGATATGGGTAAATCCAACGTTTTGGGCCGCAGCTACACCACCCCAGGGCTCGCCGACACAAAATCCTTCCATGTTGTCTACCCGCATGTTTGCAACCATTTGCGGCGGTGGAATAGTGATAATTCCCACTGATTTCGCCCCAATACCTGCTGCCGCCAACCAATAGCGTAGCCAGATGTCGTGAGTGCCACCAGGGAAAGTCATTGCGAAGGTTACCTCTTTGCGGTTCTGTACTTTTTTAGTCGCCGCGGCGGCTTTATTTACTCCCTTGTATCCAACTAATCCGCAAAATTCCTTTGAAAGTGTAATCGCCTGGCCGTTGTTGTTTAACATCATGGCAATTTTCATTTCAGAGCCAGCCTTTCCGCCAATTCCGGTGTATACCGATAAAGGCATCGAATACAAACAGTGCGCTCCGTCAAGTTCCCCTAAAAGAATTTTATCACGAACGTTCGCCCATGATGCTTCTTTTGATAATTCTACCTCTACGCCATACTTTTTAAACAGGCCTAATTCTTTAGCTGCAACTAATGGTGCGCAATCAGTTAAGGGAATAAATCCCAGTTTGATCGGTTTTGCTTCTGTGTTGAAGCTTAAGGTGCTTATGATGATGACAGTTAATGTAACCAGCTTAGCCACAATCTTTGTCGTTGTATCGAATATTTTCATCTCGTTATATGTTGAGTTTGTCTTTTTAATTATTTATTGTTTGATCGCCACTGGTTTCGTATACAGGAAATCAGGTCTAATATTAATCATGAGATATGCGAAGTCCGGCGATTTGTCTGCATTTGCGACCGCGAGTCCTTTTGCAGTTGCGAGGTTCTGAGTGGCCCATGCGTGCGAGTAGCCTAAATCAATGGAGGTGAATTTGTTAAGGGTGTAGCTGGTCACGACGTCGAGTTCGTGAGCGTAATGTTTGCCTCCGGTAGCAGGAGTTTGGTCGGCATCAAACCGGTGAAAATCGGCAGTAATGGAATAGGTGTTGGCCGTAAATTTTGATTTGAAATAATAGTCCTTCAAACCTGCAGCAGGAGATCCGGTTGGGGCGTAAAAAAAGTCCATAAAGCCCCAGAACTTGTGAGGTGTTCCATATAGAGGGTCAAATCTTTTACTTTTTCCCGCAGGAGTAGACGTTTTATTTCCGGACAGAAGGTCGAATCCTGGTCCAAAGGAAAACTTGCCTTTGGCGTAGGTGGCAGCGGCCGTAATATGTTTGGCATTCAGATCGTTTCCATCTCTGTCTTTGCCTAACTGATGATAGTAAGCGCCTTGAAATGAGATTTTTCCAAACCCGGATGCATTTCCGAATACAGGATTAATCATGCCACCGAGAGTATATCGGTCGTTAGTTGCCCGTTGATCAAAAAAACGCCCCCATACTAACCCGGTACCGGTGGTTGCTACAGATCTTTTGGTATACCGACCAAAGTCATCTTTAAAAAAGAGGAAGGAAACTTTGGTTTGGTTTATTTTCTTAGCGATGTATAAGCTTAAAAAATTCTTGTAGTTCTGATTTCCTGCATTTGAGTTTGCTGGACTGCTAAAAGCAGGTGAGCCGGTTTCCGAGCTATTATTATTGGCGTTTCCGCCCACGGTTAAAGGAATCATGCCCGTTGGAGTTGGAACAAGTTGCCCGTTCGTATCTTTAATATATAGTGGGATATTTCCCGGTGTATATTGTATTTCTGAAAATGACTCAGCGTTTTGATTGAAGGCATACCCCAGGTCGACCTGCCACCCTTGATGAACCACTTTTAGCAAGGCCATATCAAAGCGCCTGCCTTGTTGTAGCCAATCAAGGTTTCCAATCAGTCTGGCGTCGTCGAAAATCAGTTCCTGGCGACCAATTTTAAATGATAAGTTATCTAGTAATTTAAACTTTATAGTGGTATCTGCTTTATTTGCTAGTACAAGTTCTGCCCAGCCTTCATGTAACATTAATCTGTTTCCATCAGCAGGTGTAATGGTAGAAGCGTCTTGTCCCCACACCCTGACGTCCTGAACCGTTGCTCCAAAACTCACGCGGTCCCATTTGTATCCAAAAAGTACGCGGGTTCTTTGAGATACAAAGCCGGCTGGCTTTGATGTTGCTGGCGTAAGGTTTGCAAAACCGTCGCGAAATTCGCCGCGCGGGCGCACCTGTCCGGATAAGCTCATTTGTGCTTGCGAATTGAAATAGCTGCAACACATCGTCATGAGCGCCATAATCCATCTCCTGTTTGGTTTTTTTGTGATAAGTTTTCTGTACATTTGTTAAGTTTTAGTTTGTGAAAAGCAATTGAAACTATATCCCCGCTGGAGCTTCGACCTCCCCAGTGGGGTTTTTATTTGGGTGTTAATTCTCAGTTAATAGCAATAGGTCTTTTCGAAGCAGAGCCGTTGTCGTGCTGTAAAGGGAAACCATGAATGGTGTCAAATATGTTATACTCATTTTCGTTATCGACACCTCAGCGATCTGATTTGTAAATATTAAGTTTCCCTGATTTATTAGATTAAGGATTGTGCCGACAATGATGCTTGTAAGGATAGCTTTTCTAATGATTGAATAATTGGAAGCTATTTTTATGATTTTTCTTACTTTTTTCATTATTGTTTCATTTTTCTTTCATTTGACAGTATAAATTTATCTCATTTAAGGTAAAAGTAGAAGAAAAATCGATAGTTGGCGATATTTATATGATATGTATAATATAAATACGTGATTTTTTTGAAATTATTAATTTCAATAGTTGTGAAACTTTGATATTTGAGCATTTTGTAATCATAGTTAGCCCATATTTATAAAGAATATATGTAAATTGTTATTTATTTGTGTGAAATTGTTCTTAAAATCGTCTGTTTTTTCTGATTTCATCAAAATTTATTATAAATTTCTAAAATTTCAGCATCGGTTGGCAGGTGGCATCGTTCCGTTACAGTCCTTGTTGCTTATGGTTTAAGTTCTATAGAATTATTAATATGAAAAAAAGTAAAATCCCTTGTGATCTGAATACCTGTTTTATGTGCAAAACCTGCCTGAAGGAGTGGTTGCCCGCGCTTTCTGAACACAGGACGAATTATCACGTAAAAAAGGGGGAGGTGATTTTTAGAGAAGGAGACCCGGTGAAGGGTGTATATTTTGTATATGAAGGAAACGTGAAGGTTCATAAGAAATGGGGAAACGAAAAGGAGCTCATTATTCGCTTTGCGAAAAAAGGAGCAATTTTTGGACATCGGGGTTTAGGAAATAATTTGCATTATCCCATATCTGCCACAGCCCTCGAGCCTTGTATCGTATGTTTTATAGATATGGATTTATTTAACGCTACCTTAAAGGTTAATAGTGATTTTGCTTATACATTAATGATGTTCTTTGCGGATGAACTTCAGGAAGCTGAGCGGAAAATGAGAAATTTGGCACATATGCCGGTGAAGGGGCGGGTCGCACAAGCTTTGATCTCTTTGAGAGAAAAATTTGGACTAACCGAAAATGGCTTTATTGATATTGAGCTTACCCGACAGGATCTGGCGTCGTACACCGGGGCCACTTATGAAACCGTATTTCGGATTATTACCGACCTGGTTCAGGATAGCATGATAAAGCTCTCGGGAAAAAGCATAAAAATTGTTGATGGAATACGCCTGGAAAGCCTCACTCACCAAATAATTACCCCGGTTGAAAATACTGAAGGCTGAAATAACTACTATAAAATATAATAAGGTATTATTTGCCCCTCTCTCAGAGTGTCTGTTGCGGCAGGGTGAACTGCTAATGCGTTGGCGTTAATTCCGAGTCTTATATCTCCGGAGCCATTCAGGCTGGTTGTTTCAAGTTCTTTTCCAGATTCGCTGAATTTTACTGGAAAAAATTCATCGAAATTGGTTTTTTTTCTTTTTTCTCCTCTGAAAACACCTTCCAATTGTCTCGGTGGGTTTAGTCCCATGGATTTAGATAAAAAGGATTCCACGAAAATTTTGAAAGTGACGAAAGAAGAAAATGGATTGCCAGGCAGTGCAAAGACTATTGGCCCGCCTCGTGCTTTTCCGCACCAGATCGGTTTTCCGGGTTTAATCGATACTTTATGAAATAATTTCTCTACTCCAAGGTTTTCCAGGACCTCTGGCACATAGTCGGCATCGCCCGCAGATACGCCGCCACTCATAATTATGATGTCAGTATCTAGCGCGTTTTCGATATGGTTTTTCAGTTCAGTAACGTTATCGGGTAGGTGGCGGTACACTGCTGGCGTAATATTCCATTTTTTTAATAAAGATCGAAGTAAATAGTAATTGCTGTTTCTGATTTCTGTATCCGATACCTTCGCACCAAGAGGCTTTATTTCATTTCCGGTTGTGAAAAGTGCCACCTTCGGTAATGCCGCCACCTGTATCTCTGATTTTCCAAGTGTAGCCAGTGTGCTGATAGCTGCTGGGGTACATGGTGTTTGAGCCGAGAGAGCAATGTCTCCTTCTAGCAGGTCTTCTCCCTTTCTGGCGACGTTTTGAAATTCTTTCAGGTTTTCGATTATTAATGAAACCTGGTTTCCTGTCTGCACACAGTCTTCCTTGCGAATTACTGCGTTGGCCGGGAATGGTACTGCGGCGCCCGTCATTATTTTGAAGGCAGCGCCCGGTTTCAGTTCCTGACTTGGAGAGGCGCCAGCGTAGATGATTTCCTGGATTCCAAATTCTCTGATGCCTTGCTGCCAATCTTGGATCATAATAGCATAGCCGTCCATCGCCGAACGGTTGAAGGGGGGGTAATCCCGGTCGGCTGCTATGTCTTCAGATAAAACCCTTCCGTCGGCATCATCCAAATGTATCATCTCGGTTCCAAAAGATTGAGCCTGTGATAATATGATATTTAAGGCCTCCAGGTAAGTTTTCATGTTCGTTACATTTGTTTTTCTTTGCACCCGCGTTAGTGTCCGCCGCCTTTCATCATTTTCCGGGCGTGAAAAACGGCCGGCAAGATCGCTTCCATAGATTCCCTCGCGCCATCACTGCTCCCCGGAAGGGTAACTACCAGCGTATGTTTTATAGATCCGGCAACGCCGCGGCTCATCATAGCGAGTGGTGTTCTCATTTGTCCGAACGAGCGGATGGTTTCCATTATTCCTTCAGCATCGCGCTCCAAAATTTCTTTTATTGCGGATACTGTATTGTCGCGTGGGCCCAGCCCTGTGCCGCCTGTGGTAAACACAAAATGCACGTCTTCGGCCACCCACTTGAGAATTTGTTCCTGTATTTGATTCTTCTCATCAGGAAGTATCTGGTAGTCCACCACCTTGGCGTTTACATTTTCAAGCATTTTACAGATCAGCTTTCCACTGTTGTCTTCCCGCTTTCCTTCGGCTGTCGAATCTGAGCATACCAAAACCGCGCAGGTAGGAGAGGTGGAAAAGAATTTTTTCCGGTCGCTTTTTCCGCCGCGTTTTTCCAGTAGTTTGATATTGCCTATTTCAAGTGTACTATCAACCGGTTTAAGCATGTCGTAGATTTCCAGCGCAGCAATCGAAACTGCGGTAAGTATCTCCATCTCGATGCCTGTACGGCCTATCGACTTGGCGTTTCCGGTTATCACAATTCCGGGGCGTGATAATATGTCTTCAGTCAAATGCTCTCCATGTTTCTCTGAATCGATATAGTCAAAGGATATATCCATGCCATCGATGGTGACCGGATGGCAATGTGGAAGAAGTTGTGGAGTGAGCTTAGCGCCGATAAAACCGGCAGCCCGGGCAACGTCGAATAAATTCCCTTTCGGAAGCTGCCCGTTCTTTATTAATTCAATAGTCTCTTTTGAGCAAAAAAGTATAGCGATGGCTTGGGCCGTGCGAAGTGTTATTTGTTTGCTGGTGATGTCGCGCATGTTTGTTTTATTTGCTATGAAGACACAAGGCTGAAGGTTAATTAAGATTTCAGTGTCTTAGCCGCCTTAACCAAGTCTTCGTGGCCTAATTCTTTATCGCAAAGATAGAAACGCTTTATGTCTTCTCGCTCTTATAGCTCAATTTGCAAATAAAAAACCCGGTATTTCTACCGGGACCCTTTTATTTAACAATAACAGCTTATTACTAAGCCGTTTCCTTTATCCCGATATAGACCTTATCGTCGATAATTCGCACGGGATATGTTTTTATTTCATATTCTTCTCCACTAAGGCATTCGCCGGAGATTAATGAAAATGTTTTTTTATGGAATGGACAAGCCACTTTTGGTTCGCACTCTTCGCCAGTGCTGCCAATCATGCCCCGCGAAAGCGCCATTTGTTGTTTGTGCGGGCACAGATTTTGGGTGGCATACCACTCGTTTCGGCGGGTAAAATTGAAAAGTGCAATTTGTTCGTCGCCGTGTTTAACGCAGGCGCCGCCATTTTCTGGTACGTCGGCTGTTGTACAGGCCAAAATCCATTTTAAAGTTTCTACTGCTATTTCCATGTTGCTTTTGCTTTAAATCTGTTATGTTTTTCTACCACTCTTTTGCTTTCACTTGGTCGCGCATTGGGTCAAAATCTACTGATGGATCTTTCTCTTCCGGCGCATTCACGAAGTGAACAAAGCGTTTGCGCAGTTCTTCGTTTTGCACTACTTCCTTCCATTCGCAGTGGAAGCTGTCTACCAATCCCTGCATTTCTTCCTCAAGTTGTTCGCATATGCCAAGACTGTCGTTAATGATCACATTCTTCAAATAACTTAAACCTCCTTCCATCTTATTTAGCCAGGTCGCGGTTCTTGCAAGTGGATCTGCTGTTTTGATGTAAAACATCAGGAAGCGATCAAGGTATTTAACCAGTGTTTCTTTATCGATATCGCTGGCAAGTAATAAGGCGTGTTGCGGTTTTGATCCCCCGTTTCCGCATACGTAAAGGTTCCAGCCTTTGTCTGTTGCGATAATTCCGAAGTCTTTTGCCTGGGCCTCGGCACATTCCCGAATACATCCGCTAACGCCACCTTTTAATTTATGCGGAGAGCGGATTCCTTTGTAGCGCTCTTCTATCTCTATAGCGAAGCTTACGCTGTCATGTAATCCGAATCTGCACCAGGTACTTCCTACGCAACTTTTTACTGTTCTGAGCGATTTGCCATAGGCATGTCCGCTTTCGAATCCTGCTTCTATCAGCTCTTCCCAGATTGCGGGCAGGTCATTTACATGGGCCCCAAATAAATCAATTCGCTGCCCTCCGGTAATCTTGGTGTATAAGTTGTATTTCTTGGCTACCTGTCCGATAGCGATCAGTTTATCCGGAGTTATCTCGCCGCCCGGAATTCTCGGTACAACCGAGTAAGTTCCTCCCTTTTGGATGTTTGCCAGATAGCGGTCGTTACTGTCCTGTATGGGAGCTTGCTTGACTATCAGGTCGTTCCAGAGCGAGGAAAGAATACTGGCAACGGCGGGTTTGCAGGTTTCGCAGCCGTCGCCTTTTCCATAGTGGTCTAAAGCTTCGTCATACGAACGCACATTGTTCATCCGGATAAGGTCCATGAGCTCCTGGCGTGAGTAGTCGAAATGTTCGCAGAGTACATTCTTTACGTACAATCCGCTTTCCTTCATGGTGCCGTTAATGAGGTCTTTTACCAGCGGTACACATCCGCCGCAGCAGGTTCCTGCTTTGGTGCATTTCTTTATTCCGTCCAGTGATGTGATGTTGTCTAACTTGACTGCATCGCAAATAGCTCCTTTGCTTACCGATTCGCATGAGCAGATCATGGCATCATCGGGCAGGCTCATTACGCCCGAGCCTTCAGTTGCAGCTCCGCCTCTGGCTCCCAAAATAAGATCTTCCGGATTCTCAGGTAGTGTTATCCTATTCTTTACATTCTGAAGCAGGATGTTGTAGTCATCGGCGTCGCCAATTAAAATGCCCCCTAATAAGTTTTTTCCATCATTGCTGATGTTGATGCGTTTGTAGATGCCTTTGTTCGTGTCTTCAAAGGCAATGATTTTGCAATCGGGGTTGTTTATAAACGGGTCGCCGAAGCTTGCCACGTCAATGCCGATAAGTTTAAGCTTGGTGCTCATGTCGAAGCCTGTAAAGCTTTTGTCTGAGTCAAGAATCTTCGCAACTACTACATCGGCCATTTCATAACCTGGGGCTACGAGTCCGTATATCATACCGCTGTGTAATGCGCACTCGCCTATAGCAAAAATATCATCATCGCTCGTCTGCATATAGTCGTTTACCACGATACCGCCTCTGGTTCCTACCTCAAGTCCTGACAGTTTCGCAAGTTCATCTCTGGGGCGTATCCCTGCTGATATAACCAGCATGTCGACCGCGAGCGAAGTTTCATCGGTAAATTCCAGTGCTTCAATCTTTCCGTCGCCGGCAATTTTTGCTGTGCTTTTATTTAAATGAATATGTAAGCCAAGTTCTTTCAATTTCATTTGGAGCATGGCGCTTCCTGGCTGATCGATTTGCCTTGGCATTAAGCGCGGCGCAAATTCAATCACGTGGGTTTCTTTTATACCTAAATCGAGCAGGGCTTTTGCTGCCTCCAATCCGAGCAATCCACCGCCCATTACTGCTCCATTCCTGGATTTTGCAGCGTAGTTGCTGATTAATTCAAGATCTTCAATAGTGCGATAAACAAACACCCCGTCTTTTTCTATTCCCGGGATGTCTGGTACGAAGGCTGATGAGCCCGTTGCAAGAACCAGGTAATCATATTTCTGAACTGTTCCTTTTAAGGAGTGTACGGTTTTTTCGGTTCGGTTAATCTCCTGAACTACATCGTTAAGGTGTAATTGAATGTTATTTGCTTCATACCATCCGGATGGAGACATTGACAGATCTTCTGCAGTCTTTCCGTTGAAGTACTCGCTCAAATGAACGCGATCGTACGCGGGCCTGGGTTCTTCTCCGAATACCACTACCTGATAATCCGTTGTTTTTGAAATTAGCTTTTCACAAAACTTGTAGCCAACCATACCATTGCCAGCTACTACAATTATCGGTTTTTTGTTCATGTTGTATAAATTTGATAGTACATTCTCTTAAATTGACTTTTTTCTGGGCTTTGTTTTAGAAATAATCAATTATTATAAAGCAAATTTAAATAAAAGCATTAAAAAGTATGATATAAATCATATAAATCCTCAATTTTTATAAAAATGTCAAGACATGACTCTTGTTTGTTGTTGAAAATTCTGTTTTTATTAAAAAATATGGCAGTTATGTGTAATATTTCTAAATATTTTATGCGTTACAGATGGATTTTTGTGTTTTAATTCTATATTTTTTTAATTTTCAGCATATATCTTGATTTTTATTTGAAAATTAATCTCAGATTGGGTGCCATTGTTGGTTAACAAGTATTCAACACATGCATAGATTCAGGTTTCCAATACTTCGCGGAAATCTTTTTTATTAGTTCGCAAGGGATTGGACAGATCCACAGACTGCCAATGATATGTTTTATAGCGGTTTAAGTGTTGGTTGGTAGAAAAAATCTTGTCAGGCTTAAAAAAATATTTTTTTTATTTTTTTTAACTAAAATAATTTTACCTTAGCTCTCAATCTATCTGGAAATCTATCTATTAACTAAAAAAATCTTTTACAGGTTCTGCCTTAATACTGTGAAGAGATGTCTGTGTAAAACGGGAAATTATTAAGTACGTTCCGTAAGTTTTTTTGCTAGAAGTTCATTAGCATGATAAACGAAACGTTAAAGTTCATATCCGATGAGGTAAATAATTACCTGTCGCTAAAGTTGGGACTGAATACCGATCCCAGGCTGGTACTTGGAAATATCTCAAGAGCGCTTGATAACGACACCACGGGTACAAACTCTTTGTCAAATAAGGCTATATTATCATTAGTGAATGTTGAGGAAGATCGTCTGGCAAAGCAGCCGGAAAACTTTGTCAAAACTGAAACCGGGATAACCTATAAAAATCCACCCACCTGCCTCAATTTATACATATTGTTTGCGGTGAACCGTACAGAATATAGCGACAGCCTGAAGTGGCTGGCTTTCATCATTCAGTTTTTTCAATATCAAAACGTATTTACACGCATAAGCCATCCCGCTCTCGACGCAGGCATTGAAAAACTTATAGTGGATCTGTATACACTAAATTTCGAACAAATAAACCACTTGTGGAGCACGATGGGGGGCAAATATATTCCATCGGTGCTCTATAAGGTAAGGCAGATAAGCATCGACGAGAATGCCACGATAGCTGGAGGCGGCTTTATAACGGAAATCGGTACGAACACAAAATCCAAGCTTGTTGTATCATGAACCTGAGGTATAAAATACTCTTCAATGTTGAGCTGCGGCACGATTACTACAGCGATATGCGGTGTGAAGACTTTGAAATAGTACCATCAATGGTGACAAAGTCGGCGCTGAAGGGGCTGGGAATGCTATTTAAAGTAATCGCTAACAGGCTTATTGTATTGATAAAGGTCGGTGATTCAGATAACCCGGTAGTTACACCAGGTTCTTCGCAGAAATTTACCTTTTTTATGCGGCTCAAAAATCGCCGTTTCATCAACTTTACCAATATTGGCTATCATCCTTCGGAAGGTAAGCGCTATTACTTCAGCAATATAAACCAAACTAAAGTAGTTACCGCGCTTTATCTCAATTCAAAAGTTCCGGTATACAATAGCTCCGCCGAATACCCTATTGGTATGTTGGCGGCGAATGGGTCGGATACTGTTTTTGAAGCGATAAAACCAAGTAACAGTGCGGCTACGCATGCTCTTACGGAGCAGGATTATTGGCTGAACAGAGGGAAGATACAATATGTCAATTCAAACGACATGGTTGAGGTATCGTCTTATTTATATCTGTTTAACGCCATTGCAAACACCAATTTTACTATCAATGTGTTCGGACTAAGTATTACCAGCGGCAGTTATGATCTGGCCGTGATGGATACTGTTAATCTCAGTTATACCGACCCTCAAACCTCCGTGCCTGTCCGACTGGAGAATCTACCAAAGGGAAAATATAAGATTGACGTGAATGGTGAAGTGAAATACATCTATCTGGATAGCGATGCGGTTTATGACAACATATTCGGAATTATAGAGGTTTTTAATCACTTGCCTCCCGGCAATGCCTTTGCCTTGTTCAGCGCTTCGGGAAAAAGCAAGGAGCCCCTGTTCCTGATCAATTTTGCCAACCGTGCTCTGATATGGAAATATGTAGCAAAGAGCAGTGATGTTACGGCTGTGAACGATAGCCGGCCCTTACCGGATAAAGTAGTCTTCACATCAGCCGGAGCTAACCAGTTCGTCTCTGCAAAACCTGTTCTTGTCAGCGAAAGCACCATCAATACTTTATCGATAGAATCGACAGCTCTGGGGACTGTGTCGCCGATAGGCAATCCGTCTCCTGATAGGCTGGCATTAATTGAAATGAACGGGAACAGTTATTACAGCGCGGAATTACATCTGAATTATTAAAACATAAACAGTAATTAATATGGCAACATCTTACAAAACCCCTGGTGTTTATATTGAGGAAATACCAAAGCTTCCACCATCTGTTGCACAGGTAGAAACGGCGATTCCCGTTTTTATCGGCTACACAGAAAAGAGCGGCATCGAAGGCTCGCCGCTGCCAACGGCCCTTATCGATTCTATCACGGTAACGGAAGCCAAGCGGATTACATCTCTGCTGGAGTATGAAACTTACTTTGGAAAGGGAGTTAACGAAACGCTAACTGTAAGTATAGACGAGACCTATACTGCAACTACGCCCTCGGTTTTGAAGAGCCGTGTTATAAGTGCATCGGTGGCAACCCCCTCGGTACATACCATGTATTATCACATGCAAATGTACTTTGCAAATGGAGGGGGCCCATGCTACATTGTTAGCGTAGGCAATACTTCGGGCTCTACCATTTCGCACACCAACCTGATTGCCGGACTTAAAATGTCGAGCCGGTATGATGAACCTACTTTACTGGTATTTCCACAGGCAGCCAAAATCTCTGCAGCCAGCGATGCATATGATGTTTACGACACTGCGCTTTTGGAAGCCGGTAAACTGCAGGACAGGTTTGTGGTGATGGACTGCCATGGTGACGATACGGAAACGTTGCGAGCGGTTTCGGGCATTGGAACTACCAACCTAAAGTATGGTGCTGCCTACCATCCTTTTTTACGCACGTCTTTAAATTACCAGTATACCCTGGATACACTTACTGTTGCCTGGAAAAGCGATAGAAATGATGATGGCGACTATACCGACACGGATGAAAAAGATGAAACAGCTGCCGCCTACAGTTCGCTAACTACTGAGCTGCAGTCCCTTGTAAAACTGGAAATAGATAAGTTACGGGTGGTTTTGCCGCCAAGCAGCAGCGTGGTGGGTGTATACGCACTGGTAGATAGCACGCGAGGGGTTTGGAAGGCGCCCGCAAACGTGAGTTTAAACCTGGTTTCGGGTCTTACTAAACAAGTAACGGCAGAAGACCAGGCGAATCTGAATGTGGATACCACCGCCGGAAAATCAATTAATGTAATCAGGGCTTTTACGGGAAAAGGAATTTTGATATGGGGTGCGCGTACACTTGCCGGGAATGATAATGAATGGCGGTACATTTCGGTAAGACGTTTCTTTAATATGGTTGAAGAAAGCAGTAAAAAAGCGACAGAAGGTTTTGTATTTGAAGCCAACGATTCTACTACCTGGATAAAAGTTCAGGGTATGCTCGAAAATTTCCTGGTCACCTTATGGAGGCAGGGGGCTTTACAGGGCGCAAAACCCGAACATGCCTTTTATGTTGCGGTCGGTCTTAATAAGACGATGACAGCCTTAGATATACTGGAGGGACGAATGATTGTCGAAATTGGAATGGCCGTAGTGAGACCAGCAGAATTTATCATTCTTCGCTTTAGCCATAAGCTGGCCGAAAGTTGATTTAACCAATACCTTAATCTATTTAAAAACATTAAAATATGGCAACATATCCTCTTCCAAAGTTTCACTTCCTGGTTCAGTGGGGTGGTACCCGTATCGGTTTCTCTGAAGTAACCGGCTTAGATATTCAATTAGAACCGATCGAATATCGTGAAGGCTCGAGTCCGCAATTCTCAAAAATAAAAATGCCCGGACTACAAAAATTCAGCAATATTACGCTTAAGCGCGGAACCATAAGCGATGATAAAGAATTTTATACCTGGATGAAGACGGTGAAAATGAATACCATCGAACGCCGCGATTTGACGATTTCTTTATTGAACGAAAATCATGAGCCGGTGATAAGCTGGAAGGTTATGAACGCTTTCCCGATTAAAGTTCAAGCCAGTGATTTAAAGGCTGATGGAAATGAGGTGGCTATTGAAACCATTGAGTTGGCTCACGAAGGCCTCGATATAATGAATTAGTGCGCAGGCAGGAACCTCTGATTTATTCTTATTAATCTTTCGTTTTATGGCTAAAGCACCGGTAGCCGGTGGGTATTATCCGCCAGTAGGCTTTCATTTCAAGGTAGAATTTGTGGGCATCGGCAACGACAACGACATTCGTTTTCAGTCTGTTGCCGGCCTCACGGTCGAATATGACACCGAATCTTTCAAAGAAGGAGGGGAGAACAGGTTTGAGCACAAATTACCGCTGCGAACTAAGTATCCCGACCTATCTCTGAAACGCGGCATGCTGACCGATTCGAAAGTGATTAAGTGGTGTCTCGATGCTTTACAGAACAGGGAATTTAAACCGGCACAGATCAATGTGATTCTGCTGAACGAAGAGCATCAGCCATTAAAAACCTGGAATGTTTATAATGCCTGGCCGAAGAAATGGTCGGTGTCTGACCTTAATGCCCAGGATAATTCCATTGTCATCGAAACGCTAGAATTAAGCTATAACTATTTTACTGTTAACTAATGCCGCTTGAAATAAAAGAACTGCATATACGGGTTACCGTTAACCAGCCACAACCCGAAACAGATTCGTCGCCTGCCGCGCAAAAATCTGAGGGGAAGCCGGATGACCAGGCTTTAATTCAGCAATGTGTAGAACAGGTACTCGAGATATTCAACAATAAAACTGAACGATAATGGCACAAGGTAAGCTCGAAAAAATAAAGATACTGGCTTATAACAACCCGGATTTTGCGGATAATCATAAAGTAGGCAACACGTTTACTGCCATGATTAATCCGGAAAGCTATGTGTTGGATTACAAGGTCGAGTTTACCGAAGGGCAGGGTGCGGGCACAAGTGCGGCAACGCAGCGATTCAATGTGAAAAAGCCCGAGGAAATGGCTTTTGAGTTTTTGTTCGATTGTACCGGAATTACAAATGGCGAAAAAAGGGATAGTATTCATGATGAGGTGGAGAGTTTTAAGCTTATGCTGCTTGAATACGACAGCGCATCGCACGAACCGAAACATTTCAAGTTGGTTTGGGGCAATTTCATATTTAAGGGCAGGTGCAACTCGCTGAGCATTACTTATAAGTTATTCAATCCCGACGGCAGCCCGATAAGAGCTATATGCAAAGCCGGTTTTAAAGGAAGCATCGAGGAGACTTTGCGTGTTGCCACAGAAAATCCGCAATCGCCAGATCTGACACATTATCGCACAGTGAAGATGGGAGATACCTTGCCTCTGATGTGTTACAATATTTATGGCGATTCAAAATATTATCTGCAGGTGGCCAAAGTGAATAAGCTTTACAATTTCAGGGAGCTGGCACAAGGAACCGAATTGTTTTTTCCGCCACTGGTAAAAGCCACAAGTTAATATGCCGAATGAAAGAACAATAGCTTCTGATGCGCCTAAAAGTGTTTGTACGTTCACTATCCTTTCGGAGGGGAACGAGGTTTCAAAAACCTATCATGTGTTAAGTATTATAGTGAATAAAGAGATTAACCGGATTCCTTCAGCAATTATCATCATGATGGACGGTGAGCCCGCGAAGGAGTCGTTTGACATCAGTAACAAAACAGATTTTGAACCCGGAAAGAAACTGGAAATCAAAGCCGGATATCGCACAGAAGAAGAAACGATCTTTAAAGGCCTGGTGATAAAACATGGTATCAAGGTGAGGAAGAACAGTTCAGTTTTGATGATCGAATGCAGGGATGAAGCGGTGAAAATGACCGTATCATGCAAAAGCAAATATTTTAAAGATGTGAAAGACAGCGATGTGATTGAAGAACTGATAGACGCTCATGGCATCGAAAAAGACGTAGAAACTACCCAAATATCACATAAGGAACTGGTGCAGTACAATACAACGGACTGGGATATGATGTTATGCAGAGTTGATGCAAACGGCTTATTGTGTATTGCCAACGATGGAAAACTGGAAATTGCCAGGCCGGATTTTGCATCGGCCCCTGTCCTTACGGTACAATACGGAGCAACTGTACACGATCTGGATGCGGAGATTGATGCCCGTCTGCAGTTTAAGGCAGTAAAAGCTGCCGCATGGAATTCGACTGATCAAGAGATGATCAGTAATGTGGAAGCAGAGGATCCCGGTGTGCCGGATACGGGAAATATTACTACCGATACCTTGGCAGATGTTGCGGGTGAGGAAAGTTTTATGTTACAGCATAGCGGAAAGTTAAGCGAGCAGGAATTACAGCAGTGGGCCAATGCAAAAATGCTTAAGCATAAGCTGGCCAAGATTAGAGGGCGGGTTACCACCGACGGAACGGCCGCTGTAAAACCGGGCACCATGTTCCAGCTAAATGGAGTAGGCGAGCGATTTGAAGGAAAACTATTTGTAACCGGCGTACGGCATCAGATAGACAAAGGGAACTGGCAAACCACCCTGCAGTTCGGCGTCAATCCCGAGTGGTTTGTTCAAACCTATCCGGTACAGCAACCGCTGGCCGGCGCATTATTGCCGGCTATACAGGGATTGCAGATCGGAGTAGTTACTAAGTTGGAAGGCGATCCAGACGGCGAAGACCGGATTATGGTTCGTCTGCCGCATATCAATACCGAGGATGAAGGGATCTGGAGCAGAATAAGTACGCTTGATGCGGGCAGCGAAAGAGGCACTTTTTTCAGGCCAGAAATCGGAGATGAAGTGATTGTGGGATTTATTAATAATGATCCCCGCTTCGCGGTGATTCTGGGAATGTGTAACAGTAGTGCCAAGGCTGCGCCGATAGTGGCCAGCGACGACAACCATGAAAAGGGATATGTTTCCAGAAGTGGCATGAAGGTGATTTTCAACGACGACAAAAAGACGATCAACATAGAAACTCCGGCAGGAAACAAAGTTTTGCTTTCTGAGGAAGATAAAGCCATTAAGATGGAGGATCAGCACGGTAATAAGCTGAGTATGGATCAGGACGGTGTTAAAATTGAAAGCATAAAAGATATCGTATTGAAAGCCGCGACAGATATTAAAGCCGAAGGGGTAAATATTAATGTGAAAGGCAGCGGAGGGGCCAAAATTGAGGGAAGCAGCACTGCTGAAATATCATCTGGCGGAAGCACTACCGTGAAAGGATCTATGGTACAAATAAATTAATGATATGCCACTTGCAGCACGAGTAGGAGATATGCACACGTGTCCGATGGTAAACGGAACTGTGCCTCATGTAGGCGGTCCGGTATTACCTGCCGGAGCACCGACAGTTTTAATCGGCGGAATGCCAGCCGCACGGGTTGGCGATATGGCGACTTGTACGGGGCCGCCTGACAGCATCGTAGCCGGCTCATCCTCAGTGATGATCGGCGGAATGCCAGCGGCGCGCGTAGGCGACTCGACCGCACACGGAGGTTCTATAGTAGTAGGGTGCCCTACGGTAATGATTGGTGGTTAAATAATTGAATGATGGCAGAAATAACAAACGATTTTTTAGGCCGCGGATGGAGTTTTCCTCCCACTTTTAATATCACTTCGCAGTCGGTAGAAATGACTGAAAAAGTTGATGATATCTATAAAAGCCTTGAAATATTATTGTCGACGGGAGTAGGCGAAAGGCTAATGCAGCCAAAATATGGCTGCAATATGGACGAGCTGATTTTCGAGGCGCTGGATACTACCACTAAAACGCTCATCATCGACAAAATAAAAACTGCCATTCTATACTTCGAACCTAGAATTGATGCAAAAAAGATCGAGCTAAATACAGATAATGAACTGGAAGGGATTATTGTACTCGAAATTGAATATGTGGTTCGGGCGACCAACTCAAGATTCAATTTTGTATACCCTTATTACCGGAACGAGGGAACCGAACTGCAATTTATCACCACTAATAACCCTGTAGCTTTCTAACCAATGGCTTGCGGTAACAATAAAAATCCATTAAAGAGAGGCGGTACAAGTCAGGAACAGCGCATGCTCAAAGGTATGACGGCGGGTTACGTCAGCGTAGATGAACGCGATTATGCCGATTGGATGGTGTTTGCCAGCGAATTTTCTACCTATTTGAACTATTACGACGCCACCAACAAGGCAGTCGGAAACTGGAAGCCATTTTTTGAAAGCGATGTCTCGGCGGTTCTGGGCTCTATCGCAATACAGGACGTTGATACGTATAAGTTGGAGATAAAATCAAAATTCGATGTTTTAAAAAGCGATGAGGGGCAGCTCAGCGAAAAAAAAGAAAATTTAGGCGCTTTATTTAGCGGTATCCTTACGTTATGCAAGGCTCTCGACGATTTTCTGTTGAAACTTGCCGACGACAATCAGTTTAAATTCACCATTTTAAATCTGATTCGGCTGAAGTTGCAACCGGCTTTGAAAAGGCTTCTAGCCTATTATAAGGGAGGGAGAAAGCTTGGTTTGACTAAGGAACTTGACCATGCGGACTGGAGAATTCTGAGATTGTCGGTTGTGAAAGCTCAAACAAGGATAGCAGAGGGCCTGTCTTCTGTTTGGTTTAAAGATTCAACAACCTGGGCCGACTTTTACTCTGGCATCACGGGTGATAAGAGCATCTACGGAGATCCGGCTTCCGAAGCCATTCGCAAAATAAACCATGCAGCCAACCATAACCTATTTAAAGGGCTGTTCGACCAGTTTTTAATGGCCTATGCGAAGATCATTAAGGGCGCAGAAGCCTCGCTCGTGCAAACATTATCCTTAAATACGCATACGCCTCACTATGCTTTGTTTCTTGCGTTTCTACAGCTTTTCCGTTTCTCGAAAGAACATATTAACACCCTAACCCAATCGCATTTAGATTTTTATTATAAGGAGGTTTTGCGCCTTAGCCCTCGGGGATCTACGCCCAATAAGGCTCATATTCTGGTAGAACTGGCTAAACAGGCGGATACTTACCTGCTCAAACAAGGCTCTTTACTAAAAGCTGGTAAAGACAGCCTGGGCAAGGAGGTGTCGTACGCGATGGATAAGGATGTAGTATTTAATAAAGCGAAGGTTGCGAAGCTGATGTCGGTTTATAAAGGCTCGAGTTCCGACAATCATGGATCAGTTATCAACGAGCGGCGGCTGTTTGCTTCGCCCGTAAGTAACTCGGCGGACGGTTTAGGCGCCGAAATTGAGACAGAATATAAGGAATGGCATCCTTACATCAATAAGACAGTAGTGGATGGTACTCTCACCAGTATCAATATGCCCCTGGCGCAAATAGGTTTTGCCATCGCATCCTCTAATTTGTCTTTAGCTGAAGGCGAACGTCTGGTGAGGGTTAAATTTTCTCCGGCATTTACCGCGCAGCAATTAGTCGCTTTGAATTCTGTCGAGTGTTACTTAACTACAGAAGACGGTTGGTATAAAACGGCTGCTCCCACATGGACAACAAGCAGTGATGGCACGAGCAGTGTGTTGTCATTCACTATTCGCGGAGATGTTCCGGCGATAATCAACTATGATGATGCCATACATGGCGGCTTATTCAATTCTAATGTTCCGTTGCTTAAAGTTTATTTGACCAATAGTAATACGGCAGCTTATCAATATGAGCAATTAAAAGACATTATTATTAACAATGTTGAGCTTGAGGTAAAAGTTGGGCTTGATGCGGATGATAATATAATAACCGGCGGCCTGAAAAATCTCTTTCTGTCCAACGATTTTGGAGTGCTCGACCCCGCCAAACCATTTCTTCCTTTCGGGCCCGCGCCAAAAAAGGGGGCGTCGCTGGTTGTGGGAAGTCGGGAATTGTTTACAAAGAAAAATGCAAGCCTGTATTTTAATGTGAATTGGAAAGATTTACCTGCGAGCAGCAGAGATATTGATTACGAGGCGACTGATACCGACCCGGATGCAAATCCCCAGGTTAAAGTCCTTTTTCTTGAAAAAGGTACCTGGACTGATTTAGACGCGAGCGTCAGCATCCTTAGTGATTATAGTTCTACCAACTCATCGCCAAACGCGAACGTCAGTTTTCCTTCAACCCTGCTGGCTTTATCAGAGGATGTCACCGCAGAATACGGCGAGAGTTATAACGCTTACGCCATAACATCAGTAAATGGCTTTATCAAACTGTCTTTAAACGAGGGGTTTGGCCACGATGAATATCAAAAACAGCTAACTAAATATCTTATCGACCTGGCTAAGACTGATACGGGAGGCACTCCCACAGTAACGGAGCCCGATGAGCCTTATACTCCCACTATTGACAAAATATCCCTGCATTACAAAGCTTCGGTTTCTGTGGATGTAATGGATGCTGTTGGCTTTGAAAGCCGTGATATACAGTTCTTTCATCTATACCCCTTCGGCGAGGCGGAGCAACATACTGGCCTGAATGGAGCGGCCGATATCTCATTGTTACCTCAATTTGAAGATTCAGTGAGCAGTGTCGGCAACACCGGCGAACTTTACATTGGACTGGAAAACCTGCAAGCGGGCCAGAGTGTGTCTGTGTTGTTTCAACTGCTGGAGGGAACGAGCAATCCCTTGCAGGATAAGCCGGATGAGCATCTGAGCTGGAGCTATTTAAGCGATAATGAATGGAAAGCATTTGACGGACAGTCGGTAAGCGACGCCACAGGTCAGCTGGTACAGTCGGGAATAGTCTACTTTGTAATTCCGGGCGATGCGAGCATAGATAATACGCTTTTGCCTCCCGGGTATATATGGCTGAGGGCATCGGTAACAGAAAATGCTGAAGCGGTATGCAAAGCGCTTTCGGTTGATGCTCAAGCGGCTCTCGTAACTTTTCAGCCCAATAACAACGCTCCTGATTTTCAGGACTCTGCTTTACCTGCCGGAAGTATCGCTAAATTGAAAGAACCTTCATCCTCTATTAAAAAAATCACACAGCCGTATCCATCGTTTGGCGGCCGTTCGGTTGAAAGTACAGCGAAATATTATCCAAGGGTAAGCGAGCGCCTACGCCATAAATCGCGGGCTATTACCATCTGGGATTATGAACACCTAATTCTTGAGGCTTTTCCTGCCATCCATAAGGTGAAGTGCCTTAATCATACCAGGTTCTCGGGTACAGAGTACAACGAAATTTCTCCCGGACACGTAACTATCATCACCATTCCCGATTTGCTGAACCGGAATGATGCCAACCCGCTTCGCCCGTATACCAACCAAAATGTACTTGAAGAAATTGAGGCCTTTCTCAAAAAGAAGATATCCTGTCATGTACAACTCAATGTAAGGCATCCGCAATTTGAAGAAGTAAGGCTGGAGTTTAAGCTAAAGCTGCTCAGCGGACTTGAGTTTAATTATTATCGCGAGCTGCTGCAGCAGGAAATAACCGAGTTTCTTACTCCATGGGCATACGGAAATGCAAGCGATATCGACTTTGGAGGTAAAATTCATAAATCAACGCTAATCAATTTTATCGAAGAGCGCAGCTATGTGGATTTCATTACCGATGTAAAAATGTATCACCGTACCGATGAAACTTCGGCAACGGAAAGTCCGGATACCGATACCATTGAAGCGTCTACCACTAAATCAATTCTTGTGTCGGCGCCTGCGTCAAAACATACCATCCACCAACTGGCAGAAGCCGCAGCGAGCGCGGACGAAGAAGACTGCGTGGACGAATACAATGAAATACAAGAATGATAAGCTAAGAAAGACATTAGCATGGCCGAAAACCTTACCATATTAAAGCACCCCGTTCTAAGAAACAGCGAAGACTACAACTTCCTGCGCGAAAAGGGAATGGAGTATATCGAAGCTTTAGGCAGCAGCTTATGGACGGACTATAATATTCACGATCCAGGTATTACCCTGCTGGAGCTGCTTTGCTACTCAATTACAGACTTGGGATATCGTACTTCTTTTGATATCAAGGATATATTGGCCGAACCACCAGGAATAAAAGCAGATTTCGACAAGCAGGCATTTTTTACCGCCAGGGAAATACTCACTGTTAATCCCTGGACGAGCCAGGATTACCGTAAGCTACTGATTGATATAGACGGAATTAAAAATGCCTGGCTCTTCTGCAAAGAATGCCCCTGCGATGGACTCTTTTTATACGCTAACTGCGCTAAAAGTGTATTACAATATTCTCCGGCTACCGAGCATAAAATAATTGTTAAAGGCTTTTATGACGTACTGATTGAATTCGAAGAAGAGGAGGGTGTGGGCGATTTAAACAGCGGTAAGATTAAATACAATTTTAGTTTTATCTCTGATACTGTAAGCCTGGAGTATGCCACCGCCGCCATTGAAATACGGCTGCCTTCCTGGAACGAAGTAGAAGCAGATAAGACTAAATTCGCTTCGTTTAGAGAATCGACTACCGCGATTACTCAGGTCAGCGTGCAATTTATTTCAGGAAACAAAGGCGATAATGTCGACATCCCGCAAACTGAGTTGGGCCGTGCTCTGAGAAAGCCGCTTTATGTAACATTGGATGTGGTTTTTGCCCTGGATAAAACCGATCTGACGGTAACCGATACACTTACGTTGACCGATGTTCCTTTTTCTGTTTGGTTCAACAGCGATGCAGAAAGAAAAGCCGTTCAGCTTGCCGACCTGTCGACGGCTATCGAAGACGCCTCTGCATCGGGTATCATGGCAAAGTACCTCGAAAAGATTAAGAAGGCCGATGCGGTAATTGCTGAAACACGATCGGTATTGCATGAACATCGCAATCTTTGCGAAGATTACTGTTCAATTAAAGGGGTGGAAGTGGAGGATATGGCCATATGCGCAGATATGGATCTTACACCCGACGCTGATATTGAGCAGGTAATGGCCGAGGCGTACTATCTGATTAGCCAATATTTCAGTCCCGATATACGGTTCTATTCATTAAAAGAATTACTTGATGCCGGCACGCCCGTTGATGAAATTTTCGAAGGCCCCCAGCTAACAAACGGATTTATCGACAATGAGCAACTTGACGAGACTCAACTCAAGACAGAATTACGCTCGTCAGATATTATAAACCTGCTTGCGGATATTCCTGGAGTTATTGCCATACGCAATTTGGTTATTGTAAGGTATGATAAAGAGGGTAACCGGGTTCAGAGTGAGTCATGGACGATGCCGGTGTCATACAATCATCAGCCTCGTTTATATATAGAAGGCTCCAAATTTTTGCTGTTTAAGAACGGGCTACCCTTTCTGCCCGATAAGCTTGAACTAGCCGATACCTTACAAGTCATCCTCGGAACGAACTCTCAATCGCAGTTTTCGGTAACAGATAACGACTTGCTCGTCCCGGAAGGAACGTACTATTCGCTGAATCAATATTCGCCGGTTCAAAACGGCTTGCCTTTAACTTACGGAGTGGGTTACGAAGGTTTACCATCACAAGCATCGGAAGAACGCAGGGCGCAGGCAAAACAGCTAAAAGCGTATTTGTTGGTATTCGAACAAATTCTGGTAAACTACCTCGAACAGTTGAGTCATGTAAAAGACTTGTTTTCTCTCGACACAGGTGTCACAAAAACGTATTATGCAAAGCTTTTCAGCGATAGCGACTTGCCCGGTATTTCTGATTTATATGCGGAGGTAAATGGTGCAGTATTGAATCAGGCAAGTCTTGATAGCCTTATCGAAAATCAAACAACCTTTCTCGACCGGCGAAACCGTTTCCTCGACAGCTTAATGTCGCGTTTCGCCGAGCAGTTCACTGATTATGCCCTGATGCTGTATTCGTATGAAGGAAATAAGAAGTTAGCTGATGAGATACTGATCAAGAACAAAATCAGCTTTTTAAAAGATTTACCATTTATGAGCCGAAACCGCGCCAGAGCATTTAATTACAAAGACACGGTTCATGTATGCAGCAATGAGAATATAGCCGGCTTGAAGACCCGGATCGAGCGATTACTTGGGTTAAAAAAGGCATACGAGCATTTTGAATTGTACGAAGAGACCGACGTGGATGGTGTGTCCTTTGAACGAAGGTGGCGATTGATCGACGAAAATGGGAAAATCTATATCAGCGGAAGCACCAGATATAAAGATCCGGATGTTTCATTAGCCGAAGCGAAGGCTCAGAAGGAAATCACCGAAGTGCTGAAGTATATTACCTCGGAGAGCAACTACGAAATTAAAAAAGAGAAGAAGTGGTGTGTTAATTTGACCGATAGTACCGGTGAGGTGATCGCCTCGCGGAAGCAGAGTTTTGTCACAGAAGCTGCCGCGACAGCCGCTCGCGATGAAATTATAACTTTTGGTAAACAGATACTGTTGGCCGATAAGGTGTTAATCATAGAGCATCTTTTACTGCGGCCCAGAAATCGGCCCGACGCCACCTTTGCCGAAGGCGATCCCCTTCTTTCAATCTGCATTCCTCCCAATTGTGAAGTATGCGGGGAAGAAGATCCCTATTCATTTCGTATGACCATTGTGATGAATGGTGAAGCTGGTCTGGCAAATTCGGGCATTGCTTTTCGCCGTTTTGCGGAGGATACCATTCGCATGGAAATACCTGCTCATTTGGGATTAAAAATTTGCTGGGTAAGTAATGAGCAATTAGAAAAATTCGAGCCCCTGTATTGCGCATGGTTGGCCGAATTGGCGAAAGACAAGGTCGATAAACTGGCCTTGCATCAGGCGCTTACTGCCCTTTTGGATGAATTTGTAAAGTTGAAATCGGTGTATCCGAAGGCTTCATTACACGATTGCGCAGACGGCAACGACGAGAACCGGGTTTACCTGAATCAAACAATAATATGAACCGGCCACAGGTGTCAATAAGGCTTGCTTCTGTGGTTTCTAACCTAAAATATTTACTGGTGAAATTTTAAAAACAGTGTTATGTTACCTTCAAAACTAAATTACCCCGAATTCGTACCTGACCAGCTGCTGACTTCAGAGCATTTAAACCAGCTGTTCGAATACCTTGAAGAGCAGGGCAGGCTTAGCAGAACCAACCTGATCGGGATTGGTATTGTGTGCGGTTTAGAGGTGAAAACTGCTGCCGATGGTACGTCCATCGTGATTACCCAAGGTTGCGGAGTAACGTCTGAAGGTTATCTGATTGCAGTGCCTGAAACTACTTATACCTCCTATAAGGCATTTGATGCGGTTCAGGACAGGCTTTACGACAAGTTTGTTGATAGCACCAGGACACAACGGTTTACCATTAATGAGTTGAAGCAGACAGCGGTTGAAGAAGGTACAACCGCGCTTGGCAGTACATTTTTGCAAAATAAGGTAGTTCTCTTGTTTGTGGAAATACTGGAAGAAAACTCAAAAAATTGTAACCCTAATTCATGCGACGATAAAGGTGTTAATGTAACGGTGAGTTTCAAGCCCCTATTAATAGATAAGGCGAATGTTACGTCCTTGCTAGACGGGACTTCGGTAGTTACCGATACTTACCAGCAGTTGGATGAGTTAAAAATGCGGAGGTTTGATGTAACAGCAAGCTCGCTCGCTGATACGGCCGCAATATTTGAAGCCTATCAAAGCGTGTTAAACAGCAGCTTTTTAACGCAAGCCGAAACCTTGTTAGCAAGCGTATATACCACGCTTTCACCGCTTGTTATAGATATTTATCCCACAAATCCGTTTACCGGCTTAGCAAATAACTTCAAGTTTCTGCACGACGGAAATATCAGCGATGAGCAGTTGCTTAACCTGCAATATTACTATGATTTATTTTCGGACATTTTACTGGCTTATGAAGAACTGCGGAAGGTAGGAACCCGGGCCATAAGTTTATGCTGCCCGGATAGTAATTTGTTTCCAAGGCATTTGTTGCTCGATTTGGCTATTCAGGATACCTCAAAGTCAAAAAGCGCCTACCGGCATTATTTTATTCCCTCGCCCATATTAAACGCCAATCATGCCATCACCGCCGAACTTCGATTTCTATTCAGACGGATTGCGCTGCTTGTCGAAAAGTTCTTTGTTCCGCCGGTAGTACTCAAGTCTAAAAACTCCCAAAAGGCCGACACCAGCATCCGGATAACGCCAAGTAAATATGGCGACATCTTATTATCCGAAAAATCGATTCCCTATTACTATAAAGTGGCCGATGGCTCATATAAATTACACCGCTACTGGAATTATGAAAAGACCCGTATAGAAAAAAATAAGAAGATATTGTCCTATCATGCTGATGACTATAATTCTACAGATGAGGATATTATCAAGCCGCTTTTGTACGATTTGGAACCCCATAACTTTTTGAGGATCGAGGGGCATATTGGTAAGCCGTATCAACAGGCAATGAAAAGCATTATTTCAAGCCGGAATAAGTACCGGTTGCCCTTTGATGTAATTGCCCTTAGCGGCGATATCAGATCCTTACGTACGCAAATCCGGAGCTTAGCAGGTGGTTCGTTAAGCAGCCAGGACGATATCCGATCGAAGTGCCATTTCCAGGACCTGGAATCTCTCTATGATACGCTTGCAGCAGAGCTTACCTGCATGCTTTGCAAGGAAATGAAATATTTTTATAACCTGCCCGGCGGTAGCACAACACTGCCAGCGCCCAGTTCTACCATACCGCAGGTTACTTTACTGAAAAAATGCGATCCTGCTTTCAGGTTTACCGCAAACACCCTCGGGCATCAGTTTGAATTGTTCTATGCCAGCATAAAAAATCAGACTTATATCAGCGCCGACGTGTTCCTGGGTAATAAGTTGAACGTCGCGTCGAATGCAGATAACATCGGGCTTGCACTTCTGTACTATATGGAGAAGCTTTCCGAAACCATTGTCTCCGACTTGAATACCTTTGATCTCACAGCTTTTAATACGCGGCATCGCGACCTCGTCCGCGTGGCCGAATATATAAAAAGCATATTCGGTGCGGTCCGTACAGATAATACAACCTTCTCTGAGGATGTACTCGATCATTTAGACGCCTTGATCTACGCCTGCAAACAGGCACAATTCACTACCATGTATCGCGATTACTTATCGCGGATGCTGTATGTGCTGATGCTTCAAAAGTTTGCCTTTTTTATCAAAAAGCATCCGGGAATTCAGCATAAGGCTGGCGTTACTCTTGGAGGGACTTTTATACTGGTGTATCATGAAGATGCAACACCTGTTGATGAAGAAGAAGACGGGGAAAGGGATGAAATTGTGGAAAGGGAAGCCAGATTGGCTACTGAAAAATCCGCTGATAGGCGCGAAAAGGGTGATTTCTCGTCAGATCGCAGCAAAGAGGCCGAGCGTTCAACGATAGGCAACTACACACAAACCAGCGGCAGTTTACAAAGCGCAGGTATCACCGCTTCCTTTTCCGAAAGTGAAAAGAAAATAATTCAGGAACTGCTTAAAGAACGGAAGATCGACCCCGCACTCGGAGAATTAATTGATGAAATTGAAGACGGAACGGTTATCGCCGATTTCTTCCTTCCATATTTGTGTTGTTCTGATTGTCCGTCTATTAATTTTACTATCACAGAAACAGAACAGCCGGCAGAGCCTGTCACTATCGATATCAAGGACAAGGAATATTGTTCGGATAGCAAAGCCGTGGACGTGCTCGTATCTCCTGAGGGAGGTACCCTTAGCGGGGAAGGCATTGCAGACGGAACTCTGAGTTTCAATCCCGGTCTGGTTGATCTTCAATCGGCCGATCAAAAAACGGTAACGCTTACCTACACTAAAGATGGTCAGACAGCAACACTAACTGTGGTTGTTTACCAGAAACCAACATCCGCTTTCGAATTTAAAACTGAAGCTGCTGCGACAGAAATTATCTTCACCAGTCTTTCAAAATTCGGGAAGAAATTTGAATGGAATTTTGGGGATGGCGGAACCTCGGAAGCAGAAAATCCGAAATACAGCTACACCGCAGAAGGTTCATATAAGGTGGTGTTGAAAGTAAGCAATGGAGTATGCTCGCATAGTAGCACCAAAACCGTCGATATTAAGAAACCTGCGACCAAAACTTGTTTCCCTGTAATGGATATTATTATCGCTTTTAGAGAATTGGGAAAATCTAATCCGGATCTCTTTAAAGTCTTTACCGAAATTTATAAGCCTTATCCGGAAGTAGAAGCATTTTTTAAAGAATTTGAAACCCTGGCTGCAGGAGATGTAGAGAAACAAATTGACTTTCTGAATGCAAATGAAATTAGCGAAAAGTTGGAGCAATGGCTCAACGAATTGCTTGAATTCGTCTTGAATAGTGATTTGCAAGAACAGGCAACAGGTCTTTATAAGGTATTGGTCGACCTGGCGATGTATATTTCATGTATCATCCCCGAAGATCTTGGCAGCGCCAGGATCACGATGGAAAATGTTTACAACTTGATTTTAAAACACCTTCAGGCTATCAAGTCATCAGTTCCGAATTTTTCTGATGCCGTAAAAGAGCTTTTGAAGCAACTACTGGAAGATCTGGTTGCCGAGGAACAGCGTATTAATAGCAATAATGAAGCTGATATAAAGCCAGCCTATTTAAAAGTAATACAACAGCTTATTGAACTCATGAAATCATTCAGCTTTTAGGTGTGAACTTCAGGAAAGAAAATACCATTCAGAAACAGGTTGTTGATTTTAAGATCAATGCAGCAGTCGATGGGTTTAGATTTCAAAGCGAATTAGAAGTTCTGTGTCGTGACGATTTAAAGCGCGCTCTGGAAAGTTTGTTTGAGAAATACGCATTTACCGACGAGGTGATATGCCTGGATGCTGTGTTTGCCGAGGTTGAATTTATCTCGATCGAGGAGCTAAAAAGTTCCTTTTCTGAAAAAATAGTCAGGGAATTAGAGAAAGCTCTCGTCCTTAAAGTATCCGATGCTGCAAAAGTTTCGGAGATCACACATACTTCTCTTGCCCATAGTTTGGTTAAAATGTTGGTATTTTATCTTAGGGAAGGGTTTTTTCCCTGGTGGAGCTCTGTCAAAACCTTGCAGGACTGGCAGGAATTCGTAAATGTTTTATGTTCGGGAGAAGTGAAGCCGGCCGATTGGTCTCCCATTTTTCTGACCTTGAGAGAAAAACGAGCACGTAAACGACTGCGCGAGGTGTTTACACAACAGCAAATCTGGAAGCTTATTCCTCGAATCACCACTACCTCTGCAGAAAGCTTTGAGCGTGATCTGGATACTTTCCTGGCAGCTATCCAAATACAGGATAAGCGGCAAACGTTTAACGACCAATACCATGACACCTTATGGTTTGCTATCGCAGAGGTAAATGGCCTCCCTTCGTTTAGGAAGCGATTTGCTGACTTGTTGCTCAAGGAAATCAAACAGACACACATCAACTTATTACAAACTATAGCTCCTAACAGAATCGAAACGGCCGAGTTGAAAGAACGATTTATCCGGGAACGGGAAAAAAATATATCTCCGGATAAACCCAGAATGCCTGAAGTTTATTTTGAGAGCCAAAAGCAGGATGAAAATGAGCTTTTTGACGAGGAATCGGAAATGACAGCTATTGAGAGGTCGGGGGAAGCGATTTATATCGCCAATTCGGGGCTCGTTTTGGTTGCCGCATTTCTGCCGATGTTTTTTAAAGACCTTGCTCTTTTAAAAGATGATGTTCTGGATTCGGATAAAGCCATTGCCGTACTTCAGTATATTGTGAAAGGCCTGGATGCGTATGAGGAATTTGAAACCGTATTGCCTAAAATTTTATGCGGATTGGAACTCAGCCAACCCATCATAAAAACAAAAATCAGCAAAATGGAAAAGGCGAAAGCGAACGATCTGCTCGAATCGGTGATAGAGCATTGGACCGTGCTAAAAAACACTTCCGTTGAAGGCTTACGAATGTCTTTTTTACAGCGCGAAGGCCGGCTTTCTTTTCAAAATAATGAATGGAAGTTAAAAGTAAAACAGGAAGCATATGATATGTTGTTATCACATTTACCCTGGAACATCAGCATGATTAAGCTTCCCTGGATGAAATGCCTGTTAAATGTTGAATGGGCATAATTGAATGACTAACTAATAAAAATAGATGTTTTCATCTGCAGAAAAAACGACCAAGAGTTCGGCTATTGCGCGCAAGCAATCGGGCCAGGACGTGTCTTTTTTCAGAAAGGCGGATGAGCAAAGTTTTTTCGGTGCTCAAAAAACTGATTCATTTTTCGGTTCGCCGGTTCAGCCCAAACTATCGGTAAGCCAGCCCGACGACCCTTATGAAAAGGAAGCGGATCAGGTAGCTGAGACCGTTATGCGCATGCCAGAACCAGCAAGCGAGACTGTAAATGCGACCAGCGAAGAAAAGCTGCAATTAAAAGAAGAGGAGGAGGAACAAGAGGACATACAACCTAAACTTCAGGCCCCGTCCATAAGCACCGTTCAATGCAAGGAGGATGAGGAAAACCTGCAGGCCAAACTTTTCGACTCTATCCACAGAAAAAGCAGCAATAGCAATTACACGTCGGCAACTGTCGTTGCAGAAAATACTGCCGGTAATGATACAATTAGCCGGAAATCTGATTCTTTCTATCACTCGAATGTGATACAACGCAGTGGAAGAGGTCCCCCTCAACCATCCGCAACATTCGAAGAAACATTAAGTAACTCCAACGGAGCTGGCAGCGCTTTGCCTCAGGAAACCAGAGGTTTCATGGGAAGCCGCTTTAACGCCAACTTCGACAATGTGCGTATCCATACCGGCAGCACCGCCGAAAAGCTGAGCAGTAGTATTAATGCCCAGGCCTTTACGCACGGAAACAATATTTATTTCAACAGCGGTAAATACTCTCCAAATACCGCCAGCGGCGGCTTATTGCTTGCCCACGAGCTTACCCATACCATCCAGCAGGGTGCTGCAAAAGCAAATCAAACCAGTCAGGTAGCCAGAAAGCCGCTCATTCAGCGTAGTGCCGGAGCATCCGTTCCGCAACTCGATAACGCCGTGGCCAAAGCAAAGGGCGAAGAAGGAAAAGTTAATGCTAATAAAGAAGGCCCCGACGGGTACCGGGAAGGCTGGCCACGGTTGCTGGAATATTTCAAAACAACTTTCGGCGAAGACATGATCATTAGCGGTGGCGGAGGAACCACGGTGACTGGCGCTGTCAGTGAAATGGACATCAAGAAGAAACGGGAAGCGTCGGGTATGCGTCCTAACCAGGGAACACCAAGTACAAACGATAGAGTAATGAGGGATGCGATGCCAAGCTGGTGTGGCATATTTGTGTTCTGGGCATTAAATAAAGGCGGTGTGCCAATGAAGAAATGGGAATTAGGTGGACGAATGGTAACACCCGAGTCCGCACGAATTCCCGGCGAGACTCCGCAGGTCGGCGATATTGCTTACCGGAATGAATTTTCCCATTTTGCAATAGTTGAAAAAGTAAGCGGAAGTACGGTTACAACGGTTAACGGCAATACTTCAGGCGAGGATAATCTGGGCGCCCAGGTACAAAGCAGGGATCATCCGCTATCGAACTGGACCGCATTCTTCGATCCGATAAAACTAAAAACTGGCGCGCTTCAAAATGGCGAAGCGCAGGCAGTAGAAGAAAAACCTAAAACGCTGAGAGAACTGAGGAAGGAGTTGTTTAATGTGAGCCGGAAAGAAGAAACTGGTGGCACGAATGAAGAAGAGGTGCAGACAAACGGGGAGCAATCCACCGTCCAAACTAAACCCGAATTAAGCAACTGGGTAGTTAATGCCAAAGGCGACCTAAATTCTACGCAAAATAAGGCAAATGAAGAGCAGGTCCAGTTAAAAGAAGAAGAGAACCAGGAGTTGGAGTCGGCAGGCGGCTTGACCGAGCATAGCCTTCAACGCAAAACTTCGTCGCTTCACGACCGGCCATTACAGCGGGCAGATAACGGTATCGGAGCGCTCAGTAATGGAGAATCATCCGCTTCGCCGATGTCGGCAAACTCACTTGTTCACCGGTCGGTCGCAGAGAGTGAGGAAGAGGTATCAGAAAGCAATCGCGGACCGCCGGTTGTACAAAGAACTACTAGTGAATCTGTTCAGCCATCCTGGTTCGACGATGCTTTTGAGGCTGTTGGTTCATTCGTTGCCGATACGCTCGAAGCAGGTAAACGACTGTTTCTGAACGAGGCGCGTGATTTTGTAATGGCGATACCTGGCTATCGCGCATTGCGGGTAGTGCTTGGCGAGGATCCGATAACCGGCGAAGAAGTTGAACCGAACGGTCACAACTTCATAGAGGCAGCATTTGATATTATGCCTGGCGGCAGATTATTGCATCAGAAGTTGAACGAGCTCGGTGCACTAAATGATGCCGCTCTTTGGGTAGATCGACAAATTGCGACCGTAGCCGGACTTGTTCATGGTGTGATCAGCAGGGTTAGTCAATTTATCGAAAGCCTGAACATGGAGCGGCTAGCTTCTCCCCGGGCCCTTTTTGAAGAAGCCGGCAACATCATACACTCCACCATACAGCGTATTGTTGATTTTGCCATCACCGCAGCCACCGAGCTGCTTGAAACCGTTAAGCGATTCCTGCTTACTCAAATTGTCGATTTTGTAAAAAATCACACTACTGCATATCCGCTCTTAACGGTTATTCTGGGACAGGATCCAATAACCGATGAATCAGTAGACCGGAATGGTGCTAATATTCTCAATGCGTTGCTCGAGCTGGGTGGCGAAGAGGGCATAGCCCAACGCACCCAAATGCAGGAAACCGGAACTTTCCAAAAGGTGGCCGACTGGATAGATCGTGGAATCGGCGTGTTCAGCGATGCCTACGATCAAATAAAGGCAGCTTTTAATGTTATTTGGGGTCGTGTATCGATAGAAAGCCTGATGCATCCAATCGATACCTTCAATTTGATCTATGAGCAGTTTGCCGCACCGGTTCAAAGGGTATGGAATTTTGTAGAGGAAACTGCGATTATTATCCTGCGCTTTATTAAAGAGGTATTAATGCTGCGCTTATCGGCTTGGGCAAGAACGGTTAGAGGGTATGCGCTGGTGACCGTAATTATCGAAAAAGATCCGTTTACCGAGGAAGTGGTGCCCCGCACTATGGAGAACCTCATCAAAGGATTTATGAGCTTGATGGAAGGAGGGGAGGAACAATTTAATCAGCTTAAAGAATCGGGTGCAATTGAGCGGACTACGGCCCGCATCGAAGCCGCTGTGGCAAGGCTGAATATGACACCCGCTTACATCGTTCAACTGTTTACCGACCTTTGGAATTCTTTTAGCCTGAGCGACCTGGCACAGCCGATACAAGCCTTCGAACGTATTCTCGCTCAGTTCGGTGAACCAATTGGCCGTTTGATCGCATTTGTTGTAGAAATTATCCGGATTGTCATCGAGGTGATTCTTCAGGTGATGAATTTTCCCACTGCTCTTATCGGAAATATCATTACCAAAGCGATGCTTGCTTTTGAGCTAATCAAAGCAGATCCTGTTGGCTTCCTTAAAAATCTTCTTCGCGCTATAAAACAGGGTTTCATCCAGTTCTTCGATAATATCTTACAGCATTTAATGACGGGTATTACCGGGTGGCTATTAAGCGAACTCCGGGATGCAGGTGTTACGGCGCCGACCGATTTTTCTTTGAGAGGAATTATCGGATGGGTACTGGAAGTACTCGGTATTAGCATGGAAAGAATTTGGGAAAAACTTGCAGCGCACCCACGTATTGGTCCGGCGCGTGTTGCCCGAATACGCAGTATGATTAGTACACTTGAAGGCATCTGGACCTTTATAAAAGATGTTCAGGAGCGTGGCATTGCGGCCATCTGGGATAAGATACAGGAACAACTCACTAATTTATGGGATACTGTACTGGATGCCATCAAGAACTGGATTATGGAACAGATAGTAAACAGAATGGTTACCAGGCTGTTGTCTATGTTAGACCCAACCGGAATAATGGCCGTAGTGAACAGTGCGATAGCTTTATACAGTGCGATACAATCTTTTATCAGGTATCTGCGCGAAATGCTCGAAATTGTGAATTCTTTTGTAGAAGGGGTGGTTGAGATAGCGAGCGGTAATGTCACCAGGGCGGCAAACTTTTTAGAGGGAGCGCTGGCCAGAAGTATGCCGGTGATTATTGGGTTTTTGGCTAATCAGGTTGGTTTGAGCGGTATAGGGCGCAGAATCGGAGAGATGATAGAAACTGCCAGAGAACTAGTAGATGAGGCCTTGACATGGCTGGTGAATAGGGCAGTGGATACGGGTTTTGCAATTTTTGATAGGCTTATGTCTATGGGAAGAGCTGCCGTGGGGACCGTTTTGGGGTGGCTTGGAATAAGGAAAGAATTTACTGCGACGAACGGCGAATCGCATGAATTGTATTTTGAGGGTAACGATGAAGCTACCGCCGAAATGTGGGTGGCAAGCCGAAATCCTATGCGTTACAGCGAGTTTTTAAGCAATGTTCAGACCGCAAACAATCCGGCTAAAGCTGCCAAAAAGCAGGAGGCTCTTACTAAGCTGCAAGAAGTTCAACAGGCAAAGCGTCAGCCTTTGCAACCTGGTGTTCCAGAGGAGCAAGCGAGGTCTACAAAGTCTGATGCCGTAAATGGCAAGGTAATTGAACTCAGCGTGCCGACTGCACATTTGTTCGGCGGTCCGATACGTCCACTTGAAATCAACTTCGGCGGAGCGGATAGCGCTGGTTTCGCAACTAGTATGAGCATAAAGAATCTCAATAAAAATAATCGCCCACCTACGGGGGGACCTCCCAGAGTGACGAATGCTTTCTACCGCAAACTCGATCAGAGAAGAAACGGAGCGACCACATATTATATCAAGGGACATTTACTGAATGGTTATTTGGGTGGAAGCGGATCAGACTTCCGAAACCTAACCCCCCTTTCGAGGGAGGGTAACGGATATCACGAACGACAGGTGGAGGCCCTGGTAATTGCTCAGGTAGATGCGGGCAAAACCGTCGAATACTTTGTTACACCAACTCCTGGCGCGCCTCGTACCATTAGCGATGCTCAGTTGCAAAGTTCAAATGTTCCGCAGACCCGATGGGCTGCTGTCAGGGATATTATTTCCGCGGAAGCCTTCGTTCCATCCGGCTTAACCTGCGTGGCAAATGTATTAAATGATGCTACCGGTTTGGCCGACCAGTCCATTGTAAACACAACCGTACCTAATCCGATCGATCTTAATTTGTCTAACTATGAAACATAACCAATATGGATAAATTCAAAGATAAACTGTCATCCTTGGAGAATTTTCTCTCTATAAATCAAAATGTGGTATCTCAGACGAATGATTTTTCGGAAGCCGCTACTGCCGAGGAACAACCTTCCTTTCTTAAAAGTGACCTGGCGCATAACTTTTACAAAAGCTATAAATACGGGAAACTGAAATGGAAGTTAAAAGAAAGCGATGAGTTCGATCTGAGATTGACAGGTAGCATCAATATGCTTCCAGCCACCGAAATTAGTAAAGATTGGAAAGATATTGTCTATTTTGATTCTACTCCGGCCGAGTCGATCTTACGGGGATTTAAACCGGTAGATTTGTTTTCCGACGATGCCTGTGCCGGAGTTTTTGAAGCCGATGCTGACAATGCTATGCATCTGTATTTGTACGAAGGGGAACCCACTAATCTCAAGCTTTCTATTGATAATTATTTGCTGATGGCTCTTAGTGTTAAGGGATTCTACTTTTGGCAATACCTTGTTCAGTACTTTATCGATGGCCGCCCCAATGAGGTGATAGGAGATTATAAAAGCCTTGCAGGTTCAGTGAACGGATTACCACCTATTGATGAACTAAAACTTCAATACGACCAATTAAAGCAATCATGAAAATATCTCCCCGCTACATCCGTCGCCGCTCCAAGAGCACCTCCCGCGAGAGCAATTTCTTCCAAAAAGATAACACCAGCGAACAGAGTTTCTTTGGAGAATCTGCACCCGAATCGTTTTTTCAGCAGAGTCCTGCCGCTCTTCAGCGAAAGTGTGCAGACTGTGAAGAAGAAGACAAAAGCGTGAAACGCAAATCTCAGGCTAAAGAGGAAGAAGAAAAGAAACTTCAGCGGAAAGGAGAGGAAAAAAAAGAAGACGAGGAAAAGTTGCAGCGGATGCCTGAAAAGAAGGAGGAAGAAGAAAAGCTTCAAAAAAAATCTGAGCCGAAAAAAGAAGAAGAGAACGAGAAGATTCAGAAGAAGCAAGCCGGAGCACAGACTTCTACCGCTGCAAAAACATCATCCTATCTAAATACATTAAGCAGTAAGGGAAGCGTTTTACCCAACAGCGCCCTTCAGTTTTTTGGCCAGAAAATGGGCCGCGATTTTTCCCAGGTAAGGATCCATACTGGCGCAGATGCCGAAACTTCTACCAAAGAGGTAAATGCAAAGGCTTACGCGTATCAAAACCATATCGTTTTTAACCAGGGGGAATATAGTCCCTCTACACGGGAGGGGAAAAAGCTGCTAGCCCACGAATTGGTTCATACCGTGCAGCAGAAGGGCGCAGCACATAAGAAAAAGGAAAAAAATGTTGTCCGAAAACCTTAGTACCTGTCGGAAAAAGGTATTCAGTTTTTTACTTTTTACTTTTTAATTTTAACTTGTAAATCAACTTTCAGAAAAACCATCAACCCGTGCTCTACCCCGTTCATAAAAAAGAAGGCACCTTTACAGCCATTGAAACTGCCTTAAACGATATCAGGTCTGTTATTATATGGCGTATCGAGTCGCACTTTAATCAGGGTAGCGGCTTGCTCGATAAGTGGCTTGCAGAAAATTATAATGGAGACCTTATACCTCCCGACCTTGCAAAAAACTTACCTCCGCTCAGCGACGAAGAATGGATTGTTGTGATGCTGGCCATTGTGCCGCACATTCAAACTAATTTTTTCGAGTCGATTATCCTCGAGCATTTGCCCAATGGTGGCGATTTTCCGGAATTCGGAGGAGTGAAAGCGAGCAATCATCGTGGAATGCTGCCCACCGGTGAAACTGTACAGTTCATCCTTGCGGGAAATGATATTGAAAAGCGCCTGCAGGTGCAGCAGCTTTTTGGCGAAGAACACTTGTTCTTCAAATACGGAATTCTATGGCTGGAACCAGTGAAAGAAGGCGAACCTGCAATGAGTGGCCGTATCGTTTTTGCCCAGGAATGGATCGAAAAAATGATTTTCGGGAAAGAAAATCCTCCGCGCTTCGGACTGGACTTTCCTGCGAAGCACATCAGTACAACCATGCTTTGGGACGATGTGGTTCTCCATCCCCGAACGGCGCAACAGGTTAACGACATCAGTAATTGGCTGGAGCATCACCATAAGTTAGATGAGGATAAGAACCTAAGTCGTAAAATCAAGCCTGGCTACCGGGTTCTATTCTACGGACCCTCGGGTACGGGCAAAACGCTAACCGCAGCCCTGCTTGGTAAACAGTTCAAAAAAGACGTTTACCGGATAGATCTTTCACAGATTGTAAGCAAATTTATTGGCGAAACCGAGAAAAATCTCGAATCGGTCTTCAAAAAAGCCGAAACGAAAAATTGGATTTTATTTTTCGATGAAGCCGATGCACTTTTCGGCAAGCGTACGAACGTGCAAAGTGCACACGACAAATATGCCAATCAAGAAGTAAGTTATTTGCTGCAGCGGGTTGAAGACTATACAGGCTTGCTTATACTGGCCTCCAATTTTAAAAACAATCTCGACGATGCTTTCATCCGGCGTTTTCACTCTGTGGTCCATTTTCCGATGCCAAACAGCTCCGAGCGTTACATTCTTTGGCAGAAATCAATGCCGTCTAATTTAAAAGTCGACGTTTCTGTAGATTTGCAGGATCTCGCTTCCAAATACGAGCTGAGCGGCGCTTCGATATTGAACGCTGTCCATTTCGCCGTGCTGCAATGCTATTCCAGAAAAGATAAGGTTCTTTTTCATAAAGATTTGATCGAAGGTGTGCGGAAGGAGTTTTTAAAAGAGGAAAAATCGATCTAGCCCGGTGACTCAAGCTGTGTTGTTTAAAATACTCGTTGATCCAATTGTCTGGCTCATCATTTCTGGGATGTTTTTTAGTGTTCTCACGAAAAAGCTAACCGTATATGCTTCTCTTACAGGGGGCGTGCTGGCTTTTCTCATCTACGCCGGCTTAGGACCTACCGGGATGCTGCTTCTCGCCACGTTTTTTATTCTTGGTACCGCTGTCACTTCCTGGCGATACGGGGAGAAAAAACAAATGCATGTAGCGGAAAATGCGACAGGAAGAACCTCCGGACAAGTGCTCGCCAACGCGGGTTTTCCCTCGCTCATTGCCTTGTTGTCAATCTTGCTTCCGGAGCACCAGCAGCTTTTCCTGCTTATGGCGGCCGCCGGCTTTTCTGCTGCTGCGGCGGATACCGTATCCTCCGAGTTGGGTACCCTGTATGGAAAACGATTCTATAATATTCTCAGTTTAAAGCCCGACAAGCGCGGGCTTGATGGAGTAGTAAGTATCGAAGGAACGCTCTTTGGAATTGTTGGTTCTGTTCTGATTGCGTCTGTCTTCGCCGTGATGCAAGGTTTGAACACTAATTTTTTCTGGATCGTTTTTGCTGGTACCGTCGGAAATATGTCGGATTCGGTGTTAGGCGCCAGTCTCGAGAGGTCGAACGCGCTGAATAACAATCAGGTAAATTTTCTGAATACGTTGGTTGCCGGATTTAGTGTGCTTTTAAGCTTAATAGGGGCATAAAAAAGGGTCAAGCGTTAGCTTGACCCTACATCTACCTATGAAAACGTTGTCGTGGAGACAACGGAACAAATGTTGTAAAAAAATCCGGAATTCCGACGATATTTTATTTTAAAACTTTCCGTAAGGAATATGTTACAAAGCGAAGCTTTAAAAACAGATGCTTAACTACCGGAAAAATAACGTACTTTTGCGTAATATTTCTCTTTTAGTTGAAAAACCTCTTCTATTATAAGCTCATCTAAAAAGATGAGGAGATATACAAATTAACTCCCCCTTGTATATTTATATCATTCGGTAGTTAAGCACATAACTTAAAAAATATTAATTTGACATTTGAAAATTTAAATCTTATTGAGCCTCTTTTGAGAGCCCTTAAGAACGAAGGATATACACATCCTACCCCTATTCAGGAGCAATCGATTCCTGTTTTACTAAACAAAAAAGATCTTTTAGGCTGCGCACAAACCGGAACAGGAAAAACCGCTGCTTTTGCTTTGCCGATTTTGCAAATATTGTCTGAAAAATCGGGCCGTGAAGCAGCTGGATTGAAAGCCTTGATCTTAAGTCCTACCCGCGAGCTTGCCATACAGATTGGTGAAAGTTTTACCGCTTATGGAAAACATACCCGTCTTAAACATGCTGTAATTTTTGGAGGCGTTTCTGCCCATCATCAAATTAACCAGTTGCGAAACGGAGTCGACATTCTGGTCGCAACTCCGGGACGACTGCTTGATCTGATGACTCAAAAGGTGGTTAGCTTACAAAATATTCAGATGTTTGTATTGGACGAAGCAGACCGTATGCTGGATATGGGTTTTATTAATGATGTGAAAAAAATCATTGCTAAACTTCCTTATAAGAGACAGACCTTGTTTTTCTCGGCAACTATGCCGCCAGACATTGCAAAGCTTGCCGATAGTATTTTAAATAACCCTGTAAGAGTGGAGGTTACGCCTGTATCCTCTACGGTCGAAAAAATTTCGCAGGGAATTTTTACTGTAGATAAAAAGGATAAATCAGCATTACTGATCCACTTGTTAAAAGACAGCGGGATTAGCAATGTGTTGGTGTTTACACGCACTAAACATGGTGCAGACAAATTGGTTAAGTCGCTCAACAGAGCCAGTATTTCCGCCGAAGCGATCCATGGAAATAAATCTCAAAATGCCAGGCAAAAAGCTTTAACAAGTTTTAAAGCCGGAACATTAAAAGTGCTTGTGGCAACTGATATAGCTGCACGCGGTATTGATGTAGATGAGTTGAAGCACGTAATCAACTATGAATTACCGAACCAGCCGGAGACATATGTTCACCGAATTGGTCGGACTGGCCGTGCAGGATCAAGCGGTACTGCCTGGTCTTTTTGTGAAATTGAAGAACAGCCTTTTCTTAAAGATATCGAGAAACTAACGGCTCAGGCTATTCCTCGTATTGAAGATCACCCTTACCATTTAGCTTTAAGAAGCTTTTCGGGTCCGGCAGCTGGTCAGGGGAATAAAAATTCCGGAAAGCCAGCACATTCAAAACCTTCTTCGAAGCACCGGAGAAGAGTTAAATCATACTAGCTAAGTTTAAGCTGCCTTGCTTTCCAGAAGTTTAAATTGAACTTTAGCTCAGCATGCTTTTAACTAACCTGGTCTTAAAATAAAAAAGGCTGAATCTAACTTGTTAAAGCATAGATTCAGCCTTTTTCTTTTACAGTTTAAAATTATTTCGCTTGTGCGAACTGTAGTTTTAGATCAATTTCTACTTCTTTTCCAAGGGTTGCTCCACCTGCTTCGGTAAGCGAATTGTATTGCAAGCCATAGTCAAATCGGTTAATAATACCTTTGGCTTTAAAACCAGCTTTTACATTTCCATAACCGTCTTTCGCTGTCCCTCCATAAGTGACATCGAATTTCGCTGGTTTGGTTATTCCATGAATGGTAAGGTTTCCGGTCAGGATATACTTATTGCCAGATACTTTCTTAAAGGAAGTGCTTTTGAAGGTCATCTTTGGGTACTTAGCAGCATCGAAAAAATCGGGAGCTACCAGATGTTTATCCCTCATTTCATTGTCGGTGTCAATGCTGTTCACATCAATCGCAAAATCGATCACAGCGTCGGTTAAATCCGGTTTAGCAGTACTTATCGTGCCATTGTATTTATTGAATTTCCCTTCTACCTCAGAAATAACCAGGTGTTCAATGTTGAAATTTACCGACGAATGCACAGGGTCGATAATCCACTTCGTTTGAGCGCTTAAGCTTAAAGATGAAGCTAAAATGGATAGCGCAATTAATGTTGATTTCATTTTGTTGTTTTTAGTTTTGATTTAATTAAGTGATAGTGTGGTGTTATAGCGACAAGAAAAATTTTGATTTTGGAGTCCTTACCTTTGGTTGGCCAACCAGCCAATCCTGATTAACATCCCGGTACCCCAAAGCCATTATGCTTACACTTTGCAATCCTTTCTCAGGAAGATTTAGTATTTGGTCTAACGCTGCGGAGTCAAAGCCTTCCATTGGCGTGGCGTCAACTTCTTGTGAAGCAGCAGCAATCAGTCCGGTGCCCAGAGCGATATATGCCTGGCGGGCTGCCCAATTGAAATTTTGTTCAGGAGTATTGTTTTTAAGGCCCTGGAAATAGGCTCTCATTGGTGCCAGCGATTCTATACTTACGTTCCGTTCTTGAGCTATGAGGTTAAGATACTCTTCAATTGAAGTTTCGGTAATATCGGTCCATGCTGCAAATACCAGCAGGTGTGAAGCTTCCGTAATTTGAGCTTGATTATTTGCAACCGGTTTTATTTGCGCCAAAAGGGAAGGGTCTTCGATAACGATAACTCTATAAGGTTGTAATCCTATAGAAGATGCAGAGAGTCTGATACTTTCGAGAATTACTTCTACTTTTTCTTGTGGGATTTTTTGACCGGTCATCCGTTTGGCGGCATATCTCCAGTTCAATAATGATAGTATGTCCATAATTTTACAATAGTTACTTTTAATAACTCAAAATTATTAAGTAACTTAGTACCGAACAATACGGCACAAATTCAATACTCAGTTATATGAAAGTAACCATTGGGAATAAAGAGCTTGAAGGCACACAGGAGAATGCAATGGATCATTTTTCTGACAATCACTCGACAAATCACTACTGCCCCGTAACCGATGTAATCGACCGGATAAGTGATAAGTGGTCTGTTCACGCAATTATTTTATTAGGGAAAAACGAGAAACTGCGTTTTGGCGAGCTCAAAAAAGGTATTCATGGAATTTCTCAACGGATGCTCACTGTTACTTTAAAGCATTTGGAACAAGATGGATTATTAACTCGTACAGTTTTTCCGCAAATCCCGCCTAAGGTAGAGTACCAGCTCACCGAACTGGGAAGAAGCTTACTGGGGCAACTTATTAAACTGTCAGAATGGGCTTCCGAAAATATGGTTCATATTCTGCGTGCCCGTGAAGAGCATATCTTGAAAAACGACTGAGAGGCAAATAAAAAATCCCGCAGTGTTTCGACTCTGCGGGATTTGAAATCGTTTAATCTTAACTAAGTCTTAGTTTGTTTGCATTAATCAGGTAGGTATAGACTTTGGATACCGAATTGCAGCCTGATGCTTTTACAGCACTTTTAATTGTTTCTTTCGAAACTCCCCACTTTAGCGCCCAGTAATTTAATTCATCGTCTGCAAAAACACTGATTAGATCTTTGTCTGTTTTTTCAAAAAATTTAGACCTGTTCATAAGAATTGGCTTTTATAAATTACAAATCAATTTGCATTTGGTTTTCGCCCGGGTCAACTTTTATGAAAAATAAAGAAAGTTTTTTCCGAAGCTTATAATATCAGGCATTTAACTAATTTTGCGCCTCAATAAACAGGTGATTCCTGTAATGAGAGTTTTATCATTAATTGAAGATCTTTTGTAGATTAAAACAGGCCGGCTTCGTGGTCATTAAATAAATTATATACTAATGAAAATATTAAAGTTTGGAGGTACATCAGTAGGAAGTCCGGAAAGGATGAAAAGTTTGTTAAACATCATCAATCCGAAAGAGAAACAAATCGTTGTTTTATCTGCTGTATCCGGAACTACCAATAGTCTTGTAGAAATATCTCAGGCTTTTCTGGATGGGAATAAGCGCACTGCAAAAGATCTTACCGATGCTTTGTATGAGAAGTATAAAGTCTTTGTGAAGGAATTATTTACAACGGAAGAAGGCTTGAAAAATGGTCGTGACCTTATCGACTATCATTTCACCCTTATTGGTTCTTATGCCTCCGAGCTGTTTACACCTGTAGAAGAAAAGATAATTCTTGCACAGGGTGAATTACTATCAACTGCCTTGTATCATTTTTATCTTGCAGAAATCGGCGTGAAATCTGTGCTGTTGCCCGCCCTTGACTTTATGAAAATTGACGAGGACAATGAACCACTGGTTGAATACATTGGCTCGCACCTTCAGCATTTATTAAATGCACATCCAGACAAGACATTGTTTATCACGCAAGGATACATATGCAGAAACGCGTTCGGCGAGATAGATAATCTTCGCAGAGGCGGAAGTGACTATACAGCATCGTTAATTGGCGCCGCCATCCGTGCAGACGAAGTTCAGATCTGGACTGATATTGACGGAATGCATAATAACGATCCCCGTATTGTAAAGGGTACTAAACCAATTGCTCAGTTATCTTTTGAAGAGGCGGCCGAGCTGGCTTATTTTGGTGCGAAGATATTACATCCTCAAAGTGTATTTCCGGCGCAGAAATATAAAATCCCGGTTCGATTATTAAATACTATGGAGCCTTCAGCTGCTGGGACTCTAATTACCCATGAGAGTGAAAAAAATCAGATCAAATCGATTGCCGCTAAAGATGGGATTACGTCTATCCGCATTCAGTCGAGCCGTATGTTACTAGCCTACGGTTTTCTGAGGAAGGTGTTCGAGATTTTTGAGCGCTATAAAACGCCGATAGATATGATTACCACATCTGAGGTTGCCGTTTCTGTAACAATTGACGATACGCGGTACCTCGCTGATATTGTAAAAGCGTTGGAAGATTTTGGCAGTGTTGATGTGGGTACAGATCAAAGTATAATTTGTGTGGTGGGAGATTTTTCATACGAATCGCATGGATACGCTGCACGGGTTTTCGAAGCTATAAAGCATATCTCCATCCGTATGATTTCTTATGGTGCAAGCCATTACAATATATCGGTATTGGTAGATACTTCGGATAAAACAGAGGCGCTGAGAAGCTTGCACAACAGACTGTTCTAACTCGTTTTAACACATTCATCTTAAGAATATAAATTTTAATGTTCAGCTCCAACACTTTAAGCCGTTTCCAGTCTGTGGAAACACCTTTTTATTATTATGATCTACAGTTGCTTCAGCAGACGTTAACCGCCTGCAAAGCAGCGGCGGATAAGTATGATTTCCATGTGCATTATGCCATGAAAGCGAATTTTAACGAAAAGGTGATTCAGAAAGTACAGCAGACCGGTTTTGGAGCAGATTGTGTCAGCGGGAACGAGGTGAAGAAAGCTATAGAAATAGGTTTCTCTCCCGATAAAGTGGTTTTTGCGGGTGTGGGAAAATCAGACAGGGAAATTGTTGAAGCGTTGGAACAAAATATCTTTTGTTTTAATGTTGAATCCATCCAGGAGCTGGAAGTGATCAATGACCTGGCGGCGAAATGCGGTAAAAAGGCCCGGGTAGCAATACGCATTAATCCAAATGTAGATGCCTATACCCACGCCAATATTACGACTGGTCTTGAAGAGAATAAATTTGGTGTAAACCAGTGGGATTTGCCGGCTTGTGCTGAGGTTCTTAAAAAATCAGCAAACCTGGACCTTACTGGAATCCACTTTCACATCGGTTCTCAGATAACAAATCTGAACGCCTTCAAAAGCCTTTGTGTTAAAGTGAATGAAATTAAAGCATGGTTTGAAGAGCGGGGCTTTGTGTTGCATGTATTGAACGTAGGAGGGGGCTTGGGCGTAGATTATCACACTACAGAGGAAACCCCAATAGCTGATTTTGAGGCTTATTTTCAGATTTTTGATGAGTTTTTGGAACGTAAAAGTGGCCAGGAGATTCATTTTGAATTAGGACGAGCTTTGGTTGCCCATTCAGGAAGCTTGATCAGCAGAGTGTTATATGTTAAAAACGGTATTAAAAAGCATTTTTTGGTACTTGATGCTGGTATGACGGAATTAATGCGCCCGGCGTTATATCAGGCATATCACAAGATCGAAAACATTTCAAGGCCTGGAGCCCAAACATCCGAAGATCTTAAATATGATATTGTAGGCCCCATATGCGAGTCTACCGACTGCTTTGGTAAGGAAGTGGAAATGCCGGAGTCTTTTCGTGGCGATTTAATAGCGATTAGAACTGCAGGGGCTTATGGCGAGGTCATGGCCTCTAAATATAATTTACGCGAACAAATAGTGAGTGTTTATTCCGGAAGCTGAGCGGCAGAAAGGTCATTTACGAATTTTGGCAGATAGTCGGCCTCCACTATATAATCTACAACCGTTTTTAAAATAGCAGCCTTAGGCATAAAGTCTACTTCGGCAGTTTCGGGACTTTGCACAATAGTTAATCCACCGGTATTAGCGATAGTTAAAAGCCCGAAAGCCCCATCAGAATTAGCACCTGACAGCAACAGTGCCGCCAGAGATTGCTCATAAATCTCTGCTGCCGATTCAAAAGTTACGTCAATACTGGGTCGTGAGTACTGGACTTTCTCCGAATAGTCGAGCGAAAACGTGCCATCTTGTTCGATAAGAAGGTGGTAATTAGCAGGTGCGAGATAAATTCTGCCGGGCAAAATTTCTTCCTTTTCGTTTGCTTCTGTTACCTCAATAGCCGACCGTCTGTTGAACAGTTTGGTAAGACTCGAATCTGAAGTGCTTTTCCTATGGACGATGATGACAATGGCGATGGCAAGGTCTTTTTTAAGATCCTGCAAAATTCGCAAAATTACTTCGATACTACCTGCCGAGCCACCAATAACGAGAACTTTTATTCCTTTGAAATCTCCGGACTGTCGTATATATCTCATTCCCCTTAACCAGTTTAAACTGCCTTATACGTATCGATAGGTCATTTTCGTTTCGCTTTTTCCCAGGACGAACTTTGTCTTTTCCTGAAGTATCGAATCAGCCCTGCAAATACTGCATAATTCATTACGCAAAAATAATAGGGAATAAACAAAATCTTGACCCGCAGGTGCCTTTTTTCTAAAATTAAACCAATCCAGGCAAGAACATAAAATAACACCTGTGCAAGCAAAATTCCAAGGTAAAGCAAGCTACTTGTTTTAATTGCGAGAATCAGGTTTAACAAAAGAACAAGGATCAGGAGGAACGGGGTGATGGTCCATCGCAGAACCCGGTGACTGATGTATTGAAAACTTAAAATTCCGTATTTGAAGATATTGAGGAGATCTTTTAGCCAAATAACAGATTGAATACCCCCGGCCGCAATTCGTATCTTCCGCTTCAGTTCTTCTGATACATTGGCAGAGGCTGTTTCAGTGGCGTAAGCATCAGGTTCATAAATTATTCGGTAACCCTTTCGGGCGATAAGCATCGAAATCATAAAATCATCTAAAATACTATCCGGGCTCACCGGTTGATATAATTTGTTGCGTACGCTGAATAACTCGCCAGCTGCGCCAACTACAGAGTAGAGCTCAGAATCCCATTTTTTCAAAGTTGATTCGTAGCGCCAGTAAAACCCTTCTCCCGCCGCACTTGCGTCTGCCTGTTTGTCCACCTGAACTCTCTTTTCGCCCGCAACAGCGCCCACTTCCCGATCGGAATAGTGCCTGCAGATATTTTTAAGAGCCTCAGGATTTAGAAACGTGTTAGCATCTGTGAAGACAATTACCTCACTATCTACCTGGTTTACCGCACGGTGAACTGCCGCTATCTTTCCATTCCTCGCGGCCTGGTGCAATAAGGTAATCTCAGGATAAGTTTGAATTATTTCCGGTGTTTTATCATCACATCCATCGGTTACGAAGAGAAATTTGAGCTTATCCTTAGGATAATCTAGCTCAAGGGTGTTCGCAATTTTTTCGCGGATGAAGCTTTCCTCGTTATATGCAGCAACAATAAGTGTGCAGCCAGGTAAATCCCGGTCGTCAACCACAGGTAGCGGCCTTTTGCCTTTAATCAGCCATCTTATCTTCACAAGGATCCAGAGTACTAGTCCGTATCCTAAATAGGTATAGACGATAAGGAATGTGGATAGCCAGAATATGATTTTCATGAAATTTTATGGATCGGATATCCCAGGTCTGTACTGGATGCTTTATGAGTTATGTTCCACCAAATAGCTCTGAATAATTGTTTTAAGAGGTCTGTTTGTCCGTCTTTTAAATACATAAGCACATTGCGAGGGGTTACCAGCCAGGCAAAATGGCAATAAAACACAATTCTTGCAAAAGTGGATGCATTGCGCCGAATAAACAGGATTCGGTTACGGTTCATGAAAAATTCTTTGAGCGGGCTTCGCTTTCCAACCGACATAGATTCTTTGTGGTAAATTACTGCCTTAGGTTCTACCCAAATCTCATACCCTGCCTTCTTAATTTGCTCGCACCAGTCCATTTCTTCGTAATACAAAAAAAAGTTTTCAGGCATTAATCCGGCTTTACCAATAGCTTCTTTTCTGATCATCATGGCCGCACCATGCAAAAACCCTGTCTTTCCGGTAGAATTATCGTATTGTCCCGTATCTTTTTCAAGGTGGCCAATACAGGTATTTCGTGCGGTGAAGTAGTTCATTTCTGTAAAGCCGGCATATTGCAGGGTTTGGGGCATCTGATGAAATCTGATTTTGGGCGAAACCGCTCCAACCTCAGGTTGGGCGTCTAGAACACTTACTAACCTGTGAATCAAATCGCTGGTAACTTCTGTGTCGTTGTTGATAAGAAACAGGTAATCTCCGCTTGATTCTTTTATTCCAAGATTGTTGCCCCCCGCAAAACCTAAATTGATTTCAGACCGTATAAAGCAAATGTGTGGAAATGTTTTTTTCCACCCGGGAACAGGATTCGGAGTGCTGCCATTATCCACCACGATGATTTCTGTTTCAGGATAACGATTATTTAAGGAGAGCGATTTAAGTAAATCTTCAGTTATACGTGCCTGATTGAAGTTTACAGTAACGACAGAAACTTTCCTCATTTGATTTTATCGCGGTTTTAATGGGGAAATATACAATAAAAAAATAGCTAGCTTGGAAAAAAGAAAGTCGTTAGACGAGGAAATTAAAGATTTCCAAATGCTGGATAAAGCAAAGATTTCTGTCGATGAGAAACTCGATGAATTGCTTGATTTGCTCGAAACCAGTAATCTGGATAGTGAAGCTGTAAATAAAATAAAAGTAAAATTTAACCTGGCAGTAAACAGGGTAGAATTTTCCTCCGAAAGTCTTAATGATTTTCAACAGCTCGACAATTTAAAAGCCAGCCGTTTTGAGATGGCCGAAAACCTGGAAGTTCTTTTGTCGCAGTACCAGCTTGACAGCAAGGTTTCCAAGAAAATTCTGTTTATGGACCGCCTGGTGAAGGGATCGTTATTGATCATAGCCCTGATATTAATAACCCTGGGTTTTGGGATGATCATTATGCCGGCCCCCCCATATTTTGAAATGTTCACCATATTTTGGTTCACCATCGACGATGGCGTTACCCTTATGGATTTAATTGCCCTATTAATTGTTTTTAGCGGAGTATATTTGTTCATTACTTCATTAATTAAAATTAACAAGTTAGAGCATGTCGGATAAATTCAAGAAGATCTTACTTCTGGATGATGAAGGGTTTATTCTTCAAATGATTTCCAAAGCATTATCGAAAGAGGGTTTTGAATGCATGATGGCAAAATCAGTGGTTCAGGCGATAGATATTTTGCAAACTGAAACTCCTGATATTATTCTTTCCGACTACCAGATGCCACTTATAAATGGCTTCGAATTCAGGGAAATAATACTGCGTGATAAACGCTGGAAAACAATACCTTTTGTCTTTTTTACGTCTGTGACAGATCATGAGCACATGCAGAAAGGGCTCGATATGGAGGTGGTAGATTATATCAACAAAGACACCCCGATGCCTATGGTGGTATCGAAAATTAATAACATCATTCATACGATAAGACGGCAGCATGAAAAGTCTATACAGGAAATCAGAATTGCTGCAGAAGCACTAAATCTCCGTTCTGTTCCGGCCCAAACTCCCGAAATTACCGGATATCAGCTCAAATTTCTATATCAGTCGTTCGAGAACTACCCCGGGGGTGATTTTATTGATTTTATACAGATTGATGATAAGTACACTTTCGTGATTTTGGGTGATGTTATGGGTAAGAAATGGGGTGCCTGGTTCTTCTCGTTCAACTTCCTCAGCTACATCCGTTCGGCCATTCGCTTATGCGTGTTCGACGGTAATCTGTCTACAGCCAGCATTATAGAGAAAATAAACAAGGTGATTGTGCTCGACTCTGTTCTGGGCGACGTTTTATCGACACTTTCACTGCTCATGATAGAGCATGATACAGGGAAGGTGCATTATTCAGGCGCAGGCGATTTACCTGTCATCTGGTACCAGGCATCTGAAAGAAAATGCATGGCTGTTGAGTCGTCCGGTTTGTTGCTCGGGGTGATGCAAAATGGCCAGTATAACGAGAAGATTATCCAGTTAGAATCGGGCGATCAACTAATCGTTATTTCTGACGGAATGATCGATTTTGAAACCGAGGATGGTAAAAAAAGTGATTACGATTTGTTCCTGAAAAAGATGAAAATAGTAGTAGGACAGGTGGATAGTTTTGATTTGATAAAAAATGTAACCTTTTCCTCCGAATACAGTAAAGGGTTTGTAGACGATTGCAGCTTAATTTTTATAGAAAAAGATTGATACCACACACCATGATTGAAACACATCCAAAAGCCGGATATCTTTTAGTTAAGATTAAAGTTAAAGAAGCCAACCTCGATGTAGCCGATCAGTTTAAAACTGAGATGTTTGAATTAATAGATCAGGGTAATACAACATTGATGGTAAGTTTTAGTGATGTGGCATACGTGGACAGTTCCTTCCTTGGAGCGCTTGTTTCGATATTAAAGTATGCAATGTCTAAAGAGGGCGATGTGTCTGTGGTAGACTTGAACAAGGATATAAACAATCTTTTCAGCCTTATCCGGATGAATAAAGTGTTTAAAGTTTATAATACAGAGCCAGATGTTTTTGCATAAAGATACCCTCGCTTCCATGACTGAAATCAAAAGAGAGTTTATATTCAGCAACGATTCGTTAGCAATGTATCCATTGTTAAATGAAATCATCTCGTTCTTGAAAATTCATCTCCCTTCAGAGCAGTACGCCTTTAAGATCAGTAATTGTAAACAAATTCTGATCGAACTGTTAACGAACGCCGTTAAGCACTCACACGCAGATACAACGGTCTTGTCAGTGTGTATCAACGGTCGCGCTATCGAGATCACAAAAAGCGACAAAGGGCGTAAATTTTATCTCAACAATTACACCAGTTGGCCACCACTCAGCTGGCCTTTGGAAAAGAAATATATCGGCGAAAAAATTAAGATCTATGAAGACGATATTTCAAATCTTTATGCCGTTATAAAAAGCGAAAACCGAATCGTGTTTGATATTGAAGAATATCCGATAACCAAAGTGACCAGCAACTCAAACCTTCTTGAGCATTATGGTTTACTGATCATGGCAAAGTTCTCGAATGAGTTCTTTTACTTGTACAATCCTGCGACGAACTTAAATCAGTTTACAACGATAATACACGTTTAAGGCCACCTGTAGTCGGGACATAGGGCGTACAAGAGGCGCCGGGCTTTCCTTCTGTGCCTCCAAACGTCTTATCTGTTTTCTCACCATTTATTGGGTATCATAGCTTTTGATCGTTTAGGATACTATATCGTCGTCGATCGTTTGTAATCCACACCAGAAACTCCAAGTTCTGACAAAAAGAATATAATGTAACAAGAATAAATCGCTATATTAGTGTAGACACTTAAGGGGATTTTTAGCGGCTGTTCTGACCGGCTAAAGATTGGTGTGAAAATTTTGATGGGTTAAAAATTACAAAAATGCATTTCGGAAAAATTGTAAAAGGGGTGGCGTATGCCCAGGATTTATCGGCAAATGATTTTGCCATATTGGTTGGACGCAGCGAAAGGGAAATATTAGAACTTTATGAAGAGGAAGAGTGGACTTCTGGTAATATCAAGGCAGCATCAATTGCTTTAGAGCATAATTTTGGCAAATATCTGGATAATACACTTCCGTTTGATTTTTTGAATACCTCTTCAACTACTGATAAAAGCGAGTATCTCATTACCGTAAAATATCCGAAAGGGAAAGAACAATTGCTGAAGACATGGCTCAGTAAAATGGCAATGATCGCGAAAGCGATAGGCTTAGAAATAGGCCGTTAAGCTCGCCTTCAGGAAATACCTATAAGGTTTCTGAAAACCTTATAGGTATAATACATTCCGCTCCCCGCAAAGCGGAATTTTTCTTTTATCTTCAATTTTCAATTCAATACTATGTCTACAGAAATAAAGTGTCCCGGATGCGGCCATAGCTTTCCTATGGAAGAAGCTATGACTGAAGAATATAAGAAAGAGTTACGGGAACAGATGGTCTCTTTCACCAAGAAAAAAGAAGAGGAATATCAAAGAAAACTAGACGAATTCAATAACCGCGAGCAACTGCAGAAACAGGAGTTTGAGAAAAAACTGCAGCACGAAAAGCTGGCTTTGCAGCAATCGCTGGAAGAGAATTTGCGTAAGACTATCGCTGAAGACTTCCAGAATAAGGTTCAACTGCTTGAGGCCGCTAATAAAGATAGTGAGGAAAAGTTAAAACTTGCCCGCCAGCAGGAACTGGAATTTCTGAAACGCGAACAGCTTTTGAAAACGAAGGAGGAAGAATTGGAAATTCAGCTTCAGCGAAAGCTGCAAGAACAACGCAATGAACTTGTAGAGCAGATCAGAAAGCAGGAACAGGAAAAAAATACGATTAAGGAAACCGACTTTCAGCTTAAAGTTCGTGAACTCGAGAAGCAGTTGGAGGATCAGAAAAAACTGGCTGAAGAGATGAAACGCAAAGCCGAACAGGGATCTATGCAATTACAGGGCGAAGTTCAGGAATTGATTCTCGAAGAATTGTTGCGCAGTAATTTTCCGTTTGATGTGATTTCAGAAGTAGGCAAAGGCGTACGTGGTGCGGATTGTATTCAAACGGTGCGCAATCAATACGGTCAGGAATGTGGAAGGATAATTTTTGAAAGCAAACGCACAAAAGATTTTTCGAACGACTGGATTGAGAAACTAAAGAAGGACATGCGCGGAGTAGGCGTTGATGTTGCTGTTATCGTTACCCAGTGCTATCCAAAGGGGATGGATTGCTTCGGCGAAAAAGATGGGGTATGGATTTGCTCGTTTGATGAAGTTAAGGCAGTAGCTTTTGTTCTTAGAGATAGTATCATCAAACTGTACAACGCTTCCAAATCGCAGGAAAACAAAGGTGATAAGATGAGCATGATGTACGATTACCTAACCAGTTCGGAGTTTAACGAGCAATGGAAGGCTATCCGGGAAGGATTTATGAGCATGCGCCTCTCCATTCAAAAAGAGCGGGAAGCGATGGAGCGGTTATGGAAATCAAGGGAAAAACAACTGGATAAAGTTCTGTTGAATGCAGCTCATATTCGTGGTTCTGTGGAGGGCATTGCCGGGAATGATACCATTCAGATGAACTTGTTGGACGAGACGGACTTGTTGTTAGAATAGACATAAAAACGAGATCGATTGCTATGCGTTATTCTGGCGATCAATAGTTTATATGCGCATATCTGTTCCATCCGAAATAAAAAATAATGAAAAACCGCGTAGCAATAACTCCTGCTGGTGTTGTTCATTTAGTCCGTTTAGGGCATGAAGTTGTGGTGCAGAGAGGTCCAGGTTTGGGTTCCGGATTACCAATGAGGCCTATCAACAGGCCGGAGCCAGGCTGGTAGACACCGCGGCTGAGGCCTGGAGTACGGAGATGGTCATGAAATGACACTTCAGGCATCCACACCTCCCGGATTATGTCACAAATGTAATTTTAAAGCTTTAATGGCGTCATTTAAGTCCTTTGGCCAATATTCCTTTCGCCTTTCGTCTTATCTTCTTAATTTCACGCTTTCGTTATGGCTTTATCATACAAACGTATCATTATAAAAATTGGCTCTAATGTGCTCACTAAAGAAAATGGCCTGCCCGACTTTGAGCGGATGGGGCATTTGGTGGAACAAATTTCGGCAATAAAAAAGCAGGGAAAGGAAGTTATCCTCGTTTCTTCAGGGGCTGTCGCATCCGGAAAAAGCCTTCTATCGGTTTCAGATAAATTTGACGCCGTAGCTACGCGTCAGCTTTTTGCATCCATCGGGCAGGTAAAACTCATTAATAAATATTCGGAGCTTTTTGAAAAACGCGATTTAGTTTGTGCCCAGGTTTTGGTTACAAAAGAAGATTTTCGCGACCGGTTGCATTATCTCAATATGAAGAACTGTTTTAGTATTCTTCTTCAGCACAACGTTATTCCCATTGTGAATGAGAACGATGTAATCTCAGTAACCGAATTGATGTTTACCGATAACGATGAGCTCGCTGGCTTGATTGCCTCTATGCTTAATGCAGACGCATTAATTATTCTGAGTAATGTTGATGGAATTTATAATGGTGATCCTAAAGACACAAAATCTGAAGTTATTCGCGAAATCAGTGCATCAACAACGGGCTTTTCATCATTTATCTCCACTCAAAAATCGCAGTTTGGCAGGGGAGGGATGGTTACCAAATCAAATATGGCTCATAAGGTGGCTCAGTTGGGAATAGCGGTGCACATAGCAAATGGGAAGAAGACAAACATTTTGATTGATGTATTAAACGAAAAAGCAATAAATACCCGTTTCATTCCGCAAAAAAATGCTTCGGGAAAAAAGAAATGGCTAGCTCATTCTGAGAACTATGCTAAAGGGATTGTCCGGATAAATGAAGGCGCCAAACTTGCTTTAACATCTTCAAAAGCTAGCAGCCTGCTACCCGTAGGGGTAATTAAGATTGATGAAGACTTCCAAAAAGGCGATATAATAAAACTTGTTGATGAAAAGGGCAAACAGGTTGGCCTTGGGATAGCGGAATACAGTTCGGATAAAGCGTCCGAACGTATCGGACAGAAGAAGCAAAAGCCTTTAGTTCATTACGATTACTTATTTTTAAACTCCGAAATTGCATAACATGGAGATCCGCGATACATTTTTAAACGTTCAAAAGGCCAGCCGTTCATTAGGCTTACTGGCTGCAGAAAAAGTTAATGCTGTACTTATAGATTTAGCTGAAGAAGCGGTGAACCAAATTCCCGTTCTTCTCACCGAAAATCAAAAAGATTTAGACAGAATGAGTCCGGATGATCCCAAGTTTGACCGGCTCAAACTTACCGATAAACGTATCCGCGATATTGCTGCCGATATCAAAAGTGTGGCCGCCCTTCCGTCTCCATTAGGGAAAGTCCTTTTGGAAAAGCAGCTTGATAATGGCCTCGAGCTTAAAAAATTGAGCGTTCCGATGGGAGTGATCGGCGTAATTTACGAGGCCCGTCCAAACGTAAGTTTCGATGTTTTTTCGCTTTGCTTTAAAACCGGAAATGCCTGTGTGCTGAAGGGCGGGAGCGATGCTTCGTTCTCTAACGAAGCCATTATTTCCGTAATACACAGTGTGCTTAGAAAGCATAACATAGACACCGGCGTGGCTGCCTTATTACCTCCCGATCGCTCGGCGACAGAAGCACTTTTAAATGCTGTTGGCTATGTTGACGTGATTATTCCGCGAGGAAGTCAGGGCTTGATTGATTTTGTAAGGCAAAATGCTAAGGTTCCTGTGATTGAAACAGGTGCGGGAATTGTACATACTTATTTTGACGAAACCGGCAATCTGGAAAAAGGGAAAGCGATTGTAAATAACAGTAAAACGCGGAGGGTAAGTGTTTGTAATGCTTTAGACTGTCTGATAATCCACCAAAGCCGTTTGAATGATTTACCCGAAATTGCTAAGCCTCTTGTCGATTCGAATGTCGAACTTTTTGCTGATGAGCAGGCATATGAGTCGTTGAAAGACCTATACCCGGCTAACTTATTAAAGAAAGCTGCTCAGGAGCATTTTGGTATCGAGTTTCTTGATTACAAAATGTCGATAAAGACCGTAAATAATCTGGAAGAGGCCTTAGAGCATATCGCTAATTACAGTTCGAAGCATAGCGAGGCGATTGTTTCTGAAGATGCAGGATCAATTGAGATCTTTCTAAACTCTGTTGACGCAGCAGCTGTATACGCAAACGCCTCCACGGCCTTTACGGATGGCGCTCAGTTCGGACTTGGAGCGGAAATCGGGATAAGTACACAAAAATTGCATGCTCGCGGCCCTATGGCTCTTGAAGAGCTCACCAGTTATAAGTGGGTTGTTAAGGGTAATGGACAAATAAGAGCATAATTACTTTTGGGAAGCCTGTTCTTCCCAAAAGTTTACAAAGTTTTGTCTGATCTCCCGGAGTGTGCTCTTTCTCCGGTGTGTTCTAAGTCGTCTGTAGAAAATTAACCCATAAAAAAACTTTTTTACCTCCTTGGGTTTATCATCAATACAAATAAAACTTATAAATTGAGTTTTACTTAAAGTAAACAATGAGAGAGATGCCCCTAACCGTTCGCCGGTCGATAGAATTACTAGGATTAATACTTCTTGGATATATACTTGTTCTTGGCAAAGACCTGATCATGCCGGTCTTAATGGCATTTTTTATAAGCATTATGTTGCTTCCGGTGCATAATTTCTTCCGAAGGAAAAAGCTTCCCGAAGCACTGGCGATCATCTTTTCAATTTTGTTGCTGGTCATAGCCGTAGGTTTGATAGTGTGGTTTTTTTCATCTCAGGTTTCTTCGCTTATCGCTGATTTTCCGTTGATACGCAAAAACGTTACGGCACACTTAAACTCATTAAGCAACTGGATTAGCGAAATAAGTAATTTCTCTACCCAGCAGCAGGCAAAATTGCTGGATCAGCAGGCGAATAAGCTACTGAACCTTGGAGGGAACCTTTTGAGCGGGGCGGCCGGTTCGGTATCCTCCACCCTTATTTTCATCGGTTTGATGCCGATTTACATTTATCTGATTCTGTTCTACAAAAATCTTCTGCTTCGTTTTGTGTTTCTGTGGTTTCCTGAAGAGAATCATCAAAAAGTTCGCGAAGCGATGCTCGAAACCAAGGTGATCATTAAAAGCTATCTTCTTGGGTTATTAATTCAGATTACTTATGTTACTATTTTATTGGGCGGAATCCTTTTAATCATCGGGATAAAACATGCCCTGCTAATAGCTGTGATATTTGCTTTTCTTAACCTGATCCCCTATGTTGGGGCACTTATCGGGAACCTTATAGGAGTACTGCTTACTTTAAGTTCGTCGTCAGAGGTCTGGCCCATTTTCGCGGTGTTAGGTACTATCGCCTTTGTTCAGTTCCTCGATAACAATATTTTAATGCCGCGAATAGTCGGCTCTAAAGTAAAGATCAATGCGCTGGCGGCTATCCTGGGAGTATTTTTGGCGGGTACTCTGGCCGGAATTTCCGGAATGTTCTTATCTCTGCCTATAATTGCCATTTTAAAGGTAACGTTCGACCGTTCGGCCATTTTTAAACACTGGGGGGTACTTCTGGGCGATGAACTTCCACCCGAAAGTCCGATGGACTCACCCGAGCTCCGTCTGCAAACAGAAGAAATAAAAGAAGAGCTGGAAGTTAAGAACGATATAAAGCCAACCAAAAGATAGCGGCCCATAGTGCCCACTTATCTCTACAAAGTGTCTGTTTTTAAAATGCCGGAAAAAGGCTTCGTTTAGTTTTAAGACAAATTTTGTTCTCCCGGCTTCGCTCAACACCCTTGTTGTTAAGAAAATATGCCTGTCGGGTAATTATATTTATTTTCATTTTCCAGGTACTTTTTGGCTCTGTATTGGGAGAACTACGTGAACTCAGAATTTATAAGAGGAATGTATAGTACTAACGATATGAATAGAGGCAAACGGGTTTCGGGCAATACCAATGACCATATAGTTGTTCCGGTAATTGAAGAACGTCTTACGGTCGCGAAAAAAGAGATAGAAACAGGAAAGGTGGCCATCACGAAAAAGGTGCACAGCGAACAGCAGGTTATCGATATTCCTGTAGTGGACGAGGAAGTTGATGTGCAAAGAATCCAGTTTAACCAATACATAGAGAACACCCCTCCGGCTGTAAGGTACGAGGGAGAAAAGACTATCATCCCAATCCTGAAGGAGGTGTTGGTTGTTGAAAAAAAGCTGGTTCTTGTTGAAGAGGTGCATATTACCCGGAAACAGAAACACAGTAAAATTTCCCAACAAGAAACCCTCAGAAAGGAAGAGGTGATTGTAAACCGGGTTGATACCAACCCAACTATCTAATAATAAACATCTATCAAAATCAAGGAGAAACATTATGTCACAAACAGTAATTGGAATTTTCGACAACGAAAACGAAGCACAACAAGCGGTGCAAAACCTGGTGAACCAAGGCTTTAACCGGGAGGATGTAGATATTGCGAGCCGCGGTTCTTCTCAAACGGAAACCCGGTCGGATCATGAGGACGACAGCTTCGGAAGCAGTATCAGTAATTTCTTCAGTTCCTTATTCGGAAGTGATGACGACAGGACAAGCCGCTACTCGGAAGTTGCCAAACGCGGCTCTACTATAACGGTACACGCTCGTTCTGAAGCGGAGGCAGAGCGTGCCGCCGATATTTTAGATCAATATGGCGCTGTTGATATAGACGAAAGAGCAAATCAATACGGAACTGATCATCAGAATAAATCCACTGAATACGATCGCGATAACATTGGCGATTATAACAGGAGTAACGACTCTGATCGTTCTATCCCGATTATTGAAGAAAACCTGGAGATAGGGAAACGTGAAGTCGAGAGCGGTGGCGCCCGCTTACGCAGCAGGATTGTTGAAAAGCCCGTCGAGGAAAGTGTACGCCTGCGGAACGAGCATGTGAACGTGGAGCGCACGCCGGTCAATCGTCAGGCTAATGAGTCAGATTTTGAGTCTTTTGAAGAAGGTACCATCGAAATGCGCGAACATAAAGAAATCCCTGTGGTAAGTAAAGACGCTTGGGTAAAAGAGGAAGTTTCGTTAAATAAGGATGTGGAAGAAACGGAAGAGACTATCAGAGACAGCGTTCGTCGCACTGAGGTTGATATCGAAAACCTAAATAAAGACGAAAAGAACAGTGATACCTGGTCCGATCTGGATGATGACTCGTCCGTTAATCGCGATAGAGACCGCTTATAGAATAATGCTATGAAGCGGCAGCCAAACTGCCGCTTCATACTTAAAAACTTTGCTGGACTTCAGATTCCTGATATTGTAGTGCATCTAATAATGCCTGACACGCGATATAGTCTTCTTTGGCCTCGAGAGATTTTAAAGCCTTCTCGACCATTTTTATGCGTCCGTTCTTTATATCTGTATCTGCCCCAATTCTAAACACAATGTAATGGTTTGTAGCTCTTATATCGTTTATGTTCATCATACCCTCCGTTGCAATCCTTTACGGTTTTTTGCAGAGAATGTTGCTAAAAAAAATATTTTTTTTCTGTCGAAAATTGTAGCCATGGGGCGGAGCGTACGGAATTTGCTTTGTTTTAAAAAAAGCAAAAACAATCAACCGAATTATTTGTAATTAATGCTAATACTTTTAAGACCTGATGAAGCGAATTCTAGTGTGTGATGATGATCTGGATATACTGGATATTCTTGACTATGCGCTTACCGACTCTGGATGGGAAGTCGTTACAAGCTTTACTGTCGACGATATCATCGACAAAGTAGAAAGTGCGCGACCATCTGTTATTATAATGGATAACTGGATTCCTGGTGTGGGTGGTATTGAAGCTACTCAGACAATAAAAAGACACCCAGTCTTTAATAAGATTCCGGTTATATATTTGACCGCTAATAATGATATTGAAACGCTTGCTGCCAGGGCGGGCGCAGATCTTTCTCTCCCAAAACCTTTTGATCTTGATAACTTAACGAGGTTAGTGGAAAAGGCCTATAAGTTGAAAACTGCCTGAAAGTATGTTGTCGATTTAATTAACCCTTGCGGTTAGTTGGGGTGAAACCATTTGTTGTAAGATGGTCCAATATTGATTTACTACAATTAGCCGTATCCTGTTCTGCTTCAGTGGCTTTCGTTTACTGGCGGATTCTCCGCTCGCTTTATTCAAAAAATTTACATGTTAAGCCGGAAACTGTTTTACGATTTTTCGTTAAATTTATTTAACTTTTAGCTTCTTTAGCTGATTTAATAACCGATATTGTATTATAAACCCCAAAAATAAATCGTTGTTCATGGACAAACACGTGTTCGGAGTGGGAATCAATATTCCCGGAATAGAGGTTGCAATTGTTGATATTGAAGAAAAATCAATTGTATCTGGCTTCGTGTCAGAAAACGTTAATTGCAATGAAAGCCTTGAAACCCTTATTGATAGTTGGGCCTCCGCTATTGAAAAATGCTCCGAGCTTAACTCGTTAGAAATCAGCAAAATAGGCATTGGTATTCCTGGTCCGTTTGACTATGAGAAGGGTATCTCTCTAATGAAAGGTCAGGGGAAATTTGATGCGCTTTACCAGGTTAACGTTAAAGAAAAACTTGCCGAGCGATTAAATATAGCGCCTGCAAACATTACAATGGAAAATATTGCTCCGTGTTTTTTACATGGAGAGGTATTGGTTGGGGCGGCAAAGGGATATAAAAATGTATTGGGATTTACCTTGAATTACGGTTTAGGTTCGGGGAGGCACCACGATGGGCTAACAGAAGACGGTTTATTATGGAATAAGTCGTACAAGGATGGTATTGCTGAAGACTATCTCGGTATCCAGTGGATTTCAAAGCGTTATGAAGAGTTTACAGGAGTAAGCATAGTGGATATGAAAGACATTGCCGGCAGGGCTAAAGCGGACGATGGTATTGGACAACTGGTTTTTAATGAATATGGCGAGAATTTTGTGAAGTTTCTGATGCAATATGTTCCATCATATAATCCGGACCTGATCCTTATTGGCGGTCATAATAACGCCTGGGATTTATTTGTGCCCCATGTGAAAGACAGGCTCCAGGAAAAACATATAAAGATTCCGATTAAACCAGCTGTGCTTGGGGATGCAGCTCACCTGATTGGAGCAGCGGATCTATGTATTGACGGGAAACTGAAGCTTTATAGCTAAGAATGCCTGGGTTGGCGAACGTGGGGATCTTCTACTAAAAAAGGCTGAATCATCGATCCAGCCTTTTGTTAATTAAGATTTCTCAGGCGGCGTTGAGCTGATTTCACCAAACTCGTTCACGTACGCCATCATATTTTCAAGGTCACCACCAGTTGAATTTTGCTTCCGCTCAAGCTTGCGTTGCTCTTTATCCTCTTTTTTCTTCTGCCTGTTTTTCTCGAGTTGTTTCTTCATGAAAGTAGCTTGCGACTTAGCCATAGTAATGCATTTGATATTCTTTTAGACTTGATTCCTGATAAATGTGTATTCCCGGTTAAAGAAAAACTGATTTGGAATAATCTCCGGCGACAACGGCTTAGACGCGGGATGGATTTTAGTCATTGGCTGACTAACAGGCGTGAAAGAATAGTGTTCAATTATCCGTTATTGCAAAGGTAAGAATTAAAAACAAGAGCAGCTAATTTCTATGCCCGGCTGACGTATATTTGATGGATATGGTAACCAATTTAAGATGATTTTTCTTGAAAGCATACTTTATTAGTGGCTTAGCGGCAGATGGCAGTGTTTTTTCCAAATTAAAATTGCCTCATCATATCGAGGTAATATATTTGGATTGGTTGCCTGTACAGCCCTGCGAATCTTTACAGCAATATTCTTTAAGGTTAGCCCAGCCAATTAAAAAGGATGAGCCTTTTGTTCTTATCGGGCTCTCTTTCGGCGGAATTGTTGCAATAGAGATAAGCAAAGTTTTTAGTCCTTTTAAACTCATATTAATCTCTAGTGCGGCCAGAGTAGATCAAATTCCGGTTGTCTATCGGTTAATGGGGAAATTGAAGATGGAATTGATGTTGCCCCCGGGGATGTTAATTGTGTTAAAGCCATTTCTATATTGGTTTTTCGGACCGTTAAGCAAAGACTCGACAAAGTTAATAGGCGATTATATTAGCAAGGCAGATCATCGCTTATTGATCTGGTCGCTCGGAAAAATTAGTCGCTGGAGGAATAATGAACAATTGCCTGGACTTGTACAGATCCATGGCTCTTCTGATCGGGTTTTTCCGATTTCAATTTCAAAGGCCGATCATATTGTTGCAGGTGGACATTTGTGCGTTTACGATAATAGCCCGGCCGTAAGCGCAGTTTTAACCAAGCTTTTATCCTAATCGCCCTTCAGCAATTGCGTTTTGGCCAACTCAAGGGCTTCAGTGTCGTCTTTCGTTAACGCCGGATATTGCGGGGCCATTGATTGTAAAGTGTCTACAATAACTTTGCAAATCGCAATCCGGGCAAACCATTTCTTATCGCCTGGAATAACATACCAGGGACATCTCTCTGTGCTTGTTTCGTTCATCGCATCTTTATAAGCCTGCATATAGTTGTCCCATAATTCCCTTTCAGCCAGATCTCCGGCAGCAAACTTCCAGTTCTTTGCGGGGTCTTCGATTCGCTTAAGAAAGCGATCTTTCTGTTCTTGTTTTGAGATATGGAGAAAGAATTTTATTACCGTAGTGCCATTGTCGGTTAAATGCTCTTCAAAGTTTCTGATGGATTTATACCTAGCAGTCCAAAAAGTGTCGTCAATCTCGGATAAAGGCCTTTGGCTTTCATTTGCAGCAAATTGGGGATGAACTTTACAGATCAGTACATTCTCATAATGCGAGCGGTTATGGATCCCGATGCGGCCTCGCTCTGGCAGAGCTTTGTAATGACGCCACAAAAAATCATGATCCAGTTCCTCGCTGGTGGGTTGCTTAAAACTGTATACCTGGCAACCCTGAGGATTCAATCCGCCCATTACATGTTTTATCGCACTGTCTTTACCGGCGGCATCCATCGCCTGAAAAATAATCAAGAGCGATCTTTTGTTTTCGGCGTATAACCGTTCCTGGAGTTGAAACATTTTCTCTTTAAGTTGCTGTAAAAGAGTAACTGATTCTTCCTTCTCCAAGCCTTCGTGCGCTGCCGACGCTGTCTCGCTAAGATCAATACCCGACCGTTCTAAAATCTTGAAAGTTGTTGTACTAAAGTCCATACTAAAACATAACAGCCCAAGCTGGTTTTGTTTTTTTTTGTGCTTCATTTTCAAGAAGATGAACCGTTTTTGCCCGTTTTGGACCGGTTTTTGAAAGTTCTTTGCTAACGGGCTGCTAATAAAAATATTATTACCAGTAATAAGGCTTAAGCAGAGCCGTTAAAATTAACACACACACACACAATAAATAATAATACTATGAGAAGAATGGTAGTAGTTCTTGCAGTTGCAGCTACATTCGCTGCATGCAACAACAGCTCGGAACAAACGAGTTCGCAATTAAAAGCAGAGGCTTACAAACAGATCAGAGACAGTTTAAAACTTGATAGTTTTCAACGTGCAGAGGCTAAAGAGCTGGAGATAGCAGAAGAAAAAGAGAGAATTCTTGCTTTGCAACGTTCCCAGCCGGTGAGAGAGAGAGTTGTATATGCTTCCAACTCGGCTCCAAGGAGAAGAACCTACGTGCAAGGAGTATCAGAAACTTATACATATTCTCAACCTCGTAAAAAAGGTTGGAGCCATGCCGCTAAAGGAGCAGCCATTGGTGCGGGTGCAGGTGCAATTACCGGGGTTTTGGTAGATAAAAAAGACGCCAGAGGTGCTATCATTGGTGGAGTCATTGGTGCAGGTACCGGTTATGTAATTGGAAGAGCCAAAGACCGTAGAACAGGAAGAATCCAATAATCGGCCAACTCTATTGAAAAAGCCTCTCGTTTTACGGGAGGCTTTTTTTGTGATTACTATTTTGATAATAGTTTGGTTTTTTTCGGATTGTTTTTTGATGAATTGATAAAAAACCTTACCTTTAAGAACCAAACTATCCAAATATGACCTAGGCCTCTACTGAAAAGTAGAGGCTTTTTTGCTTTAGGTAATAATCTCTTTACATAGTTATAAATTTGATAGACATTGTAATTATTTTTTGAAATAATAACAATGTTCGTATCTTTGTGGCAGGTTTATAATTGGTTAGTTAAAAGGTCTTCATTCTCCCCGTTTGAAGACCTTTTTTTTGTCAAATCTGGGCAAAAAAAAAGTACAGCCTGGGGCTATACTTTTTCTGTCTGGATTTGATAAATTACTTTTGAAAATCGCGAAGTAATTTAATTCTGTCGTGAGAAGCTCTTAAATTTTGTTTTTGTTGAGACAAGAGGGCTCGCACATCAGAAGGAAGGTTTTCTGCCGCCAATGCAGTATCGTATGCTTTTTGCGCCGCATCCTCACCAAATTCGCAGTTTTCGAGCACAGCTTTTCGGTCATGTCCGGTGAAAACCGCTTTGACATCCATCCACACCCTGTAGATCTTTCCACTGTTGGTAGTGTCGTTTTCCGGGCTGGCACCTGCTGACACCAGTTGGGATTTATATTCGATGCTTTCGTTTATCATGCCAGAGAAAAGCTCTTTCAAATCAGCATCGCCGTCTTTCAACTCTTTCATGGCCCGCTCGTAGCCCACTATTCGATCGTTATTTATCTGAACCAGGTCGTTCAGAATTTCTGTTGTCATTTCGGTAGTTTCCATAATTAATAGATGGTTTATTTAATTACCGAACAGAACAATTACTGTTCCAAAAGCCTGTAATCTTGAGCGGTTCAAATTAGCGGACTTCCAAATATCCCAAATCCGGTTTGTTTCCTTTATAAGTAAATCCGATATCGAGGCCTGCATTAACTAAGTCGCTTCCTCTCACCAGTCGCATAAACTGTACATCCGGGAGGCTTCCATCCGCTTTGCGGGGTTTAATTAGTTCGGATTCGTCCAAACCAGCGAAGTCTTTTGCATCCACTTTTACAGGAAGATTAAAATAATTATTCCGAACGTCGGATTGTTTAACATCCAGCTTATCAACCTCTGTTAGCCGCGCCTTATATCCAAGGTTATTACGCATTAGATGGCCATAGCCCGGCACATCCGTTTTGTTGTCGGCTAAACGGTTTAACATGTTGTAATTTACCGAATTGTTGTAAGCCGAATTATTGAACCAATCGCTTCCGGCAGTATGATGATTAGAATAGAAACCATTGGCTTTGTTGCGTACGGCCAGGGAAAAACGGATAATATTCCGCGGAATGGGGACGGGTAATGTACTGGCGGCCCTTGATCCGTAACCGCCCGCTTTAAAGCCATTTCCGTCTGCACGACTTTTAAAGTCGGGGGTATAGCCATTATACATCGCCCAGCAGTTTTCAAAAATCACCGGCTCGAAAGAGTTAATGCAATCGTAGCCGTCGTCACTATTGAACCATGCCCGGCATCCTCTGAATATATTATTTACATCGCCTTTTTTTCCATGACTGCCAAAGCCATCGGTGTTTCCACCTCTGCCGCCTTCGGAAATATAATCGTAATTATTGTAGGCGTCGCAGTTTAAGATAAGGTTGTTAGATCCGGCCAGCAGGTAAAAGCCAATAGCCTGACCATCGTGCATGCTTAGCTGTTCGTAAATATTATTGCTGCCATGGTTCTGGAAACATTCTGATTGGGTATGGTTTAATAACGTAACCTGTACGCCAACCACTTCAAACCCCTTAAAATGGATAAACGAACCCGAGACGTAAAATGCAATTACACGGGTTGCAGGCTTTACATTTGTGTAGTTGAAAACAGGTCTTTCTCCCGGATAGGCCCAATATTTTATAGTAGCACCTTCTTTTCCGCTCTTGTTTAAGTAAGTGACGTAGGAATAAATCCCCTGTTTTCGGGTTATTTGCGATTCGCTCATGAAGTAAGTCCCGCCGCGTAAATAGACAGTGTCTCCCGGACTAACGGCTTCCTGAGCTTTTTGTATGCTCGAAAATGGTTTATTAATACTGCCCGGATTAAGATCGGAACCATTAATAGCCACATAAAAGGTGGCCGACTTTACCAGAGTGCTGCTAACTAGCAGCATCAGGAGCAAGAAAAGATTTTTTGTCATTAATTGGTTATTGAGCTACAAATATCTGATAAGCTATCCACAGCTTTTGTAAAATTGTGTTGACCGGGTTTATACCCTAACCCGAAGGCGGCAAGCTTTTAAGATATAAATCTTCTACTTTTTTTCTGGCCCATGGAGTTTTTCGAAGAAAGGTTAAACTCGATTTAATATTAGGATTATTGACAAAACAGTTAATCCGGACTTGCCTGGCCAGTTCGTTCCATCCATAACGTTCTACAAGATAGTTTAAAATTGCTTCAAGCGTTTTGCCATGCAAAGGATTATTTTTTTGATCCATACCAACGAAGTAAAGAAAAATAAAAATAATAAGATATGTTCAGGATTAGTTCGTCATTTGATTTAAGAGTTAATAATCAATCTTACACCACGTTACTTTATGCGTAAATTAAGTGTGCCCGTTTTTATCATTGTTTTAATATCTCTGCTTCTGGATTTTTACGTATTCCAGGGGCTGAAAGCGCTTTGTCATCCCTATAGCGGGGAGTTCCGTCTGGTAATATTCTACCTGTTCTGGTTTGGTTCGTTGGCCGTGTTAGCAGCTTTCGTTACTAATTTTTACAGAGCGATTCCCACAGGCAAGTTTACTCTGTTGTTTAACGCAGTGTTTAACGTGTTTTCGGCGCTATTTGTGTCGAAGCTGGCTTTCGCTCTCGTTTTACTCGGCGAGGATGTTTACAGGGTTTTTGCCGGGCTTATAGGCGAATATCCCTTGCGTTCAGATAGTTTTGGTCGTGCAGGACTATTGTTCGCCAGTATTCCCTTTCTTTCATTTATTTTTGGTGTAACGCGGGGCAAATACCATTACAAAGTACGGAAGGCGAGAATTTATTTGGAAGATCTGCCAAAAAGCTTTGATGGATTCACCATTACCCAAATCTCGGATATTCATGCCGGAAGTCTTGATAGCATAAAAGGAGTACAGCGCGGAATAGCCTTAATTAACGCTCAGCGTTCGGACCTGTTTGTGTTTACAGGAGATTTGGTGAACAATCAAGCTTCTGAAATAGAACCATGGATTGATGTTTTTGCGAAGATCGAAGCTACGCATGGCAAGTTCTCGGTATTAGGGAATCATGATTATGGAGATTATATACGTTGGGACAGCGCCGAAGAGAAAAGAAGAAATCTGGAGCAATTAAAGGCTAACCACGAAAAATTAGGTTTTCGTTTGTTGCTCGACCAACACGTTAAGATTGAGAAAGGAGGGGAGAGCATTGCATTACTCGGAGTAGAGAACTGGGGTCTGGGTTTTGGCCAGCGTGGTGACCTGGAGAAAGCATTGAATGGTTTGGACGATAAAACTGTAAAGGTTCTTCTTTCTCATGATCCGTCGCACTGGGATGCAATGGTAAAAAATCATTCAGGAAATATTCACGTCACGCTCTCGGGACATACTCATGGGATGCAGTTTGGAATAGAAATGTTTGGGTTTAAATGGAGTCCTGTAAAGTATCGGTATCCCAATTGGGCGGGTCTTGCTAGGGCCCACGGCCGGTATTTATACGTAAATCGGGGTTTTGGTTTTTTGGGGTTTTCCGGAAGAGTTGGCATATGGCCGGAAGTTACTGTCATCGAACTACATACATTGGCTCAATACTGAATAATATCAAAGCGGAAGGTTGACGGCATACTTGCTAAAACTTACCTTTATCATATGAAACACATTTCAATCTTAGTTCCACAGGGTGCTATCTTAGGTAGTCTTGAAGGTTCGCGCCAGTTGTTTACGCAGGTAAATGAGTTTTTTAAGGCCAAGGGCGCGCCTGCCTTGTTTGATGTAAACCTGGTCGGAATCAGTAAAGAAACACCTCTAAGCGGCGGTTCTTTTACAGCCAATACCAGTTTGTTGATTAAGGATGTTAAAAAAACCGATCTGATAATAATTCCCGCCATAGACGGCGACCTCACAGAAGGAATAGAAAAGAACCGGGCGTTTATTCCCTGGATTAAAAAGCAGTACGAAGGTGGGGCAGAGGTCGCAAGCCTTTGCCTTGGCGCATTTTTGCTTGCGTCAACGGGGTTGATAAACGGACGGAAATGTGCTACTCACTGGATGGCGGAAAGTGCTTTCAGGTCGATGTTTCCAGAGGTGACATTGGTTACCGAAAAAGTTATCACCGATGAGAAGGGAATATATTCGAGCGGAGGTGCTTTCTCTTATCTCAATCTCATTTTGCATCTTATTGAAAAATATGCTGGTCGGGATATTGCTATTCTTGCAGCGAAAGTATTTGCAATTGAAATTGAGCGTGATAACCAATTATCGTTTACAATATTTCAGGGACAAAAAGGACATGAAGATGAGCAAATAAGAAAGGCTCAGGATTTTATAGAAAAGAATTTTCAGGAAAAGATAACGGTAGATCAGCTCGCTTCTATGTTTGCACTTGGCCGAAGAAATCTCGAACGAAGATTTAAAAAGGCAACTTCCAATACAGTGGTAGAATATATTCAAAGAGTAAAGATCGAGGCAGCAAAAATCAGCCTCGAATCTTCACGCGAGAATATTAATGAAGTAATGTACAAAGTGGGATATACTGATACCAAAGCTTTTCGAAGCACATTTAAGAAGTTTACCGGGCTTTCTCCCATTCAATATAAGGGCAAATACAACCGGATGATGAATTGACGGTACCCCAAGCTCTGAATGTTCTTTTCCAAGACACCATAGTTTAACAGCTTTTTGTCAGCTTTTAGCTCTTTTATCTCCTTTTAGCCGGTATTTAATTACTATTGTCTGGCACACACACACAAAATGAACACAAAGGAGAAGATTATATTGTTGTTGCTTGCGGCGCTCAACTTCACTCATATACTTGATTTTATGATCATGATGCCATTAGGTAATTACCTGATGCCATATTTTGATATCTCGTCACAGCAGTTTTCTATGCTGGTAGCGGCGTATACTTTCAGCGCCGCGATCTCTGGTTTTTTGGCAGCTTTTTTTGTCGATAATTTCGATCGAAAGCAAGTTTTACTCTTTGGATATTGCGGTTTTCTTGTCGGTACCTTATGCTGTGCGGTGTCGCCTTCTTATATCGTTTTACTAATCTCGAGAGTTGTTGCTGGTATTTTCGGTGGTTTAATAGGAGCCCAGGTGTTGTCTATTGTGGCCGATTTGATCCCCTATCAGCGCCGCGGAACCGCCATGGGATTTATAATGGCAGCATTTTCTGTCGCCTCTGTATTCGGTGTTCCTTTTTCGCTATATCTTTCTAATATTTTTAATTGGCATGGGCCATTCTTTTTTGTGGCCGGAATTGGTTTAATTCTTCTTCCATTTCTGATAAAATATTTGCCTAAAATGGACGCTCATACTAAGGAAAAGAAAAAGCAGATAGCCCCCTTAGTACTACTGAAAGATATCGTTGCAGATAAAGATCAATTACTCGCATTATGTCTTTCAGCATCTATCATGCTCGGTCATTTTTTGATTATCCCTTTTCTTAATCCTTTTATGGAATTTAATATGGGGTTCAGTAAATCACAAACTCCAATGATTTATATGATAGGAGGGGCTTTAACACTGGTCTCATCGCCGGTTTTGGGCCGTGTGGCAGATAAAATAGGTAAGCATCGTTTGTTTGTGACAATGGCCCTGCTTGCGATATTTCCGATCGCGATCATTACTAATCTTCCTGCTATGCCATTTTTTCTTGTGTTGTGCGTAACCGGTTTCTGGTTTGTAGTATCCTCCGGACGCATGATTCCTGCGCAGGCAATGGTGAGTAATGTAGTAGAGCCGGGGCGGCGGGGTAGCTTTATGAGTATCAACTCGTCTGTTCAACAAATCTTCGTAGGGCTGGCATCCGTACTCGCAGGAATGATTGTGGTGAAATCTCCTTCAAATGCTATACTGAATTATGAGGTAACAGGATATATCAGTATTGCCATAACGCTGCTCAGCATTTTGTTCGTTGCAAAATTGAACACCCGGCTACAGCGTAAAGAGCCTAAGTCAAATTAGGACAAATGGCGAGGTGGCTCCCCGAGAGAAAAAGGAAAAGCCGCCTATTTTGTTAGGCAGCTCTGTAAAAATTATAGGAATATAAATTGGGTCTAATATTATCTCTGTATATATCGTCTGTTGCGACCAATTAATTTAGAGAAATGTTCCAATAAAATCCCTGCGCACCTTTGCTCTTTTGCGCCAGATAAATAACTTTTTTGTCGTTTACAAGCAGTTCGTCTTTAATCGTTGACACGCTGTTGTCTTTTGGATCTGGAAGGTTTTGTAAAATAAAGTTAATTGTTTCTGCCAATTCAACTTTCGGGTTTGTAGAACTTTTCCTCATGGGTAATAAATTTAAATGATTCTCTCGTGTTATATAATTCTTATTCTTCTCAGATTATTCCCTTTTCTAAACAGCAGAACATTATATGACAATTCGGTAGATGTCTAAATGAGTTGTTCTCAAGGATTTAGAAAATAGAACGTCCATTAAATAAGTATATTTTGCTTGACTAAAAAAAATTAAATGCGAGAGCCTTTTCAGAAATCGTGTTTCCTTCAGGACTTGAACCCATGAATCCGTACCGAATATCCCTATCGTATGAGTAATTATAAAACAGCAAGCCGGCTACAAATGTTTTTCAAAAACAAAATTTTTCATAATAAGTATTTGGACCCTCTGGGGAGTCAATACAATTATGAGTTTTTTAACACAAGGGATAATGAATGTCCATCGAGCAATAATAAATTTCTCAGGCCGTAACCTGCTGAAATGCATCAAACTATCCCGGATGGCTAACGCTGATAACAATGGAGAAGTTCTGTATTGGGACACTAATTATCAATAGGATTAATTTCCGGCAGAATGATCTAATTTCTGAAGCTAAAGGGATAGCCCCTGTATCGAGCCGTAAAGTAATACCCCATAAGCAATGGAGTTGGTAGTGGTAATTCGGGAAGCGGGGAGCAGGGTTTCTGGTTAACTTTTATCGAGCGTCCCCATTGGATATCCTACAACTGCATCCAGGTAACTGCTCGATACTATTTTCCACTTTGTGCGCTCGTCAATAAATTGCGGGATCGCCAGTCCGCTTTTTGCGGCTGCTTTCGTATAGAAATCCATCTTAGCAGGATGATCAGTGCAGCAGGCATTAAATGTGTAGCCAAAAGTATTTTTCCGTACAATTTCCAGCGTCAGTCCTATACAATCTTCCAGGTGAATCAAGTTCACCGGAGCTTTTCCATTAGGGATGTCCTTTTTTCCTGCAAAGAACCTGGCCGGATCGCGGGCGGGGCCGATAAGGCCTCCAAAACGGACGATTGTTGTCAGAAATGTGCTCTTCTGGCGAACAATACTTTCAGCAGCTAACATTGCCTCGCCCGATTCTGTATCCGGGTTTGGAGTATTATCTTCTGTTACCTCCATATTACAGTCGCCATATACCGCGGTCGAGCTAATAAAAATCAACCGTTTTACCTGATGCCTACAGGCGGCCTCTGTTATTTTTCGGATTTTTTCGGGATATAATGCTGCCTCGCCAGAGCTTCTTTTGGGAGGAATGCTGATAATCAGTACATCGCAATCGAAAAATTGGAGGTCATACGCTTCTTTCTCTGGTTCGAAAATCACCTTATATGGCTCTATTCCATGCTCATAAAGTGTGCTAAGCTTTTCGTCAGAAGTCGATGAACCTTTCACCTTAAATCCTTCGTCCAGCAGTTGTTTTGCCAGCGCAAATCCATACCAGCCACAGCCTAAAATGCTTATTGTTTCAATCTCTGTCGGGGCGCTCATCGTACGCCGCTAAATTACAATATTAATTTTAAGAGGCATTTTCCTGTCCTGCAAATAATTGATTAACGAATTCGTTACGTTAAATAAAAAGGACAAGATTTCTTTAATTTAGCTTACCACTAAATGTTTTATCCATGGCGAATTACAAGCTTCAAATTAACGGGCGCACTTACCAGGCAGATGTAGAACCAGATACACCGTTATTATGGGTGTTGCGAGATGATTTTGGATTAGTAGGCACCAAGTATGGCTGCGGAATTGGAGCATGCGGAGCCTGCACGGTTCATTTAAACGGACAGGCAATACGGTCTTGTACTCTTCCTGTTGCCGCTGTGGGAACACAAAAGGTGGTTACTATCGAGGGATTGTCTCAAAATGGAGATCATCCTGTGCAGAAAGCTTGGGACGAAGTTGACGTAGCGCAATGCGGATATTGCCAGGCCGGCCAGATTATGACAGCTGCGGCATTTCTAAAAAATACCCCAAAACCCACAGCAGACCAGATTGATAATGCTATGCACGCCAATATTTGCCGTTGCGGCGCTTATCACCGAATAAAAGAAGCAGTTAAGTTAGCCAGTACTAAAGCATAACCATGGCACAATCAACCAGCAGACGTGATTTTTTAAAAATGGCAGCAACCGCCGGAGGTGGATTGGTGCTTGGATTTAATTGGTTCAGCGCAAAAGCTGAGATGCCTTCAGTAGTTTCAAAAACTGTATTGGCCGCCGGAAAAGCAGAGTTTAATAGCTTTCTTACGATTTCCAGCGACAATATCATCACTATCTTCTCCCCAAATCCCGAATTAGGACAGAATATAAAAACGTCATTTCCGATGGTGGTGGCAGAAGAACTGGATGCAGACTGGAAAACGGTTAGTGTAGTTCAGGCTGCTCTGGATACTAAAAAATTTCAGCGTCAGGTTACGGGCGGAAGCGGTGCAGTGCCTCATTCCTGGATGATCTTGCGTAAAGCAGGCGCTACAGCTCGGGCGATGCTGGTCGAGGCAGCTTCAAAGCGATGGAATGTGCCTTTGAGCGAGTGCAGCGCAAGCGATGGTTTTGTAATTCATTCTACCTCCGGTAAAAAATTAAACTACGGTGAATTAGCAGAAGAGGCTTCAAAATTGGCCGTCCCATCCGACGTTAAACTTAAAGACAGGAAAGATTTTAAGTTGATCGGTAAAGCTCTGAGGAACGTTGAGAATAAAAATATAATTACCGGAAAACCTATGTTCGGTCTGGATTTTCATCGCGAAGGGATGCTTCTTGCAATGATTCAGCGCCCCGAAGGTTTTGGTATGAAAGTGAAGTCTGTAGATGCAGCGGCGGCTAAAGCCATGCCCGGTATTATCGATGTTGTAACCTTTAAAAATAAGGTGGCTGTGGTGGGTAAGTCTACCTGGCAAATAAACAAAGCCCGGAAAGCTCTAAAAATAGAATACGAAAAAGAAGGTAATATTGAAAGTTCTGCCGACCATGATAAGATCTTTGCTGAATTACTGAATAGCGACAAGGCACAGGTTCGAAGAATGGAGGGCGATGTGGAATCTGCTTTCAAGAACGCAGCAAAGGTTATAAAAAGTGAATATCAGTGTCCGTTTTTGCCACATAATCCAATGGAGCCGATGAACTTCTTTGCCCATGTTCGCGAGGATGGGGTAGAGCTTGCCGGGCCCACTCAAACACCCGATAGCGCCCGAAAGGGTGTTGCAAGGCTGCTGAATATTTCGGAGGACAAGGTTACCGTAGAGATTACCCGTCTGGGAGGTGGGTTCGGACGAAGGCTAATGACCGACTATGTGCTGGAAGCTGCAGAGCTTTCGAGTATTATTAAAGCTCCGGTTAAGGTGATCTGGACCCGGGAAGATGATATGGCCGGCGGATCGTACCGTCCTTCGGTTCGGTATCGCTTTGAAGCAGCCTTAGACGCTTCAGGCAATATGGTAGGATATAAACTGCGGGGCGCAGGCATCAACGCAGGCAATCCCACCCGCGAGAATAACTTCCCGTCGGGCGCGGTTGATCACCTTTTGATTGATTCTATTGAACATAAATCACCGATAACAACAGCGCCTTGGAGAGCTCCGATAACTAATTTTTTGGGATATGCCGAACAGGCTTTTCTGGATGAGGTTGCCGAGGCCGCTAAGAACGACCCCATCGAATTTAGATTGGGATTGCTGGAAAAGGCTAAAACATCTCCCGCCGGCGCTGTCCGTTACGATATTGACCGGATGATCGGCGTGATTAAACTGGCTGCAGAAAAATCCGGATGGGGAACCAAAAAAGATGTGTCGCAGGGATTTAGTGTTTATTTTTCACATGCTTCGTATGTGGCTCAGGTTGCGGATGTACTTGTGAAGGCCGGCAAGCCCGTTATTCAAAAAATTTATGCCGCAGTAGATTGTGGCGAAGTTATAAACCTTAGCGGAGCCCGCCAGCAGGTGATGGGGGGAATTGTGGATGGACTTGGTCATGCCATGTATGGCAACCTCACTTTCAAAAACGGTGTTCCAGATCAGAATAATTATAACAAATACCGCTTAATCCGGATGAAGGAGGTTCCCGAGGTGGATGTATTCTTTGTGAATAATGGTATTTCGCCAACCGGTCTTGGAGAGCCTGCACTCCCACCAACCGGGGGAGCTGTGGCTAATGCAATTTTTAAAGCAAGTGGCAAGCGTTTAAAGAATCAGCCTTTTATTTTAGAAGAACCTTATGCGAAGGCTAAGTCGGTTTAAGAATACTTATGGAGGTCGCTTCGGGTAGCGTCTTTTACTTTATGGTATTACAAGAGCTTTGGATATCGAAAATCTATGGTTCTGAGATGTTCCGATGCCAAACTTTTCGATAAGCAAACATTCTGCGTTTCAGTGGGTTTGTATATAGTTTTATCTATAAAAATCACCAAATGAAATTTATCACATCTCAAAATGCAGACGGAACACCGCTTAATCTATATTACGAAGATTGGGGTTCAGGAAACCCTGTAGTTTTTATTCACGGCTGGCCGTTAGATCATCAAATGTGGGAGCATCAAATGCGTGTGCTTCCGGAAATGGGTTTAAGATGTATTGCTTACGACCGCCGGGGATTTGGTAAATCTGATAAACCATGGAATGGTTATGATTACGACACCTTCGCCGACGATTTAAAAGCAGTTCTGGATCAGCTTGAACTTGAAAATGTAACTTTGGTTGGATTTTCGATGGGAGGTGGCGAAGTAGTAAGATATTTTAGCCGTCATGGCGGTGCGCGAGTGTCTAAAGTAATTCTCCTTGCATCGATAGTGCCCTATACCCTTAAAACAGAGGATAATCCGGATGGAGTCCCTTTAGAGGCCTTTCACGAAATGATTAGTAATATCCAGGAAGATCGTGCTTCTTTCTTGTCCGGATTTTCCAAGATGTTTTATGGGGTAAATCTGATAAGTCATCAGGTAAGTCAGGCGATGCTCGATTGGAATTTGATGCTTGCGATGCAGGCTTCGCCTAAAGCTACAATTGATTGCGTTCACGCTTTTGGTGAAACAGATTTCAGAACTGAAATGCACACTGTCAACGTTCCTACACTTATTATTCATGGCGACAGCGACAAAATTGTGCCTATCGAACCCACCGGCGAGCAGGCAGCACGCCTTATTTCGGGTGCAAAATATATTGTTTATGAAGATGCGCCGCACGGTTTGTTTCTAACTAACAGGGAAGAGCTCAATCAGGATTTGTTAGAATTTATATCCGAAAAAACGCCTTCTGCCGTTTTGTAGAAATTTATATTTCATTGTAATTTATAAGTTAATCTTCTATATTTGAAAGATATGAAGCAAAATCTATATATCATTTCTGTCGTTGCAGTCGCACTAAGTGCTGATTGACGGGGGTGTTATATAAAAACATAAATTAAAACCCGTCCAGATTTGGCCGGGTTTTTTTTGTTATTACAAAATGGATAAAAATCAATATATCAGTTTTTCTGCAGTCATTCTGGCAATTGTCGTGGTGGGGTTATCCTGGCGGGGAGATTGATATAGGAAATAATAGCCTTTAATTCATCAGCCTTCCGCCAAAAACGGGAGGCTTTTTTTGTACATAAATAAATCATATGAACCCCACAACACAACAAAATGCATTTGCAAGCCGGGTAGACCAGGTTCCCCAATCGTTTATCCGCGAGATTTTAAAAGTAGCGTCCGATCCGCGAATAACTTCTTTCGCCGGCGGATTGCCTAACCCCGCGTTATTTCCCGTAGCCGAACTTGCCGAATGTGCCGCCCATGTTTTCAATGAATATGGCCCCAAAGCACTTCAGTACGCAGAGTCGGAAGGGCTTTATTCCTTACGGCTAAGTATCGCAAACCGGTACAAACAACTGTACAACCTTGATATTTTGGCAGAGCAGGTTTTAATTACCAATGGGTCACAGCAAGCTCTCGACCTGATTTGCAAGTTATTTCTAAATCCGGGAGATAAAGTTCTGGTGGAGCGGCCGGCGTATCTTGGGGCTTTGCAGTGCTTTGCTATGTTTGAAGCAGAGTTGCGGGAAATAACTCTGGAAGAGGACGGCATTAATACGGACGAACTTGCCGGGGTTTTGAGAACAGACCACGTGAAGTTGCTTTATGGGGTTCCGAACTTTCAGAACCCTACCGGGATTAGCTATAGCGATCAGAAACGACAAAAAGTAGCTGAAATTCTGAAGGCTTATCAAACCGTATTTGTGGAAGATGATCCTTACGGCGAACTCTCATTTAACGAAGAAAAGCGAATGCCTGTTTATTCTTATTTGCCCGGGCAAACCATATTGCTCGGGTCTTTCTCTAAAATTATCGCTCCTGGTTTACGATTGGGATGGATGATCGCCAGTCCTGAAATTATTAAAAAAGCGACCATTTTAAAACAAGCATCAGATCTGCATTCGGGTAATCTCACGCAATTTATTCTCAACGAGTTTTTGAATCGGTACAACCTGGATACGCATATAAGCTGTATCAGGGCTACATATAAGCGTCAGCGAGATACTATGCTGGAATGTTTACATCATCATTTCCCATTCGCTGTGAGCTACACGCGGCCTCAGGGTGGAATGTTTTGCTGGCTCCGTTTACCTGAAGGCCTTTCTGCGAGAGTGTTTTTGGATTTGGCTCTTAAAGAACAAATCCTGTTTGTGCCGGGAGATGCATTTTACGCACACAATCCCGACAAGCAGACGTTGAGATTGAATTTTTCTAATGTTGAAGAGCCTAAGATGGTTATTGCCCTGGAAAAGTTAGGAAAGGTGATCGCTGCGCAGCATGTTGATTCTATAAACGTAACGACATAGGGAAGTCGCGGACTAAGCGAAAGATATCTTTTGTGAAAGTTATAAAGGGTGTCGAAAAAGTACGTTATTTCTACTTCGTCACAGTAAAGATAATCGTCTTCATCGACACCCCGATTAATCTAAGCTCCCAAAGGGAAATTAACCAGGTACCGCATTCCCTCCGGACTGATCACTTCGAGCCTGGCTACGCCGTTCCTTGATAAAGCAAGTGCAGCATCCAGTTCGGCAGCGTTGTTTACCGGTCGTCCGTTTACCTGGGTAATTATGGTATTTCTGGTTAAGCCATATCTTTCAAAGAAACTTCCCCGTTCTACTGCTGTAACCAGTAAGCCAGAGTTTAACCTGTAATACTGTTTTGCCCTTGCTGGCAAAGGACTAACGCTGACGCCCAATTTGCTTCGTAGCGCTGTTGTGCTGGTGCTTCTGGCAAGCCTTTCTGTTTCTTCCTCTCCTTTCAAAGTTGCGCTTGTGGTAGTAGTCCGGCCGTTTCTAAGGTAGGTGAGTTCAACCCTGTCGCCAGGCCGATGTCTCGCTATTCTTTCAGAAAACTCCGACGAGGAATTAACTCGTACACCGTCAATACTCTGGATAATGTCTCCGGCCCGTAAGCCCGCCGCTGCGGCTGCACCGCCGCTTTGTACATCCATAATATATACTCCCTGAACGGAGCCTGGATTTATACCTTGCTCGCGTAATCGCTCATCTTCGGTCGCGGGGGTAGGAAAGCTAACTCCCAAAAAGCCACGTCTTACCTCGCCGTAGCTCCGCAGGTCATTAATTACCTTTTTTGCCAGATTGATAGGAATAGCAAAACCATAGCCTGCATAACTTCCGGTTTGCGAAGCAATAGCAGCATTTATCCCTATTAACTGGCCATTGGTATTTACCAGCGCTCCTCCGCTGTTTCCGGGATTAATAGCGGCATCTGTCTGGATAAAAGATTCTATGGCAGTGCTTACACCCGGGGTAGCACCAGGATTTCCCTGACCCGGTTGGTCGAGGATCCCTATACTCCGGCCTTTTGCACTTATTATGCCTGCTGTAACAGTCGAATTAAGAGATAAGGGATACCCCACAGCAAGAACCCATTCACCCACCTGTACTTCATCAGAATTCCCCATGGCAACTACCGGTAAATTCGAACCCTCCACTTTTATAAGGGCCAGGTCGGTGCTGGGATCACGGCCAATCAGTTTGCCTGCAAAAGATCGCCTGTCGGGCAATACAACTTCTATTGCAGAAGCGTTTTCAACTACATGGTTATTTGTAACGATATATCCATCGGCGCTTACAAGTACCCCCGAACCCGACGCTCGTGCAGGTGTGCCTGAACCCGGGCCGCCAAAAAACTCTTCTATTGGATTACGCCTGCTTTGCGAGCCGGTATAGGTTGTCTTGATATGTACAACGGCTGGTGTTACTGCGGCTGCCGCCTGCGTGAATTCGGTTGCAGCCGGGGAGGGCGTTTCTGTATAGTTTGCGAAGTTGACTTTGTAATTGTTTTCCGGCAGAAGCTCGGGGCTTTCGCTTTCTCTGTTGTCAATATACCTGTATCCTCCGACGGCAGCTACGGCGGATATTAAACCTGTTGCAAGTATTAATCCTATGTTCTTCATAATCTTCTATTTAATCAGTGATAACGACTGATTGTCATAAAATGAGAATATTGAGAACTAGGTAAATGTTTGTGAAATTTGTAATTCGATCCACCCGTGCAGCCAATGCAGGACTGGGTGAAAACAAAAGATGCCCGGCGTTTCTGCCAGGCATCTTTCTAAATATTATTTTGCTTTAGAATGCTCCATTCATCTGGTAAGCTAAAGCTATTTTTGACCTGTCGTGTTTAATCGTTCTGTCAATACGAGTTAAGTAATCAGATGTTTCTGAATAAAACTTTTGTATATAGTTTCTGTACTCCTGGATGTTGTTTTTAGGCAATTTAGCGATTATATAGCTTTGAAATAATGCATAGTCAATCACCGAATCTTTCCAGTCTCTGTATTGTGCATGGCCTCTGTGTACTCCGATAGCTGAAGTAGGTCTCTTTCCAGCCACCTTCATTCCAAATAAGTTATGATTTTCTTTGAAGATGTCCGATGTAAAGTTTCCTGTTTCTAATCTAGCCTGCGCTAAAACTGTTTCAGGGTATTTGATTTTAAGTTCTTTCATAAAAGAAAGCATTGCCTCTTCAGAGAATTGTTGAGTAGTGGAATCGGTTTTTACATAATTTTCAGTTGCTGATACCGATGATACTGGTGAGACATAATTTCCAATGCCGTAGCTAATAGAAACAATCAAAGCGTAGTATAAAACTTTTCTCTTGCTTACTTTTTTTAGACCTTCAAATTTTTTCATAAGATGTTTTTTTAAATAGAACCTTTTGTTTTCACTCATCATATTGCGGCATACAATATGTGTTTGTTAGATTGTTTGAAACTTAAACGGGGCGTATTTTTATTTATTTTGCCTCAGACCTCTCAGAAATAAGAGGCGTTTTTGGGCTTTTTCGAGGTGTTCGACTACTTGTTATGCCTCTTTTTATGGGTTTAAAACCTTTAAGCCCAATTTTTGAGTATTCCGGGAATGTCTATTATAGTGGAATTTTGCGTGATTTATTGCATATTATTTAGTTCCAAAAAGACATAACTATTACAAATAGTCTGATTTTTAGTGCAGTAATCTCAAAAAAAATCTTGTTTTTCCATTTCAATTGTATTCTTATATTTGAGCTAAGCAGGCATTAATTACTACTTCTGACCTGCAACGATGAGTTATATTAGCCAACCTGCAAATATATATGGCAGATTTTAAGGAAGCCTATCGCATCACAATGCAGAACGAAGGCGGGTATGCAAACGACCCGCTAGACAGAGGCGGAGAAACCTGGCGGGGAATTACACGCACCTTCTGGCCACAATGGCGGGGTTGGGCTATAATAGATAAAATTAAGCTCGCAAGCCCCGACAATCTGAATCAAGCATTGGCAAACGATATTGAACTGAATGGCCAGATTCTGCAATTTTACAAAGGCAACTATTGGGATGTTATAAAGCTGGACTCAATCAACTCGCAGCAAGTTGCAAATCAACTGTTTGATATAGCAGTGAACATGGGCGTCGGACGCGCATCAAAATTTTTGCAGAGCGCCATTGTCCCTGCAGTTTTAGTAGATAGCATTATCGGCCCGGTAACGCTCGCAGGAGCTAACGCAATGGAGCCGAAGGTTTTGTATGATGCAATTAACGTCCTCCGCGCAGAAAAATATAACCAGATAATAGCCGCCAATCCCTCGCAGGCCCGATTTAGGAAAAGCTGGTTCAGCCGGATTAAGCCATTTGATTCTTCTTCCACTTAGCTTCTGTTACAGTTTCTGAAAATTTTGAGCTCAGGTAAACTCCCATTACAAATCTGTGTTATTCCATTTTTTACACACCAATGCACTACGATCCATACCGAACCAAACTATTTGAAATGCGGTTGTCTGACATTTACAATAAATACTCCTGGCTCAGCTATGAGTTTTCTTTAAAGGATTTTATTAGCATGTTTCCGGTAGTATACAAGAGGGGAGTGCCGGTTCCGCCAGATCGCCCTGCAGGGGGTGATCTGGACCGTGATGTGTTTTTGGAGGTTCTGGTCGCTTTCAGGCAATCATTTCGCTAGCTTAAGTCCAGATTTATAGAACTATTCTTAGAATAAGCTGTTATTAATATAGTCAGCTGTTTAAATTATATAGAATGGCTTTTAATCAGATATCATCATTCATCCACTTAACACAAATATTATGAAAAACTACAAAGAGCTATTAAGCGATGCGGAATCTCTATTTAAAGATGTAACCCGCACAAATTCAAGAAGTAATAATAATGACGAAACTGCGAAGTTAATTGCAGTGGCCGCTATAGGATTGGCAGTAGGAGGGATCCTGGGAATTCTTTTCGCTCCATCTGCTGGTTCAGAAACTCGCAGTACCATTGCAGATTCGGTTAACGGCTTTAGCGGCACTGTTCGTGATAAAGCGAGACAAGGAATTGATAAACTGGCAGATTTAAAGAATCAGGCCGTTGATAATGTAAAAACGAGAGTGAACGGCTCTACAGAAACTGAGCCCGCAGTTTAAACTGCAAAGAAAAAAACGGGAGTTCCATTGGTGCTCCCGTTTTTTTATGTCTCAATTATTTAGCAGGGATAAAACTTTCCCTCTAAAGGCGACTATTGCCCCTTCCGACAGTTTATGGTCGATTTTTTGGATGTCACTATCTAATATTTCTACCGTGCTTTTTGCCAGGACATTCAATTTTAGAGACTGGATAGTGTTGTCTGAAGCAATTCTCAAGCTTCCGTCTCCTTTTTCATCTCCCACTCTTATATTCAAATATTGCATCTCGTTTTTATCAAGGTGCATCTGTACATGACTCGCTATATTAAGCTGAATGGAGTCTTGAGCAAAGCCCGATATCTGGTTATAGACACCCATATTTTTTATTGTAGTGGACTTTCTACCGTCTTTCTCCGAGATAACAGAAACTGTACTTGTATTTATTCGATTAATTCTTGGACTGATAATAACGACTTCAATTCCCGGTTGTCTGATAGCTTTTCCATCCCTTTTTTATTTAGACTTACGCTAACGGTATTGCCGTCTTGATTTACCTTTATATAGTCTTTGTCCCATTTCCTAACCCATACAGCTTCTTTTTCCCCATATTCAACGTTTACCCGAATACAGTTAGCTGCAAGGAAATCCAAGTTTTCAAACTTGCTTATTTTAACCTGGTGATATTCGTTAAAACGATTGTCCTTATAATATTCGATCCCACGTTTTTTAATCGTTAAGTATTCGGCTTTCAGTTCGAAATTGTACGCAACCAAACAAATGATCGCAACCGCTATTGCGGATAATAAGAGTATATTACTGGTTTTCATTTTATGATAAGATTAGTAGTTTTCTGATTTAAAGTCCTGATATCGCTTCCCTATCTCCTCCAGACTGATATTCAAGATGTAAATGTTTCTGAAGAATTCCGGAAGTTCCTGTTTTAAAAAGCGTTCTTTCCGATAATTCTCAATGTTTTCCATCGAATTATTAGTAGCGAAGAAGCCGATACCACGTTTGTTTGCTATTACATTCCGCTGCTGCAAAAATTCGTAGGCCCTTACTACTGTGTTTGGGTTTACCTGTAACTCCACGGCAAGCTCTCTAACAGAAGGTACCTTTTCTCCAATCGCCCACTTGCCAAGCATAATATTCTCGCTTACATATCCAGCAATTTGCAGGTATATGGCTTCATTGTCTCTAAATTCCATTTATACTTCTTTTTCCTTTAATCTGAAAAATGTGGACGTCCACATTAAAATCACCACTGCCGCCACCGCTAATGCAGAGTAGATATAATCGTTTTTTATAACTACCATCGTGATGCCCCCGTTTTCCCGGACGCCAATCCTGCCGAACGGAGTTGATGTCCCAACACCTTCACTAATAATAAACTGTATAAATTGATTATTGAGATAGCTCAAAGCAAATACCCCAATAAGGAATACAAATGCAGTTTTGATGAAATGATGTTTCTTAAAAAACACAGATCCCCACAATGCCACTGCGTGCAAAGCGGCAAAAAGATAGAACACAAAGTAAACTTTTTGCTTTTCGGAAAAGAGGTCCATCAATTTTTCATCATTTGAGAATTCTTTTATGGGGGATAGTGTCTGTATAATGATCACAACTAAATAAAATGAAGGGATGAATAGCAGTTGAAAGATTACAAATGAATAAACCCATCCTACCAGATATTTTTCAAAATGTGATGCAGGTAATGTTAAAATTGATATCGCCTTCCGTTTATTTCCAAGATCTGAAAATATGATGCTGGTGAAGATGCTTCCGGCTAAAATGTAAACGAAAATAAAAAATGGTATCTGAGTTCTGGCTGATAATCCATTGTTATCCACATACGCGATAAAGCCCATACTGATAAAGAGTACTCCTAACAAGACGGCAAACGACATCAGGTAAGTTTTATAGTTGTCTGCGGTGTGCTTTACAAAAAGCTTTGAAAAACGATTGAGGTTAAATGTTTGGTTCATTGTGATTATTTTAAGTGGTCTGTTACGGATGTATTTTCAGTAATGATGGCGTTAAACAAAAGTTCCATATCCACTTTGCTATAACTCTCTTCCGTATTGGCTACGATGGTATTGATGCCGCCTAGCCCATCCTCTGTGTACAGCGCTTTTTTTCCGTTCAACTGAGCGGAACTGGTAAATGTTAATTTGTCTGAAATCGCATCCAGACTGCTGTTTAAAACAATTTCCTGGCGATGCAGCACGATAAGCGAATCGATCAGGCTATCAAGATCACGAACTTGATGCGTGGAGATAATAATGCACCGATGCTCGGTTAGAGCAGAGGCGATGATTTTTCTAAACTGGCTTTTTGATGGGATGTCGAGGCCATTCGTCGGCTCGTCCATAATTAATAGGGACGTGTTAGCTGCGAGTCCGAAAGCGATCATTACTTTCTTCTGCTGCCCAAAGGATAGCTTATTAAGTTTACTGTCAAGAGGTACTTCGAACTCGTTCAGCATGTTGTTAAAATGCCCGATGTCGAAGTTTGGATAAAAATGCCCGGTACTTTTGGCGAATTGCGCCGGAGTTAACGAGGGAAGGTACATTTCCTCTGGAATAAAGAATAGCTCCCGTAAAAAACCAGGAAGGCGTTGCGAAGGCATGAACCCTTTTACGCTGCAAACGCCATCGATGGGGAACGCCAGTCCCGCTATGTTTTTAAGAAGGGTTGATTTGCCAGCCCCATTTTTCCCTAATAGACCATAGATATGGCCTTCAGATAAAGTTAGACTTAGGTTTTTGAATAGCAGCTTCTTTTTGCTGTATCCGAAGTTTAAATTGTTTAGTTTAATCATGATACTGTATTAGATAAATAGTACAGCGTAAATGTAGTGTATAAATTTTTCAATCCAAATTTTTCTTGTTTTAATTAAAATCTTGTCAGGTGTTTAACCGGATAGGAAACAATTGTTTATATTCGAAAGATGGAGTCTGGAACCATTTAAACAGGGCGTATCCGAAAAGCCAAACGAGTAGGGGTAAACTAAACCTAAAAATTATGAACTGGTATTTAAATGTATTGAGAAACTATGCGGTTTTCAACGGCCGTGCACGCAGGGCAGAGTATTGGATGTTCACATTGTTTCACATTATTTTTCTGGTTGTCGCTGCGGTACTGGACAATGTCTTGGGCCTGACATTTGAAGTTGCAGGACAGAGCTTGCCATATGGATATTTATATGTGGCTTACAGTTTGGCCGTAATTATTCCCGGACTGGCACTTATGGTAAGACGTTTACACGACGTAGGTAAAAGCGGTTGGTTTTTCTTTATCGCATTAATTCCTTTCATAGGAGCTATTTGGTTGCTGGTTTTAGCGTGCAAAGATAGTCAGCCGGGAGAAAACGAATACGGAGCAAACCCAAAAGAAGAGGAAACTTACCTTCCTGAGGAAGAGGTAGTACAATCCGAAATATAACATTATCAGGGTGTCAAATTAGCCGTAAAATATTTAATTTGACACCCTTGATCTTACCTTATGAATATTGAAACTCTCCGCGAATATTGTATCCAGAAGAAGGGCGTAACCGAGTGCTTTCCTTTTGGAGAGGATACTCTGGTTTTCAAGATAGGAGAAAAAATGTTTCTTCTCACCAGTCTGCAAAATCCCATAAGCTTTAATGCCAAATGTGATCCTGAAAAGGCTGTTGCTCTGAGAGAAGAATTTGAAGAAATAGTTCCCGGTTATCATATGAGTAAAGTGCATTGGAATACGGTGAGTATGGAAGGTCGCTTAAGCGAGAAGCAATTAAAAGAACTCATCGACCACTCGTATGAACTGGTTTATAATGGCTTGTCGAAAAAGGTCAAAGATTCCCTTCGTTAAGGGATTTCATAATAAATCCGTATCAATTTCGCAATGCCATTTACTACCTCAATTCTTAGATTATTATTATCCTCTGAAAGAATATAAGCACAGTTCGACGAATCCGTCCTGCCGTCCAACGCTATCTGAATGGTTGGATAGGCGGTCTCGATTTCCTTTACCGTACTTCCTGCTTTAATACCATTTCCAGTAGAATATATACGGGAGGAAGTCTCCATCGATAATATCCAAAACCGTTGGACGTCCGGCCGCGGCGAGAACAGCTCTATCGTAAGTCCGTTGTAGGAAAGAGTTTTAATCACAGAACCTCTATGTGTGTCGGCACCTTCGCCTAAAACCCGGATGGATTGTTTTAACGGTCTGCCCAAAATTTGACCTAAGTTTATATTTGAATCCCAATCACGCAGATTGAGCACCTTTTCTTTGTATGTCAGGCTGTACTGTGAAACTCCTTTTGCAGGTGTAATCGTATTGATCGTAGACCGTGATGGGGTTGTCTTGTTCGTGTTTTCCGTGTTTTCCGGATTACATGCACTTAATGTAAGAACAATAAATAAAAATAAAACCGATGTGCTCATAAAGCTCTTATATCTTTCTACTGGACAATATAATTATGGACTGGAAAACGATTAACGATCAATTAGTTAAAGAGTTTGAATTCAAAGACTTCGCAGAGGCCTGGGGATTCATGAGCAAAGTTGCACTGGCAGCAGAAAAAATGGACCATCATCCCGAGTGGACAAACACCTATAATAAAGTGATTATTCGGTTGAGTACGCATAGTGAGGGCAATATTGTAACTGAAAAGGATCGGAAGTTAGCTGGAATTATTGATAGGTTATTATAGGCAGATAGCCCTTTATCAACCATGGATTGAATTAAAATTAAACATTCTCGGTAATGTTTTGTCATGATTAAAAACAAGCTGCCATGAGGAATCCCTTAACTGTTAAAACCAGTATTAGAATTAATGCCCCAAGATCAAAAGTATGGCAGGCACTAACCGATCCGGAGCTTATTAAACAATATTTATTTGGTACCCAGGCTGAGTCTGATTGGGAGAAAGGTAGTAATATTACTTATTCTGGCGAATGGCAGGGAAAACAGTATCAGGATAAAGGGAAGATTATTGAAATTGTTCCGGAGAAATTACTGCATACCACTTATTTAAGCTCCGCCAGCGGTAAAGAAGATACACCTGAGAACTATGCTAATGTAATTTACGGGCTTGCCGAAGCAGAGGGTGAAACTGTCGTTTCGCTTTCGCAGGATAATGTTGAGAACGAAGAACAGCAGAAACATCTATATGAGAACTGGAGTGCTGTGCTTCAGAATTTGAAGCAAGTACTTGAAAAGGATATGTCTTACAACGGCTGAATCTATTGCGTCAAACCATTACCCAGCTTCCCTGTAGGTTGCTCTCCTTTATTGCTTCAATAACTTTCATGTTATTTACAGCGTCTTCTAAAGGTGTTGGAACAGAGGTGTTGTTTAAAATTGCTTTTGAAAAAAACTCTCCCTGCAACGTGTACTGATTTTGAGCTTCGATAACAAACTCTTCTCGTTTGCCATTCAGTTCCAGCCAAACGTGGGTTGCTTTGTGGGGAGGGATATTAACCGGAATTTCCACATCGATTAAGCCCTTTGTTCCGAATACCCGAAAATTTTGAAATGGCGCCAGTTGTGTAGAACAGGTAAAAGTGGAGCTCGTATTCCCAAAATCCATTATCGCCGACGCCATCCGGTCGACTCCCATTTTTTCGTCGTACTCTAACATCCCGAATACCCGAACTGGTTCCTGGCTTAGGATAAAACGCGATTGCGATATACAATAACAGCCGATATCCATTAAACCGCCACCACCAATGTCCTTCTTGTTTCGAATATTTTGGGGGTCGTCATTAAAGTAGGAAAAAAAAGCCTGGATTGTGCGCACATCGCCAATACGCTTATCATCAATCAATTTTTTAACGAACAGCCATTGCGGATGGAACCGGTACATAAAGGCCTCCATAACCTTTAAGTGGGGAAATCCTTTTGATCTCTCTAACAAGCCCTGAGCTTCGGCGCTGCTCAGCCCGATTGGCTTCTCACACAATACATGCTTACCTGCTTCCAGTGCTTTAATGGTCCAGGGGATGTGCAGGTGGTTAGGTAAGGGTATATAAATGGCGTCGATATCTGAGTCGGCCAGAAGTTCCTCGTAAGTCCCGTAGAACTTTGGAATATTCAGACGAGTTGCTGCCATTTCGGCCTGTGTTCTGTCGCGCGAAGCGATTGCAGAAATTTCACAGTATTCACCAGCTTGCATCGCAGGAACGACCTTTTCGAGCCCGATTTTCGCAGTGCTTAATATTCCCCAGCGTACTTTTTTCATTTTGTCGTTATTTCATTCAAACTTAAAAATAATTAAGGTGGTTCCTGGGTTCGGCCAGCAATTGATTTCTTACCTTCGTGCGCTTTATGTTACAAATTCTCTTCCGCGATGAGTATTTAGTTGCGATTAATAAGCCTCACGGCTTATTGGTACATCGTTCTCCAATTGCCATGGATGCCTCTGAATTCGCGCTGCAGCTATTACGCGATCAAATTAACCATTGGGTAAACCCGGTTCACCGGCTTGATCGAAAAACTGGTGGCATTCTCTTGTTTGCGCTTAATAAGGAGATCGAGGTTAGTATGCATCAGCAATTTGCAGAAAATAGGGTGAGCAAAAAATATCTTGCCATTGTGCGCGGCCATACTCAAGACAGCGAAGAAATTGATTACCCGCTGCGAAAGGAAAACGGAGTTTTGCAAGATGCTTTCACCAGGTATGTCACCTTAGAGCGCGCAGAGATTGATGTAGCCTTCGGAGCTCACCTAACTTCGAGATATTCCTTAGTAGAGGCCCGCCCCCAAACAGGGAGGATGCACCAGCTACGAAAACATTTCGCACATATTCATCACCCGATTATTGGCGACAGGCCGCATGGCTGCAATAAACAAAACAAACTGTTTAAAGATACCTGGGAAATGACTACGATGCTTCTTCATGCTTCCGAATTATCTTTTGAACATCCGGTTAGTGGTCAAGCGGTTCAAATTAAGGCTCCTTTACAGGATGAGTTCAATAGAGTGATTAAATTGATGGGATGGTGATCTTTTTTGTAAGTTTTGTCGAACTTGTGTGATTAATAAAACAGCACGAAATGAAAGTAGCAATTTTTATTCTTTTTCTGGGCTTTGCAGCCTGTGGTCCAGAGTCGTCGCCTGAAGGCCGGATGACACTTAAACTTAAAGAAATCCAAAGTCAATTAGACAGTCTAAACGGATCGACAGAACTAAAAGCGGAGATAGACAGCTTAAAAAGGCAGAATTCGGCCATCTTGGATAGTATAGGTAAAATAAACGCTGAATTGCGCGTTCTTAAGGAGAAGTAAGTTGATTTAGGCTCCCGGGTGTTTTAACGGAAGAGTAAACCAGAAAGTAGAGCCTTCGCCTTCTCTGCTGTTAACGCCCATATCTCCGCCGTGCCGTTTAATAATTCCTTTCGAGATATAAAGACCCAGGCCCATTCCGCTATAGTTTTGTGAGGTAACTTCTACCCGAAAATATCGCTGGAAAATATACTGAAGGTTATCTTTGGGTATGCCGATTCCAAAATCGGTTACCGAAACTTTTACCAGGTCTTGTTCTGGTTTTATATCTACAATAATGCGGTCGCTATTTGGCGAATACTTAATAGCGTTTGAAATAAGGTTGATGAGAACCTGTTCGATCCTGAATTTATCGGCTTGTACAACGATATCGGGATCTCCTTCCAAAAATAATTGATGTGTTTTTATAGAATTAAAGATTTCTTCCGAGGCTTCAAGTACGGCCATCCGCATGGAGAAATTGTCTAATTTGAGGCCAAGCTGATTTTCATTAATCCGGGCTACATCCAACAAATCTTTAATTATTTCGGTGAGCCGGTTAACCTGGTTATTGGCTTTAGTAATAAAGGGATAGATTTTGTTGGCATCGTTGTTCTCCAGCTTAGCTCTTCCGATAAACTGAAGATATGCCTTGATACTGGTAAGCGGCGTTTTCAATTCATGGGCGGCGATGCCGATAAAATCATCCTTTTTTGCCATCAGCGCCTTTATCTCGTTAAAAGAATATTCAAGTGAGATTGCCATCCGGTTCAAACTTATGGCGAGACTGCCTAATAAGTCGCTGTCTTCTTCCTGCAAGCGGATATGGTAATCGCCCGCAGCGATTTTATCGGCAACTCTCTCAATAATCGCTATTCGTCGCTCCTTTTCAATGCTCTCTCTCTGAATAAGCTGCTGTAACTTTGCTTTCTTATAATAAGTTTTCTTAAGCTGAGCACAGAAATAATAACTCACTGCCGCAGAAATGAGCGTAATACAGAGGATAAGGAAGGGGGTAAGCATTCTGAATGTTTCCCATTTGCTGGTTCTGATTTCTAGCAGCGCCTTTTCTCTAAGTTGCATTTTTGTGATCAAAGCCCGGGCCTGATCCATTACCTGTTTGCCTTCAAAGATTCGTTCCGCCGGTACGTTTTGGTTGTTTTTTATAAGGTTAATCTGGGATGAAAGCAGTTTGAAACGTTGTTCCACAATATTCCTCAGCAAGTTAAGTGTTTGCTGCTGCCGGGGATTATCGCCCGTAAGCAGCTTCAGCTTTTGATAACTGTCGATAGTTCTCTTATAAGCGCCATTATAAGGATCGAGCGTCCTGCTGTCCGAGGTGATAATGTATCCCCGGACACCCGTTTCTGCATCCTTAAGTTGCGAGATAAAGTATTCCAGCTCATCAAGAACTACTTCTGTATGATGAATCATCTCTGCACGATGATTTGACTCTCTTATTGCCATGAAGGATATCGCCGCCATAACTGCCAGAAGAATTATTGTATATAAAAAGGCTTTATGCAGATTCTTGATAAAAGAGCCCTTCATTGTATTGTTGGGATTTTACTTAATTTATAACAGCGACAAGGGTGATCAGGCAGCCGATGGCCAGACACTAACTAAACACCAAGAACAGAAGAATGTTCGGTGGCCGAACATTCTAGCCGGCATCTTTAATGGGCAGATAATCTATGGCCGCACCGATTTTGTATAGTGTTTCATTGTCTGACACGTCACCGGTTACATCCTCCCAGCCATTTTTACCCTTTTTAACAATATGGTTCCTCCCGTCCAGGGTTATTTCCCATAATTGAACATCTTTGTACAGAGCAGGCTTTAAAACGATTTGTTTAATGCTGTTATTTATTTCGATAGTAGTTTGATATTCCATAGATAGTTTTGCTCCGATATCAGTTCGCCTGATACCAGAGACTCGATTTACAGGTTACAACAGAAAAAGCCTATAAGATGTTCAGAAATTTTCAGAGGTTGTAGAATTCTACAAAGTCCGGGCTAGGCTTGTCTCGCGATTTGCCAGCTGCCTTTCGATGCGATTAAGCAAAGTGGAAGGTAAAAAAGGCTTCGAAACAATATCGTTGGCACCTAACTCAGTGATCGTATTGTAAATGTCCGATACTCCTGAGATGATAATTACCGGGATCGGACTGGTAGAAGGATCTTCCTTCAGAACTCTGCAGATTTCTCTGCCGTCAACAGATTCCAGCAGCAAATCTAATAAAATCAGATCAGGGTTAAAATCGTTTATTATGTCCGATATATCGAGGCCATGAGAGGATTCATATACAAAATATCCGGCATCTGTGAGCAAAGAGCTAATGCTGTTTCTAACATCTTCCTCGTCTTCAATAATAGCAATTCTTCTGGATGACTCTTTTTCTAAAACGGTTGTCATAGCAACACTACAACTTTACAGGACAATTGTTTTGGCTTCTTCTAAAACAATTGGGCGCCATTTTTAAGAAAGAAAATCAATTCAACTGAAATTATATCTTGTTATTTTAAGGTAGTTTATCTGTTAATTATAAATATATATCCAGCATTTTACGCCAGTCTCTCGCCCGGTGGGCTTCGCCATCCCAAATAAAAAGCTGGTTATTTATGCCTTTGCTTTTCAGCGCTTCGCTAAGCGCTTTGTTGTTTTCGCAAAAAGGGTCATCCCGGCCAACCGCCAACACTATTTCGAGTCGCCGTAGCGCATTGAGCAGATCCTGCTCAGAGATGTTGTGAATGTATTGGGATGGCATGTTAAAATAGATGGTCTCATCCCAGTATCCTTCAAGAAGATCGTTATAATGGTTAAGCTGCTGTGTTAAGTCATACCTTCCGCTCATAGCAACTATCTTACTGATATATTGCGGGTATTTAAACGCAAAGTTTACTGCATGATAGGCTCCCATGCTGCAGCCCGCAGCAATCATATACGAGCCGGGGTTTTTATAGTGCATAAGCGGTAGCACCTCGTTTAATATATACTGCTCATATTGCAGATGGCGGGCCATCTTTCTGTCGGGGAAGGTACCCTCGCTATAAAAACTCTCTACGTCTATACTGTCAACACAATATACCTGTAAAAAGCCTTGCTCTATTTTCGATTGTAGCGTTTCTATCAGTCGCCAGTTTTCATACTCATAAAACCGGCCGGTACGTGGTGGAAAGAACAGTACACATGCTCCACTATGTCCAAAAACCAGCAGTTCCATATCCTTTTCCAGGACTGGACTATACCATTTGTAATACTCGCGGTTCATTCTCTCAGATTGACAAAGCCGTTGTTAGATGTTACCATGTGAAAGCTTGGAAAGCAAGATTTGTTTCCACAGCTCGTATCCCTCTTTGTTTAAATGCAAGTCATCATTATCCAGGTATTCTTTTTTAGGGTAGCCGTTCTTGTCTACCATTCTGTTGTAGGTGTTTACAAAGTTCCAGTTATTATTCATCCGGCTTATCTCATTTTCAATAAGATAGTTGGTGAATTTCAGGCTTTCTATAATATTCCAGCGGGTAAGGCTGGGCTTAATCGAGATATAATAACATGGAATATCTCCGTACCGGGCCATTATTTTAACCACCAGCTGCTGAAAAAAAATAAATACTTCTTCAGGGTGCCTGCCGTCGCCCAGGTCGTTATCACCAGCATAGATAATGATTGACCCAGGATGATAATGGTGAAATATGCGTTCAAAATACCATACGCAGGCGGCGAGAGTAGACCCTCCAAATCCGAGATTTACGGGTTTGTAGGGTTGAAAATCGTCGTAGAGTGAGTGCCATAGCCTGATGGAAGAGCTTCCGTAAAATGCCGTATCGGGCCGGTATTTTAGATTTTTACCCTCTCTCTCTAAATGTTTTACTTCTTCTTCGTACCAAATCATCGCAAAAAAACTAAGGTATAACGTGGCCCAAGATAACAGTAAATGGAACTTGTTAGAAATCCACTTGTAATTGAATGGTGCGATATAACGGGTCTTGCGCTATTTGGACTACCTTTGCAGGCTATATGATTGAAATTGCTTTAGAGAACCTGAACATTAGCAGCCTAAATAAAATGCAGATCGCTGCGATAGATGCCGCCGGAAAGAATGATATGATTCTTCTGTCTCCCACCGGTTCGGGAAAAACGCTGGGTTTTCTCTTGCCCGTATTGAAGCGTTTAAAAGCGGGGGTAGAAGGCGTGCAGGCAATGATCATTGTTCCATCACGAGAATTGGCTCTCCAGATTGAACAGGTGTTTAAGGCTATGGGTACCGGTTATAAAATAAACTGCTGCTATGGCGGACATAATACGAAAATTGAGAAAAATAATTTGTCGCAGCCCCCTTCCGTGCTCGTAGGTACACCCGGTCGACTTGCTTATCATATCAGAAACGAGAATTTTCGGCTAGCTGAAATTAAGACTCTGGTGTTGGATGAGTTTGACAAAGCCCTTGAATTTGGCTTCGAAACGGATATGGCTTACATCATTAACAGGCTGCTTGCTTTAGACCGGCGAATTCTTACTTCGGCGACTCATATGCAACAGATTCCTGCATTTGCAGGCCTCAAGCACCCAGTTGAGGTCAATTTTCTTGAAGCCTATACGCCAGGCCAGCAACTCGAGCTTAAAGCGGTTCTCGCCAATCCTGCAGATAAACTGGAAATTCTCTTTTCTCTCATTTGTACGATTGGCGCAAAGCCAACGCTCATTTTTTGCAACCATCGTGAGGCTGTCGAGCGGATAAGCGATCTGCTATTTGAGAAAGGTTTGTCTCACGATATTTTTCATGGCGGCATGGAACAGGAAGACCGGGAGCTTGCCCTTATAAAGTTTAGAAACGGAAGTCATAACCTGCTAATAACTACCGATCTGGCTTCCAGGGGTTTGGATATTCCTGAAATAGAATACATTATTCATTATCAGCTTCCGCACAATGAGCAGGCCTTTTTACATCGTAACGGGCGCACCGCCAGAATGAATGCAGGCGGAACTTCGTATTTGATTATGACTGAAGAGGAAATGCCGGTTTATCTGAAGGAAATGCCACACGTTGAGAAGCTAAACAGCGATAACCATCTTCCTCAACAATCGGAATGGGCCACGCTTTATATTGCTGCGGGTAAGAAAGATAAGGTTAACAAGGTAGATATTGTGGGATTATTACTCCAGAAGGGAAAGTTGTCTAAAGAGGATCTGGGTTTGATTGAGGTGTTAGACCATTCTTCCTATGTTGCGGTTAAGCGACAAAAAATACAGACGTTAACTGGTTCGTTACGAGGAGAGAAGATCAAGAATAAGAAAGTTAAGATTGAGATTGCCAGATAGAGCTCAGCCGGGCTATTTTTAAATCCCGGCTGGCCGGTGCTATATTTTATCTCCTATAAGTGCCAGGCATTGAATGGCAGATAATCCCCATTGTGCTGCTGAATTTGTAGAAACGCCGCGGGCTTCGTTTATCGGGTTAAGTACCAAGGGGCCGAGGATGCGTTCTGTCTTCGGGGTAAAGTCGGCTGTTATGCCACCTTTCGAATGCTTGAATTCGTTCCATGCACGTTTGGCGAGCTGGTCGTCTTGTTTGCGTTTCGCAGCAAAGGCTGTGAGCCTTGAGTGGCTTTGGGCCAGATTCAGAGACCCAAGTGCCCGTCCCAATTCTTTGCTCTGTTCTTCGGCCGAGGCGTTATATAGTTCACAATATTGCAGCCATGCTTTCTCAAACTCTGGCATATCAACTGTTTTAACCAATTCGGCACATACTTCTACAAGGCCGAATACCGCACTTAAATGTGATGCGCCTACCTGGTTACCTGTTGTGATGGTGAACTTTCCGGTGGCCAGCTCCATCATTCCTCCCGAGGAAAAAAAGCCATGCGGCTGAGCGGCGATTGTGCGCATACTGTTAAGCAGTTTATCTCTCACTTTTTGATCTCCACTGCGCTCCCATTCGGTGAGCCACGCACCTGCAAGTGCTCCCCAATCCGTTCCGAAGCCAATATTTGCGAAGGCACCGTCGGGATTGGGTTCGGTTTGCTTTCCGCGACGAACTTTCCGGTTGGGCTGAATCACCAGGAGGGTTTTATCTGCGTTCACCTGTTCGCGCATAAGATCGCCCACGCGCTCGTCTGCTGTCAGATAATAATAATACCTGCGATTAGTAGCAGTGCTGATTCGTAGTTGCTTCGCGCTGCATCCCCAGTGCATTACATTATGTCGAGAGCCGAGCGGTGCGAAGGGCCCTGTGTGATGGACATCCACTTCGCCCGTGTGCCTGGTCATAGCTTCAGCTATCCTGAAGGCGTCAGGGCGTCCGGTGCGGAGAAAATAGTACCAAAGCCACAGATCAGTTGAAAGCTCGGAATTGTCCCATGCAAATCCACCTATATCGTATTTCCACACATGTCTGTCCTGATCATAGCTATGCATCACGTCTCCATAGTTCCAGAATCCATACCACTTACGCTGATCGATCTCATTTTTATAGAAATCGAAATACCAGTCGAGTTTGTCTTCAATTTCCTTCTTCTCGGGTGTGGAGCGGTCCGGAAGATCCCATATTCCCCCAAAAATTTCCATGTTTTTGTAGTATTGAGGCTCGCAGACGATCATAGGAGGGTTTCGTACAGTGTCGGCGATCTCTACCAGCCGGGCACGTGAGGGAGTGGAAGGAAGCGCCCATATCATCATTTCGCTGGTGCGGGATACGCCGTTGGGCGTTCCGAAGCCGGGTTCGTAATCTTCGTAGGTTACTTCCAGACCCCGTAGTTGTTTCTCGTAGGTGTTCTGGCCCATCCCGTCGTGATAGAAGCGTAAGTCCATGACCGGTGAGTCTGGCGCCCAAACCCACATAGTGATTTCACCAGTATCTGTTGCAGCATTCCTGATGTCAAGCTGAGCAGGATAACTCTGCCAAAAGTTACGTATCCCAAAGGCCACACCGCCCGAGGGGCCGCCAAGGAAGGCTGTTCCTGAAGCGCGTTTGCCCTGGTCGGAGTTTAACCAGGAATGACCTGTCTTGGTTCGCTTTCTTATCCCGAAAGAATCGGCATTGGGCTGAAACAGGGTATAATCACCAAAGGCTGGAATATATTGAAGGTCGTCAATCCCATCGCCGGTGATCACCGCTTTTTTTCCGTCTACCTGCGCTAGAGAAGCCTCTCTGCCAGGGCCGTGCCTCAGTCCGCTTAATCCCCTTACGCCTTCCGCGAATACGCCATTGCCTTCTCCAACGAATCGGACATGCCGATTGTGTAATTCCTCTTGAAGCGGCACCGAGAATCTTAAGCCGATGCCCTTGATGAAGTTTTTATTTTCGTCGCCATCGTAAATGATGGTATGCATGATCCTGACCGACTCGGCGCCGGCATAGAAATACAGTCGAATTATAAAAGATAGCCACCCGGTTCCCTGTGTGTTAGTGTGTCTTCCTTCTAGTTTTACTACAGATCGTACGTTGCCTTTTTGCTCCACCACCACAGACGATATTTCACCGATAAATTGCTCCGTTCTGATTGTTCCGTCGTCGCCAGGCTCTGTTTTATCCTGGCACAATAATACCAGTCGGCCCTTGGTTGCAGTTTCTTTTCCTTCCCTTGAAAGAGATGAAATTACAGTGTTTCCCTTTTTTTCAACCCTGCATGAAATGATACCGGTGTTGATGTCGATAAAGTCGGCGCTCTCGGTAACCCTTAGGGGTGTTGCTGGTACGGAGGGTTTGCCTGGTAAAAGGCGAAGGTTTTTGGCTTTGCCTGTTTCGGCGCCTAGTGCGTGCCCTGTCCATTTTAGCGAACCGTCGGGCCAGTAGGCCAGTGGCCATGACTGCAGAGGGATTTTGCTTCCTGAAGGTGTTTCTGCGGTAAAACCGGCATTTTTTTTCAGTTGACCTTTGGGCCAGGGTACACCCCATGTAGCGCCTGCCGACAAACTTGGTATTGTGCCGTCTAACCAATTAAGGTTTACGGGGCCCTGTGCGATAGGGCTGGTATGACCATTCATCAGCGACGCAAAGGCCGAGTTTAGAGGTAGTGAAGCGGCAACCAGGGTTGAAGATTTAACAAATTCGCGACGGCTTATGCTGAATTTTTTCATTAGAAATTGTGTCTTTTAACCGCCGTAAAGCGTGTATAAGCTCATCTATCCGAATCGTGGGCTGTGAGCTCGCTGGTCCATTAAATGTAAAGCGGGTTAATTGGTTTAAAACGATTCACTAAGCTAAATTACTGTTTTCATAATATATCATAAACACAGTAACAAGTTCGTTAACTCGACGCGTTTTTAACGGGAGGAGGGAAGATTGTTTTATAAAATAAAAATAATAACGTATTCTAAAACAGAACTATACCTGTCTTTTTATAAACCAGCACGTTAACAACGAAGAGAACTACTTCTATAGGGATAGCAAGGAAATAGAGCAACCGCCGGATGGTTTGTTTCTGAATCATCTCGTACTGTCCGTTTATGACAATATGGATTACGTCTGCACATACTTCAATTGTTGCAAGCCCCATGATGAGGCTAAATAAGATTAGTTTCAATTGTAAAAAATAAGTCCCGTTTAGGGGTCAACAAAAAAAGAGAAGCTTGCTCGTCGCAGTATCTCTATAACTCATCAAGCCTCGGATAGGCTGGTGCAAATATACTGCTTGTATCTGTTTTTACAAAATTGAATAGGTGATAAAGTATTGAGTGGTAAACCTTTGCGGAGCGATTAGCGGGTCTGTTCAACGAATATGTTTAGGATATTCCGGATTGTTCCTTCTGAGTCGTCATTGATAAGCGGCATGTTTTTGCTCCTCAGGTCCCAGTAGCCTTCTAATTGAATAAACTCGATGTGCGAAACTGATTTAAAACCCATGGACCAGTCGGCGAAGCTTCTGGTTTCTGAAGGGGTGTCTTGCAAAATGATGCATCCATAGTGCCTATGGTCCTGGCTGATTTGACCGTACAGAGTATGAAGGTCCTTCTTGCTTCCCTCCAGAACTTGCAAAATGTTACCGTCGTTATACACCAAAATTCCCGTGATATCTTTTTCTGAATTATTTTTTCGGCTCACCGAGAGTATTTCCTCAAGTTGTTCTTCTGCGAGCAGGTCAACAGAGGTGCTTACATATACAATTCTATGTAGCGGTTGGTCGGGTTTCATCATCACAATAGCGGTTAGTCTATCGTTATTGAACGAGGTTTACATTTAAAAGTTACAATATTTTAATAGCAGTTTCTCATGTTAATTTATTGTTTATGTTATCGCTTTTTATTACTGATTATTAGATACATATATACCGGTTTTGCCATTATGTCAGTCACGTATCCGGAACGTTAAGGACTACAGAGACGAAAGGATTTCTATTTTTCTGGGCTAGTTAATGGTGGCCTTGCAGCTCCCGTATAAATGACTTAGGCGAAATCTATGCATTTAAAAAAGTCTTATTTTGGATACGCTGGATTTCTCAAACTTTTTTTGAGTACAGAAGTATAGAGTTAGATGATGGTTAAAAAAACTGGTTTTGTAGTAGGGTGTTTATTGGCGTTCTTAATTTTCCCTTTTTTTGTTTCTGCAAGAGATGAGATCTTGGCCGACACGCTCAAAAGAACAACAGCGATGAAATTCCGTGTTGTGCTCGACCCCGGCCACGGTGGTAGAGACAGCGCCACCAGGGCTGGTGCGATTTCTGAAAAGCATCTGGTATTATCTATTGCCAAGGCAGTTAAGACCCGGCTGGAACAGGAGGGCTTTGACGTGGTGATGACCAGAGAACGAGATGAATTTGTGTCGCTTTCGCAGCGTGCACTGGTAAAAGGTGATGTCTTCATTTCATTGCATGCTAACACTGTTGCTGATACTGTTGGTGAAGGCATTCGCTCTATGATCAAGGGAATAGAAATCTATACAACAAACCATATGGAACGCAGCGAGGAATACTCCGGAAAGAGTAAGCGGCTAGCCCTGGCTTTCCAGCAGCAACTTTCAGAACTTCGGGGGATCAATCTGCGAGGCATTAAGGAAAAGTCATTGGCCGTCTTGAATCAAAATCAGTCGCCAGCAATTTTAATTGAGTTGGGTTTTATCTCAAATAAAGAAGACCTTGCATTTTTGATCAACCATTTAAACTATCCTAACATCGCCGCCGCTTTTGTAAAGGCAATTAAAATCTACAGATCAAATCTGAGTCGCTGAAGACCTGCGATTAAGAATTTTCGTTTGCAGTTCTCGCATCGAGGGATGCGGCGAAAAGGAAGTGAATACCAAAATCAATCTTTTATGATGTGTATGTACTTGTTATTCAGTGTGTTGTGCTGTGTTAACATTTGAGCCCCTATTTGTAAACATACCGTTACTGGCTAATTGCTAATTTTATTTTGATGAAACACTTGAGAGCTAAAGAAAAGGGCTTTTAGCATAAGTAATCATCAAACCAATTAAATAAACCAATTTATTGTCCCGAGATGCAACCTTCTCATTGAATATCGCGAATAATGGTAAGTTAATTCCCCATAAAGGAGTTGTAGAAGGAAACCGCGATGCTTGAATTTGGAGACAGTCTGGAGAGAAAGAATGAATTTAAAATTATTCACCTAACAACTTAATATGAACCAAACTTTACTACAATTCAAGCAGGCGTCTCCATGAATGAACCCATAAGCATAACGGAGAAAAGAATAACCAATATCTTAACTAAATAAACCAGCAATAACAATGAAAATCAGTAGAACACGAAAGGTTTTAGTCTTTCTATGGACATTAGTTTCTGTACTGATGATTAGTCATCCCGGCTATTCACAGGAAAAGAAAATTTCGGGCACGGTCATCAGCGCGGATGATAATCTGCCGGTGCCAGGTGTATCGGTAAAAATCAAAGACAAAGCTATAGGCGTAACAACGGATGTAAATGGTAATTACAGCATCACGGCCAGCGCCGGAGATGTACTTGTTTTTACTTCCATCGGTTTGAAAACACAGGAAATAAGAATAGGGAACAGCAATGTGATTGATGTTTCGCTTGCTACCGACGTTACATCACTTTCTGAGGTGGTTGTAAATGTGGGTTACGGTGTACAGAAGAAGAAACTTACTACAGGGGCCAACTTTCAGGTTAGGGGAGAGGATATCCAGGAACAGAGTACAACCAATGCTCTGCAGGCGTTGCAGGGTCAAACGCCGGGAGCCGTAATTACCACTACATCCGGTCAGCCGGGTTCGGGTATCAATGTTGTTATCAGGGGAAGGGGTACTATCAGCAATCCGAATCCATTATATGTAATTGACGGTTTGGTGGGGGCAGATATAAACAATATAAATCCTGCTGATATTGAGTCTATCGATGTACTAAAAGATGCAGCTTCAGCAGCCATTTACGGTGCTCAGGCAGCTAACGGCGTTATTTTGGTTACAACAAGAACCGGCAAAGCAGGCCAGCGCCCTACAATTACCTTTGATACCTATACCGGAACCCAGGAGGTAGCCCGGAAGGCTCAATTACTAAACGCAAGAGAGCTTGCTACTATTTATAACGAGGCTTTAGTTAATTCTGGTAAAGCGCCGCACTTTTCGAACGATTCACTTGCCAAATTAGGCACCGGTACCAACTGGCTCGATCAGATGTTTACTGATGCTGGAACACAAAATCATGTGCTGGGGATTCAGGGAGCTAGTGCAGGGTCAGTTTATTCAGCTTCTTTATCGTATACAGACCAGGCAGGTATAGTTGGAGGAAGAGATCATTCAAACTATAAACGTTATGGTTTCAAAATCAATACCGAGCATAAATTATACCAGGATAAAGTGGTGGTTGGACAGCATCTGAATTTTATTGCCCGCCAGAATAATGGTATCCAGGTAGGTAATCTCTACAGCAATACCCTGCGGGGCGCGTTTAATGTAAGTCCTTTTTTACCTATGTATGATGCACAGGGCAATTATTTTAATCCCAATGATTACGCAGCTAACAAAGTTTGGACTAATGCGGAGGCTAATCCCTACGCATCAATGATTTATAACAGCAATAATCTAAGCAATAATCAAAACGTCTTTGGTGATTTATATGCCTCCGTTCAACCAATTAAAGGTTTGACATTCAGAACAAGCCTTGGCCTGAACTTTAACGCATCAGATTACCGTTCCTTCAGACCAGAGTATGAACTTTCGCTCTACGACTTTGTCCCGGTAGGACAATCGCGCATTTCGCAGTCTATGTTTAAGGGCAGGACTTTACAATTTGATAATTTACTGACCTATAAATTCAACCTAACAAAATCTCACAACTTTGATGCGATGCTTGGTTCCTCGGTCATAGCCTACAGGGGCACAAATATGAGCGGGGAAAATACAGATGCAAGGTTCACTGATTTCGAACACGCGTATCTGAACAATACAAAAAATACCACAGATGTGACGAGAGCAGAAGGCAACCCCTCGGAAAATAAGCAACTGTCATATTTTGGAAGGCTTCAGTATAACTTTAAGGAAACCTATCTGTTTAATGCTACCTTCCGTGCAGATGCGTCTTCCAGGTTTGCACCTGAAAACCGCTGGGGGTACTATCCATCTGTTTCTGCCGGATGGATCGTTACTAACGAACCATTCCTGGTTAATAACAAAGTGTTAGATTATTTTAAGTTACGTGCAAGCTATGGTCAGGTAGGTAACCAAAATATATCGGATAATCAATACAATGCGCCAATCGGATTTAATAACACACAGTATATTTTTGGTAACGGAGAGGGGAATGAATTCAACGTACCTGGAGCAGCTCCTACAAGGCTAGGAAACAGGAATGTGAAATGGGAAACATCAGAACAAATAAACTTTGGGTTTGACTCTCGCCTCTTCAACAAAGTCGACCTGAATTTCGATTACTATGTTAAAAATACCAAGGACTGGTTAATAGTGCCAGAAGTTTTAGCTACAGCAGGCGCAGGGGCTCCATTTACTAATGGCGGTGATGTTAAGAACTCGGGTGTCGAGCTGGCTGTGGTTTACAATAACAGAGCCGGCGATTTTACTTATTCAATTGGAGTGAACGGTTCTTACAATAAAAATACTATTGGAAATATCGCTACCACGAGCGGAATAATTAGCGGGCCCGGTGTGGTTTATGACAATTCAGGAGAATACTACCGTGCACAAAATGGTATGCCCGTTGGCTATTTCATAGGGTATAAAACAAATGGTATTTTCCAAACGCCCGAAGAAATAAATGCTCATAGATCATCAGCAGGCAAGGTAATTCAGCCGTCAGCTGCTCCCGGGGACGTCCGTTTTATGGATTTAAATGACGACGGACTTATTGGCGACGCAGACAGAACTATGATTGGTGATCCAAATCCCGATTACACTCTCGGTATTAACTTATCAGCCGGATTTAAAGGATTTGATTTCAGCGTTCTTGCATCGGGAGTTATGGGAAATCAAATTTTTCAGGCATGGAGACAACCAGGAAGTTCAACAGCGAACTGGTCTGCAGCTATTTTAAATCGTTGGCACGGTGCCGGAACTTCTAATACGATGCCACGCGTAACTGAAGACGGTCGTAACTGGTCCAAAATTTCAGACCTCTACATCCACGATGGTGATTTTCTGAGAATTAACAACGTTACTTTAGGTTACGATCTTTCAAGGGTTATAAAAAAGAGTTATTTAAGTAAAGTACGGCTGTATGCATCTGCTCTTAACCTGTATACATTCACCAAATACAACGGAATGGATCCAGAGTTGGGTTATGGCGATAGCAATAACGACCTGGGGCAACAATTTTCTTCCGGTGTTGATTTTGGGTACTATCCTCGCCCAAGAACCTTCTTATTAGGTGCTAATGTTAAATTTTAAACTTATTTATAAAAAGGAATTATGAGAACCTATAAAATATATATGCTGGCGATGTCATTCGTGGTTTTCGCGGGTTGCAAAAAAGATTTCCTGGATGTGGAGGATCTTACCAGTGTGACCGAACAGAATTTTTATAAAACACCGAATGATGGATTTAGTGCTTTAGTTGGTTGTTATGACGGCCTTCAACGGGCGGGTAATAGCTCAAGCTTTATAGCGCTGATTGGTGAAACTTTGTCGGATAATGCTTTTGGTGGTACCGGAAATGCAGATGGTTTTAGTTTCCAGATGATCGATGAATTCGATAAACAACGCTCTCCGGCAGACGTGTCGTTCTATTCTAATAATTGGAATACCGGCTATGCCGCTATCTACCGTTGCAACATGCTTATCAGTAAAATTGGCCAAATCGAATGGGGTAGTAATACCGCCTTGAAAAGCCAATACGAAGCTGAAGCAAGATTCTTAAGAGCATACCTTTATTTTGACTTGGTTCGCCTGTTTGGTAACATACCGTTGATTACTGAACCAACTACCGAAAATGTTCCGCAAGCAAATTCAGAGGAAGTATATAAGTTAATTGCCTCAGATTTAGAATTTGCTGCCGCAAATTTACCAGCTGTTACTTATGCAGCTCAACCTGCTGCTGATCGTGGAAGGGTGACCAAATGGGCTGCTGAATCTCTGATTGGTCGGGTTTTCCTTTATTATACAGGATACTATGCAAAACCAGATTTAGCTGGAGTAACCACCAAAGCAGAGGCTCTTACTTACCTTGAAGATGTGATCTCCAATAGCGGGCATTCTCTTGTGCCGGATTTTGCCAATTTATGGCCGGTTTCTGGAGATAACTATGCAGGAGAGAACAATATTGAAACAGTATTTGCTATAAAGTATACTTATTTGAGTGATTATAACGGTAATCTCGACGGTAATCACTGGATGGTTATGAATGGTATGCGTGGTGTAAACTTTTTCCCGTATGGAGCAGGCTGGGGCGCAAATACCGTAAATCCTAAGTTATGGAATGCGTATGCAGCTAACGACAGTAGAAAAGCAGCTAGTATAGTGTCTCTAGCAGGTGAATCTATACCTTTTGGTACTAAAGAAAGAGCGGATCAACGCGAGTATACCGGATATACCAATAAAAAATATACACCCTTGTCTAACCCTGATAACTCAAGTACTACAGTTGGAAAAGGAGAAGGCAGTTTCTTGATTTCGCAATATCAGGATTATGTTTCAATCCGTTACGCGGACGTTTTATTAATGGCAGCCGAACTGGAGAGCCCGAAAGCTCAGCAATACTTTGACGAAGTCAGACAGCGTGCTTATAAATCTAACTATGCTGCACAGGCAGTATCAAAAGCAAATATCCTCAATGAGCGCCGTTTCGAGTTTGCTGGCGAAGGGATTCGTTATTGGGATCTTCTTCGTCAGGGAGTTAGCATAGCAGCCTCCACAATTGCGGAAAATAATTATCCGGTTTTAAATGGTGGTATAGCAGCAACTAAAACAATTTTGGCATCCAAGATCAACGAAACAAAGGGCCTTCAACAGATTCCAGACGCTCAGATAAAATTATCAAATGGTGTTTTAAAGCAAAACATCGGTTGGTAAATAATCGAAAAGTAACTAACATATAAATTTTGAAATATGAGATTCTTAAAAAATGTTTCACTGATTCTGCTCGCTGCAGTGTCATTGTTCTCCGCCTGTCAAAAGGAAGAATACAGCCTGGGAGCCCTGCCGGATAAATCCCAGGTTCAGTTTGAGGTAATACAGGACCTCTCTGTCGATCCGGGAGGTAATACAGTTATTTTAGTAAACAAAACCCCGGGCACGGTTGCGATGTGGGATTATGTTACCGGAAAATCAAGTCGCGATCGGGATACAGTTCGTTATGCTTTCCAGGGCGATTACAACATTAAGTTTTCTGTAATGACAGCAGGAGGAATTGTAGAAGCAACTCCTAAGTTGATTAAAGTTACCCAAAATGAACTAAAGTATGTGAATGATCCGGTTTGGAAGCTGCTTACAGGCGGTGGTCCCGGTTTTGAAAAAACCTGGGTGCTTGATGTAAATGCCAACGGCGATAAAAAGGTTTTCTCGAGCCCGATATATTTTGCCGGTACTCAGATTGCTTATGGCACAACAATGCCGAGTGGTGAAGTTGAGTGGACCAAAGTTGAACCCTCTGCGGGCTGCAATTGCTGGACCTATAATCCTACTTACACGTCAGACACATGGGCAGCGGAAAAGAAAGACCATGGCAGCATGACTTTCAGTTTAAAAGGCGGCGCGGTTTTTACAGCAAATCATGCCGGGATAGGAGGATTAGGTGCTGAGACAGGAACTTTTATGGTAGACGCAGCTAACCTAAAGCTCACTACATCTGGAGCCAGTCCACTGGGGGTGTCTTACACTCATACCGACATGGCAAGCATCTATGAGTGGAAAATAATATCGCTAAATGAAAACACCATGCAGCTTGCAGGTAAACATAAAAGCAAAGATGAAGTTCAGGTTCTTAACTTCCTGTCAAAGTCATTTAGCGACGCCTGGGTAGCTCCTCCGCCCGCGGTTCCGGCTTCCGATCCTGGGTTTAATCCAAAGTTCGCTGCAGATGGATTGGTAAATTTCATCACCGGTGGATTTAGCCGTGTTTGGAAGCTCGATGGTACGGGTAACCCTGTAGACTGGCTGGCCAAAGGCAAAGGCTGGACAACAGGTGCCAGTAGCTCTTACAACTGGGGCTGGGACGATAATTGGACCGCCATTTCAACTTCTCCAACTTCATGGGTCAGGTTTGAAAAAGACGGTCTGAAATACACCAAAAGTCAACAAGGTGTTATCTCGACGGGTACCTTTTCTATCAGTCAGGCAACTAATGAGATAACTCTAAGCGGATCTAACACGCTTATACAAAACGGAGATCATTGGATGAGTCCAAAAACTCAGGTGCTAAAAGTAGTAAAAGCTTTCCCTGACGATATTTCGAAGGGAGTATGGTTTGGTACAAGCTACGATGGCACGAAAGATGAGTGGTTCGCATTTCATTACGTTCTGTTTTAGAGATCAACCTTATCACTTTAATTGAAAGCCCCGGCATATGCCAGGGCTTTTTTGTACGAGGCCCTCTTAGTTTTACACCCGATTTTATATGGATTTAATAGTCAGTACTAACACTTATCTACAGCTGTCCTATAACAAAAAACCACCCAAGTAATAGCTGTTGAATAAGCTAAATATCTTGAGTGGAACCAAGACTTGTACTTAATTAAATTTGATATTACCACGCAGTTCGCCGGAGCCAACAGTAGAACTGTGAATGTTGAGATACCATTTTCCAGTAAGTAATTGATTAACTTCTACATCAGTTAATGCACGTGTTACACCAGAAAGAGAACCGGAGCTGCCTGTTGCAAAGCCTGTAATGCCAATGGTTACAGGTGAACTTTTTAGATCTGATCCATCTTCTGCCCCATGAAAGTGCATGTTAGATGTGGTAGCTGTACTGCTGCCTAGCTGCCAGACCAGCGAATATGCAATGGTTTTAGCAACCGGGTCGAACGTAATTTGCGCGGTACCAGTACCTGTACTGTTGTTTTGTGGTACTTCCTGCATTCCGGAGAGCTGTACGGTAACCTTTTTGGTGTTATCTACCGGATCTTTGTCTTTCTTACAAGCAGGAAACGTTAAGAAGGCTGTTACGGTCAAGGCAGCAATCAGCCGGTTAGTTAACTTGATTTTCATATCTGATGGTTTTACCTTCAGGTACGCCAGGCAGATTAGATCGGTTGCCTGTTTCCGTTTTTATTTAATCATAGCATGTTAATAACATTAGTTTTAGCTAACATTAGTCTAGCATTAAACAAGAGCATTCATGAGGTCGTCCCTTCAGAGACGATTCGACGCTAAAGCCGTCAGTCAAATCGGTATTTAATTCAAGGAAACGTTGCCACTTGCAGCGACAATTCGCTGGCATGTTTTTTTCTCTAAAAATGGAATGGACACTTTATTCTCTCTTGAAACTACCGGACCCCGGGGCTTTCAATATTTTCCTGAATTTATCAACCAACAGGAGGAAAATGATCTCCTTAACGAAATATCGTCTCTCCAACTAAAAACTTTTGTTTTTCAGGGTTATGAAGCTAAGCGGAAAACAGCCAGTTTCGGTTACGATTGGAGCTTTGACCGCCGTACGCTTTCTAAAGGTAAAGACATACCTGCGAGATTCGACGGCTTAATCGAAAAAGTTACCCGTTTTTTAGCGCTAAAACCCGAAAGTTTTGCCGAGATATTATTTACTGAATATCCGGCAAACGCCGTAATTAACTGGCACCGCGATGCGCCTCCCTTCGAACTAATAGCCGGAATTTCTTTGTTGTCGGATTGTACGTTCAGGTTTCGGCCACATGGTGAAGAGAAGCGAAGCAGACAATCACTTATTTCGTTGCCCGTTAGGCGAAGGTCTTTGTATGTAATTGCAGGTGCGGCCCGAACCGACTGGCAGCACAGCATATTGCCGGTAGAAGAGAAAAGGATTTCAATAACATTGAGAACCCTAAAAGGAAATTTTTCCTCATAAAAAAAGGGCCGAAGCCCTCCTTTAATTTTTTCCGCGAAAATTATCTTCTTCCCATCATTCCCTGAAGCTGGCTGAATGAGATCTCCTCATAGTCTTTGCTTGCAGAAAACGATCCGGCCGGGACCTTCTCTTCTTTTATTTCTTTCACTAGGGCTCTCACTGTCATTCCTTGCTGGGAAGTAGTAAATTCTAAGGGAAAGCCGTATTGTTTGTCAAAATACTGGGTTAGTGAATTGGCCGGAATTTCGATTTCTTTAGTGAAATAAGCATCAGCACTTTTCCCGGTTTTTTTATCGCTTACTGTATATTTTTTGCCGGTATATGACGCAACTGACTTCGTCTCTGCACCCTCTGTAAATGTAAGTTCCGGAAAGCTTTCCTTCATAGTTTCGATATCGTCCGGAGTAAATCTCACCGACAGCTTTTTATTCATCATCGGAATTTCAAGCAGCAACCGCTGATACTCTGTCTTCGGATTCATAATCAAGTTGCTTGAATACATGGCACTTTTGTTCGACGCAGACGTGGAATCTCCTTTAAAATAAACTTTAACTTCAGTGGGCAGGGAAGCCTTCATCGCCTGCATATTCGCCGGAACTTCGTATTCTACCTGGTAAGTGATGCTGCCTTCAGTAATTTTCTTTTGCGAAAAGCCCAGAGTGACGGATAGTGCCAAAGCAGCGCTTAAAATAAGTTTTTTCATGTCGTTATGTTAATTTTTGTTAGATGCTATCGTATGCCTAATGTAACGCAAGAATTAGAATTTATTTCATTTTAATTTAAAAATTTATACTTTCAACCCATGAAGCGTCTCTACCTAAGTGCTTTATGTGTCTTTTGGGGCTTTGCACTACCTGTATTTTCACAAGATATTAATTTAGGCCCGCGAATCACAGCGCTTGGGAATATTGGTGTTGCCTTGCAGGATGCCTGGAGTTTGCAAGCTAATCAATCTGGCATTACAGCGTTGAAAAATCCTGTGGCCTCGGTATCTTACCGTAATAGCTATCTAAATCCTGAACTAAATACTCAATCGGCGGTACTCGTGTATCCTTTTGGCCGTAACATCCTTGGTTTGAGTTTGCAGAACTATGGATTCTCCGCCTATAGTGAACAGAAAATAGGGTTTACTTATGCAAAAAGCTTTGGGACAATTTCTGCCGCTGCTAACGTCAATCTTCATCAGGTGAAAATTGCTGATTATGGCAGTACACAGACGTATTCGGTAGAATTTGGGTTGCAATACACCATTAATGACAGGTTAATTTTAGGAACTCACATCGCTAACCCTAACCGCAGGGGCTACGATACTCAGATTGATGCAGCAATCCCGGTACGTTTGGAATTTGGAGCTTCATATAGATTTAGCGATAAGGTACTGTTTAATGGTGGAGCGATCAAGGAATTAGCCGGGACTTCTGATTTTAGATATGGCCTGGAATACGCAGCCATCAGCTGGCTGTCTTTCAGAGGGGGCATGTCGATAAATCCGTTCCGGCAATTTGCGGGCGTCGGTTATCAATTAAACGACTTAAAAGTCGATGCGACGGCATCTTCACATCCAACTCTGGGATTTTCTCCTCAGGTAGCATTAAGCTATGAATTTTAAGGTTTTGTTATTTACCGGCTTCCTGTCGGTGGTTGCCATCAAACTCAGGGCCCAAGAGAGTAATGATCATCTTATTGAAAATATTATCGAATCATTATCCGAGACAGCAACGGAAGATTTCGATTATTCTGAATTACAGGAACGGTTAAATCATTACCAGAAAAATCCATTTAACCTTAACAAAGTATCCCTGGAACAGCTACAGGAATTGATGTTTTTAACACCGCTTCAGATTCAATCCCTTATAGAATATCGAAATAAAAACGGACCGCTTATCGAACTTCTGGAGCTTCAATCGATATCAGCGTTTGATGACGAAGCAATAAAACGACTAATCCCCTTCTGTACGCTTAGTGATGCCTCGACTTTCCCGGAGCTTAATCTCAAAAATCTTTTTAACAAGGGAAAGGCTGAATGGATGTTTACCTATGCTCAGGTGTTACACAAACAGAAGGGCTATGAATCAGGCGAAAATTCTACGGGCTCAGGTTATGCAGGCAGTCCTCAGCGCTTCTTAAGTCGCTACCGATATAATTATGGAGAGTCTTTATCGGCAGCTATTACCATGGAAAAAGATCCGGGCGAGGCTTTCTTTTCCGGGGCACAAACTCAGGGATTCGATTTCTATTCAGCCAACGTCAGCTTTAAAGGAAAAGGTCGTCTCAGGAAACTGGTTCTAGGCGACTACTCGTTGCAATTCGGTCAGGGATTGACTATGTGGTCGGGATTGAGCTTTGGAAAAGGAGCGGCTGTGGCGGCAATCACAAAGAACAACATTGGCTTAAGGCCGTATTCTTCCACAAATGAAGTATTATTCTTAAGGGGCGTCTCGGCTACAGTGAATTTTCGAAACTGGGACTTTACGCCATTTGTTTCTATTCGAAATTTAGACGGCCGTGTTGATGAGGTAGATGGAGCTAAGAGCATATCATCGTTGAATACCACGGGTTTCCATCGTACAGGTAGTGAAATTGAGACTCAAAAAGCCATTATACAAAAGGTGTATGGAGCCAATCTTCAATTCGCCGATGGCGGATGGAGACTGGGATTGACTGCCTATCAAACGATGTTCGGACATCCTTTTGATAAAAATAATAGCGGTTACTCTATTGCCGGATTTGCTTCCGATAAACTTACCAACCTGGGGGCGTATTACAATTACAGCTGGCGCAATTTCTACTTTTTTGGCGAAGCTGCAAAAAGCTTCGGTAGTGGCACCGCTTTTTTAAACGGCGTTCTGGCGAGTATCTCTCCTAAAGTTTCTCTGATCGTATTTCAGAGAAATTATCAAAAAAATTATCACTCGTTTTTTAATCAGGCTGTATCAGAGGGTACTAATGCGGTAAATGAAAAGGGCTTTTATTCCGGATTGGTGATTTCGCCCGGCAAAAAAACAGAGTTTAATTTTTACGCGGACTTTTTCAAATTTCCCTGGCTGCGATTCAGGGTCGACGCACCATCATCTGGGCATGAGTTCCTTTCACAATTTTCTCATTCGCCTTCCAAGCGGACGAATATCATCCTGAGATATAAATACGAGCAAAAAGAAGAAAATGATGCTGGGGACTATGTGATGAACTACCTGGTTGACGTAAAAAAGCAGAACTATCGACTCGAGTTTAATTATAAGATCTCTAAAGCCTTAGAGCTGAGGAACCGGCTCGAAATGGTTGCTTACGAAAAGGATAAAAATAGTGAGAACGGCTTTATGACGTTTCAGGATATCCTATATCGTCCGCTGAGTTCAAAGTTTTCGGGGAACATCAGATTTGCATTATTCGATACCCCAGGATTTAATTCGCGGGTTTACGCTTTCGAGAATGATATTCTCTATAGCTATTCAATTCCCGCCTACCAGAATAGTGGTATTCGCTTCTACATAAATGGACGCTGGAGGATAAACCGTTCAACAGACCTTTGGTGTAGGTATGCGCTTAGCTCATATACTAATATTGAATCCATAGGAACCGGGCCGGAAGAAATTGAGGGCCATAACAAGTCGGATGTTAAACTTCAGTTAAGATTTCAATTTTGATTAGCCACAATTATAAAGGAGAATTGATTTTTGTTCGGCTCCTGTTTCCGCTCGTTCTTGGCATTACGGCCGGCACCGTGTTACCGACTTTGGTCTTTATCTATCATCTCACATTACTGTTAAGTATTCTTTCGCTGATTTTCGTTTGGTGTTCGACATACTTCTACAAGCGTTATAAAATATATCTGAGCCGATGGAAACCTGGGTTAGCTGTTAATTTGCTCGTCTTTTTTGCGGGTGTTGCATTGGCAATTTCGAAAGATCCGAGAATAAGTAAGAGCCATTTTTCGAAATATACCGACCAGGGTTTAGTGTTGGTTGTGAACTCTGAACCTAAACAGAACAAAGGGATTCTCCGATTTGAGGGCAAAGCAGAACAAGGGCTTGTAAACAGAAAGTTTCAGTGCCGTGAGGGAGGATTACTGGTGGCTCTGAAGCAAGGCGATTCACCTTCAACTCTCCGCTATGGGGATAAAATTCTTATACCGGCCGCATTTACTGAAGTAGAGCCGCCGTATAATCCCTATGAATTTGATTACCGGGCTTTTCTTGCAAATCGCGGTATCTACCACCAGATTTTCGCGGATGAATCTGAGATACGAGTGTTAAGCAGAGCCGCCGACAATTCAATTATTGGTTTCTCTCAGGCATTGCGGCGCTCTTTGGTGCTTAAGTACTCAAAATATATTCACAATGATGAGGCGGCAGCCGTAGCATCGACTCTTATTCTTGGTTATAAGGCAGAACTGAGCCGTGAAGTGCTAAGCGCTTACTCAAAAACCGGAACTATGCACGTCCTTTCGGTTTCGGGTATGCATGTGGGACTTGTGTTTTATATCTTGAATGCTTTATTATGGTTCATGGGACGGAATAAAGCCCTCCGTATTTTAAGGGCTGTTATCATCATCTCCCTGATCTGGTTTTATGCAGTAATCACTGGATTTTCGCCATCGGTTTGCAGGGCAGCCGTGATGTTGAGTATTTATGTGCTTGGAAAGGCAATCTACCGAAACACTAATTCGTATAATCTGGTCGCCGTCTCGGCCGTGTTTTTACTGGTATATAATCCGATCTTTTTATTTGATGTCGGGTTTCAGCTCTCTTACCTGGCGGTTTTAGGCCTGATTTATTTTTATCCGAAAATCTACCATTTGTTGTATATCAAAAACGGGCTGGGCGATAAAATATGGAGTTACACGGCTCTTTCATGTGCCGCTCAGCTAGCGACTTTCCCGCTGGGTATGTACTATTTTCACCAGTTTCCGGTATACTTCCTGGTAAGCAATCTGTTTATTGTGTTACCCGTGATAGTAACTATGTATCTGGGGATAGCTTTCTTATTTATTCCATGGAACAATGTTCTGAAACCTTTAGGCCAGTGTTTGGAAAGAGGAATAATATTTATGGATGAAGGGTTGTATCGTATTGAAAAGCTACCCTTTGCGACTGTTTCGGCATACAATGGTCTCCCATATTATCTCATTCTCTACCTGCTTATCGTTTTATTGGTCTGGTCTTTACAATATCGGAATAAACGCACACTGTATGCTGCGTTTGCATGTGTGTTCCTTCTCGTTTCTTATCATTCCTTCAGCTCTATTTTGTTATTGAACCAAAGAAACATCACATTCTATAGCCTTAGAAAAAATACAGCGTTTAGTTTTTTCTCGTCGGGACAAGCGAATGTTTTTAGTGATTTAGACAGCGCCCATAAAACAATCAGCTTTTCTGTGCATGCTGCTATCGAATCAAAATCGGATGAGATGCGTTATCATTATTTAAAAGATGCAGTGGGCAGCAAGCCGATTTCTTCAAATGGCCGTTTTTTTCAATTTGGAAACTGGAGGATGCTGCTTTGGGATAAGACCTTAGATCGCTATTCTTTCTCCCATCGTTTAAGCGTTGATGCATTACTTTTATCCGGAAAGCCAAAAGTGAAATTGAAAGAGCTTGTTAAAAACGTAAATTTTAAATTGCTTTTGATTGATGCAACTAATCCCGACTACCTCATCAAACAATGGTCGGAAGAAGCATCGGCGTTATCGCTTAATTATTATGTGTTAAAGAAAAAGCCGGCTTATAGCTTAACTTTGAATTAATGAGCGCACACATATGAGAGAATTCATTCTTTTCGGGATCGAAAATAGGATTGCCACCATTACATTAAACCGGCCAGAGAAGCGAAATGCCCTCAACCCTCAGCTCGTCGCAGAGCTCCAATCTGCGTTTAAACAAGCGGAATCTGATCCCGCAGTGAAAGTAGTTATTCTCAAAAGCTCCGCCAATACTTTTAGCGCCGGGGCCGATCTGGCTTACCTCCAGCAATTGCAGTCAAATACTTACCAGCAAAATCTCGACGATTCTATCCGGCTGAAAATGTTGTTCTCAACTATTTATAATCTGGATAAACCGGTGATTGCCCAGGTAGAAGGAAACGCTATCGCCGGGGGCTGTGGATTAGCTACCGTTTGTGATGTTATTTTTGCTTCTCCAGAAGCGATATTTGGCTATACTGAAGTTAAGATCGGATTTATTCCAGCTTTGGTAGCCACGTTCCTGCTGCGAAGAATAGGAGAGGGCAGAACCAGGGAGCTATTATTAAGCGGAGAACTGATAACCGCCGAGACCGCGCTGAAATACGGCCTGATCAATTTTATTGAAGAAAAAAATGCCATTGCCGATGCAGTTAAGGCTTACGCCGAAACTCTTGTAAAAAATATTTCTTCCCAGTCTATAAAAGCAACTAAAGAGCTGTTGGTCAAAATTCAGCATTTGTCTGTTGATGACGCTTTAAACTATGCAGCCCGCGCTAATGCCCGCGCTCGCCTGAACGGCGATTGTAAAAAGGGAATTGATGCATTTCTGAATAAAAAGCATCCCAAGTGGTAAATCATTCAACAATCGAGACAAAGGCTTGTTAGCACATTATGACTGAACATCAGCCGAAAGTTCCCTTCGAATTATTTTTAATCGGCGATACGGGCGATATTTCACTGGCCCGTCCCGATCCAGTTTTACAAACACTTTGCTCTCATTTCGACACAGACCAACCTTCAGGGGTTATCTTCCTGGGCGATAATATTTATCCCCGCGGAATGCCACCTATAAGTAATATCCTAAGGAAAAATGCCGAGAGAACACTGAATCAGCATTATGAGATTCTGAAGAATTATAACGGTAAGCTGATTTTTATTGCAGGAAACCACGATTGGAACAAAGGCAGGAAGGATGGATACGATTACATTATCCGCCAGGAGCAATATATGCGACAACTATTCGGTGATCGGGAAGTGTTTTTACCTGCTAACGGATGTCCCGGCCCGGTTGAAATTAACCTTAATGAACATCTCACGATTGTGGCCATAGACACGCAATGGTGGCTGCAAACCGGCCTGCGACCCATCGGTAAACAATATGGTTGCGGGGTGTCAACCGAAGAAGAGTTTTTCGAAAAGCTGGTCGAAATCCTCGATCGCAATAAAGGCAAACATTTATTGGTAGCGGGCCATCATCCTGTTTACAGTTATGCCATACACGGGGGCAAGTTCAAGTTAAAGCACCACATATTCCCGCTTACCTTGTATGATGAAGACGCCTGGATACCCTTACCCGGAATCGGCTCACTTCTTCCTCTCTACAGGAAGTTTCTTGGTGCGAGAGAAGATATCGCACATCCGCGCTACCGGCGATTAAGAAAGAAACTCAAAGAAATTTTAGCAGAATATCCGGGTCTGATCTATGCGGCTGGGCATGAACATAATCTGCAATACATTTCCAAGCAAAATAATCACTTCATTGTAAGCGGTTCGGGTTCGAAAGTGAAATATGTTGTGCAAGACGGTAAACACCTGCGTTATGGTATTAAGGCTAAAGGTTTTTTTAAATTACGCTTCGAAGCAGATGGTTGTGTATACTTGTCTGCCTGGGTAATTGACACCACCAGAAAATTACCTAAAGGCAAACTGGTTTACGAAGAGCAGATCATCTGATTAAGTAACCGTTATTTCTTCTCCCAAATCACGTCGGTAAACCAGTTTTTCGAATCGAACAGTTGTGTTACCGGTTTAAATCCGGATTTTTTCGCCATAGCCTGAGTTTCCTCGAGGGTATATTTATGCGACGTTTCAACAAAGATATGTTCATTTTCATGGAAAGATATTTCAGCGCCATCAATAGTGATTGATTGGTCTTTCAAACTAAACAGATAACTTTTGCAGGCGCCTGTTTCCGGATCGTAGCTTTCGTAATGTTCGAACTGGTTAACCTTGATATTGGCATCAAGTTCACGGTTAATCCGATGCAGAAGATTCAGGTTAAACTCACGCGTGATACCCTCTTTATCGTTGTAGGCATTGAAAATGGTCCATGGGTTTTTCTTCAAATCAAAACCTATCAAAACCATATCAGCTTTAGACAAATGTTTATTAAGCTCCCTGCAAAACTTCAGGGCATCAGCAGGAAGCATATTGCCAATGTTTCCTCCCAGAAACAGAACTAGCTTAGGGTTTTTAGATAGAGTTTTAGCCTCTTCCAGAGCAACAAAATAGTCGCCCACAATCCCTTTAATCTTCAGGCTTTTTACCCGTTCAGGAAGTTCTTTTTCAACCACCTGCACGATGTTTGGAGAGATATCGATAGGATAGTAGGTGATTTCTTTTCCTGCATCCGTGAGGCATTTCAGAAGTTCAGTGGTTTTTAATGCATCGCCCGCTCCTAATTCAATCACATCAAATCTGCCCTCAAAACGATTGGCTACTTCAAGCATTTCCCGGCAACGGGTGTTGAAGATCTCCAGTTCTGCGTCGGTTACATAGTACTGTTCAGCATCCATTATTTTCTGAAATAACTTGTCGCCTCGTTTATCATATAGATACTTGGAATGCAAGTGCTTGGGCGAAGAACGGAGGCCGTTAATTACATCCTGTTTAAAGGTTTGGAGCGATTCTGATTGTTTATCTGTGCTGGTTTGATTCATAATTATTGTGCAAGGCGGATACCGCTGTATTGCCATCGAAGGTTAGGTTGAAAGAAGTTGCGATACGTTTTTCTGCTATGTTTCGGAGAGGTTACTTCTGATGCGCCCCGAAGTACCATTTGATTTACCATGAATTTACCGTTGTATTCGCCTATGGCGCCTTCGGCGGTTTTAAATCCAGGGTAAGGGAGATATGCGCTTTCTGTCCATTCCCAGCGTTTGCCCCAGCTTAATTTGGGCGAGGCTGCTTCCCATTCAAATTCTGTGGGAAGGCGTTTTCCTGCCCATGCAGCGAAAGCGTGTGCTTCATAATAGCTGACGTGGCACAAGGGTTCGTCCGGGTTTACTGGTTTAAGGCCGTTTAATGTGTAATTATGCCACAAACCATCAATTTCATGCCAGTAGAGCGGCGCTTTAATTTGATTTTGTTTTACCCATTCCCAGCCTTCAAGGTGCCAATATTTGAAATTTGTATATCCACCGGCCTCCATGAACTCCAGGTAGTCGCCGTTGTTTACCAGCGACGTGCTGATCTGAAAGGTATTTAAAAATACTTTATGACGGCAGCGCTCATTGTCGAAGCAAAATCCTTCGCCTTCAAACCCAATTTCATAAAGACCTTCCGGGATTTCAATGTATTCGCGGATGGGTGATACCTTGTGAAATTCTTGCCGGCCAGTCCGGTAGGCCGGAAACAGTGGATTATGTCCGAGGATGTATTTAATGTCGGTAAATAAAAGTTCCTGGTGTTGTTGTTCGTGATTTAAGCCAAGTAATACCAGGTCTTTGAGCATTTCGCTTAAAGTGGCGTCTGACAGAAGAAAACCCATCTGCTCGTCGATATACTTCCGATAGTTATAAATTTCTTCGACAGTAGGGCGGCTCAAATTACCCCGGTCTGTTCTGATTACCCGGTTACCCAGCGTTTCGTAATAACTGTTAAAGACGTAGTTAAAGTTTGGGTCGAATTCTTCGTAGTCTTGTAAATAGGGCTTAAGTAGAAAAGTCTCAAAAAACCACGAGGTATGCCCAAGGTGCCATTTAGGCGGGCTCACATCAATAATTGGTTGTACCACATAGTCCTCGGTTTTTAGTGGAAAACAGATGTCTTCGCTGAACTCTCGGATTTGGCTGTATTTATATGATAGCATAGTGTTTATAGCTATCATATAAAAGCAGAGGGCCCTAAATTGTTTTATAACCGGCCGGAGTGATCATTATTCACTTTCTCCGATCAGTCTTATTGACAGACCATTTATTTCGTCAGCCAGCTTGATCTGGCAGGCAAGCCTGCTGGCAGAACTTGCGTCGGGTCTAGAATCCAGCGTAATTAATTCCTGCTCCTGGGCTTCTGGTAATTTTTCCCAACCCTCCAGCACCTCGCAGTGGCAATCAGAGCAGAGTGCCATGCCGCCGCATGTTGCTCTTATCGGATATTCGTAGGCTTTTAGAGTTTCCATCAAGTTCAGATTAATTCCTTCCGGGATCTCGAGATTCTGAACTTCACCCTTATTATCTTCGACTTTTATATGTATCATTTCTAAAAAGTATTAACTCCGTATACTGTGGTGTATTTGAAACTTAATTTTTGGTCGGGGTAAACATATTTGAATGCGCTCTGTGCCATCAACGCAGCCTCGTGGAAGCCGCAGAGAATTAATTTCAGCTTTCCGGGGTAGGTATTGATATCGCCGATAGCAAAAATTCCATCAATGTTTGTAGAATAGTCTAACGTGTTTACTTCAATGGCCGACTTATCGATATTGAGTCCCCATTCGGCAATAGGTCCCAGCTTCGGTGTTAATCCAAATAAAGGGATCAGATAATCCGTTTCCAGGTTTCTTATCTCGTTGTCTTTTCCCTGCACGGTCACTTGTTTTAAATGTCCGTTTCCGCTAATAGCTGTGATATGAGATTGCAGAACCAGATTTATTTTCCCGCTTTTTGCAAGATCGAACACTTTTTCGGCCGAATCGGGCGCACCTCTGAACGTGTCTCCACGGTGAACCAGAGTTACCTCTGAAGCAATTTCGGAAAGAAAAATGGTCCAGTCGAGGGCAGAATCTCCGCCACCAGAAAGCACCAGTTTCTTATCCCGGTAGGTTTCCGGATTCCTTACCATATAGGATACACCTTTTCCTTCGAAGCTTTCTAAGCCGTCAATTGCGGGCTTGCGTGGTTCGAAACATCCCAGGCCTCCGGCAATAACCACCACTTTGCTATGAACTTCAGTGCTCTCGTTGGTTCTCACGATAAATGTGCCATCATCTAGGCGTTCAAGATGATCGACACGTTCGCCGAGCGAAAAACCCGGCTTGAAGGGTTCTATTTGGTCCATCAATCCGTTTACCAGATCCTGGGCATTAACTACCGGAAATCCCGGGATATCGTATATAGGCTTTTGGGGATATATCTCTGATAATTGTCCGCCAACCTGTGGTAAAACGTCTATCAGGTGGCATCGCATTTTTAACAGGCCGGCTTCGAATACGGCAAATAGTCCAACTGGTCCTGCGCCTATGATGCAAATATCTGTTGTTATGTGTTCCATGTTTGATTCTTTGTATAGAAACAAAGATCGGGCGCTGCGCTAGGCGAATCAAATCACGAATTTTAATCGGGTATTACTTTAAGTTATGGGTGCTGCAGAAGCGTTTAAAAAGCGTAATAAGTTTTGATGTATTGCCATGTAATTGAATGAACTGGAAGGTTCTGAATATATCGACTCCTTCAATGTCAATCATGCTTAACTCATTGTATTTTAGTTCTTTTAATATAGATTGGATAGAAAGAAATGCTGCAGTATCCGAGTTTAACAGATATTGTTTTATGCTGCCGCTGCTTTGAAAACGTGTTTCGATATTAAGTTCCCGAGGGTTAATTTTTACTTCTGTAAGCGCTTTTAAGACAACATCCAGCGTTCCGGAGCCTTGTTCACGAAGAACCAAGGGTATATTTAGCAAATCCTGGGGCTTTATTTCAGCTTTCTTAGCCAGGGAGCCGCCCGATCGTGTCACCAGCACTATCTCATCTTTCGAAAAAGCTTCATACGCTATTTGAGGAAAATGCGAATTGCCTTCCACCAGTCCAATATCTAGTTTTTCGGCAATTACCTGTAAGGATATTGAATCGGTGTTACCCTGTGTAAAAGTGTATGAAATAGAGGGGTACGCCTTTTTAAATAATGCCAGGATTTTGGGTAGAATGTTTTGCGCTATGGTTGTGCTGGCTCCAATCCGTAAATTTCCGCCGGTTACATCGCTTAGCTGAACCAGCTCGCTTTCTAGTGATGCATACGTTTCGAAGATTCTTTCTGCATAGCGAAATACGATCTCTCCTGCCGGAGTAAGTGAAATGGTGTTTCCGTTGCGCTTGAATAAGGCGTTTCCTAAATGCTGTTCGAGTTCATGGATGTGCTTTGTAACTGCGGGTTGAGTGATAAATAACTCGCTCGCAGCTTTCGTGAAACTCAGGTTACTAGCAACGGTATGAAATACTTTTAAACGGAAATCAAAGATCATCGAATATTGTTGAACGTATTAGGTGGTTAAAAGGCCTGCAGACTAATGCGCTATTTTTATTGTGAGTTAATGGTTTATCTCAAAAGTGCTAATTAATTTTTAAGCTATCGCATTTAAATGCGATAATTGCAAAGAGCAATATCGATATGGAAAAAATTTATTTAAGTGATTCGGGCCCTAAGGTTTCGCCCGCGGTTTATGGCTTTTATCGCTGGGACGGTGTAAAAGACACGGCAGCAACTATGGAAAGTATCATCAACCTGTGCCTCGAGCTCGGAATCAATACCTTCGACCATGCAGATATTTACGGGTCTTATCAATGCGAAGAATTATTCGGGGAAGTGATCAGTAAGAGATCCTTTAAACGGGAAGACATCGTCTTGTTTACAAAATGCGGGTTAAGGATGCCTAACGCCAGCCACCCTGATGTGCGCGTAAAACATTACAACACTTCGAGAGAGCATATTATTGAAAGCGTCGATAATTCGCTGCGTAAACTGAAAACCGATTATATCGATATCTTTTTGCTGAATCAATTGGATCCAATCTCAAATCTGGAAGAGACCGCATTCACGCTGGAGCAGTTAAAAGATTCGGGCAAAATTAAAAATATTGGAGTCGCTAACTTCTCGGTATTTCAGCATCAGTTGCTGGCATCTTACCTAAAAAAACCAATTGTTACCAATCATATAGAACTTAACCTGCTCAATACGTCAGCCTTGCAAAATGGCCAAATGGACTATATCAAACAGCGTTATATGCATCCTTTAGTATCTGCGCCGCTGGCCGAAGGCAGGATTGCAAACGGAACCGATCCGCTGGCAGTAAAAATTCGGAAGAAACTTGAGGAGGTAAGCGCAAGATATGATGCAGATATTGAGTCGTTGGCGGTTGCATGGCTGGCAAAAATCGGGGCGATTCCACTTATTGGAACAACCGACGAAAAACGAATCAGAAATATTGCTAACGCCTTTAATATAAACCTCGACAGACAGGATTGGTACGAATTGTACGCGGCCTCCCGGGATGAATTCTAGATACAAATTTGTTTGTCATTTCGGAGGTTGAAAGCTTAACGATTCTTTCGGAATGACAAACAGATTTATTAAAACAAGGTCTGCGTTCCTCCAGGTCTCAGTCGGCCCAAATGTTTATAAGCCAGGTCTGTTACTTCCCGTCCACGTGAAGTTCGCATCAGAAATCCTTCCTGAATCAGGAAAGGTTCATAGACTTCTTCAATAGTTCCTTCATCTTCACCAACGGCAGTTGCGATAGTTTTTAGTCCCACCGGACCTCCTTTAAATTTGTCGATAATAGCAACCAGAATCCGGTTATCCATTTCATCCAGTCCGTGCTCATCAACATTCAAAGCATTCAATGCATATTTTGCGATTTCTGTATCGATACTGCCGTTCCCTTTAATCTGGGCAAAATCCCGGGTACGGCGTAAAAGAGCATTTGCAATTCTGGGTGTTCCGCGGCTTCTTCTGGCTATTTCGTATGCACCTTCATCACTTATTTCGGTGTTAAGTATAGAGGAAGAGCGGAGCACGATAGTGGTTAATAGTTTGGCGTCGTAATATTGAAGACGGGAATTTATTCCAAAGCGAGCTCTTAATGGAGCTGTTAACAATCCGGAACGAGTAGTAGCGCCTATCAGCGTAAAAGGATTTAGTGAAATTTGAACCGAACGTGCGTTTGGCCCCGTTTCAATCATAATATCGATCTTAAAATCCTCCATCGCAGAGTAGAGGTATTCTTCAACAAGCGGACTTAAGCGGTGAATTTCATCTATAAAAAGGATGTCGCCTGTTTCGAGATTGGTAAGCAAACCGGCCAGGTCTCCGGGTTTATCCAGAACCGGTCCGGAGGTGATCTTTATTCCCACGCCCATTTCGTTGGCTATAATGTTGGATAGGGTAGTTTTCCCCAATCCCGGAGGGCCATGTAAAAGCACATGATCCAGCGCTTCACCTCGCAACTTGGCGGCCTGAACGAATATTCGTAAGTTTTCGAGAATTTTATGCTGGCCCGTAAAATCTTCAAATACCTGCGGGCGGAGCACTTTTTCTATTTCACGTTCTGAAGAAGAAAGCCGTTCGGCATTAGGGTCCAGATTTTCGTTAAGCATGCTGCTAAAATACGATTCTTGGTTTGAATTTTAATAGTTAGCTGCGAAGGCGTAAGGCCCGAAGCCGGGAGGTCTTAGAGTCGTTGAATAATTAGAAATTAAGGCTCCCAAGCCACAAAGTTCGAATCCTAGTGTTTTGACGTCTTCGTGGCCTCAAAATAAGCTGTGAAGGGGAAGGCACCGAGCTCACTTCTTAGCGCCTTTTACATCCCAATCTGAAAATATATTATGCCACCTGAATAAGAATTCATTAATTCGCAATAATGCTTCGCAACCTTAGTTTATGCAGGTGGTATCCCGCACTTGCAGTTATCCTTCTAATCGCGTGTAACCGGTCAAAACCCGAATCAAAAAGGCCCTCTTTTAAAGCTGTAGAGGGAATAAAGTTTATAGAAGTACGACGCGAGTTTGATACTGGCTTGAGTTTTAGTGAACAGGGCTTTCAGCAAATCCCCGAGTGGACCCTTTATTTTCTGCCGGGAGATTCTGTTAAAATTTACAGTCCTTTTGAAAAAAGATATATTCACTATCCAATTTATTTCGACCACGGTCAGGTCATTAACTTCGCGCGCGAATTTCTGAGGGTAAAAAACATCAGCAGGGATAGCATCGTTTTGCAACTTCTGCGTGTGCAAGCCAGAGTTGTGAATCAGGACCTCTCAAAAGTGTACATGCGCTTTTATTCTGAAGACTACATCAAAAACGTCCTGCGAACCCATCCCGACACTTTAAGAAAGCCGGATCGCCGCGACACGGTCTTTATTAAATCACTTGTCGACCGTACGAAACGGCATCCCAACATTGGCGACAGCCTCTTCGCCGCCCGCCAGCCGGTGTCGCTGAAAAGCAAAGTCGACTGGATTTTGGTAGTGAAGAAAAAGCTCGCGAAAAGCGATATTGACTACCGCGCATCCGATGAATATCTTTATCCTGAATACACGGTCAACATCCAAAATGCATACAAAGATTTCTCTTACACTTTTACTGCCTATGTCGACCATCATGGTAAAATAACGGTTGGTAGATTTGCATCAATTGAAGAAGATTTTGTGGCGCCGCAGCGTAGAGTAATGCAGGGAATTGTGGATGTATATCTTCACCGATTTCTTGAAATCACCCCAGGACAAACCATGGGCATGTCGCATCCTACAGAAATTACGCTTCATTTAAGGGGAACGAAAAACTAACTTCTTTTTCCGATAACTATACTAAACGTTTATCTCAATGGCAGCATCAATAATAGCGTTCTATGATTCGCAGGCAAGTTTTGCAGATCAGGAAATATCCAGATATGGTAAGCTTATTAATACTTATTCTTTCATGCGGCTTTTTGCCATACTGTTAGGAGGATTGGTAATCTACCAGGTACTTCAATATGAAATAATCTGGTTGGTTGAACTCAGTTTTTTCCTGCTGATCATCGGCTTCGCTTTTCTTGTGAAAAAGCAGGGTAGTTACGAACGAAGAAAGCAGTTTTACGAGGCGCTCAAAGCGGTTTGCGAAAATGAGATAGCAAGTATACAAGAGCAAAAGAACATATACGATTATGGTGCCGTTTTTCAGGACGAGGCACACCAATATTCATCCGATCTGGATATTTTTGGCAAAGCCTCATTGTTTAATCTCGTAAACAGATGTGCAAGCCCCTTAAGCAATGAAAGGCTTGCCGCGTGGTTAAGTTCTCCTGCAACCGAAAGCGATATTACAGAACGGCAAGAAGCGATTAAGGATTTTACATCCCGGCTAAATTGGGTTCAGGAGTTTAAAGCATCACTTCTTTTTGCAAGGGGAAGCGATAAAAGCGAGATCAACAACCTGATTAATTATTTTGGTCTGCACCAGGAGCGAATATCGCCCGCTCTCCGAATTTATGTACGCATAGTTCCGTACCTGTTTTTTATACTGACAGCAGCAGCGTGGTTTGTTCCTTTTTTTAGCGTTCCGCTTTTTCTGATTGCTGTTACAAATGCAATTTTAGTGTTAAGTAATCAAATGAAAGTCAATAAGACTGACCGGGTATTAAACCGGCTGGGTAAAACACTGGCAGCATATTCAGAGGCTTTTTATAGAATTGAAACGGAACGCTGGAATTCGCCATTATGTAGTGCTTTAACCAACAAACTGAAGAACGAGCATGGAAAGTCTTTTTCGGCAAAACTACAACAGCTTTCGGTGTTAGTGCGGCGGTTGGAATACCGTTTAAACATATTCGCAGGCTTATTCTTAAATGGAATCGCGGCCTGGGATGTGCGGCAGCTGATCGCCATTGAGGATTGGAGGCAAGAAAACAAAGACCTGATGCCTGGCGCCTTCGAGGTGTTATCGTCTTTTGAAGCTCTGGTCAGTCTGAGTAGCTTGCATTCGAATTATCCCGAATGGGTTTTCCCCGAAATAGTATCCGGCGATAAATATACTTATGTGGCCAATGAACTTGCCCATCCATTAATTCCAGCAGTTCAGAGGATTAGTAACGACTTCAGTCTGGTCGATTCATTAAAGATCGACATTATTACAGGCTCAAATATGGCCGGAAAAAGCACTTTTCTTCGTACGGTCGGTATCAATGCTGTGCTCGCCTTCGCCGGGGCTCCTGTATGTGCAACATCTATGAGAGTGAGTGTAATGAACTTGTTTGCCTATATGCGCATCCGCGATTCGCTTAATGAAAGCATTTCTACCTTTAAGGCAGAACTTAACCGCCTGCAATCTCTTTTACGGATATTAGACCAACAAAACAAGGTCTATTTTTTAATCGATGAAATGTTGCGGGGCACCAATTCGGTTGATAAGTACCGGGGATCGAAAGCGGTAATAGAGAAGTTGGTTTCCGAAGAAGCCGTTGGCATAGTAGCCACGCATGATTTGCAAATCGCCCGGCTCGAAGACAAGTACCCCGATTACATCCGCAATTTTTACTTCGATATACAGGTGATAGAAGGCGAAATGTTTTTCGATTATAAATTGAAAGCCGGTGAATGCAAAACCTTCAACGCATCGCTACTTTTGAAGCAGATTGGTATCGAGGTTGAGGGGTAGTTGGAATTCTGATCCCATTATATTTCTGATAGATCGAGTCTGGAATTAGCTTAGCACCATTTGCAAACATCGAATTTCGCTGTCTGAATTTATTGAATTCTCTTTTTATCCGTCTAAGTGTGGTGGTTTCCACGATAGTTTTTTCACCCATATTGGGCAGCAGTGCGAACAGTGTTTGATTGTTTAAATGATAACTGCCCATCACATAATCAACAAGTGAGGCTTTTGTTTGGATCAATGGATAGCTATGAACGTTTCTAAAGGCCCGGGCAGTGTCTAGTCCATCGCCAAGCCACGACGCCACGTTTGGCTTTTTGATATTGTAGTTTTTACTTAAATAAGCCAATAAGCTTGGTGCAACGTCGTAATGCGATGATACTGACTCAAAACTGGCAGTTCTTTTCAGCAGCGGCGAGTATACAATTAATGGTACGTGATACCTGTCTATCTTTGTGCTCATCGGAAGTTCAGGCATCCGGTGATCTCCGGTGATTAAGAATATCGTATTCTGGAAATCTGCCCGTTTAGCGTATCGGTTGAAGAAAGTTCTAAGAGCGTCGTCAGCATATAAAATACTGGCATATTTGGTGTCGTTATTTCGATAAATTTTCTTTTTAGCTTCGTCAAAATTTAATTCAGACATCCTTTTTTCAAAAGCCGCCAGGTAGTGTTGTTGCGAATTTATCTTGAAAGGACTATGTGTTGACACAGTTAGTAATACATCCAGGCGTGGCTTACTTGTTTCTGCGTTAAGCTCAAAATATCGCCTGAACAGCTCGCCGTCGCCATAACCCCAGCTAAAACCGTTTTCAGAAGAAGGCATTTTAACATAATCTTCGGGGAAGGTTTTCTCATCATATATTCCATCTGTGGCATTCGCCTTAAGAAAGGCGTCCATATTATCGAATTTGGCGTCGCCGCCATAATAGAAGGAGGTGTTATAGCCGTTCGTTTTCAGGACGTTTAAAAGGGATAAATGTTCAGGGATTTTGTCACTTTTCAAAAAGCCCCCATCCCCAAAAGGCAGGGATCCCAACAAACTGGGTAATACAGCAAAGGTTCTTCCTCCCTGGCTCAGGAAATTTTTCCAGTATAGACTTTGTTGAGACAGCGAATCGATAAAAGGTGTAAAGTTGCCCAGGTACGCTCCTTCGTTAGTGAAGGCCCGGCCCAATCCTTCCACCATAATGATAACGATGTTAGGTGGAGTTTCGCTTTGATTGAAAAACGGTTGCAGCACATCCGGCGTTCTGTCTTCATGCAGAAACGGATATTCGCCTTCATTCACATAGGTAAAGGATACTTGTTTCATGCCTGTTACACTAGCATAATCTTCTTGATTTTCTTCATCTATAGCCGATGGAAAGAAATGGCCGAGCGTTTCGGACAAGAAAAAATCCGACTTGTTCAGCGTAATGTTGTTTGCGAAATCCGAATCGAATGGTGAACTTCTAAACGATGAGGTACCTAATACAAGCAAACCTATTGACGCAAACGGTAAAACTGCCGACAAATAGGAGTGAAGCTTGATTTTACTGGAAAGCACCAGGATAAGGCTTGAAGTAACCGTTAAGGTGCAAACCAAATTGGTGATGGAAATAAGGTTAATCCCGCCCGATGCCCCAAGCGTTTGTTTGATGTCTGTATGGCTGTAGCTGTAAAAATCTGCCCCCAGGGGTAGTAACGAAGCTGAAAAGTACTCAATGAGAATGGCTTGCACAACCGAAAACAATATCACCAAGCCAGAGAAAACAACCCTGGCTGCATTTTTGGATAGTTGGTAGACGATGATATATGGAATATATAAGATTATGTTGTATTTGAGCCAGAATAAGGCAGCATTTCTAAAGGCTGCCGGGAGCATTTTAGTTACTTCTTCCGGATACTCCTGCATAAAACCAACATAACTTACCTCGAATAGAGCAAATAAAAGGGCAATGACGAGCCAGCTGAGTGAAAAACCTGCAAATGACTGTGTAGCCGCCAGCCATTTTTCTGTGAGACTCAATTTTTTTTCTGCAGCTACGGGTGCCTCAACAATCGCCGCCGCGACCGTTACAGTTGGAGTTCCCAGTTTTTTACCCGCGAAACCCTGACGGGTCATTTCGCCCCAGGCACTTTTCTTCTGCAGAAAGTCGACGTTACCCTGGATGGCCGACCATACAACAAACGGGTGAAATATAAAAGGTTCGAGCAGGGCAGTAAGAATCAGACGGAAAATATCTTTGGGGTTTTTGTATTGGTTATACGTCATCACCTCCATAAGAATGGCGAATACCGAATACAGGAACCCAAAACTGAGAATAAAACTGAGCAGGTAAAAGAAGTTTAGCCAGTCTGTTTCCGAGAACAGGGCAAAAAATATAAACGCAACAAGTCCGAAAAATTCAATTATCGGTGCCAGAAACTCAAAGAAGAACCAATAGGGATAGCTGAGCATGCCAACCAGTCCATAATTGGGGTTGAAGAACATTTTTTTGTGAAAAAGCAACGTTTCAATAGTTCCCCTGGTCCAGCGGTTACGCTGTCTGCCTAAAATATTGAAAGACGCCGGCGCTTCGGTCCAGCATAGCGGATCGGGTATAAAAGTGACTCTGTAGGGCACTTTTTGTTCTTCCATATAGCGGCGCATTCTAACCACCAGCTCCATGTCTTCCCCCACCGTTTTGTGGTTATAGCCGCCGCAGTTAATCACTATTTCCTTGTCAAACGCGCCAAACGCTCCCGAAATAAGCAGCAATCCATTAATCCGGCTCCAGGCCATCCTTCCAAGCAGAAACGCCCTGAAATATTCTAAGGTTTGCATTCGAGGGAGAAATCCGTCGGCAAGACTTACCTTCATCAGTCTTCCACCTTCAATCTCACATCCATTCGCGATCCTAACTACGCCGCCTGTTGCAATAACCCGTTCTTTAGTGGTTTCCAAAAATGGTTTGGCCAGCTTCAACAGTGCATCCTGTTCAAGGATACAATCTACGTCAATACAAACTATATAATCGTTTGCAGAAATGTTAATTCCCACGTTCAGTGCATCGGCTTTGCCACCATTTTCTTTATCTACTACTACTAGTTTACGGAATACCTGATTCGTGCTTTTATAAATGCCCCGGACTTTTTTCGTTGAAATTTGCTCGTTGTAAAAGAAGTCGATCCTCTTGAGGTCGAAATTGTCTATCAGTTGCTGTAGCGAGTCGTCTTTACTTCCATCATTCACAATAATAACCTCGAGGTTATTATAATGGATCGATAATAGCGACCGGGCATTTTCTACAACGGTAGCGGCCTCGTTATAGGCGGGAGCGATAATGCTCATAGACGGCGCTTCGGGAGATACCGCCAGAATGCGGTAATCAATAAAACTGTTTTTATGTAAATACTGCCTCACAGCACCAATAGAGCAAAGGCCGATAAAAATATAGGAAAACAAAAGTACAATGGAGTACAAGAGTAATGAGTACACGAATACGTCTGCCACTATCGCCAACCAGCTCATTTGTTAGCCTCCATTTTAATTTGCTGGATAATTTCAAACCATGGCGACAAAGAGGCACTTGGATGCATTTCAACGGCTTGCCGACCCTCAGGTCCGCAATTGTATAAAGCTCTGGCAGCGGCGAGTTTAACCTGATTATCTTCAGAATAGAGTTGTTTTTCCAGAAATGGGATACTCTCGGCAGACGACATTTCTTTTAAGGCAGATAATACTGCCAGCTGATGCGTTTTCGGCTCATTGGCATAAATGCTCATTAAGTGAAAAGGTGTTGCCTCTTCATAAATTTCTTTTAGACATTTTATGGCCTGCAATCTAACCCGGGCATTAGGATGTTTTAAGCATTCAACAATTTTATCATAAAGTTGAAACTGATGGTAGGAGGCTGAAAGCTTTAGTGCGAAAATTATTACCGAGTCGTTGTTTGATTTGAGCCATTGGTCTATCCCCAAAAAATCCGTTGCCGGAATATTCGATAATTCGGTGAGCAAATTTATCTGATGCCACTCTGAAAGGGGATACGTGATATCGTTCAGAAAACTGAGTCCGTCAAAACCATGAAACTTCACAAAACTGGTCTGAGCTTCCATCCGGATATACTCATTCTTGTGATTAGTAAGTTTGTAGAGGGCAGGCGAGTGTTCAACCTGATGAAGAGAAGCCAGCTCCTGAATTGCTTTTGCCTTTTTATGCCAGCTAAAGTGATGAAGCTTTTTTAAGGTGTCTTTTTGAAGATCGAGTTGATTGTAAAGATGTGCCAGGTTTTCGCCTGCAACTCCTGCCAGATTTTTACTTGTAACCACCAGCTCATTGATTAAGGTCTGTCTGAACAGGTCCTTTTTTAGCAATGCCCTCATCCGTTTATTGATAGGCATAGAGAAAGGCTCATTTTCTTCTGCTTCAAAAAAAATGGCTTTGGTAATCAGAACATTTGTTTTAACCAGCCATCTGGCTTTTTCTTTGTCTCTTTTGTTTTTAATGAGCAAAGAAAAAGACATGAAAAAAAGAAGGATCAGCATAAACGCTGAAAACGATATGGTAGCAAAAAGGAGATGTTCTGGTGTTATGGTCATAGCCTATGCTTATGATTTTAAACCATAAAACGGCGCACCCTTACAGATAATTCGTTAGGACTGAATGGTTTGGTGATGTAATCGTCTGCGCCAAGCTGGAAGGCTTCAAGAACCACGTTTTCCTGCCCCATGGCCGAGAGAATGATAACTGGTATTCTCTTTCCGGTCATTTGTCTTACAGATCCGATAATTTCCATACCTGAAGTAAACGGCATCATCAGATCGGTAATAATTAAATCTGGACGAATCTGCTCGATCTGCTCCAATGCTTCCCTGCCGTCACGGGTGGTGAAAACCGTATGACCGTCTTTTTTCAACCTAAACTCGAGAGTTTTCAGCATTAAAAGGTCATCGTCTGCCACGAGTATTTTCATATTTGAGAGTTTCTAATTAAGATAGCGCTTTTTAACTCCCCTTTATAGCCAAAAACGGTTCAAAAGGTTACAACAATCGGGCTTTAATTTACACACTCAGGCGTCCCAGATACTGGTCCATGTCATCTTCCATAAGCAACTGAAATTTGAAGCCAGACTCCGCAGCATATATTTCAAGTGTTTGCTTGTCAACATATAACCAGTTAAACCAGTCGCCTGAAATTCCTTTGTACTGGTACTTATAGCTCAATTCGCCAAAATATTTATTGTCGGGAAAAGGGACATCATCATAGAGGTAAGATATGTCTGAAGAATCAAAGAGTATTTGGCCGCCTTTGTTCAGCAGGAGTTGGCAATGTTCGAGTAAAGCAGGCAGCCGCTCCAGGCGCCCGGCAAGGCCGATACCATTCATCAACATTAATATCGTATCGTATTTTTGACTGTCGTGACTGAAAATATCGAGATTGATCACCTGACTCAAACCGCGAAGCTTACTGATATCACAAGCTGTCTTTGAAATGTCGAGCGCGGTGACATCCAGCCCTGCCTTTTGAAGCACCAGAGCATGACTCCCAACACCCGCGCCAACATCCAGAATTTTGCCTTTACATAAGCTAAGCGCATAGAGCTCCATCTCCGGCATGTCTTCAGGATCTCTGAAAAACACGTCCACCGGCATTTCTTCCGGCCCGCCATAGGTGTTATGCAGCCATAATACATCAGCGGCATCATTATTGAATTGATCTGATAGCGCACACTCGAACACATTCATTATTCTCTATTTTCCGGGTAAAAATATGTGAATAGATCCGACGATTAAAACATAAATCCGGTTAGACGCTTTAAATAGTAATTAAGAAAATAAATATGATTACAAGACATTTAACTATAATGCCTGTACCTTTCAAACTTAGCTTATATTTTATCGTGCTCATTTTCTCCTGCTTAATATTCGTGGGTTGTAAAAAGAAAATTGCGCTTGGAGAGCAGCCTTTGCTCGACAGTGTGTATATTACTCAATACATGAACTCCGATCCGGAGTTCAAAGAGAATTTAGACTGGGCGAAGAAATTTTACAAAGAACGTCGCTTTAAGCTGGGCTGGTTTAAGAACAATGAAATAGTGCCGCAGGCAGAGAAATTATTCAGCGTGATGTCGCGTTCGCATGAAGAAGGTCTGGATCCGGAAGACTACAATTTATTTAACCTGGAGCAGAAGCTTAAAGAGCTCGATGAATCTAAAAAGGATACGTCGAAATATAAGGATCTTCAAAAGAAACTGGATATTGCTTTATCAGCGGCGTATTTCAATTTTGCCAGCGATTACTATCGCGGACTAGTAGTTCCCCGTGAGAATAAAGAAGTTGAGTGGGACGTAAAGAGGAACAAAATAAAGCTTCACAAGGCTTTAATGACTTTGTTGGGTGAGCGCAAAAGCAAGTATCCTTACGCCGAGTTTAAGCCGTTGCATAAAGACTACGCTAATCTGAAAAAAGCGCTGGCCCGTTACCGGGAAGTTCAAAAACAAGGCGGCTGGCCAACCATACCATCAATCAGTTTAAAGCCTGGTCAGCGATCACCGGCGGTTCCGCTGTTAAGCAGACGGTTGGCCGACCTGATGGATAAACAGGCTGATTCTGCAGTTGCCGACAGCACCGTTTATGGACCTCGTCTGGTAAATGCTGTCAAAAAGTTTCAGCAGTTGCATGGACAAAATCCCGATGGTAATATCGGTCCCGCCACCATTAAAATGTTAAATGTTCCTATTCAAAACCGCATTCGTCAAATCGTGATCAATATGGAACGCTGGCGCTGGATCCCTAAGAGCTTTGAACCGAGTTATTTACTGGTGAATATTCCGGAATATAAGCTTTACGTAACGGAGAAATCTAAGACAGTAATGACGATGAACGTCATTGTTGGTAAGGCGATGCACGCCACCCCGATATTTAGCGATAAACTTGAGCATGTGGTGATTGCTCCGTATTGGAACATTCCTCCAAATATTTTAAGAGATGAAATCGTACCACGTGTGGTAAGCGATCCTGGCTATCTGGACCGGATGAATATTGAAGTGGTTACAAACAAAGGTGCCCCGGTAGATCCATCTTCGGTAGACTGGAGTCAGGCGGGGTCTGAAGGCTTTGGCTATGTTGTTAGAAAGCGGCCCGGTCCGAAAAACGACTTGGGCAATGTAAAATTTATCTTCCCGAATGTTGATAATATTTACCTGCATGATACACCGCACGACGAGTTATTCAGCCAGGCAAGTCGCGGATTTAGCCACGGTTGCGTAAGGGTGGAAGAACCTATCAAGCTTGCAGAATACTTACTCCGCAATGTTTCGGGTTGGGACCGCAACAGTATTATGCGGCAGGTGAGTACCGGGAAAGAAAGGTACGTTTCAGTTAAAGAGAAGTTGCCGGTTTACCTGGTGTATTTTACCGCGAAGGCTGATGAGAACGGAAATGTTCAGTTTTTTGAAGATATCTACGGACATGATTCTGAACTTGCGTCGATGTATTTCACCAGATTATAGTTCTGTAATGCCTTCAAAAATTGTGTAAGTTTGGAAGGATGAATCCGGAGATCCTGACACAATTAGTAACAATGAAAATGCCTTTCGGGAAATATCAGGGATACCTGATTTGTAATCTGCCCGAAAGTTATTTAGTATGGTTTAAACAAAAAGGATTCCCGGCGGGCAAGCTGGGAATCCTGCTTTCTACCATGTATGAAATCAAATTAAATGGACTGGAATACCTGCTTGTGCCATTAAAGTCTATGTCGAAATAGCTTTTCGCGGTCGGTGGATCCCGGCCGAAGTACCTCGTCAAACACCACTTCCAAACAATTTCATCGTTAAAACTTTATTTATAGGACAGAATTTTGTTTTATTAAAACCTACGTTATGAAAATTAAGCAGCTGTTGATTATGACGAGTACGGTCATTTTCCTAACCTCATGCGGAACGAGGAAGCTCCGAGAGTCTGAAGCCAGATACGCCACCTTAAATACTTCTTACCAGGATTTGCAGACGAGATATTCTTCCCTGCAGGATTCAGCCACTCGTTATGTGGAACGGATAAAATTTCTGAACGATCAGTTACGCAACCAGCGCGCAAGTAACGATCAGATGTTGAACCAGTTAAAGGATCTGTCGGTAATTTCAGGATCCCAGGCCGAAAGTATTAAGAAATCTCTGGAGAACATTGGCGCGAAGGATGCTTATATAAGAGACCTTCAATCTGCAATCTCCCGTAAGGATTCTTTAAATATGGCACTTGTCATGAATTTAAAAGGCGCCATCGGAAATCTGGATGATCAGGACATTAATATCAAGGTGGACAAAGGTGTTGTTTATATTGATATTTCTGATAAGCTACTGTTCAGAAGCGGCAACTATGAAGTTAATGCCCAGGCAGAAGAAGTTCTAGGTAAAGTAGCTAAAGTGCTCAACAACCAGCCGGATATTGAATTTATGGTTGAAGGGCATACCGATAACGTCCCTTTCAAAAGTGGCCCTTTGTTAGATAATTGGGATTTGAGTGTTAAAAGAGCTACTTCCGTGATTCGTATTTTGCAAAACGAATACGGAGTTCCAGCGTCGAGAATAACCGCTGCCGGCCGCGGTGAATATGTTCCGATTGCATCTAATGATACTGCCTACGGCAAAACTGCTAACAGGCGCACCCGGATAGTTATACTGCCTCAACTGGATCAATTTTTTAAACTGCTGGAAACGCCGCTCAGGTCTTAACCATTCATCGGATAACCTGCAACGTCATAGTCATCGGATGACTGTGAGTGGATTTTAGATTGCGATAATCATCTAAGTCATCCGACGACTATGACAGAATACATTGATACACTGCCCGCTTCTTCAGCCGTTGACCTGCATGATGCTGTGCTGGGTTTATGATTTTTGTTGTGTCATCCGGTGACTATTCTTCCATTTTCGCAACACTTCCTTTCACCTCTGCGGGAACTGCAAAATGATAATAAATCAATCCGCTAAGAGTCAGTGCAATGCCAAGAAGTGAAGGTATAAATGCAGTTACCAGTGTCACCACCATAAAAGTTCCCTGAATTAGCAACACGACGATCAATGTGAGGGGATATCCCCACGTTTTATAGGGCCGAAATACATCAGGATATTTTTTCCTTAAAACATATATTGAGGCGAAGGTCAAAACATTAAATACAGATGAAGTGAACGAAAAGTAGTCGATCACCGCTTCATAGGCGCTCTCGGCAAAAGTGGCGCAGAGAATCAGTATAGCTGCCCAGCCCGCCTGTGCAAACATCGAATAATTTGGTGTTTTATACCTGGGATGGATCGCCGAAAGGCTTCTGAAAAACAGTTTGTCGCGGGCCATGGCATACCATGTGCGGCTTTTTACCAGTATTTGGGTGTTTACGTTTCCGAAGGTGCTCACCATGATGGCTATAGCTACCAGTAAGCCACCCGCCGAACCCAATACTACTTTCATCGAATCGATAGCAACTCCCTTAGACGCCCCCATTGCTTCGGGGCCCAACAAATTGAGGTAGGCCGTATTGATTAACAGGTAAAGTAACATCACCACACCGATTCCAAAGAAGAGTGAAAGCGGCAGGTTTTTCCTGGGATTCTTTACTTCCTCGGCCACATACGTAGCGCCTTCCCATCCGCTGTAAGCGAAGAATCCATATCTCAAAGCCGTAAAAATAGAAACCAGCCCAGCCCAGGTCCAGGGTTTATCTACAGCATCTTTAAAATTATCACTCTCGATACCCTGTGACAGGCTTAACACAATGATCGAAACAAGCAATCCAACCTTTAAGAAACCGAAGATGTTTTGAAATATGCCGCTAAGCTGGATTCCGAAGGAATTAGCAGCGGTGAGGATAAAAACCAGAGCAATAGCCATAACTCCTTCCTGAAGGCCGCCGGTGTTTGCATTTATCGCGGTTAACGCGTTTTCTGAGAAAAATAGGGCCACTGCCGCTATCGAGCCTGTTTCGGAAACGAAAAACATGGCCCAGCCACGCAGGAAAGTGATAATAGGCGGATAGGCTGCTTTTAAAAACACATATGGTCCGCCTGATCGCGGCATCATCGCCACCAGCTCGGCATAACAAAGGGCCCCTAGTATCGTAGCAATACCGCCTATTATCCAAACCCCATAAAACATGCTTACAGAAGCGGTAATGAACATGATGGGAGCCGGTGTTCGGAAAATGCCTGAGCCTATTATCCTGTTTACAACAATAGAGAGAGTTTCTGTAAGTCCAAGCTTTCTTTCAAGTTCGGTTTTTTCTTCAAAGATTTGCTTGTTTTCCATTTGCTGAGCGATTTAAACTCCAGGTTAATTAAATTCAAACCACAAGGCTTGAATATTGTTCAGAATGCAATATATTTCGCAGATAAAACTAATTTCAAAATCATGATAAGAAAATCATCAGCTGTATGGAACGGTACTGGCAAAGAAGGTAAAGGAACATTAACCTCCACCAGCGGCGTTCTAAGCAACACGCCTTATTCATTTGCTGCCCGCTTTGAAAGCGAAGACGGCAAAGCCGGAACTAATCCTGAAGAGTTAATTGCTGCTGCTCATGCAGGATGTTTCACTATGGCATTAAGTTTCCAGTTAACAGGTGCGGGATTTACACCCACAGAATTGAAAACCGAAGCGGCCGTAAAAGTAGAACCGGTTGAAGGTGGTTTCGCTATCGCCTCTATTCAGCTCAATTTAACGGGTTCTGTTCCGGATATTTCTGAGCAACAGTTTTTAGAACTTGCCAATGCAGCAAAAGAAGGTTGCCCCGTGAGCAAGGCTTTATCTGCTGTTTCAATCTCGCTTGACGCAAAGTTGGTGTAATGGAGATAAAGCTGCCCCCTGCCGGAGATGATTGTAAGGGCATCTCAGTATCCGATTTTGATACCCATAAAATTCCTTCACCTCCGCAAGGCGCCAATGAAGAGAAGGATAAAACTACTCTTCTTTTCAAAGATTCTGAAGAGGCTTTGAAGTACGCTATTCATCTTAATGATGTTTTCGAGCGTATGGAAGCTTCTTCAGAATATCATTGTTCAAGAGAAAAGATCAGACAGATCATCGAAGCTGTAAATCAACAGGTTGATTTTAAATCGATTGATTTTGACTAGGCCAATAGGTTGTCCGCAGTTGCCATTTAACACAGATTCCGGCTTTTGTTGTTATTAAAAGAAAAGGATTTTAATGGCAGAATTAAAAGTTGTAGTTGAAGCTTTAAGTTGTTTATTTATTTTGATGTCGCTCATTCCACTGGTGCGGAATGATTACTGGGCATTCAGAGTTTTTGAGTATCCACGGTTTCAAAAGCTTCTGATTTGTATCACACTTTTCTTTTGTATTCTATTTTTTATCGTTATAAGCCCGGAGACTTCCTTGTATATTGTTGCCGGGCTATTATTCGCTAATATTTGTTACCTGTTTTACCAGGTTTATCCCTTCACAGGCTTAAGTAACAAAGAGTTGAAGCGTGCGGGAGAAAACTTTCCAGAGCAATGCATTGCGTTGATGACAGGAAACGTTTTCCAATACAACAAACAGTCGCAGGCATACCTGACCAATATTTACCGCGCCGACCCCGATGTTGTTTTGTTATTGGAAACAGACAGCTGGTGGGAGAGGGAAACTGCCGAACTGGAGAAATGCTACCCTTATCATGTTAAGGTGCCACAAGAAAATACGTATGGAATGCTTCTTTATTCGAAGTATGAACTTCTGGATTTTGAGGTGAAATTTCTTGTTGAAAACGAAATTCCCTCTATACATACCAAGGCAGTTTTGCCCTGCGGGCAAAAAATACAATTATACTGCGTTCATCCCACACCTCCCGTTCCGCAGGAGAATCCGCGTTCCACAGAGCGTGATAAGGAGCTGCTTTTAATAGCTGATAAAGCTAAAGATAATGAATTGCCGGTTATCGTGATGGGGGACTTGAACGATGTGGCCTGGAGCTACACAACATCTCTTTTTTGTAAAGTGAGCGGATTGCTCGATCCCCGGAAGGGAAGGGGTTTTTTTAATACTTTTCATGCACAGCATATCTTTTTAAGATTCCCGCTTGACCATGTGTTTTGTTCAACCGATTTCAAACTGGTTGATATCACCAAATTAGATGCAGCAGGCTCAGATCACTTCCCGATGTATGTGAAACTCCAGTATGAAAAAGTAGCTTCGCATGAACAGAAGGAGCCCGAGGCCGATGAAGACGAGAAGAAACTTGCAGAAGAGAAGAAGCTAAAGAAAACTGCTTAGAACTTTAGCAAGGCTGATACTTGTATAGTTTCAAACTTAAACTCGGTAACGTTCGAACGCTGACCAAGCCCGATATGGTTAAAGCCATGCAAATACCTCGCATTGAGACTTAGTAATGAGTTCAGGCTGAAATCCATCCCGGCAACGGCAGCGATACTTCGCTCTTCAGTATCATGGGTTATCACAGAATTATTTCCATCCAAACGTTCATCAGCCTTAATCAACAGGTCAAACTGGGGCCCGGCCATCAATGAAACCCGGCCTAACAAAGGGTATTTAAACAATACAGGCAAGGAGAGATAACTAAAAGAATAAGCCGCCCCATTAGCTGTATTTTCCCCATTAGTTTGTAAGTAAAGATATTCAGGTTGCAGTCTAAGGTTTCCATATACTGGTACGTCCATTACAAATCCTAATACAAAGCCTGTTTTCCAAGATGGTTCAATGTTCTCCGCTGGTGCGGGATACCCCTTATTTAAGTTCATATTGCTGACGCTTACTCCGGCCTTTAAGCCAAAACCTACATCAGGCCTACGGTCCGGCCGGAATTGCGCATGTGTGGAGCAGGTAACCAAAGAAGCTATTAATAATACCAGAAAATGTTTCATGAACCAGAGGGTTAGAATATGCTAACCCTTAACGATAAAAATGGTTTGAAATGGGATTTTGGGTAAAAATCTTTAATATCGCGTGGTGTCGCTATGAAATTTCAGTAACATTACCATTAATCATCCATGACCATTACTTTTATCGTGTAAATTAGCATCATGTATATCTCAATTAAAAATCGTAGATCCTTTCTAATACTGTCGCTTTTAATACTAACAGGTTTCTGCGTTCTCGTATCGGCCTGCACTGCGCTTAAAACCCCCGCTTCAGCCAACTCGCGCAAATTAATTCTTCGCGACGAAGGGCTTTCACAGTTAAGTTATGTTGATTTAAATAATTCTGATAAGAATTGGTTTGTACCAGTGCCCGCCGGCCGTGATCTGCAGTTGGTAGGAAAGGGAAGGGTACTTATTGGTACCGGTACCGGATTTGAAGAGCGCGATATCGCTACCGGAGCTAAAGTATCAGAACTTACAGCATTTCCGGGCACTCAAACAGCGAGGAGGTTACGCAACGGAAATACTTTGCTTGCCGGGGCCGATTGGCAAGGAAATAAAGGTATTGTTTTAGTAGAAACTAACAATCAGGGTGCGGCGCAACGCTTAATCGTTTATCCTGGCTTTACTTATGTACGCTGCATCAGGGAAACCGTAAAAGGAACTTTTCTTGTTACTGCTGACGATCTGGTTTTTGAAGGGAACGATAAGGGAGAAATTATCTGGCAGGCTAAAGTTGCCGGTCCGCCTGCAAAGCCACATATCTGGCAAGCCTTGAGGCTTGCAAACGGGCACACCGTTGTGAGCACGGGTTATGCCAAAAATTTTCAGGTGTTTGCTGCAGACGGAAAACCTGTTGCCACTTTTACCGGCACGGAGGACGTGAAACCTAACTTCTTTTCCGGTTTTCAGATTTTAAAGAACGGCAATTACCTGGTTACAAACTGGCAGGGACATGGTCCGAAGTTTGGAACCAGTGGTAATCAGTTGCTCGAATTTTCTCCTGAAGGCAAAATGGTTTGGTCATGGAAACAGGATGCTGATAAATTTTCCTCCTTACAAGGAGTGATCGTTTTAGACGGACTAGATGTGAGCAAGCTTCATGTAGAAAATGCAAGAGGAATTCTTGAAGCCGTAAAATAGAAATTGAGGGCGTATGCCGCTATTAACACTCAACGTGTTAAACTTTCCAAAAGTTCCAACTTTTGGAAAGTTTAATCGATAGAAAGTTTAATCGACTTTCGCCAGATTTCCATCTTTCCCGTAGATATCTTCTCTAAAGTGCACGTCTCCGGACGGATCAACCCATGCGGTATAATAACTTATAGACACAGGCACAGGAGATTTAAGCGTTACATAGCGTTCTGTACCCGCGTTCATAGCGCTGTGAATAGCAGCATCGTTCCATTTAGGGTCATCTTTTAACAGGTATTTTGCTAGTTCAAATGGCTGGCTCAATCGGATGCATCCATGACTAAATGCTCTGGTCCTGCGCGAAAATAATGTCTTAGCCGGAGTGTCGTGGAAATAAATATTGTATTTGTTGGGAAACAGAAACTTCACTTTTCCCAGCGAGTTTTTTGGTCCGGGCTTTTGACGGATATCTGGCAAGCCATTTTTTGTACCGATAATCTCCATTCGGTTGTTTTGAAGATACCTGGAATTTTTCTTCATCGCCGGAAGGATCTCGTTCTTTACGATGCTTTCGGGGATGTTCCAGTAGGGGCTAAATACTATCTGGTTCATCATGTCTTTAAAAACAACAGTTTTATTGGTGGTTTTACCAACTACAATGTCCATCGATAGAACTTCCCGTTCGCCTTCATACACCCGAAGTTTATACTCGGGTATGTTTGCAACGATATGTCGTCCGGTATTTTCAATGTTTTCTTTGCGAATGCGGTCGAGATTTACCCTTAATTGGTTGATTCGAGTTTCGAGAGGCACGTTCAATGCCTTTACAAATTCGGCATTTATTATCCCGGTTTCCTCCAATCCATGTCTTGCCTGGAAACGTTTAACGGCTGCTTCGAAACGTTGATTGTAAACGTCGGTGTTGCTAAGTGCTCTGAAGTCGCCGAGTACTTCCAGACGTTGTTTTATTTCTTTAATCGCGGGCGACTGGTCGTTTACCTTTAATGCCGACTGGCCCAAAGAAATAGTACTCCATTGGTTTTTTTCCTTTAATTTTTCATAATCAGCGATAGCCTTCTCAATGCGTTGATATTGTTCGTTATTGATGTTCGAACCCTGTTTGGCTACGCTTTGTTCAGAAAGGGACAAACAGGAGAATAGTATGATAATATAAGTTAAGCTTTTCATCTGTAATGGATTAATGTGTGCCCGAAATAATACAAATTCTAAGCCAAAGACTTTTTTTCAAAATCGAGGCGCTTATTTAAACTATTGCCAGAATAATTATTCTATATAAGCGTTGAATCATTACACAGCATCGCAAAGCTGACATTCAACAGAGAAAAGGGGAATCTTTTTAGTAACCAACATCCTGATTTTTAAGTATAAGGATGCCAATTAACGTTTAACTCAGGGATAGTGAAGGGGAATTTAAAAATTAAAAAATTAAGATTTCAGAATCTTTATACAGCGACTATACTTTTACTGGCAATTATTTTAGGAAGCTTTAACCACCGGGTTAAGGAAGAAAGTATAGTGGCCGAACTTTCTGGTCACGCCGAATTTCAGCGGGCCGCTGTACTGTTAAACAATCATTCTCAGATCTTACCTTTTAAAGATCTGGCCTACCGGAAGGTGGCCAGCGTTAATACCGGATATGCATATAGCGCCGAGTTTAATAATATGCTGCGCAATTATGCTCCTATCAGAACCTTTAGTTTTGGTGGTTTAACCAAAAATGATCTGGCTGCTTTCAGTACTATCATCTTACAAGTAACGGCAGAAACTGCCTATACCCCCGAGCTGCTTAACTTTATACAAGAGAATCAAAAAACCAAAGAAATAATAATAGCCGGTTTTGGTAATTCAACCGCTTTGCAGCGATTTGACGCTTTCAATTTTCCGATACTTTGGAACCCTTCTCAAACTGCTTCTGCTGCGGTTTATTCTGCACAAGTTGTATTTGGGGGCATAGCCATTCAAAATAGGTTAACTCAGAATATCAGTCCGAAGTTCCCTGCAGGTTCGGGTTACTCAACCTCTAAAATCCGTTTAAAATATTCGGTTCCCGAGGAAGTGGGACTCCAATCATCAAAACTAAATCGTATTGATGATATCGTTGAAGAAGCTATCCGCGAACGTGCTACTCCAAGCGCAGTGGTAATGGTGGTGAAAGATGGTCATGTGATCTTTAACAAAGCTTATGGTACGCATACCTACGGCGACGATATTGAAACAAAGGTTAATGATATTTATGATGTTGCTTCGGTAACTAAAGTTGCAGCCACTACAGTTGCCGCAATGAAATTATACGAGCAGCAGAAACTTAATCTGGATTACGGCATTGGTACATATCTTCCCGAGGCTAGAAATACAAACAAAAGCCATATTCCGGTACGTGAGGTGATGCTTCATGAAGCCGGGTTCGTGAATCTGGATTTCGCGGGTGGCCTTCGCAGCACCGACCGCAGTAGTGATTCGTCTTTCTTTTATCCTGTAAAGGTGGCAGATAACTATTACGTGAGAAGAAATTACTATGAAGATGTGATGCTGCCTAAAATGCTTCGCACTCCGCTCCCAACCCGCGGAAAGTACGTATACAGCGATATCAGCATGTATATGATGAAAGAAATCATCGAGCATCAGGCAAAAAAGCCTCTGGATAAAGTTGTTATCGACGAATTTTACAAACCTCTTGGAATGGCAACTGCCGGTTTCAATCCAAGAAGACGTTTTGATAAAGATAAAATTGTGCCCACAGAACGTGATACTTATTTTCGTAAAACGTTACTGCATGGATACGTTCACGACTCCGGTGCGTCTTTAGTAGACGGCGTATCAGGGCATGCAGGTTTGTTTGCCAGCGCTAACGATCTCGCAATCCTTAATCAAATGCTGCTCAACGGCGGAACTTACGGCGGGGTTCAATATTTCAAGCCGGAAACGGTTGAACTATTTACCAAAAAGCAATCTGACGTAAGTCGCAGAGGTTACGGATTTGATCGTGGTAATGGTGTTAGTTATCCTTCAAAACTGGCTTCTCCGGAAACTTACGGCCATACCGGTTATACTGGTACCTGCGTTTGGGTTGATCCGAAACATAAATTAGTTTATGTATTTTTATCGAACCGGGTTTATCCATCTGCAAGCAGTAAGTTAAACTCTATGAGGATTCGCCCAAGAATCCAGGACGCCATATATTCGGCCATTGCAGAGGGTGATGGTCATCTCGCAACGGCAGCTAATTAAGCAAGGGATTACCATACTCTAAGCGTAAGAAATACGTAGGATGAACGTAGGATGGGTATACCTCCAGCCTGCCTTGACCAAGTTATAGCCTTGCTGTAACGAGCCAGCGCCTTGTGGTTGATTTGATGTTCAGCTTATCGATCTGCAGCTGCATATTTACAATTAAGTACATATCTTGCCATATGAAGGCAATTGTAATTACTACCGCAGGCGATGCCGATGTATTAAAATTGGTCGAAAGGCCCGTCCCTGAATTTTCTGATAATGAGGTATTGATCCGGGTTAAAGCCGCCGGGATTAATCGTCTCGACATTCTTCAACGCCAGGGTAAGTATCCGGTTCCTCCGGGTGTATCTGCCGAAATACCAGGAATGGAAGTTGCCGGAATAATAGAAAGATGCGGTTCGAATGTTAAAAGGTGGATGCCGGGCGATAAAATCTGTGCTTTGTTAGCGGGAGGCGGCTACGCCGAGTACGTGGCAATAGACGAAGGTTCTGTTCTTCCAATTCCGGCAGGTTTAAGTTTTGCCGAGGCAAGTTCTCTCCCCGAGACAGTATTTACAGTCTGGCATAATCTGTTTCAGCGCGGCGGTTTAAAGGCGGGAGAGAATTTCCTGGTACATGGCGGCAGCAGTGGTATTGGAACTACCGCTATCCAATTAGCAAAGGCTTTTGGTAGCAACGTCTATGCAACCGCCGGCACCGATGCGAAATGCAGGGCTTGTTTAGAGCTGGGGGCTGCTATATGCGTTAATTATAAACAGGCAGATTTTTCAGACATATTGCAGGATGTGGGCATTGATGTAATTCTGGATATGATAGGAGGGGACTACACCCCTAAAAATATCAAAGTGCTACGGCCTGAAGGCCGACTCGTATTTATCAACTCTAAGGATTCATCCCTTCAGGCGAACGTTTTTACAATTATGCAAAAGCGACTAAGCATAACGGGAAGTACATTGCGCGCCAGAGACTTAAAGTTCAAAGCGCAGCTTGCGTCCGAGGTCTTTCATCATGTTTGGCCGCTTATTGAAACTGGAATTTTTAAGCCGGTCATCTATCGTAGGTTCTCATTAGATCAGGCATCGCAGGCACATACTACTATGGAAAGCAGCGAGCATATCGGCAAAATCGTATTGGAAGTGTGATGCTAATTCGCTCTAGACAGCAAATAAATAATAATTTTCTTTTAATAATAACATTGGCATAATATCTGTATAAACCTGGATAGCTTAATTGCAACAACCAGTAGCAAGCTGAGATAACACACTATCAGCTTACTGTTCAACATATATTATTCAATCTACCTATGCAAGGAGAAGAGCACCAATAATGGTGCTTTTCTCGTTTAGGAGCTACAGGATAGCATGGAGGAGCCGGGTTTCTGGCTTGCCCAATCAGGCCTCTTTGACAGAAATTCGTCGTGGAGGGAGCTGTATGGTTCGCTAATGGCTTGTTGTAACTTTGAGAATAATGTACTGTCGCCTTTTTCAAGGCCCTCAATCGCCTCATGAAGCAGGTAATTCCTCAGAATAAATCTTGGATTACTAGTCTGCATCTTCTTTCTGGACTCATCTCTTGTACATTTATTCTCTTTCAATCGTATTGTGTAAGTGTTCATCAGATCAAAGAGATGATCAGTCGCATTCTTGTCTGGCTCGCTATAAAAACTGTCTTCAAAATGCGTCATCACTTCTTCCCGATTTTTAAAGTCGGCTGGAATATTTGACAATAGCTGATAAAAAAGGGTCATATCAGGCTGTATCTCTGCAAGTACTTTTTCGAATCCATCAACGAGGTTCACATCGATTTCATTTACCCGGTCGAGGCCAAGCTTGTTACCCATCATTGCATAATATTTCAGCCAGAAGATATCTTCAAAACTTTCTATGGTTTCTACAAGCTTACCCGTGTCGTCTACAAGCGGAGCAATAGCATTTGCAAGGCACCCGAGATTCCAGTATGCCACAGAGGCCTGTTTTCCGTAAGCGTATCTTCTGCCCGGGAGATCGGTGGTGTTGGGCGTAAAGTCAGGATCATAATTATCGAGAAATGAAAATGGTCCGTAGTCTATCGTAAGCCCCAGGATTGACATGTTGTCGGTATTCATAACACCATGAACAAAACCCACACGAAGCCACTCTACCACCATACTGGCAGTTCGCTCCACCACCTCTTTTAACCAGTCAACGATCTTGTTATCTCCTGCAATATGAGGAAAGTGTTTGGCAATCGTCCATTCGCTAAGTTTTTTCAGGTTAGAGATCTCATTTTTTGATGCAAAAATTTCAAAATTTCCAAATCGTAAGAAGCTTGGTGCAACGCGCATTACTATAGCTCCGGGTTCAAACTGGGGATTCCCGTTATAAAACATGTCCCTGGCTATCTGTTCGCCAGTGCTAACCAGGCTTAGTGCTCTTGTAGTGGGCACTCCGAGATAAAACATCGCCTCACTCATCAGGTATTCTCTCACTGAAGATCTCAAAACTGCTCTTCCATCAGCCCTGCGCGAATAAGCGGTGGGTCCGGCGCCTTTAAGCTGCAGTTCCCATGACTTTCCGTCTGATTCCCATTCTCCCAGAGTGATCGCTCTGCCGTCCCCCAGTTGTCCTGCCCAGTTTCCGAACTGATGTCCTCCGTAGCGCGCCGCATACGGAAACATGGAAGCCGCAAGCCGGTTTCCTCCCAGAATGTCAATCGCTTGCTGACTGTCTGGCTTTTTGATTTTTAGCTCATTTGCCAGATCGTCAGACCAGGCTAGAAGAGTTGGTGTTTTAACCGGACTTGGAATGGCTTTAGAATAAAATATACCTGGCGTTTGTCGTGGTTGAATGTCTCCGCTGTCGTCCCCTTCGAAGGTGGTCGTGAAATCATTTGTATATGTTTTTGAAAAAAGATCCTCCATAAAATTCAATTAATGTAAACTTACTAACGGTTTGATATACAAAATATTTAATTATTCCCTTTGTTTAACCAGCCAATTAAATCTAAATGAAAGAAAAATTCATTAACAGCCTCGTATGATGAGGGTGCAATTGTAGACCTAGATGCAAAAGGCCTGATTTACAGCTTTCCCCTGCCATGCATTAAAAGATCTTTAACCAACGCGTACTTTGTCTTCTTCGAAAATCATTGGAACAGATAGTAACGCACGAAACTCTTTATATCCAGCCTTGCCGGGAAAATAGGCGTGCAGAAACATGTGATATTTACCTTCCGTATCCATAACGACAGAAGGATGTCCGGGGGCCCACCAATCAGCAGTCGATTTTAAAAACGGCTCATGCATTTTAGTAAACGGTCCCAGAGGAGATTTCGACACCGCCACCCCAATTCCATATTGATCGGTAGAAAAGTCATTTCCGGCATAAAACAGATAAAAGGTGTCGTTATGCTCGGTAACCCACATTCCCTCTACAAGGTGAGCCTCCCAGGGTAAGTCGTTTTCCAGTATTTTAGTTGGCTGTCCAACAAGATGTTGTCCATCTGCAGATAGTTGTTGAGCATACATAGGGGTTTTCATGTATTTCAACACTTCAGTGATTTGTTTTTGCGAACGTTCATCCTCAGTTTTCATTTGTTCTGATAATCGGGTGTAAAATGACGCAAAATTTGAAATGATCACCTCAATCAGCACCTGCATCGCCTGAAATCGTTCCATTGGGGGCAAGGTTTCTATCCAGGGCCATAAAGTTTGTACAAAGCTGGCGGTTCGCCGGTCTTCTTCGTGTTCAAATAAAATAGAGGTTAGGTGAGGACGATCGTTCAAAAGTTCGATAAGCTTTCCAGGCCATACATCGTTATTGTCTTCCTTCCAGTATAAGTAAACCATTTCCGCACTTTGAACAAATATATGCGGGTCGATGATGTTTCCTTTTAAGACGGGCTCTTTACAGGATACAAACGGGCCTTCGGGAGATACAGAGGATACCATGCCAATACACAATTCAGCGTTCTCATTCTCACGTGCGACATAATAGATCCGAAACTCATCGCCAATTTGATGCATCTCCGCTGCCCAATAATCGCTCGCCGACTCGCCATCTGCGGCCCAATGGGGTTTTTTGCCTTCAGGGAAAATAAAGTCAACAAATTGCCAGTCTTTCAGGTCTGAAGACCGTAACAAAGGGAATGAATGAGGAGCGTCGTTTGATGTTGCCAGCAAATAGTAGATTGTTTGAGTGTTCCTGTCGACGCGGATCACGGCCGGATCCCCGTAACCATAAAGTATGTCAGGATGGATATTCTCGGTTAATATTTCATTGTATGCCGTTTCGAAAGAGGGCGAGATGGGTATAGTTTTTATGCGATTTTGAGGAACCCGCAATCCAAAGTCGCGGGATAGTTTTGCAAAAAGGTCGAGGTATGAATGATGCTCGCGGTCGGCTAAGGTATATAATACCGTTTTTTTTGCGCCCTGAGTATCTTGCCCGCTAACCTTAAATAGGCATTCGGATTGTTTGCCCCCAACCTCGTATAGGGCGATATTAAAAGTGCATGGCAAGCTTTGATCTGAACTAAGCTCAAATTGTTGTTGATTGCTAAGAATGGGCGTTTGTTTCATAGTCTCACTGTCCGTATAACAAGAATTGAAGGAGCTTGTTATACCCGGACTATGAAAATTGCTTTGCGCAACTGAGAATCAGGAATAAAGCCTTATACTAATTCGTCGCACATGTATTTCACTTTACGCCCTTTGAAAATATAGCCGTGCTCTAGCAGGACCTGGTATTGCGAATCCTTTTGAGCTTTGCTCCCAAGAATAGTGATCTCATTGTTGTTTACGAATGCAATGATATAATTGGGGTTTTGTGAGTATAAATCATATGCTTCATATCTATTCTTAACTTCAATGGAGCGCAATGTAATAGGGTTAAGTTTTGTTAAAGCTACTACTACCATGTGTGTATATATGTTTTGAACGCTGATGTGGATGAAAAGATCATCCTTAACAACAGACGATGTATACGCTTCTGCGCTGAATTAAGATACATCCGGAGACGCTTTTTTTTAAGTATTTCGGATTACCAGTGTTTATTAGGTTTAGAAAAATTAAATAATTGGAAATCTTCATCTTAGCTTCATCAAGCTGCTTTACACTTGTAAATATAGAATTGCTCGATGTCGATTTGTGTCGCTGGGTTATAGTTTTACATTAATACATTTACTATGGGACTTTTTAACGGTTTTTTAAGTCATCCTACAGAAGTTTCATTGAAACAAATTTCGCTGGAATACGGATTGATTTTGGTTGAAGGCGAGTTTGTTGAGAAAGCGTATAAACTGGCTGCTGATAAATTTATCCTTACAAACAAGCGCCTTATCCTCATTTGTCAGACAAAGAATTCAAGAGTTGAGTATACCACCATTCCATACTCGAGTATTCGAAAATTTTCAAAGGAAAGCAAGGGTTTACTTGATGAAGACGCCGATCTTAAAATCTGGCTCAAAGACGAAACCCTGGCTATTCGCAAAGAGTTTAAAGGTTGCAGCGGCATAAATGAGATTTATCAGATCCTGAGCAAATATACTTTGTGAATTACGCCTGTTAAAAACATTTACTATAGATTAATGTTATTACTGTAGTTTTGTCATGAAACTACAAGTTCTTCATGAAATCTCTATGAAATGTATTATCCATTTGATTTTTTCTTTGTACCTGACAGTTTGTGGACTTTCCGCTTTCGGCCAGGTTAGTTACAGCCCTGCAGTGATAAGTTCTTATGATAGCGTATTCAATCGTTTAGATCCGCGCTTACAAAAAATGGTGAATAACCCAGAGAACAAAATGCGGGGAGTGGTTCTTTTAACTGGCTTTAAGCTGGATACATTAAATAAACAAGACTTTACAGGCGGTGTTCGCAGAGATACATTACTTTCCGGATATGTTCCCGAAAAAGTTCTTGTGCCGGATTTGATGGTGGGAAGAGCCAAGGCAAGCGGCGATTCTTTAACGATCTCGGTATCACCCTGGTTTATGATGGGCGATGAGATTAAGCATAAAATAACCAACAACCATGCAAGCTCTACCTATACCGCATGGGAAAAAGAAGGTCGCGTATTTGCTGTCAATCAATCGATGCCCGACGCAAAAGCCCTGCAATTAAATGCCACTGCTTCACTCGTATTAAACGATAAGCATTTCGCTCCCGGGAAAACTATTTACGGATCTGGTATATTGCTTACCGACGATTTTTCTCAAATAAATGCGCCCGATTTTAAAGGAAACACGATTAGGCTACGTATGAAATACAGTTATGTATTCAAATTAATTGCTTTGAAAGATGACGGACTTTAACCTGATCTCTTTGGATTATGCAATAATGGAAACCCCATCAGCATATGACCGTATAACAACGGACTAAGCTCTCTAACTATGAATGCATTCTCAGCATATCACCGCAGGTATATTTTTAGAATTGCAGCCATCATTCTGTTTTCGTCGGTGGTGATTATAAGTTTGAATTTTTATTCTATTAAAATTCTGTCGTCTATAAGGGCCTATGTTAATGGTGAATCCGAATACTCTAAAGCCCAAAAAGAGGCAACTCGCTACCTTATCGATTTTATTCAAACGTCGGACAAGCGATCTTACGATCTGTTCAAGGAAGAAATAAAGGTTCCTATCGGCGATAGTCTGGCCAGGGTTGCTTTGCAGGCCGACAGTGAAGATGATGATGTGATCATTCGCGCAGCTTTACAGGGGCGTAATCATCCGGATGATATTAAGAACATGATCTGGATGTTCAGGAACTTCCAACAATTTTCTTTTTTTAAAAATGTGCTCCAAAAATGGGAAGAAGGTGACAGAGATATTGCCGAGCTTGACAAAATAGGTCAGTTTATCTACAATTTAAAAAGCCAGCAACTGAACCCATCCGTCAAAACAGCTCTGATATTAAAGGTGAATACAATTAACAGGCGACTCACCTACAACCAACAGGCATTTACTTCGATTTTAGGTGAAGCGTCAAGAGTGATTGCAAGAACCTTAACAATTACCAATATCTTCTTAATCTTGATGATCTTGTTCTCTACAGGAATCTTCGCAAGGAATACATTTAAGCAGCTGGAGGAGTCAAGGCGTTTGATTATCGCCCAGAATAACGCTAAAGACGAGTTCATGAGCATTGCATCTCATGAGCTGAAAACTCCTCTCACCAGTATGAAAGCGTCGCTGCAGATTTTGGAGCGCTTTTCAAAGCAATCCGAAGAAAGTAAGCAAATGCATCCTTTTGTTGTGAACGCTAATAAACAGGTCAACAGGTTAACAGGATTGGTAAATGAACTTTTGGATGTTACCCGGATACAAAGTGGAAAATTAACAATCACTAAAAAGCCATTCTTGTTAAATGAACTGGTGAAGGAAGTTATTCAGGAGACAACTCAAACTTCAACGCATGCATACATAATTAACGATTTTGGCGAGGTATTCGTAAATGCCGACCCTACCCGGATTTACCAGGTGATAGACAATTTTCTATCAAATGCTGCTAAATATTCGCCGGAAGGTAAGGAAGTACATATCTGGTCTGAGATCGAAGCAAATCAGGTTAAAGTTTGTATAAAAGACTTTGGTCCTGGGATTGCTAAAAGTAAGCTGCCCTTCCTTTTTGATCGCTTTTATCGCATTGAGGAAACAAACCACACGGCTCAGGGACTCGGACTCGGATTATATATCTGCAAAGAAATAATTGAGAACCACGGAGGCCGAATTGGCGCCGAGAGTGAGATGGGGCAGGGAAGCACGTTTTGGTTTAGTTTACCCTCTATAAAAATGTTCAACGCTTCGCAAGGACGGGTTGATGAAACACAACTTTCAAGAAACGAACCCAGCGACTCTAATCTGCCTGTTTAGCATCTAAGTTTCTTGTTTTCTCTGCGGGGCTCTCACCCGGCGAAAGGCTGAGTGTGGCCTCCAATTCCCTGTTTTGGGAATGTTCAATCTCAGTCAAAAAATCTCAAATCTCCTGTTAACTTTGCACACTCAATATTTTGATGATGACAACGAACGAGATACGGAAAGCTTTTTTAGACTTTTTTGCAAGTAAAGGACACCAGATAGTTCCTTCTGCGCCTATCGTGGTAAAGAACGATCCTACACTGATGTTTACTAACGCAGGAATGAATCAGTTTAAAGATGTCTTTTTGGGGGAAGCGCCGGTTAAATATCCGCGCGTAGCCGATACTCAGCGATGTCTCCGTGTATCCGGAAAACATAACGATTTAGAAGAGGTTGGTATCGATACTTATCATCATACCATGTTCGAGATGCTTGGCAACTGGAGCTTTGGCGACTATTTTAAAGAAGAAGCTATCGCCTGGAGCTGGGAACTGTTAACCGATGTGTTGGGTATCCCTAAAGACCGTTTGTATGTAACCGTTTTTGAAGGAGATGAAAAAGAGGGCTTGCCTAAAGATCAGGAAGCCTATGATTTCTGGAAAAGATGGATCGCAGAAGACCGAATCCTGTTAGGGAATAAAAAAGATAACTTCTGGGAAATGGGCGACACTGGCCCTTGTGGCCCTTGTTCTGAAATTCATGTGGATTGCCGCAGCGATGAGCAACGGAACACAGTTGATGGTAAGACATTGGTAAATAATGATGATCCGCAGGTTATTGAAATCTGGAACAATGTATTTATGCAGTTTAATCGCCTGAAAGACGGTTCGCTGCAACTTTTGCCTGCGCAACATGTAGATACAGGTATGGGGCACGAGCGTTTAGTGCGCGTACTTCAGGGAAAATCTTCAAATTATGATACCGATACCTTCCAGCCCTTAATTCAATTTATCTCTAAAGAATGCGGCATCCCCTATAATATGGGGGAAAGTACGGGCAAAACCGATATCGCTATGCGTGTGATGTCTGACCATATCCGTGCCATAGCTTTTGCAATTGCAGACGGGCAATTACCATCAAATAATAAAGCCGGATATGTAATTCGCCGCATTTTGCGCCGGGCGGTTCGCTATGCTTATACCTTTTTAAATTTCAAGGAGCCTTTTTTTAATAAACTAGTCCCCATTCTTGCAGACCAGTTTGACGGTGTATTTCCAGAGCTTAAAGCGCAGCAGGATTTTGTACAGAAAGTAATATTAGAAGAGGAGATTTCGTTTTTAAGAACTCTGGCGACTGGTATTCAGCGTTTTGAACGCTATGCTGCCGGATCGGGTACGGTAGACGGCGAGTTCGCATTTGAATTATATGATACTTTCGGTTTTCCAATTGACCTTACCGACCTGATGGCCCGCGAAAAAGGCTTGTCGGTAGACATGGAAGGTTTCAATAAAGCTCTTGAACAACAAAAAAGCCGTTCGCGTGCCGCCACTGCTGTTGATACCGGCGACTGGGTTGTTGTTGGAGAAGGCGACGAAAATGAGTTTATAGGATACGATGAACTTGAAGCAGAATCACGAATATTAAAGTACCGTAAAGTGAGCGCTAAGGGAAAAGAGCAATATCAGTTAGTACTGAATAAAACTCCTTTTTATGCCGAAAGTGGTGGTCAGGTAGGGGATACAGGCCTTTTAATCGGCGATGAGTCCATCAGAATTACCGACACTAAAAAAGAGAACGCACTGATAGTTCATTTTACAGACGAAATTCCTGAAGGGTTTAACTTTAATCAGCCGGTAAAAAGCATCGTTGATAAACAGCGTCGTGGACAAACGGAAAATAATCACTCGGTAACTCATTTATTGCAGGCAGCTTTACGTCAGGTGCTTGGTACACACGTTCAGCAAAAAGGTTCCTTGGTTAACCCGGATTATTTGCGTTTTGATTTCGCGCATTTTTCCAAACTTAGCGATGACGAGATTGCGAAGGTTGAAGCCATCGTGAACAAAAAGATTCGCGAAAATATTCAACTTAAAGAGGAACGGAGGGTTCCTTATCAGGATGCTATTAATCGTGGTGTTACAGCGCTTTTTGGTGAAAAATACGGCGATGTAGTGCGGGTGATTACGTTTGATGAAAACTTTTCTGTGGAGCTCTGTGGAGGTACCCATGTAAAGTCGACTGGTCAGATCGGCTATTTTAAAATAATCTCTGAAAGCGCCGTTGCAGCAGGGGTGAGGCGTATTGAAGCTATTACAGGCGAAGCTGCCGAAACTTATATTATCCAGCAAAATAAGCTCATAAACGAGTTGAAAGGCCTCTTAAAAAATCCGAAAGATCTTGTAAAATCTGTCGAGGCTTTATTTGAAGAAAATACTAAACTTAAGAAAGAGCTTGAGAAAGCTGTTCTGGCAAAGGCTTCGGGCTTGAAAGATGAGCTGGCTGCCAAAGCTGAAAATATCAACGGAATAAACTTTATCGCTGCCAAGATAGATCTCGCTTCCGCGGAAGCGGTAAAAAACCTGGCTTACTCATTAAAGAATATGCTGGATGATTTGTTTCTTGTTATAGCCACAGACGCTGAAGGAAAACCAGGGTTAACGGTTATGATTTCTGAAAGCCTTGTAGAGCAGAAAGACTTGCATGCCGGAAATATCATCCGGGTTCTGGCAAAGGAAATCAACGGTGGTGGTGGTGGTCAGCCTTTTTATGCTACTGCGGGAGGTAAAGAGAGTTCGGGTTTAGAAAGAGCATTAAGCAAAGCGCGGGAGTTTTTAGTTTAATATCCCGTTAGTCATCGGATGAATATGGCAGCTTTCAAATAATCATCCGATGATTATTTTTCACCTTTTTACAATCCTGAACTCAGTTCTTCGGTTTTGTTGCCTTCCTTCGGCAGAGGTGTTAGCAGTAACAGGTTTCGATTCACCGTAACCTTTAAAGCTCAATCTGGACGTCGCAATTTTACTGTCAACAAGGTAGTTGTAAACTGTTTTCGCCCGGTTCTCAGAGAGAACCTGGTTTATTTTATCATCTCCCACATCATCCGTGTGTCCATCAATTTCGATTGAAACTGTTGGATTAAGGTTGAGGAAACTAATTAACTGCTGCAATTCAGTTTTTGACTCGGGTAGCAGTTCAAACTTGTTGGTGGCGAAAAATATATTGTTCAATGTTACCAGACCGCCGACTTCAATTTTTTGCAACCCGACCGAGAGCAGGTAGGGCTTGGCAGCAGCATTAGGTTTGTCTAACGAGAAGTTTTCGGAATAGAAAAGATAACCTTTTTTATCAACACTTAAGCCAAATGATTTCCCAGCTTGCATTACAGCCAAAAACTCTCCGCTTTCAAAGTCGCTAACATCCTCAAAGGCAATTGCGTTAGTTTTTAATGCAGTAATTTTAATATTAGCGTCAAGTGGTTCTTGCGTCTTCGCATCGAATACTTTTCCTTTTACATAGGTAACCGCACCCGGGCGGACCGCCTGAGGTACTTCAAAAGAATAGATGTCCATGCCTCCCTGTCCGCCTTTCATATCCGACGCAAAAAAAGCAGTTTTTCCGTTACTGCTAACAGTTAATCCGCTTTCTTCGCCGGGAGTGTTGATAGGATAACCCAGGTTTACCGGTTTTGTGAAACTTCCCGATTGGTCTACCCGGCTCATAAACAGGTCTTTATTTCCCAATCCGGGCCACCCGTTGGATGCAAAATAAAGCGTGTTGCTATCGTGATGAATGAACGGCGATATTTCATCGTAGGGAGTATTAACGCTTGGTCCCAGATTTTGTGGTTCAGACCAGGAACCGTTCGGCCCAAGCTCGGTTTTCCAAATATCATAGCCTCCTAAGCCCCCTGGCCTGGTGCTCACAAAGTACAATGTGCGGCCATCTGCACTTATAGACGGTTGGGATTCCCATCCCGGTGTATTGATCGGTGTTCCTAAGTTGAAAGGCTTACTCCAATCTTTTCCTTCACGTTTGCAGACATAAATATCGCAACGTCCTTTGCCCTCTGGGCGATTACAGCCGGTGAAGAAAAGATACATTCCATCTGGCGAAATACATTGCGCTCCCTCATTGTATATGCTGGTGTTTATGCTCGGACTCAGATACATAGATTTTGTCCATTTCGCGTCTTTCTTCGCACTGGTATAAAAATCTTCGTTGTTTCCGGCCATACGCGTAAAGATGATTGTTTCCTCATCTGCAGTAACAACAGGCAAGTATTCTTCCTTGTCTGAGTTTATTGAAGGGCCCAGATTAACGGGATTAAAAGGAACAGGTTTTTTTAACGCCTCAATACTAAATTCGCAATCTACAATTAGTTTAGCGGCACGTTTTTTACCTTCTTCCGGGACACCGGGAAAAGCTGCGTATTTTTTGAACTGAGGTATAGCTTCCTGATACTTTCCAGAAAACAACAGGCTTTCGGCCAGGCCGATAAAGGTAAGAGGATGAAATTCCGGGTCTAATTCCAGAACTTTTCGATAGTTCTGAACGGCTGTTTCATAACGCTGTAAAATCCGGTTAACGTCCGCAGTTTGTTGATAAGCAGCCACAAAATTTGGATCCAATTTGATAGCGCTTTTCAGCTCTTCCAATGCCTGATCGTACACTTTTGCCGATAGCGAAAATCTTGCTTGCTCGTAAAATTTCTGAGCCTGTTTATTACCCGACCTAAAATCTTTCTGCCCGTATACTAAGGTAGTAGAGAAGCAAAAAAGAAAAATCCAAAATCCTTTCATCACGGAAGCTTATTCGGTATATAACGAAGGAAGTTACGGAATATTTAAAAACTTGTGCGTTTGCAGCGATATCTCCCATTTAGGGTGGGCCATAACATAGTCGATTATAAGCGGAGTTACCTCTTTTGCCTTCGACCATTCTGGTTGGAGATAGAGCTTGCATTCCGGCGATACCAGTTCTGCATATTTTTCGGCAAACTCGAAATCACTTTTGTTAAATACGATAACTTTTAATTCACCGGCTACAGATCCAATTCCGGGAAGCGGAGCTTTGAATTTTTTTGGTGAAAGACAGATCCAGTCCCAGGTTCCCGATAGGGGATAAGCACCTGAAGTTTCTATAAACGTTTTGATGCCGCGTGATTGTAATTGGCTGGTTAGATAGTCGAGGTTATAGATTAAAGGCTCGCCGCCCGTAATTACAACAGCTTTGCCCGGATATTTTTCGGCGTTCGCCACAATCTGGTCGGCATGAGTAAGCGGATGTATATCAGCGTTCCAGCTTTCTTTAACATCACACCAGTGGCAGCCAACATCGCATCCGCCCAGGCGTATAAAATAAGCGGCCTTTCCGGTGTTATATCCTTCGCCTTGTATCGTGTAAAACTCTTCCATTAAAGGAAGTAATGTTCCGTCCTCTGGTACCTGATGTGACATTTCTTAAATTGCAGCAAACTTACGTAAAATTTGACCGTTGAATTTCACAGAAACGCCATATAATATTGCCGTCATTACTTTAAATGCGTTTATTTAGATATGATTTGGTTTAAAGTGTTTGAGTTGGACGTCATGCTTCAAAGCGATTTCGTTAAAGCCATCACTGTTAACGGAAAAAAGCTTTGCGCTGTTAAGTCGGGCGACGATGTATTTATAACCCAGGCCTATTGTCCTCACGCAGGCGCCGGCTTAAGCGGTGGGTGGTGCAAAAATGGAAAGTTGATCTGTCCTTTTCACCGTTATGAATATGACCTTCAGACAGGTAGAGGTGCACCCGGACAAGGTGATTACATCGATATTTATCCGTCAGAAAAAAGAGAAGATGGCATCTACGTAGGCTTTCAGGAAAAGCTTAATTTGCTGAAACTGCTTTTTAGCAAGCGCAAAACTTGAGTTTTGGCAATCAATATTAATCTCTTGCTGTTAATCTGATATGACTATCCATGAAATCGACAAACTTACCGGTCAGTTTTACGAGTGTATTTGCTTTAAGCCAGAGCATTACCCAAAATACGACCAGTTGCAGGAACTTTTTTACGGCGATGGGAAATTGATAAATGGAAATTACGACCAGCCACTGGAGTTCACCGTTCAAAGCTATATACAAGCTATCATGCATCAGATTGACGATGGGAATGCCACTTTTTATTCTCAGCAGGAAATTTCTGACGTGACCGAAGTTTTCGGTAAAACCGCCCAGCGGATAAGCGTATACGAATATTCGTTTACCGCCGAAAATACCGCACCCTGGAAAAGAGGGGTAAATTACATTCAGTTTATTTTGGTGAGCGGTGAATGGAAGATAGTATCTATGCTTTGGAATGACGAAAAGGAAGAATTAGCAATACCGGAAGCTTATTTGGTGTAGGCACTTTTCAGATACTTAACACAAAACTCTGAGCTGTTTAAAACTTGATTTCTGAGAAATAGAAATCGTTCTTGTCTTCAGTAACGATGCATTCGCAATCGCTTTCCGGAGTAGTATTCGAGGCCATCCTCAAAATTATTTATAGCCCTATGGGCAAGAGTATTCAGAACCGAGGCTGGACTGTTTGCTGAAATGGATAAGTGTTCGCAAAGAATCGCAATCTTTGGTTTCGCCTTTACGGTACGATGTTTTTTTTCTGCAAAGTAAAAGGCGATGGCCAGGCAGAGGGGAGAAGTACAGATATTGAAATTGTGGTGGTCTGCAAGACTTACAATTCGCGACGTAAAGGGAAATAAGGGATATTCTTTGTTTAAAACCGATAAAAGAATATTGGCGTCGAGAAATACCCTCATTTCTTGGACTCGAAGAATTCTTGCTAGAGGCTTTACGCGATCTTTTTGTGGTGTAAGAGCCTTCACCTTCAGCGGTGCTCATTTGGTGCTATTCCATTAAAAAGAAAGCCCTTACAAGGGCTTCTCTTTAATTAATTGTTAAATAAAAGTACTGGTGATATTCGTAATCTTCCATCCTTTTGCGGTGTTGGCCAGGCTGAGATAGTTTATCCTGGTGAAATTTTTATACTTCATGGCCACTTTTACAATGGTTTGTGTTGAATCGGCTTCAATAATGCTGGTTTTGGTAACGCAGTTCTGCTTGACATTCTCCATGCTTTTGAGAAATTTTAATAGATCATTTTTTCCGTAGTTAAATATTTTCTCATTCCGTGTAAAGGTGAATTTTACGTCTTTATCTAAGATTTCATTAAGGCCTGTTAATTCACCATGCCAAACTGCATCTACGTAAGTTTGCACAGCGTAATCCATCTTAAGTTTGTAATGTGAAGTTTCGTCGTTTGCAAAGGCGGTGCTTGAAATTGCAAATAATAATGCTGCTGTGAGAGTTTTTAAAGTTTTCATGTTGTTATTCTTTTAGAGATTAATTTCGTTTTGTTGATTCAAAAGTAGGGTGTGGATGAAAGGCTGCAAATGGCGAATAGGTTAGTTCAGGATACTTTTCGGCGAACGGCCGGTTTGAAACGGTGAATTGTTTCACAAAGATTTTACCGGTTACGAATACCAAAAAGATCCTTAACCGGTTTTGAACGATGTGCCACCCGTCCAAAACATTTATGACGCTTTACTTATTCAATAGAAACCATTATTAAGCAGGAGGACCTCATAACATTGGAGTTACATTCAGGTTAAGTTCGCGTAGCTTAGTAAATTGCTTGTTCACGAAATATATACGATATGAAATGTCCAAATTGCCAAAGTACCTTGTTAATTACCGATAAAAAAGGAATAGAGATAGATTATTGCCCGGATTGTCGTGGAATATGGCTTGATCGCGGAGAGCTGGAAAAAATCATCGAGCGTTCTGCCGAACACTATTCAAAACGTGAAAACTACGAGTCGGACTATAAAAGATACGGCTACAACGATCAGAGCAGTGATTACAACAAGCATCATCAGCACAAAAAGAAAAAGTCGTTTCTTGACGATTTCTTCGATTTTTAACAAGTATGGCGATAATTCGTACGGTCACTGCATAGCTCAGAGTTATTCAAGTTTTTAAAACACTTCAACTTTTTGAGACTTAATCTTAAATCTAATTGATTGAAAAATATGTCTTATTAAAAGAAAGGAGAGTTTTATGTTAGCAATGAATTTTCGCGGACCATTCAGGGTTCGTTTAGACCGCGACAAGCCTTTACCCGAAATTAAACATCCGGAGGATGCGATCGTACGCGTTCTGAGATCCTGTATCTGCGGATCTGACTTGCACCTTTACCATGGTCTGGTGCCCGATACCCGCGTGGGAATGACTTTCGGCCACGAGTTTATCGGCGAAGTTGTAGAAATCGGCTCTGAAGTGAAAAACCTGAAGACGGGCGATAAAGTGATGGTTCCTTTCAATATCGCCTGTGGTAAATGTGTGTTTTGCAGGCAGGAATTGTACGGAAACTGTCACGAATCTAATCCGCAGGCAACCGCAGTGGGGGGGATATTCGGGTACTCGCATACAGCTGGCGGATATGACGGCGGACAAGCAGAATATGTACGGGTGCCTTACGCAGACGTTGGCCCTACGATTATTCCCGAGTGGATGGATCCGGATGATGCCGTGTTGCTGACGGATGTAGTGCCTACAGGTTATCAGGCAGCCGAAATGGGTGGTATTCAGCCGGGAGATACGGTGGTGGTTTTTGGTGCCGGACCTATCGGAATCATGGCGGCAAAATGTTCATGGCTTTTCGGAGCGGGTAGAGTTATTGTGATCGATCATTTGGATTATCGGCTCGAATTTGTGCGGAACTATGCACAATGTGAAGCCTATAATTTTAAGGAAATGAACGACCCTGTGGTGTTTATTAAAACCACGACTGATTCGCTGGGAGCGGATGTTTGTATTGACGCCGTAGGTGCTGAAGCGGCAGGTAGCGCTGCCCAAACTCTTACCGGCCGGAAAATGCTGCTTCAGGGTGGTTCAACAACCGCACTTCACTGGGCAATTAATTCTGTTAAAAAAGGCGGGATTGTATCGATAGTGGGTGTTTATGGTCCTATAGATAGCCTGGTTCCGATAGGAAATGTGGTTAATAAAGGAATCACCATCAGAGGAAATCAGGCTTCTGTAAAGCGCCTGCTTCCCAGATTAATTGAACATGTAAAATCTGGCGTTTTAAATCCAAAGGAGATCATTACACACAGAATCCCCTTAGAAGAGGTGGCAGAAGGATATCATATATTTTCGGCAAAACGTGATAATTGCATCAAGCCGGTTCTGATTCCTCCTACAGCCTGGGCATCTTAAACAATTTTAACAACATTTTTATGAGTACAGATGAAACAAGCCCTGCAGATTTTAAGAATATCAGGGGCTCAGAATATAGCCATATTAAAGGGTGGGGCATAGATGCCAACCCTGAAAACGATCCCACCTATCCAATGAAAAACCGGACCAACGGAGAGCACGAAGGCTATACCTGGGACCGTCCTTCGCAGCAAGAGGTAGAAGTAGAGGTGCTTAGGTCGGTTGAACGCCCGAACATAACTGCTGCTTTTGGAACCTCTGTACCACCTTCTGGCCTTAGTGGTAAACTCAGAAGATATGCCTTTAAATCAAGTGAATCCGATTATCGTCACTGGTTGCCGCTGATGCTTGCAGACCGGGTGAATGTTTTTGAAGGTATTATTGATGACTTTAAACATGGACACGTTCCAAACTTTTTTGTGGAGCGTGGATGGACGGCCGAATGGAAGTACAACCGGAAAGAGTTTGTTACTAAAGCCGTGGCGGGTGTCTTTATTGCCTCGGCGGTCGTCGCTGCTGTGGTATTGCTTAAAAAGAACAGGTCGAGAGTACCTGGCTAATAATTACGAGGGTGTCTCAAAAGAAGGGCTTGCATTAAATGCCCGATACCAGTATCAAAGTGCTGGTCACTTTTGAGATGCCCTCTCATTAAGCTCTTTATCTCTCTGCTTTTCAAACTCGATAGCCTCCTTTTGTTTTGGAGCCGGTTCAAATTCTTTCGATCTGTAAATAAACCAAATTCCCGTTAATGCCGCCAGTGTTCCAACTATATAATACGTAATACAAATAAAAACTGCCTGATTCTCATCCATATTAAAAAACTCAGAGGCGTGGATCATAATATATTCTCTCACACCCGCACCGCCCGGGGCACTAACCGGTATATTGGCCGCCAGCGTTGCAATCAGGAAACTGAAAAGATATGGTGAGTACTTGTCGTCAAAGTTTTGCGAAAGTAAAATGAAGATAATGATGAGGATATGAATTGCCTGAACGGCGAGCGCCAGGCCGTGGGTCTGGAGGAATTTGTGCGAGAAATCTCCGAAAAAGCGTCTCATTAACAAATAATAAATTGCTGTGCCGGCCACGAGGGTAAAAAGTAGCCACATTCGTGGAACCATTAATTGGGGAAGCAGCAATATAAGAAATGCAGCTAATAAACCTATTGCCCAGAGGCCACTGAGCCTGTCGAACAGCATGGCCAGAAAAATGCGTTTGGTAGGTAACCGGAACTTTTTTCGCAGAATGTAGATTTTATAACCATCGCCACCGATTCCGCCCGGCAGGGTAACGTTATAAAACATTCCGAGCAAATAAAGGCGAAAATTGAATCCTGCCTTTAGATCTAAGCCGATGTTTTTAAGAAAGATTCTGTTACGAATTGAGGCGATCGCTGCAGCGAAAAAATACAGTACGAAAGACAGGAAGATGTATGTGAAATCGCTTTTTAAAAAGAGATGCTTCAGCGCCCCGATGTCGATCTTTTGAAAAACCAGATACAGGAGAACCGCTGTTACAGTTAGCTTAAGAAGCACTTTAATAATGTTCCACAGTTTTTCTCTGTCTGCCAAAACTTCGGAATTTTTAAGAAAAACAAACCAGCCGGCTTTTCAATAGCACAAGATAAATCAAATGGCCGGAATTCTGCGTTATTACTGGTTTATAAGTAATTGTTTATAACAGAACGGAGCTCATTGGCCTGTACCACGCCCGACTGCCTCCATTTAACCTCTCCGTTTTTAAATAAAATTAATGTAGGAACGCTTTGTATATGATAAGATCCGGCAACAGCCGGGTTCTTGTCAATATCCACCTTTAATATCGTTGCCTTATCGCCGAGCGTGTGTTTAACCTGTTCCAATATCGGAGCCATCATTTTGCATGGGCCGCACCATTCCGCCGAAAAATCGACCAGTACTGGTTTGCTGGAATTTAAGATTTCTGAAAAACTTGCCATAATGAATTTAACCCGGTAACAAGTGTTTGGTTTAAAAAAGAGTTAAGTATATCTGCCTCTGTTAAAATAATTTAAACCACATAGCGAATTTCCAGTTTAACAATAACCGCACCTTATAATTTATAACTAAAATTGCCCCAATGAAACAGTTCACCCTTTTGTTCACCATACTGGTAGCTGGTATGAGTGTGCTGCAATCATGTAAAAAAGATAGAGATCCGGATTTTTTGATGAGTAATCAGGAGTTTGTAACGCAGGCCTCAAGCAGCCATATGTTAGAAATTGATGCAGGAAATCTGGCCGCTAACGATGCAACGTCAGACACGGTAAAAAGATACGGTACCTTCCTGGCTCAAAGCCATACTGCTGCTTTTGACGAATTGGAGACTCTGGCTACCCAGAAGGGTTTGACTATCCTGAGCGAAATGAACGACTTGGATCAAAATAACTATGATGTTCTTGACAACTCCAACGCCGAGCAGTTCGATAGGAATTTCCTTTATCTTATGCTGCTTTCACATCAGGATACTTACTCGCTATATTATAATGCATCACGACCTAATGGCGTTCCAGACCCTCAGCTCAGAGCCTGGGCTGCACAGAAGCTGGAAAGTATCGAAGAACATTTTGATGAAGCCCAGGAACTGTATGGTGCATCAAGCACACAGTAGCCCTTATAAATTTAAGACTAATACCTTTTACGAGGCATAGTATGTCCAGCACTTCGTGGTGGATTAGCATCGCCTATAAAGCCGATTTGCCGATTAGCCGGTTAATCGCAGTAGTAATGTTCCCTCCGCCCGCCTTGGCAATGATATGTTTCCGGTGGCTTTTAACCGTTTCTACACTAAGATAGAGTTGCTGTGCAATCTGCTTTGTTGTAAGCCCTTGTCTGGCCAGCTCTAACACCTGCCTCTCCCTTTCTGAAAGTAAAAGTTCGGTTTCTCCAAATTTTCGTTCATAACACTTTACATAAATTCCGGTGGCCGATAAACGATGGACCGTAAGTACCATCGAATGATATCCGAAACTCGTGATGTCTGTGCTGTTAATATATTCCAGAATCGGTTTGCCGTCGCTGGTAAAACCGCTGAAAGTACTCTGTCGCAAAATATGGATGATAGAGTTGTTGGCAGTTATTATTCTCAGGTTGTAGCTGAACCTCAGTTTTGAACGCTGCCCCGAAGGTGTGTTGTAGTAATAGTTAAAAATTGCCAGATGCAGTTCGCGTAATTTTTGCAGATCTGCCTGGTGAATAATGCTTAGAGAAAAGTCAAGTCCCTTTTCAAAAAACTTGGATTTGTCATACCCGAGGATGCTTTTAACGGAGTCGCTAATAAAAGAATATCGCATGCTTGCCCAGTTAAAAATACATGAATAGCCGGTATTGGTTTCTGGCGCAGCGAGTTCGCAGATCGGCATTCTTTCGGCCGAAAGAAGGATTTCAGGGTTCGTTTTTTTTGAATATCCGGCCAGCCGGTATAATTCTGAGTGGAAAGAAGTCATAGATAATGAGTAGGTAACCTAAAGATACAAAGCGGGTTTCAATTAATCAATAGTTACAATTCACCCTTTTGGGGGATGGTGAGAGAAAATTACAGTTTGAATATTGGTGTCGTGTTATATACCTCTGAAACCGAAGCGATCAGGGTTTTTAACAAAAAATTATCAGCATCTATTTAAAAGTATCATGGCAAAAATGATGATCGTTGGTGATACTCTGGTTAACGAACTGGAGTATCAAAACAAAGAAGATCAGTTTAAAGAACTCCTTTTATCCGCTGAGTCGGAAGAAGAAAGCGCGCATCTGACTTTGGAAGTGTCAAACGGCCTTATCGAGGCGTCTACTGTAAAAAATGAGCTGGCTCCTCCGGACCCTATCACCGGGAAGGAGGTTCCGTACGAACCTATCGGGATCGGAAAGCCGTTGAGCATAGAAATACTTACGGTCTACACGGGTGATTTTCGAAAGAATATTGCCTTTGGAAAGCGCAGAGATCTTCTTTTATCTACAGCAATTAAATCGTCTGCCACTTATCAGGCCCAGGCGAAGGCGCTCAATATGCTAAAGTCCAAGTCGGAGGAACGATCTTATCTTAATTTTTCGGCGATGGATGAAGGAACCAGAATTGTGTTTTATTCGCCCGCTGTCGAGGTTGATTCGTATGAGGTGTCTTTCAATTTTATCGCCGACTCTTTCGATCAGGAATTAATCAATACAATTTCGCAGGCCTTTAGCGCCGCAGCTGCTTTTCCCGTTTTTTTACCTGCATCAACGTTCCTTCTTGCAGGCAGCGAGGTATTAAATATTGCGGGAAAATTGGGAAATTCCTTATTGCAAAAAGCCCCGTTTTTAAACGACAGCTTAAGAATTCAATTCGGCTTGGGCGGCCTTGTAAATTCGGTACCGCGAAAAACACTCATATACAACTCAGATGACGCTCAGGAATTTGAAGGTTTTGAAGCAAAAGCGGTTGATGTTCTGCAAAAGGTCGAATACAAACTGGTTCATAAAGAAACAAAACTCCCTTACTCTGGTCCGGCTCCTTATCTTATTATAAATATTGATGGGGCGAAAAGAGAAGGCCTCGAATCGTTTTCGCCGAAGCTGGCCACTGCGTCAATACTTCAACAATTCGGCGAAGGAAATAAATCCAGCGTAGCCACAGCTGCCTTAGAGGATGCTATGAAGTTGTATAACGATCTGAATTACAATAAAAAGGCAAATAATAAAAGAAAGCAGCTCGCGCAACTAACTGTCGGTAGCGAACAATATAATAAGGAAAACGCCTTGTATGACGCATATATAGCCAATATCCAGTCGGAGGAATTTAAACCAAAAGCCACTCCGGAAGTAGAACCAGCATAAGTATTAAGCGGTAAATATTTTTTTGCTTATGAGCAGCACTGACGATGCCAAAATAGAAGAGCTGATAAAGAGTACCTGGGTTATTATTAAATGGTTAATCAGTCTCGGTTTGCTCTTGGTAATCCTTTTAAGTTTATCTAACTCAAATCCCGCGAACTCTCAATGGTGGTCGGTTATCTCTACCAGCGGGTGCGGCTTGCTGCTGGGTGGCGCCAGTTTCGCGGGAGGCGGTTTTCTGGGATTCATTTTCGGGATTCCAAGCCTTTTGCAAAATCAAAGCCTTACGGCTTCAAAACCTACCACCTTCAAATACAACGATAATCTGGTTCAAATAAGCGATTGGCTCACCAAAATTATTGTGGGCGTAGGGCTTACCCAGTTGGGAAACATCCCTGGAAAGGTTATTAAAGCAGGTCAATTACTTGCGCCAAGCTTTGGTGGAGGCGAAGGAGGTCGTAACGCCGCACTGGTGATTATATTCTATTTCCTTCTTTTTGGATTTCTGATCATCTACTTCTGGACCCGGACAGATTTTACCAATATCATGAAAAAGACTGATGATGATATCAATAAGATCAGGCAGGACTACGAAGAAGTAAAACAGGAGAAAGAGAAGGTAGAGCAGGTAAACCAGGTGATGAAGCAGGAAAATAAAGAATATAAAGAGCATGTAATCCAGGTGAAATCAAGCGAAAACATCCAGAAAAGTAACATGGTAAGCGATGTGAGTACTCTAAGCACGCTTGCCCAGGACGATCCTGAATTGGGGGATAAGCTCGAACAGTTAAAAGAAATTGTAAAGAAGCAACTTCAGAGCCGACCCATAAAACACCATGACGACACCCAGAAGGAAAGATGGGGCGGGAGGAGTAAAAATATGGGTAAAGTGATGGAGGCAGCCGTAACCCCAAGCAGTTGGAAAAATTTTTACAATATTGATATCGCTGTTTATTGCGAGGATGGGAGCTTGTTAAAGGACCCTATAGCCATTTTTGTAGATGATACCTATAGGATACCAGACAGCGTAATTTACATCAAACCCGATGAAAATGGAGTTGCTAAACTGTCATTGCTCGCTTTCGAAGCATATACTCTGGGAGCTTTATTCTTAGACGACTCCACCCTGGAACTCGACTTGAATAATCATCCTGGCTATCCTGCAGAATTTTATTGGAATGAATAATAAACCAACTATTAATATAAGTTATGTCACGACAAACGATTATCGATACTGCCAAATCTGAAGAGAATGTAAAGGAAAGCCCGGCGTCAACAAACATCCAAAAGTATGGCCAATGGTATGGCATGAATGGAGTAAAGTGGTGTGCTATTTTTGTAAGCTGGGTGTATGATAAGGCCGGCTATCCTTTGGGAAAGGTAGAAACAGCTAAAGGATACCATTATTGCCAGGGCGCATATAATTATTGGAAAAGACGAGGTGAGCTTACCAAAAATCCGCAGGCCGGCGACATTGTTTTGTTCGACTGGAAAGGCGACGGCCACTGCGACCATACCGGCATATTCGACAGCTGGAAAGATAAATCAACCGGTCGTTTTTATTCCTGGGAGGGTAATACAGAAGTTTCAAATGACAGCGATGGTGGTAAAGTAATGCGTCGCGAGCGCAATGTAAGCCTCGTTAAGGCTTTCGTTTCTCCTTCGGTACTGAATGATTTCTCTGGTTCAATGCCGGAAGATACTTTACAAATAGGAGACCGCGGGAGTGACGTATCCTTTATGCAGCGACTATTGTGGGGAATGGATTATACCATAGATGTTGATGGGATTTTTGGAGCCGGCACAAGGGCGGTGGTGATTCAATTTCAAAATGAGCATTTTTTAGATCCTACAGGCATAGTTACGCCCGATGTTTTGGGTGCAATGCAGGAAGAATATAATATCCAGCAGCAAACGGAAAAAAAAGCCAGTACTGCATCTTATCTGCAAAAAGGAAATTCAGGTTCGGCAGTAAAGGCATTGCAGCAAAGTCTCAATCAGATGGGGGCAAATCCACCGATCAAAGCAGACGGCGTATTCGGTGATAAAACCCTTGCTGCACTTAAAACCTTTCAGCAAAATAAGGGATTGAAAGTAGATGGAGTTGCGGGGCCTATAACTTTTGCTGCTTTGGGGCTGGTAGTATAAATGTTTTTTGAATAACCGAATAATATCATGCTATGAAAAGAATTATAACCTGCAGCGACGGCACATGGAACAAGCCTGGCTGCAAAGACCGCGGCAAAATTGTTAAAACTAATGTTGAGAAGATGTTTCAGGCAATCTGTGATTGCGATGGGGATGTCCGCCAGCTTAAAGTGTACGATCAGGGTGTGGGTACGGGGTTTTCCTTTAAAGACAGGCTGTTTGGCGGCGCTGCCGGAGCAGGAGTGGATAAGAATATTAAAGACATGTATATTTTTATCATGCTGAATTACGAGCCTGGTGATGAAATATATCTTTTTGGCTTCAGCAGGGGAGCCTATACAGCCAGAAGCCTTGTAGGGTTGATTAGAACTTGCGGATTGTTAAAAGTTCAAAACATGCACCTTGTAGATAAAGCTTATGAGCTTTACCGCGACCGAAACGATTATAGCGATGCAAATTCCGACCTCATGGTATCTTTCCGGAGAAACAATTGTGTGGAAGACATCACGCCGATAAAATTTATCGGAGTTTGGGACACGGTAGGCGCCCTTGGAATTCCTCTCCCGATCTATCAGAAATATAACTCAAACCGTTATAAATTTCATGATGTAACTCTTAGTCCAACCGTAGAAAATGCCTGTCAGGCTTTAGCTATTAACGAAAGAAGACGACCCTTTCAGCCCGCCATCTGGGAAACATGTAAAAGTGTTTTGAATAACCCCGATCATCCGCAGCGGCTGGAACAGCGCTGGTTTGCCGGTGTGCACTCGAATGTTGGTGGTGGGTATTATGAGAGTGGCCTCAGTGATCTGGCGCTACAGTGGATTGTGGGTAAAGCCCAAAAAATAGGATTGTGTTATCACGATCACGAGATCTCAAAAATAAAGGGCAATCATTTGGGTGAATTGAGAAATTCAATGGGCTTCTGGTATTGGTTCCTGCTTCCGAAAAGCAGAAAAATTACGCTTGGCAATCCTGTGACCAGGGAGGTAATAGATGAGTCAGTCTGGATGCGATACGATGAAGATCCGAGCTTCAGGCCTCGTACCTTAAGAAATGTACCGAGGTCTGTTGGAAGTACTTTCTTGTCGGATAAAGGCGAACTGATAGAATTTTAAGCGTTCTTTTATGGAATTACTACAAATCCCGGATATTGATCTCCACAAATTTTGGGAATCTAATAAGTTAATCATCCCGGTTGTTGCTGCAGCGATAGGTTACCTGGTTAAAATCATAATAGAACTGGTTTTAGAGTTCAGACGGAAAAGCATCAGTCAATTGGAAGAACGGCTCAAATTATTTTACTGGCCACTTCTTATCCGCATTAAAAAAGACAATGCAATATGGGAAATGATTCTTTCGATAAGAGAGGATGCTTCTTCGATGAAATATAAAATTGCCGAGAGGGTTGAAGCCGAGGTATTGAGAAACCATCAAGAAGCATTAGAGATCATTGAAGAAAATATTCATCTGGCCGATCCCGATCCGGAGCTGGTAGTAGCTATTAGTCAGTATATTAAGAACGTCACAGTATATAAAGCTATACGTGATGCAGGCGACGCGACAGCCTTTCCACTGCAGTATAACGCGCCCTGGCCAGATCAGTTGTATCGACTTCTTGATCAAAAAACACAACTGAACCAGAATAGGTTAAACAGCTTCATAGGCGTTAAAAGCCCGGCCCATCTGTTTAAAAACTATAATAAAAAAACGTACAGAAAAAAGCCTGCTACGGTTTCTGCCGGGTTGAGAGCCGAGAACGCTGATATTGACCGTTGAGGATACTTCGCCCAGGATTATAAACCTAAGCGAAGTACTAACTGTTTAACTAACAGGATGAGCTTGCTTTTCCGACAACTCTTTCACCCGACTAAGTGCCTTGGGCCAGGTGTCTAAGAAGTAATCTTTAAAGTCTTCCGTAACATCTATCTCAATTAAAAGTTCCGTTTTTCCGTCCAGGTTTTTAAGGGTGTAATTTTCGAGCGCACCTGCCCAGGATTGAACGCTTTCACTATTCAGATCTTCAACGCCATTCTTAATTTCACCGATATGGCGGATAGACAAGAATTGGTTGGGGATATTCCGGTCTATAACCGAAACCATTCCGTTGCCTTTCCCATCTAAAAATAGCGTTTTCGTACCTTCCTGCCAATCGGTTTCAACGGTCGAGCCTTCTGCAAAAACCGAAGTCCACTGCGGGTAGGTGCTTTCTCCGAACAATACATCCCAAACCTGTTCTGGTGACGCATCAATTACGATGTTAAATGTTTGTTTTTCCATGGTTTTATGAATTAGTTGACGATTATCCTTCCTGGTAAGCTTGTTTTAGAATATTGATATCAAGTTTTTTCATTTTCATCATCGCCTGCATGGCTTTTTGAGATTTCGCTCCATCACCCGTGAATAGCGAAGGTAATTCGGTTGGAACCACTTGCCATGAAAGTCCGAATTTATCTTTCAGCCAGCCACATTGTTGTTCCTGCCCGCCTTCCGACAGCTTCTCCCAATAGTAATCCACTTCTTCCTGATTCTCGCAGTTTACAACCATAGAAATTGCCTCGCTGAACTTGAAAAGAGGTCCTCCATTCAGAGCAATAAATTTTTGTCCGAAGAGTTCGAATGTTGCGGTCATGACGGAACCTTTCGGCCCTGGTCCGGCATCACCATAACGGGCCACTTCACCAATCTTTGCATCCTTAAAAACAGAGGTGTAGAAATTGACTGCTTCTTCAGCATTGCTGTCGAACCATAAACACTGGGTTATTTTTTGCATATCCTTGTAGGTTAAATTACATAACAAAGATGATGCACTTTTTGTAAGCTGGCAGGGGGAATTAGCGACAAATTAAGTTCTGATTGCGTCATCCGCCAGAGGTTTCCTGCAATTACACAGGTATTCTTTTTACATGTCGGAGAATTATGGTATAATGCATACATTATATAAATTTATCGATATGCTAATTATAAAAAGTCATCAGGAGTTTGCAGAATACGCGGGTAAGGAACTTGGTGTTTCTAACTGGCACACCATTACTCAAGAACAGATAAACATGTTTTCGGACGCTACTTTAGATCATCAGTGGATACATACCGACACTGAGCGGGCTAAAACCGAAAGCCCTTTCAAAGCAACAATTGCGCACGGGTATTTAACATTATCCTTAATTCCTTATTTATGGAAACAGGTGATCGACATCCAGAACCTTAAAATGGAAATTAATTATGGGATTGAAAGCCTCCGTTTTGCCCAGCCAGTGATAGTAAACAGCGAAGTAAGATTACGCGTAACACTTAAAACTATTCTTAATTTAAGAGGAGTAACGAAGGCAACCATCACGGCCGAACTGGAAATAAAAGATGAAAAGAAATCAGCCTTTACAGGTGATACTGTTTTTCTATATCATTTTATCGACTAAATTACTTAGAATATGTTCCGTTTATATTCGGGAAAAATATGGCTTATCGCTCTGGTAATTTCAGCGGGATGCAGTTCGCAGAATAAGGAAGTGCCGGTTGTTGGTTTTGTTGATGCTTTTGAAGATGCTACAATTTCTCAGGCCAGAGATGGCTTCACGGCTGCGCTGGCAAAAAATGGTTTTAGCGAAAAAGACAAATCGGTACAGGTTATTTATCGCAATGCTCAGGGAGATATTCCCACCCTTACCCAGATCGTTAACTATTTTATCTCCGAGAAAGTAGATTTGATGGCAACCTGTACTACGCTTTCTACCATTACCGCACTTCAGCGTTCTAAAGAGATTCCTGTGTTTATGATGGTATCGCCAGTTCCCGAACGTATGAAAGTGACCGATGCAGCTGGAAAGGAGCCAAAAAATTTATATGGGGTGGCAGAGGACCTGGCGTATATCGACACCTCATTTTCGTTCATCCCCCAGCTAATTAAACCTAAGGGGGCAACGCTGGTAGTGGGTATGATCTATAATCAATCCGAACCTCAATCTGTGGATGCGGTTCAACGTATTAAGACATTGGCCACTCAACTAAATGTACGGGTTGAGGCCCTTCCGTTAAATAGTTCTGCCGATGCTCAGCTGGTTACCCAATCTCTTTTAAATAAGAATATCGATGCTTTTTTCGCTAATCCGGATAACTCTGTGTTCGCGTCTTTTGAAACCATTTTAAAAAATTGCAATCAAAAAGGGGTTCCAATATTTACCAGTGAGTCTGGTCTGGTAAAACGCGGTGCGCTGGTAGCCTTTGGCGCCGATATTTACCAATGGGGCTATCAGGCAGGCGAGCAGGCTGCTCAGTTTTTAAAAAGTGGTAATTCTGATAACTTAAAATGGGAGATGGTGAAAAAGCGGGTAAGGGTATACAATCCGCAGGTTGCTAGTAAATATAAGATTGTGATACCTGCAGGCTTTGAAGCAATAAACTAATGGAATTCTATCTCACCGCCATCTTGCAGGCGCTCTGTTTTTCTGGCCTGGCCATCGGGATTTTTATCTCCATGAAGATATTTAACATCCCGGATATCACTACAGACGGGAGCTTTACTCTGGGTGGCGCAATAACAGGTGTGTTACTGATGGCAGAAATACCGCCATCGCTCTCTCTGCTGGTGGTTATGTCAGCTGGCGCGCTGGCCGGCGCCTTTACCGGATTTATACATGCTAAACTCAATGTAAATCCGCTTTTGGCAGGTATTTTGGTGATGACTGCACTATATTCGGTCAACCTCTCATTGATGGGACGTTCCAATATTCCTTTATTCAATATTTCAACCTTATTCAGCCCGGCGTTTTTTCTTCAGGATTTGAACCAAAATACATTCATTGTGCTGCTGGTATTTGTTGTAGTTATGTTGCTTGTAATTGGCTATCTTCTTAAAACTGATTTCGGTATTGCCATGCGTGCCACCGGAAACAGTGAAACAATGATTAAAGCGTTAGGCGTGAATACCAACCGGATGAAAATCATCGGGTTGGCTATGGCAAACAGTCTCACCGCCCTTAGCGGCTACCTTATTACCCAATTTCAGGGCTTTGCAGATATAAATATGGGAATTGGGATCGTAATCGTCGGCCTTGGATCGGTAATAATAGGAGAGACCTTGATACACTGGCTTAAGGTAAAGTCGATTTTGACTAACCTGGTATTAGTGATTGCGGGGGCTGTTATTTTCCAGTTGGTGCTGGCGGTCACACTAGACATAGGTGTCGATGCAAATCTTTTAAAACTTGTTACGGCCTCTTTCGTGTTGCTGATAGTTAGTTTGCCCAGGGTATTATCTGTTCAGAGGTGAGTATGCTTAAGTTATTAAACAGCGCGCAGGACTTTTGTGCGATAAACTATTGTTCATAAAAAAGATCGTATAACTTTCATAAATGATATACCCGCTCTATGCTTAAAATCTCTCATTTGCATAAAACCTTCAATACGGGCAAAGTAAATCAGGTAATTGCTTTACACGATGTTAATATTGAAATTCAGAAGTCGGAATTTGTTGTGATTGTAGGAGCAAATGGTTCAGGAAAATCTACTCTCTTAAACTGTATTTCGGGGAGTATCTTTCCTGATTCCGGAAGCATTCATATTGGTAATTGTGCTGTTGATCATCTCAGGGAACATCAGCGCAGCAAATGGATTGCCCGCGTTTTTCAAAATCCACTAAGTGGTACTGCGCCCGATCTAAGTATTCTCGAAAACTTTAGACTGGCAGCGCTCCGAACCTCATCAAAAGGCCTGCGAATCGGGATTACGGAAAGATTTAAGAATACCGTAAAAGATCGTATCGCTGAACTGGGTATGGGGCTGGAGGCAAAAGTTCATCAGCCAATGGGTTCTTTATCCGGAGGTCAGCGCCAGGCATTAACACTGCTTATGGCTGTAATGGATGGTTTAGAAATATTGTTATTAGACGAACCGACTGCCGCCCTTGATCCGCGATCTGCCGAAACAATCATGAAAACAGCTGCAAAACTTATCGCAAACCACCAGCTAACAGCCGTATTAATTACCCATAATATGAAAGAGGCATTGGCATACGGAAGTCGCATTATTCAGATGGCCGAGGGACAAGTGAGGCGTGATGTTACCGGAGCACAAAAAACCGGTTTAACTCCATCTAATTTATATGAGTGGTTTCTTTAAAAAGGTAAGGTCAGATCTGAAATAAAAGCACGTTTATGGAATTTTCTATTACAACTCCAGCAATTCTTTTTCCAGCAATATCATTACTGCTGCTTGCTTATACCAATCGGTTTATGGCTTTGGCGAGTTTGATAAGGAGTCTGAAAAACCAGTATATTGAAAGTAACAACCCCAATCTCATCGGACAGATCTCAAATCTGCGAAAAAGAATTTACCTGATAAGGAACATGCAGGCTTGTGGAATAGCCAGTTTTTTTCTTTGTGTGATAAGTATGTTATTGTTGTTTAACGATAACCATTACCTTGCGAAAGCCACTTTTGGATTCAGCTTGGTCTTGCTCCTGATTTCGCTATATCTTTCTCTGCGAGAGATTCAAATATCGATAGAAGCATTAAAGATTGAGTTAGGAGATTTGGAAAACGCAGCAATCCCGAAAGGAAAAAAAGCTGGCTAAGGCAACATCTTTTTAAAGGATTCTCAGAAACCAGAAGCGTATGACTTCTGAGAGATCCTTCGTTATTATTTTACCTCAAATTCAACCTCGGTTTTACCCCATTCAAGCGACACTTCGCCGTTTTTCGCTAAACTGATGGTAAATAACTCTTTTGCCGATTCACCGCTTTCAGGTTTTACATTGATTCTTAATTGGTCGGTTTCTTCTTTATAATTTGTACCCCATTGGTCCCAGTTTTTATTAAAAATAATAGTCCACTCTTTTTCCCCTGGAATAGTGAACAGACTATATTTCCCAGCAGGAAGAGGTTTTCCTTCAACGGTTACATTCTTGCTTACTTCGAAAATTGTCGCCTCATTTGCACCTGTTCTCCAAACCTTCCCATAAGGAGCAATATCTTTTCCGATGGTACGGTTTTTTAACGACGGCTGGCTGTAGTCTATGGTTACAACAGCTCCGCTTTCAAGCGTTTCGCTTACTTTTGCTGGAGGACTGGCTCTTTTACTTTTATCCTGTTGTGCGAAAGCGCTGTTGCCGGCTACACACGCGACAAAAAAAGTTAAAGCAAGTAATTTTTTCATATCTGTATTATTTAAGTGAATAATAGTATAAAGCAAATATATTGTGTTTATTGTTCGGGGAGAGGTTTAAATTTTTCAAATGGGTAAAAAGCGTGGCTTGTAACGATAACTTTATAGTATCGTTTTGTTCTGGCAAGGCGAATTATCCTAATCAATCTTAAGTTTTTTTATATGAGGTCTTTTCTGTTTTTCTGTTTTTTACTGATTCTTACTTCTTGTAAAGTTCAGGGGCCAGCTTTAATACTTCCTGGTTACGAGGTCGATAAGCTTATTTTTAAGGATGCGTTTGCTAAATTATCTGCGCGTTGGATTGTCGAAACTCCTGCTCACAAAAACTCAAGAGTAGTTGCAGACAAAAATAAACTGGTAATCGATGTGGCTGCTGGCGCAACGGTTTGGCTTGACGAGAAACTCGAAGGTGGTTATTTGATTGAATTTACCAGGAAAGTCTTGGTAGACAGCGGCGTGAACGACAGGCTCTCGGATCTAAACGTGTTTTGGATGGCAAAAGATCCTAAAAATGTAAATACATTTACACGTAGCGGCGTTTTTGAAGAATACGATTCGCTCAGCCTTTATTATGTGGGAATGGGCGGTAATACCAATTCTACCACACGATTTAGAAAATATTACGGAGATGGCCGGAAGCCTTTGCTACAGGAGCATCTCGACAAAGCACATTTATTAGAGTCTAACAGGGATTATCGTATTACGCTAACGGTAAAAAATGGTCTTACCGAGTTCTTTGTAGACGGCGTTAAATTTTTCAGCTACCAAGACCCTCAGCCGTTAAAAGAAGGATATTTCGGGTTTCGCACCACTTGGTCGAGGCATGAGATCAGGGACTTCAAAATCTACTCTTTAAAATAGCTTCAAGCTGATCGACGAAGTCTGTTTGAGCCGGATTTAATTTTAAGCGCCCCTGCTCGAGCGTAAACCATCCGGCTTTATCCACTTCCGGGAAGAGTTTTGTTTTGCCCGATTTAGGCGGCCATTCAAGTTCAAAGGAATTCGATTGTATGAAGTTTATTTCGAAATCGCACTCTACTGCCCATGCGGATATCTTCTTCCCGCTTTTTAATCTTACTTCTGTAAGGGCTATAAAAGGCATCGTTTTACTCAGGATATTGCCGGTTTCCTCCATAAATTCCTTTATTGCAATTTCAAAAGGGTCTTCGTCTATATATTCCCCTTTCGGGATTGACCATACGCCATGATCTTTCTTCTCGAAGAAAGGACCGCCCGGATGTACTAAAAATACTTCGATATCTGGATGTTTGTGGTAGGCGAGGATTCCGGCGCTTAATTTCATTTGTACTAAGTTAAATACACTGTCCTGATGTTTTTGTAGTTAGTGTATGCATTTTTATATAGGTCTAAAAATAATCTTTATGTAAATAAAATGATTTTTGTAAATATTTCTTATTTACGTTTATAAAATGATAATAAAAGTTGTAATTTAGTATTATGTTGATTTGTTGATAGTGAATTGGCTTAATATTTGTTAATAGTTTAATCGGCGTTAAAGCCGAAGCTTAGTGTAAAGTTTACACTAAATAAAAATTCGGAGGTATTTTATGAAATTAACAGAGTTATTATTAAATGGATTTAGCTTTAAAGAGATTCTTAAACAATTCTCAATGGATCAGTCTGAAATAAAAATTCAGGATGAAGATTTGATTTTATCACGAAAAGATCTTAGTAATATCGAGATCTTAAAAGAACGTATTTTAATTCAGGGGAAGAGTACTTCCGGAATTGTTAATCTGTTCGGGACCCTACATTACAACTTAATGAATCAGCTGGCTGTTTTTGAATTAGACTCTGTTGAAACAAAAGCTGTAGCCTAAACTATAAAAATACTTCGATTAAAAGGCCTGATGTGAAAACATCGGGCCTTTTGTTTTTGTGCAAACCTATCTGATGTTTTTTCGTATATGCGTGTAATTCGACGCTCGAATTATTGATAATTGCTTACATTAGAAAATGCGTGTGCTCTCAACGTTACCAGTTTATATCCTGATAAGTCTGCTCCTTTTGTTCTGCTCAACATTAAGGGCTCAGGATAGTGATGAACTTTTCCGGGAGGCCAGGACTGCTGCTTTTGAAAAAAAAAACTATCCTTTGGCTATCCAGCTTTCCAAGGAAGCCCTAAGTAAAAGTCCGGATTATAAGGACATAAGAATATTTCTTGGCCGGGTATATACCTGGTCAGATAAGCCAGACAGTGCCAGAGCTGAGTTTAAAACTGTCTTGAAACAGGAGCAGGGGCACGAAGATGCAAGCCTGGCTTACGCAAGTCTTGAATTTTGGAATGATCAGTACAACCAGGCCCTGCAGTTAACGAATGACGGACTACAGTTCCATCCTGAATCGAAAGACCTCCTTCTGCTGAAAGCTAAGATATTAAACAATTTAAATCGCTATAAAGAGGCCGATAAGGTTGTTACACTAATTTTGCGCACCGATCCAAAAAATACAGCGGCAAGAGCAATTTCTCAGCGAATAAGAGAGAATAGTTCTAAAAATAAGTTCGGGCTTAGTTATGATTTTGTACATTTCGATGAGCAGTTTAGCGATCCATGGCAACTGGTGAGTTTTGATTATGGTCGCCAAACCAGGCTTGGATCAGTATCTGCCCGAATTAATTATGCCAACCGGTTTAAGTCGGAGGGACTACAGTTTGAAGTTGACGCTTATCCAAAACTATCTCCGATGTTTTACACTTATGTAAGCGGCGGCTATTCTGCAGACGGTATTTTTCCAAATTATCGCGCAGGGTTCTCGCTTTATGCGAACCTGCCTGCCTCATTTGAAGCGGATGCAGGTTTCAGGCTGCTCAGATTCGACGATAACACCTGGATCTATACCCTTGCTCTGGGTAAGTACTACAAGAACTACTGGTTTAATTTCCGCGCCTACCTTACTCCGGCAGAAAGTTCGCTCTCTCATTCGTACTCGCTTAATGTGCGTTATTATTTGGGCGGCGCTGATGATTACATCAGGTTTGCGGCCGGTACAGGACTTTCACCTGATGTTTCTACAAATACGGTACTGATTGGGGGAGTAGGAGAGAATGGTGAGCCGGGTAGTATGCTAGTTACCGATGTTAACCGACTCAAATCCAATAACCTGACTCTGGGTTTTACACATTCTTTTAAAGCGCTCAATGTTCTGTCGCTCAACTTATCATGGGTAAACCAGGAATACCAGAAAAATATCTTCGGCAATCAAACCACGGCAGCTCTTAGCTATCAGCGAAGATTTTAAGCAAAAGAATTTTCGGGATTTCCTTCATTTCGGGCTGAATTACAGCCTGCGGTTTAAAACGCAACAAAATATTTACGGTTTTCGTATACCTCCGCAATAATAATTTTATTACGCTCAAATTATGCTTAAAAAATACTTCATATTTAAAGGATTTGCTTTGCTGTTTCTTGCATTGTTATGCCAGGTGGGATACGCCCAGAATGTGGGTATTAATTCAACCGGGGCAGCGCCGCATGAATCTGCAGGTTTGGATGTTAGTTTCGATACCAAAGGGTTTCTGGCTCCCCGGATGACCCTTGCACAAAAACTCGCCATTTCAAGTCCAGCAACGGGATTGCTAATTTATCAGACCGATGGCACTGCAGGCTTTTATTACTACAACGGAACTACCTGGGTTTTTAATGGATCAAGTTCTCAATGGACGACCACAGGGAGTGACTTGTACTATACTGGAAAAGTGGGTATTGGAAGTTCTAGTGCTCCCGGCTATGCTTTAACTATTGGAGCCACTGCGAATCCGCTCTATCTAAGTGGTGTACAGGAAGGTTCTGGTCTAGACAGTATTTTATTGATAGCCGGCGGTGTTGTAAAAAAGCGTGTTTATACAGCAACTGCATCTACTAACGCCTGGTCTTTAACAGGTAACTCCGGGCAGACAAATACATACAATTCAGGCAGCTTCGTGGGAACAACAGATGCTAACGCTTTGCGATTTAGAACCAACAACGTTCAGCGGATGTTCATGGACGCGTCCGGAAATGTAGCAATTGGTTCTAATCCAAGTTTTGCAACGGCTAATGAGAAATTTTTGGTTGACGCCGGTACAACATCTTCTTACAACGTGATAAGTGGAAAAGGTACCATAAATAACTATTTGCAGTTAAATATTCAGAATCTATCGAATGGCATTGCAGCAAGTTCTGATATCGTGGCAAGCAACAATTCGGGTACTGAAACCACAAATTTTGTTGATTTAGGAATTAACTCAACAGGAAATACCAGTACAGACGCTTTGGGGGGAGGGGGCAATTCGTACCTCTATAATAAATCAGGAAATTTAACTATAGGAACTGCAACAGTAGATAAAAATTTAAGATTTATTACGGGAGGACAAGCCACTAGCAACATCAGAATGAAAATTGATTCTATTGGCAATGTTGGTATTGGGACTGGGAACGATGATGTTTCTGAATCACGGCTTAATATTAACGGTGGCTCGATTACTAATAATGTCAACTCGGGTTTAGGTACTGTATTATGGGTTGAAGCAGAGAGAGATCAATATATTGAAATGAATATCCAGAACACTAGTAGTGGACAGGATGCCAGTGCTGATATTGTGGCTACAGCGGACAATGGTGAAGATGACTTTGGCTACATTGATATGGGTATAAACAGTAGTGGGTATCGGACCGGTACACAAGGGAGCAGGATATTGAATGGGCCTAACAAAGCTTATTTATATGCTGTTGGTGCTGAAATGTATGTGGGAAATGCTGCCGCAGATAAACCGTTAATTTTCTTTACAAATAGCGGTAGCCAGGCTGATGAGGATGCAAAGGGTAGCGAAAGAATGCGAATAACTGATGATGGTGAGGTTTTAATTGGGTATACTACGGATCAAGGGGATTATAAATTACAGGTTAACGGCGATATTAAAATAGATGATATAAGTTACGATCAGGTTTTAGGTAGCTCAGATAGACGTCTTAAAACCAATATATCCAATTTGAAGTACGGACTGAACGATATAATGCAGTTGCAACCAGTAATCTACAATTGGAAAAAGAAACCTGACTCTGACAAATTGTTAGGTCTTATTGCTCAAGATGTTCGTCCTTTAATACCTGAGGTTGTCAAGGGTGATGAATCAAAAGAAACGCTTGGAATTGACTATGTAGGTCTTATCCCAGTCCTAATCAACGCCATAAAAGAACAGCAGAAGCAAATAGATGAGTTAAAGCAACAGGTTCAAAAACTTCAAAAATAATCTATTATAAACTATTCAGTACCAAGATATAGGTTATGAGTAAAACCAGTTCCAAAGCCGTTAATGTATATCTCTCGTTAGATCAGGCGTCGATAAATACTTATTTCAACAGGCACGATCCTTCACCTATTTATAAACGTCAGTTAAGTCATCAGTTTGAGCAATATATTCGTGCCTCTGTTCAGTCTGCAAAACGTTATGACCCGATACTATTCAAATTAAATTGCAATAACGATATAGATCAGCAGTTTGCCGAGCCGCTTTTGTATGCCATTCGGAGGCATTTCGCTGATAAAAAAGAGGATGAAATTAAAGCCTTCAACAAGTACAAAAAACGTAATTACGGTGTGGTGTTGGTGAGTTTAATTATCGTAGTACTGGTAAACCTGCTACTTCCTTTAATCATCAGTAAAGAAATTGCCGATGAAACAGGTCTCACGCACTTACTCGACGTGTTTTCCTGGGTTATCTTCTTTCATCCGCTGGATGAACTACTGTTTAACTGGAACCCGCATTTAAAAAGGATTCTGCTGATGAATAAACTAACAACAGCCGAGTCGATAATAATAGGTAATGAGAAAAAGGTTAGCGCTACTACTCCTAATGAAGCTTTCAGGGTTGTTGCTGCATAAGGCAGATGCGCAATCCCGCTTAAGTATGGAAAATTATTATTCGATGCGCACCGACGGTCCCGCAGCAGTAATGCCAGTGGCTAGTTTTCAAACCAGCAATAATTTTTACGCTGAGGGACGATATAATTACGAGGCAGCTAATTCTTTTTCGTTTTATATGGGCAGAACATTTTCCAAAGAAGCAACATTGTCGTACTCCATCAGTCCCATTGCAGGGGCAGTGATGGGTGATTATAACGGTGGGTCTTTTGGAGCCAATGTAAGCATGGGGTATAAAAACTTCTTCCTGTATATTCAACCGCAATACACATTTTCGTTGGCCGGATCTGTTGATAATTTCGCGTATAGCTGGACCGACCTGACCTATAGTCCTTTGAACTGGCTTTCCGTCGGAGTGTCTTTGCAGCATACCAAACCTCAGCGTAGTCCTGGTTTTTTAGAAGGCGGATTAGTGGTTGAGGCAGCATACAAAAATATTACGTTTCCGGTGTATATGTTTAACCCGCATACAAAAGACAGAGCGCTGGTTTTTGGAGCCAATTTTGAGGTTAACTTCAAGAAAAGTAAGGCTAAACAACGCAGAGAGTCAGATTCTTTTAAAGACGTTTACCCTGTAAATATCCTAGCGAGCAATCCTTCAACTGAAGCTTCAGTTTCGCCCAAAGAAGAAATTAAGCCGGCAGAGCCCGTTGTCAATGTACGCAGGGTTAACGTTGTGGTAAGAACTAAATCAGAGCAAACCATTATTAAAACTTATAGCAGCGAGGCCAATAAATTTGTCGCCGGCAGAGCCGGGCAATTAAAGTCAAAGGCTGCTCCCGAAATCCTGGAAGTTCAACAGCCTAGAAAAACGCCTCCAAATGATGCTGCAAGACCAGGAATAATCGCTGAAGAAATCGAAACTCTAGTTTCGACTCCGACTCCGGCGCCGGCAAGTGTTTTCAGAAACAGTTCAAAAGCTCAGCCCTCCTCCATGCAGTTTGCGTTGTTGTTGGGGCCATTCACGACCGAAAATGATGCTTTAAACATAAAATCAAGGCTTTTGTCATCATTCGACAGGGAAATAGTAATTTATCCAGATGGTAGAGAATTTAAGCTCCGAATTCCCGGGTTTGAAGACGAAAAAGCAGCAAAGTTGTTTAGTCTGAACGCCTCGAGCCAAGGATGTAAAGCTGCTGCCATCATCGTACAATACAAGCTTAAAAGCATTGATGCAATACCTTTAAGAAATGATCCAAAGCCTTTCGAGGCAACAAAGTTATAATTGAATATACAGTAAAACGAAGCAATAAATACAGGAAATATGAGTACCGGCCAAATTCTGTTTATCATAGTAGATTCATTCCCGACGCCATTTTGGTTAACCTGGTGGTTCCAGTTAATTGTGCTGCTTGCTATAGCAATAGCACTATATTTCTTCCATCGCTCCAAGGTTAAAGCGGTTGAACACCGTGCCGGCGACCTGGAAAGGCAGTTGCTGGAAACACGAGAGCTTTTGTCGTATGCCAAGCAGAATGAACAGAGCTCGCGCGATTTGGCTGCTCTCGAAAGCAGAAACAAAAGTCAGTTGCTGTCGAAAATAAGTCACGACATCCGTACTCCCATGACCACCATGATGGGGATGGCTGCTTTGCTTAACGAAACCCAGTTAAACAACGAGCAACGCGAGTATACTAACACTATTCTCGATTCTGGCGAAAATCTGTTAAAGCTTATAAACGATATTCTTATAAACGACATACTCGAATATTCAAGATTCGAATCAGGAAAAGAGCTGGAACAAAAGGATTTTGATCTGCGAAACACCATCGAAGAGGTACTGGATGTATTTGCTTCGAAGTCGGCCAAACAGAATATTGATCTCGTTTATGATATTCCTGCAAATGTTCCGACGCAGGTTGTGGGAGACGCTATGCGCCTCCATCAGATATTTACTAATCTTGTGAAGAATTCTATCCGGTTTACCCTCAATGGTGAGATTTTTATCGGTGCCCGGTTTATTGAATCAGGCGACGATAATCGTGTAAAGCTTGAATTTGAAATAAGAGATACCGGGATGGGGATGACCCGCGAAAAGGTTGCTCAATTGTCTAAGGGTTTCGCTGAGCCGGTTTCGGCTTTAAATACAAACGGAATATCTTCCGGCGTGGGCTTGATCATTTGTAAGAACCTGGTCTCGTTAATGGGTGGTTCTATTCAGGTATCAAGTAAAGAACACGAAGGCAGTACCTTCACCTTTACCATATGGCTGAGAACAAGCCTGCAGCAGGTACGTTCGAAAAGTATTGGAATGACGGGAATGGAGAGCAAAAAAATATTGATCGTGGATGATAATGAAACGGTTTGTAACCTTCTCACTAAACAGTTACAGCAATGGAAGCTTTCTGCTACAGGTGTAGGCTCTGGCAAAGAGGCTTTGGCTTTGTTATCCAGAGACTCTGACTACGATCTGGTTATAACCGATATGCAGATGCCCGCTATGACAGGTGTTGAGCTTACGAAAGCTATCAAATCGCTGCATTCTGATATGCCGGTTATATTGCTGAATAAATTTGATGATGAATCTTATAAAAAACATCTTGGGCTTTTCAGCTCGGTAATTAAAAAGCCGATTCGCCAGCATATACTTAATGAACAGATTCTTGTTGCTTTGAGAAACAAAAACAAGGCAAGCGAACAAAATAGTAAACAGAAACTTTCCGTTGACTTTGCAAAAGAGAATCCATTAAAAATCCTGATTGCCGAAGATGATGCGATGAACCAAAAGATGGTCATCAAAGTATTGAATAAACTTGGATATGAGCCGAAGATGACCAGTAATGGAAATGAGGTTTTGGAGGAAGTTAGTTTCAATGATTACGACATTATATTGATGGATGTTCAGATGCCTGAAATGGACGGCCTGGAAGCGACTAAGATGATCAGGCTTTGTTTGAGCGTTCAGCCCACAATTATTGCCATGACGGCCAATACGCTGCAGGGCGATCGCGATGCATGTATACGAGCGGGAATGGACGATTATATCAGTAAGCCTGTAAAACTCGAAGACTTAGTAAATGTACTCGAAAAGTGGTCGCTGCATGCTCAGCAGAAAAACGGCTGAGTGTTGTGAAAAGGTTTAAAGCTCAAAGCTTTAAACCTTTTTTTTGATAATTAATTTGAGGGACGTCTGTTTGATTTGAGAAACCAAATTACGGGAGACCGTGAGTTCAAAAATGTTCAATACTATAACCATCCGGCTGGCCCAACCGCAAGATGCGGCCACTATCGCTTATTTTAGCCGCAAGACTTTCTATGAAAGTTTTGCTGAGCAGAATAGCCGGAGAGACATGGAGAAATTCTTAAAACTCCAGTTCTCGGTTAAAAGCCTTATGGCCGAAGTGGGCAGAAAACAGAATACCATCCTTTTAGCTTATCGGTTTCATACCCTGGTGGGTTATGCGTTAATGCGTGAGACTAAAAACCCTCCGGAAATTAACCCTCCTGTCAGGACCCTGGAGCTAGCTCGTCTTTATGTAGATAAATCTTTTATTGGCAATGGGGTGGGCTCGGCACTTATGAAAGAATGCATTACTCAGGCCAGACTTAAAGCCAAAGAAGCCCTTTGGCTGGGAGTTTGGCACGAAAATCATAGGGCGGTTGAGTTTTATACCAAATGGGGATTTCAGAGGTGTGGTTCTAAAATTTTTATTCTTGGAGACGACCCGCAAATAGATTGGGTGATGAAAAAGGATTTACAATTTTAGTCAATCAAAAGACCAGGTTCGTTCGTTTTGTTTGGCATGGAAGATGATTTTGATTTCGAGGAGAGCCTCAAACCCGAAGAACCGTTTCATATTGAAGTTGATCTTTACGAGACCGGCGATTACAGCCGGGTACTGGTTGTTCCCTGTGATTTAAAATATATTATAGTTTCCGGCGACGAGCACCTATGTACGCTCTCAAAGTCATGCGATGCTATGGAATGCTGGGTTCAGGAAGATGGAAACCTTGAAGATGAACTGGTAGAGAAACTTGGTCAGGCTATTGAGAGCTTTAATGTGTAACAGCCGATAAATTTTCTCCTGTAAGGGTAAAATAAACGTTCTGAAGCTGATGAACAGAGTCGATTGGTACTGCAAGCCTGCCATTCTCTAAAAATCCGCTTTCAAAATCCGATAATTTAAACTGAACAAAATTCTTGTTATCCACCCAGATGTTCTCCCCGGTGCTTTCTTTATTGAATCCCAAAAGTTCTAACCATTGTTCGCTGGGCTCAAGCGGAAGGATTTCGTCAAATTTAATGCGGAAATGGTAGCCTTGTCTCGGTACAAGCATTTCGCCTATAATAGTGGAGTGCTGAATGTCGGTTAAAAACAAAACACCTTCTTCATTTTCCCGCGGACTTATTTTTATAAGATTTCCTATTTTTAGCTCCTGTACATCCATTCGATCAAAGTTAAGATTCCTGACATTAATACTAAAGTTTGGATGCAAATGTTACCTGCTAATATTTTATTCTGCTACAGATGACCCAAGAGCTTATTCTTCTTTGTTTTGTTTCTTTCGGCGCAGGGTTTATCGATTCTATAGTAGGCGGTGGCGGATTACTTCAAACACCGGCAATGCTCATTATTTTACCTCAATACCCCATCGCCACCTTGTTTGGAACCACCAAGATACCTTCTTTAGCAGGTACCGCTTTCGCGGGATATAAATACTCCAGGAATATCTCTGTTAACTGGAAGCTGCTTTCTGTAGTACTGCCTGCGGCATTTTTAGGTGCAATGCTTGGAGCTTTTGCAATTACCGTAATTGATAATACTCAGATTAAGCCGCTAATTTTTCTATTACTTGTTTTAGTGGCTATTTATACTTATTGGAACAAAAATTTTGGCTTGCATACCGAGAAAAATTATCCTTTTTCCATGCAGGCCCTTCTTGGTGTACTTTCAGGTTTTTCAATCGGTTTTTACGATGGCTTAATTGGCCCGGGAACTGGCACCTTTTTAATTCTTATGTTTGTAGCGGTTTTAGGGAACGATTTTATTCATTCCAGCGCGCATGCCAAATACGTAAATGCAGCTACAAACCTCGCTGCTATTATTTACTTCGCCCGTACCGGACATATTTTATATGAGTATGCCATCCCTATGGCTTTATTTAATCTCTGTGGTTCTTACCTGGGAACCAAATTGGCGCTTCTTAAAGGGAATAGGTTTATAAGAATCTTCTTTTTACTGGTAGTGTTTGGAACCATACTGCGGTTCGCTTACGATATATTTTTAAAAGGAGAAGGCTGATGTTTGCCTTCTCCTTTTAAAGCCTGCATTAGGCAAGGCTGTATAATTCTTCTCTTTGTTGCTTCACCACATCGCTGTTAATGTATTCGTCGTAAGTCATTAACTTATCGATTACACCACCTGGAGTAATTTCAATAATCCGGTTAGCAACAGTTTCGGTTAGCTCATGATCTCGGGAAGTAAATAGGATAACACCTTTGAAATCTTTCATTCCATTGTTCAAAGCGGTGATAGACTCCAGATCAAGGTGGTTAGTCGGCTCATCAAACAGAAGCACATTGGCCTGTTGCAACATCATGCGGGAGAACATGCAACGCATTTTTTCGCCCCCCGACAGAACCGAGCTTTTTTTAAGGACCTCTTCACCGGAAAATAGCATTCTGCCTAAAAAGCTTCTGATAAATTGTTCGTCTTTGTCAGCGGCAGAATATTCTCTCAGCCAATCGATCAGATTCTCGTCTTTTCCTTCGAAATAGGATGAATTGTCGTTCGGAATATCGGCGATATTAATGGTAACGCCCCATTTAAATTCGCCTTTGAAATCTTTATCTCTTCCGGTTAAGATTTCGTAGAAAGCGGTAGTTGCAAGACTGTTTTCAGAAAGAATAGCAATTTTGTCGCCCTTGTTAACCATGAAGTTAATGTTGGAGAATAAAAGCTCGCCATTTTGTTCTTTTCTCAGTCCTTCAATCTGCAAGATTTGATCACCTGCTTCGCGGCCCTGATGGTTGAAAAGGATTGCAGGGTACTTTCTGTTGGATGGTTTTATCTCCTCAAGATTGATCTTATCAAGTGCTTTTTTACGACTTGTGGCTTGTTTTGACTTAGACGCATTTGCGCTAAACCGGCGGATAAAATCCTGAAGTTCTTTTACTTTATCCTCCATTTTCTTGTTCTGGTCTGACCGTTGACGGGCTGCCAGCTGGCTGGATTCGTACCAGAAAGTATAGTTACCTGTGTATATTGTGATCTTACTAAAGTCGATATCAACTACATGCGTACAAACGGTATCCAGAAAGTGCCTGTCGTGAGATACCACCAATATAATTCCTTCATAACTTGCCAAAAAATCCTCTAACCAGGCAATGGTATGGATATCAAGGTCGTTGGTGGGCTCATCCAGTAATAAGATATCCGGTTTACCGAAAAGCGCCTGCGCTAATAACACCCGAACTTTCTGATTTCCGTCGAGTTCTTTAAGAAGTTTGTAGTGATACTCTTCTTTAATTCCAAGGTTGCTAAGCATGGTGGCCGCATTATTTTCAGCATTCCAGCCATCCATCTCTGCAAATATATTCTCAAGCTCTCCGGCACGCTCACCGTCTTTCTCCGTAAAATCTTCTTTGGCATACAAGGTGTCCTTCTCCTTCATTACGCTGTAAAGTTCTTTATGGCCCTGCAACACCGCTTCAATAACGGGATATTCGTCAAAAGCATAGTGGTTTTGAGAGAGGACAGCCATACGTTCACCCGGTGTAAAACTTACCGTTCCGGTAGAGGGATCTATATCTTTCGAAAGTATTTTCAGAAATGTAGATTTGCCGGCACCGTTTGCGCCAATTACACCATAGCAGTTTCCGGGTGTAAACTTTAGGTTAACGTCTTCAAAAAGAGTGCGTTTTCCGTAACGAAGAGATAGATTAGATACTGTTATCATGCTGTGTAAATTGAGGTGCAAAAGTACGGATAATCGTAAACAGTTGATACACGACGCGGAAGAATTATTTTTACTGAATTGATATGACAGAAAAGGAGCTCTTAAAGATTTTCAAAAAGCCTATCGGTAAAAAGGATGTTCTGTCTCTGGCACATCAGTATTCTGAATTTCCTGATTTTACAAGACACCTCATCGAACTATCTTTTCATTCTGAACAAGAAGTCGCCTTTCGATCCGCCTGGGTTCTCGAGTACTGTATGATGTTGTATCCTAAGGCCATGACTGACCATCTGGATTATTTCCTTGAGGCTTATCCCAAACAAAACAACCTAAGTTGCAAGCGCCATTTTACTAAACTTATGATGTCTCTTTCTGAACCTGGTAATCACAAGCTCCTACATCAATGTAATTTGAATCCGGTAATTGAAACGACTTTTGAGTGGTTGATTAATCCCGGGACACCGGTAGCCGTACAGGTAAACTGCTTAGATATTCTCTTTAACTTAAGATCCCATGGCGATTGGATTGAAGGGGAATTGAACGCACAGATCGAGTTTTTGCTCAAAGATGGGACTGCGGCGATGCAGAGCAGGGGCAAAAGAGTTTTAAAACAATTGAATAGCATTAAATAAAAGACGGTATTTTAGGCTACCTCCAACAGATTGGCTGTAATATTGAGTAAGAAGATTGAAACGATCTGCGAAGATCTTGAATGTAATTGCAACGATTATTAAATGATTAAATGGAAATGAAATCCAAGGAAAAAGTATTTACAAAATACCAGGTTTTTATTATTGCTGTTTTGGCGGTACTGCAATTCACCATTGTGCTTGATTTTATGGTGCTTTCTCCTTTAGGGGCCATTCTCTTAAAAGAACTGGACATCAGCACTTCACAGTTTGGCCTGGTGGTCTCGGCTTATGCTTTCAGCGCCGGCGCTTCGGGCCTTCTTGCTGCCGGTTTTGCCGATAAATACGATAGAAAGAAGCTCCTGATGTTTTTTTATACAGGCTTTATTCTGGGTACGGCTTTATGTGCCATGGCTCCTAATTATTCTCTGTTATTAATTGCACGTATTATTACCGGCATCTTCGGCGGAGTGATAAGTTCTGTGAGCTTTGCCATTATAAGTGATTTATTTAAGCTTGAAGTTCGCGGGAAAGTTATGGGCTTTGTTCAATCCGCTTTCGCGGGAAGTCAGGTATTTGGAATTCCTGTTGGATTGCTTCTTGCCGATAAGTTTGGATGGCATGCACCGTTTTGGCTGATAGTGGGCTTTGGTCTTGCTCTCGGCATTATCATTATGGCTTATATGAAGCCTGTGGATGCTCATCTTCAGATTAAATCGGACAGGAACGCCTTGCAGCACTTGTTCAAGACACTTCGAAACCGCGATTATATTAAGGCCTTTACCGGAACCACCTTACTTGCAACCGGCGGTTTTATGTTAATGCCCTTTGCCGCCGCCTTTTGTGTGTACAATGTTGGTATAACTAATCAGCAACTTACGTTATTGTATTTTATCACCGGCGTTTTTTCAATGATTTTTGGACCCATTATAGGTTCGATGAGCGATAAGGCAGGCAAATACCAAACGTTTGTAGTAGGCTCTCTCATTAGCATGGTGATGGTGGTAATTTACACCAATCTCGGAATTACGCCGCTTTGGATTTTGATCTCGGTTAACGTGGTATTATTTGTTGGTATTGCATCCAGGATGATCTCTGCCTCGGCTTTGATAACGGCTATGCCCAGCCTTCAGGACCGGGGCGCGTTCATGAGTGTTAACTCGGCCGTTCAGCAAATCTCGGGCGGAATAGCAGCCGCCATTGCGGGGTTGATCGCCATGAAACATAGTTCGGGAAGGATTGAGCACTACGATACGCTTGGCTACCTGGTGGTGCTTACCATGATTATAGCAATGGGACTATTTTATGTGATAAACCGGCATATCCAGAAAAACGCTCAAAGTGCTGATGCTTCGCCTGTGGTTTCGGAAGTTTTATCGTCGGACCCGCTTTAACTGGTAATCAATTTGACAAGTGCCGATCGCGATTACCCATCGGACAGCTTAAACGTTCTTGTTTTGTAAAATAGACAAAATGTTTCCTGCAGGATCTTTAAACCAGGCGATATCGAGTTCGCCGCCACGGAGAATATGATTCTGATCGGTTTGTATACTCCCGTCGTTATAATTTTCGAAAGTAACACCACGCGCTGATAGTTCCGCCACGGCCCGATCTATATTATCCACCGGAAAATTCAAAATAGTAAATGTAGCCGGACTATGGTTGGTTTTAGGATAGATAAGTATGGGATTGCTGTTTGCGATTTGAAGTTCAAGCAATCCCATAGTGTTGTATATAACTTCGAAGCCGAGCACTTCAGTGTAAAACCGGTGCGCTTCTTCCAGTTGATCTACCGAAAAGCTGCTGAAGGTGTTTTGTAGATGTAGCATTATTTTTTTTATCAATTATCCAGCCAGCAGATCGGCTTCGTCGGGTAATATTTCTGCAATACACCCAAAAGTTTTAAGGAAATCAACAATCAACTGCGAATCGATATATCCAGCCCTGTACTCAACCCGTAAAATTTTGTCACAATCATCGAGATCAAAATTCACATCGTAGTCTACAAAGGCCATCCGCAGTTGATCGATCAGCACATCCGCCTGAGCGTGGTTAATCACATTTGTTTTAAATACCTCAACCATATGCTTTTTTAATGATGATGTTTCAATAATTGTCTTTGCCGCCGAAGAGGAACCGGTCAACAGAGTATCTGCCGCTTCCGGCAACGGATACTACAATAGATAAAGTCATAAATACGAAGGCTAATTCTTTTGTCTGAAAAGGATCTTTGCCATGTGCGATAAAGAATGCCACAACCATGGTAATGAAGATTGGGATAACTGAAAGCCGTGTTAAGAAACCAAAAACGATGAACAGGGCACAGAAAAACTCGGCGAAAATAACCAGGTTGAACGAAAGCTTTGACCCAATGCCGATGATGTCGCCAAACATGGGGAGAATCTGATCGTAAGCGATGAGTTTAGAATAACCATGATGAGCCATTAGGCCACCGAAAACGAGGCGCAATAGCAAAATTGCAGTGTCTGTGTTTAGAGGATGATAACTGAGAATGCGATTTTTCATTTTGTAGTAGTATATAGATTGATGTGTTTCTGAATTTTGGCTGGAATTTAAGAATTAGATATGATTTCAACCCAGGTATTTACCGCTCGAACAAGTTCCTTTTTTTTTGACTCAATATCCTCCATGCTGTAAAAGTAGGCCATGCGTCGATCTTTGTAATCGCCCTGAAGAAGGCCGCTTTGATCGTTAAGAATAATGCCGTTATGAAAAACCAGGTGAACATACTTCGGCTGTCGGTGATTAAATGTGGCCATTCCGGTTTTATCTAACCCGGCAGTGCAAAAGAAACTCGGGGCTGCCCATTTTATATGCTCGGCAATGGCACTATTGGCATCCATAACTATTTTCCTAACAGCTTCTATTTCAGCTTTAAGCGGATGTTTCAGTTTAAGCATCCATTCATTCACCTCGTCCGATTTGTTTTCTGGTAGCTTGTTCTTCATAATGATTTTGCCGGTACGGTTGTTTGATTTTTTTCAAGAATGTTCTTCAAATTATTCAGGCTTATTTCCAGGTCTTTCTTCAATGTGCCTTTTAGTAAGAGCGTCATCAGATTTAAGGGATAGTTATTTCTGCCCGTCATTTTCCAGGTAACCCTCGTTTTATTGTCCTCCACCGCCTGAGTGGTTATTGAGGTATATGCTTTCCCCTCGAATGGGCGTTTAAATCTTATTTCTAGATCCAATTTTTCATTTTCCGTTATTCCAGTAATTTCCTGTTCGCCCTCGCCGGCTTTATTGTTGCCGTTCCAGGCATAAATAAAACCTGGAGATCCGTCAGCTCCCCTGTATTCTCTTTTCATTTCCAGGTCGGCCATCACCCATTTACTGTATAGTTCCTGGTTTTTGATATACCTGATATAGTTAAAAACATTCTCGCTCCGTTTGTTGACTACGGTTTCTGCCTCAACACCATAATCTTTACTTAAAAAGAGGGCGATAATAAGCGGAGCTCCGATGATGACTGCGAGTACAATTAAAGTTGTTTCCATTTTCCGTGTTATCTATAGCTGCAAACATATAGATGCTGATTGATGTGAGCAGGGTGTAAACACGGCAATTAAGGGGCTGATAACGACATCAAGTCCACGCGACCTAGCGATATTTACGGGGTTAAGTCGCCAATCATTTTAAATAGATGCTCTTCCAATTGGTCAAATGTTCCGCCGTAGCCTTCTTGCATAGAACTATGTCCGGCTGTGAACGTGCGTTGCTGATCTGGATTCGCGTTTACAGGATAGCTTCTCAGGTTCATTATCGTGTTATTATCCTGTTCATGAAAGGTAAATTCATTTACAATTTCTAATGGCCAGTCGTCGCTAAATGGTGGCCTGGTAATATTGCCATCTGGATCGGAAAAGGAGTTGATAAACACTATTCGATTGGGATATGCTATTTCCTTAAAATGAAAAATTCCCCACATTTCCGAACTATCACTCGATTTCATATTATAGTGAAATGTACCGCCCGGTCTCAGATCGAGTTTGTGTATAGTGATGCTGAATCCCTTCGGTCCCCACCACTGCGCCAGATGTTCGGCTTCGGTGAAGGCTTTGAATACAAGTTCGAGAGGAGCGTTAAACGTCCGGGTGATAATCAATTCATTGTTTGCTGACTGGTCTTTCATTTCTGTCGACATATTACCTTGTTTTATGTTGCTTAATCTCCTTTTATAGCGTTTGTTCCAAACGATTCAACATATCAACCCAGCTAGGATAAGCGCCGGTGCGTTTAGCCAGCTCTTCAGCTACAGTTTGGTAAAGCGTCAGTTTGGTTTTACCGTCCTGTTCAGAAAAAATCACCGTTACCGTGGTCTCCATAGGCCATTCAGGGTCCATGCCTGCCTGCACGGCATCTATCAGATTCCCAGCTTCATCAGCAATAGCCATTGTATAAACAATCTTTTCGTTTTCAACTAACTGTTTGTATACACCTTTGCACCAGCAGTCTCCGTAACCTGGACTATTAACGCAGGAATGAAAGGTTCCTCCCTCACGGATATCAAGTTCGCGGAAGCTGATAGTGCAGCCGCCTGGAGCAAACCAGTTTTTGAGATGGTTGGGGTCGGTCCAGGCTTTGTAAACCAGGTCTATGGGGGCGTCAAAAATCTTAGTAATGATTACCTCCTGATCTGTCTTGGGTTTAGCTGTTGTGTTTTTCATTTCTCTTTCGTTTGTATTTGAATTAAATAATCATCAAGGGAATCTAGTCTTTCAGTCCAGATTTTTCTATACTGTTCTACCCAATCCGCCACTTCCTTCAGTTTATCAAGCTTTGCTTCACAATAGCGCTCGCGGCCTTGTTGCTTTACCGTGATAAGGCCGCATTCGGTAAGTATTTTGATGTGTTTGTAAATCGCAGTTCGGCTTACGTCGAATTTTTCCGTTACTGAGTTTATATTTAACGGCTTATAAGCGATCATTTGAAGGATCTCTCGTCTGGTAGGGTCAGCTATAGCCTGGAATGAATCACGTCGCATTATGGAACCTTTTGGTTTCACAAATATTATGAAACCTTTTGGTTTCCTAAAAATTATCTGAAAATAAATATTGATGGTGATTGCGCCGGCTCAAAAGGGGAAGTAAGGGCGGAGTAGGTGGTAATACGCAGTCGTTTGATTTGACTTACGATATGACAACGTAAAGAATCTCGTAGAGTGCAGAACACTCTACGAAATATTATTACATATATTTCATGGCTTCATATCCCATTAATCTTCTCCATAGAGCAATCTGTCCGATACAATTCGCTTCACGATAGATGATAAAAGTGATAAGTTCGTAATAGGTCATGTTTACCCCGGGCATCATCTCAAAGAACGTATCGAGTTTTTCTGTGCTGACGCTTGACAAAGCCTCTCGCAGTTCGGGACTGATTTGATCCCAATCCTGCCGGAAAGTATTGAGCGAAGGATACTTTACATCGTCTTTGATACCCTGGTTGTCTTTGAAAAGATCTTCTGCCTGTTGTTTTCTCTGAATACCCAGGGCATTTGCAAGTTCAAATCGTTGTTGCACTAAACTGCCGGTAAGCCAGGCGACGTGATTCGCCCTTGTGTTTAAGCGGTTATGGGCGTCCTCGTCCGATATACCTTCAAGTGCACTTTCCAGAAAAGTGGTGTGCATATCATAAAGACTCATCAACGACTGCATCCTGCTGTCGGTTACTGTTAGGCTTGCTGTTTCCATTTTCTTGATGTTTGATTTACACAAACTTACGTCCTTTTTTACATTAACTGCAGGTGTTTTTACGTCAATAAGAGGGTCTAATCCGACCGTCTTAAGAAAAAAAATTATTTCTCTTTCGATGTCACATATTGTTGATTTTCAGCGTTTAATATATATGTCCTGCTGAAGGGCATGTTTTCATAGGTAGATAAGCCGGTTAGCGATAACCGGCTTCTTTTTTTAGTTAAATCTGTAATATGTTTCCGACAGGGCACGGACTTTGCTTCGACAAGCTCGGAAAACAAACGATTTGCCATGAAAACACTTAGTTATTTCTATCCGGTATTTTTTTTAATGTTGTCGGTTCCATCGGTTTTTGCGCAGGAGAAACAGGATGAAAAGCTTCAAAAGTCGGCGGCGGTTTTACGAGATTTCGCTGACATGAAGGAGAGTATCCCGGTTCAGCTGATGCAGAAGGCCGAAGGAATAGTGGTGATTCCTAATCTCATCAAAGCCGGCTTAGGTATTGGAGGTCAAAGAGGGAAGGGCGTTGCGATGCTCAAAAGAGCTGATGGAAGCTGGAGTGATCCGGTTTTTGTAACCCTGACCGGCGGAAGCATAGGGTTTCAGGCAGGGGTTCAGGCAATCGATCTGGTTATGGTTTTTACAAAAGGCAGTACCTTGAACAATCTTACAGATGGTGAATTTACGCTCGGAGGAGCTATTGGAGTAGCTGCCGGCCCCGTTGGCAGAAGCTCATCGGCAACAACCGATACTAAATTAGATGCAGAAATTTATTCCTACTCGCGAACTAAAGGTCTTTTTGCGGGTTTAACTTTAAATGGTTCGCGCCTTTCGGCTGATGACGATGCAAATAAAGCATTTTATAAGGCTGACCACGCGCCCGCATCAATTTTTAGCAGAGGATCAAATTCTGATCATATGGCTGTGATATCGTTAAAAAACGCCTTAAAGGCTTTCTATTAACTCAGATTTATCGAGCCAGCAGCAGCTGGCTCGTATTTTTTCAAAATGAAAAAGGATAAGCAAAAAAAGAGTAAGAAGTTAAATCAAGACTCGCTTCGGGAAGAACTGATTCAACGAATAAACCAATCGGTAGAAACATTAGGTTTTAATTCCAAAAAATTGAGGGCCGAGGTAGAGCAAGCTGCAAAGCGCATCGCAAAGCAAATTGCCAAAACTGCGAAGAAAAAGAGGGAGGGTCTTCATGAAATAGTAAAGGCTGGCACCGAAAGCAGAAAGCAGCCGCATGAATTTGAATTGCATGATACCGAGACATTTGCTGACGAGACCTCAAAAAGCGACTCTCCATCGTTTGCTGTTATAAATGAGCGGGAAAATTATTCGAATATCAAAAGAGCAGTGAAGAGCAGCAATAGAAACGCGAATATAAGCCCCGTGGCTTCGGCGCACGGGAAGGCAGTCGACAAGGTCGAAAGCGAAGAAACAGATCTGGATAGCCAGATTGGTTCTGTTTCCTGATTTTTGCTGTTAAGATTATTGTGACGGAACATTTATTCTTATTCAAGAGTGGAACAGCTCTTGAAAATCCGTATCAAAGTCAAGTTCATGATTCTGCGTAGTGCTGAAAAATACCCTTTGACCAGTGATTAATACTATATATGCTACTTTACAAAACCTGGGTATGCTTTCTCGTTTTAGCCTTTTCGGGATATTTAGCCGTACCATAAACTCGCCGCCATACACAGACCTATAAAAGTTGAATGTTTCGTCGGTGTTTCCGTTGAAGGTGATATAAAGTTGTGCTTTTTTCAAAAGTTCTACCTCTGTTCGAACGGGCTGATCTAATCAAAGATAAGTAGCTTGAAAGAGGTTTTTAACGGTACAACGCGTCAAAAATAGGGCAGAAACCGACACGCGGTAAACTACTCAGCCTTTGGGGCTGCATTCTTATAACCATAATCGTAACATTGTTAAGAACATAGCTTAGACACGATTGTTCCTAAGTAAATATCCACCATGATACAACAGAACAAAGGAAAGATCAGTATTCGCCATGGAAAGAAAAATGGAGAGCAATTAGTTTGGAGTGATATAATCGGTGAAAAGGAATATCTCTACCCAGGCGAAGCCCGTGAGGCTTTAGAAGAAGTTACATGGGACACAGCGGAACAGATTTGTAATCAGAAACTTAATGATTCATACGCTCTTCTATTTGAGCTTTCGGCAAAAAAAGATGACGATTGGGAGAAATTAGATGAACGATTGTTGCTCTATTTTATTGAAGAAGAGCAGGAAAGCATCAATCAGGCAAAGGCAAGGATCGAGCGCCCATCCTGAAATTTACCTCAGCGATAGAAATTTAATCCATTGCCCGGCCTGAAAGCCTTGTTCCGCGATCCAGATCAGTAAGACCAATATGATAAGCGTAATAACTACAGTTTGAAATTTATTTTGAACTTCAGTTGTCATGTTGTTGGTTTATATTTAAAAGTATAAAATTATTTGAAGAAAGACGGTCTGTGTTATAAGCGATCGCTGATGTCGCTATGTTGCTGATATTCAATTCGCCTTTTAACCTGATTAAACCTTTTCTTGTCTTATACCATAGCCAAATCATCCCCTTCAGACCTCTTGTCAGAAAACGTTTACATTCCCATTAAGAACTTGGTAAACAATAAAGCCTGTAATAAGTTATTTAGTGACCTATCTATTTTGTGAGTACGAATGACTTTAGAAAGAAGCAATTGGATTTTCTTGTGTGTGATCTTTTTGTCGCTTTGGGCTTGTAAGGTTAACATTCCTACAGAACTGCCCGCTTATACCGACTATAAAATGCCTATGCCCGGCCTTGCTGCACCCGGCGAACCTTTTACACCAGTGATGGCTGGGCCGGCTAAAGACAACACGCCCTTATCCGGCGAATGGACGCGTACAGCCGGGCCAGACGAGTCGGTTATTTTAAGCGGAGAGGCACTCACGGCCTATCGGAGGGCGAATGAAGGCAAGGATTCGCGATTTAAAGTCTATAGTTCTGGCGGCTCAATAACCGATGCAAACGTGCTTCGGGCAGAGTCGGATAAAGCCGTTATCACGATCAATAAAAATATTCAAAAATGGGGAATGTATCTGGTGTGGCCGGGGAATAAGGCAGGATATGGAAAACCAATCGCTATTAATAAGACAGAAGCGTGGTGGATTGGCCCGGCGGAGGTAAGTCGCGGAAGCAGGGTTTCTGTTTACGGGCGCAACCTTTCTCAATATAATGATACAATTTCATCCTTTATATATCTAAAGTCTTCACAAGGCTATGGACTATGGGCCAAAATCGTGAAAGTGAATCCCTACAAGGTTGATTTCATGATTCCTCCCAATATGCCAGAGGGCGATTATGAAGTCTGGGCTCATAATGGACATGGCGGTAAATATGGGTGGAGTGCACCGCTGAAGCTAAAGATAGCGAGAGAATATCAATGGAGTGATAAGGTGTTTAATGTGAAGAATTATGGCGCATCAGGGAATGGTGTAAGTGACGACACAAAAGCAATTCACCGGGCTCTGGCCGAGGCCAAAAACACTCCGGGCTCAACTGTGTATTTCCCGGAAGGTACATATCTGATAAGCGGGATGCTTAGTATTTCGGATAATTCGAGATGGCGGGGAGTCCAAAAAGATCGCAGCATTATTAAATGCGGCCCCAATTTTTTTACAAGGAACGCCGTGGTTTCTGGCAGGGCTACCAATTTTCAGATAAGCAACCTTACATTCGACGCGAACAATAATATCAAGGGAGAGGGCCCTGAATTCAGAGAGGAAGCCATAAATCTTGACGTAAGTTCTAAAGTGAAATTGGATAATCTGAAGATTCTGTGTAAAGGTTATAGTGCCTTAAGACTTGATCATGCCAACAACGTCGAGATAACAAATACTACAGTTATAGCACGCAAATCGTTTCTCGGCAGCTGTTCCAACCTGATAATCGATAAGTGTGATTTTTATCTTACTAATGATGCGGAAATGGCCCTCCATTCCTGGGACGGAGTGAACATAAGTGTTACCAACTCTACTTGTCGCGACTTGGATAATCGCGATGTTAATAATGGTCAGGGGTGGGGGAAAGGGCGTTTTTTCCATTCGGCAGGAAATGGAGGCAGCACAAGGCATACATATCTGGAAAATAACAGAACCCTTGATCTCGCAGTTCGGCCGGTTGGAACGGATCAGAATTCGGGGGAGCAGTTTTTATGGGAAGGCTTCTCGGCTAAGTGGTATGGTAAGGTAGTGTCATCAAAACCTTCTTCAACCACCTTACACAAATTTTCTAAGGCCTTAGTTCCCTTCAAAACTACAGCTGTGATAACCAAAGGCCGGGGCGTGGGCCAATCCCGTCTTATTTCGGCTGTTAAAGATGGAATTATTCTCTTGGATCGGCCCTGGAATCTCCCGCCAGATAAATCAAGCACTATCGCTATTGGACATTTCGCCGACAGAATAGTGATGTACAAGAATTACATAGATGGAAAAGCCGAATCAGTGCATAGCGAAAATATCACGGCATCCACAGGAATACAGCCTTACGGCGGAGTGTTAAATTTTATTGCCGACGGTAATATTATAACCGAAGTCAGGTCGGGATTGGCTAACTGGTCTACTCAACATTCCATAGGTATTGATCCCAATTATTTTAACTTATATGTTAATAACAAAATCACGCTCAGCAGATGGGGCATTGTTAACGCCCTGCTTGAAGTAAAGCGTCCGGAAATGGGATTAATGGGTACTACATACCGCCGAAATGTGATAAATACGGCGTTGGAGGCGGGGATTAAAGTTTGGTTAAGTCCCTCCGCAAAGCCAATAATGGATAATTTTTTATACGAGCATAATTCATTTATCAACGTCCCGAAAGGATTTTTGAAAAGCAATGGCGCGAACCTTTCAACACAAACATTATATAAGAACCAGTTTAGGTCTATGCGTGGATCAGCAGCCGTCGATTTAAGTCCCGGAATTAAACTCTTTAGCAACTCTTATACCGGTTTCGCGAGCGCTTATTCAGGAACCCCCAGGCAACTGGTCGTGGCTCCGCTGCGTGTTATCGAAATCTATGGCGTAAGTAAGGGTAGCGTTTCGTCCGTGCCGTTTGTGCTTTGGAATACAGGTACATCAAGGTCGAGAGTGCGTATTAATACAAATGCACCATGGCTAAAAGTATCAGATGCAAACCCTTTGATCGAGACGGAAAAGACAGGGGTGGTCACCTTGGAAGCGGACCCGGAAAAATTGCCTGCAGATACTCATACCACGAGTGTTTCAGTAATTTCCGGTAAAGAAGAGAAAAAATATACCGTGATTTTTAATGTTGCTGAATCGGCAGAAAAGATGATTAACAAACAGGCGGGCAACGACTTTTAACTGAAGCTCAATAGGGTTTAGAGCTCTGTCACCATTTTTTCCAAATCAGTAATTGCGAACGGCTTGTTGATATAGCCATCGGCAAATGACCTTTTTGCAATCTCTGCCAGTCCGTCTACTCCCGAAATAAGTACTACGGGCACTGTTCGTAACTGATTAATTGATTTTAAAATCACACAAAGTTCGCTTCCCTTAACGCCAATTAGCCATTCATCCAGAATAATTACATCGGGAGCGATGTCGATGATTTGCTGAATAGTCTCCGAGGTCCAGGTTGGAAAGGCATAGGTCTCGTAACCAAGATCGTTAACAACCATTTGCATAATTTCCAGACATGACACATCATCGTCTATCATTAAAACTTTTTTTGGCTTCGCAATTGAAAAGCCGTTTTGACTCAAAGATTCGTTTGTCAATTTTGTTGGTGCTTAGCTAGTCAGTTCATAAACACTTAAAACGGTAAATTGATTGCATTCGTGACGGCTTTTTTAATTTTTTATTTTCAAAAAGGCTTGCAACACAGTTTAATGGCTTGCTAATTTCTATATTTATCCCAGAATATTACTTAAACAAGCTGGTTGTTGCCCAAAAATGTCAAAGGTTCTGATCCGTCGCATTACGCTGATTATATTGACTGTTATCACTTTTAACTCTTGCCAAAAAGACGGTTTTTATATTTCTAAGCCAGTGGCTGAAAATGAAGCTCAAGCCGATATTTCTACTAGTTCAAGCCCTTCGGGAACGACATATAACCATTATCACGGCCTTTACATAGACTCGACATCATCTATTATGGGCGATACAGTAAAAGAAAACAGCTTATTGCGATGGTGTCTCAGCAAGCGCATTAATACACTTAGCTTTTACGATTTGACACAAGCCATGACTCCAGCAAAAGCCGGGCACCTGGCCAGGTTTTTGAAACTTGCTAAAACGCAGTACGGGATAAAGGAGAATACCGCTGTTGTAGGGTCGGATGCTTTTATTTCGAGTTACCTGGATTCTTTTAATCGCTCAAAAACAGACACCCTTGAGCGTTTTAATACCCTGAACCTCGAAAAAGAATGGTGGAATGGTGACGGTACTTTCAAAAACTATGTAAAAATTCTCACCAAACTGAAGCAATGGGGGCGGGCACAAACTCCAATGGTTAAAACCGAGGAATATATAGGATGGTTTGTGAGGCCCTCGGGGAAAGAATTGTACATGGCCAATGAGTTGGTTAAAAACAGCGACCGGATACTGGTACATGTTTATCAACAGGCATTATCATTTCAATATGTCCTTGGCAGGCTCAGCTATCTCGGGCAGGCAGCAAAATCGCAAGGGAAAATCTTTCCAATAGTGATTATCTTCAGCGCTGAGCCAGGTTTTTCTGCTGACTATTTCAGGATTTATGATTTCGAAGATGCTTATGGAATCATTACCAGTGGATATTTAAATTCAGATTTTCCGGGTAAAGAAAATATTAAACTAGTTGGTTATCAGATTTTTGACTACTCTTATGCAAAGAGTGTTAAGCCAATAATGTTGTGGTAATCAGATCATCTGACGTCTGAAATTTCCTTCGATTGAGCTGTGCCTTTAGTTTGCTCACCTTTTTTTAAGAAGCTGTTCCGGGATGAGCGGTCTGATATACTTGATGTCAGTAGCCCTTAACAGCCCAATTGACGGATTCCACCCTATATATTGTCGCTAATAAGTCTTTGCAGCCAATGCCAACCGTGTTACCTTTGGAGAAATGAAAGCTAAATATTATGGCACGCACAAGCACCTATCTTAATTTTCAGCGTAACACCGAAGAAGTGTTTAATTTTTACAAAACCGTTTTTGGAGGAGAATTTATAGGCGGTATAAATCGTTTTGGCGATATTCCGCCTTCAGACGAGACGCCTCCGGTTGCAGATGAGGACAAAAAGCTGATTATGCATATTGAACTTGCGATTGTTGGCGAACATGTGTTAATGGGTACAGATGCACCTGAGAGCATGGGTTTCAGCGTAAAATTCGGAAACAATGTGCATATAAATCTTGAACCCGATACCAGGAGCGAAACTAAAAGGTTATTCGACGCCTTGTCTGCCGACGGGCAGGTGACTATGGAACTTCAGGATATGTTCTGGGGCGCTTACTACGGCAGTTGTACCGATAAATTCGGAGTGCAGTGGATGTTTAATTGCGTTGAGAAGAAGTAAAAATAAGATTCCGCAAAGTTGAAGGGCTTTGCGGAGTTTTACGGTATCTGCAGTAAGCCTACCGTTCTTAGTATTCCAACTATTCCAACCAGGATCCAAAAGCCGTTCAGCACGGTATAAGCTTTTTCTTTCTTCAAAATGGCGCACCACGAAAGAAGCAGGGCATCGGCGGTATTGAATATCCAAACAAACAGAAAGGGACTTTCAGGTCCAAGCCAGCTTACCAGTGTGAAACTGATGATGCGCATGATCACACCGATCATTTCCAGGGTGCCGATATGCTTTAAAATATATAGATTCAACTTATTCACTTAACAACTGATACTTTCCCGTGCATTAATGAATCTAATAATTAGTATAGAACTGTCTGATCTTGGCTGTTAGCTGCTGATAAATCGGCTGAGTAAACTCCATGAACAAATCCTGCGGAGCCGGTGGCGGAACTTCTTTGTTTTTTATGATTTGATGATGCTGTTTTTCAAGCGCACGCTGATCTCCGTTGTAATACCCCCATTGCGATTGCCAAACGAAGGCTCCCGGCAATTTTTCCTGGCTAATTACTCTTTTGGTAAAGCCGTCTAAGATTCTGAAATCCAGCAAGCCTTTTGACTCTACCGTTCTGGTAAAGACATGCATAGTTGCTTTTGCCTGCCCATAAACCTTCCTGACGTCTTTTTTAGTTCCGCCGCCTGAACCTGGCTGAGGAGAACTGCTGTTACAGGAGCCCATTTTATCGCCATGTTCCAAATGTGCTTTTAGTGCACTTTCGGCAATTTCCAGAGTTTGAGCTTTATCGGAACCCGGAACGGTATGGCAGATTGTTACCTTGCTTTCCTTAGAACTGGTGCTAGCAGCGTTTTGCGTGCTAGTCTGCGGAACTTCTACCTCGTATGTAGCTAAAAGAATGCTGTCTTTTATAAGCGCCATTTCTTTTTCATGCATATAGGTCTGCCCAACTACAAAATCATCGAACGCTAGTTGTATAACGTGATGCGGCTTGGTGATACCAAGACGTTTTGCCTCTTTAACCGTATAGAACTTTACAAATCGATTAACCGGCGCCTGTAATAAAAACTCATTGATCTTATTGTCAAAAAATTCGTTGCTCAGCTTGAGCGCCTGACTTTGCATTGGTATTGGTTCGACTATTACATTAATTGATGCATAATATTCAGCTTCCTTGAGCTTCTCGGTTACATCTTTATAAGCTCTCAGCCAATTGTTGGCTTCCATAAAATGGTTAAATGCAATTTTCGCTTCATTTCGATCCCCTGATTTTCCTTTGTCAAGCGCTAATAAGCCGGCCTCGTATCTGTCGGCTGCAGCTTTCAGTTTTGCACTCTCATATTCCATAGTGTAGTTCACCGGCGAAGCGACAGCAGACAGGCATCCCGGACAGCGGGAAATTTCGTCGTACAAGGTGTTAAGCAGAGCATACTCACGGGCTATAGGTTCCCATTTGAAACGTTCGTACGAAATCTCAAGATTTTTAATCCGGTTTAAGTGCCATTGCCGGGCCAGAGGGTAAGTTTGTCCCAGAGTCTCCTGCGACTTTTTATGCGTGTTGTTACTGCGCAATCTTTTAACAGCTTTGTACACGGCCTCGTCGTAATTCCCCTGTTGAAGGGCTTTTTTACCGGACGTGCAGGAGGCAGCAAAGAGCAAACCAGAAACGAGGAAAAAAATAATAGATCTAGTCATGTGTGATAAGCAGAACAAATTAAAGAAATTTAAACCCTCTATACGCTTCCAGGGCTAAAATGGTTGCACTGAACCTGCGATAGGGAAATATTTGACTTGTTCTAGTGCCTTTTGTTTTTCATCCGATTATGTATTTTAGAAAACTAAATCCTCACAATGAAATCTATCCTCTATGTTTCTCTGTTCGCCTTTTCAATTTCTAATGTTATTGCTCAAGGCATCCGGTTTGAAAAAGATTCAGTCGAAACCCTTATTATCAAATCCAAACAAATCTCTAAGCCTGTAATGATACTCGTCGACGGTCCCAGTCCAGCAAAATCCAGCGAGGCTGCCCGGCAAAGAAAATTTCTTAATAAGCCGGAACTGGTCAAAATCTACGAACAAAACTTTCTGAACCTAAAGGCAGACTATGGAAGTCCTTTATCGCAACGATTAGCTACTGAGTATAAAATTACAAGGTATCCTGCATTCGTGTTTTTAAGCAATGGCATAGAGGTTCATAAGAGCTTCGGCTACCTTGGTGATGAAAAGAAATATCTCAGTCTGGCTACAACGGTACTTAAAATGATAGAAAGCCAGCAAAATATGGCCGCATACAAAATGCGGTACGACGCAGGTGATCGTACAAAGCCCCTTATCATGAGATATATCAAGTCGCGCATACGACTGGGATATTACGACAATTCAGATCTTATTAATGAATACATTCAGCACCTTACCCTCGCTGAGATCAATCAATTTAAAGAGATGTTATTCATTATAGAAGCCGGACCGGTGGCAGGAAGTCAGGCGCTGCAATTGTCGCATATGTATAAACAACTGCGAGATAGTATTTACCGAACCATTCCGAAATCTCTTGCTATTGCCATTAATAACCGCACAATCAAAAACTCCTTAGATCGGGCTATTGCTAAGAAAGATCACAATCTGGCCCAGCAAGCAGCGAGCTTCGCATCTGCAAGCCATGGTGCCGATTACAAAAGGGGACAACGATCTTATCAGTCTAATATGCTTGTGTTTCAAAGATCTATAAAAGATACTTCCAGTTATTTTAGAGCCGCCGGCTACTTTTATGATCAATATTATATGAGCCTCGGTGTTGATTCCGCACAACGCAGGCATAAGCGTCACCTTGACTCATTGAAACTGGTTCGGAAGCAGCTGGAACGTAAAAAAACAGATTCATTAAGCTTGGTTTACAGAATCAGCCATATGGCAAATCCGACCGCGGTTGAGCTGAACAGAGCTGCATGGCAGCATTATTTAACAGGTACGAAAAACCCCGACCATTTGTTAAAGGCAATTTCCTGGAGCCGACGTTCGCTAGCGATTGAGCCAGCCTATTATACTCATGATACGCAGGCTCACTTACTATACCGTTTAGGATTCTATGCTGAAGCGGAATATGAGCAACGAAAAGCCATAAAACTGGCCAAAGAAAAGAAGATGAGCAGCCAAACAATCAAGCGGTTAAATAGCGAACTTCATAAAATCACTTCAAAAACTCTATGATCTTACCAAGCCAGATATTTTCGAAGCAATTTCGGGCATCGATTGTTAGATAAAAAAACATCAATATGAGTATGTTCCCAGTAATTCTGTTTACGGTCCTATCATTGTCTTCATGCAGTGCAGATTCGCCTTCGTCAAGTGGTACTGCGGATACATTGGCTACTAACGAGCAAACAAATTCAACGCAAAACTCTGCACCTGTTAAAGTGGTTACTCTTTATTCCGGCCTAACAAATCCCTGGGGCATGACCTGGCTGCCCGACGGGCGTCTGCTGATAACAGAAAAACGTGGAGAGATCCTGGTTTTTAAAGATGATAAGTTTACGGGCGAAAAGATTTCCGGAGTGCCCAAGGTATCAACCCGCGGACAGGGCGGCTTGATGGATATTCAGCTTCATCCCAATTATCGGGAAACCGGCTGGATCTATTTTGCCTATTCTAAACCCCTGGAAGTTGGCGCGGCAACGGCCGTCATGCGGGCCAAATTGCAAGGCAATCAGTTAGTGCAGCACCAGGAATTATTTGTAGCGGGACCTGCGCTTTCATCAGGTATTCACTATGGAAGCAGGATTTCTTTTGATAACGAAGGTTATATGTATGTAGTAGCAGGAGAGCGTGGGACTAACAAGCGTGTCCAGGATCTGAGTACTAACTACGGTAAGATCCATCGTCTGTTTGACGACGGAAGGGTTCCTACAGACAATCCTTTTGTGAACCAGGCTGATGCGAAGCCCTCTATCTGGTCTTATGGTCACCGAAATCCTCAGGGAATGGCTTATGATAAGGAAAATAACCGTTTATGGGCAGTCGAACATGGTCCGAGGGGAGGAGACGAGCTTAATCTGATCGAAAAAGGGAAAAATTATGGATGGCCGCTGGTGACTTATGGTATAAATTACAACGGTACTAAAATATCTGACAAGCAGGAGATGGAGGGTGTGCAAAATCCTGTTAAATATTGGGTTCCATCTCCGGCACCTTGCGGGATGGCCCTGGTAACCAGCGACAAATATCCGGGTTGGAAAGGGAATTTACTTATTGCCAATCTGGCTTTCAGATTCCTGAATCGCGTTAGCCTCGATGGAACCAGGTTTGCTTCCGAAGAGAAGTTGATGGAAGATTTTGCCAGAATAAGGCATGTAGCACAAAGTCCCGATGGGTACATTTATGTAATTACCGAAGCTCCCGGTAAGCTGGTAAAGTTAATGCCCGGAAGCTAGCGCTTAAACCGGTCTTCGAGTACTTTTTGGCGATAACTGAAAATTTCGCGAACTTTTTTGTGAACAAATAATTTCCCTGCAACCCAGCCGAAAACGGATTTTCCAATACGATAATCCAGGGTATCTGTCATTAAAACCCCTTCGTTCAATGCTTCAAAGCGATGCTCGTGCCGCCAAAGGGCGTATGGGCCTTTTCGCTGTTCATCCACAAATACTTCTTTTTCTTTAACCAGAGTTATTTCCGTACACCACTTAGTTGAGATGTTAAGCATGGGCTTAATTTTGTAAGTGATCATTAAACCTTCATAAATAGTTTCAGGAACCTCCGATGTAATTTCAAACACCAGATTTGAAGGTGTTATTTTATTTAGATTTTTTGGATTTGAGAAAAAATTCCAGGCTTCTTCTAAACTAATGGGTAAAAACTGCTGTTGTTTTAGCTTATGCATGTGTTGTTAAATACGTGGTAGGTTCATAAATGGTTTTAATGTCGGAAAATTACCGCTTAATGTCGTTCTCAGACATGGTGCTTCGCATCAAACACAGGTATGTTTGTATCAAAGGAACAACATAAACTCAAGATCTAAAAAGATGGAAACAGTTAAAACAAACACAATTACTGTAGAAGCTACAGTTAATGCCCCGGTTTCAAAAGTTTGGAAGTTATGGACGGGTGCCGAACATATTACCAACTGGTGCAATGCTTCCGACGACTGGCACGCTCCGTATGCAGAAAATGATTTAAAAGTTGGGGGAAAGTTTACTACTACCATGGCTGCAAAAGATGGAAGTTTTAGTTTTGATTTTGGAGGTATCTATGATGTGGTGGAAGAAAATAAACTGATCGAATACACCATGGGCGATGGCAGGCATGTAAGCGTTACATTTGAGCAGCAAGGAAATCAAACGAAAGTGGTAGAAACATTTGACGCAGAAAATCAGAATTCGGAAGAAATGCAGCGAAGTGGCTGGCAAGCCATCCTTGACAATTTTAAAAAGTATACCGAGGCTAATTAGAAAAAAATGCACGGTCGGTGCTCTTAAACACGAACCGTGCATTTTGTAGCTCATAGGTTGAGCCTCTTTTTATAAAGCGGCTGCCGATAGTGTATTTTTACCCAGGTCAACTGCTGAATTAAATTCCGCATTCGCCGGACCGAACAAGTATCCGGAAAGAGTGGTCTTTCCATTCTTAAAGCACTTTACACTGCTTATCTCCCTCCCGGGAACGTAGTTGCCTTTCTTATCTACATAACTTATATATATAGAGAGAGGAGTGGATGTGTTGAAAACGTTAATAGACAGTTTCTCTGTTTTGCGGATGTTGGCTGCGGCTGTCAGGCTTATGTTTTTTTGCTTCCGTGCAGGTGTAAACGATACGCCGTCAAAATCTATATATTTATTGTCAAACCAGGTAACCTGGATATTCTCAACATTATCCGGGATAAATTCATCCAGCAAATCAATTTCAAGCGAAGCGTTTAAGCGATCTAAGTTTACGTTCTGGTTTATTTTTGCCTCTGCAACCGTTACCTCAACTGTTTTATGATATACATTGAAGGTACTGGCATAGATAAAACTCGAAATTTCGCCGGGTGTGTCTGCGATATGAGTATCCAGTGGCTTGTCGGAAGCAAAAAACACATATTTATATTTTCCAGGTGGAAGATTTTCCTTTACAGTAACTAAGGTAGGCGACTGGATCAGCTGTCTGTCGGCGCTGCTGCGGATCCGGTAACCCTCAGAATTATAAATAAAATAGTGAAAGTTTTTGAGAGTGTCCGCTACAGAGGTCGCAGCGTCCGTTTTTTCGGATGTGTATGATACTGAAAAAGATACATCGAATTTTTCATCTTCAAGGTCTGGGACGGCCTCGGCATTCTTTTCACAGCCAAAAAGCAAAGAAATACAAACAAACAGGGGAAAAAATAACATTTTCATCATACGCGCCTAATCTTTAACGATGTTATATTGAAGTAAATGGATTGATGCAGGCTCTTTTCGAAATTGAAAAAGAAGCTTTGTTATTAGCAGGCAATTGTGATGCCAGCAAATTCACCTTAGGTTCGAAAAGTTGAATAATCTTATATTGGGTCTTTTTTCTCTCTTAAATTGCCTTCGGCTAAGTGATCATCGTCAATGCGAATGGCGTTTGCATTAGGCTCGATGCTGTGACCATATTTTTTAGCGTATACCTGTGTGAATTCTGCTCCGAAAAACATAATTAAGCACGAGTAGGATACCCAAAGCAAGATCAGGATAATTGAACCCGCGGCACCATAGGTAGAACCTGGTTCAGCCTGTCCAAAATAGAAAGCCAGTGCATACTTTCCAAGCACAAAAAGCAATGCTGTAATTATTGCACCGGTCCAAACGCTGCGCCATTCTATTTTTACGTCTGGAAGAAATCTGAATAATAAAGCGAATAAAAGACTGATAATACCGAGAGTAATTAGAAAATTAATTACATAAAATAGGTAGAGGAAGATGTCAGGCAGACGCAGTTTTATCCAGTCGCTTAAAGCGGTGAGTCCCGCAGTTAACGTTAATGATATTAACAACAGAAAACCAATAGCCAGGATAATTCCGAAGGAAACAGCCCTGGCTTTGACAAGTGTTTTTATTCCTGATTTTTTCGGGTCGGCTTTTACTTCCCAAACCCTGTTTAACGATTTTTGCAGGGCCATAAAAACTCCGGTTGCACCAAACAGCAGTGTAGCAATACCAATAATTAGTGCAATTCCTTTATTGTCTTGTTGTTGAGAGCTCACAATCATGGCCTGAACATCTTTAGCCGTATCGGCGCCGATCATGCTTCCTATTTGTCCTGATAATTGATTTTGAACCTCCTCACGTCCAAAAGCGATCCCAGCAACTGTTACTATGATAATAAGAAGCGCCGGCAGCGAAAAAATGGAATAATAAGCCACGATAGCACTTAAATCGAAGGGCTCATCGTCCATCCAGTCTTTATATGTCTCCTTGAGCAGATTCGGTATATCCCTTATTTTAAACTTATTTTCCATGGGCAGATGTTTCGGTTTAAACAGGGGGAAATATTGAATGTTTAAGAAGAGTTGAATTTGGAGCGTGGGAATTGGTGTGGAGCTTTGGTCTTGAGATAAGCAGAGTTCATATAATGGATTACAAATCCGGTGTTAAAGCATCTGGATTACCCATCCCGACGGAGCGATGCGAAATTGACGGCCGCATGCCCCCCAATTATCCCTTAGGTATTTCTACATAAAACGTCGTACCCTCGCCCTCTTTGCTTTGAACCCTGATAGAGCCATTATGCCAACCCAAAATTGTTTTCACAACAGACAGACCCGTTCCTGTCGTGGGTTCTCCTTTCAATCCTATTCTGCCAACTCCAGAGAATTCCTCGAACAGGACAGGAAGAAATTTTTCCGGTATCCCAATGCCATTATCCGAAAAGGTAAAGAGAATAGAGTCGATACTTTCAGTCACCTCTACTGCTATAATTCCACCGTCATCGTGTGTGAATTTGAGTGCATTGGTTACCAGGTTGTTCACTACCTGGAAGAATTTAGACTCGTCAATATTAATAAACACTGCTTCGGAAGAGCTTGAGAATTTAAACGTCCTTTTGGAATTCTTTTGAGAGCGCTGAAGCTCTTCTATATATTCCTTAAATTTTAATGCGATATTCACCCGGCTTTTCACTAATTCGACTTCCGCAGTTTCTAAAAATTCCCGCGATGTAAGATCTTTTATTAAGCTTATAGACTGCCTGATGATTTTTGAAACGGTTTGAGTCAGTTCCAGGAGATGCGGGTCATCGATCTTCTTATCGATCACCTGGGTTATTGTATTTGCAATTCCAAGGGGCCCTCGCAAGTCGTGCGAAAGGATATTAAGTACAGAGTTTTTTTTATTTGCGAATTTTTTTAGTGTGTTAAAGTTGTGGTTCTCGGCGGTGATGTCTGCTGCATATCCGATAATCAGTTTTTTTGAGCCCGGGGCCATCAGCGAGGCCGACAGCCTGAGCCAACGCTCTTCATTATTGACTGACATCCGTAATTCGATGTTTTCTTTTTGGTCGCCTTGTAACAGTTCCCAATAAAATTTCCTCAGGTAGTCTCGTTCGTCTGCCGGAATTAATCTCCAAACAGCATCTCCGGAAACAGGTCCGTCATCGCAACCGATTAAACGTCTGAAGGACCGATTGAAATACGTGAACTGTTCAGCGCCAGGGTCGTAAACGAAATTAATGAGCGGAGAATGTTCAACTATAGTACTATAAATATCTTCAGACATATGCTATCTGTGATCCTGTTTAATCAGCAAACACAAATGGAACACCTAAGTAAAATTAAAGTTTTTAACTAGTTAGATGTTACTACTGTCAGGTGTTGAAAGTTTCTTGATGGTAAATCTTCTTTGAAATTGTCGTCAGAACTGTAAACTGCCATGCCCAGTTCAGTAATATATCGGCAGTTTCCGGGATGTTCTGGTGAAAAAAACATGGGCATATCAAAACCAAGCTGAACGTAATACTGAGTAATGAAATTTTGAATAGGCAATCTGTTAGCCGTTTCTCTAATCGTTTCGGTGAGCATTTTGAGTGGTTTCAGCACGAGTTTAATGTCATAGAGCTCAAAATTATCGTAAAGGGGGATCCATCTGTTCTGCTTTTCAATACTAATTTGGATGGAATGCGAATTTACTCCCATAAGAACTCCTTCTACAGTGTCAACTCCCACTTCTTTGCTTGTTAAAATAACTTTATGCCCGATATACCTGGTATATACTTTCAGCCTGTCCGAGATACTTAATTCAACCATAATATTTAGGTGAGCAAATATAATGCTAAAAATATTAGTATATTGAAATTGTTTAAAAATCATCCGGCATGCGTCGGAAGTTTTTAGTATTCAAGGTATTAAGAAGTGTGTTTTGGTCCTTGACAAGGCGTAGTTAACAAATAACACCTGCAATTGATTTAAATGTTTTACAATTAATTAATAATGCGTTAATTTGCAGGTTAAATTACCATGGACTATCAAATTAATCGGTTTTTCAACAATTTTTATCGACTGTTTAAAATTTATGTTTTCTACCTGGCGGTATTCACATTGTTCCGGCTCTGGTTTTTAGTCAGATTAGGCGATTTTAAGGAACTCATAAAGCTGCCGGGCGACATTTCACTTGCATTTTTAAGAGGAATGCAGTTCGATACCATGATTATCTGTTACCTGCTCTTAATACCTTTCCTCATTTACCTTGCAGGCATTTTTATCAGCAGCAAAGAATATACCCGCAAATCAACTTCTTTTATTATTTGGTATACCGGAATCATGCTCGCCTTATCGCTTGTGATTCTGTTTATCGACCAATATTACTATAACTATTTTCAGACGCATATTAGTGTGATCATTTTTGGTTTGGCCGACGATGATTCACAGACGGTGATGAGCTCGGTTTGGACAGATTACCCGATCATCAGGATAGCTATGGCCTGGTTGGGATTGATATTTGCTTTCAAATACTATCTTAAACGCATCAATGCCCGCCCGGATCTCAATTTTAACGTTAATTCAAATCTTAAAGTTGCCAGTGTAATTATTCTTATGGGTATATATTTTCTCGGCATCAGAGAATCTCTGGGAACATACCCACTTCGTATCGAAGACTCTCATGTGTCGGATAATAAGTTTATCAACTTCTTAACCATCAATGGGATATATGCTTTTAAGAACTCGTACAGGGAGCGTAAGCAAAGCGAAAATATTGTAGAAAACGAGTTGAAGAATCTTAAAGCACTCGGGTATGAGAGTCCTGCTTCAGCTGCAAGAGATTACTTCGTTGCTGATTCACTTGCTCACATTTCTGACGAAACGGCCTTTGAAAAATTGTTTGACAAAACGCCTTATAATCCTCAGCTTGAGAAAAATAAACCAAACGTGGTGTTTGTTTTTATGGAGAGCATGAGCAACCACAACATGGATTTTGACTCTGAGCAAATGAATGTGTTGGGAAACCTGAGGAAGCATTTCAAGGAAGATGTGCTTTACCGAAATTTCGTATCGAGCGGCAATACCACCATTCAGAGTTTGGAGTATTTGATGGTCAATTCGCCGATCAGTCTCTCACAGTCAAAATATCGCTTCACACAGTTTCCGTCATCCGTAGCAATCCCGTTTAAGAATGCAGGTTACCAGACTAACTTTATTACCGGAGGAAAGGTTAATTGGCGTGAGATGGATAAATTCGCAGCCAAACAGCGTTTCGATCGAATTAAAGGCATGAAACACATTCAGGCGGAACTCGCAAAATGCGAGGCAAACAAATGGGGTGTGTATGATGAATATCTCTTTAATTACGTTTACGAACAATTATCGGCAGAGAAAGAGCAACCCAAGTTTTTCTTCGTTCAAACTACTACTAACCATACACCTTTCGAGCTTCCCTTGTCTTACAAGCCCTATAAAATTAATATTGCTGATAGTTTAAAAGAAAAGTTGCTGGTTAAGGAGGAATTGGCAGTAAAAAATCTGAATGCCTATCAATATGCTAACAACAGCCTTGGAATTTTTCTGGACAAGATCAAAAATTCGGACTTAGGGAGGAATACTATAGTGGTAATGACCGGCGATCATAACAATTTAATGTTGTTTGATTTTGACGAGTTGCATCAGTTGCAGCAACGCGGAGTGCCTTTGTATATGTACATTCCAGAGAAATACAAACCTCAAGCCGCTTTAGACACGTCCGTATTTGCTTCGCATAAAGATGTATTTCCTACAATCTTCAATCTTGCACTTTCCAATCAGACCTATTTTAGCGTAGGCAACAATTTATTGAAAGCCACAGATGCTGATAAAGCAAAATACTTCGCCATGAATATCGGTTCATCCACTTCGTTCAGCGATTATGCTGCAGTTAATTATTCAACCTTAAGTGCGTTTTATAACTGGCAGAATAAAAATACCAAAGTGTTGGGTAAGGTTAGGCGATCAGCGGAAGCTGACGAGTTATTACGCCGCTCGCGCGCCAATTATGCTCTTTCCATGTTCTATATCCTGGATCAAATAAGCAAGGATAAAAAACAAACGAAGGGAAGAAAGTTAGCTCAGCTATAAATTTCTTTTTTGGCAGAAGCCAGGGTGTTTTTCAACAGGCCGATGATGGTCATTAAACCAACACCTCCCGGAACCGGCGTAATCCATGAAGCTTTTGGAGCCACGTTCTCAAAGTCAACGTCACCGTAAAGTTTGTATCCAGATTTAGTTAGGGTTGACGTTTCTCGATTAATTCCAACATCAATAACAACGGCGCCATCTTTCACCATGTCGGCTGTAATGAAATTCTTTTTGCCGATGGCCGCTACGATGATATCTGCAGAGCGCACGGTTTCTTCCAGATTTCTTGTTCTGCTGTGAGTGAGTGTAACGGTGCAATTGCCCGGATATGCATTACGAGCCATTAAAATACTCATAGGGCTGCCAACAATATTGCTTCTACCTACCACTACGCAATGCTTGCCCGAAGTTTCTATTTTATATTCCTCCAGCATCAATAAGATCCCGTAAGGAGTAGCTGGAATAAAGCAGGGGAGGTTACGCATCATTCTTCCGAGGTTTACCGGATGAAAACCGTCCACATCTTTTCTGTAGTCGATTGTTTCGGTAACCTTTTCGGGATCGATATGCTTGGGAAGAGGAAGCTGAACAATCAATCCATCCACATCAGAATCTTTGTTGATCTCTTCGATTTTAGCCAATAATTCTGCTTCGCTTACCGATTCATCATAACGGAAAAGAGATGATTTAAAGCCTACTTTCTCGCAGTTCTTCATTTTGCTAGCTACGTAAGTTTCACTTCCGCCATCGTTGCCAACCAGGATCGCAACTAAGTGCGGTTTGCGTCCTGTAGTCGCTAAAACTGCAGCAGCTTCTCTGGTGATCTCTTCTTTAAGTTTTTCTGATACGAATTTTCCGTCTAGTAATTCCATGCCCCAAGCCCCCTAAAGGGGGAAATTAAGTGTTTAATGTTTATTTCATGATACCCTGCACCCCCCTTCAGGGGGGCGGGGGTTAATCTAATTTCAACACCGCCATAAACGCCGACTGGGGTATTTCTACGTTACCAACCTGGCGCATGCGTTTCTTTCCTTTTTTCTGTTTTTCTAGGAGCTTTCGTTTCCGGGATATATCACCACCGTAGCATTTTGCCGTCACGTCTTTACGTAAAGCTTTTACGGTTTCGCGGGCAATGATCTTGGCCCCGATAGAAGCTTGAATAATGATCTCAAACTGCTGACGGGGGATGAGTTCTCTTAGTTTTTCGCAGATCCTCTTACCGAAATCATAAGAGTTTGTACGGTGAATCAACGACGATAGCGCATCCACAGGTTCAGCGTTTAAGCGGATATCCAAACGCACCAGATCTGATTTACGATAGCCAATCTGATGATAATCAAAAGAAGCGTAGCCTTTAGAGATAGTTTTTAAACGATCATAAAAATCGAACACTATTTCTCCCATAGGAAGTTCGAATACCAGTTCTACTCTGTCTGAAGTAAGGTATGATTGATTGACAATTATTCCTCTTTTCTGAATACAAAGCGACATTACCGGTCCTACAAACTCAGATTTCGTGATGATATTGGCCTTGATAAAAGGCTCTTCAACAAAATCTATTTTAGATGGATCGGGTAAATCAGAAGGGTTGTTTACCAAAATTTCTTCTCCCCGGGTGGTGAATGCTTTGTACGATACGTTGGGTACGGTGGTGATCACCGTCATATCGAACTCACGCTCCAGGCGCTCCTGGATGATTTCCATGTGAAGCATTCCAAGGAATCCGCAGCGAAACCCAAAACCAAGAGCTGCCGATGATTCTGGCTCGAATACGATTGATGCATCGTTCAACTGTAGCTTATGCATGCTTTCGCGAAGCTCTTCAAATTCGTCGGTATCTACAGGATAAATACCAGCAAAAACCATCGGTTTTACCTCTTCAAAACCCTGGATGGCATCTTTGGCCGGGCGGTCTTTATGAGTGATGGTATCTCCAACTTTAACTTCACGCGCTTCTTTAATACCTGAAATGATGTAGCCGACATCTCCGGTTTTAATAACATCTTTAGGTTGTTGCTGAAGCTTTAATGTTCCCACCTCGTCGGCAATATATTCTTTGCCAGTAGCCACAAACTTTACTTTGTCACCTTTGCGTATTTCTCCGTGAACCACTTTGAAATAGGCAACAATACCGCGGAAAGAATTATATACAGAGTCGAAAATCAAAGCCTGCAATTCGGCCTCGGGATTGCCTTGAGGCGGATGAACGCGCTCAATAATTGCCCTTAAGATATCATGTACCCCCATCCCGGTCTTACCTGAAGCAGGAATAATTTCTTCGCGTTTACAGCCAATGAGCTCAACAATCTGGTCTTTTACTTCCTCCGGCATCGCTCCGGGAAGGTCCATTTTATTTAAGATCGGGATGATTTCAAGATCCTGCTCAAGAGCAAGGTAAAGATTCGAAATGGTTTGAGCCTGAATGCCTTGTGCTGCATCGACAATCAGTAAAGCACCCTCGCAGGCTGCTATTGAACGCGATACTTCGTATGAAAAATCTACGTGTCCCGGCGTGTCAATCAGGTTTAAAACATAATCTTGTCCGTCCAGTTGATAATTCATCTGGATAGCATGGCTTTTTATCGTGATGCCGCGCTCGCGCTCAAGGTCCATGTCGTCTAATAACTGGGCCTGCGATTCACGCTGAGTGATAGTATTGGTGTATTCAAGCAGCCGATCAGCTAATGTGCTCTTTCCGTGATCGATGTGCGCTATAATGCAAAAATTCCGAATATGCTTCATTGAAGCGCAAAGATAGTTTTTTGAAGGGATATTTGATGGCTAAGCTTAATTTTGAATGATGTTTTTAACGGAGCAATCAAGGGGTTTGATAACTGATGCGGTAAAGAGATATACCGGTCGGCTGGAGGAGTTACAGTTGCTTAGACCCGTTCATGGCGGGAGCATAAATAAGTGTTACCAGATGGGGTATGGTGAGGCTCGTTTCTTTCTAAAGGTTAATTCTGCCAGGCAGTACCCGGGAATGCTGCGGGCGGAGGCAAAGGGGCTGCGAACAATCGCCGACACACACACAACTAAGGTTCCGCTGATTATTGAAGTTTTTGAAACTCAAGAGGAACAGGTTCTGGTATTGGAATGGATAGAAAGTGGTCCGAACACTTCTTCATCTCAGGAATCGCTGGGCCGTTCGCTCGCTAATTTGCATTCTCATACGAGTGATCATTTCGGACTCGAATATGATAATTACATGGGCTCTCTGCCACAATCTAATACAATGGCGGTTTCCTGGAGCGATTTTTTTATTAATCAACGACTTAAACCGCAAGTAGAATTAGGACAGAGAAGCGGGGTGTTGAGCAAAGAGATTTTATCTCTTTTCGATTCGTTATACCAAGGCCTTGATGGTCTTTCGCCTGCCGAAAAACCGGCTTTTATTCATGGAGATCTGTGGGGCGGAAATTACATGATTAGCAGCGAGGGGGAGCCGGCGTTGATAGACCCTGCCGTGTGTTATTCAAACCGTGAAGCGGATATTGCAATGACCATGCTGTTCGGCGGTTTCCAAAGTCTGTTTTACGAAGCATATAATGAGGTTTTTCCTCTGGAGCCGGGTTGGAAAGAGCGCCTGGATTTATGGAATTTATACCCGCTTCTGGTTCACCTTAATTTATTTGGCGTCTCATATCTGCCTCAGATTAAAGCGATATTGATAAAATACGTATGACGTTAATGCATGACAGTTTCTGACGCTTTCTTTTGGAAACTATATATCAGATAACCTAAGGCGGGAAGTATGAATAAGCTTCCCAACAGCAGCGCCCAGGCAAGTGCTTCTATGGTTTTATCGTGCCCCCGATGCTCAAGCAATGACAGGTAGTCGCCGTTCTTTAGTATGACGATATTAGGGAAATGGCGGTAGGTGGTGGTTAATAAAATCATACTCACCTGAAAACCGGCGAGGATACGAAGGATGCGGGTCTTTCCCTGGTTCAGCAATCGCCAGAATACAACCAGAGAAATGGTGGCTGCAGCAATGGCCGTTATTCCTACTATATCTCCGAAAACCCAGTCAACCAAAGGAATTCCTTCAAAATGTGCGGCGATGAAAACTAAAGCTCCGCAAGCAAATGCAGCAATATTCATAAAACGGGCTTTTTGCATGAACCTGCGCTTATCCAGATCGTTATCCGTTTCGCCAATGATATAAACCGCTGCAAGAAATCCACAAATCGAAACGGTGAAAAATCCTACAGCGACAGAAAACCAATTAAGCCAACTGGCAATATAGGCTTCCTCAAAGGTGCTTGCATTAGGGTTAATCTGACCCGAAACAGCGCTGGCAGCTATTATTCCCAAAAATAAGGGGGTGATAAAACTTGAGTAAACGAATATGCGGTTGTAGATATGCTGCATATCGTCAACAACTGCATCATAGTGCCGGAATGTAAATGCCGTTCCTCTGGCGATAATTCCGAGCAGCATGATAAGAAGCGGAATATGCAGATGTACAGACATTGTAGTATAAATATCGGGGAACCCAACAAATAAGATTACGATAGCAATAATTAACCACATGTGATTGGCTTCCCAAATTGGGCCAATTGCCCTGTACATGGTTTTTCTTGTCCTGTTAAGGTTTTTCTCCGAGGTGAAAAGTTCGACGATCCCGGCGCCAAAATCAGCTCCGCCCATTAAAAGATAAAGCAGGATAGCGGTCCAGAGAAAAATTATGACTACATATAACATATATATCAGATTAGTTGTGCCCGGGAGTGTCGTAAAGCTTGCCTACCATTTTAATTTGCCGGTAAAGCATAAATGCAACAATTACGGATAGCGAAAGATACACTGCTGTAAATAAATAAAACGAATACACGATCCCTGGCATTGGGGTTACCGCATCAGCTGTTCGCATTACGCCGTATATAATCCAGGGTTGACGACCCACCTCAGTTACTGTCCAGCCGGCTTCAACCGCTATAAACCCCAGCGGAGTGGAAGCTACGAACAGTTTTAAAAGCCACTTAGTTCCCAGCCATTTTTTCTTCTTCCAAATGCCGATAAAATAGAGAACCGACACAAGCATCATCAGCATTCCCATACCTACCATGATCTGGAATGCATAATGCGTAATAGCAACCGGGGGATGATTTTCTTTAGGGATTTTATCGAGCCCCGTTACCTCGGTGTTAAAATCGCCGTGTGCCAGATAACTTAAGGCTCCGGGTATTTTTATAGCATACTTTACGGTCTGACTTTCCTCATCAGGGATTCCTCCAATAATAAGAGATGCCTTTTCCTCGGTTTTGAAATGAGCCTCCATGGCAGCCAGTTTAGCAGGTTGACGCTGTGCAACATCTTTTGCCGAGATATCTCCGCTGAGCGGTTGAAGAACAGCTGCCACTGTGCCAAATATCGCAGCGATCTTAAAAGATTTGCTGTGAAACAGAATGTTTTTTCCTTTTAAGATCATTAATGCGTGAACGCCTGCAACGGCAAAGCCCGTTGCGGCAAATGCGGCGATAGACATATGGAGGGCCTGGGAGAACCAGGCATCATTAAACATGGCTTTTATAGGATCGATGTTAATATATTGGCCGTTTACGTAGTCAAATCCGGCGGGACTGTTCATCCAGCCGTTTGCCGCTACCACGAGTATCCCGGACAGTAATCCGCTTACTCCGACAATTACACCGGTAAACCAATGAAACCATGGATTAAAGCGATCCCAGCCGTATAGAAAAAAGCCAAGTGCGATGGCTTCAATGAAAAATGCAGTTCCCTCGAGCGAAAAAGGCATGCCGAAGATAGGGCCGGCATGCTTCATGAATTCTGGCCATAATAAACCCAGCTCAAAGGATAGGACCGTGCCTGATACAGCTCCGGTCGCGAAGAAAATTGCCACACCTTTGCTCCATGCCTTGGTGATGTTTTTGTACGTTATGTCCCTTGTTTTAAGCCAGTAATAATGAGATACCGCCATAAAGAATGGCATAACCATCCCGATACAGGAAAAAATAATATGAAAGCCAAGCGATAATGCCATTTGGGATCTGGCTGCGATAAAATCATCCATAATGAGAGAATATGGATCAAATATAGACTGAATTGAGATGGTTTAAATCAGGAAATGAACCAAATGCGTTCTGAATTGTAATTTATATTGTTTCTATTTTACATTTTGCTGAAATAGATTCATCAAAAGGATATATACTTTTACTCTGCTTTGGGAATTAGCCCGGCTTTTGTAGATAACATATTATGGAAGACCTCCATTTAGATAATCAAGTGCCATCAGAGTTCTCGGCGGCTTTGCAGGCAAAATGCCCCAGATGCAGACGAGGAGATATGTTTTCAACTTCTATGTATGGTTTTAAGCTTCAGAAGATGAATGAAACCTGTCCGCATTGCGGTTTGAAATTTGAGCGAGAGCCGGGGTATTTTTATGTCTCGATGTTTATTAGCTACGCAATGAACGTGATACAAATGATTATTGCGGCCGTCCTGACATATCTGGTAACGAAGAACCTTGAGGATCCGCTCCTGTATATTGTAGTGATTTTCCCCCTGATATTTTTTCTTTCACCTGTTAATTACCGGTTTTCAAGAGTTATCTTGCTTTATTGGTTAACTCCGGGGCTGTATTATAATCCGGATATGAGCCGCGATAAGAGTAACTCTTTAAAAGCTTAATAGTCTCTGTCTCTGCGGTTTTCTTATAAATAGAGAATCACCACAAAGAAAATTATTTTTAATTCTTAAAATACAACCGATGAATACACAGTCCGGTTTGTCTGAACCCACGTATAAAGCGGCGCATTTAGTCTCTGAAACTATCGCCGCTCATTTTATAAGTCATTTAAAGGAAGCGCGGGAGGAAGGCGAACCCGACCTGGCGCCTGAACCGTCGCCAGAGGTAATTGAAGCGATTATTGATGTTGGCTTTTGGACAAGCTTGCGAAAAGAAGAGGGACATTCTCCACGGATATCTATGGCTTATTTGCCTCCGGAAAAGGCCGCCGAACCGTTAGTTTTTGGCGAACGTTTACCGTTGAAACCCAAAACGTTGACAAAACTGGCTCCAGGGATTGAACGTGCAGGTATTCATTTGGGTATTTGGCATGACGAGAACGGGTTTTATGCCTGGGGAACCACCCGCAAGCTTCCGGCGTTTTGTTTCGTTTTGGAAATGGTCGAGCCCGGTTTGTTGGTGGTAAAGCATAGACGCTTTCACGGCTACGGAAAGTTTGTTAACGTGGCTATTTTAAAAGGTGATGAGATAAAGATTGTAGATGAGCAAACCGGTGTAATGCCAGATTGCCCTGCGCTTTTGAGCTCTCTGCTGGGTTTCAACCTCAACAACTCCTGGCACAATTCGGTAAATGTGCTTATCCAGTTAGCAACGTCGATGAAAGCGCATGGGCGGGGAGGAACACTTTTGGTTGTACCAGCGGGCGATGAATCCTGGCGTGATTCTATCATTCATCCCATCACTTATCCTGTAGTGCCTCCGTTTTGTCAGTTAACTGATCTCATGAAGCAGGATGAATCGTGGCGTGAGAATAAATCGTGGCAGGCAGAGTTAAACAGGCAGGTAGAAAGTGTAGCCGGATTAACTGCGATTGATGGCGCTACTATAATAAGCGATCAGTACGAAGTTCTCGCGTTCGGCGCCAAAATTCAGCGATCGGAGAAAAGTACTAACGTGGAGGAAGTTATGTTTACTGAGCCCGTGTTGGATACGGAGGTAATGGTTGTTCATCCTACCAAAATCGGCGGAACGCGGCATCTTTCTGCTTCTCAGTTTGTATTCGACCAACGGAGGGCTATTGCACTTGTTGCTTCGCAGGATGGCCGGTTTACAGTGTTTGGCTGGTCTCCTTGTGATGGGATGGTGCATGCACATCGGATTGATACCTTGTTGCTGTAATTCTGCTGTCAGCGCGCGACTGAATTTATTTGCGCTTGCTTTAATACACAGATCTTTAAGTTTTAGCTACGAAATCACAAAGGCATAAAGCGGAGCGTCGGGCCTTGGTTTAAAAAAGTCAGCTACAGAAGCCTGACTCCGATTGATGGTTATTAGGTTATTTAGATATTGATATCTTTGTGTCCACTAAACCTATCATTATGAACCAAACCAAAATTTTCGCCCCTGTACTCTTACCGCGAATTTTTAGAGAATATAAAGTGCTGTGAGGATAGCCTTATAGAATCAATTACCGTTTAACTGCTTATACATATCAAGCTACAGGTTATTTCTCCCATGAAGAGCGGAGATAGACCGGGTCAAAGTCTCTATAAGGTCCCGGTAAGGTCTCTATAATGTCTCTGTGATTTGCTTGAAATTCCGAACTGATGTGCCGGAGGATTCCGGTTTAGAGGGGTTGACTAAATAGATCAGAAAATCCTGCAAAAGGCAAGTGCTTTCTGATCAGAAGCGTATCTTGTTGAAGATTGAGCCTCAATCTATGAGGACGGGCAATCTACAGCACGGTATTTAATAGAAAAGGTGGATGTATCTGTAAGCTTTTGTCTGCCTGTATTTTTATCAAATCCAAAGGTCTTCTGGTATAATGCATCATCCTTAATTAAAAACTCAACTGAAATCGTATCATTCATGCCTTCTTGCATAAAAGACCAGAGAGCTCTGATTGTGTCGTCTTTTCTAGTCCCCGCAATAGTGCCTTTTCGGGAGTCTTTTTCGTAGGGAAGATGATTGAACGTGCCGTCTATCGAATCGCCGTTGATTTTGATGTGGATTATGGAGCTGTCGCGTTTTGATGCACCTTCCAAACGCAGGAAGCATAATGTTTTTTCTTGTGTAAGCAACACAGCACTGTCCGTTTGGGCGTCAGCAGAACCTGTTTTATGATCTGTATTGCATGAAGTAAACACAAAGGCTAATAAAATGACTACTGCATATTTCATGAGATGGTGTTTAACAAATAAGAAATCGAGCGCAATTATGTTTTAATAAAAGGGGTACAGGCCAAGTTCGAATCTGTATTATAGATATAATTAATTGCCTGGGTTTTAAGAACGATGCCTTGCCAGCTAAACCGGATAGCAACGGAAAGGCAGGGGAGGGCTGGTGATTTCGGGCCTTGAAGTGTATAGCCGGGCTGCAGGAAATTTTGGAAACGAAACCTGCTTTTCGAAAAATAAAAATCATTTAAAAATAACACTTCGGTCCTTCACGCCTTCTGGAGCTTAAGGCAAAGCCGATAGAGATTTCGTGAGAGCCATAGTTGTAATTTCGGAGGTTAGAAAGAGAATAATCGAAGGCATATCCCAATCGGAGGTTTTCGTTGACAAAGAAATCGCCAATCACACCCACACCATTTTTTTTCTGAAGGCCGGCATCAAGATGGGGCTTGTCGTAAATTTTAACCGCGGTGCGATAAAAGCCGCCAATCCATATCCTGTCGTATAAAAGAGCGAAGGCGTTCAGATCCAAGCTTGTAAATGTCTGCTTGTCGTCTTTTAGCAACACGGTAGGTTTGATCTTTACATCGTAGTTTAGTTTGAAAAGAGCACCGGCCGTGAAGTAATAATGACGATTGATTTTGGGTAAAAGAATGTTTTTAGCGTGGTTTTCTGACTGAAAATAACTGGCCAGCAGGTTATCTGCAGAGAGGCCCACAAATACATTTGGAGTGGAATAAAAAACACCAAACCGTGCATCGGGGAAAGATTCGGTTGGTTTTCCAAGAGGGACGTACTGGTCGTATTCGATCGATGATAACTTGTCGCCGTCTATGCCGTGTTGTACGAGACCTGCCGCGAGACCGAAGGATAATCTGGAAAATCCTGATTCGCCGATTTGAATACGGTATGCATAGTTAACGTAAGCCGAGAAATTACTTTGCGCACCGGTGAAATCATTGGAAAGAAGCAAGCCGAGACCCACATTTCCGTCTTTAAGTACCATGTCTCCGGCAACCGACATGGTTTGAGGTGCACCTTCAAAGCCGGTCCATTGAGAGCGGTAGAAGGAATGAATATTTGCCTGTTCTTTGTATCCGGCGTAGGCTGGATTAATGTACAGGCCATTAAACATATATTGACTGAACTGTGCATCTTGCTGTGAAAAAGATGCCAGCGCCAGTAAAAGTATCGTGATAATTATTATTAATCTTTTCATTAGTCCACTATTGCGCAGTTTTACTTCTTAAAAGGGTGATATAACCTTTATATGCTTGCCATGTACCGGTGGCATTTTTTACTTTCAATACAAAAAAGTATGTGCCTTCATCCAGCCCGGTTCCATCCCACAGGTTTTGATAATCTTTCTTTTCGTACACAGAATTTCCCCAGCGGTTTATAATAGAAATCTCGTTCTCTTTGTAGAACTCGAGGTTTTTTATTTCAAACCGATCGTTCACACCATCGCCGTTAGGTGTGAATACATTGGGGATGGTTAAATCTGTGATCGATTTGGTATCGGTGGATGAATTGTCTGACAGGTCTGGGTCGGCTTCAGTAGCTGATACGGTTGCCGTATTTACCACCGAACCAGGATTGACGGCCTCGGTTACAAATCGCAGTTCAGACATGTCAGCCGAGTTAAGTTTATCAATGGTCCACGTTAACGTACGCGCGGCAGCGTTATAGTCAAATTTGCCCTGCAAAGCCATAGTCATGTTCTTGAAAATTAGCCCTTCAGGGAGAATGTCTTTTATTATAACTTCCGTCGCCGGATCGGGGCCGCTATTTTTGACGGTAATCAGGTATTCGTAAGGGTCGTTGATTGATGTGGCCTTTGTCTCAGATTTTTTCTCGACGCTTAAGTTAGCCTGTTTTACAAGGACGCTAGTTTTGACTGTTACGATAAAGCCATCGGATATTTCTGAGGTACAGTTTAAGTTGTTTTGTGCAAGAACTTTATATTCTCCCGGTTCGGAAACGTTTAATGTTGGCGATGTAGCACCTGAAATGGGATTTCCATCTTTGAACCATTGGTATGCGGACCCGGGCGTAGAAGTGGCCTTAAAGTTGATTGATTTTCCGGGTTCAATCTCGACGGTTTGCACAGTGTTTCCACCTGCGTTTCCTTGTGAGAAAGCAGCCAGCCTGATAAAGAGAATCAGGAAGAAAGTTATGTATTTTCTATAGGCTGTATACAACATAAAATATACCACAGGCTTGCGTATGCAAAGCCTGTGGGTTTAACAATTAAACTTTATGAATAAGCTCTTTCTACACTTTATGAAATTTCAATTGTAGGTTTGGCTGGCTTAGCTTTAACAGTAACCTTTTTCGGCGATGCGGTAGGGAACTGTGCAGGTGTTGCACCAAGCTTTACTGTTCCGGGATTTCCATCAAGCTTGAAGTAAGATGCTTTAACAGTAAATAAGTATACTCCGACGTTTTCAGTGGTCATAGTAAATGTTGAAGTAGTTTCTCTGGTGGATGTTCCGGCCAGGGCTGTTAACGTTCCGGCGTCAGCATGAGTGGCAGCTACACCGTCTTTGGTGATGGTCCATTCATAATTATAGCCAATACCGTCCGGCAAAGCAATAGTTACCGGAGCTGCCGAAGCCACGATTGTTTTCGAAGGAGATCCTACATTTTCGCAATAGTCTTCATCAGTTGCGTTGGCAAAAGTGACGGTTGTTGCTGGGAGGATAAAGACGGTTTTAGCGTCAGACGGATCACTGTCGCAGCCAGTAGTTCCAGATCGTACTCGCATCGTGAACGTATGCAGTCCGGGTGAGTAACTTGTTGTATTTACAACTAAATCAGGGGATGTATACGCCTGCGGAGCAAGATCGCTGGGAGTACCGTTGTATGTATCGGTCCAGATCACCTGATCGCCAGCTGCGAATGCAGTGCCTGCAGCGGGTTTTATGGTTCCGGTAGTACCGTTATGCAGGTATAAATCGTAATACGTCTGTGAAAAGATTTTACCCGGTGCAACTATAATTAATAGTACAAGGGCGATTTTAAAAAGTGTAAAGGTTGTTTTCATAATATTTAATTAGTTTAATTTGTTATTAAAATTGCAGGAGTGTTGGGTTTAGATAATACTGTTACTGTTATTTTATGCTTTGGCGATTCGGCAACACAGCCAAGTTTTGTGGCAGAGACATGAAATACATGTGTGCCCGGTGTTAAAGCAGGATTGTAAATTGACGAGCCTCCATTAGCGATTTCTACTAAAGCGGAGTTGTACCATTTGTAAGTTACATCGTTCGATGTGTTGCTGATTGCCAGGGTGACTATACCTTCGCAACCGGCAAATTCGCTTTCTCCGCCACTGGTAGCTTCTTCAGTGGTTGGCGGCGGTGGTGTGAGCTGCACATGGTGAAGATTTAAATCCGCATCATGATTTCCATTAGAGTTTGCTGTTACACCTATTTTAATCCGGTTAAATATTACTCCGGGATTAAATACAATCTCTGTAGGGGTACCCACAGCTGGAGGTGATGGTAATACACTTATACTACTAATAGGTTGCAGCGGTCCGACCGGCGTTCCATTGCCAGTGCCATCTGCCGGAACCCAGTAATATGCCTGTGCGGTAATATCATGATTCTGTAAGGTTGCTTTTAATGAAAGATAAATTTTCACGATATCGCTCGCGGAAGCGGTAGTAGTAAATGAAATGATTTGTGAAACTTCAACTCCTATCTGATGCCCCTCAATATGATGCGTGGAGTAGGTACTCATGTCGTTGTCGACGGCTTTTCCTTCGTCTATTACCCTGCTACCAGAGTTAATACTCGTTCCGGAACGTACCTGAATCGCACTTGCACCTGATCCGCAATCAGGATCTATCACCTTATTAAAGTTGCTTTGAACTGATTTTAGTTTTTTACCCGTATGGATTGCGTGTAGCAGGGAGGTGCCCGCCATAAGATTTAATCGGGCATAGGTTTTTTGCTGAGAGAATGCAGCGTAGAAATGAAAAAAAAGAAATGTGGTAAATAAAGTAAAACAGCGTATTCCTTTGGCCATAATACTCCCAGTCTTTTTCAAGGTCAAACTAAAATATTTCGTGATTGTACGGCGGAGAGTTGGAGAAGTTACAACTTTCACCATGGCTATATTCTTGATATTTAGCTGGTTTTTCAATTTTTTTAGAAGATGATAATGGTAGGTGATACCGGCTTCTGAAATACACCAATTGTTGCATTTGTTCTTTTTGATTCCGATGTACAGCCAGCTTTAATAGCTGCAACGCTAATGGTATATGGATTTGTAGCAGAGGTCAGATTTGCGCTATAAGTAGATGAGGTGGCCCCGGATATTGGATTATTATTGTTATACCATTGATATCGGATTGCGGCATCAGTGTTTGTTACCTGCAGGGTTATCGACGCTGAGGTTCCGCAAATCGTCAGGCTGTTTTGATTAAGCGTAGGCGGCTCTGGCACAAGCTGTACATTGTGAATGTTCACATGTCCGGTTTGAGCACCATTGTTATTAGCTTTAATGCTAATTCTAACCCGGTCAATATAACTTCCGGGACTTATATAAATTTTAACTGGGCCGGTAGATACATTCACTTGAGAAGTGATATTTTGCTTGCTTCCTACTGCCGTTAAACCAAAGTAAGCCTGTGCCTCTATCACATAATCAGCCGGATTGAAAACGCTGTTTACCGACGCTTTTACCTGTACTATATTGCTGATATACGATGCAGCAGGAAAATATATCGTTTGTGAAACCTGAAGGTTTTGCTGGTTAGCGGTTAATTGTAGTGTGGAATAAGAAGAAGTATCACTGTCAATTGCGCGTCCGGGATTCCGAACCTGGCTCGCCGGTGCCGCGCCCATGCTTTTTTCTCCAATATCAGCAGCCCATCCAGCGCCGCAATCTGCACCATCAGAGCCGTTATAAAAACTATAAAATACCCGAAGGGCATTCGGGTTAAGTTGAAAATTTGGAGTTGACACCTTTATTCGTACAGAGTTATATTGAACTGAAGGTGTAACAGCCAGGTAGGTGTAGTTTTGATCCTGAACAACAGAAATTGTAGGTGAAGCAACCAGGTTTCCGTCAGACGTGGCATTCGCGGTATTGTAGGCTTCTATGGTGACAATGTCGTTTATAATAGATGAGAGGGTGAATCCTGGAGCTTCTACTCTTATGAATGATGTAGTGCCGGCATTTAAAATGTTCATGTATTTCAGTTGAATCCAAGCCTCTCCCCAATAAGAATACACTGTTGCGTAGTTGTTGTCATTTACTTTTGCAGATGCCCTCGAATCTACCCCGATTGGGAATCCCCAGGGAGAAGGGCTTTGTGACGGCTCTATGCTGGCAATTATTGGCTGGTGCGCCCAGGCCGTTAGTTGACAGCACAGGCATACAAGAAAAGTTAGATAGCACCTTTTGTAAAGAGTAGTCATAAGTATTTCACTGCTGCATTTTGTACGAACGTTCAGCGTTTGAGTTGCTACTAATGTGAATTTATTTCCCAGTCTGGGTAATTGTTTCTCTTTTGCGTGTGTTGCTAAAAAAATCAGACAAAAGCCATTTACAATTGTTATAGAATGGTTGGTTTAATTATGTTATCATGAAAAGATTTACTCTCATTCTTGGAGTTTTCCTTGCAAGCACAGTTGCCAGGGCTCAAATTATCCCAAACTTCGACTTTGGGTTGAAAGCAGGGGTTAACCTTTCCAAACTTTCCGAACAAAATAGCTTTAGTTCTGAGAATCGTGCCGGGTATCTTGCTGGCGTGTGGGCAAGAATGGGTGCGATGGGGCTGCATCTCCAGCCTGAGTTATATTACACCGTAAAAACTACTGATATTAAAGATGCCAACGGGCAATCTGGTAGTATAGATTTTGCAAGTGTGGACCTTCCCATCCTGATAGGAACGAAAATAGGAGCGGTAGGCATTGGCGGCCGGATCAATACAGGTCCCGTAATATCCTTTATTGTTAATGAGGAGCAGTCCTTCAGTGATGCACTGAGTAATGCGGCCAAATTCAATTACAAGGATCAGGCGCTAGCCTGGCAGTTTGGTGTCGGGCTCGATATTCGAAAAATATCATTCGACTTACGTTATGAGCATGGTTTAAGTAAGATCAGCAGACCGGGCTTTGAAGATACCAAACTAAGACTTTACAATTTTAGTTTGGGATACAAGCTCTATTGATGCGTGTAGAAGCGGAAGAGCGTTATGTGTCTGATCTGCATACTTAAATTGTGTGTCTCATTTTCGCATTGCAGGCTCATTAATGTATAAATATAAACGGTTGTACTAAGAAGTAACAAAGTTCTTGATGAGATTGTCGAGTTTTGTCTCCTCCAGTACAAACCGCTCAGACTGTTCCTTATCGTTATACTCCCATTTAATCAGACGGATATAGCCTTCGGAAATCTCAATTCCCGTAATGTCGCCATCGTTAAAACAGCAGCAGCCGGTATTGAAATACGTGGGTTCGTAAGCAGAGAAATCGGTTGTGCTTTCGTGTTTTATCTTTCGAAGCTTAATTTGCGCTTTAATCTCCTCAATCTCTGCAAGGTTATTTGACTGTTCTGCTTTGAGAAGCCGGCTAAACAACCTTTCTAAAAATGTAAGAGACAAAAAAACTGGTTGATGGGTATGCCCCGTGATGAGAAGCATATTCTTTTGCGGAGCCACCCATTCGTACATAAAATGATTGTGAGTGGTTTTGAGGTTATTGTCTTGGGCCGGTGTGTTTAAATTTAGTTCCAAATACATCTGTAACGGAGCCCAGATGGTTGAGATGAACCATTTGCTCAGCCAGTTTCCATCGCTTTGCTTATCGCCCTGGTGTCCATGGGTTAAGAAAATGTTTAGGGGTTGGCCATGCACGGTTGTTTGAAGAACAGCGCCCTCATAGATTTTTATCGTCCTTCCGAAAATACTCTGAAGCATCACCGGTGCCAGCGGATCATTATCCCAGTAGAGATCATGATTGCCAAAAATTTTAATAAACGCATTTCTATGTAAGAAATTTTTTTCTGCCCCGAACGAAGCGGTATTATGTTTTTTCACTGAAATGATATTGTTTTCCCAAAGTTCTTCACTATCGCCCAGGTTGATCAGAGAAAAATTCTGATTATGGTAATAAGAAAGTGCCCTGACATAGTTCTTTTCTGCAAACGAGAAGTCGTCCGAACCGTTTTTAGCTCCTTTATGCTGATCGGAAAAAATAATAAAACGGTCTGTTTCGGAAAACCGGATCAGTGGCCCTTTTTCTCCCGGCTTATTCAGGATGCTGTTGTAGAGCTGGGTGAGAGAATGGTGGACTAGTGATTTATCCGGGCGTGAGGCATATCTGTCAGCCAGTTTGCTAACCGGTTTTCTTAGAACTCTTTGCAGGAGTTGACGCATGGCTTTTATTCTGATACGAACTAGCTCATTGTAGGATTATCTAGGCTGACAACTGACCGCCTCCCGAGCGTATTGCCGCTGCGGCGTCTTCCGCAGAGATATCGTAGTGTGATTGATGAAACCGGCATTCGCCTTCCGAAATTACCAGTATTTGTGGCGACTCGTGCTTTACCTTAAACCGGTCGGCGATGGCGTCAGAAAGCTCGCGATAGCTTAACAGGTCTAGAAAATAGATGTTGGTCCCTTCAGGAAGCGAACTTGCATTTTTTTCAAAAGCAGCCAGGGTGTTCTTGCTGATAGGGCATGAAGTATTATGCTTAAAGATAACTGAACAACCGCCAGACGATTTCAAGTTTTCAAGTTGTTCAAAGGTTTCAAGAGAGAACGTTTTCATAGACTAATATTTCCATTCTTAACCCTGCAATCTCTTTCATGTTTTAAGTAAATCAAATCTAAATATGACACATTTTGTAAGTGCCAGGATTTTTTCAACAGGATTAAAACAAAAGAATAATGAACAATGTTATTTGTACGTTCATGTTGTAAAAAGCATGAGATTTATACCCATTTTAAAAAAACGCGAATGCCTGGATTGGTCTTACCGGAAAAAGGACTATCTTGTGATTGCATGATTGAAGTGGGGTCTATATAAAATTTATAGAATTGAGGGAAAAAAATTCTTGCACTGTATGTTTGTTTACAGACGATAATCCACTATTCTGGTGGCCTGAAAATCTTATATCTATTTCTAACCAATTCCGCTCTCCATCTTATGTTAATATACTGACGGGCTTTTTACGCCCATCATTAACGTTTGTCCTCTAGTTTTAAAACTCCTTACGTATGGAACAAGATTACCTTGAAACCTTAGTTAAAAAACCTAAAAAGAAAGCGCACCTTAATGGGGCAGAAGATGAAGCCCTGAATCTCAAGGAATTGCTTAAAATCTTGTCGCAGGTAAAAAACGGAAAGCTTAATCTCCGTGTCCCCGTTACTCAGGCCGGTCTTGGCGGCAAAATCTGCGAAGTAATTAACGATATCATTGATATTAACGAACGGCTTGTAAATGAAATTTGCACTGCAGAAAAAACCATAGGTCAGAGGGGGAACCTTTCTAAGCGGTTGGATTTACCCGATTTTAAGGGGGAGTATGCCGTAGGCGTAAAATCACTCAATAACCTTATTACCGATTTAACATACCCTACTTTGGAGATAGCAGGTCTGATTAAATCGGTGGCCAACGGTAATCTCTCTAATGAGGTTCCATTAGAAATAAACGGCCAGCCCTTAAAAGGTGAGTTCTTGCGCATCGCAAAAGAATCCAACGGCATGGTTTCGCAGCTTCGTCTCTTTACACAAGAGGTAACACGGGTTGCACGTCAGGTAGGGTCTGAAGGGCAACTGGGAGAGCAGGCAAAAATTAAAGGTGTGGCCGGGGTGTGGGAAGAACTGACCGACTCTGTAAACCAGATGGCGGGTAACTTAACAGCTCAGGTACGTAATATCGCAACGGTGACAACGGCGGTGGCGAAGGGTGACTTATCACGGAAGATTACCGTGGAGGCGAAAGGAGAGATCCTTGAGCTGAAAAACACGATTAATACCATGGTGGATCAGCTGAACTCCTTCTCATCTGAGGTAACGCGTGTGGCACTCGAGGTAGGTACAGAAGGTAAACTCGGAGGCCAGGCGAAAGTACCGGGAGTTGCGGGAACATGGAAGGATTTAACGGATTCGGTAAACCGGATGGCGGGTAACCTTACCTCGCAGGTACGTAACATTGCGGGTGTAACCACAGCGGTGGCCAACGGGGATTTATCCAAAAAGATTACGGTGGACGTAAAAGGGGAAATGCTTGAGCTGAAGAAAACCATTAATACGATGGTGGATCAGCTGAACTCATTCGCCTCTGAGGTAACGCGTGTGGCACTTGAGGTGGGTACAGAAGGAAAACTAGGGGGACAAGCGAAGGTAAAAGGTGTCGGCGGGGTTTGGAAAGATCTGACCGACTCTGTAAACCAAATGGGTTCTAACCTTACCGACCAGGTGCGTAACATCGCGGGTGTGACGACGGCGGTAGCTAAGGGTGACTTATCCCGGAAGATTACGGTAGATGCAAAAGGTGAGCTCTTAGAGCTAAAAAATACAATCAATACGATGGTGGATCAGCTGAACTCGTTCTCATCCGAGGTAACTCGTGTGGCGAGGGAGGTAGGTTCCGAGGGTCAGTTAGGAGGTCAGGCGAACGTACCGGGTGTAGGTGGTACCTGGAAAGATTTAACTGACTCGGTAAACCAAATGGCGGGTAACTTAACTGGTCAGGTGCGTAACATTGCCGAGGTAACAACGGCGGTGGCCAAGGGTGACCTTTCCAAGAAGATTACGGTGGATGTTAAGGGTGAGATGCTCGAGCTGAAGGTCACGATCAATACGATGGTGGATCAGCTGAACTCATTCGGTTCCGAGGTAACCCGTGTGGCGAGGGAGGTAGGTTCCGAAGGGCAGCTTGGTGGTCAGGCGAATGTACCTGGAGTAGGTGGTACCTGGAAAGATTTAACAGACTCGGTAAATAAAATGGCCGATAACTTAACATCACAGGTACGTAACATTGCAGAGGTAACAACGGCCGTAGCCAAGGGTGACCTTTCAAGAAAGATTACGGTAAATGCCAAAGGTGAGCTTTTGGAGTTGAAGAACACAATCAATACGATGGTGGATCAGCTCCGGGGATTTGCATCGGAGGTAACAAGGGTGGCACGTGAGGTAGGTTCGGAAGGGCAGCTCGGAGGTCAGGCGAACGTACCGGGTGTGGATGGTACCTGGAAAGATTTAACAGATAGTGTAAATAAAATGGCCGGTAACTTAACGGCCCAGTTAAGAAATATAGCGGATGTATCCATCGCGGTAGCGAATGGTGACTTGTCCAAAAAAATTACGGTTGACGTACGAGGCGAGATTCTTCAGCTTAAAGAAACCATTAATACGATGGTGGATCAGCTGAGAGGTTTCGCATCCGAGGTAACGCGTGTGGCGAGGGAGGTAGGCACCGACGGTAACTTGGGTGGACAAGCCTTCGTACCGGGTGTTGCGGGAACCTGGAAAGATTTAACGGATTCGGTGAATCAGATGTCATCCAACTTGACATCACAGGTGCGTAACATTGCCGAGGTAACAAAAGCGGTGGCATCGGGTGACTTAAGTAAAACAGTAATCATCGATGCGAAAGGGGAGGTATTGGAGCTTAAGAACACGATCAACACGATGGTGGATCAGCTGAACTCGTTTGCATCCGAGGTAACTCGTGTGGCGAGGGAGGTAGGAACCGAGGGTAAGCTAGGTGGACAAGCACACGTAAAAGGTGTTGCGGGTACATGGAAAGATTTAACTGACTCGGTAAACCAGATGGCATCCAACTTAACGGTTCAGATTCGGGGTATCTCTAAAGTGGCAACTTCGGTGGCGAAAGGTAACCTGAAGCAGCGACTTTCCATTAATGCGTTAGGAGAGGTGGCGCAGCTTACTGATACCATTAACGAGATGATTGACACCCTTGCGGTATTCGCCGAGCAGGTAACTACGGTGGCACGTGAGGTGGGTGTACAGGGTCGTTTGGGTGGTCAGGCGAGTGTACCGGGAGCATCAGGAACCTGGAAAGATTTAACGGAAAACGTGAATCAGCTGGCACAGAACTTAACGGTTCAGGTACGTTCGATTTCCGAGGTGGCATCTGCGGTAACCAAGGGTGACTTAACGCGAACCATTCGTGTGGATGCGAAAGGAGAGCTTGAGGCCTTGAAGGATACGATCAATCAGATGATTGCCAACCTTAAAGGAACAACATTACGTAACCACGAGCAGGATTGGCTAAAATCCAACCTTGCGAAGTTTGCTCAGATGCTTCAGGGACAGCGAGATAGGAATGCGGTGGCAAATAAGATTCTATCAGAGCTTGCTGAACTGGTAAATGCGAAATACGGAGCGTTCTATATTCTCGAGCAGCCTGAAGGCACTAATGATGAGCCAACTTTGAAACTTTTCGCAGGCTATGCTCAGAACAGTAAAAAAACTATAAATACCGAGTTTGCATTAAGTGAAGGATTAGTAGGACAGTGCGCCACCGACAAGGAGCGTATTCTATTAACCAATGTACCGGGAGACTACCTGCAAATAAGCTCGGGTATCGGAACGGCCAGCCCCTCTGCTTTGGTAATTCTTCCGGTATTATTCGAGAACAATGTTAAAGCGGTAATTGAGCTTGCATCATTTGATAATTTCAGCCCGACCCACTTAGACTTTTTGGATCAGTTAACAGAGTCTATCGGTATCGTATTGAATAACATCGAAACAAATACTCGTACCGAGGAACTTCTTTCTCAGTCTCAATCACTTTCTGGTGACTTGAAAGCACAGCAGGAAGAGTTACGCCGCGCGAATGATGAGCTCCACGACAAGGCACAACTTCTTGAGAAACAAAAAGAAGAGGTGGAGCAGATTAACAAAGAGGTTGAGGAAGCAAGAAGATCGCTGGAAGAGAAAGCAGAGCAACTTACCTTAACATCTAAATACAAATCTGAGTTCCTTGCAAACATGTCGCACGAGTTACGTACTCCGCTCAACAGTTTGTTGATTCTTGCACAGCAATTGTTTGAGAATCATGAAGGTAACTTGACAGAGAAGCAGATCAGATACGCTAAAACTATTCACTCCTGCGGAGATGACTTGATTCAGCTGATCAATGATATCCTCGATCTTTCTAAAATTGAGTCGGGGGTTATTTCGGCGGATATTATGCCGGTTAGCTTTAAAGAGATTGCTTCTTTCGTAGAATCAACCTTTAAACCGATCTCCGAAACTAAAAATCTTAACTTCGAAATTGACGTAGATGAATCCCTTCCAGAAATCCTCGAAACAGATATTCAGCGTCTGAACCAGATCCTTAAAAACTTGTTGTCGAACGCGTTTAAATTTACCGAGAAAGGAAGTATCAGATTAAAGATGCAACGTCCGAAAGCTGGTCAAAGAAATCCGTTGACTGGAATTAATGAGGTTATAGCATTCTCTATTGAAGACTCTGGGATCGGTATTTCTAAGAAAACACAAGGTATTATCTTTGAAGCATTCCAGCAAGCAGAGGGCTCTACTTCACGTAAATACGGCGGTACAGGATTAGGTCTTTCTATCAGTAAAGGTTTTGCAGAATTGTTGGGAGGTACTATCACGGTGGAAAGTGAACTTGGAAAGGGAAGTACCTTTACTCTGTTCCTGCCTCTGAAATACCAGGAGGGCACAAAATCAATTTCGGATAACATCAAACAACCTTATCTGGCTGCGGCCACTAAGGCGACAATGACGGCCGAGATCACTGAGCCAATGATTGATGATGACAGACATACGATCCAGTCGGAAGACCGGGTGATTCTGGTGATCGAAGACGACATCCGCTTTACAAAAATTATGATCGATAAAGTTCATGATTTCGGGTTGAAGGCCATCGTGGCAACAAATTATCTGGAGATATTTGATTGTATCACAAACTATCATCCAATAGCTATTACGCTTGATGTTAATATGCCTGAATCCAATGGCTGGAAAATCTTAAGGTTGTTGAAAAATGACCTGAATCTTCGTCATATTCCTATCCATCTGGTTTCGGGTGAAGACAACCGAGCGCTCGCCATAAAGAGTGGAGCGAAAAGCTTCCACTTGAAGCCGCTTTCAAATAAATCCTTAGACGAGTTGATATCCAGCATCATCTCTTTTGATGAGGCGAAGGTTAAAAAGATCTTGCTTATTGAAGAAGATAAGGAGGAGCTAAAGCATCTTTCAGACTTGCTTAACAACGATTCTGTGGCTATAACCGCTGTTCCGTCGGCTAAGAAGGGCGTTGCTTTGCTTAAGTCGGAGGCTTTTGACTGTATCATTATCGACTATACATTGTCTGACGCCAAACTGCTGCCAAATTATTTGAATTTGCATAAACATACTCAAACGGCTATTATCATTCATTCGGCGAAAGACTTTACGCAGGAAGAGCTGATCAATCTTAAACGTTTAAACTATAAATCAATTAATAAGAATCCTGATTCTTATATTGATTTATTGGATGAGGTAATGCAAACACTTCACGTGGAAACGAAAATGTTGCCTGCAGATAAGGTAAAAATGATCCAGAATTCGAAATACACCGGAGATATCCTTGACGGGAAAAAGGTGTTGGTTGTGGATGACGACGTGAGAAATTTGTTTGCTTTAACCGCTGCCTTCGAACGTTCTAAATTAGAAGTGATTACGGCAGAGAGCGGGCGGGAAGCGTTAGAGATTTTGAATGCTCAGAAAGATATCGATATCGTATTGATGGATATTATGATGCCTGAAATGGATGGATACGAAACTATCCAATGGATAAGAAAGGAAAACCGGCATAAACAATTGCCAATAATAGCCGTTACTGCAAAAGCTATGATCGGCGACCGCCAGAAATGTATTGCCTCGGGTGCGTCTGATTACATAACAAAACCAGTAAAAACTCCGCAATTGTTATCTTTGATGCGCGTGTGGCTGTGTTAATGCCTTATCAAAACCCTCTCCCAAAGGGGAGGGCATTTTTAATTTTCACTTTTTAACTTTTAATTTAAGTTGGCTGACGATACTACAATAAAAATCCTTCTCGTTGACGACAGGCCTGATAACCTGATGTCTATGGAGATTGTTCTGGAGAATCAAGGCTATAAATTTTATAAGGCTACATCCGGAAAGGATGCTTTGAAGATTCTTTTGAAAGAAGAGGATTTCTCGCTGATTTTGCTCGATGTGCGGATGCCGATAATGGATGGCTATGAAACTGCGGAGCTGATTTATTCAAGGGAGAAGCTCCGGCTGGTGCCTATTATCTTTATCACCGGACAAGATTACGAAGAGACCGCTATGTTTAAGGGGTACCAGGCAGGCGCCGTTGATTATATCCGAAAGCCATTTAATCCTCAGATTCTTCGATCTAAAGTGGCTGTTTTTGCAGAACTTCACCGGAAAAACCAGCTTTTAAGCAAGCAGGAAGAAAAGCTAAGGGTGATTAATGAAGATTTAATGCGCCTCAACGCAGAGCTCGAGAACCGTGTTAAAGAACGGACTTCTCAACTCGAGACGCTGAATTCGGAATTGAAAGATCTCAACTTGTCGAAGGATAAATTTCTGTCGGTAATCTCTCATGATCTTCGAAACCCCGCTACAGCGCTTATCGCGACATCCGAAAAGTTGAACCGGGATATCGAGAAACTATCGAAGAATGATATTAAGAATTTATCCAGCATCATTCATCGTACCGCACATAAAATTGTTCAGCAGCTTAACGAACTGGTTGACTGGGCGAAAAAACAGCGCGATAAAACAAGTTTCACTCCACAGAGGATTCACCTTCTCGAAGGGATGAATGATTCTTTAGAGTTATTGAAGGCAAACGCAGCCCAAAAGGAGATTAGTTTGTTTAATGAGGTTCCTGAAGAGATATATGTGAACGCCGATTCGTTAATGCTTCGTTCCATTGTGCAAAATCTGGTTACTAATGCCATAAAATACACACCGCAGCACGGTTCGATAACGATCAGTGCCGCCCGGCAGGATAAAATGGTGGAGATTTGTGTGGCGGATACGGGCGTAGGTATGAGCGTGGATACGATGGGGAAAGTGTTTGATGAAGTAAGTTCCTCTGTAAAAGGTACAAACAATGAACATGGCACCGGTTTAGGATTGATCCTGGTTAAAGATTTTGTTACCCAACACGGTGGTACGATCGGCGTAGAAAGTAGCGAAGGGACGGGCACCTGCTTTAAATTTACAATTCCCGCTGCTATTTACGAAGATGCGTCTTCTTTAATTTAATTATTATTAATGAGATTAGCCGCTCAGATCTTTCTCGGATTTTCTGTCGTGATTGGTATTTCAATCACCGACTCTTACGTGAACTATAATCTGTCCGAGAAGGTTAACAAAAACACGGAATATGTAGCCAGGTCTGAAACCATAATCCGGAATTCAAGTCGCCTGCACAGAAGTATTATTGAAATGCAAAGCGCTTTCCGGGGATATTTATTAACCAGCGACACCACATTTCTGGGTGCTTACTTCGAAGGAAGCGAAATTATGCCGCAACTGTTTAATGAGCAGCGTGTCTTACTCCGGAATTCGCCAAGTCAGTTGAAAAGGCTGGATAAAATAGCTGCCCTGCATCAGAGTTGGATTGGTTATAGCGACCAGCTGATTAATGCAAAAAGGGGTGTCGCCACCAATCCATCCGTGTATCAAGATCTTTTCGAAAATAAATTACGTAAGCAGGTTGGAAAGAAGATAAACGACCAGATTAGTCTGATATTCAAAGATCTGGATAAGTCCGAATATCGGGTTCGGGCTGTACGCCGTGATGCCCTGAATCAATCAGTAGAGCGCACACGCAGGTTTTCCTTGATATTCTTACTCTTAACAGTCGTAATCGGAATTGTCAGCACCTTATACATCGTTCGGTTAATTACCAAACGAATTGCTTCGATGGTGAATCTTGCCGATAATATTTCTAAAGGGGAGTTTGCAATAGTAAAGGATGATAAAAATGACGAGCTAACGAGTTTGTCGATTTCTTTGAACTCCATGTCCGAAACCCTCAATAAAAATATAAAGGAACTTGAAAAACGAAACAAAGAGCTCAATCAGTTTGCATACGTTGTTTCGCACGATTTAAAGGCGCCTATCCGGGGGATTTATAATGTTACACAATGGATTGAGGAAGATTTAGGTGGCGAGGTGTCTCCTCAGATGCGTAAATACCTTAATATTATTCCCGACCGGATTAAACGGATGGAAGATTTAATTCACGGCTTGCTCGATTATGCGCGCATAAGCCGCGAAAAGCCACTCAAAGAAAGAGTTGATGTAGATAAGCTGGTAAGGGATATTGCAGAACTCATTGTGCCTGAAAATTTCGAAGTTCAAACGATGAATTTGCCGGTGCTCTCTACCGAAAAGATCCGCCTGGAGCAGGTGTTTAGCAATTTGATGAGTAATGCGGTGAAATATTCCAAACCGGAACAAAACGGAAAGATTTCAATTAGCTGTATTGAGCTGGATGATTTTTATCAATTTTCTATCGCCGATAACGGTATTGGTATCGAGCCGCAATTTCATTCAAAAATCTTTGAAATATTTCAAACTCTTAGGGAAAAGCATGCAAAGGAAAGTACAGGTATAGGATTAGCTATCGTTAAAAAGATTATTGATGATCAGCATTGTACTATAAATGTGCATTCTGAACTTGGAGAAGGCTCTGTATTTACGTTCACTTGGCCAAAATTTTAAAAAATGAATTCGAAAAATATTATTCTATTAGTTGATGACGATGAGTTGGATGTGATTAGTGTTGAGCGGTCATTAAAAAAACTTGATCAGGATTACGAGCTTTTTACCGCATACAACGGTATTGAAGCTCTGGAAATTTTGAAATCTCAACTAGAGGAGGGTAAGGGGCATTTGCCTGACGTTATTTTGCTTGATTTGAACATGCCAAAAATGAACGGTATAGAGTTTTTGAAGGTACTGAGGGGAGATGACAAGCTAAAGCATCTCAAAGTATTTGTGATGACTACTTCGGGCGAGGAAGCCGATAGAAAAGCAACCGAGCAGTTAGGGGTCTCGGGATATCTGATCAAGCCCCTTAATTTCAATAATAATACCAAAAGATCCGACTCGATGGACGGGTTCGTTCAGTTTCATCTGCGTAAAATTCTGGCTTCGAAGGGCTTGTAGGAATGTTTTTTTACATGTACAAACAAGTGCCCCACGGACCTGTTTATGTGTAAAAAGCTATGAAAAGATTTAAAGTCGAATATTCAATAAACGGAGAAGAATTAGAACTTTACGCCGAACCTATGGACGAGCATCATCGTATGTATTCTCTGGAACGTAAATTGATGGATCCGCACCCTTTGTTAATAGAGCATGATGAACAGGGCTGGCACGTTACTTCGCAGGATAACTGGGGCTTGAGCCCGGAAGAGGTCAATACGCTGGGCAACTATCTGGAAAAAGAATACCCAAATCGGCCTCAGCAATAAAGGAGCTGTTTAGATATCCTAATAAAAATCATAACATTTTACGGTGCTATATCCCTTGTTCTGGCTTTCACCCGTTTCAAAGCCAAAACTCACTTCAGATGTGCCGCTTGTATTACCGTAATTTAATTTACTGGTTGTAGCATCATGACTAACCCCGAAACGATATTTTTGATTCTTCGCATTCTTAGAGAAGAGATCAAAAATGAAGGAAACGACAAGTGCGTCGGAACTTCCGCTTCCGGCGGTACGATACCATACTCCCGCATTCACGGCTCTGTATTTAAATTGCATTCCACCGCTTATTGAAGTTGCCTGGCTCTGTTTGTAATAAACTACTGATGGGATAAGGTAACTGCCCTCATCATCGGTGCTTAAGGGAACCCGGTAGCTTGCATGTACGGCCGTACGGATCGGGGTGGGGACAACACTTCCGGTGAACGATTCATCGGGCTTGTTTAGGTGCAACACCGAGGCTCCGATCATAGCATTGCCGATGACAAAGTTAGCGCCGGTTCCTGCGTCAAAGTAATACTTATTGTCATTAAGCGGCGATTCTGCAGATGTGGAGGCGCCGGTAAGGCCCAGTCTCGAATCCAACTGATCGGAAAAGATAAGGCTGCTAAAGTCCATTTTTCGATTTGTGATTCCGGCTTGAAGACCGAATGAGGCGCTAAAATTGTCGCCGCCAATGATATAAGAATAAATTCCGGAAATATTATTCTTCTTTAGGTACGCCACTCCTTCCGCGGAGTTGTTGAACATCAAACCAAGGCCACCTGCGTTATTAGGAAGCTGATAATCCATAGAGGCGGAGATATATCGTAAGTCTCCCGACATCGCCGACCATTGATTTCTGTAAATCATATTTACCCTGAAAGAACCGTCAAACTGTCCGGCAAGAGCCGGATTAAGGTATATCGGCGCATTAAAGAATTGCGAATAGATATGATCCTGAGCTTTGGCCGTTTGGCAAAGCAATACCAGTAATAAAAAACTATAAGGTTTAAAAATCATCTTCAACATAGCCTAGCGTATTAAGTTTATAGTTCCAGTTTTTTTAGGTTCTGAACCATTGTATGATATTCCGGCCCATTCCGTGCCGTTCTTGTATTTCGCGGTAACCTCCCAGAAGTAAATTCCCTGCGGTGCAGGACTGCCGAACATGTTGCCGTCCCAGCCTTCGATTGGGACGCCTCTTTCATTCAGAAGGGTAGTGTTCCAGATCAATTCGCCCCATTTATTAAAAATCCGCATTTGCCAGGTTTGCATTCCAGAACCTTTTGCTTTAAAGGTCCGTAGTTCTTCGGTTAAGCTATTAGGCATAAATGCATTCGGGATAAATAAGCTGCCGGGAGTACCGGTAATTCTCACTGTTTTAATTGCAGTATCAGAACAGCCAGAGCTGTTTATTACTGTCAGTTTTACTTTGTAAACGCCGGTATCTGCGTAAGTATGCTCGGGGTCTTTTTGGGAAGAGGCCGATCCATCACCGAAATCCCATCTCCATTGGGTATCCTTTCCCTGATCCGAGTTTTTGAAAGAGAAGTGGTGGTCGGGATATTGAATTGTGAGTCCGGGTTGTACCTGAAACTCGGCTATCGGCGGCGACTGTACCTTTATATAATCCTCCATCTCGAGTGTGTCTTTGCAGCCAAAAGAACTGGTAGTGATTAAGCGAACTGTATAGCTCGGTTTTTTTGTGCCAAAGGTGTGTGTGGGATTGGCTTCTGTCGAAACGGTTCCATCGTCAAAATCCCATAAATAAGATAGAGCGCCTGTGCTTTTATTGCTAAACTTAACCTTAACGGATAAGCAGCCTTCTCTCACATCGGCAGAAAAATTAGTAATCGCCTGGGGATATACGGTGATTGTTTCTGACGTAGTAGTGTCAGAACATCCATTAGATGCCGTTAGGGTTACTTTGTATTTGCCACCTTTTGTGAAGGTGTGGACGATGGTTTCGGGCGAGCGATTCGTCTCAATAATGGTTCCGTCGCCAAAATCATATTTAAAAAGAGTTGCACCTTTCGAGTTGTTAAAAAACTTGACGGTATGGGGGGCACAACCTTCATATTCATTGCCGTTCACTACTAGTTCGGGTTCAACAGTATTGGGCGATATGTTGATGGTGTATTCGCTGGTGTATTTACCACAATCTGTTTCGGTAATCAACCGCGCAGTAAAAGTTTTCGAAACTGCTGAAGAGTATACGTGATTCACAGCGCTATTGTCCTTCGTTACCAGCTTTTGCCCATCTCCAAAATCCCAATAATATGTGTTCGCAGAACCCACTGTATTGTTTTTAAAGTTTACGGAAAGCGGAGAGCATCCCTTTGTTTTATCGGGTGAAAAAGTGGTCAATCCAGGCGACGCAGACACATTTATTTTAATAGTGATGGGTTCTCCCGCACAGCCACTAGTATTTTCCGGTGTGATGGTATAACTTACAAAGCCGGTGGTTGATCCTGCATTGGTTAAGCTTTCTACTATCCTGTCGAGCGCTACAGGCGTGGTTTGTTTACTGTTGCCGGTAATATTTCCGCTTACAGTACTTGTCCATGTGTACCGCATCCCGCTTAAATTAGAGGTAAGATTTATTCTGACCTCTTTACCGGAGCAAATAGTACCTGTCTCTGCTGCTGCAGCTACGGTAGGTTTGGCGGTAACGGTGACCGTTAATGTGAAAGGCTCACCTTTGCAGCCATTGTTTTCGGGGGTTAATATATATCTGACCTCCGCACTTTGAACCGGATCCGAATTGGTCAATACATCTTTTATTGCCCCAGAACCGCTGGTTGAATAACCTGTCGCGTTTTGCGAACCCGATGCGGTCCAGGTAATAACACTTCCATCGAATAATGCTTCGGGGATATAATTCACTGAATTACCGGTGCAAATGGTTTTGGTCCCGGCACTTTTGATTTTATTAAGAGGATTTATCTTAATTACCATCAGATCTTCGACAATATTACACGGAGCCGGATTCATTGTAGTAACCGACAATTTCAACTGTACTTGCCCGGATAAAATTTCCTCCTGGCTGGGGATGTAAACCGGGTTAAGTGAACTTCGGGATGGGCTGAATTGACCATTCCCACCAATCCAAACATAGCCAGCCGCCTGTTCTCCGGAAATGGAACCTTCGAGCGTAACGCTGTTTCCGGCACAAATTACTTTGTCGGCTCCGGCAGATATTGTGGGAGATTCATTAAAACGTATTGTTTTCGTTAGGACTTCGGTGCCGCAGTTATTTTTGTGTGTAATCCTGATGGTATAGGTTCCATAATCTTCAAAGAAAATGGTGGGTGTTTTGCTTCGGGAGGTAGAGTTCGATTTGAATGAGAATGCTCCTCCGCTAATTTCCCAGATATATGTATCAGCATTTTCTTTGGCCGTTCCTGTGAAAGTTGTTTTTAATAGGTTGCCGGCTTTACTATCAAAAGTCAGCAACTGGCCTCGTCCGCATAAATTACCAGGCCACTCTGCCGATATACCCGGCTTTTTGTTAATGATTACCACTTGTTCTTTAAAAATCTCGCCACAGGGAGAAGTAATGCCCAATCGGATAGTATATACCCCCTCTGCTGAAAATTTAAATTCAGGGTTTTTGCTGGAGCTCGTGCTGCCGTTAACAAAACTTACATTGGATGGTCCGCTAACTGTCCACTTATAGGTGTTTTTTGCTTGCTCCGAGAGGTCGATGACCGATTTATCCGTCGCCCTGATGGTAGCGTCGGCGCAAGCCAACGTTTCTGATAAGGTGAAATCGGGTTCAGGAAGTGTTTGAACATAGACGGTCCGCTCAAGCGGCGCCGCCTGGCAGTTTGAATTACTTTCTGATTCGAGCCGGATTTTATGGAATCCAGGAGTAGTGAACTTGTGATTCAAGGCATAAGTAATTGGAACTCCCTGTGGAGTAACCGCTACGTCATCAACATACCAGTAATATACTATCTCATTATTCCTGCACTCAGCAGAATTTGAACTGGGATTATCACCTGTTATCGAGGTGTTGTTGATTACCATGTTAGTATTTATACAAACGCTCGGCCCAATGGCAAACCTGTTTTCGGGTTGTGTGATAACCTTGGCTTGCGTAGATAAAGGAACGCTTACCAGACCGCAGAATGGGCTGTTTACCTGATAAATGATTCCAAAAACGTTATAGTAAGTGATATCGTTTATTTTTATCTGCTTTCCGCAGGAAGACTGAATATAGGTGTGTCTTACTTTTCCGCCTTCCAAAAGAATTTGTGCGGGCGTGAGGTTTTCAATGTTATTGTCTCCCCAATTTATCTGATAGGAATAGCCGGGGAAATTATTCTGGATGCCATTTGAGGAAGCAGTTTCTATATTGTATTCAAGACTGGCAGGTAAACACACCGTGTTGTTGGCCGGGGGACTAAATCCTGACTTAATTATATTATTTATTAGAAAAAAGCCTTTTGTTCCAATAACTCCGTTTAATTCGGCCTTAACGAAGATGGTATAGTGACTTGGATCCGCCTGGAAAGTGATTGTAGGTGTGGTAAATGCCGATTCTTTGACGTCGCCTTCGTTCAATCCGTTACGAAAACTTGCGATTACACTGGCTCCTGATGTAGATGAGTTTGTGAATTTAAAACTGACGCTTCTTTCCGGCTTGCAAACTCCGAAGGTTTTTGGGGCGTTGCTGATCACCTGGCTGGCCGGGGCGTCGATGTCGGCCAGAACACCTGCAGAAGCATTTACTTTAAATATTTCGGATGGAGCACTAACACTTAGGGTGCTACTGTTCTTAACTCGCACTTTATAATCGCCGGGTGCGAGATCCGCTGGCAGAATGCCGTTTATAAACGTGGTAAAGAAACCTTTGTAGCTACCGATCTCTTTTTCGGATGCAAAGCTTCCGGATGCATCCGAGATATATAACTTGAAGACATTGTCTATTTTGAACTTAGCCTCAGGATCCGCCAGGCGAACTGGCACCGAAATGCTCGAACCTCTTCCGTACGGACCTGCATCAATAGCATTGATGCTAACCGTTTGACTAAAGGTTGTAAAAGTAAATCCAAAAAATAGAAAGAAAATAGTTAAAATCCTGATCATCCGCCACATTCCCAACAGTATAGGTAAACTGTAATACGGGCGTTATACGCGGATATCGGAATAAGGATACAGCTAATTTGATAAAACAGAAGCAGTTATCGAAAACTCTTCTGCCTTATCAAGTTATTCAGACTGCCAATTCGTCGATGTAATTAGATAGCCTTGGTAGGTAAATGACGTTGTTTTGTTGTCCAAGTTCAGCCGACCAGAAACCTCCGGCAAGTTTAAATATCCTAAATAACTGATTCGATTCGTGTAACAGGAAGAACTCAAGCCACTGACTGATGTTCATGCGGCCCAACACCGAGTGAGTACCCACACGTGCAAAATTTTCAGATGGCAGATTTTCAATCCTCAAAATAATGTCGCTTCGCAGGCGATAGAGCTCATGCAATAAAGAGCCGGTTGATTTGGCACAGGTGAAATGAAATTCCGAATCATCGTCAGGTTTGTAGACCTCAAAATAGGGATTTACTTCGTCCATCATCCTTACCAGACGATTTAAAAAGATATGATGGTAGCGGGTGAGGTATGATATGGTTTCGTGGATAGAAAATTTATCAGAACTTAAACGATTGTAGATTGCCTCGGGAGGCAGATCATCTATATAGCATTTTAAAGTTTTGTGCTGATGACACAGCCGCTCTACGGTATGCGGATAAAGATTCATATTAGAAAGATTATTGGGTTGCAGTTCATTGATCAACATAGAACAGTATGTTTTCATTACGTATCCATGAATAGTGCCAAAATACTTTCACATTGTTAACTTTCGGTTGCGTTTACATCATGATAAAAATTCAGGACGTTTACTAACGAATAGATAAGAATAAGAATCTTTCTTTGACGATTTTTTCTCTAAGCAAATACCGTTTCAAAGCTGTGTATAATTCAGCCTTCAAATTGATAGAAAACAGGACAGCTAAGTTGGCCTATTTTCCTTGCTCGATCAACTCTGCCATACCTATCAATAAGTATTTGGCTGTTGCCGGGTTTGTAGCCAGTGGTACGTTATGAACGTCACAAATTCTCAACAGCATTTGCACATCGGGTTCGTGAGGGTGTTTTCCCAAAGCATCTCTAAAGAAAATAATACCCGCCAGTTGCGCCTCGGCTGCCAGAGAGGCAATTTGTGCATCACCTCCTTTAGGACCGCTTAATTTTAATTCTACATCAAGACCAGTGCGTTGGATATGCGAACCAGTTGTACCAGTTGCAACCAGTTTGAATTTTCTAAGAATATCGATATGGTCTTTTACAAAAGCCACCATTTCGGCTTTCATTCCATCGTGAGCAATAAGTGCCAGAGTTTTCATTTTGTTATCCAAAAAACATGTAACCAATAAATATCGCAGCAATAATTCCGACAAAGTCGGCGATTAAGCCGCAAGCAACCGCATAACGGGTTCTTTTTATCCCTACCGACCCGAAATATACGGCAAGTACGTAAAATGTTGTTTCCGTAGAGCCTTGCATGATACAAGCTAAACGACCCTGAAAAGAATCAGGACCATATGTTTTCATCACATCAAGCATTAAACCCCTGGCACCACCTCCGCTTAGGCTTTTCATCAGTCCCACTGGTAAGGACGGAACAAATCTTGTATCCAGTCCGAAAGACGACACAATATAGCCTATTCCATTAACCAGATAGTCCATACATCCGGTAGTTCTGAAGGCGCTTATAGCCACTAAAATCGCTATAAGAAAGGGTATGATCATCACCGCCGTTTGGAAACCCTCTTTAGCTCCGTCGATAAAAGCTTCGTATACATTAAGCTTTTTAATAGCGCCATAACTTATAAAAAGGATAACAACAGAGAAGATTACAATACCACCCAACAAACCGGTAGCAATTTCCATCTCTTTTGGAGGCAATCCCTTCAACGAGAAGTATAGGGTGAACATAATACCTATAAACAATCCGAAAAAGACAAGAATTGGAAGTTTAAACAGGTTGATCTTCTGATATAAAGAAACTGCAATCATGCCGGATATAAACGATATAAAAGTTCCTATTAGTGAAGGAATAAAAATATCGGCAGGATTGGTAGCGCCCGCAGCCATTCTCAACGCAATAACGGAAGTAGGTATTAATGTTAATCCTGCTGTATTCAAAACCAAAAACATAATTTGAGCATTGCTCGCCGTTTCCTTTTCGGGATTCAACTCCTGAAGTTCTTGCATTGCTTTTAAACCTAGTGGTGTAGCTGCATTATCAAGACCCAGCATATTGGCAGAAAAGTTCATAATAACGGATCCGTTGGCGGGGTGGCCTTTTGGAACATCAGGAAAAAGTTTGCTAAAAAAGGAACTGGTCGCCCTGGCGAATAAACTTATCATCCCCGCACGCTCGCCAATCTTCATTATCCCAAGCCAGAACGTCATAATTCCGATCAGCCCCAATGATATTTCTGCACCGGTTTTAGCGCTGTCGAACATTCCGGTGGTTACCGCCGAAAATATAGCGGTGTCTCCAAAGAAAATAAGCTTAACAAGTGCAACAATAAATGCTATGATGAAAAAGGCAATCCAGATATAGTTTAATGCCATGGGTTTGTCTGTGTTTATAAGACGCTGAAATTACATTTTTTTAAGCTAATTCAAATTTAAACAGCAAATAGTGAATAGAGTTTGTTGCATAAAAAAACCGGCATTTGCCGGTTTAAATTATTTTTTTTTAGGAGTTTTTGATGCAGGCTTGGCTGGAAGTTCTTTAGCCGGAGCTTGTTTTTGCCTCATATAATCTTCCATACGTTGCTGGAATTTAGATTTTTTGTCTGCATTGGGCTTTTTCTTATTCTCCTGGATTTGTGAATGGATTTTGTCGTCGTCTACAAACTGTTTGATGATATACTGCTGTGCGAAAGTCAGCATGTTTGCAAGGAAATAGTAATAATTCAATCCCGCAGGGTAGCTGTTAAGAACCCCGAAGAATATGATCGGAGTAATGTACCCGATGTATTTCATCTGCCCGGTAGCGCCCGAAATCTGATTGTTGTACCATGTATAGATCAGGGTAGAAACCGTCATCAACAAACACATTAAACTGATGTGATTACCAATAAAAGGAAGCTCGGGAATACTTATTACTGAATCGTAAGTCGATAAATCATTCATCCACAAGAAACTTTCATGCCTTAGCTCGAAAAGGTTGGGGAAGAAGAAAAAGAATGCCATAATAATTGGCATTTGTAAAAGCATAGGGATACATCCACCCAGTGGATTAACACCGGCCTTTTTATAAAGCTTCATGTATTCCTGCTGCAATAGTGTTGGATTATCTTCTCCCACTTTCGCTTTGATCTCATCCATTTCTGGTTTTAGTACCCGCATCTTAGCCATGGATAAATATGACTTATATGTTAGCGGAGATAATACCAGCTTCAATATGATGGTAAGAGCAAAAATGATCAGTCCATAACCCCAGCCCAATTTTTCGAGCGAGTTAAACAGCGGAAGAACGGCATAGCGGTTAATCCACTTCAAGGGTCCCCAGCCTAAATTGACCTGTCGCTCTAAATCGTTACCCTGATCATTTAGAATATTGAACTTATTCGGTCCGAAATAAAATTCAAGGGGGTAGGAGCCTGTATTTGCAGGTAACTGCATGTTGGCAGCAAAAGACTTTAGAACACCGCTCTGACTTGAATTTTTTACTGAAAGGCTTCCTTTATCAAACCCATTTTTCGCAATCAAAACGCTTGAGAAGAAGTGTTGTTTAAAAGAGATCCACTCAATCTTGCCGTCTTCGCCCAGATCTTTCGTTTCGTCTTCACTTAAGCCGATATAATCCGGGTCATTTTCCACATGTTTAAAATACGCTGCAGTGTATTGAGTTCTCTCAGTTTTTAGGTCTTTTTCTTTTTGGGTTAATGTTGCCTGCCAGTTTAAAGAAATAGGCTGTCCTTGCTGGATAACCGACTGAATTCCTGACGTCACAATAGTTAAACCGACTTTGTAGCTCTCGCCTTTAAGGGTGTAAATGTAATCGACAAACTGAGTCGGTGAATAATTCAACCGCATAGTTACCGACCCAGAATCGGCTTTGCTCAGTACTAAATTTTGAGTGGAAGGTGTGAAGTATAAATCACTGGTATTAACCGCGGTGCCACCGGCATTAAAGGATAAGCCAAAATTACTTTGATCGGCCGTAAACATTACAACCGGCTTCTGCTCGTATGTTTTATGTTCCTTTAACTCAACCGATTCAATTCTTCCACCTTTAGAGCCGATAATTACCTTTAAATGCTCGTTTTCTAATACAACCGGATTGTTTGTTCCCGTTCTGGCTGCTCCAAAAGGGCCTTTCAGAACTGCTGAATCTACCGCGACCTTGGCCGTCACTGCAGCGGCAGCCGGGGTTTTTGCAACCGGCTTAACTGCTTTAGATCTAATTATTGAATCCTGAACGATTTTCTCTCTTGCAAGCTTTTGATCCTCCTGTTGCATGTACCATGTCGATCCAGCAAGGATTAAAAAGATTAAAAAAAGTCCGGTAAAAGTATTTCTGTCCATTATAAATCTTATCCTCTTCTAAAAAACTATTTCTTTCTCGCCTGATTTAGCGAAGCGGCGACAAAGTTAACAAAAAGCGGATGCGGATTAGCAACCGTTGATTTTAATTCGGGGTGAAATTGGCCGGCCACAAAAAACGGATGGTTTTTAAGCTCAATGATTTCCACCAAATTGTTTTCAGGGTTAATACCCGAGGCAACCATACCGGCAGTTTCATATTCTTTCAGGTATTTATTGTTAAATTCATAACGATGGCGGTGCCTTTCGGTAATGGTTTGTTTACCATAGATAACAGCCGCTTTGGTGCCTTTCTTTATTTCGCAGGTATAGGCTCCCAACCGCATGGTGCCTCCTTTGTTTTTAATTTTCTTCTGCTCTTCCATCATGGAAATTACAGGATGTTTAGTGCTTTCATCCATCTCGGTACTATGGGCATCTTTATATCCCAATACATTGCGGCCATATTCAATAACAGCACACTGCATACCAAGACAGATTCCAAAAAATGGGATGTTATTTTCACGTACATATTTAATGGCAGTGATCTTTCCGTCAATTCCGCGGTTACCGAAACCCGGAGCCACTAACAATCCGTTCAATCCTTCGAGTTTTTCGTGTACATTTTCTGGTGTGATACTTTCTGAATGAATGGAATGAACCCGCACTTTGCACTCGTTTCTTGCTCCGGCATGAATAAACGATTCAAGAATAGACTTATAAGCGTCTTGTAACTCCACATATTTTCCAACAAGGCCGATATGAACTTCGGAAGTCGGGTTTTTAAGACGGCCAAGAAAATCTTTCCAGTTTTCCAGATCCGGCTCGAGTTTATGTGGTAATTTAAGCTTAGTGAGAACCGTTTTATCCAATTGCTCTTTTAACATCAATAACGGAACATCGTAGATTGTTGATGCGTCGATAGACTCGACGACGGCGTTGATATTGACGTTGCAAAAGAGTGCGATCTTGCGGCGGATATCCTGCGATAAATGATGCTCTGTACGGCACACCAAAATATCAGGCTGAATACCATACTCCAAAAGCGTTTTAACCGAATGCTGTGTTGGCTTGGTTTTCAATTCGCCCGCTGCTGCAAGATATGGGATAAGCGTCAGGTGAATCACCAGTGAATTGTTGTACCCAATCTCCCATCTAAACTGACGAACAGCCTCGATATATGGTAGTGATTCAATATCGCCTACTGTACCGCCAAGTTCGGTGATCACGATATCGTATTCGCCGTTTTCTCCAAGTATGCGGATGTTTCTTTTGATTTCGTCGGTAATATGAGGTACAACCTGAACGGTTTTTCCTAGATACGCACCTTCGCGCTCCTTGTTTATTACATTTTGATAAATACGGCCTGTGGTGATGTTGTTAGACTGTGATGTTGGTGCATTTAAAAAGCGTTCGTAATGACCAAGATCCAAATCTGTTTCGGCACCGTCTTCGGTAACAAAACACTCGCCGTGCTCATAAGGGTTCAGCGTTCCTGGGTCGATATTGATATAGGGATCAAATTTTTGGATGGTTACCCGGTAACCGCGAGCCTGAAGAAGTTTGGCTAATGAAGCAGAAATAATTCCTTTTCCTAACGACGAAGTAACGCCGCCCGTAACAAAAATATACTTAGTCATGAATGAAAGTTTGGATCTGACGCCTCCGTAATGAGGGAAATCAAATGTATTCGTACGGGATTCAAAGGTATGAAAATTCTCTGCTGCTTTTTTAATGAATGTGGAGATTAATAATATTTGTGGAAAACTAACATTTTAAGACGATGATAATCAAGCCGCGTTTTGCAGAATGATAAAACAGGAAAGCAATGTCGCTTTCGGCAAAAGTTCTACCTTTGCAATCTTTTGACAGATTAGAATGGTATCATATAATCGATTTACGTTAGATAACGGTCTCTGCGTTTTAGTTCATGAAGATTTTACTACTCCAATGGCTGTAGTAAACATCCTGTATGACGTAGGTGCCCGCGATGAAAATCCCGGACAAACCGGATTTGCCCATTTGTTTGAACACTTGATGTTTGGCGGTTCGGTTAACATTCCATCATACGACGAGCCGTTGCAAAGAGTTGGTGGCGAAAATAATGCCTTTACCAGTAATGATATCACCAACTACTACATCACATTACCTGCTGTAAACCTCGAAACAGCCTTTTGGCTCGAAAGCGATAGAATGCTTAGTCTCGCTTTTTCAGAAAAAAGCCTGGAGGTGCAAAAGAACGTGGTATGTGAAGAATTTAAACAGCGCTATCTTAACCAGCCTTATGGCGATGTATGGCTGAAATTAAGGCCATTGGTGTATAAGAAGCACCCGTACCGCTGGGCCACCATCGGCAAAGAGTTGTCTCATATTGAGAATGCTAAAATTGAAGATGTTAAGGCATTTTTCAAGAAGTTTTACAATCCCGCCAATGCAATTATGGTAGTAGGTGGTGCTGTTACTACCGCCGAAGTTAAAGAACTGGCTGATAAATGGTTCGGAAGTATCCCTTCCTCACCAAAGCCGGTAAGAGATCTTCCCGCAGAGCCGCAGCAAACAGTTGAGCAACGCGAAGTGATTAAAGCAGATGTCCCCCTGAATGCTATCTATACTGTATTTCATTCACCAGCCAGAAACGATCAGGGACATTATGAGGCCGATCTTATTTCAGATATTTTATCCCGTGGCAATGCTTCACGGTTACATGTATCGCTGGTGAAAAATAAGAAGCTTTTTAGTGAGATTGCGGCTCATTCTACGGGGAGCCTGGATCCGGGTCTTTTTATTATTGAAGGAAAGCCGGTTAAAGGTGTTTCGATGGAAGATGCAGAAGCGGCGATCTGGGAAGAAATAAACAAGCTGAAGAATGAGTTGGTGCCCGCCGATGAGCTCACTAAGGTGAAAAACAAAGTTGAATCAACTATGGTGTTTTCCGAAATGAGCCTGCTCGACAAGGCCATGAATCTGGCCATGTTCGAACTGCTGGGCAATGCATCCGACTTAAACAAGGAAACCGGCCGGTATTTGCAGGTTTCAGCGCAAGACATAAAAGACAGAGCGAATAGTGTTTTTCGCAAAGAGAATTCAACCACCCTTTACTATCTGGCAAATTGATGTTAAACAGAACTTTAGCGCCTGTATTTAAACAGGTTGAAAAAATACAACTGATAAAAGCAGAGCCTCATGTGCTTGATAACAATATTGAGTTATATGTGATTAATGGTGGCGAACAGGAGTTAATCCGCATCGAGCTCATTTTTAAAAATGTGAACTGGAATTCTGCAAAACCCCTGCAAGCTTATGCTGTGAATACCATGCTGGTAGAAGGAACGAGCAAACTTAGCGCCCGGGAGATTGCTGAAAAGATCGATTATTACGGCGCTTTCCTTCAACTCGATTACAATTACGATTATTCTACGGTTACCTTATTTACATTAACTAAGCACCTGGAGTCAACTCTGTCGGTTGTTAAGGCTGTTGTTACCGATTCCATTTTCGCCGAAAGCGAACTTCAGACCTTTAAAACTAACCAGAAGCAAAAACTGCTGGTAAATCTTGAGAAGAACGATTTCCTGGGAAGACGTTTATTTAGCCATGCTTTGTTTGGCGATACCATTTATGGGTACAAAACAGAAAGTTTCGATTACGACAAGCTTGACAGAGTACAGTTATTGGAGTATTTTAAGTCGGCTTATCAGCCTTCTAATTGTGCCATAATCGCTTCAGGTAAAATTACAGATAATACAATTAAGCTCTTAAATAGTTGTTTCGGTTCTGATTGGGATCACGGTCCCGCGTTTACTGCAAATACTTTTTCTTTTAATGCCGATAAAGGTTTTGAGCACTACCTCGAACGTCCGGAGGCTTTGCAGTCTGCCATCAGGCTTGGAAGGGTTTCGGTAAACCGGCAGCATCCTGATTTTCCGGGATTACAGGTTTTGAACACCGTACTCGGCGGCTATTTTAGTTCCAGACTAATGGCTAATATCCGGGAGGATAAGGGCTATACCTATGGGATTGGTTCTGCCGTGGTTTCGTTACAAAACGCCGGATATTTCGTGATCGGCTCTGAGGTTGGAGCTCATGTATGCAGTGCTGCAATCGCTGAAATTGAAAAAGAAATAAAGATCCTCCAAACTCAATTGATCGGGAAAGAAGAACTGGAGCTGGTGAGGAATTATATGATGGGTTCTTTGTTGGGTAGCCTGGAAAATGCTTTATCGCATGGTGATAAATTCAAAAATATTTTCTTTTCTGGCTTAACTTATGAGTATTACGAACAGTATATTAAGGTAGTACGCAATATCACTGCCGAAGAATTACAACAACTGGCAATCAGATATTTAGATTTTAGTGATCTGCAGAAAATTATAGTAGGGAAGAAGTAAGCATTCATTTATCTCAGAAATGAGCCCGATGAGCTTATTTCTGAGGTAAGAAAAATATAGCAGACGTGCAGATTCACGTTGTTCCTTACAATTATTTTTGTTAGCTTTGCCCGGCAAATAACCCCAATATTTGCTATGCATCTTGATCCCGAAAAATTCGTTGCTGAAGGCCTTACTTACGACGATGTTCTCCTGATACCTGATTATTCTGAAGTGTTACCGCGCAATGTGGATACCAGCACATCTCTCACTAAAAAAATTCGTTTAAATGTTCCTATTGTTTCAGCGGCCATGGATACGGTTACTGAAGCCGAACTTGCTATTGCTATTGCCCAGGCCGGAGGTATCGGAATTCTTCATAAGAACATGACCATTTCGCTGCAGGCTGAAGAGGTTAGAAAAGTAAAACGATCTGAAAGTGGAATGATACAAGATCCGGTAACATTGAATGAGGATGCTCTGGTTAGTGATGCTTTCAAAATCATGAAAGATTTTAGTATTGGCGGTATTCCTGTTGTAAATACGAATAATATCCTGGTAGGCATTATCACCAACCGCGACTTGCGTTTTCAGAAAGATATGAAGCGTCCCATTCGTGAGGTAATGACCCGCGAAAATCTTATCACAGCTCCGGCCGGAACAACTTTGGTTCAGGCTGAGGAAATTTTACAGGACTATAAAATTGAAAAACTTCCCGTAGTAAATTCCTCCGGCGAGTTGGTAGGGTTAATTACGTTCAAGGATATTCAAAAGGTTAAAAATTATCCAAAGGCTTGTAAAGATGAGCACGGCCGCTTACGAGTTGGCGCTGCTGTAGGCGTTACCCCTGATACTATTGACAGAGTAGATGCACTTGTTAAAGCCGGGGTAGATGTAATCGCAATTGATACAGCACACGGGCACTCTTTGGGAGTTATCAATAAAGTAAAAGAGGTTAAGTCTAAATACCCTGATCTTCAGATTATTGCCGGAAACGTTGCTACCGGTGATGCTGCCAAAGCTCTGGCAGATGCCGGCGCTGATGGCGTTAAAGTTGGTATTGGCCCGGGATCTATTTGCACAACCCGTATCATAGCCGGTGTTGGTGTACCACAACTTTATGCAGTATACGAATGTGCAAAGGCATTACGTGGCACAGGTGTACCGGTAATTGCCGATGGAGGTATTAAACATACAGGCGATATTCCAAAAGCCATTGCTGCTGGTGCAAGTGCAATTATGGCCGGTTCTTTATTTGCAGGAGTAGAAGAGTCGCCGGGTGAGACTATAATTTATGAAGGACGTAAGTTCAAGTCGTACCGGGGCATGGGCTCGATAGAAGCTATGGAACAAGGTTCGAAAGATCGTTACTTTCAGGATGTTGAAGACGATATCAAAAAGCTTGTTCCGGAAGGTATCGTGGGTCGTGTACCTTATAAAGGCTCTCTCGCCGAAGTGATGTATCAATATATTGGGGGCTTGAGGGCCAGTATGGGATATTGTGGCGCGGCTACTATAGAAGATCTTCAAAACGCTCGTTTTGTTCGGATTACAGCCGCTGGGATGCGCGAAAGCCATCCGCACGATATTACTATTACCAAGGAGGCTCCTAATTATAGCCGCTAGTATATCGGCTTTTCGTACGATAATTCAAGATATCGGTTAATTGACCGATATTTTGAATTATCGGTTAATTAACCGATATTGTGTTAGTCATGATGGTAAGTATCTTAACCGGCGATATCATTAACTCCAGAAAGGTTTCAGTCGAAACCTGGCTCGAGCTTTTAAAAGCAGCTTTACTAGCATCCGCAAGTACAAAAAAATGGGAAATATATCGTGGTGACAGCTTTCAACTGGAGCTGAATCCCGAAGACGCCTTACTGTCCGCCATTTATATCAAAGCTTGTGTAAAAACCATTAAGCATATCGATGCCAGAATAGCTATTGGCATAGGAAAGAAAAATTATACCGCTGAAAAAGTTTCTGAATCTAACGGCGAGGCATTTGTTTTTTCAGGTGAAAAGCTTGAAGAACTAAAAAAAGAACGGGTAAGCCTGGCTATTCAAACCCGGTGGGATCAGTTCGACTACGAAATGAATGTAGCTGTTCGTCTGGCTTTAATCGCTATTGATAACTGGAGCCCGGTCTCCGCCGAAATGGTAAAATTATCTATTGAAAATGCCGGAATCTCACAAATTGAACTCGCCGAGTTGTCTAAAAAATCGCAGTCTACAGTAAGTGAAGCATTAAAGCGCGCACGTTTCGCAGAGATTTTGGAACTCGATAATCTCTACAGGAAAAAACTGAGGCACCTGATAAGCAAATAATGGATATAGTTTTAATCAAACTCATACTTGCACACATTATTGGTGATTTTTTTCTTCAGCCAAACAACTGGGTAGAAGAGAAGGAGCGGAAAAAGTTCAGATCTGGTAAGTTATATCTTCACTGCCTCATTCATGGTATATTAATCCTTCTATTTCTATTCGATATCAGTTATTGGCCGGTGGCGCTTTTGTTAAGCATCGTTCATTGTGTTATAGATTCCCTGAAGTTATATGCACAAAAACCTGCAAGTAAACGTGCCTGGTTCTTTGCCGACCAGTTATTGCATCTTATTAGTATATTTTTGGTATGGCAGTACATCCGGAGCCCTGTTTTGGATTTCTCGTTTCTTAACTCACCATCATTCTGGCTCAACTTAACCGCAATTTTAATCCTTACATATCCTACCTCAATAATCATAAAGGTTTTAATTGCCAGATGGACACCGGATGCCACCCACCCGGGTTCTAAAAAGGCGGATACATCTTTACAAAGTGCCGGACAGTTTATCGGTATTATTGAGCGATTACTGGTTTTCGCTTTTATCTATACCCAACACTTTGAGGCAATCGGTTTTCTTATTGCGGCTAAATCAATATTCAGATTTGGCGACTTAAAGGAGGGAAAGGATCTTAAATTAACCGAATATATCCTCATCGGAACTCTTTTGAGTTTTGGAATTGCAATGTTTATCTCTCTGCTAATTATTGAATTAACTTAAATTTCTGTCTTAAGTTCCCGCCTAAAGAACCTCCTTTCTTAAAACACGACCATTCATTTTGATCATATAGACGTATAACGGACGGTGTTAATAGTCTATTTAAACTATTTAGTCTATAAATTTGGTAGTTTATTAAGAATGTTTAGATTTGCGGCATAATTAACGAATGCACTTGATTCCAAATAATGTATGAATATGAAATGTACTAAGTGAAAAAAAGGGAAGCACACTGTTGCGCTTCCCAAGTCTAAATCAATGAACCAGGCGTTCAATGTGGCGTTGTTTCCTGGCTCAAATCCATCATTTAAACTAATGTAAAAATATGCAAAATTTTGCTAATCCGAATCTTACGTCGGCGGGCCCGACCTTTTTAACTCTATCTCATTTATTCTTATTCAGAAAGTTCACCTTTGCTTTTTTAACTCTCATTCTTTTCGGAAGTGTAGCTTTTGGCCAGCACATCATAACCGGAGTAGTAAAAGATAGCAAGGGAATTCCACTGCCAGGCGCGAATGTCCTAGTCAGAGGAACGACCTCATATGCAGTTGCAGACACCGCTGGTAATTTTAAAATCACAGTAAATATTGAGACTCCGTTTTACCTGAGAGTTACCTATGTGGGTTATAAACCACAAGATTTCCAGATTCTAAGTTTTGAGAGCAGCCCTGTGCAGTTAACACTTATAGATAACTCTCTTTTGCAGGAAATTGTGGTTACATCCAGGCGCCGTTCAGAGGTACTGCAGGATGTTCCTATTCCAATTTCTGTAGTTGGTGGAACTAAAATTGAAGAAGCCGGAGCTTTTAACGTAAACCGGATCAAAGAGATGATCCCGTCTGTTCAGATGTATACGTCCAATCCCAGAAACACTGGGGTTAATATCCGGGGAATAGGCTCACCATTCGGACTTACCAATGATGGACTGGATCCAGGAGTAGGGTATTACGTTGATGGAGTTTATTACGCACGTCCCGCAGCCGCTACGCTCGATTTTATCGATATTGATAGAATCGAAGTTTTGAGAGGACCACAAGGAACCCTGTTCGGTAAAAATACCACTGCAGGAGCCTTTAATATCGTAACCCGCAAAGCGAGCTTTACACCTGGCTACAACTTTGAAACCAGTTTAGGCAATTACGGATACCTTCAGGCTAAAGCCTCAGTAACAGGACCCTTAAACAGTAAATTTGCAGCGCGCGTTTCTTTTTCAGGTACACAGCGTAATGGTGTAATTGAAAACGTACGAACAGGAAAGTCTACCAACGACATTAATAACCTCGGTTTTCGTGGACAGTTATTGTTCAAACCTTCAGAAAATACTTCGATCACCCTGTCGGCAGATGCGTCTGATCAGCAACCTGATGGATATGCCCAGGTCGTGGCTGGAGTTGTAACCACCAATCGCCCTGCTTACCGTCAGTTCAATGCCATCATTGCCGACCTTAACTATTCTCTGCCGAGTTTAAATGCATTTGATCGTAAGATTGACCACGATACCCCATGGAATTCTGGTAACGAATTGGGCGGAATTTCTCTCAATGCCGAAACAAAATTAGGTCCGGGTACGCTAACATCTACCACCGCATGGCGCTACTGGAACTGGGATCCTTCAAATGACAGAGACTTTACAGGTTTACAGGCATTGGCGAAATCTCAAAATCCTGCTGAGCACCGTAACTGGTCGCAGGAAATTCGATATGCCGGCGAGTTGTCCGAAAAATTAAGCGGGGTTGTAGGTGTCTTTTATATCGATCAGGAAGTTCAGATCAATGGTACAGAAGAGTCTGGTACAGCCCAATGGCGTTTTTCTCAAAACTCAACCGGCTCAGCAAATGATGCACGGTGGAGAACTCCTGGCCTTTTTGAGGGATATGGTATCTATACTAATGCCGCAATCAGATCGCTTAGTGCAGCAGCATTTGCAAGTATTGACTGGGAATTTGCCAAAGGCTTCCACATCTTACCTGGTATTCGTTTCAATTATGACGAAAAGGATGTAACGTACGATAGGGTTGCAAGAGGTGGTCTTGAAACCAGCGATCCGGCCTTGCTTGCGTTAAAAAATGGGGTATACAGCAGCCAGTCTTATATAGCTGACGCGGATGAGGACAATTTCACCTACTCGATTACAGCATCTTATAAACCCAACCGGCGACTTAATGCTTTTGCTACTTATTCAACGAGTTTTAAGCCTGTAGGTGTTAACGTCGCAGGACTGCCAACTGTTAACGGCGCACCGGCGACTGATCTTGCAGTAATAAAACCTGAAGATACAAAGCATTATGAAATAGGCTTTAAATCAACACCAATCAATAACTTCACCTTGAACCTGACTTTCCACAACTCCGATATAAAAGATTATCAAACCAACGTTCAGTCAGCCGAGTTGGGTGTTAACCGCGGCTATATCGCCAACGCTGAAAAAGTTAATGTAAAAGGTCTTGAGTTGGATGCTAATTATTCAGTTAACCAGTATTTCTCGTTCTATGGCGCCGGTGCTTACACTGATGCTACCTATGTTCGCTTCACTAACGCTCCGCTTCCTCTTGAAGAAACCGGTTTAACGATAGATGGAGTACAGGTAGCGTTTAAAGATATCTCAGGCGGACAGCTTCCGGGTATATCAAAATGGGCCGGCTCACTGGGCGGGGAATTTGCCACTCCTGCGAAGTTTTTTAATAAGCAATCTAAATTCTTTACAGCGATCGATGCGTCTGCACGCTCGGGCTTTTCATCCAGTCCTTCTCCGTCAAAATATTTGAATATTGCGGGTTATGCTCTGTTCAACGGACGGATTGGTTATAAATCGCCGACCGGTTTATCGGCCTTTGTATGGGGACGTAACTTGTTTAACAGAGACTATTTTGAACAACTATTGCCTGCAGGTGGTAATGCTGGTCATTACGCCGGTGTTCTTGGCGAACCGAGAACTTTTGGATTGACTTTGCGCTACGCTCTTATTAACGGCAATTAAGATCTGAACAACAAGTAATGGCCCGGCTATTAGTAGCCTGATGGTGTGGCAATAATAATCGATACGCCATTTAAAATAAAATACATCGCCAGAACAAATATTTTCCGGTTAGTTTGGTTTGGAGGCCTGTACGGGCCTCCTTTTTTTATCTCAAAAATTTGTTGATGGATCGGCGTGTTATTAAGAGCTTGAATAAGAGAAGCGACGTATCCACTGATATAATTAATATTAAAACGTAAATGACTAAGTACGATGTGCTAACCATTTTGTGAATTTTATGTTAATTTGATACATACACGATTTACAATGAACCTTGATTACGAGCGTAATACCGATATAAACAAGCAGCTTCTATACGAACTAAACGACCGTCTGAAAACGGTTTACACCGGGGGCGGTGAAAAAGCCGCGACTAAACAAAAAGAAAAGGGCAAGCTTTTAGCCAGAGAACGTATCACTTATCTGATTGATCATGACAGACCCTGGCTCGACATAGGCGCTTTGACAGCAGATGGGATGTATGCCGAATTTGGCGGCTGTCCTTCAGGCGGCGTAATTACGGGGATTGGTTACGTTTCAGGAAGGCAATGTGTTATTGTGGCTAATGATGCCACTGTTAAAGCTGGTGCATGGTTTCCGATGACTGCTAAAAAGAACCTCAGAGCTCAGGAAATCGCTATGGAGAATCGTCTGCCAATAATTTATCTGGTAGATTCTGCCGGTGTATTCCTGCCTTTACAGGACGAGATTTTTCCCGATAAAGAGCACTTTGGCCGGATATTCAGAAATAATGCCATAATGAGTAGCGAGGGTATCGTACAGATCGCAGCTATCATGGGCTCGTGTGTGGCTGGTGGCGCTTATTTGCCGATAATGAGCGATGAAGCTATGATTGTGGACGGAACAGGGTCTGTGTTCCTTGCAGGAAGTTATTTGGTGAAATCTGCTATTGGCGAGGATGTCGATAATGAGGCGCTTGGAGGAGCCTCCACACATTGTGAGATTTCGGGAGTGACCGATTATAAGCATCCCGATGATCAAGCCTGTTTGGATTCTATAAAAAACATCTTTTCAAAAATGGGAACCCCCCTCAATGCAGGATTCGATCGCGCGAAAGCGGTAGCTCCATTGAAAGCGCCCGATGAAATATATGGCATTCTGCCGGATAGCAGGGAAAAGCCTTATGATATGCTGGATATCATCCACCGCCTGGTTGATAATTCTGAATTTGAAGAATATAAACAACTTTATGGCCAAAGTATAATTTGTGGTTTAGGCAGGATAGATGGCTGGGCGGTTGGTATTGTTGCCAATCAGAGAAAGGTAATTAAATCTAAAAAGGGAGAAATGCAATTCGGCGGAGTGATTTATTCAGACTCGGCAGACAAGTCAACCCGTTTTATTATGAATTGCAATCAAAAGAAGATACCGCTGGTGTTTTTACAGGACGTTACCGGTTTTATGGTTGGGAGTCGTTCTGAGCAGGGTGGAATAATTAAAGATGGCGCTAAAATGGTGAATGCAGTAGCCAATTCGGTAGTGCCAAAATTCACTATCGTTATCGGAAACTCTTACGGCGCCGGCAATTATGCCATGTGTGGCAAGGCATACGATCCTCGCTTGATATTTGCCTGGCCCTCTGCAAAGATTGCTGTAATGGGCGGGTCACAAGCAGCAAAAACACTGCTTCAGATACAAGAGTCGGCGCTTAAAGCCAAAGGAGAAACAATAACCCCGGAAAAAGAAGACGAGTTGCTCAAAGAAATTACCGACCGGTATAATTATCAAACCACACCATATTACGCCGCCGCCAGGTTATGGGTTGATGGGATAATCGATCCGCTCGAAACCAGGAAGGTAATCTCAATGGGTATCGAGGCGGCAAACCAGGCACCGATAATGAAAAGGTTTAATGTAGGAGTGATTCAAACTTAGACAGTAACACTGTAAATTCCTGCGACTTGTATTTTCCTAAGTTTGCAACTTTCTGATTCAAATTACGTTATGTGGCTATGAAGTTATCTGTGAGTTTGATGGTGCTGTTTGTTTGTTCGTTGTGTGGTGTCAAGGCACAAAAAGTTTCATTTTCAGAAGCCCGTTCATCCTCTCACACGTATGTCAAGGGCGATGACTTTGAAGGGGTAGTTTTCTCAAAAGATTTTGTTCTCCCTTTTCTTGCAAACCAGCCAGCCGATAAAAGATTTACTCCCACTGCCGCTGATATTGAAGCAGCGGAAAAATTACTGGTAAAAGATCTGAAATCAGTCAACGCATCCAAACTTAATCAGGGTGGAGGTAATGGACCCGTTATTCACGAATGCTTGAACAGGTTTGTTCGTCAGTATTACGGCTATATTACAGAGACCGGTGAAAAAGTGGTTTATATAAGTTGCCTGTTAAAAGGCAATTACAGGGTCTCATCTAATGAAACACCTAATTGGCTAAAAGGTGCCGTTGTAGTGCTGAATGGCGGGAGTAATTACTGGCAGATTCAAGCCAATCTAACCAAATCCTCGCTCTTCGGTTTGGGCATTAACAGCCTGGATAAAACCGCATCCCGTTAATTTGATTTTGTATTGATAATTGCCGTTTGTTCTGCAAAGTTCAAAGCGTTAGATTTGTCTACTTGAAATAAATCAAATGTCAGAAGTAACAGAACACGTTCATTGTTTAATCATTGGTTCGGGCCCCGCCGGATATACCGCCGCAGTATATGCTGCCCGCGCCGATTTAAAGCCGGTTTTGTATACCGGTATTGTCCCTGGCGGCCAGCTTACCCAAACCACCGATGTCGAAAACTTTCCAGGTTACCCGGAAGGGATTTTAGGACCGGAAATGATGGAAGACTTTCGTAAACAAGCCGAACGTTTTGGCACCGATATTCGCTTTGGTTATATCACATCGGTTGACTTTACCGGGCCAATTCATAAAATAATTGTCGACGAACATAAAACCATAACCGCAGATACAGTTATTATCGCTACAGGAGCTTCTGCAAAGTGGCTCGGACTGGAAAGTGAGCAAAAATATAATGGCTTCGGGGTTTCTGCCTGCGCCGTTTGTGATGGTTTTTTCTTTAAGGGACAGGATGTCGCCATTGTTGGTGCGGGAGATACCGCAGCAGAAGAGGCTACTTATCTGGCTAAACTTTGTAACAAAGTACATTTATTAGTGCGTCGGGATGAATTCAGAGCGTCAAAAGCAATGGTGAACCGAGTGTTAAACACTCCGAATATCGAGGTGCATTACAATACTCAAACCACTGAGATCATTGGAAACGGGCAAACTGTTACTGGTGTTAAAGTGGTAAATAACCAAACAACGGAGGAGTCAGTTCTCGACATTACAGGATTTTTTGTAGCCATCGGTCATAAACCTAATACCGATATTTTTAAAGGCTGGTTGGATATGGACGACACCGGTTACCTTATTACCAAGCCTGGAACCACCCAGACCAATATCGAAGGAGTTTTCGCCTGCGGAGATGCACAGGATAAAGTTTATCGTCAGGCTGTAACGGCCGCCGGAACGGGCTGTATGGCCGCATTGGAAGCAGAGAGGTATCTTGCAGCGAAAGAGCATGTTATGGCTTAATATATTCTTCTGAAACTTTTATAGCTCACCCGTGTTTCCTTTTCAAATACTATCATTATGGGAAAAGGAGATAAAAAAAGCAAAAGAGGTAAAATTACAATGGGTTCGTTCGGGAAAAGACGCCCCCACAAGCTAGCAAAGAAGACTGAAACGGTCAGCGAAGAAAAAATTCAAACAAAAAGTGCCTGATTGGGCACTTTTTTCGTTTTAATGATATATGATAAACAAGATACTTAAGCTCCGCACAGCTCTCATCCTTGGATTTTCTGTCGCAACCATTTTGTTCATGATTTTCATGTTCTTCTATATACGCAACCAATTTTTCGTTACGAGGACAGAAATCAACGAGGATGTGATGATAGAGAAAATTACCAATATGGGAAAGCTGGAACTGGTAAAGTATTCGATGAAAGACGTGATTGAAAAGAAGGTGACCCGAACATTGCTTCCGGATAAGCGCATACTTTTCGTGGCTACCGGCGAAGTGGTGGGATGCATTGATCTTACAAAAGTAGCGAAAGAGGATATCGTATCAGCCAACGACTCAGTAACCGTTTTCTTGCCCAACCCTGAGATCTGTTACACAAAGTTGGATCATCAGCGTTCTAAAGTATATGAACTTTCCGGAGTGTGGTCGCCCAGCGACCGCCAAGAGATGATTGAGGGGATCTACAAGCTTGCCGAGCAAAGGCTATTGCAAAACGCAAAAGAAATGAACGTTCTGGGAAAGACCAAAGAAAACGCACTTACCATTTTTAAGCCTATTCTGGAAAATATTTCAGGCAAAAAGGTTGGAATAAGATTTAGGTGACGTTCGAGCATTAACCATTTGTGCTCTGGATTCGTCTGCCCTCTGAATTCAGTTCTCCGGTGTCCGATTGCAAATTCCAGAGCCACCATCCGCTGTAAATTCATTATCATTATTAGCTTTGCCTCCAATGACAATTTACCAGGCACTTAAAACCTATTGGAATTTTGATTCTTTCCGCAGCTTACAGGAGGATATCATTCAATCCGTTTTAAGCGGTAGAGATACACTGGCTCTGTTACCAACTGGCGGCGGAAAATCTATCTGTTTTCAGGTTCCGGCGATGGTAAAGCCCGGAATCTGCATCGTGGTTTCACCGCTCATAGCGTTAATGAAAGACCAGGTGGAGAACCTTAAAGCGAGGGGTATCGAAGCAGTCTCTATAGTCTCTGGGATGGGGAAAAGAGAAGTTGATATCCTACTTGACAATTGCGTTTACGGCCAGATTAAGTTTCTCTATCTATCTCCCGAAAGGCTCATGTCTGATCTTGTTCGCGAGCGGATAAAATACATGAATGTCAGCCTGTTCGCCATCGACGAAGCGCATTGTATCTCGCAATGGGGCTACGATTTCAGGCCGCCTTATTTGCAGCTCAGCGCTTTACGCGATATTCATCCGCAGGTGCCAATTTTAGCCCTCACGGCCACCGCCACCGAGGGAGTTATTGATGATATTCAGGATAAACTTGGATTCAGGCAGAAAAACGTTTTTCGTAAAAGTTTTGAACGGAAAAACCTGAGTTATATCGTCGCAACAGAAGAGAATAAATTCCGTAAGCTCATCGCGATAGCAAAAAAAGTAAAAGGTACAGGCATCATTTATGTCCGAAACCGGCGTGCTACCCAGGAAGTTGCGCGGATGTTAAACAGAGAGGGTATAAGCAGCGATTTTTATCATGCCGGCCTACCCACTCCGGTTCGTGCCGATAAACAGGAGGCCTGGAAAAATGGAAGTATCCGCGTAATTGTTGCTACAAATGCCTTCGGAATGGGAATTGACAAAGCTGAGGTTCGTTTTGTGGTGCACCTCGACTTACCCGAAAGTCTAGAAGCCTATTATCAGGAAGCAGGAAGGGCAGGCAGAGACGAGAAAAAAGCCTTTGCGGTATTGCTATATAATGAATCGGACAGGCTAGCGCTGGAGAAGAAATTTAACTTAAGTTTTCCTTCGATTGAAGAAATTAAACAGATTTACCACTCTCTTGGCAACTATTTTCAGTTGGCTTATGGGGCAGGGGAGGAGCTAACTCTCGAGTTTGATATTGGTAACTTCTGCTCACGTTTCAAGCTTGATCCCATAAAAACCCTTAATGCACTAAAATTTCTCGAGCACGACGGCTATATCGCGTTAAGCGAAAGTGTTTACCTGCCATCAAGAGTTAGGGTTATGGTCGGCGCGGAAGATTTATACCGCTTTCAGATCGAGTATTCTCAATTCGATTCATTTATTAAAATCCTTTTGCGATCGTATGGTGGGCTCTTTGAGCAATATTCGCAGATCCGCGAAAGCGATCTTGCCCGTCGCACCGGCATAAGCACGCAGGAGGTGGTTAAAACGCTCGAAAAGCTGGAGGAACTGGAGCTCCTAAGTTATCTCAAACAAACTGATAAGCCTCAGATACAATATCTTAAAAGCCGCCTGGATAGCTCTAACGTATTTATCGATGGCAGATATATCGAGCAGCGCAAACTCATCATGAAAAGTCAGATCGAGGCGGTAATCAATTATGCAGAAGCACAAAAATGCAGAAGCCAGCTTTTGCTTGCATATTTTGACCAGCCCCATGCCGATAAATGTGGAGTTTGTGATGTGTGCATCGAAGAGAAGCGGTCGGCCACCAATAGTTCTCTGTTCGAACGCATGACCTTCGAGATTCTGGAACTACTGGCCGAAAATCATTTAACCTTAGACGAGCTGATAAGCTCTATGCACTCAGGCAATGAAACCCAGAGGGTAGACGGTTTGCGAAATTTGCTGGATGCCGGAAAGATAAAAACCGACGGACTAAAATACTATGTCTGACCAGACGGCTTCTCTAATTAGTTGCCTCGCAGTTTGGAATAATCAGGAAAGGTCGGTTTCGTTAGGTTCCAGTTATTAAAGCCTATCAAAGATCCGATCTACTCTGTCTCGCTTAACTTCTTCAGATGCCCGGTTTCCATCACATGAGCAAAATCGTCACCTTCGATCATAAGCTTAACTTCTTCAGATCCATCCTCCTGATCCTCCTGAACTATAGCTTCGCGACCATCGTCCAGCTTTACTTTATCTCCAAATTTTAGCTTTTCCATAATACATAGCTTTATCGGTGCTTAGATCTTCTTAGGTTTAAGAGTCAAAGCACCCGGTATGTATAAAGAATAAAAAGAAGGCGCGAAAGTTTTTACTTTTTTGGGTTTGAGTTACTTACTGCATACGCTGCGCTCAGGCTTAGCTTTCGTTGTTTTTTCGAAAACTTAGCAGCGATGGCCGCAACTATCGGAGGCAGGGTTGTAAATACCGATACTGCACCTACAACAATGGCAAAATTCTCCTTAACTACTGTCAGGTTACCGAAAAGATATCCCAGCGCAAGGAAACCCGCTATCCATACAAATGCACCCGTGATGTTATAGATCACAAATAAGCGCGCATCCATTTTTCCAACACCTGCCACAAAGGGTACAAAAGTTCTTAATACTGGGAAGAAGCGACTGAAAACCACAGCTTTACCACCATGCTTCCTAAAAAAGAGCTTGGTCTTAGCATAATAGGAGGGTTTCAAAAAGCGATTTCCGGGTTTGAATATTTTGGAGTCTGTATAGCCCCCAATAGTATAGTTTACCTGGTTGCCAATTATAGCAGCAATAAACAAGACTAAGGCCAAAAGATAAATATTGATGCCTGTTTCGCCGGTTGCTACTACCGCCCCCGCGGCAAATAACAGTGGGTCTCCGGGAAGAAAAGGAAATATCACCAAACCAGTTTCAGCAAATATGATCAGGAAGAGGATAAGATATGTCCAGACTTTATAAGTCTGGCTAATTTCTGCGATCTGGGTGTCAATGTGTAAGAGAAAGTCTAAAACCTGGCTAATGAATTCCATATATTATATAACAAAAATAGGCTTCTTAAACTGCAAACCTATAACAATAGAGTAAAATGACGATTTAATGGTCTACGTTAATGCCGTATCATTGTTGCCTCAATTGTAAACTAATAGCAGGCAGATGTCAACAGCTCTTAAACGGCAATATTATGCGAAAGGTATCTTAAAAAAATAATTTAGTTCTTTGTCGAATTCAGGCGTTTACAGATATTCGATTAAATCTAACTTGAATTTGTCAAAGTGCTATCTTTGAAAGAAGGTACAGCCATTTAACCTATATCGCGTTATGAGAAACTCCGACGTTCTGCTTTTTGTCGTAGCCATATTTCTCTTTATCTCTTGCAAGAAAGATAATGACATGCCTGAGGGAAAAGTGGAAATAACCATGCTAGACACGGTAAATAAGCTCAGGGCTGCCGGCTGTATTTGCGGAGAAGATATTATGCCGCAGGTTCCTGTGCTAAAATGGAACGTTCAGCTTGCCGATGCTGCCGCAGCACATGCCCGGGACATGTATAACAGAAATTATTTCGAGCATGTCTCTCCCGAAGGAACCTCTGCATTTCAACGTGCTGCAGCCGTAGGATATGAGGGCACAACTGTTTTGGAAAATATCGGACGGGGGTACAAAAATACGGCGGCAGTTATTTCCGCGTGGAAAGCAAGTGAAAGTCATTGTAAGGCAATGATGGATCCTGTCGTTATGGAAATGGGGGCTTACTCCTATGGTGGATTTTGGGTCCAGGAATTCGGAAAGTGATTTTTAGGCGGGCGGCAAGGCAAATGCTAAAGTATCGCTGAACGGTCAATGCTCTCTAAATTAGGTTTACCAGAACAGTATCATGGCAGTTTCAAACTCTTTTTTCAAGATATTCAGCACCCTGGTAACTCCTTCTGCACCACCGGCACCGAGGCCATAACAAATCGGCCGACTACTAATACGGCATCTGCACCTAAAGTCAGAGCTTTCAGTACATCGGTTGATGGGTTAGTTTTTGATCTTAACCTTTTTTAATTTTTCAAAGACATCGACCGGCAAGATCTCTCCCGAATCGTTAAAGCGCATCGGACTAATAGCGGTTTCCCGGTTATAGCCATTCCCGTCCGGAATTTTGAAACGGTGATAAGCAATATACCATTCGTCTTTCCCGGGCACTTGAACAACCGAATGATGGCCAGCACCTTTAACGATACCCTTGCCCTTTAAAACAGGATTTCGGGAAGCCTTGACGAAAGGGCCCATAGGCGAGTGGGACGTTGCATATGCTACCGAATATCTGGGATCCCGGGTGTCGTATTCCGACCACATCAAGTAATATTTTCCGTTTCTTTTGAAGACAAACGACCCTTCGTTGTATCCTGGCGGTTTAAAGCTTATTATTTTTGAAGCATCATATGATATCATGTCGTCGTTAAGCTTCACAATGTTACAATTGCCTTGTCCGAAGTATAAGTAAGCGGCGCCGTCATCGTCAACAAAAACCATGGGATCTATCATTTGTCCCTTTAGTGCTCCTTTCGGGATAAGAGGTTTTCCTAAAGCATCTTTGAAAGGTCCGGTAGGTTTATCAGATATCCCAACTCCTATATTCACATCTGCCGAAAAGTAATAGTAATATTTCCCATTTTTCTTCGCGATAGCAGGAGCCCAGGCTCTGGCTTTTGCCCAGCTTAGATCACGCGGCAGATCCAGAATGGTTCCTTCGGATTTCCAGTTAACAAGATCTTTTGACGACCAGCAGGTAAACTGTGTTGAAGCCCAGCCAACGGTACCATCGGTAGTAGGATAGAGATAAAATTTTTTACCAAACACTGCAATGTGCGGATCAGCGTACACGTTTGGCAGTACAGCTTTAGGGGCGTTCAGTGTATCATTTACTGTTTGTGCATCTGTATTCAGGATGAAAAAAATCCCTATACACAGAGCCAGGAAGCTTTTCTTTTTATTCATTTTTAAAAGTAATAAAACTCTGTTAATAAAGCTCGTTTTTAAACCTTTTGGCCAGGAAGCCAGTTGCCAGCGCCGTGTCTATTTGCGCCACGGTTATCCCAACCTCTCCGTAAGCTGCATGAGCGGCGCAGATGCCGTCCGGTGCAATAATCGAGCTTGCCGATTCCGAATATCTCGAGGCATAATTTACGCTCGCAAAGTAAATGGTGTTTTCAATAGAGCGCATGATCATCGCCTTTTCGTAATAGGGATTTGAAGGAGCTCCCCATTCTTTTAGCGACAATCCTTCCGTATCACTTCCAGTAAAATGAGGATGGAATACGACGTGTGCTCCCTGCTGAGCGGCCCATCGAACTGATTCAGGGTAACGAAATCCTTCATGGCATATGGTGATTCCAAATTTGAGGCCGTTTACCTCGAAAATATTCCGCTCGGTTCCCGGAATCCAAATGTTATCTTCTGAAGGATCGAGTTGATTCTTAGTCTGGTACCCTAATATTTCTCCTGTGTTAGAAATAACATGAGCGACGTTCATTAAGCCCTCCGTATGGTGCCAATCCATCGGTACTATAATGGTTAGGGAGTTTTCTGATGCAATTTTACGTACTGTAGTCAGCGCCGATTGAAGACTTTCCTGACTGCGATCTTCCGCCGGATACTTCATCCCAGGATAACCAGGCAGATAAGATTCCGGGAAACAGATTATTTCCGCAGATTCTTCTTTTGCGTCTTTCACCAGCTTTTCAAGCCAGAAAAGACCGTCGTTTATCGACTTGGGAATAGGAGGGGAAGCCAGTGCAATTTTCATTTTACCAGGTATGAGCTAATATTTAGCTTAAACTAGCAAAAAAGAATGAAATCGAAGGTTCGAAAGGGTAACTCCGTTAAAACTCAATATTCCAAACCATTACGTTTGTATCATCGCTTACAGAAATGAGTAATTCAGTAGAGTTTTCCCAGCATATTTTGTTTACAGAGTGGCTATGAGATATCATGCCTTTTTCGCGACTGATAACCTTCTTAAGCTTAAAGGCTTCTGCATCCCAGATCTTAATGCTTTTATCGCGACTCGAAGTTGCAAAGTATGGTTTTGTGGGGTGAAACTTAATATCGTAAATGGCGAACATATGAGCAACGATGGTTTCTTTCAGCGAATAATCTGAAGCATTCCAAATGTTTAATTTAGCGTCCCTGCCCCCTGATAAAAGATATCTGCCATCCGGCGAAAAGCGAAGCGATGTAACTGGTAAGGTATGTTCGTTTATTTCGGTAATAAAAGAATAATCCTCGAGATTATAAATTCGAATACTATTGTCTTTACACCCGAAAGCAACGGTTTTCTCATCCTTGCTAATGGCGATGCAGCGCACCGTAAGTTCAGATACTTTGAAAGTATACAGTACCTTAAAAGTATTCAGATCGATCACCGATACTGTTCCGTCTTCCGAAGCTGCGAGAAGCTCCATCTTCCTGTTTACGGAGCTTAAATCAAAAATTGGAAGTTTGTGATGATCAAGAACAGCTGCGATTTTCTGTTCGACGAAATTAAACAGGCTTATTACCCCGCTTCTTTCACCAACGGCTAACACCGGCGAACATTCTGGTGCGTGAAGAGAATAGACCGAGCTTTTTACCGGCATCAAAACTTTAATGAAAGTCATGTCTTTTAAACTCCACTCTACGACCCCTTTATCATTTCCACCCGTAAAGATTATTCCGGCTTTCTGAGAAGCTTCAACTGCATACACCGGATTTTGATGACCGGATAATAGCGCCGCCTGTTTAGCTTCTACCATGGCTTATTGGTGTCTGTTTTCGAGGTTTTTAGCAAGGGTTTCAAGCGTGATGTTCTTCTCGCGTAGTAACACAAGCAAATGGAACAGTAAATCTGAAGATTCGTTAATGAAGTCGTGTTCCGTTTCATTTAACGCTGCAATTACCGTTTCAACTCCTTCTTCGCCAACCTTTTGTGCTATTTTATTTAAACCTTTAGCACGCAGTTTATTTACATAAGATCCTTCTACAGGATTTTTATACCTGTCTGCGATAATCTCTTCAAGCTTGAAAAGGAAGTTTTGATTGTAGTTAGTTTTGAAACAGCTTCGAGAACCTGTATGGCATGTCGGGCCTACTGCATCCGCTTTAATCAAAAGAGTGTCCGCGTCGCAATCCAGACTAATGTTTTTTACATATAAGAAGTTGCCACTTTCTTCGCCTTTAGTCCACAATCGATTTTTAGATCGCGAGAAGAAGGTTACTTTTCCAATTGCTTTGGTTTTTTCAAAGGCCTCTTCATTCATGTATCCCAGCATAAGCACCTCAAGGGTTTTCTCATCCTGTATTATTACCGGAACAAGTCCGTCTGATTTTGAAAAATCGATAGTCATTATAGCCTCACTTCAATATTATGTTTTCTTAACTCTTCTTTCAGCGAAGGTATAAGGATTTCCCCGTAATGAAAAACGGAAGCTGCCAGCGCTGCGTCAACATTCGTTTTTTCAAACACATCAATAAAGTGCTGGACATTGCCAGCTCCTCCCGATGCAATTAGTGGGATGGAAATCGTGTCGTTGATTTTTTTTAATAGTGAATTATCAAAGCCCGCCTTGGTGCCGTCGTGATCCATAGAGGTAAGAAGGATTTCTCCAGCCCCACGTTCTTCGGCTTCTTTAATCCATTTTTCCGTTTCAAATTCGGTAGCAATACGACCGCCGTTTAGGTGGACAAGGTTTGTCCCCTCGACGAGTTTAGTGTCAACCGCAACTACTACAAACTGTTTTCCGAAAGCTGCGGCTAATTCATCTATAAAATCAGGATTGCGAACAGCTGCAGAGTTAATTGAGATCTTATCAGCTCCGGCATTTAATAGGATATCAGCATCTGATATTTCGTTAATTCCCCCGCCGATAGTAAAGGGAATATTTATTTGGCGAGCAACTGCTTTAACAAGCTCCACCATGGTCTTCCGGCGTTCGTGTGTAGCAGTGATATCGAGAAACACCAGCTCATCTGCTCCCTGCTGAGAGTATTGCCACGCAAGCTCTACCGGATCCCCGGCATCCCGCAAATCGACGAAATTCACGCCCTTTACGGTACGCCCGTCTTTAACGTCGAGGCAGGGGATTATTCTCTTTGCCAAAGGAGCCTTTGCCTTTACAGGCAAAGGCTCCTTTGATAGATTTGATATATTCAATTTATACGTCGTATTTAGAATGAGATTAAAGATTTCAGGTTCCAGTCCTTAATTTCTTCAATTGTAATCCGGTCCTCGTAAATAGCTTTACCAACAACGCAAGCTTCAACTTTTATATCGTTCAGGGTTTCAATGTCTTCCATTGAGCTGATCCCCCCTGAGGCAATTAATTTTATGAAAGGAGAGTGATCTAGCAATTTCTTATAAAGCTCTATACCGGCACCGCCAAGTTTACCATCCTTATTAATATCAGTACATAGAAACCGGAAAAACCCAAGGTTCAAACAGCGGTCAACATAATCTCTTAATTTGATCGGAGAACTTTCCATCCATCCGGAATACTTGATTACTTCGTCAAGTACATCAATCGCTACCACAATCTGATCAGAGCATTGCTCTTTTCCGCAAAGGGTTTCACTTAAAGATGGTAAGAAATCGGGGTTGGTTAATGCCTGAGTTCCAACAATTACCCGGTGGATACCTGCGTCAATCAGTTCTTTAACTTTTTCAATGCTTCTTACACCACCGCCGTACTGAACCTTCATTTCTGTTTTGCGAATAATATTGAAAAGGTATTCCTGGTTGCTGAAATCACCCTTTGCGCCATTAAGGTCAATGATATGGACAAACTCGGTACCATTAGACTGGTACTTCTCAATCATTTCCTCTAGTGTTACGTCGTAAAATGTAGCCTGCGCGTAATCTCCTTCTCTCAAACGAACAACTTTCTTGTCAAGAATGTCAATTGCCGGAATTATGTACATAGTTTTCTTAAATTAATGAAAAGTTCTTTAATATTTTTTCGCCAGCCTCGCCAGATTTCTCCGGGTGAAACTGAACACCGTAATAGTTATCTTTTTTAAGCGCCGCTGAAAACTGTATTCCATAGTCAGCCGAAGCGAGTGTAAAATTAGGATTAAATTCTATAAAAAAGGAATGCACAAAATAGAAGTGAGTTTCCTGATCTAATCCCTTAAATAATTCATTATCAATCGTTGAGCTAACCTTGTTCCAACCCGTATGAGGTACCTTAAGTTTTAAGTTTTCTGAAAAAAGGCGTGTTTTGACAGGAGCAACACCAAGAAGTTTCGAATTTCCTTCTTCAGAGAATTCGGTGAGCAATTGCATCCCAACGCAAATACCTAAGACAGGCTTTTTTGTGTTGAGAATTTTAGCCACCATTCCGCTTTCTTCAAGCTTTTGCATAGCCGCACCCGCATGTCCAACACCGGGGATGATATACCGCTCAAACTTGTCGAATTCGTCAACTGAATTGATCATCGCGTATGGGATGCCTTGTCTGTTCAAAGCGGCGGTTAAGGAGAAAATATTTCCAGCGCCGTAGTTTATGATGCCTAGCGCCCCGCTCCGCTCTTGGCCAGCACTCCCCCGTAAAGGGGGAGTGTAGGTGCTTAAATCTTGAGTATTATCTCCGCTCATTCGAAATTTCCATTTGGTATTCACGTTTGCATCCCCCTGTAGGGGATAGGGGTTACAACACTCCCTTCGTACTCGGCAATTGCATGTTGTTCACATCTCTTTTCGCCGCCATTTTGATTGCTTTCGCGAAAGCTTTAAAAATAGCTTCGATTTTATGATGTTCGTTCTGACCCTCGGCTTTTACATTCAGGTTAGATTTTGACGCATCGCTAAACGATTTGAAGAAATGGAAAAACATCTCGGTAGGCATTTCTCCAACTTTTTCCCGCTTAAAATCAGCATCCCAAACAATCCAGTTTCTTCCACCAAAATCAATAGCTACCTGTGCAAGGCAATCGTCCATCGGAAGGCAAAAGCCATAGCGCTCGATACCCCGTTTATCACCCAAAGCCTGGGCAATAGCCTCGCCCAAAGCAATCCCAGTATCTTCAATGGTATGATGTTCGTCTATATGTAAGTCGCCTTTTGCATTTACCTCTAAATCAATACTTCCGTGTCGTGCAATTTGTTCGAGCATATGGTCAAAGAAGTGTAAACCTGTTGAGATTTTTGCTTCGCCCGTACCATCGAGGTTCAGTTTGATGCGAATGTCAGTTTCTTTGGTAGTTCTTTGATGCACAATCTCGCGCTTACCCACTTTCAGAAATTCGTAAATATCTTTCCAGTTGGCTGTATCGAGCACAATGAATTCCTTTAATTCCTCAACATGTTCAATTATTTCGTCAGAACCCAAAAATTCATTCTGCTTAATCCATATAGCCTTTGAGCCTAAATTTTTAGCTAAAACTACATCTGTAATTCGATCTCCAATTACAAATGAGTTAGGCAGGTCATATCTTTCCTTATCAAAATAATGAGTCAGCAATGCTGTGCCCGGTTTACGTGTGGGTGCATTTTCATGCGGAAAAGTTTTATCGATAATGACCTCGTTAAACACCACGCGTTCGCTTTTAAAAGCATCAATGATGAAATTCTGAACCGGCCAAAAGTTTTCTTCCGGATGAGATTCTGTACCTAATCCATCCTGGTTAGTAACCATAACCAGATCGTAATCCAGTTCTTCGGCAATCTTGGTTAGGTATTTAAATACCTCAGGATAAAACTTCAATTTCTCGAAAGAATCAACCTGGTAATCTTCGGGTTCAAGGCAAAGCGTCCCGTCGCGATCTATAAATAATACTTTTCTCATCCTGCAAAGGATTTTAATGCTTCAATTAATTTCTCGTTTTCGGTAGGCGTACCCACAGTTATTCTTAAGCTTCCTTCGCAAAGTTCCACTTTAGAACGGTCGCGTACAATGATTCCTCTTTCTACAAGGTAATTGTAAATGCCCTTAGCATCGGTCGTTTTTACCAGAATAAAGTTTGCGTCAGAAGGAAAGATCTTCACAACGGTTGGCAACGACGCTAAAGTACTTACCAGTTTTTCGCGCTCATAAATAGTCTCTTTTATCCATGCGTTTACCTGGTCTATATTATTCAAAGCCTCCAAAGCCAGTTGCTGCGAGGCCTGATTAATATTATAAGGAGGCTTAACCCGGTTAAAAATTTCTATGATCTCTTCGCTGGCAAACGCCATCCCAATGCGTAGTCCGGCCAATCCCCATGCTTTTGAAAGTGTTTGAAGTACAACCAGGTTGCTGTATTCTGTTAGTTCCTGAATGAACGTTTTCTGTCGTGAATAATTAATATAGGCTTCATCAATAACTACAAGTCCGTTAAAGTTTGCCAGAATAGCTTCAATATCGTCCCTGTTTATTGAATTAGCTGTAGGATTATTTGGCGAACAGATAAAAATAAGCTTAGTGTTTTCATCAATCGCCGCAGCAATTTCGTCCAGATTTAACTGGTAGTCTGGTAAAAGCGGGACTTTTTTGATGGCAACATCATTAATGTTAGCAGAAACCTCGTACATGCCGTAAGTAGGAGGTACCGTAATTACATTGTCGATTCCCGGGCGGCAAAATGCTCTGAAAAGAATGTCTATAGCTTCATCGCTTCCGTTTCCTAAAAAGATATTTCGTGGCGGAACGCCTTTTATCTCACTTATGCGTTTTTTAACGGCAAATTGTAAAGGATCTGGATAACGGTTAAAAGGAGTAGCGATTGGTGAACCGTAGCTGTTTTCGTTTGCATCGAGATATACTGAGGCTTCTCCTTTAAACTCATCCCTTGCGGAAGAGTAGGGGACAAGATTTTTTATATTTTCTCTTAAGAGATTGTTTAAGTTAAATTCCATTGTGTTAAGCTTTTCGACGTTTTGTCATCTCGACGATAGGAGAGATCTAAAAGATTTCTCGTCGCACTCGAAATGACAAGCTAGTCGACAATTAGTGATTGTAATCTTACGCTTATCGCATTTTTATGCGCCTGCAGTCCTTCAAGCTCCGCCAGAACTTCTACGGTGTTTCCCAGATTTTTAACGCCTTCCGGCGACAGATGCTGGAACGTGACTTTCTTGACAAACGAATCGACCGAAACACCCGAGTACGAGCGTGCATAGGCACTGGTAGGCAGGGTATGATTTGTTCCTGACGCATAATCTCCCGCACTTTCGGGAGTTAGATTTCCAAGGAAAACGGAGCCTGCATTACTTATCTCAGCAGTGATGAGCTGCCAGTTGTCTGTTGCCAGAATTAAGTGTTCGGGAGCATATTCATTGCTGAATGTCATCCCTTCATGCAGGTCTGATACTAGCACTGCATACGAGTTGTCTATTGCTTTTGCAGCGATCTCTTTTCGCGGCAAAACAGCCAGTTGCTTTTCGAGCTCGGCAATTGTTTGCTGAATAATTTCTTGTGATGTTGCAACTAATATGGCCTGAGAATCAACTCCATGTTCAGCCTGCGCTAAAAGGTCGGCAGCTACGAAAACCGGATTCGACGTTTGATCTGCAATTACCAACACTTCTGATGGCCCAGCCGGCATATCGATGGCCGTCTGAGTTGACGACTGGATAATCGTTTTTGCTTTAGTTACGTATTGATTCCCGGGACCGAATATTTTATCCACTTTTGGGATACTATCCGTTCCGTAGGCCATAGCAGCCACTGCCTGAGCACCACCAACCAGATATATCCGCTCAATTTCAAGCAGTTGTGCCACATAGGCAATATAGCTGTTAACCAATTCGCTGTCTTTACCTCTTTGCGGAGGAGAGCAAACAATTAGCTCTTTGCAACCAGCAATTTTTGCCGGAATCCCAAGCATTAAAAAAGTACTCGGCAAAACAGCAGTACCGCCGGGAATGTACAAGCCCACTTTTTCAATGGCTCTGGTTTCTCTCCAACAGTTTACGCCAGGCATCGTTTCTACCTTTGCTTCCGTAATCAACTGGCTTTCGTGGAATTTCTTTATGTTTTGATAGGCAGTATCTATCGCTTGTTTTTGAGTCTCGCCAATGGCGTTCGCGATGTTTTTGATCTCACCTTTATCAAGGAACGTTTTCTTAAGAACTACCCCATCAAATTTTTCGGCCAGGCTGAGCAATGCTATATCACCATTCTGCCTTACCTCAGAAATAATAGACAGCACACGATCCTCTATGGAATTATCTGCATCAATATTCCGCGAGATTAATTCCCGGATTTGAGCTTGGTTTAATTCGGGGTAAATATGAGTTTTAAGCATCTTTTATTCCGTTTCTCGGTTTGTTGACATTCAAAAGGAAATAGCTCTTGTCGATGTCAACAACCAACTTCTATAAAATTATCTTCTCAATCGGCATTACAACAATTCCTTCAGCACCTGCTGCTTTCAGCTGACTGATCTTGCTCCAAAAATCCTTTTCAGGGATAACGGTATGCACAGCTACCCAACCTTCTTCTGCTAATGGAACCACTGTCGGACTTTTTATCCCTGGCAGAAGCGCCTTAATTTGTTCAATGTTTTTTCGCTCAATATTTAAAACCACATATTTGGTTTCCTTAGCACGAAGTACTGATTGAACTCTATCTATCAATTCAACAATCAGCGGGTTTTGCTCTTCGCCTTTACGGCCAATTAGAACTGCTTCCGAATACATAACATCGCCGAAAGGCTTTAAACCGTTGCTGATTAACGTGCCCCCGGTCGAAACTAAATCGCAAATAGCATCACTTAAGCCAAGTCCGGGTGCAATTTCAACGGATCCGGAAATCGTTCTGATATCAGACACGACGTTATGGCCAGCAAGGAATTTTTTCAGGATCACCGGGTAAGACGTAGCGATCGACTTGCCGTTTAGGTCAGAGATGGATTGAATATCAGAATTATTTGGAATAGCCAATTTTAAGGAGCATTTTCCAAAGCCTAGTTTCTGCAGGTAAGCTACATCAACTTCGGTCTCGTGGATTACATTTTCTCCAACAATGCCTAAGTCGGCAATGCCGTCCTGGACATATTCAGGAATATCATCATCTCTTAAAAAAAGAATTTCTAAAGGGAAGTTTGATACAGGAGATATTAGTGAGCTTTTATAGTTTTCGAAGCTTAAACCACAATTTTTAAGAAGCTCAACAGATTTTTCGTTTAATCTACCCGATTTTTGGATAGCTATTTTGAGTGTTTTCAAGTGTTATTTTTTTATTAATCAGACCAATAATTATTCGGAGGAACAGTTTCACGTAGAAACATACATATTATCTATCGCCATGATGGCGATGAGTATGATGCATGTGATGTGTGAAGCTAATTACCATAATTTGGGTTCCTGATTAAATCGGGAGCTGCAAATATACGTATAGATGGTAAAAATTAAAATTAAATCTGGAACAGTTCGGATGTAAAACCTATGAGGTTTCTAAAACCTCATAGGTTTGCCGTTTCTTGCCAGTACGGCAGTTTCAGAAATCTCATAGGTTTACCATACATCTTGTTAATTTTGCAGGAAAATGATTGATGCTGTTATAATTGGCGGTGGAGCCTGTGGTTTGATGTGCGCCGTACAAGCCGGCTTTTTAGGCAAAGAAGTATTGATTCTGGAAAAAAATGAAAAGCCGGGCGCCAAGATTCTGATCTCTGGAGGCGGAAGATGCAATTATACCAATCTTTACAGCGGACCGCAGAATTTCATCTCTCAAAATGAGCATTTCTCTAAATCTGCATTCTCGCAATGGACGGTTGAGGATACCATTAGTTTCTTTAGCTCATACGGAATAGAGGGGCAAGAGAAAACCCTTGGCCAGCTGTTTCCGGTAAGTAATAAAGCAAAAGATGTAGTGGAAGTATTCACAAACTTATGCCGTGATTTAGGACAGGAGATCAGATGCAATTGCGATGTGAAAAGTGTTGAAAAAACAGCAGATGGCTTCACTGTTATGTACGAGCAAGACGGAAAAGCCAAGCAAATTAAATCGTCAAAAGTGGTGATTGCATCGGGAGGCCTACCTGTGCAAAAAATGGGTGCAAGTGATTTTGGGTTGAAACTGGCTAAGCAATTTGGGTTGCGTCTGGTAGAAACTGCCCCTGCTTTGGTGCCGCTAAGCATCACTGGTAAAGATGCAGAGTGGTTCGCTAATCTGGCCGGAAACAGTATTTTCTGTCGCGTTAGCAATCACCGGATCAGTTTTGAAGAAAATATACTTTTTACCCATTGGGGATTGAGCGGGCCGGCAATTTTGCAGATTTCTTCATACTGGCGTCCCGGCGAATCGATCTCAATCGATATGTTGCCCCACCAAGCCATCTCTGACCTGGTGGAGCGTGAACGTAAACAAAATGGTACCAAAACGTTGTTAACCGTTCTGTCATCTTTGTACACAAGAAAATTTGCTGAGTCTCTTGCAAAGTATCTTCCTGTGAATAAAAATGTAGCCTCGCTAACCCGACAGGAACTCGATACAATAACGGCCTTCATCCACGATTTCAGGTTGAAGCCCGCGGGCGACAAGGGATATGAAAGAGCGGAAGTGATGCGCGGAGGAGTTGCAACAGATGATTTATCGTCTAAAACCCTGGAGGCGAAAAAGATTCCGGGATTATTTTTTGGTGGCGAATGTGTTGACGTAACAGGTTGGTTGGGAGGATATAATTTCCAATGGGCCTGGGCCAGTGGCTTTGTTATCGCGCAGCATATTTAGCCGGAACAAAACGGCACTTTGAAACATACTCCGTTTATAATTGTTTAAAAGAATAAACATCAACATGAAAACAATTATACTCGCCATACTTACCAGTCTCTGTTTCTCTGGTTGTACTGCATTGAAGCAGGAGAATGCTTCCATCAAACTCGACGGGCCCTCATGGCAGCTCACTGCAATTGAACATAAAGCTGTTGTGTCAAACGGCAGAGCTTATTTGAAATTTGATGGGGAGGATCTGGAAGTTCAGGGAAAGGCTTTTTGCAACAGTATAAGCGCTGATTACGAGAGAATGGGCGACAACCAGATCACTTTTCAGGAAATTACATCTACCAAAATGTTTTGCGACGGGGTAATGAATCTGGAAGAGCAGATGATGTCGAATCTGAGGAAAGTTAAGAAATTTGAAATACGAAACGGAAGACTCTATTTGTCTGATTCGGACAACGTTCTTCTTACTTTTAAAAGCAATTAACGACGAGGCGACTTACCTCGTGCTTTCCCCCCAGATTTACCTTTCGAAGGGCTGGAAGTTGGCCGTTTGGAACTGTTTTTAGCCTTATCTCTATTTCTGTCCGAAGATTTTGCTGCTTTTGTATGTACTTCTTTATGTGGTTTAGAACCCGACTTCAGTCTTTTTGAGGGTTTTTCATTCGCAAATTCGTCTTTTTTTCGGGTACTGGCTTTTGACGCTTCCTGAGTAGAACTGGAAAGCTTAATCATTTTAAAGATTCCGCTAAGTTCCTGTTCTGTGAGTTCGCGCCATTCGCCTAAAGGCAAGCCTTTTAAGCTTACGTTCATGATACGGGTACGTTCCAATTTGGTAACTTCATATCCAAATTGCTCGCACATACGGCGGATCTGACGGTTCATTCCCTGTATCAAAATGATCTTAAAAACAAAGGCGCTTTCTTTGGTGATTACACATTTCCTGGTCATCACTCCAAGAATCGGCACACCAGAGGCCATGGAAGTGATGAATTCGTCTGTTAGTGGTTTGTTGACGGTTACCAGGTATTCCTTTTCGTGGTTGTTACCTGCCCTTAAAATTTTGTTTACGATATCGCCATTGCTGGTCAGAAAAATTAGGCCCTGTGAGTCTTTATCAAGCCGCCCGATCGGAAAGATCCGTTCGCTATGGTTCACATAATCAACGATATTGTTTTTGGTACTCGCCTCGGTAGTACTGGTAACCCCTACGGGTTTATTAAACGCAATAAAAATTGCGTCCTCTTCGGCACGGGGTTCTATCGTATTGCCATTGACCATCACCCTGTCTCCGGGATAAACCTGATCGCCAACTTTAGCCCTTTTTCCGTTAATAAATACGCTTCCGTTTTCAATGAATTTATCTGCCTGACGCCTGGAACAGATGCCGCTTTCACTTATGTATTTATTTAACCGGGTAGAATTGTTCTCAGACATCAGACCATAATTTGGAACTCAAAGGTAACACATCGCTTTTAACGCCTTAAACAATATTATTTTTTTGAGGTTATCCATTATCAAATGATAATACCACTAACACCGCGGATACTAGGTTACCTCATCGAAAAAGGATACACATATGTTTTGGCTGCCAGTACTGAGCATCCTGATGAGGGAACAGTTACTATTACCTTATTTCCTGTAAAAGATAGGCCCGAATCCGGAAATCTGCCCCGGGGGTATGAGGTTTATTATCAAATCACCCAGGAACCCATGCAAATGTCTTGCGGCATCGATAATACTACTACCGTGGTCATCGACCTGCCGGAGAATGAATCAATGCCCGATTTGGAATCTGACGAGGTTTTGGACGACAATTACTTCAGGATGAGCGAAGACTTTTACAGGCAGGTGCTGGAGAGCCTCGAAGACTACGCAGTGTTTACCACCGATCAAATGGGCGATGTAAACAGCTGGAACAAGGGTGCGGAAAGGGTGCTGGGATATTCGGAGAGAGAAGTTATCGGTCAAAACGCCAGGATATTTTTTACGGAAAAAGATCAGGAAGCAAAAGAACCAGAAAAAGAATTACAAAATGCGTTGAAGCATGGAAAAGGGATTGATGAACGTTTTCACGTACGCAAGGATGGATCGGTGTTTTGGGGCAGCGGCCTGGTGTTTCCCTTGTATGATACAAAAAAGTCGCATCGGGGATTCACCAAAATTATGAGAAATCTGGAAGAGCAAAGAGAATCCAAAGGTCATGCGCCCAAGACCCGTATTTAGTTATTAAAGTGGTGTTTCCAGCGTTTATGAGACCAGATCCAGTATTCAGGCTGCTCGTAAATTTTCTTTTCGAGATGTCTGACATGAGCTTCTGTGATCTCCAAATCTGAAGCAAGTTTGGGTTCGTCAACCAGAGGGACAAACTCGCAGGTATAATATCCTCTTTTTACCACCTTCACATCACAAAACAGCACCGGATAATCATAGGCTTTTGCAAGTTTTTCTATTCCTAAAAAGACAGCGGTTTTCTGATTTAAAAAGGTAGTGAAACATACGGAGTCGCCGGGAACTGGTGTTTGATCGCTTACGATAATGGATACAGTACATTCTTTACGGTGAGATAGGATATCTCTGAATGAGGTTTTCATCCGAATCAACTTAGCGTTAAACCGTGAGCGGACTTTTTTCAAAAAGTGTTCAAACTGAGGGTCGCTAAGAGGTTTATATACCACCAGGATCTTTTTATCGGTCACCAGCCCGATATTACTTGCCATTTCCCAATTTCCATAATGCCCGGCAGCAGCAATAACGCTCTTATTTTTGCTGAAGTATTCTTCGAGAAGTTCAGGGTTTACAAACTTAAAACGCTCCATCGCTTCAGCTTTAGAAATGCTGATCATTTTTACGGATTCTAAAATGAGGTCGCACAGATAGCGATAGTATTTCCGGGCTATTATTTTCCGTTCGGTCTCACTTTTGTTTGGGAAAGCTTTTGCAAGATTCTCATCCACTACCGCTCTTCTGTATTTTACGCCGTGGTAAAGTACTACATACAGAAAGTCCGACAGGAGGTAAAGTATTCTGAGAGGTAAAAGAGAGAAAAGTTGTAATACAAGTATTCCCAGTCGGGTTAGCATGTTGCAAAGCTAAGCATAATGGCATTGTATTTCAATGGATATGTATCATACTTCGAGCAAAAAATAGGGTATGGTATAGCCTTCGCGCAGTAAAATAGGTTTGGCCACATTATATACTTTAACACCCCCGGGTGTTTCGCCTTCGAGTGTGCCGATATGGGCATGGCCATGAAATGCGGCTGCTACACCGCGCCGGCTCAACGGTTCGGCAAGCCGGGATGATCCCAGGAATGGAAAGATCTGTTCTGATTCGCCGATTACGGTTCCTTTTATAGGTGAGTAATGTAGAACCGCAATCTTTTTTATATCGGCGGTTTCGTCTAAACGTGCAAGGGCCCGATCGAGATGTAAGGCTTCGTCAACAGCTTCCTGTACATAAGCTTTCATCGCACCTTCTCCAAACATTGACAGCATGTGGTTGTCGAAACCTCCGCCGAAGCCTTTTACTCCGGCAAAACCTACGTTTCCAATCACAATTGCTTCACCATCTAAGATATGCACCATTTCGTTTTGGAGTATGTGCCTGATCAGTTTATGCCTGCCTTTCTCAAAATCATGATTTCCTAAAACTGCAACAACCGGAATACTGCATGACTTTAGTTCGTCGGCAAGTACCTGAGCCTCCTGTTCATCGCCGGTATCCGTCAAATCGCCGGCAATCACCAATACATCCGCATTTTTTGATACTTCTTTAAAGTACTCTGACCATTTGCCTTTGTCGGTTTCCTTAACGTGTATATCTCCAACTGCGGCCACTTTGGTTAATCTGTTTTGCTCCTCCATCGCTAGGTTGTCTTAATGGTTGAAACTTTATAATCCCATTCTTTAATATCCACCATGTATTGGGTCTGGTCTATTACCGGTCCACGGCATACTCTTTCTATTGCAGGAGGCAGATCATATTGTTCGTTGGCGCGACTCATCAACTCGTCAAACAGCCACTTCGGGATGATGTCATGATAATCAGCCGGATACACAAACTGAAAGGTAATAATCTGTGATAAAAGTAAATGCCAATGGGCGTCAAACCGAAATAAGATTCGTTTCCAATCCAGGTGTTTTCCATGTTTTAGCATGATGTGATTTACATCAGCGCCGTCGTATCGTTCCCGGTTTTGAACATATATTTTGCACCAGATTAATTCCTCAGCAGGAATGAATTTAACTGGCATCCCCGCAAATTCTCCATGCGATGCATGTTCGTACCAGGTATCATCCACCGTGCAGATATTATTTACCGTATCAAATATCAGATCAATAAAATACTCGCCTTTGAAAATTTTGGCCAGCCACCTTACATCTGTAAGCTCTGTGCGATAGCCCTTTTCGGCAAAGAATTTCATGATTTTGGTGTATTCGCTTGGTTTGCAAAAAACGTCCAGGTCTTTAGTATCACGATAAATGCCCGTATAATTGAAAAAGGCAAAAGCGCCTCCCAACATAAAATTCGTTCCGCATTCTTCCAGTAATCCAAGTGCTTCTTTATAAAAGGCATGTGCCTCTCTTTTTTGTTCTTCTGTTACGATCATATTTTAGTCCCGTAAAACGGGATAAATAATAAACTACAAATTAAAGGTTCTGTTTTAAATGATAAGGTTCGCCATATCAATGAATACGGTTTCTTATTACCTTTGGTGAATAGCTAAAAATTATGGATTTTGGAAAAATACCTGACAATCAGCTTCCTCAAGTAAACTTCACCTTACCAGCGGATCCAGAACTTACAATAAAGGTTTTGAATGAATCTCCGAAATTGGATATTCCGGATCTTTACGTAGGTTGTGCTAAATGGGGGAGAAAAGAGTGGGTGGGGCTCATTTATCCTCCCAAAACTAAAGAAGCGAAGTTTCTGGACGAATACGTAAAGCACTTCAACAGCATCGAGTTAAACGCCGTTTTTTATCAGATGCCAAAGGCCGAGCAAATCAAAACCTGGAAAGAAAAGGCGGCAGTTGAGGGAAAAGATTTCAAGTTCTTCCCTAAAATAACCCGCAGCATAAGTCATATTCGGCGTCTTAAGAACGCAGAAGAAGATACTACTCAATACCTCCAGAGTATTTCGGAGTTTGGTGAGTATTTAGGGCCATGCTTTCTGCAGCTTAGCGATAATTTCGGCCCGAAGAGTTTCGATATACTGAGGGACTACCTTGAGCATTTGCCAAAAGATTTCAACCTGTTTGTGGAAGTTCGTCATCCTGAATGGTATAGTGATGCCGGCGCCCGTAAGGATTTTTTCGACTTGTTGTACAAGGTTAAAAAAGGGAGTATCATTACCGATGCTTCGGGAAGGCGTGATTGTGTACATATGGAATTGCCCACGCCGCATGCCTTTATCCGCTTCGTTGGGAATGGTTTGCACCCCACAGATTATTCAAGGATTGATGAATGGGTAGAACGTTTGGCCGACTGGACCAGCAAAGGCTTACAATCGATTTACTTCTTTTTGCATCAGCACGATGAAAAAGACACCCCCATCCTGGCAGATTATACCATCAGAAAATTGAATGAACGTCTGGGCTCTGATTTATCCTTGCCGAAATTCATCCCTAAGTCAGATTAATATTTTTACAGAAACAATATTTTTCTTTAGTGTTTAAATCTACTAGTTTAGTAGATTATTAATGCTTACCTAAATATTAAAACTATGAGCTTAAGATTAGGCGATATCGCACCAGACTTCACCGCACAGACATCCAAGGGAGAAATTAATTTTTACGAATATCTTGGAGATAGCTGGGCTGTTTTGTTTTCACACCCCGCAGATTATACCCCGGTTTGCACTACTGAACTAGGGAAAACAGCTTCATTAAATGCAGAATTTGAGAAGCGAAATGTAAAAGTTCTCGCACTTAGCGTTGATCCATTGGATAAGCACCACGGATGGATTCAGGATATCAACGAAACCCAGGGCGTAGAAGTTAATTTTCCGATCATTGCCGACGAAGACAAAAAAGTCTCTGAGCTTTACGGTATGATTCACCCAAACGCTTCTGAAACCCATACAGTTCGTTCGCTGTTCGTTATCGGTCCCGACAAGAAAATTAAACTTATCATTTCTTATCCGGCTTCAACCGGAAGAAATTTTGTAGAGATATTGAGGGTTATAGATTCTTTGCAGTTAACCGCGAATTACAGCGTAGCCACTCCTGCAGATTGGAAAGAAGGTGAGGATGTAGTGGTAACTCCGGCGATAAAGACGGAAGATATCCCCGCAAGATTTCCAAAAGGCCACAGGATAGTAAAGCCGTATCTACGCTTTACGCCGCAGCCGAATAAATAGGTTAAGGATTCCAGGTGTCCTGATAGTTAATCAGATCTAATCGAGTGAATTAACATAAGATTAGCGGTTTGTTAACTGTCAGGACACTTCTTTTTTACTGATCATAAAACATAAACCGAAGCACGGCGTTATTCACTTACCTGTAAATAACATGCCATGTCTGAAAAAGTGAATATCACAACTGTTTTACTGCATATTTACGCCATCACTTACCTGATTATTACCATAGCAAATGCCCCGGATACAGTAATGCAAATCATGCATATCATCTGCCCTTTTGTTGTTTTGCCCTTTTTGTACCATTCTGTCAAATCGGCCAGGCCAGTAAATGACCCAGTAATTTCGGAAGAAAAAGAAGAGAGTTATAAGACTTTTTGACTAACTTCTTGGATGGAACTGGATAATGGTGTCTTTTAGATAATCCCGGTCTAAGTGGGTATAAATCTCTGTTGTAGTGATACTTTCGTGGCCAAGCATTTCCTGCACTGCGCGTAGATCTGCGCCGCCTTCAATTAAGTGAGTTGCAAAAGAATGACGGAATGTATGCGGACTGATGGTTTTCTTTAAACCGATCTTTTCTGCCAGCGCTTTAATAATTATAAAGACCATCACCCTGCTCATAGGCATTCCCCTGCGATTTAAAAATACGTAATCTTCTTTTCCGGGCTTGATTATAGAGTGAACGCGTATCTCGTTGAGGTAGATTAGCAAAAATTTTACCGCTTCCGATCCGATAGGAACCAATCGCTCTTTGTCGCCTTTGCCGGTGACTTTAATAAATTCGACATCAAGATAGAGATTTGATATTTTAAGATTTATGAGCTCGGATACACGCAGTCCGCAACCATATAATACCTCCAGCATAGCTTTATTTCGCATTCCTTCGGGTTTCGAGTGGTCAATGGCGGCAATTAGCTCATTAATTTCCGGGATGCTTAGGGTGTCTGGCAATTTTCTGGTGAGTCTGGGGCTTTCAAGTAAGGATGCAGGATCTTTCTGTATCAGATTTTCTAAAACGAGGTATTTATAAAATGCCTTTATACCAGACAGAACCCTTGCCTGCGTAGTAGCCAGCATACCCAATTCGTTAACCCAAACAATAAAGTTCTTTAGATCGGCGATGTCTACCGCCACCGGATTTTTTCCCCCTATGGTTTCGGTGTATTCGAAAAGGCGGTTTACGTCGCGCAGATAAGCTTCTACCGTATTTTCAGATACAGACCGCTCCAACCTTAAATACGCTTTAAATCCTTTTAGAGAAGAATTCCAGTCGGCCATTTAAATTTTCAGTATTAAAATTAAAACTGTTATTTTGAAGCGATGAAGATACAAATCATTAACGGTCCAAATTTAAATCTACTTGGTACAAGAGAGAAATCTATTTATGGAGAGAGCGGTTTCGAACCGTTTTTGAAAGAGTTGAGTTCAAAATACAATTCTGTTGAATTTTCGTATTATCAAAGTAACGTAGAGGGCGAACTTATTAATAAACTTCACGAAGTTGGCTTTAGTTATGATGGAATCATCATGAACGCGGGCGCTTACACCCATACCTCTGTTGGAATTTCGGATGCAATTGCCGGCATTAATACGCCTGTTGTGGAAGTTCATATCTCGAACGTGTATGCACGCGAAGAATATCGCCACGTGTCGCTGATGGCAAAAAACTGCAAGGGGATAATTACCGGTTTCGGACTTAAAAGCTACGAACTGGCATTGCAAAGCTTCTTATAGCTCAAATTAAACCTGGCGAGTTATTTTCGATCGCTTTTCCAAGTTCCTGCAAATCTTCCTGCGAAAGATTAAATGAGCCTGTTTCCAGAATTACCCAATCCTGTGATTTTGTTTTCTGAACAATCATATGAGGCTCCTTCATGCTGGCTACAGTTTCATGCTTCGGATCTTTATCCTCTTCAAAAGCATCGGCACTTTCAAGCTCTATAGCAAACATATTGTCTTCAACCGGAGTAACCGTAACATCCGTTCGTACGCCTTTGATTGGGAAGTGTGTTTTAAAAGCATGCATATACTGAATTTTATCAATAGACAAAAAACAGGGGAGATGGTTTTGCTCTTAAATCAATAACCTATAAAATCCTCTCTTACCGGTGAAAAACTATCTACCAATCTCGCTCTTTCAGTAAGGAGTTGGATGCAGTGCATTTTGTTTGATGGTACATAGAACATGTCGCCGGCTTTTAAGTGTTGAGGCTCTTCATCTTCCATAAAAAACAGAACTTCGCCTTCTGCAATGTAGCAGGTTTGTTCGTGCGGATGAGAATGCATTGGATCGGGTTCTGACTGAGGTCCGTTACTGAAATCCAGTACTGCGGTGAGCAATTTTTCGAGGTGTACAAGCCTTCTTTCTAAGCCTTTGGCAGGGGTCTGTACTTTTGCGTTGTTATAATGTAAAACTGGCATGTCTTCTATTTTTTATTATTTAACAATATTTTCAAGAGGTCTGTCCCGATTTTTTTTTCAGATATCAATTGTCCCGACAGAATGGGCGATTTGATACCATTGCCCCAGTTTTCGGCAGAGCTAAAGATTCGTGCTTCATCCCATAAACCGGCAGTGATAAATAATTCTAAGGTCTTAGCACCTCCTTCAATAATTATCGATTGAACATCCATAAGATATAACTGATAACAAATAAGCTGAGGAAGCAGGTTGTCAAAATCTTCGAGTTCGAGGTATTTGATGTTTCCAACCAAGTCGGTTTTCGTTGCGTTAAAAACGATAGTTTCCTGACTTTGATCGAATAGATGCAGATTTAAGGGAAGATTTAAATGACGATCAACAACGATTCTCTTGGGGTTTCTGCCTTTTACTTCCCTCACGTTTAGCCGTGGATTATCAATCAAAGCAGTGTTTTTTCCCACCAAAACGGCATCTTCTTCAGATCGCCATTTATGCGTCAGGATTTTTGAAGCGGGCGAACTTATCCATTTTTGAGTTCCATCATCCGGTGCAAAAAAGCCGTCTGCCGTTTGTGCCCATTTTAAAATGATATACGGCCGCTGACGTTGAACCCTGGTAAAAAACCTGCGATTTAAAAACCGGCATTCTGCTTCTAGCACGCCCTGTATCACCTCCACTCCGACATCCTTAAGCTTATAAAAACCCTTTCCGTTCACCTGATCAAATGGATCGGCGCTGCCAATCACTACTTTTGGAATACGGTATTTGATGATGAGGTCGGCGCATGGCGGGGTTTTTCCAAAATGAGCACATGGCTCCAGGCTAACATACATTACCGATTCGCTAAGCATTTTTTCGGCGTCGGTAAATCGCGAAAGCACTTCATTAATTGCATTCACTTCCGCATGATGGCTACCGAACTGTTGGTGGTATCCTTCGCCAATTATTTTGTCCTGATAAACGATCACTGCACCGACCACTGGGTTAGGACTGACATTTCCAGCCGCGAGTTGTGCCAGTTCAATGCATCGGCGCATGTATGTTTGGTGTTCTAACAAATTGAAAGATTTATGTGTTATGCAATTAAGGGCTAAATTAGCAAAGTAATTTTTTCTGGCCGCTTAATTGAAGATAATAAACATGACCATAGGAGATATAGAAGAGATTTTTTTGGACCAGATGCCTGGATTTTACGAGAAGGATGAAATTAAGGCTATTGCATCCCTTGCTGTTCAGCATGTGTGCGGCATCAGTAAAAGCTACTATTTACTTCATAAGAATAACGATTTAAAGCTGATACAGGAAACCGAATTGATCCGGATCTTAGATGAACTTAGATTTGGCAAGCCGCTGCAGCATGTGCTGGGTGAGGTGGATTTTTATGGCTTACGTTTTAAGGTTAATAGCTCGGTATTGATACCACGACCAGAAACAGAGGAATTGGTGGACTGGATAATAAACAGCGTTAAATCAGAAAACATTGCCTGCAAAAACATTCTGGACATTGGTACAGGCAGCGGCTGTATACCTATAGCTTTGAAAAAGAATATTGCCGATTTGGAGGTTTTCGGTGTTGATATATCAGGTGATGCACTCGAAGTTGCGCGGAAAAATTGCGAATTTAACAAGGTAGATGTCAGTCTTATATCAGGTGATATCCTGGATCCTGATTTTAAAGTCACACCTCAGGGGCGCGATGATTTGCTTTTCAATATCATTGTAAGTAATCCGCCATACATCACGTACGCAGAGAAGGAGGGAATGCAGGCCAATGTTTTGGAGCACGAGCCCTATGAGGCACTTTTTGTTCCTGATGAAAATCCATTGCTCTTTTATGCCTCGATCGTTAACTTTTCGCAAACTTATTTAACACCGGGAGGATACTTGTTCCTGGAAATAAATGAAAGCTTTGGCGGAGAGACGGTGGCATTATTACAGCAAAATGGTTTCATTGCCGAGTTGCGAAAAGATCTGCAGGGAAAAGACAGAATGATCAGGGCTCGTAAAGATCAGACAGGTTAAAAAAGTTTCAATTGCCCTTCTTTAGGAGGTTGAGCTTTTCCAAATACTGTTTGTCCCCCGTATTTCCATGATTCATTGCGTTCCTTTTCTATCAATTGTTCAAAATTGGCGTTGGGAATAAAGTCCTTTTCTGCCTGAATTGCAATTTCTGAAAGTTTCCTGATAGCTTGTTGTTTGTCTGAATTTCCAATTTTGGCTTTCTGGACAGCATTTTGTAAGGTCGCGATTGTTTCGTCATACACCTTTACAGGAACCGGGAAAGGGTGGCCGTCTTTTCCACCATGGGCGAAGGAAAAGCGTGCCGGATCTTTAAAGCGAGATGGCGTACCATGTATCACTTCGCTAACAAGTGCAAGAGATTGTAATGTTCGTGGACCTAAACCCTTGAGCAGTAACAACTCTTCAAAATCTGCCGGTTGTTTCTCGTGTGCTAGCCATAAAATGCTCCCAAGCCGTTTAATGTCCACGTCTTTTGCCCGAACATCATGATGCGATGGCATAATCAGTCGCTGCGCCTCTGCAATCATTTTAGCAGGAGAATCGGAAGTTATCTCCATGATACCGGCCCTTGAAGAGCCTGCTTCTTTGGAAACTAAATTCAAAATTTCACCCTGATTACGACCAAAAATAGCAGTATGTGGCTCTTCAACAAAGGATGTGAAATCTGCAGAGTGCCAATGATAACGCCGGGCTGTTGAATTGCCAGGGCTCATGCCTTGCTGTACAACCGTCCAAAGGCCTTCATCACTCAGAATAAAACTATGCATGTAAAGTTGAAAGCCGTCTTGAATGGCGGTGTTATCAATCTTCGCGCTAAGCTTGCTGCATTTCACCAGGTAATCGCCGTTTACTCCTGTTCGTTCCGATATGGCAAGCAACTCTGCAGGAGTTGCCCTGGACGATTTTCCCTTTCCACCGCAAATGTAGATGCCCAGTTCTTTAGAATGTGGGTTAACGGCACGTTTTAGCGCCCCCATAACCGAGGTTGTAATCCCCGACGAATGCCAGTCCATGCCCATAACCGCCCCGAGACTTTGAAACCAGAAAGGGTCGCTCAGTCTTCGCAAAAGTTCAGTTTTTCCATATTCGGCAATTATCGCCTCTGTAACCGCAAGGCCAAGCTTTGCCATGCGCTCTGCCAGCCACGCCGGAACATAGCCATAATGAAGGGGTAAATCTGCACTTCCCGAGCGTTTCAATGTATCGTTTTTCTTTAATGAGCGGCCCTGTCAAGTCTGTAACTTATTTGCTGAGACTTAGGTATAAGCATATCAAAATGCCGTTATGAACCTTCTTTTTTGTAAAGATATAAACCGGATTCTGTTTAGTTTATTATTCCTGGCTCTCAGTCTTACCGCATATACTCAGGATTTAAAGTTCAGAAGAATAAATACCGAAAATGGTCTCTCTCAAAGTAATGTAACCAGCATAATAAAAGATTCTAAAGGGTTTTTGTGGTTTGCTACCCGCGATGGTCTGAACAGATACGACGGATATACCATGACCGTATACAGAAACGATGTTGAGAAAAAATCCAGTATAAGGAACAACTACATCAGTAAGATTTACGAAGACAGGTTGGGCAGGTTATGGGTGGGAGGGATCGACGGTCTTGACCGATACGACAGAGCCAGCGATAGTTTTATTCATTATGAGCTGGGGGCCAATGTTTTTGTAAAGACTCTTCTGTACGATTCCAGGGGAGTGCTATGGATCGGAGCGAAGAAGGGCTTATATGTTTTAGATCCCAAAACAGATCGTGTGAAATCTTTTTTTGCAAACGGAACGGATGCCAGTATAGCAGACAATGATATCAACAAGATAAAGGAACTTGAACCAGGGAAAATATGGATAGGAACTGCGTCGGGCTTAAATATTTACCATGTGAAAACCGGAAAGTTCTTGCATTACAAGCACCACGATTCTGACCCTGCTTCGCTTGCGGGCGACAATGTAAAAGGAATTGTAAAAGATCGATATGGAAAGATCTGGCTTGGCACCGATCAGGGATTGTCTTTATTTGACAGAAGAAGCAATACTTTCAAAAACTTTAAACATGATCCGGCTAATCCGAACTCTTTGTCGGGAGATGAAATAATAGCTTTAGGTGAAGGGCCTGCCGGCAGATTATGGATAGGTACGGAGGGTGCTGGTTTGACGATATTTAACTACGCTACCAATACATTTAAGCGTTACAAGAGCGATTTCTTTGACGGCAAAAGTTTAAGCCACAACATTGTAAGATCTATTTACCGCGATCAACAAGGAGGAATGTGGCTTGGTACCAATAGTGGAGGTGTAAGTTACATTCCACCGATAAGGGAAAAGTTTAATCATTATTTCCCGGTTCCAAATGAACGGAATTCTTTGAATAATGCGGTAGTAAAGGCTATTTCAGGATCGGGTGATAATATCTGGCTGGGTACGGATGATGGCGTTGACGTTTTTAACCCAACGGATAAATCATTTAACCACTATAAAGGCATCAGTAGCGAAAATATATATACTGTTGCTAAAATATCCGAAGATATTATGGCCTTTGGAACCCATAACACAGGACTTGATATTTTAAATACGAAAACCGGCGAAATTATAAACTTCCGAAAGAATGAAAGAAATCCTCGAGCTATTTCAAGCAATAGAATTAACAAGATTTTTGTCGACAGTCGCCAAACTATTTGGCTCGGTACGTGGACAGGTGGATTAAATCAGTTTGATTTAAAAACAAAAACCTTTAAACAGATTGCTTACAATCCCTCTGACGATAAAAAGTCGCCCACTACTATCTTAACATTGGCCGAGGATAGGGATAATAACCTTTGGATCGGTACAGATAAGGGTATTGGAATATACAATGCGGGTAATAAAACCTATATAAGCCACAAACACAGTGGCAGCAAATATGGGATCAGTAATGATATGATCAACTGTTTTTTTCTAGACAGTAAGGGAAGAATGTGGATTGGAACCGGTGGTGGAGGATTGAATTTATTTAATAAGGCTAAGAAAAGATTTGTTTCTTTCAGAGAGAAGGACGGCCTTCCGAGTGACAATATAGCTGGTATTTTGGAAGATGGTCATGGAAACTTATGGATTAGTACGGCCAACGGACTCTCCAAATTTGATCCGGGTAAACGTATATTCCAAAACTTCAGTTCTGCCGATGGTTTGCAGAACGGCGAATTTAAACGCGAGTCTTGTTTCAAGGCCGAAGATGGCACCATGTTCTTCGGGGGGATCAGCGGTTTTAACATGTTCCATCCAGACAGCATTCCTTACAATAAACATATTCCGGAGATTGCATTTACCAGGTTTTTCTTATCTGGAAAAGAAGTTAATGCAGGCGGGAAAGGTTCATTGCTCGAAAAAAATATCACTGAAACAGAAGAAATAACGCTGAACTATAGCCAAAGCGCTTTCACTTTTGAGTTTGCCGCTTTAAATTACATTGTTCCTGAAAAAAATCAATATGCCTACATGCTCGTTGGCTTTGATAAGCAGTGGAACTACAGCGGCTCCGAACATAAAGTCACCTATACGAATCTAAATCCCGGCGAGTACGTGTTTAAAGTAAAGGCAGCCAACAACGACGGGGTTTGGAATGAAAAGGGAATATCAATGAAGGTGCGCATTTTGCCTCCATATTACCGAACATGGTGGTTCATCTCTCTGGCAATAATTTTCATTGTGCTGCTGACATATTCAGTTTATAAAACCAGGATGAATCGCATTGAGCGACAGAAGCGGCTGCTTGAGGAGGAGGTCGAAGCACGTACTGCCCAGGTAAGAAAGCAGACCGAAAGCTTACAGGAATTAAACGAGGAATTACAAGCGCAATCCGAAGAAATGCAGACGCAATCTGAAGATTTGCAAGAGCTCAACCAGGAGCTTCTTTCCAATTCTGAAAACTTACACGCGTTAAACTCGCAGTTGGTTGAGCAGAAAAAGCAAGAACGGCTGGCACGAAATGAAGCCGAACTTGCCAGAAGAGAAGCCGAGAAAGCCAACCAGGCAAAAAGCACGTTTCTGGCTACAATGAGTCATGAAATTCGCACGCCAATGAACGGTGTACTCGGAATGTCTGCCCTGCTGTGTGAAACCAAGCTCGACAAAGAGCAAAGGGAATATGCCGAAACCATTCATACTAGCGGTGAAGCGCTCTTAAATGTTATAAATGGTATTCTTGATTTTTCGAAAATTGAATCGGGGATGATGGAACTTGATATCCATAATTTCGATTTAAGACAGTGTGTAGAAGAAGTTCTCGATCTGTTTTCGGCTAATGCAGCACAAATTGGGATCGATCTGATTTACCAAGTAGATCATAACATCCCGGCTAATTTGCTGGGTGATGGAATGCGGTTAAGACAGGTGTTGATTAACCTGGTGGGCAATGCCTTAAAGTTTACCAATGCAGGTGAGGTTTTTATTGGAGTGAATCTGATAAAAGCGCCGGAAAATAAGAAACTTGAGATTGGCTTTGAGGTTCGCGACTCTGGAATAGGGATACCGGAAAATAAATTGTCTACCTTATTTTCGCCCTTTACTCAGGTCGACTCGTCGGTAACACGGAAATATGGCGGCACAGGTTTAGGCCTGGCGATTTCGCAACGGTTAATTAACCTGATGGGCGGAGAGATTAAGGTAGAGAGCAAAATTGGTGAAGGCACAGCTTTTACCTTCTCTGTGCAAACCGAAATCAGTTCCGATTCGGTGGTACAATACGTTAACCTGGGGCTGGTTGGCTGCGATGGCAAAAGGGTTTTGGTTGTTGATGATAATAATACAAACCGAAAAATATTGAAAATTCAGCTGGAGCAATGGAATCTTGTTCCGGTAATGGCCGAGTCTGCTATAAAAGCTTTGTCGATTTTGAGTAAAGACTCTGATTTCGATCTGGTAATTACCGATATGCAAATGCCCGATATGGATGGCGTAGGGCTCAGCACTGCGATTAAAGAGCGGTATAGCCAGTTGCCTGTTATTTTACTTAGTTCAATCGGCGACGAAAGCAAAAAGAAATACCCCCAGTTGTTTACAGCAATTTTAACAAAGCCGGTAAAGCAACAGCATTTATGTAAGGTGATTCAAATGGCGCTTAAAAATCAGGCGCAGACTAACGTGCCTGACCAGAAGCCGGCTAATCTGCTATCTGTTGATTTCGCTGAACACTATCCTCTGGATATCCTTATAGCCGAAGATAACCCGATTAACCAGCGACTGATAATAAGGGTGCTAAATAAGCTTGGCTACGAACCCGATCTCGCTAACAACGGCAAGGAAGTGATTGAAATGTTATCGAAGCATGTATATGAGCTCATATTTATGGATATCCAAATGCCCGAAATGGATGGACTTGAGGCCACACGGTGTATCAGAACTGATTTTGAGAAGCAGCCTGTAATTGTTGCCATGACCGCGAATGCCATGGCCGAAGACCGGGAAGCATGTAGGGAGGCTGGTATGGATAATTATCTTTCAAAACCGATAAATCTGGAGGAATTAATGGTTATGTTGCAGAAAGTTTTCAAAGATTCTGCAGTGACGACCAAGTTCGATAAATTGGCAGAATAATTGATTGCATATATTAACACAGGTTTTATGACCTGACTTAGATAATCAAATATTCCATGAAACGTGTCCTAGTATGTGATGATGATGTCAGTATATCAGAAATAGTAGCTTTAGTACTGACTGATGCTGATTGGGAAGTGTATACTATTCCCGACTGTAACAACATGATCGAGAAAATAGAATCAATAAACCCTTCCGTAATTTTCATGGATCATAAAATTCCTGACGAAGGAGGAATTGTTGCCACACAGATCATCAAGAACGATCCAGAATATCGCGATATTCCCGTAATTTATTTTACCGCCAACGACGATATTAATGCCCTGGCCGAAAAAGCAGGTGCCGACTACATCCTTCAAAAGCCTTTCAATATAAAACAGCTCGAAGATACTGTAAGCAAGGCTTTTAAATCTTACCAGGCAAATTTTGCCGAAGAGGAGTAGGGCTCGTTTTTAGAAGCTGGGGTGTTTTCCGGCATCTTAATTGTTTGATTTCATTACCGGCAAACAATGTCCTTCTCCATGGTCCTGTGTTCTTCCTCCTCCGTGGATTTCTATGATAAATACAAGGGTTTAGGCTGCTTTTTCACGTAACTCTTGATAAAGCTTGAATCTAACCGCAATAATTACCCCCATTTTCGGTTTTCCTTCACCCACATAAATCGCGGATGCTTGTGTACAAGCTGCGGGTGCTTGTGAACAGATTGCAGGTGCTTGTGAACAGATTGCAGGTGCTTGTGAACATATTGCGGGTGCTTGTGAACAGATTGCGGGTGCTTGTGAACAGATTGCGGATGCTTGTGAAGAGATTGCAGGTGCTTGTGAACAGATTGCAGGTGCTTCTGAAAGAATTGCGGGTGCTTGTGAACAAACTGCGGATGCTTGTGAAGAGATTGCGGGTGCTTCTGAAAGAATTGCGGGTGCTTGTGAACAAACTGCGGATGCTTGTGAAAAGATTGCAGGTGGTTCTGAACGAATCCCGGTATAACTATTTCCCTGGATACTTTTCAGTAGCCTGTGAGACATAGCCCACGGCAGGCGACGTGGCAATGCTTCATGCGACGAAGAATTGATTTTGGATCTTTCGATCTAGACGTTACCCCCTCATAAACTTTTCCTATTTCAAAATCACCTCAGTAGCCCCGTAGCCATAGCGTTCTTTACGCGCATCCATAAACGTTTTAACCTGTTGATGTTTACTTACCACTTTCTGGATCTCGTAACGCAAACTTCCGTTACCTACGCCATGGATAAACACAATGGAAGAAAGTTTGTGCACGATTGCGGCATCCAAAGCTTTTTGAAAATGTTGCACCTGTATTTGCAACATTTCGTCCTTATTCAGAAACTGATAATCATCACGGAGTTTTTCAATATGTAAATCAATCTCCTTGGCGGGCTTTTCAATCTCTTTCTTTTCTTCTGCTGGTTTAAAGAAACTCTCTTTAAGTTTTTCCGCATCGATAACTAATTCTTCTTTATCCAGTTGCACTGTCCATGCCTGTGTTTTTAAAAGAGAAACGTTCTTTTTGGCGCCCGAGAAACTTTTTGCTGTAAACCTCAGATCGTAGATAACAGGCTCTTTCGGTTTCGTTTCCAGGCCACTGTAATAAATGGCTTCGATATGAAAGTTGGGCCAGTTGTTCAACTCTGTAAGCGAAGCCGAATAGATCTTTGCTGTAGTGCCAGGTGCAATAATTCCGGCGAAAGTTCCCTTTACAAGGCCGGCCTTTCCAGTATTCAGAGTTGCCAGAAGTTGATAGGAGGTCTCATTTACAAAATAAAAGTAAACAACAGAGCCTTTTGCCGCGTCGGGTGCAATCGCCAGTGAAAAACCACTGCTTTTGAACTCTGCCAGGGTTATCATCGGTTCTTGGTGGGCCTGATTTTCAATTCCTTTATATGTATGACCATGCACCCGGGTAACTTTATTAGCCGGAACCGGGATCTCAAAGTCATCATCTCCGGTAACGCCAATCATTTGGTCGTCAAATATTTTTGTGATATATCCTTCACGTCTTTCGTCTACAAAACGAACAAACTCTCCTAATTTAAAATCCATAGCTTCTATTAACGTCAAAGTTAAACATTGCCCAATCAAACTCTCTTTCTGTGATAGATAAAACTTTTTATTTCAGAATTCATTATTTAACTAGTAATACTATTTATGATCGTTCAGGAGGAAGTTAACTCGGTTGAAGAATATTTAAATACCATCAAGCAGTATAAAGAAGATAAAAAGAGCGATGATTTTCTTTTTCGCGGGCAGTCTGATGACCATCCGCTTATCCCGAAAATTAGCCGCTTGCATCCCCGGGGCGATCTATTGTCAACTGAAAGACTTCTTTTGCAGGAATTTAAACGGACCAACCCCTTGCTTATCGAAGGCCATCAATCGTATGACGACTGGGATTACCTGACGCTTGGTCAGCATTACGGACTTCCAACCCGCTTGCTCGACTGGTCCAACAATGCGCTCACTGCTTTATGGTTTGCAACAAATAAAGTGACGGGCGACTCGAATTCTATCAATAATGCTGTTGTTTGGGTATTGATCACCGGGCCCGAGGATTATGATTTAAATATTGAAACTGTACATCCGTTTGAGATTACAGAGACAAAGGTCTTTAGACCCCGAATTATAAAACAGCGTATAAACAACCAGTCCGGAGTGTTTTCCATCCAAACGTCGGGTGAAATTGAACATAAACTTGCCTTAGATAAAATACCTCCTTTCTCTGACAAACTGTTAAAGATCAAAGTGCCTCTGGAAAGTTTGCAGGATATCCGTACAGATTTAAATGTGTTGGGGGTGAACGCTTTCTCTATCTTCCCGGAATTAGAAGGGTTATGTGCTTATCTTCAGTGGCGATATTTTGAATGATATGTTTAGAGGAATAAAAAAGATTTACAGGCGTACCATTGCAGGCGTAATGTTGTTCACCGCAGAAACGTTGTTAACAGTTCTGCTTTTTCTGTCTTCGTGGATCGCTTTTTTAGCGATAGCTAAATATATTTTCCTGGATAAGAAAGAAGACTTCGATCAGGCAGCTTTTACTTTTCTTGAATCGTTTATACATGATAACGTAACCAATATTATGCTTTTTCTAAGTGTGATCGGAAATTATCAGGTAATGATCGCTGCTAACCTGCTGTTGATCTGCTACTTTCTTTTCATACGAAAGCATCGTTGGTATTCCATCAAGATTCCGGCCATTTCCCTGAGCAGTTTATTGTTAATGTCGATATTGAAAATGTTGTTTAATCGGCCCCGGCCTTTAATTCCTCTTATGGAGCCGGCCAGAGGATTAAGTTTCCCGAGCGGACACGCCATGATGAGTGCAACTTTCTTTGGGCTGATTATTTACTTCATCTTCAGGAAAGAAATCAATTCCCGGCTTAAGATATTGATTATCTCCTTCCTGGTGATTTTTATCCTTTCCATAGGTATCAGCCGTATTTATCTGCGCGTACATTATGCCAGTGATGTTATCGCCGGCTTATGTATGGGAGTGATCTGGCTCACCATCGCAATAAAGGTGCTTAACAAGATAGAGTTATACAGTAAAAGAGAAATACAACCGGCTATAGAACAAGCTCCGGAAACAGTAGCCTGACCTAAATAATAATTATAAGATTTCCTTAAACTTTTCTTTGGCCTCTAAGTTTACATAGAACATCTATCTATTTTTCATGTATACTTTAGGCATTAACGCTGCATTTCACGGTTCTGCAGCATGTATCATTAAAGACGGCATACTTTTGGCCACGTGAAAATTCTCGGTCGGCCTGTCAGTTTCATTAGATAGATGTAAGTCACATTAATTTTTTAAACTAATGGAACGCTCGTTTCATAGATATTCAAAATTTAACAGCGAATTAAGGGCACGGTTTTGGGAAAATAAATGTCGGTCCTTTTAAGGCTTTGAGTGTTGATGCTTGCAGTTGACGGCAAAAAGCCCGGCTTCATCCCCCAAAAAGAACTATTTAGTACCTTTGAAATAATGGGATACAAAAGTTTATCAGCCTGTGTTTCCGATCTCGAAAAACACGGTCACCTTATACGTATAAAAGAAGAAGTAGATCCTAACCTTGAAATGGCTGCAATCCATTTAAGAGTCTATGAAAACCAGGGCCCGGCTCTGCTTTTCGAAAATATTAAAGGAAGCAAGTTTCCGGCTGTTTCGAATTTGTTTGGTACCCTTGATCGCTCACGCTTCCTTTTTAGGGATACGCTGGATAAGATCAAGGTGCTTGTTGATTTGAAGTCAGATCCCATAAAAGCCGCTAAAAATCCTTTGAAATATTTAAATGTTGGGTTAACGGCTTTCTCGGCTTTGCCCATGAAAAGCGGCTGGAATGCACCAATACGTTTCGGTAGAACCCAAATTTCGGAACTTCCGCAAATTGTGAACTGGCCTATGGACGGTGGCGCTTTCGTTACCATGCCTCAGGTATATACAGAACACATTGACAAGCCTGGGGTGATGAATGCGAACTTAGGTATGTACCGCATCCAGCTAAACGGAAATGATTACTTGCAGGATCAGGAAATCGGACTGCACTACCAGCTTCACAGGGGAATTGGCGTCCACCAGTCGGCAGCGAACGCCAAAGGGCAGCCGCTTAAAGTCAGTATCTTTGTTGGCGGACCGCCATCGCATCCTTTAGCAGCAGTAATGCCACTTCCAGAAGGTTTATCTGAGATGACTTTTGCCGGGGCACTCGGAAATCGCCGCTTTAGATATTTTTACGATAGAGAGGGCTTTTGCATTTCGGCCGATGCTGATTTTGTGATAACCGGAACTGTTTATCCCAACGAAAATAAGCCTGAAGGTCCTTTTGGTGATCATTTAGGGTATTATAGTCTTACACATCCATTTCCATTGATGAGGGTACATAATGTGTATCATCGCAAAAATCCAATCTGGTCTTTTACTGTGGTGGGTCGTCCTCCGCAAGAAGATACCAGTTTCGGCGCATTGATCCACGAGATTACAGGCTCTGCAATCCCAAAAGAAATAAATGGTTTACACGAAGTGAATGCTGTGGATGCGGCCGGAGTGCACCCACTTCTGTTCGCTATTGGAAGCGAGCGCTATACGCCATACTTATCCGGCAGAAAGCCGCAGGAAATTTTAACCATTGCTAATCATATATTGGGTAAGAATCAGTTAAGCCTGGCCAAATATCTGTTCATCACTGCAAAAGATGACAATCCAGAGTTGCATACGCATAACATCGAGGAGTTTTTGATACATATATTGGAGCGTATCGACTTTACCCGCGACCTGCATTTCTATACTAAAACAACCATAGATACACTTGATTATACGGGCGGCGATTTGAATACGGGCTCCAAAGTAGTGTTTGCAGCGGCCGGCGATGTGAAAAGAGAGCTTTTAAAAGAAATACCGGCTGTGTTTGGCTTACCCCGTCCGTTTGAAAACTGCAAACTAGCAATTCCCGGTGTTCTGGCTGTTGAATCTCCAGCGTATGTTTCGCGGGAGGAAACCGAAAATCAGGTTGAACTCTTAAATAAGCATCTTAAATCGCACGAGCACAACAATATTGCTTTGCTCATACTTTGCGACGATGCTGGTTTCACTGCGGCAAATATTAATAACCTGGTTTGGGTTACGTTTACGAGAAGCAATCCTTCTCATGATATTCACGGCATCAATAGCTTTGTCGAAAACAAACATTGGGGATGCAAAGGTCCATTAATAATTGATGCCCGCAAAAAGCCTCACCATGCGCCAGAATTAATTAAGGATCCCGAGGTTGAGAAAAAAATTGAGCGATTTGCTCTAAAAGGGGCATCGCTCGCCGGACTGTTCTAAATAACAGTTAAACCATAGAGCATTGTTGCTGTTATGATGCGTATGCGTTTGGCAAATTTTGCATTTTTTGTTATTCTGCTTTTGGCAGCCTGTCGGGATAAGGAAAGGCAGGTACTCAAAGGAGAGTTGATGAAGGTAAAGGTAATCGATTACCCCTCTGGATCTACTCTTAATTTTTATAGGGGCAAGCTCTACTTAATGGGTGATGATGCGCGGCATTTGCTGATACTTGACACCGCTTTGAACTCTGTTGATAGTGTTGATCTGTTTAAATCGGTATCGTCGCGAATTCCTAAGCCGGTTAAGCCCGATATTGAGTCTTCTGAAATCATAAAAAAACAGGTTTGGCTGCTTGGTTCGGGCACTATCACACCTTATCGGGATAGTATTTTTCAAATAGACATCTCGGATAAAAAGATAAAAAAATCAAGTCTTAAGGCCGTTTTTGATAAAATATCGTCGAAAATTGAGAAATTAAATATCGAGGGCTTCGCAAAAATAAAAGATCAGATTATTCTGGGGAACCGAAGAAACAGTCCTGGTATACACAATTATTTTATTACCATTCCCGAAAGATTTTTCGAAGATAAACGCATTGGCGAGGTTAAGGTAATTCCTTTTGTAGCGCCAACACCCGACGCCGGTATCTCGGGCTTGTCATTCTTTGCCAAGAGAGATCTTTTGTTTATTACCTGTTCTGAAGAGTTCTCGAAAAGCGCAATTGCCGATGGCGAAATCGGACAGAGTTATCTCGGAATAATTAGTCAGGCCTCTAATAAGCTGGACGTTGATTCTATATCAACCTTGAACTGGGTGCCGTTTTCTGTTATCAGCAGCGTATTTAACAATACCAAAATTGAATCGGTGGCTATCTCCGAAATCAGAAAGGGCCTGTATCATTTATACTTTACAGCTGATAATGACGATGGCAAAACGATTTTGTTTAAAGTGAGGATGCTGATCAAATAGCTATTCTGATATTTGATCTTCGTCGGTTTCCTCTTCCTTGTACTCTGATATGGCGCGGCCGATGTTGTCAACTTCCTGGTCTTCTGTAAACAGTGGTAAATCTGTTTCATCATCAAGCTTCAACCAATGCTGATCTGTGTCTTTCTGGATTTTTATGTACTCTTCACCTTCTTTAAATATGGTATAGACATCTTCCTCCTCAGGAAATACCGAGTAAATAACACCTCCTAATTCTATGTCAAATGGTTGTTGCATACAGCAAAGGTAAGATGTTTGACTTTAACCATCAAAGGATACATCTTCAGAAAAGAATAGTAATATTGTCAATTCTAAAACCCCAATTCAATGAGTGCTAATATTTCTGTAGTGCGAAAAATAGCCTGGCTCGCCCTTATACCGCAATTTCTGTTCGCCATATTGCTTATATTTTTCTGGCATCAGTTACGTGCTCCGGATCCGCCTTTATATGGTTTAATTACCTATCTGCTGATATCGTTTGCACTTAGAACGTTCATTCCTCATAACCACAATAAAGGAATGAAGCTGGTTAAGCAAGACAAGTTTGAAGAGGCAATTATTCATTTCGAAAAGAGTTATGAGTTTTTTGTCCGTCATGAATGGTTAGATAAATACCGCTATATTACGCTTTTAAGTTCATCGGCAATGAGCTACCGCGAAATGTCGCTAACCAATATAGGCTTGTGCTACGCCCAGCTGGGTGATTCACAATTAGCGAAAAAATACTATGAAAAAACGCTTGAGGAATTTCCTGAAAGCGAGATCGCCAAAAGTGGACTGAACTTATTAGACGAATAAACGTTACCAGGTAAAGCTCAGGAATGGATAATATAGAATTAGAAAGCTTACTGCTTGGTGATGAACCGGTAGATTTCTTGCTTGAGGTGTTGTTGCGGAGTGTTATTATGTTCTGCTTTATTCTGATAGCCCTGCGTACATCAGGTAAACGCGGCATTAAACAGCTGTCTATTTTCGAGCTGGTCATCATCATCGGCCTGGGTTCTGCCGCGGGCGATCCTATGTTTTATAAAGATGTGGGCATTGTGCCGGCCCTGATAGTATTTATTGTGGTTGTAGGCCTGTATCGCACTGTTACCTGGGCAAGTGGAAAGTTTCTCCCCTTTGAGCAGTTGATTGAAGGAAAGCCTTTATATTTAATTCGCAACGGTAAGTTTTCGATTGAGGATTTTGATAAGGAGGATCTGTCTCAGGATGAATTTTTTGCAGAGTTAAGAATTAACCATGTAGAACATTTGGGGCAGGTTCGAAATGCAATTATCGAAACCTCGGGTTCTATCAGTTTGCTTTTTTTTGACGATAAAGAGGTGCAGCCAGGCTTGCCCTTGTATCCAGATCTTTATCATAAAAAAAGTATTGAAATCCATAAACCGGGTCTTCATGCCTGTGCGCATTGCGGAAATGTGGAAGATATCTCTAAACCAAAAACCTGTACTGTTTGTAAACATAATGAATGGGTTTTAGCGATAACAACCTTGAGAAGAACTTAATTAATTCAATCTTCTAAATCATTAGATTGATTTTTCGGTTATAAAACGAATGTTCTGAACATCGTTAAGGCGCGTTGATGTGCCTATGATGATTTTGACTTAAAAAATATTAGGATGAAGAATATACGAATGAGAAATCGCCTGGTACTGGGCTTTATGGCGGTGATCTTTACTTCCTGCGAAGTGAAAGAGCAGGCCGATAAGTTAAAAGCCCTTGAATCTTGTACCTACGAGATTGTATCGGCAGACAGTGTTTATATTGCTGGAACCGACGCCAGACAACTACTTCAGAATGGCGGTTTGAATATTTTCCAGGCTCCGCAACTGGCATTTGCTTATATGCAGCAAAAAATGCCTGTGAAGGCCAAACTGCAACTTAAAGTAACCAATAACGGAACCGAGGAGGCAGGTATCAATAAGTTTGAGTACAAAGTTTTAATTCAGGATACGGAGATTCTCGACGGTTTTATAGACCAGCAGATCACCGTTAGCCCGAGTGGTGGCACTGCTCTTGTTCCGGTAAGGATAGACAAGGATTTTTATCCTCTCATCTCAAATCAAACCAACCAACAGGCCGTTACTAATTTCCTCACTTCACAAACCGAGCAGAAGATGGTGGTTACCTTCAGGATAAAGCCCCGCTTTGTAATTGGTACACAGGAGATCGAATATCCTGATTTTATCGATGTCAAAAAGGAGCTGACAAACACCGTTCTGTTGTCGTACCTAAAAGCGAAAAATCAGCCTTAATTTTCAAAACCAAATACTTATCATTACCAAACATTTGTTTGGAATGAACCGCATCGACAGGCTATCGGCTATCTTAATCCAGCTTCAGTCTCAAAGGATTGTAAAGGCGCAGGATATCGCGAACCGCTTTGGGATTAGTCTACGAACGGTTTATCGTGATATTAAAGCCCTCGAAGAAGCGGGGATTCCCATTATTGGCGAAGCGGGTGTTGGATATTCTTTAGTGGATGGCTATAGGCTGCCACCCGTAATGTTTACAAGAGAGGAGGCTTCAGCATTTCTTACCGCAGAAAAATTGGTGGAAAAACTAACCGATTCGGCGACCAGTAAGGATTACAAATCTGCCATGTACAAAATTAAGGCAGTGCTTAAAAACGGGGAGAAAGACTATCTGGAAACTATGGGTTCGCATATCGAGGTTATCGAAACGCATAAGCAGTTATCCGGTCGCTCTGATTTGAACTTGCTTCCGGTCATCCTCCATAGTATTTCCGAAAAAAAGGCCCTTACCATGAATTATTTTACGCACTATCGGCAAGAAAGCTCGGTCAGGTGCATCGAGCCAATTGGGGTGTTTTTCACGGATTGCTGGCATCTGATCGCTTTTTGCAGAACCCGGGACGCTATAAGAGATTTTAGATTAGACAGGATTTTAAAACTCACTGCAACCGATTTTACGTTTCAGAACGAACACCTATCCCTGCAGGAATATCTCAAAAGAGAAAGCAAACAGCGTGAATTGCAGGAAGTGGTCATTCAGGTTAATAAGAGGATTCACCATTATCTGGACGGACAGAAATATTATAATGGATTTGTATTCGAACTCCCTGAAGAAAATTATGTCACTATGACTTTTTTCACATGTTCACTTTATGGCTTTGCAAGATGGTTTATGACGTTTGGCGATGAAGCACGCATCATAAAACCCGAAATTCTTAAAGAACAGGTAAAGAGTATTATTTCGGCACTTGAACTAAATTTATCAGATCCTGAACTTGAGCTCAAAACCAGCTGATCGCCTGTTGTATCCTTAAGGATTGGTTGACCAAATAGACGCGTCTTTTACAAATACTCTCCGGTTTAACTTAAGTTGAGAAATTATTAACTCTGCAAAATCATCCGGTTGCATTACCTTTTCCGGATCTCCGTTGGTAAGGTTCAGGTCAAACGCCAATGGCGTAGCTACAGTGCTCGGAGTTAGAGTCGTTACTCTGATATTATGCTTTCTTACTTCCTGCATCAGCGATTCGCTCAGGCCGATCAAAGCAAATTTCGATGCGCTGTAAGCGCTGGTTTGGGCCGCTCCGCGCAAGCCTGCGGTTGACGAGATGTTTACAATGTCGCCTGCTTTCCTTTCAATCATTGAGGGAAGGACTGCCCTTGTGGTGTAATAAGGTCCGAATACGTTTACCTTGATGATGCGTTCCCATTCCTCGGTTGATAAGTCCAGAAAGCCCCCAAAAGCAGCGATTCCTGCGTTGTTAACTAGTATATCGATAGTTCCCAATGATGCAATTGCGCTTTCGACAGCCGAATTTACCGATTGAAGATCACTCACATCTGCGGTGATAATAACCGCCTTAACACCCTGTTTTTCTACTTCATCGGCTACAGCCTGCAGGTCAGACGCCGTGCGGGCTAATAGCGCTACATTAACACCTTCCTTTGCCAGATTAAGAGATAGCGCCTTGCCTATGCCTTTTCCTGCCCCTGTTATCAATGCGTTTTTTCCTTCAAGAGATTCCATGTCGCTTTTTTTCTTTAAACCTGTAAATTCAACTTAGGTTTGGTTATCCTAATAGTTTACGATTGGCTGACTTAACTAAGATATTGTGCGCAATACTAATTGGAATCAGTAATTTTGGCCAGATTGCTTAGCGAAATTTGAAATGAAAGATTTTAAAAAATATTATAGCCTTCCTGCGTCTCCCGAAGAAGTTTATTTGGCATTAACCGTGCCGGCGACTATTTACTTGTGGAGCGGCGAAGAAGCCGAGATGTCTGCAGAACCTGGTTCAGAATTTTCTCTGTGGGAGGGAAGCATTGTTGGTAAAAACCTGGAGTTTGAATACGGGAAAAAAATAGTTCAGCAATGGTATTTTGGTGATCAGGAAGAGCCCTCTATTGTAACCATGAAACTGCACCCGGTGAAAGAGGGTACCTCGGTAGAATTGAAACATACCAACATCCCCGACGAGGATTATGAAGATATTGTGGAGGGCTGGAACTCAAGTTATTTCGGCTCGTTGCAGGATTTTTACAACGAGTAATATTAAAGCAGGACGTCTCCTTATGTTATTTCAACAATAGGAGACATCCTGACTGAAGGCAAGAAAGCTTATTTCTTCATCTGCTGCTTCAAACTTTGCATCTCGGCTTTCAGGGCTTCGATTTCTGTGTTGCTCTTTTATCGATCCAACAAGCAATGGAACCAAACTTTCCAGATCCACTTCCTGCGTGGCTACCCGTGTCTGTAGTAAAATTCCAGCAATAAATAGCATTGTTTGGACTAACATTTGCAACAACTGTTTAAAAGCATATGCCAGAAGGCCCATCCATTGTTATATTGAAAGAAGCTGTCCAATCCTTTAAAGGAAAATCTGTGCTAAGTGCAGAAGGTAATAGCAAGGTGATTAACCCGGAAATGTTTTCAAACCAAAGAGTAATTGATTTTAAAAGCTGGGGTAAGCACTTTCTAATTTGTTTCGAAACATTCAGTATAAGGATTCATTTTATGCTTTTTGGTACCTACCGGATAAATGAATCGAAAGCCAGCCAGGCACGCTTGTCGCTGAAATTTGATGATGGCGAACTCAATTTCTACGCCTGTTCAGTTCAATTGATTGAAGGGTCTTTGGACGAGGTTTACGATTGGTCTGCCGATGTTATGAGTGAGTTATGGGATGGGGAAAAGGCCATCAGCAAGCTCCGGTCTCAACCAGAAACTTTGGTTTGTGATGCTTTGCTTGATCAGAATGTATTTGCAGGTGTCGGAAATATCATAAAAAATGAAGTGTTGTTTCGGATAAAGCTGCATCCCCTTAACATTATTGCTGATCTGCCCGATGAAGTGTTAAAGGAACTCGTTGCTGAAGCAGTAAATTATAGTTACGATTTTTTAAGGTGGAAGAAGGAGTATGTACTTAAAAAGCACTGGCTTGCCCACACCAAACGGATCTGTCCGCGAGATAATGTCCCTTTTGCCAAACATCACCTTGGTAAAAGTAAGCGCCGGACATTTTATTGTTCGTTGTGTCAAAAGTTCTATGGTGAGAACTATCCCGAAATAAAAAGCCTTCCGGATAAAGGCATCCGGAAGGCGAAAAGAGTAAAAGTTAAAGGCTCTTAATTAGTATCCGCGGGTCCGTCTTATTTCCTCGAGGATCTGACCGGGAATACTGCGCCTGTTTTCGTATTCACGATCGCGGTCGTCGTATTCTCTGTCTCTGCGGTAATCCCTGTCTCTGTCGTAATCGCGATTTCTGCGATCACCGTAGCGCTCCTCGTATTTTTTTCGCTGGCCCGGGGGCATTCCGTGAGGGTGTTGCTTTCTGCCTTTGCTGTAGCGGTTGTCCCGGTCGTAATACGGATTATTTCTGCTGTAGCGGCCGGTATTATGGTACACCTTGATTCGCTCGGTACGTATAGTGTAATGTCCCGGAATTACCCGGCTTCCTAAAACTGAACCAACACGGCGTGTGGGAACCCAAACTTCCCGTTCAATCACTTGCCAATGATAAGGCCCCCGCGAATCCTGATAAACATTTCTTTCATCGTAACGCCGAACAATCCGATCGTTTCGATCTGCGTAAGCAGAACTGGCGCCCAATGCTGCAATGAGGGCCAGCGTCAATAAAAACTTTTTCATTACTGTGTGTGTTTGTGTGTGTTATAGCAATTTACGAAATCGCTATATAATTATGACGATCAAATGTTAAAAAAGGTTTTAGGTAAAATCAAATTTCTTTTATGAGCAGTACCTTTGTATATGGCTGAAGATTTGAGAATTATATCGGGTAATAAGGAGGAGCAATATCAATCTTTATTGCCGCCGATCGCAGCATTAGTAGAAGGCGAAACTGATCTGATCGCCAATATGGCCAACATATGCGCCGCGTTGAAAGTACAGTTTAACTTTCTTTGGGTCGGTTTCTATCGGGTGAAGAACAACGAACTGGTATTAGGGCCGTTTCAGGGGCCGGTAGCTTGCACCCGGATAGCTTTTGGCAAAGGTGTTTGTGGATGTTCATGGGAAGAAAAAAACACAATCATTGTCCCCGATGTAGAGCGTTTTCCAGGACACATAGCCTGTAGCTCTCTATCCAGATCAGAAATCGTAATTCCTTTGATTGAAAATGAAAAAGTAGTTGCTGTACTGGATGTTGATAGCGACCTACTGAATCAATTTGACGACACAGATAAGCGTTACCTGGAAGAAATTTCTAATTTGCTGCTAAATAAAAATCTCTTCCCCGAATAGTCACTACTCGCCTTTGCTTATTTTATCTTTAGGAGCCTTACCTAGTTGCCTGGGCGTTTTAATATCCTCTTTCTCGGGCTTTTGTTTTATCAATTGATCAGCTTCGGTCGCACCCTGCCTGATTTCCTCTTCCCGGTCGCTTCCTGGTTGCCGGGGGGCATTTTTGCGCTTAGACTTATTTTTAGGAGTGCTGTATTGCTCGTTATCCGTGGTTTTCATAACAGATTTTTGTTTAATGACAGAAAAAATAGTGCCACACCGCTGGTTTGCATTAAATAATCCTAAACATAATTTATGGAAAGAAGTTAAGATAATATGAGCGACTTTTTTATGGTTATGATAGACGGTAAGCCCACTCGTTTTGAAAAAAAGCGGATAATTGCCGTCGAACCTTACGAGTTTGGGACGAAAATAATTATGGAAGCCTCGCACACCGAAGAAGAGCCGATTATTTATTTTACCAGCGAGGCCCATGAATTAGTGATGAAATCTTATTTATCCTGATCTCTGTTGCCTTGATTACGGTGCCATAATTATATATTTGTACCGTTATTTGCAGTTATAGCCTACAATTAAAATCGATTGAGAGATTATCTTTTGTTTCTGGATACAGAAGCCACGGGCTTGCCCAGGAAATGGAACCTTCCGTATTCTGATTCGTCAAACTGGCCATCGGCGGTACAGATCTCATGGCTTGTTTTTAAAAATGACGGCAGTCTGGTAAAATCCGAAAATCATTTTATCAAAAACAGGGACGTTGAATTGAATCCATCAGCTGTAAAAGTTCATGGAATAACCCGCGACTATCTGGATACCCACGGAGAGGAGAGAGCGTCGGTTCTTGAGCTTTTTAGTGAAGATTTGATGCAATATCAGCCAATGGTTATAGGCCATTTTATGGAGTTCGACTTTCATGTAACTTCTGCAGACTTCTTTAGATGCGGGTTATCTAACCCTTTAGATAGTTTACCTCAATGCTGTACTATGCTGGCCAGTTCAGTATATACGCGTGATCCTTCTGTTAGTTACCTGCGCCTTTCCGAACTTTATACCACCCTGTTCAATACCAAACTGGAAAATCCTCACGATGCACTTGTCGATGCTAAAGCGACAGCCGAGTGTTTTTTCGAACTTCTGAAGCGCGGCGATATCAATGACGAAAAGATAGAAATTCAGCAAATAAGAGCTAAGAACCAAACAACAGATCAAACATTCCCATGGATAATGTCTGTTTTCATAACTTTATTCTTAGTATTGCTGATAACGCTATGGAAAGAAACGAACGCATTGAGTTTTTAAAGACCGTAAAGCCATTTAACTTGTTGCCAGACGATGTGCTGAGTGGCGTAGCCGACCTTTTAGAGTTGGTTAGATACAAGAAGGAAGGCATTATCTACCAGCAGGAAGTTACCAAAATGAAAGGTGTCGACCTGATCGTAAAGGGCGAATACGAATCTTTTTTTTATGATAGTTCGCAAAATAAGCGCTCGCTGGAAAAACACCAGGGGGGGTATTGTTTCGGAGGCATCTCAGTTCTTCTCAATAGAAAACGATCGTTAAAAACAGTAATAGTTAAGAAAGGAACAGTTGTTTACTTTTTGCCCAGAAAAGATTTCAGGGCTCTTTGCAAGGCCTACGACGACTTTTTTAAATATTTTACGGGCGAGTTCGGCAAGAGATTGCTTGAAGATGACTTCGCACATTTTTTTAAGCGCCCAACCTCTTTTGAAGAGAGTTTCATCGCATCAGACCAGTTTTATTCGCGTAAGGTCGAAACACTCGAACTGCGCGATGTGGTTGCCTGTGTTTCATCAACTCCGGTATATCAGGTGGCTCAGAAAATGGCCGAAAGCAAAATTAGCTGCTTGTTTGTAAAGGATGATTCGGGGAAGATAATCGGTTACGTTACCGACATAACTCTTCGCGATAAAGTAATTGCCAACCGCGCCAGTGCGGATATTCCCGTCATAGAGGTGATGGACAATCCTATTGTTACTATAAGTCCGCAAGCGTATGTGTATGAGGCGGTTTTGATGATGTTTCAAACTAAAACACGCTACTTGCTGATAGAGAACCAGGGCGAATTCATCGGCTCCATCAGCCGGAATAAGTTATTGAGTGAACTGGCTCAATCTCCGCTGGTTTTTATCCAGTCGGTAAAACAGGCTTTATCAGTTGATGAGCTAAAAAAGAAGTGGGAAACCGTACCTATAATAGTTTCGCAACTTATTGGCAGAGGGGTTAATTCTGAAATTGTGAACCAGATGATAACCACCATTGCAGACACTATTGCTGTGAAGGTGATTGAGAATACAATTGACGAGCTGGGACCTCCGCCTGCAAAATTTGTGTTTATGGTACTGGGAAGCGAGGGGCGAAAAGAGCAAACATTAAAAACCGATCAGGATAACGCGATTATTTACGAAGACAAGGCGAACGAGCAGCGCGAGCTGGTGCGCGAATACTTTCTAAAGTTTGCCGGGATAGTTTCGGGACGTTTGGATTATGTCGGCTTTAGTTTCTGCACGGGTGAGCTTATGGCTAAAAACCCTAAATGGACACATTCTTTGTCGCATTGGAAACGCAACTATGCCAGCTGGATTGCCGAATCGGTGCCGGAAACTGCGGTGAACTTTTCAACTTTCTTCGACTGCAGATACATTTACGGAGAAGAATCCATCATGAATGAACTTCACAAGTTTCTTGATTCTGAACTGCAAAGGCCACTAGGAACGCTTTTTTACCTGCTCACTAAAAATGCTCTTCAGTACGAACCACCTTTAACCTTCTTTAGAAATATCCGCACGCAAACCATTGGTAGCCTTGAGGTTTTTGATATGAAAACAGCCATGACTCCCATAGTGGATCTGGTGCGGGTTTACGCATTGAAAGAACGTATATTCAAAGTTAATACCGGCGAACGGCTGAAAGCTCTGAAAGAGCTCGGCGTGTTTTCTGAAACTGCCTTTCACGAGCTGTCCCAATCGTATTATTTTTTAATGGGAATGCGTTTGAAGAGTCAGGCCAGCCAGATTATTCACGACAAGCGACAGCCGGATAACTACATTAATCTTGATAAGATCACTAAAATCGAGCAGGTGACGTTAATAGAGATTTTCAAAACGATCGAAAATTTTCAGGCTAAAATCAAGCTTGAGTTTACAAATACGCTCTGGTAAAAGAAAAGATTTGATTAAGATTTTCTTATATTGAAAAACTTTTACTTATTTTTAGTTTCCTTGTAAACAGCCTGATTAACAAGTTATGAAGCCTTTTTTTCTCTTAATAGCAGTTTTATCCGTTTTCAGTGTAAGCAAAGCATCGGCTCAGGTATATATTTTTGCCCGGGAAGATAAAGCCGATATTGTGCAGGTCTTCAATGTAGAAGATGGCGGAACTAAGATTTTAAAACAGGTTTCGGAAAAGGAAGGAAAATGGATTAGCCTCCTGGAAACAGATACTTCAGGTCACGGGGCTATCTTTTGTGTCGCAAATCCCGAGGGTGAGAATCCTAAGTATTTTTATAGTGTGGGAAAGGCTAACCCAGCCGATGCCATAGTTGAAGCACGGGAAAAAGCTCAGGAATATTCGAAGGGCCGATCTAACCTCAACGTTTTTATAATGCGCACCTTTAACAACCAGAATAAATATCCGCTCAAGCGAACTACCCAATAGATTTTTATTCCGATTAACAATATTCTATTTTAGCTGTTATTAATCAAAATCTTAAATTATGAATTTGAATGCATCACACCTTAAGGGCGGGCTGTTGGCAGTTACCCTTGTATTTGCAGTATCGATCTACTCATGCAGCAGCATGCGTGGCACTAATAAGCAAGCCAAAGCAGCTATTGCTGCTACCAAATCAACCAATCCTGGTAGCGGAACGATCAGTTTTGTTCAGGAATCAGACGAAGTAGAGATGGAGCTTGAATTAAATTTTCCGTCAATGGCTGGAAAAACAGTTGCAGTTCATATACATGAGCACGGCGATTGCGGTAACGAGGGCAATGATGCTCATGGCCATTGGAATCCAACAAAAGCTAACCACGGAAAATGGGGGCAGGGCCAGTTCCATTTGGGAGATATAGGGAATGTAGAGCTCGACGCAAATGGTAAAGGCAGCATGGAACTGGAAACCAATCTATGGTCTGTTGGAACCGGAGCTAGTAATGATGTAAAGGGGAAAGCGATCATGGTTCATGAGAAAGCGGACGATTTTACAACTCAGCCCACAGGTAACGCCGGAGCCCGGATTGGTTGCGGGGTGATTATGTAGGCAAATTTTGTTCATTTTTATAAGCAAAAAAGGCCTCGCTACAACTAGCGAGGCCTTTTTGTATTTAATTGCTTCTTATATCAATTGCACACTTCTCTTCACAAACTCCGTTAAATCTGCTCCGGTAAGCATACCTTGCGATAACAGCGCCAGGTCAAAAGCCTGTTTAGCCAACTGGCCCTGCTCTTCCTCATTTTCTGTTTGTAAAATGCGGTTCACCAGGGCGTGGTTTCCATTAACCGCAACTTTGAAGTTTTCCGGCAAAGCTCCATAGAAACTCATTCCACCGCCCATTTGTGCCATATCCTTCATCCGGCGCATAAACTCGTCCTGAGTTACGCTTACCGGAAGCTCATCCGGATTCAGGCTTTCAATTTCAACCTTCATGTTAGCCTTGTTGATGGCTTTTTCGAAAATATCTTTAACCTTAGTGGTTTGCTCTTCCGACAAAACATGCGGCGGAGTATCGTCTTTTTTAATAAGCTTATCAACTACATCCGAGTCAACCCGTTTTAAGGATGTTTTCTCTAATTTCTGCTCCAGCTGGTTGATGAAATGATTGTCAATAGGAGAGTTCATCTCCAAAACATCATAATCTTTTTTATTGGCCGACTGGATAAAAGCATCTTGTTTTGCTGCATCGATAGTATAGAGATACACCAGGTTACCATCTTTATCGGTTTGAAGAGCAGATACTTTTGATTTATATTCTTCCAGGGTGTAATGTTCCTTTTTAGTGTTAGACAGCAATGCGAAGTCTTTCGCTTTGTCGTAGAATTTTTCTTCGCTGATCATTCCATATTTCACAAACACACCAATGTCGCCCCATTTTTCTTCGAACGATTTTCTATCTTTTTTAAAGAGTTCGGCGAGCTTGTCGGCCACTTTTTTAGTAATGTAGCTGTTGATCTTTTTTACATTACTGTCTGCCTGAAGGAAGCTTCTCGAAACGTTTAACGGGATATCCGGAGAATCGATCACGCCGTGCAGCAGCATCAGGAATTCGGGAACAATATCTTTAACTTCATCAGTAATAAATACCTGGCGGGAGAATAATTTGATCTTATTCTTCTGAAAATCGAAGTCGTTCTTCACTTTAGGGAAGTAAAGTACCCCGGTTAAGTTAAACGGATAATCAACATTCAAATGGATCCAGAAAAGCGGATCTTCAGAGAAAGGATAAAGCTCTTTATAAAAGTCTAAATAATCCTGATCGGTCAGATCAGCAGGTGCTTTTGTCCAGATGGGGTTAGGATTGTTGATGATGTTATCAACCTCCACCGATGTGTATTTTGGTTTGCCTTCTTCGTCCTCACCATCCGGCTCAGATTCTGTTTTGGTGCCGAATTTGATTGGCACCGGTAAAAACCTGCAATATTTATCAAGGATTTCCTGCAGGCGATGCTTGCTTAAAAATTCTTCCGATTCTTTGTTAATATGTAGAATAATATCTGTTCCCCGTTCTGTGCGTGTGCCGTCAGTAATCTCAAATTCAGTACTTCCGTCGCAAATCCAGCGGGCAGGTTCGGCACCTTCCTGGAACGACAATGTTTGAATCTCTACCTGATCTGCCACCATGAATGCAGAATAGAAACCCAAACCGAACTTTCCTATCAGTTCATTGGCGTCTTTAGCATCCTTAAACTTCTCCACAAATTCCGTGGCGCCCGAAAACGCAATCTGGTTAATGTATTTTTTTATTTCTTCGCCGGTCATTCCTAAACCTTTGTCAGAAATGGTAAGCGTTTTCTTTTCTTCGTCGAAAGATACTTCCACTTTCAAGTCGCCGAGCTCGCCCTGATACTGTCCCAAAGATGACAGTCGCTTAATCTTTTGCGTAGCATCAACCGCATTTGAAACCAGCTCACGCAGGAAAATTTCGTGATCAGAATAAAGAAACTTCTTAATGATGGGGAAGATGTTTTCGGTGTGGATGGATATGTTGCCTTTTTCTTGCATAGTTGTATGATTTCGAATTGTTTGGGAAGGGATTAGCAAGGGTTGTTCCAAAGCCCTCCAGCTTGTCAAAATGACAGTTTTATTAAGCGTGTAAAAATGTAATAGTAACCCTCCGTCCGGATAATTCCGCTATTTTTGCATCTTCCAATGTCTGCTGCAAAACATCCGATATACAATCTCCAATTCGCATTACTCTGCACGAGTTCCCTGCTTTTTTCGGCGAGTTTTAATATGATGATCCCTGAATTACCGGCCTATCTGAGTTCTTTGGGCGGTGCCGAATATAAGGGATTAATCATCGCGTTATTTACCCTAACCGCGGGTATTTCACGGCCTTTTAGCGGGAAGCTGACTGACAGTATCGGCCGAGTACCAATAATGGCGGTCGGTTCTGTTGTTTGTGTGATTTGCGGGGTACTATACCCCTTGCTCACAACGGTTTCCGGCTTTTTGTTTTTACGACTTATTCATGGATTTTCAACAGGTTTTAAACCAACAGCCAGTTCGGCTTATATAGCCGATATTGTTCCTGCCGGACGCTGGGGGGAGGCTATGGGCCTGCACGGTCTGGCCTTCAGTACAGGAATGGCTATAGGCCCGGCAATGGGCAGTGCCATCACCTCGAGATATTCGATAGATATGTTATTCTATTTTTCATCGGTTTTAGCGCTATTATCTATTCTGTTGGTTCTCAATATGAAGGAAACTCTAAAGCCAAAGCAGCGTTTTAGCCTTTCACTGCTGAAGATTCGCAGAAATGAGATTATCGAAACTCAGGTTCTTCCCGCAGCAGTAGTCACTCTTCTGTCGTATATGAGTTATGGAGCTTTGTTAACATTGGTGCCAGATTGGGCGGCTCATTTAGGAATTACCAACAAGGGATTGTTCTTTATGACCTTTACCATCGCCTCTGTTTTGGTTCGCTTTATAGCGGGAAAGGCATCCGATAAGTACGGAAGAGTTATCGTGATCAAATTTTCACTGGTACTGGTTGGAGTTTCATTGATTCTGATAGGACTGGCCGATTCGGTTAATATGCTTCTCTTTGCATCGTTAGTTTACGGGGCAGGGACGGGTATTTTATCTCCGGCGGTTAATGCATGGACGGCTGATCTGAGTCACCCTGACCGGAGAGGAAAGGCAGTCGCTACCATGTATATCGCACTCGAAGCAGGGATTGGTTTAGGGGCACTGTTTGCAGGATGGGTCTTTAAAGACGTAATTTCCAGAATTCCGATGCTGTTTTATTTATCGGCGGGAACAGCTTTTATTGCTCTTATATATTTGTATTTTAGGCCGCTTTTCCCGTCAAAACAAGAGGACGATTCTTTGGCGGGTTAATCTGATAATATTGACAATACCTTTCCATATCACAAAATATTTCAATTATGGTATCTTTTTTTGAGGCCTCTCTGGCACAACTTTCAATCCATCGGGTAGGCAATAAATTACAGGACGAGTTTTATGTGCTTTCTGATGCCTCGCTGCAGATTGAAGATGAGTTTCTGTCGAATCTGTTGATGCAGTATTATCTGAAACCATTTGAAAAAGTAAATGAAGTGTATCGCTTTCTTCATTCGAGTGATTTAAACCTAAATGAACTGTTTCACTTTTCCACGGAAGTATTTAAAGAAAAAGGGCGTTTTCATGAGGTCAGTCAGCAGATTACCAAATATCTATTCGACCTTACCAATCATCCTAAAATCAAGTCGGGCGAGCTTTATGTTGCTTATTTTAACAACGTTCAGATAGAGGGTGAACTGCTGGATGCGATTGGAATATTTAAATCGGAAACGAAAGAAACCTATTTGAAAGTTTACCCGGAAGATAGCGGCTTTAACCTCGGATATGAGCAGGAGGGGATCAATATTCAAAAACTGGACAAAGGCTGTTTAATTTTCAATACCGATAAGGAAGAAGGGTTTAAAGTGTTAGTTGTCGATCAAACGAACAAGTCGGGTGAGGCTGTTTATTGGAAAGATGAGTTTTTAAAGTTAAAGATCCGCAACGACAATTATAACCAGACCAGTAATACACTGAATGTGTATAAAAGCTTTGTTACTAATAAGCTGGAAGAGGATTTCGAGATGACGAAAGCCGATAAAATTGACCTGTTAAACCGGTCGATGAAATATTTCAAAGAAAAAGAGAGCTTCGAAATGGACGAGTTTTCAAACGAGGTTATAGGAAATCCAAAGGCGATCGAATCATTCAAAAGCTTTAAACAGAACTACGAGAAAGAGTTTGATACCGAAATAGCCGATTCATTTGATATATCTACGCCGGCTGTAAAAAAGCAGGCGAAGGTGTTTAAAAGTGTATTGAAGCTCGACAAGAACTTTCATATATACATACATGGTAACAAGGAACTGATAGAAAAAGGGTTTGATGATAGCAAAGCAATGAACTATTACAAAGTTTACTTTAAAGAAGAGGAGTAGCGCCGAGTTTGAACTGACAATAATTTCATTTGCTCAAGTTTGTTATTCAAAACTTAAATTTTATATATTTGATTTGTTGTCTGTCTTTTCAGTCTGAATAATTAACTAACCAATTATTTTTCAGGATCTAAAGCAGCTGATTTAACGCAAATTATCACAATAAAAATTATGGAAACTGGAAAAGTTAAATGGTTCAATGCTCAAAAAGGCTACGGTTTTATTACACAGGAAGACGGCAAGGAAATCTTTGTACATTTTAAGGATATAGACGGGGGAGTAAATGGCTTACGTGATAACGATAACGTGGAGTTTGAAGTAGAAGAAGGCCGCAAGGGATTGCAGGCTGTAAAGGTGAGGAAAGTTTAGTGGGATAAAGCTATACGTATAAAGAGCTCTGTTTGGCAGAGCTTTTTTTATGTCTGCTATATGTTGCCGGTTGGGGTAAATCACCTACTTGGCAGGTATTTTGAACCAGAACTTCGATCCTTCCCCCAAACAGCTGTCAACACCAATTTCGCCATGGTGTGCCTTTATTATTTCTGAAGAGATAAACAACCCCAGTCCAAGACCAAAAAAGCGCTTGTCTTCATTTTGAACCTTAAAAAACCGGTCGAAAACCTGGGGGAGTTGTTCGCCCGAGATCCCGATGCCGAAATCGGTAATAGAAACCTCAACATAGTTATTAACCAAGCCTACGTTTACTATTATTTCGTCGCTGCTTGGAGAGTATTTAATGGCGTTTGACAGAATATTATTTAAAACCTGTTCTAGTCTAATCCTGTCGCCGGTAACTTCAAAATCTGGTGGTAACGTACAGTGAACAGTTATTTTGTGTTCTGAAGTGCTATTTAAAGCTTCGTCCACAGCGTCTTTGACCAGCGCGCTAAAATTAAACTTCCTGAACTGATAGGTCATTTCTCCGGCCTGGATCTTACTTACATCAAGCAAATCATTTATGAGAACAGCGAGCTTATCTATCTGTTTATTTGATTTCTCGATGAATGAGCTGAGCTGCTTATCCTTTAACGATGGAAGAAGTTTCTGAGAAATCATTTGCAGGTATGCTTTCATGCTGGTTACCGGGGTTTTGAGTTCATGGCTGGCTATATTCATAAACTCATCCTTTTTTTTCATAAGGTCATTGATCTCCGCCTTATCCTTTTGCTGCTGCATTAGGGTCTTTCGCAGATTTTGTCCCATTATATCGAGCTGATACGCCAGTTTCTCGGCTTTTTTAGTCTCCTTTTCAGCAGTCACTGCCAGGCTTTTGACAGCAATGGAAGCCTGCTCCTGTTTTAAAAGGGCTACTATTAAAGGCATTATCTTATTAAGCTGATCGAGTTCGGGGTGCAATACACTTGTTCCCAGCAATACTATGATTGATTCGTCCGGCCCCGGATAGCCAATGGCATCCATTAAATTGTATTTGTCGGGATAGGCGAGTTTACCAGAATATTGAGTTTTCGCTGCGGAATTTAAAAATGAATCCCATGTGCTGCCGCCGTACAAAGTTTGTGTAAAACCCGGACCCGGCAAATACACATCAATTACAGGGTCTTTAATAAAGATGATAAAATCCCTGCCGTTCAGGTATTCCGCCAGCTTTATAGCGGACTGGTGCCTGTCTGAAGGCTTATAGAGGTTGGCTATCAGTTCTAAAATCATTACTCGGGTATCACACAAACCACCGCGGTGCAGTTGTGAAATCCATTAAACTGCCCGTTTACTCTCGCCACTTGCCCGTACGTATTACAGCCGGCATAATTTATTTCATTCAGAGTGTCTTTGACCTGATTCAATTCAAAGCCAAAGTCTTTTCCCAAACGAAGCCGCGTTGCAACACAATCAAAAAATAAGGCAACATTAGGTTTATTTCCGTCTAATTGCATTAAAGCTGTGTTCGTAGCTGTAAGAGCAGCTTTACGTGCAGAGTCTGCATCGGTGCTCATAAAAGATATATACGAACCATTTGCAATATCGGATGCCAGAATTAGCGAGCCGTCATCATTTATTACGAGCGGCACGCGAAGTTTGTAGCCATCGCTCATTTCAATGCCTATTACATTATGCAAAAAAAATGGGACTGGGTTGGAAACGTCAAAATCTTGGTTAGTTTTTTCAGCATAATCAGCCACGACTTCTATAGCCGATTTGCCGTTAATACTAATTAAACGCATCCCCTCTGCTTCTGTGACCCTCATTTTAGGGCCTGCGGGGGTCCATCCATGGCTTACCCCAATACCGAGGGGCTTATTGGAAAGAATTTCCAGAATAACTGCCGAATCTGTAACAGCTTCTTCATCTAAAAAAACATGTGTCCGCTTAAAGTTGGCATTATCACCGGCGCCGCCGCCGAAGAATTGATATGTTCCCGCGGTCTTCTCAGTTAAAAGGTCAATAATTTCATCGGTATATCCCGATAGTGCGTCTGCAAAAATCATTGCAGATCGGTATTGATATTGGGCGTTCTCCAGGTCTTCCAGCCTGTTGAATAACTCGTCAACCACTTTACTTCTGCTCTCTTTTATTCCGGTTCCTAATCCGGCAGAAAATTTCATCTCGGTAGAATGCAGCGCAATTGCGCAGGCCGAGTCGGTTCCAAAATCATTTGACGTGAATTCTCCGGCCGAGGAACTACCCACCAGAATTTCGGGCTTACATTCTCTTTTTAGGGTTTTTAAAAGCGCAGGAAAATCATAAACAGAAGAAGCGAAAAGGATCACAACCTGCGGGATTTTATCTCCCATTTTTAATTTGATCTCTGCCCCAAGGGCCTGCCCGGCTTCCTCACCAGATTTTTTATCGGTGAAAACTATAATGGAACTCGTCATTTATCAGTAGATGTTTATCTGTGATTGAACACCAAATAGTTTTCTATGTTTCGAAAAATGGGCTATTTCTGTCAAAGAACTATTTTCATTTGCCTAGAATTGCAAGAGTAACACAATTCACATTGTTCGACGCTACTTGTCGCCAGCCACATGGTAGATAGGATCTTCCAGAATATTTACTTCGATAACATCTTCTGCATTTTTTAAGAGCAGGCGGCATTCCTCGCTAAGGTGCTTTAAATGTAATTTCTTACCAGCCGCCCGATACCTTTCGGTGAGTTTGTTAAGCGCTTCAATGCCCGACATATCGGCAACCCGGCTGTCTTTAAAGTCGACAATAATTTCTTCCGGATCATTAACAACATCAAACTTCTCGTTAAACGCAGCAACCGAACCAAAGAATAAAGGCCCGAATATTTCGTAGTGTTTAATACCATTGGCATCAATAAATTTCTTTGCGCGAATGCGGATAGCGTTGTCCCATGCAAATACCAGCGCCGAAATAATAACACCAATCAACACTGCCAGCGCCAGGTTATGCAGCCAGACCGTGATTATTGCAACCAGCACACCCACAAAAATATCGTGCAGTGGCATTTTATTAATGATTCGAAAGCTCATCCACTCGAAAGTGCCGATAGCCACCATTATCATCACACCCGTCAGCGCTGCCATCGGGACCCGCTCAATAATCGGCGCCCCTACAAAAATGATCGCTAAAATGGTTAGGGCAGCAATAATGCCTGCGAACCGGGTTCTTGCACCGGCCGAAAGATTCACAAGCGTTTGGGCGATCATGGGGCAGCCACCCATCCCCGAGAAGAAACCGTTGAGAATGTTGGCGCCTCCTTGAGCTAAGCATTCCCTGTTGCTGTTTCCTCTGGTTGCTGTAATTTCATCAACCAGGTTCAATGTCAGTAGGCCTTCAGTAAGACCTACACCAGCCATAATCAGCGCATACGGAAAAATGATCGCTAAGGTATCCAGGGAGAAAGGTATCTGAGGGATATGAAAAGGAGGGAAGCCCCCACTTACCGATGCAATATCTCTGACTGTTCTGGTGTCTAGATTAAAGATCATAACTACCAGAAATACAATTATAATGGCTGCAAGAGAAGCAGGAAATGCTTTCGTGAGACGTGGAAGAATTACGATAAGAGTTATTGTAAAGGCTGTTAACGCGGCCATTATCAACAGGGGTTCTCCGCTAAGCCACTGGGTTCTGCCGTTTACTACTGTTTTAAATTGCTCAAGCTGGGCCATGAAAATGATCACCGCCAGGCCATTCACAAATCCGAACATTACAGGTTGCGGTACCAGCCGGATGAATTTTCCAAGCTTAAAAAGTCCGACCAGGATCTGAATTACACCAGCCAGGGCAACAGCGGCAAATACATAATCAAGTCCATGAGAGTTCATTAAGGCTATCAAAACAACTACTGTTGCTCCGGCTCCCCCGGATATAAGACCTGGGCGTCCTCCAAAGATTGAAGTTACCAAACCCATAATAAAGGCTGCGTATAAGCCGGTAAGAGGCGGCATGCCAGCCAGGATGGCGAACGACAGCGACTCTGGCATCATGGTCATCGCTACTGTCAAACCGGCTAGGATTTCGGTTTTATAATCAACTTTTTGCGAAATGTTTAGCCGTTGCAAAAAAGGCGTCATGTATGGGAATAAAATTTAAATGTCTAAAGTCGAATTACTTTAGTACCAGACTGGGATATCTGTAAGGCGGCAAAGATAAATAAATTCGCGGGTAGCCGAAGTTAAATTGACACATGCCTCTTACCTAAATTGGTAAGTATCAGGGTACGCCAGGATATCGTTATTTTGATTCTAAATTTCCGTTATTTATACTACTTTTGGTTAAGAAAAGGGGGCACTTGTCGGAAACCATCCGAAAAGCAGGCTAAGACATATGTGGAACCAGGTTTGTTCGAACCGCATTGTCAATTTATGTTAATACCTAATACGCAAAAAAATTGATTTATATGCGGCGGTTGGAGGTGTATAGGTTGTTTTAGAGATTACGAGAATCAATTTATACTTTCAATTTTTAGCGAATGAAGCTCAGCATCGCAATCATCTTACTTTCTCTCACCTTCCATACGGGCATAGCCCAATCACTATCTGTTTCTATTAGTTCGCAAACCAACGTGGCAATTAACGGACAGAGTACGGGAGCCGTAACGGTGTTGGGTAGCGGCGGAACAGCGCCATACCAATACTCGAAAGACGGAATAACTTTTCAGTCTTCAGCAACATTCAGCGCACTTGCCGCCGGAAATTATGTATTTACTATCAGAGATGCGGCGCTAGCAACAGCCACGGTTAATGCAACGATTACCCAGGCTTCCACTCTTGTGTTGTCTGTTAATTCACAAACCAACGTGAATGTAATCGGACAGGCCACCGGCTCTGTAACTTTAGCTGCTGCAGGCGGAACGGCTCCATATCAGTTTAGTAAAAATGGTATAAACTACCAAACTTCGGCCACTTTTGGTTCGTTGACGGCAGGTAACTATACCTTTACTGTGAGGGATGCCAGCCTGAACACTGCCAGTGTAAATCTCACCATCACGCAATCAAATGTACTTACCGTTTATTTAACTACTCAGACAAATATTGCTGTTATTGGTCAAAACACCGGCTCTGTAACTTTAGCCGGGGCTGGCGGAACGCCTCCTTATCTATTTAGCAAGGACGGCATAAGCTATCAGACTTCGGCTACGTTTGGAGGCTTGGCAGCTGGAATTTACACCTTTACTATTCGTGATGCGGCTTTTAATTCTTCATCACTTACAGCCACTATCACACAACCCGCTCCGCTGGCACTGAGTGTTACCACAAAAACAAATATCGGAATTAACGGTCAGAGTACCGGAAGCGTTACCTTAAGTGCAAGCGGCGGAACACCACCATACGAATACAGTAAAGATGGAACCACCTATCAGTCGGTAAATACGTTTTCTGCTTTACCTGCCGGATCGTATACTTTCAGCGTTCGCGATGCCGCGTCGGGAACGAGTAGTGTTAACTTAAGTCTGACGGAACCTCCGGTTCTGGTGCTGGCCCTTGGTTCTAAGACCGATGTGGATGCATATGGCCAAAGTACTGGTCTTGTTTCTTTAACAGGAAGTGGCGGAGTACCTCCATATCAATATAGTAAGGATGGAACATCTTTTCAGGCGACACCGGATTTTACCGAGCTCAGAGCAGGCACGTATACCTTTACTTTGCGAGATGCAGCATCAGCAACCGCTACTACTACGGTCGCAATTTCAGAACCGGCTTTTGATGTGGCCGGTGTAAAGGCTATGAATAATTTTAGTCCGAACGGTGATGGCATTAACGATCTCTGGGAGGTGGAAGGAATTACCACACTCCCCGAGCATTCTCTCACAGTGTTTGACAGAGGGGGAAGAGTGTTACTAAAAGTGCGGAACTATAAAAACGACTGGAATGGGACGATAAACGGCTCGGCTTTGGCCGAGGGTACTTATTATTACGCCATCAGCTTCGACGCTCCGGTCGCGGGCATTAAAAAAGGATTTATTACTCTGATAAAGTAGATGTTTCGAAAAAAAGAAATGCGAAGAATTATCTTTTTCATACTCGTAACCTGCACTGCTAAAAGTAGTCTGGCGCAGCTTACACCGCTTAAAAGTCAGTATTTCAGTAATCCCTATCTTGTAAATCCGGCTATGGCAGGAAAAGAAGAAGAGAAGACCAATATTTTCATCAATTACAGCAGCCAATGGAATAAAATAGAGGGCTCACCGGCTCTCATGTCATTGTCGGCAAATACGGCGCTTTCAGAGCAGGTGGGTGTCGGGATAAACCTTATATCTGATAAGGCCGGTTTATTGCGCCGCACCCAGGCAATGGGATCGTTCGCTTATAAGCTTCCGCTTGGGGATGAGCAAGGTATCCGGTTTGGAATTTCGCTGGCCTGGACACGCGAACAGCTCGATCTGGGCGAAGCAAGCGGCGCGGGCTCAGAAGATCCCGCTTTGTCGAATTTTAATAATAAGCGTAAAAGCCTGATCGACGGAAATTTCGGTATAGCCTATATCAACAACGCTCTAGAAGTACAATTCAGTTATCTCAACCTTAACCAAAAGCGGTCTAACGAGTTTTCTACGGTAGATTATTCTACCTTCTATAGTGCCGCATCGTACGAATTTAACCGCGAAGAAAGCTTTAGCATCAAACCCCTGGTAGCCTTCCGAGGAATAAAAGGATATAAAAATCAATGGGATGTTGCATCGGAGTTTAGTTTTAATCAAACCCTGAGCTTGTACACCATGTATCACAGCAACCAGAGTTTTTCCGGAGGAGCCGGGTACGAATATGCCGAAAGTCTGAAGGTGTCGCTTATGTATAATTCGGAGCCCAGTAAAGTAAGAGGCTTTACAGGAGGCGTTATCGACCTGACGGTAGGGTACGGTTTTTAAATTCTGAATTTGGGCTGCAGATATTTTTCACCGGCCCGAATCCGTGATTGACCTGTAAAATTCTCCTGTCTGCCTAATTCTTATTTTTAATCTTTTCTTCGAACCTATCTTTGGTTCAACATTAAAAGATTTAACATCAATAAGATCATGGATAAAAACCTACTTTATAGCTTGAGAGGAATCACTGCCGAGGAGTTTTCCTTTGTTACCCATATAACGGCGGGAATGACTGAGCAGCAATCTCAAACCTTTATTTCGTTTTACTCACAGAAGAGGCAGAAACCAGACGAAATACTTCTCTTTACTTTAATCGGCCTGTTTGGCTTCGCTGGAATACAAAGGTTTATTATGGGACAAATAGGTATGGGGGTTCTTTATTTCTTTACCTGCGGACTTTGCTTTATAGGTACGATTGTAGACGCCATCAATCACAAGAATCTGGCTAATGAACATAATCAAAAAGTGGCGATGGAATGTGCCAGTTTGATGCAAATGGCGGTATAGAGCCTTGGTTTGCTCTCTTGCTCTTCAGGAATTGTAATTTCGAAGTTCCTGTTGTCGGATTGTATCCTCAGTAATATATCTGAACCGCAACACAGGGCTCTTTGCGAGAGACCTTGTGTTGCAGAATTCGCTTTTATCTTCAATTCGAGATGCACCCCGCTTAACGTACCCGACAGCATGAGTCATACCCGCACCCATTAAAAGAATTAAGCTCGCTTTTCCCGCAATAATTTGTGGTGAGAAATGTATGAGCCAAATACAAATACCAGGCCGGCCAGCATGAATACAAGATCCGCAATGGGAGTACCCACCATTATGAAAGCATATGTTGCACCGATAAGATCGAATGTAAATCCGGCGTAGGCCCATTCTTTGAGACGGGAGAATCCTGGCACCAGCAAAGCAATAATGCCTAGTATTTTTGCGACGGACAGAAGATACAGCACGTCATACGGGTAGCCAATGGTCTTCATCATAGCTTCGCCCTGGGGGTTAGGCATGAAACTGGTTACTGCCGACATGAGCATCAGGGCTATAAGCAGCACAGTGAAGATCCAGTAAATGATTTTCGTTTTTTTCATGTTGTTTTTCTATTTGTTGAATAAGATTTTATTTATACGACAAATATAAAGGTATACATTTATGCTGGCGGGTGGTAAACACGACAACTTTAGGGTAGAATCGGGTACATAGAAGATTCCTGCACGCGGGGTGACAAATGGAAATATGGTGGTTGGTGAAGGCATCAATCACCTTAAAGTAGAACCTTCACCCGCTTAGCCACAAGGCAGGGCAACCTTTTCCGCTGGATAAACCGAATTAATCCTCGCGCCAGCCCAGTCCCGGAGCTACGTGCTCCAAAATGGAGGACAATACATGCACATTGTAATCAACACCCAAAGTATTGGGTATCGTTAACAATAGGGTATCTGCTTCCTGTATCGCTTCGTCGTTTGCCAGCTCGTCGATTAGTTTATCAGGCTCCGCTGCATAGCTCTTTCCAAATACAGCCCGTTGGTCACGCTCTATGTAGCCGAAACTATCAGCCGTTTTACCCTGTCCGCCGAAGTAATATCTGTCATCATCTGTTACCAGTGCGAAAATTGACCGGCTCACCGAAACTCTCGGCTTGTGCTGGTGTCCGGCTTTTCTCCAGGCTTCCTTAAATGCCCGTATCTGTTCCGCCTGCTGTACATGGAATGGCTTGCCGCCCTCATCGAATTTAAGGGTCGAACTCTGAAGGTGCATTCCGTTCTCGGCCGCCCAAACAGCTGTAGCATTCGATGCAGCTCCCCACCAGATACGATCCCGCAATCCCACAGAGTGGGGCTCTAAGCGCAGCAATCCGGGCGGATTAGGAAACATGGGATAGGGATTAGGCTGTGCAAATCCGATACCTTTTAGTTTATCCAAAAATTCCAACGCTTTTTTTCGTCCCATATCAGCGTCGGTTTCACCTTCTGCAGGTTCGTAGCCAAAGTGGCGCCAGCCTTCAATTACCTGTTCAGGCGAGCCTCTGCTGATGCCCAATTGTAATCGACCACCCGAGATCAGATCGGCAGCACCGGCATCCTCTACCATATAAAGCGGGTTTTCATACCGCATATCGATCACGCCCGTTCCGATCTCAATCTTGTTTGTTTTGGCGCCGATGGCTGATAACAACGGAAATGGCGATGCCAGTTGAGCTGCAAAATGGTGTACGCGAAAATAAGCGCCATCTAAGCCTAATTGTTCGGCGGCCACCGCCAGGTCGATCGATTGAAGCAAGGTGTCTGCTGCTGTACGGGTTTTATATGAAGGATGATCGGACCAATGTCCGAACGATAGAAATCCAATTTTTTTCATGCATACAAATTTAAGAAATGCGGCGGCTTATCGCTGCTCCAATAAAATATGATGTTTCAGGTCTTTGTTTTTCCCTGGCGACAAAATAAAGATATCTCGGCAGAACCAAGATACGACTCACTCTAAAATATTTGTTTGATTCTACATTCTATGCCTTTGTATCTCCAAAGCAGGAGGAAAAATAGCGACAATAAAGGGCCTCATTCAGGACTTAATTTGGGTACGGAAATAGTAAAGAATTGGCTTACCGGTATAAAAGAAGCCATAAATCCGGTGACTTTCTGTAACCTTTCGGGGGATAAAACCGTACGCCTGACCCTGTTACCAAATTTATCCTTATCACAATTTTAGACAAGACGTTCCTGCGCATGGATAGCATGAATAACCCCAAAGAAGTACTCGAACTTCTATTTCAGGAGAACCCTCAGCCAATGTGGATCTACAAAACAGAAGATTGGCGAATTTTATTTGTAAATAAGACAGCTACAGATGTTTATGGTTATTCACAGGAAGAGTTTTTAACGATGACAATCAAAGAACTTAGGCCTGAGGAAGAACAAAAAAGATTTCACGGGATTGTTAATGAGGTTAGGGTGAATAAAAGTCAGCGTTGGGATTTTCGCCATCAGGATAAAAATGGAAAAGTATTTTGGGTACAGATCTGTTCGTATCCTCTCCGTTATAATGATACGGATTGCCGACTGGTATTAGTGTTGGATCTGCAGGATATACTCGATTATCGATCTACGATTAACAAACAGGCTTCAGATTTACAAAAGATCCTCGACAACTCTATTGATGTAATTTGCTCTTTTGACGCTGAAGGCCGGTTTGTGCAATGCAGTCGCGCTTCGGAGAAGGTATGGGGATATTCGCCCGACGAGCTTATCGGCAGACCATACCTTGATTTCGTATGTAATGAAGACAAAGCAGACAGCATAAAGATTTCGCAGGATCTGATGCTAGGACTTGAAGTAAGAAACTTCCAGAACCGATATATAAAAAAAGATGGATCCCTGATTCCTCTCGTTTGGTCGGCACGCTGGGATAATACTGAACAGACCATGTTTAGCATTGCGAGAGATGCTACTGAGAAAATGAGTGCAGAGATAAAAGCCAGGGAACAAAGCCAGCGGATAGTCAGTATTCTTGAGAGCATAACGGATGGTTTTTTTACAATAGACGACAACTGGCTGGTTACACACTGGAATAGTGAAGCAGAACGCATTTTACAGATGCCTCGCCAAAAAATTCTGAATAAACGATTGTGGGAGGTTTTTGACGAATCTGTTCTGGTTCGGTTTTACCCTCAATACCTTGAAGCTTTGCAAAAAATGGTTCCTATTCATTTTGAAGAGTATTCATCACGGCTGGATATTTGGCTTGACGTTACCGCATATCCTTCTAGTGGAGGCTTTTCCGTCTATTTTAAAGACGTTACCGAGCGGATCAAGACGCAAGCACTTATTAAAGAAAGTAAGGAGCGATATGATATGCTTTCAAGAGCTACTAACGATATCATTTGGGATTGGAATATCCTGTCTGACACAGTAGACTGGGGGATGGCATTTGAAAAGACATTGGGTTACGAACGATGCGAAGAATACAGTAACGGTAAATGGTGGATTTCAAACCTACATCCTGAAGACAGAGACAGGGTGGCCGAGCGTATGGCACAATTCATCCGGCAAGCCGGCACCTGGTCGGAAGAATATCGTTTCAAATGTGCTGATGGGTCTTATAAGAATTTCCTCGACCGGGGCTTCGTAATATGCAATGAAGATGGAGAATGTGTGCGGGTGATTGGCTCGATGCAGGATATTACTCAACTAAAGCAGAAGGAGTGGGAGATATTTAAACACAATCAGAAAATGCTCAAGATTGCTCATACTAATTCGCACCATGTTAGGAAGCCTCTGGCAAACATCCTGGGATTGGTGAATTTATTGCTGCAAGCACACGAGGAGGATCGGGAAGATCTGTTAAAAATGCTGAAAGAAAGCAGCGACGAACTGGATAGCGTTCTAAAAGGAGTAGCCGAAATTACATCATCCTTGCAGGATTAGCTTTTCGTGTTATTTAACTTCAGGCAGGTTTTGGGCCGAGGTTTCGGTCTTCTCAAGAAGTTTAATGGCAAAATCAAGTACTACATCTTTTCGGTTGCTAAGGTCGCTACCCGAAGGTTTGATAAGGAAATCCGGAACCACGCCTTCTTTATTGTTTTTGTCGCCATTCGCCCTCACATAATATTTTAGTGAGCTGCGCGCAACTAGCCGAGTATCGGGTAATAAAGTTAAGCATATCCGAATATTCGTTACAAGGCTCGGCAGTGCTCTCGCCAACCAGGAGCCCTAATCTAAAATCTTTAACAGCGTTTGCCAGGATGTTAGCCGCCGAGAAGGTTCCGTTTTCAGGAAGAAAAGTCGCTCAAATACTGCAACTTTAGCTCTTGTTATATTCGGGTTTAAGGGCTTGATCAAATAGTCTACTGCGCCTTTTTGGAAGCCCTCTAAAATATTCTTATCCTCAATACGGTTGGCTGTAACGAAAATGAACGGAATATTACAGGTTTGCGGGTTTGAATTAAGGGTTTTAGCCACCTCAAATCCGCTCATCCCGGGCATATGCACATCCAGCAATATTAAACTGACCTCAGGATGGAGTCGAACCATCTCCAGCGCATCCGGGCCAGATGTGGCCTTAAGAAAACAGCGATTATCGGTATCAAGCAATTTTTCCAGAGTAAGGAAATTCTCCTTAATGTCGTCTACCAAAAGAATAATGAATTTTTCTTTTGCGATTGAGCGGCGGCTATCAGAATTCGCTACCGGGGGGTGTTCCAATTGCATTTAATTGATTTGGTGTCGGCCCGTCTACGTTGCAGCGGGAAAAATATTTTGCTCAAGATCTATGCATTAAATCGTTGTCAAAGTAATTACAAGGCTTATTTAATAGTTAACCCCTATTAAAAAGGAACGAAATAATAGCTTGCCAGGGCGAAATATTTTCTTAAATAACCTGGAATTAAAACAAACCTGATGTTAAATCATTTATATACGCACTTAGATAATTGTATGAAACACCTTAAAAACACATTGATTCCTTTGATGGTACTGGTTCTATTAATCTCAGCATGCAGCAAAGCTGATGAACCGCCTGCAACAAGCCCTATTATGAAACAGGGTAAATGGAAGGTAAGTTATTACGCCGATAATGGAGCGAACGAGACCAATGCGTACACCGGTTACGTTTTTACATTTAACAGCAATGGCAACGTTACTGCTGTTAAAGGGACTTCGACCGTTAACGGGACCTGGAGCCCCGGCACAAAGGAATCAGATAATAAATTGATTCTTAATTTCAATTCTATTTTCCTGGAAGGACTTAATGCGCAATGGAGCTTTACAGAGAAATCGTATAGCGTAGTGAAAATGGAACATGTAAATGGGAGTAATGACACTGATATTCTGGTTATGGAGCAAATCTAATTGATTAAGGATAGGGGACATGCCCAGTTCGGTCCATTCCCAAACAATTAGGGCTTAAATTGTATTTTGGGTAATGCACAAGTTTCCAATTTTCAATTATTCAAAATTTAAGGAGTTACCCTTAGAGCAAATGGATGCTCTGAGATTTTCTATCTATGTCCTTGATTTTAATTGGAATTATTTATTCGTGAATGCTTTTGCCTGCAACATGATCAAACGCTCTCGAGAAGAATTACTTGGTAAGAATATGTGGGAGGTGTTTCCGGTATTGGAAAAAGATCCCAGCTATATGCTCATGAGAAAAAATGCACAAAACGGTCATATGTCGGATATCTCTACCGTATCGCCGGTGACCCGCCAACGGGTGAATATCAAAGACTACCGTTTGGAAGATTGCTATTATTTCTCTGTTTCTGTTCTTCCTAATAAAGAGAGCTTAATGGATGAGTTGCGCGATCAATTAGAAAAAACTAAAGCAAAGCCTGAGAATAATTAAGCCAAAGCCTGACGGAAATCTTGCAGCAGATCCTCAATATCTTCTATTCCAACAGATAGTCGGATCATCGAATCAGGAATTGCCATCTCGGCCCGGCGTTCTGCTCCCAGTTCAAAAAATATAGTGTGAGCTACCGGTATCGCCAGAGTTCTCGTATCGCCAAGGTTACTCGATTTGATAACCAACTGAAGCTTGTTAAGGAAACTAAAGCAGTCAATTTCAGGTTTTAAAGCAAAACTCATTAGTCCTCCATAATAACGGAAGAGCTCTGAAGCGAGTTCGTGCTGGGGATGACTTTCGAGCCCCGGATAATAAACTTTGTCGATTAAAGAATGAGATTCAAGAAATTTAGCGAGCGTTAATGCGTTACTACATGCCCTCTCAAGTCTTAATGCCAGCGTTTCCGAGCCCACGGAAATGCTGTGTGCTGCCTCTGGTGATAAGGTTCCTCCACCGTCGCGTAAGCCCCGCTTTCTGATTTGGCTTACGCCCTGCATTTTTGCCGGAATTTGCTGCCGGAGTACAGGGGCGATATTAGCATAATTAGCCCAGTCGTATAAGCCTGTGTCCGTTACACTGCCTCCCAGTGCGTTTCCATGACCGCCAATATATTTCGTGAGTGAGTTGATGATCAGGCTCGCCTTTACCGTAACCGGAGAAAAGAGATAAGGCGAAGTCATGGTGTTATCTACCACATAGATGAAGTTGTTACCCTCGCAAAAGTCGCCAATGGCTTTTAAGTCTGCTATTTGAGTAGCCGGATTTGCGATGGTTTCTACAAATACCATTTTTGTAGAGGGCTTAGCTGCGCCGCTTATATTACGGACGTCTGTAGCGTCTACAAAAGAAATATCAAGGCCCATGTCAATCATGGTCTGCATGATGCTTCTGCTATTTCCAAAAAGGAAAGAACTGGCAATAATATGGTCGCCTGATTTTATAAGTGCTTGTATTGTGGCAGTAATGGCGGCCATCCCGGTAGAAAAAGCTATGGTAGCATGACCATTTTCCATCTGACTCACCTTATGCTCAAGGGCCGTAACAGTAGGGTTGCCCTGACGAGAATAGGCGTAGCCTTTCGCTTTATTTTGGAATACATCAACAAGACCGTTTACATCGTCAAATCCCCAGGTTACAGCAGTGTGAATAGGTTGATGAAGCGCGCCGTGTTCTGGTTTTAAAAGTCTGTCTGAATGTAAGGTTGTTGTCGTAAATCCTTTTTTAATAGTCATCTTTAATTATTGAGCAAACAAACTTCCGTAATTTATTCCAAAATAAGATCAATTTTATCGAAATAGACCGTGGTGTGACGTTCGTATTTATGTCTCTTTTCAGGTAGTGAAAGACCTGTTATCGAGAGAAGCCAAAGAGACGGATTAGTGCTTCCGGTTGGAGAAAGCAGCCTGAAAACTATAGAAGATGGTTCGCGGTCTGTTGATATTTATGCTTATATAACAGAGAACACCTGCGTTTTCCCGGGAAACGTTAAGTATGTGTTCGGAGGGCTGATATATGCAAAAGCCGGATTAGCGGCTTTCGATCACTTCAATCTCGCCGATGTCTTTTTTATCGGTGTCAGCAGCAGCTGTAGGTTTGGCAACAACCTTAGTTTTCTTTACAGGGTTTTTGGGCTTTGTTGCTGTTATTTTCGGCTTCTTTGTTGAGCTATTGGCCAGTACCGGCTGATCAAGCTTCTTAAATAACGTAGCGTATTTTACTTTCGCCTTTTTCATTATCGGGAGATAAATGCTATCTGTCCGGCATAATTCTTCCGCATCGGTGATGTCCTGTTTCGCCAATGCCAGATCTCCGATAAGGATCTTTGTAACGCCCAGGTTTATCAAAGACGTGATGGTTGATGGAACATCATTCATTAAACGGGCCTGATTATTAGCCTGCAGATAGAACCATTTAGCTTCAGAATAACGCTTTTGATCCTGATAAAGACTCGCTAAGAAGTTGAAGCTCTTTAGGCGGCCTTCCTGGTCGTCGGAAGAGCGATAATAGGAGAGGGCTTCATTTAAAATAAAATGTTCAGCCTGTTTAGGGCTCTTTTGCATTCTTTTAATGTAGGCGATCCGGTAAAATGTAGAGCCCAGGCTGTCTTTGCGGCAAACTTTATAGTATTCCTTTTTTGCCATCTCCGCATATTTCAGGGCTTCAGGATAATTCTTCTTTTTAAGATATACGTCAGCAACATATAAAGCAGTATTTCCAGCCATTACATATTCATGCGCTTTGTCCTGAATGGTATACAATAAGTTGTAGTTTTTCAACGCCTCGGTAAAAAGACCGCTTTTTTCCTGAACGTTAGCAATTGCAGTGATAGCATCAGTTCTGCCGGGTATGTATGCCTTCTTTCTGTATAATGCATCCGAGAGCCGGAATTGTGCTATCGCATCCTTACTTTTTAAGCGGTTAAGCAGCTTGCCCATTTCAAGGCGGATATTAGCTTCCCATAAAGGATCTTTAACTTTGTTGATAGTTACGGCCGAGCGGTAGTGTTTCAATGCCTCGGCCGGCTTTTCTGCCTTTAGCTCCGAAGCTTCCAATAAATGGTAGACCACTTTAATTGTTACCGAATCGGGTTGGTTTAATACGATTGAAGTACTGTCTGCAACCTCATTTGTGGTATCCTTTAAGTAGGATGCGTATCCGGAAGCAAAATGGGCAGTAAATATTAAGGTCAGGATTAAAGCTCTCATATATGTGTGTGTCGGAAAGCTTTAAGAAAAGACTTTCAGTAATGAGTGCTTCAAATCCCGTACCAAAAATATTGTTTTTAAAAACTTCAATTAATTTCTTTTGACGGTTTGCGCGACTTCCAGGATTTTGATTTGAATTTTCCTTTCTTCTTCCGGTTGGCATCCACAGGTTTAAATACGGGGGATTCGCCTAAATGCTCGGGCAAAACAGAAACATTTATTTCTCTGTCGATCAAGGCCTGAATATTATTCAGTTTTCCCTGGTCGCGCTCGTTTACAAAAGTAATGGCGGTGCCTTTTGTTGCAGCTCTGGCGGTACGTCCGATGCGATGGATATAATCTTCCGGATCTGAAGGGCAGTCGTAATTTACGACAAGGTCGATCCCCTCTACATCAATTCCACGCGACAAAGCATCTGTGCCAATGATAACTGGTAATTGTCTGTTTTTAAATGCTCTGAGAATATCCTCCCGCTCGTTTTGTTCCAAATCGGAGTGGAAGGCCTTTACTTTAATGCCGATAGCTTTTAATGCTTTGTAAAGGAGTTTTACCTTTTCCTTTGTAGAGGCAAAAATGATAGAACTCGAATATAAATCTCCTTTTAAAAGCTCTTGAATGAGGGGCACTTTCTGGTGGTCGTGAACCTTATAAATCTGCTGATCAATACCTGCCGCAGGCTGAGAAATGGAGATATTGATCTGCTCGGGGTTGTGTAAGATGGAGTTTGCCAGAGAACGGATCCGCTGTGGCATCGTTGCAGAAAATAGCAATGTCTGACGCTTTTTGGGCAAGTGACTTATGATCCGCATGATGTCGTCCATAAAACCCATGTCCAGCATTCGGTCGGCTTCGTCAAGAACCAAATACTTGATAGTATTGAGTTTAAGGATACCAGACGAGATATGCGCTAAAAGCCGGCCAGGCGTAGCAATGATGATATTAACATTGTGCTGTATGGCGTTACGCTGCTGCTCATAAATAAATCCGTCGCCGCCGCCAAAAACCGCGATCGAACTGATATTTACATAATATGCCAGGCCTTCTACCTGCTGGTCGATTTGCTGCGCCAGCTCGCGGGTTGGTGCCAGAATTAAAGTGCTTGTCTGGCTTTTATCGGTTTTACTGATAAGGTCGAGTACTGGTAAAAGATAAGAAGCAGTCTTTCCGGTTCCGGTTTGTGCGCAGGCGATGAGATCTTTCTCGGCCTGAACCACCGGTATTGCCATTTTTTGTATTGGAGTAGGTTCTTTGTAACCCATGCTTAAGAGTCCTTCGTGGAGCTCTTCATTGAAATTAAAATCTTCGAATGTCAATTTATTTTTATTGTTGAGGGATGCAAGATATGAATTTTTTTAGTGCCACACTTCTTTAACTCCTTAAGTTACAGTGATAGTTTAACAGAGATAAAATATTTTATACGCTTTCTTTTCTGATTAAGTTATTAATACGGAGGTCGATAAAGGAATTATCACCGCAAGGGAAGTAAATTTTTGCATCAAACCTTAAACTTTTTCTATATTTGCAGCCATTAAGGGCACCCATAGCTCAGCTGGATAGAGCAACGGTTTTCTAAACCGTCGGTCTCAGGTTCGAATCCTGATGGGTGTACATCCAAACTCAGAAAGTGCGAAGCGCTCCCTAAAACCTCGGTTTTTCGCTTCGCACTTATTTAAAAGCTCCCCCGATTTACTTCGCAAAAGCGCTGCGATTGATTTTTTATTTATAAAATTTCGCACAGCTTCGCAATGAGAAAAGCATCAAACAAGGTGTCATGCAACGTCGTAATCGACAGCAAAGTGAACAGAAACGGCATGAGCAAAATTTATTTTCGGATTTTGCAGGGAAAAGTGAAACACGATATTTCCACCGGGATCTTCTGGCCTAAACAATTTTTCGATAAGCAGAAACAAGTACTTAACTCCAGGCACGAGGGCGACAGCGATGTATTGCCTTATAATCTCCTGATCAGTGAATATAAAACCATTGCTCACCGGTTACAGTTAAAAGGGTTTCTCAATAAAACCAGCACCAGTATTGCCGATTTAATTGAAGAATTCGAATACATCGGTAAGAATGTAGATTTTCTCAACTTCATGGAAACTGAAATGCAGTTTCTGTACGAAAAGCAAATTTTAGAATACCACAGCTACCGCACCCACAAAAGCTGCCTTAACACCTTAAAGAAATTCTGGACACGCCCAACACTGCCGTTCGAATTAATTACCGTAGATTTTATAGCGCAATTCGATTCTTGGGCTAAAAAAGTTCACAAAGTGAAACCCAACACCGTAGCCGGTTACCACAAGGATATCCGGAAGTACTTAAACCGGGCAAAAAAGAAAGAATACATCGTTGTAAATCCATACGAGTATTTTCCGGTGGCGTTTGTGCCTGGCGACAGATCAGCCTTAACCCAAGACGAATTAATCGTACTCTACCAACTTTGGAAGAAGAACTCGCTGCTTCCGGAAGTTCAGGAAACGTTGCGGCGCGTGCTGTTTAGTTGCGTAACGGGTCTGCGCATCAGCGACAGTTCCCAGATAAAGGGTGAGATGATAGAAAACAATATTTTAACTTTTATCCCACACAAGGGCAGGCACAAGGGCCGGATTCTTAAAATTCCATTGCCACAAATAGCGTGTTCGCTGATTGAGGGGCACGATGAAGAGGAAATTTTCAAACCGTTCTCAGATCAGTACATAAACGAAAATCTAAAGGTTATTGCCGGTGTGGCCGGGATAAAGAAAAGACTCACGTACCATTGCGCCCGCGACACGTTCGGGACTATTTTTGTGGAGATGGGGGGCGATGTGAAGATTCTTCAGGAGCTTATGGGGCACAGGGATATAAGGACTACGATGATATATTTGAAAATGGCCGATAAACGGAAGGAGTTACTGATGAACAACTTTGATAGATTTATGATTGCATAAAAAAAGGAGCTGCCAGGCTCCCTTTTCTAAAACTCATTAATCTTTTCGTTTGCTTTGCGCCATCCAGATGGCCATAAACAGATCACTTATTCGTTCCATAGATAGTTTTTCGTTTTCTGTCATTGAGAAATGCGGGTCAGAATAACATTGGTAGAATAATTTAAAGAAAAGTTGGGTGCAATCAGGTGTGTGATTACTGACAATTAGTTCATCAATTAGGCAGTAGATTTTTTTAGCCGTTTCCTCATCAACAGATTTTAACATACATAAATGTTTAGGGTTAAACTGATTTGAGAGCGGTATTTAGAAATTTAGTGTATTGGTTATAACGCAGGAACCTGCAAAAAAATATCCCAGGTCGCTGCTAACTCTTGAGCGTACCCACAGAATGCAAGGACTTACACCCGCTCGCCTGGGAGGTGTCTTTGCTGTGGGTATTGCGTGAAGAGTTAGCGGGTACAATTTGCGCTTAATATGCCGATTCTACAAGTTATAAATCACGTTTTTGGATGAAATTCGTCATTGCCTGATTAGCTGATTTTTAGCAACGGCAACTACGCACCAGCATCCTGCCTAACCTGCATAATTCGTTTGTTGTGTTCTTCAAATAGCATGGTGGAGAATACAGTTGGCTTTTCATCAACAATCCTGATGGCTGTCATCATTTCAGCCATCATACCTTTCAACTCATCCAGATTGTTCGCTGCTTGCGGATTTTGTGCTTTACTAGCAACCGGCAATGACGATGATCCCACCGGCGAAACCCCACCATTGCGATACATCCGCTCTGCCTGCTGCATCGCTCCCATATCAATACTTAAACGGGCTCCATTTTTACGCTGGCCGCTGTAAAGAAGCGCATCCACAAGTTCAGGGTTGTTGGCGTACGTTTCGCGACTAATAATCGGCTCCCCACCTTCCATTTCCCCGACCATGGCACCGGTAATACTGTCGATCATTTTTATACCGCCACGCTGATGGGACGGGCCATCTGGAACAAATCCACCTTTAGCAAATTGCGGTGCTTTCTGCGATGCAATTACAGCGACCTGAGCGGCAGTAAGGGCGGCAACTATCGGACTGAAAGCAAATGTTAGGACACCAGTTTGAGCAGAAACCTTGGTCATAGCTAAAGCGCCATTAATAACAGCCTGTGCTATTGCCGCTTTTTGTTCTGCCTGCCATGCCTTTCTTCGCTCAGACTTTATTTTTTCGTCATACTTTGCATTAATAGCCTCTTTTTGTTTGTCCGAAAGGTTTTTGTTTGATAGTTCTGCCTCTCGCTGGCGTTCAAGATCTGCTATAGCTGCATCAGTTTGAGCAGTCCGACTGTTACTCATTATCGCAAAAACATCATTGGATATTTGACTAGCTGCCTGAAGCATAGCTTCGTTTTTCTTGGCTTCGGCTTCTATCACCTTCTCCTGCGACTTTTCAAGATACTTATCCTCGATCGCTGATTTTGCCTCTATCCATTTTTCATATATAAGAGTGGTATCTGCACCAACTTCATCAGCGGCGATAATCAATTTCTCAAACTGATCATCTACAGCTAACTGCTCTTTTTGGCGGGCATCCATGCCCAGTTCGAATATTTTCTGTTGAGTATCTGCCTCTTTTTTTAGGAAATCGGCATACTCTTTCTGTGCTTTTTTAAGCTGATCGTCCTGTTCTTTTTCGTTTTCTGCTTTAATCTTTTTACTGAGCGCTTCCATCTCGGCAGTTTCAGCTTTTTTAATGGAGGCAAGTGCGGCTGAAAGTTTTGCAGAATCTGTAAGGTACTGTTCTGCCTCTCTGCGCTCCTTATCATACTTGTTAGTGATGGCTTGTTCTTCTGCAGCAAATCCTTCCAGGCGCTTAGCTGTTGCGGCTTTATAAGCATCATCCATTCTATCAAGTATAGTTTGAAGTTGATTGGCCTCTTTTTCTGCTTTTGCGTTTTTATCCTTGGTGCCTCCACCGCCGGCATCGGTTCCGCCACTAGGTTTTACTTCATCCATATTCAGGATGTTGTCGTATTGCCACCCCTCCAGATTCATCCTGATTAATTTATTTTTCTCAATCTCGGCGTTAACCTTTTTTAATCTGTCTAATGCGGCCTGTTGAACCTCAGGTGTCATTGTAACCTTGTTACCACCTAGTTCGAGGGCACCTTTAGTTCCTCTTTTTCCATCCACGACTGGTGCAGAGTTAAGCGCAGTTGTTAATCGGTATCGTTCGCGGTAAAGGGCGTTTGTTTCTTTAATATGTTTTGCCAGAGCGTCCTTATTTTGCTCTTTGAGAACAGCTTTTTGAATTTCAATAAACTGTTTTGCTTTAGTGGTGTTTACAGAAATTGCATTCCCAAGGTTATCCCATTGGGTAACTGCAGAAGGCATAATAGCCGCGATACCTCCAATTACTTTTTTTAATTCGACCTGTTCGTCCTTATTTAATTTGGTTTTCGCTTTTAACTGATCGTGTCGGTCTATGAGCGGATTAAGTTTTTTTTCAAGGTTTACGCTTTGCTCTGCATTTTTAGCCCACTCCCGAGTTAACTGCATAGATGCCGATTCTGTTGAGAGTAACTTGGTATTAACAAAATCCAAAGCGTCTGCGTAAGTTTTAAAGAATCCGTAAATAAATCCTTCACCTTTAGATCCCAGTTTAGCGAAAATTTGATCCCAACTATCGCCAATGTTTGATTGAAGGCCGACTATTGTTTTTGAAACAGCTTCCATAGTACCACTAACACCCTCCATTTCGCCAAATGAAACAAGCGCTTTATTTATGGCCTCTGCTGTATTATCAACTTCTTTGGTAATACCTTTAAAAGTGAAGGAAACTTTATCGCCATTTTTACTGGCCTGTATACCAAATTCTTTCAATCGTTCGTTTTCACCGGTTTGAGCATCAAGAATCGCTTCAACAAACATGTTTAGCTCTTTACCTTGGGAAGCGGCCAAGTCGCCCATTTTTATCAATTCTTGTTGAGTGGGCACTATCCCTCGGTTAACAAGTTTGATATAGCTTTCTGTGGCCGACGCTAAACTAAAGGGAGTTTTTGCAGCGAAATCATTAAGCATCTTCAGGGCATTATTGGCTTTGCTCCCGTCACCATTAAAGGCATTTGTAAGAATCGCCCTGAACTTTTGCGCCTCCCCATAAGCATCTTTAATTCTGACGATTGCACTCATGGCGCTACCAGCAATGTTTTGGAAAACATTAGCACCAACAACACCAGCAGCAATAGTTTTCCAGCTGGTGCCGAACTTCTTGCTCTCTTCCGTCATGCCGCTCATTTCCTTTTTTGCGGCGTTCAGGGCCTGCTTCATCGTAGCAATGGCCTGGGCTTTCTCTTGATAAGCTTTCGGATTATCGGCTTTTTTCATCCTAATGATTTCCGATTCATACTTCCGTATAGAATTGGAAATCTCTTTCATCTCTGTTTTAGCCTGCTGGCCGTTGATGACGAGCTTTACAACACTCTCTACATCTGTTCTGGATTTTGCCATAAACTAAAAATCCCGATTGCAAGGCAATCAGGAAAGGACAGGGGGAGTGCCTAACAACTAGATATTGGTAGTGATGCTGGTGCTGCTCATTCCATCACTCACCAGTGTGCCCACCGATTTACCTGTCGATTTTCCGAGTATTTCGTTTAGTTTATATACCTGGCTCATTTTGGTTTTATTGAGCCATCGCTTCGGGGCGCGATGCACGTACGAAACATTGGCCCCAACTTTTGCACCAAGCTGAGATGCTTTGTTGCTATTCCGCTCGTAGGCTTTCAAACCACGCCCAACACCCATATCTCTGAAGCGGCCACGCATTAAAAACGAGATCGATACTTCGTGCAACTCTCCGCCCGAGCTTTGCATCTTGCGCCCGAAGGATCTTTCCAATGCACCAGATTTCCCGATCTTCTTCTGCCGGATAGATTTCTGAAACCGCTCAATAGTGTACCGGCTCCATTGATCTACTTCGCCCCGAATGTTTATCTTATCGTGTAAGCTCTTGGCCATAAACTAAAAATCCCGATTGCAGAGCAACCGGGAAAGGACAGGAGGGGAGCGGCAACCATTGTGTGTTCACACAATAGTTGAATTTTATTTATTATAACAACAACTCCACTCAGCCAATAACATCATCACATCCTCAACGTGCATTTTCTGTTCTTCATTAATATCAAAAAACTTGTCATGGTATGCTTGGAAAAATACATGTATAAAGCTCTTCTGCACTTGTGCGGGTTCATGCTTCTCTCTAAACTCTAAAAACTTGATAAGATGGTTTACATGTAAGCTGCCTTTTGGCACCTCAAAGCTAAAGCACTCGGTAGTGCCGTTGTTGGTGGGTTTAACCTGAATCGTAGGTTTTTCTGTCGTGTTTCGCATGTTGACATAATTTAAAAAGCCCAGGCGCTGCGAAACACGCCGACTTAACGGAAGATTACAGGGCCTACCTGCTCGCCTGGGATATTGTTAAAAAAATATTTTGCTGACTTGCGTCAACGTGTTTCGCATAACAAACGTGGGAAAAAGATTTAAGAATTCAAAATTTTATTTTTTTGACCCTCAAATTCCTCTTGGCTTAATACTCCTTTATCTCTTAATTCAGCCAATCTGGTAAGTTGGTCTACTGATGTTTGTTTTTGTGGAGAGGGCTGATTAATAATCTTAACAGGTTGCGCATCTTTATTTAAAGACCATATGAGTGCTATAATCCAACCGATAATAGTCCATCCTAAAAATAAATTCAGCATCAAGACGGAGTTCTGGCAACGTTTGCCCCACGCCATAACTGTAGGAACAAAATACACTAATAATAACGTGATCAGGACAATGGCTTCCATGGTTTTAGATTTAAGTAAGCACCTAAAATATAAAAAAAGCCCAACTTTTCAGTCGGGCCTTACTTCGCTCCCCAGCGAATATTGAGGTTTTGGGGCCTCAAATGTTTTATAAAACTGCGTTTGCAGGTTTTAGAAGTGGGCGAGACACACTTCTAAATTGCGTGGAGGTACTTTTAGTCTTTTGTAGGATTGTCAAAATCAATCTTAATTTGATTTCCATTAGCCTTCCACTGGTCGAAAGAAGTTCTCCTCACTTCATCTAATTCCTTTCTCGATTTTTCCATAGTGTCTTTTGCGGTTTTAAACGCAACTTGGGCTTCACGATATTTGTCAAGATAATGATCAGTTTTGTTTCCTCTTTCGATTACGAAATCCGAGTATTCAGTAAAATGTTTGTAAAGTACTTCGTAACATTCCTTACGATATTTTTTAACCGCTTCTCTCGCTTCTTCTCTGACGTTTTTTGGGTTAATCGTGAATAGCCATCCAAATATAAATTTTAAGGGAAGACAGTACATGTCCCGCTCTTTTCCGTCTGCTGCAACTGCCTTGCTGAGCAAGGCAGTTGAACCTAGATCGTCATCGTCTTGGATCTTCTGCCGTTGGGCTTCTTCGTCAATCCCTAATGCTTGACAAATCGGTTTGATTGGAATTAATTTTTCTGAATTGTCGATTAACAGAATTGAAATTCCATTAACAGTCGCTAAAGACTTAGCTGATTTTAAATTGTTCTCATTCATACTATAATTTTGTTTAAAAAGGTTGCTTATTCAAGCGGCTTTTTTAAACCTGCGGCCGTATGCAGGCGCAGCGCGGGGAGCTGGAACAAATGTAGAAACAATTATTTAAAAATCAAGCTTATAACAAAAAAGCCCAGCTATACAGCCGGGCTCCTAAATAAAAGGTTGCGTTGATACCTTATTTCTTATTCTCCTTTATACGTATAACTCACTTCTTCTTTGTCAGGGTTTTCGAATGTGATAGTATATGAATTCTTGTTTGTCTTATCAAATCCAAATCTGTACACAATATCGCTTATCTTAAGTTCGTCAACGTTTCCGAAATTATTCCGATTTTTGATACTGGGACGTGATTTAGACCTTATTTCAAAAACATCAGTCCTTCTATAGCTGGCATCGCTCCGAACCACTGATTCAACCTTAATCACCTTCATCGATGTCTGATCCTCATCAGGCCCATTCTTTTTACAAGACGCGCAGGTAATTACTAGAAATGTGATAAGTAGTAAATTTTTCATAACATTAGGTTTATGCTAAGTTATAAAAATTAGAACACAATCCATAGGGGGCCAAAATAACCGTTAAGCAGACTATTTGCCTGGTCGTAATTGTATAGCGTTTCGTGGATGGTAGTGTACCAATAACCATCGCCCTGGGCAAATAAATATTTTACTCCCATCCGCTCGGCATACCTTGGCTTGCTTTCTTTAATCCGAAGCTCATAACTAGGTGGATGATCGCCGGGCTCTGTGCTGTTGGTTAAAAGGAATGCTTTTTGTCCGCCCAAGCCTTTATCGTCGGTAGATACTTTAATTTCCTGGGCGTTTAATACTTTTCCTGCCTTTATACAAACCGGAATAACCGTTGTAATGCCAGTAACCTGGGTATTAAAAAAGGCGCAAAGTACATCAACGGTGTAGCCGTCGTAACTTTCGGCGTCTGGTATAATCACTTGTTCTACCCGGCTGGTTTTGGCCGCACTGTTTAAAAGGGAATAGCAATCTATCTTTACCTTAACCCGGGCTTTACCCTGCATATCGTAAGCCAGTTTTTCCAAAATGGCGGGCACGTTTACGCCCTGGTAATAAAACTGTAGTTTTTTACTGGTATCAAGCCGAGATAAAACCGATACAGGTACGGTGGCTATTGAAGTTATTTTTTTGGCACTGGCAATAAACTCGTAAAAACGGGCATGTGCTGTACTTAGCTCCATAGGTTCGCAGTGCGGAATAAATTTTCCTGGCTCAGCTTCGCGCATACCGGTAAAGCGAATTAAGCGCAGGGGTAATGTATTAGACGAAAAAACAACGGCGGCTTTGCGCCGTGTTACTTTACGCTTGCATTTCAGCATATCTGCGTTATGATATTTAAGCGAGTTGGCGCTTACCTCTATCGCTTTACTACCATCGCCCACTACTAATCGGGCGGTGGGTAAATAAGTGGCGTTGGTGAGAAAGTTTGCGTCTTGCGTGTCGGGTGCAAGAGTTATGCTGAACCCATAGGTAGATTTTACCTCCATTTCGGTTATTTCCTCAATGTATTCAGAAATATCTTCGTGCTCAGGGTCGTTCATAATGTCGCTGAACGAATCTACCCGGATGGTGGCGTTCAATAAATCAAAACTAAAGGTGAGTTTAAGCCGCGGGTCTTCGCGCAGTATTTTGAAAAACTCGCCAATGGCAGCGTCTGGCGCGTAAAAGGCAGAGTTTTGAATAGCCAGGTAGATACCGTCGTTAGAAAAATCCTGCCCCCATAAAGTACAGTTGTATGGGTTCCATACGTATATCTGGTCGTTCTGTGTGGTAAAGAAATTGCCAGTAGCTACAAAGCCCAGCGCCTCAATGGTTTTTTTGATTAGGTAGGTAAGTTTAAAGTACGGTGTGTTAAACACCATATAGTCCAGCGCAATTTGCTTGCCGCTTGGTGGCGTTATTTTAAACTTCTGGTTGGCATAATCCCAGAGGTTGGTAGTGGTAGATACTTCCTCTCCAAAGTACTCAACCCCATCGTTAAACACCGGCAGAAACGCATAATTATACTTGTGTGGGTTTACGCAGGTGTCTTTCATGTGGATTTCCCAGCCAGCGGTTGTTACTAAGGGTGAACCGTATGAGTCGTTGGTGCGGATATCGGTAAGTTTAACCGTTTTAAAGTTACTGGCCAGTGCGCCAAAGTTTACTTTCAAGGTAAAGTCGTACGCATTGTTCCCTATTTTGAACTGACACACTCCTTTAAAAAGCATAAATCCAGAAACAGAAATTCTTACCGGAAATTCATACAAGGAGTTTTCGGTGTCTACGTAATGCCCTCCGGAAAAAAAGGCCTTATTGGCCGGAGATATGGGCGCTTTGCCCGGGTAGGTGATATCCTGAAAAAACTTATCAGAATCGTTAAACAAAGGGTTATACCGTTCAACCGGGATGCTTAGGTTATCAGAAACCTCCATCACCTCACCACGCTCATTAATTATCTCCAGCATAATAAAAAACTATTTAACCAACCAGTACTGTAAAAACTTAATATCACCCAGAACAAGATCCATTTTGCCCGTAACCTTCAGCAGATCCTTATCATCAGCCAGGCAGCGCAGATCATCGCGCAGCAGAGAAGAAACCGACAGTTGAAACTTCTGGTACGAAGCATTCACCACAGCATGCAGCGGGTGCGACTCGGTCAGCTCCTCATCCTCAGTAAGATTATTAGCCTCTCGAAACTCCTTCAGTTGCTCGTTCCATTTCACAGCAAACTCCTGCATCCCTTTAGCCAACGTATCCAGCAGCGGATTAAACCGCTCTAAATCTCCGATCGTATCGATCCGGAAACCACGAACGAGCCCGTTCAGCTGGGAGATAACCCCAAACGGAACGAACTCTTTAGTTTTTTTAACCTGAACGCCCATCGCTTATACAGATTGAGGGTTTTTCAAATCATAATCCGCTTTAAGCGCCGTAGCAATAGCCGACTGAATACCCTGCAAAGCAGTATTCCAGATATCAAACTCAGCCTGGGCCAAATCTTTCTCCGGGCCAGCCTTTGCCACAAGTAGCTGCGCCTCACGCTCAGCCAGGCGAATGTTAATCGGGTTCAGATCAACAGTGATGCTCTGGCCGTTGATCACGTTGATAGTTTGCTTGCCAGTGATGGAGATATTTCCATCAGTAAGAGAGCTGCTGCCAGGCATGGCCGTACCTTGAAAACTTAATGCCAGGCCATGGGCCAGAACTGCTGCGATAGCTTCGCTGCCCTGGGCAGCTGGTGCTAATATTACTTGAAATGGATTCATATATGTTTTTTTAACTTAATTGCTTAGTATAAACCACCTCTCTCAGGTCGCTTTCATAATAATCGTATTGCAACGTTGCAGCTACCACTTGTGCACTCTGCGGATCATTGATAGCAACCGGATCGTCGATGTTTTCTGTTAATAAGAAGGTTTGGATGCCGGTCATAGCGAGTAGTTCCACTTCAAAAGTTTTTATCACCCAGCTACTATTTGGAAGAAATATCTGTACAGAACCGGTAATGATCATCGAAGTATTGGGCTGAATATCCGGCTCTATATTGACGTAGAAATGGTACAGCGAACCGCCTTGGTTCACCATTTCCACCCACATCGATACGATACAATATTCAGGGCAACGCTTGTCGGTTACTATTGCACCATCTACTATAAAGAAATAATTAAAGCCCGTTAAGCTGGCATAGCGGTACGATCCGTTTAATGCCGGGGTGGTTCTGGCTTCATCCTGAAAGATAAACTCGCCAACTGCGAGTGTAATGGCCGTTGTGTAAACGGTAAATTCCTGTATCTCCGGAGATAAATTACAGCTGGCGTATTCCGGACCGGTGGCCGCTCGTTTAACCGCAACCGGCCGAACAAGAATGGCGCTATACCAGTCCGAATACTTCGTTCCTTCCTGGTTAACAATGAAACTCCGGAAATATAATTGATCGCCGGGGTTGGTACCAGTGAGATCGGTTTGCACCAAATGATTTAAATCTGTTTCATCCGAACCGGCTGCAGCAATGGTTCCGATGCTGATAGTACCATTCTTAGGCACATCGCCCAGGGTGTAAAATTCAAATCCGTAGTTTGAGGTGGGATGATAGAAAGCGGAATACCAGCGGCCCTGAAATCTTATCTGAGTGTTTTGTCGGTTGACTACAACAGGAACGGTTACTTTTCCTTTTGTATTTAACCCGGCATCGTTCAGCAAGTAAACATTACGTATCACCCCGCCAATCTTCACCGGTACGCTGGCCTTAAACTTTCTGGCTGCAGCATGATACGCTTCATTAGCGCCGCCAACGATTACAGCACCTATAAAGCTGTATTGTAAAACACCGGCTTCTTTATGAGCCACCTGCAGCACATAGTCTAAAAAGAAAAGTGCTTTTACCTGATCAAGCGTGCCATAAGTATTGATAGCCGGGAAAGCATCGTATTTAATAACTCCGGGGATATGCAAAGGCAGTTTAGCCAGGGCATTTTTATAATACGCTGTTGACGGTGCGTCTGCCATTAGTTAAAACCCTCCGCCCAGATTGCTACCTCACCATTTGCCATGTCGTTAACGTTTGGCGCAATGGTGGGTATGGTTAATAATGTGTTTGCTTTGATTTTGGGAGCGGTGAGAAGTGAGGTAACAGATACCGGAGAATCGAGATAGATACTCAATCCCTTTAGATAAACGTCACCGCTATAATGCTGCAAAAATCCGTAATAACTTGCTTCAATATCTTTATGTCCGAATCTTGCGTAATCCGAACTACCAGACCAGTTTTTTACTGCAGCTGATCCAAACGTTGCAGATGTTCCGGTGAGCCCTGTGTACAAATTAAATCCATCAGTTCTCAGTCTTGCATATTCAGTGTTATTTGCAAGCAATGATAAGTACGCTCCTGCACCGCCTCCGATCTCAGCATCGCCTCCGGCACTTTGCCGAATAATAGCGCGACCTAAAGAGCCAAAGGTTCCAGAACCTGTCCAAGTGTTGTTACCGGATGCGTCTATGGTGTAACGCTTAGCATTATTTGTGAAGAACTCAAGTGGAGTTGCCACACCAGTTCCTAAAATAGATGAATAAGGTGAGCTACCTGTAAAGGTTGAACCTCCTGCACTACCTTCTACCCCGAAAGCAATATCTCCCCCCGTATTAGCGAGATACATTATTCGCCTTTCTGCGGTTGCTCCCTGTGCTGAAAAAATTAAACCTGTTATGCCTGAATGAAGGGTTCCGCTCAACGGACTTCCCGAACCAGCTGTCAACGGCAAATAAGCAGTAGAGCTGAAAGCGTTGGAGCCGAGGCCGAGAAAGGTCTTTAAATAATTTGCCGAAAAGCTTCTGATCGTATTACTTGCGCCAACCTTTCCCATGATATATCCAATCCCACCGGCATCAACATCATCAACGGAGTTAAGATAACCGGCAGCATTAATATTTTGCCCTTCGATCTGTCCAAAGGCATCTCGTTGCACAACTGTACTCGCTGTATTAGTTGTTGAAGCATTCAAATAAGCTGCTGAGCCGAGGCCGAGCGATAGCTTTACAGAATTTATATCATATTTTCTGATAAAACCATCCGTTGAAAATCCAGCGTAAATAGCGTCAAAAGTTTCAGATGCCCGCAAGGACTGATTTTGATTTAGTGTTGATGCTGATAATGTTCCATCAGCATCACGTTGAGCCGCAGTGTTAGCTGTTGCACTTTGCGAAGCGTTCAAATAAGCTGCTGAACCGAGGCCGAGAAAGGATTGAATTTGTGCAGCTGTAGATGCGCCCCAATTAGTACCATCAAAAGCCATCATATAGGAGTTAGGCGTCACTAACCCCACATATTGGTATCCGTTCCATTTCGTACTATTCGCCGCCGTGGCATTAATACCCAACCACCTGCCATCGCCTTCAGTCTGTATCCCGTATCCGGATAACGTTGTCGGTTTATCCGTCAAATCATTCCAGGAAGAAACGCCAGATCCGGCAGGAGCCCGGTGCATATACTTGCTGGCCGTGGCGTTCCAATATACTTCGTAACCATCCAACCGGCCAGAGATGTCTACATCGCCCAGATCAGGGAAGTTCGCAATCACCGGTGGCTGCGGAGCTCCGCCACCTAAACCCGAAGTATCGAAGTAAATGGCGCATTCGCCTTCTTCCATATCGAGAACAGACGGAGCTCCGTTCGGTATCACCAGGTAATTCAAAAATTTCCCACCTCTTACGTTTAGCCGGGCATCGGTCTGGTAATCGTAGCGGTTTTGAATGAAGCGGCCGTCTGAGGTGGTTTTGTCGTAGTAGTTAGCAGAAAGGGCGTAACCCATGGTGTTGTGATTGCCCCAGCTGTATGCAATATCCCAATTCGCCTTATTATAGCCGTCCTGGTTAAATAAATTCCATTTATTAATATCTGCCTGAGTAATGGCCTTTACCCAGCTGGGCACGGTCGGGTCTGTTTCGATTATCCCGTTAGACGGAAGAGAAGGGATTACGGAGTTAAAAAAAAAACCCTCGATTCCGAGTCCTGGTTCATCCACATCACCCTCGGTGAATACGTCGTCGGTAAACCGGTACTCATATTCAAACTCCTGGTGAAACAGGGTTTCGCCATCGGGTATCTCCGGAATGTCCTTCGACGTAACTTTAATGGGTAAAAACAGTCCGGATGTATAGCGAAACTTGTGCGGCGATAAGTAGAAATCGCGGTTTAAGATCAATTCGCTTCGGTCTATGTGGCCGGTAGAAACCTTAAACTTATTATTAAGCTTAACATCAAAAACAGTCGAATTACCCTTTTTAATATCATCGCCCGACTTTAAGATCCGTTTTGCTTCCTGCTGCACCAGCTCCAGCGAGCTGGTAGCCTTACCATAGCATAGGCGCGTATCAAAAGCTCCCCAGCTGCTCCACGATACCATGTATCGAACAAATTGCTGAGCCTTATAATTGAGGTAGTACGTGCGCGTTTCGGAAATCTTCACGCCGGCAACCGTCTCCAGCCAAACCTCGTAATGTTTTACCAGCTTACCAGGATAATCTGCAGGAGTAAAAAGCCTGTCGTGAGTAACGTTAAAAGCTACTTTGCCCAACGTAGTTAAAGCCACAGCAGTAACCGTAACATCTGCGGAGGCAGTACCATCGGTAAACGTAAACTTCACCCGTAAGCGGCCGTCTTGCGTGGCCCGGGTGTTAAAGAAATATAAAAACTGAGGCTGATCCTTGCGTGTGTACTGGTGGCTGCTGCCTTGCTTCAAAAAGCGATCCTTAGTAGCGTCGGCCACATCAGGTACCAGCAATCCGGGAAGCGTTTTAACGTGGTTGCCTTTAAAGCTTAACCCGCCAGCCAGAATGGTGTATTCGGCCGACTTGATTTTCTTTCTCACCACAGCCGGCTGTCCCCAGCTCTCGGCATAGGTATAGTAAAACTTGCGGCATGATTTTTTGCAGAGCAGAGCGGCGGTACTGCCCGTGTCCGGGATATCCAGCACATCCGTTTCCAGGTATGCATTCAGCCGGTCGGCAATGTCAACCTCCGAGATGCCCGGCTGATCAGAGCGAAGCGAGATCTGCGCGGTATGAATGCTTACAAAATCCGTATGATCTGCATTCTGGCAGAAGAGTTCAAAATGTATGTAGTAAGCATCACGAACAATTTGAGTAACGCCCGGCGTAATGTTTTCCAGTTCGAAAACTGCGTTGGTAACAGCTGTAAAGTCAAATCCGGTACCAGCCTTTTTAGCAGTGAAAAGTACAGCGTTACCAGAAGCGTGAATATCAAAATACTGGTCGATAATGTGATTTGCCTGAAAATACGCAACAAGCGAAGCGGCGTATGCTACATCACCAGCACCAGCCGGAATCTGTAAACCCGAAGTGTCTGGCGCTGTACTAACAGCCGTAAACGTAACAACATTTGCACCAAAAGAAATGGTGATGACGGTACCGTTGGCAACGGCATTAAAGAACCCTAAAACGTTAATTGATTTAACACCCGCCTGCTCCAGATAATTATCAGATAAAAACCTCAAGGGAATGAAGTTCTTAGAGAAATTATACGATGCAGGAGTTGTTGGATTGGTAACCGCCATTTTTAAGCCTTAACTTATATATCCCGCCAAGTTCCCGAATCACTCGAAAAACCGAAAGGACATACAAACAAGAACTCAAACACATAGCCGTATAACTGATGCGCCGGGAAGTTCATTGGCTCGTACGCATTGTCGTTAATAACGAAATTGATTCGCTTACCAGCGACAATCTTATTTTCGCGGGCATCTTTATTCATCCGGGCCAGAAAGCTGATCCCGATCGATTTGCTACGATCGCGCGCCTGCCTAACTTCCTCGGGCGTTTTAGCCTGGCACAATACCGTAAAGCTTCCAACCGGGCTATCTGTATAATTAGCCGAGCCGTTACCACTTACCATTCCCGCAGGAGCATCCAATATGAAAGCAGGATACTGAATCTGGTTTCTAAAAGCATTATCAATTTCATCCGTGTTATCCGGATTATCTAAATAGAAAAACGCCTTTTTACCATCTACCTCGTGGTTAATATCAAGGCTCTGACGGCACAAGTTTTCAAAATAATCGATATACTGCTGCTCTTCCATTACCTTAACTTACTTTGTATGCGTTTTTGTTCAAGTTCTAAAGCTTCAGAAGTAATCACCACATGATTTAAAAAATCATACAGCAATGCTTTCTCAGTTTCGGCCTTGGTGCCAAACTTGCTGCCCGCAACAGAAAGGATTATCCCGTTAAAGTCAAACAAGCCATCGCCTGCTGTGGCCTTTCCCTTAGGTAGGTTATCCAGGTAGTTTTCACGGATAAATAGCCGTATACCCTCATAATTCAACAGGATGGCATGGCGCATCTTCCGCGAAAGCGATCTCATGCGTTTAGCCCGCTGCATCACCGCATGTTCGCTCATCGGCTCCCGTATATCATTATCTATTACACCCTTCCGCTTTGGGCGATAAAGAGTAGCAATCAACAGATCCAAGAAATCATTCGCCTTTTCCCTTTCACCTTTCACCTTTAACCTCTCAAATGCCTGGTAATACAACTCCAATGCTCTATACTCCGCAATGGTGCAATTGGCCAGCCTGTCATCCGGACCGTATAACTTCTGTGTGCCCTTAAACAGCGACCAGATTGATAGTTCTTTTATAATCCATCGGGTAAGCGTATTCTTACCAAACAAAAACCGAAGGGTAGGAGCCAGTTGTACTTTTTGCGAGTCTGGGATCTTCTTAAACAAATCAAACGGGATTCGGTAGAAAATGATCATCACCGCTCTAACCAGGTCATCCACGTTCAGCTTCTTTAAGCAAAGCGCCGCCCAGGCAACCAGCTGCTGTTCGGTAAACTCATTAAAGTTTTCCGGAGCAGAGAACTTATAAGGTTTCCCCGTTTTCTGATCGATGGCTATAAGTTTGTTCATTTACAATATCCCAATAGTGTCTAATCGGATGCCCCGAATCTTTCAATCGCTGCAGATAAGATTCAACAGCATTATTATCTCTCGTATTCAGCTTGTCCCGTATGTCAAAAATCTGCAGGCTGGTTAGGTTGTATTTTTTAGCCAGGGCAACCACCTCTGCACAATCATCAAAAATGTCCTTCTCGTAAACCCACCAGCCCATCATCCCGAAGCATTAAAAGAACTTTATCCTGATGATATACAGCACGGCTCCGGCGAACGGCACCCCAGCCAGAAAGTACATCCACCACGGCACCCCTGTCGAAACCTTTTTTACGATCGTAATGATCTGCTTTTCCTTTATCTGAGTAGTAGTAAGCGTGCGAATGGTCAGAACCTTTTTTGATACTTTTTCCTTCTTATTCGTCTTCTCCTTATTGTTGTTGATGTCGGTTGTCTTGCGCCTGGTCTCGATAGTATCGCCACCTTTTTTTATAGTGGTCTCTTCTACAATGCGGATAATGCTGTTGTCAGTACTCTTAGCTTCCGATTTCGAAACCTTGCTTTCATCAAGAGATTCAAGCTTATTAACCGTTGCCGAAAGATCCACTGTTCGTTGCTCGTTTTCACGATGTTTCTTTTGGGATTTACAAGCCGACAAGCCAATTGAAAAGAGCAGCGCAACCGCCACCAACGCCAGTAGTTTATTTTTCATCACCGATTATTTTAAAGCCTTGTTTAACTTTTCGGTCGATACCTGCAATCGATCGAGCTTTGCCGTGAAGGCATCCACAGATTTGCCCACATCTTTAATGTCATTGCTTTGTGGCGGTTGGTACCGTACAGATCCACCGGCAAAAAGGCAGATCAACAGCATGCATACCAGTAGTTTTTTCATCGTTATTTATTTTGTTGTGAAATACTATTCAAGGCACTATCCACCCGCACGGTCGTTTCTTCGGCTTTGTTCGAAGCCCGGTCCATCTTCTGCAACGTCGGGTTTACATAGTCTATCATTTTCTCATAAAGCTTCTCCTGCATCTTATCTTTCTCAGTATAGAGCCTGTCGACTTTGTTATACAGAAACCAGTTAGATATCAGCGAGATCGACAAAAAGCCTATCATAATTCCCGACCGCAGCCATTTCGGAATGTGGAATACATTAAATTCATTCTCTTGCGCGCTTCCGGGCATGTTTTTCATAGGTATTATTCAATAGTGATGTAAATCTTTTCTCCTTCGCTTGCCGTCTTAAGCTTCTGCATAAAGGCCTCGAATGCCAGCCGACTTTCGCCGATCCAGTTTTTTCCCTGCGATGATCCCAGCAGAATGCATCCCTCAGTATCGGCAGCAGTATTACCCGGATGGATGCGCACACCTTCAAACCCTGGAACCTGCAGTAATAAGGGAAGTTGCTTTTTAAAGCGATTGCTGAAGTTGACAATCACTTCGTATTTTCCTGCCGGGATAGCCGTTTTAGCGTAGACTTTCGCTGCTAGAATCGTCCTCAATGGCTGAGCTTTCGCCAAACCTCTGTCTTTATCTTCCAGTGTAAAACATTGGCGGATGTCGTTAACAAAAAGCACTCCTATAGTCGATTCGTCGGTTCTAAGCTTCCGCTGAACTTTTAATTCCATATCATCACATTAAATAAACATTGCTATCCGGATCATTCACCACCACCTCAGTAGGAGCGGTGTACCCGGTCAGATTAGCGACATTATCCTTCAAGAAAATGCGAAGCCGTTCCAGATCGGATTCATAATCGCAGGCCAACTGCTGCATCACCGGTTTAAGCCGGTCGAGCTCTGCCGGGTCGCGGTTCTCCACGTTTCCAGAAATACCTCCAACAGTATCACGGTGCACGTACGATCCGGTGGCTTCCACATCAACCAGTCCGTAAGTAATTCCTTTACGGATGGCATTCGAACCAATTACATGGCGAATTTTGGTAACCAGCGTTTTTTCGGTAGGTGTAAGGTTATTAGCAAGAAACTTTGTTCGGATATCAGTTAGCAGATCATCACCCAGCATATTGAAGATGATCGTTTCCTCTTCTTTACTGATGATTGCTTTTAACCTGGTATACAGCGCAGCCGTTACCGGGATTTTTTGCGGAAACTCCCGCGAAGTATTAATAAACCTCGAACGGTTCTCAACCCGCTCATCCGACGCCGCATAAATCGCGAAGTCCGCAATATTCGCTTCCAGGAAAGAAACCGCCAGCTCCAACGAATTATGAGCGCTGTTAAAAGCCTGACGTTTAAAACTTATCAGCTTTTTATCAGAAGCAGGTCGTTTGGTGGTGCTAGTTAAAACAGCGATACCGGCATTGTCGATAATCAGTCCGCCATTATCAGAATAATAGTGCAGGGCAAAGTTTACACAAGCCTTCTGCAGAGCCAGCAAAAGCGTTTTCTCCTTGCTGCCATCCGCATAATCAGCCTTACCAGCCACAAGCGCGTCAAATGCCGCACGCCCAATAGCCGGAATAAGGTGATTATTTTCAGCATCATCAATAAAAGACTGTATGCTCGCAACCTCCAACTGAGTGGTAATGCTGCTGTTATGCCGTTTAATCTCGGCGTTAGTATCAATTAAGCTCATTTGCCTGCGCCCTCCTTAGCTGGGTTGGTAGTAACCGGATTCGTTTCTTTAGAAGTGGCGTGTGCTTTATCGAGGGTCTCTAATTCAATTTCGAGAACCTTGAAACGCAGGTTAGGATATCTGTTTAGCCATCCATTAAATTCCGCAATGAAGTATAGCGGCTCGAATAAAACTTCTCTGTAAGGAGTTAATTGAGCAACGAAGATGTTAAAGGCAATACGTTTATCCGATGAAGAGGATCCGTTGTTGGTCTTACCCGGTCCATCACCAACCAAAGCAGGGTCAGTGCCAAGCCCGCGCATGCCGTGCATACTCGCCTCGTTGCTATCTTCAAGATGTTGCCCATCTTTCAAAGCATCCATTATCGGCTCAAGCTTCCAGCCTGGTATAATGTTGCCGTGGTCGTCAACGCCAACTTCGAAAAGCACGGTCTTACCAGCATTTGCTGTACCCGTTAATGTTTTTTCAATCTCCGCAACTTTTAATTTCTTCTTTTCAAGCCTTTCATCCGGCGTCATTTGATGCCATGTAGGATAAATAGAAGGCCAGTAATTAACCGGGATATGCAAAATCCACTTTGCAGAGAGGATCTTCTGCATAAGCGAAGCTTTCATTTCAGGAATCAGCTGCTTGATATCATACCACTTCGAAAAAAGAAATGAGTGGTAAGGCGTAGACGGATAATAAGCTTTGCCCGGACTTGGATAATTGATCGGGAAAACACATCTCCGAATCCGTTTATCCTCTTTTAATTTCTCAGCCGCCAATGGATCATAAGGATCCACCACCGGAAACTTCATAGTTGTAGGGTCAGATTCTTTCGCATCCGGCCAGTTCGAAGCAACGTAGCAAACTGTTATATTCCCTTTCGGATTTTGCTTACTCCACCGGCACCAGCTGGCATCGTGTGTGCCCAGATAAGCGATCTTATCCATTCCCGCATTCTTAATCAAATCCGGAAACGGCATTCCAAACCAGCTAAAATCTACACACGCCTCGCGCCAGTAACGCTTGAAAGTTCTGGCGGCAATAAAATTGTTTATCTCAGGGTCGTTAATCCGTACAACATCAAAATCTTTCTTCTCCTTATTCCATACCAGATCAACAGCAACCACCTCCCGACCTTGCAACGCACGGCCTTTCCAATCCAACAGAGGCGGCAACTCAGTATCTTTCTCAACCCGCTCAATTACCTGTTGAGGGAAATCATTATCCTCACCCCAGAAAGCAACATTACTGCTGCCACCTTCATTTGGCCTCTCAGGCTTCGGGCTTTTAGGTGCAACAATCAGCTCATCAGCACCCATGTTCACGATAATACCGTGTTCACCGAGCATTGCTAAACCGTTACCGATATATTCTATCTTACTCATTGCGCAACCTGTTTACCGTTAAATTTTCTAGCAAGTAGAGGATGGAAGGTTATAATCCGGTCGCTATCCTGATGACGGATATTGCGGGTAAAATTTCTACCATGGTTCGGGTTTCTGGCGGTCTTTCTATCAGAAGGACCGCCAACAAACACCGCTCTGTCAAGAGTAATTATTTCACCTCCGGTATTATTTCTGAGGTTGCAGGTAACAAACTCAATTTCAAAAGGCTTGAACTGTCCGTTCTCCTCTCTTTCCATCATTTCGTTAAGCATATCTGCAACTCTTATAATCTCCATTGATACCAAAAATCACACTTCACGCACCCGCACGAAAGGACAGGTAAAAGCATCACATTTCATTGCAACCAAAAGATTTACAACTATTTGTGTATCAATTAACTAACTAAGAGACAGGCAAAAAACAGTTACGTGCTCAGAATATCGACCCCGACACGCACTATCGGGGAGGGAAAGGTTTTGGCACAGATTTGGGGGTATATGAAAGCCTATTCGGACTTCCTCGGTGGAATCGCTTTCAATTCTCTTAATCGTTCAACAAGCAGCACAAAGTATTCCCCCACAGCTTCGGTGAATCGGTTGTATTGGTCTCGGTCGACCTTAATAGAGTCTCCTAGATTGTAAGCTACCCAAGGACAGCTTTTAATAAAATGTCTATCTGCAATAGATCCTCTATGTAAGAGGACGTTCCTAATTTGGCTTAGCTCGAAAATTGTTTTTGAAACCTCTTCTGTCATAGGTCCAGATAAGCCTATTGGTTTTAATAATGATTCAAACCTTGTTACACCATATTGAATTCCTATTGTTATCGATTTTTCATATTGCTGGAATAAGTAATCATAACGGTCATCATCATCTAAGTTATAATATTCGGCAACTGTGATCTTTAGATTTGAAACTTCTTTTATTTCTGTCAAGTTGTTATGTCGAAAGTAGGTAATTACTATGCGTTTAATGCAGGCCTCGAGATTTGAATATAACATGATTGATGCTTGAGAATAAAGGAAAGGGTATCCTTGATCTTCTTCTTCTTCTGCTAGCTTAGCATGTCTATTAATTATCTCCTCGAAGTCCTCGCCTTGGTTGTGGTCAATATTAATACCTTTTAATGCTTCTACTAGCCCAGGGAATTTTTGGTTTAACCCCAATCCGACTACAACAACTGTGGCCATGTTTTGAAGTTTGTTGACGTCATCGAGTAGATCGGTAAGTACCTTCAATATGCCATCATAATTTCTGGCCTTCTCAGAGTCGTTTGTGCGCATGTTTTTCACACAATATACGAGAAGTGCCCAAAAACATCAAACCGTTATAATATCCGTAACAGGCATCTCATAGCCATACTCCGTCCTAAATCTTCCGACGTACAACGTTTCCCAGGCATCGCCAAGGTGAGGCGCATCTTGTGGACGTACTTTTGAGTTCTTATTCTCACTGCTCTTATCCTTCTTAAACACATTGCCAACCTTCTTAACGCCGGTTTGTTGCAGAGAGATCAGCAGCTGTTCGGCATTATCGCGATTGAAGCGTGCAGGCTTGAACTTGCGGTCCTTCTCCTTAAATACTTCTTCCCATAATCGGTACCGGATATCGTGTTCAGGAGTCTGGCCGATGTAATGTTTATTCACTACCCACTTATTCTTTCGGAGTTGATTAGTTACTACCTCGTGCAAGGTTTCGAGCCTGGTCGAATCAGTTACATTAGCGGTGTGATCATAGTAGTAGTTCACCTCTTTGCGCTCATGGAACTGGTAATACTCACAGAACTCATCAACCAGGTCAGACAGCACCTTCCTATCTGCAGCCAGCACAAACATTGATTTGAGGGTTGGATAGAAATTCGCTTTATCCTGACCGATCACCAGGCTTTTAATAGCTGCGTTATAATCGAATGCTATATCTAAGGCTTTCGTGCGGTCTAAGTCGCCATCTTTGCGACAATCCTTAATTACACCATCGGGAAGGTACAAGCCCAGATTATCGATGTGGTTATAGTTATAGTTGAAATACCCATGCAACTCCAAATCCAACATGTGAAAGAAGCCATCAGGTACCGCAATATTCTTCAGGTTCAGGATTGAAGTATCATAAACCATCTGCGGCAGCTCACGTTCCCACTGCTTAAACTTTTCCGGGCCGAGGATCTGAATATTCTCAAGCGTTGAAGCTTCAGAGTACCAGACCAAACCTTTCCGCAATTCATTTAAAGCAATGTAATAGTTTGTTAATTTCCGCCTTAAATAGTCTTTTCTTGGCCTTGTGGTGCGTTCATGTTGGTATTCCAAATACATTTTATTGTATTCTATCTGCAGGCCTACCACTTGCGACACCCTTTCCATATCTACCTGCTCAGCTTTTTCAAGAATCCACTTCGCCTGCTGTTTGGTAGGCATATCGGTGAACATTGTAACCGAATGGTGCTCGCTCATGTGGCCGAACAAGTTGTCGTTACCACGATTCGCCGGCACAACCTCCTCTACATACTGAGCAAAGTTTAAGAACTTCACCTCATCCGCAACAACCGCATCCATTGTCTTGGCGTTGGCCAGTCCCGGCCGATCTTGCGAGATCAGGTAAAACACATGCCCCGTATACCAGAAAATATAGTGCTGCGGATCCATCACCTTGTAAATCGGATCCGGAATGTTTAATTTCTTCGGTGGGCGCTGGCGAACCCAATAATGAACATCTTTTATATAACCGCGGGCCTCCCACGATTTAAACAGCGGGGGGAGCGTCCTGTCTAAATGTTGCATGTAAGTGGCAGCAACTACGCCCGTAGTACCGCGAGGCATCACTGTTGCCTGGTGCGAAGTTCGTTTTGATATCGGGCCGTCGGTCTTACCCGTTGCCCGACCCCAAACGCCGTACTCTTCATTGGCTTGTACGAGCTCAGATATTTTTTGCGGACGATTAAGCCAAACTTTCCGCTCTTCAGTTACCATCTGGCACCTCCTCGGCGATATCAGCTTCCGAAATCATCTTATCCAGCTTCGTTTTCTTCCGTCTAGCCAGTATATCAGCAACTAGTTGATCAGGATTCTCAACCTTCGTGAACGCATCGTTCAATTCGCTCGGATCCGCAACAATTGCGAGGTGAGGCAGCTGCACCTGGTGATAGGCAGGCGCATCGATATCATCTTTCTTGTGGCCTTTAATTTCATTAAGTTCTTTAAAGAACGCATGTGCAGATTTATAATCGCCAGCTGCCCTGGCTTCAAACATCATCTGTTCGCCCCATTCAATATAAACTCCTCTTCCGAATTCCTTTTCATCCTTCGATTGGTCAGGAAGAAAAAATCGTTTAGCACTGGCAATATCGTTGTAGGCAGTGCGAAAAGAGATTTTATAGTATTCAACTAAAAATTCAGCAATCTCATTGTATTTGTAAGGGAGAGTTATTTCATTCTTCCCCCTTTTTACCAGATGACCTTCTCGTATCATCGCATTAACCTGCTTCCAGCGTTCAAGCATTCGAGCCAGGTCTTCCGGCAGTTCATTTATTTTGTGATCAAGCCAATATTTCAGGATGATATCAAAAGCGGTTTCTCCCTTAATATCCTTCGGCTTGAGCAATCCCGCTAACTGTGGAATCATCCTTCACCTCCCTTCAAAACTTCCAACTCCTTCCGTTTCTCCTCAATCAGCTTCAAGGTTTTCTCCCGGTCTTTATATCCGGGCTTTTTCAAGCGAGAATTCGCACGACTGATACATTGATAAATCAGCTGCATCTTCTCCTCCCGGGATTTCTCAGGCACCACCTCAACCACCTCAAAGCAACCATGCTCATCATAGTAATCGATCAGCATCCAGAGTTCCTGCTTTTTGTCCCAGAGTTTAAGCAGTTGCTTAGCCGTTTGGTGCAGCACTACCTGGTTGCTCTCGTAATTGAGGAGAAACTTGTTGTTATCGATTTGTAAAAGGATTTTATCCCGCTCGGCTTTTAACGCAAGGTATTTGCGCATATCGGCCGCACGCTGCGTTTCGGAGATGGCAGACTTCTGTTTTCCATTAATACGAATATTAACCTTTACCTCTTCCTTCGGCGCTTCTCCTTCACCTTTCACCTTTAACCTTTCAGCTTGCGCCTCCACACTGGCAGGTGTGCCAGGCGCCAAGCCTTCCAGCTCTTCGCCCAGCTTTTTTACGTTGTATGGCGTTGGACCTGCTTTAAGCAGCGTTCTAAAAAACGAGTTAGTGCCGTACTTTTGGTAAAGCTCGGCACCCTTGGTAAAATCTCTCTCAGAATGAAGCCACGCATTGATATCCTGCATGGCATAAAGGTGGTGATGGATAGATAGGAAGGAAAGGACAGGTTACCCTTTAGGTATATTTCTTACTGCGGTCAATAACATCTGGTGAAAATCGTTTATATGCATGGTTGAAAAAGGTGGGTCCTTTCTTAAAGTGTTCATAAGTTCCCCCATTGTAGGCGAATGGTTTAAAATTGTATCAACTGTCCAGTTTCGCTCTATTAAAGCGTTCTCCAACATCGTGGACAGCAGCCTTTGGTTATGTGATTCTATTCTAGAAGATACATTAATTCTAGTGCTTGGAGCCTTTAACCTGTTTATGTCTTGCTTAATTTCATCTAAATAATTAAATACCGCTTCAATGTCCAGTGGTTTCTCGTCGAGCCTTTGTGGCTTGAATGTTCCAAACGATTGTAAAAACGTACTATAATTCGGGTCTTTACTCTTTTCATAGGTTCCGTTGATCTTAGCTTTCAAATCTTCCTTAAAGGCGAGAATCTTGTGAAAATGTAAATCTCGTGGATATGAGAGATGTTCTATGGGAGATGTGTCAAAACTGTAATCAGTTTGATCATCTTTTACGACAATCGTCGGTTTATCGAACGCCAGACGCATCCCAAGCTCAAACATAACATTTGGGTTTTTCGCACTGACGTCGCATATAACAAGTTCGTTTTGGTACAGGTTAGAAACGATCCTCTGTTGAATGATTCCACTTTCTTCAGCATAACTTACTAGGTTCGCCTCAAAACCTTCACCCTCTATGGCCTCTTGTAGTATTAGCAGGACGTCGGCCCAATGGTTTGCAGGGTAACTGTCTATTGACGCAATCGGCATAATTATACCGCATTTTGGCTTTTTCGACGTTTTCTTTTTAGTCCCGTCTTCTTTAACTTCTGTTGTTGCCATTCTGATAGGTTAAGAGGACCAAAGTAAGAATTAATCCGGCGGATTTATCATACAAAAAAATCCCACTCACCTTGCGATGAGCGGGACTTAACTAACCAATTATAAACCTAAATTATGAAGAGACTTTCTTACCAGCTTTTTTCACTTTCCGCAGATACCTGGTTCCCGCAGCCACAAGCCTTTCGGCCTGCTCTTCGGTCATAGTCCGGAAATCTACCATACCAATGCGACTGTGCAATACCGGCAGATGAGTGTTTATCACCTCAAACTTACCTTTGATCAGCGCACTGATTTCAAAATTTAGCTTAGCCATACATTAAGGCGCTGGTGCAGGTACTTCGCCTTTGTAAACATACACAGGCATAATACCGTACGATTGAAACGTTACTTTGCTTCCCACTTCTCCGGTAGGTCCAACACCAGTACCGCCAGCAATGTCCATAACTTTAGCCGTTAAGCCTTCGCTACCTACCTGCCAGAATTCGCCACTACCATCGTTTTTCTGAATCAACAGAATACCGCGATAGTTTTTAATGGCACCAGCTGTACCAAGGGATGCAGCAGAGTTATCGGGTACAAACACCTCGACACCCTGTTCGAAGATCTTAGAAAGCTGCTCACCTGCAAGCTTCCAATTAATGCCCGATTTCTCGAACATCGGAGTGATGCGTATAGGTGCTTTGCCAGCTTTCAATACGTGGTCGGTGGTGATTTCCACCAGGCTCTCCGCCGTAGTGCCTGCGGGATCAGGTTTTTTTAATCCTGTACCATCCACAAAGAAGCTAAGTGGAATAAAGTATCCCACTTCCGAAACTCCGGAAGGGTTTTCTTTGCCATCGCCAAAATTCATGGCGAGGTTTGTTATAGTTGCGTAATCCATCAGATTAATCCTCCAATACTTTTACAGCACCCGACTTGAATTTAACCAGCACCTTTAACTTCGCCTGGTCTTTTGCAAGTTCTTCCTTTGTTAAACCATCAACACCGAATAAAACCTCAACAGTTTTACCGTCAACCTTTGCTGTTAATTTCTTTGGAAGGGCATCTTCCAACTGATTCGCTTTTTTTACTGCATCTTCTGCAATTTGCTCAGCGTCAGCCTTTGCCTTTTCGGCAACTTTCAACTTTTCCTTAGTTTCAGAAAGCTCTTTTTTTAGCTCCTCGATGTGAGCAACTGCAGCTTCAACAGTTTCAAATTTTGTGTTTGCCATTTGGATATAAATTAGCCCCGGATTGAACCGGGGCAATAAATTAATCTGTTAGTTATCCCTCGTCAGTCATTACAACCTCTTCCGCATCCTGGTAATTGAAACCAATTACTCCAGCCACACCCATTTTCAAAGTGTAAACATCAGGGATTACGTTAACCTCATTGAAGTCGCTCAATAGGTCTGTACCGATTTGGAAGTTGTCGATAGGACCGGAAAACATAGGATCACCAGTCTTCATCCAGGTAGCAGGAACAATCCTGCCTTTTTTGCTGGTATTAGCCAGGTACATCCTTCCGCTGCCATCATTCTCGGTGTACTTACCAACTTTGTTTTCAAAGTCGTCCATCAACTCTTCAACACGACTGGTTGGAGCGTAGATATTTACACCTAATGCTTTACGAGCATCAGAATGACCGCGGAACAATTCTTTAAATAAAGGATAAGCATCTTTACCAGCGGCAGAAACAACTTTCGTGATTTCGGCAGCTGCACGACCTGCAATCAGCTTTACTCCCAAACCTTCGCAGATTGCAAGAGCGTTAGACTCAGTCCACTTTGCAGGATGTGTTGAAGGACTTTCACCTGCCAAGGTTGCGGTTTTACAAACGAAGTACTGCATCTCGTTATTAAGCGTGAACTTAATTTTCGCACCAACAGCATAGGTTATTCCAGCGTTAAACGCCGCGAAAGCTGCTTTACCTACACCGTTAAAGGCTGTTAGGTTGTTGAATATAGCCGCATCGCTTTCCAACACCGTTTTGATGGTGAAAGCCTCAAAAGGAATCTTATTGTTCTTAGAACTTTCACCGGCTCCACGCTCGTAAGCAAAGTGTGATGTGCGGTATTTACGAGGATCCACAATTAAATCCCTTTGAAAAGGCTCAACAGTTAAAGTCCGTGGCTCGTAGTCCAGATCATCACCCACGGGGTTAAATACACCAGTATAAGGCTTCGGCCCGTTTTTAACAGTTAAACGGGTGCTTACCAAGATATTTTTTACGTTAGGTATCAGTGAGATATCCTTCGCAATATCCATGGAGTTGAAAAGCTTTGCCTGTAACCCCTTAGCTACCTTACCAATGTAAGTACTGATTTTAGAAATATCCGGAGATACATCGGCAGAAAACACACCCGGCATCTCACGTTTCGGCAGGGCAACGAACAGCGCAAATAAGGCTATTCCAATCAATGGATTAAAAGCGGTTGCCAAAAGGCTCACCACTAGTAAACACTTAAAAAAATCGAATAAATTTTTCATACGTATTATTATTAAGGGATTAGGTTGAACAATGCATTAATTGAATTCATCTCCTTGTCCATGGCCGTTAGAACTTCTTCATCCTTTTTACCATCGCCCGGAGTTTCATCCGTTTCTTCAGTACTAGGTGCAGTCGGATCAGTAACCACCGCATCCAATTTCTTTTTCTGCTCCGCGATTGTAGCTTCCAAGCCAGCAATCTTAGCCACCTGAGCCTCTAAACCAGTAACCTTATCAGCCGAAGCCTTTAATGTTACAATCTCAGCTTCCAACCCTTCCACTTTTGCAGCGGCATCCATGGTTTCTTTTAAATCGGCATCCAAAACGATAGACACGCCTTTTATTCCTTCAGCTTCGATTTCCTCTTGTACTGGCTTAAGCTGATCAGCAGTAAGGTCGGCCACTGCTACTTTAGCCAGGGCGGACAGAGTTTTGAATTTGTTTGTAGTTAATAATCCCATATCGGTTTTTTGTGAATTCGTAGGTAAATTTGATTTGTAGAGGGCCGCAACTTTATCGAACGACATATTGGTGATGTTCTCGGGCACTTCTGCCTCCGACTCATAATCCTCAACCGTTGCAAAACCAAACGCTTCCGTTTCCTGAGCGCTTAACCAGTGGTCTTTATAATCGAAAAATTGCTTTTGGATTTCTTCAACCGTTTTTCCGGAGGCATCCGAATAGAAGCCAGCCAACACCGTGTCGAATGTTTTAAGATAGTCGGCAGTATCTTGCATATCCTGGCTGTTGCCCCATGCAATTGTACTGGCGCTGTGAATCATGGTAACCGACTGTTTTGCCAAATGGCGTTTGCCAGTTTTTGCACTGCATAAAATAGCCGAACCCATACTGGCCGCTAAACCGTCGTTCCAGGTATGGATATCCAGTTTGCTGGATTTAATGGCATTACAAATACCTAAACCATCAAACACGCTACCGCCAACCGAATTGATATGCACGTCAACCCGCGAAATACCTTTACCTTCCAGTACGGTAAGCTCGCGAACAAAACGATCTGCTGTTAATGGAGAATCAGTCCAGTAATCGCCTATAATACCATATAAGTAAATTTTAGCCGATTTCTCAGCCGCGTTGCTAACGACTAAGTGAAGAGGTTTTTTCATTGAAGCGGTTGATCATGTTTGAATTCTGACTCTTAAAAATCTTGAACTCAAAAATCATCAACCGCGAGGAGGAGGGAAAGGACAGGGAAAATGGTATATTTACATACCTAAATATATGAAAGAACTAGTTGATGAAGTCCGGACCGGGGTTCGGGAGCGGCTTCGAAATCCTTTTGTTGGTGCCTTTTTTCTATCATGGATTGTGGTGAATTGGAAGGCAATATTCACTATCCTATTTTCCAAAAAACCGATAGAAGAGAGTATTCCCTATGTAACAGAAAACTTTGCAGGGATTGACTTACTTTTGGTTTGGCCGCTTACATTAGCGATAGTCTATCTTATCGGATTACCGTACATAAACTGGCTTTTAGAAGCGATTCTCACTCACTCATCCGAAAAACGTGCTATTATTTCAACCAGTCAAGAGATACGAAGAATTTCCAGGGGGACATCTATTGAGGTTGCGAAAATCGAACAAGAAAAGGCGAAAGCCGAACACCAAAGTCGCGATCAGCTAAACAAAGAGGTAGAGGACTTAAAGTCTCTTCTAAAAGCAGCTACAGAAAATGCAGCGAAGGAGAGAAAGGATTATACCGATGTAATTAAAGAATTACAGGAGCAGAATTTAAAAGCTCAGGAAGGTCGTTTACTTATAAGTGAGCAATATGAGAAGCGTCTTACTACACTCCAAGATAATTTAACTGTACAGACGCAGGCGAATGAACGCATATCGGAGCATAATAAGAAGAACGAACATTCTTACCTTTCAGAGATAAAAAAATTAGGCGACGAAATAAAGGTCCTTAAGGCGACGAATGAAGCTCTCGTAAATGATCTTCAGAAAGAGTCTAATAGGGGTCTTGGTATAGATCGTCCAAACTCTTCATCACCACATAATAGTTCTACGGCTAACATGGATTCCATTGCTGAAACGGCTACAATTTTTGGCATGTCTGAGCTTAGTAAAAAAGTAGGGTTAGACGCATTAATTCAGCCTAAAAAAAAGAAATAGAATCTATTCCTTAAAAGCCCTAAACACCTGCTCCGTCTTAAACCGCAGCTCCGTTCCATTCTCAGCAGTAAAGCCCTCGCCCGTACCGCCGCTCGTTTCCAGCGTAACCGCGTAACCAGGCGCACCAATTATCCTCACCTTACCATTCATATCAACCGTGCGTACAACCGCCACCTGACCAAGAAACGGATCCAGCTCGTTCTCATCCTCTTCGTTCCAGTGCGGCATAAACATGCGGCCGGCATAGTCGTGGATAATCCCGTTAGGAGAATCTATTTTTCTAACCGACAAACTTCCGCTGCCTTCTTTAAATGGGATTCGGGTCCAACCTTTACCGTCGTGAAAAACAACAGGGTTAAAACCGCTAAAATCTGTGTGCATTGCAATTTCGGCCGAGGCCAGCGAGCTGATGTTATCGCCTTCGTGGTATTCCATGGTTATAAGTAAAAATTAAAAAGTTAAAAGTCAAAAGCCCAGCGCGAACTGCACCGGCGCAGCCACCATCTGCACCACCTTAGCCTGCTTGCCTTTCGGCTCTTCCGAATACTCAATAGTAACAGTCGGGGTAAATGGCTCTATTTGCTTAGTCCGATCGTTCATACGTTCGCGCTCGCGGTAATACCAGCGTTTTACATTTCCAAACGGAAGCTCATCCTCACTAAAGCCGTAAAAATCCAGAAAGCGTTGAATGTTGTAATCCACCACCATATCGGTAGCGTTGGGGTGGTGGCACCAGCGGTACAGCTCGTCGTGAATCATATCATCAACGGCATCATTAAATTTCTTTAAATCTTCGTTCGAGATATACGCACCGTTTTTATTGTAGATAGACGAACCGATATAAACCGGAAAGCCCAGGTAGTTAATATTATCAATAAGCTTTTGCGATGGCCGTACCGTCCCCGGGTCTTTCTTTGCAAACTTCTGCAGCATCTTTAACAGTAGCAGAGGCACGTAACCGCGCATCGATACAACTATTAATTGCCCGAACTGTATTTCGAGATACTTTTTAATGTGTGGCTTTACCGGGATAAGAATTTTTGCGTCCATGACAGTTCATAGCGCAACGATGGGGGAATACTGTGGGGGAAAAGGACGTTATAAATGTAAAATTTATTTATCATCAAAGCAAAAACAAAATTGGTGGGTAGTTTTGTGTATGGGGAAATATAAGTTCAGGAAGATGTATTTTGTCTGTAAAGATAAACAGGTGATAAGCCCTGATGTTCAAATGACCAATGCTTACCAATCTAAAGATACCGCCGACGCTGTTTGTAAACAGCAGCAACGGGATTATAAATATTTATGGGAGACAGCTATATCGAAAAAAACGGTAGAGGGTTTTTACCTGGTGCCCGAAGCGCTGTTTGAAGAAGTGCTCAAAAAGTGGGTCGAAGAATAGCTTAAACAAACCGAAGAATTAATTATTATTGTAATTATGGAACCTTACGATGAGCCTTTCTATGTTCAACATGGCGATTATTCATTTCAAGTGATACCGAACACTGGTACAGAGCCCCTTGATTCCGAATTTCTAGTTTTGCTCGGTGGTGTAAAAGTTGGAGATTTAACGATGGATGAAAACGAACAATGGCAGTGGAACGACAGCAACATGACGGATGCTGATGCCGAAGCCATTGGCCGTGGTATTGAATCACATTACGATTAAAATATGTGCGGCAGAGTAGCGGTACCCGAGCGGGATCTTTTATTAGAAGCGTATAATCTCAAGCCCACCGGTAGGGAGTGGGTAAAGGATATTAACGTGCCACCCACCGGCGGAGTTCCGGTTATCGCTAACGATAGCCCCGGCGAGCTTGATTTTATGAGCTGGTCGCTGCTGCCTTGGTATACAAAGGCAGATCCCGCAACCGGTAAACCCATACATAACATTTCCACCTTTAACGCCCGGTACGACAAGCTCTTCGAATCGAAGCTATGGAAGCCATTGCTCGGGAAAAACCATTGCGTTGTGATTACCGATGGTTATTACGAATGGGAGGAGTTAGATGAATGGGCCGACGAGAAAAAGAAGAAGAAGAAAAAGCAACCACATTTCATTCGTGCCAAGAATCAAGACTTTACCCTGCTTGCTGGCCTGTATTCGCCATGGATAAATAAAGTAACCGGCGAAGTAATCAAGACCTGCGCAGTTATAACTCATGATGCTGTTGAAGCCTGGGGAAAGATTCACGATAGAATGCCGGCTTTCTTGACTGACGAAGGATCATCCATCTGGCTAAATAAAGAATTATCTTTAGAGGAGCGGCTCAAAGTAATACAACCCAAACCCGAAGACTTTCTCGAATCGTTTAAAATAGATCAGGTTGGGAATAGGGAAGAATTTGAACACGTAGTATTTAAATAATGGAATTCGGATTTCTACCATCTACTGATCTTGATACTATTGATTTCTCATTGCCAGAAGGCGACGACTCCATATTACCAGGTCAGGCAAGCCCTGATTTTAAATTTTACTTCGGCGCTGCCCGCTGGGGACGTAAAGAATGGGTTGGTACACTTTATCCTGAACGATTAAAAGAATCTTTATTTTTCGATGAATACCTTAAGCACTTTAATTACATCGAATTAAACGCAGTATTCTATCAACTGCCCAAAGCAGATCAGGTTCGAATCTGGGCAGAGAAAGCCAAGCCATATCCAGATTTCAAGTTTACACCTAAGATCAGCAGGGAGATCACGCACATCAGGCGATTAAAAAACGCACAGGCCGCTACCAATAACTTTATTGAAGTGATTTCAGAGTTCGGTGCCGCCTTAGGACCTTGCTTCTTTCAATTAAGCGATAATTTTGCATCAAAGCATTTTGATGTACTAGAAGAGTATTTGGTTTCGCTGCCAGAAGACTTTAAATGCAACGTTGAGTTTAGACATCCCGACTGGTTTGAGCCTGAAGTTTTCCGGCGAATCACCGATCTGCTAACCGATTTAAACATTGGTTTAATCATTACCGACTCAGCCGGCCGGCGCGATGTGGTGCATACTAGTTTAACAACCGACAGCGTGCATATCCGGTTCAATGGCTATAGCAACCATCCAACCGACCGCCAGCGCATGGAAGCATGGCGTGATAAAATTCTAAACTGGAAAGCAAAAGGCATTAAGGAAGTTTATTTTACCCTCAATCAGTGGGAAAACGATGCTTTTTATGTATCACAACTCACCGCCCGCGAAGTTTTTAAAGACTTACTCGTATAGTTCCTGGCACTTATCACAATAATAAATCACCCGCGATCCTAATTTCTCAGCAATCACCGGCATTTTATCCCGCGGACATTCCTCGCGTTTATAGATCACCAGGTTCTCATCCTGCACGCCGGCTTTCTTCCATTCAAACATCCGGAACATAAACGTAACGCAGGCCTCAATAATCTCCATCAGTTTATCATCGTCAATAGCGTTTACTTTGCTTAGCGGATGCACACCCACTAAAAAAAGCACTTCATTCCGGATCTTGTTGCCAATGCCGGCGAACAGGTTCTGATCGATCAGCGCATCCACAATTGCTAGCTTTGGTTTTTTCTTAAGATCAGAGAGTGCCAGTTTCTTATCAAACCGCTCGTTCATCACCTCCCGCCTAAAATCATATGCTTCTTCCAATGGTTCTTCAATTAACCTGGTATCGCAAGCATAAAAGTTCAGTTCTCCTTTCTGGAATTCGAGGCCAAGATGTAAAATGCCGTTTTTGTGATTGTTGATGGTATACGAACCAAATAGCATCAGGTGCACCCTGAGCGTAAAATCCGGAAAACAAATCAGCAGCTCCTTGCCAAAAGTTTTAACCGCAGTAACCGGCTGGCCCACCAGTCGCGACTTATCAAACTTCGATGCCTTTCCCTCGGCACTCAATACTTTCTGACCAATAAACTGTTTGGTTTGCTCTGCGAGGAGTAATACGGTAGGGGCTTCTGGCATTTCTTTTTAACAGGGGAAGGGTTGGAAGTGTTTATTCTCCTTCAGGTTTTGTGAGATGAGTGTACATCTGCATCAAATGCTCGTAGCCTGGGCTTTTTTCCCCGTGCTTCTTTGCATATGCCAAGGAAGTACTTAAAAACAGCTCCGTGTCAACAATTCTAGTAGAACGGTTTAGTTGAACTTCTTTAGGGATTGGGGTGGTAGCAAAGTATTGTTCGATTTGTGCGATTGACATAGTTTTTATTAATTTACTTTTATACAGTAAATATATGGTTCCCAAATCTACAACACTTCCGCTATTAAAGGATTCAGTAAATAGGATTCTTAATCATCAGGAAATAAAAATCGACAGCCTCGAAAAGATTATTACCAGGGTTGACATCAGTAAAGACTATTTTTCAGATATTCTGACTGCTCAATTATCAATTTTTATATTGATAATAAGTTTAATCGGCTTAGTTTCTTGGGCAGCTTTTTATATCCCGTTTAAAAGGAGAGAAAAAGATATGAGATTAACATTTACAACGATGATCGCAAACCAAAAGCTCAATTTCGATGAGACAATTAAGCAATTTGAAAAGAATTTCGAATCGTTGTCGTCAGACCATAAAAAGCTCTCTTATCATGCATTGCGAGCTATGTACTTCTATTGTGAGAGTTCTGATTATAAAAATGGTGCTGTGCTCTGGGCCTTGCGTGTTGCAAAAGTAGCCACCCAAGAACATATTTGGGGCTGGATGGATAATGCCGAACGGAATCTGGACGAGACTATTTTCCAGGAGGGGTTTCTAGAACTGTATAAACAGGAAATGATGGAACTTAAGGAAAGGGCTTCAAAAGAAGAATTCGAAGGACTCACCGAGAAAATTAACCTAATTGAAGATGCTTTTCATCAGGTGCGGATCGCTTGGTTGTTGGAGAAGAAGTTGGGGAAAGAGAAGTCTGAAAGAATGTCACTCGAGGACGATGAAGCAATTCAAGGAAATTAATTTGTTACCATTAATAGTTTATTAACGAAAGACACATAACGTGGATGTTCCATAGTTTTTTCTTACATGCTATAACATTATCACTATAAAAGTTTTAAAGTTTCATGCATTATCATTTCATTCATTTTCTCCACCGGCACAATCCGCACTTTGCCACCAGCCAGCGGCGTAAGCTCATAACTTACTACCTGGTAATTATTCAAAAATCCTTTACCCCAAATCCCGGTTACACGGAAGCTCTTTTTTGCTTCGGTGTGCTGCCAGCAAGTTTCAAGAGCGGGGTTTGGGTAGGGGTAGAGGTGCATGGTTAATTACCAAATTGGATAAGCGGTTGAATAGATCCGTCTGCATAAACCGTATCCATAGGAATATCAGCCGTTGGCTCTTCGCCTGTCCATTTGTTCGGCCATAGGTTATTTGCCCAGCATGTTTTTATAAATTCCTGCTCCTCATGATTCAATAAAAACACCTTCGGCATACCGGTAAGTTCCGCAGCTTCATTTATCTCGTCCTGAATAGATAATATTTCGTTGAACGCCGATTCTCTGGCCGACATCGTAATCGGACCCATTCGTTGCTTGTTGCGTTCGTTGGTTATTTCCTTTCCGGTTTTACGCAGGCGGTTTTGTGGTTTTCTTAGTTCGCGATAAATTGGGCGTAATCTCTTTAAAGGTGATAGGTATGCCCACTTAGGTTTTTTCAGCAAATTATCCAGAGCGGTGTCTTTATCTGTCAATGGGCAACCCATACAGCCTGTTCTGGCGTTCAGTTCTTCGGCTTCATCACCTCCGTAAGCATCAGCGATTAGTTCAGTCGAGAAATCGCCATACTCCGGAAGCGGTGCCCAATGCTTCAACCACTCCCAAACATGGCAAACGCGCCAGTGAAGTATTGGAGCCAAAGTATCGCATAACGCTTTGGGTAAAGTTTCCTGATACCAACCTTGGCCGCATTCTGATCCATTCTTAGAACACGATAAAACAATGCGTGCATCACGGATTGCCGATTCCCCCTGTCTCACTCCTGTAAGCATAAGAACCTTTTCTCCTAAATCGCCCACAAGCTTTTCTAAGGCGTGTTGCATCGGTTCTATCTTAATTCGAGATGTGCACCAACGGAATGTGGCATTGTTTGGAGGAGGAACGCCGCGACCGAGTATATAAGTCAAAAACCTATTCTCCATTGCGGCCATCACCACCTCAACCTTATAACCGTGCTCTGCCAGCTCTTCCATAATCGTTTGAGCTGCATAGAAAAGTGGCGTAAGTTCAAGCCTGGTATCAGCATACATTATGTAAATCTTTTTGGGCGGGTTTATTTTCTTTGAGATAATCAGCCAGACAATTAATGTTACCAGTGTGGTGCTGTCTTTTCCACCGCTCCAAGCCATGCACCAATAGTTGTACTTTGGCCCGTAAGCATGTAGCGATTGAATCGTTAGTTCAATGCTCTCATTCATTTGCAACCTGCGCGATCCTTCGAATAGGTTTGTTTGTGGGTTAGTCTTCATGTAATTGGATTTCGGTTTTTAATACCATTACTGTTTTATGCTCTCTTTCTCTTCCTTTTAAATCGAGCTTCACTCTGCAGTATTCTGGAAAGACGGAAGAGTAGTTCTTTATGAATTCTCCGGTGCGGCCTTTCAATCTTCCGGCAATGGCCTTAACTCGGTCGCCGTTGCTATACTGTTTCATAGTCCTTTACATTCTAAAAAAGCGAAACGGTTTCTTTTCCCTAAAAGGACAGCAAAAACGCTATAAATCAACACGTTAAAGTGGTTTTTTGCCGTTTCAAATCGTTTCATTTGGCTGTTTAGTAAATTGATAATCAATAACTTAGCATATGTCAATCGTTCCAAAATTTGGAACGGCATCGTTTCAAAATGTGAAACGATTATACCCCTCTCACGTACCTGAAAAGGCACGTTTGGAACGATTTGAAACGGTGCTGGAACGCTATTTTTCTGCGTTTTTAATAGTGTTAAGGTGGTTTTTGGTGTCTTTTTCATGATTTGAATTCGTTTCGGTTGTAGGAAATGAGTTTTAGTGCGTTAATTCTTGAATAAAGTTGGCCCTGTATATTCCGATTTGGCTGTAAAATCTTCTTCAAAATCTCGCACGTATTCCTTATCGTAAATTGAATCTATGTGCCCTTTGATATATAATCTTCTGAGGGCTGAGTACATCAGTGAATGCTCAGCTTGTAGGTTCTGCTTAAAGCCAGGGTGGCCTAATTGCATACCCGATGCTCCCATGTACCGATTGTATGGATTGTACACGCATCTCGCCTTAAATTTGTGGTCTACATAGATAAGTCCCCAGCCGTCGGGAAGTTCTTCCTTCTTAATAAGTCCAGTCGGGCAGACGTAATACCGGTATTTTCCCATCCCGCGCTCCGGATATTTCCTAAATGATTTCTTTTTATCACACAGGAAATCTGAACGCGTTGCCTTACATTCCAGTAAAACGCTGTTTCCCCAACTACCGAAACCAATAACATCAGGGTATTCGCCCGCTATTGTATTCAGTTCTTTAAATGCAACACCGCATGAGCCGTTTTTTAAAACCCATCTATATGCGGGCAGAATCAAGTCTTTATGTGTCATATTATTCAGGTTTCTAATTATTCACCGCACCAAACACCTTCGGATAATCCAGAATCGCTTTCTTAAGCTTCCGGTTCATGGCGCTCTTGCGGGCTTTAGGAGTTAATCGTTTATCAAGTAGGGCATCAGCAATAAATTGAATGCTGCGGCCGGCTTTTACCAGTGCCGCCATCTGCATCACTTCCAGCGGTGCTGTAATCGAATTATCCACCGCCTCATAAATATCCACCGCACTTTTAAAGAAGTACTCAGCGGCCATAATAGCCCGCTCCATAAGCTTCTCGGTGATGGGCAGTTCGTTAGGGTAGAATACATTCGAGCGGTCCAGATTGCCAAACTCGTTGACAAATACGTTAGCGGTATTTTTGTAAGCCTCAAAAGCAAAATCACTCACGGCCAGAATCCCGGCAAAGCGATAAGCATACGCTTTCATCTTCCCCAGAATCCCCGAGTGCACGTTCATTTCGCGGGTATCGCGTATCTGGTTAATCTCGTTGGCCTTGTTGCGTTGCCAGGTATCAATCAGCGAAGTAGCTTCTTTAGTCATAATGCACACTTTCGGTTCTTCGTAACCATCCTCCACCGGCAAATCCGTCCACATGCGTTTTACATGGTTGGCGTGCATCTGCTTCAATTCGTAGGGGATATCGTAACCAGGCTCAGGCTGAGCAATTTTGAATACTTCGGGAGAGGAGAACAGCAAGCGGAAGATAAAACCACTGCTTCCACGGTCGTTTTTAAAGAGTTTGTAGAGCAAATCCGGCTGAATTCCGCCCACCACATTGGTAAATACGCGGGGGATGTTGGTCTTCTGGTTTCCAGAGCGGATGGCCGAGTACTTCCTGCCGTCCCATGCCGAGATCCAGAACTGCTCGTCTGTGCTTTCTTTTTTGCCCAGCGAGTTCAGTCCGTTAATCCATTCCAGAATCTCGTCACTATCCTTCAAAACTCCCTTCGGGTTAAAAGGCATAATACTCCTGATCAGCGTCGGGATGTACGCATCGCGGTAGATAATCATTTTAATAAACTTTCGCATGCGGGCATCGTCGGTAATGCCTTTCGTTTCGGCATCCCATTCAGCATCCAAATCATTCTGTAGTTCGTTAAGCGGAGCCATACACATATCCATGGCCAAACTCTTTCCGGAGGAGGATATACCATTAAAGCAACCCCAGCAGCAAAGCGTCATTCTATCGCTTCCATTGCGCGAAACAGCGTAAGCCGTACCAATAGCGGTGCTGTAGGTGATAAGCATGCTGAGGCCGATGTACGAGCGCGGGATATCGTATTTAGTGTGCAGCTCGTTTAAAAAAGGCTTTATGTTGGGATGAAAGATTTCCAGAGGGAAAACATTGTTTTGGCTGTCGCGCTTTTCAAGCTCATGACGGAGGTCGCTTGTTGTGGCGGTGCTTACTTCGGTGGAGCGGTTGGTATTTATCCAGTCGTGGAATCCCATGGGTTAAAATGTTTGCTTTTTATCGTTTGCAACTCCGTTGTGAATGTCAAAGGCACCGAAATATTCAGCCTTAATTAGGATGGTTCGAGCGATTTTATGCATTTCAACAGTCAGCTTTTCAGCGTCTTTAGCATTTCCAGTGTGTCCCATAGAGTTATCATCATCCCAGGCATATAGTAATGCAGTCGCTAGCCTCAAGGCTTGAATTCTCGCTTCTTTTTGTGTCATAGCCTATTTCAGTATTAATTCCACAGCCTCAGTATATCTCGGATTAGTAGCACCTGTACTAATCATATCCGCAATCGCCTGGGCAAAAACATTGCATTCGCGTTTCACCTGGTTATTGCTGCAATCGGTAACGCTCATTAAGTATTTCAGGGCCACCTTAATGCTTTCCACCTTTTTGATGTTGCGGCACTTGTCGCTCACCTGACCGAAGAGTTCGCGGGTGCCTTCCAGTTCTTCCTCCATGTTATGGTGCTCGAAATAGGCCATCGCATTCTCCACCATATCGAAAACCGTTTCCGGCTCATTAGAAGCTTCGAGAATTTCGAGCAGCGAAGCAGCTTCCACATGGTCGTGATTGGCAATTCGCACTTCGCGCCATTCTTGCAGCTTCGCCCGAAACTTATTATTGATATCCAGTTGAAGCAGCGTAAAAGCCCAGCTGATCACATTGGCGTTGGCGTTCACCTTTTCGTTAGCGGTCTCAAAAATCCAGTGCATCAGCATTTGTTCGCTTTCAACCGGATGCATCTGTTTGTATTTGGCGCTCACGGTTACCAGATCGATAGGAGTGTGGGGGTAAAGACTGGCCATCACCTCAAACAGCTCCCTGCTTTTGTGCTCGGCAGACGAGATGAAGTTTTTAGCCGAAAGAATATGCGCCACCTGCGGAAAACCGTCGCAGTAAAGGCATGCGCCAAGTATGGCTCGTTCGATGTAGGTGCGGGATAGCATGGGCTAGGATTGAGCGGTTTGAGGTAGTGCCAGTTCTCGGGTATTATGATGTAACACCAACTCTCTGTCATTTATGATTTTGAACTTGCTGTTGCACTCTCCACATGTAAAAAATGAGTTTCTATTTTGGCGAAAAACATCCTGTACGTCTGTGTAACTATCGACATCATCTGCTTCAAAGTCTTCATTTACCCATCCATTACAGCAAGGGCATTTAAATTTTAAACTTACCGTGAGGTCGATGATGCAACGTGAATCGTAAACGTCGACCATTCCCGTTTTGAAGTCCTTAACCCATTCTTCCGCTTGCTTTATTATTTTGATGTGATCCTGGTTGCCGAATTCCGGTTTCGTGTGGCCGTCGATTAAAGCTCTCCGATTTATTCTCGTCATGCTGCCACCTCCTCTCTAACCACTTCCATCGAAGCAGCTTCCTTCTTCATCTTCGCTATCAGCCCTTTAACCCGTTGCTGTTGCTTGCAGTCGAGCAGAAAGAAATCATACACCAAATCCTTATGATGATCAACCGCAGCCAGCGCAATGGCTTTCTGCTCGTCGTTCATGTTTTTGGTTAATAAACGGCGGAGGGCGTTGCCCAGCTTAGTACAAGCTTTACCCGCTTGTTCGGCCAGGTTGCGCTCGTAGTTTTGTCCCTGCTCGTTTAAAATGGTAGCCAGCGATTCGGCATATTCGGCCGTGGTATCGGCGCTGAATATGGTGCCGTAGATGTAATTGAAATTTAGCTCTTCTTTGGTCATGGTGTGTGAAAATTAGTGTGATGACTTACATTGCGAAAGGATAGCGTAAGGCGGGTTCCGCAAGTCGGAAGGGAACTTCACAACGTGACGGGTGGCTTCTTCGAGTTCATCGCCAGCAATTAAATGTTGACAGCTGGATATACAGCAGAGAATGTATGGTGTGCCTTCGATAACGTTTGTGTAAGCAACTCGTGAAACATCGGCCTTTTGGTCTTGTGTTACCCAGATAGGGCCGTTTGCATACTTTACTATGCCGTTCTGCTTCACTTTACACTCTGGGCATACAACCCGCACATCTTCGCTCTCTGGAATCGGGAAAAAATTATACATTGCTGGCTCCCTTCCTGGTGGTGTTCTTCCAGTTTTGGTATTCACGATCGTCTTTATGTTTATCGCGGTAGCTGATGAGGTATCCAATACCTACACCTATAATAAATAATGCTGCCAGGCAGAATAGGATGGTGTTTGCTTGATTCATAATATTTAGATTTTTGGTTTTTAGAGTGAAATACTCCCGGCCTTCACGGGAACCGGGAGTGAAAAAAAGAACGAGCTTAAAGTCCTGCGGACTGAGAACATCAACCGGCATCCTCATCGAGGTAAGTTTAGGATTACCATTTCCTCATCTTAAATGCTCCGGCACCGGCACCGGATTTCCCTTTTCCAAACTCAGGCGCTCCCCAGCGCTGCTTTGTTTTTAACTAACCAATTATTCCGGTGAAGACTTTAGCCTCTGCCGCTCCTGAAAGCCGGGCAGGGTTCTTTAATACTTGAAATGATTTCTATGATGTCCAGATCCAGAAACTCCTCAGAAAGCAAGCGGAAGGTTTCGTCCTGGTCACGCTTAATTTCCTGTATCCTGCTTTCGAGGATCTGCTGTAATTGCGGATTGTGACTGTGCCATTTAATGGTATCCGCCAGGTTGTTGATCAAATCGCCCTGCAAGGCGTAGGATTTCAGCATATCGGCAACTGCTTCGATATTCATACCTGAGCCCTCCGGTTTAAGTAAGCGCGACAGTTATCCATTAGCGGGTTAAGCCGCTTGAAGTAATTTTTGCAAAGTGAAGAAGTGGCTGATGGTGCAATTCGGTTGAAAAGCAATTCGAGGTTTAAACAGATTTTCGCCGAGTCTTTCGGGTTAAGGCAACCGCGGGCATGGTTTAACGATACCCGGATGTAAGCAATAGTCGCGAACTTTTCGGCAGCACCTTTAGCATGCGGATACGCATTTAAAGCGTGATTTCTGTTCTCGCAAAGCGAAGAAAGTTTTTGAATAATTTCGGAAGGAAGAAATTTTACATTTGGCAAAACCATTGCCGCCTGCACTTGTTCAGCTTGTTGAATCATCAGTTCAAAAATTTAATTTTAGAGTCCTGCTTTTGCCGAGCGGGACTTTTTTGTTTTTAAATCAATCCTAATTTGTAAGCGAGAACTGCAAGTGCCGGCTTGCGTTCTATCCCAGCTTTCGTTGAAATATGTTCTTTATGAGTTCTCAGCGTATCCTGAGTAATTGAAAGTTTCTCGCAGATTTCTTTATCGTACGATCCTAGACCGATTTCTTTAAGCACTTCGATTTCTCGCTTAGTAAGTAAGCCGTGGGGCAACTGGATAGAGTTGCAAAGTTTCCCCTCGTAAGGGCATTTACCACGACGGCCGCAATCCACATACTCGGCCGGGAGAACCTCGCCTTTGGTTGAGATATCCGGATTATTATCAAAGCCGCCAAACCTGCAGGCAATGTACTGCCGCATTTGTTCAAGTGGATCGGTGATATCCCAGCTGGCAAGGGCTTGCATCGCTTTCGGGTTAGAAAGCATATCCTGTTCAACTATCGCCACCACAAATTCAGGAAGCTGATCGAACGTGTATACATTACCCAGATACAGGCATTTAATTTCGTGCTGGTGAATGAAGAATTCAACTGCATTGTCCACTAGTCCAGGAGGGAGTGATTGTCTGTTATCCACCAGATTCATATCAATCGTTCAAAACTTTGTAGGTGTATTGTTCTTTTTCGGCGGCAGGGAGTTTCGACATCTCGATCGCTTTCACCACCAAATCCTTTTTCACTCTACTACCCGCCATCACTTTCACGACCATTGAATCTGATATCTCAAACTCATTTGCCAGGGTATCCACCCATGGCCGAGGTAGGTGCTTTTTAATCTTGTTTAAAGAGGCTTTCGTTAGTCCCATTTTAATGTGATTGTTTACCTTTATTGTTGTGCCTATACTTGTGTTCCTTATCACAAGTGTAAAACTGTAAATATTTGGCGAATACTGCAAGTATTTTACAGTTTTATGCATTAAAATTACATAAGTAATTGATTTACAAGCGAAAATGTTTTACCAATTTTGCCAAATGAAGCCTCATATTGGTAAAAGAGTTGCAGTAATTGCAAAGTCCGTAGAAAAAAGCGCTCCCGAACTTGCACAAGAATTAAGCACAGCCGAACGCAACATCTATAATTATTACAAAAAGGAGGATTGGACCGTTCACCAGCTTTGGGATTTTTCGGTGGCCTTGGGGCATAATTTCTTTTCAGAAATCAATCCTCCAATAAAGCCAACCAAAGACCTGGCTTTTGAGGAAACTGCTGCGGAATATGAGCGAAGAGCGAGTATTTCTTTCCAGGTAGAGTACCCGATGAGTAAAGCTCAGGATCTCGGGGAATTTATAAAGCAGCTACATGTGCTGGCTAATAAAATGGGGCTGAAAGTGGTATAAACTTCGCAATTACTTCGCAGTGCTTTATATGAGCGTTGAAAATCAGCGGTTTAGCGATTAAAATATCACCTGATGGGTGTACAGCTAAAGCCACTTCTCCAAATCGGAAGAGTGGCTTTTTTGTTTGCATTTGGCGCGGGCGTGAACATCCTGGGCCTGGTTGACTGCATGACGGAGGCGGCTGAGGAGCACAGGGGCCTACGGCTCGCCGGCCAGCGGCGTTGTGATCCCAACCTGCAAAGAAGGATACTGACCCAACGTAGCCTATTACAAAAACGGCGGTAACGTTATTCTTGAAATTTTTTTACTTTTAACAATGCTTTTTGCCGGGCTAAAATAAAGTGCATCGTAGCCGTCATCATCGCAGACCTTTAATGTTAATGGCAACAAAAAGGACACATCGAACTACATTACAAGATCGAATAATTGTCGTTCGATAGCTTTGTACACCTCACTTTAAACAAGATTTTTTATGCACCCTCCCCACGCCGCAGCCTTTCCAAAAGGAATTTTGATGATTGGACGTTTTATGGTCCTATTTGTTAGTATTGTATTTAGATATTACAATGTGAAACAGCATGCCTTTCAACTTCCAGATTATCATTTATTTGATACAGCCTATAACTTAGTATATATCGCTTGCGGATTATTGCTTCTTTCCAAGAAAACCCATTACGTCCGAGTCGCACTCTTCATAATTGCCGCAATTATAGCTCTTAAAATAATTCTGATAATTTCTGGACACAGCCCTATAATTACAACCGTAAACATCACTTTCGCTATTCTATTCTTTGCTCTTCATATCTTTTTCTTTGTATATATCCGAGAAAAGGTTAACCAATATGCCACTGGGAAATATAAAAACCGGACAGTAGCCGACGATCTGGTTTTCAATATGACTCGGCTAAACACTAAGAGGATGAAAATTCAGACCGATTTAAATATTCAGGAAATCGACCAGAGGATCTCTGATATTCAAAAGAAAGAAACTCGACTAATCATATTTCCTTCACCAAACAAAATTCGATACGCAAATCGAGATGGCGATAAACTCATACTTACGAACTCAACCTTTAGAGCTTTCGGAAATATAAATATTTCAAAAAAAGAGATTCTAGTCAAAATTGAAATCTCTACCGTATACAAAATTGCAGGTATTGTTACCTTGCTGCTTTTCTCGGTTTCTGTTTTGTTTAATAAAGTAACTATAAACGGTAATGCAAATCCTTCTGTTTATGAAAAGCTTACTTACTTAGGGTTTTGCCTATTATTGCTCCTTATTCCAGTTTTAATTTTATTGAAGCAAAAATCCGACTTCCAAAAAAGAATCAAAGAAGTACTAGGGAGCAGAGGAGACTAAAAGAGTATCCGCACTCAACGTTTCTTCTTCCTCAAACTTATGTAACTGGGATGTACTTGGCTTTTCGCTTGCTGTCTTCCCTAACTTCCTGACTCATGCCGCTTACTACGTCAGTAGCCGTAACTAATACGCCAAGTGCCGAAGGAAGGCCTTCCCTCAATATGTCCGCCCAATAATGTTCAGTCTGAAAAGCTGAATTAATCCAGTTCATCTATACATATGTTCTATCACCTTCATCAAATGTGACATCGGTTCTCAACAGGCCGCTTTAGCTTTGTAGTATCAGTACTTAAAAGCAAAAAAATCACTCAAATTGATGAAGAAAAGACTTCTTTTTGCGCCATTGTTCTTCCGTGTAAATATCTCACTTGCACCTCAAATTGATTCTCTTAAGCCTCGCAATATCGCAGATATGTTCGCTGGGGCCGCTTTTTTCACCGCAGGAGTTTAAAACAGTATTTTTTATTTTTTAACCAAACATGAATAGATTAAGATTTTTATCAGTTGTAGTGCTCCAGCTGGCGGCGTTCAATTATGCTTCGAGCCAGGATTTAAAGCTCAATGATCTTGAGTATTTCGAGACGCAGGGCGTTAATGTCCTTGTGTACAATAACCTTTTTACCGGAGGTTTTAACGATGAAAAGAACGCCGGGATAGAATTAATTCACCATGGCGTCAGAACATCGCAGGGCGGCGCTGTGCGACTCTCCAATACTCCCGAGCAGTGGGATCTTGTTCCCGATATATCAAACCGAAAGGTAAACCGTGCGGCCAAAACCATTGAGGCCACGCTGAGGTATAAGGATTACGATTTTGATTCGCGCGTGGTTGTAACCGCGAAAGGTAAAGGTGTTGAGATATCTGTTTACCTTGATAAACCGGTTCCTAAGGCGCTTGAAGGAAGTGCTGGATTTAATCTCGAGTTTTTACCCTCACAATATTGGCAAAAGGCTTATTTGATGGATGGCCGGTATAACCGGTTCCCGCGCTATGTTGTAGGTAATACCACTACAAGGCCCAACAGCGAAAAACCAAAGCAATATAAAGGATATATAACTGCCGACGACAGAGGGACCGGCAAATACATCGATCCGCTTCCCCTTGAAACCGGGCGTACATTTCTGCTTGCACCCGATGAACCTGAACGTCTGGTGAAAATCACCTCGCAGGATGCCGATCTTATGCTTTTCGATGGCCGTGTACTGGCCCAAAATGGTTGGTTTGTAGTTCGCAGCTTACTTCCTGCGGGAAAAACAGGCAAGGTCCTGACCTGGACAGTTGAACCAAATGCTATCAATGGCTGGATCCGGGAGCCAAATATCGGCTTTTCCCAGGTGGGCTATCTCCCTTCGCAGAAAAAAGTTGCTGTTATTGAACTCGACAAGAAAGACAAGCCGCTTACTGTATCATCGTTATACAAAATAGGCGACGATGGTAAAGCTACCAAAGTTTTTAGCGGCAATATTACACCCTGGGGTAACTACTTTAAATACAACTATGTAAAATTCGACTTTACGTCTGTCAACACTCCTGGCATATACTACATTCAGTATGGCAACCTAAAAACCAATAACTTCTTAATACAAAACAACGTTTACGATAAGATCACTGATGCCACCAGCGATATATGGATCCCGATACATATGAACCATATGTTCGTGAACGAGGCTTACAGAGTATGGCATGGCGAGCCCTTTAAAGAAGGTTATCGCCAGGCTCCGCCCAACACCGATCACTTCGATCTTCATAAGCAGGGACCAACTACCGACACCAAATATAAAGCGCTCGAACTGATACCCGGATTAAACGTAGGTGGCTTTTTCGACGCCGGAGATTTTGACATCGAGACCGGATCGAACATTAGCGTGGTGCAAAACTTCGTTCGGACATGGGAACATTTTAAACCCCTGCGCGATCAGACTTTTGTTGACCAGAAGCAGCGTTATGTAGATCTTCACCGACCCGATGGAACGCCGGATGTATTGCAGTTTATCGAGCATGGAACCCTGAACCTGGTAGCCCAGGCAGAGATTATAGGCCACATGTCACAAACGCTTTCTAACTCTGTGCTCGACAATTACCATCACCTCGGCGATGCAGCCTCATTGACCGACGGTCTCCCTTATAATCCCAAACTGGGTCCTTACGAAGTAGCCGGTGACGGCCGGTCAAGTGGAGTGAAGGATGACCTGTGGGCGTTTACAAGCCGTAATCCTCGTCTCGACCTTGACGCAGCAACAATGTTTGCAGCAGCAAGCCGGGCGCTGAAGGGTTATAACGACGATCTTTCGGACAGGGCATTGCAACAGTCAAAAAGACTGTTAAAAGAGTCATCAGAATTACTTGCAAACCGCTCGCAAGATAGCTTAGGCAGGCGCGGGAGAGGAGATATTGCCACAAATTTTCAATTGTATGTTTCAACCGGTGAAAAACAATACCTAGACAGATTTCAGCAACTTTTATGGCCAGCACTTGACCGTAACGTGAATATCGTTCTTCTTACGGCCTTGGATGCCATACCGCATATGGACGCATCCTTCAAAGAAAAACTGCGACCATATGTTGTGAAGTACAAAGAATACATCGGCGGACTAGAAAAGGACAATCCATACGGAGTACCTATTGGTCTTGGTAACTGGGCAGGTAGCGGAGAGGTGATGAATTTTGGTACCACAATTTGCTTTGCCAGCAAACATTTCCCTGATATTATTGACGAAAGCCATGCTTTTAAAGCAGCTAACTACTTGTATGGCTGCCACCCGTATCATAACTATTCGTTAGTGGCAACCGTTGGTGCTACACGTCCCAAGGCAGTCTTTTACGGCAATAACAGGGCAGATTTCTCTTTTATTCCGGGCAATGTTGCTCCGGGCCTATTATTCAGAAAACCCGACCATTTCGAAAACTACGACGACTGGCCATTTTTCTGGGGACAAAATGAAGGCACTATTGGTGGCAATACCAGTTACTTAATTTTTGGATCAGCTTTTAAGAATTTAGTAAAATAAACAAACTACATTCACCAGTTTTGAATCGGGTACCGATTCAAAACTGGTTCGATTTCAGCGCAAGTTATAAAGTCTATTGATTTGAGGCTTATGGTTAAACCTATTTCCTCACAACCAGTACCCAATCTGCAGTTTATTAATAAGCTTCCGCGATTTATCAATAAGCTCCCATGCTTATAAGTAATCACGATAGTTATCCTCTCGCCATTGCCTGCCCCGACGCAGCAATCTCCAAACCTGCGAATAAGTAGCCGGTGAACACGCTACCCGACATTTCAACCAGCTCATCGGTCAGTATTAAGACACAATATAAACAGACGTTCTTTTTATAGATTCTATTCGTATTTTTAAACCATAAATTTATCATCATGAACGTATTTAAAAGTTTTTTTGCTGTGGCAGTTTGTTTAGTATGCTATAGCCCTTTGGCAAATGCTCAAGGCATAAAAATGCCCCAGGCAAGCTCAACTCAAACCTTAACTCAGGATTTCGGCCTTGGGAAAATTTCCGTAACCTACTCGAGACCTGATGTAAAAGGCCGCGTAATATTCGGCGGACTTGTGCCTTACGATGCAGTGTGGCGTACAGGTGCTAATAGTGCAACTGTAATTACCTTTACAGACGATATCAAGATTGAGGGAAACACAGTGCCGGCCGGAGAATATGGATTGTTCACTGTCCCTGGAAAGAACGAGTGGACCGTAATTCTAAGTAAAGGCTCAAAGCAATGGGGCGCTTACGCATACAAAGAGGCCGACGACTTTTTAAGGATAAAAGTGAAGCCTGCAACGCTTAAAGATAAGGTAGAGACTTTTACCATTCAAATCGCAAATGTTTATCCAACTACCGCTGCTCTGCAACTAATGTGGGACAACACAGCGGTTTCTTTGAACCTGAGCACCGACATAGATAGTAAGGTGATGGCAAGTATCGATGAAGCTATGAAGGGTGAAAAGAAACCTTATTTCCAGGCGGCTCAATACTATTTCAATAATGGTAAAGACATCAACAAAGCTTTAGAATGGATGAATGCTGCCGAAGCTGGTAGCCCTAAAGCTCCTCACGTTAAATACTGGAAAGCACGTGTTCAACTAAAAGCCGGCGATAAAAAAGGTGCTGCGCAGACAGCTCAGGCCGGAATAGATTTAGCTCGCGAAGCCAAAAACGACGAGTATATTAAATTGAACGGTGAGGCTTTAGCCGAAGCAAAAAAATAATCACTCAGCTATTTTATGCAGCCGCCGGGTATTTGCCCGGCGGCTTTTTTGTGCCCATTTCAATTATCGTTGCCAGCACAACCACCGTCAGACACCCGATCACATTAAGCCATAAATAAGCCACTACGCCATAATATCCGCAAATGCAAACAATTATCTCTGTTAACACAGCTGCGTAAAACACTGCTTTTCCTTGAATTCGTTTCAGGTAAAAGGCCACCAGGAATACTCCCAGAATGGTACCGTAGATATACGACCCCAGTTTATTAACGGCTTCAATAAGATTGCCCATTTTGCTGGCATATAAAGCCATTACAATACAAACAAGTCCCCATCCAATGGTAGCCAGCCGGGATGCCAGGAGGTAATTCTTATCTGATGCTTCTTTATGGATCAAACGCTTATACACATCAATCACCGTAGTAGAAGCTAAGGAATTTAAAGCGCTTGCAGTCGAACCCATAGAAGCCAGGAAGATGATAGCGATAAGTAGGCCTATCAATCCTTTGGGCAAATATTCGGTCACAAAGCTCAGAAAGATATAGTTGTTGTCGTTGATCTCTGCATCGGCATCATTCTTTTGCATCAAATCGGTCAACTTCGTCCTTAAAGCCTTGGTTTTTTCATCCGTCAGTTTCAGGTCTGTTCTGCTTTGATTAATCGCTGCCTCATCTTCTGTTGTGATAGCCTGGTTTAATTTGATGACCTGCTGCTGTTTATCATCAAAGGCTTTATCATATTCAGATCTGATCTTAGCTAATTCCGGGTTGAAGGAGCTCTTTTCGAGTTTATTGATCTCGTATTTGTTAAAAAATAATGGCGGTTTGTGATACTGGTAAAACGTGAACACCAAAACCCCTATCAACAAAATCAAAAATTGCATGGGGATCTTTACCAGGCCGTTCATCAATAAGCCAAGGCGGCTTTGGGCTACCGATGAGCCTGTCAGGTATCTTCCAACCTGGCTTTGGTCGGTTCCAAAATACGATAACTGTAAAAAGAATCCACCGATAATTCCACTCCAGACCGTGTATTGATTATCCCAGTCGAACGAAAAATCAATGGCATTGGTTCTGCCCATTTTACCGGCAATGCTGATAGCTTTTACAAAACCTATATCTTCCGGAAGGAGATACACTACCATTACCCCGGCTGCAAACAGTCCGGAAAATATAATGCTCATTTGAAGCAGCTGGGTATACGAAACCGCTTTAGTTCCTCCGTAAACAGTATAGAAAATTACCAATCCGCCGATAAAGATGGTGGTGTATGTAGTATCAATATTTAAAATAGTAGATAGTATGATAGATGGAGCATAAATAGTTATTCCAGTGGATAAACCTCGCTGAATTAAAAACAAAAATGCAGTAAGTACCCGTGTTTGAAGATTGAAACGGCCTTCCAGAAATTCATAGGCAGTGTATACTTTTAGTCTGTGAAAAATAGGCACGAAGGTGATACAAAGTACAATCATGGCCAGGGGCAGGCCGAAATAGAACTGGACAAAACTCATTCCCGAAGAATAGGCCAGTCCGGGGGCAGATAAAAACGTAATGGCGCTTGCTTGTGTAGCCATCACCGAAAGGCAAACATGGTACCATGGCAGCGACTGGTTTCCCAAGAGGAAGCCTTTAATATCATGACTTCCCCTGCTTTTATAAACACCGTAGCTTACAATGCCCGTAAGCGTCAGAACCAAAATGCACCAGTCAATCGTACTCATGCGAAATACCAGGTAAAGCAGTAAAATGCAATAATAAGCAGGACTAGCCAGCCTATTAACAGCAGGTAGAATTGATTCCAGCTTTTAACAAAAGGAGGAAGGTCGGGATTTGTATCTTTCATAAATAAAAACTGCTTGATGTCTGTTTGCGACCCTGTTAGTATATGGCTGAAGCGTTTCTTTGAACGGATTTTACTTCTGTTTAGATATTAAATTTACGAACAACCGGTATGCCCCGGGCACGCCTGCGGGCAATTGCCTGAAGAAAGATAATGAAGTGTACACAAACTTCCCTTTACCATGATTGGCTACCAGTAAAGAACCGGTATTTGGCTTTTCTCCGGTATCATTGGTGCTTAGTATCGGTGTGTAAGCTGCATCCGCTTCGGTGGCAAAATAGAGTCCCCGTTCCTGTATCCAGCCCTCAAAATCCCGGGCGGTAATCTTATTAGGAAAGTTTAAAACAGGGTGTTCCGGATTAATCAGCCGAACTTCAGCATCTTCCTGTGTAACCCGGTCGCGGTTAAGCCTGAAAGGGTAGGGCCCCATGTTTTGTATTAAAAGCGGATTGCTAACATTGTACTGCAGCAGTAACACACCACCTTTAAAAACATAGTCTAAAAGTTTGGGCTGCATCGCCTTTACATCCGGATTGGTATTATACAATCTCACTCCGGTAACTATTGCATCGAAAGCAGATAAGTCTGTACTTAAAACTTGCTCAGCCGAGAGATTGGTAACATCGTAACCAATTAATTTTAACGACTCGCCAACTAAATCGCCCGCTCCGGCAATGTAGGCCACTTTTTTTCCAGTGGTTTTGATATCTAATCGTGCTACCTGCGCTTGTGCCTTCGGAAACAGGCTTTGAGCAGGAATATGATCGTATTTTATTTCTTTAAAGCCTTGATTAAACGTCTGATTGCCAACCCGGATATTAACCGTCATGTTTCCGTTAGAAACGTTGCCACCGGGGGTAATCGTAAATTCCTTAACTTCAAAACCACCTTTCTTTTGCAATGTAAAATCGACGGTTTTAGGAGTAACGCTCCAGCCGGCAGGTACCTGAACTTCAGCCCGGCCTGCAATATTATCGCGGAAGCTCTGCAATTGAACACTTATTTTTTGGGGAGTGTTATGATTGAATACATAGGCCTTTTCTGTGAGCGAAGCAGTAACCGGTGGCGCCACAACAAGATGCTGGTATACTTCTCCGCGAACCTGGTCGGTGTACTTATAAACTACCGGACGTTTTACCGTTATTTTTTGATCGCCTATTTGAACGTTGAAAATTGCACTAAAGGGATCTTTGTTTTCGGGCATTCCATTCTCATTGGTATTAGTCAGGGAGTAAGACCCTATGCTCTGAGGCAGACGTAACCAGTACGGCTGGGTATTGGAAAGTGTTTCGAATTTTACCAACGGATTGACGGTGGTAATTTTATTAGGTGAGAGTTTGAGACCTGTTTGTTTGGATAAAGTTTCGTTGATTGATACGTCGTATTTAAAGTCTGTCGGCACCCGTGCTATTGCCTGAAGTTTCACCGCTATTGAATCTCCCGCCGCGTAATAGGGTTCGTTGCTGGTCATCTCGAACCAAATCCCTGCGCATGCCAATATCAGTTTGTTAATTTCTTCCGATTTCTGCTGTTCTTCAGTTTGATCGATCAGACGTTTTATTTTAAGCAGAGATTCAACAGATTTTGAGGGTTGAGTAGCATCAAAGATATTCTCGGCAGCTTTTATAAGTGTAGAAATCTCTTTGCCATCTGGAAGTTTCCCCCAACTGAAATCTAGACCCTCAAACAAATCAGTCTTAGCCTTCGACCCGGCCACATGACGGAAGAACTCCATGAAATCGCCCCGCTGACTAGCGCTTCCAAACCCCTGACTTTTGTGGTTGGTGCGGCTTTCTGCAGCAATTTCTCCGTATGATTTCCCCAGTAATGGATTGTAAAGGCCAACGTTAATAGTTAGTTGATCGCTGGCTGTTGTGTTCGTTCCCCCGAAATTAAAGGTGTTCCACACGATTCTTTTTGCCTGCCAGGTCTTTACTTGTTTAAGTTGATCAGGAAAACGTTTTGAATCTGCGGCAGCAATAAAAGCTTCTCTTGCCAGGATTGCAGAAGCCGAATGCTGGCCATGTCCGGCTCTTTCATCTTCCGGAAATCGCGTGATGATCACGTCGGGTTTAAAGTTTCTAATCACCCAAACTACATCTTCCAGGATTTGTTCTTTCCCCCAGAATTTTAGCGACTCTTCCGGCGACTTCGAGAATCCAAAGTCATTGGCACGGGTAAAGAATTGCTCTGCTCCATCCACTTTCCGGGCTGCGAGAAGTTCCTGGGTTCTTATCAGGCCTAAAAGTTCTGCTTGCTCTGTTCCGATAAGGTTTTGTCCACCATCGCCCCGGGTAATGGATAAATAGCCCGTTCGTAACTTTTTTTCTTTAGCCAGATAAGCGAGCAAACGCGTGTTTTCGTCGTCGGGGTGGGCTGCAATGTATAAAACACTGCCTACCACGTTAAGCTTTTGCAAACCGAGCCTGATCTCGGAGGAGTTTAGCTGATTAAACTCTTGAGCTTTGACCGAAAAAGAGAGGAGAAGAAGTAGGAAAACGTAATATCGACGGCTGTTCATATCAAATGATAAGCGTCGAAAATAAAATAAAAAATGGTTAATGCACCAGACGTAATAATGAAATTACTGTGTACTTACAATAACAAAAGCCCCAACTTTTGAGGTTGGGGCTTTCCGGGGCATTAAACTTAGTACTAAGAATACTGTTGTTCTAAACTCTGAACGTTTCTCAGGCACTCGTTAATATCTGAGCGCTGAGAGGTTAAAGTTTCGCGCATTTCCGGGGTCAGACTCGTATCTGCTAATACCTTATCATACGCTTCTATTGCAGCTTTTTCGCCGGTGATGCAAGCATCAAGAATAGCATGGTTGTCGTTTCCGGTTACAGCGGTTTTAATATCCATCCAAACCCGGTGAATAGCGCCTAAGGGACCGCCGCTTTCGTTATCAGAGTCTGCACCTAACTGGCGTAACAGACTTTTCAATTCCATTTCAAATTCAGACCGCTGGATTGAGTAGGTCGTAAACAGTGCTTTCAATTCTGCTGAATCGGCATCTTCGGCTGCGGTCTTATAGCCTTCTTTTCCATCGTTAGCTATGTGGAGAAGGTGTTTTATTCCGTCGATTAGATCTTCATTTCTTGTTTCCATAGATTTTGTTTTTTGTTATTCTTTTTCTGCTTTAGCAGATTCATTTACAAAGCTCTCTGCTATCTGAGTTAATTTAATGTCAGCGTTTTTTTCCTCCTCCAGGGTTTCTTCAAGCAATGCGGCTGCTTCGCTTAACCCCAGGGTGTTTGCAAGGGTACGTAAAGTACCGTATGAAGCGATTTCATAGTGCTCCATTTTTTGAGACGAGGAAATGATGGCCGCATCGCGGGTAAGACTTCCTGTTTCTGTTTCCTCCATCATGCTTTTACCTTCTTCTACCAAACCTTCCATTGCTTCGCATTTTTTCGCGGTAGCTTTTTGGCCTACCAGCTCAAAAACCTGTTGCAAACGGGTAATTTGATTTTCAGTTTCGGTTATATGCATCTCAATAGAAGAGCGCAATTCTTCCGAGGTTGCACCTTTAGCCATTTTTGGAAGTGCTTTTAAAAGATGTTTCTCTGCCCACAGGATATCTTTTAATTCGTCAATAAACAGAGTTTTAAGCCCGGATTCTTGAATGCTGCTTTCGTTTGATGTCTTTGAATTTTGTGTTTTCATGGTATTTTTTCAGTTTATGGTTAACTAACCTTGTTTTTAGATGTTCTTAAATTCTAACACCTCCTTGATGAAAGGGTTTTATTAAATTTTCAAATTAGCCAGATTGTAATATCTTAGGGCTGTCGAAGTTTGAAACCATTTTTCGCCTACCTCGTAATAGTCAGTAAATTATAAATCTATTATAGCTCTAATGCAAAAACTTACATTTAAACAGTTAGTACTCACGGGCTTTGCCGCAACTATAGGCTGTGTTTTTATTCTCGGAATTTCGTCGTACCTAAGTATTAGCGATTTGCAAGACTCTGAAAAACGAGTGTCGCAAACAGAGAAGGTTCTGGTGCAAACCCACGACGTATATCAACACCTGCTTGATGCCGAAAGCAGTGAAAGAGGCTATATTTTAACTGATAAAAAAGACTTTATTTCCCGCTATAATTATTCCGCCAGCCTTGTCAGGCCAACAGTCGACCGCCTGAGGCAGCAGGTCTCAGATAATCCTGTTCAGGTTAAAAATGTTGATTCACTTTCCTTTTATGTTTCGGAGAAGCTTGCCGAAATGAAAGCGATAATAGAAGCACACGATAAAAGCGGAATAAACGCATCAGCAAGTTTATTGAAAACCAGTCGTGCAAAGCAGCAGATGGATATGGTGCGGCTGCATGTAAGTAAGATCGAGGAGATTGAAAGGGCGGTTTTGATGGCTCAACGAGCCGAAAATGAAGCCAGCGCTTTCAGAACTTCTGCTATTATAATCGGAGGCAGTCTCTTTATCTTGTGTCTGGTAATTCTTTTATCCTCCTTGATCAGAAGAACTTTCCTGGCTCAAAAAAATATTGAGACAGAGATGCTGGAAACCCATAATCAGCTTGAGCTGGTATCAAAAGAAAGCGACAGACAGAATTGGTTACTGGAAGGTGCTGTAATGATGGATGCTGCGATGCGCGGTGCTCAAACCCTTGATGAACGTTGTGAGTGTATCATAAACGAAATGTCTAAATATGTAAAAGCCGATTTAGGTGCAATATATATAGCAGACTCACGTGGTGCGGCTTTGCATTTGCGTGCGGCATATGGTTTCCCGAAGGCCAGCGGCAAGAAAACGATTAAAGTAGATGAAGGCTGGACTGGACTAGCTGTTGCCGAAAAGAAAAATCTTATTTTTAACGATGTCCCGGAAGATTACACCAGGGTTACGTCTGGATTAGGAGATTCAATTCCAAAATCTATTTTTATACAGCCTATATTTTTCCAGGATACGCTTAAGGGGGTTATCGAGCTTGCTTTTGCAAGCGATGTCCCCGAAGATACAGCCCCATTCTTTGATAAGGTAGTTTATAGCATTGGAGTGAGCATTAATGCTGCCGAAGCTAGAGTACAGATGCAGGAGCTGGTTGAAAAAACCCAGCAGCAAGCAGAAGAGCTTGAAACTCAGCACGAAGAGCTGCGCGCTACTAACGAAGAATTGATTCGTAAAACCCAGCTGTTGCAGGTTTCTGAAGAGGAACTTATGGTACAGCAGGAAGAACTTAAACAAACGAATGCTGAAATTGAAGAGAAAGCGCAGCTACTGGAAGAAAGAAATAAGGCAATCGAGTTAGCGAAGGAAGCGATTGCGCTTAAAGCGGAAGAGCTAGAATTGAGCAGCAAATATAAATCAGACTTCCTGGCAAATATGAGTCATGAATTGCGGACTCCTCTAAACAGTATTTTGATTTTAGCGAAGATTCTGAAAGAAAATAAGCTTCAGAACTTGTCTGAAGAGCAAATTAAATATGCGGGGGTAATTCATAATGCAGGAAGCGATTTACTTTCTCTCATCAATGATATTCTTGATCTATCAAAAATAGAGTCAGGAAAAGTAGATTTAACCATCGAGGAAGTTGCCTTGAACGAAATCAAGGTGGATATCGAGATGTTGTTTAAAGAGGTAGCTAACAACAAGAAAATCAAGTTCGAATATAAAACGGAATCGGGCCTCCCGTTAGCAATAAACTCAGACAGAATGCGGGTAGAGCAAGTGCTGAAAAACCTCTTGTCGAATGCGTTTAAATTTACGCCGGAAAACGGTAAGGTTTCACTTGAAGTGTCTCTGGCCGATAAAAATCATCATTATTATTCTGAGCAATTAAAAGACGAAGATATTTCTGTCTTGGCATTTAAAGTAAAAGATTCAGGGATAGGTATCCCTGAAGACAAACAAAAAGTTATTTTCGAGGCATTCCAGCAAGCCGATGGATCTACAAGCCGTAAATACGGAGGCACAGGTCTTGGGTTATCAATAAGCCGCCAGCTGGCTAATTTATTGGGCGGAGAGATACAAGTCGAAAGCGTGGTGAACCAGGGAAGTACATTTACCTTATATCTGCCGATTGCAAGTCATGTAAGACTGGAAGGCGATGGAGAATTCGAGACTTCTTCGGTAACGCAAGAGAATATTCAGGAAGCAGCTTCAGTTATAAAAGAAGAAATCGCTAATTTAATCCCTGCAGAGGCCTTAAAGCTTCCCGATCCGAATAAGGAATACACATTGCTTATTGTAGAGGATGACACTTATTTTGCCGATATTCTGAAGGACTATGCCGAGGATCGCGGATTTAAAACTCTGATCGCTTATCAGGGAGATACTGGATTTGAAATGGCGAAGAAGCATCAGCCTGATGCAATAGTTTTAGATATTATGCTTCCCGTACTCGACGGTTGGTCGGTATTGAAAAGGCTTAAAGATGACTCCGCTACATGTGATATTCCGGTTCACCTGATGTCGGCCAAGGATGAGAAAATTTCAAAAGCCAAAGAAGAAGGCGCTTTAGGATTTTTGCGCAAACCTGTAGAGAAAGAGGAGCTTCAGGGCGCTTTCGATCTTATCATAAAAGAAACCGGTAATGTTAAAATATCCAGGGTATTACTGGTTGAAGATCAGCAAATTCAGAGTGATAATCTAACCATGCAGTTAAAGACTAAAAACATTAAGGTAGAACAGTCTTTCGATGGCGAGCAAACCATGAGTATCCTATCCGGCGACGCTGCATTTGACTGTATTATTCTCGACTTAAAGCTTCCCGATATTTCCGGATTAGATTTACTTGAGAAGATAAAAGCCGACGAGCGATTGGTAAAGATTCCTGTTGTCATCAACACCGCAATGGAATTAGATAAGGCAAGTATGACTCGTGTTTTGAAGCATACGGATGTAATGGTGCTAAAGAATAACAAATCCAATGACCGTATCCTGGATGAGGTTAACTTGTTTATGAATAAAATACGGACAAATGAGCCGGTCCCCACCAAGCCTTTGCCTTATCAGGTGCAGGGAAAACCATCGTCGGACACTACAACTCTTGAAAAAGCGCTCAAAAACAGATCTGTTTTAGTTGTAGATGACGATATGCGTAATATTTTTGCGCTCACAAGTGCGCTGCAGGAATATGAGCTGAACATTCAGATCGCTAATAATGGAATAGAGGCGTTGAAAAAACTCGACGAATTTCCGGATACCGATATTGTGCTGATGGATATCATGATGCCTGAAATGGACGGCTATGATGCCATGCAGGAGATCAGGAAACAAAATCGTTTTATGAAACTTCCAATCATCGCTTTAACGGCAAAGGCAATGAAAGCCGACAGAGAGAAGTGTATAGAGGCCGGAGCCAACGACTATGTGTCGAAGCCTGTTGATATGGATAAGTTACTTTCTATGATGAGAGTATGGTTAAGTTAAATTTTAATATGAAAGATACAGTGGTCGATGTTATATCTTTTGAACAGGTAGAAGAGATCATAGAATGGGTGAATAAAATTCATGGATTTGATTTCAGTGGTTATTCAAGAGCATCGTTAAAGCGGCGGATAACCCGCATTATGCAACTTCAGCAGCTTTCTATGTACGAACTAAAATCCATGCTGGTAAATAATCCTTCTTTCTTTGAAGAGTTTTTGATAGAAGTTACAGTAAACGTTACAGAAATGTTCCGTGATCCCACGTTCTTCAAAGCTGTAAGAGAAAAAGTGTTACCCTATTTGTCCTCCTTTCAAAGGATAAAAGTGTGGAATGCGGGCTGTTCTACTGGAGAAGAGCTATATTCGTTCGCTATTTTACTTGATCAGGAAAACCTTTATAACCGGGCGTTCTTGTATGGCACTGATATTAACCGAAACGTGTTAAATACCGCCAAAAAAGGAATTTACAACCTTAAATTAATGAAACAATACTCAGAGAACTATATGCTAAGCGGTGCAGCTGGCTCTCTCTCTGATTATTACGTTGCCAAATATGATGCGGCTACTATCGTGAATAATTTACGTAAGAACATCCTCTTTTCGGTTCATAATCTTGTTTCGGATGGGGTGTTTAACGAATTTCAGTTAATTTCGTGCCGCAATGTCATGATCTATTTTGATGTTGAATTACAGAATAAGGTTATAAATCTTTTTTACGAAAGCTTATGTCCGCTGGGCTTTTTATGCCTCGGATCTAAAGAAAGTTTACGTAATGCTGAACTTGCCAAGAAGTTTAGGGTTATTGACAGAGTGGAAAATATTTATCAAAAAATTGGCTGATTTAACGCGGCATAATAATGAGCGGGTTCGAAAGGCGAAAGTAGTTCTAATAGGCTGCTCGGCAGGAGGATTTACACTGGTGTATGATATTGTATCAAAACTGCCCAGAAACTTTCCGCTTCCCGTTATCGTAGTTATTCATCGTAGCCGGAAACATAAATCTTCTATTGAAGAGATTTTAAATAGTAAATCAAAACTGATGGTAAAGGTAGCAGCTGATAAAGACCAGTTAAAAAGAGGGAATGTATATTTCGCTCCTTCCGACTACCATCTGTTATTGGAACCTGATGAATCGTTAACTTTAGATTGTTCAGAACCAATATTATATTCACGTCCATCTATTGATGTGACGTTTCAAAGCGTTGCGGATGTGTATCATGACAACGTAATCGCCATCCTTTTATCGGGGGCGAATGCCGATGGAGCCGATGGGATCTGTTATATTCACGAAAAAAAGGGGTTCACGGTAGTGCAACATCCTGATAGTGCAGAAGTAAGAACGATGCCAGAGGCGGCAATAAATAAGTGTAGTGCAGATTTAATATTATCAAATTTGGAAATTTTCTCATTTATGGAAACTCTGGCAACTACCGTAAACCATAACGCATGATTGAGCCTATTAATATATTGATAGTTGACGATAAAATCGAGAATATAATTGCTCTTGAAGCGCTTATACAACGCGATGATATCAAAATCATAACAACTACATCTCCCAATGAAGCCCTGCGCATCTGCTGGCAAAACGAGATTTCCATAGCTTTGGTAGACGTCCAAATGCCCGAAATGGATGGTTTTGAGCTGGTAGATCTTATTAAGAGCAATCCTAAAACCCGCGATATCTTAGTGGTTTTCGTTACCGCGATATCTACAGAGACTAAATACGCAGTTAAAGGTTTGTCTACCGGCGCTGTCGATTACCTATATAAACCACTGGACCCTTATATCACCAACGCTAAAGTCGACTCTTTAATCAATCTTGTTAGAACACAACTTGAAATCAAGCACAAAAATATAGAGCTCGAGAGATACCAGGAAGAATTAATTGAGGCCAGAGATCAGGCAGAAAAAGGGAAGAAAATAAAAGAGCGTTTTCTGGCTAATATGAGTCATGAAATACGCACACCGTTAAACGGGATACTGGGTTTGGCACACCTGCTGAAAAACACCGATCTCGATTGCGAGCAAACACGTATGCTCGATCTGTTAAAACTATCGTCGGAAGCGCTTTTAGGGGTAATTAACGATATTCTTGATATTTCTAAGATTGATGCCGGGAAATTTAAGATCGTTCGCACCGAAACCAATATCGCTAACCTCTGCACTTCTGTAATCGACCTGTTAAAGTATAAAGCTGAAGAAAAAGGAATCGAAATTTTGGCAAAGACCGATCCTGAGATTCCTCAGTTAATCATGGCCGATTCGATGAGGTTGAATCAAATTCTTCTGAACCTGCTTTCTAATGCCATAAAGTTTACTGATGTTGGAAGTATTGTCTTAAGCCTTGAACTGTTGGAAAAAGGCGAGGGCAAGGTGAAATTGAGATTTAGTGTGATCGATTCTGGTATCGGTATTCCGGAAAACAAGATCGACAAAATATTTGAGTCTTTTGAGCAGGCAGACGACGACACCGACCATAAATACGGCGGCACAGGCCTTGGCTTATCCATTGTAAAAAAACTCGTCGATCTGAAAGGAGGGGAGATCAATGTCACCAGCGAACCTGGTAAAGGAAGTACATTTGCTGTAACCAACTGGTATGAAATTGCAGCCAATCAAAAACAAACTGCAAGAGTAAACCCTGCAGATCTCGCTAAATTCGACAATGTTTCTGTTTTGGTTGCCGAAGACAATACAATTAATCAATTTATGATTAAGAAGATTCTTACCGGCTGGAACCTGAAAGTAACTATCGTCGAAAACGGAGAATTGGCTCTCGAAAGCTTGAAGAACAATACATATGATATCATCTTAATGGATACACATATGCCGGTTCTGGGCGGGTTTGAGACTACCCGCAGGATTCGCTCGGATATGCCTGACGGCGTTAATAATATTCCAATCATATCGCTTTCGGCCGCAGTTTTAGAAGAAGAATTGCAAGAAGCGTACGACGCCGGTGTGAACGACATCGTTAGCAAGCCTTTTGATTTAAGCGTACTTCACCATAAAATTCAGAAGCTGGTGAACCAATATCGCGAAGAATTTGGCGCCGTTAAATAAATTAAATATCTGGTAGCCTTTACGATAGCAATTAAATCGAAATTACATTAAAAAAATGTTTTGATTTATCGGTAGAAACCTTACTTTTGCAGTCCTATTGAAATCCTAATGCGGAAGTGGCGTAATTGGTAGCCGCACCAGACTTAGGATCTGGCGCTTCACGGCGTGGGGGTTCGAGTCCCTTCTTCCGCACCAAATTCCCTCTGAGTAATCGGGGGGAATTTTTGTATAGATACGAACGTAAATAATTGCAATAATGAATATCACTCAGGAGAAAATCAACAACCTTAATTCGGTGCTTACTGTTAAAATCAACCCGGAAGATTATCGTGAACGTGTAGAAAAAGCGATAAAAACCCAGGCCAAAAAAGCTAAGCTTCCAGGATTCAGACCAGGTATGGTTCCATCTTCACATATTAAAAGAATGTATGGAAAGAGCATTCTTGTTGACGAGATAAATAATCTTTTAAGTGATTCACTTAATAACTATATCAACGAAAATAAACTCGAAGTATTAGGTCAGCCGCTTCCTAAGGTTGACGACAGCAAGGAGTTTAACTGGGATTATAACGATGAGTTTGAATTCAATTACGAGCTGGGCTTAGCTCCGGAATTTGAACTGAATTTCTCTGAAGCTGATAAGCTTCCTTACTATCAGATAAAAATTGATGCCGAAACGCTTGAATCCAGAATCAAAAATTTAAGAAAAAGCTATGGCAAAATGACAAATCCGGAAGTTTCGGCAGATGATGATGTATTATATGCAGAGTTAATACAATTATCGCCGGATGGCTCCGTTTTTGAAGATGGTATTTCCAACGTAGCATCTGTTAGGTTAGATACTGTTAAGGATGATTCGATCAGAAAATCATTGATAGGTTTAAAGATTGGTGATTCTGTTGAATTTGATCTTCAGAAAGCTTTTGATAACAATGCTGCCGCCATTGCAAAAGTATTGGGTATCTCTGAGGAAGATGCTGGAGACCTGCAATCAGGTTTCCGTTTAACGGTTAAGAACATTAACCGTTTAGAAGAATCTGATTTAGATCAGGAGTTCTTTGATAAAATATTTCCGGGTGGTGAAGTTACCACCGAAGAAGAATTCAGAGCGAAGATCACTGAAGAACTTGAGGGAATGATGGTTCAGAATTCTGACCAAAAGCTTCATAACGATGTGATCAAATTCGGATTGGATAAAGTTCAGCTAGACTTGCCGGACGATTTTCTGAAGCGTTGGTTAAAAGAAACCAATCAGAATATATCTGATGAAGAGTTGGAGAAAGGATATAACGACTTTGCTCAAAATTTGAAATGGACCCTGATAGAGAACAAAATCATTAAGGAGAATCAAATTGAGATTAAGTACGAGGATGTGTTAGCTTCCGCTAAGCAAAAATTGGACGCTCAATTCAGAATGTACAGCCCTCAGGCTTTACCAGAAGAGCAACTTACACAGTATACTGTTCAGTTCTTGCAAAATAAAGAAAATGCGAACAGAACCTTTGAAGAAGTAAAAGGTCAAAAAGTATTTGAATACCTGAAAAGTGTTATTACATTAGAAAAAAAAGAAATAGAATATAACAAATTTATAGAGTTGAATTAGTGGAGGTTTTTGTGAAAGGTGATAAGTTCTGCTTCTATTTATTGAACTAAAATTAAACTTTCCACTATTAAAACTGTATAACTATTGACTATGAATATTGATAAAAAAGAGTTTCGTAATTACGCGGTAAAACATCACCGTATAGGTAGCCAGCATGTAGATAAATTTATCGGCAGGGTAGAGTCTAACTATCCAAGCTCGATGACTCCATATATTATCGAAGAACGCCAGCTGAACGTAGCTCAGATGGATGTTTTTTCCCGTTTAATGATGGATAGGATTATCTTCTTGGGCGATGCTATATATGATCAGAATGCGAATATCATCCAAGCTCAGTTATTGTTCCTGCAATCAACTGATAATAAGCGTGATATCCAGATCTATATCAACTCTCCCGGAGGATCGGTTTATGCTGGTTTAGGTATCTACGATACTATTCAGTACATTACACCTGATGTGGCTACGATCTGTACTGGTATGGCAGCATCAATGGGCGCTGTTTTACTTTGCGCAGGTGCAGAGGGCAAAAGAGCAGCATTGCCGCATTCAAGGGTAATGATTCACCAGCCTTCTGGCGGTGCGCAGGGGGTGGCTTCGGATATGGAGATCAACCTGAGAGAAATGCTGAAACTGAAAAAAGAATTGTATGATATATTGTCCAAACATTCTGGTCAGTCCTACGAATGGGTAGAGAAAGCATCAGACAGGGATTATTGGATGATAGCCAGCGAAGCCAAAGAATTCGGAATGATTGACGAAGTGCTTGGTGTTAGCGGCGGAAAAGAATAAAGTAATGAGTAAAAGTAAAGATATCAAATGCTCTTTTTGCGGTTCTGGTAAACAGGATACATTGATGCTTATTGCAGGTTTGGATGCTCATATCTGCGATAAATGCGTTGCCCAGGCCAATCAGATCTTGTCTGAGGAATTATCCACCAGAAAGAACAAAACGGCACAATCAGCCTTAACGCTGATGAAGCCAATGGAAATCAAAAACCATTTGGATCAATACGTTATTGGCCAGGACGATGCAAAAAAAGTATTGTCTGTAGCGGTTTACAATCACTACAAACGTCTAAACCAAAAAGTGGATAAGGATGAGATCGAGATTGAAAAATCCAATATCATAATGGTTGGTGAAACCGGTACAGGAAAAACACTATTAGCAAAAACTATTGCCAAAGTTTTACATGTTCCTTTTTGCATCTGTGATGCTACCGTATTAACGGAGGCTGGATATGTTGGCGAGGATGTAGAGAGTATTTTAACCCGCCTGCTGCAAGCTGCTGATTATGATGTTGCTGCCGCCGAGCGCGGGATCGTATATATTGATGAGGTTGATAAGATTGCACGCAAGAGCGATAATCCATCTATTACGCGCGATGTTTCCGGCGAAGGTGTTCAGCAGGCATTGCTAAAGATTTTGGAGGGTACCATGGTAAATGTTCCGCCTCAGGGTGGACGTAAACATCCCGATCAGAAGATGATAGCAGTTAATACAAATAATATTTTGTTTATCTGTGGTGGCGCCTTTGACGGTATCGAAAAGAAAATTGCGAATCGGTTAAAAACCCAAACTGTAGGATATCGCGTAAACAATGATGATGTGAATATAGATATGAAAAATCTATACAAATACATCACACCGCAAGACCTGCGCTCATTTGGATTAATTCCTGAGTTAATTGGACGTTTGCCGGTTATTACCAGTTTGAATCCATTAGACAGAGATGCCTTATTAAACATCCTAACCGAACCTAAAAATTCTTTAATTCGTCAATACACCAAATTGTTTGAATTTGAGGGAGTGAAATTGGAGTTTGAAAGAGAAGTTCTTGAGTTTATAGTGGATAAAGCAATGGAATTCAAACTAGGTGCGCGTGGTTTACGCTCTATATGTGAGGCAATTATGATTGATGCCATGTTTGAAATGCCATCAGAAAAGCATCACGATAAAGAACTTTATATCACCCTCGATTATGCTATAGACAAGTTTGCAAAATCCGACATTAAAAAATTAAAAGTAGCTTAAAAAGCCCCCCGCCTTTTAGCGGGGGGTTTTTTGTTTTATATTAGATTTATGAACGAAGAAAAAGAGGTAAAGCAAGATCCGGAAATTGTTAAGAGCTCCAAAAAAGTAAAGGAAGTAGAATCTCCGGTAAAGAAGGGGCTTAAAACAAAAGAAGAGATTGTGAAAAACTGGTTGCCCAGGTATACCGGAAGACCTCTTGATCAGTTTACTGATTTTATTCTGCTTACTAATTTTTCCCGTTATTTACAGCTATTTTCAGAGTGGCACAACGACGCGCCTATAATGGGTCTTGATAAGCCTATGCAAAGCGTGTCGGCAGGTGGAATTACTATCATCAATTTTGGCATGGGAAGTCCGGTAGCAGCCACCATGATGGATCTGTTATCATCAATAAAGCCGAAAGCCGTTCTTTTTCTGGGGAAGTGCGGAGGATTGAAAAAAAATAATAACATCGGTGATCTTATTCTGCCGATAGCTGCTATACGAGGCGAAGGGACATCGAACGACTATTTCCCACCCGAAGTTCCGGCGCTGCCTTCATTCGCCCTGCAAAAGGCAATTTCCACTACTATTCGTGATCACTCCCGGGATTACTGGACAGGAACGGTATACACCACCAACAGACGGGTGTGGGAACATGATAAAGGCTTTAAGAAATACCTTAAAACTCTGCGTGCTATGGCGATTGATATGGAAACGGCGACTGTTTTTACAACTGGCTTTGCTAACAAAATCCCTACCGGGGCCTTGTTACTTATTTCCGATCAACCGATGATCCCGGAAGGGGTAAAAACTGCTGAAAGTGATTCAAAAGTTACGGAGCAATACGTAGAAACTCATCTTAGAGTTGGTATTGAATCGTTGAAGCAATTAATAAACAACGGACTTACTGTTAAGCACTTGAAGTTTTAATCAGAAAAGATGTGGTACAATAATATTCTGGAAACCATTGGTAACACACCCCTGGTTAAATTAAATAAAATCACGAAGGAAGTTAAAGCTACGGTGCTTGCTAAAATAGAGACAACCAACCCCGGTAATTCAATAAAAGACCGCATGGCTCTGCAGATGATTGTTGACGCTGAGCGCGAAGGAAAGCTAAAGCCTGGCGGTACAATTATCGAGGGAACATCGGGAAATACCGGAATGGGGCTGGCAATCGCTGCTGCGGTAAAAGGTTATCGTTGTATTTTTACGACTACCGACAAGCAATCCAAAGAAAAGTTTGATGCACTGAGGGCGTTTGGCGCCGAGGTGATTGTTTGTCCTACGAATGTTGAACCAGAGGATCCACGTTCCTATTACTCTGTAGCATCACGGTTAGAGAAGGAGATTCCGAACTCCTGGAAAGCAAATCAGTACGATAATCTTTCGAATACAAAAGCAAACTACGAGCAAACCGGCCCGGAGATTTGGGAGCAAACAGAAGGGAAGATTACACACTTGGTGGTGGGCGTTGGAACGGGCGGTACTATTTCCGGAGCGGGACGATATTTGAAAGAAAAAAATCCGAATATTAAATGCTGGGGAATTGATACATATGGGTCGGTTTTTAAAAAATACAAAGAAACCGGCGTTTTTGACAAAAACGAGATCTATCCCTATATAACTGAGGGTATTGGTGAAGATTTTTTACCTCAGAACGTTGATTTCTCTGTGATTGATCATTTTGAAAAAGTAACCGACAAGGATGCTGCATTGATGACCCGCGAGATCGCATTAAAAGAAGGAATCTTTGCGGGGAATTCTTCAGGCGCGATAATAGCAGGTTTGCTGCAAATGAAAGCTCATTTGACGGAAAATGACCTTGTTGTTGTTATTTTCCATGATCATGGCACCCGCTATCTTGGTAAAATGTACAACGAAGACTGGTTGCGTGAGCGCGGCTTTCTTAAGGATGAAAAGCTTACAGCAAGAAGTATCCTGAATAAACGGGCTCATCAAAAGATGGTAACCATTGAATCGGACAAGACTGTTTTAGAAGCTATTAATACGTTAAAGAGTCTGAATATATCTCAGTTGCCGGTGGTTCGAAACCAAATGATCGTTGGGAAGATTACGGAGGGAGATATATTTGCCTGTCTGTTTGATAATCCTGCCATAACCTCCAGTCATATCAGCGAGATCATGACTAAGCCCTTTCCTGTGGTAGATTTAGATACTTCCATTGATAAGATATCCTCATTGATCAACAAAGAAAATACGGCGGTAATGGTTGAGGATGAGTTTAGAAAACTGGAGATAATTACACAGTTTGATATTATAAATGCAATATCGGTGTGATACTATAGAGGTGTATCGGAGATTTCGAGTCATCCTGTAGCTAATCACGGTAGTAGAACTTGCCAAAAGTTCCGAACTTTTGGCAAGTTACGAATGCATCTAGTGCGACTTCGGCATTGCATCGATTCTCTTGATCTCAGCTCCGAGAGAACGTAATCTGATGTCGATATCCTGATAGCCCCGCTCGATTTGTTCTATAGCGTGAATAATGGAAGTTCCGCTGGCTGATAACGCAGCAATCAATAGTGAAACACCCGCCCTGATATCGGGTGAGGTCATTTCAATTCCGCGAAGTTGCACTTGCTTATTCAATCCCATTACGGTTGCCCTATGCGGATCGCATAGAATGATCTGAGCACCCATATCTATCAGCTTATCCACAAAGAACAAGCGACTTTCGAACATCTTTTGATGGATCATCACATTTCCCTTTGCCTGTGTAGCTACCACCAGGATAATGGATAGCAGATCTGGCGTAAATCCAGGCCAGGGTGCATCAGCAATAGTTAGAATAGAGCCGTCAATAAATGTATCAATCTCATAATTAGCTTGCGAAGGGATGTAAATATCGTCGCCTCTGCGTTCGAAGTCGATGCCGAGTCTTCTGAAAACATTAGGAATAATGCCCAGTTCTTCAAAATGAACATCTTTAATGGTGATTTCCGACGCAGTCATAGCTGCCAATCCGATAAACGACCCGATTTCGATCATATCGGGAAGTAGTCTGTGATCCGTTCCGCCAAGTTCTGAAACGCCTTCTATCGTGAGCAAGTTCGAGCCTATACCTGAGATCTTTGCACCCATTCGATTCAGCATTTTGCATAATTGCTGCAAATAGGGCTCACAGGCAGCATTATAAATGGTGGTAGTTCCTTTGGCGAGTACAGCAGCCATTACTACGTTTGCAGTACCTGTTACCGAGGCTTCGTCCAGCAGAATGTATGTACCCTGAAGATTGGTAGCATCCACATTAAAGAAACTTGTTTCCGCGTTGTAATTGAACTTGGCTCCAAGTTTTTCGAAACCTAAAAAGTGTGTATCGAGCCTCCTTCTTCCGATTTTATCGCCGCCTGGTTTAGGAATTGCAGCTTTCCCGAAGCGGGCAAGCAAAGGTCCAACAATCATTATGGAACCTCTTAAACTACCGCCCTTTGATTTAAACTGTTGCGACTGGAAGAACTCGAGATTGATGTTTTTAGCTTCGAAGGTGTAGGTGTCTTTGCTTAAGCGTTCGATGGTAACACCTAAGTCGCCAAGTAAAGCAATGAGCTTGTTTACATCAACAATATCCGGAATATTACTTACTGTTACCTTCTCCGGTGTTAACAAAACGGCCGCAAGAATCTGTAAAGCTTCATTTTTGGCTCCTTGCGGAATAATTTCTCCCTTCAGCGGTTTGCCGCCGTGAATTTCAAATGCATTCATGGAATATAAAAGGTTTAGAGCGAATTAAGGTTTGAGTTAATAACGTTTTCCGGTGTTTTTTGGGCGGTTCCCCTGATTGCGGGACGCATTATTGGTGTTTTGTCTGGGTTTGTTACTATTGCTGTTACCATTGTTACCGCTGTTAGAACCGCTTTTTTGTCTTACGCCAGGGGCATTTGGTCTAACCTCGATTTTATGCAAGTTAAAGCTTTCATCGAGTACTAATTCACCGCCTGAGAGGGCTTTCAAATCGCTGATTATCGTTTCGTCGGCAACGGTATCTTTATTCCACGTCACGTATGCCATTTTCATGAAATTTGCGATAGATTGAATCATTGCCTGTCTGCGTTGAGGATCTTCAACCGCTTTCGCTTTTTTTATCATGAGCTCTACGGTCTTTCCATAATGTTTAAACCTGATGCGCTGTTGAGGATAAGCGAGAGGAGCAGGCTTAAAATGAATTGCGTCGGGAGCGGGTTTTGGATAATTTGAGTCTACATCTATCTGAAAATCAGATATTATATGGAGATGATCCCATAGTTTGTGCTTAAAATCGGCAACATCGCGTAAATGAGGATTCAAAAATCCCATCAAGTCGATTACAACCTGAGCGTGTCTGTTCCTTTCCTCTTTAGTTGGCAGGGTACAGATATATGCTACCATGTTTTGAACATTCCGTCCGTATTCTGCAAGGATTAGCTTTTTCCTTGATGTATTATAATCAAATGTCATGTTTATTATATTTTGCCACGAAGACACAAAGGCACAAAGTAAAGATCTAAGTGTTAGATGTCTTTGAGACTATTTTTATTTTAGTCTTGAGCTGCTAAGGTACAAAACACAATCGCAAAATTCTTTGTCTTTAAAACCTTATTAGCTATTGGTGGAAGGGAATATTCCCAGCCTGATCGCTGTTTCTGTAAAGTTCTGGAATTTACGATACGATACGAAGTTTTGCAAATTTAAGTAAAAGTTGTTTCTGTCCTAGTTCTTTGAAAAATATTGTTGCTTTTATATCTGGCTTATTACCCTCAAGGTTAATTACCTTTCCAAAACCAAACCGCTCATGCTCAACATCCATACCTACCTGAAGGTTTGTCGTATCCGAAGGAGCAAAGCCTTCACTCGGCACGTGTGCTTTTGGAAGAATAGAAGTGGTTTTAGGCGCTGTAGCCGGTTTCGGTTTAGAGAACGTATCTCCGCCAGACTGGCTGCTCCATGAACTTCGCTCCTGATTAAAGAACGGATTCTCTGTTTTCTGCTGGGGCTTGAAATCGAGTTCCAGATATTTGGGGTCTATTTCGTCGATAAAGCGGCTTGGTTCGCAGCTTGTTAAAGTTCCCCATCTGTAACGCGAGGTGGCATAAGAAATTGTCAGCTTCTTTTCAGCCCGGGTGATCGCCACATAAAATAATCTGCGCTCTTCCTCTAAGTCAGCCCGCGAATTTAAGGACATCTGCGAAGGAAAGAGATTTTCTTCCAGGCCCACAATACAAACATTCTTAAACTCAAGTCCCTTAGCCGAGTGTATGGTCATTAAAGAGACTGTATCCGCATCAGGATTCTTATCGTTATCGTCATTGGTTAAGAGTGCGATGTCCTGCATGAAAATATCAAGACCTTTTTCTTCAATATCTTCGCGTTCGCTAAACTCCTTAATCCCGTTTAAAAGCTCCTGGATGTTTTCGTAGCGGTTCAAACCTTCCACTGATTTGTCATCATACAGGTCTTTTAATAGTCCCGAATGCTGCGCGATATGCAAAGCACAATCGTAAGCCGAATGCGTTTTTGCCAGTACCTGGAAACTCTGAATAACGGTAGCAAAATTCGCTACAGCCGCAGAACTGCGTCCATCCAGGTGGTTTGCCGAATCTGTTATGACTTCCCATAGCGTAGAATCGGCTTTGTCGGCTGCAATAATAATTCGCTCTATGGTGGTATCACCGATTCCGCGGCGCGGATAATTGATCACCCGTTTTAGCGCCTCTTCATCATTTGGATTGAAGGTAAGGCGAAAATAGGCTATCAAATCTTTGATTTCCTTACGCTGATAAAAAGACAGACCGCCGTAGATCTTATATGGAATGTTGAGCTTTCTTAAGGCTTCCTCCATGGCCCGCGACTGGGCATTGGTTCTGTAAAGAATCGCAAAATCGTTGTAGTGATATCCCTTCACGGCCCGTTCCTGGGCAATCCCTTCGGCTATTACTTTACCTTCTTCGTTATCGCTGAAGGCACGGAGAATCTTTATCTTATCTCCTGTTTCGTTTTCAGAAAATACCGTTTTTTTAAGCTGATTCTTATTATTTGCGATAATACTGTTTGCAGCGTTTACGATGTTCTGCGTTGAACGATAATTCTGCTCAAGCTTAAATACTTTTAAATCAGGGTAATCTTTCTCAAAATTGAGAATATTCTGGATGTTGGCTCCGCGAAATGCATAGATACTCTGGGCGTCATCGCCGACAACGCAAATGTTTTCATTTATGGCTGCCAGTCGCTTTACAATCAGGTACTGCGAATAATTAGTATCCTGATACTCATCCACCATTAAATACTTAAATTTATTCTGGTATTTATAAAGTACCTCGGGGTTATCTTTCAGAAGAACGTTTGTTTTGAAAAGTAAATCGTCAAAATCCATAGCGCCGGCTTTAAAACAGCGTTGGGCGTAGATCTGATAGATTTCGCCAAGTTTACCGCGGCCGGTGGCAAAATCTTCCGACTGAATGTGCTCGTTTTTTAAATATTCAGCCGGGGATATTAAATTATTCTTTGCTGATGAAATCCGGTTGTAAACGAAGTTGGCGTTATAAAGTTTATCATCCAGCTGCTGCTCTTTAAGGATAGCCCGAAGCAGGCTTTTACTGTCGTCGGTATCATAGATAGTAAAATTGTTGGGGTAGCCGATTTTGTTGGCTTCAACCCTTAAAATTTTCGCGAATACCGAGTGGAATGTTCCCATCCAGATATTCTTAGCTTCCGGACCAACCGCCTTCATGATACGCTCGCGCATCTCTTTAGCAGCTTTGTTGGTAAAGGTTAAAACCAGGATGTTAAACGGATCAACACCTTTAGTAATCAGGTGTGCTACACGGCAGGTGATCACGCGTGTTTTACCCGAACCAGCACCTGCTACAATCATTACCGGCCCGCTCGTTTGTTCTACTGCTTCTTTCTGTGAAGGATTTAACCCTATTAAATAATCCAAACCTGTTCCTTTTTCAAAAGTATATTATCGTTTTCTCTGGGATTCGAACCGGCATGGATTCATATTTCAACGATCGGGCGCTGAAAATGTGTGCCGGTTTCAAAAGGCTAAATTAAAAAAATGAAAAGGATTTAAAGCCTCAGGATTTAGTTTCTTTATCAACAACTCTGGGTATCAGGCCCGACTCGGACAGATTGTGTAAAACATCGTTAATATTGATGATCCGGTCGTCTACCTCGTTTACGCATTTACCAATTTCTTTAATGAATTCCTCGTCTTCAATGAGGTTTTCCTGTTCAAGAATCATTAGTCCCTTCATGGTAGCTACCGGTCCGCGAATTTGGTGGGAGAGGTGAGAAGAGTATTCCGAGAGTTTTCGGTTTTTTATTTGGAGATCCCTGGTGCGTTCGTCGATTATTTTTTCGAGGTTCTGATTTACTGTATCAAGGTTCTCTTTCTGAACAGAAATTTCTTCGTTTAATATTTTGAGCTGATGGTTGGTTTTTGCTTTCTTTTGAACATTCAAAAATAAGATTATGATGATCAACACTGCTAGAATAGAAATAGCAATTGACGCGGTAAAAACTACCCGGTTTGTCTTAGCTTTTTCGAGTTTTATAGCACTTTCCTTTTCTCTTGCCTGAAACTTTGATTGTTCTTCGAATAGACCAAATTTTTTAGATATCGTGGTTTGCAACTCGAGACTATCTTGAGTATACAGCTTTTGAAGATAGAGAAGCGCCTGTTTGTAGTCTTTACGCTTGCGTTCCAGTTCGTATGCTCTTTTCAAATAATCGCTCTGCAACTTCGTGTCTTTACCGATAATTGCATATCTGGTTCCTTCCTTAAGATATTGGTCTGCTTTACTGTAATTCTTAAATTTCATATAGATAGCAACCAAGGTCAGGTTGATACTTGCAATGGTGCTGTTCAGGTTGGCTTCTTTCGCCCTGGCATAGGCCTCCAAAAGTATTTTTTCTGCTTTCTTGTGCTGATTTAGTTTATTATATATTACGCCGGTGTTTTGAAGTGCGAGAGTCACACCGGTAGGATTGTCGAGTTTTAAGAATATCTCATAGCTTTTTTTGGTGTGTTTTAATGCAAGTTCATAATCTTTCGTCCGGTAATTGATAATTCCTATATTTAAATAGTGTCCTGCGACGATGTCCGGTGCATCTAGTTTAGTGGCTATTGTTAACGCTTTCTGGAAGTATTCCAAAGCTTTCTCGTAATTAACTTCCTTATATAAATTTCCTATATTGTTATAGACCTTAGCTTGGCCCGTCAAGTTTCTGGTTTCTTTAAAGCTCGCCAGAGCGGTGAGGTAATTTGATATTGCCCGATCATTCTTGCCCAAGTAATAGTATCCGATACCTAAGATGCGATGCGATTCGGCACTGCCATTTATATAGTTAGTTTTTTTTGAGAGACGTAACGCTGTCCGGCCGAAAACTAATGACTTCTCAGGATCTGTTAATCGCATCTCATATCCAACTTTATTTAATGAGTCGATTTTTAAGCTGTCGGAGGTTGTGAAAGATTGTGAATGCGAGAGAAAAGATATTACTGATAAGATAAGAGTAAAAATATATCTCAAACTCATGATTTGTGGAAAGAAAGATAGGTGGGTCTTATACGACAAGTTAGGAAAAAAGTTACATTTATTTTTAATTAAATTCAGAAACTTAAGTAAAAACCATGAAAAAAATCTTGTTAGTATTAGCGGTAGTAGCTTTAGGAATAAGCTCTTGCAAAAAGGAAACAGAAGTAAAACCAGTACAGGTTGAAAATGCAGCTATGGGGGCAGGGACCTTAAAGGACATGAGCGGAATGGACTAATGTATTACAATCATCAAATGTAAAATTAAAAACCATGAAAAAAATCTTGTTAGTATTAGCAGTAGTAGCCCTAGGACTAGGCTCTTGCAAAAAAGAAACAGAAGTAAAACCGGTGCAAGTTGAGAATGCAGCTATGGGCGCTGGAACATTGAAGGACATGAGTGGAATGGACTAGCGCCATTAATTCGTTAACAACTTAAAATTAAAACCATGAAAAAAATCTTGTTAGTATTAGCAATAGTAGCTTTAGGACTAGGCTCTTGCAAAAAAGAAACAGAAGTAAAACCGGTGCAAGTTGAGAATGCAGCTATGGGCGCTGGAACATTGAAGGACATGAGTGGAATGGACTAATCATTTAATCAAATCGATAACAAATTAATTAATATCATGAAAAAAATCTTGTTAGTATTAGCAGTAGTAGCTTTAGGACTAAGCTCCTGCAAAAAGGAAACAGAAGTAAAACCGGTAGCCGTTGAAAATGCAACTATGGGTGCTGGAACATTAAAAGACATGAGTGGAATGGACTAAACATCAGGAATATGAAAAAGGCATTTACTTTAATACTTATTTTAATCATTGCAACGGTGGGCGTTGTTATCGCTGAGATTGTGAAAAGCAAGCCTGTGGCAAAAGAGTCAATTAATGTCCCTCAAGAAACCACGTTGGAGCGTGTTGATCTGGCCTCATGGGATTAATTATTTCCACTCCTGTCAATCAAAGTTTTCACAACTCGGTTATATTTGTGAAAAAGGTGATACATGCAGGACATAAAGAAATATATTGAAGAGAATAAGCAGCGGTTCCTTGACGAACTCTTTGAACTGCTGCGCTTTCCTTCTGTTAGTGCCGACCCAAAGTACAAGGATGATGTTTTAAAAACAGCAGATTACGTAGCCGAAAAGTTAAAAGCTGCGGGGGCTGAAAAGGTAGAGGTCTGCCCGACACAGGGATATCCCATTGTTTATGGTGAGAAGATAATTGATGCCTCAAAACCAACGGTTTTGGTGTACGGGCATTATGATGTTCAACCAGCAGACCCTCTGGAGCTTTGGACCTCGCCACCCTTCGAACCGGTGGTAAAGGATGAAAAAATATTTGCCAGGGGGGCTTGTGACGACAAAGGCCAGTTCTATATGCACGTCAAGGCCTTCGAACTGATGATGTCACTAAATACGCTTCCCTGCAATATCAAATTTATGATTGAGGGGGAAGAAGAGGTTGGCTCGAGTAACCTTGATGAGTTTGTGAAGGCTAACAAGCAGCGGCTTAAGTCAGACGTGGTACTTATATCGGATACTGCGATGATAAGTCTGGAAAGCCCATCAATTGAAACTGGGCTGAGAGGACTTTCTTATCTCGAGGTCGAAATTACTGGCCCTAATCGCGATTTACATTCCGGAGTATATGGTGGTGCTGTTGCTAATCCGGCTACCATATTATGTCAGATGATTGCCTCTTTGCACGATTCGAACAATCACATTACTATTCCTGGCTTTTACGACGATGTGGCAAGTCTCAGTAACGAGGAACGCGAGCAATTAAATGCTGCACCCTATAATGAACATGATTACAAGACCGACCTTGGAGTGGAGGAACTTTGGGGAGAATTAGGTTACACAGCTATAGAACATACCGGAATCCGCCCTACACTGGAAGTAAATGGTATTTGGGGTGGTTATATTGGCGAGGGGGCAAAAACAGTGTTGCCTTCAAAAGCCAGTGCCAAAATTTCTATGCGTTTGGTTCCTAATCAGCAATCTGAAAAGATCACCCAGCTGTTTAAACAACATTTTGAAAGTATTGCTCCGAAAAGTGTTAAGGTGAAAGTTACTCCGCATCATGGCGGCGAGCCTGTGGTAACTCCTACGGACAGTATTGCGTTCAAAGCCGCGGAGAAAGCGATTGAAGAAGCTTTTGGAAAAAAGCCTATCCCGACAAGGGGAGGAGGAAGTATTCCTATTGTCTCGCTCTTCGAAAAGGAACTGGGAATAAAAACAGTTTTAATGGGTTTTGGCCTTGATAGCGATAATTTACACTCTCCGAACGAGAAATTTGATATTGCAAATTATTTTAAAGGGATAGAGACGATACCTTTATTTCATAAGTATTTTACGGAGCTGAGTAAGTAATTGAGCCACGAAGGTACTAAGAATCTAGTTTTGTGCCTTCGGGTCTTTAGGGCTATTTACTTGTTGAAATTTTTTGGCCGCGAAGACACTGAGAAATTTTGCGCCCTTTGGGCCTTTGTGGCTATTTACTTAAATAACATTTTCCTGCCTCGGGATACAAGCTATTAAAATCCCAACTTTGTATCTTTGTGGCCAATTAAAAAAGAATTGCCAGTCAAAAGAAAGCGGAAGCCGGTTAAGAAGAAAAAGAGCAAAGGAGGCATTTCCTTACAGGTTAAGATGGTGCTTGTGGCATTGTCGTTAATATTATTATCGCCCTTTTATTACGGATATATACTCAAGTTTGGTGCTTCGACCTGGGGCTGGCTAAAGTTTTGGGACGATGACCCTGATTACCCCAGCTATGAAAGCTATGGAATTAAGATCCCGAAAAAGTATTCAGTTCATGGTATAGACGTATCTTATTATCAGGGTAAGATAGATTGGCAGAAGGTAAAGGAAATGAATGATGACGGTGTTAAGGTCAGCTTCGCCTTTATCAAAGCGACAGAGGGTGTTATGCTGGTTGACCGGTATTTTCAGCGTAACTGGCGAGAAGCACCAAAAGCAGGAATAGTTTGCGGCGCGTATCATTTTTTCAGGCCTAAAAAATCGGGGCGCTGGCAGGCCAAGTTTTTTCTTCAGACAGTTGACGTAGAAAAAGGCGATTTACCTCCGGTTGTTGATGTGGAAGAATTAAACGGGGTCTCGCCATCGCGAATGCGGGAGGAATTGAAAGAATATATTCGCTATATTGAGAAGAAGACAGGAGTAAAGCCCATTATTTATACCGGATTAAGTTTCTATAAGGACTATCTCGCAGGTCATTTTGATGGCTACCCTCTTTGGATCGCACATTATTATAAAGCGAAGCTTAGCATCAGCGAAAAAACCAGGTGGCATTTCTGGCAGCATTCTGATAAAGCTAAAGTAAATGGAATTAGTTACATCGTAGACTTTAACGCTTTTAACGGGGATAGCACAGAATTCAAGGCATTATTGGTTGATTGAGTTCAGCAACTAAACTGTAAACCGTTCACATCCTTTTAAAAATTCCTCATTGGCATCGGCGCCAATACCTGGATGATCGCCTATATCCATAAGATAGCCATGGTATTTAACACCGTCTTTACAGGGATCTTCCAGATGTCCGATCATGCAGGTATCCAGATCGTAAAACCTGATTTGGGGGCAGGCGTAGGCAAAATGTAGCTTAGCGCTTAAAGCGATCCTGCTTTCCAGCATTCCGCCTATCATACAAGGTATATCGAATTTACTGGCAGTCTCATAAATCTTTAGCGATTCGGTGATACCCCCTGATTTTGAGAATTTGATGTTAATATAATCACATGCGTTGTCATTAATCAGTTTTCGGGCATCGTGATGATTAAAACAACTTTCATCTGCCATAATCTTTATCGGGGATATTTTCCGAAGCGCCGGAAGTAAATCATCGTACCAGGCACTCATCGGTTGCTCACAAAACTGAATATCTAAGTCGGACATTGATGTAAGTGCTTTAATGGCATCTTCAAAACCCCAGCCCTGGTTAGCGTCTATTCGTAATATGATGTCTGGTCCAACCGCCTCTCTGATCTCGGTCAGTCGTTGAATATCATGTTCTGCGTTTTTACCAAGCTTAACCTTTAGTATCCTCGCCCCCGATCCTTTAAATTCAATAGCCTGTTTTACCATTTCTTCAATTGTGCCAATGCCGATGGTGATGTCGGTCTCGACTTCTCTTTTTTGGCCGTTCAAAAATTTATATAACGGCAGGCCCGCATGCTTTGAAGCGATATCGTACAGAGCCATGTCGAATGCGCTTTTTATGGTGAAGTTATGAGCAGTGTACTTATGTAAGTCGTTATTTCTTTCTTCAATTTCCAGCGGGTTTCTGCCTTTCCATAGAGCTGCGAAATCTTTTCCCATTGCCAGGCACGTTTCCTGAGTTTCGCCAACTATTACCGGGAATGCAGAACATTCGCCCACACCGTAAATGCCGGCATCGGTATGCACCCTGATGAAAACGTTTTGGGCAAAATCCATTGTTCCGGTAGCTATGGTAAAGGGGCGCATTTTAATGCTGAAGCGGTAGAGGTCGGTATGTGTAATTTTCATGCGGTTGATTTTCCGTTTAAAGGCTGAAGCGGCCGATAGTTGCGGGACTAATAATAATCTCTATCAACAATTCGAACAAGATAAGAGTTAGAAATAATATTCAGACCATTAACTTCGCAGCAGATTATGTCAAACAGACTGAGTAAAGAAACCTCGCCATACTTATTACAGCACGCAAACAACCCCGTGGATTGGTATCCCTGGGGAAATGAGGCTCTAAGCCGCGCGAAGGAAGAAAATAAATTAATCCTGGTAAGTGTAGGTTACTCGGCCTGCCACTGGTGCCATGTAATGGAACATGAAAGCTTTGAGGATAGCGAAGTTGCAGAGATAATGAACGAGCATTTTATCTGCATCAAAGTGGACCGTGAAGAACGGCCTGATGTTGACCAGGTTTATATGACCGCTGTTCAATTAATGACAGGACAGGGGGGCTGGCCTTTAAACTGTATCTGTTTGCCAGACCAGCGCCCGGTTTACGGAGGAACCTATTTCGGGAAAAATAATTGGAAAAACTTATTACTAAACCTGGCAAATTTTTGGAAAGAGAAGCCAGAAGAAGCGATAGAGTATGCTGATAAACTCACGAACGGAATACAGCAATCAGAAAGCCTTAATTTATCTGATGAAACATTTGAGTATTCCCGTAAGGACCTCGAAGAAATATTCGAGCCTCTGAAACGCAGCTTCGATATGGCAGAAGGAGGTTATAATCGTGCGCCCAAATTTCCCTTGCCCAACAACTGGCAGTTTATATTGCGTTATGCTCGTTTAATGAAAGACGAGGCAGCACGCGTAGCAACCGGGCTCACGCTCGAAAAGATGGCATTTGGCGGTATTTATGATCATATCGGAGGAGGTTTTGCACGATATTCGGTCGATGGTTTCTGGCACGTTCCGCACTTTGAAAAAATGCTTTACGATAACGCGCAGTTAGTCAGCCTGTATTCGGAAGCTTATCAGTATTCTCCAAATGAACTGTATAAGAACGTAGTTTATGAAACACTTGAGTGGGTGAAACGCGAAATGACATCTCCGAAAGGAGGGTTTTACTCTGCTTTGGATGCAGATAGTGAAGGGGTGGAAGGTAAATTTTATACGTTTACCAGGAAAGAAGTTCAAGAGGTATTGGGCGAGGATTTTGAACTGTTTTGCCTTTATTACAATATCACAGAAGGAGGAAACTGGGAAGAAGAGCGTACAAACGTACTTATGCGTACCGAAGATGATGAAACATTTGCCGCCGATTCAAATATCAGTGTGGAAGAGCTTCGGTCTAAAATTCAGATTCAAAAACAAAGGCTCTTTGAGGTTCGGCAACAACGGATAAGGCCGGGATTGGATAATAAGATCCTCGCTTCCTGGAATGGAATGATGCTCAAAGGCTTTGCAGACGCCTACAAGGTGTTTAATGAAAAAGAATTCCTGAGTATTGCAATATCGAATGCTGAATTTATTTCTAAGCATTTACTAAGCGAGGGAGGCAGATTATGCCGCATTTATAAAGAAAAAGAAGGCGATGCTCTTTCCGGGGTTGCTTTCCTTGACGATTACGCTTTGGTGATAGACGGATTTATAACCTTATACGAAGCCACATTCGCCGAAAAGTGGCTCTCAACAGCACGTGACTTGTGCGAGTATGCTCTCCAGAATTTTTACGATCCGGGGACGGGGATGCTTTTTTATACTTCACAGCACGATGAAGAACTTATCGCCCGAAAATATGAATTGCTGGATAATGTCATTCCCGCTTCCAACTCAGTTATGGCAAATGTGTTGCTAAAACTGGGGCACTTTTTTGATGACGAGATGTATCTCGTTCAGTCGCGGCAAATGTTACAGAATATATTCCCCCAGGTAAAAACCTATGCGTCAGGATATTCCAATTGGGCTATTTTACTAATGAACGAGGTTTTTGGACTATACGAAATTGCAATTACCGGAGCCCAGGCCGAAGACAAAAGGAGGGAGATCGAAAAATCTTTTATTCCCAACAAAATTATGTTGGGAGGAATTACAGGAACATTACCTTTGCTGCAGGATAAGTGGACAAACGAAACCAAAATATTTGTTTGTAAAAACAGAACTTGTCAGTTGCCCGTTACAGAAGTTAGCGAGGCATTAAAGCAAATTTTTAATTAGTAACACTCCTTAAAAATTAAATCAGGTTAATTATTTATAAATCGTTACGACTTAAAGTCGGACAAAATTCAGTGTAATGAACATTCAACCAAACAGCGTTGTGGCGCTTACGTACGATTTGTACACCACAGAAAATGGCGAAGAAGTATTTGTAGAAAAGGCGACTGAAGATCAGCCTTTGGTTTTTCTATATGGCGTTGGAATGATGCTTCCTAAATTTGAAGAGAATTTGAGCGGACTTTCGCAGGGCGCTGCTTATGATTTTCATTTGGCAGCGGTTGATGCCTATGGCGAGAAAGATGCCAGTGCAGTTGCAGAATTGTCTGCCGAGATGTTTCAGGGCATGGACAAGCCAGAAATTGGTTCCGTTTTACCTTTACAGGATAATCAGGGAAATCAGTTCAGAGCTAAAGTTGTTGCAGTAACTGAAGAAAACGTGACGGTTGATCTGAACCATCCAATGGCAGGTCAGGATTTGCATTTTAAAGGACAAATTCTAAGTGTGCGCGAAGCTACAGAAGACGAACTTGCACATGGACATGCACACGGCGTTGACGGACATTCAGGTCATTAGCCAATTGCAGGCATAAATAATTGCCGGTAAAAAAGAGGAAGGGGTTTAATTACCTTTTCCTCTTTTTGCTATAGAACAGAGTTGTTTGCTGAATAGTAAAACCAGCCCAGCATTTGTCGACAGACATGGCAATATCAGTACTTGTCTTTTGTGGACGGAAAATTCCGTTCCGTTAATTGGGGCTAGCGACGCCCAAGCTTATCGGATAATCCACTTACGCCTCCCGAAACCACAAACTTCATCGCAGCACTGGCAGTCATATTAAGGGGAGTTACACGGTCGCTTTTAACAATAACAAGTTGTCCTGCAAAGGAGTATGAGAAGGGAAGGTAAACCGCTACTTCATCTGTAAGTTTAATTCTCTTGAGATTTTTATGGGTAACAAAGCCCACTTGCTTCAATCCCGAATCGTTCAATTCTACCAGTACCGGTTCGCTGAATTTCTTTTCATCACCAACAAATGCCTCGGTAAAATCTTTAATTGAAGAGTAGAAAAAGTTTAGTAAAGGAATTTTTCTCATCCAGCGGTTTAAGGCCGCCTTTATCGGGTCGGTAACAAAGTTTGTAACGATAATTCCCGCAGCGAGGATGATAACAATAACCGTTAAAATCCCTAAACCGGGAATATAGATTGGACGTCCTTGTTCATCAAACCCCAGAATGTTACTTAAGTTGAGGGCTTTGTCTACTGATGAAATTATCCAGTAAATAAGAAAAATGGCAGCACCCAGCGGAACAACAACTAATACGCCTTTGAAAAAGTAGTTCAATAAAACGCCTGCAATTCTTTTCATTTATCACGTGATATTTCGCAAAGGTAATGAATGATAAATAGAATGGGCAACGGAAAGAAATCGTTATTCGTAGAAATAAACACGTTTCACCCGCTCAGAAATACCCGTTAGTACTTCGTAAGGGATAGTTCCAATTTGCTTCGCAATGTCTTCAACCCGTATTACCTCGTTAAATACAATTACTTCATCTCCCTCATTAGCACTTAGGCCGCCCAAATTAAGCATGCACATGTCCATGCAAATATTTCCAATGGTAGGAACTATTACACCGTTCACCAGCATTTTTCCTACGCCATTGCCTAGTTTCCTGCTGTAACCATCGGCATACCCAATTTTTACAGTGGCTACTTTACCCCCATTAGGTAATACGCCCATCCGGTTATAACCCACGGTGTCGCCGGGTTGCAGGTCTTTGATCTGAGAAATACTGGTTTTTAAGGTTGTTACCGTTTGAAGCGGAGATTTTTTGTTTTTATACGAGCTGTCAATCCCGTAAAGGCCAATCCCTAGTCTAACCATATCAAACTGTGCTTCGGGCAGGCGACTAATGCCGGATGTGTTAGAGATGTGACGGAGGAACGTATAACCTACAGATTGCTCGATTCGCCGGGTTAAGTCGGTAAACAGATCTATTTGCTGGTGCGTAAAGCTATCAGAATCAGGGTCTTCACTGGCTACCAGGTGAGAGAAAACGCTCTGAATTTTGATAGCCGGGCAATCTTCGATCTCCTTTAAGAGCTTTTCTATGTCGCTGGCTAAAAACCCCAGCCGGTGCATACCTGTATCTAATTTAACGTGAACGGGATAAGCCTCCTGATTTTTTCTGTTCAGAGCTTCGATAAAGTCTTTGAGTACCCTGAAGCTATAAATTTCTGGCTCCAACGAATGTTCTACCATGGTATCAAAAGCCATCAAATCGGGGTTCATCACCATAATAGGTAAGGTAATTCCTGCTTTTCTAAGCGTTACTCCTTCATCTGCGTACGCAACAGCCAGCCAGTCCACTTTATTATACTGGAGCAGATTGGCGATCTCGAAACTTCCGCTTCCGTAAGAAAAAGCCTTTACCATCACCATCAACTTTACATCTTTCTTAAGTTGTGATTTGTAATAATTCAGGTTGTGTTCCAACGCATTGAGGTTGATCTCAAGCATCGTTTCGTGTACCTTTTTGGTGAGCACATTGCTTACCTTTTCAAAGCCAAATGCACGAGCACCTTTTATCAAAATAGTCTCGTTAAGTAGTTTTAGGGTTGGAATATTGGCAACAAGTTCCTCAGTACTTTGGAAAAATGCTGTTTCTATACTGAACTTATCCTGATGTTTACTGATCTCTGTTCCGACGCCTATAAAACGGTCTACTTCCTTGCTTTCGAGTAATTTGGCAACCTGTGTGTATAATGTATCCGAGTCAATTCCAGCCTCAGGGATATCAGATAAAATCAAAGAACGCCGGATATGCTGATTCTGCTGTTTTAAAAAATCGAGCGCAATAGCAAGAGAAGAAATATCCGAACTATAGGAGTCGTCAATAATAGAACAGTTATTGATGCCATCTTTAAGCTCTAGCCTCATTTTTATGGGATGGAGCTTTTCCAGTCGGATGTCTGCATCCTGAGGTAGATAACCTAGGGCAAGCACGGTAGCCCAGCAGCAAATGGCATTTTCGACAGAAGCGGCATCGGTGAAAGGTACCGCGCATTGTACATCCCGGTCCTGATATTTGCCCCTGATGAAAAGGTATTTGTCTTCAAGTACTTCGTCATCGATTAGCATCAGGTCTGCTTCCTCGTTCCAAGCCCAGGTAAACGTCTCTTTGCCGGGTATTTCGCCGGGATAACCTTTCAGATATTGAGGAGAATATATAAAGAGATCGGTGTTTTCAAAAAGCAATAACTTTTCTCTTATTTTCTCTTCTTTGTCTGCAAATCCTTCGTTGTGTGCCTCACCGATAGTGGTGAGGATGCCTATTGTTGGCTGTATTACCCTGGCGTGATTAATCATCTCGCCGGTTTTAGATACTCCGGCTTCAAAAATTGCCATAGTGTGGTCGTCGCGCATTTCCCAGACCGAGAGAGGCACTCCAATTTGGGAATTAAAACTCTTGGGGCTGCGTACAATATTTTTTTCGGGTGCCAGAAGTTGATAGAGCCACTCTTTTACTATTGTTTTACCGTTACTTCCGGTGATGGCAATTACCGGATAATCGAATTGCTGCCGATGATACGAGGCAAGCCAGTGCAGTGCTTGCAGGGTATCGCTCACCTGGAAGATATTTACATCAGTTTGCCTGCCTAAAAAGTTCGAATTCTCTGAGATTACAAAATTTCGGACCCCCTGTTTGTAGACGTCCTGTATATAGTTGTGGCCATCCCGTCGACCCCTGATTGCAAAAAATAAAGCATGATCAGTGTCGGCAAGCTTCCGGCTGTCATACGCAATAGTTCGAATGAGAGCGTCTGGGTTGTGTAGAACTGCTTCAGCCTTAATTACTTCCTTTATTTCGGTAACCGGATATAATTTATGCGACATAAGGATACTAATTTCTACAAATTTTTAGGATTTGAATGATATTTTTACGAATTGATTTGAAGCAATGGATTCCTCAAAAGAGCCTGTAAAACGTTTAGATAAAAAAACTGCCAAAGCACGATTAGAGCAGTATTGTGCCTACCAGGAGCGTTCGCAGCAAGAGGTTAGGGAGAAACTTTATAGCTATGGTCTGTATCCGTCGGAGGTAGAAGATCTGATCTGCAATTTGATTGAGGCCAATTACCTGAACGAGGAGCGTTTTGCAATCGCCTACACACTCGGAAAGTTCAGAATTAAACATTGGGGTAGAATAAAGATTAAACAGGGCTTAAAACAGAAGCGGGTAGGGGATAACCTGATAAAAAAGGCGCTCGGCCAAATAGATGCAGAAGAGTATGAGCGGGCATTGATGGGTGTTTTGAAAAAAAAAGACGCCTTGTCGAAAGAAAGTAATGCTTTTACGAGACGTCAAAAGCTTATTCAGTACGCAATATCACGCGGTTATGAAACGGACCTTGTAATTGATTGCCTGAATTCCAGTGGTTTAATATAAAAGAGAAAAAAAACTTCAATATTTTATTGACAAGGTTGGTTTTCTGTCTATATTTGCACTCACAAAAACGGGAAATATTCGTCAGAATAGCTAACGTTAACAAACATACCAATGCGAAAGTAGCTCAGTTGGTAGAGCACGACCTTGCCAAGGTCGGGGTCGCGAGTTCGAATCTCGTCTTTCGCTCTAAGTCCCTTTCTACCAGGAAGGGATTTAATTTTAAAACAGGTTCTATTTTTTTATAGAATACCTGCTGAAGTGGTGGAACTGGTAGACACGCAGGACTTAAAATCCTGTTCGCCTTAAAGCGAGTGCGGGTTCGATTCCCGCCTTCAGTACTGGACGGGAAAGAGTTGAAAAATCAACTTCTTTCCCGTTTTTATTTGTAACTAACTTTTTGTTAATCTGATAGATAAGTTGCGCTGCTTCGTTGAGTCTCCGGGTTCGATATTCATTGGCTCAGGTTCAAAATTTGGGAGAAGCGATAAAAAGAGTGATTTTAGTTTTTCAGACAGGCCAGGGACAGCACATGCGTAAGGAAAATGATTAATGCGCATAGAAGCAGGACGCTTTTTCAACTTTGTGGCTTTCAGTCAGGATTTAACTTCAGTCACGATTTCGAGATTTAGTTTATTACCTTCACTCTTTTAAAGGTTTATGAGATGGTTATCATCGAAGAGTATATGACTTTTTTGAATAAGCTTAAAAAAGGATAAAAAAGTGTTTTTTTTGTTAATTAAGCTTTACCTTTGTGTAAGTGGGAGTATTTTCAAAAACATGTGAATATGCGTTGCGAGCAGTTTTTTTTATTGCGCATCGTACTGCCGAAGGTGGAAAAGTAGGTATTAAAGAAGTCGCTGATGGGATCGCTTCTCCGGAATACTTCCTTGCAAAAATTTTACAAGATTTAAGTAGAAAAGGTATAATACAATCTGCGAAAGGGCCGCATGGAGGGTTTTTTATTGATGACAAGAGTCGTAAAAACTCATTATCTGAAGTTGTTAAAGCAGTGGACGGCAATGGTCTCTTTACTGGTTGTGGTTTGGGCTTAGAATATTGTTCAGAGGTAAATCCATGTCCGTTACATAATCAATTTAAGGATATCCGGAACCAGATTTATCTGATGCTTAAGAACACTTCGATCGAACAATTCAATGAAGACTTAAGCCTGGGTATCACAGCGTTAAAAAAATAAAATTTTATATATAAAAAGGATAAAAAGGTATTAATATATTTTATGAAAAAATCCAATGTTGTAAAAGTAGGAATAGTAGGTGCCGCTTTATGGATACCAAGCCATCTGACCCTGTACGCCGCTATCTCCGGCAACTCATCTGATGACTATAGTTCAATCCTTCTGCTGACCACGGTTGCTGTGCTCGTTGGAATTCTTATCTTCTCAGCCTTATATCTTTACAGTAAGACCAAACAGATAAGTGAGGTTATGAAAAGAAGGATCGGGACTAATGATGGTCGTTTTAGTAAGTATATTGAAACATTTGATAGCAAACAGATAGATCAGTATTTTAAGTTTAAAAGTAAAGAAGGCATTAAAGGCGGACAAGGGAACTTGCTTACGACTTTGCTTTTAACGACAGCTATGTGCCTTAGTGCTAATACGGCTTCGTCTCAGTCGTCAAGATCCACCGGTTCTCTGTTAACTGAAGGTGGTATACTGATTACTTTGGTTTTGATTTTAGTTCCAATAGCAGCCGGAATTATCCTGATGATTGTTAAAATAAGACAAGTTTTAAAAGTTTATCAGAATAAGGAAAACCAGGAAGAGGGTGAAAGACTGGCTGAATATCTGAAAGAAATTGACGGCAAAGAGTTGGAAAATGCACTCCTTAAACGCAAACACGCATTAGACTACGGGTTAAACCATAATGAATTGACTGGACATCTGGCGGCCGAGGATGATAAAGGTTTACTGCTTGATGTGAGCAATAGTGCAATTTTGCCTGTGGTGTCGGCAAAGAAACGCGCAACTAAAAGACCTGCAATTGATCCGGAATTATCAAGGTTGATTTTGTGGTTCCTTGGCAGCGCCACCTTCTGGCTATTATTTGGAACTACAGTTGGAGAATACCTGGGAATTAAGTTTGTCGCTCCCGATGTTGACCAGGTCAGTTGGCTGAGTTTCGGACGACTGCGTCCCGTACATACAAATGCCGTGTTCTGGGGCTGGGCCTCGATGGCCATGCTTGGTCTTGGATATTATGTTGTTCCCCGGGTTAGTAACATTCCACTAGTGAGCATTAAACTAGGGTGGTGGACACTTTATTTAATTAACGCATCTGTCATTCTGGGGAGCGTTTTTTTAATGGCGGGTATTAACAATGGAGGTGGAGAGTACAGAGAGTATATCTGGCCCATTCAGTTATTGTTTGGAATCGGACTATTGCTAACATTAATCAACTTTCTCCGCACAATCGCCCGAAGAACAACTCACGAGATTTATATTTCAAATTGGTACATCGTTGCATCAGTGATGTTCGCTTTAGTGATTTCCATTGTAGCCTACATACCGACCTGGCAGAATGGATTAGGGGAAACTATAGTTCAGGGCTACTACATGCACCAGGGGGTAGGGATGTGGTTTATGCTTTTTACACTGGGCATCGTTTATTATTTCCTGCCGCAGCAATTAAATAAGCCTATTTATTCGTATAGTCTAGGCATATTGGCTTTTTGGGCTCAGATTCTTTTTTATACCGTTATCGGAACGCATCACTTTGTTTTTAGCTCAATTCCCTGGTCTTTACAAACAATTGCCATTGTTGGAAGCGTAGGTATGGTAATTCCTGTAGCTGCCGGTACTGCTAACTTTTTACTGACATTCAATGGTGCATGGTATAAATTACCATCAAGCTATACTTTGCCTTTCTTTTTGGTAGGCGTGATTTTTTATTTCACGGGTTCATTGCAGGGTACGGCCGAAGCATTCCGGTCGACCAACCTGATATGGCACTTTACTGATTTTACGGTTGCCCACTCTCATTTGACGATGTATGGTATTATCTGCTTTTTTCTATGGGCAGGCATATATGCGCTTGTTCCCCGTCTGAGCGGAAAAGAGGCTCCGCAAATAACGGTAGGTGCACACTTCTGGCTCGCGCTTATCGGTCTTTTATTTTATACGATACCTCTGATGTATGGTAGTACGCTGAAAGGCCTTATGTGGATAGACGGAAAGCCGTTTATTGACAGCGTGGTTCTCATGGCACCATATTGGCTTTGGCGAGCAATTGGCGGAAGCCTTATGTGGCTTTCTCATATATTCTTCGCATACAATATTTACAAAATGCTAACCGGGAGTCCACCTGTAGATGTACGAGAAGCAGCAATTGCCAAATTAAATCAATCGTACGCAACCACAGAACCTGAACTTTAAGTATAGACATGGAATTTTTCAATAATCATAATAAATTATTTACTACGGCACTTCTGCTCTTTCTTTTTCTTACCATCATGGTTTGTATTATGCCTGCTATGACCAATCAGCGTATAAACGCTGCATTGCCCAATGCCATTCCCTTAAGTGAAGATGCCATAAAAGGTAAGGCGCTATATATATCTAACGGATGCGTTGCTTGTCACACCCAGCAGGTTAGGAGTATCGAAATGGATAACGTGTGGGGCGAACGCCCGAGTGTAGCAGCAGATTACGCAAACAATTATCGAACAGACTTTTGGAGAAACACTGCTACCCTGATGGGTACAGAACGGACCGGCCCTGACCTTGCAAACATCGGTCAGCGGCAGCCTAGTGCAGATTGGCATTTACCGCATTTATTCAATCCGCGTATTGTGGTAAAAGAGTCCATTATGCCTGCTTATCCATGGTTATTTACCATAAAAGATAAACTGGAAAAAGGTGATACCGAAGTGAATATCCCCGAAGAGTTTATGAAGGGCAGGAAAGGAAAAGTTGTTGCAACCGAAGAAGCACTTCAATTGGTAGCCTATTTACAAGAATTAAAACAGGCGAAATTACCCAACGGTACTCCTGAACCAGAGTTCTTATATCCTAAAAAGCCAGGTTTGGCTAACACATCAAAACCCGGTGCCGAACCCGAGATGGATGGAGCTATGCTCTATTCTAATAATTGTCAAAGTTGTCACCAGGCTAACGGAGAAGGCCTCAAAGGTGCCTTTCCCCCGCTTAAAGGCAGTAAAGTTGTGCTTGACGACAATCCTGAATTAATGCTGGATATAATAATGAATGGATATAACGCGCAGGATCAATTCGGGGAGATGCCGGCTGTCGGAACCAACAACAGATTAAAACCAGCAGAAATCGCTGCCATTATGAATCATGAACGAACAAGCTGGGGGAATAATTCCAGAAAGGTTACAGCAGCAGAGATCGAGAAGCTTATCAAATCGTTAGAATAACTGGATTTTAATGCAATCAAATAACAAGAAATATGAGGAAGTTATTTTTGGTGCTTTCGCTTTTAGTAACAAATAACTGGTTATTAGCGTGTCCGGTATGTGAAAAGCAACAACCCAAAGTTTTACGGGGTGTCACCCACGGTGCAGGCCCACAAAGCGACTGGGACTATGTAATTGTATGGGTAGGTGTTATCTTAGTGCTGTGTACCCTCTTTTATTCTTTAAAATGGATCCTTCGGCCTGGAGAAAAGTCCATAAATCATATTAAACAACATATATTAAGCGCCGACTAACATGGTAGATAAAAGCAAGATATTCATATTCATTGACGATGAACCAAAACCCATAGCAGAGCTTGTATCGCCGGTAAATTTTGAGTTGGATACTACAAAGCTGGTAGACGGTCAACATTCACTTAAAATTGTCAGCAAAGATCCAACAGGCAAGGAGGGTATCAGGTTTATTCCCTTCGAGGTGCGGAACGGACCCGCTATCGCCATCGAGGGAATCAAAGAAAATGCGGTGGTTGATGGAGTAATCCCAATAATGATCAACGCTTATGGCAAGGGTGATTCTAAGAACTTTTTAATTGTTGGAAGTGAGACCCCGCAAAGTATTCCTTTCTGGATTTTCATTCTCCTGATATCTTTTGTTGCCTGGGCTATATATTATCACATTGATTCATCGGCGGTAAGCCTTTTTAAATAATTCATATGAAAACAGACATTCAAGGATTAAGCGACATCATAATTTTTGTGAATACGTTTTACTCTAAAGTTCAAAACGATGACCTAATCGGGCCTATCTTTAATAGTGTTATTTCAGACTGGCAACCACATCTTGATAAAATGTACTTGTTTTGGAATGCCGCCTTATTTGGCGTGCCGGGCTTCAAGGGAAATCCGTTCGCCAAGCATGCGCCGCTACCGATCGAAGGCAAACATTTTGAACGGTGGCTATTATTGTTCAACGACACGATCGATTCACATTTCGAGGGAGAGATGGCGACAGAAACTAAGAAACGCGCGGGATTAATGGCGGCCATGTTTTTAACCAAGCTGGAGAATATGAAAGGTGGCCCCGATAAAGTAATTGTGTGATGGGAGAGGAGCTTAAAAAGAGTTCGGATATTTTAACGGAAGCAGATGTTTCTGTACTGGTAAACGCATTTTATGACAAGGTGAGAGAAGATCCTTTGCTTAGGGATGTCTTTAACGATGTAATTAAAGATAACTGGCCCGCGCATTTAAACCGAATGATTGATTTCTGGTCGACTGTTCTTTTATATACCAGAACATATAAAGATGATCCTATGCCTAAGCATTTACCGTTACCGATTGGCAAAGAGCATTTCGACCGGTGGCTTGCTTTGTTTGATGAAACAATCAGCGAACACTTTGATGGCCAGATCGCAGAAAACGCCAGAAAAAGAACTGCCAGCATTGCTTCGATCATGCAGGCTGTTAAAGGTATTCCGAGATAAGGACGAGATTTGAAAAATCCTCTTACAATTATCAGCTTGATGGTGAACATCGAGGGTGCAATGTATCACCTGGAGACCTATCCTAACGAATATCGAAACTTGATGATGCTGATCTATGATAAACTCGGCCCTGAAGATTTCGGCGACTGTTTAGGAATGGGAAAGTGTGGCACATGTTTAATTGAGATAGAGCCAGGTATACAGCTAAACTCTTTTGATCGGAATGAAGACACCACACTGACGAAAGCGAAATTGGATAAAGGGCTCAGGTTGGCTTGTCAGATTTTAATTGATGAACATATCAATGGTATAACAGTTAAAATAATCTCGCCTTAAGGGCAGAGAAAAGGAGAAGAATATGAATAAAATGTCAACAGTTACTGAAGTCCTGCAAAAGCTTAAAGAGGGCGGCTATACAGTGGATTTTAATTTAAGCGACAACTGCCTTATATGCCACGGCAATTCATTACAGATCCATCCTGAAGAATTCGTGGTTGACGAGCATTACCGATTTGAAGGGGCTACCGACCCTGGTGATGAAGCCATAGTTTATGCAATATCTTCTACAAAGCATAACATTAAGGGCACCCTGATAAACGGGTACGGCATATCAAGTGACCCGGCAACAGATAAAATCATTGCGGCACTTAAAGAAAAATCAAGTATTGAAATTGAAGCACCATCAGTTGAAAAATCAAATGATGCTACACCCCAACGATCCGCCGGTGAACGCACACTAGACGCGGAAATGGTGGTATTGGACCTAAATACAGCTCAAAATCAGATTAAATCAGAAGCAGCATGGCATAACAGCGACAGGAACGCTATAACTTTACTTAAAAATGAAGGATTGCGAATCGTTCTCATCGCTTTACACGCAGAAGCTGAACTAAAGGCGCACAAAGCCCCCGGAATAATTACAGTTCAGGTGCTCGATGGTCATATTAATTTCAAAACCGACAAGCTGGAATCAGGACTTAGAAAAGGTGAAATGCTAACCCTTCAGACTGGTATCACTCATAGTGTTTTTGCTGTTACAGAAGCGGTTTTTCTGTTAACGATTGCAATTGAAAAGAATGTTCGTGTTTGATGGAATTCTTCCCGCCGCCATATTTAAACATTGTTCGAGCAATTAAACGTAATAAAATTCCAAATCTCCGATAAAATGTTTGGAAACTTGTGTCCTGCTGAGTACAGTTAAAACATAAAAACCCGGTTCGTTATCCGGAACCGGGTTTTGTGTTTATCCACAGATTATATTTTCTACTTTTTAATCAGGATATCCCAATCATCCGGCTTTTGCAAAAGATTAAAGGATACATCGTTATGGTGGCGGTTAAACAGCAGACCGCAAGTTCCATTATCCAGTGCAAGATTCGATATGGAAACCTGACCAAGGTATTCAGGAAGGACAGGTCTGTTGAATGAAATTGTTTTTGAGGGCGCATCTATTTCTATTTGAAAGCAAGCCTGTAAAAGCATAAATACAACGGCAACCGACCAGGCCTGCGGCGAACAGGCCACAGGATATAGTGTTGGACCTTCGCTATGCCTTCTTTCAAAGCCACAATATAATTCGGGAAGTCGATGGAGCTCAATAAACAGGGAAGCCTGGAATATGGCTTCTGTAAGTTTTAACACATGTTCCCTGAAGCCATATCTTGCTAAACCATAAGCAATAAGCGCATTATCATGGGGCCATATCGAGCCGTTATGGTACGACATCGGATTGTATCTTTTTTCTGAAGAGGAAAGCGTACGGATACCCCAACCGCTGAACATATCACCGCTCAGTAAAGTATCCGCAAGTTTCCTTGCCTTGTCTTTATCAGCAATACCGGTAAAGAGGCAATGTCCGGCATTTGAAGAAATTACTTTGCAAGGTTTTTTTTGACCATCAAGTGCAAGAACATAACAGCTCAAGCCATCGTCCCAGAACTTTTCATTAAAATTATGTTTTAAGTCTCCGGCCTCTTTCGATAAGCGTTCACCAAAATCTTGTTCGTTTAAAAGCAATGCGAGTTTAGAGGCATGTTGTTTAGCTGCAAAAACATAACCCTGCACTTCACACAAGGCAATAGGAGTTTCAGCGAGTTCACCTGATTCGTCCATCACAGAATCATATGAATCTTTCCATCCCTGATTAGTAAGCCCGTTTTTTGCTTTATGTTCATATTCCACAAAGCCGTCCCCATCCAGGTCGCCGTAATTATCTATCCAGGCCAGCGCTGCTTTTATATTAGGCCATAGTCGTTTTATAAATTCCAGATCTGCAGTTCGTTCATAATACATACCGGCCAGCATTACAAACAAGGGAGTAGCATCAATCGTTCCGTAGTATTCTTTAAAAGGCACTTCGCCGGTATTTGCCATTTCACCGGTGCGTGCCTCGTGAAGGATCTTTCCCGGTTCAGCATCCTTTTCAGGAATAAGCTCTGTAGCTTGCTTTGAAGCAAGGAATAATAACACATCGCGGCTTATTTCGGGTATCAGCCATAAAGTTTCAATGCCCGTAATGATACCGTCCCGGCCAAATGGGGTATTATACCAGGGTACTCCGGCATACGGATATTTGCCGGTTTCTGTTTGGGCCAACAACGAAAGCAGATCAGCTTTAGAGCGGTTTATCCAGTGATTAAACTGTTCATTAGAAGTGTCAACCTCTGCAAATAATATACTGGTTGTATTTCTTTCCTTTTCAATTAAGCTTTTTGCTTCACTATAACTGATGTCTTTAGACTTGTCACCTCCTGATAAGAAGCGCAATGAATAAATTATTTTTACAGGCTTTTGAGCTCTAAGATTTATCGTAAATAAAATCTTGTTTTTTTTTATGGAATAATCCGCATCAGTGGTGATTTCGAAAGCGCTCGTCCTTTTTATTCCATCAAGGCCGTCATATTCCATCATACACTCCTGGCCTGCGTCGCAATATTTTACCTTATTTTTTGCAACATATCTTTGAATTCCCCGGATTTCAAAAATGTCCTTAAAATCTCCGTCAAATGAAAGTTCAAGGTTAAATGTACATTCGGTGTTTCCATAATGGCTGCAGTCAATCTCTTCATAAAAAGCACCATCCCGAACGAATAGCTTTCTCGAAATATGAACCGTATTATCAGGAAGGTTACAGGAAGTAAGTGCCGGATTGGTAAGGTCCACCGAAAGAATATCATTATCCTCTTTGATGTTGCTGCTTAACAGCAAAGGTTTTTGACCATTAATGGTTAGAACGAGTTTATTGATGTACCGGGTACCATCATGATAGATACCCTGCACCATTTTCCCGTTAGGATAAATATTACCCCACCTGTCGAATATCCCAAAGGTGTTTGAGTGATTCAGAATGTTAATCCGATCGTCTGCGTTAACAGCATCCGGGGAGATATGGAATTTATCTTCTTCCATCAAAGATTCTTCTGTTTGCATAACAATGATTTAAGTGCTGTTCTATAATCTTAATCTTTATACTAAGTCGTCAGTTTTCTTTACCAGAGAAAGCTAATAAATCAGGGTGCTGCAGTTTTATATTAAAGCTTTGTGCTTTACCCGACTGATGATTGTTTATCACTGAATTATAGATTCCGAGATAATTGTTAGCCATCCTCGAAGCGGTAAATCGTTCTTCAAACAACTCCCTGACTTTACTACGGCTAAGTTGAGATAGCTTTGAGATTGCGGTCACCGCCTCCTTAACAGAGCTTACAATAAATCCCGACTGTTTATCATCAATTATTTCAGGAACAGAGCCGGCGTCAAAGGCAATTACAGGTGTACCGCAGGCCATCGCTTCAATCATTACCATACCGAAAGGTTCCGCCCAGTTGATCGGAAAGAGCAGGGCTAATGCGTTTCCCATAAAATCAGTTTTTTGCTCTTCGTTGATCTCTCCGCAAAACTCAATTAAAGGATGCTTTAATAAATGCTTAATACTCGCTTCGTAATATTCCCTGTCCGCATTATCTATTTTCGCAGCTATTTTTAATGGGATCTGAGAGGTGATTGCAATTTCAATCGCCTGGGCGATCCCTTTTTCCGGGGAAATGCGACCCACAAACGCAAGATAACCACCATTGCCATTCCCCGGTTTATGTAAGCCTTCAGGCAGCCCGTGATAAACTGTACCCATCCAGTTAGCCTGCGGAAGTGGCTTTTGCTGGCTCTTAGAAATTGAGATGACAGGTTGCGATCTGAACTTATTATAGATAGGTTGTAAATCAGGGATATCGAGTCTTCCATGTAGAGTGGTGACGATTGGAATTCCAAGATTTTTTGTAAACGGAAAATGCAGATAGTCGGTATGAAAATGTAATATATCAAATTCATGCGCACAATCTATAACGTCCTGCATTTGCACGATATGATACGCCAGTGGATCTATACAGTCTGCCTTTAAGCGTAAACCACTTTCTACACTTTTAATCAACCGCGCCCCGGTATGAGAATCACCCGAGGCAAATAAAGTTACCTCATGCTCTTGTTTAACAAGCTGTTCCGTTAAATAATGCACCACCCGTTCGGTTCCGCCGTATAATTTGGGAGGTACGGCTTCATATAAAGGCGCTATTTGTGCGATTCTCATAAACAAACCTCCTTTAATTTTATCTAAGTGTTAAGCACTTGTTTTGAATTAGTATCGTTTGCTCATATTTTGTTTTAATGGTACAAAATTACAATAGTGTTGAGGCCGTGTTGTTTTAAGAATTTTCAATTTTTTAGATATCATCTCGCTCTGCAAATCATTTGCTAATGTGGAGGAGAAGATTTTGATTACTGCGATACTTAGCTCAAGGTATGACGCATTTGAACCGGAATGGAATCCGTCGGAGTAAATTTATAAGCAGATTAGGTAAATTCGTCAGTAGAAACTCCAATAGGCTTTCAGAATTGCAAATCCCCCAACAGCGGTTTCTTAATTACGCCGCAGCCTGCCTGTTATACTTCTGCTTGTATTCTATCGGCGACATGCCCGTAATTTTCTTAAAAGCAGTTCTGAACGCTTTGGTGTCCGTGTAACCTACCTCATACATCACCTCGGTTATATTCATAGACGAGTTTTCAAGCAACTTTTTACCTGCTTCAATCTTTACGCGCTGAATATATTCTGCAGGCGTATTACTGGTTGCTTTTTTAAAACGTCTCTCAAAATGCCGCCTGCCAATCGCAAATTTATCTGCCAGCAGATCTACCGACAATTTATCGGTATAGTGTTGCTCAATAAACTCCTGGGCCAGCTTTATCGGCTCATCTTCATGTTTCTTCTGTCCGTTAAACATCACAAAAGGCGACTGACTTTTACGGTCAATCTCTATCGCAAAAAATTTTGCTGCCATAATTGATAACTCCCGGCCGGCATATTTCTCGATCAGATGCAACATCAAGTTCATGTATGAGCTGGCGCCGCCGCTTGAATAAAGTCCCTCCACTTCAGTAATAATACTGCCTTCGGTCATCGTTACCTCCGGAAACATCGTCCGGAATTCATTTGCCGAGAACCAGTGCGTAGAACAGGATTTTCCGTTCAGCAGCCCGGTAGAAGCCAGCAAAAACGCGCCCAGGCAAAAAGATGCCACTTCTGCTCCCTTTTTATGTTGATTAACAATCCAGGGAATAAAAGCAGCATTTATTTCAATGGCCGATTTCATATCTCCCGATAGGGCAGGTATTACGATCAAATCTGTTTTTTTAACATCAGCCATTAAAACATCGCAATTCACTGCAAAAGCGCCATTGTTAAGGCTCACCTGCTTGGCTAAACCTACCAGCCGAACGTCAAATACAGGCTCTTTTCCCGCCTTTATCAAGAACTGGTTTACCGTGGTAAATATGTACCTGGGATCAACAATGGTAGAAGGAACCGCTTCAAAAGGTACTAAAATAGATATCTGTTTCATGGTTTTATTGACAAACGAGTTTTGCTGATAACCAAATTTAACAATTAATTCCTACACCTCAAGAGTTAGAAGGCCGACAAAGAAGGTCGCAAACACACCCTTTTTAAGTCAGTTTTATACAGCACCCCGTTCTGAAATCTGCCCTACCTTTGGATCAACGAACAAGATTTAATAACCTAAAAATAAAATCATGGCAAATAAAATTTTTGTAAACCTTCCGGTTAAAGACTTAAACAGGTCGGTAGAATTCTTCACCAAGTTAGGCTTCAGCTTTAACGCGCAATTCACCGACGAGAATGCAACAAGTATGGTCATTTCCGACGATATCTACGTGATGCTCCTGGTCGAGCCGTTCTTCAAAACATTTTTACCCGGCAAAGAAATCAGCGATGCAAAGAAAAATACCGAAGTACTCATCTGTCTTTCTGCCGAGAGCAAAGAAGAAGTTGACCAGTTGGTTCGCTTAGCAGTTGAAGCAGGAGGCGCCGCACCAATGGCAAAGCAAGATCATGGCTGGATGTATTCTCATGGTTTCGAAGACCTCGACGGACATCTCTGGGAAGTAGCCTATATGGATACCAGCGCAATTCCGCAAAACCCTTAATTGGACTTCCCCATCCCCGGAGCAGGAGCCTGCGCCCTGCCCGGGAACATAAACACATTAACACCAATCGATTATGGAAACTGCCCTAAATCACCACATAAGCGCCAGATCTTCGGAACCGAGCGCTAGTCGTGAATGGCGGCCGGGGTATGATTAACAGAAATTCATGCTAAAGCGCTTTGTTACGATAGAAGAAATCTCTCGAGTTTCCAGTTCTCCTGCATTCCGGAGAGATATCTCTGTCTGCCAGATATGACACGTAGCAACCATCAGCTTTACTAAGCAAAGTCCAGTGTTTGTTTGAGTAGAAGCCACTGTTCCCTAAACACCCAGTAGAAATGAGAAAAATCATTCTATCCATAAATATCACTAACGACGATTTCATTGCCGGTCCCGACGGTAGTCTGGACTGGCATCTCCCTTACTGGAACGACGAAATGTGCGAAGCCCTGGGAAAACTGCTCCATACCTGCGACACCCTTCTGCTTGGCCGAAACACCTATAATGCCTTTGCCGGATACTGGATAATCAAACGAAACGATCTAAGCATTGCAAAAGCCGATCTGGCCCTGGCAGAGATGATGAACCGCTATACTAAAATCGTGGTTTCTAAAACATTAGCCCAAACCCCCTGGACTAATTCGCTTTTGCTGCAGCAGAACATTTTACGCCAGCTCAAAAAATTAAAAGAAAAGCCGGGTAAGAACATCATCGTATTGGGGAGCTGTCAGCTAGCCGCTTATCTCATCCAACATAATTTAATAGACGAATACTATTTATGGCTGCACCCCATTACCATAAAACACGGTAAAGCTCTGCCTCAACTCATCCAGTCGCTGGCAGGCTCAAAGATTATTCAGTCCGAAGAATTTACTTGTGGAGTGGTTAAGCGTGGCTATGTGAAGCAGCCGATCGGCGTTTAGAGATGAAGACCTTCTTGGATAGGATTTTGAGCAGGGATTTTGAAAGGTGCTGGGGTGCTGCTATGAAAGAGGGGAGCCCTGCTATGCGCTACTAGTCCTCACACTGCGCACCGACTTGGCTTCGTTGCGGGCTATTCGCTTCTATCAGGTTTAAGGGGGTAGGCAGGTGTTTTGTGGGGGAGGTTGCGATTGTACTAATCTATCGGCATATGTTTGACTTTGTTTAATAGACAGCACTCTGCCTTGATTCGTGTCCCCACGAACCAATCACAGCCCCCATATCCGGGCATTTGGATTGATCTGCGGTGCTTCCACAAAAAAGTTTCAAAATCGGTTTCCCTGTCAATTTGATGTTGCAATGTTTTCTTGTTATATCCAGTTAGCCAAAATATGATTTCATCTACCTCTATTTTCGTGAGACCTCTCTTTTCTGCTTTTTGAAGGTATCTTGATAGACGCTTGCAAACGACATCTTGTAAATTTTTGTCGTTATCACTGTAAATTCAATTGCCATGAGATACCAAATTTGTCTGCAACCCATGTAAATTTTCGACTAAACCCATAGTTATCCAATGGCATCATTACAAATCCGTTTTCAGACAGTTTTGAATAAAGTGTTTCAAGTTCTTTTTCATTTTTACATTCCACCCAATTTGAAATAGCAGGAGTGAAAGTCCATTTGTGTTTAATAAAACTATCGCTGCAAATAAATTGCTTTCCGTTCAGTTCAAATTCGGCTTTCATGACAGACCCTTCTTTTCCTGGACCTTCTTTACCATAACGATGGATGTCAATAACTTTTGAACTGTCAAATAAATCCACGTAAAAATTCATAGCTTCTTCAGCATTGTTTTCTTGAAATGTGAGAAATGATGTGATTTGAAGTTTCATATCGTACTTATTTAGATTATTGCTTCTTTTTGAGTATTAGAGCACTTACAAAGGCAACAACCAATCCAACGGGTAATACTTCTGCAAAGGTTATTAGAATGACAAACAAGGGATTCTTGTACATCTCCTTAAAATTTGCCATTTCAGCAGTTTTGGCTGATAGGTCAGAGGCGGTTGTGCAATTGTTTAATACGTGAGAAGTGTATATATCTATAAAGTCTGGAACAAATAAATAATAGTAAAAGAGCCAAACAACTACATACATTGTAGAACCAATTAATGCAATCCAAAAACCTATTTTGAATGCCTTTCCAAAGGGAATAAATCCGTCAAGATGTTTGTTTCTATAACTCCGAACACCAAAGAAAATGAGCGAAAATAGGACAACCATTGTCGCATACCCTACAACATCATTACCCTTCATTTCGGGATTGCTGTACATTAGATTTACCATCAGAATCATATTTACAGATAATATGAACCCGATAACCAACCCAAAGATTAAAACTGCTTTTTTCATCGATCTTCCTATTTTAATTAGACTCCAAAACTAAAATTAGAAGTTGAAGTCAGCGTCATACTTTAGTACCAAAATGGCTTTGGTGATAGTTTTTCATACGAAAGTATGAGCGCATTACGGTATGATTTTCAATCGTTTGGACTTTTCTATTGCCTGGGTTCTGCTTTGTACATCCATTTTTGTAAAAAGATTAGATACGTGGGTCTTGACTGTACTAACAGAGAGAAATAAGTTTTTTGAAATGTCTGCGTTACTGTAGCCTTTTGAAATGAGTTGTAATACTTCGTATTCTCGGCTACTTAAATTCAATTTTTTTAGTCCCACCTCATTAATTGTAAAATCATCTGGCAGTGGTATGAACACCTCTTTCTCTATAATTACTTTATGCACTTTCGGTTTCACAAGTTGCGTAGCTACCCAAACTCCTAAAATGGTAAAAAAGACAGCAATTAGTCCAATGTAAATATCAATAGAGTTGTCTACGATTAGAAATTTCCATTGTAGCCATTTTAGAGCAAAAACCAAAATCGCTAAAATCAGCCCGTATAAAATGATATGTTTAAAATCCTTTAAAAGAGTCATTGTCTAATTTAACTGTGTTTGTTTTGCTTGCTGCTAACGGTTAGGGCTTTGCGAAGATGGCGGATAGAAAGCAATTCAATGTCACCCGGTCCAAAACTTAGTTAAATGTAGAAAAAGCTCGAGATAAATGTACCCGCCATTTTTGCAAAGGTGATGTTATGTGTAGCCTTTTATTTATGTCCCACTAATTTTTTGTAGTCTGGTTCCTCAAAGTGGGTACATAAGTGACCCCTCCTAAAATTGCTTTGACTTTTTTGCCGTTAAAGACAAATAACTTACCTATACCCGTACCTCTTCAAAAACTTAAGCTTCGAACTTACTTGTTTTATCCACTCCCTGGCCATTAGCTCATGTCCCGGCACTGTTGGATGAATACCATCCCACATCCAGTATTCAATAGAGGCTTTTTTCTGAGCTTTATCAAACACCGCTGGAAAATCTACTATTACCGCATTAAATTCTTTAGCCAATTTATATATCCGTTCGGTGTAGCTTGCGACAGCATTCTTATATTGTTCCCATTTATCTTTTACTTTCGATACCGGGTACACGAAGGGAAGGCACAAAACAAACAGGGTGTTCGGATTCTGTTGTCTGCTTTGTGTTAATATATCGCGGTAGGTATTTTCGAAGACGTCATAGGCGTCTTCTTCAGATGCTTTTTTGTTAATCAGAACAGCAGCATCATTTATCCCTACTAAAACGCTGAGCACATCCGGCTTAAGATCGAGCGTATCTGTTTGCCACCTGTTTTTAAGATCCGCCACCCGATTTCCACTGATTCCGCGGTTATAAAAGGTAATTTTTGATTCGGGGAAGTCTGCTCCAACCCGGCTCGCTACCGAAAAAGCATATCCATGTCCCATGATATGATTCGGATCTTTATTTCTTCCCCGGTTGCCATCAGTAATCGAATCACCCTGGAACAAAATCACAAGTTCCTTGTCGGCAGGAAGCAATTCCGGCGATTCCTGAGTTAAATTATCTGCCCAGCTTTTTTCGACAGGCAATGCCGCTGCTAAACCAACAAAGGCCGACGAGCGCAAAAAAGTTCTTCTTGATGTTTTCTGATTCATAAACAGAGTTTTGAAGATACAGACCTTACAAATAAACTGAATCCGGACAGTATAAGCTAATTTATATCTGATTGCCGCTCTTCGGTTACAACTTCCGATGAACCGGCGGGAAGCTAAACTTATAATAAGCCACTTAACAATAGTTATTTTGCGCTTACAGCCATACCTTTGCACCCAAAAAATAACACCACTTGCACCCATACTTCGCCAATCTCATTCAGCTGCTTCAAATCGAGCGCAGCGCTGATCTTGAATCATATCTTAAACTCACACAATCAGCAAGTGTTGCCGACCGGCGGGCTGCAGGTTTGACCTGGTATCCGATTGCTATCCGGGGCACCGAACCTGCCCGCGGCGATTACCTTAGTCTCGAAGCAGAGCGAACTACCCATCACGACATTTCGCACCAGCTTCGCTTTGGCGCTTCGGCCGTGCTTTTTTCAAACCATAATCCTGCGCAAGACAGGGCAGAAGGTACGATAACTTTTCAGGCAGGCAACCGCCTTAAAATTACCCTGCGCACAGAAGAACTTCCCGATTGGGCCAGCGAGGGGAAACTTGGTATAGAGCTTTTGTTTGATAATAACAGTTACGACGAAATGCTGGCAGCACTTAAAGAGGCTGCAAAGCGGACAGAAAATCCAAAGGAAGGTGGGTTGGCGCAGATTCTAAACGGCGAAGGGAAACCCACATTCAAAAGCGATATCCCGCGCTACGAGGTACCTAAACTCAACGCTTCGCAGCAGCAAAGCCTCAATTCTATACTTGCTGCCCGCGAACTTGCCATCGTTCATGGCCCGCCGGGTACCGGTAAAACAACCACTCTGGTTCAGGCCGTAAAAGCATTGATTAAACAAGACGGGAAGCAGATATTAGTGGTAGCGCCCAGCAATACAGCCGTTGATTTGCTTAGTGAAAAGCTGGCAGACGAAGGGCTTAACGTGCTGCGGGTAGGAAATCCCGCGCGGGTATCAGAGAAGCTGCTTTCACTTACACTTGATAGCAAAATGAACGAGCACAGTAGCATGAAGCAGGTCCGGGTGCTGAAAAAGCAGGCCAGCGACTTCAAAAACATGGCTCATAAATACAAACGCAATTTTGGTCGCGCAGAAAGAGAGCAGCGTAAGGCTTTATTTGACGAGGCCCACAAGATTATGAAAGAAGTGGGCAATACCGAACAGTTTATACAAGACGATCTGGTGGCCAAAGCACAGGTGATCACAGCAACTCTTGTTGGGGCCAACCATTATACGGTAAGAAGCCTCAAATACCACACGGTAGTAATAGACGAGGCAGGCCAGGCGCTCGAACCGGCTTGCTGGATTCCGGTTCTTAAAGCTCAAAAACTAATTCTTGCCGGCGACCCTTTTCAGCTTCCGCCTACAATTAAGTCGGATGAATCCGCCCGTAAAGGCTTAAATATTACGTTGCTCGAAAAATGTATCAGGCTGCATCCCGAATCTGTAGTAATGCTCAACGAGCAGTATCGGATGAACAAAGCTATTATGGGCTATTCGTCAAGGGTATTTTATGGTCAGCAATTAAAGGCCCATGACTCCGTGGCCAATCATGTTTTGACAGAAGGGGAGCAGCCGCTCACTTTTCTCGATACTGCTGGTTGCGGCTTCGACGAAAAAGCAGAAGGAACAAGTACCACTAACGCCGATGAAGCTGCCTTCCTTATCAGGCATTTAACCACGCTGATAACGAATCTGACACCTCTGATGGATTGCCCTTCAATCGCTATAATATCGCCTTATAAAGAACAGATGGGAGTATTAAAAGATCTCTTGCTTCAGGAACCGGCACTTCAACCCTTTTCAAAATATATCTCCGTAAACACGATAGATAGTTTTCAAGGCCAGGAGCGTGATGTTGTCTATATAAGTATGACGCGCAGCAATCCTGAAGGAACTATAGGCTTCCTTTCCGATATCCGTAGGATGAATGTTGCCATGACCCGCGCCAGAAAGAAGCTGGTGGTTATTGGCGATAGTGCAACACTTTCGCGCCGTGCCTTTTATGCCGATTTTATTGGGTATGCGGAAGGTGTCGGGGGATATAAAAGTGCCTGGGAGTTTATGTGAAAGAGGTGTATAGTAGTTTTCTATGAAAGCGAAGAGAACATAATTCTGTCCTTGCGAAGCCGAAGGGTGGTTCGGGCAGGGAGCTGTAGCAATCTCAACCTACAGAGACCCCGCATTTGCGCAGGTATGCATCTCCACTTGAAAAAAGGGGAGATGGTAGGGCGCCTAAACCTGATCCAAGCCCTAGACAGCCTGTTTCAAGCCCGCCGACCCGCCTATGCCATTGCGTAGGAAAGAATGAGGTGTCATTGAAAAAAATAAAGACAAAAACCGGATTGACTTGTTAATACAAAAAAACTCATATCTACTGAGTATAAAAGCATTGCCATGAACACGAAATTCTTTTTAATCAATATATCCATCACCTTGGGACTAATAGCCGGATGTGGTGATAAGACTAAGCCCCCCGGGCCGGAGACAAACCCTCCAGCCACAGGCGCACCCGTGGAGACCAAGCCCGCCAATACGAATTACAAACCTGCGTTTACCGGACAAACACGAATTGGCGGGATAAGCACTACCACTGCTATTCAGGCAAATGTGATAACATCTGCTCTTTCTTCCCCCTGGGGGATAACCAGCCTCCCCGACGGACGTTTACTGGTAACAGAAAAAATCGGGCGGATGCGAATTGTTACTACGACGGGTACAGTGAGCAGTCCGATTACAGGTATTCCAGCCGTCAATTCTTCCGGACAGGGAGGTTTGCTGGGTTTATGTCTCGACCCTCAGTTCGCATCGAATAGAATGGTGTACTGGGTGTTTTCTGAAAATGTATCTGGTGGAACATTAACAGCAGTAGCCAAGGGAAGACTTTCGGCTAATGAAGGCAGCATTGAAAATCCAACAGTAATATATCGTGCTAATCCTGCAGCGAATAGTACTCTCCATTACGGGGGCCGGATCTTATTTGATCAAACAGGAAATCTCTTAGTAAGTACGGGGGAACGTTCAAATACCTCTACCCGGCCATTGGCCCAGTCTGTAACTGGGGCCTTGGGGAAGGTTGTCCGGATTACAACTAGCGGACAGCCAGCGCCGCAAAATCCTGCCTTTAGCGGCGCAGGAGCCTTACCCGAGTTATACAGCATAGGTCATAGAAATCCGCAGGGCTTAGCTTTACACCCTACAACCGGCGACCTTTGGCTGAGTGAACACGGCCCGCGTGGCGGCGATGAAATTAATCGTGTCCAAGCGGGTAAAAACTATGGATGGCCCGTGATTACTTATGGAATTGAATATGGCGGACAAGTCATTGGATCGGGCATTCAGCAACAAAACGGGATGGAACAACCTGTATACTATTGGGACCCGGTAATATCACCAAGTGGTATGACTTTTTATAAAGGCAATCGCATTCCTGAATGGCAAAATAATCTTTTCATTGGTGCATTAAGCGGGACTCATATTGCCCGGCTAATAATACAAGACAACCGCGTAGTGGCTGAAGAACGCTTACTTGCAGGCGAGAACGAGAGATTCAGAGATATCACTCAGGGGTCTGATAATGCATTGTACGCTATAACGGACGCAGGAAGACTGTATCGGATTGATAAGCAATAGTATTTTCAACAAACGGCGCGTCTTAACCTCCCGGTTATCTAAGCTACACCCGAGGTGGAGAATATCTTCATCAAATATCCGAGTAATCCGTCGGGTGTAAAAAAGTGATATCTATTTTGGATACATTGTTCTTATAAAAAGGATTTGAAGAAAGCTTTTTCCATTCAGCATCAGCTCCAAATGCTTTCCAATGTTCATCACGCGAGGCCTTGTCTTCGAACGAAGTCATATACATCAGGTTTGGCATTCTGCTTCCAGCAAGCACTTCTCCATAAAATACAGCATTAAATCCCAGCCGGTTGAATAGGCTAACTTCGCCGCCTTCATTAAACATATGAACCTTATTTTTAAATATCTTTTCAGTAGCCCCTTCGTAGCTGCGTAACTCATATACCCTTTTCTGCGGGGCGTTTTTAAGTGCCGGAACTTGGAGGTTAGGCATGGCAGTGAAGGCGCTGATAAGTATTGATTCGATTCTTTTATAAGGAGCTTTGGTATGCGGGGCATCTAAATACTGCTTTCCAGCTGTGTGATATGCCTTGTCGCTATCCAGTTTATTCGCAATATCAGCAAATTGCTTAACCGTTTTGTAAGGGGTTAAAACATAGATGCGCCTGTCCTGAGTAGTATCTATAGGTTTAAAAACGCCAATGTTCTTTATTCCTTGCCGGTGCATTGCCGGCACAAAAGCATCTTTCAAATATTCATCCACAACACTTTCCTGCTCTTTATTTTGAAGATGATAAATTTTAAGTTCGTAAAGCGAGCGCTTTTTTGACTGGCCGAAGAGATTGGTTGATGAGCCTGATCCAAGTAATAATAATACGGTGATTAGTAAGTTTAACTTCATGGTTGTGGTTAAATGTCCTAAATTAAAATTTAAAAACTATCAAACTAAATTATGCACGTTTATTTAAGAAATCTTTCCGCCTCTGATTTTTAAATATTCCTTTCTGTAGTTAAGCGGTGTTTTTCCGGTAACCTCTTTAAAGTGCTTATTAAAGTTTGAGAGAGTACTGTATCCCGATTCGTAACTCACCTGGTTAATACTTATTTTATTCTCTTTAAGAAGTTTTAATGCATAATCAATTCTTACTTCTTTTAAAAACTCAGAAAACGGCCTGTTAACCCGCGATTTAAAGTATCTGCTAAAAGAGGTGGGAGTCATGTTTACTAAATCCGAAACATCTTCAAGGCTCACTTTTTGCCTGAATTTCTTCATTACATAGTGGTAAACCTTGTTCATTCTGTCGGTTTCGGCCTTGTTATTTATCGGAACATAATTAACATGAGTTATGGGATGGCCGTCTGCCGAATTTGCAATGGTATTTAAAATCTTTAACAGAAGAATAATGCTGTCTACTCCTTCCGTTCGAAGCAACTCCTCCATCATTCTGCCAACCAAACGGTTAGTCTTTCCCTGGATCTCTAAACCTCTCGTTGCTTTATTAAATAATTCGCGGATGTTTTCCAGCTCCACTTTCAGATTAATAATGTCGCCCAGAAAGTTTTCGGGGAAGTAAATGACTATTCCCGAGGTCTTTGCCTGATTACTTTTGCTGAAATAGCTTTCATCATTTTTCCAGAGGTGAGGAAGATTAGGCCCTGTAAATACCAAATCGCCTGCTTTAAAAGGTTTGATACTGTCACCGATTATCCTGGTGCCCATACCCTCTAAGACCAGGAACAACTGGTACTCCGGATGCAGGTGTAGCGTAGGATCAAAGTGTCGTTCTTCAAGCCGTTTTACAACAAATACTTTAGAATCTGGTACCGCTGACTTCTGAATTATCGTACTCATATCCCGAAAGTAAAAGAAAAATTACCACTATTGATAAAATACAGTCAGAACTAGATATAATTTAGAAGAAATAATATTATAAAAAGTAGTTACTTGTGATTTCAAATTGTAAACCGAGCTAACGAATGAAAAAAGTAATTTTTTCCCTGTTTATCTGTAGTATAATATTCTACAACTGTTCAGATAAAATCACAACCTCAAATAAGGGCGGAATTGCGGAGACTCCGCGCAGAGCAGAAGTCTTATTTCTGGGACATGCAAGTACTCATCATAATTCGGGTAGGTATGCGCCAATGTTAATGACTCCTTTATTCGATAAGGGCATCAATATGACGTACACTACCGACACAAACGATCTGACTGATGAAAACCTGAAGAAATACGACGGCCTTATCATATATGCTAACTACAATACCATTTCTGCTGCTAAAGAAAAAGCCTTAAAAGATTTTGTGCAGGGGGGGAAAGGTTTAATTCCTATTCACTCTGCTTCAGCATGTTTTGGCAACTCTGCATGGTACATACAGGCTGTAGGGGGCAAATTCAAGTCTCATAAAGCCGGAGTTTTTTCACCGGTGACAGTAAATCAAAATCATCCTGTGATGCAGGGAGTAGCGCCCTTCACTTCGTGGGATGAAACCTATGTTCACAGCAATATTAATCCTGATAAGACAGTGCTGCAGGAGCGGGTAGAAGGCAGTACCCGTGAGCCCTGGACATGGGTACGTAACGAAGGAAACGGCAGGGTGTTCTATACAGCCAGCGGACATAACGATAGTACCTGGACCCAACCTGAATTTTTAAAATTAGTGCGCAATGGGGTTCTTTGGGCAATCGGTGATAAGGTGCAGCGCCAGATCTCTAAACTGGCAATAGCTCCGGGCGTATATTCTGATGCCAATGTGCCAAATTACGAAAGGCGTGATCCGGCGCCTATGTTTCAGCATGCCTTTACTCCGGCCGAATCACAAAAGCGGATACAGGTTCCGGTAGATTTTGAATTAGAGCTTTTTGCTTCCGAACCTAATGTCACCAATCCCATAGCAATGGCATGGGATGAAAAAGGACGCTTATGGGTGATAGAAACTGTTGATTATCCGAACGATGTGAGAAATCAGGACGGCGCCGGAGACGACAGGATAAAGATTTTAGAAGATACTGATGGAGACGGCAAAGCCGACAAGTTTACCGTTTTTGCAGATAATCTCAATATTCCTACCAGCATGACTTTTTCTAATGGAGGAGTTATCGTGTCGCAGGCGCCTCATATGGTCTTTCTGAAAGATACTAATGGCGATGACAAAGCAGATGTTCGTCAGAATATCATCAGCGGTTGGGGACAAAACGATACTCACGCCGGGCCATCAAACTTGAAATACGGATTCGATAACAAAATATGGGGAGTAGTGGGCTATGCCGGATTTGAAGGAACGATAGACGGGCAAAGTCACAAATTTGGCCAGGGTGTATATCATTTTAGTCCGGATGGAAAAAATTTCGAATTTTTGGCACGTACCAGTAACAATACCTGGGGCCTTGGCTTCACCGAAGAGAATGACGTGTTTATATCTACTGCAAATAATACTCACAGCGCATATTATTCGATGCCGGCTAAGTTTATGAGAAGAACGTTACCATCAACTACTGTTCAGCCGGTGCAAAAGCTTGATGGCCATTATGATATCCACGTGGTTTTTCCGAACCTGAGGCAGGTAGATGTGCAAGGCGGTTTTACTGCGGCCGCCGGACACAACTTTTACACAGCAAGGAACTTTCCAAAAAACTACTGGAACAGAATTGCCTTTGTTGCCGAGCCTACCGGTCGGATGCTTCATAATGCGATTATAGAAAAGAGCGGCGCCGGATTCATTGAAAAAGACGGATGGAACCTGATGGCCAGTTCTGATGAATGGATGAGTCCCGTGCATGCAGAAGTAGGTCCGGATGGAGCAGTTTGGGTGGCTGACTGGTATGATTTTATCATCCAACATAACCCAACCCCCAGAGGCTTTGAAAACGGAAAGGGAAATGCCTATATCAATCCGCTGCGGGATAAGGAAAGAGGCCGGATTTATCGGGTAAAATATAAAAACGCCAAGCCTTATACATCGATTAAATTATCTAAGGACGATACTGAGGGATTACTGGCAGCATTACAAAATGATAACATGTTTTGGAGAATGACGGCTCAGCGCTTGCTGGTTGAGTCTAAGAATCCGGCTGCAATTCCGGGTCTTCTGAGAATAATAAACAACCGCAATGTTGATGAAATAGGATTAAATAGTCCGGTAGTGCATGCCCTATGGACACTTCAGGGCTTGGGCGCATTAGAGGGGACAAATAATGAGGCACTACAGGCAGTAACAGGAGCCTTAACACACCCAGCTGCAGGTGTAAGAAAAGCAGCCATCCAGGTTCTTCCGAAAAGTAAACTTATGGAGTCACTTCATAAAGCAGCTCTGTTAAAAGATACGGATCTGCGTGTCCGTTTAGCCGCGTTATTAGCAATAGCCGAACAACCTGCTTCTGTTCATTTCGGCCATATGTTGTACGAGGCATCTGCTGATTCAGCAAATGTAAATGACAAATATATTCCACAGGCGCTTTATGCTGCGGCACTGGTTCACCAGGAAGGATTCTTAGCAGCAGCGAAAACAGCTGCCAAACCATCGGAACTAAGTCTGGCGGTGACAAAAGGTATTAACGAAGAGGTATACCGACTGGAAAGAAGGAGCCAGATCCAGTTCCCTCCCGAAATAGCGGGGAAAGAAATCGTAATTAAAGGATCAATATCAAAGCAGGAGAGAGATTTAGGGGGTGTTATTGTTGCACACGGCGGAAAAGAAAACGGCTATGCGCTGTATGTAAAAGATGGCAAGCTCCATATGGTAGTGAATCAGAACGGAAAAGTATACATGGCTTCGTCCCGCAATACTATTCCTGAAAAGTTTGACTTTATAGCAAGGTTGTCCAAGGGTGGCGCCATTTCCCTGGAAATTGACGGAAAACAGGTAGCTGGGGCAAAAGCGCCTGCTTTATTCAATGCCCAGCCAACTGAAGGCATCAGAGTGGGGCAGGATAATGGTGCAGATAAAGTGGGCAGTTATCTAAATCCGACAGCGTTCACAGGTAATTTCGTAAACACGTCACTTGAACTGAAGAAGCCTTCGGAAGGAACACAAGTCGCTGGCTCTTCCTCCGGTAACGCAAGCTCGGGCGGCAATACCGTTGTGATCAATATGAAGGTCGTAGAGCATGTGATGAAGTTCGACAAGACAAACTTCACGGTGAAAGCGGGACAAACAGTAATTATTAATCTCGAGAATCCTGATTTCATGCAGCACAACCTGGTGATAGCGAAACCCGGAACGATGAATAAGGTGGGAGAAGCTGCTGATGTTCTTGCCAGGGACCCAAATGGAGCAGAGAAGCAATATGTTCCAAAAATGCCTGAGGTTTTATTTGCCACGAAATTACTGAACCCGGAAGAAGCGACTACTCTCCAGTTCACCGCTCCTTCAACACCAGGTAACTATCCATATCTATGTACTTTCCCCGGCCATTGGAGAATAATGAACGGAATGATGAAAGTTGTAAAATAAATGATTCCAAACTAACCTAAAACCCAAAAAATGAACGTCAACACTAACCAAACTCATGAGGCACCCAACAGGATGCTGTTTTTAGCTTGCTTCATGGCGATTGTAACCACGTCATTCAGCTTTATTCTGCGTGCACTTACCTTACCACAATGGGAGGCCGAATTCAACCTCACGAAAACACAGGTAGGAGAAATTGCCGGAGTGGGCCTTTGGCCTTTCGCAATCAGTATCGTATTATTCAGTCTGATCATAGATAAGGTTGGATATAAAAATTCGATGATCTTTGCTTTTATCTGTCATGTTTCATCAGCTGTGATCACCTTTTTTGCAGACGGCTATACCATGCTGTATGTGGGTACTTTTATTATGGCTCTGGGTAATGGTACCGTTGAAGCAGTCACCAATCCCGCAGTAGCAAGTATGTTCCCTAAAGCGAAAACCAAATGGCTGAATTTCCTGCATGCAGGCTGGCCTGCAGGGTTGGTGCTGGGAGGGATAATAGCTCTGCTGATGGGCCCTGAAGTGGGGTGGAAGCTTAAGATAATCCTGGTTCTGCTTCCTGCTATCGCCTATGCAATTATGATGCTGCCTCACCGTTTCCCGGTTAATGAACGGGTAAAAGCTGGAGTTTCATACCTTGAAATGTTGAAGGAAGTTGGTATCGGCGGTGCATTGATTATAGTAGCTCTTATTATCTTTCAGATCGGGGCGGTTTTTGGATGGAGTACTACAGCAAACATTCTCATAACTGCGCTGATTGTAGCAGCCTTCGGATTTTATGTAAAGAGTTTCGGACAGCCACTGTTCATAATAATGCTATTGATTATGTTACCTCTGGCAACAACAGAGCTGGGTACAGATAGCTGGATATCCGACTTAATGGCTCCTGAAATGGCCAAAATTGGAATACAGCCGGGTTGGATCCTGGTTTATACTTCTGTTATCATGGTGGTGCTTCGTTTATTGGCAGGCAAAATCATACACAGGATCACGCCTTTAGGATTACTCGCTGCCTGCTCCATTGTTGCGGCTATCGGACTCTTTCTTTTGTCGGCTTCAGCGGGTGTGATGATCCTGGTGGCGGCCACAGTTTTCGGACTTGGGAAAACATTCTTCTGGCCAACGATGTTGGGCGTAGTGGCAGAGCGTTTTCCTAAAGGAGGGGCATTGACGCTTAATATAACAGGAGGCGTGGGGATGATCGGAGCAGGAGTCATTGGCGCAGTAATATTGGGCTTTGTTCAGGATAAAACCATCGATACAAGTCTGAGAAGCTATGACAACGCAAACAATACGGCGCTCCACAGCACCTATGTCACCGAAAAGAAGACAAGCATCTTTGGCGACTATCAATCGGTCAACATAGCTAAGTTATCGGAAGCACCTGCAGAGGAAAAGCAATCTGTTATAACAATTCAGGATGAAGCTAAAAAAGAAGCTCTCAAAACAGTTGCTTTATTTCCCATCGGGATGTTCATCTGCTATATCTTACTGATGTTTTATTTTAAATCAAAGGGCGGATATAAGCCGGTTCTGCTGGCCGAAAATAACGTTGCATCAACTTAGTACAAATTATAAATGAGTTTAAATATCAAGTTTGGCGTCAGTACCTGGTTATGGACCTCTCCGTTTCAAACGGATACTGTCTCCCTGTTCCCGAAAATAAAAGAAATGGGTTACGATGTGGTAGAGATACCCGTTGAGGATCCTTCTTTGATAGATGTCGGGGCAGTTAAAGAAGCACTGGCCCAATATGATTTAAAACCGGTTATCTGCGGTGCTTTCGGTACCAGTCGCGATCTGACGCACGATGATCCTGCTTTTCATCAAACCAGTTTTAACTACATCGAATCCTGTCTTGAGATATGCTATGAATTAGGTGCAGGCTTCTTAGCCGGACCAATGTATTCTGCCGTAGGAAAAGCCAGGCTGGTATCATCCGAGCAGAAGAAAATTGAGTGGGAACGGGCCGTCTTGAACCTTACTAAGGTGTGTCATATGGCCGATAGCAGAGGGCTTAAAATTGCGCTTGAACCGCTAAACCGTTTCGAAACGGATCTTATCAATACTGCTGAAGATGTGGTTAAATTAGTCAAAGACATCAACCATCCGGCTGCTAAAATTATGCTGGACGGTTTCCATATGAACATTGAAGAACCGGATATCGAAAGAGCCATTCGGCTTGCCGGAAGCGATCTTATCCATTTGCAGGTTTCAGAAAATTACAGGGGAACTCCCGGCACAGGTCAAACCCGCTGGGACGCTTACAAGAGAGCGCTGGAGGCAATCAACTATGAGGGGGTAATCTCTATCGAAAGTTTCACCCCAGAAATAAAGGAGCTTGCAGGGGCTGTGTGTATATGGCGTCCGCTTGTGCCAAGCCAGGATGGGTTTGCAAGGGAGGGACTTCAGTTTTTAAAGCAGTGGAACAACTAATTTCTAAAAACCATAATAAATCTATAACAACAGTATGAGTCAAAAAAAGATTAACATTGCCATCATCGGACTTGGATTTGGAGCAGAGTTTATCCCAATTTATCAAAAGCATCCTTACGCCAATATGTATGCTATATGTCAGCGAAATCCTGAAAAGCTGGAAGAAATCGGCAATGCTTTTGGCATCGAAAAAAGATATACAAGCTACGAGGAACTGCTTAAGGATCCTGATATTGATGCAGTTCACATCAATACCCCTATACAAAATCATGCTGAGCAGTCTATAGCAGCTTTAAGGGCTGGAAAACATGTAGCTTGTACGGTACCAATGGCGACGACGGTAGAAGAATGCCGTCAGATAGTGGAGGCAGTGCAGGAAACCGGGCTGACGTATATGATGATGGAAACTGTAATCTACAGCCGCGAGTTTCTGTTTGTGAAGGAATTATACGAAAAAGGAGAATTAGGCAAAATTCAGTTTTTACGTGCCTCCCATCAGCAGGAAATGGCAGGCTGGCCGGGTTATTGGGAAGGATTGCCTCCTATGCATTATGCCACGCATTGCGTCGGGCCGGTTCTGGCTCTCCCACATGCACAGGCGGAATACGTTTCCTGCCTGGGTTCGGGTAGGATTGATGAAAACTTGATCAGTAAATATGGCTCACCTTTCGCGATAGAAACATGTCATATCAAATTCCGTAACTCGGATTTAGCTGCAGAGGTTACCCGGTCTTTATTTAACACAGCCCGTCAATATCGGGAAAGCTTTGATGTTTACGGTTCTAAAAAATCCTTCGAATGGACTTTAATTGAACATGAAGATAGTGTAATCCATACCGGTGAATCGCCTGAAAAAGTTAAAATACCAGATTATGCCCATCTGCTTCCAAAAGAAATCCAGCACTTCACAACGGCGGGCGTGTACGATTCGGACGAACATCAGCACCTTTCCTTTATCCAGGGTTCTGGTCATGGTGGCTCACATCCTCATCTAGCCAACGAGTTTCTTACTGTGCTGGTTGAGGGCAGAGAACCTTATCCGAATGCTAAACAATCGGCCAATATCACCTGTGTTGGTATCCTTGCCCATGAGTCGGCTATGAAAGGCGGCGAAATAATTAAATTGCCGGAGTTTACATTTTAACCAGAGCTTAAGCAAGAGATGATATTTTTCAATTCATAAAGGATATAATAATTGGAAATGAAAGTATTGAATGTCATTTTGATTTTAATATTCATTTTGTCGGCAGTTTTGCAATACAATGATCCGGACCCCTACATTTGGGTTCCGATTTATCTGTATGCTGCCGTTATATGCTATTTTGCGTTGCGAAAAGTGTACTCTCCGAAATATTATATTCTAGGGCTGGCGGTTTGCTTGTCTTATGCCATTTATCTGTTTTTCGATCGAAATGGAGTATTAAGCTGGATAACTGTACACGACTCGGAAAATATAGTGCAAAGTATGAAAGCCACTAAGCCCTGGATTGAGGAAACCCGTGAGTTCGGAGGATTGTTGATCTGTGTTTTCGCTTTTCTTGTGAACATGTTTTGGTTGAGAAACGGCGGAAACGAATCGGGTCTACAAACTTAAAGATCAAACAGCTTAAATAATATTTTAAAGCTAAGGCAAAGTGATGAAGCTCTTGAATGTATTTTTCTATTTTTACAGGCGCTTAACGGCTTCATCCCGCTTAAGTAAATTACTAATTAAACCACATACACACTTATAATGAAAAGAATCATTTTTTCCCCTGCCTTCCTGATTGGAATCTCTCTGTCATTGTCACTAGCCGGTTGCGGAGGACCGGATTCTCAGAAGGCAGAATCAGCATCTGAACAATCAATGGCTGATACAGCAGAGGCGGTTTCAGATACAACAGCGGTTATTACTGATACTGCAACACTGGCTTCTCCAACAGAGCCGGCCACTGCTACCACTGAGAAATCAAGTCCAAAACCGGCCGAAAAAGTTAAGGCAAAACCCGCAACTTCTACTTCTGCTATCTCTCAAGGCAAAGCGCTTATGGCAAAATCCGACTGTTTTGCGTGCCATAAGACAGATGTCAAGCTTGTCGGACCGGCCTACGAAGAGGTCGCTGCAAAATATCCCGACACCGAGGAGAACTTTTCTAAACTTGCAGATAAAATTGTTAATGGTGGCGCAGGTGTATGGGGCGAAGTTCCAATGTCTCCACATCCTCAAATATCTTCTTCAGATGCAAAAAAGATGGCTCAGTATATCTTATCGCTTAAATAACGTATAAAAATGAAGAAAATAACGTTGTTGATAGTTCTATGTTCTTTTTTGCTGGGCTCACAACTATATGCACAAAATACCGCGCAGATAAGCGGGCGGGTTAGTACAAAAAATGGAGTTGCTATTCCTGGAGCTACGATACATCTGCTTAACAGTAATTTCATCGGAGTAGCAGATAACGATGGGAAATATGTTTTGCGAAATGTTCCCACAGGCAAGTATACCATTGGAGTCAGGGCTTTAAACTATTCAACGCTTACACGCGAAATAAATCTGAGCAATCAGCAAATGGAGCTCAATTTTGAGCTTAAACAGCAGGGACATGCTTTGGAAGAAGTGATAGTTACCGCCGAAAAGCGTGAGGAAAGCTTGCAGAACCTGCCATTAAGCGTATCCGCAATCTCTGCCCGGCAGGCTGAAGAGTACAGATTGTGGAATATTAAACAGATCAGTGGTATTGTTCCTAATCTTTACTCAGCCAATCCTGGAGACAACAGGAACGTTACTTCCATACGTGGCATAGTAAGTTCGTCCTACGATCCAGCTGTAGCAACTTACGTAGACGGAGTGAATCAGTTCAATCTTGATACTTATATAGCCCAGCTGCAGGATGTAGAGCGAATTGAAGTATTGCGTGGCCCCAGTGGTACACTTTATGGTCGAAATGCGATGGGCGGAGTGATCAATATCATCACTAAACAGCCAGGTAATAATACGAGTGGATTTGCAGAAGTTAATTTTGGGAATTTTAACCAGCAAAGGTACAACCTCGGCTTCCGAACACCTTTAATAAAAGACCGGTTGTTCTTTGGAGCATCTGGTTTATATACGAAGCAGGAAGGATTTTATACAAACGAGTTTACTCAGTCATCTTTCGACAACCAGCATAGTACAATGGGTAATTATTACCTGAAGTTTCTGGCCAGTCCGAAGCTGTCTCTTAGCCTCAACGTAAAACATAATGAAAATCGAAATGACGGGGCTTTCCCTTTGGTTATGGGACTTGGGGACGCCTTGAGCAATCCATTTGTATTGAACCAAAACAGCGTAGGGCCGTTGGTTGATAATATTTTTAACACCTCTTTATCTCTGAATTATACAGGCTCAGGGTTTAATTTCACGTCTCAAAGCGCTTACCAGACCAATTACCGGTATTATAAGCAACCAGTCGATGCAGATTTTTCACCCATTGACGGTTATTCTATCGTGAACAACTATGGAAGCGAGTGGAATAACGTAAAGGCCCTGACACAGGAGTTCAGATTCAGTTCTGCAGCATCCTCGGCATCTGCTTTTAAATGGGTGGGGGGAACTTACCTGTTTTATCAGCACAGTCCTAATAGACAAGGGACCTATTTGGGCAAAGACGTTATGGGACCCGACCCTACTTTCACGAGTATAGCTACCAACAAATCTGACAATTTTGGAGTAGCATTTTTCGGCCAGGGAACCTATTCGCTAACGGCTAAACTTGATCTTATTGCAGGCTTACGGTATGATTTTGAGCACAAGAAACAGAGCATTAAAGGGGAATTTCAACCAGACGGAGCAGAATTGATGGAGACCCGTTCGGATACTGCGGCAACTGCCCGATTTAATACGTTTAGTCCAAAAGCAGGGATACAGTATCATCTTACAGCCCAAAGCAACCTGTACGGAACCTATAGCAGAGGTTTCCGGGCGGGAGGAATCAGTCAGTTATCATCCAATCCGGATGAAGCCTTGAGATCTTACGAGCCGGAATTTAGTAACAGCTTTGAAATCGGTTCAAAAAATATGTTTTTCGGAAATAAGGCGCGTGTTAATCTTGCTTTGTTTTACACTACAGTGAACAATGCCCAGGTTCCGACCCTGCTACTTCCGGATGCCATAACGTTAACTCAGAACGCCGGCAAACTAATCAGTAAAGGTGCAGAATTAGAATTGGGATTAAATCCTTTGCAAGGATTAGAGCTTGATTACAATTTCGGCTATACCGATGCGAAGTATAAGCGGCTAAACCTTCCGTCAAATGGCACATCTGTTAACTTTGCTAATAACAAACAAATGTTCACCCCGGATATTACCTCCATGCTGGCAGTACAGTATGGGCACCAGTTAAGTGAAAGTCAGAATCTGAAGCTTGTTGTGCGTGGAGAGTGGCGGTATACCGGGAAGCAATACTTCGATCTCGAAAATCAACTTCAACAAAGCGCTTACAGTCTGTTAAACGGCAGAGCTGGTGTTTCGACCCAGCGCTTCGATATCTTTGTTTGGGGAAGTAATCTAGATAATGAGAAATATGTAGATTACGCCTACAGCGGTATTGGAGCTGCTCACCTTGGGAATCCCCGTACCTACGGGATGTCTTTCAGGGTGAGATACTAACTCATTTAAACTAAGATGCCTTCTGGTTTATCAGAAGGCATCTTGTTTTTGATGTTCGCTGTTCTAAGAAATTGCGTTGATCCGAAATAACAATCTTCTCAAATACCCAGCAAATTCCGGTTAAGTTCGTCGTTGGTTCCAGAACCTGCAAAATCATCGAATGCTTTTTCGGTAACCCGGATAATATGATCTTTTATAAACACTGAACCTTCTTTTGCTCCATCTTCCGGATGCTTTATTGCGCATTCCCATTCCATCACTGCCCAGCCATCAAAATCGTAGGCGCTCAGTTTACTGAAGATCGATTTAAAGTCTACCTGTCCGTCGCCGAGCGAGCGGAAGCGTCCTGCCCGGTTTACCCAGCTTTGGTATCCACCGTAAACTCCCTGTTTTCCTGAAGGGTTAAATTCCGCGTCTTTCACATGGAACATTTTAATCCGCTCATGATAATGGTCGATGTAGGCAAGGTAATCAAGGCACTGTAGTACAAAATGCGATGGATCATAGAGCAGGCATGCCCGGGGATGGTTATTTACTTTTTCGAGGAACATTTCATAGCTGATACCATCATGCAAATCTTCTCCGGGGTGGATTTCATAACATACATCTACACCGGCTTCATCAAACGCGTTTAATATGGGCAACCAACGGTTTGCGAGCTCAGTAAAGCCCGTATCAACTAATCCGGCCGGGCGCTGAGGCCATGGGTACACGGTATGCCACAACAAAGATCCGCTAAAGGTTGCATGTGCATTTAAGCCAAGGTTCTGTGATGCTTTTGCGGCAAACTTGAGTTGCTGAACGGCCCATTCGGTCCGGGCCTTTGGCGAGTTATGATAAGCTTCGGGTGCAAAGCCGTCGAATAATTTATCATAGGCGGGGTTTACAGCCACTAATTGTCCCTGTAAATGTGTCGATAATTCAGTGATCTCTAAACCATTTTCATTTACAATCCCTTTTATCTCATCGGCGTAAGTTTTGCTTTCCGCTGCTTTCTGAAGATCAATAATTCGCTTGTCCCAACTCGGGAGCTGAACTCCGGCATAGCCTAAATCTGCTGCCCATCGGCAAATGGACTCCAAGCCATTGAAGGGATGAGTATCGCCTAAAAATTGCGCAAGAAAAATTCCCGGACCTTTTATCGTTTTCATACTATTTCTCAAATTAAACTGTAAAATCTATCCATTTTTTATCCGACTGTCCGGAGGCGATCACGTTTTCAATAAATGCCATGCCTCGCACTCCTTCGGTGATACCCGGAAAATCAAGCGACTCATCTGTGGGTTTTTCATTATTGAGAAGCGCCTTTATGGTAAGCGCAAAATTCCTGTAGAGGTTTGCGAATGCTTCCAGATAACCCTCCGGGTGACCCGCAGGAGTACGTGTGTTATGCTTTGCGAACGAACTGAGATAGCCGGAACCTGTTCTTAAGATTTCAGAAGGCCGGTCCGGCCATTTAACTGTTAATGTATTGGCGTCATTTTGCTGCCATTCCAGTCCGCCTTTTTCACCATATATTCTTATTCGTACATTGTTTTCTTCTCCGGCAGCAATTTGCGTGGCAAACAGCACACCGCTTGCGCCATTATCAAATTTAAGAAGCACAGAGCCGTCATCGTCCAGAAGGCGGCCCTCAACTACAGTATTGATGTCTGCATTTAGCTTCGTTACCTGCAAGCCCGTTATATATTCTGCCAGATTAAAGGCATGGGTACCAATATCGCCCATTGCGCCAGCAATACCGCTTTCCGCCGGATTAGTGCGCCAGCTTGCTTGTTTGTTTCCACTTGCCTCTTCCAGCTTGTTTAGCCAGCCTTGCGGATATTCAACATATACTTTCCGGATATTGCCTAGCTTTCCTTCCGCAATCAGCTGCTTCGCTTCCTTAACCATTGGATAGCCGGTGTAGGTATGGGTGAGGCACAACTTCTTCCCCGATTGCTCTTCAATTTCTTTAAGTTGCCTGGCTTCATCCAGACTAAAAGTCATCGGCTTATCCAGGATAACGTGGAAGCCTCCACGCAAAGCAAGTTTTGCCGGTTCAAAGTGCAGGTGGTTTGGCGTTACAATGCTGATTACTTCCACCCGTTGGTTTTCGGGCAACTGTTGCTCTTTTTCGAATAATTCCTGGTAAGAACGGTATACGCGGTTTTCAGCAAGTCCCAGCTCCATGCCGCTGAGCCTGGAGCGCTCAGCATCGCTGCTGAATGCTCCGCATACAAGCTCGTAATGCCCGTCTATTTGCGCTGCTATACGATGCACAGCACCTATGAAGGCACCCTGGCCTCCACCAATCATTCCTAATCTTAATTTTCGGTTCATTTAACTATTGGTTTAGTTCTGCCCAGGTCCAGAATTTGCTCCTGCCGGCAGTTGCGTCTCTTACTTTTTTTACATCAGATGGTTTCACTATGGGTGCATTGTTTCCCGCAAGGTTCTTTCGAATATAACTCAGCACAGAAGCAATATACTGGTCGTCGTTGCCGCCCAGGGGAGGCATAATATCCGAGTAGACCTTACCTTCCACCGGTCCGGTTAATCCATGTAAAAGTACTTTAACGAGCTTTTCCGGGTCGCCGTTAACATTTTTTGAACCGGCGAGGGGAGGGGCCGGCATTTCTTTATTTTGATTAAGCACTCCTTTCCCGTCGGCTCCGTGGCAGGTAACACAAAGCTGATTGAAGAAAACTGCCCCCCTTTGCACCAGCCTCTGTTCTTCGGCAGTCATCGTTTTGGAATTTTCGTCTGCCAGTGCCCGGGTTCTTATGCCTTCTTCATACTTCTTTTGCGACTCTGTCATCAGTTCGTTGCCTGCGTTAAGTGCCAGCAGTTCTTTTACTATATTTTGTGCGGTTTCAGATTTACTAAAGCGGAGCGACAGGGCAAGCTGAAAACGGACATCTGCACTCGGGTCGCGTTTTAAAGCGTCGAGCGCCTTTATCACTTGCTCGTTTCCTTTGATAGCTTCCTCCTCGCTTATCCAAACTGCGGTTCTTCTTACCTGTGGGGCATTATCTTTTAGGGCCTGCATCAAGGTTTCATTATTGAGGGCACCTAAGCCCTTTAATGTCCAAAGCGCATGGATGCGTGCAAGCTCAGATTCCGAAGTAGTTGCCACAGCGGCCAGTTGTGGCGCAATTGACTTATCGCCGCGCACAACCATCAGCTTTTGGGCATTATCCCGCCACCACCCGTTAGGATGTGACAGGTATTTTATCAGTTGAGAAGAAGGAAGACTCAGCATCCGCGGAAGGGTTCTATCCGGTTTGATATCATCATGCACGAGCCGGTAAATTCGCCCGCGTCCGATATTCTTGTCAAGCTGCCTGCCTAGAATCTGGCGCCTGAGGAACGAGCCTGGGCGGGTCCAGTTACCTTCCTGTATGATGCCGCGGTACATGTCCACAATATATAAACAACCGTCAGGACCGGTTGCGGTATTTACAGGCCTGAAATTCATGTCGGCAGAGGCAATGAATTCCTCTTTCTGGTAGGCGTTTTCCAGCGTGATCTTACCATCGGTATTGATCACCTTTGCCCTTCTTATCAGGCGGCCCACAGGTTCGGGAATAAGCAGGTCGCCTTTTAAAACAGCAGGCAGCGAATTTCCCCGATAAATGGATTGTCCGGCCACGGCTGTGAAATGATTCAGTGTGCTGTCTGCGGGGCGTAGACGACCCACACCTCCCTGAACGTCGGGGGTGGCGATGATTGGCCAAACTTCAAGAAAGTCCCGGCTGTATTGGTTCTTCAGGTCCAGGCGTCCGTAGAAAGGGTTTTGTTGGAAATCCAAAGCGGGTACCTCTGAGCCTGCCTGGGAATAAAACAGGCGGCCATAGTCGTCGTTGGTCAGGCCCCATTGTCCGCGTGAACCTTCAATAAGAGATTCGGTTTTAAATACGTCGTTTACCCGGTCGTATACATACCTGACATTTTCGTAGGTAACATAAATTTTGTTGTCCAGGTTCCAGATCAGCCCGCTTCGCTGGTGTTCCAGATTGTTTCTCGAGACTTCGTCGTTGCGGAAGATTAACTTCTTTTCATCTGCAACGCCATCTCCATTGGTATCCCTGTAACTATATAAATGCTTCACATTTGTTTCGCTGACAATCAGACGATCGTCGAGTGTGAGCAGCATGCGCGGAAGGACCAGGCTATCTATAAAAATAACAGACTTATCCATCACGCCGTCTCCGTTGGTGTCCTCAAGCCTTTTAACGGAACATATGGGACTCATTTGGTTTTTTCCATCTATGTCCTGCATATAGGTATTCATTTCTGCAACAAACAGGCGGCCGTTCCCATCCCAGGCTATTGCGACCGGTTCGTGAATCATGGGTTCGCTGGCTACCAGTTCCAGGCGATACCCTTTTTGCAAATACATTTTTTTAAGACTTTTCCGTGGGGAGAGCGGCTCGGTATTGGGATTTTTGTCGGCTATAATATTTCCGTTCTCATCTCTCTGTACCACACTTTGGGTTACCTTGCACGTATAAACGAGCATAGCTATTGCAACTATGCCTATAAGCCATTGGTTCTTTTGCCTCATTTTTGATTTACTGTTGCTATTTTTTATAACCTATTGCGTATTTGATGCCCCCTAAGAGATGCTGCAAGAACATGGGGTCGATGTAAGATTCGTCAGTGTGGCCCAGAGCCGTGTAAAATGACCTTCCCCCATCGTATTCGTGATACCAGGACATCGGATGATTTTCTCCCATCTTGTTTCTTCCGGGCTGATAACTCGTCTCATCCAGTGAAATAAGTACATTTAGATTAGGGGCTACCCATTTGAAATTGTACCATTCGTCCTTCCGCTTCCACTCACGGGGCAGATGCTTGGTAGCCGGGTGCTTTTGGTTATGTACTTTCAGTACTGCCTCTTGTTGCTGCGGGTGGCTCACAAAATAGGCGCCTACCAGATTTCCGTACCATGGCCAGTCGTACTCGCAATCTGTTGCAGAGTGCACCCCGACGAAGCCAGCACCTGAACGGATGTAATTTTCGAATGCACTCTGTTGCTCATTGTTTAAAATGTCGCCCGTCGTGTTGAGGAAAACTACAGCTTTATACTTCTTCAGGTTTTCGGTATTGATCTGCCTAGCATCAGTAGTAGTGTCGGTATCGAACTTGGCATCAATTCCGAGTTTCTGAATCGCTTTTATCCCTTTGGGGATAGACTGATGATGAAATCCGGCGGTTTTGCTGAAAATCAGGATTCGTGGACTTTCCTTGGCACTGGCCGGCAAAATAAAGAAGCATATGAAAATCAGGCTTAGCTGCCAGTCGCGGCATTTCGTTGCTATTAAGGTTATGGTCATATTTGGTTTTGAAGTTCGGCAGCTGGAGATTACTCCTGACTGTAATAATGCAAAATAAAAATTGTGATTACGAATTCCTAATGTGAAAGTAGTTTATAAACCTTCAGGTATACTATTACGCTTTGGGTTGTGTTTTTTTCGGCAATAGCCCAAAAGAGGAGAGCAAAAGTGCTCAATATGCAAGGGAGCAGCGGTTTATAAGGTTGTTTCATTGACTGAACTATCATTACAAGCAATTGTGTTTACATAGACCATGCTAATTTAATGGGAAAAAGTTGTTGAGTAGGGCATATTTGTATAATTTTTAGATATAGATGTCTGCTCTAGCCGATACGTCGCGCATCCATAAAATTTCATGTTGAAATGTTGCGTTTCAAAAAGGGAAAGTTAATCGTACTCGGGTCAAGCGAGGAGTGTCGATTAGTGTTCGTTTTCAGACTCTTAGCGATCCACGGAAACCTCTGGCTGCGTAATAAGATTCTGCACCGTTGTGATATACGAAGACTGTATCGTATCTGCGGTCGCAGAAAATAGCTCCACCTAGTTTTCTGATATCCGAAGGTGTTTTCACCCAGCTCGATGTCTTCGTGTCGAATTTCCCAAGTTTCTGCAAGCCTCGGTATTGTTCTTCGTTTAAAATCTCAATACCCATATCAGTAGCCATATTAAGAGCACTATTTTCTGGCTTATGTTCCTTCCGCGCCTCCAGAGCCTGGTGATCGTAGCAAATACTTCTGCGGCCTTTAGGGCTTTCCGCCGAACAATCGTAGAAAATATATTCGTTAGTTTCCCGATCATAACCGACCACATCCGGTTCGCCGCCGCTTATTTCCATTTCGTCAAGCGACCAAAGTTTTGCAGGATCGGCTTCCAGTTTTGCTTGTATTTTTGCCCATTCCAGACCGGCATGGCGGTTCATATTTTTCTCAAAACGGGCTTTTAAGGTCTCTAGCAGTTCTTCGCTTTGTTCTGGTAGCAATTTCTTTTTAATGGTGTTCATATTATAAATATTAATTTGTTAAGGATCTCAATGTTCTACCGGCAGGCCTGAAATACCAGGATATCACAGTAAGGACAAGTAATAAAACCGGCCCAAAATAATCTTTTGCCTCGTCTCCCCTAAACGAATGAGAAAATACAGCACCCGACATGACGAAAAAGAACCCTGCGTACACCCATTCTTTTAATATGGGGAATTTAGGAATAAGCAGCACTATAACTCCCAATATTTTCCAAACACCCAGGATGGTTAAAAAATAGCTTGGATAGCCTAAGTGTGTCATCATGGCAACTTCCTCTTTCATTTTCAATACTTGTACAATTCCGGTCGACAGCATTCCTAATGCCAGCCAAATGGTTGCAATCCAATAGATGATTTTATTTCGTCTAGTCATAATGGTTTATTTTAATTTATTTAGGATGTCTTGCAGTCGATTATGTGCCATATTTATACCTTGAATAAAAGGAAGCTGCAGCATTTGGTCTCTATGAGCAACTGATTTGAATACAATATGCATCTTGAGTCTGCTTGTTTCCTGCGTAAGTTCTTCAAATTCCAGGAACTCGAGTTGGACAGCAAACGGGGTATTCTCCATTTCAAATGTCCGGGTAATTTTCCGGTTAAGGCAGAACTCGTGGATTGTCCCATGGAACCCGTGTTTATTCCCCTTTGGATCGGTGGTTTCGAACTGGTAACTGCCGTGGTTCTTGTTTTCAAGCTTTAATACTTTAGTTCCCATCCATTGCTCAACAATTTCTGGATCTGCATATGCTTTAAAAAGTAATTCCAGGGGGAGGTCAAATTCCCTTGTAATCATTATATCCTGTTTACCTTCTTCGGCATGGACGTGGGTTTTTTGCTCCATAGTTTAATTTTTCGGTTTATAGTTTTTCATTATGGTTTCAAGTTTATTAAAACGATCATCCCACATTTTCCGGAAAGGTTCAATGAAATCCGCTACTTCTTTCATTTTTTTTGCATTGATGTGGTAAAGAATCTCCCGTCCGTTTTGTTCCTGTTTAAGTAGTTCGCACTCAGTCAGGATTTGTATATGCTTCGAAATAGTTTGTCTGGATGAGTTAAAATTCTCGGCAATCGCAGTCGGAGTCATTGCCTGCAAAGCCAACAGAGTAATAATCGCCCGTCTGGTGGGATCCGCTATCGCTTGAAAAACATCTCTTCGTAGTTCCATCTATGCAGCCATTTGACTGCAAATATATGCGCAGTCATATAACTGCGCAAATATATTTTGATTTTTTATGGGATAGGTTAGCAGTGCATCGTCCTGCTATGGCATGAGGATAGTAGAAAGATACTTTTCCAATTTTTCCAGATTCTGTCTCTGGCCGTCGTCTGCCTTGTGGGCGCTTACGATAATTTCACGCATCTCGACCGTGTCAAATTCCAGCGTCCATTCTACTTTAGTAGTTTCAGTGTTAGAATCAAAAATAATTGTGGCAAGGAAATGTGGGTTGAAATGCTCAAATACAATTTTTTGATTAGGAATGATTTGCTTGAAAACACTTCTGTTTGGAAAGTTAGTCCCGTCTGGCCCGTGTAGTGTTAGGCGCCATTCTCCTCCCTCGCTTAGATCCATTTCATGAATAGTGATCGTAAATCCCAGGGGCCCCCACCAGTTTGCGAGGTGTTTGGGATTTGTCCATGCATCCCACATCAAGTCAATAGGTACTTTGAATGATTTTTCGGTGCGAAGTTCTCTGCTCTCTTCTTTTTTCATGGCCGGTTGGCTACGAATATATAAAGTAAACTTCACCAGGTCAACTCATTTTAATTACCGTAGGGCCGGATTTGTGTAAGCACGATGATAAAGGCAGTTTAGATGAAGAATTGAAACAAAAAAGCTCCAAAGTACCTCTACTTTGGAGCAAACCTAAACCTTATCACTAATTCTTAAACGGCTAGATTTGCGGAAAATTATCCTGGCGAACAGATTTTAAATAAAAGTAAGCAGATATCCCAGAAATCCTCCTCCAAGAATAATGAATGCTGTATTTAGTTTCTTAAATGAAAATGCTGCAACAAATCCCAAAAGGCCGATAAAGGCGGTTCTCCAGTCGGTTATCGCTTCCGTTCCCATTTCTATGCAGATGACCAGGATTAATGCGACAGAGGCGATGCTTACGCAATCTAAAAAGGCAGACATCATCTTTGATTTTCTGAGAACTGGTATAAGGGGGTTAAGAAACGCTACAAAGAGAAAGGAAGGAAGAAAGATTCCAATGGTTGCAAGAAGCGCTCCCTGGAAGCCTGCTATCTGCCAGCCAATAAAAGTGGCTGCAGAAAAAACCGGCCCGGGCGTAAACTGACCGATGGCAATCGCATCTGTGAGTTCTTGTTTGCTGATTAAGCCACTGGTAACAAGTTCTGCATCCAGAAAGGCGAACAGTACGTATCCGCTTCCGTATAGAATCGAACCTACTTTTAGAAAAATCCAAAAGAGCTTTAAATTAGAGTTATTCGATCCTATATCACTTACAAGTAAAACGAGCGGAGAAAAACTTAGCGATTGCCTGTTTCGAACGCCCGATAGTAAAATCCCCAAAAAACCTATTCCGAATAAAATATAGATCTCACTAATCCCATACAGGGCCAATACAAATGCCAGGCCGCCAAGTATGCCAAGTTGTATACTTTTCAAAGCCTTTCGGCCGAGTGAGAGCATTAGGAAAAAAATAACCGCAATAACAGCTGGTTTTATACCGTATATGAAAGATTCAACCTGTGGTAGTTTTCCGTACTGCTGATAGGCCCATGCAATTGCGCCGGTAATGATAACTGCCGGTAAGATAAAACATATTCCGGCCACTATAAGCCCTTTCCACCCATCACGCTGATGGCCACAATGCATGGTCATTTCCGTAGAATTAGGTCCGGGAATAAGATTTGTTGCTCCAACCAGATCCAGAAAATGTTGCTGCGATATCCACTTTTTCTTTTTCACAACTTCCTCCTCCATCATGGCGATATGCACGGCCGGGCCGCCAAAACCGATGCAACCCAGTTTCAGGAAAAGTTTCGCTACTTCCATAAGAGGACGAGGCCTTGCTTTTTCGTTCATGCAACTCTTGATTTTTTACAGGTAATGACCTGACAGCAAACAACATTAATGGGGTTAAACTCAGGCATTTTCTGGCTTCCTTTTAACCTTCCCGAAACTTTTTACGAATCTTCATCTTAGCTTCATGTTCAGTATTTAGGTTTGACGAAAGTAATTTAAGAAACACACATAATTATGAAAAAATTAATTCTACTACCCGCGCTGCTTGCAGTGATTTTTTTATCGTCCTGTAAAGATAACAATGCGGGCTCTGTTACCCGACTGAATATCAGGATGACTGATGCTCCCGGCGCTTACGACGCTATTCTTCTTAGCATAAAAGAGATTCGTGTACTGTCGTCAGAAGGTGAGTCAACGCTGCCGGTTGATGCTGATTTTGATATTCTAAAATTCAGAATGGGCAAAGATACCTTGCTTGCCTCGCAGGATATCCCTTCGGGCACGCTTAATGAGATTCGGTTGGTTTTAAATGACACCGGTAACGAAGTGATCATTGATGGGGTATCTCACACTCTAACTACACCCAGCGCACAATCGTCCGGTTTAAAATTAAAGGTAAATGAGGACCTCACAAGTGGCATGGAATACACTCTGAAGTTGGACTTCGACGCGGCAAAGTCAATAGTAAAAACCGGAAATGGAAAATATATGCTAAAGCCGGTAATTAGAGCTATCCCGAGTGCCGTTTCTGGCGCCTTAACGGGCCTTGTCTCTCCAGCTAATTCCAATTCAAAAGTTTACGCTATTTTAGGTATTGATACGATTGGTGCCGTTGCAGATAGTACCGGCAAGTTTTTTATGCCTGGTATGAAAGCAGGAACGTACAAAGTTAATATCGCGCCTCAAAGTCCATATTTGCCTAAAACCATTGAAAATGTTCAGGTTGTTACGGGTTCTGTGAAGGATTTGGGTACAATAACAGTTACTCAATAAGAAGGATTTTTCAGGTAGATTTAGATGTGAAAAGGGCGCCGGGAGGCGCCCTTTTTGTTTTCTACAGATGTCTATCGCTGATACTCCATCACCTCATATTCCTCGTCCATAATTTCGTCGGTAAAAGGCTCTTCCATCATGGCTTCAATATTATCAGGACTCTTTTTCGATAACTTCTTGATGATCTTATCAAATGCCTCATAAACCACTGGTACGATGATCAGCGTTAAGAATAACGAACTTAACAGACCTCCGATAATTACCCAGGCCAGGCCATTCTTCCATTCGGCACCGGCACCCTGTGCTAAAGCGATGGGAAGCATACCAATCACCATCGCAATGGTGGTCATCAAAATGGGGCGCAAACGAGCATGGTTGGCATTAATTAAGGCCTCGCGTACTTTTTTGCCCTCAGCAATTTGCTGGTTCGTAAAATCGACCAGAATGATCGCATTTTTAGCTACCAGTCCGATAAGCATAATCAAACCCAGAATGGTAAAGATATTTAAAGAATTGTTTGTCAACGCAAGTGCTAGTAATGAACCGATGATCGAAAGTGGAATGGAGAACAATACCACAAACGGGTGTACATAGTTATTGTACAGTGCCACCATGATCAGGTATACCAATACAATCGACATCAGTAAGGCAATTCCTAAGGTTCCAAATCCCTCACTCTGATTTTCCATGTCGCCGCCGAAAATATAATTTACACCGGCAGGGCGGGGTAGATCCTTAATTTGAGTTTCCAATTCAGAGAAGATGGTTCCCGAGGGGCGACCAACAACCTGTGATTGTACCGAAACCTTAGTTGTTTTGTCCTGGCGCTCTAAACGTGACGGACCGGAGCTTTCTGTTACTGTTGCAAACTGGTCTAATTTAATTTTTTGACCTGCGGTATTTATAAAAGTTAGGTCCCGTACATCATTGATGCTTTTTCGGTTAAAATTATCCAGCCGGATATTGATATCATATTCATATTCACCCTGACGGAATTTTCCATTGGTGTTGCCGTTGAAGGCCGTCTGCATAGTTGCGCCTACGGTTTGCAGGTTCAGTCCCAATGCCGACATCCGGTCGCGATCTACCTGAACCTTAACTTCTGGATTACCGCCCTCTACCGAAAGCTTAATTTCTGTAGTACCCTGAATTTTTGCGAGCTTATTCTTCACCACATTTGCAAAAGCCATTACGCTGTCCAGTTCAGTTCCGCGTACAATTACTTCCACAGGAGAACGTTCTGCCATACCCAGAATACTTACCGGTGTGGTTTTTACCTTCGCCCCAACCAATTGAGGGGCAAGCTCTTTCTTGATTTTTGCGGCATACACATCTGCACGATCAAGCCGCAATTTTCTGTCAACCAATTGAACGGTGATCTCGGAAGAATACGCCGGAGCTTGCTGAGAACCAGAGCCATCACTCGCCTGACCTACAGTAGTGATCAATCGTGTAACTTCGGGTTTGGTGCTTAAGATCTGTTCCGCCTTGGATGTAAGCAGATTGGTTTGCTCTATCGACGCATCTTTAGGAAGCTCTATCTGAACAATGAATTGCCCGCGATCACTTTTTGGAAAGAACTCTGTACCGATAAAACCGCCGCCAATCAGCGCGAATGAAGCGATAAGCAGGGCCACTGTTCCTCCCAAAACGGTCTTTTTATGTCCCAAAGACCATTGAAGGATCTTGGTAATCCATGCTGTGAATTTATCCAGACCTCTTTCAAAGCTTAAGATGATTCTTCCGAAGATGTTTTTGCCTTCTATATGTTCCAGTTTTCCGAAACGTGATGAAAGCAAGGGTACGATAGTGAAAGAAGTAAGCAAGCTCAATAAAGTTGCGATAATTACCACCATACAAAACTGGCGCAAGATATCAGATACAAGACCAGTGCTTATTGCTATAGGGAAGAACACCACCACAATTACCAGCGTAATAGAGGTTACCGTGAAGCCGATTTCTTTGGTAGCTTCGTAAGCAGCCCGCACGCGATTCTTACCCATTTCCATGTGGCGGTAAATGTTTTCTAATACCACAATCGCGTCATCGACCAGGATACCTACCACGAGCGATAATCCCAATAACGACATCAGATTTAGCGTGTAGCCCAGCATATTGATACCGATGAACGTAGCGATCAAAGATGCCGGAATAGAAACCATTACAATGGCTGCGTTACGCAAACTGTGTAAGAAGAACAACATCACAAAAGCCACCAGGATAACCGCGATAAACAAATCGTGGATTACGGCATCAGCGGATTCAAGAGTATAAATCGAACTATCTGAAGCAATGGTTAGCCCAAGATTAATGCTTTTATATTCTGATTGCAATGCTTCAACGCTTTTCTTTACGCCCTCGCTCACAGATACGGCATTTGCATCGCTTTGCTTCACAATTTGTAGGGCAATAGCTGCTTTGCGGTCGACCCGTGCTATTTTTTCAACATCTTTCTGAGTATCCTGGACTTCGGCTACATCGCCTAGTCGCACTTGGACGCCGTTTTTATCTGATACGATCAGGTTTCGCAGTTCTTCAACATTTCCATATTTTCCGGAGAGACGTACCAAAATGTCACGATCTTCTGTACGGATACTTCCGGTAGGGAAGTCGAGGTTTGACGACGAGATAACCTGCTGAACCGATAATAAAGGTAATCCGTAAGCTTCAAGCTTATTTTCATCAATATTCACCTGGATTTCGCGTTCGCGGCCTCCGATAATATTCACCTGCGCCACGCCTTCGGCCCGCGAGATAGTAGGAACAATTCTGTTCTTCACCATGTCGTAAAACTCAGCATCGTTCATGTTGGCTGTTGCAGACATAGTAATGATGGGTAGGTCGTCTAACGAGAATTTATTCAGCGAAGGGGCCTCCACATCCTCAGGTAACTGAGAAAGTATCGAGTTTACTTTTCGCTGTGCATCGTTTAATGATACGTTTACATCTGTTCCGGTTTTTAACTGTATACTTACCAGTGATAAACTTTCGTAAGAGGTTGCCTGGATTTTCTTAATGTTTTCCATCGAAGAAACGGCATCCTCTACTTTTTTGGTCACGGTGTTCTCCACCTCACTAGGCGACGCACCGGGATAGATTGTTACTACCGAAACCACCGAAGGAGAGAACTTTGGAAGCATCTCATAATTCAGCGATTGGTAGCTTATGATTCCCAACAGCGAGAGTACTGTAAAAAGTACCACCACTATGGTCGGGCGTTTTATAGATATTTCAGCTATTTTCATTTTATTTAGATTTTAGATAGGAGATGTGAGATTTGAGACGCGATTCGCATTACGTTTCTGCGCCCAATCTCCTGACTCTGGCCTTCTTTTTTCTTGTCTCTTATTTTACCGCCATCACCTCCGTACCATCAACTAAGTTGATCTGGCCGCTGGTAATTACCGTTTCACCTTCTTTTAATCCGTCCAGAATCTCTACGCGGGAGCCAAATGTTCTACCAGCAGTAACTTGCCGTTCGATTGCTTTATTTCCTTCAAGAACGTAGATTTTATTGCTGTTTACGCTGCCTACAAAAGCGGTTCTCGGAATAGTAAGGGATGCATTTTGTTTCGGGAAATCGAATACTGCCGTACCGTACATTCCTGCCTTAAGCTGGTTGCCAGCGTTATTGCTTACCTGTACCTCAACCGGGAAGTTAAGGCTGTTATCTGCCTTCGGAGCAATAAAACTTACCCTTCCGCTAAATGAGCTATTAGGAAAAACGTTAGACTTAATTGCCACGCGGTCGCCAACTTTCAGGTTGACTACCTGGGTCTCATTCGCCGTTACCTTAAGTTTTAGTTTAGAAACATCAACTATCTCAAACAATTGCATTCCGGGATTAACAAAAGAACCCTGCTCAATGAAACGCTTATTGACAATTCCGGAAATAGGCGCTTTAATATTGGCATCACCAGATTTGATACTGGCAGACGATAGACGTGCTTTCGACGTGCGTACATTAAGGCGGGCATTGTCTAACTGCTGCTGGGTTACCCCGCCTGTTTTAAATGAACTTTCGTAGCGTTCCAAATCACGTACGGCAGTTTGGTAATTGGCACGTGCTGTCTCCACATCAACGTTCAACAAGTCGGCGTCAATACGTGCTACCACCTGGCCTTTACTTACACGTGAACCTTCATCTACTAAAATACGGGTCACACGACCGGAGTTTTCGGCCGAAAGTGTCAGGTCCTGGTTCGCAATAAACGTTCCGTTCGAACTGAAATCCAGATTAACCTCCGATTTAGTTACCTTTTCGGTATTCACCGCCACAGCCCCCGAGTTGCCAGATGCCACCACAGCGGTGGTCTCGGCGTTTTTCTTTTTATTGTTTTTTAGTACCCATGCAATCGAAAACAAGACAGCGACGACTGCTAATATGGTTATGATTCCTCTTTTCTTCATTTTGTTAGTTTAATAGCGATTTTATATTTCCGTTAGATTGAATTAATTGGATTTCGGCCAGCTTATAGTTTAGCAAGGCCTGGGTGTAGCTGTTCTGCGCATCGATTAACGAAGTCTCTGCATTTAGCAAATCGGTTAATGTAGCCAAACCGTTATTGTAATTGTTCTGAGTGCTGCTGTAAACCTGCTTCGCCAGCGTCACGTTCTCGCGTTGAGCGCTAATAGTGTTAATGCTGTTGCGAATTGCAAGGTTAGCGTTGCGGTGAGCCAGAGTAAGCGAGTTTGTAGTGTTCTTGATGTCCTCTTCTAGCTGCTGAATCTCGTTCTCAGCCTGTTTTACTCTGGATTTCCTTGCGTTGCCATCAAAAATTGGAATACTGAGCGACAAACCAATAGCCGAGGCATCATATTTAGTTGCCGTAGATCCCGAGCCTTTTAAAATATCAAACTTATCGCTGGTGCTGGTATAACCATAGTTACCCGTCAGCGCCAGAGAAGGGTAGTACTCTGCCTGTGCGGCTTTCTTTTGATAACCCAGCAGCTCTTTTTGTTTTTCCAGAAGCTCGTATTGGGTCAGGTTTTCTACCTTAAAATCTTCAGAGAGCTTTTGGGCATCTGCAGAAATAGTATTTAATTCCGTTGCCGGGATAACTATCTCTGTTTCAACTGGCATGCCGATATAAAATTTCAAAAGGTTTTCCTGCTGGATGATAGCATTTGCGATCTGTTCCCGCTGGGTTTTTATATTAGTAAGGTTAACCCGCACCCGGTCGAGATCTATACGTTTGGCCAGGCCGTTTTTAAACTGGTCGGCTACGGTCCTTTCAATCTTGCTGATGGAAGTAATATTCGCGTCTATGGTTTTTAGCTGCTCGCGGGTTACCAGTACCTGATAATAGGCTGAGGCAGCTTGCTGTAATACATTTTCTTCAGTCAGTTCGGCGCTAAGATTATAGAAAGTTTCGCCTGCTTTGGCCGCTTTCAATCCGGTGAAAACCTGTTGATTAAAGAGTTGCTGACTGAAATTTACTCCGGCGTTTCCGTTCCACTGCCTGCCCATTTTGAAGGTCTGATCGCCAACCACCAGTTGCGGAATAATCAGCTGGTCGGTAAGTGTAGCCGAACCATTCACTTGCGGCAATGCTCTGGCGCGGATTTCGTCCGTTTCGAGTTGGCCGTTAATTACCTCAAGCCTTGCCTTGTTAATATTTGCATTGTTTTTGAGCGCATAATTTAACGCCTCTTTCAATGTCAGATTTACCGTCTGTGCTGTTGAGCCGACACCACTCAGTACCAGCAAAAGCGACAGTGTTATTGCTATTGTTCTATTAGTTATATTCATTGTTTTGATTCTCAAAGTATTTTTTAATTACTACTTGTCCTTCTGCACTCCCAACTCCGTAAAGGAAAAGCCGGGTGATCTGGCTGATGACGGCTTGGGATTTAAACTGGCCGGCCGGATAACTATCCGAGTTAAAAAACGAGTCGAATTGCATCAGCTCAAACTGACTGATGATTTCAAAATCAAGATCCTTTCTAAAAAGACCCTCCGATATTCCTTTTTCAAGATTCTGTATAAAGGCATTTTTAAGGCTCTTCTCTTTGAACTGTTTAATAAGTTTCCACGACTCCGGAAAATACTTATGCAGGTCATACAGCATCACCGGGCGCAGTTTCCCCATTAGGGTCTGCACGTTTTCAGCCATAAGTATTACTTCATGGATTGCATTCTCAGATGTTTTTAAACTTTGTTTAAGCAGATCTTCCTGCTGTGCAACCAGCTTGCTGATAATGCTAAGTACTACAGTGTTTTTATCCCTAAAGTACAGGTAGATCGTTTTTTTCGACACACCCGCTTCCCTGGCAATGTCATCCATCGATACGCTTTTTAATCCGTAGGTAAAAAATAGCTTCTCTGCGGTCTCCTCAATTCGCGGTTCCATCATCCCGGGTTAGTCCTTTTAAAAATAAGTGTGTGACTTCTTTCTGCTTAGAAAGCACTTCGTCAAATCCCTTTTGATCGGGCATAGGCTGACGTGCTTGTTTGGCCATAACACACACGCTGATTCCTGAAAGCGTATCCATGAAAAGTTCTGCGGTATGCGCTGCATCGGCAGATTTTATTTTCTCCTGCTTAATCGCACGCTCCAGGACCTGTTGTAAGAGCAATACTTCGCTTGCTCTGATATTTACTATTGACTCCTTAATGTCTGCGTTGGCGAAAGGCGTATCGTGCGGATTGTCGCCCAGGTGCAGCATGAAGTATTTCTGATAAAACTCTCTTCTAAGTTCTAGCATTGAAAAAATCGCTTCTTCAACACCAGTGGCCTTATCCAGTAAAACCGCAAGTTTCTCAACATACTCGCCGAATATTCGCTCAATTACCGCTACTATCAGGCTGATCTTATCCGGGAAATAATAATAAACGGATGGTTTAGACATCGACAGATCATCCGCAATTTCATTCATTGTGGTTTTATGAATTCCAAAATGAGCAAACCGTGCTACCGCCTTCTCCAAAATCAACTCCCGCTTCTTGTCTGCAACGATCAAATTAATATCTCCTTACCTTTTAACTATTTGACTATTTTAATATAATAGTCAAAAGTACAATAAGAGGAATTAACCCGCAAGCCCGAGCATGAAAAAGTTGAGTTTTATCAAATTAGTTACAATAGCTTGACAGGAGTGGTATTGTTGGAACGGTATTGCTGCGATAGTCGTTGAAACTGGCCTGTTATTTAAGCCCTTTCAGAAAGATCTCACCCAATTGTTTTTGGCGGACTAAGAGAGCTTCAAATTGCTGCCGTTGAAGCTGAAACGGTTGTTTGTTTTGTAGGGCAACCGCTCTCATACCCATCAGTGCATCGAGCAAGAGCGCAGAAGCCTCGTCTACTTCGGCAACCTGAAGCTCGCCCGAATCCACTCCAATTTGGATGATGGAAGAAAGTAATTTCTGTTCGGCAGCACGGGCTTGTAGCAAAATGGTTTGCACACTTACGGGAAGTTCTGTACCCGACATGCGAATATAATCCAGGATATTATGGTACTTTAAAATGTACTCATGTCTTTTAGTGAGGTAAAAGAATAAGGCTTTCTGACTCTCCTTTATCTTGGCGATGCTTTTATTAAGACTGTCGCTCATTTCACGGATGATGCTCTCGAGCACGGCAGCATACAAGCTTATTTTATCTGGAAAATAGTAATAGAGTAAGGCTTTGGAAAGTGATAAATCAGAGGCTATATCGGTCATCGTCGTTTTTGCCAATCCGAAATGTGCAAAGCGTTTTACAGCTGTTTCAATAATCAACTCTCTTTTTTTATCCTGGTTCTCCATAAAGAGGTAAAGTTAATAGATAGGACGATAAAACTGGAAGGATTTTAGTAAGTGCAGAAGTTTTAAAGCTTCCACTCAGATGAGGAAATGCCCTAAATCTGAAGAACAGGACTTTTATAACCCGGAAAGCCGTACCTTTGTCGAATTATTTTCAAAAAAGCCAGGGCTTCGTTGAATTAAAGATACATAGATGAAAAAAATAGTTGAGTTCAGGAAGTTGTTAGAGGTAAACGAAGCTGCAAGTTTACTGGAACTAAAAAACAGTTACCGCAGTATGATGAAAAACTGGCACCCAGACAAGTTCCAGGATAGTGAAGCAAGCAAACTGGAAGCCGAAGAAAAAAGTAAGGCCATTATTGAAGCGTATCATTTTTTGGTGAGTATAGCTCCCGAAACTCGCAGTCAGACTTTCGCCGAGTATACATTAACCACCACCACATCAGCGATAGCCGATTTTGAGTATAAATCTCAGATACTAAAGATCAGCTTTATGGATGGAAGTGAGTACGAATATTTTGATGTGCCAAAAGCTGTGTATGTAAAGCTTGTTAACGCTGATTCACCCGGAAGATTTGCCCGAAGACATATATATAATGCATATGTTTATCGGAGTACCAGTAAGCTGGTTGCTGCCTAAATATAAAAAAGCGCTGGAAATTCTCCAGCGCTTTGCTCAAAGCTATATTCTGCTTATTTAATAAGGCAACTAACCTACACTTCTTCGATGTCGGTTCGCTGTAGTCGATTTCATACGAAACATCATTTACGAACCCTTTCCATCTGCGGGCATTTTGCTGCGCTTTTTCCGCTCGAAACTCATTCAAATTAGCCAATGTTAGTGTCATAGAAATAAGGCCGTATTTTAAACATCTTTAAATGGCTAAATATTCTTTCTGACCAAAAATTTGCACCTTCGCTGATATGAAATTTGCGATAAAACTAATTTTTCTTTTCCTTATCCTCAACTCTGCATGCGGCCAGTCCGAAAAGCCAGCTGCGATAGTTTTTCCGAAGCCGACCGGCAGTGTCAGCGATTTCTCCAACATCTATTCCTCAGCAGAAGAGAAAGTGTTAGATTCCATAATCCGCACGTTTGAAAAGAGAACATCTATGGAAATTAAAATCCTGAGCCTTGATAGCACGATGACGACATTAGAGGGCTTCAATTCATATATTCTTCGATTAGCCGGAGCCTGGCAAGTTGGTAAGAAAGAAGGGAAGGATAACGGGGTTTTAATAGGAATCTCTCCTTCGCTGCAACGGGTAAGAATAACCAATGGCCTGGGGGTCGAAAAGTCGCTAACCGACATGGACACGAAAAGAGTGCTTGACGACTTAATGTTTCCCGAGTTTCGAAATGGAAGTTATTTTAATGGCACAAGACTGGGAGTTGAAGAGTTAATCCGGGTGTTAGAAAAACAGAAATAACTGCGGAAAACGTATCAATTGTTTTACAATAAATTGGTCGCTTTTTCCGCCTGGTATAATGTTACCTTTGCGGTTATGAAGAAAAGAGAAGTACTCGAAAAACTTCATCAACAAATGATTGCTGAGATTCAGGATTATGCAATTATTTTATTAGACATTGATGGAACTATTTTAACCTGGAATAAAGGGGCTGAAATGATTAAGGGTTATAAGGAGGAAGAAATACTCGGGCAGAACTTCAGACTTTTTTATATGCCGCAAGACAGGCAAGCTGGCCTTCCGGAGCAATTGATAGAACAGGCAAAAAAGGAGGGACGAGCAAGACATATCGGAAGGCGCTTAAAAAAAGGAGGATCCATATTTTGGGGTAGCATCCTTATTACAGCTCTGCATGATGATAATGGAGAAGTGATTGGTTTTACAAAATTGACCCGGGAGATAGACGAAAACCAAACTTCAAATTATTAATTCTACGTTCAGTCGCTATCGTGACATTGAAATAAACACACTCGGAAGTGGATCTTTTTAATAACGAACCAAATTTTTTGCGAAACTTGCTTCCGAAGGACGGGATAGTAAATTATTATGGGAAAGTTGTCTCAGCTTCTGATGCAAATTGGTATTACGAATCCTTACTGCATTCTATCGATTGGAAAAACGATGAGGCTATAATTTTCGGCAAGTCGATTATTACTAAAAGGAAAGTAGCCTGGTATGGTGATTCTGAATTTGAATACACCTATTCCAACACCACCAAAAGAGCTTTAGCCTGGACAAATGAATTGCTCGAACTCAAAACGTTAATCGAACAGGCAACAAGTGAAACTTTCAACTCTTGTCTTCTTAATTTATACCATAGCGGCGACGAAGGAATGGCCTGGCACAGCGATGGCGAAAAAGATTTAAAGAGAAATGGGGCAATTGGCTCATTGTCTTTTGGTGCAGAAAGAAAGTTCGCATTTAAGCATAAACAAACTAAAGAAACCATTTCGTTGATTTTGGAACATGGGAGCCTGTTGGTGATGAAGGGCCCAACACAGAGCAATTGGTTACATCGGCTGCCACCTACCAAAATGGTTAACAAACCAAGAGTTAATCTTACATTCCGCACTATTGTCGATAATAGCAGATCATCTGCTTAAGTTAATAGATGCCAGGATATCCCAACCGTTTATATGTAATAGCCACAACTTGATCTGACAGTTAATAGGTTTTAAAAAGTGTCAGATGTTCTCTTCGAATATATAAAAGTTTCTTCGAACTCA
>NZ_JAFMZO010000001.1:256180-1371849 GCF_024436395.1 Paradesertivirga mongoliensis | reverse complement strand
TATCAAGACTTTATTTTTTAAATCGCCCTTGATCATACTTTCCTTCTCTGTCAAAACCGCTTCAGTTCGCCCCCTTCCTCGCGATGGGGCTACAAAGATAACCCTTTTAACATTGCAAGGCAAGGGTTGTATTACGTTTTTTATATTGGCTAGAAGGATAATTTACCTTTTTTGACCTCGATTTCATGAAGCTATTGAATGCTTAGTATTGGTAATTAAATAATTAGACCCACTAAAGGCGGAATCCACTGAACCAAACATTCAAAAAATTGCAGCGTTATGTTCAGAGTTATATACAGCCAATGGACAGATTTGAAATAGTAGTACTGAAGGATGAGGAAAAATTACAGTTTGAGGTTATTGATTACGTACACCATGAAGATGATAACCGCTGTAAGTTTGAGGTTTTAAGAAACGGGGCACTGGTGGCAAGCTTTGAGCCTGATCGCCGGGGCTTTATGCATATCTGCAAGAATTGCGGGATAGTCGATGAGGCTACCCTACATTTAATTGCCGATAAACTGGAGACAATAGCGCTCTAACTCATTACACGCTCAGAAAGATGCTATTACGCAGCGTGTTAATTATGCAAATCGGGCAATGAAAGCTATACATTGAAGAATAAGCCTGACGCAACGGAGCATTGCAAGAGGTGCAGGCGTATGAATTGAAAGCAGTACCTTAATACATAACTGACAAAATTTACCCTATCCTTAAATAGCTACTTATTATACTTATATAAACATAGTCTCGTCGAGGCTATTCTCCCGGAGAGCCGAGATAGTGAAACTCTGATTTAAGAACATCATTCGAGACATGTAGAAGTTAAACACCGTGAAACACAGAGCTACCGATATAAACAAAACTGTATTATCAATTTTAAAGAACGTTGCCCAGGCCATATAGGCGGACCAAAGAATCATAACCGACCCCAGAGTTAGGTTTAAATATTTGTTATTCAAAATCATCTGGATGATAAAGGGAAGGGCGATCAAAGAAATCCACATATTATCGGTCTCCACTGTCATCCAAACTACGACGGCGATAAAATAAAGGGAAGGAAGGTATTGTTTAATAATTGCTGTGTGTGATAATGATAAGGTGGTCATGCTGGTTGTAAGTTATTGAAACAGCTGGCATGCCTCCAATTAATATTCGCCTGTTGAAAGCATAACCAACGTACATCCTAATACGGTTTCTATTCCTTTTTGTTCGGCTAATTGTTCAAGTTCTGGATTCTCGGTGCCGGGGTTAAAAATTATCCGTTTGGGACAGGTATTTAATATATAGTCGTAGAGCGGCTCCTGGTTGCGGGTGCCTACATACATAGTGATAGTGTCTACTTCGTGGTGAATATATTCAGGCTTTTCAATCGGGACACCCGCCACTTCGCCTGACTTGATGCCCACGTTAATTATTTCGTGTCCATATCTGGCCAACTTATTTGATGCGAGATATGCATATCTGCTTGAATCTGGGGTAGCTCCTAACACTATAGTCCTTTTCATTATCTAAGTTTTATATACTTGTTAATACAGCTTCTGCACAATTCATGCCATCGATAGCGGCAGACACTATTCCCCCTGCGTAGCCCGCACCTTCAGCACAGGGAAACAATCCTTTAAGTTGAGGGTGTTGCAGAGTTTCTCTATCTCTCGGGATTCTGACAGGCGATGAAGTTCTGGACTCTACGCCGACCAGAATTGCTTCATTGGTATAATAGCCTTTCATTTTTTTTCCAAACACTGGCAGAGCCTGTTTTAACCTGGAATACACGAAGCTCGGAAGAACCTCTTTTAAATCGGATGATTTGGTGCCGGGCAAGTAAGAGTTTTTGGGAAGATCAGTGGAAAGTCGGCCTTCAACAAAATCCACCAGCCTTTGAGCTGGCGCGACCAGCTTCCCTCCACCCGCTGCATACGCTTTTCGCTCTGTTTCGGCCTGGAACTCTAACAATGAAAAGGGATTTTGATAACCTTTTATATCTTCCAGGTTAACCTGAACCACAGTGCCGGAATTGGCAAAGGGATTATTTCTCTTTGATGGAGACCAGCCGTTCACTACGATCTCGTTATAATCCGTTGCACAGGGCGCGATAATTCCCCCGGGACACATACAAAAGGAAAACACTCCTCTATTTTCAACTTGTTCTACAAAACTATAGGATGACGGCGGCAGATAAGGGTCGCGTATTTCGCAATGATATTGTGCTTTGTCGATAATTTCCTGGGGATGTTCAATCCGCACACCCAAAGCGAAGGGCTTTGCTTCTAACAGAATTTTCTGCTTTTGCAGCAGATAATAGATATCGCGGGCAGAATGGCCGGTTGCGAGAATCACTTTTTCTGAGCTGAACGTTTCACCCGAAGAAGTTTTCACTCCTCTAATTTCGCCGCCTTTAATGATAAAGTCTGTAACCTTGCAATCGAATATCACCTCTCCACCTGCGTTTAAAATATTATCTCGTATAGACACAATTATCTGCGGAAGCTTATTGGTTCCAATATGCGGACGGGCATCGATCAGAATATCTGGCGTAGCCCCGTGAGCCACCAGGGTTTTAAGCACATATTGGATATCTCCCCGTTTATTTGAGCGCGTATAGAGCTTGCCATCTGAATACGTGCCCGCCCCACCTTCACCAAAGCAATAATTCGATTCAGGATTAATTACACCTTCTTTGTTAATGGCTGCCAGATCACGGCGACGCTGCTTTACGTCTTTGCCGCGCTCAAGTACTATTGGTTTTAAACCCAGTTCGATACAACGCAATGCAGCAAACAAACCTGCCGGACCGGCGCCGACAATCAGAACTGGCTTTTTATCGGCAACATTGGGATAATTTATAGAAAAAATTTCGGGGGCGGGTGTTTCGTCGACAAAGACCTGGGCCTTTACACGATAAACCACTTGTTTACCCCGGGCGTCGATAGATCGCTTAAGAATTCGAAGTTCAGAGATTTTGGCGGAAGGTATGCGCAAACTTGTCGCTGCCTTATTATGTATTGATTTTGCGTCGGATGCTTCGGCAGGAAGCAATACCAGTTCTATTTCTTTAATCATGCTGGGCCAGGTTTTTATCCCGGACCAACAAATTTAAGACTTTGGCTGGACAGAAAGAGATTATTTATAATTCATCTCAATGCTACCAATACTGCTGGTTTCGGTCACCGCCTCAGATTGGCTAGCGGGAGTAATGCTAGAAGGCATGTTTAATTTCCTTTCCCGGGAACCTCTTTCGGAAGATTTTTCTGACTGCGAATGTACCCGGCTTTGGGGCGAAGGCTCTAAGATCTGCATTTCCCCGTCTTCGCCTACCGACAATTCAGGCAGACCGGTAACAGTTTCGGGTTTAGTTTTATAAGGTTGCAGAAAATCGATTTTAGAATCACCATCGCTTTCGAAAAAATCGGTTTCGGTAAATAAACTCTTTACAGTAACAGGAATTACTATAGACATAAATAACCCTAAAGGTAAAAGCACTTTAGTTGTTTGCTTCATCTTTCTAAATAACATTACAGATGGCGTAAATTTTCTATACGCTTATTCTTAACTAATTGTTACAAAAGTTTTCAGGTAGACCAAACTTTTAACCCGGTTCATCTTTTTATATTTATGCAAAATAATATCTCTGTTAATCATCTAAAGTGGTAGATTTCCACATTGGAAGCTGGAAGCCAGCGCGGGCTTTGATAGGAAGCGACCAGAACTACTTAAAAAAGGCCTGATAGCCAATCCTGGCAGCTGAAGCATGTTGAAAAGAAGAACGCTAATCTGCAGGGATACAAACAAAAAGAGATTTTATCCTATTTTACTGACAGAATGTCTAACAAATGCTTAATATTTTAATTTACACATAGAAGGAATAGATTTTGATACCAAAAACGAAAAGCAATAACCTTTAAATCATGAGAAAATTTATTTATACCCTAGCCGGATTATTTACAATGCTATCTGTATCATCGTGCGGATATAACACTATGGTAGACCTCGATGAGCAAGTTAAAGCACAATGGGGCCAGGTGCAAAACGTCTACAAAAGAAGAGCCGATTTGATTCCGAACCTGGTTGCCTCTGTAAAAGGCGCAGCGGGCCACGAGAGAGAGACACTTACAGCTGTAATTGAAGCACGTGCGAAAGCTACTGCGGTAAACGTAGACCCCACCAAACTTACACCAGAAGCAATAGAGAAGTTCAATCAAGCACAGGGACAATTGAGCACTGCTTTGGGGAGATTGATGGTGGTTACTGAAAATTACCCCCAATTGCAGGCAAATCAAAACTTTCTGCAATTGCAGGAACAAATTGAAGGAACCGAAAACCGGATCACTGTAGAAAGGCAGAAGTTCAATGAAGTAACGCAGGCTTATAACTCTAAAATCAGAAGATTCCCATCAAACCTTACTGCATCTATGTTCGGATTTAAAGAGAAGGGATATTTTCAGGCAGATGCTGCTTCTCAAAATGCGCCGAAAGTTGAATTTTAAACGACAATAATGCCTCTATTTACAGATTCAGAACAGGAACAAATTCGTGAGGCTATTGAAGCTGCCGAAAAAAACACGTCCGGAGAAATACGGATCAGTGCTGAAAAGCATTGCAAGGAATCTCCGCTAGACCGGGCTGCAAACTATTTCCACAAAATAGGTATGGATAAAACAGCGCTCCGAAATGGAGTGCTGATTTATATCGCTACGGAAGACCATAAATTTGCCATCATTGGAGATGCAGGGATTAACAAAGTTGTTCCTGAAGATTTTTGGGACACTACCAAAGACGCCATGCTTAACCATTTTAAGTCCGGTGATATTGTTCAGGCGCTGATTACCGGCATTAATATGGCCGGCGAAAAACTGAAACAATATTTCCCTTATACCGATGGTGATAAAAATGAATTGTCGGACGACATTTCTTATATGTAGTTCCTGCAGAAATACTGATAAAACAGCCACAGGCAAATGAGATCCAAGAAACTAAGCTTCCTGATTACCTTTTTAATATTCTTTAGCCTCAACGGCTTTACCCAGGAATTCCCCAAGCAGCCAAATCCACCGAGACTTGTAAACGATTTCACCAACACACTTTCGCCAGACCAACTGAACCATTTAGAGCAAAAGCTGGTAGCGTTTGACGATTCAACATCTATCCAGGTTGCGATTGTAATGATACAATCTGTGGGTAACTACGACGTAGACGCTTACGCTGCAAGGCTGGGAGAAGCCTGGGGTGTGGGACAAAAAGGAAAGAATAGCGGCATCGTGATTCTTGTAGCGTTGAAAGACCGGAAGATGTCAATTCAAACCGGCTACGGTTTAGAGGGCGCCTTGCCTGATGCTACCGCCGCTCGCATCCGGCTCAATGAAATTAATCCAAGGTTTAGGGAAGGTGATTATTTTGGCGGACTCAACAAAGCCACCGATGCGATTATAGCTTATACTAAAGGCGAATACAAAAATACCAATCCAAAAAAGAGTTCGGGAAAGCCGAACAAATTCCCAACCGGATTAATTATTATAATAATTCTCGTCATTTTCTTTTTATCGCGCAAAGGCGGAGGAGGAAAAGGCGGACAGATTATCGGCAGTCGTGGCGGATCAAGCTTATTTTGGTGGACATTGATGTCTGGCATGGGCAATCGTGGCGGCGGGGGCGGCTTTGGAGGGTTCGGTGGTGGCTCGGGAGGATTTGGCGGAGGCGGCGGTGGTGGCTTCGGCGGATTCGGAGGAGGAAGCTTTGGTGGCGGTGGTTCCGGAGGAAGCTGGTAGTGGCTTAATTAAATAGACACATTATGATTCGAAAAGATTTTATTGAGGCAGAGATTCAAAAACTTGCACAAGTTATTGCAAAAATTATCGGGTTAAAAAACCAGGGGAATTTTGACGAGGCTTTGAAAACCAGCGAGGAAACCCTTTCTGAGAATTTTGGCTTCGAGAAAAAATTTCTCGAAAATAGCACAGTTGAAGACTTTGAGACTGAGTTAAGAGGAAGAAATTATTCAGCCGAAAAGCTTAATGCACTTGCTCATTTGATGTTTGAAAGTGCTCATCCTTTTCAGGATACCGAAGAATGTGCGGCGTTAGCACATAAAGTTGCACTTGTATTGAACCTCCTGGAAACCGAACACCATCAGCAATCGTTCGAAAATCTAAGCAGAAGGGAAATGATCGACAATTTCTTAAACAATGAGCAGTATGAGTAGTGCTTTGAAGTGGGAAAAACTCAGTTCAAGATATCTGGTGAAAGAACAATGGGCTACCCTGAGAGTGGATACCTGTCGAATGCCGGATGGTACCCTGATTGATGATTATTACGTTTTAGAATACCCGAATTGGGTGAACGCAATTGCACTTACTGAGGAAGGTGAGGTAATACTGATCAGGCAATACCGGCATGCCGCCGAAAAAGTGATTCTTGAATTACCCGGAGGGTGCATTGATCCGGGTGAAACACCGGAAAAGGCAATTGAGAGAGAGCTTTTGGAAGAAACAGGATATCAATTCGAGTCATTAGAGCCTCTTTGCATTCTGCATGCCAACCCCTCAACTTCGGCCAATATCACATCCAGTTATCTGGCAAGAGGAGGCCGAAAGGTACAGGAACAACATTTAGACGGCCGCGAAGAGATAGAGGTGCTGACCGTAAACATCGACGAATTCAAAGACCTGGTTTTGAATAACCAACTTCCTCAGGCACTACACGCCAGCGCAGCCTTTCATGCCTTATTGAAGCTGGGGAAATTAGGATAATCGCTGCCCAAAGTTATTTCCAATATATTCGTATAAAAATGCGTTATGGAAAAATATGATCCACGTATAAATGCGTACATCGAAAAATCGGCAGACTTTGCCAAGCCTGTCTTAAATCATATCCGAAACCTTGTCCACCAAGCCTCGCCAGAAATTTTGGAAACTGTAAAATGGGGCTTTCCTCATTTTGACAGCAAAGGAACGCTCTGTAGCATGGCCTCGTTTAAAGAACACTGCGCCTTCGGATTCTGGAAAAGCGCTTTACTTACAGACCCGCTAAAGATTTTGCAAAAAGAAGTATCGAATGCCATGGGACAATTTGGGCGTATAAAATCGATCGCTGATTTACCTGAAGACGCGGTTTTGATATCGTATATCCGGGAGGCTATTGTATTGAATGAAAAAGGCATTAAAGTATCCAAAAGCACTGCACAAACCAAGGCTGTTATTGAGACGCCGGATTATTTCACAGAGGTTTTGAACCATAATCCGATAGCGAAGGCACATTTTGAGAATTTCAGCAACTCGCACCGAAAAGAATATATTGAGTGGTTTGAGGAAGCAAAGACTGATGAAACCAGAAATAAGCGTATTGCCACGGCTATAGAATGGATTACAGAAGGAAAGGGAAAAAACTGGAAATACGAACGAACACGTTGATGAAGATCCAAGATATCTTTATTTATCCTGTTAAATCTTTAGGAGGCATAAGAAGATCCGAATGCAAGGCACTTCAGCGTGGTTTTGAGCATGACAGGCGCTGGATGCTTGTGGACCATAGCGGTAAATTCATAACTCAGCGCGTAGAGCATTCGCTTGCTCTTTTAAATACCGAAATGACCGGTCACATCGCACACATCTACTGTAAAGATGAGCCCAAACAAAAGATCGCTCTAAACTTTGACCCTGAAACTGGCCGGAATATAGCGGTTACAATCTGGAACGATGACGTTACGGCAGTTCATCTAAGTGATGAAGCAGACGAATGGTTTAGCGACTTTCTTAAGAGACCTTGCAAGCTGGTTTTCATCCCTGAAACCGGCAAAAGACCGGTTGATCCCAAATATGCTGAAAGAAATGAGCAGGTGAGTTTTGCAGATGCTTTTCCCTACCTGTTAATCTCGCAGGCTTCGTTAGACGACCTGAACAGGCGCTTACTCCAGCCGGTTCCTATGGATCGATTCAGGCCGAACCTTGTAGTATCTGGTACTGATGCGTTTGCAGAAGACACCTGGGCTGAAATAAAAATAGGCGAAGTTCACTTTAAAGTTGCCAAACCCTGCGCCCGGTGTATATTAACTACAGTTGACCAAGAAACGGGGAAAAGAGGCAAAGAACCCCTTCAAACTTTGTCAAGCTACCGCAGTACCGATAATAAAGTTTTATTTGGCCAAAACCTGATTGCTTTAAATGAAGGTATTATCCGCGAAAATGACGATATCGAAATAATCAGTTATAAATAAACGACGATAAATTATAATCCAAAGCTTTGGTTCCGTTTATTTATAACTGAACAAGGTAGATACCCTTTGGACGTTGTTTCCTTTAATGTCATTATCAGCAGTGTACTCGGGCGTCATTGCCTATAGGGAACTTGAGATGCAAATGATCTGCCTATTGAGCAAATTTGCCACAACACCAGCAAAATATTATATAAAAGGTCCTGACGAAAACGCCAGGACCTTTGATTTTGTCTCTATCTATGATGCTTAACTCATTTTTAATTTCTTCTGGATATCCTGAACATAAGCCTTAAACTTTTTATCAGTATCTATTAAATCTTCTACCGTTTGGCAAGCATAAATTACTGTTGAGTGATCTCTTCCGCCAAAGAATGCGCCGATAGACTTTAGAGAGGTTTTAGTGTGGCTCTTTGAAAGATACATTGAAATCTGACGGGCCTGTACAATTTCGCGTTTACGTGTTTTTGATTTCACCATCTCTACCGGCACTTCAAAGTACTCGCAAACCAGCTTTTGAATATACTCCATCGAGATTTCCTTCGATGTATTCTTAATAAAGTTCTTTAACATTGATTTAGCTAACGCCAAATCAATCTCTTTCTTATTTAAGGTTGATTGCGCAAGCAGCGAAACCATAGCTCCTTCCAACTCGCGAACGTTGTTGTCGATGTTATGAGCAACGTATTCGATTACCTCACCCGGCAACTCAATGCCGTCGGTATACATTTTCATTTTCAGGATCGCCATACGGGTCTCCAGATCGGGCACCTGTAAATCGGCCGAAAGGCCCCATTTAAAACGGCTCAATAAACGTTCTTCTAAACCTGCCAGATCTTTAGGTGGTTTATCGGAAGTCAAAATTACTTGCTTACCTGACTGATGTAAATGATTAAATATGTGGAAGAAAATATCCTGCGTTTTTTCTTTTCCGGCGAAGTTATGAACATCATCCATGATGATGACATCCATTGCCTGATAGAAGTTCACAAAATCGTTGATGGTATTGTTTTTCAATGAATCAACAAACTGCTGGCAGAACTTCTCACACGAAACATAAATCACCAGCTTATCAGGATGTGAACGTTTTATTTCATTACCTATAGCCTGAGCCAGGTGAGTCTTTCCCAAGCCAACGCCTCCGTAAAGCATCAAGGGATTAAAAGAAGTTCCTCCCGGTTTTCCGGCTACGGCAAAACCGGCAGAGCGTGCAAGGCGATTACAGTCGCCTTCAATAAAATTCTCAAAGCTATAGTTCTGATTTAACTGCGGATCTACCTGAAGCTTTTTCAAACCAGGTATCACGAAAGGGTTCTTAATATCCTTATTCAAAGCAACCGGTATAGGCATCGACTGCCTTTTAGCGTCTGAGCCATTGCCATTAGATGGCATATTGGTTGTGTAAGGCTTATTATTTGATGATTTCTCTACTACTATATTGTACTCTAAACGTCCTTCTTCGCCCAACTGCTTCTTTACAGTCTTTCTTAAGAGCCCTACATAATGCTCTTCGAGCCATTCGTAAAAGAATAAACTGGGTACTTGTATGGTAAGCACATTACCTTCCAGACGCAAAGCCTTGATTGGTTCAAACCAAGTCTTGTAGCTCTGTGTAGGGATGTTGTCCTTTATGATTTGCAGGCAGCTGCTCCATACATTTGTACAAGTTTTTTCCATATTTTAACTTAATAATCTGATTTACAACCCCGCTGATAACGAAAAAACAGGCGGATTTGGAACATCGAATATTCTAAAAATTTTCTACTTAAAAAACTAAAATTTAAAATAACTGTTAATCTGCTCTGTGGCAGCTGAGTAGGTCTTTTTTCCTCTTCTATCCCTTTCAAACACGAAATCCAACCGCCCTAAATTCACTCCGCCATACCCCACCTGGTTAATAAGTGTTTCGTTTCCGTTTAAGTTTTTAACCGAGTCCGGGACGTCTAAGAAGGTATGAGTATGCCCCCCAATTATGAGGTCAATATAGTGAGTATTTTTTGCAATCACCTTATCGGAAATCTTATTATTCCTGTAATCGTATCCTAAATGAGAAAGGCATATTACCAGATCGCATTTCTCTTCTTTTTTCAAAAAAGACTCTATTTCGAGAGCTTTCTTTAAGGGGTCAAGGTACCTCGTATTTCCGTACTGTTCTTTATTTACAATGCCAGAAAGTTCGATGCACAGGCCAAACACGCCGACCTTTAATCCGTCTTTTTTGAAGACCTGATAATCCTTGGTCTTTCCCCTTAAAATAGTATCAGTAAAATCATAATTACTCGTTAAAAACGGAAAGCTGGCATGAGGAAGCTGCTTATGAAAGCCCTCTATCCCATTATCAAACTCATGATTGCCCATGGTTCCGGCATCGTACCCCATCTTGCTCATCAGCTTCATCTCTAATTCGCCACCATAATAATTAAAGTATGGGGAGCCCTGGAAAAGATCGCCGGCATCAAACAGTAATACATTTTTCTCCTGCTGTCGTATCTTGTTTATCAAGGCAGAGCGTGGCGCTACTCCCCCGCGACCTGGAAACTTCTCATCGTCGAGCGGAAAAGGATCAATCCGGCTGTGAACATCGTTAGTATGAAGGATGGTAAGCTTCACAAAATCGGAAGCAGCGTAAAGGCTTTCGGAGTTTAAACCCAAAGCAAATAGTACAGAACCGGCTACCGTACCCTGAAGAAAGTTCCTTCTATTCATCAGCAATCACTTTATCACTTACTATGCGCCCGTCTATTTGAGGATTTATCTGGCTCTCTGTATTGTTGAGCTGAACCAAATACTCCATAAAAGCATTCCGCAGCTTAACGTTATAATCTTTCCTCTCAAGTGCTTTAAGATAGACAGATGCATTGTCGCCTCCATTCGCCAGATAGTCATTGGTGAGCACCGTATACGCTTTATCAAAATCCAATGTTTCTCCCTTTATCAATATTTTCGTGGCCCTCCCCTCCTCAATTTTGAACGATGCTCCGGAAATAGGATCTCCACCTAAACGAGCCATATATTGAAACAGGTCGAATACATCACTCCCTTTCATCTTTATTGACACCAGGTTATTTTCGAATGGCATTAGCTCAAAGATCTTATATGTTCTTATCGGCCCGGGCGGTAATGGCACCCGCAAGGTTTTATAATTGATATGCAAAAAATCGAAATCGATCTGATGTTTTTTGGCTATAGCAGCAAGCCCATCTGCCGCCAGGTTATTCAACCGGCCTTCGGGGCGACCACGTGTAATCTCTGTTGCCGTATTAGCAATTACAGCATTCATCTGAGAATCAATCTTCAATTTATACGGGTAATAAAAATTTAAGACGGAAGAATCTAAAGGCAAACTCCGGTCGATTAAATAAAGTCTCTCCTTCGAACTTACATATTTATAAGCTCCGGTACAGCTGCTTAGCGCCAGCACTCCAAGGAGAATAAAAAACTTCTTAATCTGTCTTAACCGCATCGAAACAAAGGTTATACTCAATATTCTCCAAACTCTGCCCGCAAGGTATCCGATATCTCTCCCAGGGTTGCATAGCATTCGACCGCATGAATTATGTGTGGCATCAGGTTATCAGAAGTCTGACTTGCCACTTTCAAGGCGCCCAGCGCGCCTGCAACCTCTTCATTATTACGGCTTGCTTTCAGGTTTTCGAGTTTTTTTATCTGATGCTCCCGGATAGAGTCGCTTACCCTAAAAAGCTCGAATTGTGTTTCACCTAGCTCTTTAAAACTATTTACACCCACGATCTTTTGATCGCCGCTTTCTACAGCTGTTTGATATTCATAGGCAGAACTTGCTATCTCGTTTTGGATGTATCCGGATTCTATAGCGGCAACAGCTCCGCCTAAAGCGTCAATTTTTTCAATATATTTCCAGGCTGCTTTCTCGATCTCGTCGGTTAATGACTCTACGAAATATGAGCCGGCTAAAGGATCGACGGTGTCGGTAACACCTGTTTCTAATGCGATTATCTGCTGAGTGCGTAGTGCAAGCTTGGCTGCGTCTTCTGTAGGCAGCGAAAATGCCTCGTCGTAACCATTGGTATGCAAAGATTGGGTTCCGCCTAACACTGCTGCGAGCGCCTGCGTTGATACCCGAACTACATTATTCAGGGGCTGCTGTGCCGTCAGAGTCGAGCCGCCGGTCTGTGTGTGAAATCTTAGCATTTGCGCCTTTTCGTCCGTGGCGCCAAGTTCTTTGGTAAGTGTTGCCCACATCCTGCGGGCGGCCCTGAATTTCCCTATCTCTTCAAAAAAATTGTTATGACAGTTGAAAAAGAAAGATAATCGCTTTGCGAAAATATTGATATCTAAACCTTTTTCGAGAGCTGCTTTCAGATAAGCCTTACCATTGGCTAAGGTAAAAGCCAGCTCCTGCACCGCCGTCGAACCTGCTTCCCGAATATGGTATCCGGAAATTGAAATTGTATTCCATTTCGGCACTTCCCTGCTACAATATTCAAAAACGTCGGTAATCAGGCGCATTGAAGGTTTAGGCGGATAGATATATGTCCCTCTGGCAGCGTACTCCTTTAAAATATCGTTTTGAATAGTTCCCGAAATCTTTTTAAGGTCGGCTCCCTGCTTCTTTGCCCGGGCAATATACATGGCCAGGAGGATTGAAGCGGTTGCATTGATGGTCATCGAAGTTGTAATCTTCTCCAAGTCGATGCCGTCGAACAATTCTTCCATATCCTGCAAAGAATCAATAGCAACGCCAACTTTACCTACTTCTCCTTCTGATAAAGAATGGCTGGAATCATATCCTATCTGTGTAGGCAGATCGAACGCTACCGACAAACCGGTAGTACCTTGCTTTAGCAGATAATGATAGCGCTTATTCGACTCTGCTGCGGTAGAAAAGCCGGCATATTGCCGCATCGTCCATAGCTTTCCGCGATACATATCTTTCCGGATACCCCGCGTAAAGGGAAATTCTCCCGGCAATTCCCGAAGATCTTTAGGTTCTGTATAAACTTCCTTTATCTCTATTCCGGATGTGGTCTTGTACTTCATGCTCATTAAAGGAAGCTTTTCGTCAATACGTGAAGACTAGACGAGAGGTTTAAAAAAAATGTTGCATATCATGCTTCAATAACATCAGGCCTGCATCGTAAGGATTTTCATCCAGGTTTGCCAAATGGGTTAAAATCACCTTGCTGAGCTCTACTGATGAGGCTTCGGGCGATAAACCCGCAGCGGTATTATTAATCAGACTGATGGTATCTTCTTTGATACGGTTTATTACAGCCCAGGCCTGGCTGCTTACATACAGTTGCTGGGTGATATTATGCTGGTGCTCGGTACGAATTTCAGATATTAAAAATTGCTGGATCTCTCGGACTGTCGTCCCGGCAACATGCACCCTGACCAACATATTGGATGGATTGATGCGCTCAATAAACAACGCCAATCGCTCGTAAGCTTGCAAGCGCAGGGGCAATGTAGTTTCAAGCGACGCCTTTTTCAAATCAAGCAGACCCGACTGATTTGCTTTCTGCAGCTCAGGTTTAATTATCTGCCAGGCAATATAAACCACTGCTGTTCCGGCGAGCACAAATTTTAAAACATCTATTATAAAGTTCGTTAAAGTATCCATTCTGGTATTTGTTAACTAAGAGTCAATATCTATTTAGCTTCAGCAAAAGTGGGCATTTTCACTTATATTTGTATATTAAACAAAAAAGAAATGAGCATGGATATAAGTATTTCAGCTATACCGGTTTCTTTTACAGAAGGAGCAAAAAAAGAACTTCATAAATTGAGAAGCCAACAAGAACTTGGTGAAGATTTCGGAGTGCGGGTAGGTGTTGAAGGGGGTGGCTGCTCTGGTATGAACTATGTATTAGGTTTCGACCAGAAAAAAGACGGAGATCAGGAGTTTGATATTGATGGGATAAAAGTATTTATGCATAAAGCGCATGGCCTATATTTAGCCGGAATGGAAATCGAATTTCAGGACGGATTAAATGCAAGAGGCTTTACGTTCAACAATCCGAATGCTAAGAGCACTTGTGGTTGCGGGACGTCTTTTGCAGTATAGATTAGTTTTAATGAGTATTGAAAAAACCCGCTGCAAAACAGCGGGTTTTTTTGTTTAGTAAATTGAGATATATCGAATGCATATCCTTCTATTTACCACATGATTATCAGGAAAAAGACACGGGAATTATCCCGGAAACATGTAAACAAGAAGCTAATCTTTAAACTCAGGAGGTTAGCCATAGTCTTTTTGATAATAAGTGTGATCATTATTTACAATATTTTATCCGGAGTTATTCACCCTCTGCTGGCTTTAGCGGGCATTCTCGCCGGCTATTGGATAGGCTGGCTGCTAGCCAGGTTCTCAAACATTCACTGGCATGAAGAAACTGGCAAAGTGATCTCCAAATGGAACAGGATCACAATTGTCATCCTAATCCTCTACCTAATCTTCACATTCTCTAAAACATGGGTTTTTGGCCATTGGCTACACGGGTCCATGTTAACTGCCTTTAGCTTTAGTCTGGCTTCAGGAATTATGACAGGAAGAATTATCTCTATCAGAAAGCAGATACGTGTCATTTTGAGAGAGCGCGGCTATTTGAAGGAGAAGTAGATTAAAGCATTTCGTTTTGCAACTGATACTCGGTAAGAAGCCTGGAGACATAAGGCATCGACAGAGATTTCAAAATCGCATCGGCATGCTTCATCCGATGTAAGTCACTCCCCAAAAAGTCAATTAAATAATGATCGACCATTTGTTCGGCTACTTTTTGAGTTTGCTTGCCGTAATGACCGGCCAGAGACAGTGTGTTTATCTGTAAATAACACCCCGAATCTTTAATGCGTTCGTAATTTTCTACAGAACCTGCCAAATAAGGATACCTTTCGGGATGGGCAAGGAGTGGCGTATATCCTTTCTGAAGTATCTTATCGATTACTTCGAACAGGTTTTTCGGATAGTTAATAAAGGACAGCTCGAATAACAAAAACTTATCACCCAGTGTCAAAACATCCCCTTTGTTAAGCTTATTTTCAAAAGTCTCGTCCAGGTAGTATTCAGCGGCAGCATTTACCTCTATATTGATATTCCTTTGCGATAATTCATCCCTTAATTGGTCGAGACCTTTCAGAATAGAATCGGAGGTATTACGGTAATAATCCGCCATGATATGTGGCGTCGTCAGCAGCTTTGTAAAGCCGAAATCCATCATCCTTTTTATAAGGCTGATGGATTCTTCGATATTTTGAGCGCCATCATCAATTCCCGGAATTAGATGCGAGTGAATATCTGTCTTAATCCGGGAAAAGTTGATTTCAGGAACTTTTTGTTGTTTCTTTCTGAACAGGTCAAACAGCATTATCGGTTATCGTAAAGCTCTTCGTAATAAGCCTGGTATTGCCCCGACGTTACATTGTTTAGCCACTCTTCATTAGACAGATACCAGTCGACGGTTTTCTCCAAACCTTCTTCGAACTGCAGGCTAGGGGTCCAGCCTAATTCTTTTTGCAGCTTAGTGGAGTCGATGGCATAGCGCAGATCGTGCCCTGCCCTATCGGTAACAAATGTGATTAATTTTTCAGATGTTCCTGCCTCACGATTGAGCTTGCGATCCATGATTCTGCATAGGGTATGGATCAGGTCGATATTTTTCCATTCATTATGGCCGCCAACATTGTAGGTTGTACCCGGAGCCGCATTATGAAAAATTACGTCAATTGCCCTTGCATGATCCTCAACCCATAACCAGTCGCGTATATTTTCCCCTTTACCGTAAACCGGAACCGGTTTATTATTTTTAATATTATTTATGGCAAGAGGAATAAGCTTCTCGGGAAAATGGTGTGAACCATAATTATTAGAGCAATTAGAGATGACAGCATTTAATCCATATGTATCCTGGTAAGCTCTAACAAAATGGTCTGAGCTGGCTTTTGACGCTGAATACGGACTATGTGGATCATAAGGAGTTTCTTCTGTAAACAGACCGTCTTCTCCTAACGTACCATAAACCTCATCGGTTGAGACATGGTAGAATCTATGACTGGCGTAATCATCCTTCCAAAGCTTTCGGGCGGCGTTAAGCAGATTTACAGTACCCACAACATTAGTCATCACAAAATCTATGGGGCTACTAATAGAGCGATCCACGTGCGATTCTGCAGCGAGATGTATTACACTGTCGAAATTTTCATGGTTAAATAGCTGGTCGATAAAGTCGGCGTCTACAATATCCCCTTTGACAAACCGATAGTTGGAACAGTGTTCTATATCTTTAAGATTGGCAAGATTACCGGCGTAAGTGAGTTTATCGAGATTGATTATCTGATAATCAGGGTAATTTTTAACAAAGCGCCGTACAACGTGAGAGCCTATAAATCCGGCTCCGCCAGTGATGAGAATTTTCTTCATTGGTACAAACTTGCCAAAAGTTTAGAACTTTTTACAAGTTATACTGAAAAACTTTCCAAAAGTCGCTGACCTTTGGAAAGTTCCCGATTTAAAATAGATTTTTATTTATGTATTCTTCCCAGGCCCAGGCAGACCTCATCATATCTTCTACACCAAGCTTTGCTTTCCAGCCTAATTCCTTTTCCGCCTTAGATACATCTCCCCATACTTTTTCGATGTCTCCCTCTCTGCGCGGACCAATTTTGTATTCAAGCTTTACGCCTGTGCTTTTTTCGAAAGCGTTTATAACTTCCAGTACACTGCTCCCTTTGCCAGTACCGATGTTAAAAATTTCGAATTTCGCAGGCATTTTTCCGGCTTCCTGACGACGCAGGGCAGCGATGTGTGCTTTAGCCAAATCGACTACATGGATATAATCGCGTACGCAACTTCCATCAGGAGTATTGTAGTCGTTTCCAAAAACAGTGATCGGACCACGTTTTCCGATAGCACTCTGGGTAATAAACGGAACCAGGTTTTGAGGGACTCCTATTGGCAACTCGCCGATAAGAGCAGACTCGTGAGCTCCAACCGGGTTGAAATATCGAAGGGATATTACCCGGTAGTTTTTGTTTGCATTTGCTGTTTCAAACAGCACCTCTTCGGCAATTTGTTTGGTGTTCCCGTAAGGGGATTCCGCTTTTTTCACAGGAGCCTCTTCTGTTACCGGTAAAACATCCGGTTGTCCGTACACCGTACAAGACGACGAAAACACAAAGTTCACTTCTCGTCCCGCGAAAGCGGTAAGAAGATTTATTAAAGAAAAGAAGTTATTTCTGTAATATTTTAAGGGTAGCTGAACCGACTCTCCAACCGCTTTGTGAGCAGCGAAATGGATTACCCCTGTGATATCAGGGTTATTTTTAATAAACTCCAGCGTTTTTGGTTCATCGCAGAGATCCAATTCCTGAAAGTCGGGTTTGATTCCGGTAATCTGCGTGATCTGATCGAGTATTTTGATGCTGGAATTATCCAGATTGTCTACGATGACCACCTCGTAGCCCGAATTTTGAAGTTCGACAACCGTGTGCGAACCAATATACCCTGTCCCTCCGGTTACTAAAATTTTACTCATTTTATTTTGTTGTATAACTCGAAAAATCTTTGTGTTCTATCTTTTCGATCACCTCTTTGGGGAGCGACTTAAAGTATTCGTATGTAATTTTTAAGCCCTCTGCCCGCGATACCTTTGGCTCCCAGCCCAGCAGAGATTTTGCCTTTGTTATATCCGGGCGGCGCTGTTTGGGATCATCCGTTGGAAGGGGTTTTGTGATCAGCTTTTGTGTCGTTCCGGTGAGTTTGATAATCTCTTCCCCAAATTGTTTGATCGTGATTTCATCAGGGTTGCCGATGTTTACCGGCTGAGCATAGTCTGAGTGTAGCAAACGATAAATTCCTTCAATTAAATCATCTACATAGCAGAATGACCGGGTTTGTGAACCGTCGCCGAACACGGTTAAGTCCTCCCCCCTGATAGCCTGGCCTATGAAAGCAGGCAATACCCGTCCGTCATTCAGTCGCATACGCGGACCATAGGTATTAAAGATGCGTACAATCCGGGTCTCAACGCCGTGGAAGGTATGATAGGCCATTGTGATCGCCTCCTGGAATCGCTTTGCTTCATCATAAACACCGCGGGGACCAACCGGATTTACATTTCCCCAATATTCTTCCGGCTGAGGATTTACGTTAGGATCTCCATAAACTTCTGAAGTAGAGGCAATCAGGATTCGCGCATTCTTATCCTTCGCAAGGCCAAGCAGATTATGAATCCCTAAAGAACCCACTTTAAGGGTTTGAATAGGGATTTTAAGATAGTCTATCGGACTTGCGGGAGAGGCGAAATGGAGAATGTAATCCAATTTCCCAGCTACATGAACAAATTTCGATACATCGTGATTATAAAACTCGAAGTTCTCGAGTTTAAAAAGATGTTCAATATTTCGCAAGTCGCCGGTAATGAGATTATCCATCGCAATAACGTGGTAATCTTCTTTTATAAAGCGGTCGCAAAGATGCGAACCAAGGAATCCGGCTGCGCCGGTAATAAGTATTCGTTTTCTTTCCATTATGCTTCTACAACTTTACGCCCAATACTGTTATAATAATATCCGCAATCAATCATTTTCTGTATGTCGTATAAGTTACGTCCGTCAAAAATGACTTTTGCTTTAAGGTTTTTTTCTATCCGGTCAAAGTCAGGTGTACGGAACAAAGGCCATTCGGTCACAATGATCAGGGCGTCTGCACCTTCCAGCGCTTCGTAAGGATCTTTTGCGTAGCCTATGGTATCACCTTTTAACTTACGAACGTTTGCAGTTGCCTCAGGATCGTATGCAACGATCGAGGCTCCGTCTTTCAGTAATTCGTCAATTATATATAAGGCCGGCGCTTCACGAATATCGTCGGTTTCTGGTTTAAAAGCTAAGCCCCAGAGCGCAAACTTTTTGCCTTTTAAATCGCCTTTATAATACTTGCGCATTTTTTCGACGATCACAACCTTTTGCTTTTCGTTAACTGCCATTACCGAATTCAGAATGCTAAAATCGTAATTCACTTCAGCAGCAGATTTAGCAAGCGCCTGTACATCTTTTGGGAAGCAACTACCACCATAACCTACACCTGGGAACAAAAAGCGTTTACCAATGCGGGCATCCGACCCAATTCCCTTACGCACCATGTCAACATCTGCGCCAACCAGTTCACACAAGTTTGCGACCTCGTTCATGAAGGTGATTTTAGTAGCAAGAAATGAGTTTGCAGCGTATTTGGTCAATTCAGAAGAGCGTTCATCCATAAAAATAATCGGATTACCCGAGCGGACATACGGATTGTACAATTCTTCCATCAGCTTTTTGGCTTTCTCGCTGCTGGTACCAACTACAACTCTGTCTGGCTTCATGAAATCTTCAACCGCCACACCTTCACGCAGAAACTCGGGATTAGATACTACATCTACCTCTATGCTGGTATTTTCGGCAAATACTTTCTTTACCTTGTCGGCAGTTCCCACTGGCACGGTAGATTTGGTAACCACAACTTTATAATCTTTTACAAGTTTGGCGATATCTTTCGCCGCGCCAAGAACAAAACTTAAGTCTGCGGCTCCGTCGGCTCCCGGAGGAGTTGGAAGCGCCAGGAATATAATTTTTGCATCGGCGATTGCTTCAGCCAATACGGTGGTAAACTTTAAACGTCCTTGTTCGATAGTACGGTGGAATAAAATCTCAAGGCCAGGTTCATAGATCGGAATCTGACCCTGTTGCATTTTATCGACTTTTTCCTGATTTATATCAACACAGGTTACAGTGTTACCTGTTTCTGCCAAACATGTACCCGTTACCAAGCCTACATATCCGGTACCTACAACAGCGATTTTCATTTGTATATAATTTGTTTTTTAGTGGTTATCCGCCAGTTAGCGGACGACGGTTTGATTTATATCTATTTTTATGGTATAATTTATTTACATAACACTAATTTCGACGAAGATAATTTTTTTGCAATTAAACATGCTGTTTCTTTACAACCTTGGCATTAGATTCTATCATTTTTTAATAATTATTTATCAGCACTTTAATCCCAAGGCACACTTATGGCTACAGGGCCGAAAAAACCTCTTTGAAAAAATCTCAAAGGAAGTTGACCCCAACTCTCCGTCTATCTGGTTTCACTTTGCTTCCCTAGGCGAGTTTGAACAGGGGCGACCTGTTGTCGAATGTGCTAAAGAGTCATATCCCGCGCATAAAATCATCATTACGTTTTTTTCCCCCTCGGGATACGAACTTAGAAAGAATTATAAAAAAGCCGACCATATTTTTTATCTCCCCTTAGATACAAATAAAAATGCGGAAAGGTTTGTACAACTTATAAATCCCTCACTGGCAATTTTTACAAAATATGAATTTTGGTACTATTTTTATAATGAACTAAATCAGAGAAACATCCCTTTGATTGTAATTTCTGCAATTTTCAGAGAATCGCAGCCCTTCTTTAAATGGTATGGAGGTCTAAACAGAAAGTTACTAAGTTTTGTGAATCATTTCTTTGTGCAGGACGAAAACAGCAAAAAATTATTATCCGGCATTAACATCCATTCAGTAACTGTCAGCGGTGATACCAGATTTGACCGTGTTGCCGAAAACGCCGGAAATCCGAAAACCTTCGATGAAGTGCAATCGTTTTGCGCAGATGCGAAAGTTTTTGTAGCGGGAAGCACCTGGCCGGAGGACGAAAAAATCATTGCAGCTCTTTTCGGTCAATATCCATCATGGAAATTTATCATCGCGCCCCACGAAATTAAAGAGGAGAAAATTAATTCTCTTATCGGAATGGCTGGTTCTTCTGTCAGATATTCTAGGCTTAAAAATACGACAGAAACAAATCCTCAGGTTTTGATCATAGACAACATCGGGATGCTGTCTGCGCTGTACCAATATGCAGATATTGCTTACATAGGCGGAGGCTTTGGTGTGGGTATTCACAATACTTTAGAAGCTGCGGCCTTTGGGGTACCTGTGATATTCGGACCAAATTATCAGAGATTCCGTGAGGCAAGGGCTTTAATTGAACGTCGGGCGGGATTCACTATAAAAAATGCAGCTGATTTAAATGCCATTATGATGAAGCTTCAGGAGCCGTCGGAACGAGGGCGTGCCGGCGAAATGGCCAAATTGTACGTTGAAACGGAAAAAGGAGCTACCGGTAAAATAATGGAATATATCAATATCCTTATTCACTAGGCTGAAGAATGCGATCGATCGGTTCTCCCAGAACAATGCCAGCCAGTGCTTCTATCCATTTCGGATGGTCGTTCAAACTTTCTACAAGCTGTACTTTTTCGCCGCCCCAGTTGCGAAATTCTTCATGGTATTCGCGGGATATCTCAAAATTGGTTTCCAGGCAGTCGGCTACAAACGCCGGACTGAATACCAGTAATCGCTTTGCACCTTTTTTCGCAAGATCTTCAAGAACTTCGATGGTATAGGGCTTCTTCCAGGGAGAATTCCCCAAACGCGACTGAAAGCAAACGGTGTACTTCTCTTTCGGAAGATTTAACTTTTCAGCTATCAGTCTGGCTGTATCATGTGATTGAGCGGAGTAACAAAAACGATTTACGTCGTTTAACCGGGCGCAGCAGTTTGGTGTCTGCAAGCAATATTTCCCGGAGTGATCGGCTTTTGTAAGTTGCCGTTCGGGTAGACCGTGAAAACTGAATAATATATGATCAAACGTTTCTGGCTGATACTTTCTGGCATTTTCGGCGAAAACTTCGATCATTCCATCGTTATCATGAAAAGAATTAACGAAAGAAATATTCGGAATAGTTTGCCACTTACTTACCAGCTCCATTATCTTTTGAATTACGGACCCTGTAGAGGCGGAAGCGTATTGAGGAAACATCGGGACCACACGAATACTCTCAACCTGCAGCTTTTTTAGCGATTCGAGTGCAGTTTTAAGAGAGGGGCTTTGGTAACGCATAGCAAGTTCAACTGCATATTTGTTTCCCAACTTATCCTGTAACATTTCCTTCTGTCTGATGCTGTAATAAAGCAGAGGAGAGCCGTTTTCAGTCCAAACCTCTTTATAAATTTTAGCAGACTTCGGTCCCCGAAAAGGAACAATTATCCCTTTTACCAAAAGGGTGCGATTAACCGGGTTAATATCAATAACCCTTTCATCCATCAAGAACTCATCAAGATATTTTCGGACGTCAGAAACTGATGGACTGTCGGGCGTGCCCAGATTAACCAATAAAACCCCTTGCTTTCTCATTTATAATTTTTGGTTTGCAAATATAGAGCTGGAAAAATTTACTTGTTTATCCAGCACAGGTTTTGACGTAAAGAATACAATTATTTTGCCTGCCATAAGCGCCACCAGGGAACACCTGGCGAATCATGGTGCTCATAATGGTAACCAAAAAAATAGCAGCTAAAAAATGCTTTCAGGTGATTTTTGCTTTGCGACCGCGACTGATGAAGATTATCATGAGCCCCATGATGCGGAAGCCAGGTACCGAAGTAAAAAAGTTGCAACGTGCTGAGTAAAGAAGGCAACACCCAAAAAACGAGCAGATTGGACTCTTCGACCCAGAACTTTAGAAAATTATAAATAAGCGCCATAGCTAGAATCTGCCAGAAGGAGATATATTCCTTCAAGAACTTAAAATACCATGAGAGAAAGTTCCCCTCGTGAAAATCCGGATCATTTTCTGTATGAACATGCTGGTGGTGTTGGTGATGCTTTTTATTAAGTTTAGCAAAAGAAAACGAAGCGTACAAGGCTGTACAAAGCTGTCCGATGAAGAAATTCGTTCTCGCAGAAGACGATACCGTGCCATGCATAGCATCATGTGCCGTAATAAAAAGCCCTGTATACAGATGCATCTGTACAAGAACCATCAAATATGTAAGTGGATTTGACCAGGAAAAATCCCATGTAAGAAGCGAATACAAAGAGATACTCCAGCTTGATATTACCAGGAAAGCAATCAGAACACCTGCATTCGACCGGGTTTTCATAGGCATTAAATAAAGCTTGTTAGAGCTTTTAACGAATCAATAGGCTTCGAGTGCTGCTTTTACTTTTTCCATCAGCCACATTGGAGTTGATGTAGCTCCGCAAATGCCGATTTTCTCGTTTGGGCTAAACACTATCTCGGTAAGCTCATCGACCTGAGAAATAAAAAAGGTATGAGGATTATACTTTTTACACACCTCATACAGCACCTTCCCGTTGGATGACTTCTTTCCGGATACAAAAATTATCTTATCGAAATTCTGAACAAATTTCTCGAGGTCTGAATAGCGGTTGGAGACCTGGCGGCAAATAGTATCATTCGCTTTCAGCTCATATCCTCTGCTTATCAACTCGTCTTTTATCTGGTAGAATTTATCGGTACTTTTAGTGGTTTGGCTATATAGAGTGATCTGTTGTGGCAACTCAAGCGCATCCAGCTCTGCAATATCCTGGAAAACAATAGCTTCATTATTCGTTTGTCCCTGCAAGCCAACTACCTCTGCATGACCATGCTTTCCAAATATTAATATTTTCTCGTTATCGTCGTAAGAATTTTTTATACGATTCTGCAGCTTAAGTACCACCGGACAAGAGGCATCAATCAAGGTGATATTATTTTCGAGCGCCGTGCGATACGTTTCGGGGGCCTCGCCGTGTGCACGGATCAAAACCTTTTCATTCTGCAAATTCTTCAGATCATCATGATTAATGATCCTTAATCCCAATAATTTTAAGCGCTCTACCTCTTCGTCATTATGTACGATATCCCCAAGGCAATATAAATAACCGTCTTCTTCCAGAATCTCTTCGGCCATGTCAATCGCGTACACTACTCCGAAACAAAAACCCGAATCCCTGTCGATCGTTACCTGAAGGTTATAACTCATAATTGTGCAATACAAAAATAGCGAAAATGTTTTTAAACCGTTTTGATGTTTAACAGGAAGAAAAAGATAAACTGCACCACAAAAAGAATAACCGCAGCAAAGTTTGTTTTATGAAATTTCATCAGAAAAAAGAACCGCAGCATAATGTAGGAAAAAATAAACCAGCCTACATAATTCTGAAATGGCACCTCGAAGTTCTCCCAGCTCCAATAGTCGAATTTAATTGCTACGGGCTCTATTAACACATCGAGAGTTGTGATTAAAAGCGCTCCAACTAATGCCCGTATAATATGGTTTTTAATTTTAAACTCCTTCATGAATACGCCGGTAGAATAAATAACCAGGATCCAGTTCACTCCTATCAGCAAAGGAATATCGGCAAACTTGGGCCCCAGGGTTGTACCATAGGTGTAATTTCCAAAAATAGCTCCGGTATTTACTCCTAAAAGTTCGATTACAAAGCCAGCCGTATAAGCAGCAAGAAGGAAAGTCCAGAAATATTTATTCCGGTCGTGATGACTTATAATCATCAATCCCAACATCAGCAATAAATGAAAGGGAACCAGCCTTTTAAAAAGGATAACATACTCGGGATGTAGAAAGCCCCAAAGGCCTACAGCGTGAAACAATACAACCAGAAACGCACAAACATATGTGGAAGCGATTTTCATGATCTGATTATTCGTCCTTTCCAGTTAACGGTCTTTGAAAGGTATCGTTTTATAGATATGGCTGAAATCAACACGAGCGAAAACATCTGAAGCGGATGCAGAACGATATTCCAGAATACATTCTGGCCGCTTGCCAGGGAAATCATTATTCTTGTTAAAATTATTAAACTAATCGCAAAAAACAACAAGGCATAATTAAGAAACAATGCGATAAAGATCGGCCCGACTATTATGAGCAACAGATAACAGATTAGTCCCGCAATATTATACCGGAATCCTGCCAGGAGGTTTTTACTAAAGCCATTTATGGCCTGCGTGAACCCGGAATACATGCGGCATGAGATGTATCCATTTGCCAGCAGGGTTTCGGAGGGATATTGATAAGCCTTTACCAGTTTCATTATTTCAATATCCTCAACAACTTTATCCTTAACCTGGGCATGCCATTGATGCGCCTGATACAGGGATGATTCAAAAAGCATAAACTGGCCGCTGGCGGCCGAAAACGCCGGATTAGTAGACAGTCGTACCAATCGCAGAGGCAATGAATTTAACAATAAAAAATGCATTAAAGGAACCACCATCCGCTCGCCCAGGCCAGGCATTAACTGGTTCGTGAATAAACTTAGGAGCGCTAACTTTCCTTGTTTCATTCTATGAAGCGAACTATTTATAAGTCCGCTCGCAATTACTTCATCCGCATCTAAAAACAACAGATAGTTTCCTTTGGCAGCTTCCGCGAGCTGGTGGCAGGCAAAACTTTTACCAAGCCATCCCTCCGGCAGATCTAAGCCACGGAGAACCCGAAATCTCGGATCGCCGACAGTAAAATCGGCGCATATTGTATAGGTTTCATCAGAAGAATCATCATCCAGAATAATCACTTCGATGTTTTGATAATCTTGCAATTTGATAGATTCTAACAGGTTTAGAATATTATCGGCTTCGTTTCTTGCGGGGATAAGAATAGACACCAAATCGGTGTAATTCACCGGAGAGGGAGGAAGTTTTGGATTTGAAATAAAATTAAAAATCGTTACGGCAAATCTTATGATAAGAAAGAAAAATACCACATAAAATATCAGCATTTATTAAATCGTGACTTGGTTATGCTCTTGCCGTGAGGTTTCGTAATGTTTGTTATATGCATCTTTAATTAACTGCAGACTTGTAAATTCAGCACCTTCCCAGGTGTTAAGGTAACAGGTTACAGAAGGTTTTCGTTTTTCGAAATAATCAACGAATGAAGCTGCAAAAAGGTATTGAAAGTTTCTTTTGGAAAAACTGATCAGTTGCATCAGGCCTTTCTCAAATACTACTTCATTTACGTGGTTCGAATAAAGTTTCCCCTGCGGGAAGATGAGCACAAGGTTCTCCGGATGGTCAAGAAGTTCACCCGCATATTCAAGAGAATGGAATACATTTCTGGAGTTTCTCTTCACCGGAAAAGCTCCCAGATATTTCAAAAACGCTACTTTATTATAGTTTTCTTCGGTAACCATCACATGGAAGTTCTTTTTAAAAAACAGCCTGTTAGCCTGAAACATCAAAAAACCATCCCACCAGGAAAAATGATTTGCGAGAAGCAAGACAGACCGGGATTGATCCAGAGTAAGTTTATTGAAAGAGAAGGAATTGAAATGCCTTGCAATAATCCGATCAATGTACCAGTTGAAAAATGTGACGATCAGCTTTTTAATCATTCGATCTATCAGAAACTTTCAAACTTCTCCCAAAACCCGTCCCTGGGTAAGGGTGCGGAGATATCTACAGGTTCTTTCTTTACCGGATGGACAAACTGCAGTCTCTTGGCATGAAGACAGATGCTTTTCTTTAAGCTACCTCTGGGATATCCATATTTATTATCGCCAACTATAGGGCAACCCAAGGTTGACAGCTGCACCCGGATCTGGTGAGGCCGGCCTGTTATCGGATCAACTTCAATGAGGTAATAACCGTTTAACTCTCCTATCAGTTTGTAGTTCAGTTCAGAGCGAAGGCTGCCTGCAACTTCATTATCGTGGGCTTTGGTGACGTTCTTCTGTGGATTTTTCACCAGCCAATGTACCAGGTTTCCACTCTCAGGAACAGGACGCTGCCGTACGACCGCCCAATAGGTTTTGTGCATTTCGCGGCCTTTAAACATCGCATTGATCCGATCGAGCGCCTTGCTGGTCTTTGCAAAAAGTATTACTCCGCTCACCGGCCTGTCTAATCTGTGAACCACTCCCAAAAAAGCGCCATTAGGCTTGCTGTATTTTTTTGCCAGATATTTCTTAACCTTTTCGTCAAGCGACTCGTCACCAGTATCATCAACCTGCACAATATCCCCGGCGCGCTTGTTTATCGCTATCAAATGATTATCCTCATAAAGAATATCCTTGTCGGTTATATCAGAACTTATATAACGGAACTGTTGTCTCATAATCTAATTTAGTACTGTTCCTTTTCGCTCGGGAAATCATTGCTTTTTACATCCGTAATGTATGCTTTTACGGCGCCGTTCATTTGTTCATATAAATTTAAATACTGGCGAAGAAATCGCGGACGAAATCCTTTGTTCAAACCCATCATATCATGAATAACCAATACCTGGCCATCGCAGTCAACGCCGGCGCCGATACCTATAGTGGGGATACGAACCGAAGCACTTGCCTCTCGGGCCAGTGCAGCAGGAATTTTCTCTAGAACCACAGCAAAACAGCCGGCCTCCTGAAGCACCAGAATATCTTCTTTTAGTTTCTGAGCTTCGGCCTCTTCTTTTGCTCTTACCGTATACGTCCCAAATTTATATATAGACTGGGGGGTTAATCCAAGGTGCCCCATCACAGGGATTCCAGCGGTTATTATTCGCTCGATTGATTCCTTAATCTCTAAGCCGCCTTCTAATTTGACCGCATGAGCCCCCGATTCTTTCATGATACGAATAGCAGAATTCAAGGCTTCTTTTGAGTTTCCCTGATAAGAACCAAAGGGTAAATCTACCACCACAAGTGCACGGCGGGCAGCGCGCACCACCGATGCCGCATGATAGATCATTTGGTCGAGTGTTATCGGTAAGGTTGTTTCATGTCCGGCCATTACGTTCGATGCCGAGTCGCCAACCAAAATCACATCAACACCAGCCTCATCAACAATCTTCGCCATAGAAAAATCGTAGGACGTTAACATGGCAATCTTTTCACCCTTCAGCTTCATTTCCTGAAGCGTATTTGTGGTGATGCGTTTTATTTCTTTATGTACAGACATGTTTGTAGATCTATCTCTCAAAGGTAGAAAGTAAAAATCAAACTGAAGTTTTTTTCGCTTTTATCATTCAAAAGCTGAGATTTTTTGTACTTTTGTCCCCCGTGAAATTTGAAGTAAACCACTTCAGCCTGTTGCTCTCAGCAGCCGGAAATTCTTCCGGAAAACCTGATTTTTTCCTTTTTTTTCGAGGTTATAACTCTTTTATCAAGTCTGACACGCTCGCGGGAGTAGAACAACAACATTTAAAACAACATAAAAAATGACATATTACACCAAATTACCTGCTGTATTATTGCTTGAAGACGGAACCGTATATCATGGGAAAGCTGCAGGAAAAATTGGCACTACTACTGGCGAAATTTGTTTCAACACCGGCATGACTGGTTACCAGGAGGTTTTCACAGACCCTTCTTACTTCGGCCAGATTATGGTTACCACAAACGCCCATATCGGCAATTATGGTGTACATGATGAAGAGATCGAATCAGGCGATATAAAAATCTCCGGTCTGGTATGTAAAAACTTTAATATCGCTTTTAGCCGGAAGCAGTCGGAAAAATCTATTCAGGATTATTTTCAGGAAGAAAATATTGTTGGAATCTCTGATGTTGACACACGTTCACTGGTGCGCCACATCAGAGATAAAGGGGCAATGAACGCTATTATCTCTTCCGAGATTTTAGACCTGGAAGAATTAAAAGCAAAGCTGGCAGAAGTACCTTCTATGGATGGGCTGGAGCTTTCTTCTCAGGTATCCACAAAAGAGGCTTATTTCTATGGGAACGAGCAAGGCAAGCATAGAGTAGCGGTTCTCGATCTCGGTGTGAAGAAGAATATCTTAAGAAACTTCGACGACAGGGATGTTTATGTAAAAGTGTTCCCGGCCAAAACTCCATTTGAAGAAATGGAGAAATGGGGTGCAGACGGCTATTTCATTTCGAATGGCCCCGGCGATCCGGCGGCAATGCCTTATGCTGTAGAAACCGTTAAAAAAGCCCTTGCAGCAGACAAACCTTTATTTGGAATTTGCCTGGGTCATCAGCTCCTGGCTTTAGCCAATGATATTAAAACCGTTAAAATGTTTAACGGTCACCGTGGCTTAAATCATCCGGTTAAAAATATCATCATCGACCACTGCGAAGTAACATCTCAAAACCACGGTTTCGGAGTTGTTGCTGAAGATGTGAGAAACTCAGACAAAGTAGAAATCACACACCTTAACTTGAATGACAATTCAATTGAGGGAATCAGAGTAAAAAATAAAAAAGCATTTTCGGTGCAATACCACCCCGAATCTTCACCTGGTCCGCATGATTCTCGTTACCTGTTCGACCAGTTTGTGAATTTTATGGATAGCGAAAAACAGTAAATGATTCAACCCGCCTCTAACATTAGCGGGTTTTTATTTAAACAATCGGTACAAATCTGCTTAAAAAACGCTTAAAAAAACCTATTTTTGGCAAAAATGCCATATAGTGTTGTTTATACACTAAGACATGGCCTAATAACACTAGTAAAAACGATAAATCTTAAACAATGAGCATAATTTTAGACGTTCACGCCCGTCAGATCCTTGATTCGCGGGGCAATCCTACTATAGAAGTAGACGTAGTTACAGAAAACGGAATTCTTGGCCGTGCTGCAGTACCTTCAGGTGCTTCAACCGGTATGCACGAAGCAGTAGAGCTTCGCGATAATGATAAATCTAAATACATGGGAAAAGGTGTATTAGAGGCTGTAAAAAACGTAAACGAGATACTCGCTAAAGAGCTTAAAGGTTTAGACGTGTTTGAACAAAACACTATTGATGCTATCATGCTGAAAGTAGATGGCACCGAAAACAAAGGCAAGATCGGCGCGAACGCCATTTTAGGTGTTTCATTAGCGGTTGCAAAAGCAGCAGCTCAGGAGAGTCGTCAGCCGCTTTACCGTTATATTGGTGGAGTGAATGCTAACACACTACCAATCCCAATGATGAACATTGTTAACGGTGGTTCACATTCTGATGCACCCATTGCATTTCAGGAGTTTATGATCATGCCGGTAGGCGCGCCATCTTTTTCTGAAGCATTACGCTGGGGTACTGAAGTTTTCCATAACCTGAAAAAGATTTTGCACGACAGAGGCCTCTCTACCGCTGTTGGTGATGAAGGTGGATTTGCTCCAACATTCTCAGGAACTGAAGATGGAGTTGAAACCATTATCCAGGCTATTGAGAAAGCAGGCTACAAAGCTGGTGAAGATATTTACTTAGCTTTTGATTGTGCTGCTTCTGAATTTTACAAAGACGGAAAATACGACTATACAAAATTTGAAGGTGAAAAAGGTGCTATCCGCAGCAGCGCAGAGCAAGTTGAATACCTGGCTCAGCTAACTGAGAAATATCCAATCATCTCTATTGAAGATGGTATGGCAGAAGATGACTGGGACGGCTGGAAATTATTGACCGAAAGAATTGGCGCTAAAGTTCAATTAGTTGGCGACGATTTATTCGTAACCAATGTAAAACGCCTTCAACAAGGTATCGATAACAATACCGGAAACTCAATCCTTGTAAAAGTTAACCAGATTGGTTCATTAACTGAAACGATTAACGCGGTTTCATTAGCGCAAACTAACGGCTACACTTCGGTAATGTCGCACCGTTCGGGCGAAACCGAGGATGTTACTATTGCTGATTTGGCGGTTGCATTAAATTGCGGTCAGATTAAAACTGGTTCTGCTTCACGTTCAGACAGGATAGCAAAGTACAACCAGTTGCTTCGCATCGAAGAAGAATTAGGCGAGAACGCAAAGTTCATCGGTAAAAACTTCAAGTTTTTGAAGAAGTAATAAACTGCTATACATTGTTTTAAAAGCCCGTCCGCGGGCTTTTTTTATTTTAGAAAACGGAAGATGAAGGTTCTTGTCGAATATTAGTCATCGGATGACTTTGGATAAGGCCTGGTAGTAACGATTAGCATTTCAGTCATCCGACGATTATACAGCGGGGCCGCAAATACAAACCGCAACATTTGGAAAACTCAGCTATATTTTTATATTTGTACTACCAAATGAAACGAATCGTAGAACTCTTCAGCAATAAATACTTTTTGGTAAGCATATGCTTCGTGGCCTGGATGTTATTCTTTGACCGCAACGACCTGCTTTCTCAATATGAGTACCGCTCTCAATTAAACAAATTTAAAAATGAAAAGGCTTTTTATATCGCAGAGATAGAAAAAGTAAAAACGGATTTAGATGAGCTTAGCACCAACAGAGAGCGTTTGGAAAAATTCGCCCGCGAAAAATATCTGATGAAGAAAGATGACGAGGATGTATATGTCATCATTCGTGAAAAATCTGAGACAGATTAAATCTTTTTTCCTAAATTCCATTTTCTTATTAGTGAAATTTTCATTGAAAAAATACAAAGCCATCGGTTTCGCAGTATTCACTTTTTTCGTGATATCACTTGCAAGTCCACAGAAATGCTTTTCAAGTATTTCTAAGAAACCAGCTTTGCCAAAAACACACGTAAGGTCCAGCCTAAAAGTTAAACTAATAGGAGAAATTATCGGATACTCTTACATCAAAATGTCTTTAGAATCCAGCAACAACGCCAAACGTTACAAAAATCTTTCCATACCGGTAAAAGGCTCTTATTACGAAGCAATAAATAGCAAAACATTCAGGGTGGTTGGAAGCTTCAATACTCAAACCTTAGTATGGAAGCTTGACTGTTTCGACAATAACACTCATTGCTCGGTTTTTATCGGGAAAGAAAACGCAGATGGGTTAATCTCCGGTCACTGGACCAGTAAAAAAACTATTCGGAGGTTCTACCTGACGAAAACTGAAGATTAAGATCAGATTTCTCCATTACGCTTTCTGATAAACCATTCTGCCGACAGCAGCGCCAGAATCAGAAAGAAAATCAACTTCAAGCTTATAAGATCTTCATATTTCCTATCCTCATACGAAATGGTTTTAATCAGTTCGTTCTTTTGGATCTTATCCATAAGGATATTGATTTCTGATGGATAGATCATCTCTCCGTTATTTAACTGTGCAAGGTTATAAAGCAACTGATGATTCGCTGTGGTTTGGCGGTATTCGGTTTGTTGCTGAATGATTGCAAATTGCCCGGACGCGGTATGCTTTTCCCTCCCTAATTGCGTATTAGCAGTATAAGTATATTCGCCGGGCGGCAACACCCCTGCGTCGAGAATATAGCCGTTTCCGGTTCTGCTGAACAAATAAGGGTAAGTTTTCTTATTGCTGTGCTTTAGGGTAATGGAGGCATCCGGAGTGTTGATCAATTCATAATTGTCGTTATACAGCTCCGCATTTAGAATCACCTTTTCGCTTTCGTCGATGGTACTCCTGGAGGGGTAAACTCTGAATTTACGCTTATCATCTTTACTCACCATAAACTGAATTACTTTGGTAAGTAACTCGGTAGTAGCCTCATGATTACCCGTTTCTCTGAAATCTTCAAGCCGCCATCTCCAAATACCTTCACCCGCAAGCACCGCAATCTTTTTATCGCCGGCTTTAGAAAAAAGCAACAATGGTCTGTCTGTGGCTAGTTTACCAATTTGTTGGCTCAATAAAACAGAGGCTTGACTTTTTATCCCATAATTTCCAAAGGGCGCGATTAAAGGTGCGAAGTTTTGCAGACTGTTGCGGGTGTGCTCTGATAAGGTAAAATCATAAAAGCCAGTATTGACTCTTGCAACTACCTCTTCTGTGCTTCCTGCAGAACTTATGTTTAATAAATCCTGGACCTGTGTGAAGGCCTGCACATGGGTCTGAGCACCCAAAATAAACCAGAGAGGCTTTGATGCGGCTTGCTGTAAAACAGATTTTATATCCGAATTTGCGGAGGGAAGTTGATGGAGAATTACCAATCCCGCGTTAGCGAGATCAGCCGGCTTGTATTCGCTTATCAGCGCACTCTTAACTTCGTAACTTTTGTTAAGCTCTAACGACTGTTTGATGGCAGCAATATCCGGGTGCGGGGAGTTTGCGAGGATAAGTATCTTATTTTTTCCATCTATCACCTCGACAAAAAACGTCTGGCTGTTATTCTGAACTGAAAGCTCGCCAGACACCGGCGAAAGGTTTACTTTGAAGCGCTGTATACCTTTCTTCCTGGCGGAAAGCGTTACCGGAATGCTTAGACGATAATCGTTAGAGTTGACTGAAATTCCTCGTGAAAAAACCGTTCCTGATGCATCTGAAACAGTAAGACGACTGGTGGCATCACGGCTTTGAAAAGCCTCGACACTTATTTCGATCTGAAAATCATTTTCCAGATAAACGATATTGTTGTAGTTAACATTAGCTACCAATAAATCTTTTTTAGGTACGGTATCCCCCAACGCAATTGAATATATTGGCGATTTTAAGTTTTCGGCCTCGTATTCAGGATTGCCGCCCTGATTGTAAATACCGTCAGATGCAATGATAAGCGCACCGATATTTCTGTTTAAATACTGTTCGTTTACATGTCTAAACAGCGTATTGATATCAGACATGGCTTCTTTATAACCCGTATTCAAACCTGGCTTTAAGGTAGCACCGAACGTAAACGACTTTACCTCGTACTCTTTAGAAAGCTTTTCTGCCAATTCTCTAAACTGCTGGCTGTATTGGGGAAGATTAAATCCCCGGGCAGGAGAAACAGAAATTGAAGCAGAATTATCCTGAGCAAGTATAATAAGAGGCTTTTCGGTAGATTTGCCCATAAACCTTATCATTGGAGCGAAAAGCAAAAATGCTATAACCGCTACAGCAAGGCTGCGCAGGGCGAAAAGGATCTTGTTCTGTAGGCTGAGCTGTGATGGCCTGTACATCAAAAACGCATAGCCGATGCCCAGCAAAATGCAAAACAGCATCCAGAAATAGGTAGTTGCGGTAAACTGAAGCTGAAATAAAAATAGCATATCTACAGAACGTAAATATGCCATTTTTTATTTAAAGGAATAACACTTATCGGCGTTTAAACCTAATCGTTACAATTATAACATTCCACCGTCAACGGCGATAACCTGACCGGTAATGTAAGCGCTCAGGTCGGACGCTAAAAACACACAGGCATTGGCTACATCTTCTGTCTCACCAGCCCGCTTCAGCGGAATTCCGGCTTCCCAACCTTCAACTACTTTTGGATCAAGAACTTCTGTCATTTCAGTTTTGATGAAACCAGGTGCAACCACATTGGTACGGATGTTTCTGGAACCAAGTTCTTTTGCCATTGATTTCGAAAAACCAATAATTCCGGCTTTCGAGGCAGCATAATTACCCTGACCAGCATTACCCTGTACTCCAACAACAGAACTCATATTAATGAAAACTCCTTTGCGGTTCTTCATCATGATTTTCGACGCTGCTTTGGTTACGTTAAAGATAGATTTCAAATTCACCTCAAGAACTTCATCCCACTGCTGTTCACTCATGCGCATCAATAAGCCGTCTTTTGTTATACCTGCGTTGTTGACTACGATATCAAGAGTTCCAAAATCAGCAACGATATCATTAATCAATTGCTCTGCCTGATCGAATTTTGATGCATCAGAACGGTACCCTTTTACCTGAGTTCCCGAACTTTGCAATTCCTGTTCAAGAGCCTGTCCTTTTTCAACAGATGATAAATATGTAAAGGCTACGTTGGCACCATGTTCAGCAAATTTCTCGGCTATTTTACGGCCAATGCCTTTCGATGCTCCTGTAATCAACGCTGTTTTTCCCTCAAGTAATTTCATACGATTTAATTTGGCCGTGAAGTTAGAACTTTTTGCAGAAACACAGAAAGGCTGTATCAGGAATTTGGAACATTCGCGACTTCCTGTGTAACAGTATTAATTAAACGGAGATATTCGTTCTTCAAATCGAACAGACAGGCCGCACATAAACACCCGTCAAAGTTTTCACTCACATATTGAACTTCGTTCAGATTTAACTGAACAGTAGCACACTGACATTTAGTATAAGAGTTAGCTTTACACTCTGTACGATTACCACAACGCTCGCAAGGAATAATTTCGTGCTTATTCATACTCGGTCTATTACATAACTCACTCCACCTCGATAGGTTCTATCCAGAGCAAGATATACAACCTTCGTCCATTGAACAAACCGGACCGTCTGGAATTTCGTCGACAACGGCCTCTACTTCTATAGGAATGACAGGTTCGATACTTTTCCCGCCTTGCTTTTCAACTGTAAACTTAACTGCCTGCGAAGCAGATTGGGTACGTAAGTAATACATCCCTGTTTTCAAGCCCTTTTTCCAGGCATAAAAGTGCATCGACGTAAGTTTTGATGTATTTGGCGAATTGATAAACAAATTCAGCGACTGAGACTGGCAAATATACGCTCCTCTATCGGCTGCCATGTCGATAATAGTGCGCATCTTAATCTCCCAAACTGTTTTATATAAGGCTTTGATGTTATGCGGAATTTCGGGGATATCCTGGATCGAACCGTTCGCTGCAATGATCTTATTTTTCATGTCGCTGTTCCACAAACCGAGGTTTACCAGGTCTTTTAAAAGATGTTTGTTCACCACGATAAACTCACCGCTAAGAACACGGCGAGTGTAGATATTTGATGTGTAAGGTTCAAAACATTCATTATTGCCCAGAATTTGAGAGGTTGAGGCGGTGGGCATTGGTGCTACTAATAACGAATTTCGGACGCCATGATTTATTACATCAAGACGAAGATTTTCCCAATCCCAGCGATCGCTTGCCGGCTTGACGTTCCACAAATCAAACTGGAACTTTCCTTCCGAAAGCGGCGATCCTTTAAAAGATTCGTATGCGCCCTCTTTAATCGCCAAATCCTTAGATGCGGTCATCGCAGCAAAATATATGGTCTCGAATATTTCTCTGTTTAATTGCTGGGCTTCTTCGCTTTCGAATGGCAACCTTAACAGAATGAAAGCATCCGCCAGGCCCTGAACACCCAAACCAATTGGTCTGTGTCGCAGGTTCGAGTTACGAGCTTCATCTACGGGGTAATAATTATGGTCTATAATCTTGTTAAGATTTAAAGTAACCTGATAGGCCACCTCGTATAGCTTTGAATGATCAAAAATGCAGTTAATGACAAATCGCGGTAACGCAAGTGAAGCAAGATTACAAACTGCGACTTCGTCTGCAGAAGTATACTCCAGGATCTCGGTACAAAGGTTTGAGCTTTTGATAGTTCCAAGATTTTGTTGATTGGATTTTGCATTAGCCGCGTCCTTGTATAAAAGATAGGGAGTACCGGTTTCGACCTGTGCTTCTAAAATAGCAAACCAAAGGTCCTGAGCCTTGATTGTTTTCCGCGCCCGGCCTTCCTGTTCGTACTTAATGTACAATTGCTCGAATTGTTCGCCGTAGCATTCATGTAATCCGGGCGCTTCATGCGGACAGAAGAGGCTCCAGTCTTCGTTCGCTTCCACCCGCTTCATAAACAAATCACAAATCCACAGTGCGAGAAATAAATCGCGGGCACGCATTTCTTCCTTTCCATGATTCTTTCTTAAATCCAGGAATTCAAAAACATCAGCATGCCATGGTTCGAGATAAACTGCGAAAGCTCCCTTGCGTTTACCTCCACCCTGATCAACGTATCTGGCTGTATCATTAAAAACGCGAAGCATGGGAACAATACCATTGCTTGTACCATTTGTACCGCTGATGTATGAGCCGGTTGCCCGTACATTATGAATACTTATACCTATTCCTCCTGCACTTTGCGAAATTTTAGCCGTTTGCTTCAAGGTGTCGTAAATCCCATCTATACTATCATCCTTCATAGTCAAAAGAAAGCATGATGACATTTGCGGTTTAGGAGTACCGGCGTTAAACAGTGTTGGTGTGGCGTGTGTGAACCAGCGCTCACTAATCAGGTTATAGGTTTTAATCGCACTATCTATATCACTTTTATGAATCCCTACCGCCACACGCATAAACATATGCTGGGGGCGCTCGGCTATTTCGCCATCAAGTTTCAGCAGATAGGATTTCTCGAGAGTTTTAAAACCGAAATAATCGAAGCCAAAATCCCGGTCATAAATAATAGTGCTGTCGAGAATTCCGGAATTTGCCTCAATAACTTCCATCACGTCATCGGCTATAAGCGACGCCGCTTTTCCGATTTTGGGATCGATATACTGATGCAGCTTGCGCATGGTATCCGAAAATGACTTTGTAGTATTCTTGTGGAGATTTGACACGGCAATGCGGGATGCCAGTAATGCATAATCGGGATGCTTAGTGGTTAATGACGCAGCGGTTTCTGCCGCGAGATTATCGAGCTCTGAAGTGGTAACCCCATCAAATAACCCTTCAATTACCTTCTTGGCAACGTCTATAGGATCAACTAGCAACGGATTTAATCCATAGCATAGTTTTTCGATACGTGCAGTGATTTTATCAAATTTTACGGCTTCTTTTCGTCCGTTTCTTTTTATTACAAACATTGTGGGAGATTTGAGATGTGAGAAATGAGATTCGAGATGTGAGATGTGAGATGGCTTCAGATATACTCATATCTAGAGTCTCACATCGCAAGTCTAATATTTAGAAATCTTCGTCGAGAGAAAAAGCCTGACTGTTTTCGTTTGTGGACAGCACTCCACTTTTCTGATAATCGCCTACACGCTTTTCGAAAAAATTAGTCTTGCCCTGCAGGGATATCATCTCCATAAAATCGAAAGGGTTAGTTGCCAGAAACAGCTTCTCATAGCCAAGCTCTGCCAGCCAGCGATCGGCAACAAATTCTATGTACTGGCTCATCAAGTTTGCATTCATCCCGATAAGGGCAACGGGGAGTGCATCTGTTATAAACTCCTTTTCGATGCTGACAGCATCGAAAATTATCTGATGTACTTCTTCCTGAGAAAGCTTGTTTTTAAGCATCCCATAGAGCAGGCAGGCAAACTCGCAATGAAGTCCCTCATCCCTTGAAATCAACTCATTACTAAAGGTTAGTCCCGGCATTAATCCTCTCTTTTTCAACCAGAAGATCGAGCAAAAACTTCCGCTAAAGAAGATTCCTTCAACGGCTGCGAAGGCCACCAGGCGTTGGGCAAAAGTTCCATTGTCAATCCATTTGAGCGCCCATTCTGCTTTCTTCTTAACACAGGGAACGGTCTCTATGGCATGGAACAAGTATTCTTTTTCAGTACCATCTTTAATATAGGTATCAATAAGTAGAGCATAGGTTTCGGAATGGATGTTCTCCATCATGATTTGAAACCCGTAAAAACAGCGTGCCTCGGGCACCTGAACTTCATTCATAAAGTTTACGGCGAGATTTTCATTAACAATCCCGTCGCTGGCGGCGAAGAATGCTAGAATGTGCGAAACGAAATGCTTCTCTCCGGAATTAAGGCTTTGCCAATCCTTTAAATCTCCCGACAGGTCAATCTCTTCGGCAGTCCAGAAACTTGCTTCATGTTTTTTGTACATCTCCCAGATAGCGGGATAGTTGATTGGCAGGATTACAAACCGATCCTTGTTTTCTTTTAATAATACTTCGTCCTGTTGCATAGTTTTTAATTTTTTAATGATGCGAAACAGGAATTGACAAAAGACGGGTATTCCACAAGCGAATGCTTCATGGAGACGAGCTTTCGCCAAAACCTTATACGTGAAAGTTTTGACAAAATCATTCTGGCAGGTGTCTGGCTTATATTAAAAATACTTACAGTTGCACGTCAGCCCGGGATTTAAACCCGGTTCCCTTTTAATCATAGCTCGGCATTGCTTACTATGAACCTAAATGATATATGTTAAAGAACTTATTGAAACAAAGATAGAATCTGAATAATTTATTGCGCCCGAAAGTTTTAAACAGACAACAAGTTGTTGACATTCTACCGTATTCTAATCAGAGTTTCTAAAAATTATTAAAATATAAACATTGTTTATACCTTCGTTACGAGTTTTAGTTTATCATATTTTGTTCTACCTTGTTTTACGAAAGGCGATAGCCCTTTGCGCGTTCATTCTTTTTGCAACCACTACTATGTGCCAACCCTTTATGGAGCAGGTGGATGGAAGCACCTTGACCAGTAAAACAAGCTACTTCAAGCAATCTGTTAAAAATAAAGAGTCGTCAACAACAGATTACATACAGTTTTATCAAAAATATATAAGTGAGATAAGAGGCCAGGAATGTCCGATGTATCCGAGCTGCTCCAACTTTGGATTAAAATCATTCAAAGAAAAAAGTTTTGCAGAAGCGTTTCTCCTGGTGTCTGACAGACTTATGCGTTGCGGACACGATCACGGTAATTATTCTCTGACTTTACGGAATAATGGATTCAGGAAACTAGACTATCCTTATTACCACACTCCTCCAGCAGAATTATTTTATACAGGTAATACCTATTTTTATTCTTACTCTGATTCTGTTCAAGATACCCAGACCCCCGTATTATTAATAAAATCGCTAATTAACGACGGCTTGTTTCACGAAGCTCTGTTGGAAATAAAGCGCATCCAGCATTCATCATCACAAATCAATTCAGAACTCTTTACTAATGAATTGATATGCCTGAAAGCCTTAGGTGAATTCGAAAAAGCCATTTATGCTTATGAGATGCGGTGCCCCATAAATTTAAAATCAAATTCTGAGATACTTTATCAGCTTTCTGTGAACTACTCTTATCTCAACAACTTCAGTAAAGCAATCGAAATAACGAATCAGGCTATAACAAACACAGAAAACAGCTATCAAAAAGCAAAACTTATTGCATTTCAGGCTACGTTATTTGCAAAGCAACATAAATGGAAGGAATCGCAACAAGCTTTTGAGCACCTCAAAACTCTTCCTTTCTCACAACAGCTCGTCCAACAAAAGCTAGCGTTGATAAGAAGCGCCCTCCCTTTAAAAGAGAAAAAACCGGGTATTGCGGCGCTAATATCGATAGTACCCGGTGCTGGATATGCCTATGCCGGACATAAGCAAACAGCTATCTCGGCATTTATAATTAATAGTCTATTAACGTATGCCACATACTCAAACATTAAAAATAAAAACTACGGTATGAGTATGCTTACAGGAGTCTTTAATTTAAGCTTCTACATTGGCAATATCTATGGATCAAGTAAAAGTGCGAAACGCTATAACGAAAATCAGAGGCAAAACCTAAGCAATAAATTAGTTTATAATATACACCCTTAAACCCTTATCATGTTAAAATCAATCTTAAAAAAATCATTTTTCATCAGGCAAGTAGCTTTACTTTTAATCGTTTCAGTGCTTTGCATGTCATTCAATATGACCGCAGATGGTGTCGTTATCAATGCGGGGACTTCGGTGGCGCTCGAAACAGCATCAACCATCTCTTCAGCAACTATTACACCCGGCCAGATAATTGACTTTAAAGTAAAATATGATGTCAAAGTTGGAGACAAAGTAGTGATAGCGGCTGGATCGCCTGCTAAAGGCCAGGTTCTAAGAGCACAAAAAGCCAAGGGGCTAGGAAAAGAAGGCTTGATTGAAATTCAATTAAAATCCGTTAAGGCTGTTGACGGGCAAGATCTTCCATTGGGCATGGGAAATGTTTTTCAAGAAGGAGAAAGCAAGGAAACACTATCAATTATCCTTGGGATAGCTGTTTGCATCTTGTTTCTAACAATGAAAGGAAAGGATGCCATGGTGCCTGCAGGATATGAGGCAGCTGCTTCTATAGCTGTTACATCAACGGTAGAAGTAAAATAACTAATTTTCAAATCGACCTTCTGATTTGTCCAAGGTCGATTTGAAATTCTATTTCTTTTTGTATTTAATCTCAACAGCAGCCACCCCTTCGTCAAGCATCCCTATTTTTCTGGCTGCTTTTCTCGAAAGATCAATAATCCTCCCGGCTACGAACGGCCCACGATCGTTGATCCTGACTTTAACCGATTTTCCATTATTAAGATTTTTAACTTTAACTTTTGTGCCGAAAGGCAAGGTTTTATGGGCGGCGGTTTTTTTTGAACTTCTGAACTTTTCGCCGCTGGCGGTTTTTCTACCGTTAAACTTCTTGGCGTAGTAAGAAGCTTTACCAGTTTGAGTGGCTTTTTCTGAGCAGGCGGACGCCCCCATCAAGGCAGGAATAATAAGAATTAGTACCCTATTTCTCATCCCGTAAAAGTAGAATTCCTAAAAACAGAACATCCCAAAAGTTTTCCACTTTTGGGATGTTCTCGTTAAAAACTTTTAAGGTGCAGTGGGTTGCTACTGTTTAGCCGGCACGAAGTCCATAGAAACAGAGTTTACGCAATGGCGGGTATTTTTATTGGTAAAACCCTCTCCCAAAAACACATGCCCTAAATGCCCGCCACATTTCGCACAAACGATCTCGGTTCGCATGCCATCGGCGTCCGGAATACGTTTCACAGCTCCTTTTATTTCATCGTCAAAACTGGGCCAGCCGCAATGAGAATCAAACTTGCTATCCGACAAATAAAGAGGGTTGTTACAACGCTTGCAGGTATAAGTCCCCTTCTCTTTGTTGTTTAAAAGTTTTCCTGTGCCAGGATATTCTGTTCCTTTGTGCACAATTACACGTTCTTCTTCTGGTGTTAACTTGTTATATTCCATACTCTTTTCTGTCTTTGCCGGGTTGCCCTTCTCTAATTTCCTTTCTTGTCCGCAGGAATAAAATGCGATGCCTAAGAGACATACTAAAATATATACCGTTTTGTTCATCTTATTATTCTTTCTATTATATACGCATAAATCCCGTCATTTAGTTTTATGAGATATTAATTCCAGACTAAAATCAAATATAGGACTACATTTGTTCAAATTGTAAAAGCAAATATGAAGATAACTTTTTTGGTAATAGGAAAAACTGAAGACAGCTATTTGAAGGAGGGGGTCGAGAAATACATTAAGCGACTTAAGCATTATGTAAAGTTCGAAATGATTGAGCTCCCTGAGCTAAAAAACACCAAAAATCTTTCTGAAGACCAACAAAGGGCCAAAGAAGCCGATATGATCTCGAAAAATCTGAGTAATACCGACTATATTGTTCTACTGGATGAAAAGGGCCAAGAATATTCATCGGTGCAATTCTCCGGATTTATCAGCAAGAAAATGCTGTCGAGCGTACAAAATCTGGTTTTCATTGTGGGAGGGCCATATGGATTCGAGAACAATCTTCATACCCTTGCGAACGAGAAATTATCCCTTTCTAAAATGACATTTTCACACCAGATGGTACGGTTGTTTTTTGTAGAGCAGCTTTATAGAGCCTTCAGCATCCTAAAGGGAGAGCCATATCATCACGAGTAAAAGACCATCAGAGACATATGTTACCAAACAAACGAAATTTCAGGTATAAGGGCACCGACCCCGGGATAGAACAAAAAAGATTTTGGCTGATGCTGTTAATTGCTCTTGCGATATGTTGGGCAATAGCCTATTTTTTCTAAGAAAGCTGATTATTCAGCCTTCTTAGTTTTCTTTGCAGCCTTTTTTACAGGCTTAGCTTCTTCAACCGCTGTAGGTTCGGGTTCAACTGCGGCCTCGCTTTGAGCTGCTTCAGCTTCTCCTTCCGGATTTTCAGTAAACAAAGGAAGATCTTTAATCAGACTAAACCAAGTGATTATTTTCTTCATATCCGAAGCATATACCCGCTCCTCATCGTGATTCGGGGCAACTTCGCGAAAGTACTTCCTAAGAGTAGTACCGTCCGCTTTCGGGTCAGGAATAGACGCAGAACTTTTCATGTTTTCGAATATTGTTGCCAGCTTAATATCGTCATCGTCGCCAAAAACGGTTATATCTTCTAACGAAGCTAATTTTGCTGTTGTTAGATTAACAATAAGCTTGGCTTTCTGCTCATCTAAACTTTCGAGTACAAAGCCAGATTTGTTTTGTCCGATAATTTTATACAAACCCGGTTTTCCGGAAACTGCAACTAATCCTTTTAAATTCATTCGATTGAAATTTGGTCCTGACAAGAATATCTCAAAAGCCGTTATATCCAGCTTTGAGCTGAAGGCGGCTTCTGAGACACTCTATTTTATTCTTCAATAACTTCTATTGATAAGATCTTATCGCCTGCACGTATATCGTCTACCACATCCACATTTTCAATCACCTTACCGAAGCAGGTATGATTGCGGTCAAGATGCGCCGTGTTGTTGCGGCTATGACAAATAAAGAACTGAGAACTTCCTGTATCACGTCCGGCATGAGCCATAGACAATACCCCTCTGTCGTGATACTGATTTTCGCCGGTCAACTCGCATTTGATTCTTGTACCAGAGCCGCCTGCACCAGTGCCTGTCGGATCGCCACCCTGGATAACAAAATCAGGGATAACCCTATGAAATGTTACGCCATTGTAGAATCCTTGTTTAGCTAATCCCAAAAAGTTAGCTACAGTGTTAGGCGCATCTTTATCGTAGAATTCTACGGTCATGTCGCCTTTTTCGGTTTTAATTATTGCTTTACTCATAAGTTTCAATTTTAACGAGTGGGCAAAGGTAATTAATTATGTTGCATTGGGTAATCACTTTTTTAAAATCGATAATTCGTCTCAATATTATACCTTTAAGCCAATAAATTACGTTATTGCATTCATGATTAAGTGGCCGGTTCTAATCCTGTTTTTTGCTTTATCGCTTAATATGCGGGCAGCTTCTATCCTTATTCCGATGGATGAGGGACAAAGAAATCACCTCAAAGCTTATGGCGTTACCTTCTGGACATTAAAGAATGGGATCGAGGCCGAATGGCTGCTTAATTATCGTGGCGGAAGTTTTTTAATGAAGTATGCCGAACAGCTGGAGAAAGAGTGTAAAATAAGGGGCATCTCTTATGAAGTGATAGCCGATGCAAAAGTAACTTCGATACTAAATGAAATTACCGATCCTTCTGTAAACATGGATATGGTTAAACTTGAAAAAGCACCTAAAATTGCCGTTTACTCCCCAAAAAACAAATTACCTTGGGACGACGCCGTAACCATGGTTTTAACCTACGCAGAAATCCCCTACGACCTTATTTATGATGAAGAAGTTCTGAAAGGGGATCTCCCGAAATACGACTGGGTGCACATGCATCACGAGGATTTTACCGGTCAGTACGGAAGGTTTTGGGTTGAGTTCAGGGCCGCTAGCTGGTATATTCAGGATGTGAAACGTCAGGAAGAAATGGCTAAAAAACTCGGGTTTAAAAAAGTATCACAAATGAAACTTGCAGTAGCAAAGCGGATTAAAGAGTTTTGTGCAGGCGGCGGGTTTTTATTTGCCATGTGCTCTGGTACTGATAGCTTCGATATTGCCTTAGCCGCCGAAGGCCTCGACATCTGCGAAAGCATGTTTGATGGCGATGGCGCGGACCCCGACGCTCAGTCAAAACTCGATTTTACACAAACTTTTGCGTTCCAAAACTTTAAGCTGGATTTAAACCCAACAAACTACGAGTTCTCTACGATAGACGTTCCGGGCAACCGGATCCCTGATCAAGCTCAGGATTTTTTTACATTATTTGATTTTTCTGCTAAGTGGGACATCGTTCCAACGATGCTTACCCAAAACCATGATAAAGTGATTAAGGGATTTATGGGACAAACTACTGCCTTCAGAAAAAACTATCTAAAACCAGACGTGTTGGTGATGGGCGAAACGAAAACCGTCAACGAGGCAAGATACATTCACGGACAAGTAGGCAAAGGTCAGTTTACTTTTTACGGGGGCCACGATCCGGAAGATTACCAACATCGTGTAGGCGACCCTCAAACGGACTTAAACCTTCACCCTAATTCGCCGGGCTATCGGCTGATTTTAAACAATGTTTTGTTTCCTGCTGCCAAAAAGAAGAAACAAAAAACCTAAAGTAATACGTTAATCGTAAAAATTCCAGGTTACTCCAAACTTCAGCAGTTTGTTAGGCATTGGATACCGGTTCACTGTATAATATCCTTTCGAAAGCAAGCCTTGGTTGATATAATCATACCGCAGAAAGATATTAGCCCGTTTTAAAGCAAATTTGGCCCAAACATCGACGATTGGATACGACGAAAATTCAACTGCCGGTTCTGAATTATAAAACTGGTTGACATTGATTGCGTAGGACTGGGTCGGGAACGGACTGTTCCACCGTGCGTCAAACCCGAGATTGGTGGTAATGGATTTGAATAATCGCGCGCCAAAGTAAAAACTATTATACGTATATAGCTCCGGGGTTCTCAAAACGCTTGTAAAATCTGTTTTCTGATATACCACAAAGTTCTCTAGGGTGAACTTGCCAAACCTGCTTGTCTTGCCAAGAGTGATTTTCAGTAAATTGATATTCTTATCGAACTGCACCGGGCGAATCTGATTGGTATCGGTCGGTGCCGCCGAAGTAAAGTAAAGGTGATTGCTGATGAGATAGTAATCTGCCCTTGAGGTAAAACCAAACTTCGGGTTAAGATATGCGAACGACAGGCTGTTGGTTTTGGTTCGCTTAAAATTCTCGCGCCATTTGTGATAAGTGTAATCTACCTGCTCAAAAATCTGCTGGGGCGACTTATTCTGCAAGAACGCCCCTAAAACAATTCGCCCTACAGATCTGCTCAGGAGTATTTGTGTTTGCGCATTATAGAGATAGTCGCCGGCATTTTTCCCCTGCGCAATTTGCTGTATATCTCCATTTATGGAAACCCGGTCGCTAAATTGATATCCCGCATTAGCTTTTAGGGTTATATTGTGAAAGTTAGCAGACGAGTCAAGCTGGTTATACCAATAAAGATCGTGTTGAAGACCAACATCAAGCTTCATTTCATTTTTTATAAAACTCACCGAACGGCCTCTCAGATAAAAGCTGTACATAAATTCGTTCCGCAGGTTTCTTACCCGGGTAGAATCCAGGGTTAGAGGAACACCAGCGGCAAAACTTGAGTCCGGGTGAATTTTCGGAAAAACCGGATAAGCAGGATTTTGCTTCTCATTTTTAAAGAACTTATATACTTTGTTCGAATACGTGAGCGCATGCGAAACCCTCTGGGTAGGAAGAATATTTGAGTTGGTACTTTCTTCCAAACTGTCAAGTCTGCCTAAATAATAGAACTGCTTTACAAAAAACTCTTTGTGCTTCCATTCCTGATGAGGTGAACTTTTTTTATCAAACCTTGGACTTCCATTTCCTATCCTCACTACTTCAGAACCACTAATTTTGGGTCTTTCCGCACTAAAAATCTCCTCATTCACTATCGAACCGTTTTCGGCCGCCCGCAATGTATTGAAAAGTCCGTTTGCAAGTAAATTATATCGCCTGTTCGGCGATTCATACCAGGTAAATGCCGCTGCGTTTAGGTGGTCGGCCTTTTGATTGCGGTAAAAACCTTCTGATCCGATTCGAAAATAATTGGCGCCAAAGTTCCAGTTGGGTTTAATGTTTTGTGAATGCGTAACCTTAAAAAACTGCTCTTTAAGCTGTCCGTTAATATAACTCAAAGATGTAAACGGCGACCTTGCACGATAATATTTGATTGAATCTTGTGTAAGAAGATATAAATCAAGCGCATGAAACCCCGGATCAAATCCAATTGTGGACGAAGGAGTATATAACATCTCCCGGTAGGCTAAACCAAGGTTGCCTAAATTAATGGTGGGCTGATGGGGTTGATTCAATGGATTGTAATTATGAAACTGGCGGAAGCTAGTATCCAGAGGCAGAGTTTGGGTGCTATCCCGTAAAAGCCCGAGCGTAGTGTAACGTATAAACCTCGAAGTGATGATCAAGGTATCTCTTCCCTCGTCTTCCAGCTTACGCAGTGAGTCGAGTTCAGCTTTTGCATCTTGTTTGCCGGGCGTTCCGTTGCGGCCCGGACGCGCCGGCCTTGTCTGAGCCGCCAGGTCGATCGAACTCAAAATAAAAAGTAGTGATACACTCACAAGGAAAAGATTCTTCATTACAGGGAGGCGATCAATTCTTTAAATATTTTTGTCATTTGCGGCTCGGCTACTTCAGCCACCTTGATAATATCTTCTACCGATACTGGCTCAAGCACATCGTGAAAGCCTTCATCTGTCAGAATAGATATGGCAAAAACAGGCAATCCCATATGATTGGCCACGATAACCTCCGGGACTGTACTCATTCCTACTGCATCACCGCCAATAATCCGTAAATAGCGATACTCGGCCTTTGTTTCAAGATTTGGGCCCGCTACCGAAACATAAACACCTTTATGGCAGCGGATGTTATTCTTCGCAGCAATGTCGAGGCCTTTTTGAACCAGGTCTCTGCTATACGGCTGACTCATATCCGGAAACCGCGGTCCCAGCTCTTCAAAGTTTCTGCCTCTGAGAGGATTATCATGCTGCAGATTGATATGATCTTCGATGATCATCAGATCGCCGGTCTTAAAATCCGGATTGAGCGATCCGCTGGCATTAGAAACAAATATCTTAGTGATCCCCAGCATCTTCATCACCCTAACGGGAAAAGTAATCTGCTGCATGTCGTATCCTTCGTAGTAATGGAGGCGTCCTTGCATGGCCACCACTTTCTTCCCCTCAAGCATCCCGAAAATCAATCTTCCTGAGTGAAACTCGAGGGTAGAAATCGGAAAGTTTGGAATATTTGAATACATCAGCTTATGCTGGATTTCTATCTCGTTTACCAGCGCGCCCAAGCCAGTTCCAAGAATAATGCCTATTTCAGGTTCAAAATCTCCAATGCGGCTTTTGATGTAGGCAGTGGTGCTATATATTTCCTTCAACATACAATTCAATTAACTTATTAAACCGGGCTTCATCGGCCTGATGAAATCTGGCAGTAACCGGCAGGTAATAAACCGGTAAATCTTTTAAAAGTTCGAGTAACTCAGGCAGCTGCAAACGCTGGGCATCTTTCTCGGTTGTGATGATGATCTTTTCATCCGATGGACAGGCTCTGAACTCGCTTGCAAGTTTAGCAATATTTTTTGTGCTGAAAGTGTGGTGATCGGGGTAATCGTGGTGAATAACATCCCTGGAAAGGGATTTAACTTTTTTTAACAGGGGAACCGGATTAGCTATCCCGGTTAAGAGAAATACAGTGGACCGCGGCTCAATTGCCGACAAGTGCTTTTCCGGCTTGGAAGAGATAGAAACAAGGTTCCCATAATTCAGATAGGAGAAAAACAAACTTTGATGCGACAGGGGATGTATTCTATTTTTTACCTGCTCACTTTCAGCTTCCGAAAACTCGGCTGGACATTTCGATACTACCAGGATTTGCGCCCGTTTCCGGTTCGCAAAGGGCTCGCGGAGATTCCCGGCAGGGAGCACTACCAGAGGATTACTAATCTGCGTGTAGTCGAAAAGCAAAATACTTAATCCTGGTTTTACAGCCCGATGCTGAAAGGCATCGTCCAAAATGACCACATCATGGTTGGGTTGCAGGGCTGTTAAACCTATGACCCGCTTTTCTGCTACCGCTACTGTAATATTATCAAACTTCCTTCTAAATTGCAGGGGCTCATCTCCTACCAAGTCAGGGGTATCTTCAATATCCACCAGCCTGAAGCCAACAGCCTTCCGTCCGTATCCGCGGCTCAGAACGGCCATCCTGAACCGATTTTGCAGCAAGCGAACCAAATATTCGGCCATCGGACTTTTTCCGGCGCCTCCAATAGCCAGGTTTCCAACACTGATCACTTTTACCTGGAAAGAAGCAGACTTGAATATCCCAAAATCGTAGGCTTTGTTTCTAAGCCAGATAACACTACCGTAAATAAGAGAAAAAGGAAGCAACAGAAGTCGCAGATATTGCATGAGGTAAAGATACTAATTACAGCCTTTGAATGAAGATGGTTCAACTTTTAAATACGCAACAAAGCCGCGATCAGATGGTTATAATTGAACGTCTATACCAGGTCGTAAATCTAATTTTTATTAACTTGCATTATGAGCAAAGGATTTTTCAAAGTACCACCAGCCATCAACGAACCTGTTCTTAATTACGCTCCGGGAAGCGCTGAACGCAAGCTTTTGAAGGATGCACTTTCTAAAGCCTACGCAACTCGTGCAGATATACCCATGTATATTGGTGGCGAAGAAATACGTACCGGTGTAAAAAAGGAAGTCCGACCGCCTCATAATCATCAGCAGATAATCGGCCATTACCACGAAGGCGACAAAAGCCACGTTGAACAGGCGATTAAGGCCGCTCTTGCAGCAAAACATGCCTGGGCCGATCTCGCATGGGAACAACGTGCCGCCATATTTTTAAAAGCAGCCGAATTGGCCGCCGGCCCTTACAGATATCAGCTGAATGCGGCTACCATGCTGGCACAATCCAAAAACGCCTATCAGGCAGAAATAGATGCGGCCTGCGAGTTAATTGACTTTTTAAGGTTTAATGTTCAATACCTTGCTGAGATTTATGCACAGCAGCCTCCTGCTAACGCTAAAGGAGTTTGGAATCGTGTAGAACAACGTCCCTTAGAAGGATTTGTATTTGCATTAACACCTTTTAATTTTACTGCTATTGCCGCCAACCTCCCTGCCTCGGCCGCATTAATGGGCAATGTGGTAGTTTGGAAACCTGCCGAAGCCCAGATATATTCAGCTAATGTTATTATGCAGATTTTCCGCGAAGCGGGATTACCCCATGGCGTCATCAACCTGATATATGTCCATGGACCTGATGCGGGCGAAGTAATTTTCAACCATCGCGACTTTGCGGGAATACACTTTACAGGCTCCACGAAAGTATTTCAGGAAATCTGGAAAACTATCGGGACCAATATTCACAAGTACCGGTCGTATCCGCGTATTGTTGGCGAAACCGGAGGTAAAGATTTCATCCTGATTCATGGTTCGGCAGATATCCAGGTTTCTGCCACTGCTATTATCCGGGGAGCCTTTGAGTACCAGGGACAAAAATGCTCAGCTGCGTCCAGAATCTATGTCGCCGAATCGGTATGGCCGGAAATAAAAGAGGAAATACTGAAAGAACTGGCCACCATTAAGGTGGGGCCCGTAGAAGACTTTAGCAATTTTGTGAATGCGGTAATTAACGAGCAGTCGTTCGATAAACTAAGCAAAGCGATTGATGCCGCTAAAAGCGACCCATCTCTGGATGTTATTGCCGGAGGAAATTATGATAAATCTAAGGGCTATTTTATTGAGCCCACGGTAATAGTAACAAAAGATCCTTACTACATCACGATGTGCGAAGAGCTATTCGGCCCGGTTCTTACTATTCATGTATATCGTGATGCTGAGTTTGATAACATTCTCACGGTAATTGACAATACGTCCATTTACGCTTTAACAGGCGCGGTAATCGCTCAAGACCGGTACGCGATAGAAAAAGCCACAAACGCCCTGCGCAATGCTGCTGGTAATTTTTACATCAATGACAAATGCACAGGAGCCGTGGTGGGGCAACAACCCTTTGGCGGCGCCCGCGGTTCCGGAACAAATGATAAGGCGGGATCTATGATTAATTTGCTGCGCTGGGTATCGCCCCGCACCATTAAGGAAACTTTTGCCCCTGCTAAAGATTACCGGTATCCTTTTCATCAGGAAGAATAATCTTACCCTGCTTTTTGTAACCAATAAATGACAACAATATTAAACCCTAATATGCGTTTGAACATCTAAATTGAATACATTTGTATTTCACATTATAAGATATGAAAACCTTCTCCTTACTTACATTATCATCATTATTAATTTTCCTTGCTTTTAAGCCTGCAACTGAAACATTTAAGGTTGACACCGAAAAATCATCCATTGAATGGGTAGCCGGTAAAGTTGGTGGAAGCCATAAAGGGACCATAGGAATTGCTTTAGGAAAACTGGACTATGATGGCAAAGCATTAAAGGGAGGAAGTTTCGCGATAGATATGACATCGATTGTCATTACAGATCTTCAGGGAAATTCTAATAAAAATCTCTTGAACCATTTGAAAGGAGATGATTTCTTTTCAGTGGCAAAACATCCGTCGGCAACCTTCGAGATTACAAAAATAACTCCTGATGGAACTGACCGCGTAAATATTACGGGAAATCTAAGCATTAAGGGAATTTCAAACTCAATTACCTTCCCGGCAACTGTAAAAAGACAAAAAAATGTAGTTGTCGCAGTAGCTAAGGGAGTAAAAGTCGACAGAACCAAATACGACATTAAATATCGCTCCAAAAGCTTTTTTGGAGATATAGGCGACAAAGCGATTGATGATGAATTTGAGTTATCAATCAATTTGGTAGCCACCAAGTAAACAAAGATCTTTTTTTTATGGTTGGTTTTGTTGGTAAGAATCCGGGTTAATCCCGGATTCTTTATTTATACGGGTATAATTTTGAACCCGCCATCTTCTTCAGCAACTTTTGTAATGGTCTGACTTTTGGCATGATAGTACAAGCATGTCCAGTTATTCTCAGCAGCCATCTTTCCGTAAACTTCACGCAACTCCATTGCCCGGGCTCCGTCAAAATCATACTTCGCCTTAAATTTCCTTAAAAGCTGTTCTGGCTCAGGCAGAATATCAGCACCGAAAAATATCTTTTCATCCCCTTCCTCAATCAAAAACACCTGGTGAAACTCGCAATGACCGCCAGTGAGCTCGTAGCTTATACCGTTGTCAAGCTTTCCGTTTCCTTCAATAAAATGAATGCTTCCGCTGCGCTGCACCACATCAAAAATCTCTGTGCGATATGACTTTGATGAAGAACTGAATGCAGCTTCCCATTCGCCGCGCTGAATGACGTATTCGGCATTCGGAAATGTAAGTTCCATCTTCCCATCCCGTTCATAGATCATTCCGCCGGAGTGATCGTAATGAAGATGCGACATCAGCAAATATTTCACATCCCGGTAGTCGTATCCGGCCTTACGTATATTTTCATGAATAATTAACTCGCCACTCTCATTTTTAAAGCCCAGGCCGGCGTCTAATACCATTAAACCGCCTGACGTTTCTAACAGAAATGGCTGAACATAAACAAATAATGATGCCGGGCGATCTTTTGGACTATGAATAGCCGGATCAAATGGAATAAACTTTTTGGAGCTATCGACAGAATAAGACCCTTCGTGGAGCGCGTAAACTTTCACAGAAAAAAATGCTAATTGAGAATGAAATACTTACAAACTGAGGTCCTGTAAATTTCCATTTATATAGTATATTTACCCGTTAGACCTTGACAAAGATATGCAAAAAAGGTGGGTAGAGCAGGAAGTAACTAATCAAAAAGCCATACAGGACTTAATGCAATCACTTCAGGTAGACGAAGTACTGGCCACACTTTTGGTGGGCCGGGGCATCACTACTTTTGAAGATGCCCGTTGCTTTTTCAGGCCCGACCTGTGCCATCTCCACGATCCGTTTTTGATGGCCGATATGGAGAAAGCTATCCTGCGTATCGAGAAAGCTATCCTTGCTGAAGAAAAGATCCTCATATATGGCGATTATGATGTAGATGGTACCACTTCGGTAGCGTTGGTTTACAGCTTCTTCAGAAAATATCACAAGCACCTCGATTATTATATCCCCGACAGGTATAAAGAAGGTTACGGGATTTCTTTCCAGGGGATAGACTATGCTGCAGAGCATGGGTACAGTCTCATTATCGCTTTAGACTGTGGCATTAAATCTGTCGATAAAATTGACTACGCCAATACTTTAAAGATTGATTTTGTCATTTGCGATCACCATACACCCGGCTCGATTCTGCCCGATGCGATTGCAGTTCTTGACCCTAAACGTGCCGATTGCGACTACCCGTTTAAAGAACTTTCTGGCTGTGGAATAGGATTTAAACTTGTTCAGGCTTATGCGCAGAAAAATGACATTCCCTTTGAGGAAATCTGCTGCTATCTTGATCTGGTGGCAGTAAGTATCGCCTCAGATATTGTACCTATTACCGGTGAAAATAGAGTCCTGGCCTGGTACGGATTAAAAAAATTAAATGAATCACCCTGCAACGGACTTGCGGCTCTGATTGAAATATCAGGAAAAAAGCAATACACCATTTCGGATGTGGTTTTTATGATTGGACCGCGAATTAACGCCGCAGGTAGGATTGATGATGCTAAACACTCTGTTAGCCTGTTGATTGCCGATGACGATGTTGCAGCAAAAAGTCAGAGTCTGATAATCAATCTTAAAAACTCTGAACGTAAGGAATTCGACAGTTCTATTACTGAACAAGCTCTGGCTATGCTAGACAATGATCCCACACAGTTAAATCGTAAGACCACCGTAGTTTATGACGAAAACTGGCATAAAGGAGTAATAGGTATTGTGGCCTCTCGCCTCACTGAGAAATATTACCGGCCCACCATCGTGTTAACGAAATCTAACGGCCATGCTGCCGGCTCCGCCCGCTCAGTTTTAGGTTTCGATTTATACGAAGCTTTAAGTTCCTGTAGTGATTTACTTGAGCAGTTCGGAGGCCATAAATATGCAGCTGGCTTAACGATAAAACCCGAGAACATTCCCGCATTACAACAACGGTTTGAAGACGTGGTATCTCAAACCATTCCGGCCGAATTGCTGATTCAGGAAATTAGTATCGACGCAACAATCAAATTAAAAGACATTAACGGGAAACTGTTCAGAATATTAAACCAGTTTGCTCCTTTCGGGCCCATGAACCTGGCACCAATATTCCTCACAAAAAATGTTAAATTAAATGGGAACGCTTCTATAGTTGGCAATAATCACTTAAAATTGTGCATTTGCGAAGAAGATTCGCCAGCATTTGAATGTATCGGATTTAACCTGGGCGAGCATCTTTCCCTAGTTCAAAGAGGACAGCCCTTCGATATATGTTATACCATCGAAGAAAATGTATGGAAAGAGAAACGCTCTGTACAATTAAATGTTAAAGGAATTCGCAGCAGCGCAGACAGAACGAAATGATCCTCAGAGCAGAAAACCTGGTAAAGAAATACAAGCAGCGAACCGTTGTAAATAATGTCTCGTTCCATGTTGAGCAAGGCGAAATTGTAGGATTGCTTGGGCCAAATGGTGCCGGAAAAACTACTTCATTTTACATGATTGTAGGTTTAATAAAACCTAATGAAGGTCATGTTTATCTCGAGGATGAAGAAATAACAGGTGATCCGATGTATCGCAGGGCGCAAAAAGGAATCGGTTATCTTGCGCAGGAAGCGTCGGTTTTCAGGAAGCTTTCTGTAGAAGATAATATCAAGGCAGTGCTCGAAATGGGGAAATATACCAAAGCAGAGCAAAAAGACAAGTTAGACGAACTGCTTACCGAATTTAGCTTACACAGAGTTGCAAAAAACCGCGGCGATCTGCTATCGGGTGGTGAACGCAGGCGGACTGAAATAGCACGTGCTTTGGCCGCAAACCCAAACTTCATTTTACTGGATGAACCCTTTGCCGGTGTGGATCCGATTGCGGTGGAGGAGATCCAATCTATTGTAGCTAAACTTAAACATAGAAACATCGGAATTCTAATCACCGATCACAATGTGCAAGAAACTCTTTCGATAACAGACCGTGCTTATCTGCTTACCGAAGGTAAAATCATGTTAACAGGCACCCCGCAAGAGATTGCAAACAACGAAATGGCCAGAAAATTCTATCTTGGTCAGCACTTCGAATTGCGAAGAAAAAACATAACTAAACCTTCTTTACCGAATGACAATAGTTAACTCCATTGCTACCTGGTTTATCAAGAAAAGGATGCACCAGATAGATTTGTTCATTAAGTATCCGCACGATGTGCAGGATGAGCTTTTTGGCAATCTTATAAGCCAGGCACAGCATACCGAATGGGGAAAGAAATATGGCTACGAATCCATCCGTAATCAAGAACAATTTAAAGAACGGGTTCCTATACAAGATTACGAATCGTTAAAGCCTTATATAGAGCGGATGCTCCAGGGGCAGCAAAATATTCTCTGGGGCTCAGAAATTAAGTGGTTTGCCAAATCGTCGGGTACAACCAACGACAGGAGTAAATTTATTCCGGTTAGCCACGAGTCGCTGGAAGAATGCCACTACAAGGGCGGGAAAGACATGCTCGCCATTTACTGCAACAACCGCCCCAATGCACAGATCTTTACCGGTAAGGCATTAACTCTGGGCGGAAGCCATCAGGTTACTCAGAGCGGAGATATTTCCTTTGGGGATTTGTCTGCCGTGTTGCTAAAAAATCTGCCAATGTGGGCAGAATATATGCGTACCCCCGAACTTGCCATCACTTTGTTAGATAATTACGAAGAAAAGATTGAAAAGATTGCTCATGCCACAAAGGACGTGAACGTAACGAATATGGCAGGTGTTCCAACCTGGACCGTTGTTCTTGCAAAACGATTAATGGAGATCACCGGTAAAGACAACCTGCTCGAAATATGGCCAAATCTGGAGTTATATGTTCATGGTGCGGTAAACTTCACCCCCTACCGGGAACAGTTTAAAAGACTTATTCCATCGGACTCGATGTATTACCTGGAAACTTATAATGCTTCAGAAGGATTTTTCGGGATACAGGATCAATCCAACTCTGAAGAAATGCTTTTGATGCTGGATTACGGCATCTTCTATGAGTTTCTCCCAATGGAAAACTTTGGTGAAGAAAATCCCAGGACACTGGGATTAAATGAAGTGGAGCTCAATAAAAATTATGCTCTGATAATTTCTACCAATGGAGGCTTGTGGAGATACACTATTGGCGACACAATCAAATTCACTTCTTTATCTCCATATCGCATACAGATCACAGGCCGAACCAAACACTTCATCAATGCCTTCGGAGAAGAAGTGATAGTAGATAATGCAGAAAAAGCACTAACAAAGGCCTGCAGCGAAACCGGGGCTTCTATACGTGATTATACAGCATGCCCCATCTATTTCCAGGGTAATGATGCCGGAGGACACGAATGGATTATTGAGTTTGAACAAGCACCTGATAATATCGGGCAGTTTACAGATATTTTGGACAATACTCTCCGCGAAATTAATTCCGACTATGATGCTAAGCGTTTTAAAGATATGGCGCTTCGCAGGCCGACAATACACCTCGCTCCAGAAGGAACCTTTTATAATTGGCTGAAAAATAAAGGCAAATTAGGCGGACAGCACAAAGTACCAAGATTGGCCAATGAGCGCAAGTATGTCGAGGAGATTTTAGCGATGATGGACAACCAAACCTGAACTCCTCTATTTTGATTCAGCTTCAATACATAGTGTTTCCTCTGCATTAAACACCATTAGCATCAGAAGAGTGATGTTCCTTTCGTTTCGGGAATATAAGCGAAGCCACAATACTAACTGTCAAGATTGTAACAATTATGATTAAGGAATGGGAAGTTTTGAATCCCCAGCCTTGTAACCAGTGGTGCCCCAGCATCTTTACTCCGATAAATACGAGCAGAACCGCCAGTCCGACTTTAAGATAATGGAACTTGTGAATAATGTTCACTAATAGGAAAAACATCGATCTCAAGCCCAGAATTGCAAAAATATTGGAGAAGAATACGATATATGGATCTTTCGTTACAGCAAAGATCGCGGGAATAGAATCTACAGCGAAAATGAGATCGGTAAATTCAACAATAAGTAATACCAGAAAGAGAGGCGTTACCAATCGTTTTCCATTGATATGGATAAAAAATTTGTTACCGACAAACTCTGGATGGATAGCAAAAAACTTCGAAGCCAGCCTCACAACTTTGTGGTTCTCCGGATCAATCTGGGTTTCGCTATCTCTCTGAATGAACATCATAATCCCGGTGTAAACCAGGAAAGCGCCAAATACATATAAGATCCATTCAAACCGATCGATAAGGGTTGCGCCTAGAAAAATAAACAGGAACCGCATTACTACTGCCCCTATAATACCCCAGAATAACACCCGGTGGTAATATTTTTCATTCACTCCAAAAGCGCTGAAAATCAACACCATCACAAAAATATTATCAACCGAAAGGGCATATTCAATTACATAGCCTGTAATAAACTCGATAGCCAGATTTTGTTTGTACAACTGCAGACTCCCCACAAAGTCGTTGGGGTTAAGCTTAATATTGTGGAGATGAGCTTCTGTAAGCGCTTCCAGCTCAGCAAAATTGGTTATCCCGTGTAGTTGGTGGCCCTCGGTCAACAGAAGAAAATAGAAACCTATTGCAAATGAGACCCAGATGAAACTCATGATTGCTGCCTCTTTAAGCTTCACTACATGATCTTTTTTATTGAACATGCCGAGATCTATAGACAACATCAGAATAATAAAAACCAGGAAACCCCCAAAAAACACCAATTCGTTCGACATAAAATTATTTTTTTCGTTCGGTAGTAAATCTTACCAATTGCTCTAAAGCCGTTCTTGCCTCGTGATCTGAAAAACCATTTAAAACCTCAAAAGCAGCTTCCTGATACCTGTGCATCTGCATTTCTGCATACGCCAACCCACCACTGTTCCGAACGAAGTAAATTACTTCCTGGACCTTTTGAGCATCCTCATTATGGTTTTTAACAAGGTTGATAATCCTATGTTTTTCAGCTTTAGAAGATTTGCTTAGCGCGTATATTAAAGGGAGGGTTATTTTCTTCTCCTTTATATCAATGCCCAAAGGCTTTCCTACATCGTCGGTACCAAAATCAAACAGATCATCTTTTATTTGAAAGGCCATCCCAACGTTTTCGCCAAAAACTCGCATCTTTTCTATCATCTCTGGACTGGCACCCGCCGAAGCGGCTCCAACCGCACAGCAAGAAGCAATCAGAGAAGCCGTTTTCTGACGGATAACCTCGTAATATATACTTTCATTGATATCGAGTTTACGAGCTTTTTCCATTTGCAGCAACTCTCCTTCGCTCATTTGCTGAACCGCATGATTCACTATCTGAAGCAGACCGAAATCAGAATTTTGCAAAGAAAGATGCATGCCCTTTGCCAGTAAAAAGTCTCCTACCAAAACAGCTATCTTGTTTTTCCAGAGAGCATTGACAGAGAAAAAACCACGTCTTTCATAAGAATTATCCACCACGTCGTCGTGAACCAAAGTAGCCGTATGAAGTAATTCTACCAGCGCTGCCCCACGATGTGTTGCTTCTGTAATGCCACCAGCAAGACTGGCAGAAAAGAACACAAACATAGGGCGGATCTGCTTCCCCTTCCGTTTCACAATGTAATGTGTGATACGATCGAGCAAGGGTACAGAGCTCTTCATTGAAGCTTTAAATTTATCTTCAAATAAATCGAGGTCTTTTTCTATGGGTTTTTTTATCTCGTCGAGCTTTGACATGAAGCCTAAAATGCATGAAAATGCTACGCACCGCGCATTGCTGCAAACATAGTTTAAAAAATGCAGATGTTAAATGAGCATTTGTATTAATCCTTTTATGATCTGATAACTTTTTTTGAAAAAAATCAAAATTCTTCATCTTCCCTTCATCTTGCCGGTCTAGTTTCGTTCTATCAAAAAAACAATAACACACACTTAAATTATTATACGCATGAAAACAAATACATTTTTTAAAAACTTATCGGTTTTTGCGATAGCGGGTTTATTCGCATTAACTTCCTGCGAGAAGCAGACAGAAGTTCCTGAAAACAATGAGGCAGAAGAAAACAACGCCATTATGGTTGCTGAAGCAACTGCTTCTTCTGATGCTGTATTTATTGTAAACGCTGTTCCTGCAGGTGCTGAAAAAGACTCGGTTGCTACCAGCGACCTACACACAAACATCAACACCTATCTTAATGCAAACTATAGCGGGTTTACACATTTCAAAGCATTCAAAATCAAAAAGAACAGTTCGCTTGAAGGTTATATCGTAGTAATCAAATACAATGAAAAACCCGTTGGTTTACTTTTCGATGAAGACGGAAACTTTATCAGGATATTCGAACAAAGAGAGCGGGGGCAATTTAGCGGAAAGGGCTGGAAACACGGTGGCCGCTTCGATGGACGCGACGGAAAGCACAGGGATACCATTGCTTTGAGTTCACTTTCGGCAGCAGTAAAAACATACTTCTTAATCAGCTATCCACAAGATACTTTATTAGCTGCTCATGCAGGAAAAAATGGTGATATCGTAGTGATCTCGGCAAATAACGGACTTTATGCTACCTTGTTCAATTCTAGCAGCATATTTGTTAAACGTGCCCAGCTGATTTTAAAAGCAGGTAGAAAAGCAGCCATTACACAGGCTCAACTCTCGGCAAACATCGCGAACTACCTGTTATCTACCTACCCAGGATATGTTTTTCACAGAGCCTATGAAGTAAAGGTAAATTCAACCACTCAAGCGTACGTAGTGTTCATCGATTCGAACGACACAAAATATGCGCTTCATTTTGATGCTAGTGGAAACCTTGTAAAAACTGTAGTCATCAGATAAGCATCCCACACACATATATATATCTAAACAGCATCCTTTTAATTATGGATGCTGTTTTCTTTTTTATCCCCATACAGAACCTTAATAATACAGTAGCAATTCAGGCTGACATACACATTCTCCATTCAGGAAAATGCACTTACAAAACATTTTATCTTTTTTAGTGAATGCTAATATTTTTAGCATTATTTTTGTTGTCCTTATTATTAATCATGAATATACTTGCCAGCAAAAAGGATATCATCACTAATCTGCAAAAAAATATTTTGCAGTGGCAAGGTATTAATATTCCCCAGGCATGCACCGTTCGGTTTGCAGGACTGGAGCTCTTAGAGGCCGCCTTTCCTAATGCAGTTTTTCCAACAGGAGCGATACATGAATTTCTAACAGAGCAACAGGAACATGCTGCTGCTTGTGCGGGTTTCCTGGGGGGCCTGCTAAAAGTACTGATGCAGCAAGGCAGTATTTGTTTATGGGTTAGCACCTCCCGATCTGTGTTTCCGCCAGCTTTAAAAAACTTTGGTGTAGCTCCCGACCGCATTGTCTTTATCGATCTTCCCCGCGAAAGAGATATTCTATGGGTAATGGAAGAAGCCTTAAAATGCAGCTCGCTTGCGGCAGTGGTGGCAGAAATTGGCGACCTGAGTTTTACAGAATCCCGAAGGTTGCAACTGGTGGTTGAAAAAAGCAAGGTAACGGGATTTCTCCTGAGAAAAAACACGAAAAAGCTGAGTACGACAGCTTGTGTGGCCCGCTGGAAGATTACTCCCCTGCCCACTGAACTGGAAGAAGGTATGCCAGGCCTCGGCTTTCCACGATGGAATGTAGAATTACTGAAAGTACGCAATGGCAATCCCGGATCATGGACCATTGAATGGTGTGCAGGAAAGTTTGTGCCGGTGATTAGGGAAAGTACAGGACTATCAATCGCAGAGGAATACACACGACAAACCGGATAGGAGGATGAGATGCAAAAACGATATGCTGCAATTTGGTTCCGTCATTTAACGACAGACTGGTTAACACTCCACCGGCCAGAACTGAAGCAATTACCTTTTGTTTTGGCGGCAACAGAACATAATCGCAAGGTAATTACGGCGGCTACCTCTCTAGCCGAATCACAAGGTATACAAGTGGGAATGGCTGTAGCTGATGCAAAAGCGATGATTCCGGATCTACTGGTGTTTGATGAAAAGCCGGCTCGTGAGAAACGCTTGCTGAAAGCACTTGCAGAGTGGTGTATCCGTTACACACCTTTTGTGGCGCTTGATCTGCCGGATGGATTAATCCTTGATATTAGCGGCTGTACCCATCTCTGGGGAGGAGAAAAAACATATTTGAAAGACATTGTAACACGATTGCGTGGTTCTGGATATGATGTACGTGCCGCGATAGCGGATACTGTAGGAACGGCATGGGCAGTTTCCCGTTTTGGTCAGGTAAGCCCGGTTATTGAAAGCGGTGCTCAGGCTTCTGCACTGTTGCCTCTTCCGGCAGCGGCCTTACGGTTAGACTCTAATATTCTGACAAGATTACAAAAGCTGGGTTTGTATCAGATTGGAAGTTTCATCGGCATGCCTCGTTCCGCTTTGCGCAGACGCTTTGGTGAGGATCTGTTGTTGAGACTGGCACAAGCCCTAGGTCAGACAGAAGAATATATTCAGCCAATAGTAGTACCCGAACCATGGCAGGAACGATTGCCATGTATGGAGCCTATTCGTACAGCCGCCGGAATTGAGATTGCCATTAAGCAACTACTGGAAACGCTTTGCCTGCGTCTTCAGCAGGAGGGTAAAGGAATAAGGACAGCAATACTAAAGTGTTATCGTGTGGACGGCAAAATTCAGCAGGTAGAAATTGGAACGAATAAAGCATCTCATCATGTTCAGCATCTTTTTAAGTTATTCGAGCTAAAAATAAGCTCTATTGCTCCCGGCTTAGGCATTGAGCTTTTTACACTGGAAGCGCTGAAGGTGGAGGGGGTTTCGATTCTTCAAGAAGCTTTATGGGGAGGCAATCCTGGTCTGGATGACGAGAAAGTAGCAGAATTACTCGACCGGATAACAGCCAAAGTTGGAACAGGGACCATTCACCGTTATCTGCCTGATGAACATTACTGGCCGGAGCGATCCATCAAGCCGGCAGCATCTTTACAGGAGCCGGCAATTACCACATGGCGCAGCGACAGGCCCAGGCCGCTGAGACTTTTAGCCACACCTGCACCGGTTGATGTAACTGCACCCATACCGGATTATCCTCCGCTAATGTTTCGATACAAAGGTGAGGTGCACCATATCAGGAAGGCTGATGGCCCGGAACGAATTGAACGGGAATGGTGGCTGGAAGGTGGAGAGCATAGAGATTATTATAACGTAGAAGATCGGAACGGGCAACGATACTGGTTGTTTCGATCCGGGCATTATGATACAAGTGAAAAAAAACAGTGGTATTTACATGGCTTTTTTGCATGAAAATTGGGTTATGAGCTACTCAGAATTACAGGTAACAAGCAATTTCAGCTTTCTCCGGGGTGCTTCTCATCCAGAAGAACTGGTGCAACATGCGGCCGAATTGGGTTATACAAAAGTTGCTATTACCGACAGAAATACATTGGCAGGGATTGTCCGCGCACATGTGGCTGCAAAAGCTAAAGGAATAACTTTAATCCCTGCCTGCAGATTAGATCTGATGGATGGTCCGCCTTTATTGGCTTATCCTACAAACCGTGAAGCGTACAGCAGGCTTTCGGCATTACTGAGCAAAGGCAACTTACGTGCAGAAAAAGGAGAATGCATTTTGTATAAAGAGGATGTGTTTGAACATGCTGAGGGTCTTAAATTAATTGTTATCCCACCTGCTGCTCTTAATGAAACGTTCCACTTTGATCCTTCTTTTGAACAGCAACTAAAAGAATATAACAAGGCTTTTGAAGACAACCTCTACATCGCTGCTATGCGGTCGTATCAGGGAGATGATAACAAAAAACTTTTCCGGCTGTCACAATTATCCGAACAACTGCAAATACCGTTGGTAGCAACTAATGATGTGCATTATCATAGTTTAGAGCGAAGAGAACTCCAGGATATTTTAACCTGCGTCCGCGAAAAATGCACTATTCACAATGCCGGCTTTAGGCTTCATCAAAATGCAGAAAGGTACATGAAGCCGATAGATGAAATGCAACGACTTTTCAGGCAGTATCCTGATGCCATCGCACGTACACAAGAAATTGCTGAAGCCTGCCAGTTTTCGCTTAGCGAACTAAAATATGTTTATCCTGATGAAATCACTACGGAAGGGCGTACACCGCAGGAGGAATTGGTCATGCTCGCATGGCAGGGCGCAAAAGAGAAGTTTGGTAAAGACATGAAGCCAGAGATCAGAGAACAGATCGAATATGAACTGGAGTTTATGGAGCGAAAGAACTATGCTTCTTACTTCCTGACTGTTTATGATCTTGTGCGATTTGCCAGAGAGCGTAACATCTTATGCCAGGGCCGTGGATCTGCGGCTAACTCTACGGTCTGCTTTTGTTTAGGAATTACGTCAGTTAACCCTACCGAAATTAAACTCCTTTTTGCCCGCTTTATGTCTGATGCCCGCGACGAGCCACCTGATATTGATGTAGACTTCGAGCATGAACGGCGTGAAGAGGTAATGCAATACATCTATACTAAATATGGCCGCGACCGTGCTGCTGTGGTTGCTACTGTTACCCAGCTCCATTTTAAAGGTGCCGTTAGAGATGTAGGGAAAGCTATGGGCTTGTCTGTGGATACGATTAGTCGCCTTTCCGCCTCGGTCTGGAGCTCTTACGAAGCTTTTGATGAGAAACTGCTGGCTGAACAGGGGTTTAATTCCCGCGACCCTCATTTACGAAAGGTACTTGAACTCACCAGCCAGATGATTGGTTTCCCACGACAGTTAGGACAACATACCGGCGGTTTTGTGATCACTCAAGGCAAACTTTCCGATCTGTGCCCTATTCTGAATGCACGAATGGAAGATCGTACGAATATAGAATGGAACAAAGACGACATCGAGGCCCTAGGATTTTTAAAGGTGGATGTTCTTGCATTGGGGATGCTGACCTGCATCCGCAAAGCTTTTGATCTTGCAAAGAAGCATTATGATCAGGATCTAACACTCGCCAATATTCCCCAGAAGGATCCAAAGGTTTATGAAATGATCAGTCATGCCGATACAATCGGTGTTTTCCAGATTGAAAGCAGGGCACAAATGTCGATGCTTCCAAGGTTAAAGCCAAACTGCTTTTACGACTTGGTTATTGAAGTAGCAATAGTGCGACCGGGCCCTATACAGGGCGACATGGTACATCCTTACCTGCGCCGAAGAAATGGGGAAGAACCAATAGAATATCCATCTAAAGAGTTAGAAGATATTCTTGGAAGAACTTTAGGCGTTCCTCTCTTCCAGGAACAAGCCATGGAAATAGCTATCGTAGCAGCGGGTTTTACACCCTCAGAAGCTGATGAACTGCGACGAAGCATGGCAACCTTTAAAGCGAAAGGTTTGGTTAGCCAGTTCGAAAAGAAGCTGGTTGATGGCATGATGGCAAAAGGTTATAAGGAAGATTTTGCCAGACGCGTTTTCAAGCAGTTAGAGGGTTTCGGCAGTTATGGCTTTCCTGAAAGTCATGCAGCTAGTTTTGCATTGCTGGTGTATGTTTCTTCATGGATTAAATACCATTATCCTGATGTGTTTGCAGCCGCACTGCTTAACAGCATGCCAATGGGCTTTTACCAGCCTGCGCAGATTGTTATCGATGCACGAAAACATGGAGTTGAGTTTATGCCTGTAGATATCAATTTCTCTTATTGGGATAATACCTTAGAAGAGAAAACAGACCGGTATTATACCGTCCGTCTTGGCTTCCGGCAGGTAAAAGGATTGAAAGCGGAAGACATGGAAGCATTGGTCAATGCACGGACAGCAGGATATAAGAGCATCGTGGCCTTAATGGATATTGGAATTTCACAATCCACTCTGCAAATACTGGCCGATGCGGATGCCTTTCGATCCATAGGCCTTGATCGCCGCCAGGCCCTATGGGAAGTTTCGGCTTTATACGACCGACCCATTGCATTATTCGAGGGACAAGCATCGGAAAGTACTACTGAAACGCAGATCAGTCTTCCCTTAATGACAGAAGGTGAACATGTTATTCAGGATTATGCAGCCCTGTCCTTATCGTTAAAGGCACACCCTTTAAGTTTTATCCGCGAGAAGCTAAAACTATTGCATATTATCTCCGCACAGGAACTTGGTACAATCAAAGACGGAACGCTTGTGAAAATTGCGGGTTTAATATTAGTACGTCAACGTCCGGGGACAGCAAACGGCATTTGCTTCATTACCATTGAGGATGAAACCGGCTCCGCTAACCTGGTAGTTTTTCAGAAACTCTTTGATCAATACAGGAAAGAGATTCTTGGCTCCAGGCTATTAATGGTAGAAGGAAGAGTACAAATTGAAGGGAAAGTGATCCACGTGATTGTTCAGCGGTGCTTTAATTTAAATGGGATGCTAAAAGGAATTAAACAGGCAGAAGATCTTGCTGTATTAGCGCTGCCACGCGCTGATGAAAATACTGCTTTTCCGGCAGAGAATAAGATGATCCCACTAAGAGAGGCTGTAGATAACGAGATATTCCCAAAAGCGAGGAATTTTAAATAATGTTGTTGATGCTGTTTTCTTTCTAAGGCCGCCATTTTTTTCAAAAACAAACGCAAAATTTGTTACTTTTGCAACCTTCCAAAGGAGAGATGTCAGAGTGGTCGAATGAGCCAGCTTGGAAAGCTGGTATACTCGCAAGGGTATCCAGGGTTCGAATCCCTGTCTCTCCGCCAGAATAAAAAAGTCTTTTACATTCAAGTAAAGGACTTTTTATTGACAATTGTATCCCTTAAACTATCCAAACAACATTAAGTAACTTATCTGTTAAGCTCTGCATATCCTTACCTCTTTATGTAAATTTACTTCTACTCAAGTATTTAACCTATGCGATTGAACATAAATGGCAAAGCCCATGAAGTTGCTGTCGAAGCCGGTGTTGACTTATTGAGCGTTTTGCGCGATTATCTCGACCTAACAGGAAGTAAATACGGCTGCGGAGAAGGTTCTTGCGGAGCTTGTACGGTGCATATTGACGGAAAGCCTGTTCGTTCATGTGTAATCCCTGCTGCTTCGGTAACGAGGAAATCCATTACTACTATTGAAGGTCTTGAAGTCAATGGTTCGCTCCATACAGTGCAGCAAGCATTCTTAAAAGCCGATCCCTTTCAGTGTTCATATTGTGCCTCGGGGATGATAATGTCGGCAGCTGCTCTGCTTAAAACCAATCCTTCGCCAAGCGAAGAGGAAATTATCACGGCCATGAACGGTAACATCTGTCGCTGTGGAACCTATCCCAATATTATAAAAGCTATTCAACTAGCCTCGGCAAATAAATAATCAGCGATGGAACCTTTGGAAGAAAAACAAGAGCCGAATCTACTTATTGACCGCCGTAAATTTTTCAAACTTCTTGGCGGTGGTTTGGCGGTTGCCTTTGTACTGGAGGATATTTTCGCACTTGCCGGAGAATCTGTTACACCAACCTCCGCTCTCCCCGCTAACCAGGTAGGGGCATGGATACATATTTCTGAAGATGGAACTATCAGCGTGTTTACCGGAAAAGTTGAAGTGGGACAAAATATTCGCACTTCGCTTTCGCAATTAGTTGCCGAAGAGCTGCATGTGCCGCTTGATTCGATAAAAATGATCATGGGAGATACGGACCTGGTTCCCTACGATGCAGGAACTTTCGGTAGCCGAAGCACACCTCAAATGGGAACCCAGCTTCGCAAGGCCGCCGCAACAGCGCGTCAGGCCTTGCTTGATATGGCTGCCAAAAATTGGAAAACCGACTCAAAAACACTGAAAACTGAAGCTGGGTTTATTTCAGATTCAAATGGAAAAAAGATCAGCTTCGGCCAGTTAACCCAAGGTCAGCAAATAATCTTACCAATTGCTGATCAGGTTTCATTATCATCCAGCAAAGACTGGAAAATAGCCGGAAAGACAATCCCAAAAGTCAATGGACGCTCTTTTATCACGGGTAGCCACAAATATGTATCAGACATGAAGCTGCCTGAGATGTTGCATGGCAAAATCCTTAGAGCTCCTTCTTATGAGGCAAAATTAGTGGATGTCGATCTTGCGGCGGCAAAAGCTATGGCTGGTGTTATTGTGGTACAGGAAGGAGATTTTGTAGGAGTTGCAGCCAGTACCGTACACCTTGCAGAGAAAGCGTTGCAATCGATTAAAGCCAAATGGGAAGAATCGGAGCAACCTTCGCGGTCGGAAATATTTGATTATCTGGTAAAAAATGCCAGAAATGGCAAAAAAGAGGCCAATGCAGATATTGTGCAGAGCATGGCTTCTGCCGAACTTAAACACAGCGCGAAATACAATATCGACTATATTGCTCATGTACCTCTCGAACCACGTGCTGGCTTGGCACAATGGACAGATGGCAAACTAACGGTTTGGACCGGAACCCAACGGCCTTTCGGAGTAAAACAAGATTTGGTGAACGCATTGAACCTGCCGCCAGACAAGGTGAGGGTGATAATGCCCGACACTGGCTCCGGATACGGCGGAAAGCACAGTGCAGAAGCAGCTCTGGAAGCAGCCCGATTAGCAAAAGCAGCCAAGAAACCGGTAAAGGTGGTATGGACCAGAAAAGAAGAGTTTACCTGGGCTTACTTCCGTCCGGCAGGAGTTATAGAAGTAAATGCCGGCTTTAAAAAAGATGGAAGTATCAATGCCTGGAAATTTGACAACTATAATTCCGGAAACGCAGGAATAAATACGCAGTATAGAATTGCCAATCAGCAAAACTCCTACATTCCCTCAAAAACACCGTTAAAACAAGGCTCATATCGCGGGCTGGCCTCTACAGCAAATGTTTTTGCACGTGAATCGCATATTGCGGATATGGCCCGGATGGTTGATATTGACCAGCTTGAGTTTCGATTAAAAAACACTGACAACGACCGCCTCAAAGCAGTTCTAACAGCAGCTGCCAAATCGTTTAACTGGAGTTCGAAGCCCCCGGCCGGACGAGGCTATGGCATAGCCTGCGGCTTTGAAAAAGGCGGCTACGTAGCCACTTGTGCAGAGGTAGAAGTTTTAGCAAATAAGTCTGTGAAAATTATCCGCCTGACCGAGGCTTTCGAATGTGGAGCAATCGTTAATCCGCATCATCTGGAGAATCAGATTCTGGGTGGTATTGTTCAAGGCTTGGGCGGTGCCTTGTTCGAAGCCATTGATTTTGAGAAAGGGAAAATCCTTAATCCAAGCCTGTCAGCCTACCGGGTTCCACGTTTTAAAGACATGCCTAAGATAGAAATGGTAATGCTTAACCGTACGGATTTACCTTCGGCGGGTGCAGGAGAAGCGCCCATCGTGGGTGTGGCACCTGCCATTCGAAATGCCATCCTTGACGCAACCGGCACTGGTTTAACGGTGCTACCCTTACTTCCTACAGGCAAATTAGCATAGCATCTTTATTGTCCTATTTCTTATCGCCTATGAATACCCGTTTTTGGAATTTATCCATTGCAAAGAGCTTCGGAGTAGGCATCAAAGTTGGCCAATCATCCCCAGTCATATACAGCGGTTTGATATTGAGTAAAGAAGCACCCTTATGTGCCCGGGTATAGGCGTGATACACCATATAAGTAGTATCGCCTTCGGCAAAAATACCATTATGGCCACGCCCGGGCTCAGCCTCGTCGCCGGCCAGGAAAACAGTGTAATTGTTGTCTACCCAACTCTTTCCTTCCCTATTCAGATAAGGACCTGCAATATCTTTTGAGCGTCCCATCACTATTTGATAAGTACTCTCGTTCCCGGCGCAACATCTGCCCCTCGAAGCGAATATATAATAATATTCCGGACCTTTTACCAGAAACACGCCTTCGCCCAGGCTGGAAGTGAGCGTTATCAGTTTGGGGTTCTCATCGAAAAGCTTGCCTGTTTTTGGATTAAGTTCAACCAGTCGCAAACCCGATTTATACGAACCATAGAGCAGCCAGACCTTGCCGTTTTTTTCGACAAAGATATTGGGGTCAATCACATTTACGCCCTCTCCCCCGTTTTTGAAACTTATCACCTGGCCATGATCCTCCCATTTGTACTTAGGATCATTTTTATCCAGGGTGGTGTTAGTGGCATAACCGATGCTGGAATTGAAATTCATCCAGGCCGACACAGAATAGTATAAATGATATTTTCCGTCGCGGTAGTGAATATCGGGAGCCCAGATGTGGCCGTTATGATCAGGAATATCGTTTTTCCACCAAGGTAATCCCGGATTACGTGGAAAAACTCCCGGCGCGTTGGCCCAGTTTATTTTATCTTTAGAAGTTTTAACCGAGATCCCTGTCCCAAACACATAATAAGTATCGCCCCGCTTAATCATTACAGGATCATGCACTCCGAGGTTTCCCTTTAAGCCGTTGTTTTCTATTATGCTATCCTTTCTTTGCTGTGCAACAAGATCATTTCGAAAGAAAAAGCAAAAAACAATCAGGGAAGTTTTAAGAAGGTTCATAATAGTACGGTTGAAGCTTAAAAGTAACATTAACCAATATAAATTACAAACCGTAACGACAATGTGGAACAGGAGATTAAAACACCGCCTTCGTCCAGTTCATCGGGCTAACTTTACTAAGCTCGCCTCGCAAATCAGTCTCAAGCAAAGCAGAAATACGATCATATGTAAATCCCCGCCCTAACAGAAACATTAACTTGGTAACAGCCGCTTCGTAAGTCATATCAAAGCCACTAACCACCCCCATGCTTTTTAAATCGCGACTGGTTTCATAGCGTCCTAACTCCACGGTTCCCACTTTACACTGCGAGATATCCAGAATCACTTTTCCTCCTTTTATCGCCGTTTGAAGGCAATCGAGGAACCATTTGTCGGTGGTGGTATTTCCTGCTCCAAAAGATTCCAGAATAATTGCATCTGTGGCCGACGCCACAATAGCCCCCACCGTTTCACTACTAATACCGGGGTAGAGCTTGAGTACTGCAATGGAGTTATTTAATCTTTTATGAACCCTGAAAACACATTCATCACATTTTCGAATTACATTATCATTAAATCGCAGATGCACGCCGGCCTCTGCCAATACAGGGTAATTGGGAGAACGGAAAGCTTCAAACTTTGCCGAATTATATTTAAACGAGCGGTTGCCGCGAAATAACTGAAAATCAAAATAAATACACACCTCTGGCACACGGGCCTTCCCGCTGGCTGTTTTTGCCGAGGCAATCTCAAGGGCCGTAATTAAATTTTCTTTGGCATCTGTTCGGATCTCCCCGATAGGCAATTGTGAGCCGGTGAAGATTACAGGCTTATTAAGGCCTTCGAGCATAAAACTTAATGCCGATGCCGTAAAAGCCATGGTATCGGAGCCATGAAGAATTACAAAGCCATCGTATGCCTCGTAGTTCTTTTCTATAAGTTCGGCCAGTTCGATCCAGATGGCGGGAGACATATTCGACGAGTCGATAATCTCATCAAAAGAATGGACGGTGATCTGATAAGGGAGGCGCTGTAATTCGGGAACATTTTCGGTGATGTGCTCAAAATCTAAGGGCTTTAACACACCAGTTATTTTGTCCTGAACCATCCCAATAGTTCCGCCGGTGTAAATAATTAAAACCTTAGTCATTCCCAAACTCAAATATTGTCTAAAGATATAAAAGGAAAGGCGTTGTCAAACTCCAAAAATGTTTTTTGAATTTTCTGTGGTAATCGCAGCCACCTCATCTATCGAAACACGCTTAACATCCGCAACCTTCTGAGCAATGTATGTAAGATAACTGCTTTCATTCGGCTTCCCCCGAAATGGCACGGGCGTTAAGTACGGTGAATCTGTTTCAAGAACGATATTTTTGAGGTCTAATTGTTCAAGCACATTATCTAAACCCGAATTTTTATAGGTAACTACACCGCCAATGCCCAGATAGAAACCCAGGTCGATTACTTTATCTGCCTGCTCTTTTGTCCCGGTGAAACAATGGAATATTCCCCTCAACGTTTTGTCCTTTTGAGATAGAAGCACCTCATACACTTCATCAAAGGCATCCCGACAGTGGATTACGATGGGCAAATTCAATTCTTTCGCCCAAGCAATCTGTAAGCGGAAAGCCTCCTGCTGAATAGCCAATGTCGACTTATCCCAATAAAGATCTATCCCAATTTCGCCTATGGCATATATTTTCGTCTGTGATATTGCCTTCTCAATTATTTCGAGCTCACTTTTATAGCCCTCTTTCACATCACAGGGATGTAAACCGAGCATGGCAAAACAATTATCAGGGTATTCCGACACTAATTCTGTTACCATACCTATTGAGTCCGAATCCACATTGGGAAGAAAAATACGGCTAACCTGGCTTTCAAGGCAGCGTTGCATCAGAGAGTTTCTCTTTTCGGGATCTCGTTCGTAATAAAGATGTGTGTGTGTGTCGGTAAGAATCATTGAACTATATTAAATTAACACAGACAGCGTTCAAAACGCTGTCTGTGTTTAGAGACGATTAAGACAAATACTTTCCAACTATCGGCATCCTTCTTCCCATCCCGAATGCTTTTGGAGACACCCTCAGGATTGGCGGAGTCTGATATCTTTTAAACTCAGCTTTATTCACCATGGCAATAACCTTTCTCACCAATTGCTCGTCAAAACCCTGAGCTATAATATCGCGGGAGCTTTTCTTTAATTCAATATACTGAAACAGCAATTTATCCAGCACATCATACTCGGGCAAGCTGTCGCTATCCTTCTGATCAGGGCGCAGCTCTGCAGATGGCGGTTTGACAATACTGTTTTGCGGAATGATTTCGCGTTCGCGATTAATAAAATTAGCTAGTTGGTATACCTGAGTTTTATATACATCACCGAGTACCCCGATTGCGCCGGCCATGTCTCCGTAAAGTGTTCCGTATCCAACTGCACATTCGCTCTTGTTGGAAGTATTTAAAAGAATGTATCCGAACTTATTCGAGAATGCCATCACAATAACGGCGCGACAACGAGCCTGGATATTCTCTTCGGCGACATTGAATGGCAATCCCTCAAATACCGGTGCGAGCATCGATTCGAAGGCGTCGGCTGCATCTTTAATTGCTATTATCTCATGTTTACAACCAAGGTTTTGTACCAGGTCTAAAGCGTCCTGAACGGAGTGCCCGGTAGAATACTTAGAAGGCATTAACACTGCCATCACATTTTGGGGCCCAAGCGCTTCTGCCGCCAGGGCGCAAACCAAGGCAGAGTCGATTCCGCCCGATAGGCCCAATACTGCTTTGCTGAAACCTGATTTATGGAAGTAATCTCTGATTCCCAGGATAAGTGCCTGGTGAATTTGCTCAATATCCGGAAGTGGATTATGCTCCTTTTTTTCGAGTCCGGTAATGGCTGTTCCGTCAAACTCGTAAACTCTGAGATCCTCTTCAAAGTAATTCAGTTGATCAAGCATTTCCCCCTGGGCGTTAAAAACCAGTGAGCCGCCATCAAATATTATCTCTGTTTGAGAACCTACCTGGTTTACATACAACAACGGTAACTGATACTTTTTGCAATTGTCGCTTAAGATTTTATACCGGTTATCATCATGATTGTATGAAAAAGGAGAAGCGGCGATATTTATCATAAAATCCGGACTCTCTTTAACCAACTCATCCATAGGAGCCGAGATATACAGCGGATTATCGTTGATATTCCATAGATCTTCGCAGATGGTCAGCGCAATTTTCCTTCCCTGAAATTCTATACACGAGAAACTTACGGAAGGCTCGAAATAACGGTATTCATCAAACACATCGTAAGTAGGCAACAGGGCTTTATTTACCACCTGAGTGATCTTTCCGCCTTCTATAAAATATGCCGAGTTAAATAAGTCTTTGCCCTCTATTCTCGGATTTTTAGTAGGCGCGCCAATAATACAGGCGATATCCGTGCAAGCGGCGGCAATTTCTTCAATCGAATGATCGCATAATTCGACAAACTCCGTAAACTCCAGAAAATCCCTGGGAGGATACCCGCAAACCGCCAACTCGGCAAAAACTACCAGATCTGCACCTTTTAGTTTCGCATCTCCTATAGCTGCAATAATTTTTTTTGTATTTGACTCGAAATTACCGATGTGATAATTAAGTTGTGCCAGTGCTATCTTCATAACTTATCCGCTCATTAAAAAAACATCCCCAGATGTAAAGTGACAAAAGGATTTTTTGAATCGAATTCTTTAAAGGTTTTCGTAAATCCGTTGTTAAAGGTAACGCCTGTAAGAGCACTTAGGTTTCTGCCAACCTTCCATTCTGCACCGCCGCCAGCGATCAGTCCCAAACGAAAATTGTTTACGGCCGATGAAATTGATATATTATCTCCCTCCTGTCCATCCATTTTGGCCGAAACATTTATACCTGTACTAAGTCCGAACTGTCCATAAAACCTCCCCATTTCAGAAGGGTTACTTTTCAGTTTTAAAGACAAGGGCACTTCAATGTATTGTAACTTGAAAATATCGTCGGCCTGTGTAACGGTGTTATGAGCTTCACTTTTCAATGATGTTAAGGTGAAGGCCGTCGAGAAAAAATAATTTTTTGCAAATCCAAAATCAGCTAAAACGCCGTATGAAAAACCTGCTTTTCCTCCGCTCGATTCCAAAGCGCCTTCATTTGTCAGCCAGCTAAACGTCGGAGACAACGTAAATCCCAATTGAAAACTATTTTCCGTTTCCTGCGCGATACAAAAAACCGGGCTTAATAAAATTGCGAGCATTAATCTGTATCTCATAGTTCAAATTTATAATGTGTGTCTGGTGTTTTTGCTATTTTCGCTTTATACACAAAGATGGATACAAAAAGCACTTTTCAAAAGTACCTGTTTTTTTTAATTGCTCTGGTTCTATTTGCCTGTAAGGACGAAAAAGACGTTGATGTAAGCCATATCGACCTTGATATCAAAATTCAAAGGTTCGACAAGGAAATAAGTGCACTCACGCCACAAAACATGTCGTCGCGACTTCCGGCTATGGAAAAAACATACGGCATCTTTTACCATGACTATATGGAGAATATCCTTGGGGTAGGCAGAACCAACGACAAAAGCTATTATCAAAATCTGATAACGGTGATATCCGACACAGACTTTAATGCCTTAAAACAAGAAGTTGCTGCGAAATTCCCGGATATGCAGAAGCAGGAAGAAGAACTTACTGATGCATTTAAGCATGTTAAATACTACTATCCTAAACAAAATATCCCGAGGCTAATGAGCTTTTTTTCGGGATTCTCGTATCAAACTATTATTGGAAACAATTATATAGGACTTGGGCTGGATATGTTTTTAGGCGCCGATTCAAAGTTTTATCCGGCACTTCGAGGCAGCATCCCGGCATATCTTTCCAGACGCTTCACTCCGGAAAATATTACACCAAGAGTGATGGAGGCTTATATCAGAGAGGAGCTTTTTCCCGAGCCCGATCAAAGCACTTCCCTAATGCAAAAAATGGTGCATAATGGAAAGGTGTTGTTTTTAATGGATGCACTGATGCCAAAAGTAGCAGACTCTCTTAAGATTGGCTATACTTCAGCTCAAATGAAATGGGCAGAAGAATATGAAGCCGGGATTTGGGGATATTTTCTTGAACAGAATCTGCTGTATGAAACCGATTATATGAAGTTTCAGAAATATCTTACCGAGGCTCCTTTTACCCCTGGCATAGGAAACAAAAACGAATCGGCACCGAAGCTGGCTGTTTTCACAGGATGGAAAATTGTTAAGGAATACATGGATAAAAACCCGTCGGTTACATTACAGGACCTAATGGCGGATAATGACTTTCAAAAAATCCTCGACAAATCGAAATACCGGCCAGACTAATTTAAACTCGACAAGGCCTTTATTGTAGATTTCCCATCGGTCCCCATGTTACCTGAATAAATACGTCCATTCGGAAACTGGCCCAGGGGGCGCCCGGCTGTACCATTCCTAAGCCTGTCCATAATTACCACCATGTCGTTCTGAGGGTTAACTAGACTACCGCCAGCCTTACTGAGAACAGACACGTAACCCGGCTTCCGCTTGTCGGAAATCTGTGGTTTCTTACCGCTTTCCAGATAAGATAATACCAAATTGCCACCGTTTCCATTATCGTAGTGCCGGTTAGCTACCTTGGCATCCTCTCCCGATACATCTATAAAAAGGCTTTTTAGTTGCGCAAAGTTTATAAGCAACTCTATATTGGTGCCATTATTCTTGCTGTCGTTACCGGAGATAAGACAATCTTTTCCAATAACTGCATGCTTTACCAGCAATTTAACCTGCTTTTTGGCATAAAATACTAGCCGTGCCTTGTCTTTCATTATGAGTGTGTCGATAATGAAAGATGCGGAAGAATCTCCCTGAGTGAAATGAAAGGTTTTCTTTGAATCGACTATCACCTTTCCGATACTGATAGGCTGCCCTGCAGAGAGCAAAGGCAGAAATGGAAGAAGATATAAGATTAGTCGTTTCATTATATCTTAAACGTAATGATTAAGGTTCTAGTCTGCTACAGAAAAAAGCGGATGCTTTCTGCAAGCACCTTCATCAACCTATTTCAAAATAGCCAATACTGCTTTAAGACAAATAATAACGCCTATAACCAGGATGATATTTGAAAGCATATCTACAAAAGTCCAGGGAGCAATAAAACGCAGCACTGCACCTAAAACAGTTACAAAAACACCAATGGCCATTAAAGTATAATGAGCTGGATTGTTAGCATTTTCTGAGTTCTTGCTTTTGTTATACGTCTCGATCGGATTTTCCATTTCTAAATTTTATCCGGCGAAATTACGAATCATAATCAATACTAAAAAGGCTTTTAAGCTTTTAAAAACTTTTGCCAAAAATGATTGGTTAATCAAAAAAGCACAATATGGCAAAGTATTCAAAAAAAGCAGGCGAAAAGGTTGAAGAAGCCATGCACGAAATGAAAGAAGGAAAATTAAAAACCGGAACAGGAAAGAAGGTGACCTCAAAAAAACAAGCTGTAGCGATCGGTTTGTCCGAAGCCCGGGAAGCAGGCGCAAAGGTTCCAAAGAAAAAATAACTAGCCCCCCCGAGAAGCAAACTCAACAACAGGCATGTCTTCCCGATGCCTAAACCAGGATCAGGTCTTCCAGATGCATATTAATATAATTCATCTCGTCGGCAGACAGATGAATGTCGGCAGCTTTGGCATTCTGAACAGCTTGTTCCGCATTTCTGGCTCCTGCCAAGGCAATGGTAATACCAGGCTTTTCAATGGTCCACTTCAGCACCAGTTGCCCCAGGCTTACTCCTTTGTCTTTAGCCAGATGCTTTATCTTATCTAAAAAGGTATTTACCTGAACAATATTTTCCGGCGAAAAAGACCGGTTGGCCGAACGGTGATCCCCTTCTGAAAAAATATGTCCGGGCTTGATCTTTCCGGTGAGCAGTCCGCGTTCCATGGGGCTGTAAGCCAGAATAGATTTTTTATTTGCGATACAATACGGAACAACCACTTCTTCAATTTTACGGTTCACCATGCTATAATGCACCTGGTTAGAAACAATTGCCACTGTCCTCTCTGCTTCCTGCATTTGATCAGCAGTGTAATTGCATACGCCGGCATATCGAACCTTTCCTTGCTGAATCAGAAGTTCCACGGCCTCCATTGTCTCATCGATAGGCGTAGTTGGATCGTTCCAGTGTATCTGGTATAAATCAATGTAATCAGTACCCAAAAGCCTAAGGCTGGTTTCACACTCTTTCAAAACTGCCTCTCGACCTGCGTATTTGTAAATGTTAATATCTTTACCCTGATTGTTCTTACTCTTAAAGTAAAACTCTCCACTGTTATTTTCCCACTGCAAACCAAACTTGGTCAGTATCTGTACTTTGTCTCGCTGTAAGCCTTTTATCGCCTCGCCTACTATCTCTTCACTCAGGCCCTGGCCATATACGGGGGCAGTGTCTATAGATGTCACTCCCTGATGATAGGCTTCACGTATCGCGTCTATTGACTCTGCGCGCTCTGTCCCGCCCCACATCCAGCCACCTGCAGCCCAGGCACCAAAGGTTATCACCGATAGCTCCAAATCCGATTCGCCAAGTTTTCTGTATTCCATAAAAAAGTTCTTATAGGTGAAACAGGAGTATTCTTATTAAGTTTATTTTCTGTTATTAAATCCGGCAAGTTCCACTTGTAGAGCCGCAGGTCTGTCCCGAAACAGCCATCCAGAACTCCGGCAAAATAAAAAAGTCCCGACTATTTTCATAATCAGGACTTTTTCAAGATTTTATTCAAAGACTTTTATCCGCCTGTCAAAGCTGCTGCGCCACTCACAATTTCGGTAAGCTCTGTAGTAATAGCCGCCTGACGAGCTTGGTTGTATGAAAGCTTTAATGCTTTCAACAGGTCACCGGCATTTTCAGTTGCTTTATCCATAGCCGTCATACGGGCCCCATGTTCAGAAGCATGCGAATCTAAGATAGCTTTGTATAACTGGATTTTAACCGACTTAGGTATTAACTCGTTTACAATTTCCTCTTGTGATGGCTCCAAAATGTAATCAGTTTTAGAAGCACCTTCATCAACTTGTACTGTACGTGGCAAAGGCAGCAACTGCTCAGCTACAAGAATCTGCATGGCAGCGTTCTTAAACTGATTATAAACAACTTCTACCCTATCGTAATCCCCACTCGCAAAACCCTTCATAATAGCTTCAGAAATTACAGAAGCATTTTCGAAAGTTAAAGAGGTATATAATTCGTTATTGTTGCCAATTACATTATACTTCCTTTTCTCATAAAAGTCCTGGCTCTTCTTCCCGATTGCTACAATGCTTACATTACCTTTGCTCAATTGCTCAGAATATTTTTCAGCAATTAACTGGTTAGCAGTTTTAATAACATTCGCATTAAAAGCTCCTGCTAAACCACGGTTAGAAGACACCACCACAATCAGAACTTTGTTGGGTTCACGCTCCTGAATAAAAGGAGAGCTGGATTCTTCCAGGCTTGCAGAAAGATTAGAAAGGATATCTCTAAGCTTATTTGCATATGGACGTAACTGAATAATCGCATTTGTAGCCCTCTTCAACTTAGCAGCCGAAACCATTTTCATGGCTTTGGTAATCTGCTGCGTTGAGCTTACCGATGAGATTCTATTTCTTACTTCTTTTAAATTAGCCATATTTTAATTTAGATGTGAGATGTGAGATACGAGATGTGAGACTTATGTCCCTTTCCTCATATCTCATATCTAATGTCTCATATCTCTCTTAGTACTTTCCAGCAAGATCCTTAGCAACGCTTTCCAATACAGAAGTGATGCTGTCATCAAGTTTACCAGCTTTCAAAGCCTGTAAAACTTCTGGATTACGAGCTTCCAACTGATTCAGGTATTCTTTTTCGAACTCCCTCACTTTGTCAACCGGAACCTGACGTAATAATCCTTTAGTTCCGATATAAATAATGGCAACCTGCTTTTCTACTGGTACTGGTGAAAACTGTGCTTGCTTCAAGATCTCCACGTTACGTGAACCTTTATCCAGTACAGCTTTAGTTGCAGCATCTAAATCCGATCCGAATTTAGAGAAAGCCTCAAGCTCGCGGTATTGTGCCTGCTCAAGTTTTAACGTACCCGCAACTTTTTTCATCGACTTGATCTGAGCGTTACCACCCACACGAGATACCGAAATACCTACGTTAATTGCCGGACGAACACCTGCGTTAAACAAGTTCGACTCAAGGAAGATCTGACCGTCAGTAATCGAGATCACGTTTGTCGGAATATACGCCGATACGTCACCAGCCTGAGTTTCGATAATTGGAAGCGCTGTCAATGAACCGCCACCTTTTACTAAATGTCTGATAGACTCAGGCAAATCGTTCATATTTTTAGCGATCGCATCAGAAGCATTGATCTTAGCAGCACGCTCTAATAAACGGCTGTGAAGATAGAACACGTCTCCAGGATAAGCCTCACGGCCCGGTGGACGACGAAGCAATAGAGATACTTCACGATAAGCAACCGCCTGCTTCGATAAATCATCATAGATGATCAATGCCGGACGTCCGGTGTCACGGAAGTACTCACCAATCGCAGCACCCGCAAACGGAGCAAAGAACTGCATTGGAGCAGGGTCGGCAGCAGACGCCGCAACTACCACCGAATATGGCATTGCACCATTCTCTTCAAGCGTGCGAACAATCTGAGCTACTGTAGAGCTTTTCTGTCCAACAGCAACATATATACAATAAACCGGCTGACCAGCTTCGTAAAATTCTTTTTGGTTAATGATGGTATCGATACAAACCGCTGTTTTACCAGTCTGACGGTCACCAATTACCAACTCACGCTGTCCACGGCCAACAGGAATCATCGCATCAATAGCTTTGATACCAGTCTGCAATGGCTCAGTTACCGGCTGGCGATAGATAACACCCGGAGCTTTACGCTCGATCGGCATATCAAATGTTTCACCAGTGATAGGACCTTTACCATCAATTGGCTGTCCAAGTGTGTTTACTACACGGCCAAGCATTCCTTCACCAACTTGCAGCGAAGCAATTTTTCTTGTACGTTTAATCGTATCACCCTCTTTAATCTCACTATAATCTCCCAGCAATACAACACCTACGTTGTCTTCTTCAAGGTTTAATACGATTCCCTGTAAACCGTTCTCAAATTCAACCAGCTCGCCCGATTGAACCTGGGTAAGGCCGTAAACACGAGCAATACCGTCACCTACTTGTAACACGGTACCAACTTCTTCTAGTTCAGCCTCTGATTTAAAGCCCGACAACTGCTGACGCAATATTGCCGATACTTCATCTGGTCTTACCTCTACCATAGTTTTATTTATGAGTTTTTGTTGTAAATCTTTGTTCTGTTCTCTTTTGTCAATTCAGTCCTGCTTTCCGTTCCAAGCCGCTCCGCGGGCTTTCCCCTTCAATCAGGTTTAGCTTTCAGGGTTTATCTCGCTTCGGTTAAAAAACCTACTGAGCAAATTCCTTCTTTAATTTAGTTAAGCTACTGGCGATACTGGTATCAACCTGTTTATCGCCAACTTTCAACACAAACCCGCCTATTAATTCGGGGTCGATATTGGTTTCCAATACAATCTTTTTATTAGTCGCTTCGATCACCAGGCTAACAATCTTACTTTTCTGCTCTTCTGTAAGCGGAGCTGCAGAAGTTACCACTGCCGTAAGCACACCTTGGCGTCTGTTATATTCGTTCATAAATTCCTTCGCTGTAGCGTAAAGAATTTCTGCGCGGCCTTTGGCCACCACGATATTAAAGAACGACAATACCACCTTACTCGAGTTAGGTCCGAAAAGCTGGCTAAGAATAGCCTTCTTTTTATCGATACCAATTATCGGATTTTTAAGAACGGCCTGCAGCTGCGAACTTTGGCGGGTAACATTCACGAACGACTCTATATCCGCTTTTACCGCTTCTAAAGAATTTTGCTCTTCAGCAAGGTCTATTAATGATTTGGCGTAGCGCGATGCTACTTGTATTTCAGACATAGTATAAAGTCAAAAATCAAAATTCAAAAACCTGCGAATCCAGGCTTTAGTTTAATTTAACATCTTGCAGCAAGTCAGAAACCAAGGCTTCCTGTTTGCTCTTATCAGCCATTTGCTGGCGTAAAACTTTTTCGGCAATCTGTAACGAAAGTTCAGCAACCTGACCTTTAATCTCAGCTACCGCTGCTGCTTTTTGTGAATCAATTTCAGCCTGCGCTTTTTCAAGCATTTTCGCACCTTCAGCCTGTGCAGTTGATTTTGCTTCGGCTATCATTTTATCTTTAAGCTCTTTTGCTTCCTTTAAGATAAGATCGCGTTCCGCACGCGCTTCTTTCAACAACGCGTCGTTTTCGCTTATCAGGCTTTGCATTTCCTCTTTAGCCATTCGGGCAGACTCAAGAGCGTTTTCTATCGAGCGCTCACGCTCATGGATAGCACCTAATATTGGTTTCCAGGCAAACGTTTTTAATAAAATTAAAAGAAGCAAAAACGCTACCGTTGCCCAAACCACAAATCCTAAATGGTGATTTAAAATACCTTCGAACAATTCTTCCATTTTAATATAATCTATCTTCGAGAAGCTTAACTATCAATTAAACTCCAGGGTTATTCAAATTAAATTCAATAACAAGAGCCGGAGGAAGACCAATCGTCTGCCTCCGGGCTCTGAATTCTTATTGTGGGTTATTACCCAACAATGCAACTACCACACCGAATAAAGCAACACCTTCTACAAGGGCTGCAGCGATGATCATAGCTGTTTGAATTTTTGAAGCAGCTTCTGGCTGACGAGAAATACCTTCCATAGCTTTTCCACCAACCTGACCGATACCGATACCAGCACCGATAACTGCTAAACCTGCACCTATTGCAGCGATTGAACCTACCATAATTGTTTAATTTATATAGTTAAAAATGAGACTAATGATGTGCATGCTCGTCAACCGCTGTTCCAATGAACAAAGCTGTAAGCATGGTAAAAATAAACGCCTGCAGAAACGCAACCAGCAACTCCAAAACATCCATGAATAACACGAAAGCTACAGATACCGGCGCTATTGCCAACGACTTAAAAATAAAGATCAACGAAATTAAGCTGAGTACGATAATGTGTCCCGCTGAGATGTTAGCGTATAAACGAATCATCAACGCAAAAGGCTTAGAGATTACACCAATGATTTCTACCGGAATCATAATCGGGTACAACCACCATGGTACGTCTGGCAATAAGATATGCTTCCAGTAATATTTGTTTCCGTTCAGGTTAGTTACCAGCAAAGTGATAAAAGCCAGAACAAAAGTCATAAAGATATTACCGGTTACGTTCGCCCCTCCCGGGAATAACGGAAATAGTCCAAGCAAGTTATTTATCCATATAAAAAAGAACATGGTTAATAACAGAGGCATAAACTTATTGTACTTATAACCAATGTTTGGTTTGGCAATCTCGTCGCGTACAAATAGAATAACAGGTTCAATTAGCGATTGGAAACCTTTTGGAGCCATACCTTCGCGCTTTTTGTAAGCCCTTGAAACAGAAGTAAATATTAGAATCAACAAAATAACAGCAAGCCAGATAGCCGCAACATTTTTTGTTATGGAAAAATCATATACATTAGACGAGGCCGATTTGTCAATTTCGCCACCACTGTTTACCGCAAAGATCTTGTCTTCTATAAGCTTATAAGTATAGTGCTTCCCCTGATATGCCTGCTCGCCATGATGAAATTGAGAAGAAGAAAAAACCTCCGCACCTTTATCTGTAAAAAGAATAACAGGAAGAGGTAAAGAAGTGTGCCCCCACAAATGCCAATAATGCGAATCGGCAATGTGTTCCATAATAGCTGAGGTTGGATCGAACTTTTCGTGCTCTCCATCCCCTTCAGTATGTTCCGTACCTGCTATATGTGCATCACTTTCAACAGTTGAAGAAAAAGTAGTATCAGCAAGCGTGTGAGGTGCCGCTTCCTGAGCTCGCGACGAGACATTCAGGCTAACAAAAACTAAAATAAACGCTAAAACAGCACTAAATCTAATTTTTTTTGAATTCAAAATGTGGGTAAACGTCATTTATTTCGAGTTTTTTCCGTTTTATTTTGGTGGCGCAAGTTACGCAACAGTGCATAAACTTCAAAGGACGTGAATAAGAAATATAAAGAAAAAAATTCGAGGGCAAAAAACAGGCTATTTACCCTGAATTTCAGCAAGTAAACCGCAACAAACATCATACTAAAAAGCAGCTTAATTACTATGGCCGACATAATAATATAAACAGAGTTTTCGCCCCCATTTTTGATTCCAAAAACAGATATTCCGTAGGCAATAATTGTCAACCCAGATAAAAAACCAAAAATCACCCAAAATTTAGGAACTAAAATAACATCATCGGCATTTTTATGTTCAAAAAACCACGCAACAAGCCCTGAAACCACCACCAAACATGAAAAAATTGCAATAAAATGCTTCCAACTCACGACTTAATCCTCCTTATTGAACGAATAATAAGATACAAGGCAATAAAAACGCCCGCCAAACTCAGAAAAGCAGTCGCTAAAGGCGTTTTCGCTTGCCGCCGCTCGTCGATCTTATATCCGGCGTAAGTGAATACTCCGATCACCAGAAACATCTGAAAACCCATAGCAGAATATTTGGCGTAGCTATTAAGTAAGCCCTTGCGTGCAGGAATTGGTTTACCTTTTTCTGGTTCGTTATCAGACATACGCTTAGATGAATAATTTTCAAAAGTAGTACTTTTATCGTTCATACATTAATATGTATAGTAATGATTGACAGCAGAGCAGTAAGCGGGCAAATAGTAGATATTATCAATAAAAGGATTTACCCGGGAACGGTAACCATTATTAATGGGCACATAAATAACATTGCAGAAAGTAGTCAGGCCACCGATCAGTACATCCTGCCAGGCTTCATCGACGCGCATGTACATATAGAGAGCTCCATGCTGGTGCCCTCCGAATTTGCCCGGATGGCCGTTGTTCATGGCACCGTAGCTACAATTTCTGACCCCCATGAAATCGCCAACGTATGCGGCATTGAGGGCGTGAACTTCATGATTAAAAACGGTGAACAAGTGCCTTTCAAGTTCTATTTCGGTGCTCCGTCTTGCGTTCCTGCCACGACCTTCGAAACCGCCGGAGCTGAAATTTCGGTCGACGAAGTTGAAGAACTCTTAAAATCAGACAAAATAAAGTATCTGGCCGAAATGATGAACTGGCCGGGAGTATTATTCAACGATCCGCTTGTTTATGAAAAAATAAAAATAGCTCAGAAATACAACAAACCCGTCGACGGTCATGCACCTGGCCTAAGGGGCGAAAAGGCTGCTCAATACATTGCCGCAGGCATCAGTACAGATCATGAATGTTTCACCAGGGAAGAAGCACTCAACAAATTAGAACTTGGAATGAAAATCCTAATCAGAGAAGGAAGCGCAGCAAAGAACTTTGATGCGCTGATCGACCTGCTGAACGACCATGAGGATTCTGTCATGTTCTGTTCTGACGATAAACATCCCGATAGTCTGTTACTTGGACATATCAATCAGCTCGTCAAAAGAGCTCTTGACGGAGGTGTTGATTTATTCAAAGCATTGAAGGCGGCTTGCATAAATCCGGCTAAGCATTATAAACTTGATGTGGGCCTATTAAAAGAAGGCGATTCTGCGGATTTTATTGTAGTAGACAACCTTGATGACTTCAACATTAAAGAGACCTATATAAATGGCTGCCTGGTTGCTTCTGATGGAGAATCGCTTATCAAACCCCTGAACGCGGAGGCTATTAATAATTTCAACTGCAATCCGATTGAGCCGACAGAAATTAAAGTAAACGCTTCGGGCTCCAGAATAGCGGTCATAGAGGCCCTCGATGGACAGCTGATCACAAACAGGCTTGAAGTCGACGCGTTTATAAAAGATGGCTTTATTGAATCGGACTCCGACAATGATATATTAAAAATCATTGTAAAAAATCGTTATAAAGACGCCCCTCCTGCTGTTGCATTTATTAAGAACTTCGGACTTAAGAACGGCGCTATTGCGTCTTCCATAGCCCACGATTCGCATAATATTATATCCGTAGGCACTTCCGACGAGTTAATTACAAAGGCCGTCAACCATATTATATCTTGTAAAGGGGGAATATCAGCGGTATCTGATACAGAAGCCAAGGTTTTGCCTTTGCCAGTGGGCGGGATTATGACTACAAAAAACGGACACGAAGTTGCAGATCTGTACACATCCATAGATCTGTTCGCGAAGCAGCTGGGATGTAAATTGTCTTCACCCTTTATGAGTCTGTCTTTTATGGCACTCCTGGTGATTCCCTCGTTAAAACTTAGCGATCTCGGCCTTTTTGACGGGGAAAAGTTTGAGTTTACGAAGCTAGAATGTTCTGAATAAAACCCGTCAATAGTTTATATTTGGAAGATTATTAAACAAGCTTAAAGACATAACCAGCCTGAGATAATAATTTTGCAAAGAGCTTGTTAATGTATTAAGTCAAATTAAATCCGGCCTTGAAATCAAAATTTCTATCAATTTTCATCTGCGCCTTTCTTGGTTTAACCGGAATATACACGAGTTGTATTTCCCCAAAAGATTCGGTCGCCAGTCGTGGAATGCAAAACCTCACTGCAAAGTATAATGTCATCTATAATGCCAATATCCTTTTGTCTCAAAGTATAAGAAACATTGAGAGCGGTTATATTGATAATTATGCTCAGTTGTTAACCATTTATAAGGAGCCTTCAGAAAGTCTATCGGCCGGAGAGGTTACCAACCTCGATTCTATCATCAAAAAAGCCACAGTTATAGTCAACGAAAAACTGCATAGTCATTACGTTGACGATGCATACCTGCTTGTGGCGAAAGCAAATTACTTAAAATCGCAGTTTTTTAATGCCGCCGAATATTTTAGCTATTTAAAGGAGAACTACCCACAGGAACACGATATTCGTCAGGAATCTCTGGTTTGGAAGGCCCGCGCGTTGTTACAATTAGAAAACATCGCAGAAGCATCCAATACAGTAGACACTGCATTGAAATATATCGAAACTTCCAGGAAGACACGGGCAGAAGTTTACGCCACACAGGCACAACTTCTGATTACGACAGGAAAAGAGAACGAGGCCATTAATGCATTAAAAAACGCTCTTGACGCAGGAAGCAGCAAGCAAAATGAAATTCGCTGGAGATACATTCTTGCTCAGCTTCAGGACGAAAGAGGACAATATACCGATGCTTATAACAACTTTACCGCTGTTGTAAAGAGCAATGCCCCATTTGAAATGGCATTCAATGCTAATTTGAACCGGATTCGGATTGAGGATGAACAAAGCGGGAAAGATGTAGACCGAATCACGCGCCTGAAATCTTTACTGAGACAGGATAAGAACAAAGACTTTACAGACCAGATCTATTATCATATTGCAAATATTCACTTTGAGAACAATCAGATTGAAGAAGCTATCGATAATTATAATAACTCTATCCGGAGCAGTACTACGAATCTGAATCAAAAGGGCATCACATACCTCAAGCTTGCCGATTTTTACTTCGACAACGCCGACTACGTGAGGGCTAAAGCTTACTATGACAGCACAGTCAGCACACTCTCTCCAAAATATCCGGGCTACGATCTGATCAGAAAGAAAGGCAGCAATCTAGACCTGCTGGCTAAGCGCTACCAAATTATTGCGAGAGAAGATACCTTGCAAACGCTTGCGCGTTTAACAGATGCGCAGCGTGAAGAACGCATCGGAGAAATCGTACGCCAGCAAACCGAACGAGCCTTAAATCAGGTAAACCAGCAAACACCCGTAAACAACCTCATTGCAGGTATTGATAACGCGGCTGCCGCGAGTTCGACAGAAGGCAAATTTTATTTCAACAATACCGCAGCTATCGGACAAGGATTCTCAGACTTTAAACGTCGCTGGGGAAACAGACGCCTCGAAGACAACTGGCGCCGGGTTTCGAAAACGGCTGCAGAAAGCACTCAGAGCATGTCTACGGATCCGGATGTACCGATCGGGGCCACCCTCACCGCAGGCACGAATACGCTTGACCCTGAGGTTATCCGTCAGAATTATTTAAATAACCTGCCTTTAACAGAGCCCTTAATGCAGTTGTCCAATCAGCGCGTAGCAGAAGCCTATTACGACATCGGTAATTTTTACAAAGATGAACTGAGAGACGACAAAACCGCCATCAGAACATACGAAGACCTTTTAAAGCACTCGCCTCAAAGCTCTTATACCTTACCTGTATACTACAATTTGTACAGGCTTTACCAACCCGGGAATATGGAAAGATCAAACATGTACAAGGAATTGATTCTTTCTAAATTTCCGGATTCACCTTTTGCTAAAGCTATTCGCGATCCTAACTACTCTCGTGAAGAGGATGAAAAAGAGCGTGCGCTTAATACAGCTTACAATCATGTATTCGGCTTGTACTCAGAACAGAAATACCCTGAAGTATTAAGCGGTATTAAAAGGATAGAAGAGCTCTACAGTAATAATAAGTTATCTCCGCAATTAGCTTACCTCAATACGCTGGCCGTGGGCCACACTCAAAAATTACCGGCGTTTGAGAATGCGCTTAATCAGTTAATTACCGCTTATCCAAACGACTCTTTAATAACTCCACTGGCCAGAGAACATTTACAATATATTGAGGCAAATCGCTTGATGCTGGCTGCAAGGAATACTGCGTTACTGAACTTCGACCCGAACAGGCCATCCTTTGTGGAGGAGCCCGAAGTTCAGCAAGCGCAGCGGACTGCTATTCAAACCAACCCGGTACAAACGGCTACTCCGCAACAGAACACACCGCAAGCAAACGCCACCGCACAACAGAACACAGCAGCCGGTCCGGAAACGAACACTCCGGCAGCTCAATCGGCAAATATTCCCGCTGCCACTTCAAGCAGCCCGTTTAGTTTACCCGGTGCGGCCGAATATTACCTTGTGATTAACGTAACCGACCCGCGTCCAAATTTGAGTTCCTCCCGCTTTGGAATTGGGCAGTTCAATAGAACCCGTTATCAGGGAGTACCCCTGCGACACCAGTTACAGGAGGTAAATAATGAAAATCAGTTAATTTTCATTGGAACTTTTCAGACCTTTGAGGAGGCGAAATCGTACGAAAATACGATAAGTCCGGTTTTGAAAGATATTATGAAGGTTCCTGCAGATCAATATACTACCTTCGTTATCACCAAAGAAAGCCTGGAAAAACTAAAAAACAGGCAATTAATAGATTCATATACTGAGTTTTATAAGTCCAGCAACTAACATGCAGAAGAAGAATACCGCATTAACAAAACAGGAACTGAGCCGCTATACCGTAACATTCTGGAAAATCGTCATCGGCTGCATCTCCTTTGGTATAATTTTACTCTTTAGCATTGGGCTTGGATTGTTTGGCGCGTTGCCCACGTTTAAAGACCTCGAAAACCCCAAAAGTAACCTGGCTTCAGAAATTATATCCGATGATGGCGTTGTATTAGGGAATTATTTTGTTCAGAACCGGTCCAACATCAAATATGATGAAATCTCCCCGAACGTTCTCAATGCATTAATTGCCACGGAAGATATCCGCTTTTATAATCATTCGGGTATAGATTTTAAACGAACCTTTACCATCCTGTTTTATAACCTTGTTGGAAATAAACAAGGCGGAAGTACGATAACCCAACAGCTGGCGTTGAATCTCTTCTCTGATGAAGGCAGGGCCCGGAATCCATTTAAACGGATCATCCAAAAATTACAGGAATGGATAACTGCTATAAAACTTGAACGCCAATACACCAAAGAAGAGATCATAACGATGTATCTCAACACCGTTGACTTTGGCGCATACAACAGCTACGGAATTAAGGCCGCAGCCCAAACGTACTTCGACACCACGCCTGATAAGTTGAAGCCCGAAGAAGCTGCAGTTTTAATCGGAATGTTAAAAGGAACAGGCTTATACAATCCGATCAGAAATCCCGAACGTTCGCTGCAAAGACGCAACACTGTTCTCAATAACATGAACAAAGCAGGTTTTCTCACCGATGGTGATACCGAAGAATTAAAACAGAAACCTTTGGTGGTGCGGTTTAATCCGGTAGATCATACAGTGGGCAGAGCCGCTTATTTCAGAGCGGTTTTGAAAAAAGACATTCAAAAAATCTTCCAGGAACAAGAAATTGAGAAGGCAGACGGCACGCCTTATGACCTGGATCGGGATGGTTTAAAGATTTATACCACAATCAACTCCCGCATGCAACGGTATGCTGAGGAAGCCCAGAGAGAGTACATTTCCCAGCTTCAGAGAGAATTTACCCGCTCATGGAGAGGCAGAAACCCTTTTAAATTTCAGGAAGCAGAAAAAGTACTCGAACAAGGCTTAAAGCGTTCAGACAGATATCAGCAGCTCCGCGAAGAAGGTTTAACAGAAGGAGATATTCTAAAGAACTTTAAAACGCCCGCCAAGATGAGCATTTATAGCTGGAAAGGGGATATCGATACCGTTATGACTCCGATGGATTCGATAAAATATTATAAGTTGTTGCTTCGAAACGCCTTAATGTCGATGGAACCTACAGGTCCCAATGCCGGCTATGTACGGGCATGGGTAGGCGGAATTGACTTCGAACATTTCAAATACGATCAGGTGAAAATGGGAACTCGCCAGGTGGGTTCAACCGCTAAGCCTTTTACGTATGCAGTCGCTATAAACGAAGGCTATTCGCCTTGCTACAAAGTCCTTAATGAACCCGTAACTATCACTGGTTACGGCGAACCTTATACCCCAAGAGCCCATAATCCTAGACCAGGAGCATTGACCCTTAAAACCGGATTAGCACATTCAGAAAACTGGATCACCGCTTATATGATGAAAGAGGTTGGACCCACCGCCGTAGCTACCCTTACTAAAAAAATGGGAATCACCTCCGATGTGCCGGCTTATCCTTCCATTTGTTTAGGAGCCTTCGACGCAAGTTTATACGATATGGTTGGCGCTTATTCAACTTTTGTGAACCACGGTGTATGGACTGAACCAATTTATTTATTGAGGGTGGAAGATAAAAACGGCAATATTTTATATGAGAACAAACCTCAGGTTCGCGAAGTATTAAATCAGCAGGTAGCGTATGTAATGGTTGATATGCTGAAAGGGGTGGTTCAAAATGGCACAGGCGTCAGACTGCGTTATAGATACAAACTTAACAATCCCATTGGAGGTAAAACAGGCACAACGCAAAATAACTCTGATGGATGGTTTGTTGGTATCACCCCCGAATTGGTTACAGGCGTTTGGACCGGTGCAGAAGACAGGGCGATACATTTCTCTTCTACTAATCAGGGAGAAGGTGCAAATTCGGCACTACCGGTGTTCGCAATTTATATGCAGAAGGTCTACGCTGACTCAAAACTAAAATATACCAAAGGCGACTTTGAAGCACCTCAAGGCGGAGTTAGTATCGCCCTAAATTGCGAAGCTTATGCACCCCCAGCGGGTGCAGATTCTTTGGTGACTCCGGCAAAACCGCTTGGCACTATAACCAAGCCAGCCCCTGTTCCTGCAAAGCCTGTAAATCCTTCGGCAAAGCCTGTCGGTCCAAAACCTTAGATTCGATCACCCGGCTATGGAAAAGTTCGATCACCGCGAGGCTATTCGTAAAATACCCCCTAAACCGGGCGTTTACCAATACTGGGATGCGGCTGGTGAATTAATTTATATCGGTAAGGCTAAAAACCTTAAGAATCGCGTTAGCTCTTACTTCAATAAAGACAATTATCGCATTAATGCAAAAACCAGGGTTCTGGTTAGTAAAATAGCGAACATTACTTTCACCATTGTCGATACCGAGATCGATGCCTGGCTGCTCGAAAACAGCCTTATCAAAAAGCATCAGCCAAGGTATAATGTGTTGTTGAAAGACGACAAAACCTACCCATGGATTGTCATTAAAAATGAGCGTTTCCCACGGATTTACTGGACCAGGAATATTATTAAAGATGGCTCGAAATATTTGGGGCCTTATGCATCTATCAGCATGATGCATACCATTCTCGATCTCGTTAAGGAATTGTACCCTCTGCGCACCTGTAATTTGCCGCTAAGCAGCGAAAACATCGCAGCCGGGAAGTTCAAAGTCTGCCTTGAATATCAAATTGGGAATTGCAAAGGTCCGTGCCAGGCTTATCAGGACGAACAAGACTACGACAAGGCCATTGAAGACATCAAAGATATCCTTAGCGGGAAGACGGGCGTAGTAATAAGGAAACTTAAAGCAGAGCTCGAACAAGCTATTTCGGAGCTGAACTTTGAACAGGCACACCGCCTGAAAAGGCAATTTGACCTGCTCGAAAAATATCAGAGCAAGTCTACTATTGTAAACTCCTCAATCTCGGATGTTGATGTGTTCAACATCGCCACCGACGAAAAACACGCCTTTGTGAATTATCTTAAGGTGATGAATGGCACGGTTATCCAAACGCAGACGCTTGAAATAAAGAAACGTTTGGATGAAACAGATGAAGACTTGCTGTCGATTGCAATTTCCGAATTCAGAAGTCGCTTTAACAGTACATCAAAAGAAATTATAGTTCCGTTTGAACTTGAGTTAGACGACCCTAAAATTAAGTTTACGGTTCCAAAATTAGGCGAAAAGAAGAAGCTGCTTGATTTGTCACAGAAGAATGTGGCCTTTTTCAAACGTGAAAAGCTGGATCAATACGAAAAACTAAATCCCGAAGTAAGGACAGAACGTTTGCTAAGCCAGATGATGAAAGATCTTCGCTTAAATCAACTACCACGCCATATTGAGTGTTTCGACAACTCTAACTTCCAGGGCAAATACCCCGTGTCTGCAATCGTTGTATTTAAAGATGCCAAGCCTTCCAAAAAAGACTATCGCCATTTTAACGTGAAAACGGTCGAAGGGCCAAACGACTTCGCTACCATGGAAGAAGCAGTCTTTAGACGCTACAGACGGATGCTGGAAGAAGGAACACCGTTACCGCAACTGGTAATCATCGATGGTGGAAAAGGACAACTGTCGTCGGCCATGAAAAGCCTGAAACAACTGGGGATTGAAAGCCAGCTCACAGTAATCGGTATAGCGAAGCGGCTCGAAGAACTCTTTTATCCGGGCGATCAATATCCCATGTATCTGGATAAAAAGTCTGAGACGCTTAAGATCATTCAACAATTAAGGGACGAAGCGCACAGATTTGGCATAACCTTCCATCGTAATAAACGCAATAAGGGGACTCTGGTAACTGAACTCGAGCGGATTCCTGGCATTGGTAAAACAGCTTCCCATAATTTATTGAAGCATTTTAAATCAGTTAAAAAGGTAAGGGAAGCAAGTGAAGAAGAACTGCGGAAAATTGTCAACACCAAACAGGCTCAAGCCGTTATCACCTATTTTGATATTAACAAAAAATCCCCTGCCGAATTAGCAGAGGATTATGAAGTTAAAGAAGACCTATAAACTTTGAAACCTTATAGGTCTGATATTTGACATGGTCTTAATACGACCACAAATCGTGTTCGTAATCGATCAATTCCTTTTTAATACGCTCGGCTTCATAAAGCTTATCAATACCCTGAGCGTAGTCTTTAATCCGAAGATCATCCGGATTCGACACCTTAACGATATAACTGCTAAAAATACGCTTCATAAAGATATCATCGTAGCTCAAGCCGGTTGCATCGTTTGATCTGCTCATCACCTCCTTGGTTACAAAAGTGTGGCGTGCTTCAGGGAAGTAGATCCAGAATGCAGGCTGCTCGCCTAAATCCTGACCGGCTGCCTTGATCTTCACCATTGGCGCAATACCGATAATTCTAGGTTCATATACAGAACGCTGTTTGTCGAAAATCCAGTCTTCTTTAATTTGAAATTTCACAATACTGTCCGGGTTAAACTCCCCGGCAACTTTTGATCCGTTCCCGATCGGGTCTCCGTTAGCATCATATTGCTGAATCACCACGCTATCCGCAAATTTTGCCATGGCCTCTTCAGGCTTTAAGATAGTGGTGAATTCATTCTCGTCGGGATTTCCGCCTATAGGATGTGCGTAAGCTGTCATTTCACCCGAAGTGATAGCATCCATGATCATATCTATTAACCGAGCTTTAGGTGAAGCGTAGATACGGTTCATCTTTTCGCGCAAATCAATCTCTCTGTACACTCGTTTACGGTACATTACATCAGCCTCCCGCAGGTTGGCATAAGGTGTAACCTTTGCGTTTGCAAGATTATCTGCCTTGTAGTGTCCGTCAAGCGGCTTTTCCTTTTGGATCGGTTTAGTTGAATTACCCAAATTTGGCTCCTGTGCAAAAACACTCGCTCCACACAACAAAGGCAATAACAGAAATAATAATCTTTTCATAATCTTATTAGTTAGCACTTAATGCAATAGCACCGATCATGCGTTTAGCACCGTCCGGTCCCACGGCCTCCACATCTTCAAAAAACACTCTTGACCCAGGTACAACAAGCCTCATCGCCTTCTGCATATCAGGAGTCAATGAACTGCCTGAAGCTTTTAAAACCTGAGCATCTGAACCCTTTCTTTGAATTATTAAAGTAAACGACGTGACTGTGAATTTAGCATCAAAATCAAAATTAAGTAGCTTCGCAAATACAGTATTTTGACTTTTTATAGCAACGGAACTTAAAGCTCCACTCGTTTTTCCAGCAAACTGCGGTACGGGATCGGGAATACGTTTAACACGAAACTCCTGTGTACCGATACTCTGTACTTTACCATTAATTTCTGCCGATACATTTACCTTTGCTGTTCCTGCAGAACTAACTCGGACTGTATAGTTTCCATTTGAGCCAGAAATACTTCCACCATTCATACTCACCCGTAAATTTTCTTTAGGGATACCAGGAGCAGAGATGGAAACGGGATTAGGAACACCAATATAAAACACGTTCATTGCCGTAGGTGATACCACCGCTGATGGGCGTGAAACCTGGTATTTCTGCTCTGGTAAAGGATATGATTTGAATGTTCCGTCGGCCTGTCTTAAAGTGATTGACCCTTTATAAGAAAATATACCTTCGCGACTAGTAGGAACATTATAAATCCCCTTTCCGTCTCTAACAGAAATATTGGAACCGTTAATAGTGATTTGCGGGCTAGCCTGCGAATCATAAGCGGTTAAAAACACCTCGGCGGTATATGGCTGACCAGCGATAATGTAAGAAGACGGAGCCACAGCAACAGCTGAGAATTTATCAAGAATTACCGGTGCTTTATCGAGGTTACCAAGAAGTCTCTTGATCACATCCGATTCAGCATTTTTTACGTCGGTTTGTATCTTGCTTAAAATGGTCATCGCCGCTGTTAATGGAGTTCCTTCTCCAAAATTCACTTCTTCCCATGATTTCTTTACACCATTCACCCGTTCTGTCGGATCAGTTGCTGTTAAAGAGAAGGTAAGTCCGCCGCGTTCCTTAGGATCAACTAATGCCCTAAGTTTCGCATCCGTCTCGTTGATTTTAGCTTTCAACGCAGCACCTTTCTTCTGGTTAATCATTATACCCGGAGCAATATCCTGATTTGAACGTTCTACAAGATCGCCAGTTTCAGGATCTATACCCTGACCAGCTGTTGTGAATTCCTTTTTAAGGTTCTCAATGTATTTATTCAAATCTTCACCTATCGCTAAAGCTTGTTTTGCTTTGTCGTATAAAGGCTTCGCCCTATCGGGTTGTTCTTTTAATTTTGTATTTTCAAATGAAGTCATTAACTGACTTATGCTCGCTTCCACATTCGTTGTTGATGCCATCAAACTATCATTGATGTTCTTAAAGGCATTCAATATTGTGTCCGAAACGTTTAATGCAAGCATCGCGAGTAATACCAAATACATGATATTAATCATCTTCTGCCTTGCAGATTCTTTACCTCCAGCCATGCGCTATTTAGATTTTTCTTTAATCAATTAAACAATTAGTAATTAAACACGTGGCTGATTCATAGCGGAAAGCATGTTTCCGTACACAGCATTTAGAGAAGAAAGATTTTTAGCCAAACGGTTAACTTCTTCTTTAAATTGTTTAGAATCATCCATTGACTCGTTAAAGTTCTGCATGGTTAATGAAAGATTCTGGTAGAATTTGTTCATTGATTTAAGATGAGCGCTGGAATCCTGCAATTCAAGTTCGTATACTGCATTTAGTGCAGACAGGTTTTTAGCAAGGTTATTTACCTGATCGTGATAAGCCTTTGAATCAATATTTGAATTTGCCATCTCCTGTAAGTTGGCAGATGCTTTATCAAAAGATACGCTCAAATTATCAAAACTTGCACTTGCAGTTTTTACCTTGTTTGTAAAGTCGTTTGTCGCAGTAGATGCGTCCGCCACGTTTGAAATAGTAGCAACCTTATCACCAAAGGTTCTTAAACCAGTTCCCAGGCTTTCGATTAATTCAGGACCAATTTTAGCGTCCTCAAGCATTTTATCTAATGCAGCAGTAGACGAAGGAGCTGCAGCAGAGCTAGCTACGGTAGCACGAGCGGTTGACTTTGGAAGTTCGCCATCAAACTCGTCAGCCAATTCTGGATATACTTTGTGCCATGCCGGATCCTTTGGCGGCGCAAAAAATCCTGTTAAGAAGAAAAGAAAGGCCTCTACACCTAAACCGGCGCCGATCATATAGTTACCCCAAACTCCACCTAAGTGAAGGATTTTAAATAATGCTCCAATAATTACCACACTTGCTCCCCAAGAAATTGCCGTGTGAAGGGGTTCCATTTTAAAAGATGATTTGCCAGCCATAAAAGTTTTGATTGAGAATGTTACTAGATTAAAATTTAGATTGTATGTTTTTGAGTCTATTTTTTGTCCCTGATATCTCTTCCAGGATATGCAGTTACACAACGGAAACCGATATAGGATTTAGCGGTGTCCTGATATTCGTAAGTACTTTTTGAGTTTTGTAAAAAATATCCGATGTCTTTCCACGAGCCGCCACGTACAGTTTTACGTTTTAGTACCTCAGGATCGTCGGCTTTCGCCTCATAGTTTAAGGTAGGGTTTAAGTCGTGCGTAAACGTTGATGCAGATTCGTCGAACGCGGATGAAGTCCACTCGGCCACATTTCCTGCCATGTTATACAAACCAAAGTCGTTAGGGAAATATGATTTTACGTTAACTGTAAACGGTCCGCCATCGTCGATGTAATTTCCGCGGCCGGGCTTGAAGTTAGCCATTAAACAGCCTTTTGCATTTCTTATATACGGACCACCCCAGGGATAATCGTTTCCTATTCTGCCCCCTCTTGCTGCATATTCAAATTCAGCTTCCGTTGGCAGCATATAATCTGCACGGGTGTACGGCGGCAACTTCTTACTTTGAGCATATGCCGAATATAACTGCGTTCTCCATACGGTGAATGCACGAGCCTGACGCCATGTTACTCCCACAACAGGATAGTCTTTAAAAGCGGGATGAGAAAAATACCCCTGAGTTAGTGGCTCATTTTGAGCATATGCAAAGTCGGCAAGCCAAACCAATGTATCCGGATAGATAGCCACGGTATCGCGTAGAATATTATCTGAACGGGTTCTGCCTTTAACACCACGGTTGTTAGCAGCTTCCCTTAATTTCATGATAGCGAAATGGTATTTTAATTTGCGAACATCGATCTCGTTACGGTCAAAAACACGGTCGGGGCCCTGGTAATACATGTCCTGCAATTTCGCAGCATTTCCAGCCGAACCTTTTTTGTTGCTCCAGATATTTCCCGCTTTTTTCCAGTCAATATACTGAGGTGCACCCGGATCTGCAGCAGCGCCTTTTTTAGGCTTGATGAAATATTGAGGATCCTGCAGATAATCTTTAATAGCGATCGAGTCTCTCACCCAGTTCACAAACTGACGATATTCGCTATTAGTGATCTCCGTTTCATCCATATAAAAGGCCTGAACGGTTACCTGTTTGTTTTGTGCAATTTGAGCAAAGGTTATATCCTGGTCGGTCTGTCCCATTACGAACGTTCCGGCAGGAATATAGACCATACCTAACGGAATGGTTTTTGTTGGAACCTTCTTGGTTTTAACACCAACAAGTTCCCCACCCGATCCTCTTCCGCATCCGTAGAAGAAGGCCGTAGTGATAATGAGAGCGATAACGTAAAGTTTTTTCATTGTATTTAAAGGCATACCTTCTTTTTAACTTTGAAATTATTGGTAATAAAAATATTTATTAAAAATTAAATTCAACAGTAAACTTAGGAATTTTTCAGTATTAATCTGTTATAAGCCATAAGTTTCAGATATCCTGTTACGCTATTGCCTAAGGAAATGTTACCGAAAAAATGATTTTTTTTTAAATACGAAGGGGTTTATTTATTCACCTGCTTGATATATTGCTCAATCGCCATGGTCATACTTGGCGCCAGCGGCGTGGGTGCCGGGATATCAACAATAAGGTTACGTTCGGTAATTGCCTTTTGAGTACTTACCCCAAATGCGGCAATACGGGTATTATTTTGCTCAAAAGTAGGGAAGTTTTTATACAGCGACTGAACACTTGAGGGGCTGAAGAAAACAATCACATCATAAAAAACCTCTGCAAGATCAGAAAGATCACTGCATACAGTTCTGAATAAAACTGCCTGGGTAAAATTGTAGCCGTGCTCCTGTAAAAATTTTTGAGTCTCTTCGGCAGCAACATCAGAACAAGGATAAAGGAATCGTTCTGCTGCGTGCTTTTTCAACACCTCGGCCAGATCGCTGGCGGTTTGTTTACCAAAAAAGATCTTGCGCTTTCTGTATTGAATATATTTCTGGAGATATAATGCAATGGTTTCGGACAGGCAGAAATATTTCATCTCGGCAGGAACGTCATATCGCATTTCTTCACATACGCGGAAGAAATGATCAACAGCATTTTTACTGGTGAAAATTACGGCAGTATAATCAGCAAAGTTAATTTTGTCTTTGCGAAAATCCTTTGCAGGAACGCCTTCAACATGTATAAATGATCTGAAATCAACCTTTACATTGAATTTCTTCGCGAGATCATAATAAGGCGACTTCTCTGTTTCTGGCTTTGGCAGGGTTACCAGGATACTCTTCACCTTCTTTTTTCTTGCGTCTGTTGATTGCATATTTTAAAACCTAAGAGCTTTTATTAGAATTAATAATGGGCAAATTTCGAGGGCACAAAGATAGAAAATTAAATATATTATCGGAAAGCGGTAATTTGTTAGAATATTGGTTGCCGCCCGCAGAAATTGAAACAAGAAGATGCAGCCTATTAAAATGAATGACAAATAAATATAAACGGGAGCGAATCTGGCGGGAGTGAGACAAAACGCAATAACAATTGGCAGAAAGAGCAAGGCGGCGTTAAAGTAGCTTAAGATCAGAATAGAGATATACTCTTTGGCGATTTTACCGGCATCGAGCAAAAAGCCTAACACACGGAGAATAACGATTTTAGCGGTAAATAAAACAATCACAATTAAAGAAAGGCGCAAGAACCATCCAAAGCCACTGTAATTGTAGGATATTTGGAAATATTTACCACATTGATAAAGAAACATACCAATGGTAAAACCAAACAGAAGGTACAGGAAGATAAAGGGCCAGGAATTAAAAAACTTCTCCTCTTTGTTAATCTGACCGAGAACCCGGTTGCTGTAAAAGGCCTGAACAATTGCAGACAGCTCCTTCGAAAAAGCATTTTTCAATAAGGCGAAGCAGAAAAGCAGAATAAACACAAAGGCAATAATCCAAAGTTCACCTCTCGCCCTGGGCTTACCTTTGTCGTAACGATCTGCTTTTTTTGGAAACCTTTTAGACCAGACCTGGAAATTGAGATCTTTGATCGAATAAACTTCAATTAGGCTGTCGAGAAATTGGTTAGGCCTGTTAGGATCAGGGCGCTTTAACCATACCATACTCAGGGAATCGCCAACCGCTTTTAACGAGTCTTTTACCCGCCTGATCGAATCTTTTTCGGCCTGCCATCTGGCAAGGGATGCGGAATCTCGGAAGACAGGCCGTCTATATTGAGGTGCTGATCTTGTAGGCAGGCGGTTAAAAGATGAATCGGTTTGAGCAACAGAACCCAAGCCGGCAAGCACAAACATTATAAAGAAAACAAAGCCTTTTCTAAACATTAACCGAGCGAATTACCTTTATTCAGCTTTTTGTGCAAATAACCTGATTATAATCTGGTTTTCCTAACATAATTCAACAAGTGAACCTGCAATATCAGACAAGCGTTTTCTTGGCGATCTTTCTTACGATTTTATCCAGTTCGTCGCCGCTTTGTTCGAGCAGCGATAAAAGTTCAGACATATGCTCTTCCTCCGCTCCTTTTAAGGCGTGAATGATCCCGAGTATATTAGCCAGAGGCTTTCGAATATGATGAGAGTTTATGGTTGCGATTTCCTGCAGGCGTTTGTTTTGCTTTAAAATCTGATGTGCGCTTTCTTTCAGCTTTGAAATATCTTTTAAAGCTCCCACCATTCGCTCAGGGCTCCCGTTCTGGTCTCTCAAAATATATCCGTCCTCACTCACAAAAGCGTAGGATCCGTCGGCGCGTCTATAGCGGTATTCCTGATGCCAATAGGTTATTTCAGGATCGTTGAGAGCATCATCAAGAGACTTATTTATAGCAAGCCGCTCTGCCGGGTGAAGACGGTACTCCCAATCACCTATTTTACATTTTTTCTCGGTGTAGCCGAAGAGTTTTTGGGTGCTTTCTCCCCAATAAATGTATTCATTCAGCAGGTTCCAGTCGTAAGTAGCGTCTTGAGTTGCCAATGAGATGTATTTATAACGGTCGTTGCTGACTAGTAGATTCTGCTTGACCTGGTGACTTTCGATCAGGATCTGTAAAAAGGCGCCTACCCGCTTCACTAAATCTTTTTCCTGATCATCAGGAGTTTTAACGATATTATGATAGACTGCAAGCGTACCCAATAACTTATCAGAAGCATCAATCAGCGGAAGCGACCAGCAAGAACGCAAATCGTTTTTGATTAGAGCTTCCTTAAAAGGGCCGTAATTAGGATGAGTCGAAATATCCCTCACAATACAAAGCTCCTTTGCAAACGCGGCAGCCCCGCACGAGCCCATGTCGGGAGCGATAGCGAAGCCTTCCTGAAGCGGGTCAAGATATTCTGAGGGCAATCCAGGAGCAGAAAATGGCACTAATAAGCATTTATTTCTATCGTAGAGGCTTAAAAAACATTTGAAATTGTAGATGTCTGCTAATCCATGTAAATAACAATTTGCGGTTTCCTGTAAAGTAGTCTTCCCGCCGATGTAGAACTCTAAAACGTCCTTCTCGAGATTAACAAGCAATTGCTGAAGTTTCTCGGCAGTAATCTCCTTAAAAAACACTGTCAGTCCGCCTTCATAAGGATAAGCAGCAATCTGGAACCAGCGGTTAGAGCTGAACATCTTTTCTTCGAATTCAACAAAACGGTTCTCTCTGACCGCTATTTCATATTGTTTATAAAAATTAGACTCATGATTGGGGAACAAATTACTTAAAGACTGATTTAACAGCATTTCTTCGGGCATGTTCAAGAGCTTGATTGTTGCCGGGTTGACTTCTTTAATTACCCAGTCTTTATCCAAACTGAAATAGCCCTGAGTATAATTTTCTATCAGATTTTTGACTCGGCTAATGGCTTTCTCCTTTTGTTCTTCAACCCCTATTTGTTCGGTAACGTCTTTTGAATTGGCTACAATCCCGTTTATCGTATCTTCATTTATCAGATTAGTAAGGATTGTCTGAATCCAGCGCCATTCGCCCTTTGCGTTTTTGAATTTAAACAAAGGCAGCTCCACCCGAAACTGCTGGGAGACTGTTTTTACGGCGGTTTCTATTATTGGCTGATAGTCAGGGTGAATAAGCGTACACATCTGCATGCCCGTCAGAAATTGAGGATCGTAACCTAAAACGTTGGTAACGCTCGGACTGGTGTACAAACAAACTCCTTTGATGTCTAAAATAACCACTACATCAGAGCCGGTTTGCACTAATTCTTTATATCGTTTTTCATTGAACTTAATCTCATCTTCACGCTTCTTCCTTTCTGCAGCATTCCTGCCTATGCCATAGTAAGTCTGGCGTTCTGCTGACCAAACAGAGGACCAGGCCATCCAAACGATTGAACCATTTTTATGCATGTAACGGTTCTCTATATTGGTAAACTCAATCCCGGCTAAAAGATCAGACTCTGTGTTTAGGGTAATTTCTTTGTCGGCAGGATGAAGGAATTCAATAAAAGACCGGCCCAACATTTCTTCCGGGCTATACCCCAATATCCTTTCAGATGCCTGGTTCACCGACAGGAAAATACCCTGACTGTCAAAACTGCAAACCATATCAGGCAATGAATCGAAAATATCCCGATTAGTTTGCAACTCCCTTTGTAATTGCTCTTCCAGATGTTTCTGATCAGAAACATCGCGTATGAATGCATAGATGCAATTTTCTGTCGCTGGTTTGGCACCCTTCCATGAAAACCATTTACAGGAACCATCGGCACAGTGGAACCGATTCTCGTGAACAGCTACCGTAAGGCCTGACTCAAGCGCTTTGCAATAAGACCGAAAGCTAACCCTGTCGTCCTTATGAAGAAAATGCACAAAAGGCTCCGATTGCAATTCGCTTGCGCAATAGCCCACAGCTTCCTGAAATGCCCTGTTTACTCTGGTGAGATAACCATCGGTTCCTAAAACACAAAATAATTCCTGGGACAGGTCAAGAAACTCCACCGCATTTAAATTCATACATACAACGATCCTGAGGAAGACGGCTTCCTGTTTGAGAATAAATGAACGTAGAAAAGAAAGAAAAATTCTCCTCTACATTTAAACATCCTTACGTTAAATCGTAAGCAAAAGTTACGGCACAATGCTTATCTCTCAGGATATAATGAACTGAATTAGGGTCTTTAATCATCTCCGTTTCCCGCCAGCATCTCTCTGTCCCCGGAGGTAATATCTACAATCGCATGAACAGGCACCTTAGCAATAGCCATTTCATCCATCACATCCACCAGATTTTTAAATGTCGATTTCTTATCTGGCTTAAGTAATACAATTAAAGGCAGACCGGTAGTCTTCATCACAAAGTGCATTTTACTAAGAAAGACATGTCTGATTGCCGACGCGCTGGTAACACTTATTTCTTTGGGATCTTCGGTGGTACCCATATACCATAATACCTTGTTATCGGCTCCCAGGCATACCGTCATAGTCCTGTCGCCGGCTACACCGACTGGCGCTGCTCCTTTTACAGGCATGCTGATCTGCATTTCGGTTGGCTGAGACAAGGAAGTGGTAAGCATGAAGAATGTAATGAGCAAAAAAGCCAGATCGACCATTGCGGTGAGATCCACTTTCGGAATCTGTTTTAAGCTGGTTCGGCGGCCGGAAATACTGTTGGAATTGGTTAATTCTGCCATGGGATTTGGTTTATAACTATACGATGTTAGTAAAGGCGGCATTCCATAATTCTTATTATCTTTTTTAAAACCGCCCCGGACTTATTTGGTTAATAAGATTCAAATATTTGCCATGGAAAAATATGATTTACAGGTACTCCTCAGCGACGGATCGTTTGCTGATTTCGAAGTGCAGACAGAACGGGAGGCAAAAACTTATGACATCTTGAAAAAAGGCGAGCTGATTGCTTCCTTTAAACCCACAAAAGATGGTGGCTGGGAGTTAGAAACGAACCCGGGCAATATTGACCAAGATCTGGAACATCGCATAACCCAGCAATTAAACGGCTACAGGGTGTCATAATGCGCCTATTTTACTTTGACCGCGGTAACACGGGTAAGGTCCTGCGACATGGTTTCAAACACCATGCGGTCTTTTGAAAACTCTGTAATTAAGAACGGAAACTCGCGAGTTGCGTCCCCATCAAGATTTTCCTTAAAGCGAATCATTCGATCTTCCATCCTGAACGTTCCATCAGAAAGCTTTTTGCCACCCCACATAATAACCAGATGGTTTCCTTTGGAAAACTTGATAGAGGGATGATCTACTTTAAGATCGTCTTCTTCCATCAATAATGGAGGATCTTCACGGGGGCTCTCCACTTTTACGTATTTCCATTCGCCGTAAAGTTCTTCGGATTTAATCGAAGATTCACAGGAAGAAGCTATCATAGCCACAATAATGGCGATCACGATGACTGATAATTTCATGTTCTTATATTAGATTTTACCTGCAATGAATGGTAAACCCAAAACTAATCTATTTATGGCAGAAGCCATGCGATCTACAATTACCTGTTCGGATTTGATCGCATAAATCCATTCCAGATATTCTTTTTTCTGATTTTCACTGAGCTTGTTAAAATTCGCCAGGGCGACAGGTTCATCTTGCAGGCAAAGCTCAAAGTCTTCAGGTAACGGCAAGGGTTGCTCCAAAGAATAAAGCACTACATCTACCCAATCGCCCTCGTTCTTTTTTATAGCTTTTCTAATCTCGGCTTTTAAAGCGATCATTAACTGCCCTTTTCCCATGGGCATGAGATGGAACTGCTTTACTTCAAATCCGTCAATAAAACCACGCACTTTTTGCCAGCCAAAATGATTTCTCTTCCCCCCTGAAATTTCAGGAAGACGGGCGTAGGTCCAGCCGCCCTTTCCGGGAAACCGTTCCAACAACAGGCGTTGCTTTACTAATGGTTGTTCTTCCAATACAAATCAGTTTTCAATCTCCTCTTAATATTTGCAAGGGTGGCCGGTTTAAAATTCCCCGGCTGTTTATCAAGCCAATTATAACTGTTAAACAGGATATCAGGAAGAACAATATTAATAAAGGAAGGAGGTCGGGGCTGAATGAAGTTTTGAAACTAAATTTCGCCAGTGCCCAGCTTCCCGCAAGGGACAATATGATTCCAGTAGCAGCAGCAAAGGCTCCCAGAAAAAAATATTCTAAAGCAGTAATGATTAAAATCTGCCTTTTACTTCCTCCAAGGGTCCGCAAAAGAACACTTTCCTGTATGCGCTGGTATTTGCTGATCAGGACCGAGGCGACCAGCACTATTAATCCGGTGATGATACTAAAAGCCGCCATAAATTGAATAACGAACCCTATTTTATCTAATATTTCATCCAGAACACTTAACACCAATTCAAGATCGATCACAGAGATATTAGGGAAAGACTGAACTACCGCCTGCTGAAATTTTGCAGAGGCTCTGCTATCGGGGGCACGAGTCATCAGCACATGAAATTGCGGCGCATCTTCGAGTACTCCAGCTGGGAATACTAACCTAAAATTGGTCTGGATCCGATTCCAATCCACTTCTCTGAAACTACTCACTACCGTTGGAATAAGCGCTCCCTGCACGTTGAACGTTATCTTGTCGCCAATCCCTACATGAATGCGGTTGGCGTAACCCTCTTCCAGAGAAACATTGATCAATCCTTCGGGAGTTACTCTCCCAATCCACTTACCTTTCGTGATCCGTTCGGAGGCAGATAAGGTATCCCGGTAGGTAACCCTTAACTCCGAATTGAAGGCGCGTCTGGAAACTTTGATAGTACTGTCTTTTCTCACATCCGCGGCCGAATAGCCGTTCACCTCTTCAATCCGCATAGTGATGATGGGAACTTCGCTGATCACCGGCAATCCATGGCTCCTGGTTAAGGCTGCCACCGCTGGCTTTTGATTGGTCTGAATATCAAAAAGCACCATATTGGGTTGATTTCCGCTTGCCGAGAGCGCTACCCTGTTCAACAAAATATCCTGAACGAGGAAAAGAGTACTTATAAAAACGGTGCCCAGGCCGATGGAGACAATCAGGATAAGGGTTTGATTATTTGGCCTGAATAAATTCGCTAATCCTTGGCGCCATAGATAACTCCATGAAGAAGGAAAAAACCGGCGAACCAGCCAGATCAATAATGCTGAAGTGCCGGTTAAAATAAGAAATGCAACAACCACCGCGATGGTAAAATATATGGCTTCGCGCCAGCTGTTCAGTTGCAGGTATGAAAAGCCAACTACAAAAAGCAGGATCAAGGCATACACCAGCCATTTTAGGGGATCTTTAAACAGATGTGTCTCGTGGTAAGAGATCCGAAGGGTGTTTAAAGGCGAGATATTTCTTACTGAGACTAAAGGGAGCAGAGCGAAAAGAACCGAGATGATCACTCCTAATACGACGCCCTGGAAAATGGCTCTCCAGGAGATGATCACCGATATGTCAACAGGCAATATGTCTTTTAAGACAAACGGTAAAACCTGTTGAACAACCGTCCCTAGTACGGCGCCAATAATCGAACCGATTAGTCCTATTCCAACTATCTGGATCAGGTAAATGATAAAAGCCTGCGATGCTTTTACTCCGAGGCAGCGTAGAATGGCTATCGTTGCCAGCTTTTCGCGAATGTAAATATGAATGGCGCTAGCCACTCCGATACATCCAAGCAAAAGTGCAACAAAGCCTACGAGCGACAGAAAACGGGTAAGATCTTCGAAAGACCGGCCGGTGTCTCGTTTTTGTTCCTCTACCGTTTGATGGTTAAGATCAGCTTTTTCAAGTTGCGGTTCGAGGCGTTTTACTAAGCCCTCGACTTCTTCGGGCTTATTAAACTTATAGAAATACTGATAGTTGATACGACTACCTTTTTTCAACAATCCCGTTTGTTCAACATATTTGGAGGGAATATAAACCACCGGTGCGACCGAGGCAGAGATTCCAGTTTGGCCGGGAGCCTTTTCTAAAATACCCGCAATTTTGAAAGTAACTTCGCCAACTTTTACGGAATCGCCGACGCTGGCATTGAACTGCATCATCAAGGTTTTATCCACCAGCGCTTCTTTTCCTTTCCGGAAGCTCATTCCGGCTTGCACCGGACTAGTTTCAAGACTACCATAATATGGGAAGTTTCCGCCCAAAGCTTTCACCTGAGCCAGGCGCGTACCCCGACTTTTAGGGAAGTATATCATGGACGCGAAGCTGCGCTGTTCTGAGCGGTCGTTACCCAGAGAGTCGAGCAGGCGGCCTATATCTTCGGGTATTGGCTTATTGCTTGAGATAGAGAGATCGGCGCCCAGAAGGCTGGCGGCCTGGTTATCGATATCTTTTCTGAGGTTGTCGCCGAATGAATAAATAGCGACCAATGCGGCTATTCCTAATATAATCGAGGAAACGAAAAGAAACAGGCGTGGACGACTGCGTCGGCTGTCGCGCCATGCCATTTTAAATAGCCAGGGCAAATTGAGGCGTGTTTTATCCTTTTGCTCCTCCATTTATGATTTTGTTAAATCATCAGCAATGATAACTCCGCCCTTTATTCTGATGATGCGCTGAGTTTTTGAAGCCAGCTCCATGTCATGTGTAACCAAAACAAGGGTTGTTCCAGCTTCGCGGTTAAGGTCAAAAATAAGCTTCACCACTTTTTCGCTGGTTTCTGCGTCGAGGTTACCCGTGGGCTCGTCGGCAAACAAGATTCGGGGACTGTTCGAAAAGGCCCTGGCAAGAGATACACGCTGCTGTTCGCCGCCCGATAATTGGGATGGATAGTGGTGGCTTCTATCGGCCAGGCCAACCTTATCAAGCAAGTCGAGCGCCTTTGGGCGAATATTTTTCTCTCCACGCAGTTCAAGAGGAACCATGACATTCTCGACTGCGGTTAAGGTGGGGAGTAACTGGAAGTTTTGAAATATAAAACCAACATACTTATTCCGGACCAGTGCACGCTGATCTTCGCCCAACTGATCGATACGGATATTATTAAGCTCTACAAGTCCCGTTGTAGATCGGTCCAGACCAGCGCACAGGCCCAGCAGCGTTGTTTTACCACTGCCCGAGGGGCCAACTATTGAAACGGTCGAACCTGCTTCGACAGACAGATTTACCTTATCAAGAACAGTTAAACTGCGGCCTGCACTGGTATATATTTTACCAAGATTTTCAATATTCAGAATTTTCTCCACATTCGTAAGTTATAAGGCTTAAACAAGAGCACAAAAGTTTGATCAAAAATCTTTACAATTATTACATTTCAAAAGCATTTATCCTTAAACCAAAGCAACACCGGCATGTTTAGAATAACTATTACTATTGGCAAAAGACAAGCACAAATGAAGTTCTTAAAATCAATACTATTTTTGATAGTGGTATTAACGGCCGCTTGCAACAGCGATAACAATAAGCTAACCGGTAATAAGAATAAAAAAGAGGGCGCAGATACCGTGATGAAAAAAACGATATTATTTTTTGGCAACAGTTTAACGGCTGGGTATGGCCTGGAAGATTCTGAAGACGCATTCCCGGCGGTAATTCAACGTAAAATTGACTCATTACAACTTCCTTACAAGGTAATTAATGCCGGGCTTAGTGGCGAAACCACGTCTGGTGGTGTTAATCGTATAAACTGGCTTCTGAAACAGCAGATCGATATTTTTGTACTTGAACTTGGCGCAAATGACGGACTGCGGGGCATCCCGGTAACGGAAACCAAAAAGAATTTACAATCTATTTTAGATACCGTTAAATCGAGGTACCCGAATGCAAAGCGGATTCTATTAGGAATGGAAGTGCCACCAAACATGGGCGGAAAATATGTAGCTGAATTCAGGGGCATATTTAGGGAAGTAGCTGAAAAAAATAATATTCCGTTTGTGCCATTTATGCTCGAAGGTGTGGCCGGAAACGTAAAATTGAATTTAAGAGACGGAATACACCCAACGGCAGAAGGTTATAGAATTGTGGCTGAAAATGTTTGGGAGGTATTGAAGGAAGAATTGTAGCGGGGTACGCACGCTGGCTAAAAAGGAATGCGCCTTAAGTTAAGAAACTGTCGCTTCAGATCAAGTAACCCTGATTGAAACGACAGTCTCGTGAGGGTCAAGGCTATTGCGCGTATTCGGCGGTCTTTAAACCTAACACTTCGCTTGTCCAGTTACGCATTTCATCTAAAAGTTGCGGATCGTCGGCAAGCATCCTTCCATAAGAAGGTATCATAGTTTTTAGCTTTTCTTGCCATTCCGGAGACTGAAGGCGCTCTTTGAAACACAAGCCTAACAGATTTATCATAATGGCAACCACGGTCGAGGCACCCGGCGATGCTCCCAGTAAAGCAGCAATAGATCCGTCCTTAGCACTCACTACTTCTGTTCCAAATTCCAGGATACCACCTTCAACCGGATCCTTCTTAATCACCTGAACACGTTGTCCGGCAACTTCAAGCTCCCAGTCTTCAAGTTTAGCCTCCGGAAAAAATTCCTGCAATGCCTCTAACCTGTCTTCGGGCGACTGACGTACCTGATCGATTAAATATTTTGTGAGCGGGATATTTTTGATTCCTGCTGCAAGCATAGGCACAAGGTTGGCCGCCTTAATAGACAAAGGAAGGTCGAGCACCGAGCCATTTTTCAGAAACTTAGTTGTAAATCCTGCATACGGCCCAAAAAGCAATTCCTTTTTTCCTTTGATAATTCTGGTATCTAAATGCGGAACAGACATTGGCGGAGAGCCTACGGGAGCCTTTCCATATACTTTAGCATAGTGTTTTTCAATTATTTCGGGATTGGTGCAGCGAAGCCACTGACCACTTACCGGGAAACCGCCAAATCCTTTTCCTTCCGGGATACCAGACTTCAACAGCAAAGGCAAAGAGCCTCCCCCAGCCCCAATGAAAACGAAATTTGCTTTAAGTTTTCTCTTGTCACCACTCGCCAGTTCCTTCACTTTAATGTGCCAGCATTCGTCCTTTTGGGTCAAATCGCGTACTTCATGATTAAAATTTACGGTTACCCCGGGTAATGTTTTAAGGTGATTGAACATGCAACGGGTTAAGGCACCGAAATTCACATCAGTTCCGATATCCATACGCGTAGCCGCAAGTTTTTCAGAGTCATCCCGACCTGCCATAATCAGAGGGATCCATTCACTCAATTTGGCTGCGTCTTCGGTATATTCCATCCCCTGAAAAAGATGATTCTGCTGAAGTGCATCATATCTCTTCTTAAGATAATTGACGTTTTTTTTACCCCACACAAAGCTCATATGCGGAATAGGTTGAATCCAGCTTTCGGGTAGCTTTACGCGATTATTTTGAACAAGATAAGCCCAGAACTGCTTCGAAATTTCAAATGATTCGGCAATTTTAACCGCCTTTTCTGTCGAAATACTGCCGTCCTCAAGCTCAGGTGTATAGTTGAGTTCACAAAATGCAGAATGGCCAGTCCCGGCATTATTCCAGGCGTCGGAACTTTCTGCTGCCGCGATATCCATCCGTTCAAAAACCTCAATCGTCAGTTCAGGATCAAGCTCTTTCAACATAACCCCGAGAGTAGCGCTCATTATCCCGGCACCGATTAACACTACATCAGTGTTCTTCTTTTTTACTTTATTACTTTTTGTCATCTCTTTGCTGTCTTAAGCCCAAACCATCAATCCTGCTAAATTTCCGGCCCCTTTTATTTTGTGGCGCGAAATTCCCTAAAATATTGCTTATCGCAAAACTTATAACAAATGAGATGGGTTTGTGTGTGAACAAAGAATGGGTACGATCAGTTTTGGTTATGCTGAAACACCTTGTTTAAAAAGTTCAATGTATGACTCACAGTGGGCTGAAACCAGGGGTTAAACAGCCAGAAGGGATGCGGAGCATCCTTAAATGTATGCACTTCTGAATAAATATTCCATGAGTTCAGTTTCCTGATCATATCATCTCGGCCAGCATGCATACGGTCTACAGAGCTGTTAATGAATAATATCGGAGGGGTTTTACTGCTTACATGGCTTAAAGGAGCAGCTTCATACCAAAGGTCAGGACGTTCGGTTTTGGGGAAGCCGAACCAATAAGTGGCGGCAGAAGTACCCTGGCTGTCATTGCCCTCACCGGATTCAGGATGTATAAATGCCAGTGTGCCGTCGACATCTACTATAGCCTGTACCGCACTTGAGTGTTTAGTATATCCACCCTGCCCTTCTAACCTGGCATTTCCTGCTGTTGTTCCGAGTAAAGCGGCGAGTTGTCCTCCTGCCGAACAGCCCCAGGTAGCGACTTTCGAGGTGTCAATATTATATTTTCTTGCGTTAGCGCGGATCCATCTTATCGCTGTTTTCAGATCGTGAACCGCCGCCGGGTAAGTTGCCTCGGTCGACAAGCGGTATTCTACCGAAACCGCTACATAACCATTCTCGGCCAGAACTTTGGCCGTAGGAGTGTTGTGCGAGCGATCTCCGGAGCGCCAGCCTCCACCGTGAATCATGAGAACCGCCGGATAACCAGATTTCGATCTCTCTTTAGGAAAAAAAACATCCAGCTCCAGCCTTCTGCCATTAACTTTTTGGTAAACAAGACCAGTCTTTACTTTAACAGTGGCTGAAAGCGGCGGACTAGCAATGGAAATCTCGGGATGGTTTTTCCTGGTTTTGATAAACGTACTGTAGACTGAAAATGAGGTGTCTCTCACCCGTTCCTGGGCTGCACTTGAAAAAAACACGCCAACAATCAGGATAAAAAGTAGAAAAGTTCTGGTCATAAAGTAAAAATAGCGCAATACTCCATACGGATGATATTTGAAAACGATTATAGTCAAAACTTATTTTTCTGGAGACGGCTCGTCCTCATCCTGCATCTTCTGCTCCTCGATTTTGGTTATCAGGCGCCCTTTCTTTAAATCTATCCTGATAAGAGCATAGAGACTCATATAAACATTGGCCACCCAGACCAAAGCAAAGCCGGATATTAAATACCCCCGCCAGTCGTCAAACAGAAGTTGAAAATTTGTAACAATCAGAAAGAAGATGGTTACGTAATGACTGAAGCAATATTCGCAGGTAAAGAGATAGAAAAATTTACGCTCAATCAGACGCCTGGAATTTTGCGATCGGTCGACACAAAACTCTCTCGGTTCCTTAAAAACCTCCTCATGCGTGACTGTCCAGGCAATGCATGCTACCGGGATAGCCAAAATGAAGAGCCATATTATTTGTGTGGATAGTTCCATTTTAACTAGTACAATACGCACAATTTATTGTTTTCAAGATATAAATCCCTCACAAGTGTAATATTTTACTACCGATGGAACATGTTATGTATTAAGCTGTTGTATATTAAATACCTGAATATCGAATCATCTATCTTTTATGTCGAGACCATTAAAAATTGCCCTCAAAATAGGCGGAACTGTTTTATGTGTGCTTATACTGTTATGGCTGGGCATTGCCGCCTTTGTTACTGTTAATAAAAAAGAGCTTCTGGAAACGGTAACCGCTCAACTGAACAACGATATTAATGGCAAACTAACCATTGAGAGCATGGAACCTGCGCTGATTCAGGGCTTCCCTGGCGTATCTGTCTCTCTAAAAAATGTTTTGTTGCAGGATAGCCTGATTGATAAGCACCGGCACAACCTGATGGAAGCCAAAGAAATCTTCGTTTCTCTAAACGTTTTTGCGTTAATCGGCGGAAATACCGTCATACAAAAACTTTTCATTCACGATGGTAAGATCTACCTGTTTACAGACAAAGCTGGAAATAGTAACAATACCATATTAACACCTGGAAGCGATGACAAACGGGAAGGGAAGCGTAAGCAAATCAAACTGGTAGAGTTCAAAGACGTCTCCTTTATACAGGAAAATCAACAGCGCAATAAATATTTCAATTTCGATATCCGACATCTGACTGCTCAAATCAAGTATCGGTCTGATGGTTGGAAAGGCAGTATCCGGTTAAACACCGAAGTAAACTCACTGGCATTTAATACCAGACGGGGAAGTTTTATCAAAAATCAGTTGGTGGAGGCAAATCTGGAAATGAGTTACAACCAATTGTCTAAGGTGTTAGAAATCCCCGTTCAGGATATTAGCATAGGAAAAGAACATTTCGAGATCGGAGGCCATTTCCGGTCTACAGAACAAACTTCCGATTTTAAACTATCGGTAGCCGCACCCAAAATTGAGTTAAAAAAAGTTTCCTCATTTCTGGCTAAGAACATTGCATCCAAACTTGATGCCTATACGTTAAGAAAGCCTTTTTTTGCTCAAGCCATAATTATGGGAAGCTTAAAAAGCAAGGGCGATCCGAAAATATTGGTCTCGTGGAGGGTAAAAAACAATGAACTTTCCTTCTCTGGTGAAACAATCCGAAATTGCAGCTTTACGGGATATTTCGATAACGAGTTTAAAAAAGGAAAAGGCTTTAATGATGCTAATTCCGTGATCGGATTTTCGGATTTTAAAGGAACCTATTTTAATATACCCTTCCAGGCAGACACCGTACGAATTGTGAACCTGCGAAGACCTATTTTTGAAGGCAGGTTCGAATCTAATTTTGCTTTAGAAAAATTAAACCAGGTTTCTGGTTCAAAAAGCTTTCATTTCCACAACGGTTATGCAAAATTAAACCTGTTTTATCGTGCTCCTTATAACAAAAGCAATAGCACGGAGCCCTTTATCTACGGTACCTTGGGCTTATCGAATGCAACGATTGCCTACCACCCTCGTAATCTGACATTTTCGGGCATCAAAGGTTTATTCAGGTTCAGGGGACAAGATTTATTTCTCGAAAATCTACACGCAAAGACTGGCAGCAATACTTTTGTGATGCAAGGTTCTCTTCTCAATTTTTTGAACCTGTACTATACCGATCCTAAAAAAATAAAGCTCGACTGGCATGTAAAAAGTCCGCGGATCAACTTATCTGAATTTCTCGCTTTTCTTGGAAGGAGAAAATCTTCTAACTCAACTAATACCAATAAAAAGTCGGCTACCCGGCTCTTTAACCAGCTGGACAAGGTATTGGCGGAAGCAAATGTACATTTAGACCTGGAAGCTGATCAGCTGGTTTACCGAAGGTTTTCTGCATCGAAAATTCACTCCAGCATATTATTGAAACAATCTGAGATAGAATTGCAGGATGTGAGTTTAAATCATGCAGGCGGCCGCTTGCAGATTAAAGGAAACATTGACCAGAGCCGTGCCGTTAATCGCTTTAACATTAGCACCCGCATTGTGAATGTAGATCTGCCCAAACTATTTTATGCTTTTGAAAATTTCGGACAAGATGCCATCGCTTTTCAAAATCTAAAGGGCGGGTTTAACTCCTCCACTAACATTTCGGGTTTAATGCGTGAAAACGGGCAAATTATTCCCAGGTCGTTTAATGGAAGTGTGAGTTTTGAGATCAAAAACGGGGCGCTGCTAAACTTTGAGCCAATGCAAAAAATCGGAAACTTTGCTTTCCCTAACCGTGATTTTTCTAACATCACCTTCACCCGCTTAAGAAATACGTTCGATATTAAAGGAAGCACCATTCAAATCAGACCGATGTATATCGAGTCAAGCGTCCTGAATCTTTATATCGAAGGTATTTATGGAATGCCTACAGGAACCGACATCGCCTTGCGGATACCGCTTCGAAATCCGAAAAGAGATATTGGCTTATCAGACAGCCTGAAACGCAAACGCTTCGACAATGGTATCGTTATTAATGTCAGGGCTCAGGATGATGAAAATGGAAATGTGAAATTTAAACTCGGTAAAAAAGACGAAGAGGATGACAAAGAAGAGTTAGTGAAGGAAAAAGAAAAGACGGAAAAAAACCGGCAAAAGGCTTTGCGCAGAGAGGCACGAAAAGAGGGACGGAATGCTCTTTAGCAAAACGGCTTCTCCTGGCCTATTTTATTACAATTGCATTTTTCTTAAACAAATCCGACCCTCGCTCTGAAAACGAGTGAAAAAATAATAACAAGGCCAGAGCCACCAGAATAGAATGTATTGCTTTCATAATCCCGAACTTCGTTACCAAAGTATAGCAAAGACTATTGAACGACAATATTTATTAGGTGAGTTAACGCGGAAAGTCGGCAGATTAAAGAATTTAAGCGGTAAAACAATCTAAAAAAATCAGAAACAGTCCCTTTATTAAGAGGTTATCTTTTTAAACATCTAAAAATCATGGAAAATTCAATAATTAACAGAGTATCGGATACTCTAAACAGTTCAATTCTTCAAGAGAATTCAAACGCAAACGTGGGTCAGACGGAACGGATTATTTCGGTGGGTACTGGCGCATTTATTGCACTTAAGGGAATTACAAATGTATTTTCACATCCATTTCTGGCCTTAACCGAACTAGGCTTGGGCAGCGCCCTTTTGTATAGGGGATTAACCGGCTATTGTCCTGTTAAAGAGAAAATGGATGAGCAGGAAATGACTGCCAATATGAATCAAAATGCGGCGATGAGTACATCGGGGTCGCCAACAGTTCCGGTTACAGCAATGCCGGGAGAATCTTATTAGGAAATTTGATAAATGTCCCCGCTCTTAGTTAATAGCGGGGGACATTTATAAATAGTGCATTCGCGTTGCAACGCATCCTTCAGGCCTGATGATTTGTCTTATCTTTGTGGATGGCCGGAATTTACCTCCACATCCCATTTTGCAAAAAGGCTTGTCATTACTGCGATTTTCACTTCAGCACATCTCTCAAAAATAAAGATGAGCTCGTGAACGCTATGCTTGCAGAGCTTGATCTGCAACAAAGCTATCTTGGCGAAGAGAGCATACAAACCATTTATTTCGGTGGAGGAACCCCTTCCCTTCTGGGTGGAGAAGAAATACAAAAATTTATTGATAAAATTGGGCAGCACCATACTGTCAGCTCTGATGCTGAAATAACAGTTGAAGCCAATCCTGACGATTTGGATAATCTAAAAGTGAAGGCTCTGAGGCAAACGGGCGTAAACCGCTTCAGCATTGGCATCCAGTCGTTCTTTGAAGCAGACCTGATCTGGATGAATCGTGCCCACAATGCCGCAGAAGCAGAGAGTTGTATAAAGCGGGTTCAGGATGCCGGCTTCGAAAACATAACCGTCGACTTGATATACGGATTTCCGCTGTTGACCGACCTGAAATGGAAATCTAACATCAGTAAGGTGCTTGAATTAAGTATCCCTCATATTTCCGCCTACGGCATGACGATAGAGCCTCAAACAGCTCTCGCCAGCTTTATAAAAAAGGGAAAACAAATACCCATGAGCGAGTCTCAAAGCGCTGCCCAGTACCTGACATTGATTAATGAGCTTCAGCAAGCCGGATTTGAACACTATGAAACCTCTAATTTTGCTAAACCCGACTGTTACTCGAAACACAACACTAACTATTGGCGGGGTGTTTCTTATCTCGGAATAGGGCCTTCGGCTCACTCTTTTAATGGAGAAAGCAGACAGTGGAACATCGCCAACAATTCCAGATATATTCAGTCTATCTCAGATCGTAAGGTGCCCGCCGAAGAGGAGATATTAACTGTAGAGAATCGAATTAATGAATACATCATGACCTCGATAAGAACCATGTGGGGAATGAGCCTTACAAAAATTGAAAACGATTTTGGTGGTGATTATAAACGTGAAATTGAAGATTCCCTCTCATCCTTAATAGCAGCCGGTCATATCATACATCAAAACGACTCGGCGAAACTTACCAAGGAAGGGAAGCTATTTGCAGACAAAATCGCGTCCGACCTGTTTGTGAGCGAAAAGGAGTAATATTAACGCTTTACCCGAAGGAATTTCTAAAGATAGAATCCTTTGTATGAGACGATTGATTAAATTACCAATCTCCAAAAATCCAAACAAAGAATAAGTCCGTAATTCTTCATGATTGCAAGTTAAACCCTTATACAACATGAAGAAAGTTCTATCGTAATGGCATTAGTAGCTAGTGCATTTACAAACCAGGTCTTAGCACAAAACACAGTTATAGTCGGCGGTGCGGCGATGTATCCTACCAAAGACATCGTAGACAACGCTGTTAATTCCAAAGATCACACCACGCTTGTTGCCGCAGTTAAAGCCGCCGGGTTAGTGGAAACGCTAAAATCTGCCGGACCATTTACAGTATTTGCTCCAACAAACGCGGCCTTCGACAAATTGCCTGCCGGAACCGTTGCCACCCTGGTTAAACCTGAAAACAAGGCGATGCTGACCTCGATTCTCACCTATCATGTCCTGGCGGGAAAATATAGCGCTGCCGACATCGCCCAAGCGATTAAAAAGGGAAAGGGCACTGCCGAATTTAAAACCGTAAACGGTGGAAGAATTTGGGCAATGATGCAGGGAGAGCTTCTGGTTTTAAAAGATGAGAAAGGGGGAGTTTCTAAAGTGACCATTAGTGATGTGTTTCAAAAAAATGGTGTAATTCATGTTATCGACACAGTAATTATGCCTTAGAATTCATTATCAATGTTTAAAAAAGGCAGGCTGTCGCATACCGGCGGATCTGCCTTTTTTTGATATTAACAGTTCAAAACATTTACCTTCATATTTTATCAGCGTTAGCATTCAAGATATGTCTCAAATAGTTTGTTTTGGAGAAATATTATGGGATAACCTCCCCACAGGAAAGAAACCGGGCGGTGCCCCGATGAACGTGGCTATCCATCTCAAAAAACATGGCGCCGCTACCCAACTCATTAGCAGTGTGGGTGATGACGAAGATGGCGGTGACTTGAGAACATTTTTAGCCGCTTCCCATTTATCCGGTGAATATGTGCAAACACATAAAACCCTCGCCACGGGCGTGGTTGATGTGAGCCTCGATGAACACAAACAGGCAAGCTACATTATTAAAAAACCAGTGGCCTGGGATGAGATTTTTTGGAATGATGGCATAGCCGGGCTTACTGACGAAGCTGAGGCGCTGGTGTTTGGCAGCCTTGCCTGCAGATCTGAAATAAGTCGTCAAACGCTGATGAAGCTATTAGATACAAGTAAGTGCAGCATTTTTGACATGAATTTACGCCCGCCGCATTTCGAAAAACATACTCTCGAAGTCTTAATGCGAAAATGCGATGTGTTAAAAATAAATGAACATGAGCTCGACTACCTAAAAAACTTTTACGGTCTGAAAGGCACTTCCGGCAATCAGCTAATCCATCTGGGTGATCTCACCGCCACCAATACAATTTGCCTTACTCTGGGCGAAAACGGAGCAATGATTCTGCACAAGGGTAAGATTTTTACGCACCCCGGGTTTGAAGTGCCGGTACTGGATACCGTAGGTGCTGGCGACGCTTTTCTGGCGTCGTTTATCTACGGATATCTTGAACAAAATCCAGTGGATGAGATTCTGACCAGAGCCTGTGCAACCGGTGCCCTGGTCGCCTCCAGGCGGGGTGCCAATCCTGAATACAAGCTGTCAGATGTTGATCAGATTTACAAATTTTAATTTGACATATCAATAACATGCCCTGCAATACAAACCATTAAATTCGTTATATCGTTAGTACTAGTAAAAGCGAGGTATGCGGGGTCACTCTTTTTCTCAATATATTCCAGACGAACTTCCTAAAGGAGGCTTTGATGAGCTGCTGAAACTATTTTTAGAGTTGCTCAACTATACCTCTGGCGACGCGAACGAGGCCCTTGCCTGGATGAATGAACTCGACAAACAATACAATCTCACCAATGACGAATACGGAATGGGGGATTTTATCGATGATTTGAAAAACAAAGGCTACCTGAGTTCGGATGATGAAAAAGGCGGATTTAAAATTACCGGCAAAACCGAGCAAAATATCCGTAAATCGGCCTTAGAAGAAATCTTTGGAAAGCTCCGGAAAGCCGGAAAGGGAAACCATAATACCAATATCTCTGGAATAGGTGAAGAAAAAAACGCCGACAGGCGGGAGTTTCAGTTCGGCGACAGTTTGGACCAGATAGACATGACCGCCTCTATTCATAATGCTCAGATAAATCACGGAATAGGCGATTTTACGTTAACTGAAAGAGATCTCGAAGTAGAGGAAAAAGATTATAAATCTATATCTTCTACCGTGCTTATGATCGACATTTCACATTCGATGATCCTTTACGGTGAAGATCGAATCACCCCGGCAAAAAAAGTGGCGATGGCGCTCGCCGAACTCATTAAAACCAAATATCCTAAAGACACTCTGGATATTGTGGTGTTTGGTAATGATGCCTGGCCGATAACGTTAAAGGAATTGCCATACCTGCAGGTAGGGCCATACCATACCAATACCTATGCGGGGCTGGAATTGGCAGCCGATATACTTCGGAGGCGAAAAACTCATAACAAACAAATTTTTATGATTACCGATGGAAAGCCTACCTGCCTGAAAGAGGGTGCCCGGTATTACAAAAACAGCATCGGACTTGATCGTAAAGTGGTAAATAAAACCCTTAACAAAGCTGCAGAATGTAAGCGGCTAAATATTCCGATAACTACTTTTATGATTGCCAAAGATCCCTATTTGCAACAGTTTGTACGCAAGTTTACCGAGATAAACGGCGGTAAAGCGTTTTACAGCTCTTTGAAAGGTTTAGGAGAATATATTTTTGAAGACTACATTCGAAACAGGAGAAGAACGGTAAGATAACAAATGCACCATATGCCCATCTGCTTATTGCCTCCGAATCTATTAAAGACAAGATGAATTTAAACGATATAAAAACATTAGGCGAATTAAAAACCGCAGGGTATAAATCCCGAACAATAAAGCAGGAGCTGCGAGAAAACCTGATCGCGCTTTTGAAAAAAAAGGAAGCTGGCTTTGAAGGCATTGTTGGGTATGAAGACACCGTGATCCCAGACCTGCAAACGGCAATTCTATCGCAACATAATATTTTACTTTTAGGCTTACGCGGACAGGCTAAAACCCGTATTGCGAGGCTGATGGTGAATCTGCTGGACGAGTACGTACCATATATACAAGGCTCAGAATTGTATGAAGATCCATTCAATCCGATTTCCTGGTTTGGCAGAGAGCAGATTGAAAAAAACGGCGATAAAACGCCAATCGCATGGCTTCATCGCGACGAGCGCTATACTGAGAAACTTGCCACGCCGGATGTTACCGTAGCGGACCTGATTGGAGATGTGGATCCAATTAAAGCTGCCTCATTAAAGCTCACTTATTCTGATGAACGCGTAATTCATTACGGATTAATACCACGTGCGCACCGAAGCATTTTCGTGATCAACGAATTGCCCGATTTGCAGGCCAGAATCCAGGTTGCACTATTTAATATCCTCCAGGAAAAAGACATCCAGATCAGAGGGTTCAAATTACGCCTTCCACTCGATGTACAATTTCTATTTACCGCGAATCCTGAGGATTATACAAATAGGGGCTCGATAGTAACTCCATTAAAGGATCGCATCGAAAGTCAGATTTTAACTCATTATCCGCGTAGTTTAGAAATCTCGAGGAAGATCACACAACAGGAAGCCCGTCTTACCCCAGAACAACTTTTAAAGGTAGAGTCTGACGGACTGGTGAAGGACCTTATAGAACAGATCGCCTTCGAGGCACGTAATTCAGAATATATAGATAAAAAATCAGGTGTATCTGCCAGATTAACTATATCTGCCTACGAAAACCTGATTAGCACTGCCGAGCGCCGTATGCTTATCAATAGCGAAGAGCGAACGTTTGTAAGAATCTCGGACTTTCTAGGTGTAATTCCCGCTATTACAGGAAAAATCGAGCTTGTTTACGAAGGCGAACAGGAGGGTCCGGCCAAAGTAGCCAACATTCTTGTGGGTAAAGCCATCAAAACCTTAATGGCACAATATTTTCCTGATCCTGAAAAACTAAAGCGATCAAAAGAATCCAACCCTTATACAGAAATAATCAATTGGTTTGGTATAGGAAACAGTATAAGTATTGTAGATGATCTTTCGGAAGAGGATTATAAAAAATCGCTGAATTCCGTTCCCGGCTTACGCGATGTAATAAAAAAGTTCCATCCAAGTCTAATAGATACACAACAATTACTGTTAATGGAATTTCTATTACACGGCTTGTCTGAGTTTTCTCAGGTAAGTAAATCGTACCTCGATAACGGGTATACTTTCAAAGATATGCTGGGAAGTTTGTTTAACGCCCGCTTTGATGTTGGAGATGAAGATGAAGACTTCAACGATCATTAATATCTAATTCCGCATTTTTAAGAAACTACATGTCCGACAGGTTATTTACACTGCTGTTTATCAGCATTTTGCTCCTTATCACAGATAGGTATATTTTTAAAGCGCTGCTGGGCGCTAAAATCAGGATTATTGATAAACATCGAAGAACATTTACCTGGCTTTACTGGGGATATAGTATTGTGCTGATCTTTGGCGTTCTGGCAGGAGTGTATTTTAATATCAAACTTACAGCCAGAGCCGTAATCTTGGTGGCGTTTTTTTTGACGTTCGCAACCAAGCTCTTCTTCCTTCCGTTCCTCTTTATCGACGACATCCGCAGAGGGATTATCTGGTTATCGCGAAAGCTGAAAAAAAACAGCGCGCCTATTGAGAACTCGGCAGAACCACAGAACAACAAAATATCCCGTTCAGAATTTATTGTAAAATCGGGGCTATTGGTAGCAGCAGTTCCCTTAGCATCATTAAGCTGGGGCATTATTTCTGGAGCTTACGACTACCAGCTCACCCGTCGAAAACTCTACTTAAAAAATCTGCCGAAAGGCTTCCATGGGCTCAAAATCGCTCAAATATCAGACGTTCACTCGGGAAGCTTCTACAATCCGAAGGCTGTGCTCGGCGGTGTAGAAATGCTGCTCGGCGAAAAGCCTGACCTTATATTATTTACAGGAGACTTAGTAAACAACCAGGCTTCTGAGATGAGCGACTATCAAGCTATTTTCTCGAAGGCTAAAGCTCCTTTGGGCGTATTCTCGGTGCTCGGAAATCATGATTACGGCGATTATTATTACGGCAAACAGCCCTCGGCGGCGAAGGCAAAAAACCTTGAAGCCTTAATAAAAGTGCATCAGCAAATGGGTTGGGATCTGCTTCTGGATGAACATCGTCGTGTGAAAGTGGGAAATGAAGAAATAGGTATCTTGGGATGCCAGAACTGGGGTGCCGGTCGCTTTATTCAGAAGGGAGATTTAATAAAAACACTCAAAGGCACCGAAGACCTGCCGGTAAAATTGCTTATGTCGCACGATCCCTCTCATTGGAAAGCACAGATCCTGAATCATCCTGATATTGACGTAACGTTTAGCGGCCATACCCACGGAATGCAGTTTGGTGTTAAAACCGAAGAGTTTAAATGGAGTCCGGTTGAATATATCTACAAAGAATGGGCTGGCTTATATTCAGAAAAACAGCAACAACTTTATGTTAACGTTGGGTATGGGTTCCTGGGGTATCCCGGAAGGGTTGGAATATTGCCCGAAATTACGATATTTGAGTTACAGCAGTCGTAAACCTCTTGTAAACAAAAACTTGAATGTCCGAACCTGGCCCCAGTTCTATTTATAAGCTATTTTATAAGGCATTAGACTTCCTGCTTTTCAGCAATCTTTTCATTGCCCTTTGTGCTGTTGCCCAGGCCCAGGTTACCTATCACCTCCTAGGGATTCCCTGCGACAAACAAGTTCTCGGAATATTATTTTTTGCCACTTTAGCTCTGTATAACTTCAGCACTTTTATGGCCAAACCTGCCGAACCAAGGAAATCCCCGTTCAGAAGGGTGCGCTGGACACACCGTAATTACAGGCTAATGATAACCCTGACGCTAATCGCAGTTTTATCACTGATGGTGATTACACTTTTTCTGGCTCCGGCTTCGCAAGTGCTTTTATTGTTTCTAGGAGTAATAGCTGTGAGCTACAACCTTCCCTTGTTTACAGTAGGCGAAAAACGCTTCGGACTTCGAAACGTCCCGGGGTTAAAACTGTTCCTGATAGCGCTTATCTGGTCGCTGAGTTGCGTGCTGCTGCCAATTGTGGAGTTGGGCAACAGCCAGTCATTCTTCGTTTCACCAAGCGATACAATCCTCCTGGTAGCAAAACGCTTCCTGTTTATTGCAGCTATCACCGTCCCTTTTGATATCCGCGACCTTTTTCAGGATAAGAGCTATGACCTTAAAACTATCCCGGTGATACTCGGTGAAAGAAAATCCTATTTAGTATGCCAGCTATTGTTATTTGCCTATATCTGCCTTTTGTTTCTGTTTACGCGAAACATAAATAGTGATTTTTTTGCATTAGTCTTCACAATCCTGATAACAGGTTGGCTCATCTTTAAATCCGAATGGAAGAAGAATGAGTATTATTATTTCCTGTATTTAGACGGAACCATGATCTTACAATTCGTATTCCTTGTTGCGTTCAGCGTTGCTTTTAGTTAAGCCTCAAACAAGAGCTGATTATTGTTCAAAGCCAGCTAAAACACAAATTTATACCCAATCCCTCTTACCGTTTGCAGGTAGTTCGGCGTATCCGGATTATCTTCGATCTTTTTCCTCAGGCGAACAATATGCATATCCAGCGTACGCGTATTTACATCAGAATTATAACCCCAAACCACCATCATTAGCTCATCGCGATGAATAACTTTATTTGCATTTTTAAGAAAATAAAGTAGAATACGGTTCTCAAGAATAGTTAGCTCAATCTTTTTACCGGCTTTCAGAAGTGAATGAGTATTTGGATGGTGCTCCATATTGCCGAACTTATGGCTCTCCGTTTTCTCATTATTGATCGCAAATTTCACTTTGTTCTCAATTAAGGCAACCAACACATCCATATTAAAGGGCTTGGTTACGTAATCCGACACACCAAAATTATACGCATCAATTTTATCGACATCCTGTGCCTTGGCAGTCATCATAATCACCATACCTTCAAAACCCTTTGCACGAACGTCTTTACAGACATCCGAACCCTCTTTTCCCGGAAGCATCCAGTCAAGCAACACTATATCGGGAGTTTCGGCCATAATCAGCTCTTCAGCATCATTACCATTCGAAGCTTCAAAAGTGATATAACCTTCGGCTTGTAAGCGATGTGACACGAGGAAACGCAGATTTTCGTCATCCTCAACAATTGCAACTTTTATCTCTTTATTATTCATATTTATGGTTCGTAGGGTAAAACTATAGTGAACTCGGAACCTATTCCGACTTTACTTTTAACAAAAATATCACCTTTCATGAAATTAACCAGCTCCTTGCAAAAGGCCAGTCCCAAACCCACACTTCCCTGTTGATTGTACTGACTTTGAATACGGTAGAATTTTCTGAATATATTCTCCATTTCTTCTTTCGGTATTCCGATGCCCTGATCTGCGAAGCGAAAAACTATTTTGCTGCGTTCAAGAGCAATATCGATATGCAGCTCCTTCCTTTTTGGCAACGAGTATTTGTAAGCATTCTCTATCAGATTCTGAAAAATACTGGCCATCAGCACCGGGTCCGTCTTAAAAGTCTCCACTTTCCGGATATCGTAAGTTATCTGATAATCAGGATATTTAATCTGGTACGCATCAATCAGATTCTGAACAAACACTTCGAGGTTAAGTTCTTCGCTTTTTATCTGTATGGACTGATTCTCAATTTGAGTAAACGACAATAGCTTATTCATCAAATCGTTCAGCTTATCTGCTTCCTCATCCAGGATTTTGCCATATCTAAACCGCTCTTTATCCGAAAGTGTATTGGCGCTTCGGATATTATTTCCGGCAATTTTTATTACGCTTAAGGGCGTTTTAAACTCATGAGTGAGGTTATTTATGAAATCGTATTGAAGTTTAAACATCCTGCTGTTTATGTTCAGATTTCGATAAATGAGATAGGCAATAAAGCCTAAAACACTATAGATCAATAAAATTGATAGCGCTACCGGCAAAAACCGCCGGTTTATCTCCCTTGATAAGTGGCTCGTCCTGGAGCTAAAAAATAATTTATATGCAGCAAACGCTCCGGATAAGGACAAATCGGTGGTTAAAAGGTTGGGATCGGTGTCAACAGACTCGAAAACAATGGGTTTAATGCTGATATCTTCATAAAGCTCGGGATGATTATTTTTAATCTTTAACTTTAAAGGATTAAGACGGAAAGACAAAATATCCTGTTCGTACACCGCCGACTTCCCCTGAGGCTTAAACATTAGTTCGTGAAAGTTCTTTAAATCCTCCTCGCGGGGTATGTTCATAAACGTTATCCTACTGGGGTTATGCGTTATATTATAGAACACATCAAAAGGCTCGGTTTCCGCAAGGTTTTTTGCGGTATCAAGCCCCTCTATAAAGGCCGAAAACTTTACTGCCATTCTGTTAAATTCGTCTACAGCTCTAATGGCGGGCTTCTCACCCGGGCTTCGGTACAATACGGTAGAATCTGGAGGAACGTCGCGCCCTAACTGGTAAATAACCCGCGGATGCATCGAGAAGTTATTGACCCTGAAGGCGTTCTGGACCGAACGGTTGCCCACCTGAGTATCATAAAATATAATCCTGCTTACGAAGGGATACCTGCTCAGCACCGTATCAGCATACTTAACTACTGAGGCCGAGTCCAGATAACCCTGATAAAAAGAGATCTCGGGAACCTTTTTCGAAAAGAAATCATTGTAAGGTTTAACCGTCTCTTCAAGGACCGAAATTTTTTGCGTATTAAACTCATTTTCAACAAATTTTTCTGTTAAGTTATGAGCAAGCCACAATGCCACAAAAAGAGAAATACTGATGAATACTAAAAATACGGTATTGAGAAGACTATTCTTACGGTAATAATATTCCTTTAGACTTCCCATAGGTTCAACTATTTCCGCAAATTAGCTGCGAAAAACTTCTCAAGCTCTTTATAGAACTCCACCCGGTTCTCGGGATTACGAAAGTTAAATGCCCGGCTTTCTTTAGTAATATAGGTGATTGGAACTTTCCTCTTCTTTAGTTCTTTTACAAATTGATTCGTTTCATTAATATTTACCCGCTCGTCTTTAAGATCCTGAGCGATAAGCAATGGCGCTTTAATCTTATCCGTGTGAAAAACAGGCGATATGGCACGTAGTTGGTCTATTTCATTCTCGGGGTTACCAACCATCTCGTAATACATTTGAAGTGTGGGACGATAATGTGGTGGAACCGCTTTTATGTACGTAAATAAGTTAAGAAACCCGGATTGCGATGCCCCGCAAGCGTAAAGATCGGGCTCGAAAGAGAGGGCGTGCAAAGCGCTGTATCCACCAAATCCCGCACCATAAATACCAATACGCTTTCGATCGGCGATACCTTCGTTGATCAGCCATTTAACACCATCAGTAATGTCGTTTTGAATCTCACTGCCCCACTTTTTGAAGCCAGCTATCCAAAATTTCTTTCCATAACCCTTTGAGCCTCTAAAATTCACTTGAAACACGGCATATCCGCGGTTTGCAAGAAACTGAACTTCAGAATTAAACCCCCAGGAGTTTCTGAAAGAAGGCCCTCCATGTGGAATTACAATTAAAGGGAGATTCTTTTCTCTGCGCCCTAAGGGAAGAGTAAGGTAGCCATTTATGGTAAGACCGTCTCGCGATGTATACGAGATAGGCTTCATGCTGCACATCTCATCTTTAGGTATTGACGGATTAATGTCACTAAGTTTTACAAGCTTTTTTGTTTTGATGGAATAGTGATAAAACGCGCCGGGAGTCTTATCTGTAAAGGTGTTAATAATAAATTGCTGTTCTGCCGAATCCTTATCTACAATTCTCACTTCCGTGTTAGGCAGCAATTTTTCCAGATGCTTATATACCGCAGCTACAGAGTCATTCAGGTATTTTCGCTCCTTTTTCCATGTTTCGTATCCGGCATAAAGAAGCTTATGTTTCGATGGCGAATATCCCGCTTCACTAATGTCAACCTCCGGGTGCGAAACGATAACTTTGGTCTCCTTCCCGGTGGCGCAGTCGAACTCAACCAGCGCGGTTTTGTCGCGGTTTAGATTTGAAAGTGCATAGATCCGGCTTTTGACAGTATTGCAATATCCCACCGGGGCAATCTTATTTTTGAAATTATTTGTAATCACCGGTCTGAATTTCTCCTTCTCAGAGTTTCTGAAAAGCAGTGTCTCGTTTACGCCATCACCCGCGAGTGCCATGCGTAAAATGCCAGAATCATCTGCAAACCAATGGATAATGTTTCCGGGGTTTTGTTCGGCAAGAGTAAGTTTTCCGGTACTTACATTTAAGCGGTAAACGTCAAAAATGGTCGAATCTCGCTTATTAAGTGCAATGAGCAACTCGTTGTTCACTACATTGTCCGAATTCACAAACCGTACGCGCACTGAATCTACGGGCAACAGTCCCCTAAAGTTCTCCCCGTTGCGGGATACGGCATATAGATGTGCGCTCTTGTTTCTGTTGTTGTCATTAGTAAATAACAATTCATTATTATTTACCCAAAAGTAGTGTCGGATATTATACTCAGTTTCATTAGTAACCCGCGTAACATTCTTGCCATCGATTGTTTGAACAAAAATATTCATGCGGTTACGGTAAGGCTGCTGATAGGAAATGTACTTTCCGTCTGGCGACAACTTGAATGCAGTTTTAACCGGATTTTTAAAGAAATCGTCCAATGGGATTTTCTTAGCAGTCCGCTCGCCTGAACACGCCGCCAACAGGAACATCCCGATAACACTTAACCATTTCTTCAACTGTCTCTGCATATAAAAAACTCACCGAAATATATCTCCCTAACGGAAATTATGAGGGTTTAAATTACTAAAATATACCTTTTATTAATTGGAACAAGTAACAATTAGAATACAGCTAATTACCATGTAGCTAAGGAACTATTTTTGATTGACATATAAAAATCCGGCCCTGAAAAATGAAACATCGCCATTTTCGTTATCTTTATCATTAAGACTCAATAACCAGAGCTGATCGCCCACTTTACACTCAGGTATGAAAAAAATACTCATTGCATTTCTTCTGTTATCGACTTACATTTCGGGGTCGGCGCAAGTGGCATCCGAAGACGTACTGGGCTTGCAGTATTATCAAAGTGGCGACTTCGCAAAAGCTTTAAGCATTTATCAAAAACTGTTTAATCAGGGTAGAAATCAGCTGCAATATTACGATCCCTATTTAAACACCTTGATTAAGCTGAAACAATACGATGACGCAGAAAAGCTTGTCAGGAAAATGATGAACGCCCATAAAGACAATTTCAGTTTCCGGGTAGATTTCGGCAGAATTTTAAAAGAGCGCGGTCTGGTAGAAAAAGCAAATGAATGGTATAATAGCCTTATAAAAGATCTCCCTAAGGACGAGAACACAATCCGGGATCTCTCAATCACTTTCTATCGTGCTGATGCTTACGATTTTTCTGTAAAAACCCTGCACAGCGGCCGAAAGATTCTCAATGATGAGAACGCATTTGCCTTTGACCTTCTGGCTCTTTACCGTTATCAAAAAAACAAACCCATGCTGGTTCAGGAGTATGTTAACCTTATGGGAAAGGATCCCTCGACCCAACTGATCCACCAGGCAAAAAGCACTTTCTCCAACCTGTTCGAGTCGGCCGAAGACTATGACCTGTTGCGAGCCGCCTTACTTAAAAAACTACAAAAAGAACCTCAAAACGTGGCGTATGCCGAGATGCTGGCCTGGCAATATATTCAACAAAAAGAGTTTGACCTGGCATTGAAGCAGATTATTGCCCTCGATAAACGATTAAAAGAAGACGGCGATCGTGTTTATGACCTGACATCCGTTTTTCTATCAAATAAGGCTTACGATCAAGCTATTGAAGCACTGGAGTATCTGCTCACAAAAGGCCCGGCAGGCCCGCATTATGTGCCGGCAAAAATGCAGATCTTATATACCAAAAATTTGCGGCTAACCTCCGCAAAATTAAGTCAACCCGAACTTCTGCTGCTCGAGAAAGATTACATAGCCCTGCTCGGCGAATTTGGAAAAAGCCGGAACACTGTTTTTGCCATGCGACAGCTTGCATCCCTTCAGGCTTTCTACCTCAACAAGCCAAAAAACGCTGAAAGCCTGCTCGAAGAAGTAATAAAAATACCCGGACTTCAACAAGCGGTGATCGGCCAGACTAAACTCGAGTTAGGCGACATTTACGTGCTGACAGGCGAAATATGGGAAGCTGCACTAACGTATGGCCAGGTCGAAAAAGAATTCGCCAACGAACCCATCGGTCAGGAAGCGAAATTTAAAAACGCTAAGTTATCCTATTACAGAGGCGATTTTATCTGGAGTAAGGCGCAATTAGATGTATTGAAAAGCTCTACATCCCAACTGATTGCCAACGACGCATTGAATCTGAGCCTGCTGATTGCAGAAAACACAGAGTCGGAAGCTGACACCAATGCACTGATCAAATACGCGAAAGCAGATTTTCTGATTTTTACAAATCAATACGACAAGGCATTAAAAACACTCGACAGCATAAATACTCTCTACCCTAAGAATTCGTTGGAGGATGATATTCTGATGTCGAAAGCACGCATATATCAAAAGCAAAACCTTCTGGATAAATCAATTGAACAACTTAATTTGATTATCGCTAATCACAGCACAGACCTCTGGGCAGATGATGCACTTTTCATGCTTGCAGAAACATATGAAACCAGCATGAACAATAACGCCAAAGCCATGGAGTATTATCAGAAAATAATCACCGACTTTCCCGGCAGCCTTTACGTAACCGAAGCCAGAAAACGTTTCCGAACCTTGAGGGGAGATAATCTTGGTTAGCAAAAAGATTGGAATTATCTTCGCAAATGATTCTTTATAATATCACGGTGATTATTGACGAGGGAATTGAAGCAGAATGGCTTCAATGGGTGAATGAAACCTTTGTTCCAGAAGCGCTATCCAGCAATTTATTAGTGTCTAACCGTACTTTGAAAGTACTCGACTCGCCGAACGAAGGATTTACCTATTGCCTTCAATTCATTGCAGATAACCTTCAAAATTATAACCAATTTAAAGACAATCATGCATCTGCCCTGCTGGATTCACTCACGGCAAAATTTAAAAATCAGTCAGTCCATTTTAGCACCATAATGGAATTCATCAACTAATGACCTTTACCGAAACTTCAATTGAGGGCGTATTAATCATAGAGCCCAAAGTATGGCAAGACGACCGCGGATATTTCTTCGAAAGCTTTAATAAAAGGATCTTCGAAGAAGCAGGAATTGCCGCCGACTTTGTACAGGACAATCAATCCTGTTCTCAGCGTGGAACATTACGTGGTTTACATGCGCAGGCTAATCCATTTGCCCAGGGGAAACTGGTTAGGGTAATTCAGGGAAGTGTGATCGACATTGCTGTCGACATCCGTAAAAATTCACCAACCTATGGGCACAATGTGAGTGTTGAACTTAGTGCCGAGAACTTCAAAATGCTCTGGATTCCGCCGGGCTTTCTGCATGGCTTTGCTACTCTGGAAAACAACACCATCTTTTCTTATAAGGTAACCAATCTTTATAACAAGGAATCCGAAACCGGAGTTCTGTGGAACGATCCTCAATTAAATATTGACTGGGGTTTAAAAGAAGAGGAAGTGATTCTCTCAGAAAAAGACAAGGTGTTGCCTTTGTTTAGCGACTTCGAGAGCCCATTTTAGTAAGGGTGCTGCGGTACGGTCTGTGTACTGCAGCCCGGCTTTCCACTATAGTTTTTATTTTCTACCCGCTACCCCGGCCAATAAAAAGCTGCCGTTGCAATCCGGCTTATACCGAAAAGCAGCGGCTCTGTACATTCCGTTGTATTGCAGATTATTCCTTGATCAAATCATACAACTCGTCCAGCTTAGGTGAAAGCACGATTTCAATCCTTCTGTTCCGGCTCCTGTTTTCTGCAGAGTTACCTGCCGCCACAGGCTGGAACTCGCCTTTACCTGTAGCTGTAATACGGTTCGATTCGATTCTTTGCTCATCAGTCATATAACGAACTACCGATGTAGCACGCAGCACACTCAGATCCCAATTATCTTTAATCTGACCCAGATTTACCACCCGTTGGTTATCCGTATGGCCCTCTACAGAAATATTAATTTCCGGCTGAGTTTTGAGTACCTTGGCAAGCTCCGCCAACGCCTGTTTTCCCTTATCATCGATCACAATACTTCCGCTAGAAAACAACAGTTTATCGGTTAAAGACACGTATACTTTTCCATTTCTTATATCAACTGCCAGTCCACTTTTCTGGAAGCCTAATAAGGCGCTTTGGAGCTTCTCTTTCAATGCGTTGGTTGCTGCATCGCGCTTGCGAAGAATTTCTTCTACTTCCTTAAGCCGGGCTTCACGACGCTCGAGATCGGCCGAAAGCTTCTTTATCTCCGAAGAACTGTTTGCGCGGAGCGACGCGTAATTGGCATCAAGTCCGGTGAGCTTTCCTTCCAACTCTGCCATTCGGTTGTTGATCCGGGAAGTGTCGCCCTTCAATCTGGCGATCTCCTCTTCAAGTGTTTCAATCCGCACATTCGCATCGCTCCAACCAGCCGACAAAGAATCGCGTTCTGCAATCAATGTTTGGTACTTTTTGGTCGACATTACAATACATGAGCTTAGGCAGAAAACGGCAAATAACAAGAGAAGAATTTTATTCATATACAATATTAAGAAATAGCGTTACGCAAAAAAACCATCAACGGGTATATTTTTTCCAGCCGCGAGCTGATAGTGCTTACAGCTCCGGATTTTGTTATGGCGTTATCGGCAATCTCAGCGCTTGCAGTAAAGCTCTTGAGCTTCAAAAGCCCGATATCTTCATGGTCGGCGGCATACCCTTTTGGTGTGGTTTTAAGAACTGCTTCGCGATCTAATTCGCCAAAGACTTTTTGAAATCCTGGTTCCGCCAGAATTGCCCTCAACTCCGATCCGTTATAATCAATTTCCTGGCGAATGGCTTTAAGTTCATCAGCTTCGGGAAACCAGGAGCCACCTGCTATAAAGCATCGGGAAGGCTGAATATTGACGTAATATCCCGGTCCTTTGAAATTCTTGCCATTTGAAGATATAGCAATTCCAAAATTGGTTTTGAATGGAGTCTTGTCGTTGCTAAAACGTATATCGCGATAGATTCGCATTACACAGTCCCTCGGGCTTAAATCTGCCGGAACAGTATTGTCAAATGATGCTATGCCTGAAATAAGTTTTGATGTAAACTCAAGGATATTTTCACGTGCAGCTTCGTAGGTCTTTTTATGCGAGTTAAACCAATCGCGCTCGTTGTGCCCGGACAGGTCTCTAAGAAAATTCAGGGTCGACGCATCGATCATGGGATGAAAATAAATAATTCAACAGCAATTAGCGAATGCTGCTTAATTAAGATTGATCTTTTCGTCTTTAATATCAATCAGAATATCCTTACGGCGATACTTTTTATACCAGATAAACCCCACTAGCCCAACCGCAAGATATGGCATGGCAAGAAGATACAGAATGCCTTTATTTAGTGACTTTCCCTGATGATTTCCATGCTTCACCGAATTCTCGGCATTAAGGGAACACATAGAGCACTGCGCCTGAACGTTTTGAGTGAACGATACCGACATCAGAAAACAAATTATTACCGCACAATACTTAATAGTTTTCATTGTGCAAAGATAAGGTAAATATGCAAATTAATGATGTGCAAATGTGCGGCCAGACATACGCAGCTTATCATTATTGTTCAAATTCCATTAAAGCATCACAGCGCATAATAAGGGGAAATCATTATGTAAACAATTACTCCTGTAATCGTTACATATAGCCATATTGGGTAACTCCAGCGAACTAATTTCCTATGTCGCGCTACATTCATTCGCAAACCGCTGTAAAAGCTTAAGAGAACTAAAGGAAGTACAACTGCGGCAAGAATGATGTGCGTGATCAAAATAAAGTAATAAAAAGCTTTAATGGCTCCTTCTCCGCCGTAACTTGTGCGAATACCCGTTGCATGAAAAATGATATACGACACCAAAAACAGCGATGAAAGGATAAAAGTGGTAATATTTAAAATCTTGTGAGCCTGGATATTCCTGCGTTTTATTTGGTATAATGAGATCAATAACAGCACGCTGCATGTTCCATTTATCATCGCGTTTAGCTTAGGCAGAAAAAACACCCAAGAAGGAATTTCTGAACCCACAGGAAAAACAGTTATTATACGGCTTTGCAAAATCACAATCACAAGAAATACAACTATAGAAACAGCAGTAACTAACCGGAAAGCAAGTTTATCATTCATTATCTACGTGGTTTTAAAGAAGTCTCCTTTAACAGTTGCTGTGCTATAAGTACTGTTACCTCGTCTTCCAGTTTGGCCATCTGCTCTTTGTGTGTAGAATCATAGTACCCCCGGATCTTTTTATCGGGGTCTACAAGAATCAGCATCGGGCTATGAATAATTTCATGCGTACCCACCCGCGAGGGTAGAGCATCTACAAGAAAATCCTTTCTGGCAAGCTCAAGAATAAAGTCTTTATCTCCCGTAAGGAAGCTCCACTTTTTGTTTTTTACATTAAATGTTTGCGCGTACTTATTCAAAACTTCCTGAGTATCAAACCCGGGATCAACAGAAATAGAATAGAACTGCAGACGCTTATTATTTTGATACTTAGATACGATCGCGGCCATTTTTGCATTCATATCGGGGCAAACAGTTTTACACCGGGTGAAAAAGAAATTTACCAGAGCTATTTTGTTACTGTCGGTTGGAATACCAACACTATCTCCGGTATTACTTAGCAACTTAAAATCACGAATGCGGTGATAAATGGTATCGGGGATCTTTACCCCTCGCCTGGTATGAAAGGTGCCTGCAACTTGTTTGGGGCCAAAAATATCGAGCGCTTTATATCTGTTCTTGCCTTTTTCCTGTAGTAAATAATATAAAAATCCTGGTAAGGCCAATACGCTCACCAGGATCAAAATCTTTTTGAATGAAGATTTATTATTCATTCATCATCAGGTTCAGGTATGTTCCTTCATTTAACATAAGTACAATGAGGTATACAATGAATATAAGTGAAAGTACTATAGAGGTTATGAGGCCGTACTTTTCGAACTTAAGGTGCATGAAATAAGCAACAATGTAAAATGCTTTAAGCAGGGTAAGGGCGATATAGATGAAGTTACCGACACCCTGGCTCATAATGCCTTTAGGAATTAGCACTAATGCTATAATGAACTCTACCGCGGTTATACCTAGCAGGTAAAAAAACACTGTCCAGATTTTCTTTTTGGTCATGCCCGCATGCTCGCCGTGCTCGTGTCCTTCTGTGGTATGTGTATGCTCTGAAGCCATATTGTTATGATATTAAAAATTAAACTAGATAAAAGAAGGTAAATACAAACACCCAAACAAGGTCTACAAAGTGCCAGTACAAGCCGACTTTTTCAACCATAAGATAAGTGCCGCGCTTTTGAAACACGTTGTTGATAACCATCAAAGTGATGATGATATTGATGACAACTCCACTAAAAACGTGGAAGCCGTGGAAGCCGGTGATAGTGAAGAACAGATTCGCAAACTGAGTAGCACTTACGTTATCAGCACCCAAACTTTTAACCGTTGCCGCATCGGGAATTGATCCCCACCAAAAACCTTCATGGTGTAAGTGAGTCCACTCAAGAGCCTGGCAACCTAAAAAAGTGGCGCCGCCAATAATGGTCCATATCATCCAGGTAACTACTTCCTTTTTTGAATTACGATGACCAGCTTCTACCGCAAGTACCATGGTAACAGAGCTCATGATCAGGATAAAGGTCATTATTCCCACGAAAACAAGTGGGTAACCGTGGTCAGCTATGCCGGGAATTGATTGGAAAACGATATCGGGATCAGGCCATGTAAGTTTGCTGAAACGCTGCGCACCGTAGTAAACTAAAAAAGCAGAAAATGTAAATGCGTCAGAAAGCAGGAAGAACCACATCATCAGCTTGCCATACTCGGCATTTACCGGTGATTTTCCGCCATCCCAGGCACCCGTTTTAACTTCGTCTAATTGTGAGATAGTAGTACTCATTCTGTTATTTTTTGTGAAAGTCTTTGTTTGTTTTTTAAAAAGGCCACAAAGAACATCCCGATTTGTGCGTGTTGTTTGTGGACAATATTCGGGACGTTTTTATTGGTTCAAAAGTAAGAAAACATATAAATAAATCCATAGTATATCTATAAAATGCCAAAATATAGATGTGATCTCTAATCTGAAAGTATTCCTTACGGGATCGATCCTGGAGAATTTAAGACGTACGGCTCTCAAAAGCAAAATCATACCTACCGCGATATGCAATAAGTGCGAGGCAATGAACACATAAATGAAAGATTGTGACGCATTTGGGTTTCCCGAAAACACTACTCCACGGTTAAAAAGAAGGCCCCAGCCCTGGAACTGGAAAACGAAAAAGAAAAGCCCAAGAACGGCTGTTATCAACAAATATAGATTCTGCATCCTGAACTGTAATTTCTTACCTGCCAGGTATGCAAGATGCATGGTGAGGCTGCTTAAAATTATCACTCCGGTACTGTATTTAAATACATCAGGAAGAATAGTATTTATCCCGCGAGATGGATCTTCAGCGGTATATACTATAAACCCGCTGGTCAAGCCGGCAAAGTAGATAAATGATGAAACCAGAAAGAGCCACATCATAAATTTCTTAGCTTTCAGGTTCTCCCTGTCGTTTTCAAAAGGTTTCTGTGCCATACTATAAGTCGTCATAATTATGGAATAAAATCAAATAACAATACTAACTGAACTAGAGGAAGGTAGAAAAAAGAGCCAAACATAACTTTCTGGGCCGAGGCAATATCAAGCTTCCGATACAGGTTAAAGGCAAACCAGCTGAATATTAGTCCTGCGACTAGTGATACAGCGCCGATGACATAACCGCCGAAACCCATGATGGTGGGCAGAAGGCTCACGGGAATCAGCACCAGTGTCGAGAAAAAGGTCATTGCCGCACTTATCTTATCCCGCTGGGTTGTTGGTAACAATCTGAAGCCTGCCCGTTTATAATCATCATCCAATACCCAGGCAATAGCCCAGAAATGCGGAAACTGCCAGACAAACTGTATTAAGAATAAGATGATTGGGATCCAGGAAATCTGAGGATTATCAAAAGCGGCAAAGTATCCGATAAGCGGCGGTAATGCCCCCGGGAAGGCTCCAATAAATACTGCTATGGGCGATTTCCTTTTAGAAGGTGTATACAAAAAGGCATAAAGCAAAATGGAAAAAACCGATAATACACCCGTCAAAAAGTTTAGCCTAACCAAAATCAACGTCCCCGCTATGCCCATAAAAAGACTTAATACCAAAGCTTGTCCGGTAGTCATTCTTCCAGCCGGTATAGGCCTGTCGCTGGTTCGTGTCATCAATTTATCGAGATCTTTTTCGATAATTTCGTTAAACCCATTTGCTGCACCGGTCACTAAAAAGCCGCCGATGGTTAATATCAGCCAGTTAAACCAATTATAATTGTCTTGCTCCTTACATCCGATTAAAAAAGAAACCGATGCAGAGAACACAACCAGGAAAGTAAGCCTAAGCTTAATGAGTTTCTTAAAGTCTGAAATAAAGCTTCCTTCTGCCACTTATCTTATAATTCTCGATTTATATAATCTGTTCTGCTTCAATAACAAAAGCAGGTAATACTGCGCTCCAAACAACAGGCAGGCCAGAAGTAAATGGGCCGCCTGAGCCACTGGCGGTAACGCAAATCGCGATAACGTGGTACCCGTTACAATTTGCACTGCTATTAACAGAATAATATATGTCATGTACCGGAAATGGTAAGTACTTCCCATATATTTCCTCCGGATCAAAACAAGCAGCACAAAGTTGAACACGAAAACCAAAATTGCAAGATCGCGATGAAGGTCAAACTCAAAGCCGACTCGCTGTACCCATTCGGCCCTGTTTAAATTATTTAACGATGCGGCAATCGCATCAATTTGCTCGCGAACGTCTGTTCCCAAAGCTATTTGAAACACTGTAAGCCATAAAGCGATTATGGCGACAATTTTGATTGCTCCTGGCTCCTGGTTGGCCAGAAAGCTTCGCTCTCTTAAAACCCGGGCCTGGAAAAACGTATAAATGCTGATTGCAAGAATCGCCAAAGCAACAAGCATATGAACCGTTACAATCCACGCCAGCAAATTAGTGGAAACCACGATGGAGCCTAACCAGGCCTGAAATATAACCAGCAGAAGGTTGAACACACTTAACACCACTATTCTTTTCCGCGATTTAAGATATGTGATAGAAAATACAGCACATCCCAATAACAAAAGTCCTGTAATGGCACCTATTAAGCGGTTTACGTATTCTGTCCAGGTTTTCCCCGCATTAAATACTTCCGGTTCAAGAATGCTTTTATCGTTTCGGATCTCTGCGGCCATCTCACCAAATCCAAGCATTTCAAGACTCTTAGCAAATCGGTTATTCTTCTCAAGTCGCTTCTGAACAAACTTATCCTGGTAGTTTGGCGGAAGCTGCGATGATTTTGTAGGCGGAACAATTCTGTCAAAACACTTCGGCCAATCCGGGCAGCCCATTCCAGAACCAGTACTTCGCACCACCCCTCCGGCTAAAATCAGCACAAAAAGAGATATTATGCTAAGCTGGTTGATCGCCAGAAATCTTCTTTCGCTAGAGGGATACATGGTTTTATAAAAAGTTTGGGGTATCCAGTAAGTGAACACTTACAGCAGATACCCCAAACCCTATTTAAGTTTTAAATTAAACTCCTTGTTCAGCTTCTGCCTGTTGCTTCTTTTGCCATTCTATCTGAATTCTTTCAGCTTCAGGATTCCCTTCGAAATCGTGAGGCAAATTAGAGCTCATAGTTTGAGAGAAAGGCGTAGTCTGCGGAATAAAATCTGTAGTATGACCAGGCTTGCTATAGTCATATGGCCAACGATAAACAGTTGGAATTTCGCCAGGCCAGTTACCATGAAGATGCTCTACTGGGGTTGTCCATTCCAAGGTACTTGATTCCCATGGGTTTTGAACCGCTTTCTTTCCATAGAAAATTGAATGGAAGAAGTTCCAAAGGAAAGCTATCTGACCAATTGCCGCTATAATTGCCGCCCATGACACAAACGTGTTAACAGTTAACCATTCCTTCATGAACTCGAACTCGGTGAACGCATAGTAACGACGAGGAACACCATCTAATCCCATAAAGTGCATTGGGAAGAAAACCAGGTATGCACCGATAAATGTGAACCAGAAATGCAGGTACCCCAGTTTCTCGTCCATCATCCTTCCAAACATTTTCGGGAACCAGTGATATACTCCGCAAAGCATCCCGCAAATAGCTGCCGAACCCATTACCAGGTGGAAGTGAGCCACAACAAAATAACTATCGTGCAGCGGTATATCCAGAGCAGCGTTTCCAAGGAAAATACCAGTCAATCCTCCAGAGATAAAGAAAGATACCAAACCTATTGCGAACAACATTGCCGGAGTAAAACGAATATTACCGCGCCAGATAGTTGCAAGCCAGTTAAATGTTTTCACCGCCGATGGAACCGCAATAATGAGCGTAGTGATCATAAATACTCCGCCCAGGAAAGGGTTCATCCCGGTAACGAACATGTGGTGTCCCCATACAATAAATGAAAGAACACTGATACCAATTAATGAATAAACCATTGCATGGTACCCGAAGATTGGCTTACGAGAATTTGTAGCCATTACTTCAGAAGCGATACCCATCGCCGGCATAATAACAATATACACCTCGGGGTGCCCCAGGAACCAGAATAAGTGCTGGAACAAAATCGGGCTACCACCTTGTTGCGGAAGTACCTGTCCCTGAACTACTAATTCAGACAAGTAAAAGCTTGTACCGAAGCTACGGTCAAATATCAAAAGCACTACCCCTGATACAAGTACCGGGAAAGATAAAACGCCCAAAATTGCGGTAAGGAAAAACGCCCAGATGGTTAAAGGCATTTTCCACATATCCATTCCTTTAGTACGCATGTTAAGTACAGTACTGATATAATTTAATGCTCCCATTAAAGAAGAAGCGATAAAAAACACCATACTTATTAACCACAAGGTCATACCGGCTGCCGAACCAGAAATGGCTTGCGGCAGGGCCGATAAAGGCGGATAAATAGTCCATCCGGCACTTGCAGGTCCGCTCTCAACAAAGAAAGAAGCCATCATGATAACGCAGGCGGTAAAGAAGAACCAGAAAGACAACATGTTTACAAAAGGCGACGCCATATCCCTGGCGCCTAGTTGTAAAGGGATCAATAGATTACTAAAGGTACCGCTCAATCCTGCCGTCAAGACGAAGAATACCATGATGGTACCGTGGATAGTAACTAAAGCGAGATAGAAATCAGGCTTTATCCTTCCGCCTTCTGCCCATTTGCCTAAAAATGTTTCCAGTAAAGGAAAGCTTTGATCAGGCCAGCCAAGCTGGATACGGAAAAGTATAGAAAGAAGCATCCCGATAACCGCCATAATAATACCGGTGATAAGGAATTGCTTTGCAATCATTTTATGGTCCTGACTAAAAACATATTTAGTCAGAAAAGTCTCATGGTGATGCCCATGATCATCGTGGCTGTGTCCAGAATGCTCTAATGTATGCTGAATCGCTGTGCTTGCCATATCTCGTTTTATCGAATTATTTATTTAATGCTAATTTATTGTTCTCTGCAGCTTCGTTGTTCCCGGCTATTTTCCATTCTTTCTTTACATCATCAGTAAAGAAAAGAGGTTGTTTAGCCAGCCACTCTGCGTATTCCTTCTCACTCACAACTCTAACTGTATATTGCATGTTATAATGTCCTGCACCGCAAATTTTTGCGCATAACAGCGTGTAATTAAATGCTGCGTTATTAGTCTTCTCGCGCATCTGCTCGGTAGTCAGACGCGGAACCATCTGGAAGTATGTAGGCATTCCTGGTACAGCATTAATCTGAGCACGGAAATCCGGAAGATAAAAGCTGTGCAGAATATCTTTAGAACGAATAGTGAAACGAACCGGCTTGTTTACGGGTAGCACAATCTCGCCACCCAGCTTGTCGTCCCAGCTTTTCGGATCTTTGAAATTTATTCCCAACGCGTTGGTCGGACTGGTAAGCTTATAATTTCTTTCTCCAAATTGATTATTCTCACCTGCATATCTAACATTCCACTTAAACTGCTCGCCGGTGATTTCGATATTCACTGCGCGTTTTATCTCTTCATCGGCAGGATTGGTAATTGCCCGCCAGGTAAAGAACCCGTATAATACCAATACTGTAAGAGCTATAGCCGGGATGATCGTCCACAACCGTTCGATGGTATTGTTATGAGGATAAAAGTAAGCCTTACGTTTTTCGTTCGATGAATACTTATATGCGAATCCAAATAAAAGGATCTGGGTTATTACAAAGACAATGGTAGTGATGATAATGGTTGTCATCATCATTGAATCAAGCACTAAGCCATGTTCTGAAGCAGATTCTCCGGAAGCCATGTTACCCCAAACTTTATAAGACCAGTAGGTTCCGTAAAGTCCAAGAACCAAAGTTATGGCAAATAATACACCCTGGATCTTATCCCAGTTCAGCTTCTTGGTTTTTCCATGTATCTCACTGGTAAGTTCGTACACCTTAAGTACTTTACCAATAATGGCAAGAAATACACATAGCAAGAAAAACAAAAGGAGGTAATAACTTACTGATTTGTATAATTCAGAGTTGTCTTTCACTTCCACAACCGCTTCAACAGTGCTTTCATCGTCTTCAGCAGATTCAATAATTTCTACGGGAGTATCACCAATAGAGCCTGTTGAAGAATTTATTTGTTGAGATGTATCAGTTGCCACCTGATCGCCGGGAGTAGTTTCCTCTAATGCGCCCTGTGCAAAAGCAGATCCCGTAACAGCTGCCATAAAAAGGAACGCTGCAATGAAAAATACTCTGAGTTTTATAAATTTATTAAGCTTCATTTTCTTATCTGCAATTCGTTAATATATACCTCAACCTTAAATCTGGTGATGTAAACTCTCTTCTAACAATGGGTGGTTTTGAGGCACTAAAGGCTTGCTGGCAAGTTTAGTTAACATCAAAAATGTAAACAATCCTACAAAACCAATCGCTATTCCTATTTCCGTGATTCCAAAATCGCGATGCTCTTCCAGGCTTCCAGGCATAATCATCATGTAATAATCCAACCAGTGTCCGCATAGTAACAGGATACAAACGAACATCAGTGTATTTGTCTGACGCTTTGCATCTCTGGTCATTAAAATCAGAACTGGCGCAAGGAAGTTGATCACGATATTTAACCAGAACCAGAACTTGTACTCATCTTCCCATCTTTTGTAGAAGTAAACCGTTTCTTCAGGGATGTTTGCGTACCAGATCAATAAAAACTGAGAGAACCATACGTAAGTCCAGAAGATAGAGAACGCGAAGATGAACTTACCAAGATCATGTAAGTGATTTTCGTTAACCCAGGTAAGATGTCCTGATTTCTTTAACAGGATAATGGTTAAAGTAATAGCGCATAAGCCACTCACCCAAAGAGCCGCAAAGTTGTACCATCCGAACATGGTTGAGAACCAGTGAGCCTCGATAGACATAATGGTATCAAATGACCAGATGGGTTGTGTAAATCCAAAGATCACCAGAAATATAGTAGCTACTTTGATGCTTTTGTTATAATTCGCTAATCCCCCTAATTTGTCTTCTGCATTTGAATACCTGGTAAGTAATACTGCGAAGATGCTGTATATAGATAAAAACACTACCTGACGCAGCAGGAAAAATGGCGCATTCAAGAAACTAGATTTTTCTGCTACGATGGGATCAAAGTTTGCATGTTTCTCATCAGATATTCCTTCCAGATGCCAATGGTGATATAAATTGTGACTGAACAGACCCGCGATGATGATCAGGATCAGGATAAAAGCAGCAACCGGCAAAACTTTTGCAAAAGCCTGCGGTATACGAAGTAAACCAGCCGACCAACCTGCCTGAGCGACGAACTGAAGAGCCAAAAAGAAAGCTCCAGCTGCGCAGATACAAGTAAAATAGTATCCCATTAAAAGTAGGTTTGCAAAGGTACGTTCAGAATGATGCTCGGAAGAATCGATTAAGAATCCATACGCAATTGCTACTATACCAATGAGCATAGCAACCAAACTCCAGGTTTTAGCTTTACCCGAGAATTCGAATTGTTCGTTGAAATTATGTGTTGTATGATTGTGAGTTCCCATTTTTTGGCTAAAACTTTAACTATTGAGCTTTTTGCAATTCATGAACATACATTACGATTTTCCATCGCTCTGTAGGAGACAGTTGTGTACGATGAGGGCCCATAAGGTTTACACCGTAGGTAATGGTATGGAAAATCTTTCCATCTGTTAATGCACTCATGGCACCGCCCCGGGATGAATTACCGGTTGAGTATGACGGAGGAGGAGGAAACTTTCCTACAGTAACGACGCTGCCGTCACCATTTCCGGTAGCCCCATGGCAATGTGCACACATATTCTTGTACAATGCTTTACCTTCTTTCAAAGAAGCCGGAGTACGAGGTACCGGGTTTGTCAAACTTGCCCCTGCTGCATTATATCCCTCAAGTGTATTAGGATATTCTTCAACTACTCTGTCGTAACCCACAGGTGTTGTTCCGTCGGGTGGCAACTGTGCTGTTTGTTGGTTCGAAAAATTCTTATTTGGCTGATCCGGATTGTAAGCAATAGGATCGTACATATTACGGGCATACTCCCATCCCTGGCTTTTGCTATCTCCGCAGGCCGAAATAATGGCAGCAGATGCAACAGTTAAAAAAGTCAGACTTAAGATCCTAAGCTTATTCATAACTAACATATTTCCTTTCGTTGTGAAGTATTTCTACTGCACCGGCTTCATTTAATAAATCGACAATTTTCTCAGGATATGGATTTGTTTTTGCATCAATAGCAAGAACAAACCTATCATTACTGGCTCTCAAATCCATTACCCTCGGAGCGCGTCCCGGGAAGAAATGGTTCGCATACATAAAACAAGCCATCATTCCGAAAGCGGCGAACAATACTGTAAGCTCAAAACAAATTGGAACAAAGTTTGGCATTGCGAAAGCCGGCTTACCACCTATGTTCATCGGCCAGTCGTAAACCAGCATATAATAAATCATAGAGAACCCTGCGCATGTTCCGGTAATTCCGAAGCAGAATGCGGCGATCGGCAAACGCGACCGCTTATAACCCAATTTTGCCTCGATACCGTGTATCGGCATCGGCGTGTATGCATCATAGATGCTGATATTATTTTCCTGCAGTTTTTCAATCCCGTGCATCATATCATCAGGATCTGCAAAATGACCTAAAATATATTTCGTGTTGCTCATTGTTAAACCTTTAGGTAATCTACACTATCGTATTTTGTTAATGATTCCTGGTACGCCTCGCCCTCTTCCTTCTTCACATGTCCTTCAGCAATCTGTTTTTGTTTCACCTGGTCACTAGCACTCTTCAGTAACAATTTCACCTCCGCTATGGCGATAGCAGGCAATACTCTTAAGAATAACAAGAACAATGTGAAGAATAACCCGATAGAACCGAGGAAGACGCAAACATCCACTATCGACGGATAAAACATTACCCAGCTTGATGGCAGATAATCGCGGTGAAGAGAAGTAACGATAATTACGAAACGCTCAAACCACATACCGATATTTACCACAATGGATAAAATCCATGATGCCGTAATACTTGTACGTATCTTCTTGAACCAGAAAAGCTGCGGAGATATCACGTTACAGGTCATCATACTCCAGTAAGCCCACCAGTATGGACCACTAACACGGTTTAAGAATGCATACTGCTCGTATTCTACACCAGAATACCAGGCAATGAATAACTCAGTCAAATAGGCTACACCCACTATAGAACCCGTAACGATGATGATCTTGTTCATCGACTCGATATGGAACATGGTGATGTAGTTCTCGAAGTTCATTACTTTTCTTACCACCAGCAAAAGCGTTTGTACCATGGCGAAACCAGAGAAAATCGCTCCTGCAACGAAGTAGGGAGGGAAAATGGTAGTGTGCCATCCCGGTTCAAGTGATGTTGCAAAGTCCATAGATACAATGGTGTGTACCGAAAGTACCAGCGGAGTAGAGATACCAGCCAGAATTAAAGAGACTGCTTCAAAACGCTGCCAGTTTTTAACCGATCCAGCCCATCCGAAAGAAAGGATAGTATAAATTTTCTTACGAACTCCTGCAGCTCTATCACGGATAGTAGCGATATCAGGTAATAAGCCGGTATACCAGAAAACAAGGGATACCGAGAAGTAAGTTGAAATTGCAAATACGTCCCAAACAAGTGGTGAGTTAAAGTTAACCCACAGCGAACCAAACTGATTCGGAAGCGGTAACGGCCAGTATGCCAACCATGGACGCCCCATGTGAGACACAACATAGGTTGCTGCACAGATAACCGCGAAAATTGTCATCGCCTCCGCAGACCTGTTAATGGAGTTACGCCAGTTTTGACGGAACAGCAAAAGTACCGCAGAAATAAGCGTTCCGGCGTGACCGATACCAACCCACCATACGAAACCGGTGATGTCCCATGCCCAACCTACTGTTTTATTTAATCCCCAAGCACCAATACCTACATAAAATGTATACCCTACTGATACCACCCATAAAAGTGCGAATAAAGCTGCAACGGTAAATCCTATCCACCAGGCTTTATTGGGCTTATTTTCAACCGGAACCAATACATCATCGGTGATCTTAGAATAGGTTATATTCTCACCCGTGATTAATGGCTCTCTTAATATTGATTCGTTATGTGCTGACATAATCTTGTAAAACTCTTAATATTAATCAATTAAGCTTGTTGTGCTTCCGTTGTATTTCTAACTTTTGTTTGATATCCGATTCCTGGCTGAACATTCAGTTCTTCTAGCACATAGTATGTGCGCTCATTACCCAATGCTTTGCTTACTGCCGAGTTTGGATCAAACCTGTCTCCGAAAATAATAGCATTAGTTGGGCAGGTCTGCTGACAAGCAGTTTGGATCTCAAGGTCTCTTAAAGGACGTTTCTCAATCTTAGCCTGTAGTTTTCCACCCTGGATACGTTGAATACACATCGTACATTTCTCCATTACCCCACGTGAACGTGTAGTAACATCAGGATTAAGAACTAACTGTGTAAATTCATTATTCATGTAGTTATCGAAACGTGAATCGTTCCAGTAGTTAAACCAGTTGAAGCGACGCACTTTATACGGACAGTTGTTCGCACAATAACGTGTACCTACACAACGATTATAAGCCATGTGATTAAGACCATCTGAAGAGTGCATGGTAGCAATAACCGGACAAACCGTTTCACATGGTGCGTGATCGCAATGCTGACATAACATTGGCTGATTGATCACTGTCACGTCTTCAAGCGTACTATCGCCCTCTGCAAGATCACCAATTTGGTCTTCTTTGGTAAGACTGGCACCCTGATCATCCTGGAAGCTGTAATAACGGTCAATACGGATCCAGTGCATTTCGCGACGTTTGATAACCTCATCACGACCTACAACAGGAATGTTATTCTCTACATTACAAGCAACCACACATGCGCCACAACCAGTACAAGCATTTAAGTCGATAGCCATTACCCAGCTGTGTCCTATTTGCTTATGCTCAGGCCAAAGATCGTATGTTGGATGCTCTCCGTGCTTTCCGGTTCCTGAATGAGGATCCTGAACGTATTTATTGAAAGTTGTTTCGCGGATGATATTCCGTCCTTCGTAGGAGTGGTGTGTTTGTGTCTGAGCGAGCTCGCGTTTACCTCCTGCTGCAGAAATTGTTACCGCAACAGCGTTTTGTAACGAACCATTCTGAAGCTTAAGGAAAGGATAGGCATTTTTACCTACTTCATCCCCAACTTTACCTGCTTTGGTGCGGCCATAACCAACTGCGATAGACGCGGTTCCGATGGCTTGTCCCGGTTGGTAAAGAACCGGAAGAACAACCGAATAATTATCTGCCTTTACTTCAACTAAATCGAACTCCGTAACACCTAACTTATCTGCATATTTAGGGTTTAAGGCAACATAATTGTCCCATGTTACCTTAGAAACCGGGTCAGGTAGCTCCTGTAACCATGCATTATTTGCATATGAACCATCGCGTAAGCCTACTGATTCATAGATGGTAAGCTCGGTAACGCTTTCGCCTCCTTTTGCCAGAGCAGCAGAAGCGGCAAGGATTGCCTGAGCAGCATTTCCGGCGTTAACCGCAGGAGCAGCATTGCTTGCTGCGGCCGGAGCATTGGCACCAGCGCCAGAATTTACAACACCGGTTTGCAATAACTGCTTCCAGCTTAGGCCTGCGCCGGGAAGTATACTGGTTTCCCAGTTATTTTTTACATACTGATAATAGTTCTTGATTGCGTTATCAGACCAGATTAATAAGCTTTGCTCGGCCTGACGGGTGTTGTGAACCGGATTGATAGTTGGCTGAACAATAGTATAGTATCCGGCAACCGCGTTTGCATCTCCCCACGTTTCTAAGAAATGTGGAACCGGAGCAATCACATTACATAATGCAGCAGTTTCGTCAAGACGCTCTGAAAAAGAAACTTTAAGTTTTACTTTATATAACCCCTCAGCAAATTCCTTCGGAAGTACTGAATTATACGCAGGGTTGCTGTCCAGGAAGAAGATTCCGTCAACCTCACCTCGCTGCATTTCAGCTATAAGAGTTACGAAGTCAGCGTCATTACCTAAATACTGGTATGAAGGATTAGTAATATCAATGGTTGTACCATAGCTACCTAATAAGGTATTGATATTATTAACAATAGTTTGAGTAGCGATATCGTTAGATCCACTTACCACTAAAGCTCTGCCTTTTGCTGCAAGAAGCTCTTTGGCAACCAATCCTAAAGCTGTTGCAGCCTTTGCATTGGATAATTTAGGAGCTGAGCCGCCGCCGCCAAGAACTGCGTAAAGGTTTAACAATGCAAGTCCTTCTTCAGACGGCTTCAATGCCACACGAACGTCGGCATTTGTACCTGTCATGCTCATTCCAGCCTCAAACTGAACATGGCGCGACATTTTTTTATTTTTTAAAGACGCCAGGTTACGGTTAACAACGTATTGACGGTTAAATTCTAGCGGAGAGATCCAGGTACCCAGGAAGTCTGCACCGAAACTCACAATAACATCAGCTCTGTCGAAATGATAATGAGGTAAAACCGCCCTGCCGAAGCTAGCCTGGTTTGCTCCAAGAATTCCGCTGTAAGAAACAGCATCAACCTGAACATGTCTTGTATTAGGATATTTTGCTACAAAATCTGCGATTACTTTATTTGTAGACGGACTGTTTACTGTCGATGAAACGATTCTGATCTTTTTTCCGCCAGCCTGGATCTTATTCAATTCACCTTTAACGAAAGTATCAACCGAAGCCCAGGTAGCGTCCTTACCATCTAACTTGGGGTCTTTTAGTTTAGATACATCATACAAATCGAGAATTGAAGCCTGAGTAACGGCATCAAGACGACCTTCGCCTAGGATACACGCAGGATTTCCTTCCAATTTTATGGGACGGCCTTCGCGGGTTTTAACTAATATACCATGGCCTTTGTAGCTTGATACATAGTAGTTAGCTACGCCGGGAGTAACCTCTTCAGGTTTAATTAAATAAGGAATTGATTTATGAACAGGAGCTTTCTGACAAGCTGCAAGAGTAACAGCACCTAAACCGAAACCCATCGCTTTTAAGAAATCACGACGTGGAGTTGGAGCTTTTAAGCCCGCATCACTTAATATTTCTTCTATTGGCAACGACTCGGCAAATTCGCCTTTGTTATTCTCCACAAACTCGGGAGTTGTTTTCAGCTCTTCTAAACCTTTCCAGTATTTTTTATTGCTTTCCATTTAAGCTATATAAACTGTTGTGCTAAGTTCTTTTTATAAAATTATTAATAATGGCATTTACCGCATTCGATACCGCCCAGGATAGCAGGAGTTACCTGAACACCTTTTTTCAATTGATCGTGAACAGCTACTATCTTATCGTAGTAAGCATTTCCTTTATAATTCACATCTTTTGTTTTGTGGCAGTTGATACACCATTTCATCGTAAGTGGCGCATATTGATAAACTTCCTTCATGCCCTGAATAGGACCATGACACTCCTGGCATTTAATTCCAGCAACCGTTACGTGCTGGGAGTGATTGAAATAAGCCAAATCAGGAAGGTTGTGAATTCTAATCCATTGAATTGGTTTTGGATTGTCTCCATAAGTTTTAGACTGAGGATCGTAATCTAAAGCCTTATATATTTTAGCTATTTCCGGAGAAGTTTCGCCATTGTATTTATCGCTTGCGGTAACATAGTTATGGCAGTTCATACAAACGTTGGCCGAAGGAATAGAGGCATTTTTAGATTTGTAAGCGCCAAAGTGGCAATACTGACAATCGATCTTTAATGTGCCGGCGTGTAACTCGTGAGAATACTTAATTGGCTGCTCGGGCTGGTATCCCTGGTGAACACCAGTTTCCCACATCGCTTTCCATCCTACAGAACCAAGGAAGATGACAAGAAGCAATACTGCAAAACCAACAAACTTCTTGTTTTTAGCCAATCTTCTGAAACGCACAGCGGTGCTCTCAGATTCAACTTCCTCTACCACTACACCTTGTTTTTGAAGCAAGAGGCGCTCCAGGGTTTTGATTACCCGGTTTAAAACAAGGATTACAAATAAAGCTACCAGAACAAGGACAATTATCCCGCCTAACATCCAATCGCTGACACCTTGTTCAGAACCACCTTCGGCACCTCCTTCAGCGGTTCCAGCTCCACCTGCCGCTTCGGCTGGCTTATTTGCTTCTGCGTCGATAAAAGCAAGGATATTGCTGATATCATCATCAGACAACTCGGGGAATGGAGTCATCACTAACTTGTTATACTCGTTAAACAGCTTAACAGCTTCCGGATCGCCGGAAGCAATTAATGCCTGCGAGTTCTTTATCCACTTAGTCAGCCATTCCCTGTCGCGGCGCTCTGAAATACCCTTCAATGCGGGACCAACCACCGCACGGTCAATAGCATGACAGCTGGTACATTTCTGTTTGAAAATAGCTCCGCCAGCACCTGCATCTCCTGCTGTAGCAGCTGCAACTACAGGCGCTCCGGCAGCTGCCGATCCTGATGTAGCCTGCCCCGCAGCAGCATTGGCGTCCGTGTTATTTTGTGCATAAGCATGGATACCGATACTTAAAGAAGATACTAGGAATAATGATTTTGCAACACTTCTAAAAAACAATGAGATGCTCCTCATATTATATTTTACTCTTTAAAATTTGATATGTATACGAAAGCTGAATGAGATTCCCCCAACATTTTCGGAGGACAAAAGTATAATTAATTAGTCGATGCATGACACTGCAATGACCTATAATACTAATTTATAATCATTCTAAATTATTAAAAAAACGCCCCAGAATTTTTTCTGAGGCGGTTTGAAAAGAAAATGTCGAATGTCCGTTTAAACACTTTTTTGATTTTTGATCAGAGTTGTGTATATAATGATACAGGTCATTCGTTGTAATACAGTTTATGCTATTGCAAACCAAACTTACTGTTTTAAAATCCAGGCAAAAATAAGTGGCGCTACAATGGTCGCGTCAGACTCAACAATGAATTTGGGAGTATGGATATCAAGCTTACCCCAGGTAATCTTTTCGTTGGGAACGGCGCCCGAATATGACCCGTAGGAAGTGGTAGAGTCTGAAATCTGGCAGAAATAGCTCCAGAAAGGAATTTCATGCATTTCCAGGTCCTGATAAAGCATTGGCACCACACAGATTGGAAAATCGCCGGCAATCCCACCTCCTATCTGGAAGAAGCCAATGCCTTTGCCACTGCAGTTCTTTTGATACCAGTCTGATAACCAAGCCATATATTCAATACCGCTCTTCATGGTGCTGGCTTTAAGCTCGCCCTTAATAACGTACGATGCAAAGATGTTTCCCATGGTACTGTCTTCCCATCCGGGAACAATGATCGGCAGATTTCTTTCAGCTGCGGCAATCATCCAGCTGTTTTCAACCGGAATCTCATAATGCTCTTTCATCACCCCACTAAGCAAGAGCTTATACATAAATTCATGAGGAAAATAACGCTCGCCCTTGTCCTCAGCATCTTTCCAGATTTTATGGATGTGCTTTTGGATACGCCTGAAAGCTTCTTCTTCAGGAATACAAGTGTCTGTTACCCGGTTATAACCATTTTCGAGCAAGTCCCACTCTTCCTGGGGGCTTAAATCGCGGTAATTGGGAACCCTTTTGTAATGCGAATGCGCCACAAGGTTCATCACATCCTCTTCCAGGTTGGCTCCGGTACAAGAGATGATGTCCACTTTTCCCTGACGAATCATTTCCGCCAGAGAAATACCCAATTCGGCAGTACTCATGGCGCCGGCAAGGGTGATCATCATTTTACCGCCCTCAAGCAAATGCGTTTCGTAGCCTTTTGCGGCGTCAACCAAAGCCGCTGCGTTAAAGTGGCGATAATTGTGCTCTATAAATTTCGATATAGGTCCTCTTTCCATTGTAAATTTTTAAAGCGCTAAAATTACTATTTTTCCTAGAGTAAAATTGTTTTATTAGCTGCACGAAGTAGCCTCAACGTAACCGCTTCCGAATCATGCTGTATTAATGAAAACCACCGGTAATTGTTCATCTTTTTTTTACAAAAGCTATATTCGCATCGATGAAGAAATTTTTATTTTCAATCGCAATATTTTTTTGTCTGCAAATTTGTAATGCTTTCAGTCAAAAAAAGATACTGGAGCGCTTTCTTTCGGATAAAAACGACAGTACTCAAAGAAGTCGCTTTCTCATTTTGCCGGCATTTGGCTATACTCAGGAAACCGGATTCAATTATGGGTTAGTATCGCTTGCATCTTTTTATACGGATAAAGACACCAGCACACGAAACTCAAGCGTTGCCGGCCTGATTTCGTTTACTACCAAAAAACAATCGATGGTAACGCTAAAGCCAGATATTTGGTCAAAGCAAAACCGCTATCATTATATTGGCGATTTGCGATATAAAAATTTCCCCTTTAACTTTTATGGAATTGGCGACAGAACAACACAAGCCGATGAGGAAAAAATCACTCAAAAACTTGTGAGAATAGGCCTGGAAGCTGAAAAACTAATGAGGAGAGGCAGCTATACCGGCCTGAATATCAGCTATGAAAATCACCAGTTTAGCGATAAGGAACCCGGGGGAATTTATCAAACCAGTCCAGGTATCCGGGACAGAGATGGTGGCGAAGTTCTTTTCCTTGGACTTTCACAGATAATTGATACCCGAAACTCCAATGTTTATTCAACAAGAGGAACCTTCCTAAAATTTAATTACTCGTATGCTCCCGATATTTTTGGCGGTGAAAATTATACAGGAAGCCTGGTAAAATTAGATTTCAGAACATTTAAAAGCTATAACCCGAAAACCGTTCTGGGCTTTAACCTGAATTATCAAACTTTGGGAGGAGGCTCTGCACCATTTTATCTGCTGCCGCAACTGGGCAATGATGCGATGATGCGTGGATATTATACCGGTCGTTACCGCAACAATGATCTGCTTGCTACCCAAATAGAACTTAGATACCGGCCAATTCCGAGAGTTGGCTTTGTGGGCTTTGCCGGAGCGGGTACTGTTTACAACACCCGTTTAGACTTTGAAAGATTTAAACCCAGTTATGGTGCCGGGTTACGCTACTTCTTCGACACGGTAAGAGGCTTAAGTTTACGAATGGACTACGGCTTTGGTGAGAAGCGAAATGGTGAAGAACGACAGAAAGGTTTTTATCTGGCTTTGGGGGAAGCGTTTTGATGCAGCACCTTCATTAAAGTCGTTCTACTAATCCCGCTTTACAAAGAATATTTCTACTCTCCGGTTTTTCATACGCCCTTCTTCTGTATCATTTTTAGCCACGGGTTTTAAAAACGCATCTTCGGTAATTTCTATAGGCACTTCGATATCCCGCATTTGTTGTAATGCATCCATCACAGATTCGTTCCGCTTCCGCGAAAGCGCCATATTATACTGCAGATTGCCTATACTATCCGTATGCCCTGCAACTCTTATAACATACCGTTCCTTGATTCTGTCGTACAGGGCTGCCACATTTTTCAGCTTCTTCATTTCAGATTGAAGGACATCTGCCTTGTCCGATTTAAAGTAAATAGTGGCGTTTGGGATGTAAACCGTGTCAGGCAAGATATCCTGGAGTTTTTTTCCGGCTATTAACTGTGTGGTGTTGGCTACTTTCGAAATGCCCGAGTAATCGGCATATGTGACATGCGATGTATCCTGAGTAACCGTTAAGCTTTTATCCTCCATAAAAACACCCGAATCGAATATATTATCGGCCACATCGGCGATGATGATTTTCATGTGATATTTTTGGTAGGGGATAACATAGGTACTTGCCGTTAACTTTTTAGTTATCCCATCAAACTGAAGGTATCTGTATACGGAAGTCCTCGTCTTTTTATAAAGTGCCGGATTATTCCGGATGGCGTTATCGCCTGCCTCATCGCTTCTACTTCCACCGAATATGCTTTTAAAGCCCTTCCAGATATTGCCAAAAACACCCCGGCGCGGTTCCTCTTCTACAACCGGCGCTTCCCTTTTGTTAGTATTTAAAAAAACGTTGTTATCAATAAAATACTGGGCATTGGTAAGATGATTCACTGTATTAATACTTACCGGAACGTTCTTCCCAGGGATTAAAGCGATGTTTGTTTTACTGCTGTCATCCGAAACGAAAAAACCAAAAACGTCGTTATAAGTCGACCCTACGTATTCCGGATACTCCTCAGATCCGAACTGATATCTGAACTGAAGTTTATTTGCAAGCGGAACAAAATCGAACTCGATCATGCTTACGTCGTATAAATTGGGCTTGATGTATTTTTGAAGATCGGCATCCTTTTCGGCATCACCGAAAGAATAAGATTGGTTGGATTTATTATTTAATCCGGCTACAGAAGACGCTGCACCGGTAGACAGAATAAGGCCTTTTTGAATTTCAATAGCATTATTAGAGCTACTAAATGCACCCATCGAAAGTGGGTTGCCATGCACCTTGATATTACCAATTACAACTCCCTGCCCGGCAAAATTGTCCTTTACCCATTTGTTGATGTCGATACGCGATACACGTATCTGAGCAGTGCTGCTTAATCCGGTAACAAGAGCGCAGAAAAATATCCAGAAAAAACGTGAGCGCATATGGTTTAAAATTCGGTTTTGGCGGTTAAATATAACCCGTACTTTCAATATTTAATATAGAAATGCTCTTTTTCCTGACCCTTTTTGAAATAAACTAATCCAATCCAAAAAAGGTCGACTGTTACACTCACTTTCGGGTGGCTTTTTATTTCATCCCAGGCCTCTTCCATCCCTTTACTCCAATAGATGTCATCAAAAATGAGCACAGTATTGTCGTTCACCCGGGCAAGACACCAGTTAAAATAATTCAACGTGGCCTCTTTTCTATGATTTCCATCTACAAACACAAAGTCGAGCGATTCTGTTTGTTCAATGAGCCCAGGCATCAACGCATCAAAGTTGCCTGTTAGCAGCTTGACATTTTCAATTTTCAGTTTATCCAGATTCTCGCGGGCAAGCGCTGCTGTTTGAGGACATCCCTCAATACTGGTAACTTGGGCTTCGGGACTGCTTTTGGCAAGATATGCAGTAGTTAAACCCAAACAAGTACCTAACTCAATAATATTCGCTGGCTGGCGATCGTTAGCAAGTCTATAAATTAATTGGGCCAGTCTTTTAGGCTTAAGTGCATTTTTTGCAAGTTCTTTCACCTGCTTTTGTTTGTTGTTGTTTACATGCGAACCCGCTCCAAGGTCGGTGATAGTAATCTGGCGGGGGTCTGATAATAACGCTTGTCTTAAAGACTCAAGCGGTTCATATTCCCTGCGGGACTTAAAGTCATAAATAACTTTATCGACCAGGTTATATACAAAAGGGGAATGAATTCCATGGCGAGTTTTCGCTTTTAACCTATGCCTGATATACGATTTGAGCAATTGCCAATTAATCATGTGCGCCAAAATTAGATAAATCTATAGCGATATCATTATGATAGTTGTCAAAAAAAGTTCAGCCGGCGTAAACTGTATCAGGCATTTTTATATTTTAGTAAAAGATGATTAATAATAAGGAACTCGAATCTTTAATAAAATTGCTTGATGATCCGGATGAAGAGATAGCGCAGCATGTCGAAGAAAAGCTGCTATCTTATGGGAACGAGGTAATAGAATATCTGGAAAGCGCCTGGGAGCAATCTTTCGATGCGGTTCTGCAAGAGCGGATCGAGAATCTTGTGCATAAAATCCAGTATCACTCGGTTAAAAAAGAGCTGGAGCTATGGTATCATGGAGGCGCTTTCGATTTGCTTCAGGGGGTTATCATCCTTAATAAATACCAGTACCCTGATATGGATCCTCTAAAAATAATCAACCAGATTGAGGAAATAAAGAGGGAGATCTGGCTGCAGATGGTGTACGATATGAGCGCCATTGAGAAGGTAAAAATTATTAATCATGTTTTATACAGTATTTATAATTTTTCGGGGAATACCACCAATCACCAGGACCCTCAAAACTCATACATCAGTCAGGTACTTGAGAGCAAAAAAGGGAACCAGATCTCGCTCGCCATTATTTATTCGGTAATTGCGCAGAAGCTTGACATCCCGATTTACGGGGTAAATTTACCGCAACATTTTATCCTTGCTTATATCGACGAGGCGAAAGAATACATATCGGAAGAAGGTGTTTTGTTTTATATCAATGCCTTTAACAAGGGGTTCATTTTTAGCAGAAAAGACGTGGATTCCTTCCTGAAGCAATTGAACCTCACACCGGCGAAAGAGTATTATGAACCCTGTAAAAACGAGGATATCATTCGAAGGATATTGAGAAATTTGATTTCTTCCTATTCGAAGTTAGGATATGACGATAAGGTAAAAGAGATTGAAGAGTTGCTCGCTGTTGTAGAAACAGAGAAATAAAAACTTTCCAAAAGTCTGGAACTTTTGGAAAGCTTAAGCATGCTAGAATTCCATTAAATACGCCTTAATGAAATCATTTATATCACCGTCTAACACCGCCTGGGGGTTAGAGGTTTGGTAATTTGTTCGGTGATCTTTTACCCGCCGATCATCCAAAACATAGCTTCTGATCTGCGACCCCCATTCTATCTTCTTCTTGCTTCCCTCTATCGCCGCAGAAGCCTCCTGGCGTTTCCGCATCTCGGCTTCATACAACTGAGATTTCAGCAAGCGGATTGCATTTTCCTTATTTTGAAGTTGTGAGCGAGATTCCTGGTTCTTGATAATGATTCCGGAAGGTTTGTGATATAATCGAACGGCTGTTTCCACCTTGTTTACATTCTGCCCGCCTGCACCACCAGAGCGGAAGGTTTCAAACTCGATATCTGCCGGATTTACTTCAATTTCTATAGTATCGTCAACTAAGGGATAAACATACACAGAGGCAAATGATGTGTGACGTTTTGCATTTGCATCGAAGGGCGAAATCCGCACCAGGCGGTGAACTCCATTTTCGCCTTTCAGGTACCCATAGGCAAATTCACCTTCTATCTGAAGAGTTACCGATTTGACTCCGGCAACCTCCCCCTCCTGGAAATCCTGTTCAGTTACCTTGTATCCATTCTTCTCTCCCCACATGATATACATTCGCATCAGCATCTGAGCCCAGTCGCAGCTCTCTGTACCACCCGCACCAGCCGTAATTTGAAGAACCGCATTAAACTGATCTTCCTCGGCGCTCAACATGTTTTTAAACTCAAGTTCTTCGAGTTTAGTAAGTGCTATCTGATATTGTTCTTTTAGTTCATCTTCTGTAGCGTCTCCAGATTGAAAAAACTCATACATCACGGCAGCATCCTCTACAGCCGAGTCGACCTCAACAATGCCGTCTGTCCAGACCTTCTTTGCTTTGATGGAGTGCAGAACTTTTTCAGCTTGCTTGGGTTTATCCCAGAAGTCGGGGGTGAGGGTTAGCTCTTGTTCGATATGGAGTTCATCAAGCTTCTTGTCGATGTCAAAGATGCCTCCTCAGGGACGTTACTCTGTCCCTTAAATCCTGTAACTGCTCTTTAGTCATGTCGCAAAAGTATAGAAAAGGATGGAATGTATATCTATAAGGTTTAGAAACCTTATGAGCGAGCTTAACAATTCAAAAAAAAGCCGAACAATTACACCCTTTTTTGTTATATAATTAATCTAGATTGCCCCGGATTGCCGGCCGAAAACAAAGAAAATGAAAATGCTATCCCTCATCGCCGCTCTGATTATCTGGATTGGATGCGGCCCGGCAAACAAATCAGCTTCCCTAGACCCCGGAGACACCTCGGTAACTGACAGCCTGCAATCAGACGGTACGATTGAGGATACCCCCTTAACTCCTGCATCCACTCAAACTCCAATTTCCAAAGAAATAAAATTGTTCAAGGGCCTATACACGTCTGGCAATGAAGTAAGCACCTTTCGCGACTGTAACAACCTTTCAAAAGTTTACTGGCTGGAAGATAAAAGCAATAAGCTGAACGCCAGTTACAAACAAACGGAAGGCTTTCTTTCTTATCCTTATGAGAGCATTTACGTAGAGATTAAAGGCTATCTAAAAGGCAAATCAACAGTTGGCTATGCTGCAGAATATGAAAATGTACTTGCGGTAACAGAAGTGAAAACTGCTAAACAAAAATCATTCAGCACAGATTGCTTTCAATATGAGTTTGTTGCGCTGGGAAATGAGCCTTTTTGGTCAGTTGATATTATTCCTTCCGAGAAAATAATTGCGCTTAAGGACGTTGGCAGCGAAAAAACCTATGTATTCCCATATAAAGCCGCAAAAGCGTCCGGAAACACATTAATTTACCAGACCACGAACGACAAAAAGCAGTCGATCAAAATCCTTATTACAAAAGAAACCTGCAGCGACGGCATGTCCGACAGAAAGTATAACTACTCGGCTCAGGCTACCATCAGCGGAAAAACCCTTAAAGGCTGCGCCATAAAAAAGGGCGATAAGGTGGTGATGAATCAATAGCCGCCGCTAAATCAGCCAAGATTTTTATCTTCGTCCAAATTTTAATGTATGCTTCCTAAAATAAATTTCACAGAAACTCAAGCCTATCAATATTTAACCGATCATTTTATCGAAGTAAGCAATCAGCATCTGCGCAGTCTTTTTGCAGAAGACTCTGAACGTTTCAACAAGTTCTCGCTTCAGTTTAACGATATTCTTTTAGATTATTCAAAAAACCGGATCTCTGATAAAACCATGGCTCTGTTAACGCAGCTGGCTAAAGAGTGTAATTTGAAAGAAGCTATTGACGCTATGTTCGCTGCTGAACCAATCAATGAAACTGAAGGACGTGCCGTGTTACATATTGCTCTGCGAAATCAGGGAAATGAACGCATTGTAGTGGATGGAGTTGATGTGATGCCCGATGTAAAAGCAGTTCTGGATAAAATGGAAATGTTTTGCAATTCTGTGATATCGGGCGAATGGAAAGGCTACTCCGGCAAAGCAATTACCGACATTGTGAACATCGGCATTGGCGGCTCTGACTTAGGTCCGGTAATGGTGTATGAATCATTAAAGGCTTATAGAAACCACCTAAGCCTCCACTTTGTATCCAATGTAGACGGCACACATATAGCCGAAACTTTAAAGAAAGTAAATCCCGAAACAACGTTATTTCTAATCGCCTCTAAAACCTTTACTACACAAGAAACGATGGCCAATGCACACAGCGCTCGTGCCTGGTTTTTGAACAACGGGGGGGCACAGGAAGGTGTTGCCAAACATTTCGCCGCTCTTTCTACCAATGCAAAAGCAGTTTCGGAGTTCGGAATAGATACCAAAAACATGTTCGGATTCTGGGATTGGGTAGGAGGAAGATATTCATTATGGAGTGCAATAGGTACCTCAATTGCGTTAGGGATAGGTTTCGACAATTTCAAAGCATTGTTAAAAGGTGCACACGAAATGGATAAACATTTCCGTAAAGCAGAATTCGAGCAGAACATGCCAGTGATTCTTGCTTTACTTGGTATTTGGTATAATAATTTCTTCGAAGCAGAAAGCCATGCTATTTTGCCATACGATCAATATATGCACCGCTTTGCAGCGTATTTCCAGCAAGGCGACATGGAAAGCAATGGTAAAAATGTAGACCGGAATGGCGAGGCCGTCAATTATCAAACCGGACCAGTGATTTGGGGTGAACCCGGAACAAACGGGCAACATGCATTTTATCAGTTAATTCACCAGGGAACAAAGCTGATCCCTTGCGATTTTATCGCGCCGGCTCAGTCGCATAACAAAATCGGCTCCCATCACACCCTTTTGTTATCCAATTTCTTTGCACAAACCGAAGCATTGATGAATGGCAAAACATATGAAGAGGTGGTAGCAGAATTAAAGACATCAGGAAAATCAGAAGCAGAAATAGAGAAACTAGCCCCCTTCAAGGTATTTGAGGGGAATCGTCCAACCAACTCCATCCTCGTAAAGAAAATAACCCCCGAAACTCTGGGTGCGCTTATCGCCATGTATGAGCACAAAATCTTTGTACAAGGCATCATCTGGAATATTTTCAGTTTCGATCAGTGGGGCGTAGAATTGGGGAAACAACTGGCAAACAAGATTTTACCAGAATTGGAGAGCGATACTAAAATCGACTCACACGATGCATCCACAAACGGTTTAATAAACCAGTATAAAAGCTGGCGAAGAGATTCGAAATAAGCACAGCACTGTGGTGATTTTTTGATAATTTGAAAACGAACAGCCGGTCTCTGTAGATTCTGTAGTCCTGCTGTTCGGTCCAAGTCCTCATTCGGCGCGCTGACCGAGGCTTCATTCCGGGCTTTTCCCTGCCATCAGGTTTAAGTGCGAGATGGAACGTCTTTGAAATAAAAGCCCCATAAAAAGTAAACAATACTTTTAGGCAAACCCAGGGTAGGGGGCTAGTCTGGCTTAGAAGCCATCGCCAGCTTAACATAAGTTGATATTCCAGCCGTCTTCTACAAGTGAAATACTGCCTCCTTCATTAAAAAAATTCCCTCCCGAAGCAACCACCCCATAATAAACTCCGTACTTCTGGTTATATTGAGTTAATTATTGATGGACTCATCTCAACTTCAACAAATTATATCCGGCTGTAAATCCCGAGACCGAAAAAGTCAGAAGGATCTATACCGTCAATATTTTGGATTTTCCATAAAAATCTGCCTTCGGTATGCCGAACATAGGGAGGAAGCGGTTGAGATTGTGAATGATGGGTTTATGCGAGTATTCACCAATATTGGAAAATACGATAACACCCGGCCCTTCAATTCCTGGCTTAGCACCATCATGATTAATACCTCGATAGATTATTACAGGAAAAGAATCCGACGTACGAAGATGGAGGAACTAAACAGCAGTCATGAGCTCGAAGAAAGAGAGCATATTTTATCAAGGATAAATTATGACGATTTAATCAAACTGGTACAGAAGCTTTCTACTACGTACCGCACGGTTTTTAACCTGTTCGTAATAGATGGATATACTCATGAGGAAATTGCTGCTATGCTTTCCATTTCAGTAGGGACATCAAAATCGAACCTGTTTAAGGCCCGCCATAGATTGAAAGAAATGTTGAATGCAGTTGACGACGATGAGGCGGGAACGCGGATGTATAAAATATCATGAAAGAGTTATCAGACAAGCAGTTCGATGAGCTATTGAAGCAAAAAACGGAATCATTTGATTATGATTTCGACGAATCTGCCTGGAATAAAATGGAGCAAAAGCTCCGGAGAAGGGACCGAATTGTTTTTATCAGAAACAGCAGCTTTGTGGTTTTACTTTTACTGCTTTGCGGAGGAGCTTACTTGCTATTCGATAATAATGCAATTAAAGATCAACAAAACAAGCTTGCTAAACACCCGAAAAACATCGGGCAGAAGACTAAATCTGCCGATATGAACACATCCGTATCAGTTACTACAAGGACAGAATCGGGAGAAAAACCGTCTGTTAACACGGACTTCACTGATTCTGAACCTCGTGTCAAAACTAATATCCCCCTGAGAGGTATAAAAAATCATGAAGCATTTACAAAGAATAACGTCTTTGTCTACAGTTCGGTGCCTCAAGACCCGCAACCTATGAGTTCAGACAGCTCTGTGGTTATTGCACAATCCTCGGCGCCCCCAGTCACTACAACCGAACCAGAGTTAGTTACACAAGAGAACCCCAACGCCGCCTCTATCGACAGCATTCAAACAGCCAACGATAAAGCTATTCCGAAACGCAGAAAACTGACCTTCAGCGTTACTGCGATGGCCGGACCCGACTTTAGCGCCATCAAATCTTTTGAGGGCAGCAAAGGCACTCTAAACTTCGGCCTCTTGCTCAATGCTTCAATCTCTGACAGAATTACTTTGAGCTCCGGAGTTAAATACGGGCCCAAAAATTATTCTGCAAATGGCTATAGTTACCATATGCAAAATTCTTCCCGTGCCAGTAAAGTTGAAGGCATTGATGCCTCTTGCAATATTCTCGAGATTCCTTTACAAGTATCCTACTCATTGGTAAAAACAGGCAATAAACAAATACGTGTGGCTTCAGGGCTTTCATCTTACCTGATGCTAAGGGAGGAATACAACTTCCGGTATAACCATTATTCTGGCTATAAAGACTATCTGCTGGTAAAAAACAATGAAAACCAACATTACTTAAGTGTCCTTACCCTCTCTGGCAGTTACGAAATAAGGCCGAAACCATCCGGCATCCGTGTGGGTATAGAACCTTATCTAAAACTACCTTTGGGCGGTGTGGGCGAGGGAAACGTGCGCCTGAAATCAAGTGGAATCTCATTAAATCTAACTTATGATATCAGTAAAAAAATCAAGTAAGTTGCTTTTAGCTTTAGTAATAGTGGCAGGACTAAATATGCCTGCCTTAGCACAAAACTTCACCAGTAAAAATGCCAGAGTGCGCTTCTTTTCCTCTACACCGATTGAGGATATCAAGGCCGCCTCTGACAATGGCGTAGCAGTGTTAATCGGAAAAACCGCGAGCATTGCTTTCCAGGTTGCCATTAAAAGCTTTGAGTTTTCGAAGGGTTTGATGCAGGAACATTTCAATGAGAACTACATGGAAAGCGACAAATATCCTTATGCGAAGTTTAATGGCAAGATAAATCAGTCAATAGACTTTAGTAAAGAAGGCGAATATAATGTAACTGCAACCGGAATACTCCTCATTCACGGAGTACCGAAGCAACGCACTATTCCAGGGAAAATAAGGATTACAAATGGCACAGTACAATTGATCGCCGGCTTTGATGTAGCCTGCGCTGACCATAACATTAAAATACCTAAGCTGGTGATGACCAAAATAGCCGAAGTTATTAAAGTGAATATAGACGCCACACTAAAACCTTAAAACCTTTATGAACAAACTTTTCATCACCGTACTCGGTCTGATCTTTCTTGCTCCGGCTGTGCGGGCACAGGACGCTGATTCATTGCTAAGCTCGCTGGACTCATCAAAATACCTGGGAAACCAAGCTTCAGCTACATTTAAATCTACCAGAATAGTATTATCTCACTCGACCGAAACACAAAAGAAATATGATCTCGATCTCAGGATCCGGCATCATTTTGGCGATGTTGGAGGGAATTTCGGAGGTTCGCACACACTTTACGGACTAGATGTAGCCACGGATCTATACATCGGCTTCGATTATGGATTAACCGATCGGCTTACGCTCGGTATAGGACGAAGCAAGCACAATGAACTGTTTAATTTTTTTGCAAAGCAAAAAGCAATTGGCCAGAGTAAAGGAGCCTCCCCCGTAACGCTTACACTGCTGGCGCAGGCAGGAATCATCACCAGAGAAGAAGAGTTTGAGAATGAATTTAACGACGATTCCACGAGAACCAGTTATGTTTTCCAGGCTCTAATTTCCAGAAAATTTTCTGAACGCCTTTCAGTTCAAATATCGCCAACTTATTTACTAAGATCTCTTCATGTTGGCACTGGCGACAATCAAAATCTTTTTAGCCTTGGTTTCGCCGGACGATTTAAGCTAAGCAAACGACTGTCGCTGGTTGGCGATTATCAACTGGTGAATGCCTTTGGGAGACCTGAAGGACTATTTGACCATTATTTTAACCCTTTAGGAGTTGGGCTTGAAATCGAAACTGGGGGCCATGTTTTTTCCCTGAACTTCATGAACTCGGAGTATATCATTGAAAACAGCTTTATACCAGACACTCAAAAATCGTGGAACAATGGTGGAGTGCGTTTTGGCTTCACCATGTCAAGAAATTTTAGCCTTCGCAAATCGAAAAACCCTGATATTCAATCTAAAATTTACTAGCATATGGAAAGAGATGAATTTTTAAAAACCCTGGGAATCAGCTTTGCAATGGTATGTGCAGGTACATGCTTTCAGGCCTGTGGAAAGAAAGGTGATGGAGATCAGGATCCTGGGACGGGTACCGGCACCACAGCCAGTGTAGAAATTGCTTCTCTACCAGCAGTCGGGAGTAAAGTAACTGCTAATGGGATCTTATTCTTCAGAATAGCTGCAAGCAACAGTGTGAATTCTTTTATTGCAACTGCACCTGTTTGTACACATGAAGCAGGACAGCTGATTTGGGTACAGGCAGAGAATAGAATAAAGTGCACGAATCATGGTGCAGAGTTTAGCAGTGCGGGAACTATATTATTAGGCCCTGCTACTACACCATTAAGGGTATATCCGGTGACTCTAACCGGCACGACGTTAATAGCGACCAAAAGTTGATAAATCGATAAACCCAGCCCTTAAAAAGGAGAGAGAATAACGTATTAGGTGGATGCTGCATTAACTTTGATGGCGCATGCTGAGCCGTCGAAGTACTCAGACCAACCACTGTAGTTAGAGATTGCTTGCAACCGTCGCCCCCGGTTTATTTACCTTAATCTCAAAAAGCTTATTCCACTTTTTGCCGGTTACAAATAAACGCCTGCCCTGAGCATCCCAGGCTATGCCATTAAGAACATACCCGGTCTCAAGCCGGTCTGCATACGGGGCCAGATCCTGCAAATTTATTTCGGCTTCTACACCACCGGTTTTAGGGTCAATAATAACTATTCGATCTTGCTGATAGATATTTGCGTAGATCTTACCGTCAATATATTCTAACTCATTCAGACTGTCAACAGGACCCTTACTATCGTATACCTGTATTATACCTTCTCTTTGATAGGTGTTTTTGTCTAACAAATAAATAATATTTGAACCGTCAGTACTTAAAATATGATTCCCGTCAAAAGCCAGGCCCCAACCTTCACCTGTCCCTGAATTATGTGGAAACTCGGATACTTTACTAAGGCTATTTTTATCATAAACGAACCCGATACGCTCCTGCCAGGTTAACATAATAATTTTGTCGCCTATCACCGTTATCCCCTCAGCAAAAGTTTGAGCCGGAATGTCCACTTTTTGTAAAACGCGCCCTGTCTTCAAATCCACTTTACGCAGACTTGACTCACCGTACATTCCGTCACTTTCAAATAAAATACCATCATGATATTCCAGTCCTTGGGTATACGAACTAGTATCGTGGGGAAATGTATTCACCACTTCGTAACTGTACTTACTAGGAGCTTTTGAAGGCAGCAACTGAATATTTGATGTTATCTCGGTTGAATCTGTACCAGCATAGATGATGGCCGTTAACAAGCGACCTCCAAATGGATAACCCGACGTTGAAAACTTAACCCCTTGAGTGTCTCTTCGGCTGCCAACCAACTCGTTATCAACCAAATACTTTATAGAATCAAATTTGCCGGGCTCTACGTTAGTTTTAAGTATAACGCTTTCACCTGAAACTACCCGGGCGCCTTCGGTTGGAGACACAAAAGAAATGGGCAGGCTATCCGATCTCTTGCAAGAACTGATTATTGAAGCTATTATCGTACAGAGAAAAAAAAGCCGTTGTGTTAATCTACCAAAAAGCATCTTCAATATGTTTCAGTTTATATTCTCCATTCTTTCCGAAAAGAATAGAAATAATATCAAAACGAATTTCACCTTTGAAATTCATAAGGTAAAGGTATTCTTCTGCTGCCTTTTGCAAAAGAATTTGTTTAGATTCATTGACAAAATCTTCGGGCTGACCGAAACCTGTAGTGGTACGGGTTTTTACTTCAACAAAAACAATACGCTTGTCGCGATAGGCTATCAAGTCGACTTCGGCTTTACCAAAGCACCAGTTTTCGTCGAGGATTTCGTAGGCGTTTTCTTCGAGGAACTTTCTGGCGATGGTTTCGCCTTGCTGGCCTAAAATATTGTGAACCGCCATTATTTTAAAATCACAGATCCCAGAAAACTTGATATCCCTTTTTCCACTTCCTTTACACGCATGTAACGTTGCATTAATATCGTTTGATTGTCTTCGTTCGTCTCCTGCTGGATTTCCTGCCGTATATTCTTAAGAATGCGATCAATCTTACGTTTCTTCAAATGAAATATACCGCCCAGAATGGTCGCCCTCATGTTCTCAGATTCATTACGCACATAAATCTTACGTTTGAGATACCAGTTTTCACTTAAATTATGCGGAGAAGAAACAAGTGAAATAGCCATCTCGGATATTTTAGGATCAGGGTGTTGAATAAAATCCTGAACAGTCGGCAACTCCCCGTTTTCGATTTGCTTATTATATTGTTCCAGAATTGCTTTACACTGAGGATTATCGAAGGTGACGTCGGCCAGGTTGGAAATTACATAAGGTGCAATGTAAGTGTCGGTTATACCGTCCCAGTGCACCAGTTCGTGACCATAGTTTAATAACAGACGGATAATTTCCCTTTCCTGAAACTCGTCGTTGTCGGTATAATTATCCGAATCTAAAAACCCATCTGGTGGTGGCAATTCTTCCGGCTGGCCAGATGGCGGCTCAGCCCGGCTGCTTTCCTTTTTATTCTTGTTAAGCCTTAGCTTATTTAGTTCAGCAATTAAAACGCGCTCTTCAATTTGCATTAAAGAACTGCACTCACGGATAAAGACAGAGGCCTTTATACCATCAGGTATTTTAGCGATGCTATCTACTACATCATGAATAATGCCCGCCTTTTTTATTGGATCGTTACCTGCATCCTTTAAAAGAATGGATGTTTTATAGAGTATAAAATCTTTTTGATTCTTCTCCAGGAATGTTTTAAAGGCGGCACTTCCCAGCTTCTGCACATACGAATCAGGATCATTTCCTTCCGGGAAGAGCACCACTTTCACATTCAGCCCTTCCTCCAGTATCATATCCAGACCACGAAGTGAGGCTTTAATCCCGGCTGCGTCGCCGTCAAAAAGGATAGTGATATTTTTTGTAAACCTCGAAATTAACCTGATTTGCTCTATAGTAAGGGAGGTTCCCGAAGAAGCCACCACATTTTCGATTCCGGCTTGTTGCACCGAAAGAACATCTGCATAACCTTCCACCAGGTAGCAGTTGTCTAGATCGCGAATGGCTTTTTTCGCGAAAAAGAGACCGTAAAGAACGTTTGATTTATGATAGATCTCACTCTCCGGTGAGTTTACATACTTTGGAACATTTTTATCGGTTTTAAGAGTCCGACCGCCAAATCCAATAATTCTCCCGGTAAAGTTATGAATCGGGAACATCACCCTTCCGCGGAAGCGGTCATAAAGTCCACCTTTATCGCTACGGATAGACAGCCCCGTTTCTTCTAAAAACTCTTCCTTAAAGCCTTCTCTGATTGCCTTCTCGCCTAAAACACCCCATTCGTCAGGAGAATAGCCCAGCTCGAATTTTTTGATGATATCATCACGGAACCCACGTTCTTTGAAATAGCCCAGTCCGATAGTTTGACCTGCTTGGGTTTCCCACATGGTCTCGCTGAAGAACTTCGCTGCCCAAGTCGAAATAACAAATAAACTTTCGCGACGACTATCGGCAATTTGCTGCTCCGGAGAGGCTTCGATCTCCTCAATTTCGATATTGTATTTATTGGCGAGGTACTTTAATGCTTCTGGATATGAATATTTCTCATGATCCATGATGAAGCGGGTAGAATCGCCGCCTTTACCGCATCCAAAGCATTTATAAATCCCTTTATTTACCGAGACGTGAAATGAAGGCGTTTTTTCATTATGGAAGGGGCAATTACCAATCAGGCTCGTACCTCTCTTTTTGAGATGCACAAAGTCGCCTACTACCTCTTCAATGCGAACGGTATCTAAAATCTTATCGACGGTTTCTTTGGCAATCATCAGCGTTACGAGTTTAAGTATTTTTTTATACTTTACCTGTCCAATATTAAAATCAATGAAAAATCTCTGCCTGATAGTGCTGGTCCTGTCAGTACTAACCGCGAGTTCTCAAAAAAAGCAAAACTACTACATTGAAGCCTACTCGTCTAACTCGAAAAGTATTAAAGGCTTTGTAACAGAACTCAACGATACTTCTGCAACGTTGGTATATAGGGGAAAAACATATAACATGTGTTACTGCGACTTGAGAAAGATAAAAGTATTTCGCCAAAAAAAATCTCCATTTTACTTTTATCCTTCATGGGTGGGCTTAGGCTTCATCGCAGCCAGTCCTTTTCAGTCCAATCTTTCTGAAGGACTAAAAACAGCAGGAATAGGCGCCGGTATTATAGTGTTCTGTGCAGCGATGGACGTTTCCTTTAAAAAAGCTACCAAAAAGATTACCATCGACAGCACCACCAACCTTAAAGCTTCTCTGCAGGAATACATTTTTGTTCCACCGCCTGAATGGAAAAAGTAATTTATTTTTTCCCTAATCGGTAGCCCTTGTGTAAAATCAAAAAGCTTGCCCGTTCCTGAGCTTTCAAAGGAATATCCCAGTTGCCCTGATAACTAATTTTTGTAGGAAGAAGAACCTCTCTATTATCAAAATATCCAAGTTCAATATTCATTTGAACATCAAAATCAAACGCAAGATTGTCGTATTTCATATCGACGTACCTACCCATAATTTGAAGATTCCGCTTATCAAAAATAGTAGTCAGCTCCTTTATCATTAATCCATCTTTCGTCCAGTTAGATAGATCGGGTTTAACCTTAACTACAAATTTATACACCGGTATAGTATCAAGATAGGTGCTGCTAAAGAAAGAATAATCGTAATACTGACGCATATTCGGCGTAAAGATGGCCGTTTTATTCCCGATAAAGGGAACGCCTTTTATCGGTCGCCCGGGACTAAAAATGAGAGTTTTTAGTTTGTCTTTATACGACTCATTACTACCACCGGCTTTTTTTCCGGAACCAGATGATGCAGAAGGCACAAAATCGGAATTATAGGCATTCATGAAAATGTAGTCAAACATTTCCACTGTATACAACTGGTACTTTCCGTTCTTCTTAAACAACTTGCCACTATCCTGCTTACTAAGGAGCTGCATTTTGTAAGGGCCGTCGTTATTATGGAAAATACGTCTGTAAATCTTCCCTTCTACCCGGTTCTTTTTATTGTAGGTAAACACCCGGTTTTCGGCAGTGAAACTATACTTTTTCATGTCCCGAAAAGCTTCATAGAAGCTGGTATCGGTTATGATTTTATCTATAAAAGTTTCAATACTTATTCTCTTCGACTTGATATTTATAGCCGAATCGAGGGTGATAGTAATAACTGTATCAGGATTAAAACGTGGAATTTGCTGACTTTTCGCAGAAATCACAACGGCAAAAAAAAGCAGCGTTATAAAAATTTTCTTCATCTCATCCAACCCGTTTTTGGGCTTCTAATTACCCAGCTGCCTTAACGCGGTGTAAGTCATTAATCCGACACTGGTTTTTAAAGCATTTTCATCTATGTCAAACGTCGGAGTATGCACTGATGATACAATTCCTTTTGCTTCGTTCCGGGTTCCTAAGCGATAAAAACAGGCGTCGGCTGCCTGAGAATAGTACGCAAAATCTTCTGCCGCCATCCAGATATCCAGATCCTCGACGTTTTCTGCGCCAAGGTATTCTACTGCAAAGTTGCGCACTCGTTCGGTGAGCTGCTCTTCGTTTACCAGGAAAGGATAGCCATTCACAATCTTAAAGTCACAAGTTCCACCCATGCTTTCGGCTATGCCCTCGGCCATTTTTTTCATTCTTCTGTGAGCCTCGGCACGCCATTCTTCATCCATGGTTCTAAAGGTTCCTTCGAGCTGAACTTCGTTTGGGATAACGTTTGTAGCTCCGTTAGCGATCACTTTACCAAATGACAAAACTGTAGGAAGCTTAGGATCTGAAACCCGGCTTACTATCTGTTGCAAAGCAACAATTATGTGCGAGGTGATTAAAACAGGATCGATATTTTGCTGAGGCTGCGCAGCGTGCCCGCCCTTTCCTTTCACGGTGACATACAGCTCGTCTGTGGATGCCATATATTTCCCCGACCGGATTCCGATTTTTCCGGCATCAATTAAGGGCATTACATGCTGGCCGATGACGGCCTGAGGCTTAGGATTCTCGAGAACCCCCTCTTTAATCATAATACTCGCTCCGCCGGGAAGTTTCTCTTCGGCTGGTTGGAAAATAAGCTTTATGGTTCCACCAAATTCTGGCTGTAAAGCTTGAAGCACCTTTGCAACACCTAATAAGGAAGAAGTATGAACATCGTGTCCGCAAGCATGCATCACACCTTCATTTTTAGATTTATAGGGAACATCATTAACCTCGACAATAGGCAAAGCATCCATGTCTGCACGCAAAGCTACTACAGAATCAGAAGGCTTATCGCCCTTAATTAATGCAACCACCCCGGTATCGGCCATAGCAGTCCATGAAATACCCAAGGTATCTAATTGTGATTTCACAAACGCCGAGGTTTGATATTCGGCGAATGAAAGCTCAGGATTTTGATGTAAGTGTCGTCTAAGACTTACCACGTCATTATGAATACTCTCTGCTAACGCCTGAATTTTTTCTTTCAACATATTTTATTACCCCGTTTGTTTGCCTGACATTATCTTCCGCGAAGGCAGAAGAATTTTGTTACCTCAAGAGGTCTCTCCTATCGTCGAGATTACAAACGGGCTATTTAAGTCTATTCCAAACCTGCTCCGTGGCAATTTTTATATTTTTTTCCGCTTCCGCAAGGACAAGGGTCATTTCGCCCGATTTTAACTTCTGCTCGAACAGGCATCGTCTTTTGAATTTCGCGGGTGTCTTCCATCGGAGCACCACCTCCGCTTGCTACTGCAGCAAGCTGAGGCTTTGAAACCTTTAATTTTGACAGATCCTGCTTAGGCCTTGGACGAGCTTCTCGCACCTCTTCAGATTCCTGAGATGGGATTCCACCTTTGAATAAGAAGCTTACTACGTCTTTATTCACAGTCACCAGCATTTGTTTAAACAAGTTAAAGGCTTCCATCTTATAAATCACCAATGGATCCTTTTGCTCGTAAACCGCATTCTGTACAGACTGCTTCAACTCATCCATCTCACGTAAATGCTCTTTCCAGGCCTCATCTATCAGCGCCAGAACCACTGTTTTCTCGAAAGACTTAAAGACCTCAATACCTTTGGTCTCCACCGCTTTTTTAAGATTTGCAGCGACCTGCATTCCTCTCAAACCATCTGTAAACGGAACGATGATATTTTCAATAAACTCACCCCGCTCTTCAAACACCTGTTTGAGTACAGGATATGCTTGCTGCGAAATGGCTTCAGTTTTACGTTGATAGAACTCCGTTACTTTTTGGAAAATCCGATCGGTTAATTTCTGAATAGATGTAGTTGAAAACTCATTTTCATCTATTTCCGGGTCTACCGAAAAGATCCTGATAAATTCCAGTTGAAAGCCTTCGAAATTGGCAGTCTCTTTGTATTCTGTTACGATATCTTCAACAGTATCGTAAAATGTATTGCTTAAATCTACTTCTAAACGCTCGCCAAACAGAGCATTTTTACGCTTTGCATAAATAACCGAACGCTGCGAGTTCATCACATCATCGTATTCAAGCAACCGTTTACGGATACCAAAGTTGTTTTCTTCAACTTTTCGTTGCGCACGCTCAATAGATTTGGTGATCATCGAATGCTGAATCACTTCACCTTCTTCAATACCCATCCTTAACATGATGTTTGAAATTCTTTCAGAACCAAACAAACGCATTAAATTATCTTCAAGAGATACGAAGAATTGAGAAGAACCCGGGTCTCCCTGACGTCCGGCACGACCACGTAATTGCCTGTCTACACGACGTGACTCATGTCGTTCTGTACCTACAATTGCCAAACCTCCGGCTTCTTTAACGCCTTCGCCAAGTTTAATATCGGTACCACGTCCTGCCATGTTGGTGGCGATGGTTACTGTACCTGCTTTACCTGCTTCGGCAACAATATCCGCTTCCTTTTGGTGAAGCTTGGCGTTTAACACATTGTGTCGTACTCCGCGGAGCTTTAACATCCGGCTAAGCAACTCAGAAATCTCGACCGATGTTGTACCAACTAATACGGGTCGCCCAGCCTTGGTTAATGAAGCAATTTCGTCGGTTACTGCGTTGTATTTTTCGCGCATGGTCCGATAAACTTTATCCTCCATATCCTTACGCTGCATTGGAACATTGGTAGGAATCTCCACTACATCCAGTTTATAGATCTGCCAAAGCTCACCTGCTTCAGTTGTAGCCGTTCCGGTCATACCGGCAAGCTTATGATACATTCTGAAGTAGTTTTGAAGCGTGATGGTAGCATATGTCTGGGATGCATCTTCGACCTTCACATTTTCTTTTGCTTCGATAGCCTGATGTAAACCATCAGAATAACGACGGCCTTCCATCACCCGGCCGGTCTGCTCGTCAACAATCTTTATCTTTCCTTCGTCGATGATGTATTCGACATCATTTTCAAAAAGTGTATATGCTTTTAAAAGCTGATTCACGGAGTGGATACGCTCAGACTTCACCGAGAAATCACGCATTAAAGCATCCTTTTTAGCCAATTTCTCCTCAGTGCTCAAGGTTGATTTCTCAATTTCAGCAATCTCCGTTCCCACATCGGGCATTACAAAGAAATGAGCATCTTCACCAGCAGTCGTTATTAGTTCAATTCCTTTCTCGGTAAGCTCTACCTGGTTCTGCTTTTCGTCTATTACAAAATAAAGCTCTTCATCTACCTTATGCATCTCTTTATTCTGATCCTGCATGTAGTAGTTTTCGGATTTGGTAAGGACCTGTTTATTTCCAGACTCACTAAGGAATTTGATCAGAGCTTTACTTTTAGGCAGGCCTCGATGTGCCCTTAAAAGCGCCAAACCGCCTTCTGTAGGGCCCGGTTTTCCTTCGGTGATCAGTTTTTTAGCCTCGTTCAAGGCTGTATTCACGAAAGTCTTCTGAGCGTTTACCAGGCGTTCGATACGTGGCTTCAGTTCATAAAACTCGTGCTCATCGCCTCGCGGTATCGGGCCGGAAATAATCAATGGTGTACGGGCATCGTCAATTAATACAGAATCGACCTCATCCACCATGGCGAAATGTAATTTGCGCTGCACCAGGCTTTCAGGCGCTTGCGTCATATTGTCCCGCAAATAATCAAAGCCGAATTCGTTGTTGGTTCCGAAAGTGATATCTGCTAAATATGCGTTTCTTCGGGCATCGGAATTCGGCTGATGCCTGTCGATACAATCAACGCTTAAGCCATGAAATTCGAACAAAGGACCATTCCACTCTGAGTCACGACGGGCCAGGTAATCGTTCACTGTTACGATGTGCACCCCTTGTCCCGAAAGGGCATTAAGATATGCGGGAAGGGTTCCCACCAAGGTTTTTCCTTCCCCCGTTGTCATCTCGGCAATTTTTCCCTGATGCAATACAATACCACCGATTAGCTGTACATCGTAATGGATCATATTCCACACCACCTCTGTCCCGGCTGCCAGCCAGGTATTGTGGTGAATAGCTTTATCGCCGTTGATAACCACATTGGCTTTTTTTGCCGCCAGATTGCGATCGAAGTCGGTAGCGGTTACTTCCAGTTGCTTATTTTCGGTAAGACGCCGGGCTGTTTCTTTAACTACCGCAAAAGCCTGAGGCAGAATCTCCATCAGTACAACTTCAAGCTGCTTATCACGCTCCTTTATTAACTTATCAACTTTTTCGTAAATATCCGTCTTTTCGTGGATCGATATATCAGAGCTTTCGGCCTCTGATTTTAATTCCCCAATCTCTTTATCAACCGCGGCCAGTGCTTCTGCGATCTTTGCTTTAAAGTCGGCTGTTTTTTGCCTTAACTCGTCATCACTTATCGAAGCCAGTTTAGAGTATTCCGCCTTAATTTGTTCTACCAGCGGCTGAATTTGTTTTATATCACGTTCGGATTTGCTTCCGAATAATTTATTTAAAAAACCTAACATGTCTACAGATTGAATCGTGTATTAATCAATAATTACGCCATGACCGCCAAGCAAGTCATTATGACATAAAGCAAGCAAAATTAATTTTATTTTGGCGAATTATCGCCTAGAAAAGCAATCAATTAAATAATAAGAAAGCGGGAGGAAGTTGTTGCTTTAAATGGAATCAGTATTATAAATCATCATCATCCCAATCAAACCAGGTGCTGCCTGAATCATCAGGATCTGGGTTCACTTCATCTGAGACCATTTTTACCGTATAATCGTCGGAGCGGTCGACCACATACCGTATGGCCCAATCGTCTTTCAGATCACCGGTCGGATCGAACGTTCTTATCCACTTCACAAACTCTATTCTAAACTCTTCAATAGCATCACGCATTAATTGAACGTAATCATTGGGATTAATTTTGATCAAGCGTGCGAAAAGAATCCCTTCAAACATTTCCCTTACGGCAAATTTAATTTTCAGGAGATTTTCCATTTTCAAAGTATACGACTCACATCCGGCTGCACCGGCAATCTTCGCTCCAAGAACAGAGGCATTACTTAATATCTGATGTTCAATATGCTCCTTCTGGTCATCGTCTTTTAACGAATCACAAATATGCTCCGCAAGTATTAAGATTTCGCGCGCTTTTTGATAAACGGGCAACTTTTCGATTTCGTCAAACATCGGTCGAGGTGTTGGTAAATACAATATCCATAATTCCCTTTAACAATATAGAATTTTATCTTTGCGAAATGAACATTCTTTTAATAGGTTCTGGCGGAAGAGAAAGCACTTTTGCCTGGAAAATATCTCAGAGTCCACTTTGTAAGCAACTATATATCGCCCCTGGAAATGCCGGAACGGGCAAGTTTGGAAAAAATATTAATTTATCCATCACTGATTTTAAAGGAATTCGCCAATTCGTATTAGAAAATGCCATCAATCTTGTCATTGTAGGACCAGAAGAGCCTCTTGTAAAAGGAATACATGACTATTTCCTGGCTGACGGCGATTTAAAATCCATCCCGGTAATCGGACCACAAGAGCAGGCCGCCCAGCTTGAAGGAAGCAAAAACTTCTCGAAGTCCTTTATGAAGAGGCACAATATACCCACGGCAGCCTATGCAACCTTTACTAAAAATTCTTTGAGTGAAGGCCTGTCTTATTTAGAAACACACAGACTTCCCATCGTATTAAAAGCTGATGGTCTGGCGGCAGGAAAAGGCGTATTGATATGTCAAACCCTTGAAGAAGCGCAGACAGAATTGGTCGCGATGCTGCAGGACGCCAAATTTGGAGAGGCAAGCAGCACAGTAGTAATTGAGGAGTTTTTATCGGGAATCGAATTGTCGGTTTTTGTTCTGACGGACGGGAATAGCTACAAAATACTGCCTGAAGCAAAAGACTACAAACGGGTGGGTGAAGGCGACACCGGTTTGAATACCGGCGGAATGGGATCAATCTCCCCGGTTCCGTTTGCAGACGCCGCGTTTATGCAAAAAGTGGAGGAAACCATAGTAAAGCCTACCATCAAAGGATTAAAAGATGATCATATACCTTATAAAGGTTTTATTTTTATTGGCCTGATGAACGATGACGGTGAGCCCCAGGTAATCGAATACAATGTACGCATGGGCGATCCGGAAACGGAAAGTGTGCTTCCTAGGATAGAAAGTGATTTCCTGGACCTGTTATTAGGTGTGGCCCAGGGGAATTTGGGTGAAAAGGAGCTGAAGATCTCTCCTAAAACTGCTGCTACCATTATGCTTGTTTCGAGCGGCTATCCGGGCGAATACATGAAAGGAAAAGTTATTACAGGGCTGGAAAACATCAGAGAGTCGTACGTTTTTCACGCCGGTACAGTACTGGATGATAGCTTAGTTAAAACCGCAGGAGGCCGTGTGCTTGCGGTAACCTCTTTACAGGACACCATGTTTGATGCGGTACAACAGGCGGTTGCCGATGCCGGCAGGATTTACTATGACGGGCGGTACTTCAGACTGGATATAGGCTTCGATTTGCTTTAAACGAGAAACACATTCAACAACTGTTGAGGATTTTCCCATTTTAGGATCAATTTTTGAATTTTGAGACGAAATTTAAACGGTGGTAAACGCCTTGTATAGCCAATACCCAATTGTGGGTATACTTTGGCACAATGTTATAGTGTATATTTGTAAAAAATTGTAATTGAGAATTCTATACCTTTTTATATTGCTTGCGGGGATTCTGCAGCCCGCCTATGCTTTAAATGGTAAAGGCCTGGTTCAAGATTCTGTAAAACAAGTTACAATCAAAGTCATCGCGGCAGAAAAGCCCAAAGAACTAAGTTTTGATAGCCTTGTAAAAAGCCGCGAGGTGACAAAACCGGTTTCTAAGCCTGCGGCAACGAGAGCCCCGAGCTTGAGGGCCCGATCGACAGTGAGGTCATCGAACTCAAAAAATCAAACCCCAAGTCAGAAAAATTCAGGAAGTCTGACGGAACAACCTTCAAAAGCTCGGTCTAAAAAAGCTGTAAGTCCTGATAAGTCAAAAACAACTGTTAAATCGACCTCTGCCGATGCTCATGAGGAAATCGCACATGCAGAAGTAATTGACGAGAATAATATTGTAGCGCCGACAAATGATATTAAGGCATCAAGAACCTATCTGTGGATAGGTTTTATGCTCATTGTTGTGGGGGTAATTCTCGGAATCCTCTTTGGAAAAATGGCCCTGCTTATCTCTTTTGCCGGATTGGTGTTTGTAATAATCGGTTATTCTATTTAAGAATTTCCGACAACGCATTTTCCAGCTGTTCGCCCCTCAAATTTTTTGCAATTATTTTACCTTGAGGGTCAAGAAGGAAGTTTTGAGGTATTGAGGTAACATTATACAGCAAAGCAACCTCATTCTTCCAGAAATTCAGATCAGATACCTGGGGCCATGTTAAGTTATCATCCTTAATTGCTTTCAACCAGGCTGCTTTGCCTTCGGCACGGTCCAAAGAAACTCCTAATACGGTAAAGTTCTTCTCTTTATACTGGTTGTAAACCCGAACAATGTTAGGATTATCCTGCCGGCAGGGCCCGCACCACGAAGCCCAAAAATCGACCAGTACGTACTTCCCTCTAAAATCTGTCAGTTTAACAAGCTTTCCATCAACGTCAGCCTGAGAAAATTCCGGAGCAACCGAGCCGACAGCAAGCTGCCTATCCTTGCTGAAACGTTCGTGAATAATTTTAGCAGATGGGGTTTTTCTAACATCTGCGCTTAATTGATTAAACAGAGCATCAACCATCTTATAGTCCTGCGAATATTCGGCAACCTCCGGCAAAAGCAGTACGCTGATGAATGCTGTTGGGTTAGATTTAATAAAGTCCAGCCGGATATTTTGAATCTCCTTTTTATATATCTCGTAGGCATTTTGGAAAACCAATTGAAGCGAATCGCGGCTGGCTCCTTTTTTTGCCTGCTCCATCAGTTGCAGATAAAGTTCATTAAACTCATTGGTATCAGAACTTTGCTTCTTTAAATATGCTTTGAAATCGAGATCAGCTTTAGAACCTACCACCTTTGCAGATGGCAGCTTATCGCCGATAGCTACCGACAATGTACCTTTGTCAATCAGAAACGACAATGCCGACGAATCAGCTTTAGCCTCCTTGTTAAAAGACAAAACTGCTTGTTCAGGCTCCTCAATCTCACCCTTCACCAGGAATTTCCCACCCGCTACAGACACTGTCATTACATCGGGTTTAGAGGCGCCGTACATTTTCACCCGGCTGAAATATAATTTTTTTCCTTCTAACAGCTCTGGGTCAATTGTACCTTTAAGCTCGAATTTCTGCTTTTGGGCAAAGCTCGATGTGGCCGATAAAAAAAGAAAAAGAAAAAGAAAAAATAAGTTAAATCGCATTTGTTGCTAATTAAGTTTCTGATATGTACGCCACCATAAATCTGGCATCTCTCCTGAAACGGCAATTTGATAATCTTCGTATCTGCAGGGGACTAAATGATAACGTTCGTTCTTTGAAGCGCCTACCGGATAGGGCACCTGCATCCACCATCTGTCGGTCTTTTTGCTCTTCACAAATACCAGTTCATGAGTATTATCTTTCAATGCAGCTCTGTAAATAAGATATTGCGATTTCGGCTGTAAGGGCAGGTCCTTTTTACGATGATAAAAACCATCGACAAAATACCATATCATTTGCGCCAGTAGGGTTGCTGTTTGCCCGTTGGCATCGTAAGCAGGATTAAATTCATAAAACCCGACGGATGATAGCTTATCACTCATTCCGGCATATCTGCAAATCTGGCAGGCCTCTTCCCCGTAAAAGCCATTGGGGCCGGCGTTGGCATTTGCGCAGGCATCCGAAGACCGAATGGCTGAAATATCGAAACTAAGGAGATTTGCGTTCCTGACAATGGGTTCCGACATCGTAACATTACCATAAAACTCTCCCAAACGATTTACATCAAACAGCAATTTTTCCATCACGCGTAAACTTTCCTGATTAACGTAGTAGGTTTGATACCCGATGTTACTATAGTTAAAAAGATAGTTGGGCTGATGAAGGAATATTTTATTTAAATAAGATGCCGAAGTGGTTTCAACAGAAGTATCGTGTTCCGAGTCGTCCAGGTCGAATTTGGGATCAACAACAACGAGATCAACTTTTTGCTCAAGCGCCTCGTAAGCCATGTATTGCGCATAGGTCAGATCCTGACCACCGCCTATTATTAGCGGAAGGATGTTCTTTTTCACCAGTTCTGCCACTATGGTCTTAACGGCGAAATAAGTGTCAGATACAGTGTTTCCAGCCTTAATATTTCCTAAATCTGCAATCCGTGTGTTATATGGGCCCTGGTATAAAGCATAAAACTTCTCGCGCACATAATCAGGGCCAAGAGCACACCCCTGATTGTTCACCGCATTTCTGTCTTCAAGCACACCAAAAATGGCAATATCAAACTTCTCGGCCTCTAAATCGGGAAATTCCTGGAGATATATTTCGCTGAGTGCGCCTAACTGACTGGTAAAAAATTCTGCATGAGAACTTACCTTATTAGAATCTACAGGTGTAAAGAAATCGGATAAAGACATGTAAGGGTTTATTGAGCTTCACAAACTTGTTCGGTCAAATATCTGCTTTATTCGGATAAATCCATCTATCAAAATGCTTTTCGCTCCAGTCCCCATGCTGCCCTTTCAGAAAATAAATTGTTGTAAGTTTGAACTAAATTTCAAAATTCCGTCTTGGATGATACTGGTTACCGGTGCTACTGGGTTTTTAGGTTCTGAATTAGTTAAACAACTGCTGGATAGCGGCGAAAATGTGCGTGCCTTAAAAAGGTCCGGATCATCTATTCCTCAGATCTTACAAAACTGTGAGTCTATCCGATGGTTCGAAGCCGATATTCTCGATTATTTTGCACTCGAGGAGGCTCTGGATGGCATTTCACAAGTGTATCATTGCGCTGCACTGTTGTCGTTTACGGCCGAAGACAAAAAGAGACAACTAACCATCAATAAAGAGGGCACTCAGCACATAGTAAATCTTTGCCTCGACAAAAACATACAAAAACTGTTACACGTGAGCTCGGTGGCCGCAGTCGGCGAATCGAAAGACAGTTCGCTGATCACTGAAGAAAATCAATGGCAGTTTGACGGAACCCAGCAAGGCTATTCGGTTTCGAAATACGAAAGCGAGATGGAAGTATGGCGCGCAATGGCTGAAGGACTGAACGCAGTGATCGTTAACCCATCTATCATCATTGGCAAAAATGCCGCGACCAAAGGAAGCGGTCAGATATTTGAGACGGTCAGAAAAGGAATAAAATTTTACACCAACGGAACGAACGGCTTTGTTGATGTGGAAGACGTGGCCAGAGCGATGATCTTACTGATGAAAAGCGATATTTCCGGAGAACGTTTTATAATCAACGCAGAAAACCGGAGCCTCAAAGAAATTCTAACTGAGGCTGCTAAAAATTTTGATCATACGCCGCCGGCCATAAACGCCAAACCCTGGATGATGGAACTAGCCTGGCGCGGAGCAGGACTGCTATCCCTGTTTAACGGCAAAAAATATGGCCTTACTAAGGATACCGCCCGCAATGCTTTTAAGAAAAGTGCTTATTCAAACGCGAAATTCGGACAACTTTTCCCGGATTTTACTTACAAGCCGATTAAAATCAGTATTAAAGAGATATGTGATGCCCTAAAGAAATAAAGAGGTTTACTACATTTGCAGCGATTTAAAGGAGGCTTTCCACACAATGAAGAATTACTATATAATTGACTTTGACAGCACTTTTACCCAGGTAGAGGCTTTAGATGAACTCGCGCGAATTTCACTTCAGGATAATCCCAACCGTGAAGCTATTTATAAACAAATAGAGGATCTAACCAATGCTGCGATGGAAGGCCGCCTTTCATTTCGCGAAAGCCTGACTCAAAGAGTAAAAGTACTTGAAGCTAATCGCGATCACTTAAAGTTGCTGGTGTCACGACTCAAGAAACTGGTTTCTTCGTCATTTTCGAGAAACAAAACTTTTTTCAAAAACCATCCTGATGATGTTTTAATCGTATCAGGCGGATTTAAAGAGTTTATTACGCCAGTAGTTCTTCCTTACGGGATTAAGAAAGAGAATATTTATGCCAACACTTTCCTTTTCGATGTAGACGGCAAAATTGTTGGCTACGACGACAGTAATCCACTGTCTGAAGAAGGTGGAAAAGTAAAACTTTTAAAGCAGCTAAAGCTTGAAGGAAATATTTTTGGTATTGGCGACGGCTATTCAGACTTTCAATTGAAAGAATCAGGACTCATCCAAAAGTTCTATGCTTTTACCGAAAATATTGCCCGCCAGAGCATCCTTGAAAAAGCCGACCACGTAACGCCAAGCTTCGATGAATTTTTATATATCAATCAGTTACCAAGGGCTATCTCATATCCCAAAAACCGTATCCTTTGTCTGATTGTAGGCGAAGTTCCAGACGAATCTATTCAGATCTTGAAAAAAGATGGTTTTTCAATTCGCCATAAATCCACGTTTGAAGAAAAATATGTACCTGATGTGGGGATGCTATTGTTGGCTGAAGGAGAGAAAGTTGAAGATGCGAAGCTCAAAGAGGCGATAAAGCTAAAAACCATCGGATATCTGGGGAACAGCAAACAACAATTCTCGCATAAACTGGCAACAGAAATGGGAATTGTAGTGTTTGATGACCCGAGAGATAATCCGAGAAACATTCAGTCTATTCCGAGACGAATGTCTGATTTTATCAACCGGGGCGATACTTACCTAAGTGCAAACTTCCCTAATCTTCAACTGTCTAAAGTAGGAAATGCACACCGCCTGTTGCATATTCACAGAAATGTACCAGGTATACTCGCCCAGATAAATCAGATTTACGCAAACCATAACATTAATATTCTTAGCCAGTTTTTAATGACTAACTCTACAATTGGCTATGTAATCACGGATGTGAGCGTTCAGTACGACAAACAAGTGCTTAAAGAATTAAAAGAGATCTCGGATACTATAAAGTTTAGGATTCTGTATTAGATTTAAACATGACGAAAAGCTTTTAGATGAATTTCTCCAATCTGGTTTCATCGAAGTATTTCCACCTGTACAGCTTTACCTTGAAGTGGCTCTGTATTGCGGCCATTGCAGGCGGTCTGGCAGGCAGCGCATCTGCACTATTTCTCATCTCATTAGACGGGGTAACTAACTTTAGAGAAGAAAATTTCTGGCTTTACTATCTTTTACCTGTAATTGGTCTTATTATCGGACTGATCTATCATTACCTGGGAACAACCGTAGAAAAAGGCAATAACCAGATCATAGATGAGATTATTCAGCCGCAAAAAGTAATTTCGTGGCACATGGCTCCGCTGGTTCTGCTGGGCACACTTTTAACACACCTTGGAGGCGGATCAGCAGGCAGAGAGGGAACAGCTGTGCAAATGGGTGCGGCTCTCGCCGACCAGTTAAATAAGTTATTCCCATTTAGAGCGGCAGACCGGAAAATACTGTTGATTTGTGGTATAAGTGCCGGCTTCGCTTCGGTATTCGGCACCCCTCTGGCGGGAACCGTCTTTGCCCTCGAAGTATACATCATAGGCAAAATGCGCTATGAAGCTTTGGTTCCATCGCTTTTCGCAGCAGTCGTGGCCGATCTGGTTTGCGACATGTGGGGAGCAGAGCATTTACAATACTCCATCCTGTCTACAAGCACGATCTCCTTTAAAAACCTTCTCCTTTGCATCCTGGCCGGTATTATTTTCGCCATGGCAGGCTGGCTTTTCAATAAACTTATTCCCTTTCTGAAAGCATATTTTAATAGAATACCCTATCCTCCACTCAGACCATTTGCCGGAGGGATAATTATTCTTATTCTTCTGCTGAGCTTAAACGATTTCCGATTAGCCGGTTTAGGATTACCAACGATTGTGGAAAGCTTTACCGCCGTGCAACCCTCGCATTTATTTTTCCTTAAGATTTTATTGACGGCCATCACTTTAAGTTCAGGTTTTAAAGGAGGCGAGGTTACTCCTCTGTTCTTTATTGGTGCAACATTAGGCAGCGCCCTCTCGCTGTTTTTACCACTCCCAACGGACCTTCTGGCCGCCATGGGTTTTGTCGCGGTCTTTGCCGCCGCCGCCAACACTCCCCTTGCCTGCGTCTTCATGGGAATTGAATTATTTGGGGGTGAACACGCTCTTTTTATTGCTATTGTTTGTATGACAGCTTATCTATTTTCGGGACATAGCGGAATCTATACCTCGCAACTTATTGGAACTCCAAAACATCTTCTCTGGACAGCGCAAAAAGGGAAACACCTCAAAGATTTGTAAATAAATCTTTATTAGTAAGATATCTAAAAAACCATTGGCATAAAATCGTGCAAAATCTGTTTATTTGTACCTGTTGGATTTTAAAGACGGAACCGTGCAAAATACGCTTGATATAAAAGTCGCAAAAACTACTGCTTCACGCCTGCAGGAAACAGATTTTAACAACCTACCCTTCGGGCATATTTTCTCCGATCACATGTTTGTTGCCGATTATGCAGACGGCGAGTGGAAAAATTTTCAGATAATGCCTTACGGGGACTTATCGCTAAGTCCTGCTATCGCATCATTACATTATGGGCAAACGTTTTTTGAAGGCTTGAAAGCATATAGTCATCCCGACGGCAAAATAGTGGTTTTCCGGCCCGAGAAAAATGCAGAGCGATTCAATCTTTCGGCACAGCGTATGTGCATGCCCGAGCTACCGGTAGAAATCTTTCTTGAAAGCATTGCGGCATTGGTAAATATTGACAGAAACTGGATTCCTAAGGCCGCCCATCATTCGCTTTACATTAGACCATACATGTTCGCTACAGACCCGTATCTTGGCGTTGCACCGTCTAAAACTTATAAATACATCATTTTAACCTGCCCGGTAGGCGCTTACTTTAGCAAGCCTTTAAAAGTTAAAATCGAAACTAAATACTCGCGCGCAAGTGAAGGAGGATTTGGATTCGCGAAAGCGGGCGGTAATTACGGCGGATCTCTGTTTCCTGCTCAGGAAGCGTTAAAAGAAGGTTTCGACCAGATCATCTGGACCGATGGCCGTGAGCATGCTTTTGTAGAAGAGCTTGGCGCAGCAAATGTAATGTTTGTAATTGACGGAAAGCTTGTAACTCCTTCTACAAGAGATACCATTTTAAAAGGTGTAACACGAGACAGTGTATTAACGCTTGCCCGTAAATGGGGCGTGCCGGTTGAAGAGCGCAGAGTTTCTGTAACTGAAGTGATTGAAGGACTGAAAAGCGGAAGACTTACCGAAGCTTTTGGTGCTGGTACAGCAGCTACAATAGCTCCAATAGCAAGCATAGGGTACGAAGGTCAGCTTTACACCTTACCCGATCAGTCTCAGGCCGAGTTTTCAAACAAGGTACTTAAAACCTTAAATGATATTCGTTACGGGTACGGACCGGATGAAATGGGCTGGAATTATGTAATATCCTGAAAGGCCTTCGTTATTTAAAAGGCTGCCAACCTCTGAAGATATTATCAATCGTGTAAGTTTTAGCTTCTTCATCCCTAAGCTGATGTGACCAGCTCACTCTTTTTGACGGGGCCGCTCCGGGCCCTTTGCTTTTATATTCTGCATAAAAAGCAGTTTGCTTGTTGCTTTCCTTGCCCCAATGATCCCAACCTTCAGGTTTTATTATCTTTCCCAAATTACACTTTATAAAAACGGTTTTTGCATAAGGGCGCCAAGGCCGGCCGAGGTAAAAACTATTGTCGGGAGCATCGCCCTTAATTTTACACTTGAGAAATACGTAACCAAACCTGGTAGTATCTGGCGTAGAAGCAGCCGTGAGGTAGCCGCCCTTCTTAGCAAAAATTTCACACTCGTCGAACAAAGCCGTTGAGGATCCAAAAATGAAATCTACCGTTCCTTCGATATAACAATCCTTATAATACTGCCGGCTGCCTTTTCCGTAAGTATATAGTGTGTCCTGAAAACCAAGAAACCTGCAATTCTTGAAAGCAGACTTATCGCCGGCAACCCAAACAGCTACCGCTTGCCCCACCGGCCCTGATGAATTTTCAAATGTGATATTTTCTGCCGTAAAGCCATCACCGTAGATATAAAAACTAGATGAGCCGGAAGTACCTTTTTCCTCGCCAAACTGATTCTTCTTCTGCGCAAAATCGTCGTAAGTAAGGATGGTTTGCTGCACATCCTCTCCAATCAATTTAACAAGCTGCTTCGAACCAGGGAGTACTAACTTCTCTTTGTAAACTCCCTTTTTTATGTAAATAGTCGTTATCCTTTTTCTAAAATCAGGAACAGCATTAATGGCTTCCTGCACAGTTTTGAAATTCCCGCTGCCATCCTGAGCCACCACAAAATCGTAGGCCACAACCTTAGCGAATAAGGCCTGAGAGCTTAATAGCAGAGCGATAAAGAATAAGATTGGGGATTTACATTGCAATGTCATTCTCAAAATAAGCTATAATTTTTTAAAGCTCCGCTACAAAGTTTCTATGAGCCTGAAACGAGGTATTAAATAAATTCTAAAGAAAGCTTTTACAGCTATCAAAGCTCGGTTTGCGCCTGTCCTCTTGCCTTCTTAATCATCAATCTCCCTAACACAATCGAAAAAAAGCTTCCCGCCAAAAAACCCGCAATTACACCCGCCATAGGCAAGGTTGTACCGTTATGCAGGCTGCTAACCGTTGCCGAAGACAGTCCGGCAAAGATCATGAGCATGCTCCCGCTGAGGGCTGAGGCAATTCCGGTATTTTTTTCAAAAGGTTCCATCAATAGCGAGGTGGCATTGGGTGTGATGAAGCCTTGCATAATTACGAACAGGAATATTAAAGTAAAGACACCGGTGGCACCCGCATATCCGGTAACGACACCCAGCGCCAAAAGTACTCCGCTAAGGAATTGGAAGATCACGGCAGGTAAAATAATCTGCTTACTGGTGTATCGCCGCAAAAGATACCTGTTGAACTGGCTGCAGAAAATCAGCCCAAAAGCATTTCCCCCGAAGATCCAGCCATATTGAGTTTCTGAAACCTCAAAGAGCTCCATAAAAACGAAAGGAGAGCCTGCAATGTAAGCGAACATAGCCGCAGTGCCAAATCCGCTTGTGAGCGCATAAGTTAAGAACTGGGGTTGCTTAAACACTAACCAAAAACGGCTGATAACCGGCTTGGGCAGCAGCGAAGCAGATCGGTCGGCTCCGCGGGTTTCGGGCAAGACCCGCCACGATGATATAAGCTGTAACAGGGCGATAAAAGTGATAGTGACAAAAACATAGCGCCAGCCAAAACCCGCTGTAATGTAGCCCCCAAATGTAGGGGCAATTATGGGTGATACTCCCATAATTAACATCAAGATCGAAAAGATCCGTGCTGTTTCTGAGTTGTCGTACAGATCGCGTACCATGGCACGGTTAATAACCATGCCGGCACAGCCGCCAAGGGCCTGCAAAAAACGAAAGATTATTAAGCCTTCCACCGAAGTGGTAAGCGCGCACGCGAGGGAAGAAAGAAAATACAAAACAACGCCGAACATCAGCGGGCCTTTTCTACCATAGCGGTCGATTATAGGTCCAAAGAATAACTGCCCTGCCGCTATCCCAACAAAATAACTGGTTAGAGATAGCGCCACTTGTGGGATCGAAGTATTCAGGTCTTCTGCAATAGCCGGAAAGCCCGGCAAATACATGTCGATCGATAAAGAACTTGTTGCACTAAGCAGACCGAGCGTTAAAATAAGAGCGGTGGAAGTCTTTTTCTGCATCTGATTAAGCCTATTAAGGCTCAAGCTGCCATACTGGTTTGAAAATCTGATTAAAATCGTCCCCGGATAAAAGGTTTGATCTCATCTTCATAAAGTTCCTGAAGCTGCCTGTGCGTATCTTTTGGAAGAGGTACCAGGTCTGAAGCAGCAATATTACTCTCTACCTGAGCAACCCGGGTTGCACCAGGAATAACAGTTGTTACCTGTGGGTGATCCAATATCCAGCGAATAGCCCATTGCGCTGTGCGGCCATCCGGAAGCATGCCCGAAATATGATCAGCCAACTTGACGCCTTTTGAGAATTCGATACCAGAAAAGGTTTCGCCAACATTAAACGAATCGCCGTTGGCATTATAATTACGATGGTCGGTTTTTGCGAAAAATGAGCCCAGATTATACTTCCCGCTAAGCAAGCCGCTGGCAAGAGGAACCCGCACAATCAGAGCGACACCCTTTTCGGCAGCTTTTTCGAAAAACTCATCAGCGTAGTGCTGGCGAAAAATATTGAAAATAATCTGGAGTGAAGCCAACCCTTCCTGTTCGAGGCATAATAAAGCCTCTTCTGCAGTTTCAACACTAACTCCCCAATTTTGAATTAAGCCTTCCTGCTGAAATTTTCTCAAGTGGCCAAAAACGACTCCCTTACGAAGTTCATCTTCTGGAATACAATGCAACTGCTCTAAAAAAAGGGAAGACAGATCAAGATTCTTTAATGACGATTCGATATGCGAGCGCATCCCGTCGTAAGAAAAGTTTTGAGGCCAGCCGTTCGTGCCATCGCCTCGCCTTCCCAGCTTACTGGCAACGAAAAGTTCCCTGTCGGTAGTTTTTAAAAACTTTCCGATATAGCTTTCGCTGATACCCATTCCATATACATCCGCGGTATCAATAAAATTCCCTCCTAATGAGACAAAACGATTCAGGATGGCAAAGGCGTCTTCCTCTCTGATATTTCCCCAATCGGCACTGCCTAACTGCCATGTGCCCAATCCCACTTCGGATACCGAGACATTCCGGAACTTTCTGTAATGCATTGTAATTACTCTATTTTTTATTTCTAACCGCTGCTACTTCTGCTGCTGTAACTCCACTGGCTTTATTGCCAAAGTTATTACGAACATAAGTAAGAACATCAGCAATTTGCTGATTTGTTAAAAAATTATGAGCAGGCATTACATTTGAATAGCTTTCACCCAGAATATCAACCCCTTGCATACCTTTAAGAATAATATCGATCAATGCGGGCTTAGCACCCAACACATGGGGGGTTTTTACAATTGGTGCGTTCATGCTGGGTACCCCCCCTCCATCAGGCTGATGACATGCCACGCAATACGTGTTATAAACCACTTTTCCTCTTTCCATGACAGCAGGACTGACAGCGGCAGAAGCTGCATTAGCCTTAGACGCAGGCTTTTTTGCGACAGGCTTTTTCGTCTGCGCAATAACTGATATAAAAACTGAAATTATAAGCAGAGTTAATGATATTCTTTTCACGTTGAATGATTATTTGTTATACGAAATCTTATAAATAGCGCCTTTAGAATCATCGGTTACATATAAAGCCCCATCTGGCCCCATAGCAAGCCCGCAAGGCTTATGATCTGCCCGACCCGAAGCAGTTTTCTCAGGAGAACCCGAAAAGCCATCAGCAAACGTTTCCCACTCGCCGGAAGGTTTGCCATCTTTAAACGGAATAAACGCAACGAGGAAGCCCTTCTGCGGCTCGGGAGCGCGGTTCCATGAACCATGAAATGCTACGAACGCTCCGTTTTTATATCGTTCGGGAAACATATTTCCAGTATAAAAAAGCAATCCGTTTGGCGCCATATGTGCAGGGAAAGCAGCTACTGGATTAATAAACTTACTATCGGCCTCTTTTTTACCGTCGCCGCCATATTCGGGAGCAAGAATATTTTTCTTTTGAAATGGGTCATAATAACTATATGGCCAGCCCGCATTATCCCCTTGTTTTATCATATACATACACTCAGCGGGCAGCTCTGCCGACTGCTTAACGTCGTAATATTCGGGGAACATAGTCAGTTGATCTCTTCCGTGCTGCATCACAAATAAAGCATTGTTTTGCTTGTTCCAGTCAAGTCCAACCACATTTCGCAGTCCGGTGGCATATCTTACTCCTTCAGCATAGCTCTGATTCATCTTATCGATTTTAAATTGCCAGATGCCACCTGCCGTTTCAAGAATCGGGCAATTGACTTGCCCTGGCGAACCCGGCTGGCGGTCGTTGACCTGACAAGAGTTTGATGGCGCACCAATGTTCACGTACATGTTTCCATCATTATCAAGCACCAACGATTTTGTTTCGTGCTGCCGGCGGCTTACAAGGCCTTTAACCAGTGTATCCGGTTTATCCGGATTAATAACATGCTCGTTGGCATCAAGTTTATATCGAAAGACTCCTTCGTCTGAAGAGGCGTAGAGATATGAATCTTTTAAATAAATACCCGTACCGATATAATTTCCGAAGCTGGTTCTTGATTCGTACTTGCCGTCGCCGTCTTTATCTTGCAACATCAGGATTCCTTTATCGTCAACTTTTCTAAAAAGCTTAACATAGATGTCTCCTTTTTTAGTAACGGTAATATGCCTCGGCCGGCCTGTATTTTCCGCTATAATTTCCGCTTTGAAACCAGCTGGCATTGTTAAGCCAGCAGTTTGGGCCTTGGTCTGATGTGAAACTAAGGCAAGTAACGCACAGCCGATTACGGCGCCCGATAAATTAATTTTATAGTTCAAAATCGTGTAGTCTAATTTTTCAAATATGTTCATTATTTATAATCCAGCCTCAACAAAAACTACTTTTTTCCAAGTCAATGTTATTTTAACTGCTATTAATTAGTTTTAGTGTTTATTCCTAAGTTTTCCGATCTTTTATTATCCGACTGCCGGTTTAAATGACGCTATCCTTCTATCAAAAATACGGCCTATAATTGGCAGGTTATATACGGAATTGCCATTTCAATCTTTCCAATATTCGTTAACTTGCGTTTAGAGCGAAGCGGATTAGTATTTTGAAGCCGTTTCACAAACAATTAGCTGGCACCCTCTCACTTCAATTGAACAAGATTCAACTTTGTTGAATAGCAAATGTATTGATAAGCCTGTACAATGCAAATTAATAAACAAAATAAGTGATACTTAACTACGGCCTCTGCTGTGCGGACATCTGGAAGTAAATGCCCTTAGTAATAACTGACGTATTAATTCCTTAATTTTTTTACAGCTTCTTGAGACACCATGTGCGGTGGTCATTAGACTTTCCACCAATAAGATATGCGTCTATCTCCGTTTTTTAGCAAAATAAATTATACTATTCATCTAAAACCAGAGCGATAACGAGATGAATAGTATAATCTGCCTGTCGGTTCTATTTAATCGACCTCGATCATGGCTTTAATAACGCCATTTGCAGGATCAAGCCAGCCTTTAAATTCGTCTTTAACCTGATCAAAACCAACCCTGTGCGTAATGTAAGTGGCAGGGTTAACCAGGTCGTTTTTCATACACGCAATAACATGTTCGAAATCATCACGCGTGGCATTTCTGCTGCTCATTAAAGTTGCTTCGCGCTTATGAAACTCAGGGTGACTGATTATGATCTCGTTTTTCTGTAAACCGACTAACACGTAGCGTGCTCCATGAGCCATATACTGAAAGCCATTATTTATGGCCTTGAGACTTCCCGTTGCGTCAATTACTACAGTAGGGAAATCTCCTTTAGTAATTTCTTTAAGCCTGGCAACCACATCGTCTTGGATAGCGTTTATGGTATGATGAACATTCAGCTTTTCACTGCAAAAAGCCAAACGCTGATCGTTTATATCCATCGCTATCACTTTTCCACCGGCAATTCTTGCGAATTCCATTATTCCCAGTCCTATAGGTCCTGCTCCAATAACCAAAACATATTCATCCTTCTTCACATCCGCCCTTCTAACGCCATGTGCCCCAATAGCAAGAGGTTCTACCAAGGCAAGCTCATCAAAGCTCAGCCCTTCGCCATGAATTAATGAATAAGACGGAACTGAAAGATACTCGGCCATTCCTCCATGCACGTGCACACCGCAAACTTTAATACTTGCGCAACAATTTGGCAAGCCAGAGCGGCAGGCAATACATTCCCCACAGTAAAAGTAAGGTATAAAAGTAACGGCTTCGCCCGGCTGAAAGCCTTCAGCATTATCTCCTTCTACAAACTCGGCGGCAAGTTCGTGACCCAAAATGCGGGGGTATTCAAAAAAAGGCTGTGTCCCTTCAAAGGCATGCAAATCTGTCCCGCAAATGCCAATTCTCTTAATTTTTAAAATAGAATGCCCCGGCGTCGGCGCTGGATGCTCACCCTGCTGATATTCAAACGACCCAGGGGTTGTACAAACTAAGGTTTTCATGATATCTCTCTCTTATGCGTTTGCCAGTGCACGGTCTAAATGCACATAACCACCGTCAACATGAATTAACTGACCTGTTGTATGACTTGAGCAGGGCGATAACAAAAATGCGGTTGTATTACCCAATTCTTCGGGCGTGGTCATGCGATTCTCTAATGGAATCTTATCCGTAATTTCCTTCAGTTTCTCCTCGGGATTAGCAAGTGTCTTTATCCACTTTTCGTACGCCGGTGTCCAGGATTCTGCTACTACGATTGCATTTACACGGATGCCATATTTTAACAACTCAACTGCCCATTCGCGGGTTAAAGCATTGCGGCCCCCATTCGCGGCGGCGTAAGCTGATGTTCCCCCCTGGCCTGTTTCGGCAGTTTTCGATGTAATATTTACGATTGACCCTTTCACTTTTTTCAGCTCGGGTAAAGCATAGTGAGCTAATAAGTAATAATGAACAACATTGCGATGCAACGACTCCATAAACTTTTCATACGTTCCATTTTCGAGCCCAACGCCGTCGTTCACCCCTGCATTATTTACAAGGCCGTCAATTCTTCCAAACTTTGCGATCACTTCATTAATCACCCGCTGGCATTCCTCCGGCTTAGTAAGCTCTGCAGCCACCTGAAATCCGCTTCCTCCGGCAGTTTCAATCTCAGCCAGAGTTTGTTTGTTATCCTCGGCATTTCTGCCGACAATAACCGGAATAGCACCCTCATTCGCAAGAGTTTTTACGATACCGGCGCCAATACCTTTGGCCCCGCCGCTAACTATAACTACTTTATCTTTAAGCTGTAAATCCATAATTATTCCGCAGAGCGGATGTTAATTCGTTAAATTATAAAACTTTATGGCATTTCCGCCCCAGAAAAGCTCTTGTTCGATTTGAGTCAACTTTGAGGTATAACCCTGCACCAGTCCAATCACCTTTCCATATCCGCCAGCAACTTCACAAACAGGCCAATCAGAACCAAACATTACCCGCCCAGAGCCAAAGGCTTCAAATACTACGTCGAGATAGGGTTCAAAATCAGCGGCTTTCCAATGTTGCCAGTCTGCTTCGGTTACCATGCCGGATATCTTACAGCTAACATTTTCATGTCCTGCAAGTGCTTTCATATCAGCGGCCCAGTCATCAATATTTTGATTTTTAATGTCGGGCTTTGCGATATGGTCGATTACAAATTTCTGATCGGGAAATGCCGTTACCAATTCTTCAGAATATTTTATCTGATCGGTATATATTAGGATATCGTAAGTATATCCAAACCCTTCGAGCATAGAAATACCTCTCTTAAACTCATCTCGTAGCATTAGTGAACGGTCTTGCTCGCCCTGCAGAACATGGCGAAAGCCTTTCATTTTATCATATCCTTTGTAAAACTCGAGCGTCTCTTTTATATTTTCTGCCCGTAGGTCAACCCAGCCTACTATCCCTTTTATAAAAGAATTATCTGCCGCCAGTTCGAGCAAAAATGCGTTCTGTTCTTCAGACTGGTCTGCCTGAACTGCTACACAACCGTCGATGCCATTCTCCATCAAAACCGGAGCCAGATCAGCCGGCAAAAAATCCCGCTGAACAACCTTCATGTTATCGGTTATCCACGAATCCCTTACCGGATCAAAGCGCCAGAAATGCTGATGAGAATCAATTTTTTTCATACGCAACAACTTTTTGAGTTGAAGTTCCTAATCCGTCGATCCCCAGTTCAACTACATCGCCAGGCTTTAAATAAACCGGAGGATTAAATCCCAAACCTACGCCGGCAGGCGTTCCTGTCGAAATGATATCTCCGGGTAGAAGCGTCATAAACTGGCTCAAATATGAAACGAGGAAAGGTATTTTAAAGATAAACGTTTTGGTGTTTCCGTCCTGCATCTTCTGGCCGTTAACATTTAGCCAAAGGCGAAGGTTATCCGGATCACTGATTTCATCTTTAGTGGCCAAAAACGGACCAATTGGCGCAAATGTATCGCAACCTTTTCCTTTATCCCAGGTACCATTACGTTCAAGCTGGAAAGCACGTTCAGAAACATCATTATGCAGGCAATATCCGGCAACGTATTCCATAGCCTCCGACTCTTCCACATAACTGGCCTTTTTACCGATTACGAAAGCCAATTCAACCTCCCAATCCGTTTTCTCGGAATTTTTAGGAATAACAATATTATCAAACGGACCGACCAACGCAGAACTCGCTTTCATAAATACTACAGGCTCTGGCGGAAGAGGTGCACCTGTTTCTTTGGCATGATCAGCGTAATTTAAACCGATACATACGATTTTTGAGGGCCTTCCTACCGGAGAACCAATACGGCTTCCTTCGGGAATTTTCGGCAACTTACCCCGATTCACCTCCAAAAAGTTCTCAAGCCTGGCTATCCCGTCGCTTTCGAAAAAGGTTTCGTTAAAATCTTCGCCAAGAGCCGATACATCGTAGTATACCTCATCGATTATTACCCCTGGTTTTTCTTTGTTCAGTTCTCCGAATCTTATAAGTTTCATATCGTATAAATGCTGCCTTAGTTATTTAGTTTTATAAATCCTCCATCAATGGGATAATCACACCCTGTGATAAATCCGGCTTCGTCAGAACAAAGATAAAGCGCCAATGCTGCTACCTCATCTGGCTGTCCCATACGCCCTATAGGCTGGCTTTTTGACAACTTTTCAAAAATTTCTTCCTCCTTACCGGGATAGTTTTTCGCTATAAATCCGTCGACGAAGGGAGTATGAACGCGCGCAGGTGAAATAGAATTGCTTCGGATCTTATCCTTCAAATAATCGCGGGCAACCGACATGCTCATAGCATGAATTGCTCCCTTGCTCATCGAATACGCGAATCTGTCGGCTATACCCACAGAAGACGCGATTGAGGCCATATTCAAAATAGCGCCGCCACCTTGTGCTTTCATCAGGGGAATTGCCGCATACAAGCAATTGTAAGCCCCCTTGACATTTACATCGTAAACCCGGTCAAAATCTGCCGGACTGGTATTTTCAACATTGCCAACATGTGCAATACCGGCATTATTTATAAGGATATCAACTTTGCCGATCTGCTGAATAGTTGCAAGTACCTGATCTTGCTTGCTCACATCGGCGCTATATGCGAAAGCTTCGTTTCCTTGCTGTTTAATTTCGTCAACTGCCTGTTGTGCATTATCAGAATTTAGTTCGATGATATGAACAACTGCACCCTGACGTGCGAAAAGCAGGGCGATGGCCTTTCCGATGCCGCTTCCGCCGCCTGTAATTATTGCATTTTTTTCCTTAAGACTAAACATTTCAATTATATTTTATCCAAATCAACACCCGGCCTGGGCTCCTTCACTTTATGTCCCTCCAAGCCAAAATACAGAATCACCAAAAAGCATAACAGCGGAACGATGTAGGCAACTTGAATACTTCCTGTCTGATCAGAAATCAAGCCCATCAACACAGGCGCTACCGCCCCCCCGATAATCGCCATCACGATAAATGAAGAAGCAATCTTCGTTTCTTCGCCCAGCCCTTTTATCCCCAGGGCAAAAATAGTAGGGAACATGATCGACATAAAAAACGGTATCGCCATTACAGAATATAAGGCAACTTTCCCATCTGCCAGTACAGCGACAAGAAGGAGCAGCACATTTATAGCAGAGTACAGACTTAATAACTTAGCTGGTTTCATGTACTTCATCATAAATGTTCCAAAGAAACGCCCGACCATAAATCCCACCATCGCGATGGAGCCGAAAGCAAAGGCTGCATTTTTCTCACTCATGTCTGCAACATAACGGGCATATCGTATAAAAAAACTCCCTACGCCAACCTGGGCACCTACGTAAAAAAACTGAGCCAGCACAGCCATTTTCAAATGACGATGTCTCAGAACTTTTAGAGAGAAATTACTACTCCCGATATGTTCTTCGCTATCCTCTGCTTTTACCTCGGGGAGTTTTGTGAACAGAAACAGGATGATTAATACAACTACGGCAAGGCCAATTACGGTGTACGGCGTTTTAACTGCATCAGCCTCGGTTTGCAGATAAGCATTTAAAGCCCCAGGGCTCATCGCATTAAGCTGCTCTCTCGAATATTCAACCCCCGACAAGATTACTTGTCCGCCGATGATTGGCGCCAGAAAAGCACCAACGCCATTAAAAGACTGGGCGAAATTTAATCGCTGCTCGGAGGTTTCCTTATCGCCTAAGACAGTGATGTATGGATTCGCAACAGTCTCAAGAAAAGTGGCTCCGCTTGCAACAATAAATATGGCTGCAAGAAAGAAGGTATAATTTCTTGAATCTGCTGCCGGAATAAACAATAATGCGCCTATCGCATATAATGCTAACCCGAACAAAACTCCTTTTTTGTACCCGAATTTTTGCATGAAAATCCCGGCGGGGATAGCGATTAAAAAATAGGCGAGCGACACCGAAATGTCGATAAACGAAGATTGCGTGTCTGTTAACTGACATGCTTTCTTTAAATGCGGAATGAGAATTGGATTAATATTGTGCAGAAATGCCCATAAAAAGAACAGGGATGTTACCAATATTAATGGAAACAAGTATTGATTTTTTTTTGACATCGACTTTTGGGTTTACTTTAATTGATGCTGCAATTAAAGAATCTTTGAGCGAATATTGAATTTTATTCTTATATATTCTATTATTTCAAGCAGAATGGAATATATGCCTTAATACTTGGATAACGCATCAGCTTCATTTAATAATGGAGTCCTGATTAAAACACCGGCTCTTCCATTTGTGGGGCTTGCTGCTGATCGCGATCGTTGCGCCTGTTGCGTTGTGGCAAATCAGACTGGCCGAATCGATAACTGAATGTAAGCGTTGCCTGGCGGCCCTGCATTCTCCGCTGAAACTCAGATACCAATTGATCTGTTTGAGTGATCATCCCCCATTTTCTTGTATTAAACACATCGCGCATATTGAACGACAGACTCGCCTTTTTCTTCAACATCTCCAATCTTAGCGCCGCATCTAAACCAAACATTTCTTTTCCCCGGCCCTGAGCGGTTATCCGCGGACCCATGTAATGCATGTTAATCTGGCCCGACAAATTATAAGGAAGCTGAAAATTTGAACTCAGATTAGTATTCCAGTTATAACCATCGTTTGACTTCAAGTTATATTCCTCGTTTCCGAAGAACCTGTTATAAAAGACATTGACATTGGCGGTAACATTAAAGCCTTTGGCAATATCGGCCCTCGAAATAATTTCAAGACCGGAAGCCTGGGTTTTGGCGATATTTATAAACTGGGATAACGTTGTATCTCCGTTAAGCCTGGTTCGATAACTTTGCACCACATCATTTACCTGGCGGGCAAAAAGCGTGGAGGTTAAGGTTATTGCTTTCCAGTATTTCATATAGGAAAATTCAACTGAATGAATATCCTCAGGTTTTAGATTCGGGTTTCCCTTGCGCTGGTTATTCGGATCGGTAACATCCAGAAACGGATTTACCTGCCAGCCTCTGGGCCGATTTACACGACGAGTATAGCTTAACTGCAGTTGATTTTCGCCTTTAAACTTTTGTGTAAGGAAAATACTGGGATAAACCCTTAAATAATCGAGCTTACCAGGCGATCTTGTTTCAGCTAAGGATGTTCGGTCGCGGCCGATATACTCTGTATTAAGATAGGCCTGTTCTGCCCGCAATCCCGCCTGAAATCCGAAGCCTTTTGACACCTGATTTTGGTAGTTTGCATACAAAGCATGCACAATATCTTCAGAGTTAAAGTCATTCGTTAATGAAAAATCCTGCTCAAAACTTGAAGTTTGAAGGTTGTACCTTCTTGAGTTCTGCCCATCTTCTCCCAAGCCGATGGTGGTTCGGTATCCGGTTTCGAACTTTTGTTCCGTTGTCAGCGGAAGGGTATAGTCTACCTGAATGTTGTAATTGCTGCGTTTTTCGGTATTGTCGGTAATCCGCCTGTCGAGTGTATCTTTTCGAAAACCCTGAGTGTCGAAGAAATCCTGATTCAAAACAGAGCCCTCGTCTTCAAAGCTTTCGCCAAAGCTAAAGTTTGCGATCAGTTCGTGTCCGGTTTTCTTGAACTTTCGGCTAAAATCAAGCGTCAAATCGTAGCCTTTATCTATCCCTTCTTCTTCTGATTTGCGAAAACTCGTTCCATTTTTACCCAGGCTGTAGTTCTGGTAGATGTAACTGATATCTTCGCTGTCTTCGCTGTCACGAACGTTAAAATTCGCCGAAGCACCAATCGTCGTTTTATTATTCAGATAAAAATCGACGCCTACTTTGGCATTGTTGCCAACGTTATTTCTGGATCCTGTTGAATTGTTAAACGTTTGTCCGCTATTGATGAACGAAGTATTATTGAAGCCCCCACCAATACGGGTGCCATATCTAAAGCTATAATTGCCATATAGGTTTACGTTACCATCGCGGTAGCTTAAGCTGGTATTTGCGTTATAATTTTCCTGGGTTCCGGCAGACAGGGCAACGGCGCCATTAATTCCGACTTTCTTGTTTTTCTTTAAGACGATATTGATAATCCCGGTCTGGCCCTCTGCATCGTATTTAGAAGACGGGTTGGTAATAAGTTCGATAGTTTCAATCGAACTTGCGGGTAAAGATTGCAACACTGTTGAAATATCGCCCCCACCAATGGCAGATGGCTTACCATCAATTAACACCCGCACACTTCCTGATCCTCGTAAGTTAACGTTGCCGTCTATATCTACAGAAACAGTTGGCACATTAGCAAGAAGATCGGTTGCAGAACCGCCTTCACTTACCAGGCTCTGGTCGACACTAAAAACTTTTCGGTCAACTCCCAACTGCATTGCGCTTCGCTGACCCTGAATAGCCACTTCCTTTAGCACATTAGCCTTATTTTGGATGAGGTTGATCTGGCCAAGATTGACCTGCAGAGCCTCGGAAGATATTGTAATGATATCACTTGAGAAAGGCTGATATCCCACAAAGCTTACTTTTAGGCGATAGGTTCCTATCGCGATATCTGAAATGTTGAAATTACCTTCGAGATTGGTTTGAGAAACTTTGGCTGTCTGACCATCGCTTGAATTTACAAGAGCAATGCTTGCAAAGTCAAGCGCTGCCTTAGTATTTGAATCGACAACCTTGCCGCTTAAAGAGCCCGTTTGTGCCAGAGAGGCTTGGGACAAGAGTACTATTGATGCTATTATATTTATTATTTGCTTCATTTCGCTGTGTTCTCACAAAGAACGTGCAAAGAAAAGCTAACCCTTATAAAAAAAGCGGTAGTAACCACTTTATTACGGTAATATTTGTGTGGTTTGAGGGCTGATTAATCGATAGATACAGTAAGGCCTTCCTGTTGCAAAATTTTGCGGTACACCTCCAGTTCAGTAAACGACCCCTCCAGAACAGCACATTTTCCGTCGTTGTGAATTGTCCAAGCTATCTTTTCGGCCTGTGAAGGGTTATAATCAAGATATTTAACCAGGCAGTAAATAACATGTTCAAAGGTATTGACATCGTCGTTCCAAAGTATTAAACGGTGATTTACCTTGATCCCCGCCAAAATCTCCTCGAGGGTAAACGATTCTACTTCTGTTTCTGTTCCGGCACTATAGATGTTCATGTTGAAATGCTAAGCAATCAATTAAGTTGACTGCACAAATTTAAGCTTTTTTGAAATTCTGTATAATGGTTTGCAAAATAGAGCGGTTGTAGGGTGCCCACCATTCTTCGAGAATCTTCTTTATCAGGTCGGGCTGATGGGGTTGCACCGCAAAAGTGAGGTTTCTCCTGAGGTTAAGCTTACTTTCCTGCCATACTGCGCGATTTAGTTGAAGATACTTCTGCATTTGCCTTACTGCGGTGTTTATCAGAACATCTTTGTCTACTACTTCATCCACCAGGCCAATTGCCAGGGCTTCTGCCGGCTGCATTGTTCTGCCTTCGAGCAGATAGCGATTAGCTTTACCTCTGCCTATGCATGAGGTATATAATTGGAAAAAGCTGTCGGGCACAATGATGCCTAATGCTATCTCATTTAGACCAATAGAATACGTACCCTCAACCATTACCCGGTAATCGCTGCACAAACAAAGTATTGTTCCGGCGGAAGGCGCATGTCCATTTACAGCCGAAATAAGTGGCTTCTTAAAAGATGCGAGGATGTAAATAAGTGAAAAATACTGTTCCCAGAACAATTTTAATTGGTCTTCCGTATAGTCAAAAAGTTCTACCAGATCAAGGCCGGCGCTAAAATAGTCGCCGTGCCCGGTTAAAATAACTCCCGAAACATTATCATCTTTTTCAATACTCTGAAATATATCCTTAAGCTCTGTTACCATTGCTAAATTAATGGCATTAGTTTTCCCCTTATCCAGAGTTATCAGAGCAATTTTTTCTTTTACAGTAACCTTAATTAAATTCATTTTACGCTAAATCGATATATCTGGCGGACCAAAGAACCTTTCAAATCCAGACCTTCTATAACAGCTTTGTAAGTACCTGGTTTGTCGGCTGTGAAAAACTCTACCGAGGCCTTGCCCTCTGTATCCGTTAATATGTTAGGAGTCCAGAAGATTGTCGACCGCCAATCGGGCAAGCTTATAGACGGCTGGTCATACTTTGGAGAATAAAATTGTCTGGCAGCATAGAGTCCCTGTGGAGAAAAAGACGCTACTCCAGGCGCAGTGTTACGGGCCGACAGATTACGTTCACCTCTCTTGGTAGTAATTATCAATACACCCCCGCCTCCGCGAATACCATAAATGGCGGTATTACCAATGCTTTTAAGCACTTCGATACTTTCTACATCTCCGGGATATATGGACGATAGAAACCCTGGCTCTACGTACATCCCGTCGATAATAAGCTGCATGGGTACGGGTCCCGAAAATGATGATTGCATATTTCGTGTTAAGTATGCAATCCCGTTTTGAACTATCAGACCGGCAACTCTTCCGTGAATACATTGGACTAAACTCTGACAGTCACGTAAATCTGTGGCGGTAAGTATAGCATCGGCATTTCCGGCGCCGTTAAGGTTACTCGAATTTTTTGCTTTAGGTTTTGAGTCTATAACCTTCACTTCAGCAAGTAGAATGCTTCGGCCCAACAAACCTTTTTCCCGCATCTCGGCAAATTGCTCGCTTCGTGTAGCGAGATACGGCATTAACGACTGATTTACGTTTACTTCTACCTGCGCTGCATTTACACTCTTAGTCACAATAGCACGCGGAATCCGGTCTATTTCTATATCAACATTCTTTTTTCCCTTAACCGTTCTTGCTTGTATAATAAACGACGTGCTGTCATTAAAGCTTAAATTGCTAAAAGCGAACCTTCCCAATGCATCCGTTGTCTTCTCCATGACGATCACAGTTCCGGCGGAAGTTAACAAGGTTACATTAGCTCCTGCCGCGGGTGTACCGTTATAATTTACCACCCGGCCGGTTATACTCAGATTTACTTCAGGCTTAAATACTAAATGTGGTGAATTACCCGATGTAATATCTTTCCAAGCAAACTTTCTCCATCCTTGTGTAAGCATCAGATTATCGAGCATCCGCCGCTTTGCCGGTGTAGCATCAACGAAATAATAATTGGGAGTTTCAATATAGCCGCGAAGTTCAGAACTCAACAGAAGGTTCGAAAGAATGGTCGTTTCGTTCACATCGTCAAATGGCACCTGACTCTCGTTGATTACGGATACAGAAAATGCGCCCTGACTGGCTTTTCCCACCGAATCAACAGCCAAAAAAGACATATTCACCTTTTCCCTGGCCTTGTAATCCTCTTTTTCGGTACTCACCTTCATGGTAAGCCCGGGCGGATGCTGAATGAAAACCAGGCGCTCGGCCAGGGGCTGAAAAGCTTTATTAAACAAAGTAAATTGTATAATGCCCGAAGGGAAGCGCTTCTTTGAAAGCTTAGCCGACATTAAACTATTATTCAGCTTGTTTCTCGACATATAATGCACAACCCCATTCTGCTGCCCGAGCAGTATAATGTCTTCTTGTGCCATATCAACATTAACCGAGGCAAGGATTCTGATACTGATGCTTTCGTCGTCGGTATCGCTTACGCTGATAACATAGCCTTCGCTGGTAGCCCGGGGTAAACTGATGGTTTTTTCTGTCCCGTCTTCAAAACTCACTATCGCTTCATAGGTTTTCCCCGAAAGGGGAGTGAATGAAAAACTTCCCATCCCGGCGTATTCGGAGTTTAGCTCGGCGATTTTGTTCCCCTCGCTATCCTTTACATAGCCGGTAATTTTCTTTCCCAGGCCATCGGCGCCCATGGCCTTAAAGGCCACTTTTGTGCGAATATTTGTTACGAGACTGCCACTTTCGGAGAAGAACTGAACATCAATATCAGAAGATGTAGCTTTAACAGGAAAAGATTTACTAACCAGCGTTTTATCATCGATCTTAAGCTGTGTATTAATCTTTCCGGATTTGAGAATGAAAGGCTGTGCGTTTGTAAACCTTATTTTAAGATTGCCAAGATTGTCGGTTTTGCCGCTACCACTCAATATTTTTCTATGATCGAGTTCTATATTGTAGCTTACATCCTTGTTCTGTAAAGGCTCACCCTTTAAAGTTTTGTAGGTTATATTAGCGTCGACATGTTCGCGAACTCCGGTTTTTGAATAGCTGTAGCTAACGTCGCTAACTACCTCGCTCGAAAAAGAATTACCAATCTTAATAACCTTGTCAAAAAAATATGCCTCATCGAAATTACGCATCCAATTGGTATAGGCGCGCAAACGGTAATTCCCTTCAGACAATGAATCGGACAAAGTAAAATCTCCCCAGGCCAACCCTGCAACAAGCGGCAGGCGCAGGGCTTTTTTCACCGAGTCTCTTTCGTTTATAAGCTCCACATAAACAACCTTGCTCAGGGCAGAGAGCTGATTACTTTCTGCACTTACTACATACGATTTAAACCAGATGGTATCTCCGATACTGTAATAGGGCTTATCTGTGTGGATATGGATCTTTTCCGACTGATGCTTGTTTCGGTATTCTTCAAGCTTTTGAAGAAATGCTTTTAAGGGATCGTCATCGTTAACCACACCATAGCTTAATCCTGAGCAAAAAAGCATCAACAGAAAGGCTACGTATCGTTGTTTCATCGGAGAATGCTTAAGCGGAATGTCTTGAAGGCAACCGGTATATCAATCTCAATTTACTAAAAATGAGTCTGATATCCACAAACAATAACGTAAATTTTCTAAAAGGTATTTTTCCACATCATACTTTCTACAGGCTTGGTTGTTTTCCTGTTGTATTTAGCATTTCCCTTGGTATTATAGAAAGTATCAATCTCTCCGCTTACCTCAAAATAAATAAGTTGACCGATGGGCATTCCGGCATAGATACGTACCGGCTGTGTAGAAGAAATTTCGAGTGTCCAGGTGTTACAAAAACCTACATCACCTTTACCCGCGGTAGCATGAATATCGATTCCCAGACGCCCGGTGCTCGATTTGCCTTCGAGAAAAGGCACATGGTTGTGGGTTTCTGTATATTCTACCGTAACGCCCAGATACAAAGTATTGGGTTGCAAAACAAAACCGTCCTTTGGAATTTCGAAATGTTCTATTTCGTTGTGAACCTTGGCATCAAGCACTCTGTTTTTATAGGTTGCCAGATATTTCCCTAAGTGAACGTCGTACGAATTGGTGCCAAGACACTCTCTTTTGAAAGGTTCTATAATGATAGTTCCTTTTTCAATTTCCTCTAGAATGCGTTTATCTGAAATAATCATAATTACGGAAGGTTTGGCCTAAAGTATGATTATTTTAAGATAATTTTACGAGCTTTTTGATATTCAGAAACTGTTAAACAAACAAGCGCTCTAACAGGTATATTTAGTATTCGATTTTGAATCATGGCACTTGCCTACCACAAAAAACTTGACGACAGCACCGAATTTGCTATCTGGAAGATAGAGGAGTCGGCGGAAGAATTATACGCCCAGCTACAACTTCGCGATCACGAGCAAAAAGTATTGAACGGCCTGAACAATGGCAAACGAAACTTGCACTGGCTGAGTACGCGAACTCTTTTACGACAGCTCCTCAATACCAAACATTATATTGATTGCCAGGTAGACGAGCACGGAAAACCATATTTACCAGGCTCACCTTATCATATCTCGTTCAGCCATTCTTTTGACTATGCTGCAGTAATGATTAGTAAAGATAAACCGGTGGGCATAGACATAGAAATCATTAAAGATAAAATTGAACGGGTTGCAAAGAAATTCTTAGTAAAAGAGGAACTGGATTTTATTGAAGACAAACACAAAATTGAGCATTTATACATTTGCTGGTGCGCCAAGGAAGCCGTCTACAAATTACAAGGCAAGCGGAATGTATCTTTTAAAGACCATATCCGGCTACAGCCATTTCCTTTCAACCAAAAGGGAAGCTTTGAAGCAAAATTGGAAGCCGATCAGGAGTGTAAAACCTTCGACGTTTTTTATGAAAAGTTTGAGAATTATATGATAGGCTATGTAGCAGGCTGCAGCGAGATTTTAACTTCGATACCAGATATAACCGAAACCCAGGTCAATGAAAAATAAGAAAGCCTATTTTCAGAACTGGGGATTATTAGATTACCAGCAAGCCTGGGACCGCCAGGAAGAACTTTTCAGTGCAATAGTAGAATCGAAGATCGCTAACCGGAAGCATGACTCGGACCAGCCAACAGCAAATTATCTAATCTTTGTCGAGCATCCGCATGTGTACACCATCGGCAAAAGCGGCAAGCAAGAAAATCTTTTACTTGATAACGAAGGCCTGAAGAACGCTGACGCAACGTATTACAAAATAAACCGCGGCGGAGATATCACGTATCACGGTCCCGGGCAGATTGTAGGTTACCCGATTTTAGACCTCGATAATTTCTTTACGGATATCCATTTATATTTAAGAACGCTGGAAGAAGCTATCATTTTGACGCTTGCAGAATATAACATTGAAGCCGGAAGATTTCCCGGTTTCACGGGGGTATGGCTGGATGCCGACAATGAGAAAGCCAGAAAAATATGTGCAATGGGCGTTAGATGCAGCCGCTGGGTAACCATGCACGGTTTCGCATTTAATGTAAATACCGACTTAAATTATTTCAAAAACATTGTTCCCTGCGGAATTGATGACAAAGACGTAACCTCTATGGAGAGGGAACTTGGTTATAAACCCGATATGGAGGAGGTTGCTGCTAAACTAAAAAAAAACATAGCCACTTTATTTGAAATGGAGCTCGATGAATAGAAAATATTTATTTTCGGAAATAAGACACAAGCATGCTGCCCTGCTTCTTTAAACATATCACAGGACTCGACTGCCCGGGTTGCGGTTTCCAGCGCTCTGTGATGGCATTGTTTCGAGGAGACTATGTTATCAGTCTGCAGCTGTACCCAGCAGCGGTACTCATTTTGATTTTGTCCTTGGTCAGTGCTTTCGAGATTTTCTATCCCGTTAAGGAATTACAAATGCTGAGAAAAGTGCTTTTATACGCGTCGGCCGGGGTTATTATTCTTTCTTATACGATCAAATTGATCGATCAAACTTCTTCTCTTACAGCGGCGTAATTATAATCTTTAACCAGGGTTTCGAGAAAAGCCAGATCGTCCATGCCATACGGAGCTACAATATTTAAGTGCTGCTTAAGTCGTGCTGCCGTTTGATACAACAAGGGGAAATTATCGCTTCTTCTTACATTCTCAATTACCTCGTGAATAAGCACAATCTCCGAGTTACGCAGCTGACTGGCTTCCTGAAAAACGGGCTGATAATTTTCATCTACAGGAGCGAAAGCTACCTGATTGAAGTTTGTTCTTGGATGGGTCCGGATGAGAGTAGTGCCGGCTACGAGATCGCCAATTCGCTGATTTTTTTCGGTAAGGACAACAGAAACCAACGCTCCTAATTGAAAGGTAATTCCAAAATCAACGATCCTAAAAAGCCATCTCATCAGATACTGCCCGAAAGAGGGCTGAGAACCGTCGAGGCTGATGACTTTTATCTTCATTATTCGTTTTCCAACACTCTGTCCGTTAAAAAAAGCTTCACATATTAAATCATAGAAAGCAAGCAGCAAAAGCCAAAATGCCATCGCAATTGGAAATCCTTTGAAAAGATTATCGAATTGATGAAAGACTCCTTCTGACGCAGCTGCAGCGAGGAACAGCACAAAGAAGACTCCAAGATCAATTAACCTTGCCAAGATCCGCTCTCCTAATCCAGCATATTCATAGTCAATGTCAATATTTTGAGGGGTTGTGATCCGGATAGTGTGCATATATCAAATATAATCCCCTAATTTAATTTTTTTGTTGCGTATTTAAATATTGTAACTATTTTAACTGAAATTATTCCTGCCTGGAATTACGATGAGGGAAGCCCTGTTTGTTAAACAAAATTCGAGTAAATGGGAGAAGTATGAAAAATTACATACTCAGAATCCCGACGAGATGGCATCACAGTTTATCAGCATAACTGATGACTTAGCTTTTGCCAAAACATTCTATCCCAAATCAAAAACCACAGCTTATTTAAACGGCCTGGCCTCCAGATACCACCAGTCTATTTATCGCAATAAGAAAGAAAAAAGCAATCGCTTCTTTCTCTTCTGGAAATCCGAATTACCCCTGCTTTTTAAGAATCATCAGAAACCCTTACTTTACTCCCTCCTATTTTTTCTAACTTTTTCCGCTATAGGGGCACTTTCTGCGAAATACGACGATACTTTCGTAAGGCTGATTCTGGGCGACGGCTATGTGAACATGACCAACGATAACATTGAAAAAGGCGATCCTTTTGGCGTTTATAAAAAGCACGATTCGCTTACCATGTTCATCTACATCGCTATGAACAATATTTATGTGTCATTCACAATGTTTGTACTGGGCTGCTTGTTGTCTGTTGGCACGCTATACGCCTTGCTAAGGAACGGTATCATGTTGGGTGCATTCCAATATTATTTCTTCAGTCATGGTTTGGGCTGGCAGTCGATCTTGGTTATTTGGATCCACGGAACTCTCGAGATCTCGGCCATTGTAATAGCAGGGGCCGCCGGACTGGTGCTTGGAAACAGTATTCTTTTTCCAAAAACCTTTACGCGTGTCGAGTCTTTGAAACGCGGCGCAAAAGAAGGCACCAAAATTATTATCGGCCTGGTTCCGATTTTTCTTTGCGCGGCCTTTCTTGAAGGTTACATCACCCGCCATACCGAGATGCCTGTATGGCTAAGTATTTCTATTCTTGCGGCATCCTTCATCTTTATTATCTGGTATGTTGTAATTTATCCTAACCTTATATATCAAAAAACTAACCCAAACCTTAATGAGAGAGAACATTGAATTTCGCCAGGTCCGTGATTTCGGCCAGCTTGTTAACGATACATTCGTATTTTCAAAACAGAATCTTAAACCGCTTTTAAAATCCATTTTTATTATTTGCGGATTCTTTTTGGTAGCCAGTATTGTAGCCGCAACGTTTTATGCCCTGCGGGTGCAAGAAGGCGTTGCCAGCGGTGAAGCGGAAAGCCCAAAAACGGTTCTGGGGTGGGAGTATGCTGTCAGTATGGTTTTTATGCTGCTCTTTTACACATCTATTTCGGCAACCGTTTTCAGCTTTATCAATTTATACGTACAGAAGGGCAATGAGGCGCCCGCGGTTGAAGAAGTTTGGGAAAGCGTAAAATACTTCTTTTTCCGGGTACTGGGTTCGGGTGTTCTGCTCGCTATTTTACTTGTTGTGGGTTTAATGCTCTGCGTGATTCCAGGAATTTATTTATGGCCGCCTACATCCATCATTATGGCAATTATTGTGTTCGAAAATGGATCATTCAGCTACGCATTCGATCGTGGGTTTAAACTGGTTAAAGACCATTGGTGGACGACCTTTGGCGCCATGTTTATTGTTATGCTGGTAATGGTAGCTGCCACAATGGTCGTGGTTTTGCCCGTTGCATTATTAACTGCAGGATCTGTGTTCATCACCAAAACCGACGTTTCTGGACCTATCGTGATACTGAATACTGTATTAGAAACGGCGGTCCAGATCTTTTACTTTTTGCCTTATGTTGCTGTGGCACTCTGCTATTTTAATCTGGTAGAATTGAAAGAAGGAACAGGTTTGATGGACAGAGTCGATATGATCGGCCAGAATAAACCCGACAGTGACTTGCCTGAAGAGCAATATTAGTCTTTATGCGCAATCTGAGCACCTCTATCCTTTATTTACTGGCTTTGACAATGCCATTTCCGGTTTTCTCGCAGAGGAAGTCCGCTTCGGCGATAGAGGGCAGCGTTACCTTAAGAAACTTCGACTCCAATGCTATCAAAGAGTACCGTCTTAATAAAGAATTTAACTACGGAGAAGTTCAGCCGGACATTTCACCCAGTTGGTGGGACCAATTCTGGGATTGGTTCTGGAGCCTTTTCAAAGAAACGGTTACCAATTCGGGAACCGGCACGTTCCTGCAATACTTGATGATCGGACTTGGAATAGCGGCTTTGATATTTTTGATCATCAAACTATCGGGGATGGATCTTGCGCATTTATTCACGGGAAAATCCACAGAAATTGAAGTGCCATATGCCGAGAGTCTTGAAAATATTCACCAGATCTCTTTTGAGGAAGAACTCGACCGGGCGTTGAAAAATAACGACCTCCGGCTGGCCGTCCGTCTTTTGTATTTAAGAACGCTCAAAACACTCAACAGTCGCGGAAGAATAAAATGGGAACTGGATAAAACGAACAGCCATTATATCCAGGAATTGCAGAACCCAATCCATAAGGAAGAGTTTAGAAGGCTAACCCACCGGTTTGAATATATTTGGTATGGAAGCTTCCGGATTGACGCCCCGCTTTATGAAAAGATCAATCGTTCGTTTCAGGATTTTAACGCCACTTTGTGATGAGAGACCTGAAGATTTATCTGGTAATTGCTTTTAGCCTGCTGACGTTTTATATTATTGCTCAATATAACCGCCCCCAACCGATAAACTGGAAACCTACCTTTGATAAAAAAGATAAAATCCCGTTCGGAACCTACATTCTTTACAACCGCCTACACGATATTTTTCCTGAGGCTGAAGTCCGGCCTCTGCGGGATGCGCCTTATGTGATACTGGAAGACGAAAAGGCCCAGGGCAACTACATTCTGATTGCGCCGGATGTTAAGCTGGACGAATATGATTTTAAGGAAATGCGGAAATACATGAACGCAGGCAGCAACGTTTTCATCGCATCCTTCAATCTGAGTTCCTACTTAACCGACAGTTTGAATCTTAAGGTAAATAGCGAACGTAAGCTGGCAAGCGGCCGAATACCAGTGAGCTTTACGAATACATCACTTAACCCCGCCAAAAAACACACATTCGATAAAGGTATTGGCGAACAATATTTCAGTCGCTACGACACTTCAAAAGCCGTGGTGTTAGGCGTAAATGGGAACAAACATGCCAATTTTATAAAATACCAATACGGGCGCGGAGCTTTATATATAATAGCCAGCCCCATGTTTTTCACCAATTATAACATGTTACAGCCCGACGGTGCAGAATATGTAGCTAAAGCACTCTCTCATCTGCCGCAAAAACCACAAATTATTTGGGACGAATATTCTGCTTTGGGAGCTATTGATGAGGGGCAGTCACCCTTAAGGGTCTTTTTCTCCTATCCGGCTCTTAGCTGGGCATATTATATAGCCCTCTTTAGTTTAATGGCATTTGTATTATACGAAATTAAGCGCCGGCAGAGAATCATCCCGGTTATTGAGCCATTGAAAAATTCATCCGTCGAGTTTGTGAAAGTTGTGGGCCAGGTTTATTATCAGCAGCGCAACAATTCAAACATTGCCCAGAAAAAGGTCACTTACTTCCTTGAAGAAATCCGGTCGAAATATGGACTTAAAACGAATACACTGAATAAGGATTTCGCAATTTTACTTTCGGCAAAATCCGGCGTGGATCAGGATATGATTCATCGTCTTTTAAAATATATCCTTGAATTGCAGGCACAAAGTAAAATCAGCGACCAGCAACTTATTACATTAAACAATACTATCGAAGAGTTTCAATATCAATCAAAGCAATAAATGGAAGAAAACATTTTTGAGAACAGAACCGACCTGAGTCAGCTAAGCGAGGCAGTAAATACTATCAGAACCTCGCTGAGCAAAGTAATTATAGGCCAGAGTGAGATGATTGACTTTCTCATTGCAGGAATTTTAGCCGACGGCCATATCCTGATAGAAGGGGTTCCGGGAGTAGCGAAAACACTCACAGCAAAACTAATCGCCAAATGTATCGACGCTAACTTTTCACGAATTCAGTTCACTCCGGATCTGATGCCTTCCGATGTGTTAGGAACTTCGGTGTTTAACCCGAAAGACGCCTCTTTTGAGTTTAAAAAGGGTCCCGTTTTCGGGAATATTGTTTTGATTGATGAAATAAACCGGGCTCCGGCAAAAACCCAATCAGCCCTGTTTGAAGTGATGGAAGAGCGGCAAATCACGATGGATGGCCGAACTTACAAAATGGATGAACCCTTTATGGTATTGGCCACCCAAAACCCCATCGAACAGGAAGGAACCTATAGACTACCCGAGGCACAGTTAGACAGGTTTTTGTTTAAGATTGAAGTGAGCTATCCGAGCCTGGAAGAAGAAACTCAGATCCTAGTTCAGCAACATCAGCAAAAAACAGATGAGAAGCTGCAGGAAATTAAGCCTGTGTTAAGCATTCAGCAAATTATTGAGTTAAGACGCCAGGTAAGACAGCTCTATGTAAAACCAGAATTACTTCAGTTTACTGCACAGATTATTCACGATACGCGGAGTAGCAAATCTCTCTATCTGGGAGCATCGCCGCGCGCAACACTTGCCGTGGTAACCAGCGCCAAAGCTTTGGCAGCTATGAATGGAAGAGACTTCGTAACTCCGGATGATATAATACGCTCGGTAAACCCTGTTTTACGCCACCGTATTATGTTGACCCCCGACAAAGAAATGGAGGGAGTATCACCCGACGATGTTTTGGCCCAGATCATTCACAAAATAGAAGTTCCGAGATAGTCTAATTCCCAAACATTGAATAACTTCTATTCCAAATTCTATAAAGAGCTGTTTCTGACAAACCTGCTGTTTGCCAGTTTGACTTTTGTCGTGATTTTGTTTGTTCTATCTTTTTTCTTCCCATGGCTGGGAGATATCCCCCTTGTAGTATTCTTAGCGATTATTTTACTGATTGTCACTGATATCGTCCTGCTTTACAGGATCGAATCGGGAATATTTGCAAGGAGAAACACTGCTGAGCGACTAAGCAATGGCGATGATAATAAGATTATAATCCACCTGGAAAACTTCTATCCGTTTCCAATTAAAATTGGCGTGATTGATGAAATTCCCTTCCAATTTCAAAAAAGAGACATCTGGTTTAAAAGCAGGTTGGCTCCCAGACAGCAAAAAATAATTGAATACACACTAAAACCCTTAAAACGGGGAGAATATGATTTTGGCGATATTCACATTTACACCAGATCACCGCTGGGTTTAATCAGCAGGCGCTTTACATTTGAGGAAAGCAAAACCCTGAAAGTTTATCCATCCTTTCTCCAAATGCGGAAGTTTGAATTATTGGCTATTTCCAACCGCCTTCTTGAGGCAGGGATAAAAAAAATACGCCGATTAGGCCATAGTATGGAATTTGAGCGCGTCAAAAACTATGTATCGGGAGATGATTATAGAACCATTAACTGGAAAGCCAGTGCACGCCGGGGAGATTTAATGGTAAACTCGTTTACGGATGAGAAGTCGCAGAATGTTTATTGTATTATCGATAAATCAAGGTCGATGAAAATGCCTTTTGAAGGCCTAAGCCTGTTGGACTATTCGATCAACGCCACGCTTGCCCTTTCTAATATCGCAATGCTTAAGGATGATAAGGCAGGCATTATCACCGTATCAGAAAAGATCGGGGCGGTACTTCCCGCCGACCGTAAGCCTGCCCAACTAAATAAAATTCTGGATGTTCTTTACAAAGAGAAAACGCGCTACCTCGAACTTAATATGGAAGCCTTATACCTTACGGTGCGGCATACTATAAAACAGCGTAGCCTGGTAGTATTTTTTACCAACTTTGAAAGCATGTCATCGCTGGAAAGGCAATTACCATATCTGAAAAAGATTGCGCGTTTCCATTTACTGCTTATCGTATTTTTTGAGAATACGGAACTGAAAAAGCTGAGTGAAGAGCCAGCGAGCGATGTCGAGGGAATTTATATCAAAACCATCGCAGATAAGTTTGCCTACGAAAAAAAGCAGATTGTGCTCGAACTTGCCCGGCACGGTATCCAGTCCATTTTGACATCCCCTCAAAACCTTACCATAAATACTATTAACCGTTACCTCGAAATCAAAGTAAGGCAAACGATCTGATTACATCCCGGGCAACAACACACCAGCAACTTTCAAATCGTCTATCAGCTTCTCCTGAAACTTAAGTTTCGAGTCTGTAAAGCCATGTGGATTAACCCAGATGTAGACGGTTATTTTGTATCCGTCAGGCTCGAGAGCAGATATTCCAATCTTTGATTCCGGGCTTTTCAGAATACTTTTTGAAGATTTAATTACTTCCTCAATTATCGGCTTTACCTCGTTAAAATCAGTTTTGTAATTTAGTTTGAGTTCTATATCGAGGCGGCGTTTACCTTCCCTGCTGGTATTGATGATAATTTCATTGGATAATTTGCTGTTCGGAATAATCACCGTTTTATTGTCGGATGTGGTTACTACGGTATAAAATATCTGGATAGAATTCACCGTTCCTTCCTGCCCTTGCGCTATAATATTATCACCGACTCTGAAGGGTTTCAAGGCAAGGATCAAGACTCCGCTTGCAAAGTTCTGAAGCGTACCCGACAATGCTAGACCCGCTGCAACGCCAAATGCACCGATCACCGTGGTGAAAATGGTAAGCGTAAAACCTGCGATTTGCATGATTCCGATGATCAGCATTACCTGCAACGAGATAATGATCATACTTTGCAAAAAAGGCTGCAGCGAAGGGTCCAGATCTCTCTTTTGCATGCCTGCGATCAGCCACTTCTTGATGAGCCTTATTAGCCATAAGCCAATAAAGAGTATAATGATCGCCGATATAAGCTTCGGGCCGTTTAGAAGAATGAAATCGTAGGCTTTGTCGTAGAATTTATCCCAGTTCATGCGTAATTGTCTTAATTCAGAATTTACAGGATTTTAGAATGATAGAATTGATGTGATCGCTTAGCTGGAACACTTATAGATATTGTTTGTATTAAAAACCAATTTATATTGAAGGCTGGTTCCTCCAAAGTTTATCAGCAATCCCTTTTTAAATCCATATGCTATAAGATAGTTTTTGGTTTGAACAAAATGGACATTTTCAAGTTCAAACAAAGCTTTCAATTCAACGACGATTGTGTTTTCCACAATAAAATCAGCTCTCCTCGTTCCCACTTCAATGCCATCATAGTAAATAGTTTGCTCTAATTCTCTTTGAAAATCCAAGCCAGCTCTATTCAATTCTATCGCCAGACAGCGTTGATATATTACTTCCTGGAAGCCGTTGCCAAGTGTGTTATGTACCTTCATGGCACACCCAATTACAGCATATGTTAATTTGTCTTTTTCCACTGAAGCAGAACGGATGATCGTGTTTTTTTGCGAAAGTTAAGCATATCGCCAACATTCTGAAAATTCTATCATCCTGAAAATCCTGCCAAAAACAATAGCCCCGAAGCTAGGCTTCGAGGCTATTGAGAATATTCTGCGTGAAATTTTGTTACATCATTCCACCCATGCCGCCGCCCATTGGAGGCATACCACCGTGACCGCCTGCAGCAGACTCTTCAGCCTCGTCAGCAAGTACACACTCAGTAGTTAATAACATAGCTGCGATAGACGCCGCATTCTCTAAAGCTACACGAGAAACTTTAGTTGGGTCGATAACACCGGCACCGATTAAATTTTCGTAAACATCAGTACGTGCATTGTAACCGTAGTCAGCAGTTCCTTCTTTAACTTTTTGAACTACGATAGAACCTTCAATACCTGCGTTTTCGCAAATCTGGCGAAGTGGCTCTTCGATAGCACGACGAATGATCTGAATACCAGTATTTTCGTCTTCGTTAACACCTTTAAGGTCTTTTAACGACTCAACTGCACGGATGAAAGCAACACCACCACCAGCTACGATACCTTCTTCAACCGCAGCGCGGGTTGCGTGTAAAGCATCGTCAACACGGTCTTTCTTCTCTTTCATCTCAACTTCTGTAGCTGCACCTACGTAAAGTACTGCAACACCACCAGAAAGTTTAGCTAAACGCTCTTGTAATTTCTCACGATCGTAATCAGAAGTAGTAGATTCTACCTGAGATTTTATCTGGTTAACACGAGCTTTAATATCTTCTGGATTACCAGCGCCATTGATAACTGTAGTGTTATCTTTGTCGATGATGATTTTTTCAGCTTGTCCTAAGTAAGAAAGGTCGGCATTTTCTAATTTGTAACCTCTTTCTTCAGAGATAACAGTACCGCCAGTCAGGATAGCGATATCTTCTAACATTGCTTTACGACGATCGCCGAAACCTGGAGCTTTAACTGCAGCCACTTTCAGTGAGCCACGGATCTTGTTAACTACCAATGTAGCCAATGCTTCTCCGTCTAAGTCTTCCGCAATGATAACCAAAGGCTTGCCAGTTTGAACTTGTTTTTCAAGAACAGGAAGCAATTCTTTCATGCTGCTGATCTTTTTGTCGTAGATCAAAATGTAAGGATTCTCTAATTCTGCTTCCATTTTATCTGCGTTGGTTACGAAGTATGGAGAAAGGTAACCACGGTCAAACTGCATACCTTCTACAGTTTTCACTTCAGTTTCAGTTCCTTTAGCTTCTTCAACAGTGATCACACCGTCTTTACCAACTTTACCCATTGCTTCAGCAATTAACGAACCGATAACTTCGTCGTTGTTTGCAGAGATAGAAGCAACTTGTTTGATTTTGTTGTTGTCTTCGCCAACAGTTTGAGATTGAGTTTTAAGGTTCGCAACAACAGCAGAAACAGCTTTATCAATACCACGTTTCAAATCCATTGGATTTGCACCCGCAGCAACGTTTTTTATACCTGCTGTAACGATAGCCTGAGCCAGAACCGTTGCAGTAGTTGTTCCGTCACCCGCGATATCAGCAGTTTTAGAAGCAACTTCTTTCAACATTTGTGCTCCCATGTTTTCGATAGGATCTTTTAGTTCGATCTCTTTAGCTACAGTAACACCATCTTTTGTGATAGATGGAGAACCGAACTTCTTATCGATAATTACGTTACGGCCTTTAGGACCTAAAGTAACCTTAACCGCGTTTGCTAAGATATCAACTCCTCTTTTCAGTGAGTCGCGTGCATCAACATTGTATTTTACTAATTTTGACATTGTCTTTTAGATTTTAGATTTGAGATATTAAATGTGAGACTTATGCCTCCTAATTCTCGTGTTATTGCTTCAATTTGTATCGTAATGGAGATTTAATGACTGATCTGTTCCGATCTCTCAAATCTCACATCTCTTTTTAAAGTACCGCGTAAATATCAGATTCACGCATGATAAGGTACTCTTTACCATCATGGGTAATTTCAGTACCGGCATATTTGCCATATAAAACCTCGTCACCAACTTTCACAGTTAAAGGCTCGTCTTTTTTGCCATCACCCACAGCTACTACAGTTCCTCTTTGAGGCTTTTCTTTAGCCGTATCGGGGATATAGATGCCAGATGCTGTTTTTTCTTCTGCAGGAGCAGCTTCCACCACTACTCGGTCTGCAATTGGTTTAATATTTAATGCCATAGTTTTGATATTATTTTGTTTCTGTTCCCTTTTGCTCACTTTCTGTGCCAAAGCCCCGAAATATGAAAAAATGATATTTAACTTGTCAAAATTGCATTTTTAAACGAAAGCTTAATATGCATTTAACCTACTCAATGTCATGCTGTCAGTGAAATGTCAGCCATAAAAAAAGGCCTCCTTATCAGGAAGCCTTCATATAAAAGTTAAGCAAATTACTTCTTCGTTGTATCGCCTATCCCTGGAAGAGGTTGTGTCATTGGCGAAGATCCGGCAGGTTTTGAAACCTCATTCTGAATCGACTCAGTTGAATTGGCAGAACCACCCGGAGGCACCATGTTCAATACCAACACTATAACCATTAAGGAAATAACTAACACCCAGGTTCCTTTTTCAAGGAAATCGCCTGTACGTTGAACGCCCATTACGTTGTTTGAACCGGAAAAACCAGAAGACAGGCCACCGCCTTTCGGATTCTGAATCAGAATAATCAGAGCCAACAGTACACAAACAATAATTGCAAGAATAACCAGTGTGATATACATCTTATATTTTAATTGAATTTCTTTTCTACTTCACGAATTTGGGTTGCAAAGTAAGCGCTTTTTTCCGGGAATTTAAAACTTAATTTTTGGTAGATATCAATTGCCTTATGATAAAGCATCTGATCAGTATATATCCTGGCCAGAGTTTCAGAAACAAGGTCGAGGTTATCCTCCGAACTTTTTCTAGCCTTATTTTCTGTATCCAGACGTTCAGCTTTAGGCGGACGAATCTGTGGGTCTTCTGTGATAAACTTTTCTATGATCTGATCCTCGCGCCGTTTAATACCGAAATGTACCGGCTGACCTGGCTGGTTTTCGAAAACGTTGATCTCTGGCTGAATGTGAAAGATATTCTCCATGATCTGCTGGTCTAGCTGCCCGGCACCACGCTTTTTAACCGCCTGAGGCGTGATAATGGATTTTGAAGGAGCATAGGGCTGATAAATGTCCGCATGTTCTTTACGGGTTTTATCAAGCCACCATAGAAAGGAAAAGGGAAGTTTATCGTCGTCGTAGCGGGTAATGGTTTCTTTTCCCAGAGGTACAGCCGCTGATCCCGTTTCGGAATATGTTTCCTGCTCTACATCATCATCTTTTTGTAAAGGATCAATTACCGATTTATCAAACACAAAATAGTCTGTGGAAGCAATGTTTCCGATAATTTCATTTTGTGCTGCGGCAGGTTCCGCTGTTTCACCCCCGGCTTGATTTGCCGGCGAGAAATTCGCTTCTGTCTGTTGTGGGTCTTCTTTTTGTATTCCCTCAAATTCCGGGTGTTCGAAGTGCGGAATAACCGTTTCGATCGTATTATCAAAATATTGTAAAGCAGGGCTGAAAGAACCTGACCTTTCATCACCTTCCTCAGTCCCGACAGCACCTGTCTCGCTGGATTCTGCTGTTAGATTCGGATCTGACATCTGATCTTCCTCTTCTTTGCTTTCCACCTCAGCATCGGTCTCGAGGTCAAAGTAAAACTCGCTTTCGGCAGTCTCTATTGTTTCAATCTCAGGTGCAGATTCTGGTTCTTGCAAACTTTGAACCAAAATCTCCTCAGCGTACACAGGTTCGGTTAAACCAGATTCTTCCAAAATCACTTCATCAGGCTCCGATTCTCTTGTTGTATCTTCTTCTGCTTCTGTCTCGGTTGATTCCAAAGTTTCGGCATCGGTATGGATTTCTGACTCAGACGCTTCGTCCTGATCTGTGGTTTCTTCTTCCGAAGCCTGCTCAGGAATTTCAACCGCTTCGGTTTCGTCTTCCTTTTTCTCCTCCAACACGAGATCGGTTACAGATTCTGATTCAATTGCCGAAGGCTCTAAATTGGCATCCTCTCCTGTTTCCTCTTCCCGGTAAGTTGCTTCTGGAGTTTCAATCCCGGCAAACTCTTCCACCACCGGATTGAGCTCTTCTGTATCATGCTCTTTAGGCTCCGTTTCGGAAACTGGCTCTACGGCTTCATCTGGTACTGTGCCTTTTTCTTCCGCATCAACTGGTTGACTGGTGGTATCTGTGGTATCTTCAGAAATTGATTCGTCTGGAATGAGACTTGGTAACGAGCTCGAGACGCCACTGGTTGACCGGCTCTCGAACTCATCAATATTATTTATTACTTTATAAAGTACCGCCCTGTCGGGTGTATGAATGGCAGCCTTGGAAAGGTAGTCGTCGAATTTTTCTGGTTTAAATTTTCTTAATGCAAATGCATAGGAGATATGAAGCGGGTATGAAAAAGGATATAGTTCTACCAGATCCTCTAACATGCTCATATCAAAGACCGTTAAAGTGGAAGGCTTAGATATCAACCTTGAGAACTCGCGGGTATTTACAAAACTTAAATCTGCCACTTCCTAATAAAAAGATGAAACTAATAAACGCATTACCAATTTGCAAAAGCTTTATTGAAAATATCTTCGGTAAGTCTTTTGGTTACGATTGGTATAATTGTGCGCTCTTGTGATTGAATAGAACCATTGTCGAGCGAAAATTGTTCGAACTGACTAAAGGTTTGTTCGAAGCTTTGCTCATCATCCAGGGTACTAGTATACTTTACTTTAACGGTGATGGTAAGCCGAACCAGGTTAGCCTTTTCGTTCGCGGTAACTGCCACGTTGGTATAGCTAAAATCTGTGATACTCCCCTCAAAGTGCCCATCGGCATTCTCTCTTAAAATATTTAATTCACTCTGCGTTCTGATTCGAGTCTTCAACTCTTCTGTAAAAGCCTGACTGAGAGTCGGCACTACAATTGGCGCAACATTTTCAAAGAAACCCACAGATACGGTCTTCATATTTGGGGGAATATTTGCCGTACCAAACTTGTACAACCAGCACGACTGGCATACCAATACCATTGGAATAAACAGTACGAAAAGTCTTTTTTTAATATATTTCATGCATTAATTAAGATCTAACTCTTTGATTTTTCGATACAGAGTCCTTTCGGATATTCCCAGTTCCTGGGCTGCAAGCTTGCGCTTTCCTTTATGCTTTTTCAAGGCTTTTTTTATAAGATCAGACTCCTTTTCTATCAATGATAACGATTCCTCTACTTCTTCGGTATGATGACTGTAGTCGAAATTTTTACTGTCATGCTCCGGGCGATGAATGGTTACAATCGGCGGATTTGTAGCCGGACCAGCCAGATCGATATCACTATACAACTGATGGATAAGTTGAGGATTTTCGGCAATAGCTGCGGCGTTTCCTCCATTCTGAATAATCTCTGCAACCAGCTTTTTTAATTCTACCATATCGCGCTTCATATCGAACAGCACTTTATATAATATGTCGCGCTCAGAGATATCCTCTTTTTTATCCTGACTTACCCGCATTGGCAAATTACCACTTTCTTGCGGAATATACTGCTTTAAACTTTGAACGGTGAGATTTCTGTCCTTTTCAAGAACTGCAATCTGCTCTGCAACATTCTTTAACTGCCTTACGTTACCCGGCCAGCTATAATTAATAAGCATTTGCTGTGCATCCGGGTCAAGCTGAACCGAAGGGCTGCGATATTTATTGGTAAAATCTGCGATAAACTTCCTGAATATTAAGTGAATATCCTCTTTTCGTTCTCGCAAAGCAGGTATTTTTAAAGGAACGGTATTTAAGCGATAATACAGATCCTCCCTGAACTTTCCATTCTGAACCGCATCAAATACATTCACATTGGTCGCAGCAATTACCCTCACGTCAGTCTTCTGAACTTTAGAAGAACCTACGCGCAGATATTCGCCCGATTCGAGAACCCTGAGAAGACGGGCCTGTGTGCCCAGGGGCAGTTCGGCAACCTCATCAAGAAAGATTGTTCCTCCGTTTACTACTTCGAAATATCCTTTACGTGCTTCGTGAGCGCCGGTGAAAGAGCCTTTTTCATGACCAAACAGTTCTGAGTCAATAGTACCTTCGGGTATGGCCCCGCAGTTTACTGCTATAAAAGGACCATGTTTACGGGCACTAAGCTGATGAATGATGTGGGAGAAAACTTCTTTACCGCTCCCACTCTCACCTGTAATTAACACCGAAATATCAGTTGGCGCCACCTGACGCGCAATATCAATAGCCCGGTTTAAAAGGGGTGAATTTCCTATTATTCCGAAACGATTTTTAATGTCTTGTATATCCATTTTAAATGTACAAATGAATTGATGTGCAAATTTGCAGATGCAATTGCACCGTCCCTAACTAAGAGGGATCTACGATAGTACCGAGCAAAGTAGCCGTAGTACACTCCTCAGCAAGAACATACGCGTACTCGCCCGGCTTGTATTTTTCGTTTACCGGAAACACGACCATAGCGTTATGGTCGTTCCTGCCGGCATAATGTTGCTTTGATTTTTTTGAAAAGCCCTCTATCAGCACCTTTTGAACTTTGCCTAGCTGTAGTTTTAATCGTTCGTGAGAATGTTGCTGCTGCTTTGCAACTACTTCCTGCAGGCGTCGTAATTTCACATCCTCTGGAATATCGTCTTTATATCGCTTTGCGGCCAGAGTCCCGGGACGTTCTGAATACATAAACATATAAGCGAAATCATAGCCTACGTAGTCCATCATACTTAAAGTTTCCTGATGTTCTTCTTCGGTTTCTGTACAAAAGCCGGTGATCACGTCGGTTGAAATCGCGCATTCAGGAATGATTCTTCTGATGGCACTCACCCGCTCCATATACCATTCGCGATCGTAAGTTCTGTTCATCAGATCAAGAACTCTTGAGTTTCCGGATTGAACAGGAAGATGAATGTAGTTGCAAATATTTTCATGCTTCGCGATAGTGAACAGCACCTCATCAGTAATGTCTTTAGGATGTGACGTTGAAAAACGAACACGAAGCTCTGGACTGATTAAAGCAACAAGCTCCAATAATCCTGCAAAATTTACTCGTTCTGTACCTGCTTCATCAGACCACTTATATGAATCCACGTTCTGTCCAAGCAAAGTTACTTCGCGATACCCCTCATTAAACAAATCGCGCGCCTCCTGTACAATTGAATGCGGATCACGGCTTCTTTCTCTTCCGCGGGTGAAAGGCACCACACAAAATGAGCACATATTATCACAGCCTCGCATAATAGATACGAAGGCAGTTATTCCATTTGAATTTAATCGAACGGGGCTGATATCGGCGTAAGTCTCTTCCCGCGAAAGCAATACATTTACAGCTTTATTTCCATCGTCTACTGTTCCGATAAGATTTGGGAGATCGCGGTAAGAATCGGGACCAACAACTACGTCAACCAATTTTTCTTCTTCCAAAAATCTTGCTTTTAAACGCTCGGCCATGCATCCAAGCACCCCTACTATAAGGCCGCGATTCTGTTTTTTTACCGCGCCAAACTCGCGCAGCCTGTTACGAACCTTTTGCTCAGCATTTTCTCTGATTGAACAAGTATTTATGAAAACAACATCGGCTTCTTTATAATTTGCAGTGGTTTGAAACCCCATATCCGTCATGATAGATGCGACAATTTCACTATCTGAAAAATTCATCGCACAACCGTAACTTTCGATATAAAGCTTGCGACCGTTATGTTTTAACGGAGCAGTTTCCAGCAATAGCGCCTCGCCCTGTCTTGCTTCATCATGCCCGCCTGCCAGCATTCGGGCAGGTTCCTTCATCTCAAACATAGGGGCAATATCTTTTTCACCTGTAAGCATTATCATTATTTTGGACTGCAAAAGTACTACAATTTTAATAATGACAGGATGGCAGTTCTGTTTTTCATGTAAAAAATGTATGTTTAGGAACAGCAGATGACCCGAAGGGATGCAAACAAGTCCGGAAGCGAAAAAACAATTAGCAAAGAAGATAAAATGGATATCAATACTGTCTGCCATACTGATATCTATCATGCTCTGCGTCTCTGTTTATATTTATTATCAGATCGAGCCACTGGTTGCTGCCCGCCTTAAAGAAACCATTAAAACTTCCACCAACGGATTATACAGCATCTCCTTCTCCAAATTATCTATCAATCCGTTCAGTGGAAATGTCACCTTAAAAAACATCAGTTTTAAAGCCGACCCTGCGGTATATGAGCGTTTTAAAAGAGATAAGATAAGCCCCAGCCATTTGTATGAAATTAAGGTAAAAGTGCTTCGACTAAAACGTGTCCATCCCTTAAAAGTGTATTTGAAGCGTGATCTGGTTATTAACGCCATCCTTGTTGAGAATCCCAGTATACGGGTTTATTATGAGAAAACTTTCGGCAAAGATTCATCCAAAGTGGATACACGTACCACCTGGCAGCGCTTATCTAAATATTTACATGCCATTAAAGTAGAGAGGGTGGCCTTCCGGGATATTGATTTCAAATATATCGACAGGCGACTACAAAAAATTGAGATCAATAGTGTCCAAAACCTGTCTATCACGATTAAGGATATTTTAATTGATTCGTTAAGTCATCTCGACAAATCGCGGCTGTATCACACAAAGGATGTGCAGGTTGAAATTCTGAACAACCAGTTTACCAGCAATGATGGCATGTATACCGTAAAGTTCGACAAGCTGGAGATGTCGACCTTCGATAAATACGCCTCAGTTAGCGGCCTTCAGGTTATCCCCAAGTATCCTGAAATAGAATTTTCTTTAAAATGGCCTTTTAAAAAAGCAAGGTATCGGATTGCTGTAGACGAGGCGAGACTGAATGGAATAGACTATAAAAGCTTAACAGATAAACGGCAGTTGCTCGCCTCTTCATTTAAGCTTGATGGTGCCAAACTAGATGTTTTTATGAATAAGCAACAGCCTAAACCAAAAGGCGACCTGGGAGAAAATTTCCCCCAGCTTTTGGTCAAAAGCCTGCGACTGGTTTCTGTAATTGATACGGTCAGAATCGGCCAGTCACGACTCACTTACTCAGAATACGATCCGTTCACGGCTAAAACCGGAAGAATTTCGTTTACAGCTTTAAACGGACACATCCTGAACATCACGAACGACTCTGCAGCCCTGCGAAAGAACCGCTGGGCAAGGGGGAAGTTCAGTGCCTACTTTTACGGCAAAGGCCGTATTGATTTTAACATAAACTTTAACCTCAATTCGCCGGTGCAGGAATATAACTATGCAGGCAAACTCCATAAAATGCAGGCGAAGTACTTCAACCAGATCACCCGACCATTAGCCTTGCTTGATATAAGTTCCGGAGCGGCAGACTCCGCAATATTCTCGGTAAAAGGGGACTACCGGAATGCCCTGGGATCCATGACCATTTTTTATCGCGACTTAAACATCGGAATCCTGAAACTTAACCGCAATAAAAGGCTTCAGCGAAGCACCATTTTATCCCTGGTAGCGAATAACCTTTTGCTTAAAGAAGACAATCCATCTAAAGGCGAACCGCTGCGAACCGGTACCATTCGCTACACCCGTCCCGATTCAGTATCATTTTACAGTATGATCTGGAAAACCCTTTTCAGCGGCATCAAAGAAAATATCGGAATGACCGCTGAAAGGGAGAAGGCCCTCAAAGATCAGTTTGAAAAAATCAAACAAGCACAGCCTGAAAAAAACAGAGAAGTTCGAAAGCTTCAACGCGAAGAGCGGAGAAAGCGGCGAAAAAGTAACAGCCTGGAACGATGACTAAATTAACCCTGATTTTTTGGTAAAAATGGTTCCGGAAAACCATAGAATCGCCTAATGGTGCGAATGCTCTATTAAAGGTGTTACGCAACATTAGATCGATGCGGACAAATCCTTCAAGTTACCGGCGATCCTAAAAAGTACGGTCGTGTATATGCTGGCACACACGGAAGGGGGATTCTTTATGGGAATCCATTATACCGGTATTAATCTATTAAACGTTATATTTATTCTGCTTTATTCTATATAAAAGGAAAAAACATTGAAACCATTTAGAACTTTAGCAATTTTATTAGGCCTCGTTTCTACATTTTCTTACGCCCAGGTTTACCCTTATAAAAATCTCGTATTTGAAGGCGCTGGCATCAGAGGTATTGCTTATGCAGGGATATTGGAAGAATTTGAAAAAGCATCGCTTCTCGACGACATTGAGAAAGTAGGCGGCACTTCTGCGGGTGCTATCATTGCGTTGCCGCTTGCGCTGGGATATTCTGCGGCCGAAATAAATAACCTTATTTACACTACCGATTTTAATAAGTTTAATGATGGCCGTTTCATTTTTTTCGGAGGCATTCACCGGATGAAAAAACATTACGGCTGGTACCGGGGAGATGAATTTAGCGACTGGCTCGGTAGACTTATTGCCAGAAAAACCGGGAACGCAGAAATTACCTTTTCCGAACTTCATACGCAGGGCTATAAAGATCTTTATATCACGGCTACCTGTCTAAACAAGCAAAAACTTCTGATTTTTTCGCACGAGACGTACCCGAATATGAAAGTGAAAGACGCAGTAAGAGTCTCTATGTCTATCCCGCTCTATTTTCAGGCAGTATTTATTGACAGTAGCGGTGCGGTAATAAAAAAGCCGGGGAAGAGAACTGATCTTGACGTTGTTGTTGACGGAGGAATAATTGGCAACTTTCCAATCCAAATGTTTGACCATACCGATGCGGCTGGCAGGGTTCCTAATCCCGAAACGATTGGTATAAGAATAGATTCAGATACACAGATCGAATACGATACCAAAACCAAAGAACTGGCACCAATCCGAATCACGGGGTTCAGCGTGTATATGGAAGCGTTTTATGTAATGGTTCTTGAAAATCTCAATCGTAATGCGCTTACTGATGCCGACTGGAAGAGAACAATCTCCGTATCATCGGCCAATATAGGGCCACGTGTAAAAAAGCTTTCAGCTACGCAAAAAGAAAGCCTTCTAAACAGCGGGAGAAAAAGCGCCCGCCAATTTATTGAGGAGATGAACTAGGATTTCCAGCATCGGCGAAAAATTACGACGATTTCGGTAATTCCTTAAAATATTCTGAAATTAGCTTGAAATAGTATATTTGCAACGCAATACCAAACATCATTCGGGATGTAGCGTAGCCCGGTATCGCGCCAGCATGGGGTGCTGGAGGTCGTCGGTTCAAATCCGGCCATCCCGACTAAAAAAGTATAAAAACAAGCTCAAAGTGAAGGTTCTTAGCCAAATATTTTGAGCTTTTTCGCTTTTAAAAAATAACGTTGTATACCTTCTGATGTATCTTCTCTGCACCTCGATATATGCCTCGCAGGTAACTACATTTACTGCACGGCTAGACTTCCTGTCCACCTTAAAACATACTGTCCATTTTTGAACAGGTCACCTAGACCAAAAAATAAAAACTACCTGATAGTCAATAATTTATATTTGGCATTTGCCTTGAATATATAGTTCCAAAATACCAATCATGGACTACCAAATATCAAAGCACCAACAAATCAAACAGAGAAGAAAAATCTATCTCGTTGCACTAGTAATTATCGCAGTAATCACTTTCGGATTTGTAAAATTCAAAAACCTCGTTTCTCCAACTGTTAAAAACAGTGGAATAACTATTTCGGTTGCCGAGTCTGGAGCAATTGAAGCAACCGTTCCTGCATCAGGATTGATCATCCCAGAATATGAAGTATCGATCACCGCTCCTATCAATTCAAAAATTGAAACAGTGTTCCGTAATGCAGGTGAGTCGGTAAGCACAGGTGAATCTATCCTGCAACTGACTAAAGAATCATCTCTGGTTATTTACGAAAAATTAAATGAGGAGCAGCGGGTAAACCGGAATAAAATCAATCAGTTGGCGCTGGCCCTGGAAAAAGATCTGGACGATTTAAAAACTCAATACTCAATCAAACAGATCAGAATTCGCAGTCTCGAAACCGCACTTGCACACGAGCAGTCTTTATTAAACATCGGCGGAAGCACAGAAGAAAATGTAAAACAAGCTCACCTCAACCTTAGTGTTGCTCAGCTCGAATTAAAACAGATCAAAAATCAGATTAATAACCAGCAGGCTATGATGAAGGCAGACTTAAAAAGCCTGGGCTATGAAATCAACATTCGTGAAAAAGACATCAATCAGATAAGCGATAAGTTAAGAAAAGCTTCAATTTCATCTCCACGCGGTGGAGTGATCACCTGGATCAATGATAAAGTTGGTGCGGAGATTGCGGAAGGTGCGGAGTTAGTAAGAATTGCAGACCTAAGCAGCTTTAAAGTTGAAGCGACTATCTCTGAAACTTATGCTGATGAAGTTAAGGCTGGAAGAACCGCGATTGTCCGCATCAATAACGCCGACCTTCGCGGGAAAATCATCAATGTACAACCTGCAGTCCAAAATGGAACAGTGAAATTCTCCATTACCCTAAACGATAAAAACTCCGAACTGCTTCGCCCGAATTTAAAGGCTGATGTGTTTGTTGTTACCTCTTACACAGGCAACACAATCAGAGTAAAAAATGGCACTGCATTTAACGGCTCAGAAGAACAAAAGATCTTTGTGATGAATGGCAAAAACGCTGAGATCAGAAACCTGAAATTCGGAGAAAGAAACTCAGATTATGTTGAAGTTCTGTCGGGTATCAAAGCCGGCGATCGCGTAATCACTTCAGATATGCAGGAATACATGCACCTTAAATCAATCGAAGTAAAATAATCACCCTACATCCAGAAAACGCCATGCTCAAGTCCATTATACTACTTGCCGGGATAGCTATGCCCGTTCTTAGCAAAAGCCAGAGCACTGCTGATACAGTAAAACTGAATTTACAGCAGGTTATCGAGATTGCTAAAGCGAACTCTACTGCAGCAGTACAGGCTGCTACTATCCGCGAAACTCAATATTGGGAGTACAAAACTTTCAAGTCAAACTACAATCCGCAATTAAGCCTTGATGGTGTGTTGCCACAGTTTAGCAAAACAAACATTCCGGTAATGCAGCCAAACGGTGCGGTAGAGTTTAAATCTGTGATGAACGATAATTCGCAATTAAACTTAGGCATCACTCAAAACATTGGTTTAACCGGCGGGCAGATCTTTGTTGGCTCGAACATGCTTCGGTTCAGAGACTTCGATCGCAGAGAGACCCGCTTCAATGGAAATCCTCTGATCGTAGGATTCAATCAGCCACTGTTTGCTTTCAATCCATTTGCATGGGATAAAAAGATAGAGCCTTTACGTTTTGATGCTTCGCAAAGAAAATATGTTCAGGATGTTGAAATAATTGCACGTGATGCATCGGAATACTTCTTTAACCTACTTATCGCTCAAATCAACTCTGATATCGCTGCCAGGAATCTGGTTAACCATGAAACGCTTTTTAAAATTGGCGAGACTAAAGTGACACTTGGAAGACTATCTAAAGACGAGTTACTTCGCTTGAAGCTAGGCGTTTTAAATGCAAAAAAAGCTGTAGGTCAGGCCAATGTGAATGCCGAAACCGCGATTCTTGAGCTTAAATCTTTCATTGGATTGTCTTCTGCTAATCCTATAAAACTTATCCTTCCTGAAAAACTGGTCGCTTTTGATGTGGCTGAGGAAGTTGCCCTACGTGAGGCAAGAAACAATCGCCAGCAAACGGTAGAATTTCAACGCTCATTATTAGAAGCTGATAAAGACATCGCCAAAGCAAAGGGAGAGAACGGCTTAAAGGCTAATCTGTTCGGAACTTTTGGATTAACCAATGCAGCTGCTGATATGCCAGGCATTTACAGAAGCGCAAAAGATCAGCAGGTGATTAAGCTAGGATTTCAAATCCCCATCATGGACTGGGGCAGATCAGCTTCCAGAATTAAAACGGCACAGGCTAATAAGAAACTGGTAGAAGCTTCAGTAAAACAAGCTCAAATTGATTTCGATCAGGAAATCTACACCCAGGTAAGGCAGTTAAAAATGATCAAAGAACAAATGGGAACCAATGCCGAAGCAGATAAAACAGCTGCAGAGCGCTTCGAAATTGCAAGAAAAAGATATCTGTTAGCCGACCTGAGTATCACCGACCTAAACATCGCTTTACAGGAAAAAGACCAAGCCCGCAGAGATTATATCCAATCGCTTAAAAGCTTTTGGAATGCCTACTTCGGCCTCCGCGTACTTACACTCTACGACTTTGCAAACAACAAAAGAATAACAAACTAAACAGACCATAAATTTTAACCCCAAACTCAAAAAAATGAAAAGTCAAATTTTAACGGCTGTATTCGCTTTCTTCGCAGCTTTCTCGTTCGCACAATGCGACAAAAACATCACAACAAATTTTAATGGTCTCAGCGAGATCAGAGGCGGTTCGGCAACTCCAATAAAAGCAGAAGGAACCATCACTTTCGACAAAGAGAACATTATAATTAAAAGCTCAGTAAATGGAAGAGAGATGAGCATCGAAGGCACCATTCAATCAATTACTGAATGTAATGGGACACACTTCTTAGTACCGGCAAAACGGAATACAAAGTACTGAGCAGCAAAGGACCAGATGGGCCAAAAGATGACGCATCAATCACCTTAGAGGGCGTAAACGGAAAGTTAAAAGTAACTTTTCGACCCCCAGGAGCTGAACTGCACTTTCTGATAACTGATTATAAAATCGTAAAATAGTAGCACCCTAAGCATTAAGAATATGATACAATTATCAAACATAGAAAAAGTATACCGCACAAAAACCATCGAAACCATTGCGCTTAACAAAGTGAATTTAGGAATTAACAAAGGTGAGTTTGTAGCCATCATGGGACCTTCGGGATGTGGAAAAAGTACACTTTTAAATATAATGGGCTTATTGGATTCACCAACTGCAGGCACGATCAGCCTTGACGGACAAGCCGTTACTTCATTTGGAGATAAAAAGCTCGCAAACTTCAGAAATAAAAAGCTTGGATTTATTTTCCAGAGCTATCATTTGATCAACGATCTATCAGTGCTCGATAATGTAGAACTTCCGCTGCTTTACAGAGACGGAGTATCAGGATCTGAAAGACGCAAACGTGCAATGGAAGCGTTGGAAAAAGTTGGTCTAAGCGCCCGCATGAAGCACTACCCAAACCAGCTATCCGGCGGGCAGCGTCAGCGCGTTGCAATAGCTCGTGCCATTATCGGAGATCCGGAGATTATTCTAGCTGATGAACCAACAGGAAATCTGGACAGCGTGATGGGAGAAGAAGTGATCAATATCCTTCTCAACCTAAATAAAACTGACGGAACTACCATTGTAATGGTAACCCACGATGAGCACATGGCTAACAAAACTCAGCGGATCATCCGCTTCTTTGATGGCCAGCAAGTAAACTAACAGATCAAACTGAAAAATCATGTTAAAACCATCATGAGTATGCCACTCAAAACAGAAATGGAATACCCATGATAGCTTCATCTCCATTAAAAAACAATAAAAATATGATGAAAAATTATATAAAAATCGCCTTTAAAGTAATGCTTCGAAAGAAGTATTACACGGCGCTCAGTCTAATCGGAATAAGTTTCACCATAATGATGGTCACTGTATTCGCTTCGTTCATCGATTCAGTAATTGGAGCCAATGCAACAGAAGTGAATCGCAATAGAACCCTGATTTTCGATAAAGTTTCGATGTATAAGGCGGGTAAAGAGACAGCGTCTGCACCAAGTTATCCATTTATCGAAAAATATGTTGCCGGACTCGAAAGCACTGAATATGTATCGGCCTTTACTGACATAAGCTATGTGTCGGATGTAAATGGGAGACTTCAAGGGCATCATCTCAAGCTTACAGACGAAAACTTCTGGAAGATTATGACTTTTGATTTCTTAGAAGGAAAGCCTTTTCACCAAACAGAAGTTAAAACAGGAGCAAGAGTTGCTGTAATTACCGAAAAGGCCAAAGAGTATTTCTTTAACGATCAGCAAGCTGTAGGCAAAAGCATCGCGGTTTACGGCAATAGTTACAAAGTGATCGGAGTGGTTGAACCTGCAGTTGGATATAGCAAAGCATACGCTGATATTTATTTACCCTTAACCACAGACACTTCGGTTTACAGTAAACCCAACGAAATCAGCGGTTCATATTGTGCTATGCTCCTGGCAAAAACTTCGGACTTAAAAAAAGTTAGGACTGAGCTTAGAGGCCGTATGCGAAAAATAAGAAACCATGTTTCGGGAGTCGACTCCGTAAAAGCATATGCATTCACTGCTCTTGAGCAATTTTCGAAAAGCAGTTCTTTTAGAGATGATGAACCCGAGTATGGAAAAACTGCCATCGCTCTAATCGTGGTACTAATACTCTTTATGCTGATTCCAGCTATCAGTCTGATCAACTTAAACTTAAGCCGCATTGGCGAGCGGGCCGAAGAAATTGGCATCAGGAAATCTTTTGGCGCTACTTCGAGGGCAGTAATTAATCAGTTAGTTATTGAGAACATCATTATTACTTTGGTAGGGGGCCTCGTGGGCTTAGGACTAGCAATTTATGCTTCACAACTCTTAGTTGTTGTAATAAATTCTTTCGATCCCTTATTTAAAATCCCCGAGGGGTCTCTTATATTGAGCTGGAGAGTGTTTGCATCCAGCCTGTTCAGCTGCCTGTTGTTCGGTCTATTATCGGGAGTTTATCCTGCCTGGAAAATATCGCGTTTAAATGTTATAAAAGCCTTAAGAGGAGGAAACAACTTATGATCTCGCACCTTTTTAAAATGATATGGAAAAGAAAAGGGAAAAACTCTTTCCTTTTACTTCAACTCTTTGTATCCTTTTTGGCCCTGTTTCTTTTTATCGGGCTAAACCTTAAAAAATTCAGTAACTACTTTAAACCTCTGGGTTATGTTTATGAAAATGCATGGGTGCTTGAAATGGAGTTCCCGAACGCAACAGAGGCACAAAAGGCAGAGCTTATTGACGCTGTTAAACAAAAACTAACCTCCGTAAAGGAGATTGAAACGGTAAGTGTGGCACAAGCTATTCCCTTTTACCGCTGGGGTAAAGAAGAAGATGTAAAGTATAAAAATCAAGTTTCAAAGGCGATGTCTTTTGAGGTCGATGATAATTATCAAAAAGCTTTGGATATCAAGCTACTGGAAGGTCGGTGGTTTTCGTCAAAAGATAATGGAGCGGCTAAACTTCCGGTGGTAATTACAAAAGACCTGGCCGAGCGTGAGTTTGGAAGTTCCAGCCCTCTGGGTCAGACATTCAGTTTTGGGGAGACTCAGGCAGTGATCATAGGTGTTTCAAAATCGTTTAAGGAAAACACTTCCGCAGATGTGCAACCTGGCTTTTTCAAACGGTTAGCAGATGATAAAACAGTATCGAGGTTTGTACTTAAAACCCGGGATAATACAGACTTCCTCTCACTTGATGCCAAGATCAGAAAAGAATTAAACTTTCCTGTTGAATTTAAAATCTCTAGAAATCAGCCTTTAATCTGGTTGAAGAAATATGCCCACAAGCTTGATTATATCCAGCTAAGCGTTGCATTAATTGTTTTTGCATTCTTAGTACTAAATGTATTCTTAGGAGTTTCAGGAGTATTCACCTACAACCTGTCAAAACGAAAAGCGGAGGTTGGTTTGCGTGTAGCCATGGGTGCAAGCTCAAGCGCCATCTTAAAGCAGTTTCTCGGAGAAACAATGGTTCTTACTACCTTAGGCATTGTGCCGGGAGTGTTAATTGCAACCCAATTACTAATAATGCAGTATTTCGGATCGTACATGGAAGGTTATTACGGACCTTTGAGCCTTATTCTGTCTGCTCTATTCTTATATTTATTGATGTTAAGCTGCGCTCTTTATCCAAGTTTAAAAGCAGCTAAAGTTCAACCTGCAACAGCCCTGCATGAAGATTAGTTATTGAATATGATTTTAATTATTGACGATGATATAGCAGTACGCACCTCATTAAGCCTCCTTTTAAAACAGGGAGGCTTTAAATCCGTTACTGCCGAAAACCAGGATGAAGCTTTAAAACACCTTGCGGAAAAACCAATCGAAGCTGTGTTACTCGATATGAATTTTTCGATGGATACAACCGGTAAAGATTGGATTAGAGATGCTTCAACAGATTAAAAAGAGAAAACCTTCCTTACCAGTGATCCTAATGACGGGCTGGGGTTCTATCAATTTAGCTGTCGAAGGAATGAAAGGAGGAGCATCCGACTTTATCAATAAACCCTGGAATAATGAACACCTGATGCAGGCCCTAAAAACTGCTTTAAACTTATCAGACGAACCTGAAAGCCCAGGCACATTAACCCGCAAAAAGCTAAATGAAAAGTATGGCTTTGAAAATATCGTGGGTGAGGATCCGCAGTTGATCGAGATCTTGCAAACCATCGCCAGAGTAAGCAAAACTGACGCTTCGTTGCTGATAATGGGCGAAAGCGGAACAGGGAAAGAACTGATTGCAGAAGCAATCCACAATAACAGTAATCGTAGTCACAAAGCCTTTGTAAAGGTAAACCTGGGCGGGATTTCATCGAGCTTATTTGAAAGTGAGATGTTTGGCCATAAACGGGGTGCGTTTACTGATGCCAGAAACGACAGAGTGGGCCGATTTGAATTGGCCAACAAGGGAACTATCTTCCTGGACGAAATTGGCGATCTGGATCTAAACAGCCAGGTAAAACTGCTCAGAGTTTTACAAGATAGGACCTACGAAGTTTTGGGTGACAGCCGAAGCAAAACTGTAGACGTACGTGTGGTTTGCGCAACAAACCGGAATCTCAAAGCGATGGTTGCCGAAAATCAATTCCGTGAGGATCTTTATTATCGTATTAACTTAATTATCGTTCGCCTCCCGCCTCTCCGGGAAAGGGCTGACGATATTCCGTTATTAGCAAACTACTTTCTCAAAAACCTGAAAGAAATTTATGATCGTCCAAATCTGAAAATTGACACAAAAGCGTCTAACTGGTTAAAATATCTTCCCCTACCGGGGAACATTCGCGAACTTAAAAACCTCGTTGAGCGCGCAGTTTTATTGAGCGAAAAGGACACACTCGAAGTGAAAGATTTTGAGCAGCATCTTGAACAGCGGCAAGCTGCAAATCTTTCTTCCGGCCTCCCGGTTGGCACGCTTTCCATCGACGAAATGGAATTATCAATGATTAAAAATGCCATGGTCTTCCATCAAAACAACATTAGCAGGGTGGCAAAAGCATTGGGGTTAAGCAGGGGTACTTTATACAGAAAGCTTGAAAAATATAATATCCCCTATGAAACTCAAAACTAAGTTCCTGCTATTTAGCCTAGTGATCCACGCGGTTTTTATTTACCTGGCGGTGGGGCTTTATGCTGAAAACAGGAACTCATTTTTTATAGCAGAAGCATTGATCATGATTTCCCTGATCACTTCCTTCTGGCTTTACAGATCAATCAGTCGCCCCTTTGATATTATATCTTCAGGGATCGAATCCTTGAAAGACAAAGATTTCAGCTCCAAGTTAAATACGGTTGGACACCAGGAAATGGATGAACTAATCTCGGTATACAATCTCATGATTGATCAGTTAAGGAGTGAACGATTACAACAAATTGAAAAAAGCAGTTTCCTCGAGAAGTTGATCGAGGCGTCCCCTTCCGGGATTATAATTCTAGACTTTAAAGGGCATATTACTTCTGTAAATCCAGTTGCGGCCCAGATCATCGGCCAGCAACAAAATGTTTCGGGAAAGCGATTGGAAGACCTTGAAGGGAAATTATCCCAGGAGATTGTCTCACTGGAGCTTAACGCTTCAAGAGTAATCAACCTTAACGGGATTAAATCTTATAAATGCCATAAAGCCATTTTCATTGATAAAGGTTACCAAAGAGCTTTCATCACCATAGAAGAATTAACCAGAGAGATTTATCTCAAAGAAAAGAACGCTTATGAGAAGGTAATCAAGATGATGTCGCATGAGGTAAATAATTCGATTGGTGCCATCAATTCGATTTTAAATAGCTGCCTTAATTATAAAGATCAATTGGTAGACGATGACCGGAACGATTATGCTAATGCCTTATCTGTTTCCATTAAAAGGAATACAAATTTGAGCGACGTAATGTCTAACTTTTCGAAAGTAATTAAAGTACCCGAACCAACGAAGCTTGAAACCGACCTTGTCTCTCTACTTCGTTCCGTTCAAATCCTGATGGAACCCGCGGCTAAAATAAAAGATGTGGAATGGGTGTGGGAGCTTGAATCGGGTGAGTTTTATTTCGCTGTAGATTACCAGCAAATGGAACAGGTGTTTATCAATATTTTTAAAAATGCTATCGAGGCGGTTGAAAACGCCGGCAAGGTCAGCGTAAACGTATCAAGTGGTGCCGGGATTATTACAATCTCTAATACCGGCTCTGGTATTTCAAAAGAAGTAAGTGATCAATTATTCTCTCCTTTCTTTAGCACCAAGAAGAATGGGCAGGGAATTGGATTAATGCTTACCAGGGAAATATTATATAACCACAACCTCCGCTTTTCTTTGGAAAGCGATGCGCACTGGACGGAGTTCAAGATCTTTTTCGGGTAAGTTAGATTCTTTCGGATCTTTATGAAATATTTGTCGTTTAAACACATTTGCATTACTTAGTACCTGCTGCATATCAGCTCTAATCACAAAACCATGAAAACAACAGCCACTTTTATAATTATGCTCCTCAGTATAATTTCCACCCATGGACAAGATATTACCGGTCGGTGGAACGGAGCACTAAAATTCGGCGCAAGCCAACTAAGGATCGTCTTCAATATAAATAAAACCGGAGCAGGCTTTACTTCAACTATGGATAGCCCTGATCAGGGAGCCAGGGGTATTCCTGTAACTACAACAACTTTTGAAGATTCTAAATTACGACTGGAGATTGTAAGTGCCCAAATAGAATATAATGGCGTATTAAGTGGCAATATTCTAAAGGGAACTTTTAAACAGGCAGGACACGAGTTTCCATTGGAATTATCAAAAGGAGAACTACAGGCAAACAAAAGACCACAAGATCCCATCATGCCTTATTCTTACCATTCAGAAGAAATTATATTTAAAAACACCAAAGCCAATATTTCGCTGGCTGGAACTTTAACGCTACCCCGGAAAGAGGGAAACTATCCCGCTGTGATCCTTATTTCCGGAAGCGGCCCTCAAAATAGAGACGAAGAGTTGTTTGGACATAAACCATTTCTGGTAATAGCTGATCATCTTACAAAGAATGGGATAGCAGTGCTCAGATACGATGATCGTGGATTCGCAAAATCTCAGGGAGACTTTCAAAAAGCAACAATTGCAGACTTTATATCCGATGTGGAAAGCGCTGTTGCCTATTTAAAAACAAGAAAAGAAATAGACAAACAGAAAATAGGTTTAATAGGTCACAGCGAAGGTGGTATCATTGCGCCTCAAGTGGCAGTAAAATCTCCCGATGTAAACTTTATAGTGTTGCTGGCTGGGCCCGGGATGCGAGGATCTGACTTAATGCTTCTGCAAAAAGAAAGAATAGAGCAGCAAATGGGAATTCCCGAAACAGCAATTCTGCAGAGCCAGAAATTATTTAAAGGTGCTTATGAGATTATCTTGAAATCTTCGGTTAATGATTCAACACTCTCCACTAAAATTAGTGCTTACTTCAAAACTCAGCTAGGCAATCAAGTTCCGGAGAATCAAATAAACGACATCACCCGGCAATTGGTTAATCCATGGATGGTAGGTTTACTTAGGTATGATCCAATCCCGGTATTAAAAAAAGTTAAAATCCCGGTATTAGCTTTAAATGGGGAGAAAGACTTACAAGTTCCCGCTCAGGAGAACCTTGCCGGAATAAAAAATGCACTGGCTGTAGGTGGGAACGAGAAAGTGACTATTAAAGAATATGCAACGTTAAATCACCTGTTTCAACAATGCAGAACCTGCTTAACAACCGAATATGGAGAGATCGAAGAAACATTCTCGCCGGCTGTATTAAATGAAATGACACGCTGGATTATCAGTCAGACAAATAAAAATTAACATCTTCGGTAAAGTTAGTTTGCCCCCACATCAGCACCTGTTATACTAATTTCGTTATTGACAATACTTTTTTAGCTCTTATGTGTTCATTAAAGAGTAGAATTGTATTATGAATATCGAAACGAGAAAGCTTACACTGGCGGATTATGAAGACCTGAAAGAATCAATGCTGCAGGCATATGATACGCTCGGCGGGCAGATCTGGAGCAAGCAAACCATTGCGAAATTGCTTAAACTCTTCCCGGAAGGCCAATTATGTATTGCAGTTGATAATAAGGTGGTGGCTTGTTCGCTATCTATCATTGTAGATTATGACGAATACGGCGATAAACATACTTATAAATTAATCACGGGAGAATACACTTTTTCTACCCATGATCCAACCGGCGACACGTTATATGGCATAGAAATCTTTGTGTCGCCAGAATACAGAGGCTTAAGGCTTGGCCGGAGACTCTATGAAGCAAGAAAAGAATTGTGCGAGACGCTTAACCTCAAAAGCATTGTAGCTGGCGGTAGAATCCCCGGTTATCACGCCCATGCCGATACCATGAGCCCAAGGGAGTATATCGATAGGGTAAAGGCGAAGGAATTGTATGACCCGACGTTAACTTTTCAGCTTTCGAATGACTTCCACGTTAGAAAAGTACTTAAAAACTATCTTCCCGGCGATCACGAATCAAAAGACTTCGCTACGCTTATTGAGTGGAATAATATCTATTACCAGGGAATAGACGCCTCTGCACGTTCGGCAAAAACGATCCGCATCGGCCTCGTGCAATGGCAAATGCGTCTTTTCCCAGACATGGAAACATTTTACGAGCAGGTAGAATTTTTTGTAGATGCGGTGAGCGGCTATAAATCGGATTTCATTCTGTTCCCTGAACTATTTAATACGCCTTTGTTGCAGCCGTATAATCACTTGCCAGAAATGGAGGCGATGCGGAAACTTGCGGAACTGACGGAAGAGATCGTTTTGAAAATTCACGAGTATGCTGTTTCCTATAATGTCAACATTATCTCCGGAAGCATGCCAATTCTGGACAATGGCAAACTCTATAATGCCACCTACTTATGCCACCGGACAGGCAAAACGGAGGAGTATAGAAAGATTCACATAACCCCAAATGAGCAAAAATACTATGGAATGGTTGGTGGCGATAAGATTCAGGTATTCGACACCGATTGCGGAAAGATAGGCATCCTCATTTGCTATGATGTTGAATTTCCTGAGCTAAGCAGAATTTATGCAGACCAGGGAATGCAGATTTTATTTGTACCCTTTTTAACGGATACACAAAACGGATATACCAGAGTACGGCATTGCGCCCAGGCACGGGCTATTGAGAACGAATGTTATGTAGCAATAGCGGGCTGCGTTGGAAATCTGCCAAAAGTAAATAACATGGATATCCAGTTCGCTCAGTCGGCTGTGTTTACCCCGTCTGATTTTGCATTTCCCACCAATGCCGTCAAAGCTGAAACCACGCCAAATACCGAGATGATGCTTGTGGTTGATGTAGACCTGCACTTGCTTGACGAGTTGCACCACTTTGGCACTGTTAAAATTTTGAAAGACAGGCGAAAAGACCTTTATGAAGTCCGGCTGTTAAAATAGCCGGACCCTTTTAACTTGTATAAGTCACGACGGGATTCTTTAAAATCTACTTTGCGCCATCAATCAACGCATCCAGAGCCTGTTGGTCAAACACCATATTTTTACTTCGGTCGAACAGGCCTGAACCATTATTTCCTATGCCGCCGGCGTCCCAGTAGAAAGGGATAATACCATTTGCCTTAGCCTGCTGGGTAACATATTTTAAATAATAGGCTCTGGAGGCCAGATGAAGGGTAAGATTACTGCCTGTTAAAGAAGTACGGCGTCCAACAGCATATTCACCCAGTATTACGGGAATCCCTTTGTCCACAAATTTGGCTTTCATTAGCCCCATCATCGCATCCACGGTAGATTCTTCACCCCATGTTGAATTACGTTGTATATCTGTTGTAGAATGAAAGTTTTTGCCCCAGTAATAAAACATTTTGCCCCAGCCGGCATCTTCTGTCATCAAGGCGAATTGATAGGGAGTGTAATAATGAACTTCCACCATCATCTTATTCTGGATTTGATCAGTTGGCAGCGTAGACATCAGGGTGTTTGTTTTCTCCACATCTGTAGACGGACCTTGAACTACTAACACTCGATGGCTGTTTCTACCCCCCGTAGAGCGAACAGCATCAACAAAAGTTTGATGATAAGACTGAAGTACCGCCATTTGGCTGGCATTTTCAACATTCGGTTCATTGGCGCTCGCCAGCAGTAAATGCTCATCGAAATTTCTAAGGTGGGTGGCTATTTGCTCCCAAAATGCTTTTTGTTTAGCGTTGTTCGCAAACTGCTTTTCGGGGGTAACGTTGTTTTCGAGCCATCCGCCATCCCAATGGATATTTAACAGCACGTACATGTCGTTGTCCACACAATACTGAACTACCTCTTTAACCCGGTTCAGCCAATCAGCCTTGATCTTTGCAGTTGCTGTATTTTCCATATACTGGTTCCAGGAACAAGGAATCCTTATCGCATTAAAGCCGCTTTGCTTTACCAACTGAATTAACTCTCTTGTAACACGCGGATTACCCCATGCAGTCTCACTGCCGGTGGCTTCCAGTGAGTTTCCAATATTCCATCCCAATTTGATCTTTGCTGCGATTTGAGAGGCTGTACTGCTCATACCGGTGGCATCTGCCGGCAGGGCCGAAGTGTTATAACTGGGGTACAAAGTACCGTCTTGCGATACTGAAATTTGAACCGTCGCAGCGTTTGTGGCGGCCAGACTTATGGTTCCGGTTCTGGCGCTACCCGCATTTGCCAGGGCAGTTACAGTAATAGTGGTGATTCCGGTATTGCCGGTCGTCTGACTAAACTGTAGCCAGTCGGCAGTTCCCGCACTTAGCTCCCATTTTACAGCATCGGTTGTGATTTTCAATGATTTCGAGCCACCTGTTTTATCAAAACTAATGTTGCTAAAATCCGCCTCCACGGCATAAAGGTGTCCTGAAGCAGCCTGCGACACAGTTATCTGAACGGGCTGGGCATCACCAGCAGTAAGTACAAGCGTAGCGGTTCTGGCCGTAAGCGTTTTCGAGCTTACAGTAATGGTAACCGATGTATTGCTTCCTGCTCCGCTTGTTGCAGAAAGATTTAGCCATTCGGTAGCCGGGTTACTAATATTCCAGGAGCCGGCGTTAGTTTGGATGGCAATGTCTATGCTTCCCCCTTGTTCGCCAAAAGCTACCTGATTTGAACTTACAGTGAGCGTATTTATACTATCCGGCTTGTCTTTTTTACACGATGAAAGTATAATTAACAGGCAAAAAACAGAAATCAGTCTTTTCATTGTAAGTAGCTTTGGTGTAGCAGTTTATTTGAACGGTTTACGAACAAAAATAAATATTTTGGTAGTCGTAACGGGTACCAAATTGTTTCTAAATGGGGCTACAAATGTTGTAAGGAGAAAATGTAAGCTTTGGAAGTGGGTAATACCTTCGAGAAGTATTGCGCTGGGTATTTTGTAGAAAAAAAATGCCCAAGTATCAGCTTTAAAGATTCTAACAATGCACTATAGTAGATGAGGAATTATTTTTCTGGAAGCAATTTGTCATGTAACTTTACGATACATCAATATAAATATCAGATGACCGCCCAGATTACTTTTTACGAAAACAAACTCGCATTTGAAATGGATCCTTCTGATCTGTTTGAAGCCCTTAACAACGGAGAAAAAATCCTGGCCCTGGATGCAAGGAAAGCTTTTGCTTTTGAGTCTGAACATATCCCTGCCGCCATTAATATCCCGCACCGCGAAATGAATGAGGAAACAACCAGGCTTTTGAACAGAGATTTTATTTACGTAGTGTATTGTGACGGAATAGGATGCAACGCGTCTACAAAAGGGGCACTTAACATGAGCAAACTGGGCTTTAAAGTAAAAGAACTTATAGGCGGCATCGAATGGTGGAAGTTAGATGGTTATGCAACCGAAGGAACAGAATCCAGCGCCGGCCAGGAACTCAGCTGTGCCTGCTAATAACACGTTCTAACCCCTGTTGCTTACCGACTGCATGCCGGGTTTCAAGGTCCGTCCGAGCCCGAGCACAAACCAGTCCTGCAAACATTTGAGATTTTTTATTGCAAGTATAGACAAGCGTGTAATGAATTGAAGGGAAAATACGTTTACTCCTATATTCGCATTAGATGAGTGAGAATCAAAAGAATTCGGTGATTGGACTGGGAATCATCACTGTTATATGTCTGATTATCTTTACACACCCCAACAATAGTAAAAGTCTGTTTAAGTCGTCTTTTTCCGTCCCATTCTTCCCCGTACAAAAAACGCCGGCAAAAGCATCGATGCAAGCCTGGTTATCGGGGCCATTAAAACTGGAGGAGAAATGTTTGAAAGTAGGAGAAAACCTTATTGTATGGCCATATGGTTTTTCGATGCAAACAAAGGAGGCTAAGGTTAACATACTAAATAAGAAAGGGATTATAGTCGCAAGGGTGGGCGATACAATTAAACTTAGCGGAGGACAGGTAACCGCTCTGGGTTCCAGTTCAGAAAAAATGCTATCGCAATTTGTGAACGATGACTGTAAAGGACCTTTATGGATTACAGGCGAAGTGCTGGCTAAATAATAAAAAAACTACAGAAACGAAGAAAGCCTTCCCCGTTTGGGAGAAGGCTTTCCTTTGAAAGTTATCTTCCTACCAGTAGATCCCGTAGATCGCTACCAGTAAACCAATAATTATCAGAGATCCTACTGCAAAACCGGTAGTAGTTTTGAACATGGTAGTGTCCACTTCCAAACCAGTTGGACGTAAGCCTTTGCTGTTCTCAATCATACTGATGATGTACATACCGATGATACAGAATATAAATACAAATCCCATACGATCAAGGAAAGGAATTTCGTAAACTCCGTTTACAGCCACCGCGAAGCCTGCTGGCTCAAGGAAGGATAAATCGGTCCATCCCGGCAGGAACTTGAGTATTAATGACATTGCAAAACCACCTATAGTTGCAAACAACGCCGCGTTTGAAGTAGTTTTTTTCCAGAAGAAACCTAGAATAAACATCGCAAAAATACCGGGCGACACGAAGCCGGTATATTCCTGAATATATTGGAACCCCCCCTTTTTGTCGATACCAAGATGCGGTGCAATGATTACAGCAAGTATCATAGAAACGATAACGGTGATCTTACCTGTGTTTACAAGGTTTTTCTCGCTGGCATTTTCATTGAATAATTTTTTATAAACATCCAAAGTAAAGATGGTTGCAATACTATTTGCTTTACCGGCTAAAGATGCCACAACTGCAGCTGTAAGGGCCGCAAATGATAAACCTTTCAATCCTGTAGGAAGCAAGTTAAGAAGAACAGGATATGCTCTGTCAGGGTTAAGCTCACCATCATGCATCATGTCGGTTTGGAAACTTCCAGCGCCTTCTCTGTATAATACATAAGCCGCAATACCAGGTAATACCACTATAACCGGCATTAACAATTTCAAGAAAGCCGCGAATAATATACCACCGCGTGCTGTTTCCAAATCCGCGCCTAATGCACGTTGAGTGATGTACTGGTTACATCCCCAATAGTTTAGATTCACAATCCACATACCACCAACTAAAAGCGTTAGTCCGGGTAAATCGATAAAATTAGGATTGCTTTGGTCGAAGATCATATCGAAGTGATCGGCCGCTTTAGTAGTCATTAAGCTATACCCCTTCAACACTCCAACTTCTCCGTAATGCTCTGCAACCAGGTTTAATGCAAGGTAAGTAGTGGCTAAACCTCCCAGAATCAGGAAGAATACCTGGATAACATCTGTATAACCAATTACCTTCATGCCACCTAAAGTGATCACAATAGAGAAGATAGCCAGTGCATACATACACATGGTTAAATCAAGTCCGGAAATACTGTTAATTGCCAGTGCACCCAGATAAAGGATCGAGGTTAAATTTACAACAACGTACAACAACAACCAGAAAACGGCCATAATCATTGCAACCGTGCCATTATAGCGCTGGTGCAGGAACTGAGGCATAGTAAAGATCTTGTTCTTGAGATATACCGGAATGAAGAAAACGGCAACAATCACTAAGGTGATAGCGGCCATTAATTCGTAAGTAGCAATAGCCAGACCCATTTTGAATCCGGAGCCGCTCATTCCGATGAATTGTTCGGCAGAAATGTTTGAAGCGATAAGGGATGCTCCGATTGCCCACCAGGTTAAAGAACCTTCGGCAAGGAAATAATCTTTAGAGCCACTGCTTTCAGATTTCTTCTTATTATAGATGTACAAGCCGTAGCCTGCCACTATAACAAAGTAAATTAAAAAAACAATGTAATCTTTCGTGTCTAGTGTATTCATATTTGGTTAGGTTATTACTTTTTGATTATTAAAGCTTTATGCATTTACAATGTGATTATTTTCTAGCTACTTAGTGTCATTAAAACACTTAATATTTGCGGTGCTCAAAGTATAAATATTTCTTTAAATATTTATAATAATTTTTTTTGAAGCCGCTTATCACAAAAAAGCCTCTAAAGCAGCTTGGCAAGCTCTTTTTTGCTTATTTTCAAGATCGAGCCATGGCGTATTCCTTTGGGCAGCGAAATTTTATTAGAAATATCAGTCCAGTTCTTCAAATCTGTGGAACTTAGGGCACCGTACGTGTGAGAGGTGTATTTATCATAATATACTATCCAGGTATCCCCTTTTTTCAATGTAGTGGGGCCCTCCGCCCATGTCTTATCAGTAAATGGCTCACTTGCTTTTGAATATGGTCCGGTAAGCGTACTGGCGTAAGCGATTTTTAAATTTTTTTGAGCCGGCTCACGTGTTTCATCTTTTATAAACATTACCCAGCGCTTACCATCCTTTACAATAGTAGCATCAATCGAATTGAAACCGGGGTCGTACAAAAGCTTCGTCTGACTAAAAGTCTCAAAATCTTTGGTGGTTACGTAATATATCCGGTGATTTAAGCCATCGTCAGCAGTCACTTGAGTTTCCCGAAAACGCCCAGGAATGGTAGTTGCCCAATAAATCATGTATTGCTTATTCTTCTTATCGTAAGTTATCTCAGGGGCCCATGAATTTCTGGCACCTACCTCATGTTCCATTACCGGGATATATTTTTGCTCAGACCAGGTGATCAGATCTTTTGAATTAGCGTATCCAATGCCTTTTGCGGTCCAGCTCACCGTCCACACCATATGAAATATGCCGTCTTTTCCTTTGACTATGCAGGGATCACGCATTAATTTGTCCTTACTTATAAGAGGTCTTAAAAACGAACTATCGCCTTTTAGCGCCTTCCAGGTGAGTCCATCGTAGCTGTAGGCCAGGTGTAAACCATCCGCCCCGTTGCCTTTGAAATAAGAAAAAACATAGGCCGACTTCTTTTGCGCTACAGAGCAGGAAAACAGCGTTGCACAAAGAGAAAATGTAAGAAGTAAATTACGCATCATGACAATACAGTGTGTTTGCAAGGATAAATATAATGCTTCTAAGCATCTTTGCTTCAAAATTTATTTTTCAAGTAGATTTAATTGAGCGCTTTGGGAAACGAGACGGAATACCTTGCGGCGAGTGCTTCAAGTGCTGTTACAGTCGCAGGATATAACCAAATTCCGGTTTTTAACTGCTCGCTGCGTAGGTTCAGCGCTCTCTCTCCTGGCATTCTGACTTGGTCGGAAGATCCGGCGCAGGAATCCTTTAAAAACTGTGTCTGCTTCAAAAAGGCTTCTGTCCCGCCAAAGGCAGCAGGATCGATAATCTGTAGAAAAACGGATGCGGTCCATTTTGAAGGCTCGTCCGCACGACCGTGTCCCGCCAAAGCAGAGGTTAGTGCCTCCACCAGAATTCCGAGTGCAAAGCCTTTGTATCCCGAATCCATCCCGCCAAGGGGCAAGATGGTAGATGGCGGATCATCATAGAAGGTCGATGGATTATCTGTTACCTCGCCCTGGCTATCCAAAAGCCATGGATGCGGGAGCCCTTTACCTTCGTCGTAACTGCGTTTGATGTTTGCATTTGATGTTACAGACATACTTACATCCAAAATAATTGGTTGCGCGTGTGTCGGGATTCCGGCTGCAATTGGATTTGGGCTGTAAACACCTTTTGTGCCGCCAAATGGAGCTACAGTTTTATTAACCGGATCAGAGCACGACAGCATAATCATCAGTCCCTTTTCTGCAACCTTCTGCATATACGCTGCCAAACATGCAATATGGTGGCTCTGCTGGATAACTACGGTTACAACAGGATGATCTTTAATCCGCTTTAATGCCAGGTCAATTCCTTTACGGACCAGCCACGGGCCTGGTAAATATTTACCATTCCAGGTGATTGCCGATTGTGCGTCGCGGATAACTTCGGGCTCTCCACTATTCAACATAGTGCCATCGGCGAGCGCCTTCACATAGGCCGGTAAAAGCTGCAAGCCATGAGTAGTATGACCCATCAAATCGGCCTCGAGCAAAATTTCGGCAACAATCGCCGATTTTTCTTCCTCGAGGCCAACTGTATCCAGTACGGAAGAAGCAAAAGCAGCGAGCTCTTCTGGTTTAAATTTATGTATTGAGGGTATCATTATCTCTTTCGAAAATACAAATACTTCGTGTTGCGGAATAATGTTTTTCCTTTTCTAAAACCTCTAACGTAAACGGGGGTTGCAGCCACGGATGGAATAGTGTCCCGCCGTTTTCAAATTCATATTAAACTGTCGCTAAGTGATTTCAAATTAATATGTTTGCAAAACTTTCACAACCATTATTAAACACACATGGAGAATCCGTTTTCATTAAAGGATAAAGTTATAGTTGTTACCGGTGCTACCGGTGTACTGGGTCATTCGTTTATCAACAGCATTGCCGAAGCTGGTGGGATTGTCGGGGTTTTGGGAAGGAATGAAGCTGTTGCTAAGGAGCGTACTGAAGCGATCATAAAAAAGGGCGGGAAGGCAGTTGCGCTTATCGCCGACGTTACCAGCGAGGCACAATTGACCGCAGCCCGCGATAAGATGCTTAGCGAGTACGGACGCATAGATGGACTTGTAAACGGAGCTGGCGGAAACAGGCCCAGCGCAGTAGTACAACCCGGCGATGATATTTTCAAGCTAAATATGGAAGGAATGAAAGAGGTAATGGACTTAAACCTGATGGGAACATTAATTCCAACCCAAATTTTCGGTCCGTCGCTGGTAGAGAGTAAGGGTAGTATCGTTAATATTTCGTCTGTTAGTGCGCAAAGGACGTTAACCCGCGTAATGGGTTACAGCTTGGCCAAAGCGGCAATAGATTCTTATACTAAATGGTTTGCAGTGGAGCTGGCCAACAGATATGGGGATGCCGTTCGTATGAATGCAATTGTACCGGGTTTTTTCTTAACTGAACAAAACAGGACCTTGCTTACCACAGAAGATGGGGGTTATACCGACAGAGGAAATACAATTTTAAAACAGACACCTTTTAAACGTTTTGGCAATGCCGAAGAATTGAGCGGTTGTTTGGTATGGCTGCTTAGCGATGCATCGCGCTTTGTTACCGGCTCAATAATAAACATTGACGGAGGGTTTAACGCATTTAGCGGAGTTTAATATGAATTTAGAACATACAATGAGATGGTACGGGCCGATTGACCCGGTTAGTTTATCTGATATCAAACAGGCTGGTTGCACCGGAGTTGTTACTGCACTGCACCATATTGCGGTCGGTGAAATCTGGACAGTTGAAGAAATTAACAAGCGTAAGGCAGAAGTAGAAGCAGCCGGTTTAACCTGGACCGTAATTGAAAGCTTGCCTGTACACGAAGACATCAAAAAACAATTAGGAAATTACCAGCAGTATATTGAAAACTATAAGGTAAGCCTGAAAAATGTGGCTGCCTGTGGTTTAAAGGTAGTGACTTATAATTTCATGCCGATTTTAGATTGGATGCGTACCGATCTGGAATACGTTGTTGAAGATGGCAGCAAAGCCCTTCGCTTTGAGAAATCTGCTTTTATTGCCTTTGATCTGTTTCTTCTTAAAAGGCCGGGAGCTGAAAAGGAGTATACCACTGACGAGATTGAAAAAGCGAAAAAACGCTTCGAAAAAATGACTGAAGCAGAACGTGATACTTTATTCAATACCGCCCTGCAAGGCTTGCCGGGAAGTGAAGAGCGTTTTACTGAAGAGCAAATTTTAACAGCCCTGGATACGTATAAAGGCATTGATGCCAAAAAACTGAAAGAACATCTATTCCATTTTCTCCGTGAGGTAGTTCCGGTTGCTGAGGCAGAAGGGCTGCAAATGGCAATCCACCCCGATGATCCTCCCTATCCGATTTTAGGTTTACCCAGAATTGTAAGTACTGAACAAGACGCAAAAGAATTGCTTGAAGCAGCGCCTTCAAAAGCAAACGGCTTATGCTTCTGCACCGGTTCGTATGGGGTTAGGCCCGACAATGACCTACCCGGCATGGTAAAGCGCATGGGCGACAATATTCATTTTATACACCTGCGCAGTACACAAAGAGATGAAGAAGGCAATTTTTATGAAGCTAACCATCTGGAAGGAAATGCAGACATGTACTCTGTAATGAAGGAATTGGTTTTGTTGATGCGGAGAAAAAATGTGTCAATCCCGATGCGGCCTGACCATGGCCACCAAATGCTGGATGACCTTAAGAAAAAGACATATCCGGGCTATTCGGGAATTGGGAGATTAAGAGGCTTGGCTGAATTGAGGGGATTGGAAATGGGGATTGCCAGGTCGATATAATTTATTGCGAAGAAGCAGGTTGTTTGAGTGATGACCTGACCCAATAAAACAAGAAGAGGACGTGCATGCACGTCCTCTTCTTGTTTTAAATGAGTATGGGTTAATTAATGATGATCGTTTTCGACTGCACAAAGCTGTTAACATTTACTCGCACAATATAAGTTCCGGCAGACAGCCCTGTAAGTGACAGATCTTTCTGATAAGATCCATTTTTGACATCGCTGATACTTTGAACTAAAGTGCCGGATGTATTGAATACAGAAATAACAATCTTACCATTCTGACTGCTGTTTACATTCAGCTTAAAGCTACCCTGTGATGGATTTGGATAGGTCATAATCCCTTCTGAATCGAGAGCTACGGGAGTTTGAGCAGCCCAGCTAACAGAGGCAACAGAATTATCTTTTATCACACCATTTGCCGATACAGCGCTGTTGCTGGCTAAAGAAATGTTGCCGGCAGCGTCAACTGCTTTCACCGTGAACTCATAAACATTCTTTCCTGTGGGGCGCTCTGCCAGAAAACTGTTTGCCGTTACTAATTCAGAGGTTAGCTGAACGCCGTTTCTGAAAACATGGTAGCCAATTACAGCTACATTATCCATTGATGCTCCCCAGTTTAAAGCTACTTTGTGCGCCACTGATTTATCTGCCTGCAATGCCGCAGGAACAGAAGGCGCCTGTGTGTCTGGAGTGGTAACTGATATGCTTGCCGGGGCTGATAAATTGCCGGCATTATCGGTAGCGATAACTGTAAACGCGTACATAACCGACGGGCTTAATCCCCGAACAGTATAGGTAGTTCCATTTATTAAGGCTGAATCTGCCAGACTTCCATCTTTATAAACCTTATAGCCTGTTACACCAATAAAGTCGGTAGATGGTTCCCAGGTAAGTGTAACAGTCGAATCTGTTGCTGTTGCGGCAATATTTGCAGGAACCGTTGGAGCAATAGTATCAGCCACTACAATCAGACCTTGATTTGCAAACGCGGCAGCGCTATAGGTGCTATCGCCAGGTTGAGACGCTGAGATCACCGTCGAGCCAACTCCTGTTATGTGTACCAAGCCATTCTCAATGGTAGCTACTGCCGGATTTGAACTGCTGAATAATACAGGCAGTCCGGATGTCGCGATAGCAGAAACTGTAAAATCAGGTTCTCCGTAAACCTTTGATGGAAGGGCTGTAAAACTGATGCTTTGTTCTCTTTTAGTAACGGTAAGAACCTGGCTTACCGGCGAGGCAGCGATGTACGAAGCATTACCCGGTTGTGACGCAGTGATAGTGGACGAGCCCGCTGCGAGGATATGAACTTTCCCATCTACAATGGTCGCCACATTAGTGTTAGAGCTGGTATAACTTATCGGCAAGCCTGACGTTGATGCGGCGCCAGCGTCAAAATCTTCATCAGCTACTTTTTTGGGATCAATCGCGTTGAAGGTAATGGTCTGAGCTTCTTTCGTGGCAGCCAAACCAGCGATATCCGATGCGGTTAAAGCATAGTTAAACAGCTTAATTTCATCCAGCATTCCTTTAAATGAAGAGTTAAGATCATTAGAATTCGCAATATTTAAAGGTTCGGTTCCGCCGATACCATTAGCGGTATTGTCGTTAGCTTCCGTTACAAGGGCTCCGTTTCTGTATATTCTTAATTTTTTGGCGGCTACATCTCTCACAAATACCATATGCACCCAGGTATTATTTAAAAACGTACTGCTGCTTAAGGTAGAAGAAGTGGAGCTCTTTGTTACATCATCGTCAACGTTCCAGGTAAGTCTCGCGTTTTTAATTTCAACCCCAAACCATTTACCCGTTGCGCCAGTGCTTGTGTTTCTGGCAAACGTACCTTTATGAAACAGGTAAGACGATACTGTAGGCACTGCCGGCTGAGAAGCTTTAACCCATAGTGCCACACTAAAGGAGTTCTTATCAAATCCAATATTGTCTTTATGCGGAACTTTTATCACCGAACTGGCTGTAACAGTCTTCAGATTTAAGCCGTTATTTACCTTTCCTGCTTCCCATGCATAGTCTGTAATATTTTGCAATGTTCCGTTTACCTGATAAGGCGAACTATCTGTAATAGCTGTACCTGAGGTAGCGTCAAGCTTCCAGTCTCCGACTAAGCCTTGCGGATATGGTGTTTCGAACGACCAGACATCACCCTCTGCAATACCGTTAGGGCCAATAGCATCTACCCGCCAGAAGTAGGTGGTGTTAGGAGTTAAACGGGCTAACTGATAAGAAGGTGAAGTTACATCCACATCTGCCAGATAGGTGAGGCTATCACTTGCTGTGCCAAAATAAAGCTTGTATAATGAGGTGTTGATACCGCCTTTCCAGCTGGTGTTAGCCAGAGTAGTAGTCGTAGTGGTTGAACTATTTGCCGGGCTTGGAGCGAATGCTTTCAAGGGCAAAGGACTTGTGTGATAAAGACGCAGTATGTCATTTTCAGCTAAGACATAATTAAATGCCTTCATCTCATCGAGCATACCAGCAAAAGGAGCATTAAAAGAATTTGTATTGGCAATTACCAATGGCTCGTCGCCTCCTATGCCTCCGACTGTTTTATCAGCAGTTTCGGCAATAAGAACTCCATTACTGTAAATTCTTAGCTCTTTAGCGGCTACGTCTCTTACAACCACCAGGTGATTCCACTCGTTATTAAAAAACACCGAAGTATTTGCGCTTACGCTACTTTTCGTTACGTCATCATCCACCGAAAAATTCAGCTTTCCATCTTTTAACTCTACTCCAAACCACTTACCGGTGGCGCCGGTTGCAGTATTCTTTATAAATGTCCCTTTATGGAAAAGATACTTCGATACGGAAGATTGAGCAGGACCCTTTACCCACAAAGCAAAAGTGAAGGAGTTTCGGTCCAATAAGAGATGATCCTGATGAGGGACCAGGACACCCGAAGCCGCTGTCATAGTCTTCAGATTAATGGCGTTATGAATCTTTCCGGCTTCCCAATCATAATCGGGAACATCGCTTACTTCAGCATCGTTATTATACACGCTGCTATCGGCGGCTACAGTTCCGATTGTTTCGTCAAAGCGCCAGTCTCCAATAATTCCCATTGGAAAAACCTTCATCGTTTTAAACGACCAAACATCTCCGGTCGTGGTTCCTAAGTCGTTCACCGCATCCACACGCCAGAAGTAGACGGTATTTTCTGCCAGGCCTGTTATAGGAAAAGACGCTGTAGTAACATCTCCTTTAAATGCGAGGTTACCTGTATCGGCGCCGAAATACACTTTATATGAAAGCGTATTGAGACTTCCCGTCCAGGTAAGGTTGCGGCTTAGAGTATCAATACCTGTTGCGCCATTAGCCGGCGAAGGGGAGGCAGGAACAGCCGGTGCCGAAGGAGGCGTTGCTGTCTTGGTAGTAAGTGAAGCGTATTCAGAAACCTCTGTCAGAGTGATGCCTTTTATTCTATAATAATAAGTTTTGTTAGGTTCTAAACCAGAATCGCTGAATGTAGTAATGTTTGGAGCAATTGTATCAATAACACTAAAGCTTGTTCCGTTGATAGAACGCTCAAGGATGAAGTTTGTCTCCGAGTCAGAATTATCAGTCCAGCTCAATTTTAAAGAGTTCTGTGTGATATCCCCGGCTACCAGATTGGAAGGAGGCCTTAGAAAAGTGGTAGGGGTGCTCACAGCCAATTGATTTACATAAACCTCGATATTCATATAGCCACCCTCCGTGCTGCTCATAGCCACGGCGTCGGCTTTATTATTTTTGTCAAGGCCATGAGCATCTTCCCATGCATCAGGCATACCATCGCTATCAGTATCTTGCGGCGCTGTAGCACCGAATACGTTGCCCAGTCCCCCATTTGCTAAAGGAAGATCCGTCTCTCTGTATACATAAAAGCCCTTCGTGCCTTTTGATTTTACTTCATCAACCAAAAAAGCATCTAATTCATCTCTGTGCGGGTAAGTTACACCTACATTGTCAATTACATGCTGATAAGCTTGCGCTGCAGTTAATGTTGGATTGGCTGCAGGGTAAGGGAAAGGTTGTGTTTTAAATGCGTTTGACGTAATACCAGGATATCCAACCGCAGTGCTGTCATAAGGAACTTCTGTTCCGTCTAAAACTCCGTTTTTGTTGTGATCGAAATAGTTACCTGAGCCATACAAATAAAAAGACCCTGTACCTCTTGAAAACGGACTCTGTTCACTTGGAGGAGTGAGTGGCCCGCTCATAAAATAATTATTGATAATATTCACTTCAGAAACACCCGAAGAACCACCCATGATGTACCCCTCTCCAGACCAGCCATAATTCATTTGATCACCCAGACGGTTTCCGTTACCCCAGTTATAAACTACATTGTTGACGAATTCGTTCACGCCCTTAACTTTCGGGTTGCGGGTTTTGTTACTGATATATAGATTCTTAAGCAAACTAATTTTGCCACCATCCGGAGTCTGGATTAACCCGCCTGCAGAATGGTTCTCACGATGCAAGCCTTGCCCGATAATCGAGTTTTGAATAGTGATATTGTCTATCGAAGTACCTTTTCCATCATAGTTGATAGAGAAAACCTCATCCATTGCCCAGGTAAAAGACATGTGATCAAAAATCATATTTGCGCCGCTGGCTAGTCCGGAAACATCTTTTCCCGAATTACCGGTGGCCCCTAAACGGATTCTTAAAAATCGCGCAATCGTATTGTTAGAACTGGTGAAGGTTACACGCTTATTGGCAATTACGATCCCGTCGCCAGGAGCAGTCTGGCCTGCTATGGTGGTGTTAGCAGCCACAACTACATCGGTAGCCAGACGAATGATCCCGCCAACCGCAAAAACTACCACCCGACCGGGTTTACTAACCGCATCCCGGAAAGAACCAGCCCCGCTGTCGTTTAAATTAGTAACAATGTACACTTCCTTTGTTGCAGAAGCACGCGCACCCTGAGCGTACCGCCCAAAGCCATCTGCACCCGGAAACGCAAGCGTCTGGCCATTAGCCTGGCCTCCCAACTGCAAACAAAAAATCATGATAACGAGCAGAAACTGCTGCCAGGACAATAAAGTAGAAATTTTCATATAAAGGCGTTTATTGGTTTAGCGCAAAATAATTCCCAAGGTCGATTGCCGGGGAACAGGTTTACTTTTGCTAACTTAACAGATAAACTACACAGCGGCAACCTGTAGAGTTATGGTTTTGGCGATTTATTGTATCCTCTGGACGTAAAAAAAACGTTACAAAAAAAGCCCCTTATGAAAAAGGGGCTTAAGCTATCAAGTGTCGATATTTAGAATATAAATTTCGTGCTTAGGAAGTTTGAATTTTCGGCGCTCACAATCTCATTTAGCAGGTGCTTATTATTCTCGTTCAGTTTCGTAGCAACCAGTGAGCGGATAGAAAAAGACCTTAAAGCATCAACTACCGATAAGGTACCTTCTGCGCTGTCCTTACGGCCCGTAAACGGAAACACATCCGGTCCGCGCTGGCACTGGCAGTTTACGTTTACCCTGCTTACCTGGTTCACCAGCGGGTCAATTAACGAAGCCACTTCTTCCGCGTCGTTGCTGAAAACACTCACCTGCTGGCCATGTGTAGACTCGATAAGGTATTGGATCGGCTCCTCTAAGTCGTCGAAGGCCAACACAGGTATCACCGGACCAAATTGCTCTTCCCGATAAAGCTTCATTTCTTTATTTACGGGATAAACAATAGCCGGATAAACAAAAGACTCACATGTTTCACCGCCGTTTTCGTTCACCACCCGCGCACCTTTTGCAACAGCGTCATCAATACACTCTTTAAGGTAGGCAGGTTTATGCGGCTCTGGAAGAGGAGTTAAAGCCACGCCTTTTTCCCAGGGCATACCGTACTTCAACTTTTCCACTTCGGCAGTCAGCTGACTTAAGAACTCGTCGACAATAGATTTATGTACGAAGATTATTTTGAGGGCAGTGCAGCGTTGCCCGTTGAAAGAAAGGGAACCAAGCACAGTTTCACTCACGGCTAACTTCACATCGGCGTTCTGGGTAATAATGGCGGCGTTCTTAGCATCTAAGCCCAAAATCGCACGTAGCCGGTTAACCTTGGGATGCATCTTTTTCAGTTCGTCGGCCACCTTGCTTGATCCTATAAGGGTCAATACATTAATTTTTCCTGATTGCATTAGTACCGGAACAATATTATGACCACGGCCATAAATGGTGTTGACAACTCCTTTGGGGAAACTCTCTTTGAAAGCCTGAAGCAAAGGGTAGAACAATAATGTACCATGCTTAGGTGGTTTAAATAAAATGGTGTTACCCATGATGAGGGCAGGAATCAATGTGGTGAAGGTTTCGTTCAGGGGATAATTAAATGGCCCCATGCACAACACTACGCCTAAGGGCGACCTGCGCACTTGTGCCACAATTCCCTGCTCGATCTGGAAGCGGGAAGAATCGCGGTCAATATCTTTTAGAGCATCAATCGTAGCATAGATATATTCGACCGTACGGTCAAATTCCTTGATAGAATCGGCATAGGATTTGCCAATCTCCCACATAATTAATTTAACAACAATGTCTTTCTGCGCAATCATCTTGTGAGTAAAATTCTCTACGCAAGCGATTCTTTCCTGAACACCCATGGTTGGCCATACCCCACGTCCGTTATTATAAGCCTCAACCGCCGCATCCAACGAATCGATAGCTTCTTTTTGGGTACATACAGGATAAGTTCCGATAAGCTTTCGTTTGAGGCCTTCTGAAGTGTGAACACAAACGGGAGAATAAACGGAGTGAACCTCACCGTTCCAGGGTTTTAATTCACCGCAACTCAGAAATTCTCTCTGATGAATTTCTTCAATCAGAAATTCTTGGGGGATCTGGCTTTCTTCTACAAAGACAGATTCTAGGTTTAAAGTTGTTTCCAATGTATTTATAATTTATTAAAATTAATGCTGACAGATGCCACAGGGAACATTTGCGACATACTGTGAGATGCTTTAACGGCAGCAAACATACAATTTTGAGCGAATGCTTCACATTTCGGAAAGCATCTGAGTGTCAAAATATTAAAATTCGCTGAACATTTGAAGTAAAGTATTAACGCATCCAGGCAGCAAAGACTCATAAATACAGAAGCCGCTTCGATTAATCGAAGCGGCTTCTGTGAAAAACTGTATAGAAAGTGGAGATAAACTTAGATCTCTACTGCTTTCATCTTTGGAACAAGCGCTTTCATAACAGACCAGGCAATTACGTAAGCCAATGCACAAATTGCGAACATGATCGTATACCCGGTTTCAATATCACCTAAAGCCTCGTATTTGTCAAAAATATAACCACCTAGTTTAGTCATAAACACGCCGCCTAAACCACCTGCCATACCACCAATACCAATAACGGAGGCCACGGTTTTTTTAGGAAACATATCAGAAACGGTTGTGAAGATATTCGCCGACCAGGCCTGGTGAGCAGAAGCTCCAATACCGATTAAAATAACCGGGAACCAGAAACTGATATGTCCGAGCGGTTGAGCCGCCAATACCACTAAAGGAATTAGGGCGATAACTAGCATGGCTCTCATACGTCCATCGTACGGTTTGTAACCTTTATTTATGAAATAGGTTGGAAAATATCCGCCGCCTATACTTCCGAACATTGTCATACTATAAAGTACCGCAATTGGAAGCATGATATCGGTTCCGACCATACCGTACTGGGCCTTGAGATAAGCGGGCAGCCAAAACAAAAAGAACCACCATACGCCATCCGTCATAAACTTACCGAAAGCGAATGACCATGTTTGCTTGAATCCCAACAGGCTGAACCAGGACACTTTTTCTGCCGAAGCTGTACTATCGGCTTCTAGCACAGGCTCTACATCGCTATGGATATAGGCGTATTCAGCCTGGCTTAAACGCTTTTGCTTAGCAGGAGTTTCATAGTAAATAAACCAGAAAATAAGCCATAAAAAGCCAATCGCTCCGATAATCCAGAAGGTGAATTCCCAACCCCAGTGTGCCGCAATCCATGGAACTGTAAGCGGAGCCAGGATAGCGCCAACATTTGAACCTGAATTAAAGATACCGGTAGCGAAAGAGCGCTCCTTTTTAGGAAAATACTCGGCTGTTGCCTTAATAGCTGCTGGAAAGTTTCCTGATTCTCCAAATCCGAGAACAGCCCGGGCAATAATGAATCCCAGAACGGAAACAGATACAGTAGAGAAGCCAAGTATTGCTGCCAACGGAGTAAACAGAGTACCAATATTCACCGCATAAGCGTGGATAATGGCGCCAATTGACCAGATAATAAGTGCCAGGGCAAATCCCCATTTAGTACCTAAACGGTCGATTAACCGACCGGCAAACAGCATTGAAATAGCATATACGAACTGAAAAGCTGCTGCAATGTTCGCATAATCGGTATTTGACCAGCCGAACTCGTCGGCCAGCAAAGGCTGCAATAGGCTTAATACCTGTCTGTCTAAATAGTTAATAGTTGTGGCGAAAAATAGCATGGCGCATATCGTCCATCTGTATTTCCCGATCTTTTCGTGGTTCATTTTTGGGTTGTTAAATTAATTTATTTACAAGATTTAACTGTTTCTAATACTTTAATAGTGTTTTGCGTAAGCAAATCGTACTGCTGGTTTTCCATAATTTCTTTAGTAACCAAATTGCTTCCCATACCCACTGCACATACACCAGCTTTGAACCAACCAGATATATTCTCTTTACTTGTATCTACACCGCCTGTAGGCATAAATAATAAATCGGGAAAAAGAGCCTTAATTCCCGAAAGGAAAGATGGTCCTAAAATATTTCCAGGGAACAATTTAACAAATTTTGCTCCCAATTTCTCAGCTCTGATAATTTCTGTTGGTGTCATACATCCCGGAACCCAAAGCATATTGTTCTTATCGGCAACTTCGGCTGCGTCTTCTACCAGGCCCGGACTAATAATATAATCGGCACCAGCGTCTATAAAAGCCTGCGCAGACTCGGCATTTTTAATAGTCCCAACACCTAAATACATACCCTTTAATTCAGTTTCACAGACTTTTTTCATTTCTCTGAAGTTATTCAGAGCCGCCTCGCCACGGTTAGTGTACTCTACGGTTTTTACGCCCGCTTTGTAAAGTGCTCGCAAAAGTTCAATACTCACCTGTGTATCCTTATGAAAATAAAGTGGAAGAATACCCTGTTCTGGCACTAATTTTAAAAGTTCAGCCTTCTTATCCATGCTAAAAAAAATTTTATTATTTAAGGTTATGTAATTCGGGCTAAAATAGAAATTAAACCTTAAAAACACGAAGATAGAAATTGGTGTCTGAATAATTTTACGCAATCGTTCCCGGCAATTTATCGCAAATTATTGGTAGAATTATACTTACACTCTTCTAAATAAGTGTATTTTTGGCCTTTCATAATTTGAAATTATCAACCTCTTTAAAAAATTATATTATACACTATGTCTAAAAAAGTAGTAACCCTTGGAGAAATCATGTTGCGTTTGTCGACTCCGGGATTCGAGCGTTTTGTACAAAGCGATAGCTTTGATGTAACTTATGGCGGTGGTGAAGCAAACGTTGCTGTAGCTGTAACTAATTATGGTTCTAACGGAGTATTTGTTTCCAAAGTTCCTGATAATGCTATCGGACAGGCTGCAATTAATCACTTACGCCGCTATGGTGTAGATACACAATATGTGGCTCGCGGTGGAAAAAGATTAGGCATTTATTTCCTTGAAACTGGTGCTTCTGCCAGAGCTTCTCAAGTAATTTATGACCGTGCGGATGCTGCTATCTCTGAAGTTGATGCTTCTGAATTTGATTGGGATGCTATTTTTGAAGGTGCAGATTGGTTCCATACAACTGGTATTACTCCTGCATTGAGCGACAAAGCTGCTGCTTTAACTTTAGATGCATTAAAAGCGGCTAAAGCGAAAGGTATCACTACCAGTATCGACCTTAACTACCGTAAAAAACTTTGGAGCAAAGAAAAAGCACAATCGGTAATGACTGAGCTTTGTAAATATGTTGATGTTTGTATCGGTAACGAAGAAGATGCTGAAACTACTTTAGGTTTTAAATCTGAAGGTACTGATATTACTAAAGGCGAATTAAACCTTGACGGATACAAATCTGTATTCAAACAAATGAAGGAAAAATTCGGCTTTAAATTCATTGCCTCTACTTTACGTGAGAGCCACAGCGCATCAGATAACGGATGGTCTGCTTTGGTTTATGATGGCAATGAGTTCTACCACACAAAACAATACGAAGTACGTATCGTGGATCGTGTTGGTTCTGGAGATTCATTCGCATCAGGCTTAATTCATGGCTTAGTTACCGGCATGTCTATGGCAGACGCTGCTGAATTTGGTGTTGCGGCTTCGGCATTGAAACACACCATTCCTGGTGATTTAAACCATGCTACACTTTCTGAAGTTGCAACCTTGATGAAAGGTGATGCTTCTGGCAGGGTGCAAAGATAACCACCTACCCCCTGAAGGGGGAAGTATAGAGCTTATCCGTCTTACTGCTTGGTAAGACGGATTTTTTGTTTAACTAATTAAAATATAACCATGATAATAGATTCATTAGAAAACTCAGCAAAATACAATAGCCTGAACCCGCTTTTCTCTGCAGCGTTTGAGTGGATAAGCAATCAGGACCTGACCACCCTTGAAGATGGAAATTACCAAATCCAGGACGGGTTGAAGGCTATTATGAGCACGAAAGGTGGTAAAACAGCTGCCGAATCGCTTGAGAAATTTGAGTGCCATCAAAAAGCCATTGATATTCAGCTCTGCATTAGCGGAACAGAAACTATTGGCTGGAAACCCATTTCCAAATGTCAGAACTTTAGAGCGGAGTATAATCCTGAAAAAGACGTAACTTTTTATAATGAAACGCCTGATATGTACTTCCAGTTAACTGATAATCAATTCGGAATTTTCTTCCCTGAGGATGTGCACGCACCGATGATTGGGGATGGAGTGATCAAGAAGTTAGTGGTGAAGGTGAAGATATAAGAAAAATTGCTTTCTCAGTTGGAAAAGGGATATGCTTGAGGGTGTATCCCTTTTCCTTTTTTGGCTACCAAGGCGGGAGCTCTCCGCTCGTAGAGTGTCGGCGGCTATTTATTTTGTATACAAAGACGTCAGGGCACGAAGTTTTCCTTCTTTGCGCCTTAGAGCCTTTGTGGCAACTTTACTCTATGCTACAAAGACGCGAAGGCAGTAAGCTTTCCCATCTTGCGCTCTTCAGCCTAGTAGGCCCAAAACTTACGTTACAAAAAAAGGAGCACCACTTTCATGATACTCCTTTTAAAATGATATTTAATTTCTTTACAAAGTCACCCCAGTCTTGAAAATCGCAATCTCACGGAAGCCATTTTTTTCATGATGCGCTTTCTCGCCATTGGCTACTCTTAAAATTTTATCTACAAATTCTTCTAAAGCCTCGTCGAAAGTTTTGTCTTCCGCTAATGGGCCTGCATTGTAGTCAATCCAATGAGGCTTTTTGGTAGCCAGCTCAGAATTAGTCGCAATTTTTAAAGTTGGAATAAAACTTCCAAACGGTGTTCCGCGACCAGTGGTAAATAATACGATATGACAGCCAGATGCACCTAAAGCTGTGGTAGCAACCAAATCGTTACCCGGAGAAGATAATAAATTCAACCCCTTTTTGTGTAAACGCTCGCCATATTTTAATACGTCGACTACATTAGCAATACCACCTTTTTGAGTACAGCCCAACGACTTGTCCTCCAAGGTGGAAATACCGCCTGCTTTATTTCCCGGAGACGGGTTTTCGTAAATTGGTTGCTTCTGATCTATAAAGTATTGTTTAAAGTCATTGATCAGGTGAACGGTCTTGTCAAAAACTTCTGGGTTCACACAACGATCCATCAAAATTTGCTCAGCACCGAACATCTCAGGAACCTCAGTAAGAATAGTCGTTCCTCCCTGGCTGATTAACCAGTCAGAAAAATAGCCCACCAAAGGGTTAGCTGTAATACCGGATAAACCGTCAGATCCACCACATTTTAAGCCAACCCGAAGTTCAGAAACCGGAATAGGCTCACGTTTATCCTGACGAATTTGCTCGTATATTTCTTTTAATAATGCTTTTGAATCCTCCACCTCGTCAGAAGTACTCTGGCTGGAAAGAAACTTGATCCGGCTTTTATCGTAATCTCCTAAGGAGATCATAAACTCGTCGATCTTGTTATTCTCACATCCTAAACCCAGAACTAAAACACCACCGGCATTGGGGTGCAGGGCAATGTCGCCAAGGATTAAACGAGTACTTTCATGATCATCACCTAGTTGCGAACATCCATAACTATGCTTAAACACCTCAATACCGTCAATGTCAGTTGGGTTTTCTTCCATCTTAAACTCACGGATAATCTGCTCGGCAATACCGTTTACACAACCTACTGTCGGAACAATCCAGATTTCGTTGCGAATACCCACATCTCCGTTTTTACGGCGATAGCCGTTAAACGTAAGATTTCGGTTTGGATGAGGAAGCTGCTCAATCAAGTTCGGATTATAGTTATAATCAAATACATCCTTTAGATTAGTTCTCACATTTTGCACGTGAACATGCTCGCCCATTTTAATATCGGCAGTAGCATGACCTATAGGATAACCGTATTTTATAATATCGGTTCCATTAGCGATCTCTTCAGTAGCTATTTTGTGCCCCTTTTCAATATCGTTTAACACGATAATGCGCTTGCCCTCAACTTCAATCACATCACCTACACTAAAATCTTTTAGTGCAATGATCACATTATCGCGCGAATGTATTTTAATAAACTCTTTCATTGTATCTCATATATTTCTTACCAACAGTAAATCAGTAGTTTACCCTACAAAAATAAGATAATTGACGCTGAATTCTGTCTTAAAAGTGTTACTATTTAAACAGTTTCAATGGCTTTTTCCATCCCGCTGTTTACAATGCTTTGCAAATGCTTAGTAACAGCTGCAGTTAAGCCCTCCACTTTGTTCAGGTCCATTTTCCAATTCTTCTCAAAGCCCAGTACTTCAACAACAACCGACTCTAAAGACTCGTCGCTGCCATCGTATCTCGACCATGCATTTTTTAACAATTCTAAAAGAACGGCATCATCATTTAAAGAAATTGCTTCCTCGCCGCGTTTTCCTCTGTAAAAAGCGATAGTTGCAGCAAGAGCAAATGATAGCTTTTGCGGAACGGCGCCGTGTCTGTTTTTATATTCAAGAAGCGAAGGCAATACCCTTGTTTCAAACTTAGACCACGAGTTTAATGAAATACTCATCAGCAAATGTTTGATATAAGGATTTCTGAAACGATCAATTACATCGTTTGCAAACTGCTCCAATTCTTCTTTTGACAGGTCTAAGGTTGGAATGATCTCTTCAAAAATTGCATCCTTAATAAACTTACCTACTACCGGATGCTCTACTGATTCTCTAACGGTATCCAAGCCATATAAGTATGCAACAGGAACCAAAGTAGTATGTGCACCGTTCAGGATTCTAACTTTACGTGTACGGTAAGGGGTCATGTCCGTCACGTATTTAACGTCTAGTCCGATGGAAGGAAAAGGCAATTCCTGCTGAAGCGATTCCGGAGCCTCAATTACCCATAAATGGAAGTGCTCGCCTTCTACCACCTGCTTATCTTCATAACCAAGCTCTTCAGTAATTTCTGCGATACGCTCTCTCGGGTACCCGGGAACAATGCGGTCAACCAATGTATTACTAAAGGTACATGCAGAATTTAACCAGTTCACAAAACCGTCGCCCAAAGCCCATGTATCAGCAATTTGAAGTACAATACGCTTTAAATTATCTGCGTTCTTTTCAATAAGCTCGCAGGGAATGATATGCACACCTTTCGAAGCGTCGCCGTTAAAGGTTTTATATCTGTGGTTTAACCAAACAGCAAGTTTAGCCGGATAGGAATTTGGCGGCGTTGCGGTTGCTACGTCTGCATCATCGTAAGCGATACCTGCTTCGGTGGTGTTCGATATTATATAGCGCATTTCAGGCTGCTCGGCAGTCTTCAAATAGGCGTCAAAGTCTTCATATGGATTAATCGCACGGCTAATCACATCAATAGTTTCGTGCGTGCTTTCCGGCTTTCCGTTTTTCAATCCGCGCAAGTACAAGGTGTACAATCCATCCTGATCGTTGAGCATGTTGGCCATACCATTAGCAATAGGCTGTACCGCCACCACAGAGCCGTCGAATTTTCCGCTTTTATTTAACTCGTGGAACATCCAGTCAACAAAAGCCCTAAGGAAATTACCTTCACCAAACTGAAGAATTTTTTCAGGACGCTCTTTGTATCCTGTGTACGTGGTTTTGTTTAATAGCATTGTATAATATTTAAAAATTCAAAAGTTAAAATTCAAAATCTATAACCAGGAGCACTCCGCCAACTGGCGAACCGGGCTAACTGCTTCAATCCCTCACGCGGGCGAACCCACAACTTTCCAAAAGTTTAGAACTTTTGGAAAGTTCAGCCCTTGGCTGGATTCCACCAATCGGCCTACTTTCTGTTTTCCGTCCTAAGCTTGGTCACCCCAAACACATCTTGTTCGGTTGCATCGCCCTGCTCCTGCAATTTTCCAAAAGCAGCAGCTGTAGCATAGTCAACAATATCTTGCGTGTTGTGCTTATTATAAAATCCGTAGATCAGTCCGGCCATAAAACAATCACCGCTCCCAGATCTGTCAATCACACCCTTTGTTCTAAACTCCTGCGAGTTTAGCTGCTTCCCATCGGTAAACAAACTGGTATAATACAACAAGTTCTGCTGATCGTTGTCGAAACGAAAAGTGTTTGCCACCGACTTGCACTTTGGAAACTTCTTCATTATCTCGAGCGACGTTGCTCTGGCCTGTTCCAGGTATGCTTCTTTCGTCCCCTTCTCGTGAATATTATCATCAATCGAAGTTCCTAAAAGACTGTTAGCAGACCAGATATTTCCCATCACCAGATCGCAATGCTCTACCAGGGCAGGCATTACTTCAATTGGGGCTTTGCCGTATTTCCATAACCGCGAACGGTAATTTAAATCAACAGAAATAGTAATATTTTTTCGCGACGCTGCTTCCAGTGCTTCAAGGCATACATCTGCCACGTTTTCATTCAGCGCAGGACTAATAGCCGTAAAGTTGAACCAGGATACGTCGCGCAGAACCTTGTCCCAGTCGATCATCCCCCGCTTTAACTCCGAAAACGACGAGCGGTCCCGATCATAAACTACGCTGCTTTTCAAATCGGCACCGCGGTTAAGGTAGTAAACACCTACCCTGCTGCCCGATCTCACTATTGAGGACGTATAAATTCCCCTGTATTCTAAATAATCAATAATATAATCAGACATAAAGTTGTCAGGCAAAACCGTGCAGTATTTAACCGGCACATTCCAACCTGCCAGGGCCGTAGCAGTATTAGCCTCTGCTCCTCCCATATACAGGAGGAAAGGGTTCTTTTCTGCTTCGTCATTGGGTGCTGGAGAGACACGTAACAGCAGCTCTCCGAAACACAAAACTTTAGTTATCACAATTCAATATTAATGGCTGCAGTGGCGGCCTGTTAAGTTTTTTTAAAGCTCAACTTGCGAACGTTAAACCGGATGCGCAACTTTCCAAAAGTTTAGAACTTTTGGAAAGTTCTACCGGCAACACTTCTACAGCGTGAAATAATTCTTGGCGTTATAGTAACAGATGTCCTTCACTACTTTTCCAGCCCACTCGATATCATTTGGAATTTCTCCGTTCTCGATATCATCACCAAACAAATTACACAGAATCCTTCTGAAATACTCATGACGGGGAAAAGACAGGAAGCTGCGTGAATCTGTTAGCATTCCTACAAAACGGCTCAATAAGCCCATGTTAGAAAGTGCATTCATTTGCTTAATCATCCCGTCTTTCTGGTCAAGGAACCACCAGCCAGAACCCCATTGCACTTTTCCGGCAACAGAACCATCATTAAAGTTTCCGATCATTGTAGCCATCAATTCGTTATCAGCCGGATTTAAATTGTATAGGATCGTTTTAGCCAACTTGTCTTCAGTATCAAGCTTATTCAGAAATTTAGAGATCTGTCTGGCCTGGCTAAAATCGCCTATGGAATCCCAGCCCGTATCCGGACCAAGCTGAGTTAACATACGTGTATTATTGTTGCGTAATGCGCCAAGGTGATACTGCTGAACCCATCCTTTTTCATGATCCCAGATGGCAAACTGGAAAAGCATAGCTGATTTAAACTTCAAAACCTCCTGGTAAGTGATCGCCTGATTAGCACGAATTTTAGAAAAAATCGCCTTTATCTCCTCATCTGTATAGTCTTCAGCATAAATTTGCTCTAAACCATGGTCCGATATCGAACAACCATTGGCCGCGAAGTAATCATGGCGCTTTTTAATTGCTAAAAGATAGGTATCGTAATCGCCGACGGATATATCTGTAACCGCTTCTAACTTAGCAATGTAGGCATTCAACCCGGCTACATCATCCGCAGCCATTGCCTTATCGGGACGAAATGCAGGACGAACTGTTATATCGCTGCCATCCTTAGCTAATTTTTGGTGCCACTCTAACGAATCAATAGGATCATCAGTAGTACAAACTGCTTCAACCTTCCGCATTCTAAGCAAGCCCTGAACCGAATACTCTTTGGTTTGAAGCTTTGCGGTACATTCTTCATAAATTCTTCTGGCCGACTTGCCGTCTAAAACCCCATGAACGTCGAAGTACCTTTGAAGCTCCAGGTGAGTCCAGTGGTAAAGCGGATTACGCAAAGTGTAGGGCACAGTTTCTGCCCATTTTTCAAACTTCTCATAATCACTTTTATTGCCGGTGATATAGGCTTCATCAATACCGTTGGTTCTCATGGCGCGCCATTTGTAATGATCGCCGTAAAGCCAAACCTGGGTTAGATTCTCGAAATTAATGTCATTCGCTATCTGATCGGGTATCAAATGATTGTGATAGTCGATAATAGGCATGTCCTTAGCAAAGTCATGATAAAGTTGCTTCGCTGTTTCTGTATTCAGTAGAAAATCCTGATCTAAAAATTTCTTCATAACTAAAGTGCTTTCATCGCGAAAGCGATATTACGTTTTTAAATTTTAAACTATAATGATACCCCTCGTTTCCAGGGAATAAAATCGTCTTGTCCGTGCCTTACCGCACTAACTTCAACCTCGCCGCTGGCCACCCGAATAATATAGTCGAGAATACGTTCACCGGCCTGCTCAATGGTTTCATCACCTTCTATAATTGTCCCAGTGTTCAAATCAATGATATCATTCATTTTTTTATAAAGAGGTGAATTAGTAGCTATTTTCACAACAGGTGCTACCGGGTTACCGGTAGGTGTGCCCAAGCCCGTGCTGAACAAAACAATGTTAGCGCCGGATGCCACCTCGGCTGTAGTCGATTCGACATCATTTCCTGGTGTGCACAACAAGTTTAAACCCGGCTTAGTTACCTTTTCGGGATAATCGAGAATTTCAACAACCGGAGATGTTCCGGCCTTTTTAGCAGCACCTGCCGACTTAATGGCGTCAGTAATCAAGCCATCTTTAATATTTCCGGGAGAAGGGTTCATGTCAAAACCTGAACCGGCTTCTTCCGCTCGCTGCGCGTAAATTTTCATTAACTGCGAAAAGCGCTCGGCACTTTCAGTAGTGACGCAGCGGTCGCTTATGTTCTGTTCTACGCCGCAAAGTTCAGGGAACTCTGCCAGGATAACTGAGGCGCCCAGGGCAACCAGCAAATCTGACGTATAGCCCATTGCAGGGTTCGCAGAAATACCCGAAAAGCCATCGGACGCACCGCACTCTAACCCAACACATAACTTACTTAATGGCGCTGGCCGGCGTTCTATTTGATTGGCTTGCACCAATCCCGCAAAGGTTTGCTTGATGGCTAAGCTCAGCATCTCCGACTCCGAACCAATATTTTGCTGTTCGAGAACATACAGCGGTTTGCTGAAATTTGGATCACGTTTCCTTATCTCTTCATTTAAAATGTCGACCTGAGCATGCTGACATCCCAAACTCATGATGGTTGCACCGGCCACATTTGGATGTGTAACGTATCCGGCCAAAAGTCCGCATAAAGCAATAGCATCCTGACGCGTACCGCCACAGCCACCGGCATGTTTAAGGAATTTCACGCCATCAACATTAGGGAATAGCCGCTCTGATTTGGAAACGTAGTCAACTTCCGAAAGCTGGCTGTTTAGAATGCTGTCTACATCCGATCCTGACTTATACAAATTGATCAGTTGTTTGGCCTGATTAGCGTAGGTTTCATTTCGGCCGTAACCTAACTGTTTAACCAGCGCCTCTTCAAGAACTTCCAGGTTGCGATTTTCGCAGAAAACCATGGGGACAACCAGCCAATAGTTTGCCGTTCCTACACTTCCATCGGGACGATGAAAGCCATAAAATGTTTTTGATTTATATTTTGAAACATCGGGGGCATTCCACTCGGCTTTTCGCTCGCCGATGCTGAAGTCGTTGGCTGCATGTACCAGATTAGCTGTAGATATCAATCCACCCTGAGGAATCGCAGACTGCGCTTTCCCGACTAAAACCCCGTACATGGTAACCTCGTCGCCGGGCTCAAGAGCCCCGGTAGAAAATTTATGCTTGGCAGGAACTCTGTCTTGCAATAGATATTCCTTGTCTTCAAAAGTTATAACCTCTCCACGTTCTAAGTCAGTCAAAGCGACTAACACATTATCCTGAGGGTGTACTTTTAAAACTCGTTGTTTCATTTTATAGTGGATATGACAACAGGCAGGCTAAGATTCGACTGTACTTAATTCTTCTGCCTAAGGTTAAATATGTCGCAAACTTATTTATTATTATTTAGCTGGCGTGGAATTTATAACATTTAAAGCTGCCCAGGCAGGGTATTTATCTAAAAGACTTTTCGCCCAAGTTCCATACCAGGCATAGCCGGCCCGCCGCTCATACTCCAAATCCTTCAGGTCTTTTATCTTAACTCCATCGCGACCGCATATAAAAGGTTCGTTGGTATCTACCTCATAAAACCTCGCCCATATCACGCTTGACGGATCTTTAACCAGAAGTCTGTCGTACCCCCTCGCCTTCGTAGCATCGGGTACAACCTCATATTTAATGCCCTTAATTTGAACAGCATTTAACCAATTTACTCCAGCTGTTATAGCAGCTTTCATCCTTTCCGAAGGATTGGGCTGACTCAATAGGAACTGAAGAATTCCTACAGACTCACTGCCGCTTAAGGATACTAATTCATAACTTCTTGCCTTGGCGGGAAGCAGAGTATTCTTATCGTGCTGGGCGCACCAGGCTGTTAACTTTCCACCAACCTTTACCTGAGTGTTCAAAATACATTCTATGCCTTTTTCAACAGCGATCTTGGATGCTGCCGACAAAGTTTTATCAACAGCGGATAAAGCTCCCGCACCAGCACTTACATCATTTAGAAGATTCAGGACATTGATCATCGCATTATCATTGTAAGTAATATGCTTTCTGTATCCGCTGGTATCGGGAAAGAATTGAGGCCAGCCGCCGTTATTGTACTGGGCTTTTAAAAGGTAGGAAATTCCTTTTTCCGCGGCGTCTAAATAAGCCTTGTTTCCGCTGAGTTTATATTGTTCTGCCAAAAAGCGAACTTCTTTAACCGTAGCTCCATTATCGATGGTAGCATCATTTCGGGAAGCATCGTCTTTTACAGCGGCTTCATCACCAGCCGACAGCTTCCTGGTGTAGTCTACTTTAACATTATTGATGTGCTTTGGCCAGCCGCCACTGCTGCGTTGATAGGCAAGCATGTTTTTCGCTATAAGCTCCTGACCAGCCTGTGAGCTCTTCCCTTCTCCAGGCTTTACATTGTCTTTTTCCTGTGCATTCAAATGGCCTGCTGCACCTGTCAGTGCAATCAGAAGAACTGCCAAACCTAATTTAGTTTTCATTAATTTGTTGATTGAGCAAGTAACCAGTTCACCAAGTCGTTTGCGGCCTTAAAATTTTCATATTGTGCCGGCAATTTGCGGCCATCAACGTATTCATTATATAACCATGGGTCGCCAACTGCAAATACAGTTCCTTTACCAACTTTCGCGGTAGCCATAACCACATTTTTACCTGACGTGAAGGCAGGCCTGGCCGGCGGAGAAAGCTTCAGAGTGCTGATTTCTTTGATATAAACTTTCTTAGAGGTTTTAAATATAGGGTGCTTTGCAGGAATAACGAAAGCTCCTGTCTCATAAGCATCGTTCTTAACCGCATTAATCATGTCTTGATTAAAATGGATCCCGAAGCGATTGGCAATGGTATTAAATTTCACCAGCTCTGCATTAGTATAGTCATTGGTCATCAACACCAGCACACCACCGTCATTTACCCATTTATAAAGTTCGTCGGCATCCTTCGCAGTGGCAAAATTTGGCTTTGCAGTTTCCTTTTCAGTATCCGGATCAACAATAATATAAACGTCAGAGTTTTTCAGATTCGCAGCTGTAGGCGCAACAGCTGAGGTATTGGTTTTTGCCCCCGCATAGTTAAACAGGTTACCAAGTACCCGAAATCCGCTGTTAGCTGCGTCATCCCAGGTATAGTGGTATTTATAATTTTTTCCAAGTACATCCTTACGGATCTCGTTGTTGAAGTAGGTATCAAGAGTTACTACCTTTCCTTTGCCGGTTTTGGATAGTGCAGCCAGATCCATTTCATTGGCAGCCATCATAAATGCTCCAACTCCTTTAGGGTCGTTGGTGATAACCTTTTCTCTCAAATAGTATTCATAACTACCATCCCGATAAGGATTGCCACCCAAACCAGACACACTCACCGTTTTAGTCAGATTTACTTTGTCGGCATTTACTGTTTCAACAAATTCTTTCAGCATCCCATTATATCCGGTTTTCGCGACGTTCATATAGTTTTCGGGAAGAAAACCCAGACGCACACCTTTCGCCAAAGCATACACGAACATTCCGGAAGCAGAAGATTCTAAATAATTCCCCTTACCTGTTGGCATATTGAGGATGTCGTACCAAACGCCTGATTTGGGATCCTGAACACTTTGAACTGCTTTTGCAAAACGGTTCAATATGGCGATCACAGAATCGCGCTTGGGGTGGTTGGCCGGGAAATATTCAAGAGCGTCTACAAGTCCCATTCCGTACCAGCCCATTGCCCGACCCCAGAAATGAGGTGAACGGCCCGTTACCGGATCGGCCCATCTTTGTTCCCTGGATTCGTCATAACCGTGATAAAGAAGCCCTGTTTTAGGATCGAGGGAGTTTCTTTCCATCAGGATAAACTGGGTAGCGATATCGTTAAACGCCGACCAGTCGTGGGCCATAGCTGAATATTCGGCATAAAAAGGCTGGCCCATATACAATCCGTCAAGCCACATCTGATGCGGATAAACTTTTTTATGCCAGAACCCACCTTCGGCAGTACGCGGATGGGTACTCAACTGCTGACGCAATGACTGAACAGCCTTAAGGTATTTCTCCTGACCCGTTACTTTGTATAGCAAGATCAAGGCGCGGCCATTTTTAATATTGTCTATGTTATAGCTATCACTGGAGTAAGTTCTGATCGTTCCATCGGGCTGTACAAAATGGTCCATACTTTTCTTGATGTAGTTAAAGTATTTTCCATCGCCGGTACGGTGCCAGATTGCCGAGATCCCTTCGAGTATGGTTCCCTGGTCGTATGTCCACTTAAAGGGGCGGCCCGTCCAAAGAGAATCTGCCCAAATATCCATAACGGTAGCAGCCATACGTTCGGAAACGGGCTTAGTTTGTGAGATGGACTGAAAGCTTAAAAGTGATAATAAAACGAATATTGAATAAGTTCTTTTCATTATTAATAAGGTCTATTTTATAGTCAGCGACTGGTTTTTAGCATCCTGAGAAAATTCTGTTTGATTAACGGCGCCTTTAACATTAGTATTGGCAACAGAGATATTAGCGCTGCGATCACCTTTTACATTAAACAGCAAGGCCGCACCTTCTTTATATCTAAACCCGTCGAAGAAAATAGAATTGCTGTTAAGAATATTTACAACCGGTTTTGTGTCCTTGCTGATAACATTGACATTTTTAAAGTGGATGTTTCGTGCCTCCTCCACTTCTATCCCCTTATTGGCTTGCAAAGTCATATTTTCAAGGAAGATATTGTGAATATTCATTTCGGGTAAACCGCGAATAAATATTGCCTTAGCGGCTCCGTCTGCTACCACGTTGTTGATATAAATATTTTTGAAAGATGGGGTCTCTTCTGTAACCGGCAGGACCTGAACCTTAGGTGCCTGACGATTTTCGCCGGCGGCCGGAATCGGATCAACAGCCGCATAGTACATATCAAATAACAATGCCTCGCCGGCAATGTCTTTCATGCTGATGTTTTTGATGAAGATGTTCTCTACCACACCACCGCGTCCACGAGTGGTTTTAAAACGAAGTCCGATATCTGTTCCGATGAATGTACAGTCTGAAACATAAATATTATTTGCGCCTCCAGACATTTCACTGCCTACTACAAAACCTCCGTGAGCATGATAAACCACACAATTTCTGATCACCACGTTTTGAGTTGGCATTGCCCGTTTACGCCCCTCTGCATCTCTGCCGGATTTAATACATATCCCGTCATCTCCAACATCAAATACACTATTTTCGACCAGAACATTATTACATGATTCTATATCCAATCCATCGCCATTTTGTGCATACCAGGGGTTTTTAGCATAAATGTCGCGGATCACAATGTTCTCGGACATTAACGGATGGATGTTCCATGCCGGTGAGTTTTGAAAGGTAACACCTTCTAATAAAATGTTTTTACATTTAGCCAGTACCACTAAATTCGGACGGAGAAAATCCTTTATTTCGGCAAAATCATCAGCTGTTTTGCCACCCGCGATAACCCCCGCTGCTTTAACTTTTGATCCTTTCAGAGAACTCTCTGTGGGATACCAGATTTGTTCATCATCACTTAAAACACCACCTGACGCTACCAGATTTTTCCATTGACTCTCGGTCAGCTTCCCCCTCTTAACCATGCGCCAGGCATCACCACTGCCATCTATTATCCCTTTTCCGGTGATGGCTATATTTACCAGATTAGTGCCGGAAATGGGAGATTGATTGCGAATGGCGGCTAAACCTTCCCAGTTGGTTGATAGCAGTTTGTATTGCGACAAATCCTTAGTAAAGGAAAGCATGGCATCTGCTTTCAAATGCAGATTAACATTGCTTTTTAATTCGATAGGGCCGGTAAGCCATAACCCCCTGGGCACCACAACTACGCCCCCCCCTTTTTTTGAGCTGGTTTCGATGGCATCATTGATACTTTTAGTATTTAATGTAATACCGTCGCTTACGGCTCCGAAGCTTACAATACTGAGTGTGTCTTTTTTAAATACCGGCGCTTTAACAACAGGCAGTTTAGATGGCCAGGGTTTAGCTCCCTGCTGAGAATAACTTGCCGACGATGCAAAAACGAGAGCAGTAAGAGATAATATAGTAAGTGTATGTTTCATTATAAATTAAAGTTTGATCTTATAACGGACCAGCTGCAGTTTTAATACATTAAAAAGCTTTGGGGAAACAGATTCTGGACCGGCTTTATCAGTTAGTGTATTTCTTGCTGCCAACTTATCAACAAGTTTAGCAAGATTAAGGCAAAAGCAACAGGATTTGAAGAAGAATATTTACGCAATCGTTCCCGAAAACGGCTCAGCGGCTTGCTAGATTCAAAAAGAGGCCGGTTATTGATATAACCAGCCTCTGTAACCTTTTCATGACCAACTCTAACATCTCAGATTCGGGATACCATTAAGAGTTGTATGCATTTTGGTCTTTATCTCAAATCTCTCATGGCTACGGCATCCATATCCGAGTAAACGAGATTCTCGCCGCTCATCGACCAGATAAAGCCATAGTTGGCCGTTCCACCTCCCGAGTGAATAGACCAGGGTGGAGAAATTACTGCCTGATGGTTGTGCATGATAAGGTGTCGCGTCTCTTGCGGCTGACCCATCATGTGAAAAACCACTTGATTATCCGGAACATCGAAATAAAAATAAATTTCACTTCTTCTGTCGTGTACATGCGAAGGCATAGTATTCCACACGCTGCCTTCGTGTAAAACGGTTAATCCCATTACCAGCTGACAGCTTTTCGCTCCTTCCAGGTGGATATATTTGTAAATTGTACGCTCGTTAGCTGTGGCTTTGCTGCCAATAGTTGTCGGAAATGCGTCTTCCTTCTTAACTAACTGAACCGGAAATTCCTTGTGAGCAGGAACTGAGTACATGTAGAACATGGCCGGGCTATCTGCCGAAAGGCTTTTAAACTTTACAGATTTAGCGCCTTTACCTATATAAAGTGCATCCAGCTTCGTTAATGAATAAGCGGTTCCATCTACAACTATTTCCCCGTTGCCGCCAACATTAATCACTCCAAGTTCTCTTCTCTCAAGAAAATAATCTGAACGTAAGTTATCGTAAGTAGGTAATTCAAGCTCCTTGCTTGCAGGCACAATACTTCCAACAATCGCCCTGTCAAAATGCGAATATGTGAAGTTGAACTGATCATTTTGCATCAGATCATCTACCAGGAAGTTTTCTCTCAGCTCTGCTGTATTAAGGCCCGCAACCTCTTTTGGGCCCTGAGCATATCGTTGGTTCATTAACATATAGTATTATAAATTGAGTTTATATTTATCGTGCCATCCATCCGCCATCTACCGTTAAGATGGTTCCGTGAACATAATCAGAAGCTTTTGAAGCGAGGAAAACAACAGGCCCTTTGAAATCTTCGGGCTCACCCCACCTGCCGGCTGGTATGCGGTCGAGTATTGATTTGCTTCTTTCCGGATTGTTCCTTAATTCGTCGGTGTTATCCGTGCTGATATACCCGGGCGCAATAGCATTTACATTCAATCCCTTCGCTGCCCACTCGTTGGAAAAAGCTTTTACCAAACTACCTATGGCTCCCTTACTTGCGGCATATCCCGGAACATTTACGCCACCCTGGAAACTTAACAAAGATGCAGTAAATATAATCTTACCCGATCCGTTTTTCAGCATACTGGCGCCAATCTCGCGCGTAATAATGAATTGACTATTAAGATTCACATCTATAACCTTGTACCAGTAATCGTCAGAATGCTCGGCGGCAGGCTGCCGCAAAATTATCCCGGCGTTGTTAACCAGGATATCGATCTTTGGATTCTCTGCCAAAACTTTTTCCAGGAATTGCTTTACCTGACCTTTATCGCCGAAATCGCATTGGTAAGCCTTGAAAGTCCGCCCGAACGAATGAACCGATTTTTCCACTTCGCTGCCGGTTTGGACAAGAGATGAAGACACCCCAATAATATCAGCGCCTGCTTCTGCCAGCGCTTCAGCCATCGCTCTGCCGATTCCACGATTGCACCCGGTAACAAGCGCCAATTTTCCTTCTAAGCTAAATAATAGAGGTGTGTTTGTCATTTTTATACGGAATGCCGCAAATTACTCTTTCCTGATAAGATTTAAAAAGGATGTAGCAGTTTTGTTTCGTTTAAGTGCTCTGGGGTTAAAAGGTTTTTTATCCGGAGCAATTTTCATAACATTGCATCTTCTAATTCAAACCATCATTAAATAACACGATAACATGTCACTATCTCTTTTTGACTTAACTGGAAAAAGAGCCCTTATTACAGGCGGAACCCATGGTTTGGGGATGTCTATGGCAACCGGGCTCGCCAAAGCTGGAGCGCAAATAATTATCAACGACATTGATAAACAAAAGCTCGATACAGCAATTGAAGAATATGCTAAAAACGGCATAAAATGTCACGGGTATATTTTCGACGTAACCGACGAAGCTGCAGTTGCTAAAGGTGTTGCTCAAATTGAACAAGAAGTTGGCCCGATCGATATTCTGATTAACAACGCAGGTATTATTAAACGCATCCCCGTTTTAGAAATGGAAGTCGCCGATTGGGAGCAGGTAATCAAAATCGACCTTACAGGACCATTTATCATGTCGAAACAGGTAGGTAAATTTATGGTTCAGCGCAAATCTGGCAAAATCATCAACATCTGTTCTATGATGAGTGAGGTTGGAAGAGCAACGGTGAGCGCTTACGCTGCTGCAAAAGGCGGATTGAAGATGCTTACAAAAAACCTTGCGACAGAATGGGCTCAATACAATGTTCAGGTAAATGGTATCGGTCCGGGTTATTTTGCAACTACGCAGACTGCACCTATCCGCGTAGACGGACATCCTTTTAACGACTTCATCATCAGCCGCACACCGGCAGCAAGATGGGGAGAACCCGAAGATTTACAAGGAGCCACTATCTTCTTAGCTTCTAAAGCTTCGGATTTTGTAAGCGGGCATATTCTTTATGTTGACGGCGGTATCTTAGCTACGCTTGGAAAAGCGGCTAATGAATAATATAAAGCAATAAAACATCCTGTAAGCTAATCAGCTTATAGGATGTTTTTTAAATACTTTTTATCAAGCTGTTTAAATAAACTTCCAGATTAGTGTAGAAAGTTTTAGCAGCTACTTTGGCAGCATCTGAGGGATCATTCGGATTAAGTTTATTTTTTCTCTCCCAATCATCCGGCACTCCGTCTTTATCAGAATCCAACGGAGCCGTCAGAGATTTCAGTTCGGGCCATCCTCCTACATCATTGGGCGAATCAATGATCCCATTATTTGCTTTTCCTGATACCGATACTCCGTTTCTAACTTCCTGGGTTATTCTTGAATCTACAATATCACGCTTGTGGCTGGCCCCGGCATGCGCCAGCACCAGGTCGAATGCCTTCCTCGCGGTGTGCTGGGTGATGGGCACCGCCTGAAAAGCCACATCTGCCTTTGCCGAATCGGGATGATCTGCCTGAACACCTCCACTCCAATTGTCATCACTTATAGCCGGATAACCACTGATCTCATTTCCGGCAACGTAAAACTTACCATATGGCGACCATGGCTGCAACATCCGGTTCTTTTTAGATGAATCGGTTGCCTTGCCCGACCTGAAATAATTGGCGACAACATTATATCTCCCCTCCTCACCGCCATAAATATTATTTTCACCCCAATTGTAAATCACGTTATTCCTGAAATCTACCAGCTCGTCGGGCGTATTTTTAGTAGTTGAGGAGCCACTAAAACGCGGCGTACGACTTTTATGGCTCGCTAATAAATTATGGTGGAAGCTAGCTCCACGGCCTCCCCAGATGCCGCCATAACCATGTTCGCCTTTAGCATGAGCCGAAGCATTCAGGCTCTCGGATATAATACACCATTGCATGCTGAAATTTTTGTTATTGTAAAATGAAGCAGTCTCATCTGTGGCCCAGCTTACCGAGCAATGATCGATGATGATATTCGAATTGCCTTTAACGCCTCCCAGAGCGTCTCCCTGGTATTTCTTCTCGTCGCCCATCCTCACCCGGAGATAACGTATTATAACATTATCAGCCTTTACATTGAGTGAGTAATTTTTTAAACAAATTCCATCCCCCGGAGCAGATTGACCCGCGATGGTAATATCCGGATTATTTATATCCAGAGGAGATTCTAAAGCTATGGTGCCCGAGACCGCAAATACCACCGTCCGCGGCCCTTTAGCCTGGATGGCTTTTCGTAAACTTCCCTCTCCAGCGTCATTAAGGTTGGATACAATGATTGCTTTGCCTCCACGACCACCGGTGGTATACTTCCCAAAGCCTTCAGCACCGGGGAAAGCAATGGGTTGCCCGTCGCTGGCTGTTTTCAGAACTTGCGGAGCACAACTACAAAGCAGAAAAGCGGCAGCGATGATTATAATTCTATTCATTTTGTTATTTGATTTGGGCGTCAGTAATTATCTTAACGCTCGTTCGCCGAATCTGTGACGTTACCCGTGATTTGCTAGGATAAGAAAGATTTCTTGCGGTTACCACCGCCTAAGTAACTGGTTATTACTTGGGTTTATCTAATAACAAGTTTAAACACTTTTTATTAAAGTTTTGCAGGCCTGGTTATAAAAAAAAATGCAATCGTTCCCGGCAACGATGTAGGCAGAAACTTTCCCCAAATCACTTTGTTATTCTTACCTTCATTTCATTAACTTCGACAAGTAAATAAAACACCGAATGCGGTTTGAAACCACCACTATAAAAGACATCGCGAAAGCTTTAGGATTCTCTACATCCACGGTTTCGCGGGCACTTAGAGGCGGTTACGAAATTAGTGAAGAAACCAAGCGGATAGTTCTGGAGTATGCCGAAAAAATCAATTACCGTCCAAACCCAATAGCCTTAAGTTTAAAAGAGAGGCGGAGTCATTCTATCGGCGTAGTGGTTTGCGAGATTGCGAATAATTTTTTTTCACAGGCCATTAACGGTATTGAGTCTATTGCCTACAATTCAGGCTACCATGTCATCATTACTCAAAGCAACGAAAACCATGAACGTGAGGTGCTGAACGTAGAACATCTTGCTTCGAGGTCGGTAGATGGATTATTGATTTCGCTATCATCAGAAAGTAACGATATTTCATATCTGAAATCTTTGCATGAAAAAGGTCTACCGATCGTATTCTTCGATCGCGTGAGCGAAGAGATAAACACCCACAAAGTAATAGCGAATAATTTTCAGGGAGGTTTTGAAGCTACCGAGTTTCTTATTAAATCGGGATACACTAAAATAGGGCATTTCACCAACGCGGCGCACCTTTCCATTACACGCGAGCGACTGGAAGGATATAAAGCGGCTCTGGAGAAGCATCAAATTCCTTTTAACGAGTCGTATGTTAAATATTGCAGTTACAGTGGCTTAATTCAGGACGAGATTGATGCTGCAGTTAAAGATATCCTTAAACTGAAAGAAAGACCCGACGCGCTGTTCATCGCCCAGGACAAAATTTCTACAAGTACCTTGCTGGCACTTAGAAAACTGGACCTTGAATACGGCTGCAAGATCGGAATTTCGGGCTTCACGAATTCGAATGTTGCGCCTCTGTTCTCGCCCCCGATTACAGTAGTGAGACAACCTGCTTTTGAAATGGGACAACAGGCCACTCAACTGCTTATTAAGTTAATTGAAAGCAAACATCCGGTAACTGAATTTGAAACCAAAACCTTAAATACGCAGCTTATCACCCATAGTTCGACGAACCGGAAGCTCTAATCTTCGAACACCCCAGATTAACCGACGAACGTTAGCCCTTTAAAAGAACCGGTTTATCTATAACATCACCCTCTTAGTCTAATTAGTTTTCACACACCGAAATCATCCTGTTAATTTGATATACAAGATGAACGCCATGAAAAAGACACAAGCAATATCACCGTTTTTGATTCTATTGATTCCTGCCTTATTGATAATTGGATATAAAAGCAAAGACACGATCGAAATAGCGCCCGGCAAACAACAAGCAAGCCTTCGCTTTCAAATTCCCTCTTTAAAAGGAGTTATAAAAACGTGCTTTTAACATCACAGGTACTCTGATTGATGTTGTTCAGGGATGATTACTGTCGAAAAACCCGCATCAACAAGCTTTTGCCTGAATATTTGCTGCACATCGTATTCGCCGTGCACGAGAAATATTTTTTTTACTTCTTTTGGATCCTGGCACGATAAAAACCGCAACAGGTCTTCATAATCGCCGTGCGCACTCATCGATTTGATAACTCTTACGTCAGCTCTGACATCAAATTCATCGCCGAAAATCCTTACAACCCTAGCTCCGGCTACCAGTCTCCCACCCAAAGACGAGGGCTCGCAATAACCCACAATAAGAATGGTATTTTTAGAATTTTCAACATTATTCTTTATGTGATGTTTTACCCTTCCTGCTTCTGCCATTCCCGAAGAAGAAATGATTACACAGGGGCGCGGATCTTCGTTCAGCGCTTTTGATTCTTCTACCGATTGAATAAACTTGAGTCCTTTGAAATGAAATACGTCGTCGTCGCTTTTCAAAACTTCCTTAACCTTTTTGTTGAAAACTTCGGTATGTTCTTTAAGCACGTTAGTGGCTTTTTCAGAAAGGGGACTATCTACGTAATAAGCCAGATCTGGCAGAGTGCCTTTAATCTCAAGTGCATTCAAGGCATATAACAGCTCCTGGGTACGACCAACACTAAATGCCGGGATAATAAGCTTTCCTTTCTTAATCACGCATGTTTCCTGGATAACCTCCTGAAGCTGGCCTTCGATAGCCTCTAAATCTTTATGCAGTGAGTCGCCATAGGTCGATTCCAGAAGTATGAAATCTGCCTGGTCGAATGTCTGAGGGCTCTGTAGCAAGGGATCTCCATACCGTCCAACGTCTCCACTAAATGTTATCCGATATTCCTTTCCTTCATCAATGATTGTAAGGTGCACTGCTGCACTGCCGAGAATATGGCCGGCATCGGTAAATTTTAATTTTATCCTCGGATCGATCTCGAAGTCTTCATTATACTCAACTATCTTAAAAAGCCGCATTGTCTCCATCACATCTTCTTCAGTATACAATGGGTCGACCAAGGGTAGTCCCTTACGGGCGCGGTTCTTATTGCTAAACTCGGCATCTTGCTCCTGAATATGCGCCGAATCGTTTAACAGAATCCGCGCTAAATCCATAGTCGGCGCAGTACTGTAAATTGTCCCCTTAAAGCCCTCGGCAACCAAACGAGGTATTAACCCGCAATGATCAATATGTGCATGTGAAAGGATTAAATAATTCACTTTATCGGGTCTGAAGCCGAAATGCTCATTGAGGCCATCGGTTTCTTCTCCTAGTCCCTGGAACATTCCGCAATCGAGTAATATTTGTGTGCCGCTCTGTAATTGTATTAGGTGCTTGCTCCCTGTAACGTTTTGGGCTGCACCGTGAAAGGTTATCGTCATTTGAAATGTATGTGTTAACTTAACATCAAAAGCATTTAGATGTTTTTTCAAAGAAACTAACAAAATAGTTTTGAAAACTAAATAATTAGTTTTACGTTTGTTTAAGAAGATGAATATTATGGAATTGAAAGAACTTACAAAAGCCGAGGAACAGATCATGCAGATATTATGGGCGCTGGAAAAAGCATTTGTGAAGGAGGTGATAGATGAGCTACCCCAGCCTAAGCCTGCTTACAATACAGTTTCTACCATCATCAGAATATTAGAGACTAAAGGATTTGTTGAGCACGAAGCTTTTGGCAAGAGTCACAGATATTTCCCGGTGGTAAGTAAAGAGCAATATAAAAGCTTCGCCACCGAAAAGCTTCTTAGCGGATACTTTGGCAACTCTGTAGAAAACATGTTTTCATTCTTTGTGAAGAAAGAAAAGATCGACTTAAAGGAAGCCGACGAGATCTTAAAACTGATTCAAAACCTAAAGAAAAAATAATATGAATTGGCCATCCTACCTCATCCAGGTAAATATCTACCTGATCTTGTTTTACGCATTCTATGAACTTGTGTTAAAGAATGAGACGTTCTTTAAATGGAACAGGATATTCCTGCTGGCATCGGGTGTACTATCGTTTATCATACCGGCTGTGCAGTCGGATTGGGTGCGATCCATGTTTGTAACCAAAGAAATTGAACAGGTAACTTATGTAATTGCAGTATCGCCGGTAATTACTTTAAGTGCACCTGCAGCGACAGATAGTAACCTCAGTTTGATGGAATGGCTAAGCATCATCTATCTGAGTGGAGCTCTTTTCTTCCTTTGCCGGTTTATATGGCAGCTATCGAAAGTTAATAGGAGCTTTAAGGAGGGGAGCCGGGCTCAATCGTTTTTCACTAAAATAAAAGTATCGGAAGATCTTCCGTCAAGGGAATCGATTGTAAAGCATGAAAAAGTTCACGCATCCCAATTACATTCTGCAGACGTTATATTTTTTGAGCTTATCAATATTATAAACTGGTTTAACCCGGTAGTATATGGATACAAAAGATCTGTAAAATTTATCCACGAATTTATTGCAGATGAGGTGGCCTCGGCCGAGAAGGGGAAATCTGACTATGCTCTTCTCCTGGTAAGCAACGTCTTTGGAATCCGGAAAGAACAACTAACGAACAATTTTTTCAACCAGTCACTCCTAAAAAAACGAGTCATGATGCTTTACAAAACCAAATCCCGAAAAACGGCACTGCTAAAATATGGGCTTGCTGCTCCGCTGTTTGCTTCGATGGTCATATTTTCCTCGGCGACCATCAAGTCGGAAAGCCTTACTAAAATTGAAAGCTCAATAGAGGCCGCGAGTGAACTTAAAATAACTGGCAACAAAGAAATTTTTATTCAAAGCACAGCTGGTACCGTCCAAACTGAGGCAGTTTCTAATGAGGATATTTTAGCAAAGTCAGAAAAGCCGCGATTAGCAGAAATCATTCAGCCTGAAATTGATCGGGATAGTAGCTTACTTGGGGTAGCCGAAGTTGAAACAATGCCCCGGTATCCTGGCGGAATGGAAGCATTTTACAAATGGATTGGAAAGGAGTATAAATTTCCAAAAGAGGCACAGACAGCAAAAGTTTCAGGCAGACTAATAGTCACTTTTGTAGTCGAGAAAGATGGAACACTCACCAATATCCGCGTGCTTAGGGATTTAAAACATGGCACCGGAGAGGAGGCCGTTAGACTGCTATCAAGCTCACAAAAATGGCTTCCGGGGATCCAAAATGGAAAACCTGTGCGGGTACAGTATACCTTGCCTCTAATGCTCAATTACGAATCAAACGAAAAGAACTCTGAGGACAAAAAAGGCTTAAGTACACCCAGTCAGCCGAACGGTCCAGTATTCAGAGCGGGGGTTAACCCGGTGATCTTTATTGACGGTAAACGATTTCAAAAAGATATACCTTCCGGCTTCAATTTTGGAACTGCTACGGAAGCTGAATATGCCGACTTACTTGGAATTAAAGCCTCGGATATCCGAAGCATATCGGTAACTAAGAATGATGATGGCTCAACAAATGGCACCCTTTCTATTACTACTGCAGAGGGAATAAAAGGGAAGAACGTTCGTATTTGGAAACCGGACCCCTCACATAATTTGAGCCTTAGAATTAATGGATCTAACCTTAAGGAGAAACCTCTTTATATATTGGATGGAAAGGAAATAACATCAGAACAATTTCAAAAGATCCAGCCATCCCGTATCGAAGCCATTTCAGTACAAAAAGACAGCGCAGCTACCGCGATATACGGTGAAAAAGGCAAAAACGGCGTCATAATTATTACTTCAAAAAAGTAACTACAAGCAGAGAGCCCTGACGTTTTCACCTCAGGGCTCTTTAAATTTCCTCCTTGCCTCGTGGCAACAAAACTACTTAAATTTCTTCTTCTTTAAAAAGCTTAGCCGTGAAAAAGTCGCGTCTCATCCGATTTATATTCGTCATTGAGATCTCTTTCGGACATTCAATTTCGCAGGCTCCAGTGTTGGTACAACCACCAAATCCTTCGGCATCCATTTGCGCAACCATCGATTGTACACGACGGTAACGCTCTGGCTGTCCCTGAGGTAATAATGCCAGTTGAGATACCTTAGCTGAAACAAAAAGCATCGCAGAGGCATTTTTACAAGCCGCTACGCAAGCGCCGCATTGAATACAGGTCGCCGAGTTAAACGCTTCATCCGCTATCACTTTTGGAATAGCTATTTCGTTAGCATCAGGCACACCGCCAGTATTCACCGAAACATAACCACCAGCCTGCTGAATTCTGTCGAATGCAGAGCGATCAACCGCCAGATCCTTAATAACCGGGAAAGCTGTTGCACGCCATGGTTCAATAGTGATGGTTTCACCGTCTTTAAAACTGCGCATATGCAATTGGCAAGTGGTGATTGCACGCTTTGGCCCATGCGGGCGACCATTAATATATAATGAACACATTCCGCAAATACCTTCGCGACAATCGTGGTCAAAATGGATAGGGTCTGTACCCTTTTTTAATAAATCTTCATTTACTACGTCAAGCATCTCCAGGAATGACATATCCGGAGAAATATTTTCTGCTTTGTAAGTAACAAATCCTCCCTTGTCGCTGGCATTTGCCTGCCTCCAGACTTTAAGGGTTAAATTCATGTTTCCGCTCATCTGTTGTTAGATTTGAGAGTCAAGAAGCTAGAATCAAGACTAATCCGTTCCTTCTTGTCTCTGTTTCTTATATCTTGATTCTATTTATAACTACGTTGTGTCAACTTAACATTTTCGTATACCAAATGCTCTTTGTTCAATTGCTCTGGCATATTTTCGCCTGTAAATTCCCATGCGGCTACATAAGCAAAATTATCGTCATCGCGTAGTGCTTCACCTTCTTCGGTCTGGCTTTCTTCACGGAAGTGGCCTCCGCATGATTCTCTGCGATGCAAGGCATCGTCAACCATAAGCTCACCAAGTTCGATAAAATCTGCAACACGGCCGGCCTTTTCAAGCGACATATTCAATTCTTCATTCTTTCCTACCACAATTGCGTTCTTCCAGAAATCTGCTTTTAAAGCCTGAATAAGACCTTTAGCTTTCGTAAGTCCGGCTTCGTTACGTGCCATACCGCAGTATTCCCACATAATGTTACCCAACTCACGGTGATATTCATCCACGGTTTTATTTCCTTTTAGTGATAAAAGGGTGTTTAACCTGTTCTCCACAGCTTTTTGCGCTTCAGCGAAAGCGGGATGACTGGTATCAACCGGCTTCGGACCAATTCCCGCAAGGTAATCGCCTAAAGTATATGGTATCACAAAATATCCGTCGGCCAGGCCTTGCATCAGAGCAGAAGCTCCCAAACGGTTTGCTCCGTGGTCAGAGAAATTACACTCACCCAAAGCATACAATCCCGGGATAGTAGTCTGAAGATTATAATCTACCCAAAGGCCGCCCATCGTGTAGTGAACCGCAGGATAAATACGCATTGGTAACTCGTAAGGATTTTCGTCGGTAATCTGATAGTACATATCAAACAGGTTACCGTATTTGGCCTGAATTGCCGGCTGCCCTAAGCGCTGAATCGCATCAGAAAAATCAAGATAAACTGCTTTACCCGACCCACCAACACCACGTCCGTCATCAACTGCTTCTTTGGCATTACGCGAAGCAACATCGCGGGGAACAAGATTTCCGAAAGATGGATACTTGCGCTCCAGGAAATAATCTCTGTCATCCTCCTTCACATCACTCGCCTTTAATTGCCCTTTACGGATCTGCTCGGCCATTGCCTGGGTTTTTGGAACCCAAACACGTCCGTCGTTACGCAACGACTCAGACATCAGCGTAAGCTTAGACTGGTGATCACCACTTACAGGAATACAGGTGGGGTGAATTTGCGTATAGCAAGGGTTTCCGAAGAAAGCGCCTTTTTTATGTGCACGCCAGATTGCAGTAGTGTTGCTACCCATGGCGTTTGTAGAAAGATAAAATACGTTTCCGTAACCACCAGTGGCTAAAAGAACCGCGTGGCCTGCATGAGTTTCTAATTTCCCTGAAATAAGATCTCTGGTAATTATACCCTGAGCTTTACCATCAACTACCACCAGCTCAAGCATCTCGTGGCGGTTGTACATTTTCACTTTACCCTCATGAATTTGACGGTTCAGAGCAGAATATGCCCCTAGCAACAGTTGCTGTCCGGTTTGGCCGCGAGCATAAAACGTACGTGATACCTGAGAACCTCCAAAAGAACGGTTATCCAGTAATCCGCCGTACTCGCGTGCAAATGGTACACCCTGAGCCACACATTGATCAATAATATTGACCGACTCTTCAGCTAAACGGTGAACGTTTGCTTCCCGTGCACGGTAGTCACCGCCTTTAATGGTATCGTAAAACAAGCGATAAACACTATCACCATCGTTACGATAATTCTTGGCAGCATTGATACCACCTTGCGCGGCGATAGAGTGCGCCCGGCGAGGGCTGTCTTGAAAACAGAAAACTTTTACGTTATAACCAAGCTCTGCCAGGGAAGCAGCAGCCGAAGCACCTGCTAAACCGCTACCAACTACAATAACAGTATATTTTCTCTTATTGGCAGGGTTAACAAGTTTTAAGTTGAATTTATGCTTGGACCACTTTTCAGCTAAAGGTCCCTCTGGTATTTTAGAATCTAAAATCATCGCAGAAAATTATTTTATGTGCCTAAATAAGGCCGAATTGTTTTAAATATATATATATAGGCATTGCAGCAAACAGGGCAGGAATTATAATACTAAACACCCATAAGCCAAGAAATTTGATTGCAGGGAAATACTTGTTATGATCAAACCCTAATGTTTGGAAGCCACTTTGAAAACCGTGGTAAAGATGAAAGCCCATAGCAATCATGGATAATACATAAAGAATAACATACCATAAGCGACCGAAGGCGTCAACCACAATCTTATAAAGATCTTTTGCTACAACCACTTCTTTGCCGCTTTGACTGTCTACATATTCTGAATGTACAAGCGGGTTTCCATCAAAGGGCAGCGGAGTGAAAGTTACATCCGCAGGATTCGATAAACTCATTTCGTAACGGGCATATGGAAGATCTCCATTGTGATATTCCCACCAGAAACTTTTCATGTGAATCACAATAAAGATTAGAAGTATGGTACCTAATATTCCCATATTTCTTGAACTCCAGGAACTGTTTGCCGAGCCATTATATTGCGCATAGCCTACAGGCCGGGCCTTGTTATTCCTTATAGTGATGAACAGAGCATAAAGCGCATGCAACACAATTGAAAGATAAAGAACATACGAAATGATCTTAATTGGTAAAAAATGAGTCATAAAATATGAATACTCATTGAAGGCCTTACCCGCATCATCCTTAAACAGCTGTAAGTTTCCGATAAGATGGACGACGAGAAACAGGGCCAGAAAAAGACCCGTTAAGCTCATAATCAATTTCTTTCCCATGGTGGTGGAGAAAGTTTTAGTGAAACTGCTCATTACTTTTTGTTAGATTTAATATTTAAGAGATGCAAAAGTATTCAAAATGGGCTTACATATATAACCAATTTTAGCTTTCGAAAGAGTTTTGATTTATTTAGAAACGTTCTAAAAAAGAAAATGACTAATTATAGTTTTTAGTGAATTTGGAAAAATCATTCAAAATAAATTGAATTCATCGCATATATCGCCTAATAAAATCATTTTTAAACTCGAAAAATATCGTTTTTTTCGATTTAAATACAAAGATTTTACGAATCACAAAAAATGACTATTCAAAAACTAAACACTAAGCTAGAAAACCCATTTATTTTGAAAACAATCATCCCTTATGCATGGGCAATTTTTATTTTATCCTTACTAACCGGATGTCATCAAAAAGAAACGACCATAAATGGCCGCGTAAAAGGCATCAAAAATGCAGTAATAGAAATCAGCGGGCATGGTAAGTTGTGGGATGCAAATATCGTCGACGAAAAATTCCAGATATCAGCCATACCGGACCGGGCAGAGTTCTTTAAATTGAAAATATTGTTTAGCGGTGGCAAAAATAAAACTGTGGAGTATCCAATTTATCTTGCAGAGGGCGAATACAATTTTGTGTTAGATTCGGCAAGTATCCAAAGGTATCCTCTTGTAAAAACTCAGGTTAAGTTTCAAAATGAGCTATCTTACTTTTATTTGTCAGATTTACCTGACCTCTCAAACCTGGAGAATTTTGTAAGAAAACATTCTAAATCGCCGGTATCAGGATATCTTCTAAATCAAGTTAGTGAGAAAGATATGCGAGAGAACCCAGGCTATTATGATAAATTATTTCGCCTCCTTGATCCTGAAGTAACCGAAACAGCGTATTCAGAAAATGCAAAGAATAAAATTGAAGGATATACACGAATCCGGCCGGGCGCCCCTATGCCAAAAATCGAAGGCCGCATGCCAGATGGAAAACCGTTTAACAGGAATCTGCTAAAAGGCAAACTGACCCTGTTAACATTCTGGGCAAGCTGGAATAATCCGAGCTTAAATGACATTCCGCATTTGAAATTCCTTTATGATAAAAATCATACTAACGGCTTCGAAATACTCGGTATCGCTATTGATAAAAAAGAAGAGCGGTGGAAGAAAGCAATTGCGGCAAATGGCTTAAGCTGGTTACATGTGGCAGATTTTAAAGGTGCCTACTCAAAAAACTTTGAAAACTTTTACACTAACAAACTCCCCTGTTATATAATTATCGGACCAGACTTAAAGATAGTCGACTTTGACGTCCCGGTGGAGAGTGTAAATATTTATATTAATGACTTTCTGAAACAGGCTTCAATAGAATAACCTTGTCTTTCAGGATTCCGAAAACGGTATCGCCCTCACTTTCCTTTAAGCAGCACTTCCCTGTAAACTTTCCAAAAGCGGGTAGAATTGCTGCATTTCTACCAAATGAAAAACACGACAGCAATACACTTTGCCTGGCCTTTCCACGCAAACGAACCGCAGGATGAATATGGCCACTTAAGATATAAGCATTCTCTGGCGGGGTCTTATCATAATCAGACTTATCGTGTACGAATAAAAACGGCCCAATAACCAGCTTATCATACAACTCAAAATTAGCCTGTTCGTAATAATCGCGGTGGAGAACATCGTGATTTCCCTGGATAAGAAGCATTCTGAGCGCGGGGAACATTTCACGCCACAACTGCAACCAATTCCAGTCGTTATTTATATCGCTGTGAAACAGATCTCCTAAAAAAATTAGTTGACTGGGGCGATACTGGTGTATCAGATCTGAAAGAACGGCAAGCTCTTCCTGTTCCAGCAGCTTCGGGATGGCGATACCAGCCTTTCTGAAATGGCCAACCTTTCCGATATGGAGATCTGAAATAATCAAAGCCTTTTCTTCTTCCCAGAAGATAGCTTTTTGTGGCAGAAAGATAAGTTGTTGATTTAAAAAAGCCCAGCGCAGCCCCTGCAGATTCATTCTGTAAAAATAAAAAAAGCCCTCCGTTAAAACGAAGGGCTTAGAGTTTTAATATATGCTGCTAATTATCGCGCGATTTCAAATGTTCCCCAGAATCTTACACCATCGGTAGAAATACCGTCAATGCGCATAATATTGCTGTTGGAAGCTAGCACTGCAGCCTGAATATCGTCCAGAGAATTAACTGCCTTTCCATTAATATGCGTAATGATAGTTCCCCTGGTAATCTGGTTCTCATGCAACAACCCGCCCTGACGAACACCGGTAACAACTACGCCGTTATTAACACGATATTTTTGCTTTTGAGCCGGTGTCAACGATGCAAAGTTACCACCTAATGCTGCAATAATTTTGTTGGCTGCATTAGAGTTGGATGCTATATTAACAGAGCTTTCACCTTTTAGCGTGACGCTAGTACTTCGCTCAGACCCGTCTCTCAAATAGCTCAATTGTACTTTATCGCCGGGACGTAAGCGCCCAACTTTCTCCTGCAAATCCGAAGAGGAAAGAATCTTGTTACCATCTACCTTTGTAATAATATCACCTTTTTTCAAACCTGCTGCCTCAGCGCCACCGCCTTCCATTATTTCATTTACATAAAGGCCGCTAATCTGATTTACCCCAAGCTCTTTAGCCACACTGGCGTCTAATTCTCTAAAAGTAACACCAATAAATCCTCTTTTAACCGAGCCGAACTTGATAAAGTCGTCCATAATCTTTTTGGCAAGATTTATCGGAATAGCGAAACCATATCCTTCATACCCTCCTCTTTGAGAAGCGATAGCAGTATTTATTCCGATAAGCTCGCCTTCTGTGTTCACCAAAGCTCCACCGCTGTTGCCAGGATTAATTGCAGCATCTGTTTGAATAAATGATTCAATAGCCGAGCTTGCCACCGGGCTGGTTTGCTGCTCACGGTTAGGATAATTACGTTGATTATTTTCGTTTAAAATCCCAATGCTCCGTCCTTTTGCGCTTACAATACCGGCTGTAACCGTAGTCTGAAGAGATAGAGGATACCCCACTGCCAGAACCCACTCGCCTACTCTAACATTATCAGAATTACCGAGTTTTATAACTGGAAGGTTTTTAGCTTCCACTTTAACTAATGCAAGGTCGGTATTTGAATCAGTTCCGATAACCTTGGCGGTGTACGAGCGATTGTCTGGCAAAATAATCTCAATTTTACTAGCCTTGTCAACTACGTGGTTGTTGGTAACTATGTAACCGTCTGGGGTTACGATCACACCAGAACCAGACGCCGATTGAGGCATTCTTTGGCGACCTCCTCCCCTTGGAGTGCCGAAAAATTCTTCAAACATGCCGCCAAAAGGGTCTTCCATACTTCTTGACGATGAGGATCCGTCGTATGTAGTTTTGATATGAACTACCGCCGGTGTAACCGCAGCAGCCGCCTGAACAAAATCCACATCTCCGGCCGAAGAAATATTTTGAGGATTTTTCGTGAAATATACGTTTTGCCGCTCTTCAAGCGTCATATTCTCAGCGTTCTGATTCTCGATTAGTTTATAACCACCAATCGCAACTGCTCCGCCAATAAATGCAGTTAAAAGTGTTATCCCTATCTTCTTCATATATTTATTATTTCTTAGTTTTTTTTCTTCTGTCAAAAGTAATACCAGTTAAACGTGAAATGCAACCCTGGTATATCGGCAAATCTGTTAAAAATTGTTAAACACAGAGTTTAAGAATTTACCCGCTGGTGATTTAATGAGCACAAAAAACCTTCCACAATTTCGTAATCTTGTATTAATGAAACTACATTTCTTTAAATACCAGGGCGCAGGCAACGATTTTATCTTAGTAGATAATCGACAAAATACGTTTAATCACCAACAGCCGCAAATTCTTGCCGATTTGTGCGACAGGAGATTCGGCATTGGAGCCGATGGAATTATGTTTCTTCAAAACACTGAGGGCTTTGATTTCGAAATGGTGTACTATAATGCCGATGGTAAACCAAGCAGTATGTGTGGCAACGGAGGACGATGCATTGTAGCCTTCGCAAAACATCTGAACATCTTTAAAGATGAAACCAACTTTTTGGCAGTCGATGGTTGGCATTATGCCAAAATTTCAGAGGCCGGCGACTGGGTGAGCTTGCAAATGATTGACGTTAAAGACATTGACGAAGACGGAGATGCTTATGTTTTAAACACCGGATCTCCTCATTATGTGCAATGCACAACCAACCTGGCTGATAAAGATGTATTTAGCGAGGGCAAAGCGATCCGAAATTCCGACAATTACCGGTCGGAAGGTATAAATGTGAATTTCATTGAGGACTTTGGAGATCATTTGTTCGTAAGAACTTATGAACGTGGGGTTGAGAACGAAACTTACGCCTGCGGAACCGGAGTTACTGCTGTAGCGTTGGCCATGGCTAAACACAAAAATCATACTGGAGAGAACAACACGAGGATCAAAGTATTAGGCGGCAACTTAAATATCCGCTTTAATTACGATGGAAAAGTGTTCAATAATATATTTCTGGAGGGGCCGGCAAAGTTTGTTTTTGAAGGATATGTCAATTTGATATAAATTCCTCCAAAAAAGTTACTTTTGCATCCCTAACGATATTTTTATGCATAGAACACATACCTGCGGTGAATTAACTATCAATGATTTAGGCAAAGATGTAACCCTTGCAGGATGGGTGCAAAAATCACGCGACCTGGGTGGAATGACTTTTATCGACATTCGCGACAGGTATGGAATTACCCAGCTCCTGGTAAACATGGATGAAGATGCTGATCTGTGTGAGCAAGCCCGCGGCCTGTCACGTGAATATGTGATTAAAGTTACCGGAAAGGTAATTGAGCGGACCAGCAAAAATCCAAAGATGCCTACCGGGGATATAGAAATAAAAGTTTCTTCTATTGAGATATTAAATGAAGCAAAGCTTCCTCCCTTCTTGATCGAAGACGAGACCGATGGGGGCGATGAGTTACGAATGAAATATCGGTACCTTGATCTGCGCCGTACACCAGTTAGAAATAACTTAATCCTTCGTCATAAAATGGCGCAGGAGATTAGAAAATATTTGGACGAGCAAGACTTCCTGGAAGTTGAAACACCGGTTCTTATTAAATCCACTCCGGAAGGGGCCCGGGATTTTGTGGTACCCAGCAGGATGAATCCAGGTGAGTTCTACGCGCTTCCACAATCGCCTCAAACCTTCAAACAGTTGTTGATGGTATCGGGCTTCGACCGTTACTTTCAGATTGTAAAGTGCTTCCGCGATGAAGATCTGCGTGCTGATCGTCAGCCTGAGTTCACTCAGATTGATTGCGAGATGGCCTTTATTGAGCAGGAAGATATCTTAAATCTGTTTGAAGGATTGATTAATCACTTATTCAAAAAAGTAAAAGGTGTAGACATTGGTTCTGTACCACGTATGGATTATGCTGATGCGATGCGCCTTTATGGATCTGACAAACCAGATACCCGCTTCGGGATGCAGTTTGTTGAGTTAAACGAGATTGCCAAAGGCGCAGGCTTCCCGGTGTTCGATAATGCAGAACTGGTTGTTGGTATCAATGCCAAAGGTTGTGCTGAATATACCCGTAAACAACTGGACGAGTTAACAGACTTCATCAAGCGGCCTCAAATTGGCGCCACCGGCCTTATATATATGCGTCACAATGCCGATGGCTCTTTAAAATCGTCTGTAGATAAGTTTTTTAACGAAGAAGCCTTAAAGCAATGGTCGGCAGCCTTTCAAACTGAGCCGGGAGATCTAGTTTTAGTTATGGCTGGAACCACTGATAAGGTTCGCAAACAATTAAATGAGCTACGCCTTGAAATGGGCAACCGTTTAGGCTTGCGCGATAAAAATAAATTCGCACCGCTTTGGGTAGTTGATTTCCCCTTATTAGAATGGGATGAAGAACACAATCGCTACCATGCCATGCACCATCCTTTTACTTCTCCAAAACCGGAAGACATCGGTCTGCTCGATACTAAACCAGGAGAAGTTCGTGCCAATGCTTACGACATGGTAATCAACGGAACCGAAATTGGCGGTGGTTCTATTCGTATCCACGACAGAGGACTACAAAGTCTAATGTTCAAGCATCTCGGATTTTCTCCGGAGGAAGCTCAAAAACAATTCGGATTTTTAATGGAAGCGTTTGAGTTTGGTGCGCCACCGCATGGTGGTATCGCATTCGGATTTGACCGTTTGGTTTCAATCTTTGCCGGTTTAGATTCTATCCGCGATGTGATAGCATTCCCGAAAAACAATTCTGGTAAGGATGTAATGATTGATTCGCCGTCGACTATTTCGGATGAGCAGTTGAAGGAGTTGAGTATAAAGACGACGGTGTAGAAATAGTTAGTTATAGGCTTAGACGGATTGCCAACATCTGATGACTAGAGGCGTTATTTCTTAACGTGAGGTCGCAAAAAATGCGACCTCACGTTTTTAGGCCCATCCTCCATCTTTGCAAATACGTAGGATGAACGGAGGATGAGCATCCCTTCACCCTGCCTTGGGACTACAACGAGCTAAGTACTTATATTAAACGCTCACTACGTAGACCGATTCCTCAAATTCCTGTATCTATCCTTTCTGACTTTTAAGAATATCCCTTATCTCACTCAACAAAGCCTCTTCTTTGCCAGGCACAACAGCAACCTCTACAACTTCTTCCTTCCTTTTCAGAGTATTGATAAACTTTACAATCAAAAAAATGCAGAACGCAACAATCAGAAACTGAATTAACGCATTGATAAAGTTTCCGTATTTAATTGAAACCTCGGCTACTTTATTGGCAGCATCTTCTGCTTTAAGAATAATCTTTTTATCGGCAAAATCAACCCCACCCATGATATAGCCTAGCGGCGGCATAATAATATCATCGACCAGAGATGTAACAATTTTACCAAAAGCAGCCCCGATAATAACACCGACAGCCAAATCGATTACGTTGCCGCGAACAGCAAACTCTTTAAATTCTTTAATGATTACCATAATCTGTGATTTAATATCCTAAGCTACTCATAAAAAAAATAAAGAGCATAAAAAAACCTCCGTTGAGGAGGTTGTCTAAAATCATATCGCTTTTCTAAGCTTGATAATCCTTGCCCAGTGCATAAACTTCAGTACTGGATAAACCGGATCTAACTCAAACCAGCGTTTAGCGAAGTTTGGACTATTTGGGTGCATATGGTGATTATTCTGAAATAATTCACCTAACATAAAAAAGTCAAACGGTGTAGTATTTTTTGAATGGTCGCCGTTGTCGAAATTTGAATATCCATATTTATGCCCACACCAGTTTACTAGTGCTCCGTGTAGCGGCCCCATTACGAAATGGATGGGAAGTAACAAGAACATCCACCAGCTTGTTGCGAAGATGACATAGAAAGCAATGTAAAAAGCCACAAAGCCCAACCGCGACCACATGGATGACGCCATAATATCTACCGTTCTCCATTCAGGATAGTTTCCTTTAAAACGGGTTTCCGGCTCTCGGTTGTATTTTACATACTCCTGAAAAATAATTTTTGTATGCCACATCATTTGAAACACGTCACGGAAAAAGTGTGGCGAGTGCGGATCCTTTTCGGTATCGCTATAGGCGTGATGCATACGGTGAAGTATAGCGTAAGCTCTAGGGTTTAAAAAAGATGCCCCCTGAAAAACCCAGGTCATGATATAAAAAGTGCGCTCCCAGAACTTGCTGGTAGTAAACATTTTATGCGATGCGTAACGGTGAAGAAAAAAGGTCTGAAAAAATAAAGACAGGAACCAATGGGTAAGAAAGAAGATTAGAATAATCACAAATAAAAAAATTAATAGAGATTCAATTTATAAGAGGCTGCTGTTTTCGGCATCTCGGATATAAAACGCAAAAGTAAGAATCTTGGTTTATTAAAAATTAATAATTGGAATTAATGACTTTGAGAGGATAAGAACGGCCGACTAACTTGTCAAAAGTTCTGAACTTTGGCAAGTTTAAACCCTTCCTACGGAGAACCGCCCCAACATCTTAAACCCGATTGCCGCGGAAAACCCGGAGTGAACCGCCCTTAAAAGCGGTGAATGAGGATTTGGAGCAGAAAGCGGGGCTACATTTTCTACAAAGACGGAAGGTGCATTTACCTCACCTAAACCCTCTCCTGAAGGAGAGGACTTTGAAGGATTTATAGCTTACCTATTATATCTAACTACTTATACGCTATACAGGCCACCCAGACTCCTCTCCTTCAGGAGAGGGCGCCTCAGCCCCCGCGCAAAGGCGGGTGAGGTTTTTTCTCTTTTTACTTTGCCCTTAACTTAATTCCTCCTATCTTTGCAATCCCTTTTTGAGGGGTATACTAAAATTTTTAATTAATTTAATATCAAGCAAGTGAATACGTTAAGTTACAAAACTGTCTCTGCTAACAAATCAAACGTCGACAAACAATGGATAGTTGTTGACGCTGAAGGCGAGATTTTGGGGCGCTTATCATCTAAGATCGCTATGGTGATCAGAGGAAAAAATAAGCCTTCGTACACCCCACACGTAGACTGCGGCGATAACGTGATTGTTATCAATGCAGACAAAGTTAAACTGACCGGTAACAAAATGGGTGATAAAACCTATGTACGTTACACAGGCTATCCAGGCGGTCAGCGTTTCATTTCTCCGAAAGAGTTATTGGCTAAACATCCTGAGCGTATAGTTGAAAAAGCTGTACGTGGTATGTTGCCTAAAAATCGTTTGGGACGTGCTTTGTACAAAAATCTACATGTGTATGCGGGTACTACTCACCCACATGCAGCACAAAGTCCAAAAGAAGTTAAACTTTAATTAAGAGAAAGAAATGTCAACAACAAACACTTCAGGCAGAAGAAAAACAGCAGTTGCCCGTATCTATCTTAAAGATGGTAACGGCGGCATTACCGTTAACGGTAAAGATTACAAAGAGTACTTCCCAACCTTACCATTACAATTCATCGTTACACAGTCTACCGAGGTTTCTGGTTCTGCCGGAAAATTTGACGTTACTGTAAACGTTGCTGGTGGTGGTGTTAAAGGACAAGCGGAAGCAGTTCGTTTAGCAATTGCAAAAGCTATTGTTGAATTAGATCCGGAAACAAAACCTTCATTGAGAGCTAAAGGCTTAGTAACACGTGACATGCGTATGGTTGAGCGTAAAAAACCAGGACGCAAGAAAGCCCGTAAGAAATTTCAATTTAGTAAACGTTAATCTCAGGAGGATCAGACAATGGCAAGAACAACATATCAGGATTTATTGGATGCAGGTGTACACTTTGGTCACCTTACCCGCAAATGGGATCCAAAAATGTCTCAGTACATTTTCATGGAGCGTAATGGCATCCACATCATAGATTTAAATAAAACTTTAACAAAATTAGAAGAAGCTGCTGCCGCGATTAAACAAATCGTTAAATCTGGCCGTAAAGTGTTATTCGTAGCTACCAAAAAACAAGCTAAGGATATCGTTGCTGCACAGGCTGCTTCGGTAAACATGCCTTTCGTAACCGAGCGTTGGTTAGGTGGTATGTTAACTAACTTCGCAACTGTACGTAAGTCGATCAAAAAGATGTCTAACATCGACAAGATGACTAAAGACGGAACTTACGATGTACTTTCTAAGAAAGAAAAATTAATGATTCAGCGTGAGCGTATCAAGTTAGAAACCCTTTTAGGAGGTATTGCTGACTTAAATCGTCTTCCTGCTGCATTGTTCCTTATCGATGTTAAGAAAGAGCACATCGCTGTTTCTGAGGCATTGAAACTGAATGTACCTACTTTTGCAATGGTAGATACTAACTCAGATCCTTCAAACATCGATTTCCCTATTCCTTCAAATGATGATGCTACGAAATCAATTCAATTGATTACTGATATCATTATCAAAGCTATCCAGGAAGGTTTGGATGAGCGTAAACGTGAGAAAGAAGACGAAGCTGAAAAAGAAGCTGCAGTAGCTAAAGCGAAAGCTGATGCTCCTGAGGTGAAAGAAGAAGGCGCATCATCTGGTCGTCGTGAGCGTAAAGCTGCTGCGGTTGACGTTACTGCAGAAGGCGAAGCTCCGGCTGCTGAAGGCGCTGAGTAAGCCCCAAGCCCTAAGGGTTTGTGATAATCAAACAAATAAAATTTAAATCTTCTCAACCTCCGCCCACCGGCGGAGGTTTGAGGTTAAATACAAAAACACATGTCTACAGTACAAATCTCTGCCTCAGACGTAAATAAACTGCGCCAGCAAACAGGTGCAGGTATGATGGATTGTAAAAAAGCTTTAACAGAATCTAACGGTGATTTTGAAGCTGCGATAGATTACCTTCGTAAAAAAGGTGCTAAAGTTGCTGCAAGCCGTCAGGATCGTGAGTCTAACGAAGGTGTGGTTATTTCTAAAACTACAGCCGATGGAAAACGCGGAATTATTGTTGAAGTGAATTGCGAAACTGATTTCGTGGCTAAGAATGCTGATTTTATCGCTTTTGCCAACAGCATTGCTGAATTAGCGATCGACAAAAATGTTTCTTCTGTTGAAGAGCTAAGCAGCCTTGACTTAAACGGAACTAAAATTTCTGATGCCCTATTAGATCAAACCGGTAAAATCGGTGAGAAAATCGGCGTTTCTAAATTTGAAACTGTTACCGGTGAAAAAGTGATCGCTTACATCCACGGTAACTACCGCTTAGGTGTATTAGTGGCTTTAAGTGCTAACGCTGCCGACGCTGATGCTGCCGGTAAGGATGTTGCAATGCAAATTGCTGCGATGAATCCGGTTGCTTTAGATAAAGGTGATGTGGATGCAAAAACTATCGAGCGTGAGCTTGAAATTGCCAAAGAGCAAATCCGTGCTGAAGGTAAGCCTGAAGAAATGGTTGAAAAAATCGCTGCTGGTAAATTGAACAAATTCTATAAAGATTCTACTTTATTGAATCAGGAGTTTGTTAAAGATCCTTCAAAAACTGTTGCTCAGTTTTTAAATAGCGTTCAAAGTGGTTTAACTGTCACTGCGTTTAAGCGTGTGCAGTTAGGTGCTTAATAGCCGATTAACTAAGAATTAAGGAAAATCCCTGCCAGTACTGGCGGGGATTTTTTGTTTCATCTCTACATGTGCATTTTTTTTTAGCCGACTAATTCGCCAATCGTTAATTAACTAACCCACTATTTTCTTAAATTCGCCAAAATATTGTCGTAGATGAAGTATAAGCGCATCCTCCTGAAGTTAAGTGGAGAATCATTAATGGGTGATAAACAGTATGGTATAGACAGCGACCGTGTTTTGCAATATGCCCAGGATATTAAAGCAGTTCACGATACAGGTTTAGAGATAGCTATCGTGATAGGGGGCGGAAACATTTTCAGGGGACTAAGTGCTGAAAAGGGCGGAATGGACCGTGTGCAGGCCGATTATATGGGGATGCTCGCTACCGTTATTAACAGTATGGCCTTACAGGATGCTCTGGAAAAGACAGGCGTTAAAACCCGGTTAATGACTGCTATTAAAATGGAGCAGATCTGCGAGCCCTTTATTCGCAGAAGGGCTGTAAGACACCTGGAAAAAAGAAGGATCGTAATCTTCGGCGCGGGAACAGGAAATCCGTATTTCACCACCGATACAGCTGCTTCGCTTCGCGCCATCGAAATTAATGCTGATGCTGTATTAAAAGGAACACGCGTTGATGGTATTTACACTGCCGATCCGGAAAAAGATCCGACGGCGACGAAGTATGAAAACATTACATTCCAGGAGGTTTACGATAATAACTTAAACGTAATGGATATGACAGCGTTTACTTTATGCCAGGAAAATAAGCTTCCAATTATTGTTTTTGACATGAACAAAGCTGGAAACTTCATGCGTATAGCTAACGGCGACTCTATTGGAACTTTGGTTAAAGGATAATTATAAATCTCATATACTGAACGATGAATGAACTTATAAAGAAGCAGTTGAACGATTGCAGAACCACAATGGACAAAGCTGTTGATCACTGCGATGCTGAATTAACAAAAATCCGTGCAGGCAAAGCTTCACCGGCCATGCTTGACGGCATTATGGTAGATTATTATGGCAACCCCACTCCATTGCAGCAGGTTGGAAGCGTTACCACTCCAGACGCCCGGACACTTGTAATCCAGCCATGGGAGAAATCATTATTGAGCCCTATCGAAAGAGCAATCATAGATTCAAATGTTGGCTTAAACCCTCAGAATGATGGCGTAATGATTCGTTTAAATGTTCCCCCTTTAACCGAAGAGCGTCGTAAAGACCTTTTCAAAAAAGCCAAGGAAGAAGCTGAAAAAGGACGCATCGCCATCCGGAACATCCGCAAAGACGTAAACGGAAAAATTCAGCGCCTGAAATCAGAGGGTGTATCGGAAGATGAGATTAAAGGCGGCGAGGCTGAGGTTCAAAAATTAACCGACAGCTATATTGTTAAAGTGGATAAACTGGTGGAGATCAAGGAAAAAGACATTATGACTGTTTAAACGCGGAAGCGTTACTAATATTTAATCTAAAAGTCAAAATAAAAGGAATGAGTTAATTAGCTCGTTCCTTTTTTCATTTTTGTATATAATGAAACTACTCGTAAAGTATTTAAGCATGCATCGCGGAGTGGTGCTTTTAGCGCTCTTTCTTGCAGCCATCAATCAAAGTTTTTCTTTACTCGATCCATATATCACAGGCAGAATTGTCGACGAATTGATTGAAAAGAAAGACGAGCTTACACGTGATGCTTACATCTCGCTGGCGCTAACCTGGGTCGGCTTATCTGTCGGTGCAGCCATGGTATCACGCATAGCCAAAAACTTTCAGGATTATTTCACGAGCATTATAGTTCAGAAAGTGGGGGCAAAAATGTATGCGGATGGTTTGCAGCATTCTCTGCAACTACCATATCAGGTGTTTGAAGACCAGAGAAGTGGTGAAACCTTGGGGATTTTGCAAAAAGTACGTCAGGACGTAGAGAAATTCATTACGTCCTTTATCAGTATCCTCTATGTGAGCCTGATTGGGATGATCTTCGTTATTGTCTATTCCCTAACCGTAAGTTACAAAGTAACACTTGTCTATTTTGCTGCCATTCCGGTGATCGCAATCTTAAGTCTGGTGCTTAGCCGAAAGATTAAAACCCTTCAAAGGAAGATCGTCGGCGAAACTACTGCACTTGCAGGTTCAACTACAGAATCATTAAGAAACATTGAATTGGTAAAAAGTCTCGGTTTAGCCGACCAGGAGATAAAACGCCTGAATAATACTACTTACAAGATTCTTGGGCTAGAGCTTAAGAAAGTAAAATATGTAAGAAGTATGAGCTTTGTGCAGGGCACTACTGTAAATATGGTACGAAGTATCATGGTAGTTATTTTGCTAATATTGATTTTCGATAACTCTATTTCGCCGGGCCAATATTTCCAATTTCTATTTTACTCATTCTTCCTTTTCGGACCATTGCAAGAGTTAGGAAATGTAATCCTGACCTGGAGGGAGACCGAAGTCTCGCTGGCAAATTTTAGAAACATTTTAGAGACTCCCATTGATATCAAACCAGCAAAACCAGTTCATTTTGAGCGTATTAATCGTTTCTCTTTTGATGGCGTAAGCTTTAAGCACAGAACAGCAACCACAAATGCGTTAAGAAATATCTCTTTCGAAGCAGATGCAGGAGAGACAGTAGCTTTTGTCGGACCATCTGGATCAGGAAAAACAACTTTGGTGAAACTGTTGGTAGGCTTATACCAGCCGCTGGAGGGCGATGTACTTTACAACAATACATCTTCTAAAGAAATTGATTTAGATCGCTTACGCGAGCGCATAGGCTTCGTTACGCAAGACACCCAGCTCTTCTCGGGAACCATTCGTGAGAACCTTCAATTCGTCAGACCCGATGCAAGTGATGAGGAATGTATGGACGTGTTGAATAAAGCAGCTTGTCATACCTTACTAGCTCGGGCTGATAAAGGCCTGGACACCGTGATCGGAGAAGGTGGTGTAAAAGTTTCCGGCGGAGAGAAGCAGCGTTTATCAATAGCAAGAGCATTACTAAGAAGGCCGGATATTCTCGTCTTCGATGAAGCGACCTCAGCGCTTGATTCTTTAACCGAAGAAGAAATTACCAAGACGATCAGGGATGTTTCGAATATGGAAGAGAGAATTACGATCCTCATCGCCCACCGTCTTTCTACAATTATGCATGCTGATAAGATCTTCGTTCTCGAACGTGGAAACATCATCGAATCTGGGAAACATGCTGAACTTTTGGAAGAGAAAGGATTGTATTATGCGATGTGGAGGCAACAGATTGGAGAGAAAGAAGTATTTGAGCTTAATTAATACTATCTTGATAAAAACTTAATATGACCTATCTACTATTTCTTGGCCTTGGGTTGCCAGAGATCCTGTTAATCCTTTTTACTGCTGGCATCCCCTTCATATTAATGCTTATTTGCATAATTGATATTGTGAGATCAGAGTTTAAGGACTCGACAAGTAAACTAATATGGATCTTGATCGTGCTTTTTCTACCCATGCTAGGCTCCTTGATCTATTTGCTTATAGGAAGAAATCAAAAAATACTATCCGACTCAAGAAAATAAGACAGACCATTCTGGAATTTGTATTGCAGCGACGATTTAGACCTAACCCGTCTTAACTGCAAACTTCCTCAATAAAAAAGCCCCACCATTATCTGGCAGGGCTTTAACTTTTTAGTTTTCGTCTTTAACCTTACGAACATCCTCCCTGCGTACCGCAGTTCAAACATTTGTAGCAAGTTCCTGAACGAACCATGATGTGTCCGCAGTTACCGCAGGCCGGAGCGTCAGACTGACCACCACCAGAGATATCCAAAACTGGTTTCAATACTTTATCCCCCGATACTTTATCAGATTTAACATCCGAATAATTGTTATCCTGTGGATTGGTGTCGGTATCTTCCATTTGAGGATTTCCTAATACAGCATTCTGTTCTGTAATCACATGAACTAAATCTGTACGTTGCAGATACTCGTATCCTAATAGGCGGAAAATATAATCAATAATCGAAGTCGAGCTCTTGATGTTGTCGTGGCCCGCAACCATACCAGATGGCTCAAAACGAGTGAATGTAAACTTATCAACAAACTCCTCAAGAGGAACACCATACTGCAAGCCCACAGATATAGCAATAGCAAAACAGTTCATCAGCGAGCGGAAAGTTGCACCTTCTTTGTGCATATCCACGAAGATCTCTCCTAAAGTCCCATCCTCATATTCTCCTGTACGAACAAATACTGTTTGTCCGCCTACTGATGCCTTTTGCGTGAAACCTCCACGTTTAGATGGTAGATTTTTACGCTCAACTACAGAAGACAACTGACGTTTGAATTTGGTATCAGTCGACTTTTCAAGTATTGCACGAGCTGCTTCCAAAACCTGATCAGCCGTAAGATCGCTTAATTTAACATTAGCCGCTTCACCCAACACTTCTTCAATTGCATCCATTTTATCCTCTTTAGAATCAGAAGATTTGGTTGAAAGCGGCTGAGATAGTTTACAACCATCGCGATAAAGCGCATTAGCTTTTAAAGCTAATTTCCACGAAAGCTCGTAACACTCTTTAATCTCTTCAACAGTAGCTTCGTTCGGAAGGTTGATAGTTTTAGAAATCGCACCTGACAAGAAAGGTTGAGCAGCAGCCATCATCTTGATGTGACCACTTGCATGGATGTAACGCTGACCTTTTGATCCACACTTGTTAGCACAATCAAAGATCGGATAATGTTCTTCCTTTAAATATGGAGCACCTTCAATCGTCATTGTTCCGCAAATAAACTCATTTGCTTCTGCGATCTGCTGACGGTTAAAGCCTAAGGCACGCAACATGTTAAAGTCTGGAGAATTGTATTGCTCAGGTTTGAATCCGAGACGTTTCAAGCAATCCTCACCTAATGACCACTGGTTAAACACAAATCCGATTTCGAACGCTGCAAGAAGAGATTTATCGATTTTCTCTAACTCATCTTGAGTGAATCCTTTTGCCGCAAGACTGTCGAAATTAATATGAGGGGCGCCTTTTAAAGTAGCAGCACCTTTAGCATAGTTAACAATTGCTTCAATCTCATGCTCTTTATAACCCTGGTTACGCAAAGCGGATGGAACACCCTGGTTAATGATTTTAAAATAACCACCACCAGATAATTTCTTGAACTTCACTAAAGCGAAGTCTGGCTCAATACCTGTGGTGTCGCAATCCATTACCAGACCGATTGTTCCGGTTGGGGCGATAACAGTTGTTTGAGCATTACGGTAGCCATATTTCTCGCCTAATTCAACTGCTTTATCCCATGCGTTGCAGGCGGCAGAAAGCAAGTAATCCGGACAATATTTTTGATCAATTCCCGGAGGCGCAATTTCCAATCCTTCGTAAGCATCAGTTGCGTTATAAGCCGCATAGCGATGGTTGCGCATTACGCGAAGCATGTGCTTTTTATTGTCTTCGTAGCGTTTGAAAGAACCAAGCTCTTTCGCCATTTCAGCAGAAGTTGCATAAGCAGTACCAGTCATGATAGCCGAAATAGAACCGCCAATTGCACGCGCTTTTTCACTATCATAAGGAATACCAGCAACCATTAACATAGAGCCCAGGTTAGCGAAACCTAAACCAAGTGTGCGGTAATCATACGATAACTGCGCAACTTCTTTAGACGGAAATTGAGCCATTAAAACAGAAATCTCAAGAACCACTGTCCACACACGACAAGCATGCTCAAATCCTTTAACATCAAACACTAAAGTCTCCGGGTTAAAGAAATGTGCAAGGTTGATTGAAGCAAGGTTACAAGCAGTATTATCTAAAAACATGTACTCCGAACATGGATTCGATGCATTAATGCGTCCACCTTCAGGGCAGGTATGCCATTCGTTGATGGTTGTATCATATTGAACACCCGGATCAGCACAAGCCCATGCAGCAAAAGCGATATCCTGCCATAATTTATCGGGAGAAATTGATTTAACCACTTTACCGTTCGTACGGCCAATTAAATCCCACTCTTTTCCGCTCTCAAGCGCTTTAAAGAATGAATTAGGGATACGAACCGAGTTATTTGAATTTTGTCCGGCAACAGTACGATAAGCTTCGCCTTCGTAATCAGAAGAATAACCTGCAGCGATCAATGCTGCAACTTTGCGCTCTTCTTCTACTTTCCAGTTCACAAAACCTTCAATTTCGGGGTGATCTAAGTCTAAACACACCATTTTAGCAGCACGACGGGTTGTACCACCAGATTTGATTGCACCTGCGGCGCGATCGCCGATTTTAAGGAACGACATCAAGCCTGAAGAATAGCCACCTCCGGATAATTTTTCGTTCTCTCCGCGAATAGCTGAGAAATTGGTTCCTACACCAGAACCGTATTTAAAGATACGTGCTTCACGAACCCAAAGATCCATGATACCACCATCGTTTACTAAATCGTCGGTTACAGAAAGAATAAAACAAGCGTGAGGCTGAGGGCGCTCGTATGCAGAAGTTGACTTGCTAAGCACTTCGGTTTCCGGGTCAACATAATAATGCCCCTGAGGCTTTCCTGTAATGCCATATGAACTATGCAGTCCGGTGTTGAACCACTGAGGCGAGTTTGGAGCGGCTAGCTGACCTACGATAGTATATACTAACTCATCGTAGAAAATATCAGCGTCTTTAGTTGAAGCAAAGTAGCCGTAGCGTTCGCCCCAGCTTTTCCAGCAATGCGCCATACGATGGGCAACCTGTTTTACACTTTTTTCAGAACCGGTGGTTCCGTCAGGCTGAGGAACACCTGCTTTACGGAAATATTTCTGAGCAAGAATATCGGTTGCAACCTGGCTCCATGATCCCGGTACTTCAACATCGTTCATTTCGAACACCGCATCACCTGCAGGATTCCGGATTACCGATGAACGTTTCTCATATTGAAACAAATCATAAACATTTACGCCTTCCTTACTGAAGTAGCGTTGAAACTGTAAGCCTTTCCCAGTTCCCTTTTTGGTTGCATTATTTTTGCCCATCTCTGTAATATTATGTTGTTGGTATTGAACTATTTCCTCACCTGAAAAAACTATAAGGAGTTTTTATCAAATTTATCTGTCTGCCCTTCTTAATTGAAATCAGACTTTTCCACAGGTTGTTGGTGTGCCCTTAATTGTGATAACTTTTATAGATAAGGCCATGGTTATTAGATATTTATTATGTTGATAACTTCAAAAACCAGGTTATTTTTTTTAAAAAAACAAACACCTATATGAAACGCAAAATGCGCCAGAAAACGTATTGGGAAAGAGATTGGATAGATACCCTTATTTAGCGGGACTCACCCGGCCAAACCGGAACCCCATAAAAAAAGCCGGAACTGTGTCCGGCTTGTCTTCATATTGAATGATATTCTCTTAGTCGACCACAGTCACTTTGATCATATTTGTTTTCCCTTTTTTCTCGATCGGCATTGCGGCGGTATTGATTACCACCTCACCTGTAACTACCATTCTTTCTTCTTTAAGGATGCGATTTACATCACTGATAGATTTATCAGTAGTTTCGAATTTATCATAATAAAAACCTTTTACTCCCCAAAGCAGGCTAAGAGTATTTAATAAAGTACGATTACTGGTAAAAATGAATGTGCCGGCTTTTGGACGATGACTCGATATCTCGAAAGCAGTATATCCCGAAGAAGTCATCGAGACCAATCCAACTGCATTTGTTTTTTCGGCCAGGTAAACTGCCGAACCACAAACTGCGTCAGCAATATAAGTTGGAGAATTAGGATTAAGTTTTTTAGGAGTTTGGTACGGATAAGCAAAATCCTCAATATTCTTGATGATCTTGCTCATCGTTTCAATAACAATCACCGGAAATTCACCTACGGATGTCTCACCACTCAACATCACCGCATCTGCACCATCCAACACCGAGTTTGCCACGTCGTTCACCTCTGCACGTGTTGGGCGCGGAGTAGTAATCATACTTTCGAGCATTTGCGTTGCCACGATTACCGGCTTAGATGCTTCGCGGCATTTACGGGCAATCATTTTCTGCAATACGGGAACCTGCTCCATTGGCATTTCAACTCCAAGATCACCACGGGCAACCATACAACCATCCGTAACCGAGATGATTGCATCTATATTATCAATCGCTTCCGGTTTTTCAATCTTAGCGATAACACGTGCAGTTTTACCACTGCGTGTGATAATTCTTTTTAGCTCTATGATGTCTTCTGCCGTACGAACAAACGATAAACCGATCCATTCCACATCATTCTGCAAAGCGAATTCAAGATTGCTTAAATCTTCTTCCGTTAAACTTGGAATAGAAATTTTTGTATTGGGAAGATTTACGCCTTTGCGGGAAGTAAGAATACCGCCGTGAACGATCTCACAGGTAACGGTATCTTTATTGTTGGTACTGATAACACGCATCTGAATCTTACCGTCATCCAAAAGAATGATCTCTCCGGCCCTTACGTCTCTCGGAAAGCTTTGATAAGTGATATAAATTTGCTTGTCGTTACCCAGCAATTCGTTGGTAGTAATTTCAATTTTACTGCCGTTTATCAGGTGAATGCCTCCATCCTGCACCATTCCTATGCGGATTTTAGGACCTTGCAAATCCGCCAGGATACCAATATGGGTTTTGTATTGTTTATTTATTTCACGAATAGTATCAATAGTTGCCTGGTGATCTGCCTGATTTCCATGAGAAAAATTTAAGCGGCAAACATCAACTCCGGCTTTAATCATACTAAGTAATACCTCTTTGTTCGACGATGCCGGGCCCAACGTGGCAACTATTTTGGTCCGTTTATGTATTTGTTTCATTATTTATTTCAATTTTACTTCTATTGGTGTATTTAATACACTATTAATAATTTCGGCTAAAATATCAGATTTTCTTTAGATTTCAACTTTCTTGGATCAACTTCTATCGCAGCAAGGATTTCCGGAAGCTTATTTATATCGTCAATCATCTGTTCAACTTCCTCTTCGCTGATATAATTGCGTATCAAAATAAAATAATCAACCCGCTTCATTTCCGGAATCAAATATCCCTGATCACCTTTATTTGCCAACAAATATACATCCGTTTCTGATTCAGGTATTTGATACTGGTATCGCGAAAAAAATATTTCATTAGAATTGCTTTCGATTACAAGTTCATCTATCTTGTATAAATTAATGTTCAGTTGCCTGTTTAATTTAAAACAAAGCATATAATCTTTCAGTTGTGAAGTGATGGCAATTAAAACAAAATCAAGGTCGAGTTCGTATTTTAGAGTAAGCCGATTCAATTTTAAATCTTTAGAAAAACGAAATTAATAAAGATTCCCGCAGAATGAGCATGTCAGGCCAGTTTTTAGGCAAAAACAAAAAGGTTTGATATTAATTAGAATTTATTTTTCTTTGCACAGAATTATTTAACCATTAAAATATAGAAACTATGTCTGATATCGCTTCAAGAGTAAAAGCAATTATCGTAGAAAAATTAGGTGTGGATGAAAGTGAAGTGACGCCTGAAGCATCTTTTACTAACGATCTTGGTGCTGACTCTTTAGACACCGTGGAATTGATCATGGAGTTTGAAAAGGAGTTCAATGTTGCTATTCCTGATGACCAGGCTGAAACTATCGGCACAGTAGGTCAGGCTATCGCATACTTAGAAAAAAACGTAAAATAATCTCGCTGCCTCAGTATAAATGGAGCTAAAAAGAGTTGTAGTTACAGGGTTAGGTGCGCTTACTCCCATAGGAAATACCGTTTCGGAATACTGGAACGGGTTGATTAATGGAGTAAGCGGAGCCGCTCCAATTACCAAATACGATACTACAAACTTTAAAACAAAGTTTGCCTGTGAGGTAAAAAACTTCAATCCCGAAGATTTCTTAGATCGCAAGGAAGCCAGAAAGTTAGACCCTTTTGTGCATTATGCACTTGCAGCTACAGATGAAGCTGTAAAAGATTCGGGCCTGCAATTTGGCGAGTTAGATACCAATCGTATTGGAGTAATCTGGGGTTCAGGTATTGGAGGATTAAAAACGTTTTTGGATGAAGTGGTGAATTTCGCTAAGGGTGATGGCACCCCCAGATTCAATCCTTTCTTTATTCCAAAAATGATTCTGGACATAGCTCCGGGTCATATCTCGATCAAATACGGTCTTCGCGGACCAAATTTTTCAACCGTTTCTGCTTGTGCATCTTCAACAAATGCACTAATAGATTCGTTCAATTACATCAGGCTCGGAATGGCCAATGTAATTATCTCAGGTGGTTCTGAAGCGATTATAAACGAGGCTGGAATGGGTGGCTTTAACGCCATGCATGCCCTCTCTACGCGTAACGACGATCCGGCAACTGCGTCCCGCCCCTTTGATAAGGATCGCGATGGCTTTGTTGCAGGTGAAGGCGCAGGCGCGATAATTCTGGAAGAACTGGAGCATGCAAAAGCCCGCGGAGCAAAAATCTATGCTGAAATTATTGGAGGAGGCATGAGTGCCGATGCCAATCATATTACAGCGCCACATCCGGAAGGCTTAGGTGCACGTCTGGTGATGACGAATGCTTTGCACGATGCCGGTTTAACCACTGCTGATATCGATTATATCAACGTTCATGGTACCTCAACGCCATTGGGCGATATCAGCGAATCAAAAGCCATTATCGATTTATTTGGTGAAAATGCATACAAGCTGAATATCAGCTCTACTAAATCAATGACCGGGCATTTATTAGGTGCTGCCGGCGCCATTGAAAGTATTGCTTGTATTTTAGCGATTCAGAATGACATTATCCCACCTACAATAAATCACTTTACTGATGATCCTGAAATAGATCCAAGTTTGAACTTAACGTTTAATGTTGCTCAAAAACGTACCGTTAGAGCAGCACAAAGCAATACGTTTGGCTTCGGAGGACACAATGCATCAGTTATCTTCAAAAAATATGAAGCATAATTAAAATAGCAGTGTTATATCAAATAATAACACTGCTATTTATTCCCAAACTGGTTAATATTATCTTATTAACATAACGATGCTGTTTTCGAAAGTCTATAAGCTTTACTTTTCTCCTCACCGAGAGTATGTTAAAAGGTTGACTAATCTTTTAGGGTTCGTTCCGGGAAATATTAAGCTCTATAAAATGGCCTTTCGGCACCGTTCTATAGCCGTGGTTCTAAAAAATGGAACCAAAAACAGCAATGAACGGCTGGAGTTTTTAGGCGATGCCGTACTTGGATCGGTTATTGCCGAAGAGCTGTTTAAACGTTATCCCTATAAAGACGAAGGCTTTCTCACCGAAATGCGCTCGAAAATCGTAAACCGGGCAAATCTTAATCAGCTTGCCAGAAAACTTGGGCTGGGCGAATTAATTGAATTCGACAACCGGATCGTCAATTACCCCAACAAACAGGGATCATTGCTTGGCGATGCATTTGAAGCGCTCATCGGTGCAATTTACCTAGACAAGGGATACAATTTCACTCAAAATTTCCTGCTAAATCATATTATAAAACCCCATATAGACATCCACACCCTCGAAAACACCGAAACTAACTTCAAAAGTAAACTGATAGAATGGTGCCAGCGACACGGGAAGGATGTCACCTTTGAACTTATTGCTAATGCCGAAGGCGACAGTGCAAAACTGTTTACTATAAAAGTATCTGTTGATGGCGAGAATATGGGCTCGGGCCGCGACTATAATAAGAAAAACGCAGAAAAACTCGCGGCAGAAAAAGCCTGCGAAGCCCTTTGTATTTAGGCTTCTCTCAGAACTTCTTTCACTGGTTTAGGTTAATTAATAAATTATATCTTTGCCAATGCTTAAATCAATGACCGGTTATGGTATCGCAGTAACCGATTTTGCAAACGCCAAATATACTGTCGAGATTAAATCTCTAAACAGCAAATTTCTTGAACTGGCACTCAAGCTTCCAAAATCTTTTTCAGACAAAGAGTTCGTTCTTAGGAATGAATGCAGCAAGCAAATTGAGCGTGGAAAGGTAAATGTGGCTGTAACTGTCGAGTATTCGGAAACGCAAAAAAAATCGGCTTCGATTGATAGCGGGCTGCTAAAAGCTTACTATAAACAACTACGCGAAGCTGCGGATGAATTAGGAGATTCAGGAAGCAACCTTCTGCAAATGGCGCTTAACTTCCCTGATGTAGTTAAATACGATGAAGACACGATTTCCGATGAAGAATGGCTTCAAATGCATAAAACCTTTAACGCGGCAATGCTTGATTTTCAGAAATTCAGAAGCGACGAAGGAGGTGTCTTGCAGCAGGATCTGATAGCAAGAGTAAAGAGCATATACGACTCGTTGCGAAAAATAGAAGAGATCGCACCAAAACGCATTCCACAGATCAAAGAGCGCCTGACACTTTTACTCGAAGAGAATGTAGGCAAGGAGAATTATGATCAAAATCGCCTGGAGCAAGAATTGATATTTTATATTGATAAGCTTGACATCACTGAAGAGAAAATACGATTAACCAGCCATTGCGACTACTTCTTAGAAACCCTGAAATCGCCGGATGCCAACGGAAAGAAGCTTGGATTTATTTCCCAGGAAATCGGCAGAGAAATAAACACGATAGGCTCGAAGGCTAATGATGCGCAAATCCAGCAGATCGTGGTGGGCATGAAGGAAGAACTGGAAAAGGTAAAAGAACAATTACTAAACGTATTATAAACCCTAAGGAGAAACCGGTGTGCATCTTGCAGCCAATTAAACTCATCATACATGGATAACGGCAAACTCGTTATATTTTCGGCTCCTTCGGGCGCGGGTAAAACCACTATTGTACACTATCTGTTAAATAAATTCCCCGAGCTTGAATTTTCTATTTCTGCCACAACCAGACAGAGCCGCGGCGAGGAAATCAATAACAAGGATTACTATTTCATCACCAAAGAAGAGTTTTTGCACAAAGTAGCCAAACACGAGTTCATCGAGTTTGAAGAAGTGTATTCGGGCACGTTTTATGGCACACTAAAATCTGAAATCGAACGTATCTGGAGTGCAGGCAAAGTAGTAGTTTTTGATATTGACGTAGAAGGCGGCCTTAGGCTAAAAAAGAAATTTGGAGAACAGGCCTTAGCCATTTTCGTACAACCGCCGTCTCTCGAAATCTTGATTCAGCGGCTGGGAAGCAGGGGAACAGACAGCGCAGAAAAACTGAAAGAACGTATTGATAAGGCGGGAAAAGAATTGGCCTATGCCGATAAATTTGATATCATTCTCCGTAATAACGACCTGCAAACAGCCTGCAAAGAAGCGGAAGATATTGTTAGAAATTTTATATCGAGCTAACCGTTCTGCCCTCATGCCTTAACGGAAAACCATCCGGAAGGCCCGGCGTTTTGTTTATTAAGAAAATTTGATCTGTACTATGGACATAGGGCTTTTCTTCGGTTCATTCAACCCCATTCATATAGGGCATCTCATCATTGCAAACTATATTGCCCATTATACATCTATGGATCAGGTATGGTTGGTTGTGTCGCCTCATAATCCTTTAAAAAGCAAGGGAGATCTGATCAATATGTACGACAGACTGGAAATGACCAAGCTCGCCACAGAGCATGCCGAAAATCTTAAAGTAAGCGATGTTGAGCTCAAGCTTCCCCAGCCATCCTATACTATTGATACTTTAAGCCATTTAACCGAACGGTATCCCGAACACCGGTTTCATCTTATTATGGGTTCGGATAATCTCGCATCATTAAAGAAGTGGAAAAACTACGAGATCATCCTGCGAGATTATAAAATCCTCGTTTATCCCCGACCGGGATTTGAAAACCTGGAGCTAACCTCGCACCCCGCGGTTACTATAACCGATACGCCTCAAATGGAAATTTCATCTACTTTTATCCGGAAGGGTATTCAAAATGGTAAAAACGTTCAATTCTTTGTGCCCGACGCAGTACTTAACTTCATTGAAGCAAAAAATTTATATCGCCGGATCGGGGCTTAAGTAATTAAATTTATAGCGTGAGTAACGAAAAAACAATCCTTAAACTAAAGCTGCCGACGGATCCGCAGTGGGTAAAAAACGTGGTAGAGAGCAATATCGAAGAAATTCTTACAGACCATGCTTTCTGTGAGCAAAAAGCTGCCAGCAACGCGATCACGCTGATTGTACAAAACCCCAATCTCTCAGATCTTGTTCAGGAAATGGCAGAACTGGTTAGGGAGGAGATGGACCACTTTAAGCGGGTACACGATATCATTTTAGAGCGGGGCTATGTTTTAGGTCGCGAAAGAAAGGATAACTACGTGAACGAACTCGCAAAATTCGTGATTAAAGGCGGTGGCCGTGAGGCACAGCTTATCGACCGCTTACTTTTCTCGGCAATGATCGAAGCACGTAGCTGCGAGCGGTTCAAAGTATTGTCCGAAAATATAAATGATCCACAGCTTTCTGACTTCTATCATGAATTGATGATAAGTGAAGCCGGTCATTATGCCATGTTTATCAAACTGGCGAAAAAATATGCAGAAACAATTGATGTAGATACACGATGGGAAGAACTGCTTAATTACGAAGCGCAGGTAATCCAAAATTATGGCAAGAGTGAAACGATACACGGCTGATCTACGATTTCGTTAAAGCACAGCACTATTTCCATCTCACAATTTCTTGGAAATATCCGGCTAACAACTCTACATCCACCACATCGTTGATATAGCCTATATGCATGTCCGGACGCACTACAATCGCTTTCTTACTGGTTTCATTCATTTCAAAACAATCAAATAAAGGCTGGTTACGCTCGGAATATGGCAGATAAAAGAAGTTCAGATCCAAGGGATAACTGAGCTTTATCCACTTCGCAATAGCCAGAATATCTCTCTGACCCAAGTTACCTATTACAATTAACGTAAACCCTGTTTGCGCGCACCAGGCATGGAGGTCGGTTTCCTGCTTCAGTTTTTCATCAAAAAACTTTATAAACGGCAGCCTGTCGCCCGCCCTCACTGCCTTAGACCCACCGTGATGAACAGATAGAGAACCGTTACGGTAACTGATGCCGGTTTGGGAGATTACTCCAAATAGTTGGCGGCTTATCCGTTCAGTTTTCCGGATCCGATTCAATATCAAGGGAAGAAACCAACGCCTAAGCTTCCTTATCAGCCAGGTTTGGCCAATACCAATACCAAAAAGACGGTCGGTGGTTTTAAGTAAAGTCTTAGCTACCGGCATTCGCTCTTCTGCGTATGTATTTAAAATGGAATCGGGATAACGGTTTTTAATTACACCCGCCAGCTTCCAGGCCAGATTATATGCGTCCTGCAGACCGGTATTCATTCCCTGTCCTCCCGCCGGCGAATGAATATGCGCAGCATCGCCAATCAGAAAACAACGTTGATTTCTGAATTTCTCTGCCATTCTATGGTGCAGCTGGTAAGTAGAGAACCAATTACAGCGATCGCCCTCGAGGGAAAAACCCAGATCGTAGGTTAGATAAGGCCGTAAATCATCGAAGGAAATATCTGGTTTAGCCTGCAGGGCTGCAGGGATTGTTCCGATAAAGCGATAACTGGAATCCTTCATAGGGAATATTCCTGTAAAGCCCTTATCTTTCAAAAAAACACGGATATAATCAGTGGATTTCTCGCCGGCTATCTTCATATCAGCCAGAAAGAATTTATTTTCGTAAGTGCCCCCTGAAAAAGAGATATTCAACGACTTTCTAACCTTGCTGCCGGCACCATCGGCTCCGATAAGCCAGTCGCAGGAAATAATCTCTTCCCCTGCAGAACGTTTAACTTTAACGCTCACCACCTTATCGGTTTGATAAAGGCCCAGAACTTGTGTGTCCCAATAAATGGGGCAGGCATTACCCGTGAGATAATCTACCAGAATACGCTCGGTTTTACTTTGTTCGAGTATGAGCGCGAATGGGAAAAAACTTATTCCCTCCCCCAAACTTGACAGCTCGATATCAGCTATTCTCTCTGTATCCTGATAAAGTTCCAGCCCTTTAGCCACATTTCCCTGGTCTAAAGCCACTTTATCCAAGCCCATTTGTCTAAAGATCTCCAGGGACCTGGCCTGTACTGCCAACGCGCGCGACTCAGTATTTAATGCAGTTTTTGCTTCGATAATGACAGGTTGAATTCCAAAGCGTAATAACTGTGCAGCCATCATTAAACCCGAAGGGCCGGCCCCTACGATAATTACGGGACTATGGGCTGGTAGGTTGTTCATTCTGAGATCAAAAAGATTGCCGGCTTTTTATGAAAGTCAACCTTTTGCTTTCTCCATTGTTCTACAGGTTGTGAGATTATCTGTTCATCTACCCCGGTGATATTGCAAGCCACACAGACACGTGTTCGCGTACCGCAAGTCTTCAGAATATCATCAAGCATTTGATTATTCCGGAAAGGCGTTTCGATAAATATCTGGGTTTGACGATGTCTTAGAGCACTATTTTCGAGCTCTTTTATTCGTTTGCTGCGCTGAGCTTTATCAATCGGTAAATAACCATGAAAAGTAAAACTCTGTCCGTTGAATCCAGATGCCATCAACGCAAGAATAATCGAACTCGGCCCAACCATCGGAACAACTTTTATTCCCCGTCTATGTGCTTCGGCGACTATATCAGAGCCGGGATCGGCTACCGCGGGGCAACCGGCTTCACTCATCAAACCTACATCTTTACCCGCTTCAAGCTCAATAAAATAGCTTCTCATATCAACCTTTTCCGAATGCTTGCCGTAAACATGAATCAGCAGTTCGCTTTGCGGAAGTTTTAATCCCATATTCTTTAACCAGAAACGGGCGGTTTTTTCGTTCTCAACTATATAGACAGAAATGTTGTTTATAAGGTCGGAGTGATAATTTGTGAGGACCTTATCAGCCGAGTTTTCGGCTAAAGGCACCGGAATCAGAAATAGAGTTCCTTTAGGCATCCTTGCAAATTTGCTTTTTTTTCTTTATTTATTGTACAGGAAAGGAGAATATATGAATTCATTAAGTGTAAATTGGTTTATAGAAGGCTCGGTGGATTTTGAACGCAAGAAGTATCAATTGCTTGCTTATTTAAAACAGATCAATCAGCACTTTCATAAAACCAGATTGTATCCGGACTTGAATGATCTGGTGTTTCATTATAACAACCTGTTAAAATTCAAAGAGAACAAGACTGCGCTGCAAAAAGCTTTCCCCGAGCGCCTGTCGCATGCAGATATCGAAGCGGTTAAGCTAACCTACGAAAAAATGGTAAAAGATGACTCGCTGATGCATGAGATCGAAACCATCATTGGATTTTCGTTGAATAAGCTTGATCCCGCTATAGCCGAAGGGAAAGAGATCTATGATTTCGTGGAAAGTCGCTTAAGCATTGAGCCGATTGGCGTATTGCCTTTATATCCTTACCAGGGATATCTTTTACTAAGAAATGGTGATGAGCGCTCGACAAATGTCTACGAATACCAGGTGACTATTTTCGAAGGGAAAGATGAAAAATACAGGGGAATAAATACCGCTTTTATAACAAGCTACGAAAGGAGCTTCGTTTACACTCCCGAAGGAATAAAAAACGATCTTATAGTTAGGCGGCGAGAGTTTCCGAACCCGGCGGTATATCATGTAGAAAGCGATATCACCTTCCCCCTCGAGCAAACTTTGCTGCCCTTGGCAAAACGGAGTTTAGTTAAACATATTTCCACAGCCGCTTAACAAAAAAGGTGCTCTACCACTGGTGAAGCACCTTTTTCATTAGGTATGTTTAGACGGCAACGTATTAGATAGAATATATTCGTTTCTCTTACAAACTGATAATTATATTAACGTCGGAGTCGAGCCTTTGCCGGCTTAGCTCCAGCTGATTGTCAAGCGCCACGCTATTGTTTTCCAGATCGTAAATAAGAGTTTCGCGGCGCTGTATTTCAGATGCAGACCAGGTTGCGCGATTTCTGTCGAGGTCTGTTCTTAAACCAAGGATCTTTGCAGCGGCTAACCTCAGCAAAGCCTCACCGTACGACATTCGTTCCCAGGTTTGCTCATAAGTATTATAAACATTCTCGCGCGACCGGATATAATCGCCCGACCAGCGATCAGAATAATTGATATTACACTCGCCTATTTGATCACCGTGGTTACGGTGTGCCTGTAGAGCGTTTTCGGAAACCCTGATAGTAACTCCGTTATTGGAATCTCCAGTGGGATTGTGACAGATAGTTACCTTTTTGCTATTTTTTGGATTCCATCTGTTATCAAAATCATTTAGATTCCAGTTTATATCTACATCTCTCTTTCCATTCATGTTACGGCTGTTGCCGTTGCCACGAGATTTGAAGTCGGCATTTGAGTTGCCATTTCCACGATTAAATCCCGCGTCATTCCCATTAGCCTTGCCGCGGCTATTTCCGTTGTCATTCCCGACCTTACCCCTGTTGTCGCTATTTCCGCGACTGTCGCGGTTGTCCGCCTCAGCGCGCGAGTTATTTCTGTTGCCAGGATTATCTGCATTTGAATGGCCTTTGCGTGGCGACTGACTACGGTCTGTTTCGGACTTGTTACCTTTTTGCCCCTGATCGCTTTTTCCGTGTCCTTTATCCTGCGATTGCCCTTGAGATTTATTTCCCTTGTCCTCGTTGTTTCCCTTCCCCTGGGGAGGGAAACTGGTAAACGCCATGATTGCACATAGTACAAGCGGAAGCATGGCGATCTTCAAAATATTTTTCGCTTCCATATTATTTCTTGGTTTCTAATTCTTCAGCTTTCTTTAAAGATTCCTCTAATTTTGAGGTCTTTTCATCCAGCTCCTTGTTTGTACTCTCCAGTTCGGTCGAAATGGAGTCCATTACTAATACTTTAGGGTCATCTGCCTTGGCGGAATTATTAGAGCAGGAGCTTAGTATTAATGCCACAGGCAAGATTAGCAGACCATAGTAAAACTTTATAACTTTCATGTTTTGAGGGTTGACTTGTTTTTAAATTAAAAGCCTTAATATTTAAACACAAAAAATACCCGAAAGTTTGTATCCTGAAGGATGCGACGGAGTCTGGAAGCGATGAAAAAGAAAAAGGACCCGTTAAACCCGGTTGCAGTGTAAAGCCCGCCGAATTGGGCAGAGCGAAAGGGCGGACTTGCAACGAAAAACGGGGCTGCACGAAGCGATGAAATGCCGGCCGACGTTTTCAAAAGAGTCTATCTAACAACTTTCCAAAAGCTTAGAGCTTTTGGAAAGCTTGGAACTGAATTTATTTCAGCTTGCTCAGAGCCTCTTTTACGCGAGGAATCATTGCTGCAATCTCTTCGGAGGAACAAGCCCCAACAGACGCTCTGAACCAGTTCACTTCGGGGCCGGTACCAAATGATGAAAAGGGAACAAGCGCAACTTTAGCCTCTTTTATTAAATAGAAATTGATGTCGTTACTGTTATTCAGAACTTTTCCATCGGGAGTAGTTTTGCCGGAATAATTGAGTTTTAAAGTAAGATAGATAGCGCCCATAGGCTCAATAGAATCCACATCGAATCCTTCGGCTTTTAAGTGCTGAAAACCTTTATGAAGCGCATCAAGGCTTTGGGTAACTCTTTGTTTGAAGTTGCCTAAAAAATCTGCCACCGCCGTTTTCTTTTTCAGATACTCGGCCATAGCCACTTGCTCGGCCTTTGGAGCCCAGGCACCCATGTGCCCCACAATAGAGCGCATTTTTTCGATTACATTGCCTGGACCAAAACCCCAGCCAACGCGGACTCCGGTGGCGGCAAAGCATTTTGAAGCTCCGTCGACATACACCACATAGTCTCTTATCTCTGGCCGCAGAGTAACAGGATCGTGGTGCTGATGCTCGCCGAAAGTTAACATGGAATAAATCTGATCGTACAGAATATAGAGCGGCTTTTCACCAGCCTTTCTACTGCGGTTTTCTTCCAGAACCAAGTCGCAGATCGCTTCTAAATCTTTCTTGGAAAACATAGTTCCGGTAGGATTTAGCGGGGAGCATAAAGCCAGCATGGCTGCGCCGGAAATATGGGGGCGCAGATCATCGGCCGTAGGCATAAAATTATTTTCGGCCCTGGTTGGAATTGCGACACCATTCGCACTGGTTAGATCACAATAATGGTTGTTGTTCCATGACGGAGCAGGAAACAACACCTTATCTCCCGGATCTATTAAAGCCAGGTATGTGGCATATATAATAGGCCTTGAACCGCTCGAAATTAATATTTCATTGCTTGCATAACTCAATCCCAGCTCTTCTTTTAAAAAGCCGCTTACGCTTTCCCGGAGATTCAACATTCCATCTGCGGGAGGGTAATTGGTTTGATGAGCAGCGTATGCCTCAACAATTCCTTGCTGAAGCTCTTCCGGAATAGAATATATATTAGCGTCAAAGTCGCCAATGGTTAAGTTGACGATATTTTGTCCCTGTTTCTTTAACTCATTTATTTCGCCTGCAATCTTTATAATTTCAGACCCTCTAAGATTTTGTGCTAAACGCGATACTGACATGGTGTTATATTATGAAACAAGCTGTTGAATGGCTTGCTCTACTTTATTAAAATTAAAAGAACTTAACGTGGATTGAAAAGCAGCACCAATCTCTTTATTGCAAAGATTTCCGATACTTCCTTCGTGTGTATGCTGTACTTTTTCCGGAGCTTTAAACTCTCCTTTTTCGATCTCCAGACCAACCTTTTTGTATGCTTCCCGGAAAGGAACACCTTTTAAAACTTCTTCGTTTACTGCCTCTACACTGAAAAGATAGAGGTACTTTTCATCCTTCAGGATATCATCCTTAACAGAGATATTTTGAAGCATAAATACAGCCATCTCCAAACATTCATTTAAAGATTGAAAAGCCGGGAAAAGGTTCTCCTTAAGCAACTGTAAATCTCGGTGATAACCTGAAGGAAGGTTTGTTGTCATCAAGGCAATTTCGTTTGGCAAAGCCTGAATTTTATTGCAACGTGAACGCATCAGTTCGAAAACATCAGGATTTTTTTTGTGAGGCATAATGCTCGAACCTGTGGTCAGTTCATCTGGGAAACTGATAAATGCGAAGTTTTGATTGATGAATAATGTTACGTCCATGGAAAGCTTTGCAAGAGTTGCCGCTATGGACGACATTGCCTGCGCCAGGATGCGTTCGGTTTTTCCACGTCCCATTTGGGCGTAAACAACATTGTAGTTTAATGAGTCGAAGCCTAACAATTCCGTAGTCATGGTACGGTTCAACGGAAATGACGAACCATATCCCGCTGCTGACCCTAAAGGGTTTTTATTGCACACTTTCCATGCAGCAAGCATCAACTCTAAATCATCCACCAAACTTTCGGCATAAGCGCCGAACCATAATCCGAAGGACGAAGGCATGGCAATTTGGAGATGCGTATATCCCGGAAGCAGCTTGTTCTTGTGCTCCTCGCTAAGTGTGATCAATTGCCGAAATAATGCTTCAGTATTTTCGACTGTGCGCTGAATCTGGCTACGGAAATATAGTTTCAAGTCTACCAGCACCTGGTCGTTACGCGACCGGCCGCTATGGATTTTTTTGCCGGCTTCGCCAATGCGTTGAGTTAACAGTAATTCTACCTGTGAATGAACGTCTTCGACCCCATCTTCGATGGTAAATTCGCCGGCAGCAATTTCATTATAGATATTTTTCAGCTCCTTTTGAACGGTATCCAGATCTTCTTTACTAAGTAAATTTATGCTTTCAAGCATACGGGTATGAGCAAGGGAACCAAGAACATCGAAAGCCGCCATCTCGGCATCGAGCTCACGATCTTTTCCTACCGTAAAGGTTTCTACGGACTTTTCTACTTGCTTATCTTTTTGCCACAACTTCATTATAAATAGTATTTGATGAGCTTACTTTAGCAGCTCTTCGAGCATCGCAATGTACAACTCAATTCCTTTATGGATTTCATTAATATAAATAAATTCATCAGCCATATGTGAACGGGCGCTGTCACCAGGGCCAATCTTTACTGATGTGATATCTAACAGCGCCTGATCACTTGTTGTGGGTGAGCCGTATGTTTTTCTTCCCAGAGCTAATCCTGCCTGAACAAAAGGATGATCTTTACTGATCGACGAAGGCTTTAATCTGGTTGAACGTGGAGTTACTTCACATTCAACGTGTTGTTTTATAATTTCAACTACTTCCTCGTTCCGGTAAGTGTCTGTTACGCGAACGTCAACCACAAAATCACATTTTGCTGGTACCACGTTATGTTGCGAACCCGCATTAATTACGGTAACTGACATTTTCAAAGGACCAAAAACTTCCGATTCCTTCGGAAACTTAAACATCCTGAACCATTCAATATCTTTTAAGGCCTTATAAATGGCATTCTCTCCTTCTTCCCGGGCAGCATGGCCAGCTTTTCCATGTGAGACACAATCAAGAACCATTAAGCCTCTTTCTGCGATAGCAAGATCCATCAATGTTGGCTCCCCCACTATAGCAAAATCCAGAGGACCCAGCTCAGGTACCAGAGATTCAATGCCGTTTTTTCCGGAGATCTCTTCCTCTGCTGTTGCAGCAACACAAAGGTTATATTTAAGATCTGGCTGGTTATAAAAGTATCGGAAGGTTGCAATCAGCGATACTAAACAGCCACCTGCATCATTACTTCCCAATCCATATAACTTCCCATCTTCAACATCAGGCGAAAAAGGGTCCCGAGTGTAACCGGGATTCGGCTTTACGGTATCGTGGTGGGAGTTTAAAAGGATCGTTGGCTTTGAAGCGTCGTAAAACTGGTTAACGCTCCAGATATTGTTCTGACTTCTCTTGGGATTAAGGCCACACTCATTGAAGAAAAGCTCAATTGTATCCGCGGTTTTATTCTCTTCCCTGCTAATGGAAGGAATAGAAATTAACCGTTTCAGTAACTCAATACTTTCTTCTGCGAGCGTTTCAGTCATTATTTGGATTCAGTATATAAACCTCCTGCTTTTAAAGCAGATAATCTTATCCCTTTGATTAGCGAAGAGCTAAAACCCTGATGCTCCATCTCGTTTAATCCTGCGATAGTACAGCCTTTCGGCGATGTTACTTTATCAATTTCGTGTTCGGGATGGGTTCCATGGATCAGTAATAGATCTGCGGCTCCCTTGGCTGTTTGGACAGCCATCTTTAAGGCATCTTCTGCATGGAAACCTATCTCTACTCCTCCTTGCGATGCCGCCCGTATCGCACGCAGAAAGAATGCTATACCACAGGCGCACAGCGCGGTTGCAGACGACATTAAATCTTCATTGATCTGAACCACAGACCCTACGGTTTCGAAAAGCTTTTTAGTAAGATCAACATTTTCCTGCCTCGCGTCTTCGGTGGTTACGCAGGTCATCGATTGTCCAATGGAAATTGCGGTATTCGGCATTGCGCGGACCACTTGAACATTTTCACCAAGTTTTGCTTTGATGGCATGACAAGAAACACCCGTGATTACTGAAATCACCAAATGTTTATCAGCACTGATAGCCGGTAAAATTTCAGCTAAAAGCGTATCGATTTGCTGAGGAAGAACAGCAAGCACAACGATTGAAGCCTGTTGAACAGCTTCAAAATTATTTGTTGTAGTTTGATATCCTTCCTCAGCCTGCTTCGATAGATTACCGATGCTCCTTCTTGTCAGAATGATCTGAGACGGTTTATAGGTATTAGATTTAACTAATCCATCGGCGAAAGCCAAACCCATATTACCGCTGCCAAGTATGGCTATATTTCCGTTCGTCTCCATATTATGCAAATAATCGTGTACCGAATAATTGTTCGTTAAGAAGTGCCAGTTCATCGGATTTCCCGATATAAACTTCATTCACTCCGCTATTTATCGCCTTAAAAGCATTCTCCAACTTGGGGAGCATGCCACCGGCGATGATTCCATCAGACTTTAATTTTTCAAATTCAGTGGAACTTATCTCGCGGATAACCGATTCATCATCAGCAACATTTGTGAGCACTCCCTTTTTCTCGAAGCAATATACGAGACTTACCTCGTATATCGAAGATAACGCAATCGCAATAGCTGAAGCGATAGTATCTGCATTTGTATTTAATAGCTGGCCTTCACCGTCGTGGGTGATAGCTGAGAATACCGGAATTAAACCTGTTTCCAGGATATCACTTAACTTACCCGAGGCAACAGAGCCTTCATGTAAATCGCCTACAAAGCCATAATCTATTTCCTTAACAGGACGAGGGTTTGCACGAATTAAATTTGCGTCTGCACCAGTTAAGCCGATAGCATTACATTCAAATCTCTGCAACTGCGCAACGATGTTTTTATTAATTAAGCCAGCGTAAACCATGGTCACGATACGTAAGGTTTCAATATCTGTGATTCGCCTGCCATCAACCATTTTTGGCTCAACGCCCATGGCATGAGATAGGTCGGTCGCAAGCTTACCGCCACCATGAATCAGAATTTTATGTCCTTCGATTCCAGCAAAGTCGTTCAGAAAATTATAAAGGTTCTCCGAGTTATCAATTACATTTCCACCAATTTTAATGACGTAAAGTGACTTCATTACAGTTCCTCCAAAATTCCCTTTATAACAGCCTGGGCAGCCCAAACCCGGTTAGCAGCTTCTTTAATCACTAATGAATCTTCGCTATCTAAAATATCAGAACCTAATTCTAAATCGCGACGAACAGGAAGACAATGCATTACCTTTGCTTTATTGGTAATTTTAAGCTTTTCCTGTGTCATCATCCAGCCTTCGCCCTCAGTTAAAACTTTGCCGTAATCCTCATAGCTGGACCAGTTCTTCACATAAATAAAATCAGCACCCGATAAAGCTTCGTCCTGATTATACGTGATCTTAGCACCTGGGGTGAAATTCTCAGCCAGTTCATAGCCTTCCGGATGCGTGATCACAAAATCAATCATTCCCTCTTCCTGCGCTTTGCACATCCATTCTGCAAATGAATTCGGAACAGCCTGTGGAAGTGCCTTAACATGCGGAGCCCAGGTTAGAACAACTTTAGGTTTCGCTGTTTTTTTATGCTCTTCGATGGTGATTAGATCGGCGAAGCTTTGCAAAGGATGACGCGTGGCGCTCTCCAGACTTATCACAGGAATTCCGGAGTATTTAATGAACTTGTTGAAAATGTCTTCGGTATAATCCTCCTCCTTGTCTTTCAAACTTGGGAAAGAACGGATACCCAGAATATCACAATACTCTCCCATTACACCGGCTGCTTCGCGAATATGCTCTACGGTTGTTCCGTTCATCACAACTCCATCGCGGGTTTCTAAAGCCCAGCCTTCTTTGTCGATGTTCATTACAATAGCATTCATACCCAAATTGAGCGCAGCTTTCTGTGTGCTCAAGCGGGTACGCAGACTGGGGTTGAGAAAAATCAACCCGATTGTCTTATTTTTTCCAAGCTCCTGATGAGCAAAAGGATTTGCCTTTAGTTCGAGTGCTTCTTTTACGATAGCAGGAACATTGGCAACATCATGTACTGAAGTGAATAGTTTCATCTTTATAAGGTTAAAGGTAAAAGCTGAAAGCTGAAAGCTTTCTAAAAATCGCCTTATATATATATATGCTTATGCAGTAGCTCTCTGCTTTAGACTTTCTGCTTTTAGCTCCTGGCTAAATGCCTCAAGGAATCTATCAGCATGAGCCTTACTTAAGTTCAGTGCAGGCAACAAACGAATCACATTTGGCTTAGCTTCACCTGTAAAAATGTGATGCTTAAACAAAAGCTCCTTTTTAACATGACTCAATTCATCTGGCAAATCAATACCGATCATTAGACCCCGGCCCCGTACTTCTTTAATTCTGTCGAATTTCTTCAACTCAGTTAGTAAATAACTTCCCACTTCTGCGGCATTCTGCATCAGATTCTCCTGCTCCATCACTTCAAGAACTGCTAAACCAGCCGCACAAGCTAAATGGTTTCCACCGAAAGTGGTACCTAACATATAATGCCATGCCTTAAACTTTGGAGCAATTGAGATTCCTGCAATCGGGAAACCGTTGCCCATCCCTTTTGCCATGGTATAAATGTCAGCATCGACACCTGCGTAATCCTGAGAATAAAATTTGCCACTTCTTCCGTATCCACATTGAACCGAATCGGCAATGAATACAGAGTTATACTGATCACAAAGCGAACGGATTTTTTGAAGGAAGCTTTCGCTTGCAACCTTAATTCCACCAACGCCCTGAATTCCTTCAATGATAACCGCACATATCTCGTTTCCTGATTCTGCAAAGGCTTTTTCCAAAGCGGCCTCATCGTTATGAGGAAGGAAAATTACATTTTCATTCTCGTTTACCGGAGCTACAAGTTTTGGATTGTTAGTAACCGCTACTGCTAGTGAGGTCCGGCCGTGAAAAGCACCTGTAAAAGAGATTATCTTCTTCCGTTCATTGTAAAATGAAGCCAGCTTTAAAGCGTTTTCTATTGCCTCTGCTCCCGAGCTAATTAAAAACAACTGGTAATCTTCCCTTCCGGAAACTTTGCCAAGCTTCTCAGCTAATTCAATTTGAAGGGGTATTTCAATTGAGTTTGAATAGAAACCAAGCTTATTTAACTGATCGGTAAGACGGTTAACGTAATGCGGATGAGTATGTCCGACAGAGATTACAGCATGACCGCCGTAAAGATCCAGGTATTCCTGGCCATTTTTATCCCAAACAAGGCTTCCTTGTCCTTTAACAATTTCAATATTGTTTATGGGATAAACGTCAAATAGTTTCATGATATTCAAGGTTAAAGGTAAAAGCTGAAAGCATAAAGCTTCTAGCCGCGAATAGACTTGATTAAGCCTATAAGCATTGCTTTCACCTGATTTACTTCATTGTTTACACTTACGAATAACTCCTCTGGCAAATAATTTAAATCTTTGGACAACAGACAGCAATATTCCAGTTCATGCGTTGAGCCTAAACTTATATCGAGGAAATTAGTAAAGTCCTTTTCGGTATACTTACCACACCCTTCAACAATATTCATCGGAATAGAATAAGCTGCTCGCTTAGTTTGAGAAGCTAAGCTAAACGTTTCATGCTTTGGAAATAAAGGAAGTACATCTCGGTACACAAACAAGTTTAGTTGATGTGCCTTTTTCCATACTTCAAGTTTTTTATAGTCTCGCATGAGCTTTCTGCTTTAAGCTTTCACCCTTTCTGCTCAAAAGGCTTGTGCTTTAAGCCTCAGTCCTGCTCTCTCGTCAAAGCCGAACATCAAATTCATGTTCTGAACTGCCTGCCCTGATGCCCCTTTTAATAAATTATCAACTATGCTCAGTATCATGACTTTGTTTCCATGTTTCTCGACATGTACCAGGCACTTATTTGTATTTATGACTTGCTTTAAGTCGATATTCTTTTTGCTGACATGAGTAAATTCATGTTCGGCATAGTACTGTTGGTATAAATTGTCCAGCTCTTCCTGGCTCAATTCACATTCGGTGTATACAGAGGCCATAATGCCTCGTGTGAAATCCCCCCGATAGGGAATAAAGTTCACTTCGGCGTCAAACGATGGCTGAAGCTGTTTGATGCTTTCGCCGATCTCGTTTAAATGCTGATGACCGAAAGCCTTATAAACAGAAAGATTGTTATTCCTCCAGCTAAAATGGGAAGTTTGAGAAAGGCTTTGTCCTGCGCCGGTAGATCCGGTAGTTGCCGAAATGTGCACATCGTTTGTCAGCAATCCAGCTTTAGCAAGCGGAAGCATTGCTAATTGCAGGCAACTGGCAAAACATCCAGGATTTGCAATATTCCGGGCTAATCTGATCGTCTCTCTATTTAGTTCCGGCAGGCCGTAAACAAAGTTTTTACTTTTGAATTTTGAATTTTGACTCAGTCTAAAATCCTGACTCAGATCAATGATTTTAATTCGGTCATCAATCGAGTTCGCATCGAGGAACTTCTTTGCATCGCCATGTCCAACACATAGAAAAAGCACGTCGATATCCTGCGAGAGCTGACTTGTAAATTTCAGATTTGTGTCACCAATTAAATCTGAATGAACATCGTAGATATAATTGCCTGCGTTGCTGTTACTGTGCACAAAAGAAATTTCGACATCTGGGTGATTTACCAAAATGCGAAGCAATTCTCCTCCTGTATAACCCGCGCCGCCGACAATTCCAGCTTTAATTTTCATCCTGATTCACGCTGTGGTAAATTTTTACCTGGTTGCCAAATATCTTAGAGAAGCCTTTTACATCATCTCCTGTATAGCCTTCGTTCATTTCGCCATAGCTACCGAACTTGCTGGCCATTAAATCGTGTTTAGATTCTATGCCGATTACCTGGAAACGGTAGGGCATTAGCTGAACGAATACTTTGCCACTAACCGTTTTCTGAGTATCAGCGAGGAAAACTTCCATGTTCCGCATAATCGGATCGTGAAACTGCCCTTCATGCATCCAGTTACCATAAAACATCGCAAGCTGATCTTTCCAGCTTAACTGCCATTTGGTAAGAGTGTGCTTTTCTAGCTGATGATGAGCTTTTATAATCACCATTGGGGCAGCTGCTTCAAATCCTACTCGGCCTTTAATTCCGATGATAGTATCACCAACGTGGATATCGCGACCTATTCCGTAAGGGCCTACTATTGCTTGCAATGCCTGGATAGCATCAACAGGATGTGAATATTGCTGACCATTTATACCAACTAACTCACCTTTCTTAAATTCTATTTCAACCTGCTCAGCATCAGTTTTAGTAACTTGAGTCGGCCATGCTTCTTCAGGCAGAATGCCTTTAGACTGAAGCGTTTCTTTTCCGCCTACCGAAGTTCCCCAGATACCTTTATTGATGGAGTACTGAGCTTTTTCGAAATTAAACTCAACTCCGTGGGCTTTTAAGTATTCTATTTCGGCTTCGCGGGATAATTTCAAATCGCGGATTGGTGTAATGATTCCAACATTCGGACAAAGAATATTGAAAATCATGTCGAAACGAACCTGGTCATTACCCGCTCCCGTCGAACCATGAGCAACATAATCTGCACCGATTTTTTTCGCATATTCTGCAATCGCGGTAGCCTGTGTAACTCGTTCGGCACTTACAGAAAGTGGATAAGTATTATTCTTCAGTACGTTTCCATAAATCAGGTAACGGATAGAACTTTCATAATATCCTTTAACCGCATCAACAGCATGGTGAGATGCTACTCCCAGGGCGTAAGCACGCTTTTCGATGTACTCGAGCTCTTCTTTACTAAAACCACCGGTGTCGACAATCACGGAATGCACTTCAAGATTAAGGTCTTTAGACAGATAGATTGCACAATATGATGTATCTAAACCGCCACTAAAGGCCAAAACAACTTTCTTCTTCATTATTTATAAGTGTAAGAATTTGGGTACAAGATTAATATAAACCGCAACCACTTTCAAAGATTTCTTAATTGTTTCTTCAATCCGCTCTAACAATGAGGCCTTATGGGTCATGTCTTTTTTTGCTTTCTCTTCCGCATCTTTCTTCTTCTCAACCGGATCATAAAGCATCGCGGTACAAAGGCAGTTTTTGCGCTCCTTCATCGTCAAAATATCGAAGTTCACGCAACTTCTGCAACCGCTCCAAAAATTTTCATCCTTGGTAAGCTCAGAGTAAGTAACCGGCTCATATCCCAGTTCAGAATTAATTTTCATTACAGCTAAACCGGTAGTCAGCCCGAATATTTTTGCATCAGGATACTTTTCTCTCGAAAGGTCAAATATTCTTTTCTTAATTGCTTTAGCCAGTCCGGCTTTACGATAGATAGGATTTACGATCAATCCCGAGTTGGCTACAAACTCGCCGTCCCATGTTTCGATGTAGCAAAACCCCGCCCAGGTACCGTCTTTGTGTAGAGCAATTACAGCCTTTCCTTCGCGCATTTTATTAGCCACGTATTCCGGACTGCGTTTGGCAATACCAGTTCCCCGGGCTTTCGCTGACTCAGCCATCTCATCACATATCTGCTGCGCATAACCTGCATGGGCCTCAGATGCTACTACTATAGAGAAATCGTTTTCGTTCATTTTTTTAAAAAATCCGCTTGGCGGACAAAAAAGCATTACGCTTTTACAGTTTTCAGGAAAATTTGTTGTTTAAAATTCCACTTAAATGGAGAGCCGGGTGGGATGCCAGGGATCAAACCCTTGGCATGAAGGGTCGTCGGTGTCTAAGCACTAAACGTTCACTGCTGTTATTCTCACGTACCATACGGCTTACATACCCATTAGTGTATGGAAGCTGCTCTGTAGTTATGGTTATGAATACGTTCATTTCTATGCTTTGACTTACAGTGTATTAAACGGTTTAAAGCATGCAAAAGTATTGAATTAAAATCAACAAACACAACACGTAATGTAAATTTAATGTATGTTTTTTGGGTCAGAGGAGGAGATGCAGAGAAAGGGATGAAAAACATTCATTCAGCTAGCCACTCGCTTGCTGAATGAATATCGTCTAAAAAGGTAAATCATCAGAGCCATCGTCATTAAAATCTACCAGCTGCTTCTCTGGCTTAGCATTCGTGTGAACGTGGTTATTTGGTTGATGACCTTCATTGTTTTCATTGTCGTTTTTGCGGCCAAGCATTGTGAAATTCTCAGCAATAATCTCGGTAATATATCTTTTATTGCCTTCTTTATCCTCGTAATTTCGACTGCGGATTTTACCTTCAATATATACCAGCTTGCCTTTTTGCAGGTATTTTGCAGCAACATCGGCCAAGCCCCGCCACATTACGATATTATGCCATTCGGTTTGCTCAATTTTCTTCCCATCTTTATTATACGTCTCGGACGTAGCTAATGGAAAATTAACTAAAGTAGTGCCGCCTTCCAGATGCCGAACTTCAGGATCCTTGCCTAAATGTCCAACTAAAATAACTTTATTAACTCCTGACATTGATTTAGTTTACAAATGAATTAAACTTCAATTTAGAAATTTTTTGAGGAAAGAAAAAATTAATTTTGGTTGCGCCAGATGTTCGAGCTGGGCGATATCTGCAAAAAACAAACTGTCTTTTTTTAAATCAACCTGGCCTGCTATCGTATCGATTACAATAAACTGTGCGTGGATTTTTTGGTGACTTAAAACGTGCCTCACCGGCCCATAGACACTCTTAATCTCAGCCCTACCGAACATATCTCTGAACCCTTGGGTACTTACTATATTTAAAGCGTCTTCCGCTTCAGTGGTTTCAATAAGAGGAAGTTCATACAGATTTTGCCAGATATCGTTCGGCCCCCGTTTATTCAACAATATTTTCCCGTCAGATAAGAGCAAAACATAAGAAAAGTATCGGTTTCTGGATACTTGCTTTTTCAGCTTAAGCGGAAGGATATCTGTTAAACCTTTTTTAAATGCCTCGCAGTCAGGCTGCAGCGGACATGAACCACACAAAGGATTTTTAGGCCTGCATTGTAAGGACCCGAATTCCATTAAAGCCTGGTTGCTTGTTGCAGGATTTTTTTCATCAATAAGCTCGTTTGCCAGCGCTGTGAAAACCCTTTTAGCTTTCGGAGAGTTGATCGGTTCTTCAATACCGAAGTACCGGGCAAGTAGTCTGAAAACATTTCCATCCACTACTGCCTTTGCTTCGTTAGCAGCAAAGGAAGAAATGGCCGCTGCCGTATATTCACCTACACCCTTTAATTTTATCAGCTCATCATACTTTTTAGGGAAATAGCCTGCGTGGTCTTCCATAACCATCTGCGCCGTGCGGTGCATGTTCCGGCCGCGCGAGTAATAACCCAACCCCTGCCACAGATTCAATATCTCATCTTCCGTGGCAGCAGCAAACTCAGATACGCTTGGATATTTTTCCGCAAAGCGATAGAAGTAGGGCAAGCCTTGTTCAACCCTTGTTTGCTGCAAAATAATCTCCGACAACCAGATTATATACGGATCTGTGGTATTCCGCCAAGGCAAATCGCGTTTATTTACAAGATACCATCCAATCACTTCATCGATAAAGCTCATCTATAAAATTTAAGAATACTGCAAAGGTAATTACGGAGCGCGAGTTGGGACAGCGTAATATTTTTTTGATTTATTTCCCGAATTCAATTTAAAGCAATACTTTTGCAACCCCAAAACAATTAAGTATTTACAAATAAAGTTTAATTAAATTAGACATGACTAAAGCAGAGATTATCGCAGAAATATCTAGTAAGACTGGAATTGAGAAGTTAGATGTACAAGAAGCGATAGAGGCGTTTTTTAAAGTGGTGAAGACTTCTATGGTAGAAGGTGAGAATGTATATGTTAGAGGTTTTGGGAGCTTTGTAGTTAAGAAAAGGGCAACAAAAACAGCACGTAACATTTCAAAAAACACAGCAATTATTATCCCGGAACATTTCGTTCCAAGTTTCAAACCTGCCAAAGTGTTTGTCGAGAAAGTAAAAAACGGTAATGTAACGAAATTAGAAGCTGCAGCTAAAGAAGCAGCTGGCGCAGAAGCATAATTTTAAATGAAAAGAAAGCAAATAGCAGTTGTTGGATTAGTAGTGGTTCTGATGGGCCTTTTGCTTTCTTTAGATATTAAAGGGTTAGTTAAAGAAGAAGGGCAACACTCGGGAGAAGAGGCGGAGAATGCAGCCAAAGTTTCTGTTCTAACCATTCAAACGGTTTCTGAAACTGCGAAACAAAAACTGAACGCAAATTTTGCTCAGCAAATCACAGAACTCGAGAATCAGCTCAAAGCTGCCGATGCGTCTGAGAAAACTGAGCTGCAAAGACAACTTGCGACAAAATGGGTTGACATCAATCAGCCCGCTCCAGGTGCATTTTATTACGAAATACTTGCACAGACAGGCAACAATTATGCAGACTGGCTCAAAGCTGGTGATTTATTTACGGATGCTTACCAGGCTGAAAAGGATAGCTTAACACAACCTGCCTTAGTACAAAAAGCTATTGAAACATATCAAAAGGCACTGGAATTGCAACCTGCCAGCCTGGATGCAAAAACAGGATTAGGGGTTGCTTATGTAAGCGGAACACCTAACCCAATGCAGGGGATCACATTACTTTTAGATGTTGTGAAGCAAGATCCAAAGAATGTGAAGGCCAATTTAAACCTGGGACTTTTCTCAATTAAATCAGGCCAATTTGATAAAGCTGTCAACAGATTTAAAACCGTGATTGAAGTTAAACCAACGCCAGATGCATGGTTCTATTTAGCTTCAGCGTACGAAAACCTGGGACAAAAAGACGAGGCCATTACAGCTTACGAAAAAAGTAAAGAGCTGGCTGCCGACCCTGATTTAAGCAGGTTTGTTGACCACAAAATCCAAGAATTAAAGAAATAATTAAATAAAAACATTTAAAAACTCAAGTTATGCCAAGCGGTAAAAAAAGAAAAAGACATAAAATGGCTACCCACAAACGCAAAAAGCGTTTAAGAAAGAATAGACATAAGAAGAAATAATTATAGGCCCATGGTTTAACCATGGAGCATATAAATATTACCCTCCACGCATTGCGTCAGGAGGTTCTTGTGTTTATAATTCATTTGGTGTTGTACCCTGGCGGGAACCCCCGCCATAAAAGAGTAGCTGTTGGTAAAAGAATTAATCATCAATTCAACCCCCAACGGGGTGACTATAGCTTTACTGCAGGACAAGCAACTCGTAGAACTCAACACAGAGCACATTAACAACAATTATGCTGTTGGTGATATTTACCTTGGCAGGATCAAAAAGATCATGCCCGGGCTAAATGCTGCTTTTGTGGATGTGGGCTATGAAAAAGATGCTTTTCTGCATTATCTTGACCTGGGGCCACAGGTGCAGTCGCTTATTAAGCTGACTAAGATTGTAAAGAATGGCAGTTACAAAGAGAAACTGCTAAATAGTTTTAAGCTGGAACAGGATATAAACAAGTCCGGCAAAATTTCTGAAATTCTGAATCGCAATATGTTGTTGCCGGTTCAGATTGCTAAAGAACCTATTTCAACAAAAGGCCCGCGCTTAAGCTCAGATCTTTCCATTGCGGGAAGATTTGTAGTGTTAGTGCCTTTTTCTGACGTGATTTCTATCTCGAAAAAAATTAAAAATAATTCTGAGAGAAATCGCCTGAAAAAGATTGTTGAAAGCATTAAACCAAAAAATTTCGGAGTAATTATCCGAACTGTTTCTGAAGGAAAAGGCGTTGCCGAACTCCAGAAGGATCTACTTGATCTCATCGCAAAATGGGAATCGTTTGCCACCCGGCTACCTCTTACCGAACCTTCTAAAAAAGTGCTCGGAGAAATGGGCAGAGCCTCTACCATTCTGAGGGATATTTTAAACGCAGACTTTGCAAATATCCACGTTAATGATCCAACCATATACGAAGAGGTTCGCTCTTATATCCAGGGAATCTCTCCGGAGCTAGAACGCATTGTAAAGTTCTATAAGCAAAGAGAGCCGATATTCGAACACTTCGGAGTTGATAAACAGATTAAGGGAGCTTTTGGCAAAACAGTTAATTTACCGGGTGGGGCCTATCTTGTGGTAGAGCATACAGAGGCTCTACACGTAATCGATGTAAACAGTGGAAATCGAACTGCTCATCCGGAAAACCAGGAAGAAAATGCGTTCCAGGTAAATAAAGAAGCCGCTAAAGAGATTGCCAGACAATTGCGTTTACGCGATATGGGTGGAATTGTTGTGATCGATTTTATCGATATGCACAAACCAACCAACCGGAAAGAACTGTTTGAATACCTGCGGGAACAAATGTCTCTTGATCGGGCAAAACACACCATTCTGCCCCCAAGTAAGTTTGGATTGGTTCAAATTACCAGGCAACGTGTTCGACCAGAAATGAACATCGTTACCAACGAAAAATGCCCGGCCTGCGACGGCACAGGAGAAATCAAAGCCAGCATCATTTTAATGGATGATATTGAGAACAATCTCAACTACATCCTCAATGAGCAAAACGAGAAAAATATTACGCTTTGCGTGCACCCATACATTGAAGCCTACATTAAAAAAGGCATCTACTCACGCCAGTGGCAGTGGTTCTTCAAATATGGTAAACGAATTAAAGTAAAAGGCGAGCCTTCTTACTACCTCACCGAGTTTCACTTCCTGAATTCTAAGGAAGAAGAGATTAAATTATAATGTGCAAATTATCAGATGTGCAGATGAGCAAATATGCGAACATCTGCACATTTTAATTTCTTAATCTTTTCCATTTGCACGGATAATCTGCACATTTGCACATAACACATTTTCACATCAATCAGTTGGCTAAAACCAGATCAGCATATTTTTGTCAGAGTTGTGGGTACGAATCCGCCAAATGGCTGGGTAAATGCCCCTCATGTAATCAATGGAATAGTTTCGTGGAAGAAGTTATCCAGAAAGGGAACAGCTCTGTGCCCGAATGGAAAACCGCTTCCGGGAATTCAAGAGTAGCGAAACCCTCGGCGATTGATAAAATTGTATTTGCAGAAGAGAGCAGATTAATTACTCCCGATTCAGAATTTAACCGGGTGTTAGGCGGAGGCATCGTTCCGGGATCTTTGGTACTTATAGGCGGAGAACCGGGAATCGGAAAATCCACCCTGATGCTGCAATTAGCTCTTAACCTTCCGGGGATGAAAATTCTTTATGTCTCAGGCGAGGAAAGCGAACAACAAATAAAAATGCGTGCCGAACGCCTAGCTCCCTTATCAAAAAGAAAAGGTGGGGATTGCTATATTCTAACAGAGACCTCAACCCAAAACATATTTAAACAAATAGAGATTCTCGAACCGCAGGCTGTAATTATTGATTCTATCCAGACTTTACATTCTGCTCATATTGAATCTACCCCTGGCAGCGTCTCACAAGTTCGCGAATGTACTGCAGAGCTTCTTCGCTTTGCAAAAGAAACCTCAACGCCAGTTTTCCTGATAGGCCATATTACGAAAGATGGAGCCATTGCAGGACCTAAGATCCTCGAGCACATGGTAGACACCGTTTTGCAATTTGAGGGCGACAGGCATCATGTATATCGCATTCTGCGGGCTATTAAAAATCGGTTTGGTTCTGCTTCCGAGCTGGGAATTTACGAAATGCAGGGCAGCGGCCTCCGGGAAGTTTCAAATCCTTCCGAAATCCTGCTTTCACAACGCGATGAGGAATTAAGTGGAATCACCATATCGGCGATGCTGGAAGGCGCCAGACCAATGCTGATCGAAACCCAGGCCTTGGTCAGCGTGTCTGCTTACGGAACCCCTCAGCGATCTGCCACGGGCTTTGATACCAAACGTATGAATATGTTGCTGGCCGTTCTCGAAAAACGTTGTGGCTTTCGGTTAAGTGCGCAGGATGTATTTTTAAACATAGCGGGTGGGCTGAAAGTAGAGGATCCGGCGATTGATCTGGCCGTAGTAGTCGCTATTATCTCATCTCATGAAGACATATCGGTATCTACGAAAGTCTGTTTTGCAGCCGAAGTTGGCCTCTCTGGCGAGATAAGAGCAGTAAATAGAATAGAGCAGAGAATTGCGGAAGCTGAGAAGCTCGGATTTCAGCAGATTTACATTTCTAAATACAATCAAAAAGGCTTGGATGTGAAGCGCTATTCTTCCATTGAAATAAAAAGTGTTTCGAAGATTGAGGAGGTGTTCAGTTCGTTGTTTGGGTAATTTATAATCGCCAATAAAAATGTATTCAAAAAAGAAAGCCGGTTTCTCAACCGGCTTTCAATATTATTTACTCAAATACATTGATTTCTCTTTGTATAACTTAACAAAGTAAGGGTCTTCCAGATCTTTAATGAACCTTATCGCCTCGCCTGTTGATTTCATCTCCGGTCCTAACTGTTTTTCAACCTCAGGGAATTTATCGAAAGAAAATACAGGCTCTTTAATGGCATAACCAACAAGCTTCCTCTCAATCTTAAAGTCTTTCAACTTATTAACACCGAGCATCACTTTAGCAGCTATGTTGATATAAGGCACATCATACGCTTTCGCGATGAAAGGCACCGTACGCGAAGCTCTTGGATTCGCTTCAATTACATATACCTTCTCGTCTTTTATTGCAAACTGGATGTTTAACAAGCCGATCACATTTAATGCTTTCGCTAACTTGATACTATATTCCTCCATCTGACGAATCACATTATCCGACAAGTTGAAAGGTGGCAATACAGCACTTGAATCGCCTGAGTGAATACCGGCAGGCTCAATGTGCTCCATTAATCCTACGATATGCACATCCTCGCCATCACATATTGAATCAGACTCCGCTTCTTCTGCACGGTCAAGGAAATGGTCAATTAAAACGCGGTTTCCCGGAAGGTCGCCTAGTAATTTAACTACAGCAGTTTCCAGATCTTCATCGTTTATCACGATGCTCATCCCTTGTCCGCCTAATACATAACTCGGACGAACTAATACCGGATAACCCACTTTCTTTGCCACTACCAATGCTTCTTCAGCATCCTCTGCTACACCATAGTTTGGATAAGGAATTCCCAAATCTTTCAATAAATCGGAGAAACGGCCGCGATCTTCAGCAATATCCATATTATCGTAAGATGTACCAATAATCTTTATCCCGTACTGATGGAGCTTTTCAGCCATTTTAAGAGCAGTTTGACCACCCAGCTGAACAATTACACCCTCCGGCTTTTCAAGCTCTATAATCTCACGAACGTGCTCCCAGAAAACAGGCTCGAAATAAAGCTTATCAGCCATATTGAAATCTGTTGAAACCGTTTCAGGATTACAGTTAATCATGATCGATTCAAAGCCGCTTTCTTTAGCTGCCAATAATCCGTGCACACAAGAGTAATCAAATTCGATACCCTGACCAATCCGATTCGGGCCGGATCCTAAAACAATAATTTTCTTTCTATCGCTTGGAGTTGATTCATTTTCGTCTTCGAAGGTTGAATAATAATATGGCGTTTGTGCTGGAAACTCAGCAGCACAGGTATCTACCATTTTATATACCCGCTTAATTCCCAGCTCCTTTCTGCGCTCGTAAACTTCATCCTCGGTAGTTCCATTGCCTAGTAACCAGGAGATCTGGACATCCGAAAATCCTTTTTGCTTAAGAGTGAAGAAAAATTCTTTAGGGATATTGTTTAGAGAGTAGCGTTTTAGTTCCTGCTCAAGCTGAACAAGTTCCTGAATTTGCAACAGGAACCACTTATCTATCTTAGTGACTTTACGGATGGATTCCATCGGAACACCAAGCGTCATCGCATCTTTCACCAAAAACAGACGGTTCCAGCTAGGATGCTCCAGGCCGTACATGATTTCGTCGAGGTTACGATTCTGCCGTCCATCAGCGCCCAAGCCTGCCCGCCCGATCTCCAAGCTCTGACAAGCTTTTTGCAACGCTTCTATGAATGTACGGCCGATTGCCATAACTTCTCCAACCGCCTTCATCTGCAAACCTAGTTCCATGTTGGCCCCTTTGAATTTATCAAAGTTCCAGCGAGGGATCTTTACGATGACATAGTCGAGAGTTGGTTCGAAATATGCAGATGTGGTTTTGGTTATCTGATTTTCTATTTCATCGAGGTTGTACCCGATCGCCAGCTTGGCAGCAATCTTTGCAATCGGGTAGCCCGTTGCTTTTGATGCTAAAGCCGAAGAGCGTGATACCCTTGGATTAATTTCGATAGCAATAATAGACTCATCTGCGGGATTAACAGAAAACTGAACATTACAACCGCCGGCAAAATTTCCGATGGCACGCATCATCGTTATCGCCTGGTTACGCATATCCTGGTAACAGCGGTCGCTTAATGTCATTGCCGGAGCAACAGTTATCGAGTCGCCGGTATGGATTCCCATCGGGTCGAAATTCTCAATGGAGCAAATGATAATTACGTTGTCTTTGTTATCACGAAGCAATTCGAGCTCGTATTCCTTCCATCCAATTACGGCTTTTTCAACCAATACCTCATGAGTTGGCGACGCCTGTAAACCGCGGCTTAAGGCTACGTCGAAATCTTCCTTTTTGTGAACGAAACCACCTCCCGATCCTCCCATGGTATAGGAAGGACGAATAACCAGTGGAAAGCCAATCTCCTGGGCTGCTTCTTTTCCCTCCAGAAAAGAGTTAGCAATTTTTGAAGGAGCTACACCTACACCGATATCGACCATTAACTGGCGGAACTCTTCGCGATTCTCGGTTTTTTCAATTGCAGCAATATCTACACCGATAATCCGCACACCATATTTTTTCCAGATTCCGCGCTCTTCTGCTTCCTTTGCAAGGTTCAATGCTGTTTGCCCACCCATAGTAGGTAATACGGCATCAATATGACGTTCCTGTAATATTTTCTCAACGCTTTCGCAGGTTAAGGGCCATAAGTAAACATGGTCACCAATTACATTATCAGTCATAATAGTAGCCGGATTGGAGTTTATAATGGAAACCTCAATCCCCTCGTCCTTCAAGGAGAGAGCAGCTTGCGAACCTGAATAATCAAATTCTACAGCCTGACCGATAATAATTGGTCCTGAACCGATAATCAATACTGATTTAATGGAAGTGTCTTTTGGCATTTTACAGGGGAAAATTGTAAGTCAAAATTTAAAATATGATTTAAACTGCCGGGGAGCGTTTGACCGAAATCCCGACTTTATTGTCGGGATGCAAAGGTATAAATTTGAAGGGGTATTTTAAATACTTTTTTTGCTCGATTATTAATATTCGTCGCAGTAACCCAAGGAATTCGGATTCAGACTCAAAAAGAAATCAATCAAGCTTATTTTCTTGAAGGTGAGCTGGTCATCTGTAATTGGATGGGCAATGTGAACGACACCTTTACAGGCACGCCATGCTGCCTCCCCGGAACCCATCTTCGCGTTTCGCGGATTACGCGCAAAGCTTCCTCTCCGGTGCCGTACCCCAAATCTTTAAGCAGGTTAATACCGCTCAGACTACCATCTTTCTCTACTACGAATGAGATTAAAAGCCTACCACCAATACCACCCTCTCGGGCCATCGGAGGATATTTATAGTTCCGTGCGAAATATTCGTAAAACTTCGTCATCCCTCCGCGATAGTCAGGCAGCTCGGCGTCTTTGCTATATTCATTCACTGTTCCATCTGCCAGTTTAACCTTACCGGAAACAAACTCTCCGTCCTTAAATACTTCTTCATAGGCATTGTCTTTTTTAAACACACCTTTCCAAATTCCATCCTTCAATCCATTTACATAATTTCCTTCCTCGGCTAAATCATTTTCGGTGTCAACTTCGGATATGAAACCATTACCGTTTTTCAGAAGCTCTGTACCGTTCGGGGCATAATAATTTGCCAGCTTATATTTGATAGTTCTTCTTATATCAATTACTTTGTCCATTCCCATATCAACGCCATAAACCAAAGTCTTTTTTAACTGGCCGTTAGTATAATAAAATGAAGCCTCTCCTGAAAGAAGTCCCTTTTTATAGGTGATTTCTGACACCTTAGTTCCTGTAGTATCGTATGAAACGACGTTCCCTTCCCAGGAAATATGCGGCCCGGATGAAGAACTTTTTCCTTCCCGCTTCAAAAGATCATTTCTGTAATACTCTTTAACGTCCGAAAATTCCCCTTTTGTTAGTGCCACTGTTATGATCCGTATATAATCGGCTTCATCTTTTGTGCCAACAAAAACATCCTCTTTTTTAAAATAAAAGGTATTAATTTTCTGAGCTGAGGCTGACAGACTTACGAGTAGAACCAAAAAGAGTAAATGTTTCACAATAGCGACTTTTTCCTTCAAATTAACAAAAAAACCTTTTAACCGCATAACTGTTACACATGAAAACACACGAATATGAAAAAGTTAATTTTAGGCTTTGTTGCGGTTTCCATACTTTCTGCATGTGCTACGGTGCAATCTATCGTCCGCTCCACCCTCCCTTATACAGCAACCCTGATTATTCCGGCAGGGACGAGCACAGGAAGCATGCGCTCTGCAGTAAGCCCGGCCAGCAGCGCCGATCAGATTTTCGGCGGAAGCTCTAATGCTCAAATCAAAGAAGTAAGAATAAGCAATGCGAAAATCGACGCTAGCAGTCCATCGAATCAGAACCTTGGAGTGTTTAGCACGATAAGATTATATCTGTCAAAGGGAGACGGCTCTGGTGAAGTGCTGGTTGCCACACGTAACGACGTATCTGCCAATGCAGGTTCAAGCATTGTTCTCGACATAGATAATTCACGCTTTTTGGATGATGTTATTAAAAGTTCGACTGCCCGCGTGAGAATGGAATACACCCTCCGGAATACTTTGAACACAGATGTTAGCGTTCGGGCTACCTTAAACTTTACTTCAACTCCTGCTACTACTCAATAATTTTTTAAGGTTCTCATAACAATTTAAACCTTCCTGATTATCAGGAGGGTTTTTTTATACGCCTTAGAAAGCTAAATTTGCTACCGTGATATTCTGCCAAGCTACTTTCTGGCAACTTATTTGGACCCAGTTAGTACAAACTTCTGGTCTTGAGTGGTTTGGAACCATTACCGGCTTTATTTGCGTATATCTCGCCGCCAGGCAACATATTCTGAACTGGCCGGTTGCGATATTAAGTGTGTTGGCTTACGTAGTGATATTTTACCGATATAAACTTTATGGTGATGCCCTCCTCCAATTATACTTTTTAGGCACATGCGTCTATGGCTGGTATTATTGGGTGCGGCGCAAACAGCAACACCAGAAACCGATAGTATCTCTGGGTAAAACTGAATATCTGATGGTGGTTACCGCAATCGTGATCCTTTCATTCGGCCTTGGCGCTTTCCTCGACAAATTTACCGATACAGACGTCCCTTATATCGATGGCACATGCACCGCAATAAGCTTCGTTGCTCAACTGCTGATGACGCGGAAGGTGCTGCAAAACTGGATTTTATGGATTGTGGTTGACATTTGCTACATTCCTTTGTTCCTCTACAAAAACCTGGCCCTTACGGCGGTTTTATATACGTTATATCTCGGGCTGGCAACTATCGGCTATTTAGACTGGAGGCGATCATGGAAGCAGACTGCCTAATAAAGAAAATTGCGGTAGTGGGGCCGGAATCTACCGGTAAATCTACTATTTCGGCGCAGCTGGCAGAACATTATAACACGGTGTGGGTGCCTGAATTTGCCAGAGAATACTGCGAAAAGCTGACTGCCCCCTGCACCTGGGAAGATGAATTGAATATGTTTAAAGGCCAGCTTGAGCTTGAAAAGCAGTTAATATCTGAAGCTAAAGACATCTTAATTTGTGATACAACTTTTATAACCGTTAAAATCTGGAGCGACTATACCTTTGGTAAAGCGCCTCAGGAAGTGCTTGATGAGCTCCCCCGGCACCCGTACGATTTATATCTCCTGATGGATATCGATCTTCCCTGGCAAGACGACCCTTTGCGAGATTTCCCCCACCTGCGTGAGTATTTTATGAAAGTCTGGCATATGGAATTAAACTCGCTTAGTGCAAAATATTCCACAATTTCAGGCACTGATTCTCAGCGACTTAAAAACGCCATCGATTTTATTGACGAATACCTTCTTGAAGATAAATTAAAACCTAAGCAATAATTGCCGCCTCCGGGTATCGTAAAGGTTACTTAACTATCTTTTAACAAAATTTAACAAACAATTCTCGACAATTAGTGTATGTTTGCCACTAAGAAAAAAAAACTGGTATAGTTTTTTGTAACAACAAAGGTAACCGCCACTCTAATTAAAAATCATCGGCTCAAAGGCGGTTAAAAGTGCAGGAATTAGAGCCCGTTTTCAATCGACTTAGTCCTTCTAAGTATACATACGTTCTTTTTAAATTAATGATTAAAAAACCTTCCAGCATTTGGAGGGTTTTTTTGTTTATTCGCAGATTAAACTTTAACAACAAAATATGGAATTGCTATCTAATCCGGAGATCTGGATTTCTCTTGTAACTTTAACAGTGCTTGAAATTGTACTAGGCATCGACAATATCATTTTTATCTCGATACTGTCTGGTAAATTACCTGAAAATCAGCAGAAAAAAGCCCGGCAATTAGGACTAGCTCTGGCAATGATCACCCGCGTACTGCTCCTACTATCTTTAAATTGGGTAATGGGATTGACGGCCACCCTGTTTAATCCTGGTGATTGGATCGGCGTATCTAAAGAGGGTCTCCTCGAAAAAATGGCGATATCGGGCAGAGATTTAATTCTGATTATCGGCGGTTTATTTCTAATCTATAAAAGCACCAGCGAAATCCACGAAAAACTTGAAGGTCAAGACCACCAGGTTGAGGGCGGGAAAGTTCACTCTTTTAGCGGCGTAATTTTCCAGATACTAATACTCGACATAGTTTTCTCACTCGATTCAGTAATCACGGCCGTAGGTATGGCCGATGAAATTCTGGTAATGATTGCTGCGGTAGTAATCGCGGTAATTGTCATGATGGTTTCCGCAGGAGGTATCAGTTCGTTCGTCAATCAGCACCCTACAGTTAAAATGCTTGCGCTATCCTTCTTGTTACTGATAGGAGTGTCATTACTGGCCGAAGGCTTTGAACAACATATCCCGAAAGGATACATTTATTTTGCGATGGCCTTTTCGGTACTGGTAGAAATGCTTAATCTTAAAATGCGCGCAAAATCAAAACCTGTTCAGTTACACAATAGCCCCGGTAATGCCGATTACCGGGAATAACTAAACGATACGGCAAAGCAATCCCTTGAGGTATTCACCTTCGGGAAAGGATGCTCTTACAGGATGATCTTCGGGCTGGCAAAACTGGGTTATAAACTGAACCTCTTTGCCAGCATCAAGAGCTGCCCAAGCCAGAATTTGTTTAAAAAGGTTGATGTCCACAGCACCAGAACAGGAAAAAGTCGCGAGCAATCCGCCGCTGTCTAGCAAAGACATGCCCATTCTGTTTAAGTCTTTGTAAGCTCTGGAAGCTTTATCTAAGGCCGAACGGCTTGGAGCATATTTCGGTGGATCGAGAACCACGATATCGAACTTTTCCCCCGCATCGCGAAAAGCACGCAATTGCTTATTAACGTCTGCCTGGACAGATTGATGCTTAGAACGATCAGAGCAGTTTAATTCTATATTCCGGGCCAGGGTTTCAATAGCCAGCGCAGAACTGTCGACACTTACGACGTATGCGGCGCCAGCATTCAGTGCATTCAGCGAAAAACCACCCGAGTATGAGAAACAGTCTAATACTCGTTTCCCTTCAGAATAGCTGGCAACAATCTTCCGGTTATCCCGCTGATCGCAAAAGAAGCCTGATTTCTGGCCCTCAGATATGTTGATTAAATACTTTATCCCGTTTTCGAGCACCTCAACATACTCGGGTGGGTTCTCTCCTGATAAAATGCCGCTGGATGGATCCAGGCCTTCATGGGCACGTGCCGACGCATCGCTCCGGTCATAGATTCCCTTCGGCTGCAATTGCTTCTCAAGTTCATCCAGCAACACCGCTTTTACCCGCTCAATCCCTGAAGAGTGAATTTGAACAGACAGGTAATCCGCATATTTATCAACTATCAATCCCGGAAGGTAGTCTGCCTCGCTAAAGGCAATGCGACATACATTAGTATTAGCAGAATGCAGTAGGCCTTCACGCGATTTAACGGCGTTGGCGATCCTGCTGCGCCACCAAACTTCATCAATTTCAACGTCCTTCCACTCCAGCAACCTTACAGCTACACGCGATTGGCTATTATAAAATCCCTTCGCGAGGAAATCCCCATTTGCATCAGTTACCGAAATAACCTCTCCGTTAACAGGTTTTCCTTTGATAGATTCCAGAGCACCTGAGAATACCCAGGGATGCAACTGTTTAACTGCTTTTTCCTTTCCTTTTTTTAACCGTGCTTCCGCCATGCCGCAAATCTATATTAAAAGCCCAAAAAGTTTAGAACTTTTAGGGATATTTAACCTTGAGACCTCCTATTTTTGAAGCCATGGAAATAATCTCCTGGAACGACTTTGAAAAGGTTGAATTAAGAGCCGGAACAATATTAGAAGTACTGGAGTTTCCGGAAGCCCGAAAACCTGCGTTTAAAATAAAAGCCGATTTTGGTGAATTCGGCATTAAGTGGAGCAGCGCTCAAATAACCAAACATTACACAAAAGATGACCTGGTTGGCCGGCAGATTGTAGGGGTGGTCAACTTCCACAAAAAGCAAATAGGAAGATTTATGTCGGAGTTTCTGGTTACCGGATTTACCGACGAAAACGGCGATATAGTTCTGGCTTCGGTTGAAAAACCGGTTCCTAACGGCGCCAAATTAGTTTAGATATTTATGAGATACGTAAGCTTTGTGGATGAACCCACGATGGCGCCCGATGATTTTTTTATGACTGAGGCTATTAAAGAAGCGAAGCTAGCTTTAAGTCTCGACGAGGTGCCTATCGGGGCAATAATAGTTTCAAATGGCAAAATAATTGGAAGAGGACATAACCTTACCGAGAAGCTGAATGACGTAACAGCCCATGCAGAAATGCAGGCCTTTACTGCTGCAGCTAACTACTTAGGGGGAAAATATTTAAAAGATTGCACTCTTTATGTTACCATCGAGCCTTGTGTAATGTGCGCCGGCGCATCATACTGGACCCAAATAAGCCGGATAGTTTACGGCGCCCCGGATGTCCAGCGCGGCTTTCGCCGGATAAACCACAACATCCTGCATCCTAAAACCGAAATTATAGGTGGGATTAAAGAATTGGAATGTGGATCGCTGGTAAAAGACTTCTTTTTGTCTAAAAGAAATAAAACTTGACATCCCGCTGAACAATTATTTTAAGCATAAGTTATATTTGTGTCTTTCAAATTTTTAACCTCTAAAACGATAATATTATGGCTTTTGAATTACCAGCGTTACCTTACGCAAGCGACGCATTAGAACCTCATATCGACAAAGCAACAATGGAGATCCATCATGGAAAACACCACAATGCTTATGTTACCAATCTCAATAACGCAATTGCAGGTTCTGATGCAGAATCGAAATCATTAGAAGATCTGCAGGCGAGCATTTCGCAATATGCTCCTGCCGTTCGCAACAACGGAGGCGGTCATTATAACCACAGTTTATTCTGGACAGTGATCGGCCCAAATGGTGGCGGTCAGCCTTCTGGAGAATTAGCTACCGCGATTAATGAAGCGTTTGGTTCATTCGAAGATTTCAAAAAGAAATTCAGCGAAGCTGGAGCAACACGTTTTGGTTCCGGCTGGGCCTGGTTAAGCGTTGACGCTGATGGAAAGCTGCAAGTGTCTTCAACCCCAAATCAAGATAATCCTTTAATGGATGTTGCTGATGTGAAAGGAACTCCAATTTTAGGACTGGATGTTTGGGAGCATGCTTATTACTTGAATTATCAAAACCGTCGTCCTGATTACATCGCGTCATTTTTTAATGTGATTAACTGGGATGCAGTAGCTGAACGCTACTCTGCAGCCAAGAAATAATCTGTAATAAAAACTATTTCTTTAAAAGTAGTGTATTTAATATACACTACTTTTTTTATTTGCAGACTATGAAAAACACACTGATCTTAACTCTTGCAGCATTCACAGTTACTCTGCTTTCTGGTTGCGAAGCTATAGCCGACATCTTTCAGGCAGGGATATACGTAGGGATTTTTATTGTTGTAGCTATTATCGCAGTAATTATCTGGATACTTCGTTTTTTCAGAAGAAGAACTTAAAAGGTATCCAAAACCTTTCGCTTATTTTTTTCATGCATCTCTTTAGGAACCGCCTCTAAAATCTCGTTTTCCAGAGCCTTGATAACTCCGCGCTTTAAAAAATTCCGGTGCGTAACGATACTTATTTCTCTTACCGGCACCGGTGACACAAAACGCCGGGAACGACTGATTTGTTCTTCCGATAAATCCTTCAGGCTAAGTTCTGGCAGGATAGTAATACCACTGTTTAGATCTACCATCCGCTTCAGCGTTTCAACGCTTCCGGTATTATATTCAAATTGTTTGTTACTCTCTCCGGCTTTCTTTCGCTGACAAATATTAAGAACCTGGTTACGCATGCAATGACCTTCATTAAGCAGCCAGAGTTCGTCAAAGTCTATGTCTTTATTACTTATCTCCTTTTTCTTCATCAAAGGGCTTGAGGACGAGAGGTAAACTACAAAGCTTTCATAAAAAAGGGGGATTTCAAATAAAGTCGGCTCTTCTAAAGGCGTCGCCAATATTCCGCAGTCAAGAAGTCCGACTTTGAGGTTCTGAATGATCTGTTCTGTGGTATATTCCCAAATCATTAGCTGCACCTTAGGATACTTTTTGCTGAAACCAGGGATAATTTGAGGGAGCAAATACGGCGCTACCGTAGGTATAACCCCTATCTTCAATTCGCCCGAAAGCTCATTATTAAACACCTTAATCAACTCGGTTAATTGTCTGCTTTCGTTCAAAATTATCCTCGCCTGAGCAATTACCTGTTGGCCAATTTCTGTTGGTACAACCGGTTGCCTGCTACGATCAAAAATCTTAATCCCCAGATTTTCTTCAAGTTTTTGAATTTGCATGCTAAGGGTGGGTTGCGTTACAAAACAGCTTTGAGACGCAAGCACGAAATTTCGGTGTGTATCAACCGCTACGATGTACTCCAACTGAACAAGTGTCATACTCATAAATGATTTAATATCAAATAATATTGTTTTTATCTATAAGACAAAGGCAAAAAAAAGGCAGTTGCCTGCCTTTTTGTAACTATTCTACTGTCACCGACTTTGCAAGATTTCTTGGCTGGTCCACATTGCAACCCCGCATTACTGCAATATGATAAGATAGCAACTGCAAAGGTATAGTAGCTAACAGGGGTAAAAAAGCCTCATTGGCATCCGGAATTTCAATTACATAATCAGCCATTTTCCTCACCTCTTTGTCCCCTTCGGTAACGATCGCAATCACGATACCCTTACGCGCCTTCACTTCCTGAATGTTGCTGATAACCTTTTCATATGATGAATTTCTGGTCGCAATTACAATAACCGGCATCTCGGCATCAATCAGTGCAATAGGGCCATGCTTCATTTCTGCCGCAGGATATCCTTCAGCGTGTATGTAAGAGATTTCTTTGAGCTTTAGCGCTCCTTCCAGAGCCACCGGAAAACCACTGCCTCTGCCTAAAAACAAACAATTGGAAGAATCCTTTAAAGCCGTTGCAATTTCGATGATATGATTATCTGCTTTCAAACATTTGTCAACCAGGTCAGGAATTGAATCTAACTCTGTCAGCAGACTTACCAGCGCACTTTCTTTTATTGTGCCGCGTTGTTGTGCCATAAAGAAGGCCATCAGAGTAAGTACAGTAACCTGCGCTGTAAATGCTTTAGTAGACGCTACCCCTATTTCCGGACCAGCATGTGTATAAACTCCCGCATCAGAAATACGGGGGATGGATGACCCTGCTACATTACATATCCCGAATATCGTTGCGCCTCTTTCTTTAGCAAGTTCGATAGCCGCCATCGTATCGGCAGTTTCACCAGATTGTGAAATAGCTATTACAATATCTTTCTCTGAAATTATCGGGTTTCTATACCTGAATTCTGATGCATATTCGACTTCAACAGGTATGCGGGCATATTCCTCGATCAAATACTCACCAACTAATCCGGCATGCCACGAGGTACCGCAAGCAACAATAATTATACGGTCGATATTTTTTAGCTTATCGGCATAATCTTTAATTCCGCCCAACTGAACCTTACCTTCGTTAGGGTAAATACGGCCACGCATACAATCTCTTATTGATCGTGGCTGCTCGTAAATCTCCTTCAGCATGAAATGGTCGTATCCGCCTTTCTCTAACATCTCGAGCTCTAAAGCAAGCTCCTGGATATAAGGTGATACCACCCGGTTGTCAATACCTTTAATCACCAGTTCATCTCTTTTGATGTAAGCGATCTGGCTATCCTTAAGGTAAATTACGTTCTTAGTATATTCGACAATAGGCGATGCATCTGATGCGATGAAATATTCATCCTGACCAACGCCGATCACCATCGGACTGCCTTTTCTGGCAGCAATCAATACATCTGGTTCATCCTTGCTCATCACTACAATCGCGTAAGCGCCGACAACCTCATGAAGAGCCACACGCACTGCTTCGCACAGATCAATCTTATTCGCTTTTTGAATTTCTTCGATGAAATGAACCAGAACCTCAGTATCGGTATCGCTTTCAAAAACATGCCCTTTTTGCTTAAGTGCCTCCTTTAAAACCGCATAATTTTCGATAATACCATTATGAATGATCGAAAGGCGACCATCGCCCGAAGTATGTGGATGCGAGTTATAATCAGACGGTATACCATGCGTTGCCCAGCGGGTATGCCCCATTCCAATAGCTCCGCTTACGTCCTTATCCTTAGCAAAGCCTTCAAGTTCACTAACTTTTCCGGTCTTCTTGTAAATTTTTAGATCGTGATTCATCAAAGCGACTCCGGCGCTGTCGTATCCACGATATTCCAGACGGTGAAGGCCTTTTATGATTACGTCCCAGGCATTTCTATGCCCTATATATCCAACTATTCCACACATGATAGAAATAAATTTAGCCTACTAAGCTACGAAATTTAGAAATCTGTAAAAGAAAAAAAGCCGAATGTTAGTTCGGCTTTGTATAAGTAATTTTCAACTTGATCGGTGAGTCTGCATTTCCCTTTCCGCCAAGCACTGACCTGGCAGCAGTTACTGCAGATGGAAAGACATTAGCCTGCCCCGTAAAGGGCAAATCGATCGGTGCAATATAGGTATCGTACTGTATCACCTTTTCCCGGGTAACTAAATCCTGAATATAGGAAGTTATGTTAAAAGTGTAGGTCTTATCAGTCGCATTATAAAAACCGCCGAACGTGCGCTCATCTAAAAACCTCGGATCCTGATTAATCGCATTATCAGGAACGGGCCTCCTCTGACCAGCAATATCCGTTCTATACAGTGTAAGTCTGGGTGCAGGTTTAAGCGCATTATACGTACCTGCGATAACCGGAATAACTAATTCTGCTTTGTTGATAGAGATTTTTCCTTTAGAAGCTAATCCCTTTATATGAGGAAACTTAAGTTTTGTTCTTACGCCAGCTAAGGGTTGAACGTAAACGGTAGAATAGCTCTGAGAGGGATTATCTATTTGCGTCTTAATCGGAGTTCCCGTATAATCATGCTTGATTTGCGATGCGCCGTTTACTCCAAATTTAGCCACCAAGGTATCCTTAACAGTACCAGTTAGTGTCTTATAATAAATCTCTAAGCCAGTTACATTTGCTGGCTGAAGATTAAAAAATACAATACCGCCGTTACCTGTAGACTCGGATTTACTGATCGTAACAAATAAACCTTTTATAAAATTTGAAAAGGCCGCATTGGTTTTTAGCTTACTCGGATCAGCATTGATGAAATTATCATTGATGAAAGTGGATTTTAAAGGAATTCTAAGTTGCGGAGCAACCATCGTGGGCTTATCTGGGGCACCCTTTATAATTCCATTTATCAAAGTACTATCGTTCCATTTAAAAGCACGCACCTCATTAATTCTCCCAAGTTCGCCAACAATTCCCGTTCCGTCATATTCGAAATTTGCCCGGTTTGAATAACTTGCAGCTGAATTAAAGGTTTTTTGCAGTTGATGAACGTTGATTACATACTTGGATGAGATAGAATCACCATAGAATTCATCACCATATTTAAGTACCAGCACTGCAGAATCTAAAGTTGGATTGCTCCCAAAACTATAATTTTCGGAAGGAAGACTCAAACCCAGTGCAAGGTTAGCTTCGGTTGTTCCAAATATTGGATCTTTGAGATAGCCGAACGCATTTTGAGCGATCCCGGAAGTAATGATACTATCTTCGGCAACTGTTAGCGTATTAACTGTTGCTGTATCCGTAAAAATGCTCTTTATGGAATCCTGAGGAGCTATATCAAGCCCTATCGTTCCATCTTTCTCGCAACTGCTAAAAATAAAAAGACTTACTAACAAGGTTAATAAGTCCAGTTTAAAATATTTCATGTTTAATTTCCCTGTTAAGCTAAAGAAACGAGTTCTTCGTTTGCAATTTCTTCGTAAAGGTTGTAATAATTTTCGTAATCTGAAGTAGATTCGTATTGCAATACTGGTTTCTGACTGCTTTTAACAAACTTTAACACTTCGGCACTTACTTCAGCATCGCCGAAAACAACAGCATCTGAGTAGGATATTGCACCTATATGTAGCGCATCATTATCGCAGGCGTTGAAAGCCTCAGTATGTTCGGCTGTCATACCATTCATAATTGCTTTTTTCGGAAAATCAGCACTTAACTTCTCTGTAAAACAGTTATTGTATGCAGAATAAACAACTTTTGCATTTTTAAAAGTTGGGTCATCCTTATAAGTGGTTTTAAGATATACCGGAACCAGAGAGCTCATCCATCCGTGGCAATGAACCACATCAGGCGACCAGCCTAATTTCTTTACAGTTTCTAATGCGCCTTTGCAGAAAAAAATTGTTCTTTCGTCATTATCGGCATAGAATTTATTTCCATTGTCTCTAAAAACCTGCTTTCGCTGAAAATATTCTTCATTGTCTAAGAAATACACCTGCATTCTCGCGGCAGGGATAGAAGCAACCTTAATAATCAGCGGGTTATCATTTTCATCAATTATGATGTTCATTCCTGAAAGACGGATAACTTCGTGAAGGCGATTTCTGCGTTCGTTGATGTTTCCAAAGCGAGGCATAAGGATTCGGATCTCCAAACCTTTGTCTTGCATTGCCTGTGGTAACTGCCTTGTTATTTCAGAAATTTTTGTTAACTCGAGGAAAGGCGACATCTCGTGGGTAATAAACAGTAACTTCGTTTTTGCCATCTCCAAATGTTAGATAAAAAAATAGAATAGTGTTTCGGACTGCAAATATAAGCATTATCTTATGATATATCAACGAATTACGCAAGTGTCTTTGATATTTTTTTGCGAATGCTCACCTTTGCCGGATATTCACCGGAAGATATACATTGGAAATACTCACCTCTAAGGCCCAACTGGCCGAAGCCCTTCAAGAATTGAGGCAAACAAATAAAACTATCGGTTTCGTGCCAACAATGGGGGCTTTACATGCCGGGCATATGACCCTCATTAAAATAGCAGGTGAGCTGACGGATGTGGTTGTAGCCAGTATTTTTGTCAATCCCACGCAGTTCAATAACTCCGATGACCTCCAAAAGTACCCACGCCCGGTCGAAAGTGATATAAAGCTGCTTCAGCAGTCAAAATGCAATATACTTTTCCTCCCCGAGGTAGATGAAATGTACACCGGCGAGGAATCCTGGAATCTGGACCTGGGTTATCTCGAAAATACACTCGAAGGTAAATTCCGCCCCGGCCATTACCAGGGGGTTACTCAAATCGTGAAAAAACTGCTTGATATCGCTAACCCCGACTTTGTTTTTCTCGGTCAGAAAGATTTTCAGCAGGTGATGGTACTGGAACATATGGTCAAAGCGCTCGAACTGCCTTCCGAACTGGTTATGTGCCCGATTGTTCGCGACGATGACGGACTGGCTCTCAGCTCAAGAAATGTGCATTTATCCCGAACCGAACGACAACAGGCCCTTTCGCTTTCAAAAGCATTATTTTATGTACAAAAACATTTCGATTTATTGACCATCAACCAACTCAAAGAGAACGCATGGCTGATGCTTGACTCGGAGCCGGGTGTGGTGCCCGAATATTTCGAAATATGCGATGCCGACACACTTTTACCCACACCGTCGAAGGACACCAGGTCGATAATCGCCCTGGTAGCGGCAAAAGTTGGCGAAACCAGGTTAATCGATAATATAATCTTAAAGTAAATGCTTTGTAGCTTAATCTATTATCTGCCCGGGATAATTTAATCTTTTTTACTTTTGTATATGGTTATTGAGATATTAAAGTCAAAGATACATAGGGTGCGGGTTACGCAGGCGGAATTGAACTATGTGGGAAGTATCACTATTGACGAGGACTTAATGGACGCAGCGAATATCATTGCGAATGAAAAAGTCCAGATTGTTAATAATAACAACGCAGCACGGTTTGAAACATATGTAATTAAAGGCGAACGCGGTTCCGGAAAAGTTTGCTTGAATGGGTCATGCGCAAGACTTGCTCAGGTAGGCGATATTTTGATTATAATGTCTTACGGACATCTTCCTATGGAGGAGGCCAGGAAGTATAATCCTATATTGGTGTTCCCAGATGACAACAATCGGCTGATTAAGTAAAACTTTCTGTCCAGAAATTTATTTTCAAGAAACCTGACGAGTTGATCATTTTACCAAAAAAACTGATTTACTTCGTTACCGGTAAAAATCAAAATATTTAAATGGACAATCTTACTTTAATTGAAAACAAAATACTTACCCTTGACAAGCTCTTCCCACTTTTAAGTATCTGGAAATTTCAGGACAAAAAAACTGTATTCACTAACGGATGCTTCGATTTGCTGCACAGAGGACATGTAGATTACCTGGCTAAAGCATCTGATCTCGGCCATAAACTGATCATCGGCTTAAACAGCGACAGCTCCACTTCCTCAATAAAAGGGCCTCACAGACCAATTACTGATCAAACATCCCGTGCACAACTTCTGGCCTCTTTTTTCTTTGTGGATGCGGTTGTTTTGTTCAATGAAGAAACTCCTTACGAGCTTATAAAAGCAATTAAGCCTGATGTACTGGTTAAAGGCGCTGATTACACTATTGACAAAATAGTAGGTGCCGATCTGGTAACAGCTAATGGTGGAGAAGTGAAAACTATCGATTATATTGCCGGATACTCCACCTCTGCCATTGAGCAAAAAATTCGAAATTCAGTTTAAATAAAAACGCATGCTGTTTCAATTTACATCTGAGCAATTGATGATAAAACAGGCGGCAAAGGATTTTGCGCAGACTGAATTAAAGCCGGGTGTAATTGAGCGGGACGAACTCCAGAAGTTTCCTGCAGAACAAATAAAAAAATTGGGCGAACTGGGTTTTCTGGGGATGATGGTTTCGCCCGAATATCATGGCGCTGGCTTCGATACCATTTCCTACATCTCGGCTATCGAAGAGATCTCAAAAGTAGATGCATCAACGGCCGTTATCATGTCGGTAAACAACTCCCTGATATGTTATGGCCTCGAAAAATTTGGGACAGAATCTCAAAAGGAAAAATATTTAAAACGCCTGGCTACCGGCGAAGTACTCGGGGCATTTTGCCTGTCTGAACCCGAAGCAGGCTCCGATGCACAGGCGCAGAGCACACGGGTTACCGACCATGGCGACTATTTCCTCCTGAACGGAACGAAGAACTGGATCACTAACGGAAACAGCGCTTCCATTTATTTAGTCATTGCGAAAGCCGGCCCGGGTGATTCGGATATGAATGCTTTGATTGTTGAAAGAGAAATGGATGGTTTCTCGGTAGGCCAGAAAGAAAACAAGATGGGCGTACGCGGCTCAGACACCCATTCGGTGATGTTCTCTGACGTCCGAGTTCCAAAAGAAAACCTTTTGGGATCTGAAGGTTCTGGATTCGAATTTGCGATGCGGGTACTTGAAGCCGGAAGAATAGGTATTGCCGCGCAGGCACTTGGAATTGCTGCGGGCGCTTATGAACTGGCGCTGGCTTATTCAAAAGATCGAAAAGCGTTCGGAAAGCCAATTGCCGACCATCAGGCTATCCGCTTCAAACTGGCCGAGATGGCAACCGACATAGAAGCCGCGCGCTTATTATGCTTGAAAGCGGCATGGTTAAAAGACCAAAATCTGCCTTTCGCCACCGCTTCGTCCAAGGCAAAGCTCTTCGCGTCGCAAGTGGCTATGAAAACTACCATCGAGGCGGTTCAGATCCATGGCGGCTATGGCTATGTCAAAGAATATCACGTCGAGCGAATGATGCGTGATGCAAAAGTGACGCAGATCTACGAAGGGACGTCAGAAATTCAAAAATTAATCATTTCGCGTAACCTGTTAAGATGAAAGCACTACCGGCCTTTTTTATCCTTCTTATCTGTCTGATATTTGCAGGCTGCAACAGTTCTGATCAGCTACACAAAGGCATCTGGCGAGCCGTATTAGAAACCAGCAACGGGACAGAGATTCCATTTAACTTCGAACTTAGCGGTCCTGATGACAGCCCGACTATCCATATTATTAATGGCAAAGACCGGTTTAAAGTAGAAAATATCACACGAACCGCCGATTCACTTTTCGTAAAATTACCGCTTTTTGATTCTGAGATCAGGGCAAAGTTCTCAAGCGATGGATTACAGGGCAAATGGATAAAATATCTTCCTAACAAACATCCTGCGATGAAATTCAGTGCAGAACCAGGGGTCGAATGGCGCTTTTTTGAAGAAGAAAACCTGACACCTGAAGTCGATATCCAGGGCCGCTGGTCTACCATATTTAAGGATCCCGCAGGAAGCGATTCTACACTTGCTGTAGGCGAATTTACTTACGAAGGCAAAAAACTCACTGGCACGTTTCTAACAAGCACCGGAGATTACCGCTTTCTTGAAGGTACAATACGCGACAATAAAGTATACTTATCTACCTTCGATGGTTCGAATGCCTATCTTTTCACAGGCACTATTAAGAACGACAGGATTGTGGATGGAAAGTTTCATTCCGGACTGACCTCAATCGAAAACTGGCAGGCGGAAAAGGATCAAAACGCAAGCCTCCCCGATGCCTATTCGCTGACAAAGTTAAAGCCGGGCGAAAACAGGATCTCCTTTACATTTCCTGACCTCGAAGGAAATAAAGTTTCGCTAAGTGATCCACGATTCAGAAACAAGGTTGTTATCATTCAATTTCTCGGTTCATGGTGCCCCAACTGCATGGACGAAACAGCATTTTTGGCCCCCTTTTACAGAGAATACAAAACTAAGGGTGTAGAGATCGTAGGCCTGGCCTACGAGCGCAGCTCTGATTTTCAAACAGCCAAAACCAGGGTACAACAGTTGAAACAAAGGTTTAACATCGGCTACCCGCTGCTTGTTACCGGGTTTACCAATAAAGAAGTATTAAAAAGCATGCCCTCGCTAAACGAATTCAAGGCATTTCCTACCACTATTATAATAGATAAAAAAGGGCTGGTGCGCACTATTCATACCGGTTTTAGCGGCCCGGGGACAGGCAAGCACTATACCGATCTTACAGCCGAATTTGAAAAGCGGATACAGCTTTTGCTAAAGGAAGGCTAGTCGCGGCTGAACATTCCGAAAACCATTTTGATTAGCGCCAGCACAATCGCGAAAAGCAAGGCTGAAAAGAAACCATCGGTGTTAAATCCGTCCATGAGGCTATCTACCAGCAACACCATCAACACCGTAATAATAAAAGACATTATCCCCAGCGTTAAAATATTGATGGGAAACGTAAGCAGTCTCAAAATGGTGCCGATGGTTGCATTGGCAAGAGCAATCAACACTCCGGCTATAATAGCGCTTAAAAAACCATTTACCTGTACACCGGGCAATAAAAAGGCGGCAACTGCCACTGCCACGCCCATTAATAAAATTTCAATAATTAGTTTCATTGCAGCTTTATTTTACAGTACAACATATAAATTTCGTTTAAGTTTAAGATCTAAGCCTTTAATTAGTTCAGTCCGTCAAAATTTTGCGTATCAAAAATTCTCTTTGTACCAATAAAAAATTTTATATTTGCATATCTGAAGAGAGGGGACGTGTGTCCCCTCTTTTATTTTAGGTACTTTTTGTAGGCATTAAATGAATATTGAGCAAAGGGTAATTGATTTAGTTGAAGAGAAAATTGCCGACAGACCCGAGCTGTTCCTGGTAAATGTTAAAATGCATCCAAACGGAAAGCTTATAATTCTGGTCGACGGCGATAATGGGATTGCGGTAGGCGATTGTGCAGCAATAAGCCGCCATGTTGGATATCATTTGGAAGAAGAGAACGTAATTGAGGAGGCCTATAACCTGGAGGTGTCATCTCCGGGACTTGATACTCCTTTAACATTAATGCGCCAATATCAAAAAAACATAGGCCGTAACGTTGGCGTTAAGTCGCTTGATTCGAAAATACGCGAGGGAAAACTCGTAAGTTTTAACGACGAAGGCATTATCATAGAAGAAAAGATTAAAGAAAAAGGGAAGAAAGCTGAACTTAGAGAAAGTTTTATCCCTTTTAATGAGATAACAGAAACAAAGGTTTTAATTTCATTTAAGTAGAAAATGAGCAATATTAATTTAATTGATTCCTTTCAGGAATTCAAAGATTTCAAAAACATTGACAGGCCGACGGTTATTAGCGTTCTGGAGGAAGTTTTTCGCAGCATGATCCGTAAAAAGTACGGAACTGATGAGAATTGCGACGTAATTGTGAATCCTGACAATGGGGATTTGGAGATCTGGCGTACTAGAACCGTGATGGAAGATGGATTTTCTGAGGATGATGATCTGGAAATTGAACTTGCTGAAGTACATAAAATTGATCCTGATTTAGAAGTTGGCGACGATTTTATAGAACAAATAACTCTAGAGAGCTTTGGCCGCCGGGCAATCCTGGCTGCCCGTCAAACTCTGGTATCAAAAATTCTTGAGCTTGAGAAAGACGAGATCTTTAAAAAATACAAAGACAGAGTAGGTGAAATAATAACCGGCGAGGTTTATCAGGTTTGGAAAAAAGAAACATTGGTGCTTGACGATGAGGGCAACGAGTTGATCATGCCGAAAACAGAGCAAATCCCTGCCGATTATTTCAAAAAAGGCGATTCGCTTCGTGCAGTGATCTCGAAGGTTGAGATGATCAACGCTAATCCTAAAATCATCATTTCGCGTACTGCTCCGGAATTCTTGCAAAGATTATTCGAAATGGAGGTTCCCGAAATATTCGACGGGTTAATCACCATCAAAAAGATCGTCCGCGAACCAGGCGAACGCGCTAAAGTTGCGGTTGAATCTTACGACGACAGAATAGACCCTGTTGGAGCTTGCGTTGGAATGAAAGGCTCGCGTATACACGGGATAGTGCGCGAACTTAAAAATGAAAATATTGATGTGATCAATTACACCAATAACAATTCTTTATATATTCAACGTGCGTTAAGCCCTGCAAAAATCACGACAATAAAACTGGATGATGAAGATAAAAGAGCGGCTGTATATTTGAAGCCCGATCAGGTCTCTTTAGCCATTGGAAGAGGCGGCCATAATATCAAACTTGCTGGTAAGCTTACCGGTTATGAGATTGATGTTTACAGAGAATCTGACGTAGATGACGAAGATGTAGACTTAGAAGAATTTTCAGACGAAATTGATGGCTGGATTATTGATGAATTTAAGAGAATCGGCTTAGATACCGCCAAATCAGTTATCGAGCTATCTGTCGACGAACTGGTAAGACGCACCGATTTAGAGGAAAGCACAGTAAAAGAAGTAGTAGCAATATTGAGAGCCGAATTTGAATAAACACTTTAGGCATGTTTAGCTGTTCAATAACAATATAAAAACGTACTTTTGTACAAATTTTTTAAGAGGTAATTTTTTTTAATGTCAGAAGGTAAAAGCATAAACTTACTCAAAGCTGCAAAGGAGCTGAATATCGGCTTGTCAACCGCGGTAGAGTCTTTAACAAAAAAGGGCTATAAGGTAGATCCTAAGCCAAATACGAAGCTCACCGAGGAGATGTACGAAGCTCTTTTGAAAGAGTACCAGGGCGATAAAATCGTTCGGGAGGAAGCGAGACAAATTGTTATCGGAAAAATACGTCGTGACGATGTGCCGCCTTCTGCACCTGAAAAACAAGAACCTCGCCGGGGAAGTGATTTTGAACATGAGGAGATCCTGATTAAAAATACAGGTTCTTTTATCCCGTCACCATCCGAAAAGCCAAAACCGGAACCAAAGCCAGAGCCAGAGCCAAAACCAGCTCAGGACGAAAGTTCACTGCCTGGAGTTAAAGTAGTAGGTAAAATAGATTTAGACGCCCTTAATAACAAAGGGCGTTCTGAGAATAAAGAAGAAGGTAAAGGGGAAAAACCTGTCGCCAGTCCTGAACCTGAAGCGAAAGCACCAGAGCCAGCACCAACACCAGAGCCCGAAATTAAACAGGAACCTGTTAAGGAAGAGGTTAAGCCAATAGTTACGCCGGAACCCGCAGCAGAGCCAAAAGCGGTCGAAGAGCCTGTTAAAGAAACTCCCCTGCCCGAACCAGTGGCTACACCGGAACCTCCGGTGGCTGAACAGACTGCAGCACCTGCAGCACCTGCAACACCTGCCGCGCCAATTGAAGACGAAGCAGATGATGTAATCCGGGCGAAGGCACAACGCCTTAGCGGGCCTAACGTTATCGGTAAAATTGATCTATCATCGCAACAATCAAATCGCAGGAAAGATCAGCCTGTAGCTTCATCTTCGAACGTAACGGGTAACGATCATAAACGTAAGCGTAAACGTAAAGAAGGGCAGCCGGGACAAGCACCTCAGGGACAATTTGGACAAGGTCAGACGCCTCGTCCTGCCACTCCGGGTCAGCCGGGAACACGCCCAACCACCGGGCCAGGTTCTGAAAACAAATCACAACACCCCGGACGTCCTGACTTCAGAGGCAGAAAACAGCAAATGGGTGAGCGCGCGGCAAGCGGCTCGAAAGAAGAACCATCAGAAAAAGAAATACAAGATCAGATTAAAGCAACTCTGGCACGCTTAAGCGGCGCTGGTAAATCTGGAAAGTTTGCTCAGCGGGCCAAATTCCGTCGTCAAAAACGTGATGACGTAGCTCAATCTGCTGAAGATGCTGCTTTAGAAAACGAGTTGCAATCCAAAGTTCTTAAAACTACCGAGTTTGTAACGGCAAATGAACTGGCCAGCATGATGGACGTTCCTGTAACCCAGGTAATCTCTACATGTATGAGCCTGGGTATGTTCGTATCGATCAATCAGCGTCTGGATGCAGAGACCTTAACCATTGTAGCCGATGAGTTTGGATACGTCATCGAGTTTGTTAAACCTGAAGATGAAGAAGCCAGCCTGGAGCAGGAAGATAACGAAGAGGCTTTAATACCACGCGCTCCAATCGTAACTGTGATGGGCCACGTGGATCATGGTAAAACATCTCTACTCGACTTTGTACGTAAAACCAACGTTCTGGGTGGCGAAGCTGGTGGTATAACACAGCACATCGGCGCCTATGAGGTGACTCTTGAAGACGGCCGTAAAATAACATTCCTGGATACACCAGGTCACGAAGCCTTTACGGCGATGCGTGCTCGTGGTGCTCAGGTAACCGACATTGTAATTATTGTAATTGCAGCAGACGATGCAGTGATGCCTCAGACGCGCGAAGCTATAAATCATGCTCAGGCAGCAGGAGTTCCGATTGTATTTGCCTTCAGTAAGGTGGATAAACCCGGTGCCAATTCTGATAAAATCCGTGAGCAGTTATCTGCAATGAATATCCTGGTAGAGGATTGGGGCGGAAAGTATCAATCACAAGAGATATCTGGTAAAACAGGTATGGGCGTTGATTTACTACTTGAAAAAGTATTGCTGGAAGCAGAGCTTTTAGAGCTCAAAGCTAATCCGAACAAGCGGGCTACAGGTACAGTGATTGAAGCTGCTTTAGATAAAGGGCGTGGTATAGTAACAACAGTTCTCATCCAGGCCGGAACTCTTAGAGTGGGCGATCCAATTTTAGCAGGAAGTTTTAGTGGTAAAGTAAAAGCCTTAACCAACGAACGCGGTCAGAAAGTTGACAAGGCCGGGCCTTCAACTCCGGTTCAGGTTCTTGGTATGCAAGGCGCTCCTACCGCAGGTGATAAATTTAATGCGCTGGCTAGTGAGGTTGAAGCGAGAGAGATTGCAAATAAACGTTTGCAGTTACAGCGCGAACAAGGCTTGCGTACTCAGAAACATATTACCCTTGATGAAATTGGCCGTCGTTTGGCGATCGGCAACTTTAAGGAGCTTAATATCATTGTAAAAGGTGATGTGGACGGTTCTATCGAGGCATTGTCAGACTCTTTATTGAAGTTGTCTACAGAGCAGATCCAGGTCAATATTATCCATAAGTCGGTAGGTCAGATTTCAGAATCTGATGTGTTGCTGGCTTCAGCTTCTGACGCGATTATCATAGGCTTCCAGGTTCGTCCGTCAAGCGGCGCACGTAAGCTTGCTGAGCAGGAAGAGATCGACATCCGCTTATATTCTATCATATACGATGCGATAAACGAAGTGAAGGCTGCCATGGAAGGTATGCTTGCGCCTGAGTTTGAAGAGCAGATCACGGCGAACGTTGAGATTCGCGAAACCTTCAAAATTAGCAAAGTTGGTACGATTGCCGGTTGTATGGTACTTGACGGTAAAATTAACCGGAACAGTAAGATCAGAATCATACGCGATGGCGTAGTAGTTTACACTGGCGAGCTTGCATCGTTAAAACGTTTCAAAGACGACGTGAAAGAGGTTTCTAAAGGATATGAGTGCGGTTTGAACATCCAAAACTTTAATGATATTAAAGAAGGCGATATTGTTGAAGCCTACGAACAGGTGGAAGTTAAGAGGAAACTCTAACGCGTTTGTAAATATAGAGAAAGGCGGTGCAACAAAATTGTATCGCCTTTTGTCCTTTTAGGCGATTTTGGTACTGGTCTGGGCGTATGAACCGGGCAGCAACAGTAGCCGTCAATCAGCGGTAGCGAGGAGTCGGTGTTTGACTGTCTGGTTTGTATGTAGGGGATTGTAAGTCCCAAATTAAGACCTAAGATTACAAGTCCCGACGAGCGGAGGACTTGATAGAAGTATCCGATAGAATAGCACTGTAACATTTTAAGCCGGATAGAAACGGCAGCTTTTTATTGCCGAGGAGGAGGGCTGCCAAATAAAAACTATAGTGGATAGCCGGGCCGCAGAAAACGAAGCAGTATACAGAACCCTTCCAAATATTACATCGAGTCGTCTAATAGGAACACGATAAGTTCTTTAGGACCATGGGCGCCTAATACAAGTGTTTTCTCAATATCGGCGGTACGACTTGGGCCAGTGATGTTCGAGACCATGGTGGGGAGCTTGTCATCATATTTTACTTTCAAATTCCTGAAGGCATCTTTCAAATCTAACACCAATTGCGACGTGTAAGCTACCACAACATGGTGATGCGGATAAATGCTCAAACGCCTGCCTGCCGCATTCCCGTTAGAGACCAAAACGCTACCATTACGGGCTACAAGAGATTCGCACAGCGTAATTCCTACCTCTGCCTGCAAAAAGTCGGTGTCGGTGCTATAAAATGGAAATTCATACTGACTCAGCACTTCCTGAAGTGGCGGCTCCCAGCAATAAATTTTCCTCCAGCTTTTTTCGTCGGCTAGTAAAAGAAGATTTTCTATGAACTGCACCTCATCTTCGCAAAAAATGAACTTACCGGCAACCAGGGTAAGCTGTTCGGCAAAAAGAACTTCCAGCAAGTCAGAGTAATCTTCATATAAAGGTGTTTCCTCTAAATTTGGATACGGATTGTCGCGCTTTTCCAACAAAGCCTTACGTATCTTCTTGAGCATCTTTTCTCTGGAGGTGGTTTCTTTCATTTCGATTACAAAAGTGAAGCATATAAAGCTTATTTCAAAGAAAAAGCCCCGGTAATTCCAGGGCTTTCAGCTTTTAAAATGATTTATTATAAATCGGTGTCTGAGCTTTTCAAGGGCTCTGTCGTGTCGCCAACTGGCTCGGGATGCAGATTTTCTGCTACCAGAGATTGGTTTCCGCTGTCGTCACCATTTACAAACTCGTCATAAGTTGTACGGTTTTCGAACGGACGCTTACCGAGTATTTCTTCCAAATCGCTCTGGAAAAGGATCTCTTTTTCAAGAAGCTTTTGAGCAAGCTTCTCCAATCCATCCCGCTTATCATTCAGCAGATCCTTGGTACGATCATATACTGAGCTGATTAAGCTGCGTACTTCATCATCGATAAGTTCGGATGTTTTTTCGGAATATGGCTTATTAAACTGATCCTGCTGATCGTTAAAAGAGATATTACCTACTTTGTCATTCATCCCGTAAAGGGTGATCATGGCATATGATAGTTTGGTAATACGCTCTAGATCGTTCTGAGCACCTGTTGAGATCTTACCAAACACAATATCTTCGGCAACCCGGCCGCCCATCGTCATACACATTCCATCAATAAGTTGTTCTGTAGTATACAGGAACTGCTCTTTGGGAAGATATTGGGCATAACCGAGTGCAGCAACACCGCGCGGAACGATCGAAACTTTTACCAAAGGATCGGCATGCTCCAGGAACCATCCGGCAATTGCGTGGCCGGCTTCATGATATGCAACAATTCGTTTCTCTTCAGGAGAGATAATTTTGTTTCTCTTCTCCAGACCACCGATCACGCGGTCGATAGCGTCCTGGAAATCATGCATATCTACAGCCGGTTTATCTTTACGAGCGGCAATGAGAGCAGCTTCGTTACAAACGTTAGCTATTTCTGCACCTGCAAAACCCGGTGTCTGAGCCGAAAGTTTTTTAGGATCCACTTCTTCTGCCAGCTTTATCGGCGCAAGGTGAACCTTGAAGATTTGTTCGCGGCCTACTAAATCTGGCTTATCGATTGATATCTGTCTATCAAATCGTCCCGGACGTAAAAGCGCTGAGTCTAACACATCGGGGCGGTTGGTAGCTGCCATGATAATAATACCAGAATCGGTACCAAACCCGTCCATCTCAACCAATAACTGGTTTAGTGTATTCTCGCGTTCATCGTTGCCACCAACAATATTATTCTTTCCTCTGGCACGTCCGATGGCATCTATCTCATCAATAAAGATGATACATGGCGCTTTGTCTTTGGCCTGGCGGAACAAATCACGAACGCGTGATGCCCCCACCCCAACAAACATCTCTACGAAGTCTGATCCGGATAAAGAGAAAAACGGAACCTGGGCTTCACCTGCTACGGCTTTTGCAAGCAAGGTTTTTCCTGTACCCGGGGCACCTACTAACAATGCACCCTTAGGTATCTTACCGCCCAGATTAGTATATTTTTGAGGGTTCTTAAGGAAATCGACAATCTCCATAACCTCTAACTTGGCTTCTTCCAGGCCTGCTACATCATTGAATGTTACATTAACCTGCGATTCTTTATCAAACAGGGTCGCTTTTGACTTTCCTATATTGAAGATCTGGCCGCCTGCGCCACCACCGGCTCCGCCGCCCATCCGGCGCATGATGAATACCCAAAAACCGATAAGTAGTAATACCGGCAGAATGATCGACATAAACCAGCTTGCCCAGAAATTATCTCTGCTTTCCGGAATAACGGGTGTCCGTTGATCTGGAGGAAGGTGTTTTTCTGCTTCCGCAATCTTCTTCTCAAGACTTTCTATCGAGCCAATGTTGAATTTATACTGAGGACCGCCATTGGGAGACATATTAAAATTGTTTCCCTCGCCACGGACCTCTTTATATTTTGGAAGCTTAAGCCTGTCTGGTTTAATGTAGACTTCAGCAATTACCAGGTCATTGCTTTTGTAAGCAACCAGCTTCTGCACGTCGCGTGCTGCAAGCATTTTAGTCTCAAAATCCTGATAGTTTATCTGTTTAGTGGTGGAACTATTCCAAAAATACTGCACCGCAAACAATGCGATAATAATGGCTACATAAAGCCACATTATGTTAAATTTTGGAGGTGCCGGAACTATCTTTTTCCCTGGTGGGCGTTTACGTGCCGGTTTTTTATTTTCTGGTTTTACTTCTTTCATTTTAAATTATAGATGTTGCGCTTAGGCGCTTTTATAATATTTCATTTCGGCATCACCCCATAAATCCTCTATTCCATAGAATTCTCTTTTATCTGTTTTGAAGATATGTACTACCACATCTATATAATCCAGTAAAACCCACTCTCCATGTTCAAGTCCTTCGATCCTGTACGGATGCTGCTTTGATGCTTTGAAAACTTCCTCTTCAACACTTGAGGCAATCGCCTTTACCTGGGTTGAAGACTCGGCGTGGCAGATTACGAAATAATCTGCAACCGAACTGTTTATATTTCTTAAATCTAATCTCACAATTTCATTTCCCTTCTTTTCCTGTATGCCATGTATAGCAAGCTCTGAAGTGAAAGTGGATTCATTAATTGCTTTGTTTTTTAACATTAAAAAAAATTAGTTTTGATAAATTTAAAATTTACTCCCGATTAGTTTGCAAAATAACACTTTTTCAAGACTATTTGTTGGCCAAAATCTGGTAACGTTAAAGCGTGTTGACTCAACAAACAATTTTCTAAAGAATGAATTGACAAAATCCACGCCATTACCTGAAGGCACTGTTATATTGGCAGAAGAACAATTTGCCGGAAGAGGACAGGTAAACAATTCCTGGTTCGCCGAACCGGGTAAAAATTTAACGTTCAGTTTATTACTGCTTCCCACTTTCTTAAATCCAGACAGCCAATTCTTGCTTAACAAATCTGTTAGTATTGCTATTAACGATACACTTGTAAGTATTATTGGAGAAAACGTAAAAATTAAATGGCCAAATGACATTTACTTTAAGGATGAAAAAATCGGCGGCGTTCTGATAGAGAACATTTTACGCGGCAACACCTTAAAGTATTCTGTGATCGGGATCGGTTTGAATGTTAATCAGACCGATTTCCCCCTAGAAGTTAAGAATGTTACATCTCTAAAGAAAATCTTACAAAAGGATTATGATTTAAACGACCTGCTAAATGACCTTTGTAATTCCATCGAACAGCGTTATCTCCAGCTGCGAGCTGGTAAAATTGATCGTATTGATCAGGATTATATCAAAAGTCTCTACCGATTAAACGAAAGTCATAGATTTAGGATTGGTAAAGAGGAAGTGGATGGCACCATCACCGGAACGGACAAAAATGGGTTGCTGGAAATATTGATTGCCGGCGAAATACGCAGGTTTAATTTTAAAGAGATTGCGTTTGTACACAATTAGAATGTAATGAAGAACTTACTTACCTTACTGGGACTATTAATTTGTAGCCTCAACACCTTTTCGCAGATCGAAAACCCGGTTAAATGGACGTTTTCGTCGAATGCAGTTGACGAAGAAAAGGCGGAGCTAATTATCAAAGCTGATATTCAGCCAGGTTGGCATGTTTACTCACAATTTATTGCCGAAGGAGGACCTGTTCCTACCAGTTTTAAATTTAGCCCATCAGCAGATTATTCTTTAAGTGGCAAGGTGATCGAGAGTCCCAAAGCGACCAGCAGTTTTGACAAGAACTTTAACATGCAAATCGCATGGCATGAGAAACAGGTAATTTTCAAGCAACTCATAAAAGTTAAGCGTGCTACATCCGTAAAGGGTGTTCTAGAATTTATGGTCTGCAACGATGAAAAGTGTCTGCCGCCAGAGGAAGTTGAATTTAATATTCCGGTATCTGTAAAAGCTGCTGCTGCTCCGGTTCCAGCCCAATTAAGCGTTAATCCAGCTACAGACAATACGGCGGTACCTCTACCGGATTCATCAACCAGCGATACGGTTGCGTCGCCGGCCGGCGACGCAACCGACAGCCCGGATGCTGTCAGCCTTACTGCAGCAACGCAAGCAGACAATACCTTGGCCGGGATTTTCATTGCAGGATTTTTAGGAGGCTTATTGGCCTTTTTTATGCCCTGTATCTACCCGATGATACCTTTAACCGTGTCATTCTTCACGAAAAAAACTGGCAGCCGGTCTAAAGGAATTCAAAGCGCTACAATCTACGGCCTGTCGATAATTGTTATTTATGTTGCTCTCGGGCTCTTAATTACTATTGCATTTGGTGCCTCAGCATTAAATGAAGCCGCCAGTAGTGCGACATTCAATCTGATTTTCTTCGCTATTTTGTTAATTTTCGCGATTTCGTTCCTTGGAGCATTCGAAATTACTCTGCCCTCATCTCTCGTTAACAAGATGGATGAAAAATCAAATAAGGGTGGTTTAATCGGGGTATTTTTCATGGCGTTCACCCTGGCCCTGGTATCTTTTTCGTGCACAGGCCCTATTATTGGAACATTGCTGGTCGAAACAGTGTCAAATGGGACGTACCTGGGCCCTGCTATGGGTATGCTGGGCTTCTCTACCGCTCTGGCCATCCCCTTTACGCTCTTCGCAATTTTCCCCTCATGGTTAAAGGAGCTTCCAAAATCAGGCGGATGGATGAACACGGTGAAAGTTTCCTTAGGATTTTTGGAACTGGCGCTTGCTTTTAAATTTCTCTCAAACGTAGACCTCGCCTACCATTGGAACGTCCTCGACAGAGATATATTCCTGGCTATCTGGATTGTGGTGTTTGGCGTATGGGGACTGTATCTATTAGGAAAATTCAAACTGGCCCATGATGTAGAAGTCGGCTTCATTTCATTAACCCGCCTCTTTTTTGCCATGCTGGTACTGGGTTTCACCCTTTATATGATCCCCGGACTGTGGGGAGCTCCATTAAAAACACTAAGTGGTTGGTTACCCCCGATCGGAACCCAGGACTTTAATTTATACAGCCAAAAACCGAAGACCAGTGAAATCCCCAAAAAATATGCCGGCGTTTTTCACCCGGCCCACACATTTGAGGCTTTTTACGATTTTGAAGAAGGGCTAGCTTATGCGAGAAAGGTTAATAAACCGGCCCTCATCGATTTCACAGGACACACCTGCACCAATTGCCGCAGAATGGAGGGAAGTGTTTGGAGCGACCCTCAGGTAGATAATATCATCAGAAATGATTACGTGTTAATTTCATTATACGTTGATGATAAAACAGAATTGGCCGAAAACGAAAAATATGTTTCAGAAAGCGGTAAAAAAATCAAAACTTTGGGCAATAAGTGGAGCGATTTACAGGCAAAGAAGTTTAAAACAAATTCCCAGCCTTATTATGTTATCGTAAACCCTGATGGCGAAACCTTGGTTCCGCCGCAAGCATTTAATTTAGATATAAAAAATTACATAAATTTCCTTGAGAGTGGTAAAGCTGCCTTCAACAAACTGTAATATGAGCGAAATAAAAAACATAGGTGTTCTAACCTCGGGAGGTGATGCTCCGGGAATGAATGCTGCGATCAGAGCTGTAGTGAGATCTGGACTTTATTATAACTTAAAAGTAACCGGCATTATGCGCGGCTACGAAGGAATGGTAAATGGCGAGTTCATAAATATGGACCGCAAATCTGTAGCTAATATCATTCAGCGTGGCGGTACTATTTTAAAGACTTTCAGAAGTGAGGCTTTCAGAACAACCGAGGGCAGAGCCAAGGCGTATGAGCAATTAAAGAAAAACGAAATCGATGCGGTAGTCGTAATTGGGGGTGAAGGAAGTTTTACAGGCGCACATGCGTTTATTCAGGAATATAATGTCCCGATCGTTGGGATCCCGGGAACTATAGATAACGACCTGATTGGTACAGATTATACTATTGGCTACGATACCGCTATAAATAACGTGATTGACGCGGTTGATAAGATCCGGGATACCGCAGAATCACACGACAGGCTTTTTATAGTAGAAGTGATGGGAAGAGATTCGGGCCTTATCGCTTTGCGAAGCGGTATTGGCGCCGGTGCCGAAGCTATCCTCATTCCCGAGTCGAGAACCAATATAGAAAGTCTGTTTAAGCGCCTGGAAGAAGGTCGAAAAGACAAGGCTTCTAAAATTATAATCGTAGCCGAAGGTGATAACATGGGCGGATTTGAAATCACTTCCTTAATCAAAGAAAGATTCCCGAATTACGATACCCGCCTTTCTATCTTAGGACATATTCAAAGAGGCGGACGCCCAACCTGCGCCGACCGGGTTTTAGCCAGTCGTGTAGGTGTTGCTGCCGTTGAAGCATTGCTTAATGGCCGCAAAGGCGAAATGATAGGAAGCGTAAACGGCAATATTCATTATACCCCTTTCCATAATGCGATTAAACATATTTCGGAAGTAAATCCCTACTTATTAAAAATAGTCGATATTTTATCTCTCTAACATGAAAAAACTGATCTATTTATTCGCTTTCCTTGTATTTTCTGCTTGTTCAAATAAAGAAAAGCAGAAAGAGGCTCAATCTTTTTTAGATCAGTATACCAAAGAATATATGCGACTTTCGGCTGCAGCTGCCGAAGCAGAGTGGGGGGCTAACACTAAGATCGTTGAAGGCGACAGCACCAACGCAAGGCTGGTGGAACGCACAGGGGAGGCCTTCGCCGCCTTTACAGGAAGCAGCGAGAACATCGAGACCGCGAAAAAACTTCTGACCGAAGAAAGCGATCTGACGGAACTGCAGGTTAAACAGCTAAAGAAGATCATATACATCGCTGCCGACAATCCTGAAACCGTCTCTGATCTGGTAAAACAGCGTATTAAAGCGGAAAATGCTCAAACAGAGAAGCTATTTGGCTTTACCTTTAAAATCGACAATAAAGAAGTAAGCACGAATGAAATAGACGCGATTCTAAAAGATGAAAAAGATCTTGCAAAGCGTCTGAAAGCCTGGGAAGCAAGTAAAGAGGTAGGCACGGGCCTTAAAACGGGCCTGGTTAACCTTCGCGAACTGCGAAACAAAACCGTTCAGGCTTTAGACTACAAAAATTATTTTGAGTATCAGGTATCTGATTATGGATTGACAACCGAAGAGATGATGAACCTGATCCAAAGGTTGAATAAAGAGCTTCGCCCCTTATACCGTGAGCTCCACACCTATGCACGTTACGAATTAGCACAAAAGTACGGTCAGGCCGAAGTTCCGGATTACCTGCCCGCCCATTGGCTGCCAAACCGTTGGGCACAAGACTGGAGCGCTATGGTTACTGTTGAGGGAATGAATACGGATTCGGTGCTGAAAACCAAGTCGGCAGAATGGATCGTAAAAGATGGTGAAGATTTTTATAAGAGCCTTGGGTTCCCTTCATTACCTGCATCCTTCTGGCAAAAATCAAGTCTCTACCCCCTGCCCGCTAATGCTGGTTACAAAAAGAATAATCACGCCTCTGCCTGGCATATGGATCTTCAAAACGATGTTCGTAGCTTAATGAGCGTTGAACCCAATTCTGAATGGCACGAAACGTCGAACCATGAACTGGGGCATATTTATTACTACATGACCTATACGAATAAAGACGTCCCTCCTTTGCTACGGGAAGGGGCTAACAGAGCGTATCATGAAGCTATGGGAAGCTTGATGGGCCTGGCTTCTCAACAAAAGCCTTATCTGGAAGCAAAAGGACTAATAGCGCCGGGTAGTAAAACCGATGAGATCCGGTCTTTGCTGAAAGAAGCTTTGAATTATGCGGTATTCATTCCTTTTTCTGCCGGCACTATGACCGAATTTGAAAAAGAATTATACGCTGGCAACCTGCCTCCTGATAAATTTAATGCAAAATGGTGGGAATTGGCAAAAAAATACCAGGGCATTGTTCCCCCCGCTGCGCGTGGCGAGGAATACTGTGACGCTGCCTCAAAAACTCACATTAATGACGATGCAGCCCAATACTATGATTATGCGTTATCTTTCATCACCCTTTTTCAGTTGCATGACCATATCGCCAAAAACATTCTGAAGCAAAACCCGAGAGCAACGAACTACTACGGAAATAAAGAAGTTGGCAATTTTCTGAAAGAGATAATGTACCCCGGAGCCAGCAAAGACTGGAACAGCGTTTTGAAAGAGAAGACGGGATCAGAATTAAGCGCCAAGCCTATGCTCGATTATTTTGAACCTTTAGTGCAATGGTTAAAAACGCAAAATAAAGGCAGGAAACACACTTTATCAGAATCTGTTTAAATGGATCTAATCAAACAACACTTTCTCGAAGCACAACGTGTGTTAATCACTTTTCTGTCATCCGAAGAAAACTTCAGTAAACTTGGAGAAGCTGGTAAAATACTGGCGAATGCCATAAAGAATGATAAAAAAATATTGTCGTGTGGAAATGGGGGCTCCATGTGCGATGCCATGCATTTCGCTGAAGAGCTTTCGGGACGTTACCGGGGAGACAGAAGGGCGCTTCCGGCTTTATCAATCTCCGACCCATCACATATTTCATGCGTAAGCAATGATTACGGATATGCATTTATATTTTCCAGAATGGTTGAAGCCATTGGTCGGGAAGGTGACGTACTGTTTGCCATAAGCACCAGCGGCAATTCAGAAAATATCTTGAATGCTATCACATCCGCAAAAGAACGCGGTATGAAAGTTATAGGTCTGACGGGAAAAGATGGTGGAAAAATGGCGGCATTATGCGATGTCGAAATACGCGCACCCTATTCTGAGTTTGCTGACAGAGCCCAGGAAATACACATAAAAGTTATTCATTCTCTGATCGATTATGTGGAGAAGCATGTGTAGATTTTCGATTCTCGCGTAAAGAATAACTTTTATCAACCAGCTTGTACAGAACACTATCCAGATTCCGGGTCACGTCCGTCATTAGATGCATCACTTCCAAATTGAAGGGATCTGTAGGGTTGTCCCGGTTAAAAACTGAAATGAGTCCTAATAAGGTTGCAACAGGCCCTCTGATCTCATGAGAAGCAATGGATATAAGCTCGCGAAGCTTTTTATTTTGTTCAATCACAAAATTATGTGCATCAATCCTTTCCTGAATATTGGCGGAAGTACAGGCTACACCAATAATTTTGCTTTCACTTCTAATCGGATTTAATTTTGTTTCGGCGCAAAATGTTTCCTTGCCTGGAAGCTTAATAAACTCGGTAAAAGAAAAGCTTTCGCCTTTTAAAGCCTTATCATAATATTTTTTCCATTGGGATGCATCGTACAAATGGTATTCCGGCATAAGGACTGATTCACCCAAAGTGACTTTCCTGCCAAGCGCTTCTTCAACAGTTTTTTTGTAAGAGTTATTTGCGGATATAAGGCGGTACTCCGTATCAATAGACCATATGTCTTCAGCAATGCTATTAATTAACGCGTCGAGGTTCTCCTTAGCCAGGGCGATAGAATTTCTGCTCTCTACTTCAATAGTCATATCAGTTGCCATCACCATTTCTGCATCATATCCGTTGTAATTTATCCCATGGCCAGAGATAGTAACGTATATTATTTTGCCATCCTTCTTCCTATGCCGCCAATATCGTGACGGATTAGAAAAAGCATTTTTTACGTTATATACGTGTTCAAATAGTTCTGGTAAATCTTCCTGAGGCCGAATATCACCAATCGTCATTGATAAGAACTCATCTTTCGAGTAACCGTAGCGGGCTATTGTTGCATTATTTACCGCGAGGAATCTGAGGGTTTTACGGTCGTAAATCCACAGAGGATTGGGGTTGTTAATAAACAGATATCTGAATACTTTTTTAGCATCAGATAATCGTAGTTCAGAAGTCTTCTTTGAAGTGATGTCTGATAGAATCCCAGTGATAGCTATTGGCTTTTCGGCATCATCAAGCAGAACAACCCGTTTATCGCAAACCCATTTTATTTGGTCTTTTATGAGCAATCGATATTCAATCTCTACGTTCCTGCCGGTAAAAGCCGGTGCACTTTCGGTCAGCACATATAAGCGATCATCAGGATGAACATATTTTAACCAGAATGACGAACTTTCTTCAATAGTGTCTAAAGGTATTTGATAAAGTTCTGCAAGCCGGTTGTTGATGTAAATGAACTTGTTACTTGTTAAGTCGAACGACCAAACCGCATCATTTATCGACGATAAGATTTTACCAAGATTTTGCATGAAGATTGTTGTTCGATCTACGATCGGGTGCTATACACGCACTCTAATGTGATAAAAAAAGGTTTATAACATTCAATAATAATAAAAAATGTCCAAATCTTCTTACCATGCTGAAAAATAAGTATTTGTCTTTTTTAATTTAATATAAATACCTACTTTTGCAGCCCCGCAGAATGAACTCCGGGAACTATGTTGAATACATAAACAATGGCAACTAAAATCAGATTGCAGAGATTTGGTAAAAAAGGAAAGCCTTTTTACCATGTAGTAGTAGCAGATTCTCGCTCTCCACGCGATGGAAAGTTTATTGAGCGTTTAGGTTCTTACAACCCAAACACCAATCCAGCTACAATTGACATCAATTTTGAGAAAGCATTAGAATGGGTAAACAGTGGTGCTCAACCAACTGACACTTGCCGCGCTATACTTTCTTATAAAGGTGTACTTTACAAAAAACACCTTGAAGGAGGCGTTAAAAAAGGTGCTTTAACTGCAGAGCAGGCCGAAGCTAAATTTAACGAGTGGTTACAAGGAAAAGGTGCTAAAATTGAAGGCAAAAAAGAAACTTTGACCTCAGCAAAAGAAGAAGCAAGAAAAGCTGCTTTGGCTGCCGAGTCTAAGAAAAAACAAGACAGGGCTGCTGCATTAGCTGCAAAAAATGCTCCTGTTGCCGAAGAAGTGGAAGAAGAAGCTGTTGCTGATGCTGAACCAACTGCAGAAGCAGTGGAAACTGAAGCGGCACCGGAAGTTGCTGCTGAACCTGCTGCAGAAGCGGAGGCAACTCCAGCTGACGATGCAGAAAAAGCAGAATAATTTTTCTAAGCTCAATAGAACGCCATTACGAATCATCGTAGTGGCGTTTTTATTTTAGGTCCCAAATTGAAAAACAATGAAAATTGAAGACGGATTTTATATCGGATATATCACTAAAACCAAAGGTCTTAAAGGGGAGGTGCAAGTGTATTTTGAGTTTGATCAGTTCGAAGATCTCGAGCTCGAATCTGTGTTTCTCGAAATAAATAACAAGCTTATTCCATTCTTCGTTTCCAGTTACAAAATCCAGGCTAACAGGACTGGCTATTTCTACTTCGAAGATGTGGACACTATCGAGAAAGCTGAAAAACTGATTAGAAAAAAAGTCTATTTGCCTAATGAAAAAATGCCGGAACGAGAAGAAGGTGAGTTTTTCTATACTGATTTAAAAGGATTCATCGCACATGATGAAAACCACGGTGAACTAGGCGAAATTATCGAAGTGCATGAGTATCCACAGCAATTTATTGCCGTGGTTCCGTATAAGTTTACCGAGATTATGTTTCCATTAAATGAGGATATTATCCAAGAGATTGATGAGGAAGCTGGAATTGTCAAAGTGATATTACCAGACGGTTTAATTGAGATTTACACAAACTAAGCATACCTTCGGGTTTATTCGTCACTACTAAAAGCCTTTGAAAAGCTTTTAAGTTTTGTTCCTACCCTGTACTTATCTTTGCAATATGCGTTTTGACATCATCACAGTCCTCCCTGGTTTACTTGAAAGTCCCTTTGCCCACTCCATTTTACAACGCGCGCAGAGAAAAGGCTTGTCGGAGATAGTGGTTCACAACCTTAGAGATTACGCAACCAATAAGCAAAAAAGCGTTGACGACTACCCTTACGGCGGCGGGAGCGGCATGGTGATGTCTATTGAACCTTTCGCCGCATGCATAGAAAAGCTTAAAGCAGAACGTGATTATGATGAGGTGATTTTTATGAGTCCGGATGGAGAAGTCCTGACTCAGAGCATTGCCAACCACCTTTCATCGAAAAAGAATTTAATTATCCTCTGCGGACATTATAAAGGCATTGATCAGCGCATCCGCGACATCTTTGTTACCCGCGAAATCTCTATAGGGGACTATGTGCTTTCAGGAGGTGAATTGCCAGCGGCGGTACTTGTAGATGCCGTGGTAAGGCTGCTTCCTGGAGTATTGTCGGATGAAACATCAGCGTTGTCAGATTCTTTCCAGGGCGATCTGTTGGATGCACCTATTTATACCAGACCAGCTGACTGGAAGGGGCACAAGGTTCCTGATGTTCTTTTAAGCGGTAATGCTGCTAAGATTGATGCCTGGAGAGATGAGCAGGCACTGGAACGTACTAAGCAGCGCAGGCCGGACCTTCTCAATGATTAACGGCTTTGACTCAGTAACTCTATTATTTTTTCCTTATCAGCCAATTGACTTTTTAGAGTAGCAGCAAGCTCTTTGCAAGCATTCAACTCGCCTTTTTGTGCGGTATAGTCCCCTTTCTCTTCCTCTACTATATTCCCTGAAAAACGATCTTCACCAAAAAAATAACCCGCAGGAAGTTTCAATATCTCCGCCATCTTTTTAATATCGGTGTACTTTAATGAACCTTTAACCAAACTCAGCTTTAAGCCGTCAAAAGTTTTGTTCATTTCTCCCGCCAGCCAGCTCAAAGATCGGTTTTGATCTTTAAGCGCCGTATCCACAATTTTTTTTAACTCCATGTAAATAAACAAAAATTTTATTTATCAATTCTAATTGCTAATTTTATTGGTAATTATTACCTATAAAAATTAGAGTTGCCTCAAATATTTAGATGTGTCACCCAATATTTTGGTATAAATATACAAACTTTTGAATTTATGTTTAAGTATCGCATCAACGACATTCTATTACAGCTTCCGATGAAGGACTATCGCAAAGCGTTGAAAGTTATACCAAAAGCAATTGATGTTTCATTAAACACATTCTCAAACTATCGGAATATTAAACTCACCGATCCACAGGATATTCCACATCAGAAAGTGGTTCTCCTGGAAAAAATACTCGGATTAAAAAGCGGCGAACTTGAAAACTTTACACCAGAATTTAAACCACTAAAGGAGTTACTAAAAGAATGCAAGGAATGATTGATCAAAAACACCGGTCAATTTACTTCAGACTATTAGTATTGGCAAGTGAGCTTCAAAACCCGGTGCAAAAACTAGACCGCTGTTTAAAAAAACTGGGTGAAGAAATAACCCAAACAGATGGTTGCCATGAAATACTGGCGGAAATAACTGTCTATTTGAGTTCCTCTTCGCTGGTATGTAAAAAGCTGATGGAATGGAGCGAGGCCTATTTGCTGGGTGATGTAATTTATTCGGCAAACATAAAATTTCAAGCAGATCTTGTCACAAAAATACTTAGTTCGAGTGCCGGTGTAAATGGGGTGATAATCAGCAATATTGAGAACTTAAGGCGCGCTAAGATTAACCTCAGTCTTTTTGGCCTCATGCTCCACGAGTTATTGACAATCGTATTGGAGTTTTCTTCATCGGAGAACCTTTTACTTCATTCATCCCATAAACAAGATGAGGTTATCATTTGCATCTCCGGAATTAAACCCGCAACATATCAAAGCATGGCTGAAGGGCTTTCGGCCAGCCAAGGCCCTAACCCTCCATCTCAAGTCGCGGATCGGTTCCGGTTATGCTATGACATATTGCACTTCTATGGAGGCAACCTATGGTCAGAAAGTTGCGAAAAATCGGGCGGAAAACTATATTTCAGTATCCCTGTGATTAAAAACATTTGAATGTTTAATAATTTTAAATCTCACTTTTATTATTGAAATAAATTCCCTAATATTGCAGTCCGATTTTTAGGGAATAAAAATCGTATTAAGAGCTTAAAATCATGGATTTAGTAAAATTTGTTGAAGAGCAGGCAGTTGCAAAAAAAGAAGTTCCTGCATTCAAATCTGGAGATACTGTAAGTGTACACTATAAAATCCGCGAAGGAAATAAAGAGCGTATCCAGATTTATCAGGGTGTTGTGATCCAGCGCAATGGTGTAAGTGCAAACGAAACTTTTACTGTACGTAAAGTATCGAACGGTGTGGGTGTAGAGCGTATATTTCCTATCAACTCTCCAAACATCGAGAAAGTGGAAGTAAATAACCGTGGTAAAGTTCGTAGAGCTAAATTATTCTACCTACGTGCATTAACAGGTAAAGCTGCTCGTATCAAATCAAAAAGATAATTTACAGAACATAAAAAAAGCGTCCCGAATAATCGAGACGCTTTTTTTTATGCCCGCTAAAGTTATTACCCCTTTTTTGCAGGGACTTTTTTAGCAGACACGATCGCCTTAGCTTTGCTGCCAGGACTGCAGCAACCAGCTACCTCCTCTTTTACACAGCATTCTTTTTTAACTTCGCAGCACTCCTTTTTAGCAGCAGCTTTTTGAGCTGGTTTCTTTGTCTGAGCCGAAGCAACCGTTACAGACGCAAACAATGTTAATGCAATTAAAATCTTTTTCATTCTTTTCTAATTAATCTAAAACTCAGAATTCTCCTAAAACGGTGATACCGCCTTGTACAGTATCGCCTATCTTAACATTAATTTTTGTACCTAAAGGAAGAAACACATCAACTCTGGATCCAAACTTGATAAATCCGAACTGATCACCTTGTTTAACCTCATCACCTTCTTTAACATACCAAACAATCCGACGTGCAAGAGCTCCTGCAATCTGTCTGAATAACACCGGTATACCTTCCTTGCTTTCGATAACAATCGTTGTGCGCTCATTATCGGTAGAAGACTTAGGATCCCATGCTACGAGGTATTTTCCTTTATGATACTTCACAAACTTTACAATCCCGGAAATGGGGTTGCGGTTTACATGCACATTAATCGGCGACATAAAAATGGACACCTGAATTCTTCTATCCTTGAAGTATTCTATTTCCTCGGTTTCTTCAATTACTACTACTTTGCCGTCTGCCGGGCAGATAATATGTTTATCGTTTTGAGCCCATTTACGACTTGGGCTTCTGAAAAACTGCAGGATAGTGATAAAAAGAATAAAAGAGATAATGTAAACCAACCAGCGTAACCATTCTGCATCTGGTGAATAGTAATGCACAAAAGCGTTTGCGATAAAAATAACCAGAACAGTTAAAGCGAGTGAGGTATAGCCTTCTTTGTGGATTGTCATTGTATAAAATTTTTCAAAGATGCTAAAATATTACCAATTAGGTTTCAGAAGGAATAGATATTGCGCGGTAAATATCGGTTAAATTTCGGCCCAAACCTTTATAATCAAGGCCGTAACCAACCACAAATTCGTTCTGGATTTCGAAGCCAACATAGCCAATTTCCTCAATATCAACCTTTAAAGATTGTGGCTTTAACAGTAAAGTACAAACTGAAACAGATGCAGGCTCTTGTTCATTTACTTTGTCAAGAAGATAGCGCAGGGTTATTCCTGTGTCTACAATATCCTCAACTATGATTACATCGCGATTTTTTAAGTTTAAATCGAGTCCGATCACTTCCTTCACAACTCCGCTGCTGGTGTCACTTCCATTGTATGATGACACTTTAACAAAACTGATTTCCGAAGATATGTTAATTTGTTTCACCAGATCAGCCATGAAGATAAAGCTGCCATTTAAAACCCCCAAAAATATTGGCACCCGGTTTTCATAATCTACATTAAGTTGAATGCCAAGAAATCTCGTTCTCTTCTTAATTTGATCATACTCCAAAAGCAAATCAAATTCTTTGTCTTCTATTTCAATTTTCATTCAACAATGTGATTGGTCTTCCGTCAACTAAGTTAGTAAATTAAGAGCCGTTCTTTCGCTGTTCACGCTCTCTGCGGCGTTGCTCGCGCCGTTGCTGTCTCAACTCGGCTGGCGATGCGATGCTATCTTTTTTAATAAAAGTGCGATTTTTTTGATCTATTTGTACCGTATCCTGATTTCTGCGACCAAACAAACTCCTGAAAAATCCGCCTTCGCTTTTATATTGAACGCCTTCATCGTCATACAAAGAATCGATTGCGATCGAGTCTACCGGGTCCACTCTGCGACGCAGACTTTCTTTTAAGCGAACGCCGTAAAATCCATAGGCGTTAGTATCTCGGCTGGTATACCCACGCCTGGCCATTAAACCACCGATTAATTTAAAATAACCTCTCAGGCTCTGGCTCAGACTACCATCCGCTTCGAAGAAATAAAGCCCTTTTTTAGGCCTCGGTACTATATTTGCCAGGAAGATGCTCTCCCCAAGACTAAGCTCAGAGGGGTGCTTTCCAAAATAATATCTCGCGGCCTCACCAATTCCATAAACGTTGTTTCCCCATTCAATCAAATTGAGATACACTTCAAACATTCTTTGCTTAGACGAGATCCGATTATTTTCAATCAGCCATACAATTAAAATCTCTTCCACTTTACGAGCCAGGGTTTTTTGGCGGCTCAAAAAAACGTTTTTTACCAGCTGCATAGAAATAGTACTTCCACCTCTTTTAAACGCCTTTTCTTTAAAATTGGTGGCAATAGACCGCTGGAAAGCTTTTTCAACAAAACCATTATGGCTATAAAACGATGGATCTTCAGCAGTTAAAAGGGCATTTCGAAGATTTGGAGAGATTTGGCCAATGGGCACATAATCAGGGTTCTGCGGACCAATAGTTATATTCCGCATCGGTTTACCATACTCATAAGGCGTATACACAAATGGCGCGTTAATTTTTTGCAAATTGGTTTTTCCCCATTTCAATATCCTGAAATCCTTGCTTTTGTGTAACGATGAATTGATACGAACGGCGTCAGGATTTTTAGAATCCAGGAAAAAATCGAGGTTGTAGCGAAGCTTCCCTGCTACTTTAATCCCTTCAAGCGATTCAAACAACCCTACCGGGAAAGAATTAAATAATTCCTGAGCATTCAGATCATCAGTTTTGAGCTTTAAAGCATATGTCTTTTTGGGAGTTTTAGTGTATTTAATGTACGGATTAGCTTTAATGTTCTTGAGGTGAATAACCGAAGTACTGTCGAGCGCAATAAAATTCTCTCCGATCACAACATCTGCATCAATGGCACCGCTTGGAACAACAATATTATTAGCCGCCAGCTTAGGATGGTTAATCAGCAGGTTTTTGATCGCCCAGGATCCATATATCCGGAACTGGTCGCCGTCTTTTACAGCTTTTTTCAACTGCGCAGAAACGGTGTCGAAGTTAAGCTTCAGGCCAAGCTTCTTCTCAATCATAGACAGCTCTACCTTTGTCCTTTCGGCATACAACTTAAATGCCAGATGCTTGTCGCCGGGTTCTACCGTACCATCAAGGTGCCATAATGCTTCAGTATCATTTACCCTGATATTCGACTTTAATTGGCCATCATCAATCGTAGCCGAAGTGGTAAAAAATCGCAGCTTGTCCTCATCATGGTTAATCACCACATCCAGGTTTGCCACAGACATTTCGTCCGGAATCTTATGCAAAACCTGGTTAAGCAGCCGATTAGCCAGAGCAGCCAGATCTGCTTTTGATGTTTTTGTGCTGTCGCGATTTTTCTTCCTGAAAAGGAAATCGTAATTTCTGATACTGTCTCGTTTCACCAGATTTATCCGGCCGTTTTTTATGCTCAGGCTCGCAAGCTTAATATCACCACTAATTAGCGGAAACAGCTTAACACCCACATGCAAGTCGTTAATGTTGGCCAGCGTATCCCTCCCCTGAGGCACGACGGAAATATTGGAGAATGCCACTTTGGTCAACCCTTCGAAATGGGGATCACTAATCGTTACGTTTAAGTTGTAATCTCTTTTAGCCTTAATAACCGCTTTTGCAATTACCGCATTTAATATCGCTTCCCGTTTGGAGTAGGCGATAAAAATTCCGATAAAAAACAACAACAGGAGGCATAACAGAGAGATAACAATGATCTTAATGTATTTAGGGGAAATCCGGTTACGCATGTATAAGCAAGCCTTTGTATCTCATTAAACAGAACTTAAAAAACGATTAAGGAAGAGTTTTATTTCCAGAGTGTAAATATCTGCAAAATCATTATGCAAACAAGTATAATAGGCATAGGTTTCATAAATTTGCATCTCATAACTCCTTAATGATTACAAAAGAACAAGTTTTAAGCGCATTAAGCCATGTTGAAGAGCCAGACCTGAAGAAAGACCTGGTAACCCTGAACATGATCGAAGATATTATTATCGAGGGCAATCACCTCACGTTTTCGGTGGTTCTAACAACACCGGCATGCCCGCTGAAGGCCTTAATTGAAAACGCTTGTCGAAATGCTATTGGTCATTTTATAAGCAAGGAGATAGTAGTAGATGTAAAAATGACTTCCAGGGTCACGACTCAAAAGAATCAGCCGCTAAGTAATATACGAAACATTATCGTGGTAGCATCAGGAAAGGGCGGCGTGGGAAAATCTACTGTTTCGACAAATCTGGCGCTTGGACTTGCGAAAAGCGGTGCCCGCGTTGGGCTTATAGATGCAGATATTTATGGGCCTTCCATTCCAATAATGTTTGGACTCGAAACGGCCCGGCCTAATGCCACTCAAACCCCGGAAGGCAAAACCAGAATTGAGCCTATTGAAAAATACGGCATAAAGCTGTTGTCAATTGGTTTTTTTACTGACCCTAATCAACCAATACCATGGCGCGGGCCAATGGCATCAAACGCCATTAAGCAGTTATTCAACGATGCAGACTGGGGTGAGCTTGATTACCTGGTAGTCGATCTTCCTCCAGGCACCGGGGACATCCATATTACACTCACACAGACCTACCCGGTTGCAGGGGCTGTAATTGTCACAACACCGCAAAATGTTGCCTTGTCGGACGCTAAAAAAGGCATTGGAATGTTCTTAATGGAAGCGATTAATGTTCCTATATTGGGGATTGTAGAAAACATGTCGTATTTCACGCCGGCCGAGCTTCCTGATAACAAATACTATATTTTTGGTGAAGGCGGCGGAAGAAAGCTTGCGGAGATGTACCACACTGCATTTTTAGGTGAAATACCTTTGGTTAAGAGCATCAGCGATGCTGGAGACTCGGGAAGTCCAGTAATCTTAGATGAACATAACCCTATGTCGGCAGCCTTTTTAGATCTGGCAGAAAGGGTAGCGCAACAGGTGTCGATCGTAAATGCCAAGGCGCCGGCAGAATAGGTTTAAAAAATAAATTTTTGTAATTTTATAAAAAGATTAATGATGGATTTGTTGCAAAAAGTGGAAAGTGCTCTGGATTCTATCCGCCCCTATTTAGAGGCTGATGGCGGCAATGTGTCTGTAGAGGAGATTACTCCCGAAAATATAGTAAAGCTTAAATTGCTTGGAGCCTGCGGTTCATGCCCCATGAGTATCATGACCCTTAAGGCAGGTATTGAACAGGCAATTAAGAAAGCGGTGCCCGAAATTGAAGGTGTAGAGGCTGTGAACCTTACAGATATGGATGATCCAAATGCTGTAATGCCTCAAACGGTGAGTTAAATATTTAAAATAATGCAAAGGCGATCGCGTTATAAAACGGTATCGCTTTTTTTATGTGACATTCTATCGGGCATCCGCAAGCTTATCTTAACAGTTTTTAACATAACTCTCGCACAATTATTGTTAGGTTTACATTGATGAAGCACTTGCTTTCCATATTGATCTTTCTTTTCGCGCTTACTGGAATTTCCAGAGGCCAGGACCGCCCTATTGTGCAGTTTTCGGGCGTGATATATAATGTTGACTCTAATGTGGTAGTACCTTACGTTTCGGTAACAAATATGACCGATAAACGAAAAGTAGTGTCTGCCAACCACCAGGGATATTTTTCTTTTGTTGCCCACGAAGGCGACACTATAGTATTTAGCGCTATTGGTTACCGCCGCGAAGCACTCGTGATTCCGAGAAATACTGATAAAAGATATACGGTAATAATAAAAATGAAAGCGGAGGCCATTAACCTTCCGATGGTTCGGGTATTACCCTGGGCAAGTCTCGACGACTTTAACAGAGCGTTTATGTCGATGAAATTTGCAGACGATGACCTGGAAATTGCCAAAAAGAATGTAGCCCGCACTTCAATATTGGCTATGGCTAAAACACTTCCGCGTGATGCGATTGAAATGAATGGCCTTAACTTTCAAAACAACCATATTGCACTGAGCAATAAGAATATGAATATGCAGGGCGCTAACGCTCTTACCAATCCTTTCGCATGGGGAGCATTAATCCAGCAGATAATGCGTGGTGATAAAAGCCGGTCTAACAACTAGTTAAGTCAAAATTAAAAAAGGCAAAACTCAATAATTTTAACGTAACACTTAAAATACACGTCATATATTATTGAGCTGACACTAGCGCTTTTTAGAAGCTGCCGGAAATTTCATTTTATAATCTACTTTCACAGCTCCCTTTGAAATTGCATCAAGTTTACTTTTAATCATCGCCCGACGCAAAGGGCTCAATTTATCTGTAAAGAGCTTCCCTTCTATATGATCATACTCATGCTGAATTACACGTGCTTTAAACCCGGAGAAGGTTTCCGTATGTTGATTCCAGTTCTCATCGAAGTATGAAATAGTAACCGTCTGATTCCTGCTAATATCTTCTCTGATGTCCGGTATACTTAAACATCCTTCATTGAAGTTCCACTTATCTCCTTCTTCCTTTAAGATCTGTGCGTTTATAAAGACTTTCTTAAAGTCTTTCAAATCAGGCTCTTCCTTATCTGTTAAATCAATCACAAAAAGTCTTATGGAAAGTCCTACCTGGGGCGCCGCAATTCCAACTCCGCTGGCATTATACATGGTCTCAAACATATTGTCGATCACTTCCTTAAGATTGGGATAGTCCTTTGTAATTTCTACAGCCTTTTTCCTCAATACAGGATCTCCAAATGCGATAATCGGTAACTTCATGATACAAAAATAATAAATCGGCGTGGATTGGACACTAAGCGGCTATCTCAAAAAGTATGTTTCCTTGCTGAGATCACTCTTGCAAAGCCATTTCATCCGAAGGCTCGAATACAAGGGTGGTTAGTTTAGATGGATCAAATATTTCGTTTGCAATTTCAAGGACCTGATCTGAGGTAACTGCGTTAACTTTAGCATAGATCTCTTCCAGCGTATCGGCCTTCCCATAGTCTGTAAGGCTCTTACTCATCGATATAATCAAGCCGATCCGGTTTTCTTCGCCCAAAGCAATTAACCCGGTAAACTTTTGCTTCGCCTGGTGCAAAGCCACGGCCGACAGCTTGTTCTCTCTAAGCTTCTTCAACTCTTTCATCACCAATGCATGGGCTTTTTTTGACTTCTCTGCATCAGTTCCAAAGTAAATGGAGAATATTCCTGTATCTGTGAAAGCGGTATAATTTGATTCAATAGTGTAGGCTATACCATGTTTTTCGCGGATCTGCAGGTTTAGCCTCGAACTCATTCCAGTCCCTCCAAGAAGGTTGTTCAGCAACAATAATCCGGTTTTATTTTTATGGTGAATAGAATAGGCCTGGTTACCGATAATACAATGCGTTTGAGTGATCGTTTTTTCTAAGCGTTGTAATTGAGGCTGGTAGCCAGCAACAGGGGCCCGTGTCAGGCTCACTTTGTTTTCAGGAATGTGTGAATACAGCTTAGTAAAGACTTTACAAAGCTTTTTGAAATCGTAATTACCTAACACGCCCACTACAATCTCATGAGTATTGTAATTACTTTCGATGAAGTTCAGAATATCTGGCCTTTGAAGGTTTTTTACCGTTTCACTTGTTCCCAAAATATTACGGCCAAGGGCGTGTCCGGCAAATAAGAGGTCTTCAAAATCGTCTTGAATAGCTTCCTCTGGTTGGTCCTGATACGATGCAATTTCATCAAGAATTACACTTTTCTCCTTAACTAATTCTTCTTCAGGAAATACCGAGTGAAAAACAAGGTCTTGAAAAAGTTCTATTGCCCTTTCAAGGTAAGCATTCAAAAAAGAGGCGTGTATGCAGGTATATTCTTTGGTCGTATAGGCGTTCAAATCGCCGCCTACAAGCTCTAATCGGTTGAGAATTTGATTTGTACTTCGCTTTTCTGTTTTTTTAAAAAGAAGGTGTTCAATAAAATGGGCCAGGCCGTCTTTACCGGCTTTCTCATCTCTCGAACCTGCGTTGATAATGATACACGCATGCGATAATAACGAAGGGGTTGATTTATGTAGAAGCCTGATGCCGTTGGGCAGGCTGAAGACCTGATAATCCATGTGGGATGCAAGATAAATAATATCAGAGTAATGGATGTTCGATATTATTTATTCCTTTAGCTTTAATTTACATTCTCGCTTAAACGCCTCGAAACGTGGCATCGATACGTTTTGTATATATGAGTTACCGGGGTTTACCGCAGCATAATTTTGATGATACTCTTCTGCTCTGTAAAATACCTTCAGCGGCGAAACCTCGGTTACTATAGGATTCTTAAATGCTGGAGTCCATTTCATAATAGCCTTTCGAACCATCTCTTCTTCTGCAGGTGTATTGTAAAATATGGCGGAACGATAAGATGTTCCAACATCGGGTCCCTGCCGATTTTTGGTGGTTGGATCGTGCGATGTAAAGAAAGCGTCAAGTAAATCAGTGTAGGAAACTTTTTTAGGATCATAGTATACCATCACAGCTTCTGCATGGCCGGTGGTCTCTGTGCACACTTCTTCGTAGGTGGGATTTTTTGTCCGGCCGCCTGTATACCCGGAAACGGCCGAATCTACCCCGGCAATCTCCTCAAAAATATGCTCTGAACACCAAAAACATCCTTCAGCAAAAACTGCAACAGCTTTTGATTGCATCTGAGGCAGTTGCACAGGTTTTGTGGGTTGACCGGTAGAATTGCAGGCAAATAATGCTGCAAAAAGAATAGTGATCAAAAAATATCTCATATCGGATTAAAAACGAAAAATCTTAGAAAATAATATATTCCCTAAGTACGCAAAAAAAATCCTGACAGATCGGTAATCTCCTATAAATGAATATTTGAATTCGTCAGCTGCCTTTCAATCCGGCTGAGAAGTATTTTCTCGTCAAATGGCTTTGATATCACATCGTTCGCTCCCACATCCGATATCGCATTGTAAATATCTGGCACAGCAGAAAGCATAATTACGGGAATATGGGTAGTTGCGGGATTCTGTTTGATGGCTTTACAAATATCTCGTCCGTCAAGCTCTTCCAGCATTACATCCAGCAGAATAACATCCGCTTTAAATTCTTCAATGATATTAAAAATGTTAATTCCCGTAGCAGAGGTTTGTACGCTAAAGCCGGCGTTCGTTAAAATCAGATCAAGCGTTTCCCGCACATTGTCCTCATCCTCTATAACTAGTATTCTTTTGTCCATGTTTATCTTAAGTGTTGCATCTATAATACAATAGCCGGCAGCACTTGTTTGTAAAAATAAGAAATGGAAAAAGACCTTAGACGCCGCCGACTGTGATTTCGAAGTTCCAGGAAAAACCAAGATACGATTTGCTTTTTTTTGCGCGTAAAATCACATTCTCGTTGTCGATTCTGGCATATTTTACAACTGAGGAAATTCCCTTGGATTGAGGCTCAGGGAGAAAGTCGATAAAATACTTAAGTACTTCTTCAATATCTTTATATGGTGTGAAAACTAACATAGCAGACGTATTTATCACAAAAGTATGCGCGGTCTTTTAAATTAAAACGAAGTTGATATCAAGGCTTTGTTAATTATGGATCACGTCTTAATAACTGATCATTTTTCTTAATTTCGAAAAAAAAATACAGCTATGGAATATTACTCTTTGCTTTTAAAGGCTCACTCGGGTTGGAGATATGTTGTTCTGATAACCTTGGTTATTGCAATCCTTTCCAGCCTTGCCGGATGGTTAGGCAAAAAAAACTACAGCCCTGGAAATAGAAAAATCAATCTCTTTGCGCTGATTAGTGCACATATCCAATTTCTTCTGGGTTTGATATTGTATTTCATGAGTCCGCTTGCCAAAGCCGGCGATATGTCTGTAGCGATGAAAGATTCTAATCTGCGTTACTGGACGGTTGAGCATACTGTGATGATGCTCATTGCAATCGCGTTAATCACGATCGGACATTCAAAATCGAAAAAACTGCTGGATAGTGTTGCAAAACACCGAAAAGTGGCCATTTTTTATAGCATCGCACTAATCATTATTTTTGTGGCCATTACCATGATAGGCGACAGAGAAGCATGGCAAATAAGATAATGGGGAAAACTATTGACAGTTTTGTTTTTCTTTCTATTTTTGTGCTCATGATGAATTTTAAACATATCAGAAATTGGTGGTGGCAGGATGCAACTCGCGTCTGGTAAAGATATGTTTCGTAAAAAGCACTAAAACGACATTATATATCAACCCGACGAATTCCGTCGGGTTTTTTTTGGTCTATCCTATTCTGTTAAGGAAGGAATAATTAAATACTATGTACAAATTACATACCTCTTATAAAAAGTTACTGGCAGATACCACCACCCCGGTGAGTATCTATCTTCGGATGCGGGATGTATTTCCGAACAGTATTCTTTTAGAAAGCTCTGATTATCACAGCAGAGAAAACAGCATGAGCTATGTTTGCTGCGACCCCATTGCCGGAATATCTATGAATGAGGGCACCTTATCGTGCTACTATCCAGACGGCACCACTGTTAGCAAACAGGCAAGCCCCGAACTGGATTTAATGCAGGAGGTGACTTCGTTCAGAAGCAGTTTTACGTCGACAGAAGAAACACCTTTTAAATTTATCTCGAATGGTTTGTTCGGCTATTTTACATTCGAGAGCATCGAACATTTTGAAGACATTAAACTACAAACCGACCGCTCGGGACCAAGAAATATTCCGCTGCTGCAATATCATGTTTACCGATATGTAATTGCAATAGATCATTTCAAAAATGAACTTTATCTTTTCGAACACCGTACCTCGGCCGATGAAGATTCGGGCATAGAAAAAATCCAGTATCTTATCCAAAATAAAAACTTTCCCGAATATCGTTTTGAGAGCAAGGGCGATGAGAGTTCGAACTTTACAGATGACGAATTTCTAAAGGTTATTGACGACCTAAAGAAGCATATATATCGTGGTGATGTCTTCCAGATCGTTCCTTCGAGAGGGTTTTCACAATCGTTTTTAGGGGATGAATTTAATGTATACCGGGCATTACGCTCAATAAACCCTTCGCCGTATCTGTTTTACTTTGATTATGGAGATTTTAAGCTATTCGGCTCTTCTCCTGAGGCGCAGCTCACTATAAAAAATAACGAAGCTACCATTTACCCGATTGCAGGTACATTCAGGCGTACCGGCAACGATATTATGGATGCCGAACTGGCAGAAAAGCTGGAAAATGATCCGAAAGAAAGTGCAGAACATGTAATGCTGGTAGATTTGGCTCGAAACGACCTTAGCAGACATTGCCGGAACGTAGAGGTAAGAGCCTTCAAAGAGGTTCAATATTATTCACATATTATTCACCTTGTGTCAAAAGTTACAGGGCAGCTTAAACCCGGCTCGGATCCTTTTAACGTTGTGGGCGACACTTTCCCGGCAGGCACCTTGAGCGGGGCTCCGAAATATATGGCCATGACCCTGATAGATAAGTTCGAAAAAGGACCACGCGGTTTTTACAGCGGAGCCATCGGTTTTATGGGCTTTAATGGCGACTTCAATCATGCCATCATGATCCGGTCGCTTATGAGCAGAAACAATGTACTTCACTACCAGGCTGGTGCGGGAATTGTGGCAGATTCTGACCCGCAAAGTGAACTAACCGAAGTAAACAATAAGATCATGGCACTCCGGATGGCCATTAAACTGGCGGAGACAATTGTACCATCTTTAGAAAAGGCTTAAAATGAAGATATTAGTAATAGATAATTATGATTCCTTTACCTTTAATCTGGTTCATTTACTAAATGAATGCGGCCATGAACCTACGGTTTGGAGGAATGATAAATTTGAGTTGGCAGACATAGAAGCTTTTGATAAAATTGTTTTATCTCCGGGTCCAGGCATCCCGTCAGAGGCTGGATTGTTACTTGATGTTATAAAAACCTATTCGACCACCAAAAGCATCCTGGGAGTTTGCCTTGGGGTACAGGCCATAGCAGAAGTTTTCGGGGGAAGCCTTTATAACCTTTCGTACCCGGTTCACGGAAGGGCAACCGCTATGCAGGTTTTGGATCAGAGCGAACGCTTATTTGACCAGCTTCCGAATACTTTTAATGTGGGCAGATATCACTCCTGGGCCGTTAGCCGCGAGGGCTTACCCGACGATTTAAAGGTAACGGCAAAAGATACTGAAGGAGTTATCATGGGCCTTCGCCACCTTAAATACGACGTTCGCGGGGTACAATTTCACCCCGAATCTGTACTTACCGAAAACGGTAAACAAATGATAAAAAACTGGTTAGATAACCCTGCAACTAATTAATCATGGCAGAAAAAACAGGTGCAACCATTCTCGATAAAATCGTAAAGCATAAATTAACGGAGATAGCTGAAGCGCGGGCCCGAGTTCCAATTAGCCGTTTTGAAGAAGAAGACCTTTTCCATCGTGAATGCTATTCACTAAGGGAATTTGTTTTATCGCCCGAGAAGACAGGAATTATTGCTGAATTTAAACGTGCATCGCCGTCAAAAGGAATAATAAACGATCAGGTCAGTGCAGCGAATGTTACTCAGGGCTATGCAGATGCGGGCGCTTCTGCCTTATCAGTTTTAACAGACTCGCAGTTCTTCGGAGGCCGGATAAATGATCTTCTCCAAGCAAGGGAAGCGAATACAATACCGATTTTGCGAAAGGAGTTCATTCTGGACGAGTACCAGATAATTGAAGCAAAAGCTATTGGTGCAGACATCATTTTGTTGATCGCAGCAATTTTAACACCTGAATCTATTGCGAAATTTGCGAATACGGCTAAAAATCTGGGACTAAGTGTTTTACTCGAAGTGCATAATCAGGAAGAGCTTGAGCGCAGTGTTTGCGACGACCTGGACGCAGTGGGTGTGAACAACAGGAATCTGGCCGACTTCTCGGTATCCTTACAACATTCTTACGACCTGGTGAACCTTATTCCAGACAATTTTTTGAAAATATCAGAGAGCGGAATCAGTGACCCTAAAACCATTCGCGATCTGAAGCAGGCTGGCTTTAATGGATTTTTGATTGGCGAAAACTTTATGAGAGAAGCAAATCCAGGTGAGGCGATGAAAGATTTTGTCGCACAAATAAACGCATAACGATTAGCTAAATCAGTATTCCCGTTTTGTTGTTACCTTAATGTGCAGCAATCACCAAATAGATGTATAAAATATGGGCAAACAAAAATTCTTTGATACCGCAGTAAAACCCGAAAGAGCTGTTTTGGTTGGGATAATTACCCCAAACGAAACGGAGGAGAAAGAGCGCGAGTATCTGGAGGAGCTTGAATTTCTGGTAGACACTGCGGGCGGGATAACAGAGAAAACTTTCACACAAAAAATGCAGCGAGCCGACCGCGCGACCTTTGTAGGCACCGGTAAACTGGAAGAAATTGCTGAATATGTAAAGGCAGAGGAGATCGACATTGTGGTGTTTGATGATGAATTAAGTCCGTCGCAGCTTAGAAATATTGAACGTGAATTGCAGGTTAAGATCCTTGACAGAAGTAATCTCATTCTCGATATTTTTGCTTCGAGGGCCCAAACTTCTCAAGCCCGAACGCAGGTGGAATTGGCTCAACTACAATATCTGCTTCCGCGATTAACCAGGATGTGGACTCACCTTGAACGCCAAAAAGGTGGAATTGGAATGAGAGGACCTGGTGAAAGCCAGATTGAAACGGACAGGCGGATTATCCAGGATAAAATTGCGCTTCTTAAAGAACGCTTGAAAATTATAGACCGGCAGAACGAAACCCAGCGAAAAAACCGCGGACAATTGGTTAGGGTTGCGCTTGTAGGTTATACAAACGTAGGTAAGTCTACCATCATGAATATGTTGTCCAAGTCGGATGTATTTGCAGAAAACAAGCTGTTTGCAACCCTGGATACTACTGTTAGAAAAGTGGTGATCGAAAATCTTCCCTTTTTGCTTTCGGATACTGTAGGGTTTATCCGTAAATTGCCGCATCACCTGGTAGAATGCTTTAAATCAACATTGGACGAAGTACGCGAGGCTGATATCCTGATACATGTAGTGGACGTTTCGCACCCGACTTTTGAGGATCAGATTACAACGGTGAACGAAACCTTAAAAGATCTCGGGGCGGTAGACAAGGAGGTGATTACGGTATTTAATAAAATAGATGCTTACAGGCCCGAGCCGGATATGGAAACCGGAGAAACTCTAAGTCTTGACGAGTTCCGGAATAGCTGGATGGGAAAACATAATAGTCCTGCAATATTTATCTCGGCGATCAACAAAGAGAATATCGATGAGTTCCGCAATTTACTGTATACCAAAGTAAAAGCTATCCATCAGGAAAGATACCCTTACGATGCCTTGTTATATCCTGATATAGAAGGCGAAAACTAAAATTAAGAATTACACTATGGAATCAAAACGTCAGCAGAAGTTCGCAGGGGTTATTCAAAAAGATTTAGCAGAAATATTTCAACGCGAAGGGATGAACTTTCTACCGAACACCCTGGTTACGATAACCAAAGTTCGGATTACACCCGACCTCGCCATTGCACGGGTTTTTTTAAGTTTTTTTAATAACGCCAATACAACGCTTGCTCTGAATACTATCAAGGCTCACGCAAGCGAGATCAGGTATAAGCTAGGCGCCAGGATTAAAAACCAGGCGAGGATTGTACCGCAGCTTGAATTTTTCCTAGACGATACTAACTCGTACGTAGAGCGGATGGATCAAATATTTGATAAAATCAGCAAGGAGCCGCGACAGCCCGACACGGAAGAATAATATTGGGAACGCCTAAATTATTCTTGGGTACATCTCCAACTAAAGCCGCATCTTATTCGTTATCTTTAGGTGATGAATTTAATTCTGGCACTGATTCTTTGGCTATCCACCCCGGGTAATTTTACTAATGTGCCCGAATTCAAGGGAGGCCAAAGAGGGTTGAACCTCTTTATCGCCAGGAATATGCTTTATCCCGAATACGCAAAGCAAAACTGCCTTCAAGGAACGGTGAATATCCGTTTTAAACTGACAAAAAAAGGGGAAATTTTCGGATCTAAAGTTCAAAAAGGCTTTGGTGTCGACTTAGATATCGAGGCTTTAAGGATCGTTCGGCTCACGTCTGGCTTATGGAAGGTTCCGGCTGCATTCGACACCACGCAATCCATCGTTATTCCGATCAACTTCGCACTAAAAGAATATAATTGCAACGAACGGTCGGCCGAAGACATCAGGGATGCCATAGTCGCTTACAAGGCAAAGCAGGATCTCACCAAAGCAGTGATTAACTTTTACGATAAGAAATCCGGCGGATCCTATTCTGCCGAAGACGAAGCAAGAATTCTCGAGTTGAAACAGCAATTAGGTTACGATGATCGTTTTTTTGACCGCACGATCAGGCAGGCGCAACAAAAACTTCGTCAGGGCGACAAGGAATCTGCTTGTGAGGATTTTAATCTTGTTCGGAAATTAGGAAGCGACAAAGCTGATCAAATCTTAGCTGAGCATTGTCAATAAGCACATCTTCCTATGGTTTTCGTTTAAATGTGGCTTACCCAAAAAGATGAGAAGAATATTAACTAAAAACTAAACTTTTCCGCTTCGGGCTGCGTATACCATCAAGTTACAGATTTATCACATCTAGAGCGCTCTCAAGTTGTTTTAGTTTTTCGATCAATCTTAAAATTTAATGGCAAAACCGGCCTATCAGTTCGTTGATAATATCAGATGCATTGCAATGCTCTCAATTGTGACAGAGCATACTTCCTATATCGGTTCTTATGTATATACACCAGATTCAGCAACCTTCTGGGCCTATCTGACAAGCATTCAGCTGGTAAAGTTTGGTACTATTTCTTTTTTTATTATCGCGGGGTTCCTGTTTGCGGAGAATAGCGAACGGTATCGCGCTGCCGACTATTTAAAGCGCCGGATTCATAACATCTTCAAGCCATGGCTCTTCTGGTCGCTGGCGTTTCTGTCCATACTGGCCATTATCCCAGCTATAATCCATCTAAATTCGGGTGCTTCTCTAAAGCTGGCTATCTCTACTGTTTGGTGGGGAGCGAAAACCGTATATCTGCATTCTAATTATTGGTTTATTATCAACTTCCTTTTTTGCACTGCCGTACTGCTTTTAAGCAAAAACATGATACGTTCGTGGAAATTTGGGTTTGCACTCTTTTTACTGACAAGTTTTTACAGCGTTAATGTGTACACCGAATGGATTATGCCACTACATACCATGGCAATATTCGGCTTTGTATTTTTCTACTGGCTTGGAGTACAAATAAATCTCCATTTAAGTAAAATCGACGAATTCATAACGAAAATTTCCCGCCGCTGGTTCGTACTGCTTATAGCTATCACTGTGTTTTTGGGAGTTCAGGAAGCTGCATATTTATATTCTGTAAAAAGTATAGACCCAATTAACACCTTACGTATCAGCAATATTATCTTTTCTCTGTCAGCATTTGCGTTGATCCTGAGAGTTAAAAACTTCAACTGGCTGAGCTTTCTTCAACCACGGAAAACCACCTATGGCATTTCACTCATTCATTATATCCTGGTATTTAGTTTCCTTCCTTTAGTGATGGGGGAGATCGATATCAGGACACTTGCCAGTTTCAGCATCATGGACATGTATGAGTACCAGTTTACCAGATTCTTTCTGGTGTATACGTTGACGTTTGTGGCTGTTAAAGCCTTACAAAGCTCCAACCTTTCATGGATGATAGGACTAAAGAAACCGGAGAAAGTGATTTCCGAAGCATTTCCACCGATCCAGGTCTCCGCTCAGGAGCGCAGGATTGCTGTTGAGACCGAGGCGGCGTAAGAAAACTTTAAGAAAACAAAACGGCCGATTCGCATCGGCCGTTTTGCATTAAAACTAAATCTAAACTATAACCCCAAAACTTTTCTAAATGTATCTCTAAAATCTACTTTAATTTTTGACTGTTTATCCGGCTGATGGTTTAACTTCGGTTCAATTTTAATTGTGATTTTTAAACTCGAAAACAAACTGCTCCTGTTTCCCGATCCCGAACTGGCCGAAAAGGACGGGCTTCTGGCCATTGGCGGCGATCTTTCGGTAGAACGTCTGCAACTGGCCTATAGTCTCGGAATCTTTCCCTGGTACTCTGAAGATACCCCAATCCTCTGGTATTCTCCGCACGAGCGGTTTGTATTGTTCCCCGAAAAGGTAAAAATTTCGAAGAGCATGCGTAAGATACTTGAGTCAGGCACTTTCAGGATCACCGAAAACACTGCATTTAAGGACGTGATAAAAAATTGTGCAGCGGCCAAGAGAAAAGATCAGGATGGTACCTGGATAATACCAGAAATGCAAGAGGCATATATCCGTTTAAATAAAACAGGCTTTGCCCACTCGATAGAGGTTTGGGAGGATGAGGAGTTGGTTGGCGGGCTTTATGGCGTAAAATCAGGAAATGTATTTTGTGGTGAGAGTATGTTTAGCCGGGTTAGCAATGCTTCGAAAGCAGCACTTACCTGGCTTTGTCAAAACAAAAAATACTCCCTGATTGACTGTCAGTTCCACACACCGCACCTGGAAAGCATGGGTGCGGAATTTATCTCACGAAAAGAATATATGCAGATATTGGGCCCTAATTCAGGATCTCTCTGATATCTTCGGCGCTTAAAGATTTTACAAAACTCTCCTCTGTGGTAATCAGTGACTCTGCAACTGAACGTTTTCTGTTTTGAAGCGCCAGGATCTTTTCTTCCACAGTATCCTTGGTGATAAACTTATAAATAAATACTTTTTTGGTCTGGCCGATACGGTGCGTACGATCGATCGCCTGTTGTTCAACGGCCGGGTTCCACCAGGGATCGAGCATAAATACATAGTCAGCTTCGGTAAGATTTAATCCCACGCCTCCGGCTTTTAATGAGATCAAAAACAGCTTAATTTCATTGTTGGTTTGGAATTCTTCGACCACCTGACCCCGGTTTTGTGTTGAGCCGTCAAGATAAGCATAGCGTACTTTCTCTGTATCAAAATGGTTCCGGTAAATTTCCAGCTGCTTTACAAACTGAGAAAACACTAATACCTTATGTCCTCGCGACAACACGTTTTGAAGCGTATGAATAACGTTTTCAAACTTTCCGGACTCGCCCTCATAATCCTTATCAATCATGGAAGGATGGTTAGCTATCTGCCGTAGCTTGGTTAATCCCTGCAAAACCTGAATCTGAGACTTTGCAAAGGTTCCATCTTCAAGTGAACGCAATAAGTCGTTACGGTACTCTGATTTTACATCCTCATAATATTGTGCCTGCTCCTCGCCCATCTGGCAGTAAAATAACTGCACCGTTTTTTGTGGCAACTCAGTAGCTACCTGATCTTTAGTGCGCCGTAAAACGAAGGGCTTGATCAGCGCCTGCAACTTTTTTGCGGCTTCTTCGTCTCTCTTTTTTTCGATAGGCGTTACAAAATCATTCTGAAAGAAGTGCTGGTTGCCGAGCAAACCAGGATTTATGAACGACATCTGTGTCCACAGATCGTTTACCGAATTCTCTACCGGAGTACCGCTCAGAATAAGTTTATTTTTTGATTTAAGCTGTTTTACTGCTTTATATGCCTTTGATGCAGGATTTTTGATATTCTGACTTTCGTCGAGGATGATATAATTGAAATACAGGTTTTTAATATAATCAATATCCACCCTGGTAATTCCGTAGGTTGTAAAAACCACATCATAACGCATAAAACGCTCTACATCTTTACTTCGGAAAGTGCCGGTATGTTCCAGAATGCGTAAGGAAGGCGCAAATTTCTCGGCCTCTTTCACCCAGTTATAGATCAGAGAGGTTGGCATAATGATTAAGGAAGTACTTGGTGTTCCGGTTTCGGCATGCTCTTCTTTTATTTTTTGAAGTAATGCCAGCGTTTGTACGGTTTTTCCCAACCCCATATCATCGGCCAGACAGCCGCCAAAATTATAATTCCTCAAAAACTGAAACCAGTTATAACCTGCTTTTTGATACGAGCGCAGCTGTCCCTTAAAGTTTTTCGGCACTTCAACATCCTCTATCTCCTCAAAACCGGCCAGCTTCTGAAGTTTCCTGTCCATTGTAACAGATGCGAGGTCGCTGTTTGCGAAATCGTTTATCAGGCCAATGTGATGCTTTTTAAGCTTTAACCCTTGTTCGCCCTTTTCTGTAAAATTAAGGAGGTTACCGAATTGAGCGAACCACTTTTCGGGGATGACCGCAACTTCGCCGGAAGGCAAAGTAAATTCCCTGATCTTGTGAAGAATGTGATGACGCAAATCCATGAAGGGAATTTGATAAGGCCCAAAATGCACTACGGCGTTCAGGTCGAACCAGTCGTTACCTTCCTTAAACTCCAGATCTACCTTACTGCTTCCAAATAAGAAGCGTTTATTACCATCGGGCTGTTCAATCTCAAAGCCTTTCTGCTTAAGTTCTTCATGATTTTCGTTTAACCAGTTGATCACGCTAAAAGATGCGTCTTCATCCTCTGCAAAAGCCTTTTTCACTTCCAGGTTGAGAAATAAAGAACTGGCGGTTTCCAAACCAAGGCCAATAATTTCATCAAGTTTAGACTTCTCCCAACTCAGGGAGCGCTTTATGCGATGGAAAACATAATTATCGCCTTCCATTTCCAGGCGTACCGTAACTTTAGTAGTGCTACCAGCCGGGAAGACGTAACTGCCGTATTTAAAGTAAAGTTGAAGCTGAGAGATTCCGCCAGGGATAAAAATCACCTTGAGCACCGGGATAGCATCGAACTTTTCAGTATTGATGGTAAACCCTTCGGCGTACACGTGATGCTTTTCAATGAGAGGCCCTACAAATTTTTGGAAGTACGCCTTTTCTGACGATTTGGGGATAGATATAAACCGTTTATTCAGAAAGGGCTGTAATTTCTTTCCTTCAATATCCCCCTCGAAGAAATACAGAACATCTTCTAAAAGCAGCCAGCCGGGTTCGTTACACACCACCTGTGCATCTTTAAACATAAACTCGATCCTGATGCCTTTAAACTTTATGGTTGGAAAGTACCGGGTTTCTTCTTCACCCTTTCTAAAATGGAAAAGTACGGACGCAGCCTCATCGGCTATCTGAATCTTCCTCTCAACCGGCCAGCCTTCCTTACTCATAGAAAACAAGGCTCTATCGGTTAAAAGCCTGAACGCTTCTACCATTCGCTTTTCAATCTTGGGCCTGATGATATCGTAAAGTTTCTGATCAAAAGTCTTACTGAAAAACTCAACCGGCCTGACCGGCTTTTTGTGATAACGGCGGATAATATGGCCCTGCTCTGTTTCTTCCAGGATCTTAATTAGCTTAATATCGGTCTCGTCGAGGATATTAGAAAACTCTTTGGCAGTAGTAGAGAATAAACGTTGATGAGTAAGAGAGAAATCTCCGTCCTGATTGAGCTGCACCACGTGAGGTTCGATTAAATAACCTAAGAAATCGTGTTTACAGAGTGAATAAACTAGTTTACAGGGTTTGGAGCTATCTACGCGTAACATTGACAAATGGTGAAAAAGTTGTCTAAGTAAGCAGATAAAAAATGATAAACTTAAAGAGAATTATGGTGAAAAGCAAAGAGGAGATTACAAAGTTTGTAGCTGAACTGTAAAGTTGTGAACTTATGCACCTTAACCTGGTAAAACCCGGCCTGCTCACAAACCAGGAGCGGCTATTGATGAAATGCGGGGGCTACTGATAAAACGCGGGCGCCTGATGATAAAGTGCGGAAGCTTATTGATAAATCCCGGATGCTTATTGATAAAACGCGGAGGCTTACCGATAAAATACAGAAGCCTATTGATAAAAGTGCGGAACCCAGTTCGTATCTAAGCAGGAAATTTCTACCTTTGCCCCATCATAAGGGGTGCCTTGTTTGTAAAGAATGATTGCTTGCAATTATTCCCAAGCACAAAAACAGGCTGAGATTACACCCATCTAAGAAGCTAAAAGGTAAAAGCTGAAAGGTAAAAGGTTATCCCCTTTACCATTGGCCCTTAACCCTTCGACCTTCAAGGAGCACCTGATCCGGGTAATGCCGGCGTAGGGAGGTAAAACAAGTTAAGATATGCGAACCCCGCCGTATATCAGGTTTAACTTAAACACATTCAATTGAAAACTATTCACATCTTCGCCATGCTGGCAATGCTTTTGCCAAAACTGGTTTTAGCCCAATTTTCTATCAGCGGAACAGTTACTGACCGGTCGACCCAACAAGCTTTAGCCGGAGCAAGTGTTGCTGCGGGAGGCCTTACAACAGTATCAAACCCATCGGGTGATTTTAACATCCCGAACCTTAAAGCAGGCACCTACTTAGTAACCATCTCATACCTGGGATATCGTACTTTCAGTCAGCAGGTAGTATTAAATTCTAACGAGAAGTTAAGGGTTTCTTTAGAACGCGGCGGCGTAGTAACCGACGAAGTTATAGTACGTTCTACGCGGGCCACAAGTAATTCTGCCACCACTTACCGCAACGTGGACCGCAATGAACTCGAAAAGAACAATCTGGGACAGGATCTGCCTTACCTGCTAAATCAAACTCCTTCTGTTGTAGTGACTTCAGACGCAGGCGCCGGTATCGGCTACAGCGGAATCCGTATCCGCGGAAGCGACCCCACCCGGATAAACGTTACGCTGAACGGAATTCCGTACAATGACTCTGAAAGTCAGGGTACCTTCTGGGTAAACATGCCTGATTTTGCTTCGTCGGTTGATAACATTCAAATCCAACGCGGCGTGGGCACTTCGACGAACGGCGCAGGTGCCTTTGGCGGAAGTTTGAACATTCAAACCACTACCCTGCGCGACTCGGCATATGCCGAGCTGAATAATTCGGCCGGCTCATTCGGCACAGTTAAAAATACCGTAATGGTGGGAACCGGCTTGATAAAAGGAAAATTCACCTTCGATGGCCGGCTTTCGCGGATTTTGTCGGACGGATACATCGACCGGGGTTCGTCAAAACTACGTTCGTACTTTTTAAGCGGAGGATACTATGGCAAGAAAGATTTGATCCGTGCAAACGTGTTTTCGGGCTCAGAAAAAACTTTCCAGGTTTGGAATGGGGTACCCGAAGCGAAATTACGAGGCGATAAGGACGCCCTGTTAAATCATTACTACAATAATCTTGGCTCGGCTTATCATACAATAGCCGATTCTATCAATCTTTTTGACTCCGGCCCCAGAAAATACAGCCAATTTCTGTACGATGATCAGACTGATAATTATACTCAAGACCATTATCAGCTTCTATACACCCACACCTTCTCAAATAAATTAAACGTAAACACCGCCCTTCATTATACCTATGGACGAGGCTATTTCGAAGAATTCAAAAACTCGCAGGCCTTTGAAAGTTATGGCCTGGCGGATCTGATTATCGGTGGTACTACCATTTCTGAAACGGACCTGATCCGTCGCCGCTGGCTGGATAACGATTTTTATGGAGTGACCTATTCTTTAAATTACAATCCTTCGAGCGATCTGAGTTTAAGCCTTGGCGGAGCATATAATGAATACGACGGCCAGCATTTTGGAGAAGTAATCTGGTCGAGCTACTCCCCAAACAGCAACATTCGTGAAAAATATTATGATGGTAATGGATTTAAGACTGACTTTAATGTTTATGGGAGGGTAAATTATCAGCTGAACAAGTTCAATCTGTATGCCGACCTTCAAACCCGCAGCGTGCGCTATACCATAACGGGGACCGACAAATATCGCCGGGAGTTAAATCAAAAAGATAAGCTTCACTTTTTTAACCCGAAAGCTGGATTAACGTATCAAATCGATCAACTTAGCAATGTGTATGCTTCTATCGCGGTAGCCAACAAAGAGCCCAACCGTGATGATTATATCTACTCGGCAACCCGTTTGAAATCTGAAAATCTCAAAAACATAGAGCTCGGCTATCGTCGCAACAGCGGAAACTATAGCGCCGGTTTAAATGCATATGGTATGTTCTATAACGACCAGCTGGTACTCACCGGAAAAATAAATGATGTGGGTGAACCCATCCGTCAGAATGTTGACAAGAGCTACAGATTGGGTCTGGAATTTGACGGACAGTGGAGGATAATACCGGCGCTGCAATGGAATTTTAGCGCGGCTCTGAGCAGAAACAAGAACGAAAATTTCGTAGAAGCGATTCCGGTATATAACGAGGATGGCACGGTAACAGAACAACGCAATGTTTTCGAAAACAAGGATATTGCTTTCTCGCCCTCTTTTATCGGCTCAAGCGAACTTGCTTACAAACCCTTCAGGAATGCAGAAATTGCAATCCTGAGTAAATATGTCGATAAGCAGTACCTGGATAATACGCAAAATGAATCGCGGAGACTCGATGCATTCTTTGTGAATGATATTCGCCTGCGATATAATACCGCGTATAAAGGATTAAAGGATGTTGGATTGGCTCTTTTAATCAACAACTTTCTGAATGAGCGCTATGAGAGCAATGGCTACGCTTTTAGTTATATTTATGCAGGGACGTTGGTTGCCGAGAATTACTATTACCCGCAGGCGGGGACTAACTTTCTGTTATCGTTGAGCGTGAAGTTTTAATGGGTAGGATCAACCAGGATGATGCGTGTTTTGTAGATCTGAAGCCTGTTTGTTAATCGTAGGAAAGACACAAATCACAAGCGAAGAAACCACCCCTTAGTCCCCTCCTTGAAAAAAGGAGGGGAGGATAGCGTGTTAGCTGGATGCATAAGTGGCTTTCCTATAATCCTGGTCTGTGTCTCACTATAGCTGTTATATCCGCATTGTAAACGTTCTTTGAAGACACAGACCGTGGGCGGAGGTATCTCTCCCGTGTTCTGTGTCTCACAGACCATTGAACCGTGGATGTTCGTGAACACAGAATATGGATAGGAAGCAAAAACAACAGTCCTTTCGCTGATTTGACGTGCGGATATTCCGGCGCCTGTGTCTCACAGGCCTAACTTCAAGATATAAACTGCCTGAATCATTATAATATCTCAAAATTAACACTACATTAAATCTTAAAGCCGAGATTTGTGTTAACGTTATTTGTAATCAATGAAATTGAAATATTGCCTTTTAGCCCTTTTAGTAACATTCTACGCGGCCTCATATTCTCAACAAAAATCAACAAGTGTACCCCGGCCAAAGCTTGTGGTGGGTTTGGTTGTTGACCAGATGCGCTGGGACTTTCTTTACCGCTACTTCGATCGCTACGGCTCGGGGGGATTTAAACGCCTGATTGCTGAGGGATTCAATTGCGAAAACACCCAGATCACTTACATACCTACTTACACCGCATGTGGCCATGCCAGTCTTTATACCGGCTCTGTGCCTTCAATAAACGGCATTGCAGGCAACGACTGGATAGAGCAAAATACCGGCAAGCGCATGTATTGCACATCAGATTCTACCGTAACTTCAGTCGGCACCACATCGAACGCCGGAAAAATGTCGCCCAGAAATATGCTTACTTCAACCGTGGCAGATGAACTTAAACTGGCTACCAACTTCCGCTCAAAAGCTATTGGAATTGCATTGAAAGACAGAGGCGGAATTTTGCCGGCCGGACACTCTGCTGATGCTGCCTACTGGTACGACGACTTAACAGGAAACTGGATAACCAGCAGCTACTACCGGGCCAACCTTCCCCAATGGGTGGAAGCCTTTAACGGGCAGAAGCTGGTCGAAAAATATCTTACTCAAAAATGGACCACCTTATATCCCATAGAAACATATAAACAAAGCTCGCCGGACAATTCGCCGCGATACGAAGGGAAATACAAGAACGAAGAGGCCCCTGTTTTTCCTCACGATATTCCGGTAAACCGGAGCAGCGACTGGAATACCATCAGAAATACACCATTTGCCAATACGCTTACGCTGGATTTCGCGAAAGCAGCCGTTCAAAATGAGAAATTAGGGGCATCCGGATTTACCGATTTTCTGGCCGTTAGCCTGTCGTCAACAGATTATCTTGGACACCAGTTCGGTCCCAATTCGGTGGAGGTTGAAGACATGTATTTGAGACTTGATAAGGATGTAGCCGACTTTTTAACCTATCTCGACAAAGCTATTGGGAAGGGTGAGTATACTCTTTTTCTTTCGGCTGACCATGGTGCAGCACACAATCCCAACTTTTTAAACGACCATAAAATTCCCGGCGGATTGTGGAACGGAACTAACAACTCCAGCCGTGGCCTTAACGAATTAAACGACTTGTTAGCAAAGAAATATGGCAGCGACAAAATCGTCAGGAACCTTTTTAATTATCAGGTACATTTCAATTATCCTCTAATAAGCGAAAAAGGGATCGACTTAAGCGCCGTAAAAAAGGATGTTATTGCGTATTATAAAAGCCAAAAAGCCGTAACGTATGTTGTAGATCTGAAAAACATCGGTAATGAGCCTATTCCCGATGCGTTAAAGCAACGTATTATAAACGGTTACAACGAAAAGCGCAGCGGCGAAATTCAAATTATTTTGAATGCGGGTTACTATCAGGGCTACGGCACCGAGGTAACGGGCACCACTCACGGCACCTGGAATCCGTACGACACGCACATTCCATTAATCTTTATGGGCTGGGGAGTAAAAAAAGGAAAAACGCATCGTTTGGTAAGCATGAGTGATGTTGCGCCAACTCTATCAGCGCTGCTACATATCCAGGAACCTAACGGAAATATCGGACAACCTATCACAGAAGTATTAAAATAACAGCATTGAAAAAATTCATTTCCAAACTGCATTACTTAACCCAGGATTTAGAGAACAGAAGCCATATAACTCAGGCACAATTAGCTTGCGAAGCGGGCTGCAAATGGGTGCAATACCGCTGTTTTACAAAAAATGATGACGAACTTCTGGACGAAGCACATCAAATAGCTGCCATCTGCGACGACTGGGGAGCAACACTTATTATAACAGATCATATCCATCTGCTCGACAAGGCTGATATTCAAGGCGTACATATAGAAGATATGCAGGCTGATTTCAAAGCCATCAGGCAAGCCATTGGAACAGAGAAAACTCTGGGGGCTTCTGCCAATACGTTTGATGACATTTTACGAATAGCCGCCAGCCAGGCGGTAGACTATATTGGTTGCGGGCCGTTTAGCCTAACGGATACTAAGCCAAACGATTACCCTGTGTTAGGGCTCGAAGGATATAAATCTATCACTGAAAGTATGGCGAAAAACAACATCAAAATTCCTGTTTTAGCGGTAGGCGGAGTGCGAATAGAGGACGTGGAAAAAATAGCAGAAACAGGTGTATTTGGCGTAGCGATATCCGCCGCAGTTAGTAAAGCAGAAAATCCTGCTGCTGCTTTCAAAGAAATTTATCGAAAACTATATTAAGACTTCAGTACTTTAGCTTCTATGTCGTCGCACCATATCATACGGGAGAAACAGGAGCCTGCGTTACTCATCATGAACTTCGAGGGTTTTGACCATGAAAACCTGGGACAGTTGCTGGAGTGGAGCCCTACCGTGATCGTTGATGAGGCGATGTTTGAAGCGGTTGATTCTCTGGGGATCAAAATAGATGGGGTGATAAGCAAGAGTCAGTCGTATATCGCCCAACCCCAAACAGTTGTTATCCACACCGAAGATAATCCCTTGCAGGATGCATTGAAATTTCTGACTGGTGAACAATACCCGGCGGTCAATATCATTACAGATACATTTGTTGCGAAAGATTATGCACTCTATGTCGAAAGGATCGATATTGTTGTGTTTACGCCCTTTAAAAAGATCTTTCCGGTGAAACCGGGATTTAGTAAATGGCAAACAGCAGGCGAAGAAATAGAAATCCTGCTCGAAGCCAACAACCTCAGAGTTGATGGTTTGATTCCGATCACCGAACATGTTTTCGAAACTGAAAAAGAAGGGTTTTATACCATGACATTCGACCAGTCTTTTACTTTTATTGCCGAAACGTTGTAATGATAATTCGCACTGCAATAAAAACCGACATCCCTGCAATTAATCGCCTCGCCAACACTATCTGGAAAAACACCTACCGCGAAATCCTCTCGGCATCTCAGATAGAATTCATGTTAAATGACATGTATTCTCTTGAAAGTCTGAGCGAACAGTTTGATCAGGATGTACATTTTCTCCTTGCCGAGAAAGAAGAGCAGGCTGTGGCGTTCGCTTCTTATTCCTTAGTTGAATCGAATCCTGCGGTTTATAAAATCCACAAGCTATATATTTTACCTCAGGAACAAGGGAAAGGCACTGGCAAAAAGTTGCTGAACTATATCAGGGAAGAAATTATCGATCGAGCCGGAGAGATAATGGAGCTCAATGTTAACCGCGCCAATCCCGCATTGGAATTTTATAAAAAGTATGGATTCTCAATTGTGAAGGAAGTAGATATCCCTTATCACACGTTTTTCCTCAACGATTATATTATGAGAATGCCTGTTTAGGGAGTCTTTCTTTCCCTTAATGCAACCCGCTTCGGTGTTTCTACAGCATCCACAATCGACCTGGAACTCAATGCAATGGCTTTTATCGTTGCCGTTATATTGCCGATATCGAGAGTTTCTACTTCGTCATCTACAGTGTGATAATATTTGTCCTGATCTATTTGAACCGTCGAAATGGTATGGGCAGGAACGCCGAGTTCTGCCAGGGATGCATTATCACTGCGGTAAAATAAGTTTTGCGCCTGATAAGGATCGGGATGAAAAGCAAAGCCGGTGCCGCTGAGATTTCTTTGTAAAATAGCTCCGAAGTCCGATCGCTCGAAGCCTGTAATAAATGCGGTGTTGGGGCCGAATTTAGACTGCTTGCCTATCATTTCTATATTAAACATGGCCGTAACCTGCTCGGGCTTAAGTTGGGTTGAGAAATATTGTGAACCGAGCATTCCAGACTCTTCTCCCGTAAAGGCCACAAATATTAAAGTGCGTGCATTATTGTTTAACTTTTTGAAATAACGCGCCAGCGTGATAACCGCAGTCACTCCAGATGCGTCATCGTCGGCACCATTAGCAATCGAGTCTCCGGCTGCTTCTTCGATAATCCCTATATGATCATAATGACCAGAGAAGATCACGTATTCATCAGGATTTGTCTTTCCTGGAATTACCCCCGCTACATTAAAAAGAGGCGACTTCTCTATTTTATTGGCAAATTGGATATTAAATTCGCTTACATCCGGAGCACCCAAAATAAAAACCATCTCAGGCTTTTTAACCTGCTCTTTTACTACTCTGTCGCCCATAAAATAACGGTGCATCTGCTTAAAAGAACTCACAAACTCGTTGGCAACAAAAACAACCGCAGGTTTGCCCTGCTTCATAATATCTCCGTACCGGGATGTAAAAGATTCTCCTTCTTTGATATAATGAACCGCGACTCCGCTAGCCTGCGTCCAGTTCAATGCAGGCTGATCGGTAACCACTACAATATTATCTTCTTCTACAGGCTCAGCATTCACAGTGGCGCTAATCAAAGAAGGCGAGATATTCAGCATAGAAAAATCCTGCCTGAAATCGCTTAATCCATCCAGCGGCTGTAAACCAATAGCCTGAAATTCAGTCTCGATAAACTTTGCTGCCTTTTCAATACCTGGCGAGAATACGGCCCTGCCCTGCATATCATCGGCCGCAAGCGTGCGAATAATTCTTTCTACATCTTTCTGGTTCACCAGGCGTTCAACATCTTTCTGCAAAACGCAGGAAGACAGAAAAAGCACGAAAACCATCAGAGAAAATACTTTCATGTTTAGATATTTAATTCGAGCAAAACCGGGCAATGGTCAGAATGTACCGCCTCACACAGAATAGCCGAACGTTTTAGATGAGGCTCAAGCTCTTTGCTTACCATATTATAATCAATACGCCAGCCCAGGTTCTTCTTTCTCGCTCCCGCTCTGAAACTCCACCAGGTATAATGGTGCGGGTCCTGGTTAAAATACCGGAACGAATCGATAAAACCTGTACTTACAAAATTCTCCATCCATTCTCTCTCGGCTGGTAGAAAACCAGACGAGTTGGCATTTGATTTCGGATTGTGAATATCAATAGGTTTGTGGCAAATATTATAGTCACCAGAGATAACCATTTTTGGACGCTCCTGTTTCAGCGTGTCGATATATTGCTGAAAGTCTTCGAGAAAACGATATTTAAAATCCTGACGGATATCACCACTTGAGCCGGACGGAAAATAGGTGCTCATTACCGAAAGCCCTTCGAAATCGGCGCGCAAAATACGACCCTCGAAGTCGTAATCGCAGTGTCCACAGCCATATTCCACTTTTAGCGGCGTTTGCCTGGTTAAAATTGCGGTACCACTATATCCCTTCTTCTGTGCCGGATACCAGTAATGCTCGTATCCCATAAGCTCTATATGGGTTAAAAGCTCAGCCAGCTGATCCGGATTTGCTTTGATTTCCTGCAGACAAACTACATCAGCATCTACCGTCTGGAGCCATAAAAGCCAGTTTTTACTAAATGCAGAGCGAATTCCATTTACATTATAGGTTACAATCTTCATCTGCCTACATGATAAGTTTTTTCTTGAAAGATGCCTTAATCAGCTCTTTCTCGAGTTTTTTCACTTCGCGTTTTTTTAACAGAGTGATTTGCATTTTCACATCAGAAACCGGCCGGTTATTTGAATCGGTAGCAACAGCGGTAATAGCATCCAATTGTTCAACGCCTTTCACAATTTCGCCAAAAACGGTATAATTCTGATCCAGATGAGGAGTGCCGCCGATGGTTTTGTACGCCTCCCGGTGACTTTGAGGTATCTTTCTTCCCTGGAGCCTAAACTTCTCTATCTCATCCAGCTTGGCATCGCTGAACACCTGCCCCTGAACTAAATAGAACTGTGTTGAACTCGACGCTTTAGCTGGATTATCATCTCTGGCTGCGGCCAATACTCCCTTTTTATGAAATAACGACGGGTTAAACTCAGCTTGAACAGTATAAGGCAAACCTCCGTTGCCAAGCATTACGCCCGGAGCGGCTCCTTTTGAATCCGGGTCGCCACCCTGAATCATGAAATCTTTAATCACCCGATGGAATAATGTGCCGTTATAAAACCCCCTCTTAACCAGCTTTACGAAGTTGTCGCGATGTTTCGGTGTTTCGTTATACAGCCGCACAATTGATTCACCTTTATCAGATTTAATCCGAACGTAGTACGTCTTTGGTTTGGCAGCATATGCTAAAGTGGCAGAAAAAAATAAAATCAGTAATAAAAGCCTTTTCATTTGTATTTATTGTGTGTGGATTAGAAACGTAAAAATCCGGGATCAGGTATTTTCTTCAAAGTAGTTTATAACCAGCGACTTCAGGATCATCTCTTGTTCAAGTAAGGTATAATTAGGAATTGGTTTAGCCAGTTTCCAGTGTGGCCAGCCATCTTGATCAAGGCCCTCAAGCTCATAAAAGCCCATTTCACTAAATAACCGGCAGTTAGCAATGTGCATCAGCTCTTCTTTCTGACGTTTTGAAAATTTGCGGGGCCCTTTTCCCAGTTCCTGTACACCAATCAAAAACAGCATCACTTTTAAGTCGGGTTCTTCAGAATCAAAATCCCTCGCGATTTGCTCTTGTAAGGCTTTCCATTTAATATTTATTTCTGCTGGCGTCATAATTCTGCAAAGATACTTAAGCAGATTCTTAAGTAGGATTCTTGGCTGAGTTTTTGTATATTTAATTTAAAGAACACACTGGTAACAGAAAACTTATTCACTTTAAATTATATCGCTATTAATAGTGTTTCAATTATTTTATCTAACAGTTCGGAATATGTTGATAAATAATTAAATGCTTAATTAGGTTAAAAGCTAATTTAATAGTGGTTTAAAAACCGAGCCTAAGTTTTGGGGTTCTTTTATTACCTGCTCTCAGGATTGTTCTTAACTTTTGTTGAATGGAAGAAGATTTTGAATTTGAGTTCTCTGAAGATCCTAAATTTTCAGTAGAAAGATATGAGGAAATGATCCGGAATCAGGATCAGTATTTTTTTGATGCACAGGCCTTTGAAAATATAATCGATTATTATATAGAGAAAAACGACCCTATTAAAGCACTTCAGGTGGTAGAATATGCGGTCAATCAGCACCCTTTTGCTGCAGTTTTCTTTATAAAGCAGGCACAGCTTTTTGTAGTTACCAACCAGCTCGACACAGCTTTCGAAGCACTTCGGAAGGCCGAAACACTCGAACCCTCTGAAGCGGATATTTATATTATCAGGGGAAATATTTTCGAAGCACTCGAGCGCCATGAGGAGGCACTGCAGAATTACCAGAAAGCACTGGAATTAGCCGAGCACACAGATGATATCTTGCTGCAAATTGCACTTGTTTTCCAGAATATGGGTGAGTATGAGAACGCTATCTCTTACCTTAAAAAATGCCTGGAGCAAAACATGGAAAACCAGGACGCGTTGTACGAACTTGCTTTTTGTTATGATGTATTGGATAAGCAGGAAGAAAGCATCCAGTTTTACCACCAGTATATCGACACGGAGCCTTATTCGTATGCTGCCTGGTACAACCTTGGGAATGCCTATCATAAAATGGGCCTTTACGAGAAAGGAATTGATGCCTACGATTATGCTATCCTAATAAAGGAAAACTTTTCATCGGCTTACTTCAATAAAGGAAACTGCCTGGTGCATTTGGATAAATTTACCGAAGCTATTGAAGTCTATAAACAAACTTTTGAATACGAACCGCCTAACGCAGACACATATTGCGCTATTGGCGAATGTTATGAGAAGCTTGAACAGATGGAAGAAGCCCGCTCTTATTACAAAAAAGCTGTAAAGCTTGATCCTAAGCTTGCAGACGCGTGGTTTGGTATTGGCGTTACGCTCGATTTCGAAGACAGGAACTTTGAGGCCTTACATTTTTACAAAAAAGCACTGGCTCTTGACGACAAAAACCCTGATTACTGGTTTGCTATCGCGGATGCACAATATAAATTAGGAAAACTCGAAGAATCCGAAAAAGCTTATGAAAAGGTGTTAGAGTTCAATCCTCTTGACGTAGAGGCCTGGCTTGATTACTCCTCTATTTTATATGAGCAAAATAATCTTATCGGCGCTATCGAAACCATTTCTGACGCGATAAAAAACAATCCCGATGCAGCCGAGCTCTATTATCGAATGGTAGCTTACTTATTTGCTGACGGCCAGTCCAAAGAAGCGCTGAACTTTCTGGAACTGGCATTAAAGATCGATCCGTCGAAACACGAGATCCTTTTTGAATATTTACCGCAACTACAGAACAACAAAATAATTGTTGATGTAATTAACAAGTACTTGCTCTGATTGAGCATTAATATTTAAAGTATAAAAGAAATCCAATACCTTTGGGCGCAAATCCGGGATTGGATTTTTTTTTGAGATTCGCGATAAATATGAATTATAGTTTAAACGACATTCCTCAGCGTACGTTAAAGCCACGTGATAATGGGATAACCATGGTTATGGACAAGGGCTTAAGTATCAGGGAAGTTGAAAATTTTTTAGAAGTCGCAGGCCCGCACAGCGATATTGTTAAGCTAGGATGGTCTACTTCCTTTGTTACACCAAATCTTGTTGATAAGCTTAAGGTCTATAACGACGCTAATATCCCCGTATATTTCGGCGGGACACTTTTTGAAGCATTTATAATTCGCAATCAATTTGACGATTACCGCCGTACGCTGGATAAGTTTGGTATGAAGTTCGCCGAAGTATCAGATGGATCTATTGATATCCCACACGAGGTGAAATGTGAATATATCAGCAAACTGAGCGAGCAAGTTACTGTAATATCGGAAGTAGGGTCTAAGGATGCGCAAAAGATATTTGCTCCATATAAATGGATCAAGCTGATGAATGCCGAACTTGAAGCGGGTTCATGGAAATTGATCGCAGAATCAAGAGAGGGTGGGAACGTTGGTATCTACCGCGATTCCGGGGAAGTAAGAGAGGGATTGATCGACGAAATTTTAACCCAGATTCCACAAGAGAAGATTATCTGGGAAGCACCTCAGAAAGACCAGCAGGTTTGGTTCATCAAATTAATAGGTGCTAACGTTAATCTGGGAAATATTGCCCCGGCAGAGGTTATTCCATTGGAAACTATTCGTTTAGGTTTGCGGGGCGACACATTTAATCACTTCCTCGGTACATTATAATTTTATCCGGAAAGGCAATGAAGAAGTTTGGATTGATCGGATTCCCATTAGGACATTCATTTTCGAAAAAATATTTTACCGAGAAGTTTGAACGTGAGGGCTTGACAGATTGCTCATATGAGCTTTTTCCGCTTGAAAATATTAGCGATGTTCAAAGCTTAATCACGGCCAATCCAGATTTATGCGGACTAAACGTAACTATTCCTCATAAAATCGGGATAATGTATTATCTTGATAAAGTTACACCCGAAGCCAAAGCTATTGATGCCGTTAACTGCATAAAGATAATCAAGCAAAAGCCGGTCGAATCTTTTTTTACAGGTGAAATTACCTCGATGAAGGTTAGACTTGAGGGTCATAACACAGATGCATATGGCTTCGAAGCTTCGTTAAAGCCACTGCTTAAAAAGTATCACAACAAAGCCCTGGTGCTCGGAAATGGCGGAGCAGCCAGAGCAGTAACCTATGTGCTGGATAAATTAAACATTGATTTCACCATCGTATCCAGGAAAGCTACCCGCAGACAAATCAACTATGCGCAGCTCAACCAGCAGTTGATGAAAGAGAGCCTGTTGATCATAAATACCACTCCGCTTGGGATGGCACCAGATATTTCATCCTGTCCGGCAATTCCTTATGAATACATCACAGACCGGCATGTATTATACGACCTGGTTTATAACCCTGCCGAGACTGAATTCTTAAAACGGGGCAGAGAAAGCGGAGCCACCATAAAAAATGGCGAGGAAATGCTTTATCTTCAGGCAGAAAAAGCCTGGGAAATCTGGAATAACTAATGAAATATATTTTCTCCATATGCCTGATAGCTATCATCCTTACGGGATGTTTTTCTGGTGGAGATTATACGCCGAAACCGAGAGGATACTTTAAAATAGACCTGCCGGAAAAGGCCTATCAGAAATATGAGGGGACCTGTAACTACACGTTTGACTACCCCGTTTATGCCTCCGTATTTGCCGATAGTTCAAAAAATGCCCGGCCGTGCTGGTTAAATGTAGCCTTCCCGCAGTTTAATAGCCGGATTCATTTAAGCTACCAGCCATTTACGTCGACAGAGACTTTTAATGCTCTTGTGGAAGACGCCCGAAAACTTGCCTTTACACATACCGTTAAAGCTACCGCGATTGATGAAGCCTATATTAATTACCCCGACCACAGGGTTTACGGCATCTATTATACCATCAAGGGAAACACCGCCTCGTCTATCCAATTCTTTCTAACGGATAGTACCAAAAACTATTTACGTGGCGCACTGTACTTTCATGAGCAGCCCCGCCAGGATTCGATACAACCAGTTTTGGATTTTGTAAAGAAGGATATTGATGTTTTGATCAAGTCTTTTAGGTGGAAGAATTGAGTTTTTTTCAGCCTTGTTGAGAAGGAATCTTTTACTATTCCGCTGGCTCCACCCGTATCCCAACATCCCGCACTTCCCGCAAAGGATTATCCCTCATATTTTGCTCAAACTCAAAAATATAAGTTCCGGGAGAAGGGAAACGATATCGCTCTTTAAACAGCAACTGGTAGGTATAGAGATTACCCGATCCGCTACCCAGCCATTCACCGTCGGGATAGGCCAACTGAAATTCTTTACGCTCGGTAACTTTCTTCCCGTCGGGCGATCTCTGATGAATCAATACAAAGATGTTGGAATATCGGTAATCTGCAGTATGGCGCAAATTCATATAAACGTTGTAGGCCTTACTATTGTCCTCGATCTTAACCGGGATAGACACTTTCTTGATATAACTCCACCTCCGGTTGCTAATCTCATGATTAACGTCTATTACAGCATTATCTGTGCAGCCCTGAAGAGCCGCGACCACAAATAAAGAAATCATTAACCTTAAAACAGCAATCGACCTATTCATTCGGCTTCGGCTTGTTGTTATTGTTGTTAAATCGGCGTTTATTACGATTACGGTTTCTATTTTGTTGATTCGGCTGATTGGTTCCTTCTGCCTTCACCACACCTTCGGCTACCACATTTGTATCAGCCGATTTTGCCGCTGGTGCACCTTCAGGCTGTGGCCGGCCGCCTCCTCCGCTCTTTTTCTTTTTCTTGCGGTTATTATTATTCCTTCTTTCATCCAGCCGGGTAATACTATCCTGCCCCACCACGTTCTCATAATCCAGAACTTTAGACACTGGCGCTGCCTGTAAGTCAACCGCTTCGTCGCGCAAATCCTCGGGCTTTATACCCTCCCGGTTCAGCTTTTGAATTTCTTTAACCCGTTTAATCTCTACCGGAATCCAGTTCTCTTCCTTCGGATAACTAAACCACATTAAACGTTTGAAAATATCAGTTTTTTGCAGCCTTGCAGTACCCTTAACGGTTTCAAGCCTTTCCACTTCATCAGGGATGTCCCTCAGAGCATCCATATAAGTGTCGAGCTCGTAATTAAGGCAGCATTTCAGCTTCCCGCATTGTCCGGCTAATTTCAGTGTGTTAAGCGATAGATTCTGATACCGGGCCGCAGAAGTTGACACTGTTTTAAAATCGGTTAACCAGGTAGAACAGCATAACTCGCGCCCGCAGGATCCAATTCCGCCTAAGCGGCTGGCTTCCTGGCGCATTCCAATCTGGCGCATCTCAATCCTTATCCGGAAGGTTTCAGCCATCTTCTTGATCAGCTCGCGAAAATCAACGCGACCTTCGGCGGTATAATAGAAGGTAGCTTTGGTTTTATCGCCTTGATAATCCACGTCGCTTAGTTTCATAGAAAGTCCCAGCGCTATAGCCAGGGTACGAGCCTTGTGCATGGTTTCCCATTCCAGATCCTTTGCTGCTTTCCACTTATCTACGTCGGCAGGGGTAGCACGGCGAATTATTTTTTTGGCGATATCATCCAGTCGCATATGCTTCTTCTTGATCTGTATACGGACCAGCTCTCCGGTAAGAGAAATATGGCCGATATCATAACCCCCGGTAGCCGTTTCGGTAACTACCAGCTCGCCGTTTTCGAGGTACAGGTTCTCATGATTGATATAAAAATCCTTCCTTGAACCTTTAAATTTGACTTCAACGATGTTGAAAGCTTTATAGTTAGATGGCATGTCCATATGCGACAGCCAGTCGTAAACATCTAGTTTGCTGCAACCGTTAGTAAGGCACGAGCCGTTACTTTTGCAGCCAGCAGGCGTACATCCGCCCGTTGAACATGAACCACATCCCATTTAGTTATATATATGTTGAGTTCCGCCAACCAGCGGAAGCGTATTAAACTTTAAAATCTTTATAAACTGCAAAGATACATCTAAAAATAAGATTTTAGGATTTGCATTCCTCTCTATATGATAGTGAGCTTTTTCGAGCTCGTTGATAATTGATTCGGCTTTTGCCATAGTTAGCGTGGCACTAAAGTTAACAACAAATTCCTTTTCATTACCAGGAAGATGCACAAGATGTTCTGCACCTGATAAAACCATCATCGACTCGCGCAGAAGTTTGATGCCATACTTAAGCAGGTTTTTTTGATTTTCGCGCCCAAATCGGGCCGCATTCTCTGCAAAATCAATCACCTGCATACCCTTATTAGAAAAACACATCCTCAGCCAATCCGAAAAAACACCAAAGTTGTTGTTGCCCTCTTCAGCACTTAAGGTCAACGCTGTTTGAAGATTTCCTTCACTTAAATAAGCGATCCTGGCTGCCTGCTCTTCACTAAACCCCTTTTTTTCTACCAAATACTCTGTAATATCTTTATCAGACAAGCGCTGAACCTTAACAAGCTGAGTTCTGGATAAAATTGTATTGAGAATCTGATCCTGATTTTGGGCAACTAATAAGAACAATGTCTTGTGTGGTGGCTCTTCAATCAGCTTCAACAAGGTGTTACCAGCTTTATCCAGATATTCGGGCAGCCACATAATCAAAACTTTGTACTCAGCTTCAAATTGCTTCATACTAAGTTTTTTTATAATCTGATGGCATTCGGCAATATTGATATTGGCTTGCTTATTTTCTGCTTCGACCTGGCTTCGCCACTCGTCAAGACTTAGATAAGGGTTGGAAAGAAATGCCTCACGCCATTCTTCGATAAAGCTTAAGGAAGTATCATCCTTATGTTTAGCGAAGAAAGGATATGAAAAATGTAAATCGGGATGGATGAGCTTTTTATATTTTCTGCAAGACGAACATTCCCCGCAGCTATCATCCGGCAAACGGTTCTGGCAGGAAATGAATTGCGCATAAGCCAATGCCAGAGGTAAGCCACCCGAACCTTCGGGTGATAAAAACAGTTGAGCATGACTAACCCTGTTCTCAAGAACCGACTGAATAAGATGTTGTTTCACCGCGTGCTGGCCTACAATCTCAGAAAACTGCATAGGTTGCAAAATAGGAAATAGATTTGAGGAAATAGATATGAGATGTTAGATTTGAGATGTGAGACTCACGCATTCTAGCTATACTCTGATTCTCTCAAATCTAATGTCTCAAATCTCATATCTCACTCCATGTCCAGAATAATGGCTTTTGATTATGGCACTAAGCGAATTGGTATAGCCGTCACCGATCCCCTTCAGATTATAGCCACCGGCCTCACTACTATTCATCCAAAAGATATCGTTGAATTTTTAAAAAAATATCTGGCGGCAGAAGAGCTGGAGTGCTTTGTGGTGGGTGAACCAAAGCAAATGGACGGAAGTCCCTCGCAATCAGCTCAGCACGTAAAGGGATTTGTTACAACCTTGAAAAAAAACTTCCCCCAAATTAAGATTGAACTTGTAGACGAGCGATTCACTTCCAAAATGGCCTCCGCTACTATCGCTCAAAGCGGCTTTAAAAAATCTGACCGGCAAAACAAGGAACGTATTGATACCATTTCGGCTACTATCATCCTCCAATACTACCTTCAGATAAAACAAAGTTCTTAATTCAGAAGAAAGCAATTTTCGTTCTAGCTTGATAATCAGCGTTTTGTAAAATTTTTACTTGGTCGCGAGGTGAAAAGTCATATATTTGCGGCCGATGGAACTGCTTACCGAGGGACTGCAGACCTATCTCGAGCAGAATTGTGAACCCGAACCGGAGCTGCTGAGATACATAAACCGTGAAACGCATTTAAAGGTACCTATGCCGAGAATGCTTTCAGGGCATTACCAGGGTCGTGTCCTAAGTTTTTTAAGCAAAATCACCTCTCCTTCCCGTATACTTGAAATCGGAACCTACACGGGATACGCCACCTTGTGTCTTGCTGAAGGATTAAGCGAAGAAGGCATCATCCACACAATAGACATCAACGAGGAACTTGAAGACCGTGTGAAACAATTTTTCAACACTTCACGTTTCAACACCAAAATAAAATATCACATCGGGAATGCGACAAAAATCATTCCGGAATTAGACGAAACCTTCGATATTGTATTTATCGATGCAGACAAAAAGAACAATCAGACTTATTATGATTTAGTATTTGATAAAGTAAGAAAGGGCGGCCTCATCATAGTAGACAATGTACTATGGAGTGGAAAGATCACTTCGGATGCGAATGACAAAGACACTGAAAACATTCGCCAATTTAACCACAGAGTAACTAACGACCACCGTACAGAAAAGTTAATTCTTCCAGTGCGCGATGGTTTATTCATAATCCGTAAACTGTAAAATCATGATTAAAAAAACTCTAATCATTTGCTTATCAGTATTATGCATCAGCATAACAGCATCAGCACAGTCGGCAGCAAGAAAATACGTTGAGTTATACAAAGAAGCTGCTATACGTACAATGAATGAATATGGAATTCCAGCAAGCATTGTACTTGGCATAGCCATACACGAATCTGCCAGTGGAAACAGTAAAATAGCCCGAAATTTGAACAATCACTTTGGAATGAAAGGCAAAAGTGGCCCCAAACCCATCAAATCGGCCTACAAAGGATATGAAAGCGTAGATCAGTCATACACAGACTTCGCCGGCCTGTTAAAAAGAAGATTTTCGGGTTTGTTTACACGATACCCCATAAACGACTATAAAAGCTGGGTTTACGGCATTCAAAGAGGCGGGTACGCCGCCAGCGGAACCTGGGCAAGTCAGGTAATGGCCATCATAAAAACATATAAGCTGTACGAATTTGATTCGGCAGGCAGTCCAATGATCTTTGCAGAACAAAAAACGTCTCAGAATGAGGATAATAAAGGAAACAAAACGGTAGTGTACTCCGTAAAAAAAGGCGACACTCTGCAACTTATAGCTAAACGCTTTAAAACATCTGTAGAAGCGATTAAACAAAAAAACGGATTAAAAACATCGATGCTCTCGATAGGGCAGCAATTGTATTTTTAAAGATTTGATGAGGATTTATATTTTAATAGCTTGTGCGGCGCTCTCAATGTCCTGTACAACAACCAAAGCAGTAATTGTAAAGAAAGAAACCAGTAAGCCCACCAGGGAGCCGGTTAAGGTTTTCAAAACAAACACACTAACTAAAAACCTTACATCGCTCCAATACATAGAGCAGTATAAAGGAATCGCAATCGAAGAAATGCTAAAAAGCGGTATCCCTGCCAGCATTACACTTGCCCAGGGCCTGCTTGAATCGGCCAGCGGCAACAGCACGCTTGCCACCGAAGCCAATAACCATTTCGGTATAAAGTGTAACACTACCTGGACGGGTCCAACGATTCTTAAAGATGATGATGCTGCAGGCGAATGTTTCAGAGTGTACCAAAGTGCCGAAGAGTCTTATCGGGACCATACCGAATTTCTTAAGCGCGCCCGCTATACTTCATTGTTTCAGCTTGACCGCAATGACTACAGAGGCTGGGCACACGGTCTGAAACAGGCTGGTTATGCTACCAATCCAAAATATGCGCAGCTTTTGATCGATCTGATCGAGCGCTATCAGCTTGATCAATATGACAGAGCAGAAAAGAACGTCTTAGCGCAATCGACACGCGAGGAGAAAGTAATAACCGAGATTATAAAAGAAGAGCCTAAAAAGCCAATAACTGATGCGGAAAAAACACCACTTGCCATGAAAATCTACGAGGTGAAGCAAGGTGATACACTTTATTCCATCAGCCGCCGTTTTGGTTTAACAGTTGACGATATCAAAATTTTGAACTCATTACAGGTCGCCGAGGTAAAACTAGGGCAGCTTTTACTGGTTTCAAAATAAGTTAATTTTTGTTAAACCGCAGTTTTTCTCTGCAAAGAAACTTAGCTTTAAGGCTTGAAACGCGCATTTCTTTTTATAATTTTTCTTTGCAACGTCTACCAGGTTTCTTCGCAGGAAAACCAGGTGCAGGGAATTGTATTTGATGCAAATAGCAAGCAACGTCTGTCTCGCGTATACATTTACAATACCAATACCGACAAGGGTTTTTATAATAACAGTAAAGGTGAATTTACCACCATCGCCTCTCCGGGCGATATATTAATAGCCGCACTGCCTGGCTACCTCGTAGACACCATAAAGGTAAGGTCAGAATCGACAATCCTCTTTTACTTAAAGCGAAACAGCATTTTGCTTGACCAGGTAACGATAACAGATACCACGTTATTAAGCCCGCAAGAACGACTGGCCCGGAACCGGGAAGAAAATAAAGACGCATACCGGAAGGGTAGTACCAAAGACATTCTGCAGATAGGTGGCGCCAATGGTACCGGAGGCGCAGGTTTAGGTATTGATGCCCTTTGGAGTTTGCTCAGCCGCGAAGGAAGGAACGCAAGATATCTTCAAAAAATTATTGAACGCGATTATCACGACCAGTTGATTAACTATCGCTATTCGGCCCGATTGGTTGGTAGTACTACCGGCCTCAGCGGCCCATCCCTGAAGGATTTTATGCAACAGTACCGGCCTTCGTATAATTTTATAATGGCAGCAAACGATTACGCCTTGATTGAATATATTAAATCGACGTTTCAGCGCTATAAGAAAGACCCGGAGGCGAACAGACTCCCCCCTTTGGTACCACAACCCGGGCAATGAAGTTTCCAATCGTACGTATTTCGTTTCTGCCAATCGCAGGCATGGCAATTTTCCCGTTTATATTGATCAAAAAAGGCCGGTATAAGCAAGATAAGGTATTCATTAACCATGAAAAGATACATCTGGTCCAGCAGATCGAATTACTTTTCGTTGTTTTTTACCTTCTTTACCTGTTACATTATTTTTACAATCTCATGCGCTACTTGAACCACGACCGCGCATATCGCAATATCGTATTTGAGAAGGAAGCTTATTCAAAAGAATCCGACCTTGAGTATCTGACACAAAGAAGCTACTGCCAGTGGATCAGGTTCTTCTAGTCGGTCAAACTTTCAAAATTCGCAATTTTTGAGTTTCTTTGTCACAATGTGTCGTATTCTGATCTTTTTCCTGTTAAGTTGTTTATCTCTTCAAGCGCTTGCCCAGAAAACAGAAGCTGATACCAGCGGTCTTGAGAATCTGAGGCTGTATCCCAAAAAGAATATCCTTCCGGTTAGAAGACCGACTTTACAGCTCCTGCCAGTTCAATCTGCCGAATCGGACCTGAAACTCAAAATTAATTACTGGAAGAACTGGACAGCCTTTGGCATCAATATGAACCAGGCGGCCTTTAGCGAAAATTGGCGGGGCGGGGGGGTTAACTCTATTGCGTTTGGTGCGCAAAGCAATTTTAAAGCAGACTACACAAAAGACGATAAAAACTTTGTGACTGAAGTGATCTTGCAATATGGTAAACTCAAGAACAAAGGGCAATTACAACGAAAAACCAACGACAGGATTTTTTGGGATAACAAAGTCGCCCTGAAGCTTTCCAAGCACTGGTCGTTTTTCGGTTCCCTGAATTTCGAATCCCAATTTGATCTCGGCTATTCGTTCAAAAAAGATAAAGAGGGTGAGGAAATACAAACCATTATTTCGCGGTTTATGTCGCCGGGGTATCTCACAGAATCCATTGGTTTCGAGTATAAGACATCCAAATCATTCTGGCTGCGGATCGGTACCGGAACAGCCAGACAAACGTTTGTACTTGATAAAGATCTATATCTTACCAATCCCAAAAACTTTGGGGTTACTCCCGGACAAAATTTCAGAAATGAGCTCGCCTTTCAGCTGGTGACCAATTTTGAACGCGACATTGCGACAAATATGAGCTTAAAGAGCCGTTACTCCATGTTTGCGAATTACGAACAGCTCCGACGCATCGATCAGCGCCTCGACGTTACACTTTTGGCCAAAATCAATAAAGTGGTAAATGTAACCGTAGCCGGAATTGCCGTGTATGATGATGATGCCAGCACGCGGATTCAGGCAAGCCAGACATTCTCTCTTGGCATCATGTATAAAATTCCGAAATAACAGTTTGTGCGCTGCCAGAGCGGCAGAAATCCAAAACTTAATTGATATAAAAGCCCGGTATGCATTTTAGCCCAATCTGCAACAAATAAATTAGTTAGGAGGTTAAAAATCGTTAAATTTGCCGGCTGTTTAAAGCAGAAAAAACATGTTTGAAAACTTACAGGATAAACTCGACAGAGCATTTAAGGTTCTAAAAGGGCAGGGAACAATTACCGAGATTAACGTGGCCGAAACCATGAAGGAAATTAGAAAAGCCCTTCTTGATGCCGACGTAAATTATAAAACCGCCAAAGCTTTTACTGATGATGTAAGACAAAAAGCTTTAGGGCAAAACGTATTGACTGCGGTCTCTCCTGGTCAGCTTCTTACTAAAATAATGAACGATGAGCTTGCCGAACTTATGGGCGGCTCGGCCAGCGAACTGGAAACCAATGCAAATCCCACCATCATATTAATAGCAGGTTTAAACGGAGCCGGTAAGACAACTTTTAGCGGAAAACTGGCCAATTTCTTAAAAACGAAAAAAGGGAAAAAACCACTTTTAGTAGCAGGCGACGTATACCGCCCGGCTGCCATAGACCAATTACAGGTGTTAGGCGGCCAGATCGATGTGCCAGTTTATGTTAACCTTGAATCAAAAGATCCTGTCGGGATTGCACAGGAAGGAATTGCCGAAGCTAAACGCAACGGGAACAATGTGGTGATTATTGATACCGCGGGCCGCCTTGCCATCGATGAGGCAATGATGAATGAAATTGCTGCGGTTAAACAAAGTACCAATCCTCACGAAATTCTATTCGTAGTAGATTCGATGACCGGTCAGGATGCGGTAAACACGGCTAAAGCATTTAATGACAGACTCGACTTTTCTGGTGTCGTGTTAACGAAGCTTGATGGTGATACCCGTGGTGGAGCTGCTCTATCAATCAAATCTGTTGTAAATAAACCCATCAAGTTTATTGGTACCGGCGAAAAAATGGACGCTCTCGACGTGTTCTATCCGGACAGGATGGCCTCCAGAATTCTGGGAATGGGTGATGTTGTATCCCTTGTGGAACGTGCTCAACAGCAGTTCGACGAAAAAGAAGCTGCCGAACTTCAGAAAAAAATAAGGAAGAATAAATTCGATTTTAACGATTTTCTTGGTCAGATCCAGCAGATTAAGAAAATGGGTAATATGAAAGATCTGGTGGGCATGATTCCCGGAGTGGGAAAAGCGGTTAAGGACATGGATATCGATGATAATGCTTTTAAGCCTATTGAAGCTATTATCCGCTCTATGACGCCGTTTGAGCGTGAAAATCCCGATACCATTAATCAAAGCCGCAGAGCCAGAATTGCCAAAGGATCTGGAAGCAACCTGACTGAAGTAAATAAATTAATCAAGCAATTTGAGGATATGCGGAAGGTGATGAAGCAGTTTAGCAACCCGGCGCAAATGGCTAAGATGATGAAGGGCATGCCGAAAATGCCATTCGGAAAAAGATAAATAAGGGGCTGTCTTAAAAACCAGCTATGACTTTGACTTTTTCGCCAAACTAATTCCCGATAGGTCAGCACAGTAACTGAATGAATTTAAGTCAGCCTCTTATTTTTAACTTATTTGCTTAGGGTGATCTCTTCGGTCATTATAGGATCTATAGTGTGTTCCTTCTCGATAACCAGATTTGTTGCAGTCAACACTTTCACCTTATAGACATCATTTGGATGAGGATTAAAAATACTTAAGGTGCTGGCATCCTCGCTAAATTTATAAGTGAAAGTGCCTTGCTTCTCCTCATATGATATTAATAGGTTCCCATCCGAGCTAAATTGGTAAAACTGCGTCGCGTCGTAGTGATCATAAATTACCGGCTCCGGCGTGTTTGGATAAGTGAATACGGCTTTCTTTATAAACCATTTTCCGGTAATCTTAGACTTGGCTTCAATCTGAGCCTGAGTGTCAACTTTTGGCGCTTCTTCATTCTTTTTCTTCCGGCAGCTGGTTGTTAGCCCAATAGCTACAATGGTAGTTGCTAATAGTAGAAGTTTTAATCGTTTCATGTGTTTTTTTTAAGTGTTTGTAAATAGATTAATAAACATTTCGCTGGAATTTGCTCACAAGAATCCCAATACAACGTTCGCTGCAATGCATACCGGCCTTATTCAGGCAATAACTTAGAAGTTTTTGCTAAACAGCATTGAATAAGGAATTTTTATCTGAGAGCGATGAGATAAAAATGTAACCTTCCTTAACTTATACTGTTTACGTCAACGCTATGGGTTATAAGCCTTTGTACGTCAACGTCAAACGGGTTTGTTGTAGAGTTTTTTCCATAAACTTAATGTACTTATATAACCATTAAAGGGAAGTTCTGTTTGAACGAGACAGATTTTATAGGCAAAAAAAACTAAACACACAAGACCTAATTAAAAATCATGTATCGCTAAAGAATCTGATAGTCTTGTAAGTTAGCGAGATGTTTCCCAATCTTCCGGTCCAATACCGTTTAAGAAGTTGCTGTAAAGAACCCTATTATTTGATCGGAACAGACTTTTTTGAACATTTATCTTCCTGAGAGGAAAATGAGGTAAAAGCGGGGATTTAACCCGCTTTTGTACTAATCACCAAGTCATCGGCACTGCTATTAACCTTTCTTTCGTAAAAGTATCGGGTAAGCGAGTCGCTTAAATCGGGCATAAGAAGCGCCCGCTCGCTGCTCAGCACACTATATCTTGGCCGTTTGGCCGGGTAGTTAAAGTCTGCCAGCGGCGTTTGCGTCACCAGATTTGAATCAAATCCGCCAAGTTTGGCAACCTGCGTTGCAAGTGAGGCCCAGGTGGTTTCGCCGCGGTTGGCCAGGTGCCAAATGCCAGATTCATCATCTAACAAAAGATCAAGACTGGTGTTCACCAGGTCGGGTACGTAGGTTGGCGAAATAAGGACATCACTAGCAGCCTTCACAAATTGCTGGTTTTTTAACGACGACAAGACATTTGTAACGAAGTTATACTTGTCCCATGGACCGAAAAAAGCACTTGTCCGTATGATCAACGCAGAAGGATCGCGTTCTAAAACAAATTGCTCGGCCCGTGCTTTGCTAATCCCATAAATATTTAAAGGAGCTACCGGATCGCTTTCCAGGTACGACTGGTTTTTCGATCCGTCAAAAACCAGGTCAGACGAAAATGTTAACAGCTTGAAATGATAGCGTGACGATAAGATGGCCAGATTTGCGGGTCCATGAGTATTCGCGGTATAACAATTGCTGCATTCGGTTTCAGCATCGTCTACGCGAACATAACCTGCTGCATTTACAATGGCCCAGGGTCGCTTTTCTTTTATCACACTTTCCATTTCAGCCAGATCGACCAGGTTAAAATCCTTTCTATCCAGCAACTGATAATGAATTCCCCTCAATTCGCAGACCCTGGCGAATGCATTGCCCAAAGTGCCGGTTTTACCCAGAATCAACAGCGGTTGCGATGTTTTCGATTCATTACTAATTTTTCGGATATTATTAAGGAAGTACAGCACTCTAAAATCCTTTCGCCACCATCCTTTGCTTTCGAGCACAGGGTGGCTGAACTCGGCGCCCGTTGATAAAGATTTTATTAATTTCGCAAGTGCAGTAGGCCGCGGCTGGCTGGCCCTCAGATCAAATACTCCAGGTTCATATTTCCCTTTACGCTTTGTAAGTAACTTGTTCCATCCGTAAGAACCCAAAACCGCCCAGGCAGTGATGGCCCGCATATCCACACCTTCTGATTTCAACTGGTTGCCGGTATCCCACATCTCCTTTACCCATCGAAGTTGTTCCTCGCGGGTACAACCCAGATGAACCTCCGTTATAGCCATAGGAAGTTTAAAATGATCCCAGGCTTCTCGAAGCAATTGATAAGCTCCGGTTTTCTCATCCAGGTCAACACGAACGGCTTCAACATCGGCATACTTATGACGGCCATTGCCCCCACGGGTATGTCGGGGATATTTCTTTAGATTCTCATCAATATACCTTTCGGACGTCAGATAGTGATTAAATCCGAGAATGTCCGGAGGACAAGGATTATCGATAAAAAACTGCAACTCCTCGGGTTTCACACCACATTTCACTGTGATATAGCGGTACAAAGGGTGCTCCTTATCTACTCTGCCCAATAATAAATCGAAGCTCAGCCAGCGACGCTTGTTTTCGAAGCTAGCCTGATATTTCAATAATGGGGTGCTGTATGTCTTTCCCAGATCTTCGGTCTGTATTAGTTTTGCTTGGGGATTAATGGTTCGGATAGCACGCATTGCCAGCACAGTAGCTTTCGTTTCGTGCATCAGTAACCTGATAAAGTCTTTATCGGTATTTTGATGCGGATACCAAAACCCATATAAGCCGCAGAACCGCGCAGTAGTGAGCGGTTCATTAATCGGTGTATAATATTCGATCCAGGGAAACTTTTGTGCTACTTGCAAGGCAAATTCGGCCAGCCCGGTAGCAAACTGCTCTGTTTCTATCGACGCATACGACGGGCCGCTTCCATGGTGCACAAGCCCGGCAATTGGTTGAATGCCCAATTCCTTCAATCTATTTAAAGATCTATCGGTTGCATCCCAGCTGATATTTGTATCTGCCTCTGGCTTATGCCTTTCCCATAAAATGGGATATCTGATTTTCTTAATTCCCAGATCGGCAAACAGATCAAGATCTGACTGGCGTTTATAATGATCAGCATAGTTGAGTTGATCAAAATAAGAGTCTCGTACCCGGTTAATCGTACATTCGATTCCTGCCCAGACCTCTACATCTGATGTTATACTCATAGATTTCAGTTTAGTTAAGCACTAAGCGGCACAGATACTTTTCTGCCCATCGCTTTGCGAATCATCTCCATCATATCTGATGCAGTTTGATCCCATGAACGTTTTGCAAGGAAAGCATCTACGTTTTGAAGCCACTCTTGTTTAGGTCCCGTTAAGGCATTTTCTGCTGCAGCAACAAACTCGCTGGCATTGCTTACAATACTCACCAGGTTCTTTTTGCCGTAAGGATTAACCACATCACGAATTGGTGTTGAAATGACAGGAATTCCGGCACATAGATACTCCGGGGTTTTTGTAGGGCTGATAAAGCGGGTGGATTCATTCAACAGGAACGGAATCATAGCAATATCCCATCCTGCCAGATAAGCAGGGAGTTCATCGTATGATTTACCGCCTAAATAATGAATGTTTTTATTTTTAGGAAGAACTGCAGGGTCAATTTTTACGGTTGGACCAATTAAAACAAACTGCCAGTCGGGACGCAAGTTCGCTGCCTCTCCAATTAGTTCATAATCGAAGCGCTCATCGATTACGCCATAGAACCCAAACTTAGGTCCCGCTATATTTTTCTGATCAGCCGGCTGCTCCATATTCTTACGGGCCTGGCCAAAATGTGCCTTATCTATACTACTTGGGAAAGGATGTATATTTTGATGCTGATGTTTTTTTGCTTCGTATAAAGAGTGCCCGCCGGTAAACACCACATCGGCACGGGTTAGCAATTCTTTTTCAAGATGTATCAGCTCTGGAGGTGCGAACTTGAATGCAGATAACTCATCCATGCAATCGTAAATGGTGATGTCAGGGTTGTAGTCGCCCGAAAACTCCAAAGCCATTGGTGTATAGTACCAGAAAATGAAATCGGATAAGGATTTATTTGTTAAAAACGTTTTTAAAGTTTCTTTCTGGATCTTTAAACTTTGCTTTTTATCTATACCCTGAGGTAGATGTGGCACTAAGACCCATAATTTATCAGCGCGTTTACTGACAGATAGGTAGCTATCCTCATTTTCCGGAACATCGTGAATCGGTTCTTCAAGGAAGTAGACATTAAATTCTTTTGAGAAGCGAGTCAATAGATGTTGTGGGCGCTGGAAAACAAAATCCCATCTTAAATGAGAAAATACAAGTAGGTTTTCAGGTACACGTTTCATTGATTCATTGTTTTTGTAAGAGATTTAACACGAATCGCAAAAAAACGTTTGACGTTTTACACCAAATATTGAAAAATAAATTAGGTTTTAAATTTTATTAACCACAACTAACCTTCTTGTTCTATTTACGAAACATCAACCTCAGAAGTTGAAACATCAGTTAAAAGTTTGAACCGCCACTGAGTTAGATGGTAAACTTTCATTCTTTAACCTGTCTATAGCAGTTACAATATACTGATAACCAACACCTTTTTTTAGAGTATTATCGCGGTACGACCTGATTGTATTATCGAAACTGATCTTCAGAATCTTTGAAGCATCACCCAAATTTACTTCTTCACCCTGATCAAACCTGTAAATTACATAGCCGTAAGCGGTTTCTCCATCACGGGCTTTTAAAGGTTCTTCCCAGGTTAATTGAGCTGTATTCGGACTGGCCAAATAAGCTTTTAGCTGCGTAGGCGACTGGGGAGCGATATCGTCTTTCCAAAGCATCTGAGGAGGCAAAGCCGGGTAACGGTAAAGATCGTTCCTTAATGAATCCTGGAATCCGGCAAGGTTATTAGTTAAAGACTTTGAACTGAAATAGACGCTTCCCTGAGCCCGGGGGTTATTTCTTATGGCACGTACCTGGCTCGGAAGCTCTCTTTTATTTCTGAAGCCCTGCACGTTCTCCATTGTCCGGTAAGCAGCCTGCCCTATATATAAATGTCGTCCGTAAGCATTGTTGCTCCACCATTCGAGCAGAATTTCAAACGCTGCAAGCCGATGCTCAAAAGGCCAGTATAACTGAGGATTGATATAGTCTATCCAACCTTTTTGCAACCATTTCCTGGTATCAGCATACATCTCCACGTAAGACGAGCCTCCATTTGTTAAAGATCCCTCCGGATGCTGGCTTCTGTTTTGCCAGATACCAAACGGGCTAATTCCGAACTTTACATGTTTTTTAGCAAATCTTATACTATCGCTTAAAGTATGGATCAGCGTATCCACATTACTAAGACGCCATTCTTTGATGTTCTTATAATCCCGTCCATATGCGATGTACGCTTCGGTATCGGGTATTGGCCGACCACCTTCCTGACCCGGATAGAAATAATCGTCAAAATGAACTCCGTCTATATCATAATTTTTTACAACATCCAGGATAACCTGCACGATATAGGCCCTCACTTCGGGTAAACCCGGATTAAAAAGCTTCTTACCGGCGTAGTTGAAAAACCATTCGGGCTTCTTCCTGCTGATGTGGTCGGGATGTACTTTATCCGATAAACTAAAAGCTGCACGATAAGGGTTAAACCATGCATGCAGTTCCATACCACGTTTATGCGCTTCAGTTATCGCAAATTCTAAAGGATCATAGTATGGTAAAGGAGCACGTCCCTGATCGCCAGTGAGCCATTTACTCCAAACCTCACGGCTTTTTCCGTAAAAAGCGTCAGCACTTGGCCTAACCTGGAACATCACTGCATTTAAGCCCGAGCGCTGATGTGCGTCGAGCAGATCAATCATTTCCTGCTGTTGCATGTCAGAACTCAAACCGGCTTTTGACGGCCAGTCTATGTTAACCACGGTAGCTACCCAAACCCCTCTGAACTCTCTCTTTTGTGAAACCTCGGGCGATGTTAAAGTTCGCTGAATGCTCTCTGATGGCGTATATACAAATGAAGAATTGGCCACAAAAAAAACAAACAGTATTGCAGAAAAGACGCTTTTTGACATAATTTAAAGTGTACAAAGATATACTTATGAAACAACCAGAACCGAGTTTTATTATCTAAAATCACATTTTGTGCATCCTCCGGCGTTGAAATCAGCATCTGCGTATAGATAAAATATTATCTTTGCTGATAACTTTAGCGGGGTTTGTAATTATTATGCAATAATCGGCTCTTTTGAAAGTTATAAAAGCATAAATCTATTTGCCAGACCGACATTAACTTTGTTACAACATGGAAAATACATATCCAGAACAAACTCCAAAAAAAGACTCGAATAAAATTTACTTCCTGATCGTTGTGATCGCTGCCTTATTGGGAACCAATGTCTATATGGCTTACCGCGACCGAAAAAAAGACGATCTGGTAGTTACGATAACCGACGAAAAATCAAAGATGGAAGTAGAGATCGACAAGATCGAAGCTGAACTTGATAAAGCTACCAACGCTAATATCCAACTTACTGCCAGCATGCAGGAAGAACAGGATCTGGCCCGCCAAAAAATCTCTGAACTGCGCGACCAGCTCCAAAAGGGACAGTTAACTCAGGGCGAACTTGCAAAAGCGAAAAAGGACGTAACACAGTTAAAATACCTGGTGAACCGATACACCGCCGATATAGACGCTTTAAAAAAGGAAAACAGAGCGTTATCGTTTGAACGCGACAGTCTCAAAACTACCGTGGGCAACGTATCGGCCAGAGCAACCGAACTTGAGCAGAAAAACACAGAACTTAGCTCGAAGGTAAAAGTAGCTTCAGCGCTTAAAGTGGCGAACATCGGCGTAACTCCGTTAAGAATACGCAACAGCGGGAAAGAAACTGATGTAAGCAAGGCGAGCACAGCAAAAAAACTACGTGTAAGTTTTACGGCAGCAGACAATCCGATTGCCGAAAAAGGAATGCATGACATTTACATGCGCATTGTTGATCCAAGCGGAAACCTTGTAATCTCAGACAATAGCAGCCTTTTTTCTGCCGATGGCGAGGAACTACAGTACACTTATAAAACCGCAATTGAGTTTGCGAACGATGGAAAGGTTTATAATATTGACTGGACTAATCCATACAAATTTCAAAAAGGCACTTACACCATTGTACTTTATGCCGATGGGTATACCATGGGAAAGAGCACTCTTACTTTGAAATAATCTAAAAAATAAATATCACGATTTAGCCAGGGGAAGCACAATATAAAATGTGGTTCCCTTGTTTGTTTCTGTTTCAAAACTTATCGAGCCATACATATTTTCTATCGCCTGTTTAACAAACGCAAGCCCTAATCCGGTACCCGAACTTTTGGTAGTGAAATTATGGTTAAAGATGCTTGTTTGAAGCTTATCAGGAATACCTTTACCATTATCTGAGATTTCAATCAAAGCATTATTACCTTTTGTCTCGAGTTTGATCCTAATTACCCCTTTTCTAAAATCGGGAATAGCTTCGATGGCGTTTTTAACCAGGTTATTAAAGATTCGCAGCAGGTGGTCTTTGCCGCCTCTAACAATTACGTCCCTATCGGCATTTACGGTATAGATAATCTCCAGATCTTCTGTCTGATCGAAAACGTTGATCGTTTTTTCGATCAGCTTACCTAAATCTACATTCTCGAAAGGGGTATCAGGCATTTTAGCAAAGTTCGAAAACTCTGACGCAATCAGGCTCAAACTATCGATCTGTTCGATAAACGATTTACTGAACTTCTCGAATTTCTTATCAAAGTTAACGTCTTTCTCGCGCCATGACTTATCCAGGAGTTGTACTCCGAGCTTCAAAGGAGTTAACGGATTTTTGATTTCGTGAGCAACCTGCTTCGCCATCTCGCGCCAGGCACTTTCACGTTCAGACCGGGCAAGTTTTTGAGCGCTCTCTTCCAGAGCGGCAATCATTTTATTGTATTCCTGAATCAGAGAACCTATTTCATCGTTACTCTTCCACTGGATAGGCTCATGTTTGCTGCCAATCGCTATTTCGCTCAGGTTCTTAGCCACAATAGTAAGAGGGTGGGTAATCTGGTTTGCCAGAAAAACGCCGAACAACGCTATAATAAGAAGCACCAGAGCATATACGTTAATAAGCGCATTTAAAAACGATCCTATCCGTTGCTCGTATTCCTGTTCGTTCGAGAAATGAGGTAAACTCATATAAGCTACCGTTTCGTTGTTGTTATTCCGAACCGGTTTATAAGCGGCTATGTATTCCATATCACCTATACGCTCGTAGTTAAGGTATTCAGAGCGCAGGTATTTATTGAGATATACGTAAGCCATCGTGTTCATCCGTCTTTCAATCAAATGCTGCTCGTATATTTTCGGATGTGTTGAATAGATGAGCGCCCCGTTTAACGCATACAGGTTTAAATCGGTAGCGTTAATGTTTGCAAAGGAATTTAAAAGAGACTCGTTTGTTGTTAACTGAATATTTGCATAAGCATCGTTGTTCTCCAGTGCTTCATTTATCCGGGATGCATGAGTCAGCAAGTCGTCCTCCTGCTGCATTCTAAACTGATTACCTATACTGAAATAAGTAATAGCTCCAACCACTAACAGGGTAAAAATAATGGCTATAACCATCGAGGCCTGAATACGGGTTTTATATAGTATCCGGTTTCTGGACAAAAGATAATCCCAGCTGTAATTATTAAGGCGGAAATTGTCGTCGTGAAACACCACCCACAGCTGGTAAACAATTACGATAATAACCGAAAAAGTAATAAGAACAAGAAACAAGAACGAAACCGACGCCAGTTTCATTATCCAGGTTGTTGAGGGTTTACTTACAACAATCAGTTTGCTGTCATTTGGCTGGTAGATCACATGATTATAGCCATTTCGTTCTGTGAAAATAAACTGGCTCTTCTCACCTTTAAAATGGAGGTTGGCAAGAGTGTAGTTATAGTCGCCTTTCTGACTGATTAGCCGGCCTGCGCGATAAAAGGCAAAGGAGTAATCGTTTAATTTAGGATTTGGAGTTACTTTGCCATCCGCTAATATTTCGGGAAAGGAAGCGGGGTCTTCGAAGGTTTTAGCTTTTAGCTGAACAACCAGAGTACCCAGATTTCTGTCGCCCTCCCTGACCGGTAAAATGGCAAAATAGTGTTGAAAGCCAAAGGTGTTAGCCACCCTGTAAAAACTTTCAGAAACCTTAATAGACCCGTTTACGACAAGATTCTTAACTGACTGCAAACTGGTGCTATCGTTGAAAAAAGATTTTTCGTCGGGATTAAAAGGCAGTGCAGTAATCTCATACTTGGACAAATACCCATCGAAATACAGATTCCGCAATTTTTGCTTAAGGGCATTTCGATCGGTGGAGCCGGCCTTAAAAAACTGGCGGATAAACTCTTCCTTCAATATTTCCTGTTCAAGCGAGAAGAACAGAAGTACCGCGTTGGGATCGTCTGCCGACTGAAGTTGAAAAGCGATCTGCTTTCTGTCTTCGCGTTCTTTGATAAACTGAAAGGTAGACAGCTTGATAGAGGAAATTATAGAGAAAAGTAATAAACTGAACAGAAAGATCGCAAGTTTATAGCTGTGGTTTTTGTAATAGAAAGCCCAGCCTCGCAGGGCTATGATTATTGCAAATAACAGGATAAAAATACTGGCACCCCCAAGTGCTGAGGCCAGGAGAAACAAAACTGCTGTGCAGGTAATAAATATCCTGAATCGCAACTGGTTACTCAGGGGCAGCTGTTCGCCAACTACCAGCGTAATTTCTATGAGAAGGTAAATATTGAGGATAGCCACGCACATTAAAAGGATGCCAAGCCAGCTGTAAGAGTTAAGATATAAAATATTGGTAACGTCGAAATTAATATCCGACATGGTGATCAGCTGAAAAAAGATTTCATTCTGCTGAAAAGCTACCAGATAAATGATCGCACCTAACAGGATGAAAATCAGAGACGCTCCGGTTTTATTTACCCGCCCTTTTGATAGCTCAATGTCGTACCGGTAACTGTGTATAAACCCGATAAACCAGCTTACCATAATAGCGTTCAGTAAAAAGTCTCCCAGTGAAGGAAAAAAATAACCGGCGCTAAAATGTCTGGTGTCGAAAATTGGCAGGTTGAAATAAGTATCGATCCAGGCATACTCAAGAGTAAGTATTCTGAGGCCCAGAAAATATAGAAAAAAGACTAGAATAGACCACTTTACAAAGCCTTTATTGGCTAAAGAGATACAGAGGTAGTTGATAAAAATGGTACCCAGAAAAACGGCGAAGATCCACATCCACAACTCAAGCTTTGAATAGAATGAATTGGTAATAGCGGATTTTAGCTTAACAGAGAAGAGGTAGATTCCATCAATGTTCCGGATGTTATAAGTGTCTTCATCATTGATGGTGGCTATGTCGAGATTATTTTCGGTAATTAAATCCCTCGAAAATTCGTTGCGAAGATGCTTGTTCTGATAACTGTAATGAGCTTTGAGGGGGATAATTGCCACTACCGAAAACTTTCCGGAAGTTCTTTTAATAGCCTCATAATAGCCGTTTTGGGTACTAAGCAGATTGCTTCCTTCCCTCAAACCAGCGTCCGTAACAGGGGCAATTCTAATGCCCCCCCAAAATGCAAGCTGATGATTGTTATAGGTATGCAGATAAATTATCCTCTCATCTCTGAATTCAGAAATGATCTTTACCGCATATCCGGGATTATTATGAATGTTACGTAAAGAGTCGAAAAGCGGACCGCTCAAATAGTCTTTTACGAATCTTTCCTTTTTATGAAGATTGCTCTCGATAATTTTAGCATCGAACTCTAAAATTTCCTCCTTGTTAAAGGTGAAATTTATAGTGATAGCAGTTACGGCAAAACTCACCGTAAGCATAAAAAGCAAAAGCCTTATTTTAAAGGTAGCACTCACAAATGATTAGGTTAATAGGTAACTGAGCCTGCGTTTGGCTCTATCCTTTACACTGCTTAACTCAACGTAGCGCTTTTAGTTTCAACTGCCCGGTCAACTTTTTTCACCAATCCTTGTAAAACGTTTCCAGGTCCTACTTCTGTAAACGACGTTGCACCGTCTTCAAGCATTTTTTTAACCGTTTGTGTCCAACGAACTGCACCTGTTAATTGCGCGGTAAGATTATGCTTTATACTTGCCGGATCGCGATAAGGCTTTGCATCAATATTCTGATACACAGGACAAACCGGCTCTTTTATTTGCGTAGCTTCGATAGCGGATTCGAGATCAGCTCTGGCGGCTTCCATTAAAGGCGAGTGAAATGCGCCACCCACGTTGAGTTTTAATGCACGCTTAGCTCCGCGTTCGGTTAAAAGAGCACAGGCTTTATCAACACCTTCAATACTTCCTGATATAACGAGCTGGCCGGGGCAATTATAATTCGCGGGAACTACAATCTCACTCACCAGCTGGCAAACTTCTTCTACCGTATAATCATCCAGGCCTAAAATTGCAGCCATGGTAGAAGGTTGAATTTCGCAAGCTTTCTGCATGGCATTTGCCCTTGCTGCAACCAGTTTCAAACCATCTTCAAAAGACAGGGCCCCTGCAGCAACTAATGCCGAGAATTCACCTAAGGAATGGCCTGCAACCATATCGGGCTTAAAATCCTTACCGAGCGAGTCTGCAAGAATTACAGAATGAAGAAAGATGGCTGGCTGAGTAACATTCGTTTGCTTTAAATCCTCTTCGGTTCCATTGAACATCACGTCGGTGATCCTAAAGCCAAGAATAGAATTGGCTTGTTCAAACAGTTCTTTTGCACGGTCAGAACTTTCGTAAAGATCTTTGCCCATGCCTGGAAATTGTGCTCCTTGTCCCGGAAAAATGTATGCGTTCATGTATTTTTTGTTGCCACAAAGAGTCAAAGGCGCCAAGTATGCCCTCTATCGATGTGGTGGTTTATTCTTATAATGATACTTTGCCTGTGCCTTTGTGGCCAGGACTAATCTAAACTAGCCGTTATCAATCTTAAAAACTCTGCTCTTGTTTTTTCGTTCACAAAAGCACCCGTAAAAGCTGATGTTGTAGTAACCGAGTTCTGCTTCTGAATACCACGCATCGACATGCAAAGATGTTTACATTCAATTACAACGGCAACTCCCATAGGCTCGAGCGTGCTTTGGATACAATCTCTTATCTCATTGGTCAGGCGTTCCTGTACCTGTAATCTTCTCGCATAAGCGTCCACTACTCTTGGAATCTTACTTAAACCCACAATATGTCCATTGGGGATGTACGCAACATGAGCTTTACCGAAAAAAGGGAGCATATGGTGTTCGCACATAGAATACACTTCAATATCCTTTACAACAACCATCTGGCTGTACTCTTCCCGAAACATCGCGCTACGCAAAATTTCTTCCGGCTTTAGATCATAGCCATGGGTTAGAAACTGCAGTGCCTTAGCCACGCGCTCTGGTGTTTTAAGAAGTCCTTCACGGGATGGGTCCTCACCCAGATCTGATAAAATTCCACCGTAATGGCTAGAAATCCGGTCGATCTTCTCCTGATTATATCTGTCTATTTTTGAATAACCGTCAAGTTCGTTTCCTTTAGCAATTTGGTGTATCTGGTCTTCGTCCATATTTTAAGATTTACTCGCCAAAATATTCAACATAATTATTTTCGGTCTCGCATAGTTTAATTTTATGCAATTGTGCCCCAAGCGCCTCTACATGTGGTTTTAGCTGATTAAATATCTCTACGGCAAGTACCTCTGTAGAAGCCATTTTATCCTTCATAAAATCCACGTCGAGGTTTACATTTTTATGGTCAAGCTTATCGGTAACGTAGGTTAAGATAATCTGTTTAAGAACTTTCAAATCAATCACAAATCCGGTTTCCGGGTTAATCTCACCTTTCACAGTTACAAAAAGTTCGTAATTGTGTCCGTGCCAGTTGGGGTTTGAACATTTTCCAAAAACCTCCAGGTTTTCTTCATTGCTCCATTCCTGTCTGAATAATTTGTGCGCAGAACTAAACCGCTCTCTGCGTGTAATGTATATCATTTTTTACAGTTAAGGACGCAAATATACTTAAACTGTACCCAAGCATGGCAATTCAAATATCTGCATTTTGTAAATTGCGCCATGAAAATCTTGCTGGTAGCGGCAACTGCATCAGAAATTGAACCTCTTCTATCGCATTTCAATATCATTGAGAATGGCGGAACCATTAAAGGAAATAGCCTGGACATCCTTGTTACGGGCGTGGGTATGACTGCCACAGCCTTCGCAATGGGCAGAGCCCTTGGTTTAAACCAATACGATCTGGCCATTAATGCAGGTATAGCAGGCGCTTTCGACCGCTCACTAAAGACAGCCGAGGTTGTAGCGGTTACCCTCGATTGCTTTGCAGAACTCGGAGCAGAAGATGGCGAAGATTTTTTAACGATAGATGAATTGGGCTTTGGCAGATCAAGCGTGAAACCCGAACATACCTTTGAACACCGCAACATCGACGCTTTAAAAAAAGCAAAAGGAATAACGGTTAACAAAGTTCACGGGAACGATGAAAGCATTTATACAACCGTTACACGGCTAAATCCGCAGGTGGAAAGTATGGAAGGCGCAGCTTTTTTTTATGCCTGCAACCAGTCTAACCTTCCCTGCCTGCAAGTAAGAGCTATATCCAATTATGTCGAGCGGCGTAACCGCGATACCTGGAAAATACCTTTAGCCATACAGAACTTAAACGCCGTATTGATAGAACTATTAAACGATCTGCCATGAAACTGACTTTAGGATTTTCTCCATGCCCCAATGACACCTTTATTTTTGATGCCTTAATCCATCATAAAATAGATACAGAAGGTTTGGAATTTGAAGTTTTTTACGATGATGTGGAAACGCTTAATCAAAAAGCTTTTCGCTCAGAACTTGATATCACCAAACTTAGTTTTCATGCTTTTGCCTACGTAGCAGACCACTATGCCCTGCTCGATTCGGGAAGCGCACTGGGTTTCGGAGTGGGGCCGCTTTTAATAAGCAAGCACCCCGACACATCTCCTGCCGAACATGCGTCAAACCTTCGTGTAGGCATCCCCGGAAAATATACTACGGCTAACTTCCTGTTAAGTCTTGCCTACCCCAGTCTCCAGAATAAAATTGAAATGCGATTTTCAGAAATTGAAGATGCATTGCTAAAAGACGAAATTGATTTAGGCTTGATTATTCACGAGAACCGCTTTACTTATCAGGATAAAGGACTGCATAAAGTAATTGACCTGGGCGAATATTGGGAAAAAGAAACAGGTGCAGCAATCCCTCTCGGCGGAATAGTGATCAAACGGGAACTCCCCGAAGAGGTTAAGCTCAAAGTTAATCGTGTTTTACAACGAAGTGTTGAATTTGCATTTGCCAACCCAAAATCTGGAATTGCCTACATCCGCTCGCATGCACAAACCATGGATGAAGCAGTGATGTATCAACATATTGAGCTTTACGTAAACAAATATTCTATAGATTTGGGGCAGGAAGGCAGGAAGGCGATTGAAACGCTTTTTGAAAAAGCCCGGAGCCTGGGTGTGATTCCCGAAATTAAAGAAGACTTATTTTTAAATCATTCGCCTTTTAAAGGGCTATTCAAATTATGATCGTTATTACAGGTGCAGCAGGGTTTATAGCAAGTTGTTTAGTACAGAAACTTAATAGTGAAGGTTATCACGATCTGGTATTGGTCGACGACTTTTCAGACGCCGGACAGAATAAAAATTTCGCAGGCAAACGCTTCACCAAACAGGTTGATCGCGAGGATTTTGTTAGCTGGTTAAGAGAAAATCAGCTTCATGTGCAATTTGTCTTTCATTTAGGTGCGAGAACCGATACCACCGAATTTGACTATGCTTTGCTTAACCGTCTCAATCTCGACTATTCTAAAGATGTTTGGAACACTTGTGTTGAGTTCGGGCTGCCGCTGGTGTACGCTTCCTCGGCCGCTACTTACGGCCTTGGTGAGGTGGGCTACGATGACGATGAAACCAGGCTTGAACAATTAAAGCCTCTGAATCCTTACGGAGAATCTAAAAATGATTTCGATATCTGGGCGTTAAAACAAGATCGGAAGCCTTTCTTTTGGGCTGGATTAAAATTCTTCAACGTATACGGCCCGAATGAATATCACAAAGGAAGGATGGCCTCGGTGATTTTCCATACCTATAATCAGATCATGAAATCAGGCGAGATGAAGCTTTTCCAATCGCACAACCCTGATTTTAAAGACGGCGAACAAATGCGCGATTTCGTGTATGTGAAGGACGTTACTGAAGTAATGTATTTTCTGATGCATCACCGTAAGGATTCCGGAATCTACAATCTCGGCTCGGGTACGGCCAGAACCTTCCTCGACCTGGCAACAAACACGTTTAAAGCTTTAGGAAAAGAGCCTAAAATCAGTTTTGTTCCAACGCCTGAGGACATCCGCGACAAATACCAGTATTTTACAGAGGCCAAAATGGATAAACTGAAATCTATCGGTTACCATAAGCCTTTCCACTCACTTGAAGAAGGGGTAGAGGATTACGTACAGAATTACCTGAGCAAAGGCGAATATTTATAGAAGGAGCTGGTCTTTACAGATCCTCCTTCAGGTCGTAGATCTTATTTACGCTTAAACGCGATGAAATTCCCGAAGCGATGATAGAGATCAGGGTAACCGTTAAAAATACCAGGATAAAGTCGCTGATATTTAATCCGACAGGGTAAGCATCCGTAATGAAAGAGTCCTGGCCCATTTTTATAAAGCCGAACTCCCTTTGTGCTAAACAAAATATCAGCCCCGTAAGCATACCTGCAATACAACCCACAAGCGCAATCATCATTCCTTCCAGGAAAAATATTTTGCGTATCAATGCGGTGCTGGCGCCGATACTGCTCAGTATTGCTATGTCTTTCTTTTTGTCGATCACCAGCATGGTCAATGTGCCCACAATATTGAAGATGGCAATAACTACCACGAACGTGAGGATAAAGAATATTGCCCAACGCTCCATATTCAACGTTTTATAGAGCTGCTGATCTTGTTCAATACGATTTTTAACTAAGAAATCTTTACCAAGCGTTTCCACAATGTCTTCCTGCAGATCGTCGATGTCTTCGCCTGGTTTGGAATAGATTTCGATGGATGATACGTTGGTTTCTTCCTCCAGCAAGTTGCGGGCAAACTCGATGGGTACCAGTACCGATTCATCGAAAGCCTGCTGTATCTGAAAAACACCTACCGGGTGAATCGCTTTTGCCATAAATTCGTCGGCCGGGTTTATAGAATTCCCTGCATTCTTCCTGGGCGAAAAAATCTGCAAATCCAAAAAGTCGTCGTGAATATTTACTGTGAGGTAAAGCTTCACTGCGGAGCCGATTGCCGCATAGAAGGTGCTGTCGTTCTCTTTTAGACGATAATCCCCTTCCACCAGGGTGCTGTCCAGGCGTTTTCGTTTAAAAAAATCCTCGCTCACCCCTTTTACTAAACCTATATACTGTGCATCCCCGTATCTCAACAAGGCTCGTTCCTGCAATACTTCGGTGTAGTTTTCAATTCGCTTATCTGCCCTGAGCTGTTTGAAGGCCGCTGTCTGGGGATTAAAGGTCTTTCCCGTTGCTGGTTCAATTCTTATCTCGGGTGTGAAATTGTTGTACATCGATAGCACCACGCTCTCAAAACCATTAAAAACAGATAAAATGATCACCAGTGCAGCGCTTCCCACAAAAACGCCAAGCATAGAGATGCTTGAAATAAAGTTTATCGCGTTAAGCGACTTCTTTGAAAAGAGATATCGTTTGGCTATGTAAAAGGAGGTACTCAAATTATCTTAAATAATAATTGTTAACTCTTTCAAACCCTATGCTTGTCTCGCCTCCGTGCCCCGGATAAACGACACAATCATCCGGAAGGGCCAGCAGTTTTTCCTTAATGCTTTTCATAAGAGTATCGAAGTTGCCTCCGGGCAGATCGGTTCTCCCGATAGACCCGTAAAAGAGTACATCGCCACCTATTAAAAACGCATCAGCTTTGCTGTAAAAGCATAAATGTGCAGGAGAATGGCCTGGCGCAAATATCAGTTCGAGAGTACTGTGGCCGAAGGTGATGGATCCGCTTTCTTCGAGAAAGGTTTGAGGCATTGGAGAAACATCATAACGGATTCCCATTTGAGGCGCATATGCTGGTACCGCAGTTAATACAGGCAATTCTCCTTGATGAAATTGAGGCAAAAGTCCAAAAGTATCATGAACAAACTTATTACCCAATACATGGTCGATATGACAGTGTGTGTTCAACAACAATACCGGTTTGAGTTGCTTTTCTTTTATAAAATTCAAAACAGCATTTTGCTCTGCCCCGGTATACATTCCGGGATCTATAATCACACATTCTTTTGTTTCATCAAATAACAGGTAAGTATTTTCCTGGTAGGGATTGCAAACAAAGGATCTGACTTCTATCATGGTTTCAAAAGTAATAACAAATGCGTCAAACGAGAGAGTATCTTTGATTATAATGATACGGGCGCAGGATTGTTTTATGCCTATACCCGCCGGCGTATGTATTACCCGGCAGTAAAGTCCAGATTTTCTTGATTTTATATTTAAATGTATATTCGGGCAACTGAAACCTGCCTTATATGCCAGTTAAAACCTTTGGAAGCTCTGTCTATGGAGTTGAAGCCACTACCATCACCGTTGAAGTTAATATCAGCAGCGGTACGAAATATTTCATAGTAGGATTACCCGATAACGCCGTGCGGGAAAGCTTGCTGCGGGTTGAAAGCGCCATCACCAACTGCGGCTATCGCATGCCGCGCCAGAAAATAGTAGTAAACCTGGCCCCGGCCGACATTCGCAAAGAAGGCTCGTCTTACGATCTTGCTATTGCAATCGGGATACTTGCTGAATCGGGCCAGATTGAAAACGCTCGGCTGGACAAATATCTCATCCTTGGAGAGCTTTCGCTCGATGGCGATATCCAGTCGGTAAAAGGCGCTCTGCCCATTTCTATCCAGGCAAAGAGAGATGGCTTTGAGGGATTAATTATTCCGAAAGCCAACGCCCGCGAGGCAGCAATTGTTAAAGATCTGCAGGTTTACGGAGTAACAAACCTCAAAGAAGTAGTAGAGTTTTTTAACGGCGATACCTCACTTAGCACTACCGTAGTAGATGCCCGTGATGAGTTTTTATATAACATCAACAATTATGAAAGCGATTTCTCGGATGTAAAAGGCCAGGAAAATATCAAACGGGCATTAGAAATTGCTGCAGCGGGCGGCCATAACGTCATTCTGATCGGTCCGCCCGGCGCTGGAAAAACTATGCTTGCCAAGAGACTGCCAACGGTGCTTCCTCCCCTGAATCTGCATGAAGCCCTCGAAACCACCAAAATCCATTCGGTTGCCGGTAAACTTGCAGCTGCAGATTCGCTGATGACGATCCGGCCATTTCGTTCGCCGCATCACACCATAAGTGATGTCGCGCTGGTTGGCGGCGGCGCACATCCACAACCCGGAGAAATCTCACTGGCACATAATGGTGTTCTGTTTCTGGATGAATTACCTGAGTTTAAACGTACCGTGCTCGAAGTGATGCGGCAACCGCTCGAAGAGCGGCGGGTAACAATATCCCGGGCTAAATTTAGCGTGGATTATCCCGCAAGTTTTATGCTGGTGGCTTCGATGAACCCATGCCCCTGCGGGTTCTATAATCATCCCGAAAAAGAATGTGTTTGCGGACCAGGGGTAGTGCAGCGGTACCTTAGTAAAGTATCAGGACCACTTTTAGACAGAATAGATCTGCATGTGGAAGTCACTCCCGTAGATTTTAATGAGTTATCCTCCGACAGAAAGGCGGAAGCCAGTGTGCTAATCCGCGAACGTGTTATCAGAGCCCGCGAAATTCAAACAGAACGCTTTAAAGACAAGGCTGATGTTTACGCTAACGCCCAGATGAGCCCAAAAACGGTGAGAGAGATCTGCAGGATCAGCGATGCCGGGCAGCAACTCCTTAAAAAAGCAATGGAGAAACTAGGGCTTTCGGCCAGAGCATACGACAGGATCTTAAAAGTATCAAGAACGATTGCCGATCTGGATTCGAGCGATGAGATTACGCTGGAACATTTGGCAGAAGCGATACATTACAGGAGTTTAGACAGAGATAGTTGGGCAGGGTAATACGTCATAGCATAATACCATTTCATCATATCACTTAATTAACAACCACCCAACTAATCACATGAGCAAATATTTACTTACCGCACTGATAATTTTCACCCAATTGTCGCTAGCCCATTCGGCGAAAGCCTCCCGCATCGTAATCGCAAATGAGATTCCTGACAGCATCCAAAATTGGCTGGACGCTGAACTTGCAAAGGGAAAAGTTAAGACGTTGGTTGATTATAATTCTTCGGCTTTTTTCACAAGGGATACTGCAAGAATCATAGGCTATATCAAAAATTACGACCGCAAGTTATTCACAACCGGTATTAGCTACGCCGGTAACAATATTACAAATGAAGATACCCCGATTGCTATAATAGTTAAGGAGGATGGTCGATTTGAAGCCAAAATACAGATGAACCACCCTAAACATACGCATGCTCTCTTTCAAGGCAGGATGTTCAACTTTTATGTGGAACCAGGGCAAACACTTGCCGTAATATTAGATTGGAATGGTCCATTGACCGAAGACAATTCTAAATTCCGGACTACCCAATACAGAGGGCCATCCGCCGAAATCAGCGAAGGATTATCTAAAATCACATTAAAAACCCCCGACCGCGACCTAGTACGAAGCGCCAATAAACTTAGCCCTGCAGAGTTTAAGGAAAGCTTGCTCGCCTCCTGGAAAGAAAGTGAAAAACAACTTGAACAAGATTTCAGAAAGCAGCATTTCAGTCCCCAGGCCGAAAATATACTACGGAAAGAAATCGTTTTGATGTATGCTACCTCTTTTTTTAACTACCTTTCATACAGAGAGTCGAGTGCGAGAAACGACACTGCATCTAAGATTTTGAAAGCTCCCGTTGAGAAGTCGTTTTTTAACTTCCTACAAAACTTTTCTTTAAACGATCCGGCTCTGTTAGTGACCTCGGGATTTTCCACATTCGTCAACCGGTTCGAATTTAGTAATCCGCTGCATTTTAGAAGAAGCTCTGAAGTAAGGAAAAAACCCTTCCACCACTTTTTATCGACCGATATAAAGATAGTGCTCTCTGAAGATGACTCCGTGTATATTAAAGCGAATCAAGCACTGGGAGTTAAATATGATGCAAGCAAAGAAAAAACAGAAAAAGACGAGTTGCTTAAACAGATGAATATCAATAACTTTGCGCTCCAAAAAAAATACAGCACGTATTTTGATCAATACAACCGTAAATATCAAAATATGGCAAATGAAGCGCGTGTAGCTTCCCTTCATAAAGGATGGAAATACAAAGATTCCATCATGGCGAATATCTTTCAGCTAAAGCCGAATCTGGTGTACGATATCATTAAAGTGCGATCCCTGAATTTCAATTTCGGACAGATGAAAGGGCAAAAAGATATGGCCCGTACCTATTTAACACAGCTTGAAAAGGGATTTAGTCATCAGTCTATCATTCAGGAAGCAGAAATATTTTTCCATAAGTCATACCCCGAAAACGCAAAACAAGCATACGAATTGCCTAATCAAAAAGGCACAGAAATATTTCGAAAAATCATTGACCCTTTCAAGGGTAAAGTGCTTATAGTTGATTTTTGGGCCACCACTTGTGCGCCTTGCATAGCATCTATAAAACATCACAAAATCACACGTCAGACATATAAAGGAAAAAAGGATTTGGAGTTTATTTTCATCACAACAGATAATGAATCTCCGCTGAAGGCCTATAACGCTTTTGTAAGCGACCAGGAGCTTGTGAATACCTATCGCCTAAAATCAGATGACTTTTTATATCTCCGTCAATTGTTCAGATTTAACGGAATACCGAGATACGTTGTAATTAATCAGGAGGGGCAGGTCTTAAATGATGATTTTCCGATGTCCAACCTGGAAAAAGAATTACCTAAACTGTTTACTCAAAAGTAAAATTCTAAACTGGAGCATCTGGCAGAGGCTATCCATTACAGGAGTTTGGACAGGGATAGCATGGCAGGGTAAAAAATAATTTCACAATCAGCCATACTTGATATACTTTTTCCTTTGGTACGGAGTTATTATCTCAGACTATCCTTCTCAAACGGGATGTTTTCATAAGTAAGAAGCCAGGTATTACCTGGCTTTTTTTATTTGTTTATATCTTCTTCCTCACCCGGGATGACAGTAAACGGCTCCGGCTCATCCTCCTTCCCTTTCCCCTTTTTTCTAAAAGGAGATATAATTTCATAAAAAGCTACCTCGGCAAACTTGCTTAATATTTCTATTCTGGGTGCTATTTGGCCACTTTCGATTTTATGCAATTCGATCTGGCTCATCTGGAGCAATTTCGCAAAATCAAACTGACTGTATCCCAGCTTTAGCCGAACGGTTTTTATTTTCTTACTGAAATATCTTTCCATTTAAGAGCGCTGAATTAAAAATCAGCAAGTGTTATATCATCTAAAACTCTAACTCAAAATTAACTATTATCCTTGGTTTCCCAAACGGCTGTTTTTAAGCCGAATACGAATTAGATATAAGAATACCCGCTAAGAAGCTCCTTTAAAACTCAATTGACGGAAAAATTAAGCCTATTGCATTATTTCATCAGCATTGTCGAACTGCTTTTGCTGATGATAGTCGAGGGCAAGATTACTGCTGACACGTTCTTTTGTGGGGCGCAGCGTTAAAAAATATAATATCACTAAGGCAGAAACACTCAAGAGAAAGATATTCCCGGTTAGAAAATACGTAACTATGCCGAAGAGCGATGCTCCTTCAAGAAGGGCGAGACGTGTAAGAAAAGCGGCCTGGTATACCATTGCTTTTTCGTTTAAAGCCTCCTTAAGCTTAGCCTGCTTCAGAATCTGATCAAACATCACTTTAGATAAGATGAAGCAAACTACAGCCATTATGGGCACTACGTATAAAAAGGGCCGGTCAGACGCCTGAGCTTCCATATCCCGGTTACTATTAAGGTAGCTAACCACCAGGGCAAAAAGAATCTGAGCGGCAAGCATCGCAAAGAATATAATAGACATGGTCATTAAGAACTTTGCGGGAGTTTGAGAAAGCTGTCGTGACTGGTTCATAAGAATTACATTGATTCTTAAAGGTAAGCTTTCCCGGCCAATCCCCAAAAACAAAGCCCCTGGTGTGCAGGAGCTTAAAAACTAACCAATTATAAACCTAAATTAAACGAAAGGAGCTGTAGGGGAAGGAATCGAACCTTCAAGGAGTGGTTGAACCGTTAAGGCGTTCCCAGAATCTCCGCCACCGAGACAAGGAGGTGTGTCTGCCTGTTTCACCACCCTACAGTGTTTTGTAACTATTTTTACGTTACTTAGTACAAATTTAAAATAAAATGCATCTTTGTTGCAAATATTCCAACAATATATTTTAATTTTTGTTAACTTTTTATTTACTTAGACGCTTAATTAATATCTTTTAAAATTTGTATGGAAAAAAGAAGCCCAAATTTAGAAATTGATAATCTGGACATGCAGATTCTTGCTCTGTTAATGGAAGATGCGACCATTCCTTATACAGAGATTGCCAAGCGTTTAATAGTATCCGGCGGTACCATACACGTCAGGATGAAGAAAATGCAGGACCTCGGTATCATAAAAGGTTCAAACCTGTTAATTGATGCACAAAAAATAGGTTATGATGTTTGTGCCTTCCTGGGGATTTTTCTGGAGAAGGGCTCTATATATAAAGATGCTGTAGAGAAGCTTAAAAAAGTAAAAGAAATTGTCGAGCTTCATTATTGTACAGGAGCTTACAGTATGTTTGCCAAGATAATTTGCAGAGATACCAACCATTTACGTGAAGTACTGAACGACAGTATTCAGGCGGTTGAAGGGATACAGAGAACCGAAACATTTATTTCTCTGGAGGAAAGCATTAAACGGCAAATAAGCCTGGAGTCGTAAAAAAATTTGAATCATTAAAAAAGGTCAATCTAACCAGATTGACCTTTTTTTGTATACTAAAATTGTGTTACTCTGAGCGGAGTCGAAGAGCTCTCGAAATACTGGATGTTTAAACTTTCCAAAAATTTGGAACTTTTGGGAAAGTTACCGGCGTCATAGCACAAAATCCCAGGATGACAAAGGGCGCTGCAATCCAAGGGCAGCATTCACAAAAAAGGTCAACCTATTCGATTGACCTTTCACTTCGCTTAAAAGCTAATACTATTTCTCCTGGTACAAAACACTCTTCACCGCTTTGATCACTTTCTCTGCACTTGGCAAAGCTTCTTTGATCAGGGTTGGAGCATATGGAAGAGGAACGTCTGCGCAAACTACTCTCAATACCGGAGCATCAAGGTAATCGAACGCATCTTTTTGTACTTTAAAGGTGATTTCAGTAGCAATTGAGCCTAATGGCCATGCTTCTTCAACTATCACCAAACGGTTAGTCTTTTTAACAGAGTTGATAATGGTATCATAATCAATCGGACGAACAGTACGTAAGTCGATCACTTCTGCCTTGATTCCTTCTTTCGTTAATTCTTCAACTGCCGGATTAACCACTCTTGAAAGCATTTTACCAAACGTTACTATGGTAACATCGGTACCTTCTTTCAATACATTGGCCTTACCTATTTCGATATAATATTCTTCAGCCGGAACATCTCCCTTATCACCGTACATTACTTCAGATTCCATGAAGATCACCGGATCAGGATCAAGGATAGATGATTTTAATAACCCTTTTGCCTCGTAAGGTGTAGATGGAACTACCACTTTCAATCCCGGAGTATTGGCATACCAGTTCTCAAAGTTTTGTGAGTGCTGCGCTCCAAGCTGACCGGCATTACCAGTCGGGCCACGAAACACAATTGGGCAACCAAACTGGCCACCACTCATCGAAAGAATTTTAGCAGCGCCGTTAATTACCTGGTCAATCGCAACCAAAGAGAAGTTGAAAGTCATGAATTCAATGATAGGCTTCAGACCGTTCATTGCAGCACCAGCGCCGATTCCAGCAAAGCCAAGCTCAGCAATAGGAGTATCGATTACACGCCTGGGACCAAATTCTTCCAGCATCCCCTGGCTCACTTTATAGGCACCATTATATTCAGCAACTTCCTCACCCATTAAAAAGATCTTGTCATCTTTACGCATTTCCTCATTTAATGCTTCGCGAAGTGCTTCTCTGAACTGTATTTCTCTCATTATATGTAAAATAAATTCGGGGGCAAATATAATCTTAAAGTTTGAAAAAAAGAGGTGGTTTTGGGATGAGATTTGGATAAATTTTAGCGGTTTTCCAAGTTTTCTCCTAAAACCATCTTTTCAGATACCGGATTCCTTAAAAGCTGGGGCGCCCTCCTGTTACGTGCCTAGCAGTCTTGCGAAGACATTTTTGTAGTTCTTTTCATCCCGAAACCTGAACGCCCCTTACTTTTTCCGAGTTAACCCCTCATAATCACGGCCTTATTATCCGACACTTGCAATATACCTAAGCAGCCCCCCGGAGCCTGCACCGAAAAACAAGACTATGAAAAGCACCCTATTGGGATAAAAACTTTACAATTTATGGGCAGTCCAAAAAACCTATTTTAAAAACAAACAACAAAACCGATGAATTTAAAACCAATTTCAAACCTCAAATTAATCTGTACAGTGCTGCTTGCATGCGGCCTTAGCTTCTCAGGTTGCAAAAAACAAGAAACCGCTGCCCCTTCCGAACGATCGGTTGCGACCTCGCAAAAAAGCAGCGCCGAAACAAAAGCAACGATAACCTGGTACCTGGTGCGGGCCTCTAACCCTACCGCCGATCAGATAGATGCTTATAACAGGATCACATCTGCTATGAACGCTGCCGTGTCAATGTATAACGGTCAAACTACCTACTGCAGCGGAAATCTCCGCGTAGAATATAACACTGGTGTACCCACTGCCGACGGAAACTCTAACGGAACAATCCGCTTCGGAGCGAACCGCGCCTACATGACCCAGCGCTGCGCCATGCACGAGATTGCACACACCCAGGGCGTTGGAACTACAACCCGCTGGAACGAACTTCGCAGCAACGGAAAATACACCGGATACTATGGCCTGCAAATGATCAGAAGCTTTGTGGGCGAAAGCCCAAGCTCTACTATCAGCGCAGACGGCCATTCTTTCTGGCCTTATGGACTAAACTACGAAAGCGAGTGGACTACAGTAAACGGACAGAGAAATGCCCGTCTTGTAGGAGCTTTCCAGCGGGACGGCGTATAATCATTAACAAATTAAGCCCATCAGGCACCCGCCTGAATCAAATTGTAATAGAGAACCGCCTTGGTAATGAGGCGGTTTTTCTAATTCAAACACCTATGAAAAAGTTATTTATCTATCTCAGTAGTATTATTTTGATCGTCTTACATTCATGTGGCGGATATCAAAACGGTCCGGCCGATATGAAATACCTGATCCATACCGACAAACCCGGCCAATCCATTAAACCCGGCGATTTTCTTTCGGTTAACTTCATTCACCGCACCGAAGAAGATTCCGTTATCGCAAATTCATTTAAATCAGGCAAACCCGCCTTGCTTGAGCAGCAGAAACCTTTTTTCAAAGGAGACATCTTCAGCGGTCTTTCCATGCTAAGCGAAGGCGACAGCGCCACCTTCAAATTGAACTTCGATTCCATGCAAACCATCCTGAATGTGATGAAACCATCTCATACCAAAGGGCATTATCTGCTGTTCACGGTAAAGGTTGAAAAGGTGATCCCAAGAGGGGATTTGAATGATTCGTTATTTAAGATAGGGATTGAGAGATTTTTGGCAGAGGAAGGAGTATCGACACAAAACTGATGCGTACTTAAACAGGATCCTATCACCCCAGGTTTTGCAAATCATCCAGGTCCTTAGGTCTGGCCGATGACTGTTTAGCTTTAATTAAATCACTAACATGAATTGTTCTTATTTCGAGATCGTCCTCATGAAAATAAACTGATTTTTCGTAGCATTCCGAAAAATTCAGGCCTTTTACATTAATCATAACATCAATAGCAGAAGGAGGAACCCCAAAGGTGAACACATCCCAGTTTGTATGATGAAGGAAGTTTTCTTCCGTCATATCAAACACAGGCATTCCAAAGTCCGAAAAAGCTCTTTTTAATAACGCATAATTATCATGAGTTCTCTCCACCCAAATATCCATGTCTCCGGTGGTTCTCGAATAGCCGTGAAGAATAACTGAAAACCCGCCAATCAGAATATACCGTACATTATTTGTGTTAAGTGCCTTGATGAAATCCCTGAAATCTTCATTGAAAACATTACCCATTAGCCTCTTGCCCTTACACTAAATTTAGTTCTGTCTAAACGTGGCGGATTATTCTCCGGGTAATTATAAGCTATGCTATTCAGATAATTGGCAATTCTAAGCCTTTCCTGCCAGGTAAGTGTTTTATAGTACTTAGCGTGAGAAGCTGAAGCTTCCTCCGCTGTTTGACCCTTAAATGCTGTTCTGTCTAACCTGAATTGTGACATATTCAAAAATAGGGTTTTTATGCCTCATCCCCAACCCTTCTCCAAAGGAGAAGGGAGTACTTGGCTGGTAATTCATTTATAATCTTTTTAAAAAACTCTAAACTTAATTCACTCAGCCATGCTAAAGCACCAACCCCTCTCCTTTGGAGAGGGATCAAGGGCGAGGCTCCTCCTCAACCCCATCCACCAAATCAACCTCTTTCACAAAATTACTCTTCACAAACTCGCACCAAAACAATCCACTTTTCCCCTGCAAATCTTTAATTCAGCACCCTGAAACCTCAAATTCCAAGAAAGACATCCCTAAAACTTTCTTTAAAAGTAACCAAAGCACGAGCGCTGGGATGAACAAAAATACGGCCGAGTATATTTTTGTTCTTGATCTTTGGTTACTTTCCATCAAGGGAAAGTAACTAGGCCTCTCCGCGGCCATGAGCGGATCCTAAAATCGTGTTTCAGGAAGCATCCACTAAGTAGTCTTTGATACCAGATATTGGGAAGTATAACCAAACAAGAACCCTCACCCGCCACTACACCACCCCAACGCACTCTCCCGAAAATCGGGACAAGTCCTCCCCTTGGAGACGAGTACAGGGCGCATAAGCAAAACGCCTATTTCTCTTCCTCTTCAACCCCTTCCACAATATCAACCTCTTTCACAAAATTACTCCTCACAAACCCACGCCAAAACAATCCACTTTTCCCCTGCAAATCTTTAATTCAGCACCCTGAAACCTCAAATCCCAAGAAAGACATCCCTAAAACTTTCTTTAAAAGTAACCGAAGCACGAGCGCTGGCCCGAACAAAAAGGCGGCCGAGCATTTTTTTGTTCTTGATCTTTGGTTACTTTCCATCAAGGGAAAGTAACTAGGCCTCTCCGCGGCCATGAGCGGATCCTAAAATCGTGTTTCAGGAAGCATCCACTAAGTAGTCTTTGATACCAGATATTGGGAAGTATAACCAAACAAGAACCCTCACCCGCCACTTCACAACCCCAACGCACTCTCCCGAAAATCGGGACAAGTCCTCCCGTTGGAGAGGAGTACAAGCTGCCTACCTTTCCTCCAACTCATCAACATCCCCATCCACCAAATCAACCTCTTTCGTAAAATTCGATCTCACAAACCCACACCAGCTACAATCCTCTTTCCCACACCCCGTAAACTTATGCTCCAGTATATTCTGATACGTCTCCCTAATCTGCCCTTTCACCACAGCCAGGTGCTCCGGCTCAATCACTACCTTATGCTTCACATACTCCTCCTTCACCGGCTCAATAAAATCAAACTCCGTACTCACCACCTCCCAGTTCTTCCTGCGGTCGTTTTCCACTAAGATCTTATAGAACACCGCCTGCCGCCAGTAGTCCCCGCCAACCGGATCTTTCTCATTCGGCGCAGCAAACTTAGCCCGTGCCCGTTCATAGTTCCCCGTTTTATAATCCACCACATTCACCTGCGAACCATGAAATTCCAGCTTGTCCAGCACCCCTTTAATCGGCACACCATCAACCTCCACCTGCTTAATCGCATACTCCGTAACCGTAATTTTCTCCCAGCTTTCCACATACTTATTATAGAACTCCGGAAGAATTTTCTCGCCATACTCCATTCTGCGTTTAAACTGCTCATCTGTAAAGGCTTCGCGGTTGCGCTTCATGTACCACTCAAAATCCTTTAAGAACTGAGGCAAGCCATGAAACACATTCCCATTTTCCGGCAGACTGCGAAACAACTTATTCAGCGCCCAATGCACCGCAGATCCAAACGTCATGGTTTCATTCTTGCCGCTCGGCACCATAATTAAGTTCTGGAAATAGAACTTCAGCGGACAATCCAAATAATTATTCAAATGCGTCACACTCAGCGAGTAGTTCTGCAAAAGCTGGTTCACATATTCGGTATCAATCAGGCCGATCGAAGGCTTATCATCCTCGGTAAACTGCAGCACAAAAAACTCCGTGAGCACCGCATCGCTAACCGGTTCCCGAACAATGGTATGATCCGTTTTCGACAAAATCTCCCCGATAAACACCGTAGGCTCCAAATCCTTGCCCTTGGTATCCAGCTCAGGGAAAGAAATCGTTAAATGCTTTTTCGCACGCGTAATCGCCACGTAAAACAAACGGCGCAGCTCCTCCTCATGGTTCGACGAAGGCATCGACGAAAACACCGTATCCGGTAGCTTGTAGCCCATGCTCCGGCTCTTCTTCTTCTCCCACACTTTGCTGTTGCTACCAATCAGGTATACATGCTCGAACTCCAAACCTTTGGAACCATGGCAGGTCAGGAAGTTCACCCCCTGCTGGTGGAAAATCGTTTGGTTCAGCTCCAGCGACAGATCATTCTCTTCCAGCAAATCTATCAGGACGATAAAATCCTTTAGCTTCAAATCTGGCTTTTTCCGCGTCTCCTCCTTCAGGAAATTAAACAGCGACGAAATCACCTGCATCAGCCAGGTTTTATCCGGCGACTTCAGAATATATGCCAAAATCCCGCCCCGCACCATAATCTTCTCGAACAGGTTTTGCAGTGTCAGGTTATTTGCCTCCTTGATCCAAAACTCCAGATCATCGCTCAGGCGCTTAATCTGCTTATGGCTCTCGGTATCAAATAAGGTCAAACCGGTTTTAGCCGCAATCTGCTGAATCTTCGATCGGATCGAAGTCTTGTCTTTATGGTTCTTATTGTAATCGCTTACCTCCACACTAATCTTAGCCGCATCCATCGGGGCGATGTCGTAAAAATCATAATGCATAATCTGGAACAGCAGCTCATCCCCGTTAAACGGAAACTCGTTCTCAATCGCCATGTAGCGCAGCAAATTCACAATCTTTTGTCCGAAAGGCTCCGTTAAAATATTCACTTTCCGCTTGGTATTCACCGGGATGCCTTTTAAATGGAAATACCTCGCCAGCTCCTGTCCCGAACGGTGCTCCTTGTAAATCACCGCAATCTCCTCCGGCGAAACACAATCTTCAATCAGTCGCGAAACCTTATCCGTAATGGCCGCAAACTCATGAAACTGACTTTGGTAAGCCTTAATCTCCGGCAATACAGTGCTGTTGATGTGCAGCTCATTTTTAGACAGCAAAAACTTGCTCAGCCCCGGCAAATTCACCCTTTCGGTATTATGCTCAATCAGCACCCGCGCCGTATCCAGAATATGCTGACTCGAACGGTAATTATCCGTCAGCATCACATGGTAAAGCGCATCCGCATAACGCGAGCTGTAATCCGTAATATTCTGCACATTGGCCCCCTGGAAGCGGAAAATCGACTGATCATCGTCGCCCACCACAAAAATATTGGGGCTTTCCCAGTAGCTGATTAACAGGCTGATCAGCTCATTCTGCGCACCGCTCGTATCCTGGTACTCGTCAACCAGAATATACTGGTAACGCTCCTGGTAGTTCAGCAGAAAATTCTCGTCCTTTTTAAAAGCGTCGAGAACCCAAATGATCATGTCGTCGTAATCATAGCGGCCCGCCTCCTGCATCATCTTCTGATAACGCGGATACTCATGCACCGCCGCCTTCAGCAGCGTCAGTTTCTCACACAGCTCCGTATAAGCAGGCTTTAGCGAACCCGCCTCTTTATTCAGGTACTTTTTAGCGTATTTATAAATCTTATAGTAAATCGAATCCGGCTCGCAGCTGCCCACCAGCTCCTTAAACTCCTCAATCTTTTCCTCAATGTACGCGGCGCTCCAGTCTTCCCGCTTCATAATCGAAAACAGCTCCTGCAGGCGGCTAATCTCGAAATACACATCCCCGCGGAAACGCTTCAAAGGGTGGTCCTTCCCAAAGCTGTCTACCAGCCGGCGGAACAGGTCGATGCGCTCCAGGTCCGAAATCGGGTCCAGCTCCAGCTTGCCGAAATAGTCCAGGTTCTCCTGTATAATGTCGTTACAAAACGCGTGGAAGGTATAAATATTCACCCGGTACGCCTCCGGACCAATAAACTCAAACAGCCGCTTCCGCATCGCCACCGCACCCGCATCAGTATACGTTAAGCACAAAATATTATGAGGCTGCGTATCCGTATCCAGCAGTATTTTACCAATCCGCGCCGCCAGAATCTGCGTTTTTCCCGTCCCGGGACCGGCAATCACCAGCACCGGACCATCAATCCGATTCACCGCCTTTAGCTGGTTCTCGTTTAATCGCGAAAGGGCCTTTTGAAAGTTCTCGTTGTATTTTGAGAGGATTTGCATAGAGTATGAAGGTAGGGAAATGTTGGGGATTTTGGTAGGGGAGTGTAAAAAGGGGGTGGGTGCGGTTGGGTGGTTACGGCACTCGTCATTTCAATTGTCATCTCGGCGCCTTTGTCATTTCGACCAGAGGGAGAAATCTAATGGATGTAGAAACCTACTATGACTTTTGTTTTTTAGAAGAAGGATTTGGAAACGGGAGGCAGCTGCTGCTATGTTCTGGAAGCCCCGTGTTTCACTCATACGCCTGCAGGCCTTAGGCGCGGAGGCCGGTATCCGTTGCACCCGGGTTTATGAACGAAGGCGATTGCTCTGTTCTAAGGCATTTAGAATTGACGAAACATTCCTATTGTAGAATATTAATCAGCCTATCGTAATTCCGTCTAATACTTTCGATCACTTATTGTATTCATTTACTTATAAGGAAAGAAGAGGCATTGAGGAGTTAAAATGATTGTAGAAGAACAAAGGCGGTTGTAACCTCATTGAAATCACGGGTAAGTCATCTTCATATGGACCTAGCCGTTGCGCCAAGAAGAAGACTTGAATGTAAATAACAATAATTCCTCCGATACACATTAACTTGATAATTGTTTAAAATGTTTTGACATATTTGCATCGAACCGATTTCTGGCTACATTTAACCTTCACATTACTAATGGAATTACCTCAAAGAATTAAAGACGCAATTAAAGCGAATAACCTAATCATTTTTGCAGGAGCTGGGTTATCCGAAAAGTTTAACCTTCCTAATTGGAGCAAGTTAGTAGAAGACGTTATAACCGCAATAGGTCGTGAAGATTATAAGCTTTTTATTCCATTGCTACGAAATAAACTTATGTCCGCTAGTGATGTACTGGACAAACTTCGGGCGGAGCACCACGAAATAAACAAATATGTTTCCTCAAACTTTAACATTCAGGAAGGGGATTTAGCCCTGCACAAGAAGCTTCTTTTACTATCCGGTCAAATAATCACAACAAACTTTGACAATGCATTTGAAAAAGCCTCGGACAATTCCATAATACCTTCAATTTATACTTCAACTTATAATATCAGTGAAATAAATAAAAGTAATAAGCCTTATATCTTCAAATTACATGGTAGTTTTTCTGAACCTGATAATTGCATATTATTTAAGGAGCAATATGAAAAGTTATATTCCGTAGTCACAGCCGCTAAGGAAAAACTTAAGTCTATCTTTGCAGAAAAGACAATTTTATTTATAGGCTTCAGCTTTAATGACCCGGACATAAATTTGATTTTCGACACATTAGACAGAGTTTTTGTTAATAACAACAAGCATTTTATTTTATCGACAGAGCCATTAAAGTTTCAGAAGTATGCCTTTTTGGAGACTATAACCTTGAACAATTACGACGAAGTAGATTTCTTCCTTGATACATGTATCACTTATAAAAATCTACTAATTAGTTCACCTAAGGCCCCCCAAATTGAGGTGAAGCCTAATGCCAGACATAAATTTGCCATTCTTTCCCCTGATCCGCTTGACCTTGATTTCAAGGACGACATCTCAAAAGTTTTAAATAGCTTAGATGCTTTAGATGCCAATTTGTATCTAGGGACATTAAACTTAAAAACGTTGTCCACAATTGAAGATTACGATTTATTAATCATTGTGACCAAAGTTTTTAAATCTAAACTATATGTCGAAGATGATAATCTAAAAAGTGATTTATTAAGTCCATTTGAGATTTTATCAAGCATACCCAACGATAAAATTTCTATAATTTTAATTACTAATGAGAAAGTAGAACTGGTTCCAGAGTTCAACTTAGTAAATATTTCTTCCTTCAAAACTGCCGTTCTAAATAAGTTTATCTATAAAGCCATTAAGAATGGGGATTTGGATATAATCGACAACGACATTAACATCGGGTTGACTAAATTATTAGATAGCAACGTGGATAAGGGCTCCGCAATTATATCATCTATCTACGGAAACCTAAAAGATTTATCTATTGGGAAAAAGTGTTTGAGCAACATAATCGGGCGAGTTGAAGAGCAATCAGCGATTGCGCTGAAGTTAATAAGCATCGGTAAATCGAATAAATTTTTAAATGTAAAAGCATCGGGAGGAACAGGAAAGACAACTCTAATAAAAAAGGTAGCCTATGAACTTTACAACCGGGGATACTACCACGAAGGAGTAACCTTCAAATCATGCGAGAATGTAAAGAGCTATGCAGATTTCGAGGAAATCCTTATTAGTGGCTTTAATTTAACTAATATCTTAAATTTCAGAGAGTACTTAGTTGAAAATTACAGCTTTTCAAAAATCGACTTACTTATTATTTTAGACAATTTCGAAACGGTAGTTAACTCGATAAATGAGGACGACTATCAAAAAGTTATCGATCTCTTGAAGTTTGCAACAGACTATGCTAATATCGTGATAACCTCTCGAGAAAAGTTGAGTCCATCAGAGGATTTTGAAGATGTGTATTCGCTTACACCTTTAATTACGGATGACGCTTTATCTTTATTTATAAAATATTATGGGGTTGTAACGAGTGAGCAAGAAATCAGAATTTTGAGAACCGAAATTCTAGAAGACTTATTAAATAATAATCCTCTCGCAATTAAGCTAGTTACGAAATCTAGAACTAGCTTTAAAAAGATCAGCTTAAGGAGCAATTAAAAGAGCACTTTTTTGAATCCACTAATGAGGACTATAATCATGTGTTCAAAAACAACGCAGATTTAAATATTGAAAGGACCAAATCCATTTATCAGTCCATAAACTATTCATATACTACATTAAACAACAAAGAAAAATTAGCATTTGAACTCCTTAATTTATTCCCTGATGGTATAAGCTTATCAAATTTTAAAAGATGTTTTGAAAAAAACAACTCTTCGAATAGCATTAGCGATAAAGAATTAAGAACTTTAAGAGACAAATCATTAGTAGAAGACTATAATGGAACGCTTCAACTTCAGCCGATTATACGCCGCTTTGCTGAGCATCAATTCTCGAAAAGGCCTAAAGAAATAAAACAGAAGTACTGCTTGGACGCATACGCATTTAATTGCTATATTTTAGACATCATCGAGTTTTTAGAGAAGCGCAGATCTCGGTCGGAAGCCCTAAAGTTCTATAGCTTGTATAAGAACAATCTGCTAAAGGTACTCACATATATTCAAGATATTGAAATAATTGAAGGGGGACCTGTTTCTGAAAAGAAGTGGCTTTTAAATTATATCTATAATTTGGAGGATTTTATCGTGAATGAAAAACAGATCCAAGAGTTTCAAAGAAAGCTAGACGATACACTAGAATACTTTGCGGATCTGCCTAATGCCGAGTTATTAATTAATGTCTTGAATTATAATATGACCTTTTATCATAATGAATTTGACGTGTCCTATAATAATTTAGCAGAGTTACTATCCGTGGAGGAGATGGAGAGTAGAGTATTTAGTGAGGAAGACTTTATTGAAAGACGATATAAAAACATTATATCGAATGTGCATAGTATGGAAGGGTATACCTTACAAAGGATTAATTCATGCATAATAAATGACGATTGTTACATATATCTAGACGCACATTTCTTTTATCTAGGGATTATTAGCAATATCTCGAGAAAAAAAGATGGCTTTTACCACTTTGAATATGAGTTGATGTTTAAAAAGCTTAATATTCCATACTTGGAACAGTATATCAACTCACTTTATTTAGATGAGCATTTAGAGATAATGCAATGCACATACACCTTATCCAAGGTAAAAAAATTAGACAAAAAAGTCATTCAGAAACTTGTTGTGACGAACCCTTATACGAGGGGATTAAAAGAGTTAATGTATGCATTCGCGTCAACAAGCAAGGAAGATAAAACTAAGCACTTTGAAAACGCGCTATTTAACCTTTCCCATATTAAGTACTATTATCTCGAAGGATTATATTACTACTGCCAATTCCTCCAAACGTTCAATGGAGAGATGTACAAAGAAAAACAACGGTTAGGTTTAGAGTTAAGCTCGAAGTTTCACTTCCAGTATATCCACTTCCTTTTTTCTAACCTTGAGAATAAAGAAAGTGCAACTTACAACTTCACATATGAATATTACCCAATTGACGGACTAGAAAAATATGTTCAAAAACACAATGACGAATGGGAAAGGATAATTAAGGAGAGGGAATAAATTCCCAAGCTGTCGCGAGCGTGTTCAACTTGCTGGTTCGAGCGTGTCGTGGCTGTTGCACAACTAACACCCCCGGTATTCGACATGTTCCTCAGGAGATGTCGAATACCAGATAAAGCCGAAAAATATTATCTTTAGGCATTATCTTCTTACGTGAAATTTTTCCTGCTAATTCTATTTAGTCTGAATGCCTCCTTTAGTACAAATACTTCAGGGTGCAGAGGCATGTATTATTCTATAGAAGCGAATGTCAAAACCTCTTGTGAGGGCCAATTCCCAGAGGGATTATCTCACTTTTTTGAGCAGATAGGTGGATACGGCGATAAAAGTATGGCATCACAAGTCGAGAAGGTTCTTAAAATCGACCTTTCATTATTCCAGCATTATGACTTTGTTGATAACCCTAAACCATCAAGCGCTTATTGGTTAGAAATTAGAAAGATGCAGGGGCTTTTATCTAGTCTAAAAAGTAAGATAAGAGCCAACCCCAATTATCACAAACATGTGAAATACAACCCTGTTGACGCAATCTATGGCTTTTCCACTGATTCGGCGTAGAACGAAAGGATGAACAAGACGCAGCAAGATCATCAAAAGCATCCTATGTTTGGTTATCCAAATGATTCTGGATATTTAAGTACTAGCGCATTTACCAAGGATATAACAGCGTTAGAAACTATTTTAAAGTGCTATTCCAGAAACGGAGCTACTAAAGTCAGGCTTAGCTATAATTAAGGTACCCCCAGCTTCCCGCTGTTCGACATGTTCCGCAGGGCATGTCGAACTCTAGATAAAAAGGGATTTGCAATCCCGGTATAGAAAAATTCCCCTACTGGTTTAAGTCTTCCGCAGGGCGACTTAAATCTTCACCAGAAAACCAGGACTCCGTCCGGCTTGCCACCTATAATAGTTCAACGTTTAGTAAGCCAAGTCGTTCTTCATAATAATCAACTGCGCTGCTGTACTTGTAATGGCTAGCAAAATTAACTATACCAGCCCGTACAGGATTCTCATGAAGATAGTTTAACCGTTGGTCCATCATTTCATTTGTACTTAATTCAATCGGGTGATTATCCTGTTGCCAAAACTGGTAAACTTTATTATTGCTGTTTGCTGCACCTGCTCTCTTGAACATCCATATCATCCACTCTTTTCTACTTTCCTGCCCGTTTGATCCAATACTTTCAATAATCATCCTGCTGGTGAACTTTTTGAGATCTCTGATAAGGGCAGCAAGCTCAAAACCTCCTTTAGCCGATGCAATTAAATGAACATGGTTGCTCATGATAATCCAGGCATGTAGTATTAGGCCCTTCTCTTTAATACAGAAGTCCAGACTTTCAATGAGTAGTTGCTTGTACGATTCACGTGTAAAAACGTCAATCCAGTTTACAACGGAAAAAGTAATAAAATGGGGCTTGGTATTATCTCCAAACCGATTATCGTTGAGCAACCATTTGTATATATGAAGATATCATCTGATACTAAAACTATTGCCTGTTATTACTCTCTTGATAACCAGAAATGGCAAATGGTACGTCTGCATGAAAATGATTATCCCGAGATTTTGTATGTAGGTATAAGTACTCAATGTCCTGTGGATAAGGCCGGGTCTTCATCTATCTTTGAAGAACTAAGTCTAAGTCAAAAAAGCGTAACCGACTTCAGGCTAGGTAAGTAATAAAAAAATTCTTACCAAAAAACGGTCGTCTGACGATTCAAAAAGTTCGTGTTCTTGGAAGGTTAAAATCTGTTTTTCATGAATTCGTTTTGGCTAAATTCCCAGCTACCGCGAGCATAAAGCGTGTGCTGGTTCGAGCTTGCACCTCGGACCTTTTAACAGCAAAAGTAATAAAGTGAGGTTTTGAATCATCTCCAAAACAGTATCAGGTAGCCATAGGTAAATGAAAAGGTCTGGCTAAATAAATATTTTTCTACATCGCCGGACGGAGTCCTGATTTTTCAAAGGATGATTTAAGAGCGCTGCGCTGAACTCTTAAACCAGTAAAGGGTCTTCCGCAGGGCGAATAAATCTTACCCTGAAAACGAGGGCTCCATTGATTAGATGTTTGTGACCTATTTATATTTATTAAGTTCTCTAATCGCATTGCTTACGAATTGTTCCCATTTTTTCTCTTCTTCAAGCTTTGTCCCGTGTGAAGTCTCTTCCTCTATCCTGGACTGGAAATCGAAGTATTCTTTATGAAGTTTATTAAATAGGTTACGGGCTTCTACTGGAGTGATGAAACCCCTGTCAGTAAATCTTTGGCGTAGCTTTCTCGCAAATAGCTCGGCTATATCAAAATGCAGTTGTTCGTGTGCAAGTACCAACGAGTCTACTTTTTGAGGGAAGTAAAAAGATGAGTCGCAAGTAAATTCGGCAAACGCCGTGTAAGTCGCTTTTCCTTTAACCAATACCTTCACGGTTGGCTTGACCCTGATTCCACAATGCGTAACTGCAGCAACATCTTGATCTTCAGTTGGTCCCTTAAAGTTTTTCCAATCTAACTTAAAATTCTCTTTCCACAGGATCGCTTGTGAGAAGCTTGCGTTCGAAATTAAAATAAAAAGAACTGTGGCAATCTTCATTTATTGGGGGTTAAGATTTTGGAGGTCTAATATAGTTGAAATTTCCCAGGTAGCGAGCATAGGCGTGTGCTGCTTTGAGCTGGCAGTTCGGACCTATTAACAGCAAAAGTAATAAAGTGAGGTTTCAAATTATCTCCAAACCGATATCGGGTAGCATAGGTAAAAGATAAGGTCCGGCTAAAATATAAATTTTTCTAAGTCACCGGACAGAGTCCTGACTTCAATTATGGTGTTTAAGAGCGCTGCGCTGAACCTTAAACCAGCGTGGATTTAAATTCCCCCCAGCTACCGCGAGCATAAGGCGCGTGCTGGTTCGAGCTTGCAGCTCGGACCTTTTACTTAAATGCTAAGTCTCCTCTGGTTTAAGTCTTCCGCAGGTCGAATAAATCTTTACCATGAAAACCAGGAATCCATCCGGCTTAATAGCTGAATATCCCGAGGATTATAAATTTTCATCTGCACGATTTTATTTCGACGGTTCAGACGAATTTAATCTGGTGACGCATTACAAGGGTTAGTCGTTTTGTTGGTGACAACACCAACAAAGGCGGAAATTGAATTACATTCATTTGAATCCGGTTCGTGCGGGGTTGGTAGAAAAGGAAGAAGAATATCTTTACAGTAGCTGCGGTGAAATTTACGGAGTGAGGAAAGGTTTGTTAGAGCTTGCGGTTTAGAGGATTACAAATCCTCATTTATCTGTTCTTCGACATGCCTTGCAGAACATGTCGAATAGCGAGAAGCCTTGAAAGGAAATGCCACTAAGTTTGAGCAGACACTACTTATGGAAAGCATAGGCATTGTGCACTACATTGATGTTACTAAGGTGCCTGTAATTCTCGATGGAGAGGTTATTGGAGTCCATACCATTTCCCGGGATATAACTGCCGAAAAGGAGGCACAAAACACCGTTAGAGAGCTAGCTGAAAAACTGCAGGACTTGAATGAAGAGCTACAGGCCCAGTCTGAAGAACTTAAGTCGCAGGCCGAACATTTATACAGTCTGAACCTTCGGCTAACTGAAGAACGGGAAAAAGCTGAGCAGGCTAATCTTGCCAAGAGCACTTTCCTTGCCACAATGAGCCACGAGATACGGACCCCGATGAATGGAGTGCTCGGCATGGCCGATCTGCTTCTGGAAACGGATCTGAATAAAGAACAACAGGAATATGCGGATATTATCAGGAATAGCGGAAAGGCCCTGTTAAATGTTATCAATGACGTTCTCGACTTCTCCAAAATTGAGTCCGGTAATATGGAGCTGGATCCGGCGAACTTTACTCTAAGCAACTGTATCGAAGAGGTGTTCGATCTGTTCTCACTTAAAGCCTCAGAACAAAATATTGACCTCGTTTATCGTATTGACAGACAAATTCCAAACCGTTTGCATGCCGATAACCTGCGGCTTAGGCAGATACTCATAAATCTTACCGGGAACGCGATCAAATTCACCCCGAAGGGAGATGTTTTTATTGGTGTTTCATTGGTTCAGAAAATCGGAGAGGAGATAGAACTGAAGTTCGAAGTACGCGATTCAGGAATTGGGATTCCAGGAGAAAAATTAGCAAAACTGTTCAAGGCTTTTTCGCAGGTAGACTCTTCAACCACCCGCCAATATGGAGGCACCGGTTTAGGGCTGGTAATAAGCGAAAGGCTGATTAATTTAATGAATGGTACCATAAGTGTTAAGAGCGAAGTAGGGAGGGGAACAACGTTTACGTTTACGATCCGGACACAGGTAGCCAAAACAGAAACTGTCGATAAAGGAATAGCGGAGGATTTTAGGGGCAAGAAGGTGCTTTTAATAGACGATAACGAAACCAGCCGTTCTAATATGAAACTTATGCTGGAAGAATGGGGCCTTGGTGTGCTGTCAGCTTCCTCGGCTGAAGAGGGTTTAGCCCTTGTAAAAACTGAGAATCCGGTCGACCTGCTTATAACGGACTTCAATATGCCCGAAATGGACGGACAGGGATTAATGAAGGAACTTAAAAAGATACAGTTTCGATCGCCGGTAATTCTGATGGCTGCGGCCAACGATGGAAATTTCAAAAAACAAGAACACCTATCGCAAACAACGATCTTGTCTAAACCTGTCAAGCCCCAGCAAGCGTTCACCCTGTTACAGCAACAATTTGCCAGTGAAATGCAATTGATAAAGCAACCTGTAAAAAGCTCCTCGGTTTTTGATGAACAATTTGCTGCAGAAACCCCCCTGGCCATTCTATTGGCAGAAGATAATCTTATTAACCAAAAACTTGCGGTGAAGATTTTGAGTAAGCTAGGTTATCAGCCAGATATAGCAAATGATGGATCAGAAGTGCTCGAAATGCTGAAAAGAAAGGAGTATAACCTTATCCTGATGGATGTTCTTATGCCCAATATCGACGGGCTGGAAGCAACCAGGCGAATCCGTAGTGAAGGAAAGTATGCGCCTCAGATAGTCGCAATGACGGCCAATGCATTTCCCGAAGACAGGGAAGCATGTTTTGCCGCCGGAATGGATGGCTATCTGTCTAAACCTATACAAATCGAGTCCTTTATTTCGGCCCTGAAGGAAATTTCGAAGAAAAACAAGGCAGAGTGAACGTGCACGAGAAGATTACAACTTCCTACAAAAACGGATGCCTGATGAGTAGAACAATCCTATTTTATTTCCGCCTCTGGTTTGGGTCTTCACTACATGGTCGGCTTCTCTCTGCTCTTGTTGGTGTTGTCACCAACAAGCCGATAAACGTCGTATTACCCACGAATTTGCTCGCTCTGTTTTTAAGTCTTCCGCAAGGCGAATTAAGTCTTTCCCCTTTGTTGGTGTCCCCACCAACAAAACAAGTAACTCCGCCCTTGTTGGTGTTGTCACCAACAAGCCGATGAACATCCTATTACTTCAGCAATTTGCCAGAATTTTGTAGTGTGACAACACGAACCAAGGCACCCGCTTGTGCTGCTAGATTTCAATGCTTTTTTCTACCTTGTACGCCAAGGTATTGTCATATGCTACGCTTCTATGAAACTAACTTTAATTTCCTTTATACTAATCGCTCCTTTTTTCACTGCATGTAATTCAAAGAAAAATGTGGAAGAGGTAACCACAGAGCACGTAGTGATAGAAGGCGAGGAACTTTATGAAGTAATACCTCCTCCACCCGAATTTAAGTCGGACTTTGATAACCTTGATGACTGGCTAACGAATATCTGTGAAAATGAGCCTCCAACGAAACCTGTTAAGAATTACAACTTTGGACTTTTCGAGTCACCAGACGAGCATACCATCTTCTTCGTGGGATTAAATAAGTACACCAATGAAAATAGCTCTTCCACCCGGGTTGATTACGAACCAGAAAACATGTATTTCGTTTTACCTAAAACCGAATATTCAAATTTAAGCGTTGAGCAAGTAAAACAACGCCTTACTATGCAATTAAAGGAGTTTGTAAACACCACAAAATTCAAAAGCTCCTATCTCGCTGAGGCAGATTCTGTCACCACAGACTTTGGTGGGAAGATTTGGCCAAAGTAATTAAAGCTATGAGGGATTTCCTTCTCTCTGGTTTAAGTCTTCCCCCCAGTTTGACCCAAGTATCATGTCCTAATGAAAGAACTTTGTTTACGGTTCTTCGATCTGTCTTTGTCTTAATAGATTCAGGTCTGATTCGGGAACGATTCGGACATCCTACGCTCACAAACGTAAGATCACCGAATCTGTTTCGAATCAGGTCCGTCCAGGCAAGCTGACTTGTCCCTGTTCTTATGCCATTTGATAACTTGGCAGCAAAGCTCTGCTGTGAGTTGCTACCAGTAACCAAAACTATCCTGTCAAAAAACTCTTTGTTAGTTATCAATAAATTGAGCTTCCAGGCGTTAAATAAAACGGCTTTCCTTGTTTAGATGAAAAATATCTTTTTTAACACTCCGGTAAAAGGCAAAGTGATAATAGCTTTTACTATTGCTTGTATTGCACTTGCTTTAGCCTGGAACATAAGCAAGTACACCTTTAGTGAGATGCTTCAAACCGTCGAAGATCTATCTGCGCCGAATGAAAAGCTAACCATTGTCAGCCATCTATCAGGTAGAGTAACCCGTATGGACCAGCTGCAAAGAACAATGGCGATTGATAAAAAAACCTATCAGGGTACATTTATAAAAGAGTTTAGCAAACTAGGCCTTACTCTCGATACACTTGGCAGGCTTTACAAGGATAATCCCACCCAGGTAAAACACATCAACTCTCTTCGACAGTTATTATCACAGCGTAATAAGTTGTTCTTAGATTACCTGCATATCAGGGAGCAGCTTGTAAATAATGATGAACTAGCCTATCAGCTAGAATCTCTAAACGGAATACTTTCGGATAAGATTAATAAAAAGGATAGTGCAACTGTTCATACCACCCAGAAAAAAGTTTCTACCACCACGGTATTACCTGTTGAAAGAGAGGCTCAAAAGGGGTTCTTCTCTCGGCTTTTTGGAAAAAAGAAAAGTCAGGAGAAGGTGATTAACGAAGAATTGGCTATTACAATAGATACCATAACTCCGGCCGGCCAGGATTACACACTAAAGACAGTTAAGCAGGCTGTGCTGAGCATGGAAAAGAAACAGCATCAGCAAAGTGAGAAGTTTGTTAACCGTGAGACGCAACTTGCTCTTGCAAGCAATAATCTTACAAACCAAATGCTGAGTATTCTGCAACAGGTTGAAGAAGACGCGATGAACCAGTCGGCTTTAAATAATCTGCGTGCCCAGAAAGTGGTTGGTCTTAGTGTTAAATATATTAACATCATTCTAGTAACCTTCCTCTTCCTTACCGCTGTTCTGATGTTCTTTATTTTGACCGACATTTCGAGGAGCAACGCCTATCGTAAGCAGCTGGAGATTGCAAAAGATGAGGCCGAATACCATAGTTCGGCAAAGCAGCGGTTTTTAGCTAACATGAGTCATGAGATCAGAACTCCTCTGCAGGCTATCATTGGTTACACAGATCTCCTGAAGAAGGGGAAACACAGTGATCATACTATTGATGCCATTTACCACTCGTCAACCCACCTCTCGCAAATAGTTAATGAAGTGCTTGACTACAGCCGGATCATCTCGGGTAAGCTCAGCTTTGACAATACCGTTTTTAATCTGACAGAACTCTTGAAAGAGGTGGTATCTGTAATGCGCTTATCTGCCCATGAAAGATCACTCGAGCTGCATACCGAATTTGACTTGCCACCTTCAGAACACTTAAATGGAGACGCTTTCAGGTTAAAGCAGATTCTTTATAATCTACTGAGTAACGCCATAAAATTCACCGATAAGGGAAAGATTACGCTCCGTGTATCCAGCAAGCGCCATAACGGAAGCGCTTTTTTGATGTTTAGCGTGGAAGATACAGGTATCGGAATTGCCGGGGAGGACCTAAACCGGGTGTTTAATGAATTTGATCAGGGAAGTTCTTCCGACAAGCAAATATCTTCTGGCTCGGGACTTGGTCTTAGCATTGTAAAAGCGATAACCGAAGGCTTGGGAGGACGAATTTATGTTAAAAGTAAAAAAGGACAAGGAAGTTGTTTCACTTTATACTTAAGGTTTGAGTTAACAGAAAGTCAAGCCTTTAGACAGCCGCTAAACGTTCAAAGCACACCCTTGCTTAAAGGCAAGGTATGGGTAGTGGATGATGATGCTTTTATCCTCCAGCTCTGTTCATCACTACTGGAGAACCATAAAATTTCACATGTATGCTTTGATGCTCCCGAAAAGATTCTTGATGCTCCCTGGGATGAAGAAGTATGTTGCATTTTACTGGATATCCGCATGCCACGTATGAACGGAGCAGAACTTTGTGCTATTCTGCGAAGCAAGATTCCCGCCCAGGTGAAAATTTATGCGGTAACGGCACAGGTGCTTCCCGAAGAGCGTGCATGGGTCATGTCGCAAGGATTTGATGGCCTGCTGATGAAGCCGTTCAGGGAAGAAGAGCTTCTCAACTTACTCCGATCAGGAAACTATCATCAGGAAACAGAGAATCGCTGGAATATAGAGGCCTTGCAGAAAATGACTTTTGGAGACGAGCTGCAACTGAAAAAAGTGGTCGGGCGTTTCATAGTAGATTCGGAGGAGGATATACGACTTCTCACAGTCGCAGAGGAAAAACAAGATAAAAATCAGCTAAGCCTCGTATTGCATCGCATTGCAGGCAGAACTGCGCAGATGGGAGCAAAAGAACTTGCACTAGCGTTCAGAAAACTTGAAATCGATTCACAAAATGGTATTCTCCGTCAGCAAGAAATGAGAGATCAGCTAAACGAACTGGCAGAATTGATAAACGTAATAGATATTGAAATGAAGGCCGGTACGCTTACTCAGCATGCCTGAGAATTTCACTCTAAATCGTATTTCTCAATTTTACTGTAAAGCGTTTTACGGTCTATATTCAGCAATTTAGCCGCCATCGACTTGTTATACTTTACCTTTTGCAGTGTTTCCATAATAAGTGCTTTCTCATTCATCTCATTAATCGCTTTCAGATCCGTTCCGCTTACTTTAGGCGACTGAGTAATTGAAAACATCATCTCGTCGGGAAGGCTTTCTATCCCCGCTTCTCGGGTTTTGCTGAGAAGAACCATCCGCTTAATTACATTTTTGAGCTCGCGTAAATTTCCGGGCCAGTCGTAACGCTGAAAAACATCCAATGCTTCGTCAGAAAGACGTGTAACATCGCGGTTGAGTTCGCTGTTAGCCACTTCAATAAAATGCTTCGTAAATAATCCAAGGTCTTTGCCCCTTGCACGAAGTGGAAGTAAGTGCATTTTAAACTCATTGAGCCGGTGATAAAGGTCTTCTCTGAATTTACCCTGGCTTACACTAGTCAGCAAATCATCATTGGTAGCAGCTATGATGCGGATATCTACAGACACCGGCCGGTTGCTTCCCAAAGGCACAACTACTTTTTCCTGCAAAGCCCGAAGCAGGTTTACCTGTACTTCATAGTCAAGATTACCAATTTCATCCAGAAAAACTGTACCGCCCCCGGCTACTTCAAACTTTCCTTTCTTATCTGTTAATGCGCCTGTAAAAGCTCCTTTCACATGACCGAAGAGTTCACTGACGGCCAGTTCTTTTGAAAGCACGCCACAATCTATCGCTATAAAGGGCTTTTGAGATCGCTTGCTACGCTGATGAATAGCCCTTGCAAAATACTCTTTACCTGTTCCGCTTTCGCCCTGTATAATCACCGACATATCGGTAGGGGCTACCAGATCAACATATTCCTTTAGTTTTGCAGCCTGCGGACTGCTGCCTTGTATAAATTCGGCAGATGAGTGTGGTGTAAAGGATTTGTCTTTCTTAGGTGCCAGCGCCTCGCCGATTCTCATGAGCAGCTCATCGGGATTTACCGGCTTAGTGATATAATCGAAAGCTCCAGAACGCATAGCCTCTACCGCAGTACGCACATCGTTGAAACTGGTCATTATAATTGCAGGATTGCCGTAGGACTTTTCTCTGCTGGCAGTTAATACCTCAAGGCCTGTACCATCAGGTAAGCGGTAGTCGACCAATAGCAGATCATATTGCTGTTGATCCAGCGCTTTTATACCGCTCTTCACATCATGGCGGAGGTCGGCCTCATGACCATTCTTTTTCAGGAAGCCCTCCAGGAGCTGAGAAAAAGTCAGATCGTCTTCAATAACCAGAATTTTTGCCATAGATCTTTTGCCTGCCCGCAAAAATACAAAAGCCGGAACATTTCCGGCTTTCATAAAGGTTATATTTAATTGTATATAAGGGTGTGTTACTGAACTGCCTTGCCGTCCTTGTCGATTCTCAGGGTTCCTTTCTCCTGACCTTTCGCCACGTCTATCTGATAATATTCCCGACCCTCTTTGGTTTTAACTAAAAACGCTGCCGAGGGAGTCCACTCTTTCACCTTTTCAGATTTTAAAACTGCTTTTACGGCATCCGGTATTTCTTCCAGTTTAACAGCGGTTTTAGTAAGGTTTTCGTCTTTGGCGAGACTATCCTGAATACTAAGGTTGGTAGTTTCAAAACGACTTAAAGTATTTGCTTTAACTGTTGTTCCGGCGAAAGCCAATACTGCTACTGAGGCTGCTGATAAAATTAATTTTCTCATAATTTAGATTACTTAATGTATTGTTGCTCTCTTATAGTACAGAACAGTGCCAGAATTGGCACAAAACTATTAATACCCTAACAGCCAATTGATTAACACCAATCGTTGTTAAAATAATTTGTGGAATTTCTCTACATGCTGGGGGAGAAGTCAGCAGATTATGTTAACGTAAAGCACCATCGATCATCGAAACTCCTATCCGTCTAGCTTTTCTCGCTGCTCTTGTTGGTGTTGTCACCAACAAGCCGATAAACGCTGTATTGCCTAATGAATTTGCCAGAATTTACACCTACCATCCCTCTCTGGTTTAAGTCTTCCGCGGGGTGACTTAAATCTTTTACCATGAAGACCAGGGCTCCGTCCGGCTTGCCACTTACCAAAGCTCAACCTTCAGCAAACTCAAGTCGCAGGTTTGGAGTAAATTAGCATGTATATTTGTTGGCAAGCATGGAAAGCATTACATCAAAGTTAAACGAGAAGGGGTTTGTAATAGACAACCAATTTCTGGAAAGAGCGCAGATATTGCACTTAGAAACTGCTCTGGTTAGACTGGGTGCCTTTGATTATTGCAATAATAAAGTAAGTTCATCAAGCCTTTTAGATTCTTGTGAACCTGTGTACAACCTGGCAAATTGTGATAAAATCCGGGAATTTCTACGGAAGCTTTGTCGGGAGGAGATGTTTCCTGTTAAAGCATTTATTCTGGACAAAACACCAGAAAATAATTGGATTATTCCCTGGCATCAGGACTTGAAAATTGCGGTTAGTAAACAGATAGAAACTCAAGGGTATAAGAATTGGTCGGTCGAGGCGGGTATTCCTCACGTACAGCCACCTGCAGAAGTGATGAGCAAGTTGGTTACCTTGCGCTTACATCTTGATGATTGCGATGAGACCAATGGAGCGATAAATGTAATTCCTGGCAGTCACGTTAAAGGCATCATTCCGCAAAGAGAGATACCATCGATACTTGAACGCAGCACAAAAGTTCTCTGCCGTGTAAAAAGGTTTGGAATAATGTTTATGAATCCTCTGATCTTACACGATTCACCGTATTCAACATGTAGCAGATCCCGTAGGATACTTCAAATTGAATATGGATACAACCTGGGGAATGGACTCCAATGGCATTGACCACCCTCTCCCCCTTTGTTGGTGTCCCCACCAACAAAACGAGTAACTTAAAAGTCCTCGCGGTAGTCCGTTACCCAATTAAATTGGTGGTCCCCTCTGGTTTAAGTCTTCCGCAGGGCGAATAAATCTTTACCATAAAAACCCATGGCTCCGTCCGGCTTGCCACTTACAAAAGCTCAACCTTTAGCAAGCTGCTCGTTCCTTCCCCTGAGTCTCCTGACCACCTATTGCAATTCCGGATGAGAGACTCGGAGAAGAAAGTTATGCATCCCTCTGCGAAATGACAGTGTCTTTCACCAATTTACACCGCTCGTGTAGCAGCTCCCCTAGCCTGCTTCATTCTTTCTAAACGTCACAATTTGCTTTATTAGACCTAATGGCAAGGGCTCTTCGTTTGGAAACTGTATAGCGGATTTGCTTACTTTCAACCCTTTTAATTCTTTCGCGAATTCCTTTAATAACGCTTCACTCCAGGGACTTGCCAGCGAAATATGTTTTGCATAGGCTGAATAATATATCAAGAATTTCTTCCCCGTTTTGAAGGCGGGGATTTGATAGCTAATCACTTCCTCTGCTTCGGGTGCCACTTGGTGAACAATCTCGCGGATTGCTTGCATCCTTTCCTGAACTTCAGCAGGAAAACTGCACTGATATTCGTCAATTGTTTTAAAGTCCGTTTTAGCCATTGTTTCTGATTTTTTCGTTATAACTATATGAGATCGCCAATATCACAGCGATTATAACCGGAGTCAAGATGTTTCCAAGTTCTCCGTCGACTACAATATGGCTTATTAACGCAAAAATTAAATTGAACGTCAAGCCTGCATAAGCCCACTCTCGCAACTTAGAGTGTAGCTTTGGAATTATCAGCGCTGTTGCTCCCAGTACCTTAAATATTATCAGAGCATAGGCAAAGTAGTCGGGATAACCAAGCGGTTTAGTTCCTGCATTAAAATACTGAGGGGCAAACAATAAAGTGCTTAGTGGCATAAGTCCCTCAAACAGAAAAATAAAACCTGTAGATGCCCAAAAAATAATTTTGTTCTTTTTCATTTACGTTCCCTTGTTTATAATTTTATTATGCTCCAAAACTGCTAAAGATGTTATAGTTATCAGCAGGGGTTTTACGACAATTTAAGGGTATTTAGCGGCAATTGCCGCTGTTCGACATGTTCCGCAGGGCATGTCGAACTCTAGATAAAAAGGGATTTGCAATCCCGGTATAGAAAAATTCCTATATAAATCTCATATTCGAAGTATGGGATCTGCCTATACCATCAAAAATCAACAAGGCCAATATTTATTACCTGTACCGTGCATCAATGGGCAGACGTGTTTACAAGAAAAGAATATATAGACATCTTACTCGAGAGCATTCGGTTTTGTCAGGCAACAAAAGGCCTGCAAGTTTATGCTTGGGTTCTGATGAGCAACCATATTCATATGATTGTGAGCACTAACAAAGATAGCCTGAGTGATATAATCCGAGATTTTAAGAAATACATTTCCAAGAAGATCTTCGAAGCCATTAAAGATAATCCGAGAGAAAGCAGAAAATCTTGGTTGCTTTGGCTCTTAAAGAAAGAAGATAAAATTTGGTTCTGGAAAGAAGGGTATCATGGTGAAGAAATCTTCTCGCAGGAGTTTTTTGATACCAAATTAAATTATATCCATTTAAATCCGGTTCGTGCTGGATTGGTAGAGAAGGAAGAAGAGTTTCTCTATAGCAGTTGCGGTGAAATTTATGGAGTAAGGAAAAGCTTACTAGAGCTGGCGGTTTAGAGGATTACAAATCCTCTTTTATCTGTTCTTCGACATGCCTTGCAGAACATGTCGAAGAGCAAGGATTGTTCAAATAATTGATCTAGTAGATGGGTGCTAAAACTCTGTTAGTAGGGATTGCTTTTCTCTTAGGGGCGGGTATCCTTTATAAAATACGCAGTTGGGACAAGTACGAAGGAGAACTTGCTGACGGAATAAATAGCATGCGTTCATTTCGGACATGGATGCTGATTATCATGTGCCTGATAGCGGGCATTGTTTTCCTCGCGAAAGCACTTTAGTCTCTGCTCCTGTTTGGAATGGTCACCAACAAACCGACACTCGCTCTCGCTCCGTATAGCTTATGTATAGTTCAAGTATGGATAGTGTATGAGGAGTGTATGATTTTGTCTCGTCCTGTGTCTTACCCTGTCTTACCCTAAAATAGTTATATAAGTGGTCTTGTCCGGCTTTTAATCTACAGTTGAATTATTTGTAAATTGACTATACACTGCGAAACGCTAATTGTAAATGAGCGATACATTCTTTGCTCATAATGATCAACCGCCAGCATAATTATCATGATCCGCAAATATCTACTCTCCCACTTAACTAGCTGACCTACCGAACTTTCTTTTTTAGCAATTCTTCATATCCGGTATCCTCAGATCTTCCCATTCCATCAGAAATCTCTATTCCTGCTTTCTCAAACTCACGGACCAGTCTTTCATCGAATCCTTTTTGATATGATCTGAATGATAGAGAATCTGTTTCCTCCGGTATAGAGTTAAATGGAATATTTGGGTCTTTAAACCGGTATAAACTGGCTGTAGTTTGGTCATTCCCTTCCAGATGTATGGAATCGCCATAGTGTGTAATTTTACCTGCGTACTTATTGGTGAGGTATTTCAAAGAATCATTTTCTACGGTATAAGGCAGCTCAAACCTGCCTACCTTCTGATTATAAAACACTACGTTCTGCGAATCTATATCAAATTCGGTGTATCCGTTTTCTCTTGAAAATCTATACCATTTTCCGAGCAAGGATATGTTATGGTCTTCTGGTTCAGCGGTTTTACGACTCTCTGATTCGCAGGAAAAGAGAGCAAAGATGGTAATCACAAGAAAATAAAATAAGAATGATCTCATTGTACTAATATTGAATACTATTAAAAGGAAGTTTACCCCCAACAGGCGATAACATATTAGATAATACTACCCGGCTATTACCACCGGGCAGTATTTACATGCTAGAAAACAATCGGTGTTTAAAGTCCCCAGATAGTGCAGTTAGAGTAACCACTAACATTAGAACCCCATGTCTCGGTAACCATAATCGCCGGGATGTTCATTTGTCCAAGAGTATAGCCTTTGCTCTTCCAGTAGTTATAGTGATTGGCAAAAGTAATCGTACGGTTTCCGCTAGGTACAGGAACTTTGGAAACGCGGGAGCTGTAAATTTGTCTGAACCCGTTGCCACCATCAATGTTTTGTCCGGTTTTCCAAACTGTCCAGGCATTATACGCGGTGCCATCGCTGTTGAAAGCGCCAAGGAAAGTTCCCTCGTGAGGTGAATGAGTTCCCCAGGTTTCGTTAACATAGTACTCATAATAAGGGCTTCTGCTCCATCCGTACCAACCGAAGGTGCCACCGCCGGAGTTGGTATAAGCTCCTAAATTATAGCCGATTTTAAGCGTTGGGGAACCCGCATTATACCCTTTTCCGCAGGTGAAATTTCCATTGAAGCCGCTCCATGAAATCGCGTAATTACCGCCGGAACCATTGGTGTAGTTAGCGGTGCCGGTTGCTCCGTCGCTTTTCCAAAGCGACCAGAAAAAACCGTTGTGAGTACCCGACTGGTAGGTTTTGACAGTAGGATTAGCTTTAGAAGCATTTTGGGTAGCATGCATTTCTTCCTCTACATCTGCTGATTCCTTTTTACAGCTTGTTAATACTGATGAGCCAGCAAATAGAATCATTGCAACCGCTCCGAAGGCAACCTTCCTGGTTGCCCTTGGCATTAAGTTTTGTTTTTTCATATAGGTTTTTAATTAATTAGTGTTGCGAATTAAGAGGTTTTCCATTTGTAACAATGTCAATAATCATCATAATTGTTACACAAATGTGCTTGCTAAATTGAAGCCTGCTGTAGCTCTTTCAGAGATTAGCTGCTTTGTCCGATAAAGAAATTTGCAACTTTCGTAACCACCTCACTCTTGTTGGTGTTGTCAACAACAAGCCGATAAACGTCGTATTGCCTAACAAATTTGCCAGAATTTTGATAGATTCACTCAATTACACCTACCACCCACAATTCTCACAGCAACGATCTTCGAATGGAAACATTTGCTTAAAAAGGATGACTTCAAAGACCTCGTCATCAAAAGCCTTCAATTCTTAAAGAAAGAAGGCAGCATTATCATTCACAGCTATGTAATCATGCCAAATCATATTCACTTAATCTGGCAAATACAAGATGGCTTCAAAAGAGATGTAGTACAGATGCGCTTTCTTAAATTCACATCTCAGCAGATGAAGTTCAGACTGGCAGATTCTGCAAACCCAATGCTGAACGAATTTCTTGTAAATTCCACCGACAGAAAGTACCAGTTCTGGAAACGTAGTTCACTAAGCGTTGATTTGTGGAGCGATGAAGTGTTTATGCAAAATGGTGTACATTCACAATAATCCCGTTCAGGAGAAATGGAAATTAACTGAACATCCGGAAGATTATAAATACTCATCTGCTCGGTTTTATGTCGACGGTTCAGACGAGTTTAATCTAGTGACGCACTTCAACGGTTAGTGGTTTTGTCGGTGACAACACCAACAAAGGCAAAAGTGATTACCGGTTCGCGAGACACGAACCAACGCGATGGAATCTATAGGATGATTATTTATTGTACTCTTCGTAGCATGGGGTGTACAACGGGAGAGCCGCCAGATTGAATCTCGCCAATAACTTCGAACCCGTGACGCTCATACAAGGAAATATTCCTGGGGTTCGAAGATTCCAGATATGCAATTAATCCGTCCTGGTCAACGGCCTTGAGCGCTTCAGTCATCAGCGCCGAGCCGACTCCGGCACCCTGATACACAGGATCGACACCTATCAACGGCAAGTACCAATGCGGTTCGGTTGGATGATATTTTTGCATCTGCTCAAAAATCCGGGGCATATCGTCTTTGATATCGTTGGGAGCGTTTTCGTCTAACAGCCTCAGAAGGGCTTTCTCGTCGGGTTCAATACCAGGGGGCAACCATAGGGCTGTGCCGGCGAAGCCATCAGCGACATAAGACGTCCCCCTCTCGAATGCGCTTGCGCCGAAAGCCCTCGCCATTAAAGGGAAAACTGCCAGATATTTTGCCGGGTCGGGTAGTGACCAACGCACCATTGGATCAGTGCTGAATGCCAAAGTTAATGTATCGATAGCCTGAGCTTCATCCGATGGTAGGGCAATTTTTACTGACATACAGTGTTTCCTTTGTATGTTAATTAAGTCGTTTCAAGTGGATTTGTTTGGTTCTCACCGGTTTAGGTCTATCGAATGACTACATAATCTTTACGATGACCGGCATGTTGCCTACAACAGGTCAACCTTCAGCAAACCCGCTTTTTCTTCATACGATAATATCCTTTTTGAAAAGCTAAAGCATTACCATTACTGATGAGATGATGTTTCCCAGTCTCGTGGCTTTGGGGGTATGCAATCCTTAAACTCAATATTGCCGGCATTATCGCCTTTAATCTCTGTCACCACCTCATTCCCCGGCACATCGAAATGCACGTTTTCGAATGCAATATTCTTGCTATCCAGTACCTGGATAAGATTATCGTCGCTGCTTATTTTTATATTCTTCAAAACAACACCCTTTGCATCGTTTAGCGTGATTAACTTTTTAGAACGAATAGTGGCATTTTCAATTAATAAATTGCTTAAAGGTGATTCCGGCAGACCATTAACCTTCAGAAACTGTGATGACTGTTCTACAATAATATTTTTTACACTAATATTCCTGTATAAGGGCGTTAACTTATTTACAACCGAATTATCCCTGCTTGCAAGGGCACCTACATACATACTGCTTCCTAACATGTCTACATTAATGGCAGTTCCCCTCAGGTTCATCCTGATTCGTTCGTAATACAAGTTTTCTCCACCACCACCTCTTGGCCTCCGTGTTTTAAAACGTATACCGGTATCGGTATCATCAAAAACACAGTCATGCACATACACGTTCCTGATCATGCCTGCAGTTTCACTCCCCGTAGTGACGCCTCCGTGACCTTGCTTTGCAAGGCTATATCTTATCACTATATTTTCCGAAGGTTTATTAACACGCATCCCATCCTCTCCTCTTCCAGACTTGATGGTGAAGCAGTCATCGCCCGCCGCCAGCGTACAGTATTCTATCAAAACATTTTTGCAGGATTCTATGTCCATTCCATCACCCGTTGGAATACCAACTGAATAAACGTCCACACCGCGGATGATGACATTTTCACAATACACCGGAACAATATTCCAGAAAGCTGTTTCTCTCAATGAAATGCCTTCTATATAGACATCTTTACAATTAATCGGGCCAATAAAAGTGGGAAGGAAGATCGGGCCTCCGTTACTTCCATCAAATATCCGCTGCGTTGGATGCTTCTCAAAAGGTACTCTTTCTTCAAATGTTCCATACCCTATATTCTGTTTTCTTACAGATCCCGGAGCAGGCCCAACCAACTTACCTTTACCTGTAATGGCGATGTTCTGCTGACCGTTTGCATAAATGCAAGCTCCCAGCGACATCCCCTCAACACCTGCACTACGCGTAAATACTACAGGTAAGTAGTCTTTAATCTCGCCACTGAAACGCAGTTCGGCCCCTTCAGAGATATGAAAGTTTACATTACTTTTCAGGATAATGCGGCCGGTATTCCAAATCCCTTTTGGAACAACCACGGTACCGCCGCCCTTACTATGTACCTCGTCAATAGCAGTTTGTATCGCTTTTGTAGTCATGACGCCCTGCTTTGCTCCCTTCTCCGTAATATTCATTGTTAGAGATTTAAAAGTGGGCTTTCTGAATTGAGGCATAGGAAATGGTGCATGTACAGGTGCAATCTCATCGGGCATTCTTAACGCACCTACTTCATCTTTTGTGGGAATTGAATTAAGAGAATTGTTTCCTTGTGCAAAGCTGCTTTGCATAACGGCAAATAGGGCAAAAATGGAACTGAGCGTTCTTAATTTGGCTACCACCTTCAACTTAGCAGGGAAGGATTGCAGTAGAAATAATATTGAAGCGGATTGTATTGGATGATTTCTTTTCATATGGATCTTTAACAGCCCTTAGAGTTACTGAATTTTATACTATCCACGTAATAAAAGCAGCTGGCGTAATCTAACAAATTCTATATTATTTACAGATAACGAAATTAAGCACGGAAACAAGCCGGTTGGTAATTCAATTGAAATTGTTTAGGGATCATACACATTCTTGATGCCTTAGTGCTTCTGTACACATCCCTTCGCTAACCTTTTCGATATACTCAACAATCTCTTGTCCCAATTCTTATAAACTTGATTCTCGATTAATTATTTCACCCTCTCTGGTTTAAGTTTTCCGCGGGCGGCTTAAATATTTACCATGAAAACCAGGACTCGTCCGGCTTTAATTTCCACAAGCCCAAAGACAACATGCAGAAGCAATCAAATTACCTACCATCCACAATTCTTCACAGCAGGTGCTTTTCTGACTCCTTTGAGGAAACGTAATTCTTTAAGCGTTGATTTGTGGAGCGATGAAGTGGCATTGCTTTCTGTTCCTGGCAGCCGAAATCAAGCAGTATCACAAAAGATTCACTCTCTGCCTGGTTGCAGCCGATTTGTAGATAGCTTCAACCACTTTGATATCTCGCAACCCTTCTTCTCCCGGCACGATAACATTTTTACTCTGCATAATGGCGAGGGCATCATCATCCATTTGTTTCGCCTGCTGCCACGGAACCTGATAAGGAAATCTGATTTCACCCAATGGACTCGTTCCCCTGATTCCACTATATCCCGAATAGGGTGCTAAGTTTAAATCGCCTTTCTCGCAATGGATATTCAGGAAGTTGACATTCTCGCCAAAACTGGTCTTGATATCAGCAATTACACCCCCGGGAAACTCCAGCGAAGCTACAACAGTTTCATCCAGCCCATTTTTATAGATTTCCGGGCGGGTGGTAGATGTCTCGGCAGATAATACGGCAAGCGGTTCCATTCCCGTTCCAAGTCTTGCCCCCTGAATAGCGTAAACTCCCATATCGTAAAGAGCACCACCACCCATTTCCCTGCTTTGCTTCCAATGATTGGTCCTGTTATCGTGATAGCCCGCAGCAGCTTCAACTTTTCTTACCTTGCCCAAAAGTTTATTGTTTACTATTCTTCTGTATTCCTGGGTGTTGGGCTCGTGCTGCAGACGATACCCGATCGCTAAGGAACGCTTGTTTTTACGGCAAGCATCAATCATTTCCTGGCATTCTCTGGCAGTCATTGCCATGGGCTTCTCGCACCACACATGCTTCCCGGCTTTTGCGGCCCTTAATACATACTCATGGTGCATTGAAGGCGGAAGCACTACATATACCACATCAATGTCGGGGTTGTTGGCTATTGAATCGAAATTTTGATAATTGTAAATATTTTTGTCGGGAATGTTGTATTTCTGTTTCCAATCCTCTGCTTTCGAAGGAGTTCCGGTAACAATTCCCGCCAGATAGCAGTTGGCTGTCTGCTGTAAGGCGGGAGCCAGCAAATCTTTAGAGTAATAGCCCAGGCCAACAAGTGCGACACCTAATTTCTCTTTTCCGGGTCTTGTTGCAGCTAATAATGAATTCGGAGAAAATATCAGTGCCGAGCTTGCTAAAGCCATAGTTTTAATGGCGTCTCTTCTTGAATAGGTCATAAGTAAGGGTTTATAAAGTAAGTCCCTAACCAGGTTCAGTTTCGTTCCAATTTGCCGATCAGTTAGTGTTGTATGCCTTATGGCGATATTTGCATGGCATTGCTACTCTTCCGGCTGCTGTCAATGAAACTGTCTGGCTATAATGAATATAAATATAGTATTAGCCATTCGGTTTTCTAATAATTAAGCTTTTTCTGTAACGAATCTCTGCTCTTGTTGGTGTTGTCACCAACAAGCCATTAAACGCCGTATTACCTAATCAATTTGCCAGAACTTTTAGCCTCTGTCGGGCTAGCGGGTGAGTACTGTGAGTTCATCAATACTTCCATTACAGTTTATAAAAAACGGATGGTTGGTAGTGGCCATTTAGAGTTTGATAGATAAACCGCGAATGAAAAATGTCGCACTCCCCCTGGTTCAACTCTTCCGAAGGGCGACTTAAATCAGCACTAGACACTAACTTCAGCGAAACCTGGAAGGAAGCCCAATCTTCATTAAACTCTATTGTATCCTCGTTTGCTTGTCCGACCTGCGAGCAGGAAACACATATTTTTCGAAAGCCTTTAAAATGGGCTTGCCTATACGTGTTTGATCGTCAAAAAAACCTCTGCCCCGCTGCATCGGTTCCCACCAGAACACGCCTTTTCCCAGACCATTGGGTACATTCATAACCACATCATTAACCGCCTGAAACCATTCTTTCTGGCCGTCAGGAGTTTCTGGAAAGGGAAAAGCGACATCTTCGTGGGATGTATTTTTCTTCCAGTAATAACCTGTTTCAATTACAATGATCTCTTTTCCATAACGCAATGCCGTCATTCTCAGATTTTCTCTCAAATCCATTAAATTGCCGTGAGACCAGGGATAGAAAGAGTATCCGATGACATCATAATCGACCTTCGATTTTTTCATATTGTCAAAAAATGTCTTTGAGAACTCGATATCTCCCCCATGGTCAACGTGGATCATAATTTTGACCTTTTTATCCTTGCCATCGACATCCCTGATGGCCTTGGCCCCTGCCTTAAGGTAATCCGCAACATTTTGCCACTTACTCTCCGCGGGTTTCGCATAGTTTATGCGTTCTTCCGGCCACAGAAAGCCATTTCCAATCTCATTTCCTATTTGAATGATTTCTGGCAACACACCTTCTGCCTTTAAGGACGAAACTACGTGATGCACATACTCATAAACGGCCTCCACCTTTTTCTTATGTGTCATACCCGCCCATAACGATGGTGTTGGCTGCACCATCGGGTTAGACCAGTCATTTGAAAACATCATGTCAAGCGTAAAATGGTAATTGTACTTTTTCACATCTTTAGCGGCTGCGATGACGTATTTCAGATCCTGGGGAAGCCGGGCAGGCTCGTTACAGATCATGATTCGGGCCCAGTTGTAGCCATGATCTCTGAAGATTTGCAAGACAGGTTTCTGTGTGCCATCTATGTCGAAATATTTTTCTCCTCTGTCCTCCCGGGATTTCACAAAAGACAAATCAAGCCCGAACGCATAATCATTCTGATACGGCAGGTTTTGAGCCGAAATAGTGGATGAAATAATAAAAAACAGCAAGCTGAAGATTGAGGGCTTGCTAAAAATTCTTTGGCGTATTTTCATGCTGTTTAATTGGTTGTTGGTTTGCCCGGGATGAAATATACAACTATAAATTTAACGAACTACTTCTGATCCAGGCTTGTTGCGTACCCATTGATGGCCTAAATTAGCTTTACTATGCAGGAAAGTTTGTAACTTTCTTGCTCAAATACCTCCGCTTTTTGTTGTGTTGCCATTATCAAGCCATAAAGGAGATACTTGTGGAAAGGAAACAGCCCGCGTTGTCAAAACCTATTAAGAATGAAAGTAATGAGACCTAATAATCAGGCAGCAAAGCAGTCGGCTCGTTATCCATTTATAGCAGAGCACCGGGGAGGTCCTCTTTCTAAACAAAATCATCGTAGGTTAATGGGATGGGCCAGAGAGTGTGCCCGGCGGGTATTGCCCCTCATCAAAACAGTTGACAGCCGGTTGATTTACGCCCTTCAAGTAGCTGAACACTGGGAAAAGAATAAGGTACCAACAGGGGTTGCAATGAAAGCTTCGTTAGCAGCACATGCAGTAGCCAGAGAAAGCTCAGACGCTGTTGAAATTGCAGTAGCACGTTCTATCGGACAAGGCGTAGCTACGGCTCATATGGCCGATCATTCAATGGGTGCAGCGTTGTATGCTTTAAGAGCCCTTAATCGTGCCGGTAAAGCAGTAGAAGAAGAGCGGGAGTGGCAAAGAAAGTCATTACAAAAGATCCTGCCTGCAGATGTTGCAAGCCTTGTCTTAAAAACAATGACGAAGAAGGCAGAAAGCTTCAAAATGTAATGGATTTAAGCTCTCACCACTCTTTTGGTCTTGCGCTGATGGCAGAATTAAAACCGCTGGAAAATAAAACTGTTATGTCAATTTTCTAGCTTTATAATAACTAATACAATGGCGCATGAAACTTGACATGTATATCAACTACAAAGGAAATTGCCGGGAGGCATTTCTCTTTTATGAACAATACCTTGGTGGTAAAATTACCTCCATTGCCACCTTCAGACAATTGCCGGAAAACGCCAATATTTCTGAAGAAAGAAAAGATGAGATAATGCATGCAGAGATCGAGATAGGCGGGACAGCACTCATGGGAGCAGACATTCCACACGCTGAGCCGATGAGGAGCGCCTACCTTTCACTTACACTGGATAGTATAGAAGAAGCTGAAAAAATCTATGCTTTGTTGTCCGACCGAGGTGAAATCTTCATGAAGATGGAAGAGACTTTCTTTGCGCATCGCTTTGCTATGCTGCGCGACAGATTTGGAACCTCGTGGATGCTGCTTCACAGAAAGTGACCAGTATCTGGCTTGTGGGCGTTATTACCACAAGCCGATAACTGCCATTTATGAACTTAGACCTATAAGCAAACAACAACACCAATAACCGCGGGAGAAGAGTTAGGGCCGTTATTTTTATAACTGAATTTCGTTCTCATTTTTGAAAACTACCCCATCTTTAATAATGATCTTTTCTGCAAGAAAATTCCTGTAATTATCAAACGGACTTTTATCCCAGATAAGCAGGTCTGCTTTCTTCTCCTTTTCAATTGAGCCATAGGTATTCTCTAGCCCCAGAGCCCTTGCTCCGTTAATTGTTGAAATCTGAAGAATTTTAGGAATTTTAACCCCATATTCCGATAAAAGCAGTTGCTCAGAAATAAAGGCCTTACCACCACTTGGCCAATCAGTGCCTATCCGAAGTTGTATTCCTTTGTCGGATGCCTGTTTCACAAAGCCCATAAATAATTTAACGTTCTCTTTGCATCTGTCTAATTGCACTGCGGATAACGAAGTATCCTGCTTGCCTGGAAAATAAGTTAGTCCAAATGGCTCCGCCATCAAATGGATCGATGTAGAAAAAGTAGCATTGCTTTTCGAAAGCTTGTCTATCAGGGCATCAATCAGTCCCGGCTTTTTGTCGTGAATAAATCGAAACATCTCCAGGCGCTCTAACTGACCGTTTCTTGCAGCACCCGGACGGTACTGCCTCTGCATTTCCGACTGAAAATCTTTGCCGTCATTTTTCATATGCAGAACGCTGTTCACCAGGGTCAAAAGATGTTCATAGTTACGCAAACCAATACTTAAGGTTGAATCTATAAACATTACATTCTGGTCAATATGCCCGTATATTTTCATATTCAGGCTATCGGCAGTTTTAAAAGCCGCTTCAAATTCTGGTCTTCGCAGCTTCCAATAAAGTTTTATATGCCTTATGCCTGAATTGTGATATTCTACCACCTTCTGTTTTGCGGCTGAAGGAGAACTCACAATAGTGTGGTTAATATATGGTTTTCGACCTTCGTTTGAAATCAGGGCACCACCTACGGTGTAGATATTCAGGTGGTTTGGCCGAGGGTCAGCTTGCCAGCTAAGTATCGGTGGCAACCACTTTTCAGAGTGTCCCATAATCATTGCGTTTGTCACGCCATATGGCAAATAAGTATCTGAAAGTCGCTTTCTGAATAATTCCAGAGAGTCTTTTGGAAAGTATTCAGGCAGGGCGCCAAAAGAGCGATAAACATCAGTGGGATGAATATGAGTGTCGACAAATCCAGGCGTTACCAGTTTCCCGGCTGCGTCGATGGTTTTCACAGCTGAATACTTATTTCTGCTTCTGCTTACTTTAATAATGGTTCCGCCTTTGATTAGAATCGTCCGGTTCGGTAAAAGGGCTCCTGTTCTGCTGTCGAACACTTTTGCGTTCTTTATAACAAGGTCAAATTCTGGTACCTGCCCAAAAGAAGTTAGGCATATCAACATTGCGAGAGTAAACGTAAATAGTTTCACGGCGGCCGCGGCTCTTAACATGATTTCGATCTTATTCATCGGTTTTTTATTTGCACCAAAGAAATAGAAAATTTTAGGGCCGCCTATTACTTAGGGGCCGCCAAAAACCCGACAAACCCCTGCCAATTCGTAAAAAAGGCTATATCAGGCTGAAACCTGTTGATATGCGCAACCTATTGTTCTTATCAATTTCGGCCGCATTTCGAAGTATCACCAGGCTGTTTACAAGAAGCCAGACTACGGGTATGAGCATCATGTATTTACTTCTAATCCCAAACCAGTCGTTCAGCATCATCACTGTGGAGATCAGGATTAGTGCTATGAGTGTCCAAACAATCTGAATGGTTACAACCTTTCGGGTGACAGGTGTAAATTGTTTTTTCATAAGCATGATGAGCAGCGGAGCAACGATGTTTAAAGGAGGTAGAAACATGCAGGGCAAAGCAGAAAGGTTGATCAGTTTCAGCCATTTAGTTTCATCCGGGGAAGCTACTTCTTCTTTTTCAACCAGGTCATCTTCACTTACGCCCAATCCTTTCGCCAGCGCTTTCAGAGTATACCCTTTAGGAGTGGTGCCAGCCTCGATACGTTGAATGGTTCGTACGGAAATCCCCGTTTTTTCAAACAGCTCTTCCTGAGTTAAATTTTGCTTCTGTCTTATGGCAAGTAATTTCGACATATAAAATGCAAACGTCCGAACGGCGGGGTAAGATAATAATATTGGTTCACTGATTTATGGACACTTTTTCCTTTGTTTGTGCCCCACCAACAAAACGATGATCCCTGCTTGGCTGATGTCTCCCTAAGGCTTCCATCATTGAACTAAATCCGGGTCAAATAGGCCCCTCCCACGGCCCAGCGCTGCATACTTGTGCCAACATGAGATATATTTCTTTTTTATATCTTCATTACATGAAAAGAATTTTCCTCCTGATTTTAATTTTTTCCCAGTGCCAGGCTTTCAGCCAGGGCAGAATTCTGTTGAGAGAAGATTTCAAAGACAATAAGAATAAATGGGCGCTAAAAAAGAATTCCGATTTTTTAGTAGAAATAAATGGTGGTGTACTTCATCTTGAAAAATTCGAGAAGAACCGCCAAAGGAATGGCTGCCTCTGGTATAGTAAAACTATTCCACAGCTTAATACTTTAAAAAATTTTTCAATTACTCTTTTTGCCAGATTCGTGAGTGGAGGTGATATTTTAGAATTAATTGATATTCAATGGGGTTCCAGAAACAGGTCGGCTTCTGGAAATATAACCGGAGGTCTTTATCAGCTATCTTTTCACCGCCAGGGTAGAGTTGATCTGGATTATTTCGATACTCAATGGTCGTATTTTGTCAGGAAGGATATCAACCCTGTACTGTTGAAAGACTTCGACTTCACAAACACTAACAAATATGAGATCATCCAGAACAACGGCTTTGTCATTCTCAAGGTTAATGACCAGGAGATCTTAAAGCAATTTACCAAACCAATCCCGGGGAATACCATAGGTTTTCAGCAGTGTTTAAAGTCTGCGTGGGAAATAGATAAAATTGTTGTTCGTCAGGAAAAGTCAGCAGCTAAACCTTTTGCTCCGGATAGTGCCAGAATATTTGCTTCTGATCTCGGCAATCTAAAAAATCCCGCTTTGTCTGCGAACGAGCCATTTGTAGTTTTCCCTAATCCATTCCAGAATAGTTTAAGCGTCGGTTTTACACTCGACAAAGAACAAACCGTAATAATTTCGTTTATAGATATGAAAGGCTCTGTACTTCAGCAACATACAAAAAGATTACTGAGCGGAGTCCACACTATCCCAATATATGCAGATGTCCCTCCCGGCAGCTACGTGTTAAAAACTCAACTGGCAGACGGAAGAGTAATGAGTCGCACCGTTATTAAACAATAAATGAGCAATCGGCCTGGAGAAATTTACCATTCAAAGCCAATTAGATTTCTTTGACACCTGGTATTTACTATCTTAGTTAATGCTTATTGCCGCCCTGATACTTGCAGTTGCCCTGATTTTACTCTTTGTATGGAAGAAGCCCGGGGCGGCGAACCCGAAAAATCCCGCGCTGCCAGAACATATCGCTTCGCTTCTTAATGATCATATAGCATTTTACCGCAAGCTCGATGAGGACGAAAAAATAAAGTTCGAACAGAAGATATCAGCCTTCATCAGTAAGGTATATATCGAAGGGGTAGGCACCGAAGTAGAGGATGTGGACCGGATATTGGTAGCGGCAAGTGCCATTATCCCAATATTTAAATTCGGAAACTGGGAGTACCGCAATCTGACCAGCGTCATTCTCTATCCCGATACATTTAATCAGGATTTTCAGTTCCAGGGGGCAGACCGCACGGTCCTTGGTGTTGTTGGAACCGGATTTATGCACGGGCAGATGATTCTTTCAAAAAATGCGCTGAGGGAGGGATTCCGGATCGATAATGACGCCAGGAATACAGCTATCCATGAGTTTGTTCATTTGCTGGATATGGCCGACGGAGACGTCGACGGAGTTCCTGAACTTCTGTTAAGCAGCGCTTACTTCAGTCCCTGGATTAAAGCCATCCACAAAGAAATGAAGCGTATTGAAAAGGGTAAATCAGATATAGACCCCTACGCTCTTACAAACGATGCGGAATTCTTTGCAGTACTTTCTGAATATTTTTTCGAGAAGCCGGAAAAGATGAAAAGAAGATATCCGGAATTGTATTCCTTTGCTGATAAAATGTATAATCCGGTTCCTTAACTTCAACTCTTCCAACCCTGCACTCCCCTCCGTGGCGTTATCCCTATTCCATCACCTACCAGGCGTCATCCTGCCTAAAACGTAGGATGAACGTAGGATGCCTTTACCCTGACCATACCCAGGACGAGCCAAAGCCATCAGTAAAAGCACGATTAAACCTATTTAGAAGAGAGAATAATTCAGGCAGAGCCGGGTTACGGAACTAAACACAAAATCGTATGCCATCATACCACGCTAAGATTAATGAAACTCCTTAGGGCTATATTCGGGTACAAGCAACCGATCGAGCATATTTTTAGTTAGAGGCTTTGTAAAATAGCCCTTCACAAATCGGTACTGAGATCTAAGCTGCTCACTTTTGAAATGAGGGGCCGCCGAAAGCATGAAAATTTTAATAGGGGTTTCGGTGTTATTACAAATATTGTGAAGGCTTTCTAAGAATTGCCAGCCGTCCATATCAGGCATATTGACGTCGAGTAAAATTATCTGTGGTACCTGAGATCTGTTTAACAATCCCTTTGTAATGAAATCAAGGGCATCAGCCGGCTTCAAAAAACATTTCAGACTGCTAATTTCCGGATGATTCCTGCATAGATACTGCGCAAGATAATGGTGGACCGGATCATCATCAACTATTAATACCTGACACATCTTGTCTCTCCTTTCAATTTGTGCTGTAAAAATATCCGGCGAAGATGAAGATAACATGAGTTTTCGCAATTGATTAAAAATTCCTTCCGGTTTTAATCATCGGTACGACCAATAAATCTTCACCCCGCTGTTCAGCAGGTACGCTACTCAAGCGCATTTAATTTTCGAAAGGCAAATGCCGGAGCCATGCGGGCCAGCAGGTAGAGTAACTTTACTTTTCCTACCCGGATCTCCAGTTTCCCTTTTTCAAGGCCCTTAAGAGACAGCGCGACGGCGGTGTCGGCACTGATCGCAATTTTTGGAGGATTGCCCTGGTGCCAGGGTGTGTCGACTACGGGCAGCAAAATCTCGATTATTTTAACCAGAGATGCACTTAACTGGCTTCTTATAACCTGGCTGAAAGAATGAAGTGCCGCTTTCGAGGCGTTGTAGTAAGTGTATTTAACCCTGGGAATGTAAACAAGACCGGTCGTGATATTTATGATCGCCGGCGATGAGTTGCCGGAAAGTACTGGCAGAAGTAATTTACTTAACCTGATAGGTGCAAGCAGGTTGACGGCGAACTCAAGCTCGGCTTTGTCGAGCGTCTCATCATCTGTGAGGAAGTTTTCCTGGTGAACAACAGCAGCATTGTTGACGAGTACATTCAATTCAGGGTGATCAGTATTCACCCAGCTTACTAGCCGCGAGATTTCGGCGGATTGGGAAATATCACATTGCAGAAAATCGATTTGGGGGACCGCCCGTTTTGCTTCTTCCAGTTTGTGGAGATCTCGTCCGCATATCAGCACTTTGTTGTGTAAAGCCAGCCTCTTGGCCAAAGCCAGGCCGTAGCCCGACGAGCCGCCGGTAATCAGAATAGTATTTCCTGTAAGTTTCATGTTGCTCATTTAAACCAGCTGCAATACTACAGGAAGCTTTTGCAGGAAACATTAACCTATGTTAACGCGGCGTGTTTTCTGATGCGACTAAGGGATGCGGGTTTGATTCCAAGATATGAAGCGATGATGTGTTGCTTAACCCGCTTGTCGAGTCCCGGAAATTCTTCTCTGAAAATTCTGTACCTGCTTTCAGCGTCAAGCAATAGAAGTTCCCGCTCGCGTTTCTCTTTAATAATGAAAGCCTTTTCCAGCATTTGCAGTAGAAACCGGTCCCATTGGGGATTATTTTGGCTTATCTTTTTCCAGCTTAGGAAATCGAACTTTAGTACTTCCGAATCCTCAAGCGCCTCTATAGAAAACCAGGAGGGCTGCTGTTGCACCATGGCAGAGTACGAGGTGATGAAGCTATTTTCGGCTAAGAAATTTTTGGTGAATTCATTACCCTCATCATCCAGATACACATAACGAAAAAGCCCTTTAACTACAAATCCCATATATCTCGGAATCTGGCCCGCTTCAATAAAACGCTCTCCTTTTGCCAGGCTCAGGGGTTTTGAAATGCCGAACAGTGCGGTTACTTCCGCTTCCTTCAGGCCGGTAACTTTTACCAGAAGTTCTTCAAGATCTGATTTCCCGGACATACTATGACATTCTTGTTAGCCCGAAGATACAAATTGATAAATGCCGTGCAAGTGTCCAGGTTATAATGAGTGTGTTGTTCACTCATGTGTAGATACATCCATCCTGTTTACAACAGAGACAGTCAGAAAGACTTTTTTCTAACCCGCCGGGCGGAGTCGTGATTTCAAAAAATGATTTAAGAGCACCTCCGCTGACCTTTTAAACCAGAAAGAAGATCAAGATCTTATCTAGCTAAATTTGGATCTTCTAACCGTCCCGTATTTCAAAAGAAATTGTAAATTCACGTTCGATTTGCATTTTTTTAGTGGGTATACGTTGCATCCATGATAAGGACATTTTATCTTAAAATAACGCCCCTGCTGCTCCTGTTCACTCACGAGGCTATATGTCAGCAAGCCGCTAAGCCTCTCCCAAGCATTATTTTTGAAAAAGTGTATCTGCATACCGATCGCGAACATTTTTGGAGCGGCGAAAACCTTTGGTTTAAAGCGTATTTACTAAATGGTCAAACTAATATGCTTTCCGGGTCAAGCAATGCCTTAGTGGTAGAACTCATAAACAACGAATCTGTCACAATTGCACAGGAGAAGATTTATTTAAAAAACGGCGTTGGTAAAGGCGACTTTAAACTAGACCCGACCTTACAGTCAGGCCCCTATCTGCTCAGGGCTTATACTACCTTAATAAGTTATTTTGGCGATAATCTTCTTTTCGAAAAAAAAATTCAGATCTCAAAACCTACAGGAGCAACGACCATTTCAGAAACGGCCCGTGGGAATTCTGCTGTAGTATCATCCGCATGGGAAGAGATTATTACTGCTTCCCAGAAAATTGCTGTAAAGTTTTTTCCGGAAAGTGGATCGATGGTAGAGAATGTGCCAGGAATGGTAGCATTTACCACAAAAAAAGGAGGCAAGGGGATGGCCGCCTCTGGACAAGTTTTTGATTCTTCCGGACAACTTATCTTGAATTTAGAAAGCGATAACTCAGGCCAGGGTGTATTTATTCTGAAGCCTCTTTCAAACATGACGTATTATGTCAGAGGTAAATTTCAAAGTGGAGAGTCTTTTCATGTTGTTCTTCCCCCTGCGCTGCAAAAGGGGATTGTTTTGCATGCAGAAAACAAAGATTCTGTTTTGGCTATAACCTTGAAAACGAATGATACTTTCCTCAATGAGAATTTGAACCGGAGCTTCTCGATTTCTCTTCGGTCCAAAGGTAGAATTAGTCACACAAGCAAGATCGTTTTACGCCAAGCCGAACTTCTTATACAAATTAAAAAAAGCAATCTGCCCGCCGGAATAACAGAAATCAGACTTGCCGATTCTACCTCCAGGCCGCATTGTGAGCGCTTAGTTTATATTGAGACCGCCCAAAAACCCCGCGTGTCAGTAAGCACGAATAAAGTAAGGTACAATCCTAAAGAAAAAGCAACTGTCTCTATTAAAGTTGTAGACGAAGATAGTAAGCCGGTTTTAGCCAATTTGTCAATCGCTGTTATCGATGCAGAAGCTGCGGGGGAGAACCAAACAAACATTCTAAGCTACCTCCAACTAAAATCAGAACTAAAAGGCGAGATTGAAAATGTTAATCAGTACTTCGACGAGAGCAATCCCCAACGCGATAAAAAACTTGATTTTCTTTTATTAACTCAGGGATGGCGAGATTTTATTTGGCGCCGGCTGCTGGATAAGGAGACGAGAGTAAAGAAGGAAAGTTATCTCGATGAGAATCGGCATAAGGATCAAATTGTTTTAAGGGGCCAGCCTGAAAGAGTTATCCCTTTGGTATCCAAAGATAGTACTATCTTGAAGGAGGTGGTTATAAAAGGTCGGCAATCCGTTCGCTTGCTGGATCAATCGTTTGTTCCCTTTGCCCCTGGCGAGGTGTTTTTCGTAGAGCCTAAAGATTACGATCACAAGAATCTCAGACATTTTTTGCTTCATTACTCGCCTTCTGTCCTTACAGACAATGAACTTAATGTATATTTTACAGGAAGGCGCGGAAAGGTTCTCTATCCCAGATTGGTTGTTGATGGCGTTAGTTTGCCGTTCACCGACGATGCGACAAGGAATAGCTATTACGAGAAATACCTCAACATGCCCATTGATGCTTTTGAGAAAATAGAAATTAAGCGTGGTATCGATCGCTCAGAATCTGCACTCACTACTTCTGACCCATATGGTGTTATTGAGATACAGGATATTGTTGTTATGTTCCTGACCTCCAACAGTGCAGTGTCACGTAACACTTTAAACGCCCTCAAGGAGCTTGAAAATACATTTTATACCGGCCGTGACTTTTATACTCCTGACTATGAAAATCTAAACGTCCACTCAGACATCAGAACAACTATTCACTGGGAGCCAAATGTGATTACCAGCGACGCAGGTGAAGTACAACTTTCGTTTTTCAACTCTACACTACCTCACAAAATTAAAGTGCTCGTTGAGGGTGTAACGGAAAACATGGGTCCTATTTCAGGGAGCACTATTTTTGAGGTTAAAGCCCGTTGAACTTGGCGAAGGTTCATAACTTTGCACCCCATCATTCTCTCATCTGTAACCTGATGTCAAACAAGAACTCATCGCGCTTGCTGCATACACCTGCTCAACCGTTTAAGATCTTCCCTAAACTCTTAAACCAGAACTAACACCCTTGCGCCACTCCAAGTTTCCTCAGACCAAAACAAATTATTAAATTTGCAGCTCACACCAATCATCATACTCATGTAGGATTTAATTTCTTTCAGCAAATAAAACAAAGCCGGTAACATCCATTGGCTTAAATTATTCACTCCCTGGAAAGAAGTTTTATGCTTATTACCCAAGAACTTACGTATATCCACCCGGATAAAGAAATGCTATTCGGGAACATCAACCTGGCTATTAACAAGCACGATAAAATTGCCCTGATTGGCAACAACGGTGCCGGAAAATCCACGCTGCTAAAGATCATGGCGGGCGCGCTGCCTGCATCAGGCGGCCTTTTAAAAGTAGTCTCGAAACCGTATTACATCCCTCAGCACTTTGGGCAGTATAATCATCTGACTATTGCCGCTGCGTTGCAGGTAGAGGATAAACTTAATGCTTTACAAGAAATCCTTAAAGGCAACGCCAGCAATGAGAATTTCGCCACCCTTAACGACGATTGGAGCGTTGAAGAGCGATGCGCAGATGCCCTCGCACGGTGGCAATTGGAAGGCCTTGAACTGAGCCAAACTATGGCTTCGCTAAGCGGGGGAGAGAAGACCAAAGTCTTCCTTGCCGGAATCTCTATTCACCACCCGGAAATAGTGCTTTTGGACGAACCCAGCAACCATCTCGACCAGGCCGCAAGGCAGGCGCTCTACAATTTTATCCGCACAAGCAACGCTACGATGGTAGTGGTAAGTCATGACCGTAAACTGCTCAATCTGCTCCATTCTGTTTACGAATTAAGCAACGTCGGAATCACTCTTTATGGCGGCAATTATGAATTCTACGAGAATCAGAAGCAAATTGAGCAGAATGCCCTCTACATGAGCCTGCAAAGCAAGGAAAAGGCCCTGCGTAAGGCCAGGGAAGCAGAACGCGAAACCCTTGAGCGGCAGCAAAAGCTCGACGCCCGCGGAAAGAAAAAGCAGGAAAAAGCAGGGGTTCCTAAAATCATGATGAATACGCTGCGTAATAATGCAGAAAACAGCACCTCGCGACTCAAAGCAGTGCATACCGAAAAACTGAGTTCTATATCGCAGGATCTCAGTGAATTACGTAAGGAGCTACCCCATATTGACAAGATAAAACTTGGCTTCGACGATGCTACCCTGCATCAGGGCAAAACCCTGTTTACTGCAGTGGATATCAATTATCGTTTCGGCGATAAGCCGCTTTGGACCAGGCCTCTGAACATCTGGATTAAAAGCGGAGAACGCATTTCCCTTAAAGGTGACAATGGCTCGGGTAAAACCACACTTATAAAACTCCTCCTGGGTCAGCTCGAACCTGCATCCGGAAGCATCCGGCATACAGCTCATCGATCCGTTTATATCGATCAGGATTATTCATTGATCAGAAATGACATCAGTGTTTATGAACAGGCGCAGCGCTTCAACCTCGCCGCTCTGCAAGAACATGAAGTAAAGATCCGGCTCAGCCGTTTCCTCTTCGCTAAAGACGATTGGAACAAGTGTTGCCGCTCTCTTAGCGGCGGAGAGAAAATGCGCCTCATGCTTTGCTGCTTAACCATCAGCAACCAGGCACCCGACATCATAGTGCTCGACGAACCTACTAACAACCTCGATATCCAGAACATTGAAATTCTGACAACCGCTGTCAGCGACTATAAAGGAACGCTTATCGTAATATCGCACGACGAATTATTCCTGGAACAGGTAGGAATAGAAAGGGTTATTGATTTAAATGAAGTAAGGAATTAATGTATAGGAATTAGAATGAGATAGCAGGTGCTGTAGACGAGTCCACGTCTTTAGAAACCGGAAATCAGGAAGCATTGGCGAACTCTTTAGAAAATATCAAAGCCAGGGACTAAGCCAGGCAAGAGAGCGGGGCGGAGCTCATTAATTAGGCTCCTCAATACAAACTCCACCAGGATTTATGGAATCTTGCACCTTGTTGAATCTTAAATCATATACTTGTACTAAACCTATCCCTTATGACTAAGATCTATATTCCAATCTTATACCTCCTTTTCTCGGGTTCGTTATCTAAGGCGCAAGAAAAAGCAGTAACTGCCGATTCTAAAATCCAGCGTGTAATTGTTTTCCTTCAGGGGGCGCAAATCGAGCGTAGTGCTCAGGCACAGATACCGGCCGGAACATCATTACTTACCTTCAGAGGCCTCTCAGCGGAAATTGATGAGCAAAGCATCCAGGTTAAGGGTGCAGGTAACTTCACAATTCTGGCGGTAAACAAGCAGACAGATTTTCTGCAGGAGCAGGAACTCAGAGGATCCTTAACCCGGCTACAGGACCAGATTGCAGAATTACGCGACCAGAGGGAAATTCAGGACAACATTATCGCAATACTGAAGAAGGAAGAAGATATGCTGGCCAGCAACCAGAGTGTTGGCAATGGTGGTGCCGGACTAGACCTGAACAAGTTAAAGCAGGCGCTCGACTTCCAGAAAGCACGTCTTTCAGAAAACAAGGTTAAACAACTAAGCACCAGGAAAGAAATTCAACGATTGAATATCGGGATCAAAAAGCTCGAAAACCAATTAAATGAAGAAGCCGGAAAACCTGGTAATAAAACAAGTAACATAGTGGTTAAGGTGTCGTCCGGAACAAGCACTTCCGGTAGCTTCGTCCTCACTTATCTGGTGAAGAATGCAAGCTGGTACCCTACTTACGATCTGCGTGCTACTGATGTGAATAAACCCATCAATCTGATTTACAGAGCCAATATTTCCCAACAAAGCGGAGAAGAATGGAAGGATGTAAAACTTACCCTCTCTTCAGGAGACCCTTCAGTTGGTGGCAGAAAACCCTCTCTAAGACCGTACCAGGTTGGATACAATATCAGCAGGCATACACCTGCTGCAGATCTCACAAGCGTTCGCGGTAAGGTTACTGATTCAAAAGACGGCGCCCCTCTGATTGGGGTGAGCGTACGCATTAAAGGGACCTCGATCGGTTCGAACACCGATGTTAACGGCAATTATACCTTAAGTGTCCCGGCACCAGGCTCTACTCTGCAGTTCTCTTACATTGGCTACGTAAGCCATGAACAGGTGGCTTATTCCAGCGAAATGAATGTACGATTGAACCAGGATTCAAAGTCTTTAAACGAGGTGGCAGTTGTGGGTTATGGTGCAGAACGAAAAATGGAACTAACAGGTAGCGTAGCCGGTGTGCAAATCAGGGGAACATCCTCTCTTATAAAACAATCAGTGCCTTTAGAAGTGCAGGTTCAGCAAAGTCAGACGAACGTTCAGTTTGAAGTCGCTCAACCCTATTCAATTTATAGCGATGGCAAGCAATTAACCGTAGAGATTGCCGAGCATGAGCTGCCTGCCGATTACCGGTACCACGCCGTACCTAAAATCAAACAAGAGGCTTATCTCACTGCTTCTGTCACAGGTATCAACGACCTTAATCTTCTAAGCGGCGAGGCCAATGTGTTTTTTGATGGCGCTTTTCTGGGTAAAACACTCATCAACATTGAGAATACAAATGATACACTAGTAATCTCTCTTGGGGCAGATAAGAATGTACTTGTAAAGCGGGTTGCGCAGAAAGGTCAGAACGAGAAAAGTTTTATGGGATCGAACCAGAAAGCTGTACGGTCATTTTCTCTTGACGTTCTCAGCAGAAAAGCATATCCGATAAAGCTAACTGTCGAAGACCAGATACCGGTCTCGAACACCAGCGAAGTAACGGTTGAAAGCGAGGAATTATCGGGCGGCAAGCTTGATCCGGCTACAGGACTGGTGAAATGGGATCTGCAATTACTGCCGCAGGGCAAGAAGTCTTTACAGTTAAAATATGAGGTGAAGTACCCAAAGAACAGACCAGTGAGTTTGGAGTAACCTGCTGTCCAACAAAGCCTGAGGAAAATAACCAAGCAATTTTATTCACAATCTCCTTCCCGGGCTGAGGAATCTGCTTCACAAAAACTTACAGAAACCACCATTTTAATCCAAAATATCACATGGCCCGCAATTTGATTTACACCGGGCATGACAACACCTACAACCTTTTTACCTAATCACCCACTTCCTATTGAAAACACCTTTTATCGGCGATCATTATAATTGATACGTATTCTGATCTCGTCTTTAGACCTTTCGAGGCATAACCGGTACTAATGTATTTGGTTGCGTCCTCATATTGCATCTGTTTACAACCAACAACTTATAAATTCACAATTAAAAAATCCAAAAATGAAAAAAAATCTACTACTATCTGTGTGCATTGTAATGCTGTCTTTTGCTGCAAACGCCCAATTCAACCTCGGAATTGGTGGAACTTACACCAACTATGGAGGAGAAATTAAAAAAGCCACCCCGGGTGTACAACTTCGCGGGGCCTATAACCTCGACGAGAAGAAAGCTATTTCTTTAGGGTTTTCGTATGGTTTACCTATAAAGCAAACATTTGCTGATGATGAATCTGGATCAGGTTATAAGCTGACCACTTCGTTCATGTCTGTAAGTGTCTTAGGTATCTATCACCTTATCGGCGGTTATGAAGATAACTTTAGTTTGTATTTTCCAATCGGAGGTTCTTATGTTATGGGTAAAAACAAACTCGAATCTGAGGGAGAGGCTGACCCGGACTTTACACTAGAACCCGAAGATGAAAAGTTTAGTGGTTTAACAATCAATGGAAGCGTAGGTATGCAATTTAAAATTGGCTCGCCATTTATTTTTGCTGAAGCTGGCTTTGCATTGCCTACCGGTTCGACTACTTCAAACACCCGTGACGGTGTTACCTCAGACAACTCGAATCCAATTACTGGTCACACCATCCTGACTTTAGGAATAAGATTCCCGTTTGGATCCAGTTATTAAACTAATAGCAAAAGCAGGCCGCAATTAAGTATTGCGGCCTGCTTTTTACCTGATCTCTCTTGCCGGCGGATCCTCGTCGCACTTCCTTTCCGATCTCTCCAGCTTTCGGAGCGTTGAACTGAACACTCTGGATATAAATAGACTGTATGATAACAAAATGCCTTATTGGGCATACTTATTTATCAGCCTTACCATCAAATTATTTAAAAACTCTACCTGATATTCACCCACCGTTGCTTCCAGATGGTCATTCCCAATACCACTGTGATCAGTGATAAACACATAGGTTCCATTTGTTGTAATAGCGATAAACCGCATCAGAAACTCTGTCTCCTTATCAGTACCGCTTGCAGTAACAGGGATTATTTTAATACCCTTTTCAGCTGCCTTTAGGATAGAGCTTTTCAGGTTGTTAAGCACCTCAGCAGTTTGATGCGGCGGAGCGTCCAAAATCAGAAAAGCCAGTCTTGTTTTAGAACCCGGTGACCATTGCAGCTCATTTATTGTCTTATCCAGCGCGCTGTGTACCGCTTCCGGAATATCCCCTCCGCCGGCAGCTTGTTGATCTTTGATAAAATTGAGCGTCGTATTGATATTGCTGGTAAAGCCGGATACCCTGGTTACATACTCATCGCCTTTATCACGATAAAATACTGATGCAGTTGTAAGCTCCGAACTTGGGTTGTCTTTCTTTACCCTGGATATTACATCAAGAAGTTCAGTATTTAAAAACCGAAGTTCATCTCCCATTGATCCTGTGGCGTCTACCACAAAGGCAACCTCTATCTTGTTGCTCTTTATACCTGGTGGAACAATTATTTTATTTGACCCAGACTGATAAGATTTCACATTTGCAATGACCGCAGCGCCGTTATTGACGTCAATCGAAAGGTTCGCAACACCTGTTTCTGCAGTACCATACAGGTCTGGCCAAAGTTCAGCTCTTCCCTGATTGTCTGTCCGGGCTGTAAACACTGTTGCTGCCCCACTCTTAAGTTTTACAAGTGCATCAACAACCGGCAAGGAGTCTGTACCCTTAACCAGCACCGAGATTCGGTTAAGGTTAAAATAATCCCACTTTGCAGATATGCCTTTGAAGTCTGCCTTTTTTAATATATTCTCAAGAAATTGCCAGTTATCCAGGTCATTCCATTCGCCAGCCGTTATAACTCCGGCCTGATCTGCATCTCCAGGTCGACCCGGCTGGCTTACATCATCCGTGTAATAAGACTCAGAAAGAGTAGAAGGCCCATCGCCATCTTTTGTGCAACCTGCCAATCCCATCACAATAAGTAAGACCAGGCCGAGAAATTTGTTAACCATAATGATGTTTATAAGAATACGTTGTGTATTGAAAAAACGCAACACGCTCAAATACTATTTGCTCGGCCTTCTGGTGCTGCCAACAACAAGCCGGTAAATGCACTTGTCTATAAAGCCATTTATAACGATGCCTCTTGTAAATCTAAAAATATTTTTCTTAAACTTCCGCTTTTAGCTGCAGGACTTGAAACCAGTTCAGAATTTTACAAAGCAGCCAATACCCATGCAAAACCCGTCGTAGATGCACCACATAAACCTGCCCAATAACCAGGCTGAAAATCCCAATTATCACTATCTTTAAAGCATGCGTTTGCAGTTGTACAACATCATTCCTGCTTTACAGCCATATATCAAATTAATATGTTCGATGAACTGCGATGGAGATGCAGACACCCACCATATACGTGTATTACCCGACACTTGCGTGGAGTTGTTTATTAACTACACCAGCACACCAATCGCCACGATTTCTAACGAACTGTATAAACGCAGTATAGTGACTTTTAGAATGACCAAGCCCATGGATGTGCAAATGCGCAAGGGATCTGGTTGCCTGGCGGTATGCTTTCACCCGGGGATGGCTTACCATTTCTTTCAGCCCCCCATGCATCTGTTAAGTGATTCTACCACTGCCCTGGCCGACTTATGGAAGAACAAAGCAGCGGAGATAGAGGAGCAGCTGGCCGGCGCTGTTGATAATCATGGTCGTGCAAAGATCCTGCAAAGCCATCTGATGGAGTTACTTGCCGGCAACAAACACGACTCACATATAGAATTTTGCCTGAAACAGGTACAAGCTTCGGGAGGACTAAATAATGTAGGCGACCTGGCGGATTGTACAGGCCTCAGCCAGCGACATCTTTCGCGGAAGTTCCAAAGGTATGTGGGCCTACCGCCAAAAGAGTATCTGCGTGTCTGCCGGTTTTTGAGATCTCTGTCATATCTTAAAAAATACCCGGACTTTTCGCTTACCACCATTGCTTATGAGAGTGGTTACTATGATCAGGCGCACTTCAGTCGAGAGTACAAAGCTTATACCGGCTATACGCCTCGTGAAGTAGTGAATGCGAAGCATATTTTGTATTGATGTCCGTTTTGTACAATCAGGAAAGATTGTTGCTTCGCAATTTTGACCTATAAAATTTACAACCATGAGAAAAGTAATTCTAGGATTAGCTATCACACTCGACGGATACATTGAAGGACCGAACGGCGAATACGACTGGTGCTTTACAGATCAGGATTATGGCCTGAACGATTTTTTCAATCGGATTGACGCCCTTTTCATCGGACGCAAAAGCTATGAGATGGCACAGCAATATGCTGAAAACAATACGGGCGAACTGGTGCCTGGTATGCCGCCGTTAACCGAATATGTATTCTCCAATACCCTGAAATCTGTAAAACAAGGTGCTGTTCTGTTATCCGGCGACATTGTTGCCGAGGCGCGGAAGATTAAAGAGCAACCCGGTAAAGACATTTGGTTATTCGGCGGCGCTTCCCTCACCCAATCTTTGATGCAAGCTGGCCTGGTCGACGAATTGTGGATGTCAGTACATCCTATACTGCTGGGCAGCGGTAAACGCCTCTTTGAAGAACAAGAGCATCGAACTCACCTCACGCTGCTCGAAAGCAAAACTTACGATTCGGGCCTGGTATCGCTACGTTACCGGATTAATCAGATTGGAAGCTGAGGTTGGATGGATCAATTTGTGGTACGACAGTAGTATGCACCTATGCATCTCAAACCGCTTAGGTGCATAAACTGCGTCAGGTTAAAAAATCGATTAAAATGTAAAAGAAATTTATGGATTAAACCAATACGGTACATCTTAGTTAATACATAAATACTACAATTATGAAATTAACGCATGCAGTTCTTGTCATCTTACTTTCTTTAAATCTGATGCCCGTTTCCGCTCAGACCGATAAGACCGGCACGGAAAAATTAATTGCCTCTAAAAATTTCGTTTTCAATGCAAGCAGGGCAAATCCGCTATCTGAACCTGCGCTTAATCAGATAATGGGGCCGAATGCAATGAATAACATTTTAGATCTTTCAGATGGGCGGTATTACTTACGGGTTACAAAAGACAGCATTGTAGCCGACTTGCCTTTTTTTGGCAGGTCGTACAGCGCTCCGATGAATACGGATGATACCGGTACCCGGTTTACTTCAAAAGATTTTAAGTATTCTGCTATTAAAAAGAAAAAGAACTGGATCATCACCATCGAACCGAAAGATGTTAGAGACAGCCAGCGGCTGATGATCAGAGTTTCCGAATCTGGCTCTGCTACATTGAACGTTAATAATTATAACAGGCAAGCCATTTCTTTCGAGGGCTACATCGCCGAAATCACTAGGACAAAATAGACCTCAAAGTTTTTCTTATCCTGTAAAGAAAAATTTCTCCTGCACGCAATATCACAGAAAGAAATTAGTTCTAAGAAATCATCCCCCGTTCAGGTTGAAGGGGTAAACGATTTTATTAATGAAATTACAGGCGTACTTAGTAATAGTAACCCTCATTCTTTTTGCCAGTTGCAAAAAGCTTCAAGGAGGCGACATCACCGAAAATCCAATTGAAATAGCCTTTGAGGGAAGTGGCGAAATCAGCCTGGCTACTGAAACAGAGAAAGCGTTTGGAAAGCATATCATTTCAATAAACAGCAAATCATATATTCTAAAAAGCAACCATCATAACCTGGATAATTACGTCCAAAAGAAGGTAAATATTTCCGGAACACTCGTGGAAAAAGCTCCGGAGACGGGTGGATCTGACTATATTAAAGTAATCGAAATAAGCTTATTACCAGCTGCACCGGCAGTGCCTGAAGTACCAGCGGCGCCTGCAATACCGGCCGAGCAAAATGCCCAGCCAAAAGAACGGGTGATTCTAGACACAGATGTTGGCGGCGATGTAGACGATGCAGGAGCTCTTGGAATGCTACACGCTCTGGCAGACCGCGGCGAGATAGAAATTCTTGCAATCGGGGTGGTGATCGGCCATGAACTTGCAGTGCCATTTGTTCACGCAGTTAATACCTGGTATGGCAGGCCAGACTTACCCATAGGAACGATCAAGGAAAAAGCTCCTTATTCAAGAGATGAATTTATGCAGCCCATAGTGGCTTCGTACCCGCATTCTCTTAAACAGCAAACGGCACCCGAGGTAGTGAAGTTATACCGCAAAACCTTGGCGGCTCAACCAGACAAAAGCGTAACACTTATTGCCATAGGCCCTGCAACGAATATTTATAATCTGTTAAAATCTCAGCCCGACGAGCATAGCGGCTTAAACGGAGTTGAGTTGATGCGCAGAAAGGTTAAATTTTACGGCGCTGGCGGAAATGGCGCTGCAGGCCTTCCAAAGGGCAATTGTGGATTTAATTACTATAGCGACATGTATTCTGCAAGTACAGAGCTTAAACTGTTACCGGTGGAGTTTCCAACTGTGTTTGCGGGAGGAAGCGGATTAAAGCTTGAGGTTGGCTCTGCTTTAACCAGTACGAGGCCGGAGCATATTATAAGAAAGTCATACGAGTCATATTACAAAGGACAAGCTAAAGATCGGTTTAGCTGGGACCAGCTGCGGGTTCTGTACGCCTGCAGGCCTTCTGCACGTAACCTCTGGGAAACCTCGCCCTTTGGCAATATTTTTATGGGTCTTGACGGAGTTATAACTTATACACCTGGCGAGGGTAATAAAGCTTATGCTTATATAAAGGATTTTACTCAAGTAAAAAACCAGTTAAACGAACTTATGGTCTACGACCCGAAGAACAGATAGTCGCCAAGAATATCAGGTTTTCTCTCAGAAAAAAGGGATAAAAAAGTGGCGGTGTGATAATACACCGGCAACGTCTCTGGTTTACTGCGTGTTTTTAACGCTCCACTGTCAATGCTGTAGCAATATTACTTCAAAACAGGTGCCCTGTCCCGGTGCAGAAGAGATTTTTAATTCTCCATGCATAGAGTCGATTAAGTTCTTTACCATGGCGAGGCCGAAACCAAAGCCATCCTCACCACCAGTTCCTGATGTAGATTTTCCTTTCCCACCCATTATCAAGTCAATTTGAGCCGGACTTAAACCGATGCCTGTATCAGAAACGCTGATCTGCAGCAAATTGGCAATATCCCCGATCTCCAGGTCGACTTGTACTCGGATTGAACCACCCTCTGGAGTAAATTTGATGGCATTTGATACCAGGTTTCCTGCTATCTGCATTAAATTGAATTTGGAAACAGGCCACAGTTCAGTTTCTTTACTTGTAGACACCGTAAAATCGATATTCTTCTTTATTGAGGGAGGAAGATAAAGCTGTTCGAGCTTTTCTTTAAAAATTAAAAGATTGAAACTTTCGTGATATCCGGAATCAGCTTGCTGCTGTGCAGTTAATATCTCATTGGCCAGGGATACAATCGAATCTCCGCTATTTTTTACGAGATTCATATATTCCAGAACCTCATCCATATCATTGTTATAGCCTTGTTCAATAATAATATCAGCAAGGCCGATAATTCCTGCAATCGGGCCCCTGATGTCATGCACGATTTTCTTCTGCGTATAAGTACTTTCCTTTACTGTCAACTTTAACTTTTCAATCACTTTAATGGCCCGCAGTCTGTTCACAATCTCGTCGGCAATAATTGTTAAATGGGCTATCTTTTCGTCCGACAATAGCCTGGTCTCAGGATGCATTACGCACAAAGCACCTATATTAAATCCTTCAACTGTTGTCAGGGGAATTCCATAATAATACTTCAAACCGAGCTCACCTTTTACATAATCAAAGTCTTTGAACCGATCATCAGAAGAAAGGTTTGGAACCTCAAACCCACCTTTTTTCATAATAGTGTATTGACATACGCTTTCATCTCTGGGCATTTGTTTCATTTCCAATCCGTAACTTGAAACTGTCCATTGAGTATAGCAATCGATGAGATTTATTAATGAAATATCTGTCCCGGCGATGCTCGCCGCAAGCTTATTGAGCTCAGAAAAATTATTTTGAATATTGGCAAAATCAATATTATACTCAGACAGATTTAAAAGGCGCTCCAGCTCATCAGGCGGAATGGGTCGAATTGAACTCATGATGAACAAACATACGAATTTGACAAAAAAAAAGATTCGACCTGATTACAAGCTTCCACAGCCTCCTCAGTGCAGAGTCTGATAGCATTGGCTAACAGAGGAGAGTTTAAACTAAACGAGTTCAAATCTTTACTTCGAACTTTTTTTTCCTCCGGCTGTAGCATTTCAAAAAATGTGTCCGTAATTATAGTCGAACACACTTTAGCACATGAAAAAACCACACTCAACAAACAAGTACTTCTAAATCTCCCTCAGGGAAAATTGCAACTTATTAATCAAACCCGGATTCTGCTTTTTTGCAGGAGCAGGACTTTTTTTGCTTAAACTTTAAAAATAAATAAAATGAAAAAACAATTCTTAACACTACTAGTAGCCACAGCAACAGCATTTACAGCTTGTAAAGACAACGATGATCCGGTGATCAGAACAAAAGTCCTGTCAAAATTAATTAGCATCGAGGATGGCGACACCACCACTCATGCCTTTAATTATGATTCGAATAAACGCCTTACGTCATTTGGCACTGCAGACAATACTGAGAAAACATCCTTTACCTATGATGCCGGCGGAAACCTTACTAAAGTAGAGAATATAGAAGGAGACTCTAAACAGGTTTTTGAAGCAGTTTACACAAACGCAATTCCTGTGACCGGTTCATTAAAAACATATGATGAAGGACAGTTACAAAGCACCACTAACCTTGAATATACAATTGCTAGCGGGAAGGTTACCGAGATTATTCAGAAGGTTCAGACCCAGCAATCCGCGAAGTCGACCCTGACTTACCAGAATGGAAATGTAACTAAAATAGAGACAGTGTTAACCGCCGGTGGTACTTATACCCGCACTTATACTTATGGAACAAAAAAATCCATGCTCACCAACCCGGCCGTAAAGTACGTGCTTGATCCGGCTGGGATTACTGCCAGCTTTATCGCAAAAAACGAAGTGCTCACCGAAAACTTCGACAGCCCGGGTACCGAGTTTGATGTAAACAGCAATACTGTATATACGTACGATAGTCAAGGCTACCCTTTGACTGCTACAGTTACTTCAGACGAAGAGGTGGTAACGTTGAAATTTGAATATAAAGAGATCTGATCACATCTTCGGATTAACCTTAGAAAGGGGGTGGCCAGAGCTGCTCCCTTTTTTTGGCGCCTCTTAAAAGCTGACAGACAGCATGTTAAAAGGCGAATTGAGTGTTAACGGATTGACTTAAGTGCTTCGACCGGCCAGGAACAAAGTAACGAATGTGTTGCTATAAACCAGAATGGCTTCCGGTATCGTAATATTGTTGGTCGTTTAAACCTGACCAAAACTTTTCGAAATATTATGCAGATCAAGCACGTTTCCCTGCCTATTTTATTTCTTATCCTGTTCGTAAACAGCACTTTTTCTCAAGACAGGATTGAAAAATGGGATGTATTTGAAATCACACTCAAGGGTCCGTCTTCCGGCAACCCCTTTGTCGGTACTACTTTAACCGGCCGGTTCAGCAATGGCGATAAAGTGTATGAACAGGACGGATATTACGACGGCAACGGAGTTTACAAAATCAGGTTCATGCCCGATAAAGAAGGTACATGGACTTACCTCACCAGCAGCAACAAACGGGAACTCGAAAATAATAAGGGAAGTTTTGAATGCACAAGTCCCTCAGCCAAGAATCACGGACCGGTTAAAGTGCGCGGAAGCTATCATTTTCAATACGAAGATGGCACGCCCTATTATCCGTTTGGCACTACCATATACGAATGGCCTTTCCAGGATGCGCAAACGAAAGCCCGCACCGTAGCAACCCTTAAATCGAGTCCGTTTAACAAAGTACGCTTTTTAGCAGTCCCGCCATACAAAGACAGATATGTTGAGGGACCGCTTAAAATAACGGTTTTTCCTTTTGAAGGGACCAGCCGCGAGAACTGGGACTTTTCACGTTTCAACCCCGAGTACTTCAAAAATCTTGATGAATGTATGCGTAAGCTGAGGGACTTAGGTGTGGAGGCCGATTTGATTCTTTTCCGTCCCTACGATAAAGGTAAATGGGGCTTTGACATGGCAGGCCAGGAGGTGAATAGGCGTTTTGCCCAGTACATGGTGGCCCGGTATGCTGCCTTCCGGAATGTTTGGTGGAGCCTTGCTAACGAGAACAGTTTCATCCGGAACATGAATGATAACGACTGGGATGAACTGTTTCAACTGGTACAGCAAAAAGACCCTTATCAACACCTTCGGTCTATACACAATGCCGATAGGATCTATGATTATACAAAACCCTGGGTTACACACGTTAGTTACCAATATTATAATGTTGTAAAAGCCCCTTTCGGAACAGCTATACTGAGAGACATTTATAAAAAGCCCGTTGTAAACGATGAAATAAATTATGAAGGCAACATCGACAGTCGCTGGGGGCAGTTATCAGGAGAAGAAATGACATTCCGTTTTTGGAATGCTATAATTGGCGGGGGCTACGCAACTCACGGCGAATCTTACCAGGCCAGCCCCTGGATTTCCAATGGCGGACGCTTAACCGGTTCAAGCCCTGCCCGGATCGCATTTTTAAGAAAGATTGTAGAAAGTAACCCTGTCGGCGGGCTGGAACCGATTGACCATTATTATGAAAACAATATGGCCGGCAAAGCAGGGGATTATTACCTCATCTATTTTGGAAAGGATAAAATGAACAGATGGGATTTTGTGCTTCCGAAAAGAGAGCTTGCCACTGGTGTGAAATTCAAGGCCGATATTATCGACACCTGGAACATGACTGTTACGCCCCTTAACAAGGTGTTTGAAGTTGTGCCCATGCCGGGAAACAGATATAAATTTATTGATAAGAACAAGTCGTCGATAAAGATGCCTGGAAAACCATATATGGCGTTACGAATTCGTAAAATTGAAGACGGCGCGAAAGTTAAGGACGATGGCCGCCATGAACTGGAATAGTTCTCTCCCTTAAGGGAGGTAAAAAACTGATATTAAGGCATTCACCCTAGTCAAACGCACGCGCTTGGGCCCCCCACAGGAAAAATTTCTTTCCTTTTTCCGTAATGAAAACCGGTGTGTTTATTTATGCGTAAATAATGCCTCAAATCGTTGTTAATTGCCTTTTTAATTTTTATAATTGAACTAACCATTCTTCAAATTCATGAAAAAGATAATATTGTCTTCACTTGGCAGCCTGCTGATGTTAATCTGCCTTAGTCCGCGGTCACAAGCACAAGAAATCACTTTAACCCAGATTTGGCAGAGCGATACAAGTATCAGAACCCCCGAAAGTGTACTTTTTGAGCCCAAAGAGAATGTTTTATATGTTTCTTGCATCAATGGAAATCCCACCGCAGATAACAAAAGCAGCTTTATAAGCAAAATGAGCCCTGATGGAAAGGTCCTGACTTTAAAATTTACAAACGGCTTAAATTCGCCGAAAGGAATGGGCATTTTGGACAACAAACTATACGTAACAGAAATCACCGGTGTTGCTGAGATAGATCTTGCCAGCGGTAAGATTATAAAGCGGTATCCCGTTGAAGGTGCGAAGTTTTTGAATGATATTGCTGTCGACACTAAAAACGGCATTATATATATTTCCGATTCGGGAACCAATAAATTACACGCTTTGAAAAATGGCAGAATCACTCTCATATCAGAAGATGCTCTGCTGAAGGGAATTAACGGACTGCTGATGCAAAAGAACCAGTTACTAATTGGAAATGGCAATGGTTCCCTTTTATCTCTGAATACGGCCACTAACACCTTAAGCACAATCGCTAAAGGCATGGGTGGCATTGACGGCATTGTTGGTCTTGCAAATGAGAAATATATAGTTTCAGAATGGGGAGGTAAAGTATGGTACGTTAATTCCGGAACCCCTCAGTTGCTAATCGACTCAAGCAAAGAAAAGATCAATACGGCCGATATGGAATACAATTCAAAGACAAAAACTCTGTATATCCCTAACTTTTACCACAATACGGTAACGGCGTATACAGTTAAATAAAGCCTTAACCTTCCAGGTAAAAATAACGGAAACAAACCGATCTCAAGCCTTATATTAACCTAAGAGTTAATCATCTTCAACTCATCCGGCAACCTCGAACTCCCCGGAATGCTTCGCCGTGCCCTGATTTAAAGCAGCAACCAATCAAAATATTATTAAATTTGATACACCTTATCACTAACAAATGAAACCCCTTGTACTTTCTATAGTATCTCTTGCTCTGGCTTTTCAATATTCCAGCGCACAAAGTACCACGGAAGCCATCGCTGCAGACACCAGCACTACTAAAAGCCCCGCTTCCGCTATCAACACCGTAAAATCCGGAGAGAAAAAGAATGCAAAGAATAACATCTATGTGATGCGGAGCCAGTCGTATTTGAATGATGTAACTAAACTTGAAGAGGGTTATACGCCGCTGGAGGGTGGGAAATATGCCATTAAAGATTATCTGGTTAAAGGCTCCTTAAATCTTGTTTGTGTAACTGTTGGTGTCGCCCTCAGTTCAGGTAATATAAACAGTGGAGAAACGGCAAAGCGATACTACCTGCTACGCCATGGCGACAATAATTCGTATCGCGAGGTTTTTCTGACTAAGAAATCCGGAGTTGTGCCAGGGATGTCGAAGGTTCTGATAGGGACAGGTCAAACTTACAGAGGCATGCTCAATACTAAAAAATCAACCGGATCAATGGTGGAAGTGTCTAAAGCGATTCTGGCAGAGATGATGGAAGATGAGCCGGAGATACAGGAAAAAATGAAAGGCTTGGAAAAAATTACGGTTGCTACCATTAAGCAGCTTGTAAAGCTGTACAATTCGAAACACAGCCTGTAACTTACACGTTCGATGTGTTTATGAGGCGTGTTGGTTTTTTAGGTACTTGCCAGTTTTGTAAGGCTGAAAAGACGGCTCAGGCACTAGCCATATATCGCTCTAATGCTTCCGTATACTCGAAAATACCAGGTTTTCTAAAAAAGAAACTATCTGAGTTTCATCTTTACTTGCACCAAAATCTGTAAGCGAAGGCAAATTGTGCATATAGTATTTTTGTGAGTGCGCCATTTCGATGATGGTGCTCGACAAAGAAAACGGGTACTTATAATCAGGATTATAATCGCGGATAAAACCCGCTATCCTGGCACATAAATCTTTATATGGCTTGAAGAATTTTGCCTTGTTGTCTTCGGCTACATGTTTGGTGAGGTAAGACTTTGCCCCTTCAGACATCACTATCTCATACAGCAATTTTTCATTGATATAACTGGTGGACACATCATCTTCAACCTGATCCGATAACAGACTTATAGCTATTTTTAACCTCTCCTCGGCACTCGCGATATTATTTGTTTGAAACATCAGACGATATTCCTGCCAGCTCCAATACCAGTCTACTATGTATAAAAGCAAGCGATGCTTATTTTCAAAATACCGGTAAATACTGGCTTCTGTAGTTCCGATCTCTTTAGCTAACTTTTTGAAGGTGAATACCTCAAATCCCATTTGATGCACAAGTACTATCCCGTGCTGGATAATTTTCCTGCCCAGATCAGACTCTTCGGGGTTGCGAAGCGATAGCTTTTGATTAATATTAAACTTAAGAGATAGCTCCATAGAAAACTGAAACAACAAAGGTAAAGATATTTTTTGTTGAAAGTATTACTATTATAGATGATATTTTTACTATGTTTGTTTGTGCAATAACAATTAAAAACAGCAAGGATGAAAACATTAACAAAAGAAATGCAGGCAGCGCTTACACCTCTCAGAGCGATCGAATTGTTAAAGGAGGGAAATAAACGGTTTGTAAGTAACTTAAAAATTAACCGCAATCTGCTTCAGCAGGTTAATGAAACGTCGGAAGGACAACATCCTTTTGCTGTAATTTTGAGTTGCATTGACTCCCGAACCTCTGCCGAACTGATATTCGACCAGGGTTTGGGTGATGTATTTAGCGTACGAATAGCAGGAAATGTTTTAAACGAAGATATTCTTGGAAGTATGGAATTTGCCTGTAAAGTTGCCGGAGCGAAAGTAATTGCAGTATTGGGGCACTCAAAATGTGGCGCGATTAAAGGTGCCTGCGACGGAGTGAAGCTCGGAAATCTCAGTGCCTTGTTAGAAAAAATTCAACCTGCCATTAAAGCCGAAACCAGTATCAGTGCAAACCGCAACGCTTCAAATTCGGAGTTTGTAGAGAAAGTTGCTTCTTTAAACGTGATATTAACCATGGATCAAATAATGGAAAGAAGCCCTTTGCTAAAGGAAATGATCGACTCGAACGAAGTGGCAATTATAGGCGGAATGTACAACGTTGACTCCGGCCTTGTAGAGTTCTACGAAAAAGATGAACTTTTAAGTTCTGACGAACTGCTCAGTGCGGGGCTTGAAAAATAAATTTAGATATTCTCCTTATTAAATATTTTATAAGCTGATCAGTGCCAGAAGCTCAAGGGCTCTCTGGCACTTTACGTTGTTAGAAAGTGCGGCGAAAGGCTGTGATCATGGAATTCAATCTGCGCCAGCAAGAAATCTCAACGAATGTACCTTAATCTCACGCTTGTACGTGTGCAACTGATCTCTTAATTTTTCTTAGCTTTAGTATCTCAAATTTCTTAAATGGAAGCAGATACCGAACAAAGCGACAGATCAATGGCTTATGCAACATTGTGGCAACGCCTTGTTGCTTCCCTGTTTGATACCCTGATCATTGGCTTAGTCTACCTGTTGATTTTTACTAACGTTTCTATACTTGATCATCATCTTCTCTTAAGCTTATTTACAATACTAAGCTACGGGTATAAACCTTTTTGTGAATATAAATATCAAGGGACACCCGGAAAAAAAGCGATGAATATTTTCGTAGTCAACGAAGATTATCAACCTCCGTCTTTGAAAGAGGTATTAACAAGAAATATTTTTCATCTCGGTCTGGCCTTTGTTTATCTTTTCACATCCCTTGCGGCAGTTGCAATTCAACACCAGGGTTCATCTGATTCGATACTTCTTATTTTAGATAACATTCAGGACCAGTCCCTGCTAATGGCCACATTACTTCATATCGGTGATGTAATTTCGTTATTAAAAGATAGCAAGAACAGAACCTTGCACGACAGGATTGCCCATACTTATGTTGTGAGCTATCTTCAAACGGATGCAATCGAGAAGGATGAGGAGCTTGATCTCAACAGAATCACGAAGCTGAAAAAAATCTATTCCTACAAATCGGTTGAAGATCTCAAATCGATTCTTGACGATGAGAGATTTGTCGAAGAAGCTAAAATTGCTGCGAAAGAAATGCTGGATGAGAAAGGGGACATGATAAATCAATGATTTAACGGACAATATGAAGGACACTGATAATTTACCATCTGATAAAAAAAAATTGAAAGCTTTATTCTCATTAATACTGTTCATTTTAAGCTTCTCATTAAATGCATTTGCTCAAGCGGCGGAAGAGCGAATACTATATGTGGTTGATTCTGTACCTATAATCGACGAACCCAAAGAGGGATTTGGATCCCTACGTCAGGAGGCTATTCACGAAGTTCAGGTAATCAATACGAAATCTCTGATTGAACAACGTGGATTTTCTGATATCGACAAACTCATTTTTATAACCACTAAAGAATATTTTAACCGATCGGAAGAACTGAAGAAAATCCCCACCGTAAGATTGATGGAACAAAAGGATAATGGGAGATGGTATTTAAAAAATGCGTCAAAACCCTATACTGGACCGTTTATCGACTACTTCCTGGATGGAAAAAAACAGGGAGAAGGCCGTTTGAAGGATGGGCTAGCCTACGGGCTGAGGATTGTTTACTATCCAAATGGTAACAAAAGCTTTTATCGCACTTATACCGACTCCGGGATAGCAGAAGGAACAGCGGCAGCTTTTTTCAGCAACGGCCAAATTAAAAACAAAGGTCTTTTCAAACACGGAAAAGAAGATGGAACGTGGCAAGAATGGTACTCTACCGGCAAGCTAAAAAGAGAAACCGAGTTTAAGGACGGAAAAGCCACACCTACAAAAGAAGAAGAAGCGTTTTATTCCTTGCTAGGCAAAGCAAGCAAATTGTATAAAGATGGGAATATTGCCGGAGCGATTAAACACTTAGATAAGGCTATCGTATTAAATCCGCAATACAGCGATGCTTATTTTGAACGGGGAACCATGAAATTAAACGACTTCAGGTTTGATGAAGCTCTTACCGATTTTGACAAGGCCCTGGAACTCGAACCTTTGTCTACGAAAGTATTTACAAATCGTGCATTCACTCGTTTACGAAAACATCAGCTAAAAAATAGCAGAACACTAAGCAAAACAAATGGCGTAACGGTTTTAGCGTCAAAAGACAAAGTGGAGATTCCAGAGGAAGAACTTAAAAAGATCTGTGCCGATCTCAGCAAGGGATATGAGCTAGGTGACAGAAATGAGATGGTTCTCGAGGCCATGAAGGATTACTGTAAATAATTTCACAGCGGATTAGCCGGAGTTTCAACTCATCCTTTCTTGCTTAACCAGATATTATGAATTTAAACGATTTTAAAAACCTGGCTCTCTCCTTCCCAGGAACGATTACCCATCCACATTTCGACAGAATTGCTTTTAAAGTTGATGGGAAAAGGATTTTTGCTACGCTTCAGGAGTCAGTCGAATCGGCCAATATCAAATTACCTGTTGTAGAACAGTCTGTATTCTGCGCGATTGGGAAAAGCGCCGTTTATGCCGTTCCCAACAAGTGGGGACTTCAGGGCTGGACTACTTTCGAATTGAAGAACCTACCTGAAGAATTAGTTCGGGACGCGCTGAATATCGCCTATATGGATGTAATCAAACCCAGGTGATCATCTTAGGGCTGATCAAAGAGCATCTTTTCCGCTAACCTTACAAGCATTGATAGCTCTCCTTGTAATCGATATTTTACCATAACGCGATTGCAACTCTGATTTCTAAACACCAACTTTACTTCAGGCCGCTATAAAGCTCCTCGGGTTAAACCAAACCCGCGATACGACCAATTTTTGACTGTCACCTAAACTTAAAAATCATGAGAAAGCAAGTGCTGTACCTGCTCTTTATTTTCCTCAGTACCTCCCTTTTTGGCCAACGTGTTATGGAAGGTCTCGACCGTGGTGTTATAGCCGTCAGGCATAAGCCCGATTCTGTGTTTATCAGCTGGCGTTTGTTGGGTACAGAACCAACGAATCTGCCCTTTAATATCTATCGGACAACAGGCAGTGGCAAGGCTGTGAAGCTAAACTCGCAACCGATGACGGCGGGCACTAACTTCATAGACACCAAAGCTGATTTAAGCCAGATCACTACGTATACAATAAAGGCAATTGTAAACGGGAAGGAAACCGGTGACAGTAAGCCATTCATTTTACCTGCCAATGCGCCGGTACAACAATTTCTCTCCATTCCACTTCAAACGCCAGCAGGCTACAGGCCTCACGACGCCTCTGCTGCCGACCTTGATGGCGACGGCCAATATGAACTGGTGCTTCACCAGGTGGGGAAAGGACTTGATAACTCTTTTAACGGCCTGACAGACAAACCTGTTTTACAGGCATATAAACTAGACGGAACTTTACTTTGGACCATTAATCTTGGCAGGAATATCCGCGAAGGCGAACATTACACCCAGTTTATTGCCATTGACATGGATGGCGACGGCAAAGCCGAAGTAGCCATGAAAACCGCAGACGGAACAATTGACGGTAAAGGAAAAGTGATTGGCGATTCTACTAAAGATTACAGAAGTAAAGAAGCTCGAACGCTGGGCAAGGTGCTTGACGGACCAGAATTCTTTACCATATTCAACGGTGAAACAGGCGCAGCGATGGCCACTACGGCTTATATCCCTTCACGATATCCTACTGATGGCTGGGGCGGCCCGGGCGGAAATGGTGGCACCGACAACAGTGGGAACAGGGTAGACCGCTTTCTGGCCTGTGCAGCCTACCTGGATGGCAAACTTCCAAGTGTGGTAATGTGCCGTGGATATTATGGCAGAACCGTGCTGGCGGCCTGGGATTACAGAAACGGAAAGCTTACTTCACGTTGGGTATTCGATACTAAGGATGGCAAGAACCCTTTTTCAGGTCAGGGAAATCACAACCTGACGGTTGCCGATGTGGATGATGATGGTAAAGACGAAATTGTGTACGGCGCGATGGTGGTAGACGATAACGGCAAGGGTTTGTTTTCTACCGGCTTTCGGCACGGAGATGCTTTGCATGTAAGCGATCTCGACCCTACAAAGCCTGGCCTCGAAGTTTTTGGCCCTCATGAAATTGAAGATCATTCAAAAGGCGACTCCGGATATGTTAAAGATGCCGGCCCCGGCGTGGCGGTTTATAACGCCCGTACCGGCGAAGTTTATTTTAAAGGTGCAATTGATACGGATGTGGGAAGAGGCGTAGCAGAAAACATTGACGCAGATAATCCAGGCGCCGAAATGTGGTGGTCAGGTTCTGACGGGCTGCACAATATGAAAGGTGAGAAAATTGGTCCTTCGCCAAGCTCAAGCGGCTTTGTGATATGGTGGGATGGCGATCTGACCCGTGAAATTTTGAGTGGCAGCAAAGTCGAAAAATACAGAACAGGCACCATTTTTAATGCCCAGGAGGGAGCAGGAGCCCGTTTCAGAAATCCAAACCTGATGGCAGATCTCCTGGGTGATTGGAGGGAAGAAATCATTTTCGCCAACAGCCCTAACGAATTACGTCTCTACACCACTACTATTCCAACAAGCCATCGCCTGTATACACTGATGCACGACCCCCAATACAGGCTAAGTATAGCCTGGCAAAATGTGGCTTATAATCAGCCTCCGCATCTAAGTTTTTATCTGGGTGAGGACATGAAAAAAGCGCCAAGACCCGATATTGTGTTAACGAAACCGACGAAAGCCTCTAAAAAATAGCCAAACAGAAATACAAAAGCCAGACTGCACGAGAAATAACCGCAGTCTGGCTTTTAGCTTGACCATTTCAGAACTGACTTCAGACACGAGCTACCGCACCCGGCGGCTCAATTCTTCTTCAATAATATTTCTGCAGCCCTTTTCAATCATTTTAAAAACTGCATCAAATTGATCGTCTTCATAATATGGGTCTGGAACCATTTCTGTATCGAGTAACAATCTCACCTTTTCTCTATCAGATTCTCTTCTCGCATGAGCGAGAACATCCCTCAGGTTCATTCGATCCATCACAAATATCCGGTCGAACTTATCGAAATCTGCTACTTGAAACTGTCTGCAGCACTGACCAGAGATGTCAATACCATACGCATTAGCAACGGCAATCGAGCGTTTGTCCGGCGGCGAACCAATATGCCAATCGCCAGTACCTGCAGAATCTATCTCCCAATGCAACCCTTTCTCTTTCACCAGGTTCTCCATAATTCCATGTGCAAGAGGCGACCGGCAAATATTGCCCAGGCAAACCATTAAAATCTTCATATCTATTAAGTACTAAAGATTTGATTTAACAATCCGGCAAGTCTGACCCCTCCTTTCAGCAACTGCTGTTCAAGGGTTTTTATATGGTCAAAGTTATACCGGTAACTATATTTTGTATTCATTTCTGCTTCCTTATAAAGCTCGTCGCTCAACTTGTACGATTCAAAGACCCATGTAGTCAGATCATCCTGCTGCCAGGTCTTCCGTTCCGAAACACTTGGGTAATTTATCGCCCTGGCAAATTCCGTGTAGCTTAACTGCTGAAACTCTATTAATTCAGAATCCCAAAGGCTATGCAAATTTACCGGCTTGTTGAACCAGGTTACCTTAATTTCATTTCCGCCCTGATCTTCGGCCCTGCCGCAATGCATCGGCTGATGCACATCGCCCACCAAATGAATTAATATGCGCAAATACATCCGTTTCATCTCAAGCGGAAGCTGTTTTTTTCTCAGTTCCCCGCTAACAAATTTTATTTTGGTGTATATGTTCGTGCTGGTATCCCTCTTCAGGTATTCATCCACCTGGGTATAATTTAACCCGTGTTGAAAGTTTACATAATGCCAGTTGCCCAGATATCTAAACGAATTATCCGACTTAATAAAATCCATCCAGTTGCTTGACATGGCCACCGATTCGTTTCCCAGGATTTTTTTAATCTCTTTCCGGGTTTTCGATTTTAAATGGCTGTCTGCAATTTCGCCCACAATGCGATGCCCCAGAACACCCCAGGCCATGGCTTGCTGACCAAGTACTGAGAACAGAAAAAATGCAGTAATTAGTTTATATGTATTTTTCATACCTAAAGAGGTTTAGGAATACAGGTAGTTCGCTCCTTTAGCTTCAAGGTTAAAGGAATATGCTGTTGTAAGCCTTGTAATTCGAGCTTGTTTTCGTCTCTTTCCTTAACTACAAAGGTGGGCAAATACTGACCTATACGGTAACATCCCGATAACTTTTGTTTATAATCAGCTTTGGTAAAGGTGCTAAGGATGTACAGAGTATCGTTTTTAAACACATAGTTACCTTTGGCATATTCTTTCCAGGTGCCTTTGTTAAAACAGCTGTCGGGATTATAATTCGCTTTAGCCTTAGTCTCCATCTGGATGTACACAGAATCGCAGCTAAACCTGAAACTATGTCTTGTATACTGAATAAGGCTATCCTGGTAAGGAACAGATTCTTCTTCCCAAATTCCCTGCAGATAGTCTGCACCCCGCCCCTGGTAATTCGGATTAAACTTACATGAGGCAAGCGCGGAACAAACAATAAGAAACAAGAGACACTTTATCTGCATAATATTAAGTCTCCCCCTCAGGTGAGAGGGAGAAAGAGGGCATTATTTTAATCCACCAATCATATCTTCGGGTCTCACCCAAAGATCGAACTGTTCGTTAGTAAGCAAGCCAAGTTCTAATGCGGCTTCACGTAATGAAGTTCCTTCCTTATGCGCTTTCTTAGCTATTTTGGCAGCATTCTCATATCCAATATGAGGGTTCAGGGCTGTAACCAGCATCAGTGAATTATCTACATGTTTTTTGATACCAGCATAATTAGGCTCGATACCTATAGCGCAATGGTCGTTGAAAGACACACATGCATCACCGATCAGGCGTGCCGACTGCAAAAAGTTGGCTGCAATAACCGGCTTAAAAACGTTTAATTCGAAATGCCCGTTCGATGCGCCAATAGTGATGGCCACATCATTACCCATTACCTGGGCCGCAACCATGGTGATGGCTTCGTTCTGAGTAGGGTTAACCTTGCCGGGCATAATGGATGATCCCGGCTCGTTCTCAGGAATATAGATCTCGCCAATGCCAGACCGCGGACCCGAAGCCAGTAAACGAATGTCATTACCTATTTTCATTAAAGAAACCGCGATTTGCTTTAAGGCACCATGCGACTCAACAAGAGCATCGTGTGCGGCAAGAGCTTCAAATTTGTTATCCGCTGTTCTGAACGGTAACCCTGTGAATTTGGTAATATATTCTGCTACCTTAATATCATATCCCTTTGGAGTGTTGATTCCGGTTCCTACTGCAGTGCCGCCCAGAGCTAGTTCAGACAAATGATCCAGGGTATTACGCAGCGCTTTTAAGCCATGATCCAGTTGGGACACGTAGCCCGAAAATTCCTGTCCAAGGGTTAGAGGAGTGGCATCCATCAAATGCGTACGGCCAATTTTAACCACGCTTTTAAACTGCTCCGACTTCGCCTTTAAAGTATCTCTGAGTTTTTCGACACCCGGAATGGTTACTTCCATTACCATTTTGTAAGCAGCTATATGCATAGCGGTTGGGTAGGTATCGTTTGAAGACTGAGATTTGTTTACATCATCATTAGGGTGGATAAAGGTCTTGCCTTCCCCTAGTTTATTCCCCTGCAATACATGAGCGCGATTGGCTACTACCTCATTAACGTTCATATTAGATTGGGTTCCCGACCCTGTTTGCCAGATAACTAAAGGAAATTCAGACTCAAGTTTCCCTTCCAGAATCTCATCACAAACCTGCGCAATTAAATCACGCTTTTCTGCTGCAAGCACGTTGCAATCCGTATTAGTATATGCGGCCGCCTTTTTAAGATAAGCAAAGGCTTCAATAATTTCCTTTGGCATTGACGCCTCAGGACCAATTTTAAAATTATTTCTTGAGCGTTCTGTCTGTGCCCCCCAATATTTATCTGCCGGGACCTGAACGTCTCCCATCGTATCGTGCTCTATTCTGAAAGTCATGACTTTATTTTTTTTGATGGCGCAAATTTAGATTTTTCATTTGAAATATATTGGTTTTTTAATGGCAGGGAAGCTATCGTGAGCTTATTCCAAACGGCGCGTCGGCTGTTAGGTTCGTGATGGTTTGGTGCGAATAAACTGTCAGACTTATTTTAACGCCTCAGAAAATTCTTCGCCAAACCTTCATTTGGCTAAAGCACTGGATATTACACTCTTGCTATTTCATCACAGAAAAGTTTAAAACTCTTTCGCTGTGCTTTTGTAATAATTTTTAATTTCCACCCTTTTTTAAGGTGTTATTTTAACCAGGCATATATGATCAGGCATTTCTTCATTATTATACAGGCGCTCGCATTTTTATTTTTTATTACTTCATGCTCATCGAAAGAAACTAAAAAAACTGTAAGAACTGCCGAAGATAATAAGGCCGACAGCCTGGCGATGCTTTATGATCCCGAAAAAGCAGATAAAAGGATTGATGCCTTTATGAAGAACCTGCACCGCAACAGAAATTTTAACGGAAACGTTCTGGTAGCCAAACAGGGGAAGATACTTTATCAAAATGCTTTTGGTTGGGCAGATTATCTGCGGAGAGATAGCTTACAGATCGATTATCAATTTGAACTGGCATCGGTCTCCAAACCGTTAACCGCAACTGCGGTTCTGATGCTCGTGGATCAGGGTAAAATAAGACTCGAACAAACTGTAAAAGATTTCTATCCTGATTTCCCTTACGAAGGCATCACCATTAAAATGCTTCTTACTCACCGGTCGGGTTTAATGAACTATGTGTACTTTGTAGACGGAATCTGGCGTAAGGAAAAAAGAAACCAGAAAATCGGAATCACGAATCAGGATGTAATGCGGATCATTGCCGAACGAAAGCCTAATCCATACACCACTCCCAACCGGAAATTTCACTACAACAACTCAAATTACATGATACTGGCTGCGATTGTAGAGAAGGTTTCCGGAATGAAGTTCTCCCAATTTATGAAGGAAAACATATTTGATCCTTCCGGGATGAAAAACACAGCCGTCTATTCTAAGGCAGAATATGAAAAGATTCCGGTAAAAGTGGTGGGCCACGACCGCGGAACATGGAGGTATTCGGTGGTGCAGAACTTCTTAGACGGACCTGTTGGCGATAAAGGAATATACAGTACTGTTCGCGACCTTTATTTATTCGATCGAGCCTTACGAAAAGGAAAATTGGTAAGTAAAGCGCTCCTCGATTCAGCCTATACCGGCCACAACGAAACCGTTAAAGGTCATTTTAACTACGGTTATGGATGGCGAATCTTTAACGGGGATAAACACCATGTAGTTTACCATACCGGATGGTGGCATGGGTTCCGTCATATTTATTTACGTGATTTAACAACCGATGTGACAATCGTACTTCTAACCAATCTCACTAACGGAAGCCTGCAGCAACTGCATGAATTATTCAGGATAGTAGATATGCCTGTGGTTCACAAGTCGGCCTATTCGGGTAGTGGAGATACTGCAGATGACTAAGAGCAGGTCGCGTATTTAAATCCACAACGTGTTGATTTTTATCAACAGTATTCCTATGTTTGTGCTGCATTGACAAATCTTTTATTTTAAGTTAAAATTTAACACACTGATTTGTAACAAATAATGTATTTTGTTGATCTAATAAACTGTCTGCAATAACTACGGATAGCTTTTTGATCAACACAGACCTATACTTTGTGATAAATGAGTAAAGTTTTTATCATTGACGACGATCCCATACATCAGCGCATTGCTCAGATAATGATCTCTAAGCACCAGCTTTTTGATGAATATGTGAGCTTTACCGAAGCTGGCAAGGGGTTAAAATTTCTGCAGGATAACTGCGAGATGATCGAAGCTCTGCCAGACGTAATCTTGCTCGACCTCAATATGCCGGTTATGGATGGCTGGGATTTTCTGGATAAATTTGAAAAAATCAGGCATACGCTTATTAAAGATATCCGAATTTTTATTGTAAGTTCTTCTGTTGACGAAAAAGACATTTCCCGCTCACAGTCATATGCTTCAGTAAAGGGGTTCATCTCCAAGCCACTAACCCCCGATGTCATTCGGAAAACAATATAAACTTTTCAAAAAAAGTTATGTTCTCTTCCTAAACTAAGTATCATATGTTCGACAAACTATTACAGGTCCAGCAAAAAGCCGCCGAAGTAAAAAAGCGCCTCGATAATGTAACGGTTATAGGTGAAGCGGAAGGCGGAAAAATAAAAGTTACAGCCAACGGAAATAAACTCGTAACTGCTATTGAGATTGATCAGACCTTTTTATCGTCTGCCGACAAAGAAGAACTTGAAGAGTTGCTGGCTGTTGCTATAAACAAAGCGATTGAGCAGGCAGAAAACGCGCATCAATCCGAAATGCAGGCCATGAGTCAGGATATGCTTGGAGGACTGGGCGGCCTGGGCGACTTGCTTAAAGGCTGATATAAAAACACTAAGAAATCCTCCTTTCTTTTATTAAACCTGAAGAATAAAGACAAAATCTGCTTCTCTTTCTAAAAAAGATAAGTTTTTCACGACAATTTGCTAAAAAACAAAAGCAAATCATGTTCTTTTTCTTAGTATTTATGGTTAGATTTGCCAGCCAAAAAGCACATTAACACGAATGAGTTCAGTTCCAATTACCAAAGATACTTATTTGCAGTGGTACGAATCCATGCTGCTGTTTCGTAAGTTTGAAGAGAAAGCTGGTCAGCTTTACGGACAACAAAAAATCAGAGGATTTTGTCACTTATATATTGGTCAGGAAGCAGTTCTTGCAGGCGCTATGTCTGTTTTAACGCCAGACGACTCCATGATTACTACATACCGCGATCATGCTCATGCATTAGCGAGAGGTATGTCGGCCAATGAAGTGATGGCTGAGCTATATGGAAAAGTAACCGGTTGCTCTAAAGGAAAGGGCGGCTCTATGCACATGTTTAGTAAAGAGAAGAAATTCTTTGGCGGACATGGTATCGTAGGTGCTCAGATTCCACTAGGCGCAGGTATCGCATTCGCAGAACAGTACCTCGGTACCAAAAATGTAAATGTATGCTACATGGGCGATGGTGCTGTGCGCCAGGGTGCCTTAAACGAGACCTTCAATATGGCGATGCTATGGAAGTTACCGGTAATCTTTATTTGCGAAAATAACGGTTATGCTATGGGTACTTCTGTTGCCCGTACCACTAATATGGTAGATATCTACAAAATTGGTTTAGGTTTCGACATGCCTTGTGCACCTGTTGACGGAATGGATCCGGTTGCTGTACACAATGCTATGGACGAAGCGGTGCAACGCGCACGTAACGGAGAAGGACCAACGTTCCTTGAAATGCGCACATATCGCTACAAAGGACACTCCATGTCTGATCCGGCAAAATACCGCACCAAAGAGGAGCTTGAAAGCTATAAAGCAAAAGATCCGATTGTAGTTGTTAAGGCAGCGATAGTTGAGAATAACTATGCAGATCAGGCCTGGTTCGACGAAATAGATGCTAAAGTGAAGACAATAGTAGAAGAATCGGTGAAGTTTGCCGAGGAATCTCCTTATCCTGAAGCTGCTGAGTTATACAAAGATGTGTATGTACAGGAAGACTATCCTTACATCACAAGCTAAATAATTGTTAAAAACTGAAAATATAAGCAATGGCTGAAGTTGTTCGAATGCCCAAAATGAGCGATACCATGACCGAAGGTGTTATCGCAAAATGGCATAAAAAAGTTGGCGATAAAGTAAGTTCGGGCGAATTAATCGCCGAAGTTGAGACTGATAAAGCCACAATGGACTTTGAATCTTTCCAGGAAGGAACTCTATTATACATCGGTGCAGAGGAAGGCACTGCTGCTCCTGTAGACTCTGTAATTGCGATATTAGGAGCGGAAGGTGAAGATTATAAACCCTTACTTGAAGGGGGAAACTCTACTCCTGAAGCAGCAAAATCAGAATCTGAGGCGCCCGCAAAACAAGAGTCAAGTGCCGAAGAAGAAAGCGGAGCAATAGATCCTGAATCTGTTGGAGCAACCGTTATCCGGATGCCTCTTTTAAGCGATACTATGACCGAAGGCGTCATCGCCGAATGGCATAAAAAAGTTGGCGACACTGTAAAAAGCGACGATACTTTAGCCGATGTAGAAACCGATAAGGCTACTATGGAGGTTACTGCCTACGCAGAAGGAACTTTACTTTACATTGGTGTAGAAAAAGGCCAGGCGGCAAAAGTTAACGACATTATCGCCATCGTTGGTAAAGAAGGAACAGACGTACAGCCTCTATTAAAAGGTGGAAAACCTGCCGCAGCTTCTGCAGAGAAAAAAGCAGAACAAGCACCTTCATCCGAACCTTCAAAAGAGGAACCAGAGGCAAAATCATCCGACTCTGATTCGAGGATTAAAGCATCTCCTCTGGCGAAGAAAATAGCTCAGGACAAAGGAATAGACCTTTCGCAGGTTAAGGGAAGTGCAGAAGGCGGACGCATTATTAAGAAAGACGTTGAAGGATTTACACCTTCAGCTAAACCGGCGGCAGCAGCAGCTCCTGCAGGCGATAAACCAGCACCAGCCGGTGCAGCTCCTCAGCCGATCTCTATCCCTCAATTTATAGGAGAAGAGAAGTTTACCGAAAAACCGGTAACACAAATGCGTAAAGTGATTGCGCGCAGACTTTCTGAGAGCTTATTTACTGCCCCTCATATCTTTGTTACAATGAGCATTGATATGGACAGCGCGATGGAAGCCCGCAAAAAAATCAACGATTATGCTCCGGTAAAAGTGTCGTTCAACGATTTAGTTGTTAAGGCTGCCGCTATCGCATTAAAACAACATCCAACCATAAACTCATCATGGATGGGCGACAAGATCAGGGTGAATGAACATGTAAATATCGGTGTAGCCGTTGCGGTTGATGAAGGCCTGGTAGTACCCGTGGTTCGTTTTGCAGATGGTAAAACATTATCGCACATCTCTCTGGAAGTGAAAGACTTTGCTCAAAAAGCTAAATCTAAGAAACTTCAGCCAGCCGAGATGGAAGGTTCAACCTTTACTATTTCAAACTTAGGTATGTTTGGTGTAGACGAATTCACCGCTATTATAAATGCACCCAATGCAGCCATACTAGCAGTAAGCGGAATTCAGCAAGTCCCGGTGGTGAAGAACGGAGCCGTTGTTCCCGGAAACGTTATGAAAGTAACACTAAGCGGCGACCACCGTGTAGTTGACGGCGCAAGTGCCGCAGCGTACCTTCAAACATTAAAATCATTACTCGAAGAACCGGTTAGATTACTGGTTTAATATTCTCACATTATACATAAGGAGACCTATACAGCTGTATAGGTCTTTTTTTTTGCCGTAAATTTGCGGGCTCTCCTGTGCTCATCTTGATAGCGCGTATCTCCGTTGCAGATCTTTTTTGATTGGCCCCGATTATCATTGATTTATTCATAAAACATGAGTAACTTGATATACAATCAATTACCTTAAGTTGAAACGCAGAAAACCTGATCATCTTGGTGGATACAAAACCATATTGGTATTGACCATACTATTGATCTGTCAAAGCGCATACCCGCAATTTAACTTTCGGTATGGCCGGAAGCAGGAAAGTACGTCCTTCCGTCTCGTTAAAAATCTTGTCATTGTCGAAGTATTTATCAACCAAAAAGGGCCCTTTAATTTTGTGCTCGACACGGGTGTTGGCTTGTTTTTGATCACCGAACCCAAGCTGGTCGAATCGCTCCCCTCGGTTCAGCCTCGCACAGTGAAGATCAACGGTATTGGTGAGGGCGACGAAATCACAGCGCTTATTTATCCAACGGCAAGAATTGAACTTGGAAATTCAATCATAGGCGATATGCCTGTAGCTATTCTTAAGGATGATCCCTTTAACTTATCTTCATTTTTGGGGATGCCTATCCACGGTCTAATCGGTTATGAGCTATTTCAAAGCTTCATCGTCCGTATTAACTACTCAACGAAATCTGTCACCTACTACGCACACGAAACGGCCTACATCCCCAGAAAAGGATTTAAAATTCCCATTTCAATAGAAGACCGCAAACCGTACGTCGAGTTGATGGCGGAATTATCGCCCGGTAAAAAAGAAAAAGTAAAACTCATTATTGATACTGGCGCCGGCCATCCCCTGTCGATGGAAACTAAAAGTGGAATCCCTTATCCACCACCTAAAACGCATATTGCTGCAAACCTGGGGGTCGGCCTTTCAGGTCTGATCAGTGGTTTTATAAGCCGGATACCTAAACTGGAGCTCGGCCGGTTTCACCTGGAAAATGTTATTTGCGCCTTCCCCGACTATAGTAACGTTGCGGCTAAAATCACCAACATAAGCAGAAACGGAAATCTTGGAAATAATGTACTGAAACGTTTCAACGTGGTTTTTGACTATCAGCGCGAAACCATGTATCTGAGACCAAATTATATGTTCAGAGAACCGTTTGAACACGATATGAGCGGAATGGAAATTACCACTGAAGGAGAGAACTATGAGGCGATCATTGTATCCAGAGTTGAACCCGGATCAGCTGCCGAAAAATGCGGCCTTAAAAAAGGTGACCGGATTCTGTCTGTCAACTTCAAAGAAGTACAATCCTTAGGCATTGATGAAATAAACACCCTTTTCCGATCAAAAGAAGACAGGACAATCGTTCTCGAGGTCATCCCAACAAACACTGAAGACCATAAATTTTTTGTGCTTACACTAAAAAGGCGAATCTGAAACTAGCGCCGAACGTTCCCTTGCAAATCAACCTCTACCGAATAAGGCTGAAGGTAGGTATCAAGCAATATTGCGAGTTCCCGGCGCGTAAGTTCCTTTTTAAGATCGTAAGAGCCTGTGAGTTTAAGAGATGTTTTCCAGGCCTTTTCTACTTCGCGGTTCAATTCTTCGCCCCTCGAGGCCAAAAACTTTATAAGATCAAGTGCAGTTTCAAGTTTTAGCTTGTCTTCCTTATGATCAAGAAACCATACATGGCTTCGCGAGTAGTATTGCTTTAAAGCAGGTTTTATTTCGTCGGTACTCACCGGAGCCTGAGGTAAAAAGAGCAGCCTGCCATTCTGCGACCTTGCAGGCAGTATCCCTGTTACACCGATATGCTGAAGAGCAACCTTTGCAGAATCAGTATCGGACAGATCGTCAAACCTTATTATCTGAGATTTATATGAAAGCAATTCGGTTTGAATTTTTCTAACGCTCAGGTTATTGGTATTTGTGTTGAAAAATACGCAATAAGCGGCTGTCGCGCCGGCCGCCTGTCCCGTTAGAAAGTTGGTTTCCCCTCCGGGGAAGGTTGTAATAAGGTTGTCTGCACCCGTGTTAATTAACTTAAAAATGGGCACAGGTTCAAAATTAGCTCCGGCTCCAAAAGCAACGCTGGTCCGGTATAAATAACTGGATGCAGGATTAATTAGGGATACTTTATCTTCCTTGTCTAATTTTGCTAAGGCAATTGGGATAACCGACTGTGTTTGGGTGGCATCTACTATTACTTCAGCCTTTATTTCCCTGTCTTTTAAATCAATCTCCCAACCCTTTTTCGATTTTTCTATCTTTCGGATGGAAGCGTTCGGAAGCACAGTCAAATTCTTCACCGTGTCTGTCCATTTTTTAAACACCTGAGCTGTAAACTCCGGGCTGAATGTTTTCGCTGTCACCGGGCTCTTTTGAAGGCTATCAGCATGCTTTTTAAATTCCTGATAGAAACCCCCGTTTATCGCCTGGTCTGACGAAGCCAGGGTTATGACATCGAACCTGCCTGCATCAATTAACAAGGTCTTAACTCCTGAGCGGGCCGCCTGAATAGCAGCTGACATGGCTGAAGGGGTAGAGCCAACAACAACTACACCCGTTTTTATATTCTGAGCATACCCGCTCAGTGCGGCGAAGAAACACAGCAATGTTGTTAGATTTCTTATCATTAATTTTTATGTTATAATTCAAATATATATTCTCAAACGATATGCCGGCGTATTAATTTTTCAGGAGGTTCAAATTAACAGCTTTTAACATTAAAATTACTTAGCGGGAAAGGGCATAAGAAGGGAAAGCGCTCAGCAAGGAAAACCAGACACCGGGAAGTTGTCTAGGACTGCACTGTAGAAGGTTTTGGCTCTTTTTTTATAATTTGATCATAAAAATGAGGAGCAACTGCTTTAATTAAGGGTGTAATAAGAGTTTCAAAAGTGTTTGCTGCTGATGGTGCTTTTGTAGATGAAGCGGCCTGAGCTTTTTCCGGCGATTTAACATCCAGTGGTTTAATTCTCAACAACTTCTCTGGAATCAGCTTTTCAGATGTCTTACAGGCTTGCTTCTTTGCATCTGCCTTCTCAATACTCACCGGTTTTCCGTTTGCAGCATAGCTAACACTTACTGAAAGCGAAAAAATCAAAAAACCGCATATGAGTAAATACTTCAGCATCAAACAAATATAAAATTTTACCTCAAATAAAAAAACCCATCCATGAAAATCATGAATGGGCTTAAGAATAATTTTAAAGGGATTATTGCGCGTTTTGACGAGCTTCGGCTTTAAGAGCTTCGTTAGCCACAATCACAATTTCTACTCTACGGTTTTGCGCTTTTCCGCTGGCAGTAGAGTTATCAGCAATAGGCTCTGCTTCACCCTTACCTACTGTAGTTAATCTCGAGCTTGAAACCCCGTTGGCTACAGTATATGATTTAACAGAACTCGCTCTGCGCTCAGATAAGCCATAATTGTGAGAATCAGAACCATCTGAATCGGTATGACCGATAACCATAATATTGGTTTCAGGGTTATTTTTCATAGTAGCCGCAAGATTTTGAATATTAGTTCTTGCATTTGGTTTTAAATCAGCTTTGTCAACATCAAATAAGATCCCGGAATCAAACTTTACAATCAGACCTTCTCCTGCCGGAATAACCTCAGCTCCGGGAACGTTACGTCTGATTTCTTCAGCTTGTCTGTCCATTTTACGGCCGATATAAGCACCTGCAACACCGCCAATAGCACCACCGATAACGGCTCCTACTGCTGTATTACCAGCTTTCTTTCCAATAATGGCCCCAATGGTACCACCAGTAGCGGAACCAATCACTGCACCTTTTTGGGTTTTAGTCATCTGACTGCAACCTACTGTTACCATCGATACTGTTGCTAGAGCTATACAATAAGTAGCTATTTTAATCTTCATTGGTTTCATAATAAATTTAATTTTCTTGTGTGTGTTAATTATTTAAAATTTCGCCCTTCTACAATCTCTGCAGTATGTTCCCAAATGGCCTTTGCAAGTATAGACTATAGGATTACGATTTGGTTTAAAAATAATTAAACTTATATATCTACAATAGCTTTTTTACAAAATTGTTTTTAAAGACTTGCGGTTTTTCCGCCATCTACCGGCAAATTTATACCGTTAATGTAGTCGGCTGCCGGAGTTGCCAAAAAAGCTATCGCAGCGGCCACATCTTCGGCAGTACCTATTTTCCCCGCGGGTATTTCAGCTATAATGTCTTTCTCTACCTGTTCAAGTGTCTTTTCCTCTTTATCAGCCCGGCTTTTTATCAAAGATTGCAATCTTCCGGTCATGGCGGTGCTCGGCAAAACGTTGTTTACGGTGATTCCGAACGGAGCCAGTTCAAACGACAAGGTTTTGGCCCAATTGGCAACGGCCGCCCTGATCGTATTTGAAACTCCCAGGCCTTTGAGCGGAGCTTTCACCGAAGTTGAGATCACATTAATGATCCGGCCCCAGCCAGCCTCTTTCATTCCAGGTACAACCGCCTGTACTAAAATTTGGTTGCAAATAAGATGCTGCGAAAAAGCTTCCCTAAACTCTGCTATGTCAGCGTCTATGGCCTGACCGGCCGCCGGGCCTCCGGTGTTGTTGATTAAGATATCTATACTATGATCCAGCAAATATTTATCTAGTTCACTTTTCAAGCGTTCTGGCTGAGTAAAATCAGCAACCAGGTAATGGTGAGATTCCGTGTCGTCTGCCGGGAGGTGGCTCACTACATTTTGAAGTTTGTCTTCACTCCGGGCTACAAGAGTAATACTGGCACCCAGCAAAGCCAGTTCCATAGCTGTGGCCCGGCCAATGCCTTGTGTACTTCCACATACTAACGCACGTTTGCCGGTTAAATCAATGTTCATATGTAATCGGTTTATTGCATAACAGAAAAGTATTCTTCAAGTTCTGAAAGAGTATTGTTTCCGGTCTTGATGTCTTTAATAATCTTTCCTTTTTCCATCAGAATGATTCTCTCAGACACTTCAGTAACATGATTCAGGTCATGACTGGATACAATAGTAGTTATATGTTTTTCGGATCCAATGCCTTTAATCAAACTTTTAAGACGTATTTGCGTACTCGGATCTATGTTTGCAAAGGGTTCATCCAATAGCAAAACCTCGGGATTCTGAAGGAGAGTTGCAACTACACCAACCTTGCATTGATTTCCTTTCGATAAATCACGGATATATTTCTTCCTGCCTAAAATCTCGCCGTTAAAAAAGTCATCGTATTTCTCAAGCTCTTCGTCAATATGAGCCCGGTTTAGTCCGTGAAGCGAGCCGATAAAATAAAAATATTCTTCCGGACTGAGGTAATCTATCAGAAATCCTTCGTCCAAAAATGAAGCAGTATAGCGCTTCCAATGGTCGTTCTCGGCTACATTCTCCTCCTTTGATCGTACTTCTCCTTCATCTGTTCTGATTAAATCAAGCATTAGCCGAAAAAGGGTAGTTTTCCCCGCTCCGTTATTTCCCACTAAGCCAATGGTTTCTCCCTTATTGATTGACAATTCGGGGATGTCGACCACAGCTACATCATTGTAGCGTTTAACAAGGTTTTTGATTTGTATCATATCTCAATGGTTTCTGAACCCTTCGGCAATTGCATATCGTTTACTTTTAAAAATCTTCAGTAATTTATTAAGCCAGTAAGCTCGCGTAAGCAGGAAAAACGCTCCGATAAACCCGAGTAAAGCCAGAGCTGTCATCGAATCAGATGCCAATTTCATCAGGAGATAAAGCATCATAGGCAAAATAAAAAGTGGGATTCCGATAATAAATTGAGAAGCCCCCACGCCCTCCCAGTTAAAAGACGAGCCCTTTGACAAATCAATATATTTGAAATTCCAATTCGCAAAAGTCAGGACAATTAAACTACTCACCCCGATATTCCATAGATAAAGCATAGCATGAGCGAACAGTATCTCCCAGCCGAAATACACATATGGCATCGTAAGCAAAAAGGTTATGCTGGAAAACACAGTGAACAGAAGAAATTTGGATTTAAAGAAATCTTCCGCAGATATATTATTTGCCATAATTCCATCAAAATGGGCGCTTTGCCAGCTAAACATAAACTGCCCGTATTGGATGATAAATATCCCGGTCATCATCAAGCCTGCAACGATCATCAGCGAAGGAGATGGCTCGCGGTTGGTATAAAAGATCAGGCCATAAAACATAAAAAACAAACTGGTGATCACAGTAGACTTAGGTCGTTTATTGCGGATGATAAGTTTGACTTCTAACGCTGCCAACTCGCCTGCCATACCAAAATTTTTCAGGAATGGAATGTCGGTAGTGCTTTTCGCCCCTGTCCTCTCCTTATATAATTCATCGAGGTACAAGTTGCTCTTTAGAAACTTTTGATGCATGTAAAACATCGCTGTAGCTAAAAGTACGGGAACCGCTGCAAGGTAGGGCCGTTCCAGAATAGAACCGAAGATTCTCCGGGAGACGGCCTGCAGAGATACTGAATCAAGATAAAAATCGGCAAGTGCAATAGCGGCAAGTGATACCAGAAATGCCACCATAAACCACGCATTCATATTTATCTTTCTTTTTAGCCACAAACTAAAAAAGTGATTGAGCAGAGTTAGGCCAGCAATTGCAATTACGAGGCCACAGAAAGCGACGAACTCCCCATCAAAGACCAGCACTTTAAGCAGGAATGGGACTGTTAACAAAAAGGGAGATAAACTAAAACCTGTCCAGAGTGAAGTGAGTGATAGGTAGCTTATTATTTTATTTTTCCCTACCGGGAGAGCGAGGTAGGGTTTAACCCTCAAAGTTGGCAGTTCCTGAAACTGAAATCGCACCAGCAGATCTGCCAGAAAGTAATATAGCAACAAACCGTTAAATGAATCGATAGCATCCCTTTCGGGGATAACTTTTTCCAGAATTTTATCGAGAAAAAACGAAAGGATGAGCAGATTAGCGAAAAAGTAAAGAAGCGTTAGTCCGAGCACAATACTCACCGCTATACTTTTTCCTGTGTTCTTTGAACGCCAGAAAGCCAGCCACTGATGTTGGAGGAAGGCCCTATTCATGTTTCAAGATAGATAATATCACCGTACTTATTCACTATTGAGTGGATTTGACACGCTTGTCGCAAAAATGACTTAAACAAGTCGTAAATGGAAAACAAATCTTAACTTACTTTTGGGCGATATCCTTACAGATGAAAAATTCAGATTTAGCAATTAAGATCAAAGAACTACGCACCCGAAAGGGTTTAAGCCAGGAAGAACTCTCAAAAAGTTGCGGATTGAGCCTAAGAACCATACAGCGAATAGAAAATGGCGAGACAGAACCTCGTGGCGATACTTTAAAACGACTGGCGTTTGCGCTGAACGTTACACCGGATGATTTGATCGACTGGGCTGAGCAGGAGGACAGTCGCTTTCTGGCCTTGCTAAACTTATCTGCGTTTAGCTATATCGCATTCCCGATTCTAGGAATAATCATTCCCTTGGCCATTTGGGTTCCTAAAAAAGATAAAATTAAGTATTTGGACGACACCGGACGAAAACTCTTGAACTTTCAAATATCATGGTCAATTTGTTTGTTCCTTATTTATATTTTAATATTTAGTAGTACCATTTTTCACTTTCGGATAGGGGGAATTTTCGGCGGAATTAAAAAATTGATATTTATTATAATGGCGTTTTATCTGTTTAACGGGGTCTTGATAGTCATTAACACTGTGCGGAGTCTTATGAAAAAACAGGTTATCTATCAACCGGCTATTCCATTTCTAAGGTAAAGCTGGTTGATCCCCCTTTTCAATACTTATACTTACCCTTCCACAAAGCCTTTAGCCGCTCTCTCAGTTTCTGTTCTGCGGAATTATTTCCCGGCTCGAACAAAGTTGTCCCCTTTAAAGCATCCGGAAAATACTCTTGCTCCTCAAAATTGCCTTCATACGAATGCGAGTATTTATACTCTTGACCATAACCGATGTTTTTCATCAATTTGGTTGGCGCATTTCTGATATGAAGCGGAACGGGTAAGTCTCCTGTTCTGGCAACCAGCTCCTGCGCCCGGTTTATTGCTTCGTAGCTTGCGTTACTTTTTGGCGAAGATGCCAGGTAAGTAACGGTTTGAGATAAAATGATCCGCGACTCGGGAAAACCGATGACGTTAACCGCCTGAAAACAATTATTGGCCAGCAGCAAGGCATTCGGATTGGCATTTCCAATATCCTCCGAAGCCAGGATCAATAATCTGCGGGCAATAAAAAGCGGATCTTCTCCACCCGCAATCATACGCGCGAGCCAATAAACTGCAGCGTTGGGGTCGCTTCCGCGGATGGATTTAATAAAGGCAGAAATGATGTCGTAATGATTTTCGCCGGCCTTATCATATAAAGCCATATTCTGCTGCACGTTGTCGAGTACAAGTTTGTTGGTAATACTTTGCTTGTCTTTACCAACGGCGTTAACAACCAGTTCCAGTACGTTTAAAAGCCGCCTCGCATCGCCTCCCGACAAGCGGAACAAAGCTTCATGCTCTTCTATCTCGATTTGCTTTTTCGACAAGAACTCATCGTCTTTTAAAGCTCTGGCAATCAGTTTTGTTAAATCTTCTTCTGTTAGGTGTTTGAGTATATACACCTGGCATCGCGAAAGCAAGGCAGAAATCACTTCGAAAGATGGGTTTTCTGTGGTAGCGCCAATTAAGGTAACCAGACCACGCTCAACAGCGCCCAGTAGAGAATCCTGCTGCGATTTGGAAAAGCGATGAATTTCATCAATGAAAAGGATCGGCAGATTTTCGGCGGTCTCTTTTAGAACCGTTGCTTTTTCAATTACTTCACGAATGTCTTTTACGCCTGAATTAATAGCGCTCAAACTAAAAAAGGGCCTGTCGAGCTGCCGTGAAATAATGAAAGCTAAGGTGGTTTTTCCTACTCCTGGCGGTCCCCATAAAATTAAGGAGGGAAGATTTCCGCTTTCAATGGCCTTTCTCAGAATTGCATCCTGCCCCACCAGATGCTGTTGCCCGACATACTCGTCGAGAGTAGCGGGCCGCATACGTTCTGCCAGCGGAGCGATGGTTGCCATAGAGTATTGGTCAAATTATCTGCTAAACGAATCTATATCGAGGTCAAAAAAACCGCGAAACCTGGGCATTTCGAAGCGATTACTATCCCTTCTTAACTTCCTTAGCCCAGGTGTCTTTTAAAGTAACCGTTCTGTTGAACACTAGTTTTCCCGGAGCAGAATCTTTATCCATTGTAAAATAGCCTTTCCGTATGAACTGGTATCCACGGCCCAACTCGGCGCCGGTTAAATCCTTCTCGATAAAGGCCTTTGGAAGCACCTGCAAACTTTCGGTATTGATATATTCCTTAAAATCCCGTTCTTCATTACCCGGATCTTCTACACGAAACAGTCTGTCGTACAACCTGATCTCGGCCGTGGCTGCATGCGGTACACTCACCCAGTGGATGGTTCCTTTAACATGAATACCCGAGGTATCCTCGCCGGATTTAGATTCTGGTATATACGTGCAATGAACTTCGGTTACATTGCCCGCTTCGTCTGTTACAAAGTCGTCGCATTTAACGATATAAGCATGTTTAAGACGTACCATTAAACCCGGCCCTAAGCGGAAATATTTCTTAGCCGGATTTTCCATAAAATCTTCGCGCTCTATCCAGAGTTCACGACTGAAAGGTATTTCGCGAATGCCTTCTCCTCCTTCGGCCTCAGGGTTATTTTCACCATAGAGGGTTTCCTCTCTTTGTTCAGGATAGTTGGTGATGACAAGTTTTATCGGGTCTAGAACTGCCATTCTTCGCCAGGCGGTTTTATTGAGGTCTTCGCGGACACAGAATTCAAGTAAACTTACATCGATGATGTTTTCGCGTTTAGCGACCCCAATACGATCACAAAAATCCCTTATAGAACCTGGAGTAAAACCACGACGCCGTAATCCACTGATGGTTGTCATCCGCGGATCGTCCCAGCCGTTTACAAATCCTTCGTTGACCAATTGAAGCAATTTTCGCTTACTCATAACGGTATAGGTTATGTTTAAGCGGGCAAATTCATATTGCTTTGACGGGAAGATCTCCAGCTGTTCGATAAACCAATCGTACAATTCACGATGGCTTACAAACTCCAGTGTACACAGTGAATGAGTAATTTCTTCTATAGAATCTGACTGGCCGTGTGCAAAATCATACATCGGGTAAATGCACCAGGTATCGCCAGTGCGGTGATGGTGAGCATGGCGAATACGATACATCAAAGGATCGCGCATGTGCATATTAGGCGACGACATATCGATTTTGGCCCGAAGAACCTTCTCTCCATCCTTGTAAATCCCATCCTTCATTTCTGCAAACAAGCGTAGATTTTCTTCTATGCTACGGCTTCGGTATGGCGAGTTTGTTCCCGGTTCGGTTGGCGTCCCCTTTTGCTGAGCTATTTCTTCCGGTGTTCCATCATCAACGTAAGCCAGTCCTTTTTTTATAAGCTCAACTGCGAATTCATAGAGCTGATCAAAGTAGTTGGATGCATACTGTTCGTTCGCCCATTCAAACCCAAGCCACTTAACGTCTTCCTTTATACTTTCTACGTATTCGGTTTCTTCTGTTTCAGGATTGGTATCGTCAAATCTGAGATTGGTTTTTCCATTATATTTTAGAGCCAGCCCAAAGCTTAAACAGATAGCTTTGGCATGACCGATGTGCAGATAGCCGTTGGGTTCCGGAGGAAAGCGTGTATGCACTCTCCCACCATGCTTACCATTTCTGATATCCTCTTCGATTATCTCCTCAATAAAATTTAATGATCGTTCGTCGCTCATATTCGGAATAAAGGTTACAAAAGTAGTAAAATTCAACTGCCACAGAGGATGTATCTTTAGAGGATTTATAAAAAACTTCTTCCTACTTTTATCTTTATGAAAACGTTTAACAGGCCCGTGAGAGTATTGGTGGCGAAGGTTGGTCTCGATGGACACGACCGCGGAGCGAAAGTGATTGCTACATCATTACGCGATGCGGGGATGGAAGTGATTTACACCGGCTTGCGCCAAACTCCCGAAATGGTGGTACATGCAGCATTGCAGGAAGATGTGGACGCCATTGGCATTTCTATATTATCCGGTGCACACATGACTGTCTTTCCAAAGATCATTCAGTTAATGAAAGAGATGGATTTAGGCGATGTGTTACTTACCGGTGGCGGTATCATCCCCGAAAGGGATCAAAAAACACTGAACGAAATGGGAGTTGGCAAACTGTTTGCGCCTGGAACCCCCACAAAAGAGATCACCGAATATATTAAGAACTGGGCTCTGAAAAATCGAAATTTTTAAATCCAGTCAATTTACCGAACAAGCTATGTATAAGAACATCCTCATCAGTATTGACAGGCGAATTCTCACTATAACCATAAATCGCGAAACGAAGCTCAATGCCTTAAATAAAGATACTTTAAATGAATTGCATTTAGCCATGGCTGATGCTTTGCAAAATTCTGAGGTAGGTGGAATCATCATCACCGGCAGCGGAACAAAGGCTTTTGTTGCGGGGGCTGATATAACTGAATTGAGAGATTTGGACGAGATAGGCGGCTTAAATCTGGCAACCGAAGGCCAGGAAAAGGTTTTCAACTTTATTGCCGGCGCCACAAAACCCGTTATAGCAGCCATCAATGGCTTTGCACTGGGTGGGGGGCTTGAACTTGCACTTGCCTGCCATATCAGAATAGCTTCAGAAAATGCCAAATTGGGTTTCCCCGAGGTATCGCTCGGTTTGATACCCGGCTATGGCGGTACGCAGCGCTTGCCGCAGCTGGTTGGCAAAGGTAAAGCGTTCGAACTTATACTTACCGGCGATATGATCGAAGCTGATATGGCGTATAAATTAGGTATTTTAAATCATGTGGTACCAGCCGACTTTCTGATCAATACAGCGGTAGTATTGTTGCAAAAAATTCTTAGTCGCTCTCCGCAGGCTGTATCGGCAGCCATCAGGGCAATTAATTCAGGTTATAGCAGTGATGGCTTTAATACGGAAATCGAAGAATTTTCTAATTGTTTTAAAACCTCTGATTTTAAAGAGGGTACCGCGGCGTTTATTGAAAAAAGAATAGCAAATTTTAGATAATAGGAAATTAAATTAATCAGAAATTAAAATTGTAGAAATTTTTGCCCAAGTAAAATAATTAACTTTATATTTATCAAAAAAGGGGGCTTTTTTCTATGAAAAGAATTTTAATCGTTGATGATGAGATCAATATCGGTCTGTTATTATCAAAATTTTTAATACGTAATGGCTTTGAAGTGTCTACTTCAACCAGCGGCAGTGTAGCAATGGAATTATTGGCTAAGGACCACTATAATCTGGTTCTATGCGATTTCAGGCTTGAAGATACCGACGGCCGGGAGATGCTTCGAAAAATTAAAGCGGCCTATCCGGCAACTGGCGTAATTATCATCACCGGTTATTCAGATATAAAGCTGGCGGTAGAGCTCATCAAAATGGGAGCGTATGACTACATCACAAAACCCCTGTATCCCGACGAAATTTTAAATACAATAAATAAAGCGCTTGAAACGCAGGAAGTACTTTCTAAAAGTTTTCCGGAAAGCAATACGTCTTCTGTAAAAAACGAAAAAAATGCTGCCGCAAACTTGCCGGACGAATTTATCGCCGGGGACAGCACCGCTTCAAAAGACCTTCTTCGCCAGATCGAGATTATTGCTCCAACAAATTATAGTGTGATATTAACAGGCGAAAGCGGAACTGGTAAAGAGTCGGTTGCTAAGGCGATACATATGAAAAGCAACCGGAGAGACAAACCGTTCATTGCAATGGACTGCGGATCGCTGACCAAGGAACTTGCCGGAAGTGAATTTTTTGGTCACGAAAAAGGTTCATTTACAGGAGCGCTGTATACCAAAATTGGTCATTTTGAAATGGCGAATGGCGGTACTTTACTTCTCGACGAAGTCGGAAACTTGTCTTACGACATTCAGGCTGCTCTTTTAAGAACTGTACAGGAGAGAAAAGTAAAACGTATTGGCAGCACCAAAGAGATTGATCTTGACGTGCGGATAATTGTTGCTACAAACGAAAACCTGATGGAAGCCATTCAGAAAGGCCGCTTCAGGGAAGATCTATACCATCGCTTTAATGAATTCAGCATTCACCTGCCACCACTTAGAAAACGTGAACGGGACATTTTGCTCTTTGCACAAAGCTTCTTAGATATGGCGAACAGAGAACTTAACCGCAACGTGGAAGGCTTCTCTCAGGAAGTGATAGACTGTTTACTTACCTACAACTGGCCGGGAAATGTAAGAGAACTTAAAAACGTTATCCGTCGGGCTACCTTGCTCACCGAAGGCAATCAGATTCCGCTAAAGGCTCTTCCTCTGGAAATATCAACCTTCGCTAAAGTATCCGCTATAGAGACGGCTGTTGGCAATCTCCAGTCCAGAGAGAATAGCCGCGACTTAAAAAACGCAGCTCATGAAGCAGAATACGAAACGATAATTAAAGTCCTGAAAGAAGTAAACTTTAATAAAACCAAAGCAGCCAAGATTCTGAACATAGACAGGAAAACTTTATACAATAAAATGAAGGCCATTAACCTTGAATAATAGGCAGGATCGTGATAAGCCGCTTACTGTTCGACAACAACTTTAAAAACAAATTCAATTTACCGCCCCAATTTATCTGGTCGGTACTTTGTATCTGTATTTTGCCGGTAGCATTTGTAATCCCTCAGCTGTATTCGGGAAGTGCTGCAGGTCCTGCCTCTGTCGAAATTCCATACGGCGCCTACTCTACAAAGTATCTCTCTTATCATATCTGGCTAATCTTCGGTATCTCGGCCGCGGTGATAACATTCGCCCTGTCGTTTGCAGACTTTGTTGTAAAAAAAGATATTTCTACCCCCATAGTTGGAGGCGCTTTATTCTGCGTGGCCCTATACGAAGGCTTTTTCCTCGTCGCTGATAATAACTTTATCCGTTTTTCTTCCAGTTCACCCAACGATCTCTATTTAAAATGGTTTATTAGCAGGCTGCTTCATGCGATATTGTTAACGGCCAGTATCTGGTATTTTATCAGCATCGATAAAAAGAACATACGCAGCCTCGAGCAGAAGCGAAGATCGTTGTCGGGCCTGGCGGTTATCTTTTTTATAATACTGACAATCGCTATACCCGTTACATTTTACATTGACGATATTGGTGCCCTGGTTACAAACAATTTCATCTCTCATCCTTACGAGCTTGGAATTCTTGTTATCTACCTGATACAGGCATTTTGGTTCCTGCCATATTTCTTAATCCGCTTTCCTTCGCTGTTCACCAGACTAATGGTGTTAAGCATCATTCCGGCAGCCTTTGCGCAGCTGTTTATGGCTATTTATCAGCAGCCTTACGATAGCTTTTTTAATGCAGCCTACTTTCTTCGCTTTGTAAATTATCTTATCCCGCTGCTTGGAATAAGTATGAATTACATTGACACCAGCAGAAAAGAGAAGAACATTATCGCCCGTCTTGACAAAGAAATCAGAGAACGTGTACTTATTCAGCGAGATCTGGAACGAAGGGAGGAGCTTCTGGCCAATGCAGAAAAAATTGCTCATCTGGGCAGCTGGGAGTTTGATACCCTTACGGGATCAGTGAAATGGTCGGACGAGGCATATAACATTTTTGGATACGATCCGGCGAAGGTTTCTCCCTCGCTTCGACTTCAGGAAGAAATAATAGCACCTAAATACCGGGAGAAAGTAAAACGGGAACTCACGTCGGCAGTTAGAAATAACAGCTCCTATAACATCGAATATCAAATTCAGCGGGCTAACGGCGAGGTGAGGTATGTATTAGCCCAGGGAGATTATGCGAGCCAGGAAAAGAAGCTGATAAGTACGATCCTTGACATCACCAGCCTTCACGAAGCCTCTGTAAAGCTTACTCAGAGCGAAGCGCTCTTGCGCGAAGCCGAAGCGATATCGCACAATGGTAGCTGGGAGTGGTTTATTGAAAAAAATAACTTCTTCTGGTCTGACGAGTTGTTCAGAATTCATGGCCTTCTGCCCAGCCAAAACAGGATTGACCTAGAATATTACCGAAGCATTATCCATCCCGACGACAGCTTCAGGTTTTTTGAAACGCTGGCAAACTCTAAAGAAAAGCACGAACCTTTTTCTTTAGAATATCGTGTGGTGAGACCTAATGGTGAAGTGCGACACCTCCTGTCGAATGGTAAATACAAAATTGATTCTTTTGAAAACGTCTATCAGGTTGTCGGAAATACGCAGGATATCACCGAACTGAAGAACACCACTTTACAACTCGACAAAAGCGAAAGTATTTACCGCACCATCGCTAAAAATGTACCTGATAGCGCGGTATTCCTTTTTGATAAAAAAATGGAATTGCTGCTATGCGAGGGTCCGGCTATCTCGAGAATCGACCCCGAGCAAACATTGGACAAAGGGACCAGTCTGCAAAACATGTTTGCCGATGACTATCAACGTGCTTTAAAACTGTTCCAGTCTGCTCTAGAGGGTGAAGGTAACCGGTACGAGAAAGGCATTAATGCCAAAACTTTTAAAATAACTTATAACCCTGTTTATAGCTCGTCATCGAACGAAATATTCGGGGTGATGATAGTGATGCACGACATCACCGATATTAAAAAAGCGCAGCAAAACCTGGAAAGCAAGGTTGCCGAATTAAACCGCTCGAACAGCGAGCTGGAGCAGTTTGCTTACGTTGCATCGCATGATTTGCAGGAACCGCTGAGAAAAATTCGGGCATTTGGCGACCGCCTTCAAAGTAAATACAGCATTCAGTTACCGGCAGAGGGGATTGACTATATCAACAGGATGCAAAATGCGTCCGAACGGATGCAAATTTTGATAGACGACCTGTTAACATTCTCGCGGATTAGTCGCCCTAACGAAGATTTCAAGCCGGTAAGTCTTTCAGAAATCATCAAAGGGGTATTGGGCGATCTTGAATTTACGATTGAAAAGAAAAAAGCCAGAATGGAAATAACCGGCGAACAGGTGCTAAAAGCAATACCTTCGCAGATGCGCCAGTTGTTTCAGAATTTAATCAGCAACTCATTAAAATTCACAAAAGAAGGGGTAATTCCGGTTATTAAAATTAATATTGACAAAATAAGCGGGGCAGGGTTTTCTTCGCCTCATCTGCCCCTGGTTGAGGATCGGGAATATTGCAAAATCAGCTTAGAAGATAACGGCATAGGATTTAATAATGATTATGCGGAAAAGATTTTTACCTTGTTTCAACGCCTTCATACCCGCAGCGAGTACGAAGGAACAGGAATAGGATTATCGGTTTGTAAAAAAATAGTGGAGAACCATTCAGGATATATTGAGGCGAAGGGGATAGAAGGAGAAGGAGCGACCTTTTATATCTTTATACCATTTGACTATAATTAATGAGAAAGAAGAAGTTGATTTTGATTGCCGAGGACGATGCTGATGATCGCTTAATGATTAATGAAGCGTTTTTGGAAAATAACATGCCTGCCGGTATTGTATTTTTCGAGAATGGCGCCGAATTGCTCGATTATCTTTACAGTTTTGAGGAAGAGATCGAACGTACCCTGCCCGACTTGATTCTACTCGATTTAAACATGCCTAAAATGGACGGTAAAGCCGTGCTGTCTAAGCTTAAACTTCATAACCAATACAAAGAAATCCCGATAGTTATCTTAACTACTTCGAGGTCAAAAGAAGAAGAGATAAATGTTCTGGAAATGGGGGCTTCGGGATTTTATACAAAACCTTCGTCATTTACCGAGCTGGTTAATATCACAGCCTCCATCTCATCCAGATGGATTCAAAATTAAAAAGATCAGATGAGCACTATTAAAATACTTCTGGTTGATGATGATGAAGACGACTTTATCCTTACAAAGGATATTTTAAGCGAAAACTCGCACATTCAGAAATATGAGCTATCCTGGTGCAATAGTTTTTCTGAGGCAATAAATGCCATGCTAAAAAGTCGTTATGATATCTACCTGGTTGACTACCGCCTGGGGAAAGATTCTGGCATGGATCTCTTAAATGAAGCCATTAAATCGAACTGCACCGAGCCTATTATTATGCTTACCGGCAAGGGCGATCTGAAGATTGATCAGGAAGCCATGCAGCTCGGCGCCGCCGATTATCTGATAAAGGACACCATATCCGGACCAACGCTTGAACGTGCAATCCGCTATGCGCTTGCTCATAACCAGACCTTGCAAAAGCTGAAAGCCAGCGAGAGCAAATTCCGTATCATGTTCGAACGCTCTAAGGATACGATGCTGATAACAAATCCACAAGGCCGTATCATTGACGCTAATACCGCAGCCTTAAGCTTTTTCGAAACCAACCGCTCTGAACTGTTAAAGATCAATGCTGCCAGTTTATATAAAAACAAAGAGGACCGGGCTCGATATATCAAAACAATCAACGCAGAAGGGGCAATTACCGAACTGGAAGTGGAGATGGTGACTCTATCAGGTAAAACGAAATTTTGCAACGTTTCTTCATTTCTCCAGGTGTCGCAACATGCTAATGAAGAGCTTTATTATTCTATCATACACGATCTTACATTTCGTCTGAATCAAGAAAAAGACATTGCCATATCACACAAACTGGCCGCTACCGAGCGTATTGCGAAAAGCATTTCCAAAGAGATACAGAATCCATTATCGAACATAAATCTTGCCATCGATGAACTCTCCAGCTCTTTGAACAATGAAGATAGCCTGGCGCTTTCGGATATTATCAAAGGAAACTGCGAGAGAATTAATGCACTAACAACCGAGTTGATAGAAAGTACGGATGTGTTATCGCTAAACTTATCGGATACCGACTTGAGCACCCTGTTTACTGAGCTGGTTGACGACGCCCGACAAGAACTGGATTTAACAATAAGCCGGCCTAAGATTGAGGGCTTAGCCGCAAAGGTTGAAGCAGAAAAACTGAAATCAGCCTTAAAAGATATTTTAAAAAATGCCTCGGAAGCGATTGATAAAGAAACAGGTTCAGTAAGCATCTCGGTCGAAAAACGTTCGTCGGGGATTAGGATAGAAATAAAAGACAATGGCACTGGTATCGCGCCTGAGAACCTTGATAAAATATTTGAGCCATTTTTTAGTACCAAGCCAAAATCGATGGGGCTGGGCTTAACGCGTGCCCAACGAATTATTAACGGCCATAAAGGAAAAATCCAGGTGGCCAGCACACTCAACTCGGGCACTACCATCAACATTCTACTCCCGGCTGATTAGGCCTCAAAGCACTTTCGCACCTCTTTTCGTAACAATTTGCCAGATTCAATGTTATGGCATAAAGTATTACATTGCTCGCTCGGCGCAATGATACTGCAACACAACTAAATGGCCTTTTTCAACTATAAGCAGCGAAACAATATCGTATTAATAATCCTGATCATCCTTGGCGGTGGTATCCTCTATTCACTGAGATATATTGCAGGTACTTTGTTAAGTACGGTGGTAATGTATACCATCTTCAGACCCGTCTACCTGCACATTAATCAAAAATGGCAATGGAGAAAAGCGGCTGCAAGTATTTCCGTAATTATTATATCATTTATCATCATCATTCTTCCTATTATCACCCTCTGCCTGATGGTGATGCATAAGGTAAATGAATTCAGACAAGACCCATTGAGAGTCCAATACCTGGTAAAGCGACTGGATGCATTTTTTTACAAAACATTTAACCAGCGTAACCTGGTAGATAACGCCCTTGACAGAGCTAGCGGCTATGCCAGCGATCTGTTTCCGTCTATATTAGGCGGTGCAGGATCTTTATTACTGGGGATTTCCGTGATGTATTTCCTGCTTTATTTTATGTTCAGGCATTATCAAAAATTCGAAGCCGGATTGATTAGATTTTCACCCTTCAGGGAGCAGAACGCTTTAAAATTTGCAGATGAAATGAAGAACACCACTTACTCAAACGTTCTGGGGCAAGGTTTGATTGCGACGGTGCAAGGTGCCCTGGTTTCTCTTGGATTTTTTATATTCGACATTCCTGACGCCTTATTTTGGGGGGTAATCTCCACTTTTCTATCGTTTTTACCCTTAATTGGCGCTGCCCTGGTGTTTGTTCCGGCCGGTATTCTGGCCCTTGCAAATGGAGATGAAACCGCAGGCTGGGGAATTTTAATCTGGGGATTCGTACTCGTTACCAACATCGACAATGTCATCCGTTTCCTTATCGCCAAAAGAGTGGGTAATATCCATCCTATTATCACTATTATTGGGGTAGTGGTGGGGATACCAGCATTCGGTATTATGGGGCTGGTTTATGGGCCTTTATTGTTATCTTACTTCATCCTGACGGTAAGAATCTATGAGACTAGTAAATTGGCAACCGAGCGCCTGGAACAGATCCGATCGGCAGAAGAAGAATAAATTTATTGAAACAGTTTTTATTCTTGCTTTGTATTTAGAGTACAGTCAGAATAAATTTTATACGATTATCACTCATACTTTACCATAATCCTTTAAATCATGAACGACAGCACCAAAATTGTGGCCGCATTATTAGCAGGCTTAGCTGCAGGAGCAGCAATTGGAATCCTCTTTGCACCAGAAAGAGGCTCAGAAACACGCGATAAATTAAACGATGCGCTGAAGAATCTCGGCGATGCGATCAAAGACCGCGCAGCAGAAGAAATCGATAATTTGTCGAACTTCAAAGAAAACGTGGTTGATAAAATTAAAACGAAGCTGAATAGAGAAGAGGGTTTTGATTCGTCGGCTAACCAGCAAGCACCGGTTACAGAGCAAATGTAAATCTAATCCCCTGAAGGGAGCACTATTTTTAATGTCATGTCAGAAACTCAAACACAAACTCAGGAGCAGGAGCGAAAGGTATCGCCCGATTTGCTTGCTTTATTGAAGGAATACATAGCCACTAAGGTGGAGCTTACCAGACTAACCGTCATTGAGCGGCTTACCGTAGTAACAGCGAATCTTATCACCGATTCTTTTGTACTGATCATGGGAATACTGACATTCCTTTTTGCATCATTCACACTTGCACTTTATTTAGGTGAAGAATTCGGATCGTATGCATTGGGATTCGGCATTGTAGCGCTGTTATATCTCACTCTGGCCCTGGTAATGTATTTTATAAAAGATAAGCTGGTAGAAAAATACCTGCACGATTTTATGGTGAAGCGGATATTTAACAAAAAGAAATAATGGAAAAGTCGTTTAGCAGTTTAGCAGAATTACGTGCTGAAATTGACTTTTTGAAAGTCAAAGCGTTTAAAGATGAAGAAGCTCTGAAAGATGGCTTTAAAAGCCCTTCTGCGATTTTCGGCCTGTTTAAAACGGATAGCGGGAAATCTTCCTTTACCCATGATCTAATGCAACAGGATATCTTCACCAACATATCAAGGGTTGTTCTACCACTTTTATTAAACGGAGTCTTCTTTAAAAAATCCGGCTTCATCACCAAAACTCTGATCACGTTTTTGTCGCAGAAAGCGGCCAAACAGGTTAATTCAGATCGGGTTTCGGGTATTCTGGATAAGTTTACCAGTATCTTTAAAGGAAACGGCAGGCCACAACGAGTAGCCCCCATCAGGGATTATGGGATACCGCCGGATAGTGAAACGTATTAACTAGCAATAAAAAAACCCGTCAATACGGGTTTTTTTATTGCGCTTCCGACTATAGACTTCCAAAAGTTCTAAACTTTTGGAAAGCACGCATCTGCTAAGCCACCTTTACCGCTTCTTCCTTATTTAGGAAGTCCTGATAAGCCAAACGTATTCCATCTTCTAATTGCACCTTGTGCTTCCATCCAGCCGCGTGAAGCTTCGACACATCCATTAACTTTTTGGGCGTACCGTCGGGCTTGGAAGTATCAAATTCTAATTCGCCTTCAAAACCAACAATTCCTTTAATCAGCAAGGCAAGATCTTTAATTGAAATATCCTCTCCGGTGCCGATATTCACCAGGCTGGGTTCATTGTAAGTTTCCATCAGGTAAAAGCAGGCATCCGCTAAATCGTCGGCGAATAAGAACTCACGATAAGGACTTCCGGTACCCCAAATCGTCACTTTGCCCTGTGAATTAACTTTTGCCTCATGGAACTTACGGATCAGCGCAGGTAATACGTGCGAATTCTGTGGATGATAATTATCGTTATAGCCATATAAATTGGTAGGCATAACCGAGATAAAATTACATCCGTATTGAGCGCGATAAGCGTCGCACATCTTTATACCGGCAATCTTCGCTATGGCGTAAGGTTCGTTAGTTTCTTCTAACAGTCCCGTCAATAAATATTCTTCTTTAAGCGGCTGAGGCGCCAGTTTAGGATAAATACAACTCGATCCTAAAAACATCAGTTTTTCTACCCCGGTTAAATAAGCATTATGAATAATGTTATTCTGGATCATCAGGTTATCGTACAAAAATTCGCCCCGATAAGTATTGTTTGCTACAATACCCCCAACCTTCGCTGCGGCGAGGAATACATAGTCGGGCCTTTCTTCGGCAAAGAAATCACTTACCTGCTGCTGGCTCCGCAAATCCAGCTCTTTTGAGCCTCTTGTTATGATGTTCGTATAGCCTTCTTTCTCAAGTTTACGATGTATCGCCGATCCAACCATTCCACGATGGCCGGCAATGTATATTTTAGCGTTTTTTTCCACGTATATTTTCCTGTTGCCACAAAGATAAAACTTTATTTTTGCGACGAATTTAATTATGGGTAAAGATAAATTAAGACGGTTCGCCGAGATAGCGACATTCCAGAATGTTAAACAGCTTGATGAAGGAAAAGTTCTAAAAGGGAACTGGAATATTTCACAATTTAACAACAAAAACCCTGTTATTTTAGAATTGGCATGCGGAAAAGGTGAGTACACTGTAAATCTTGCTAAACTTTTTCCCAACAAAAACTTCATAGGGATTGACTACAAGGGCAACCGGATCTGGAGAGGAGCAAAAACTGCCATCGAAGAGAACATTCCAAACGTAGCATTTCTGAGGATCCAGATCGAAAACCTACTCGACTATTTCGACGAAAACGAGGTATCGGAAATCTGGATTACGTTTCCAGATCCACAACCACAGGACAGTCGTGAGAAAAAGCGATTGACATTTCCAAAATTCCTGCAGAGATATAAAACCTTACTGGTTGAGGGAGGAATCGTCCATCTCAAAACAGATAACGACCAGCTCCATGCCTATACGCTAGAAAAGATTGAGGAGCTTGGCTTGAATCTCAAAGTAAGAACTGAAGATCTTTATAATTCTGAGTTTGCCGATGAGGTGCTTTCTATAAAAACGTATTATGAAAAAAAGTATCTTGCCAGGGATAAGAACATCAATTATCTGAAGTTCAGCTTCGATTAAAATGGACAAGGACACCTTCTTCGACAGAGTTTATGAAGTGGCCCGACTTATTCCGGTCGGCAGGGTGACCTCTTACGGTGCAATAGCAGAATATCTGGGTACAAAAGGTTCGGCCCGGATGGTTGGATACGCCATGAATGCTTCGGGTACTGCGCAGCCCCGGGTACCGGCACATCGTGTGGTTAACCGTTTTGGGATGCTTAGCGGAAAAAGCCATTTTCCTGGTCAGAACCTTATGGAAGAGATGCTGAAAAGTGAAGGGATTGAAGTAGAAAATGATCTTATCAAAGATTTCGAAAACCTATTTTGGGACCCCAACAAAGAATTGCTATGACCGAACAACCGATAGTCCGCTGCTCGTGGTGCGGCACCGATCCGCTCTATGTTAAATATCATGACGAAGAATGGGGAAAGGAAGTGCACGACGATAAAGTGTTGTTCGAGTTTCTTATTCTCGAATCTGCACAGGCAGGCTTAAGCTGGATCACAATTTTGAAACGTCGCGATGGGTATAGAAAAGCTTTCGCTGATTTCGACGTACATAAGGTGTCTCAATTTACTAAGGAGGATGTGGAACGATTAATGCAAGATTCCGGGATCATCCGAAATCGCCTGAAAATAGAAGCAGCCATCAGTAATGCAAAGCACTTCATCGAGATTCAAAAAGAGTTCGGATCTTTCGATAAATACATGTATTCTTTTCTTCCCGAAGGGAAGCCTATAAAAAACAGTTTAACGAGCATAAAGGATATCCTGCCAAAAACAGAAATTTCTGATGCGATTTCAAAAGACATGAAAAAGCGCGGATTTAAGTTTTTCGGCACCACCATTTGCTATGCGCACATGCAGGCAACCGGCATGGTGAACGACCATATTATAGATTGTTCTTTTCGTTAAGGAATCAATATCTTGCTACCTTTGAATCTAGTGTTACACCCTTATGGATATAACACAGTCGGTGTAATCTTTACAATCTGAGTAATCACGATAATGAAAAAACTCTTCCTTCTTGATGGTATGGCGCTGATGTACAGGGCGCACTTCGCATTGAGCAAAAATCCCCGTTTTACGTCAAACGGCATAAATACATCAGCGGTGATGGGCTTTACCAACACCTTGCTCGAAGTGTTAAAGAAAGAAAGGCCTACTCACCTTGCGGTGGTGTTTGATACAGATGCACCTACTGAGCGACACACCGACTTTTCGGCTTATAAAGCACACCGTGAAGCGATGCCGGAGGACCTCTCGGCGGCCATGCCCTATGTGATCAAACTGATCGAAGGGTTTAATGTTCCGGTCATAACTTCCGACGGCTATGAAGCTGACGACATCATCGGCACGCTGGCTAAAAAAGCTGAACAAGCAGGATTCCAGGTGTATTGCATGACTCCTGACAAAGATTTTGCTCAACTGGTATCAGAGAATATCTTCATTTACAAGCCAGCCCGAATGGGGAATGACATGGAAATATTGGGTGTGCCCGAAGTTCTGGCCAAATGGGAGATTGAACGGGTAGACCAGGTGATCGACATCCTTGGACTGTGGGGGGATGCAGTCGACAACATCCCTGGTATTCCCGGAATTGGTGAAAAAACCGCCAAGCTCTTAATCAAGCAATACGGTACAGTAGAAAATATCATTGCCAATAGTCACCAGTTAAAAGGCAAGATGAAGGAAAATGTAGAAAATTTTGCCGAACAAGGACTGGTCTCTAAAAAGCTGGCTACTATCCTGTTAAACGCACCGGTCGAGCTTGATGAAGAAGCACTGCAGGTGAATCCGCCCAGCCGCGAAAAACTTGAGCCCTTATTTGTTGAACTCGAGTTCCGTACCATCGGGAAACGAGTGTTTGGCGAAGAGTTTAATGTTACAGAATTCAGGCAGGTAAGCCATGGCCAGCAATTTGATCTGTTCGGAAATCAGCAGGAGCAGATTGTAATAAAAACAGAAACGATTATTGAGCCGGCTCCTGCTTCTAAAAATATCGACAACACTCCTCACGATTATCAGTTAGCGGATACAGCCGATAAAAGGGCCGATCTGATAAAACTTCTGTCGGCACAAACCTCATTCTGTTTCGACACAGAAACTACTTGTCTGGATGCTAACAACTGTGAGTTAGTGGGTCTGTCTTTCTCTATAAAACCCGGTACCGGCTGGTATGTCCCCATCTGCGAAGATCAAACAGAAGCCTGCGGAATCGTGCTGGAGTTCAAAGATCTGTTTGAGAACCCTTCCATCCGCAAGATCGGTCAGAATCTAAAATATGATATTCTGGTACTTAACTGGTACAACATTACCGTACAAGGCGAATTATTCGATACCATGCTGGCCCATTATCTTATAGATCCTGATACACGGCACAATATGGACATCCTCTCGGAAAATTATCTGGGTTATGTTCCGGTTTCTATCACATCGCTAATCGGTACAAAAGGAAAGAACCAGGGCAATATGCGCGATGTGGAGATCGAAAAAGTGAAAGATTATGCCTCTGAAGATGCGGATATCACTTTGCAGCTAAAAGAAGTATTTGAGCCACTACTCGAAAAAACCGGAGCCACTAAACTTGCTACAGAAATCGAAAACCCTTTGATCTATGTGCTGGCGGCCATGGAGAGGGAAGGCGTCAAAATCGATAAGAATGTTTTAGGGGATTACTCCGTACAGCTTGATACGGACATTAAGGTGTTAGAAAAAACAATCTACGAAAAAGCCGGAGTACGATTCAATATAGCCTCACCCAAACAATTAGGAGAAGTTCTTTTCGATAAATTACAACTTGATCCGAAAGCCAAAAAGACAAAAACCGGACAATATCAAACCGGAGAGGATGTTCTGACCGCTCTGGCGACTAAAAGTGATATTGCAAAAGATATTCTGGACTTCCGTCAGCTTCAAAAATTAAAATCCACCTACGTGGATACCTTACCTCTGCTGATAAACCCAAAAACGGAACGGGTTCATACGTCTTACAATCAGGCGGTAGCTGCCACAGGCAGGTTAAGCTCTAACAATCCCAACCTTCAAAACATACCCATTAAAACCGAGCGTGGAAGGGAGGTGCGGCGAGCGTTTATTCCACGTGAAGAGGGGTTCACTATCATTTCTGCCGATTACTCGCAAATTGAACTTCGTCTTATTGCCGAAATAAGCAAAGACGAGAACATGATGGAAGCGTTTATGCAAGGATTGGACATCCACACCGCAACGGCTTCGAAAGTTTATGGCGTTGCACTTGATGAAGTTGACTCTACGCAGCGCCGCAACGCTAAGGCTGTAAACTTCGGAATCATCTATGGTCAGTCTGCCTTCGGCTTATCTCAGAGCCTTGGTATTCCACGAAAAGAAGCTGCAGAAATTATTGAGGAATATTTCCGCCAGTACTCAGGAATAAAACAATATATGAGTGATACCATGAACTTCGCCCGTGAGAACGGCTATGTTCAAACCTTGATGGGCCGCCGCCGGTATGTCCGGGATATAAATTCTGCAAATGCAACGGTTCGTGGATTCGCGGAACGAAATGCCATCAATGCTCCTATTCAAGGCTCGGCGGCCGATATGATTAAAATAGCCATGATTAACATCTACCGCGATATGCAGGAACAAAAGCTTATTTCAAAGATGACTATGCAGGTGCACGATGAGCTTGTATTCGATGTATATAACTCCGAGAAAGATACAGTGAAAGCTATTATCCAGAACAGGATGAAAAATGCTTTTAAAACAACTGTTCCCATACTGGTAGAAATTGGCGAGGGAAGTAACTGGCTCGAAGCGCATTAATTAAAAAAACAAAAAACCCGTTACAATTTGACGGGTTTCTTGTTTAAGAGAAAAAAATTTCCTTAAATTTCAAAATCCTTAATTCCTTAATAGATGAATGTTATCCACCTAAGTGCAGAATGTTATCCGGTTGCCAAAGTGGGTGGTCTTGGAGATGTGGTAGGAGCCCTTCCGAAATACCAGCAAGCTGCCGGGATTTCTGCCATGGTAGTAATGCCATTTTACGACCGCAAGTTTGTGAAGGAAAATGAATTTGAAGTCATCTATGACTCTACAATAGTGATGGGGACTTTCATGGGATCGTTCCAGGTGTTACGAGAAGCTACGGATAAACTTGGCTTTCCGCTGCACCTGATAAAAATTCCGGGTTTGCTTGACAGGCCAGAAATTTATAGCTACCCTGATGAGTCTGAACAATTTGTCGCCTTCCAGATCGCTTTTTTAGAGTGGCTGCTTAATTTCGAGGTATTGCCAGACGTTATTCACTCGCATGATCATCATTCGGGGCTGATACCTTTCCTTTTGTATCATTCATCGCGCTATAAATCTCTGTCACACATCGCTACCGTACTCACCATCCATAACGGACAATATCAGGGCTGGCTGGGCTGGGAAAAGTTAAATCTTTTACCCGATATTGATGTTTGGGAAGGAAAATTACTGGAATGGGGAGATTGCATTAACCCGCTGGCTTCGGCTGTAAAATGCTGCTGGAAATACACTACAGTCTCGCCCAGCTATCTCGAAGAGCTTAGCGTCAATTCTAACGGGCTGGAGCAGCTATTTATCTCCGAAAAGGCCAAAGGAGTGGGTATTATCAATGGGATTGACACGGATGTCTGGAACCCGTCGATTGACCCTATGATTTCGGCGAACTATAATACCGAAACTGCGACAGCCGGAAAAGCTGCAAACAAAGCCCTGGTTTGTAAAGAGTTCTTTCTCAGCGACGATAAACCTTTGGTTGCATTTATTGGCAGATTAGTGGGCGAAAAGGGGGCCGACCTGCTACCCGAAGCCGTTACCAGAATTCTACTAAAGCATCCCGATGAGGTCAATATCCTGATTCTCGGTTCGGGAGAAAAAGAGATAGAGGAAGAACTAGCCGCGCTGACTTCTACCTTCAAAGAAAATTATAACGTTTTTATTGGGTATCACGAGGCGTTGTCGCACCGCATTTACGCAGGCGCAGATTTCCTGATAATGCCTTCGCGTGTTGAACCCTGTGGATTAAACCAACTTTACTCGTTGAGATACGGAACCGTGCCGATTGTTAGAAGCACCGGCGGCTTAAAGGATACCGTGATTGATGTTAGCGAAGAAAACGGTTATGGAATCCGCTTTGAAGAAGCAAATGTAGACAGCATCGTTGATTCCGTTTCGCGGGCAGTTGAAATCTATAAAAACAGCACGCAGATGGAATTGTTACGTAATAGAATGATGAACCTGAATTACTCATGGCATCAATCTGCAGCACAATATATAACCCTGTACAACAACCTTAAATCTTTATAAATATGATGTCGAAAGTTCTTGCAGTTATCCTCGGAGGCGGCTCCGGAACGCGTTTGCAGCCGCTTACCGCTACACGCTCAAAACCAGCGGTTCCTATTGCAGGGAAATATCGTTTGGTAGATATCCCAATTTCAAACTGCCTGAATTCTGGAATCAATCGAATTTTTGTGTTAACGCAGTTCAATTCGGCTTCGCTGAATAAACACATTAAGAACACATACCACTTTAATGTATTCAGCACTGCTTTTGTGGATATTCTTGCCGCAGAACAAACTCCGAACAACCAGGGATGGTTCCAGGGAACGGCCGATGCAGTAAGGCAATCGCTGCACCACATGTCGCCCTTTGACTTCGACTATGTTCTCATTTTGTCGGGCGACCAATTATATCAAATCGACTTTAATCACATGATCCAGGATCATATCGATCGCAAAGCGGAGGTGTCGGTCGCAACGATTCCGGTTACTGCCAAAGATGTACCGGGATTCGGAATCATGAAAATTGATGCCGAAGGATTGATTACGGCATTTATAGAGAAACCTAAAAGTGATTTCGAAGAGTGGAAATCAGAAGTGGGGCCAGAAATGGAATCTCAGGGAAGGGTGTATCAGGCTTCAATGGGTATCTACATCTTTAATCGCAATGTTTTATACGACACATTAACAAATGATCCGCATACTGATTTCGGTAAAGAGATTATACCCGAAGCTTTAAATAAAAATAGGGTAGTAAGCTATCAGTACGATGGTTACTGGACAGACATCGGTACAATACCCTCTTTCTTTGAAGCTAATATCGGATTGACAGATGATATTCCCGAATTCAACTTGTTTGATAAGAAAACTATCTTCTCGCGGCCAAGAATGCTCCCTCCATCTAAAGTACAGGGAACAACCCTCGAGCGAACCGTTATTGCCGACGGATGCATCATCCACGCCAGTCGGATTGAGCGTTCTGTGGTTGGTATCCGTACGCGCATTGGCAGAGGTACTACCATTGAGTATTGTTATATAATGGGTAGCGACTATTATCAAAGCCTTGAACAACTGGAAGAGGCCAAGAACAGCCAGACGCCGATAATCGGAATTGGAGAACGCTGCTACATCAAAAATGCTATCCTCGACAAAAATTGCCGTATCGGAAACGATGTGAGAATAAACGGCGGTGCGCATCTAAAAGACGGAGACTACGGAAAATACACCGTAAATGAAGGTATTGTTGTGGTGAAGAAAAATGCGTGTATTGATAACGGAACCGTAATATAAATTGGTTCCCGATAAGAACAGAAAAGCCACCTTTACCCGCAGGTGGCTTTTCTGTTTGTAATGAAACCCGGCCCGGCTTCTAAAAATATTCCAGCTTTTGCTTCTTCCTCAAGAAAAAGCCTCTGATAAAGCCATAACCAAAGCCTCCGATGTGCGCCCAATAACCTACTCCTGAAGTCTCCGCAGCCTGTAATTCCAACGATTCCCAACCGGCCATAAGCTGCTGAACAATGTAAAATCCGAGAAACACAAAGGCCGAAACCCTGAACGAGAAGAAGATAAAAAGTACCCTGATCCGTGATGAGGGAAACATGACCAGATATGCTCCCAAACACGCAGAAATAGCTCCGGAGGCCCCTATGCATGGGATCGAACTGCCCTGCAATACAAAACAATGAACTAATGCAGCAATAACTCCGCCGGCTAAATAGAAAAAAAGAAACCGCAAGCTGCCGATAGTTATCTCAATATTATCAGCAAAGATCCAGAGAAACATCATATTGCCGATCAGGTGCATCCAACCTCCATGTAAAAACATGCTGGTAACAAGCGTATGAAGGTTTTGCCCGCGCCATATTTCTGCCGGGACAGCACCATAAGCATAGAAAAAATTCTCCATCTGTTCCGGGCTAAGCTGAAGCTGTTGCCAGAAAATGTAGCAGTTAAAAATAATAAGCAGGTAGGTAAAAATGGGTTTCGAGCGCCCCCTTACGTTATCATCTCCTATCGGGAAAAACATAGATTAATTTAATTTTAAGTTCAGAGGACTCGTAATTCTCATTTGCGATGTATGTGTAGTGGACCAGCCGCCTATTTAAAGCACCAACCGGATTAGAATTTTCAATAGTATAATACAGGCGAAGGGATGCTAAAGTTTGGTAAACACATTCAATCAATAACCGGATCCATGGCTTTCGATCCCGAAACCGTTAATTACTGTTTTCATCATCATTGAGATTTTTGTTCTGCTTTTTCACATCGGTTTCCATTTCTTTAAAATTAAATATAGACAAACAAGTTCAATTGAAACGAAAGCCTTGCACAAAAGACTTACTTGCTTTACAGATTTCGCTGAGACTAGCCCCGGTAAATTAGAGATAATGCATTAGAATCAAGAGGAATACAATATCATGTTCATTTTAAACACTAAAAACACATGCAGATGGCTTTTCCCGAAACGAAATAAATTATACGATATGGGTTGTAACATATTTTCTTAAAAAGAGTAGAATACAGAGCGTTTCCGCTATAAGATCCGGAAGCCTGAAACCCTGATTTAATGCTCCTGTTATCAGCTGCTTAGGCACCTGAAAAGGCTTAATGTATGTTTAGAATCAAAAATATCACTTACTTTCTATCTCTGCTCCTAACAACTTGTGTGTGTTGTTTTATCGTACCAGGTTATGCTCAAAGAAAAGAAGTTCATTTCTCACATCTCACCAATATCGACGGGCTTTCGCAAAGCACGGTTTCTGTAAGCCTGAAAGACAGGTACGGATTTATGTGGTTTGGTACCCAGGATGGATTGAACAAATATGATGGTTACAAATTTACCGTTTATCGCAATCAACCCAATAATCCAAAGAGCCTGCGCAAAAATCATATCTTATCTTTATTCGAAGACAAGGCTGGAAATCTATGGGTTGGAACTCTTTTAGGAGGAGTTAGCAGATACGACCGCACCAACGATTGCTTCATAAACTACATCGAGGAACCGAATAACCCCAAAAAATTAAGCCATTCGGTAGCAACTACCATATACCAGGACAAGCAAAACAATTTATGGGTAGGCACCTATTGGAACCTTAATTTACTAAACCCCAAAACAGGCGAGGTTACCAGATTTATATCAAATCCGGCCGATCCCAATACCATTAGCAATGATGGCATAACAGCGATTATCGAAGACAGTAAAGGCAATTTATGGATTGGTACATCTAATGGATTAAATATCTACAACCGCCGCTCAAAAAAATTCACACGTTTTTTTCATGATGAAAAGAACCCAGGTAGCTTGAGCAACAATATTATCACCAAGATAGCCGAAGACAAAAAAGGCAACTTGTGGATTGGAACAATGGGCGGTGGTCTAAATTTATTTAGTCATTCAAGCCGGACATTCAGGTCATTTTTATCGGATGGGGCAAAGCCGTCGAGCCTGAGCAATAACAACATCTCGGACATCACCGATGCTGGTAATGGATATCTGTGGTTAGGTACGCAAAGTGCTTTAGACTTATTTAACACGCGTACGGGCGAATCTAAGCATTATTACAGCAATCCGCTCGACCCTAATTCTTTGAACCGAAACAGTTCTGTGTCGTCTCTACTGCTCGACAGGGATAATATTCTATGGGTAGGCACTAACGACGGAGGGATGAATAAGTATGATAAAAATTTATCTTTCTTTAAAACTTACAGAAACCACCCTGCCGATCAAAACTCTCTGTCATTCAACTCTGTGACCTCATTCGCCGAGGCCGTGAATGGGGATATATGGGTGGGTACGAGTGGCGGTGGTCTGAACTTGTTTAAGCGCAATGAAAACCGGTTTATCAGGATCAACGCCAGTCCAAGCCGGGGCAACCCGTTCTACACATACAGCGTTCTGGCCCTATATCCGAGTAAACATGGCAACCAATTGTGGTTGGGCACCTATGGATCGGGGCTCCATTTATATGATCAAAATGGCAGACATTCTAAGGTCTATACAAAGGGCCACTCGGAAAAGCAGTTAAATAACGAAAATATCTACGCTATATTTGAAGACAGTAGAGACAACGTGTGGATAGCTACCAACGGGGGAGGCGCGAATATTCTGGATCTTAAAACCGGTATTATTCAAAAACTCCGCTCTGATGCGGTGAATAAGTCAACTCTTTCCGGCGACTTTGTAAGAGCGTTTTGTGAGGATACAGATGGAGAAATCTGGATCGGCACCACTTCAGGCTTATCTATTTATAACCCTGTTACAAAACAGATCAGGCGATACGACGCGGACTTTAAATACCTCCAAAGTTCAAATATAAATTCGCTTTACTCTGATAAGAACAACAATATATGGATCGGTACGGCAGGCGGCGGACTAAGCGTATTAAATAAACGCAGCCAAAAACTACGCACGTTTACGCAGGGTGATGGGCTGTCCGATAATACCATTAAAAGCATTGTGCCCGACGCCCGTGGAAACCTTTGGTTTGGAACTAATAATGGGTTAAGCAGGTTTACCATCTCGACCGGGAAAAGTAAGAACTTTACAATTTTCCACGGATTACAGAGCCATGAGTTTTCTTCCGGCGCCGCAATTCTTACCAAAGCCGGCGAAATTCTGGTCGGAGGTGTAAACGGATTCAATATTTTCCATCCGGCAAGTCTGCCAGAGAACAAGAACCTCCCCCGGGTGCTGATCACTGATTTCAAACTATTTAACAATTCGGTAAAAGTTGGCGATAAAGATTCTCTTCTCAGGCAGCATATCGCAGAAACAAAACAGATAGTGCTTGGGCACGATCAATCGGTAATCACATTTGAATTTACTGCTTTAGATTTCACCATCAGCTCTCATAACCAGTATGCTTATAAGCTGGAAGGTTTTGATAAGGATTGGAACTATATAGGCTCCGAGCGGAAAGCAACCTATACCAATTTAAATCCTGGTACTTATACGCTGCGGGTGAAAGCCAGTAACAATGATGGTGCATGGAATGAACAGGGCACCAGTATTGAACTAATTATTACTCCACCCTTCTGGATGACCTGGTGGTTCAGGTTACTGTCGGTATTATTATTCCTTGCAGCGGTGTATGCCATTTACTTATATCGAATCCGGGCTATCGAAGCTAAAAAAGAAGAGCTTGAGCAGCAAGTGCAGGAACGAACCGAAGAAATAAGCAAACAGGCCCGTGAGCTGGCTGATATGAATTCGGAGCTGCAATCTCAGGCAGAAGAACTCCAGGCGCAGTCGGAAGAGTTGCAGGCACAATCTGAAGAGCTTCACTTTCAAAAGGAAGAAGAGCGCAAAGCCCGCGAAGAAGCAGACCGGGCCAACCAGGCTAAAAGCACGTTCCTGGCCACTATGAGCCACGAAATCCGAACGCCAATGAATGGCGTGATCGGAATGTCGTCCCTGCTCTCACAAACCGACCTATCGCCCGAACAAAAAGAATATGCCGAAATCATCCGCAACAGCGGAGAAGCATTATTAAGTGTGATCAATGATATTCTCGACTTTTCAAAGATCGAATCGGGTAATATGCATCTTGATCCCCACGACTTTGACTTAAGGCGATGCATTGAAGAAGTTCTGGAAATATTTACCAGCAAAGCTGCCCATCTGGGGCTCGATTTGATGTATCAGATTGATCACCGCATTCCGGCTCAGATCCACAGCGATGGCATGCGCTTAAGGCAGATTCTTATCAATATGGTAGGTAATGCCATAAAATTCACTAAACATGGTGAAATATTTATTGGCGTTACTCTTCTGAATGATCCATCAGAAAGCAAAATGGATCTGGGATTTGAAGTAAGAGATACGGGTATCGGTATCCCGAAAGATAAACTATCAAAGTTATTCAAAGCGTTTTCGCAGGTAGACTCTTCAACCACCCGTAAATACGGCGGTACCGGACTTGGACTGGTGATATCTGAACGACTGATAGCATTGCTGGGTGGAGAAGTATCTGTATCGAGCGAGGTAAACGCAGGCACCACTTTTAGCTTTAATATTCAGTGCCAGACAAGCCAAACATCGTCAATAAGGTATACTGCTTTAAGGTTGAATGGCTGTGAGGGCAAGAGAGTATTGGTAATAGACGATAATCAAACGAATCTTAAAATCATCCAGCTTCAGCTTGATCAGTGGGGAATAGTCACGACGCTGGCATCGTCGGGCCGTGATGCATTGGAGTTAGTTGCAGCCCATAATTTCGATCTGGTTATTTCGGATATGCAAATGCCTGAGATGGACGGAACCGAGGTGAGTACCCGGATTAAAGCCTTAAAGGCCGATTTACCAATAATTTTGCTGAGTTCGGTTGGCGATGAATCAAGAAAGAAATATGCTCATCTTTTCTCTGCCATCCTCACCAAGCCGGTTAAACAGAATAGCTTGTTCGAGGTGGTGCATCAGGCCCTGAAGAACGAAAAGATCAGCAACACCGCAGTTGCAGATACCAGGACAACACTGTCGGTGGATTTCGCAGAAAAAAATCCGTTTAAGATCTTGATTGCAGAAGACAACCTTATCAATCAAAAACTGATCGTTAAGGTATTAAGTAAGCTCGGATATACCTCGTCTATTGCGAATAATGGAAAAGAAGTATTGGCGATGCTTAGTGCTGAGTTCTACGAGTTAATATTTATGGACATCCAGATGCCTGAAATGGATGGGCTGGAAGCAACAAAGATTATCCGTGAAACCTGCGAACAGCAGCCGCTCATCGTTGCTATGACTGCAAACGCCATGGAAGAGGATAAAGAAGCCTGTATAAGAGCCGGTATGGACGACTATATATCGAAGCCGATTAACCTGAAAGATTTGATGGAATTAATGGAAAAACAGACGACGAATAAGATTACGCTGTATTAGAAAGATGTATCGTTTGCGACAGATGGAAACGATGCTCAGATATAAAACAAACGAGGGACAGCCTTGAAGCCGTCCCTCGTTCATACTACTAAGTAATTTGTCTAAAACCTAAAAGCAAGGCCGATAGAAGCTCTTATTCCCGCCCATGGTCCATCAAAATCCACTCTGGCGCCACTGGCATCGACAGTGACTTCACTATCCACTAGCGGAATTTCGAGGTCTTCAAGTTCCTCTCTCAAGGCCTCCTGTTCGTCTTCAGACAAGGTTTTCGTTCCTTTTAGAAATCCCTTCGAACTTCCATATTGCGGACCGAGAATTGACCAATCTAAATAAATTAGCTTACTCAGTTTCCACTGCGCGCCAAACAGAAGACCTCCAGTTGTAGTTTTTAACTCGCCATTTAATGGAATTTGTTCTGTTTGACTCATTCCTCCCTCTTCAAACTCATACTCAAACGATGGTAACTTGGCAGTGTACTTCGCAAAACGAGCGAAAGGTGCAATGTAGAATCCGCGGAAAACTCCTTTTCCGAAATAGAATTTAATTTCGGGCGTAATCGCAGTATTTCCAGTTCTGAAGCCATCAACGTGCTTGAATGTTTCGGGATCGTCTATAATACTTTCCAAATTGCTTTTAAACGGAAGCTCGCCTTCCGGCATTACGCGGTATCCTATTCCTAATGAAATTTTTCTACCGATTTTACGCTCATAGCTAAACGAGTAAGTATTTAATGCCAGCGATGTCAAACTAACCTTAATCAGGTTTTTCCCCATCCCCTTTACTTTTACACTGTCTGTTTGAGCATTTGCTTTTACAGAAAGTACCGCCAGAGCAGTGATAAACAATAATTTAGTAAAATTTCTCTTCATACGATTAAGTTTTATTTAAAACAGGCAGAAAGATACTTTTATTGAAAGAATTACACAATACCCGGAAATAGGTATTTTGTTTACAAACTTTTTGAAAATACCTGACTTTAGGTATTGTAACTTTCAATTAAAGTGCTGTTATTTACCGAAACAAACACAAAACAACATGAAAAAACTTTACACATTAATTTTCGCATGCCTCATCTCAGGTGTTGCAATGGCTCAGGAAACTTCTGGCACTACTGCGTCTGGCATTAAGTATGGTATTAAAGCTGGGGTGAATTTTGCAAAAGTAGGCGTTTCGGGTGAAGGCGCTGAAGATTGGGAAGAAGGCTTAAAAGCACAGACATCTTTCCAGATCGGCGGTTACGCTGACATTGCTTTAGGAAGTTCGTTCTCCATTCAACCTGGTTTAACTCTGTCAGGAAAAGGATTTAAACAAGAGGTAGAAGACTACAAATTCAGTAGAAATGTGATGTACTTGGAGATCCCAGTAAATGCTGTATACAAAATCGGCGGTCTTTATTTGGGTGCTGGCCCATACGCAGGTTTGGCACTTTCTGGAAAAGATAAAGACGAAGAAGAAGGTGAGGATTCTGAGGAGGAAAAATTGAAGTTTGGGAGTGATGACGAAGATGATATGAAAGGAACTGATTTTGGTGTGAATCTTTTAGCGGGTTACCAGTTATCAAACGGTGTGAATTTTGGCTTGAATTACGGATTAGGCCTGAGCAATTTGGCTAACACTCCAGACGGTTCCGATTTCAAAATCACCAACAGAGTATTCTCAGTTACTGTAGGCTTTTCATTCTAAGTATTTACAAAACTTTTCTAAAAAGCGGCCTTCCATACGGAAGCCGCTTTTTTTTATAATACCTCAGCCAATTTCTCCAGCCGCATCCCTCTCGAGCCTTTGATCAAAACGGTAGCCCCTTTTACAGAATCCGACTTAATATTCTTAAGCGCTTCATCCGTGCTTTCATAAAAGTTAGCCCCTTCTGTCTTACATTGATAAAAGGCCTTTCCTATTAATATCTTACGGTCAACATCGAGCTGCAAAGCCTTCTCTGCAATCGCCCTATGTTCATCGTACGACTCATCTCCCAGCTCAAACATATCACCCAAAATTAACACCTTCTTTCCGGCAGATATGGACGCAAAATTATCAAGAGCCGCTGCCATACTGCTGGGATTAGCATTATAATAGTCACAGATCAGCGTATTGTGCTCCGTTTTAGTGATCTGCGAGCGATTATTGCCGGGAACATAGGCGCTTATACCCTCGTTTATTTCATCAGGACTTAAATTAAAATATCGCCCGACGGCTATGGCCACCAGAATATTTTCAAGATTATAAGGGCCCGTCAGGTTAGTTTTTATCCTGTGTCTCTCCGAATCAGAGATCCAGTCGATCGTTAGAAAAGGATCATTTTCTATTAGCTCGCCTTTTAGATCAGAATCTGACGCTGTACTATAATAAAAGACATTTTCCAATTTCCTTTGGCCCGCCATTTCGAGCAAATGCGAGCTGTCTTTATTCAGGAAAACCCGGCCGCCGCTTTGTTTCAGGAAATCGTATAACTCGCCCTTACCTTTCTTAACTCCTTCAAAACCCCCAAACCCTTCAAGGTGCCCCTTGCCAACATTGGTGATAAGTCCGAGGTCGGGTTCTGCTATTTTACAGAGCGATTCTATTTCTTTCTGATGATTGGCCCCCATTTCTACAATAGCAATCTCCACGCTGCGATCTATTGCCAGCAGAGTTAAAGGCACACCGATATGATTATTCAAATTCCCCTGTGTAGCGTAGGTTTTATATTTCACCGAAAGAACTGATTTGATAAGTTCTTTAGTGGTCGTTTTGCCATTAGTTCCCGTAATGCCGACGAAAGGAATATTTAGCTGCCTACGGTGATAATTAGCGAGCTGCTGAAGTGTTTCTAAAACGTTTCCGACCAGGATAGTCTGCTGATTTTTTACAAACCCCGGGTCGTCGATCACCGCGAAGGCAGCCCCTTCATCCAAAGCCTGGCTGGCAAAGATGTTCCCGTCAAAATTATCGCCCTTTAATGCAAAAAACAGGCAACCAGAAGTGATTCTCCGTGTGTCGGTACAAATTACAGGGTGTTGCAGGTAAATGGAATATAAATCTTCTGTGCGCATAACAATCCTTTCTGCAATAATATCAAAATGTACAGAATTGTTAACGAAAACTGCTTTTAATAATCCTCAATAATTTAGATTAGTAAGCTGAAGAAACACTTCGCTCTTTTGCTCTTAAACCCCGTTGCTGCGGAGTAATTTGGATTTAAAAAGCTTTATTCAGATCGACCACTACATTTAAAGGTTCAAATAGAACTACTAAAGTCATGGATTTTCCACATCCGCTGGAGCCGCAATCTCCGATAGCCGGGCTATAGCATCGTCCAGGCTGGTGATATTTTCAAAAGAGATTCTCAACGAGTTTTTCACTTCCTTAAGATTGCAGTCGAACGGATTTTGCTGTACATATTGCAGCAACCTGTTAAATTGTTCGGTTTCAAAATATCGCGACTGCTGATCGGAGATAAAATAACCCTTCAAAGAATTTTTTTTGAAGGAGATCTTTTCGAAGCCGATTGCTTTACCCAACCATTGCAGTTTTAAGGTTTTGAGCAGCTCCCGAACGGGTTTCGGAACAGGTCCGAACCTGTCTTGCAATTTGAGTGCAAAAGCCTCCAATTCTTCCTCTGTTTCTAATTTTGAAATCTCTGTATAAAGGTTATATCGCTCGGTGATATTGGTTACATAACTATCAGGGATCAAGACTTCGAGATCCGTATCGATTTGCGTAAATGATATAAAGGGCCTGGGTTTCTCATCTTTAAACAGATCCTTAAACTCATCATCTTTCAACTCCTGAATAGCTTCATCCAGGATTTTATGATACATCTCAAAGCCAATCTCGGCAATAAATCCGCTTTGCTCGGCTCCCAACAGGTTCCCGCTTCCGCGGATATCGAGGTCGCGCATCGCCACGTTAAATCCGCTTCCGAGGTCGGAAAACTCTTCTATGGCGCTTAACCGTTTTCTCGCTTCGGAAGTCAGGGTGGACAGAGGAGGACTTAACAAATAGCAAAAGGCCTTCTTGTTCGACCTGCCAACACGCCCCCGCATCTGATGCAAATCACTTAAGCCAAACATATGCGCATGGTTGATGAGAATGGTATTAGCATTTGGAATATCCAGTCCGGCTTCTATGATTGTAGTAGCCACAAGCACATCGTATTCGCCGTCAACAAACTTTAGCATCACATCTTCAAGGGCATCGCCGTCAAGCTGACCATGAGCTATTCCAATACGAGCCTTCGGTACCAGTCGTTGAATCAGGCCTCCTAACTGCGCCAGATCCTGCACCCGATTATGGATGAAAAATATCTGCCCATGGCGATCAACCTCAAACTCAACAGCTTCCTTGATCAGCTGCTCGTTAAAAACGTGCAGTTCTGTTACTACAGGTTGCCGGTTGGGTGGTGGAGTAGAAATGATCGACAAATCGCGAGCACCCATAAGTGAGAAATGCAATGTCCTTGGAATAGGCGTGGCAGTCAAGGTGAGAGTATCTACATTCGCCCGCATTTGCTTAAGCTTTTCTTTTACCCCCACACCAAATTTCTGCTCCTCGTCTATAATTAAAAGACCCAGATCTTTAAACTTTACATCCTTGCTCACAATTCGGTGAGTACCGATGATGATGTCTACTTTCCCTTCTTCGAGTTTCTTAAGTGTCTCTTTAATTTGTTTAGCAGATTTAAAGCGATTGATGTAATCGATATTGCATGGAAAATCAGCCAGGCGAGAACTGAATGTTTTATAATGCTGTAAAGCGAGGATAGTGGTAGGCACCAGAATCGCTACCTGCTTACTGTCTGTTACAGCTTTAAAGGCGGCCCGAACAGCAATCTCCGTTTTTCCAAACCCAACATCGCCGCAAACCAGGCGATCCATAGGGTGAGGCGATTCCATGTCTTTCTTTACGTCAGCCGTGGCTTTCTCTTGGTCGGGGGTATCCTCATACAGAAAAGAGGCCTCCAGCTCAGTCTGCAGATAAGTATCGGGAAGAAATGCATTACCCGTCTGGGCCTTACGAATAGCGTAAAGCTTTATCAGATCGCGGGCAATGTCTTTAACTTTTTTTTTTGTTGTCTTCTTCAGCTTTTCCCAGCTGTCGGTTCCCAGCTTATTCATTTTAGGAACGGTACCTTCTTTTCCGGAATATTTAGAAATCCGGTTGAGGGAGTTAATGTTCACATACAGCAGATCGTTGTCCGCATAAATAAGACGAATCATCTCCTGGGTTTTTCCGTTCACTTCAACCTTTTCCAGGCCTGCATATTTTCCTATTCCGTGATCAATATGAGTGATGTAGTCGCCGGATTTTAGTTCTTTAAGCTCCTTAAGCGTTATAGCCTGCGAACGGGTATATCCCTTCTTTAACTTGTATTTATAGTACCTGTCGAAAATTTGGTGATCAGTATAACAGGCCAGTTTTTTTCCGTAGTCAATAAACCCTTCCCGTAAGGAAAGATTTATTGAATTGAACTTAACGGTTTTATCGATATCATCGAAAATAGCATACAGACGCTCGGCCTGCCTGGCCGAATCTGTAAAGATGATATTAGTCAGCTTCTCAGATTCATTCTTTTTAATATTATGAATAAGCAGGTTAAAATCTTTATTAAATGATGGCTGTGGCCTTAAATCGAACGATATGGTTTCGGTAGGCTGATAAAAAAATTGCTTTCCGAATTCCAGCACGGCGAAGTCTTTTAATTGATCTGCCAAAAGTTTCTCATCCGTAAAACTGAACTTAGGATCTATCCAATCTGGGTTTTGGTTTTTGAGGTTCGCGTCAAGCGCCTTCCAAAGCTCTGCCGCCTTTTTATAACCCTCTTTTAAAATATCCAGGGTAAACTGAACATCTTTAAACCAAACGCTGGTGCCCGAATCGATATACTCTAGAAGCGAAATATTGTGCTCGGTTAAAAACTTAGATTGCACATTCGGTACGATGGTAACGCTTTTTACATGTTCTAAAGAAAGCTGGTCCTCTATTTCGAAGGTGCGGATGCTTTCTATAAAGTCGCCAAAGAACTCGAAGCGGTATGGAAGATCGTTTGAAAAGGAAAAAATATCGACAATGCCACCACGGATAGAGAACTGACCGGGGGCGTAAACAAAATCAACGCGCACAAAATCGTATTCGATCAAAAACTCGTTAATGAAATCGATATTTAATTTATTTCCCTGTGAAATCTCGAGCGTATTTTTCTCCAGCGAATCGCGGTTGATTACCCGTTCGGCTAATGCTTCAGGATATGTAACAATCAGCTTTCCGAATTCGGTAGAGTGGATGAGCTCATTCAGCACTTCGGCCCGTTGAAGCACATTCCCTGGATCGGGTTGTGTAAATTCAAAAGGCTTTCTGTAGGATGAAGGAAACATCAGTATTTCCTTGTCTAAAATATTTTCCAGGTCGCTCTGGAAGTAGGCTGCTTCCTCCCTGTCGGGAAAGACGAAAAGGAGGTTAGAATGATTTAGAAAATAGAAGGCAGAAGCAATCATGGCATCACTCGAGCCAATAAGACCTTTGAGGTGAATTCTGGGATGTTTTGCCGAATTCAAAGCTTTCGCCAAAGCCTCTACCCTGGAATCGCTCTTGTATAAATTTAATATCTCCCTTATGTTCACGTTCAAATTTCCGAATGCAAATATACCTGCTCCTCCTAATTTAATATCAAAAGCTAGCGAAATTGTTTGGAATAATCTTTTTGGTTCTGAGATTCGTCAGATTAACACTATACAACAAGATAGTGTACATTAAAAGATACAATGAATCTGACTGGGTTTGTTATAAAAAGCCGCCAGGAGACTTAATAAGCCGTTTTTATCAACTCTCAAGGCTTTGGTGTGTTTTTTGAATTAATATTTGCAAATATTTAATTTAATTGTTATGAAACGGTCACCATCTTTTAAGCTTAAATTATTTTGCATGTTTACCGGAATCTTATTAGGAGCCTCTGCCATCAACTCTTGCAACAGCAGCGAATTCCAAAAAGTAGAAGTAACACAAGCAAAGTAAACCTCATTGAAGGAACAGCAATCATACAGCACCCAAGAGGGTACACACTTTACTCCCCTGAAACCCTGACAGGGGTTTATTCCTATTTTTACATCCCAGCCACCTCGTCCGTACTTCCATATTTTTCGTTATCTTAAAGTTTCCGCCTCTCCGGGTGGAAAAATTAATTTAAACAACAATTACAGGAACAATTTTAACAGAAAGAATGTTAAATCAACAAACACTTTCTATAAACTGAAACGTGAAATCGTCAGAGCCTAACAATCAGCGATGTATGATTTATTGCGAAACCAAATTAATTTAAAATGAAAAACGCACTTAAGTACGGGTTACTAATCGGCGCCTTATCTGCCGCCTGGATTTTATTAATGCATTTTGTGGGGGCATACCACCAAACTAAAGAGGGGCCTTTAAACATCCATTGGATGGAATATTTATCGGTGATCATCCCGTTTACCGGGCTATATTTAGGAATAAAAAACTATAGAAATAATATCAACGGTGGGCGTCTGGAATTTTTTGAAGGTCTGATTGAAGGGTTTAAAATTCTTTTGGTAGGATTTGTTTTGTATGCGGCGGCGAGTACTCTCTATGTCCAATACGCCGATTCGCAGTTGTTAACTATGGATTATTATCAACGTGTCGGCGGTGCAGGCCTTGTTGGCATTCTTTTTAATATCGTAATTTCACTACTTTTAATGAACAGACAGCATAATTTATAGTTGAATATCTCAAAACATTTTGAACTGGTATTTTGGATTGCGGCCTTAACTGCCCTTGCCTGTAGTACGCCTTCCGCTCATCACCATTTTTCATTATGTCCTCTAAGTAATCTCGGCGTTTCATGGTGTCCCGGCTGCGGATTGGGCCGATCTATATCTTGTATATTTCACGGCGACTTGTCCCAGTCCTTCAGTTACCATTGGTTTGGAATTCCGACGTTGGCAATTCTTCTTCACAGAATATTTATTTTAAGTAAAAAATACTTAGTATATTTCTGATTCTAAACCTACTCCAATGTATAAAGACCTATTATTCAACCTGAAAGGAATTACCCCCGAAGAATTTCAATACACGCAACAAATAATGAGTGGTATGGACGAACACCAGGCCCGCCGGTTCGTGATGTTTTATTCAGGAAAGCGGCAAAGTGCAAATGATCTTTTGCTGTACACCTTGCTTGGGCTGGTGATTATAGCCGGCATTCAGCGGTTTGTTACCGGACAAATCGGAATGGGCATTGTCTATCTGCTCACCTTCGGATTATGTTTTATCGGTACTATTGTGGATGCGGTGAATCACAAAAATATGGCTAACGAGTTCAATCAAAAAATGGCTCTTGAATGCGCTCAACTGGTAAAGATGGGAATGTAAAATGTCGTCCGAAACGGGAAAATGGATCATTGTTGCCGGCGCCGTTATAGCTGTACTTGGCGCTATTGTTTATTTTTGGGGTAACAAGCTTCATTGGATCGGAAATCTTCCCGGAGATATCCGCATTGAACGGGAAAACTTCAAATTCTATTTCCCAATCACCACCATGATAATTGCAAGCCTCTTAATAAATCTGATCATCCGCTTGTTCAGATGGCTTAACTAATGTTACTTTGCACCATTATGCAAAGCTTGCCTGTTAACTTACAGACTTTTATTATTTCCGGCCTGATTAACGCACTGATCATCGTGCTGTTCTGCCGTAGTCTGATTAAAGCGCTGTCTTACGTAAGCCCCGAAAACAGAGCCATAAGTCAGCTGATGATCTGGCTCCTACTCCTGCCGGGAGTGAACAAGGTCCTGAACTTTCTCGTAGTGATCGGAATGTCAAAATCTATTGCCAATGAATTAAAAGACCGCGAGTTTGAAGACGTTAAGCGCCCGGGGTTTATTTCGGGGATGATTTTTGCAATACTTTCGGTAATTTTTGAGGTAATTTTTCCTTTAGCGCTGATCTACATTCCGGTTGTGAAAGAATACATGACGATAATTTCTGCAGCAGCTTTCCTTCAGATAATTTTCTTCATTCAATATTGGATGAGAATTAACTGGTACAGACGGATCCTTGAAAAAGATTCGGAGAACGAGCTTGAAGAATTATGAAATTAAAAGATTTGACATATTTCTTAGAATCAGTTGCGCCGCTGTCCTATCAGGAAGACTACGACAATTCTGGATTAATCTGTGGGTATCCCGACCAGGAGATCACCGCAGCGCTTATTTCGCTCGACTGCACTGAAGCCATCGTAAACGAAGCCATCGAAAAAGGATGCAACCTGATTATATCCCACCACCCCATTGTTTTCAAGGGCCTCAAAAAATTCAACGGCAAATCCTACGTAGAGCGTGTGGTTATCAAGGCCATTAAGAACGACATTGCCTTATATGCCATTCACACTAACCTTGACCACATCCAGAATGGCGTGAACTGGAAAATATGTGAAAAGCTCGGATTGAAAAACCCCGGAATCCTTTCGGCAAAAGACGGCTTATTAAAAAAATTAAGCACTTTCGTTCCAGTTGAGCATGCCTCTAAAGTAAGAGACGCTCTTGCAGCCGCCGGAGCGGGAAAGATCGGCGATTACTCGGATTGCAGCTTTAATGTAGAAGGATTTGGCACTTTTAAAGCCCTGGATAATGCAAATCCCTTTGTGGGCGAACGAGGAGAAATCCACCAGGAAAAAGAAATTAAGATCGAGGTAATTTTTTCGGCCTATCAGCAAAATGACATTATTTCAGCTCTCAAGGCCTCACATCCCTATGAGGAGGTTGCATACGACATATACCAGCTCGCAAACGCCCATGAGAAAGTAGGAGCCGGAATGATTGCTTCCCTTGAGAAAGAAATGGACGAAGAAAGCTTTTTGCAACTCGTGAAAGAAAAATTGAATGCGAAAGTAATCAGACACACTGCTTTAACCGGTAAACCGGTATCGAAAGTTGCGGTGTGCGGCGGCGCGGGAAGCTTCCTTTTAAAGAAAGCTATTGCAGCCGGAGCTAATGTATTTATAACGGGCGATTTTAAATATCACGAATTTTTTGACGCTGAAAACAGGATAGTGATTGCCGATGTCGGACATTTTGAAAGTGAGCAGTTTACACAGGAATTGTTGTTTGAAATTATTCGGAAAAAATTTCCTAACTTTGCACTCCGTTTAACAGAATTTAATACAAACCCCATAAATTATTTAATTTAATGGAACAAACAGTAGAACAGAAGCTTAAGGCGTTATACGCGCTGCAAAATATACATACCAAGGTTGATAAAATCAAGCAGGTACGCGGCGATCTTCCTATGGAAGTTGCAGATTTAGAAGATGAAGTTGCTGGCCTTGAAACCCGTATACAGAAAATCAAAAGCGACCTTGATGATTTCGAAGATGCTATTGTTACCCGCAAAAATATGATCAGAGATGCTCAGGCTGCGGTTAAAAAGTACGAAACCCAGTTAAATGATGTGAAAAACAATCGTGAGTACGATGCTATTTCTAAAGAGATCGAAATTCAGGGTTTGGAGATCCAGGTTTGTGAAAAGAAAATAAAAGAACTCGGCTTCGACATCGTCAACAAAACTCAGGTTTACGAAAGAGCTGTTGCAGACATCGAAGAACGCCGCAAGGATTTAGAGATCAAAAAAGCAGAGCTTGAGAATATCACTGCCGAAACTCAAAAAGAAGAAGACGAACTAATTGCTAAAGCTAAAGAAGCCGAACAATTTATAGATGAGCGTTTATTAACCGCCTACAACCGTCTTCGTAATAACTCTAAAAACGGATTGGCTGTTGTAACTATTCAGCGTGATTCATGCTCTGGCTGCTACAACCAAATCCCTCCTCAGCGTCAGTTAGATATCCGTCAGCATAAAAAAGTTATCGTTTGCGAGCATTGCGGACGTATCCTTGTTGACGAAGCTCTGGCAGGAGAAAAGATTGAAGAAACAGTATAAAAAAGTTTTATGACAATAAGAAAGCGCCCAGAGATGAGGCGCTTTTTTGCTTTAATAAGGTTTTGGGAAATGCCAGATCTTCTCGGGTGTAACGCAAATATCCAGGGGGATATCGTAAACATCAACATCTGTGATTACCTCCTCGGGGCCAAAATACGAGATACCGACTTTATAAACATCCGCACGGCAGCCTGCTAAAAATCTATCGTAAAAACCCTTTCCGTATCCAATCCGGTTTCCCTGCTTATCATAAGCCAAAAGCGGAATTATCACCAGATCAATAGCCCTCGATTCCACCTCGATGCCATCTTCGGGCTCGGTTATTCCCCACTGATTCATAGCCAAAGGAGTGCTCTCTTCCCACAAAATATTACTGAGCGTATGGCTTTCTATATTACTTTTAGGAAGTACAAAGCTTATTCCGGGTTGAAGGCTCCTAAAATGCTCTTTAAGCAATAAACAGTTGAACTCTTGCTTCCCGGTGATAGGATAAAACAGGTGCACAAACTTAATATCGCCTAAAAGCAAATTTTTAAACTGCTCAATAACCTGTTGGCTTAAAGCCAGAACATCATCCGGCGATAAGCCTCTCCGCTTCTGCAGATAAAGATTTCGTAAGTCTTTTTTATTCACTATGCTAAAATAGCAAATCGCGCTTGAGATCTGATGTAAGATTTAAACCTTCGCTACCTGGCTTATAGCCATAAAAAAAGCGGCCTTAGTTTGCTTAAGGCCGCTTTCTGATGAGGTTTGAAGATCTACTTAACTCTTTCAATATATTCGCCCGTACGGGTATCCACCTTCACTTTATCACCAATATTAATAAACATCGGTACTTTTATTTCGACTCCCGTCTCAACAGTGGCATTTTTTAATGCATTCGTCGAAGTATCGCCTTTCACTGCCGGCTCTGTGTAGCTGATTTCGAGTTCAACACTTGTAGGCGCCTGGGCAATTATCGGCTCATCACTCTCGAAAGCAATGATAACATTCATCCCGTCTTTTAAAAACCTTGCGGAGTCACCGAACAGAAATTTCGGAATATTAAATTGCTCATAAGTGTTATTATCCATTACCACGAAGAAGTCGCCTTCATCATACAAATACTGATAGTCGTTAGTCTCTACCCTGCAAATCTCAACCTCTTCATCGGTACGGAAACGATATTCTACCAGCTTTCCGGTTTTTACGTTCCTCATGCGGGCCTGATAAAAAGCGCGTAAATTTCCCGGGGTGCGGTGTAAAAACTCTTCAACTGTTACCAGTTCGCCATTAAATCGCAAAACGTTTCCGCTTTTAACATCTGAAGCCTTAGCCATATTATATTTGATTGGGCCACAAATATAATCGAATTTGGATAAGGGATAAATAGTTTCGGCCCAAAATTGCTATTTGTAATCCGAAAGCTGAATATGGTTTTCACAAAACTGATATTCGTGCTCCTGGTTAGAGCATACCACCACTAATCTATTCCGGCCGAAATCGCTTATAAGCTTTTGATACCAGCTAATAGCCTGAGTATCGAGGTTTGAAGTAGGTTCGTCCAGAAGCAGTACAGGAGTATCGGTGCAGATAGCCAGCCCGAGTTTGGTACGCTGTTTCATTCCGGAAGAAAAGTACTTAAGAGCTTTGTTTTTTGAGGAGTTAAGCTCAAGCAGATCTATAAGGTTGGACTTATCCGTACCGGCTTGATAAGATTTAAACCGGAAATGAAAATCGATCATCTCGGATAAGGTAAATTCTTCGATTAATTCAAGATAAGGCGCTGCTATGGTTAAGGATGCAAACAGGTCCTCATCGTCAACAAGTTTGCCCTTTGCTTTGGCTGTGATACGTCCTTCTGAAGGGCTCAAACTTCCCGAAATCAGTTGCAGCAAGGTAGATTTTCCGGAGCCGTTCCGGCCTAAAATCGCGTAGGATTTTCCCTGTTCGAAATTATAGTTGATACCCCTGAATATCCAATCCCGGTTAAACCGGCGGCCGATATTTTTGAGGGAGATCTCCATTTCAGCCTATCAGGCGCCGCTAAAGCCTCTCATGATACCACGGTTCGAGTTCCTTATAAAATCAAGGATCTCATCGCGCACTTCGGTTGGTTTCTTTTCTGCTTCTATGATATCTAAAGCCGCTGTTACATTGTAGTTTTTTACAAATAAGGTTCTATAAATGTCCTGTATCTCGTTAATCTCGTCAGAACTATAACCGCGGCGTCTCAAGCCAACAGAATTGATCCCAACGTACGACAGAGGCTCTCTTGCAGCTTTAACATAAGGAGGAACGTCTTTTCTAACCAGCGAACCACCGGTTACAAAAGCATGCGATCCTACGTTACAAAACTGGTGGATAGCAACCATTCCGGCCAGAACTACATAATCACCTACTGTAATGTGGCCGGCCAGAGTAGTGTTGTTCGAAAATATACAGTAATTCCCAACCTCACAATCGTGAGCGATGTGACAATAAGCCATTATAAGGCAGTTGTTACCAATTTTAGTCCTCCAGCGATCCTTGGTACCACGATTGATGGTTACACACTCCCGAATGGTGGTGTTATCACCTATTTCAACGATGGTATCTTCGCCATTATATTTCAGATCCTGAGGAGCACCAGAAATAACTGCCCCCGGGAATATCCGGCAGTTCTTGCCAATTCTGGCGCCGTCCATAATAGTAACATTAGGACCAATCCAGGTTCCTTCCCCTATTTCGACGTTTTTATGGATAGTAACAAAAGGCTCGATAACTACGTTGTCTGCTATTTTTGCCTGCGGGTGTATGTATGCCAGCGGTTGGATCATTATGCGGTTTCTTCTGTGGGTCTTCTTACTATCTGTGCCATTAATTCTGCTTCAACGACAATTCTGTCGCCTACTATGCCTATTCCTTTCATCTGTGCAATACCTCTCCGGATCGGAGCAAGCAGGTCACACTGGAAGATTAAGGTATCTCCTGGCACTACTTTATCTTTAAATCTTGCGTTTTCTATCTTCAGGAACAGGGTTATCCAATTCTCAGGGTCGGGAACGGTGTTTAACACCAGAATTCCTCCTGTTTGAGCCATGGCTTCGATTTGAAGCACCCCAGGGAATAAGGGAGAGCCCGGAAAATGTCCTTTGAAGAACTCTTCGTTCATGGTGACATTCTTCAAACCAACTACATGCGTTTTAGTGAGTTCAAGGATTTTATCAATTAAAAGAAAAGGCTGACGATGTGGAAGGATGTTCATGATCTGTACCGTATCATAAACAGGGGTAGCATTCGGGTCGTAAATTTTAACCTTCTTTTTGCTGCGTTCTTTTTTTATTTGCGCCTTGATCCTTTTAGCGAAAGCCACGTTTGCCGCATGTCCGGGTCTGGCGGCCATAATGTGCCCCTTTAGCGGCACACCTACCAAAGCCAGATCACCAATCATATCTAATAATTTATGGCGGGCGGGCTCATTTTGATGCCTCAGTTCGATATTGTTTAAGATACCTTCTTTGGCAACATCAATATCTTTTTTCTTGAATAACACGCCCAGCTTCTCCAGCTCCTCTTTGCTTACCTCCTTATCAACCACGACGATGGCGTTATTTAAGTCGCCGCCTTTTATCAAATCATGTTCCAGCAGCATTTCCAGTTCGTGCAGGAAGCAAAAGGTACGACTTGAAGAGATTTCTTTCTTAAATTCGGTGATGGTTGTAATGGCTGCATGCTGACTTCCTAATACCGGCGAATTATAATCAATCATGCAGGTAAAGCGATAATCATCTAAAGGCATAGCCACCATTTCCACTTTTCTGTCGGGTTCAGAATAGTGAATGTTATGCGGAATGTGGTAATATTCTCTTTCTGCTTCCTGCTCCTCAAAATCGGCGGCTTCAAGCGCTTCGATAAACTTAAGTGAACTGCCATCCATGATAGGTGTTTCAGGCCCGTCAAGTTCAATTAAAACGTTATCTACTTCCAGACCCACCAGAGCAGCCAATACATGTTCTACGGTATTTACGCTGGCTCCATTTTGCGAAAGGTTTGTACCGCGGGATGTATCAGTAACATTGTCGACGTCGGCCTCCACTATAGGCTGGCCTTCAATATCAATGCGTTTAAATTTGTAGCCGTGGTTCTCGGGTGCCGGCTTAAATGTCATGTTTACAGATTGACCTGTGTGCAATCCAGTTCCGGATATCGTAATCTCCGATTTAATCGTCCTTTGTTTTATCGTCATTTCTCCAGGATATCAGCTATTCTGTATTTTTTTGTCGAAGCTTGAGTTCAAGTTCCTCTATTCTGCGTTCCAGATCAGGTAATCTGTTAAGAACCACCTGTGCTCGCATGTGCTGGTTATATGTAGTTGCTGGCGCACCCGCCCATTTCTTCCCTTCTTCTTCGATAGACCGGCTAATGCCCGATTTAGCCTGAATTTGTGTACCTCTGGCCAAAGTAATATGGCCTACAATACCAACCTGGCCGCCAATCACGCAATTTTCTGCAATTTTTGTACTTCCAGACACGCCGGTCTGGGAGGCAATTACCGTATTTGCTCCGATGTCCACGTTATGCGCCAGCTGGATTAAATTATCGAGTTTCACTCCCTTTCTGATGATAGTCGAACCCATTGTCGCCCGGTCAATCGAGGTATTAGACCCAATTTCCACGCTATCTTCAATAATTACGTTTCCGATCTGGCTTACTTTAGTGTACGTTCCATCTGCCTGCGGAGCAAATCCAAATCCGTCGCTACCAATTACAGTGCTCGAGTGGATAATTACGTTATTTCCTATTTTACAATCGTAATAGATTTTTACTCCCGGAAAAAATGTGGAGTTTTCTCCAACTTCCACATTATCGCCAATATAAACCTGTGGATAAATCTTGGAGTTATCGCCAATAACGGCGTTGGCTCCTATGTAGGCAAAAGCTCCTACATAAACATTTTGTCCAAGAGTTGCCGTAGGATGAATAAATGAAGGCTCTTCTATTCCTGATTTATCGCGTTTTAGTGTGTTGTATTGATCCAGAAGGATGGAGAAAGCACTGTAGGCATCTTTCACCCTGATGAGGGTACTCGTATAAGGTGCCGTAGGAACAAAGTCTTCTCCTACGATCACGATTGATGCTTTCGTTTGATACAAATACTGCTCGTATTTCTTGTTGGCAAGGAACGAAAGGCTCCCCGGTGTGGCCTCTTCGATTTTTGCTAATTGGTCTACTGTAACGTCCGGATCTCCATCCACAATGCCATTGAGTAAAATTCCGATCTGTTGGGCAGTAAATTGCATCGCCGCAAATTTAGGTGTTATTAGTATATGAACAAATTTTGAAGAAATTACTTCAAAAAAGAATCAGAGTTTTACTCTTCTGTGTGTTTTAAATCTTTGACAAAGCAAAGTATGTGTTTTTCAACGGTATTTGAAAGCGCTTCAAGGCTCGAATTATCCGAAGCTTTCGCAATGTCTTTTACGGTTCCATCTTTCATTAAAATATTAATATTTTCTGCTCCTGCCCTGTAAGCGTTATTCTTTAAAGTATCTGTAAATACAAAGTAAGATACCTCATTTTCCGCAATTGGATACATTTCCATCGCTTTAATTACAAGTGAAGCTTCAAGTTCTTTGTCTGGCGGCTCATTTGTTATTTCAACATGATAAAGATTCCGGCTTAAAAGACTCTTGCACAAAGTTGACAGGATAAAATCATCGTCAGATGCCCATACTTTAACGGAAGTGTAAATGTCGTAATCGTCTAAAAGAGTAAAGCATTCGAGAGTTTGAGGGTTCTCTTTGAAATCGACCTTCGTTACCTGGTTGTTTAAGAAATAAGAAAAGTTCGGTGTGGCAAAAAGCGTTTTCCCGCGCCCGGCCAGATATTTGGCTCGGTCTAAGATTTTAACAAGCATTTGCTCCGCAGCAACCACAGTTTTATGCAGGTATACCTGCCAGTACATTAGCCTGCGTGCTATCAGGAACTTTTCTACAGAATATATTCCTTTCACCTCTATCGCCAGTTGCCCGTCGGCCACATCAAGCATTTTTATGATTCTGTCGAATCCTACAATCCCTTCTGATACTCCGGTAAAAAAGCTATCGCGATTGAGATAGTCGAGCCTGTCTATGTCCATTTGGCCAGATACCAGCTGATGTAAAAATGATTTATGATACTTATTATTGAAAATATCGAGCGCCAGCGAAAGCTTATTATCGAACTGGCGGTTCAGATTATCCATTAGCAGTACGGAAATATGCTCATGTGATATTCCTTCTACAATAGTGTGTTCTAAGGCATGCGAATAAGGTCCGTGCCCGATATCATGCAGCAATATGGCGATGGTAACCGCTTCTTCTTCTGCCGAACTTATATCATGTCCCTTGGTTTTTAGCGTTTCGATAGCCATACCCATCAAATGCATGGCACCTAAGGCATGGTGGAAACGTGTGTGCAATGCACCGGGATATACCAAATGTGTCATCCCCAATTGCTTTATGTTTCGAAGACGTTGGAAGTATGGATGTGCAATCAGGTCAAAAATAAGATCTGAAGGAACGGTGATAAAACCGTATACCGGGTCGTTAATAATTTTCTTCTTATTCAAAATATAGTGGTGCCCTGCAAAAATTGTTAATTTATCTGATACAAAAAACTACTTTTACTGTTATACCTGTGCAACACAAAAAAATACTTAAATAATGCAAGAAACTACAATTCTTTGGGCCGATGACGAAATAGATTTACTCAAGCCTCATATTATGCTCTTAAATGAGAAAGGCTATAATGTAAAGACTGTTACAAACGGAAACGACGCCCTGGATGCCTTTAAAGCAGGCTTTTACGACTTAGTGTTTCTTGACGAGAACATGCCGGGTCTTACCGGACTGGAAACCCTGGCCGAGATAAAAAATATTAATCCGGATGTTCCAATTGTTTTGATCACCAAGAACGAAGAAGAATATTTGATGGAAGATGCCATCGGTTCAAAAATTGATGATTATCTGATAAAACCCGTAAATCCGCGCCAGGTTCTTTTAACAATAAAAAAGCTGACTGAAAATAAGAAGCTCATTCATCAGAAAACTTCTATGGCTTATCAACAGGATTTCCGTACCCTGGGAATGACGCTTAACGACAACCTGAGCTTTACAGAATGGGTTGACGTTTATAAAAAGTTACTTTATTGGGAGCTTTCGCTTGAACAGCTCGAAGATAGCGGGATGCATGAAATTCTCACTATGCAAAAGTCTGACGCAAACATGCAGTTCTGCAAGTTTATCGAGAAAAACTACCTGGGCTGGTGCAAGGATCCTGAATCCGGACCAATCATGTCCGATCAGCTATTAAAGAAAAAGCTATTCCCTATACTCGATAATAAGACAACCTTTTTTATCCTGATAGATAATCTGAGATACGACCAATGGAAAATAATTAACTCTCTGATTACCGAACACTTCAGGCTGGAAGAAGAAGATACTTATTACAGCATTTTACCAACGGCTACCCAGTATGCCCGAAATGCTATGTTCGCCGGACTTATGCCTCTGGAGATGGAAAGGAGATACCCCTCTATGTGGCAGAATGATGAAGACGAAGGGGGAAAAAACCTTTTCGAAGAGCAGTTTCTGGAAGATAATCTAAAACGGAACTTTAAAAGAGATCTTAAGCATTCTTATACCAAAGTCCTGACCTTTGAACAGGGTAAAGCCGTTGTCGAAAACATCAACAACCTTCTTACTAATGAACTGAACGTAATCGTCTACAACTTTGTCGATATGCTTTCGCATGCACGCACAGATATGGCAATGATCAGAGAACTGGCGAACGATGAAGCTGCGTACCGCTCGTTAACGCTATCATGGTTTGAGCATTCGCCTTTACTCGAAGCGATCAGAAAACTGGCTAATAAAAATGTACGTCTCGTAATAACTACCGATCATGGTACCATCCGGGTGAAACATCCCAGTAAGGTAATAGGCGACAGGAATACCAATACCAACCTGAGATATAAGCAGGGCAAAAATCTAAACTTTGTTGCCAAAGATGTTTTCCATATTAAAAATCCGCACGAGGCCCATTTACCTAAACTTCATGTGAGCTCGAGTTTTATTTTTACAAAAGAAGATACTTACTTCGTTTACCCGAATAATTACAATCATTTCGTGAACTATTACAACGAAACCTTCCAGCACGGAGGCATTTCTCTGGAAGAAATGATAGTACCTTATGCGGTTTATAATCCAAGATAGAACAGCATCAATATCTTTGTGAAATGGAATTAAAAGTTTCGGGCCTTGATGAATTGCCGGAGGCCGCTGCACAACTACTGGAACACGCGGGGGACCATCGCATATTTCTTTTTTATGGCGAGATGGGTGCAGGCAAAACAACATTGATCAAATCGTTGTGTACTTTATTAGAAGTAGAGGATACGGTATCTAGCCCCACGTTTTCGATTGTTAACGAATATTCGGGAAATAAGGGAACTGTATACCATTTTGATTTTTACCGCATCAAAACTGAAAGCGAGGCATTGGATTTGGGCTATGAAGACTACTTTTATTCGGGAAATTACTGCTTTATTGAGTGGCCGGAAAAAATCCCTAACCTGCTTCCGGATGAATTTGTGGAATTAAAATTGCTGCAAACTTCAGAGAATGAACGTGTAATTAAAGTCAAAGTACTCAATTGATCATTATATTATCTGTAAGTAAATCAGATTTCGTATTTTCAGCACACTTTTTTAGAAGCTAACCATGATGAGTGAACTGTCTGACATTGCAAAGCAAGCCATGATGCAGCCCCAGGAGGCAATGCTCGAGACCAAAACACGTAAGAACAGCCTTTACATTGGCATTCCTAAAGAAACTTCTTTCCAGGAGAACCGGATTGCACTCACACCGCTTTCGGTGGCTTTATTAGTTAATAACGGCCATGAAGTAGTGATCGAATCGGGAGCCGGAATGGGCGCGAACTTCTCTGATAACGATTACAGCGAACAGGGCGCGAAGATTCAATACGACAAGAAAGAAGTATTCAAGGCAGATATCATTATAAAAATTGGCCCGCCCACTCAGGAAGAGATCGGACTGATGAAACCCTACCAGGTTTTATTTTCGACACTTCAGATGGGATCGCTTAAGGCAGACTGCCTTGAAGCGATGATGAAGAAAAAAATAACCGCACTCTCTTACGAGTATTTGCGTGATGAAGGCGGTTCGCTGAGCGTAATCCGCTCAATGAGTGAAATTGTGGGCGCAACCTCTGTGCTCATTGCTGCGGAGTATTTAAGCAATGTTTTTGATGGAAAAGGTTTAATGCTCGGCGGCATTACCGGCGTACCTCCTACCGAAATGGTGATTCTGGGCGCAGGAACCGTTGGAGAATACGCTGCGCGCACAGCAATTGCACTGGGCGCAGAAGTAAAAGTATTCGACAGTTCTATTTACCGGCTAAGAAGGCTCCAGAATAATATTGGAGCCAGAGTTTTCACATCAGTGATACAACCGATCGTATTAAATAAAGCAATTACCACCTGCGATGTAGTGATTGGAGCCATCCGCTCCTCAAACGGCCGAAGCCCCTGTATTGTTAACGAAGAAACTGTTAGCCATATGAAACCGAACTCGGTGGTTATAGACGTAAGTATAGACCAGGGCGGCTGTTTCGAAACATCGCGAATAACTAATCATACGCATCCGGTTTTTAGAAAATATGAGGTTATTCATTATTGTGTTCCAAATATCGCCTCGCGGGTTGCAAGAACTGCAACCTATGCACTTACCAATATTTTCACTCCTATTTTGATGGACATCGGCGAAATGGGTGGAATCATGAACGTTATATGGGAAAAATCAGGCGTCCGGAATGCCATTTATCTGTATCAGGGCCATCTTACCAATAAAGATCTTGCAGAGCGTTTTAATATTCCTCCAAAAGATTTGGAACTTCTTATCGTCTCAAACCGTTAAACCTATTTTACTTTATCACAATGAACCATCACTACAACTATCTTGCGAAAACTTTCGCAAGCCTCTTTTTAATGCTTGCTGTTTTTACCTCAAAAGCGCAAACCAATCTGGAACAAGGCACCGCAGCCTTTCTTAAAAACGACAAAGCTCTGGCAGCATCAAAATTTGCCGAGGCGCTAAAAAATCCCACGGAAAAGAAAGAAGCTCTATTATGGCTTTTATTATTGTCGGAGAATACGCCGGCTGCCGGTAAACCCTTCGATTTTTTCCAGGAATTTCTGAAAGAAGAACCACAAGCAGCGCCTTACATTTTTGCGCTGTGGTCTTCGCCGGCTGTAACCGATGGCTATTCCAGAAAAACGAATGAGAATCTCGCCTTTCTTAAAAAACTGGCCGAAAATAAAGAAGTCGACGGGAGCTTGAATGCTATGGCCCATTCTATGATAGGCAGCCATTACGAAAAGATAAAAAACAAGTCGGAAGCAGAAAGAGCTTTTGCCAAAATAGGAGCGATAGAAAACTGGACCATCGCTGGTGAGTTCGAAAATATCTCGGGAAGCGGCTTTGACAAAAACTTCGACGCCATTAAAAAACCTCAGACGGATGCTGTATTTACCAACAGATACGGCGCGCCGGTGAAATGGTTCAGTCCGCAATTTAACCGAAAAGATAAATGGTTTGATTTTACCTATTACGGCAACCCGATGGAAGCCGTCGTTTTCGCGCAAACCTTTGTTAATTCACCGGTTGAACAGGAAGTGCAGTTACGGGCTGGTGTATCTGGCTCTATGAAAGTGTGGGTGAATGATCAAATTGTTGTTTCGGAACCTGAAGAGCGCAATAATGACCTTGACTCTTATATTTCTTCTGTGAAACTGCATCAGGGATTCAATAGAATTTTAGTTCAGGTGGGTGAAAGCTATGCGGGCAGATCGAATTTTTTAATCCGGATCACCGACAATAAAGGCCAGCCTGTTTCTAATCTAACTGCTCAATCTAAGCCAGAAATCTATTCTGCAGAAAGCACTTTTAAACCCGTTCCGGTATTACCCTTTGCAGAACAATATTTCAGCAATAAAATCAAAGAAGATCCAAAAAATATCCTGAATTATATCCTGCTGGCTAAAATTTACCTACGCAGTGATAAGGTGTATGAATCGAGAAAGACGCTTGAAACGGTTAGAAAAAACCATCCAATGAGTACGTTTTTGAATCTTCTGATGGTTGAACTATTCGCGAGAAGCCAGGATAAAACCGGCCTTGAAAGCAGCCAGGAAGATATTAAAATGAATGATCCCGAAAGCGTTGCAGCACTGGAGTATTTATATGATGAATATGTGGCGAAAGAGGATTATGTGAAGGCCGAAGAATACCTGGCTAAACTTGAAAAGATCTACGGCGCCGGCGACAAAGAGATGCTGTCTAAAAGAATCAGCATGGCGGGTTATAATAAGAAACAGGTAGAACTAATCCGGTTGGCAGAAGAGGCTTATTCTAAATATCCAGACCAGCAGAGGTTTGTAGAATACAAGGTTTTGATTGAAACCGAAGTTAAAAAGAACAATAAAGCAGCGATTGAGGTACTGAAAAAATATCTGGCTCAGAATGATGACCTTTCAACAGCTTCTTCGCTGGCCAACATTTATTTTAAAACCGGCAAGGTAGACGATGGCATAAAGGTTTTTCAAAATGAAATAAATTATAACCCGGTTGCGGTTGGTATATACAGTAAGATGTCTGAGATTTATGTTCAACTGCAGAACTTTTCTAAAGCCGAAGAATACATTAAAAAAGCTATAGAAATGGCTCCTTACAGTGCGCCTTATCATTCACAACTGGCGAATATTTACGCCGAACAAGGAAAGAAAGATTTGGCTGCACGCTCGTATCAGAATTCTTTAACGTTATATCCAGCCGACTATACATCGATTCAGGAGCTTAGGAAATTAGAGAATAAAAAAGACGTTTACGATTATTTTAAACAATATAATATTGAAGAGATCATCAAAAAAGCGCCTGCGGCTTCAACTTATCCCGAAGATGATGTGGTAATTCTGAGCGAAAATGCCCAGACGGTAATCTATCCCAGCGGCGCTTCTGAAGAACGCCACATGATGCTTGCTAAGATTTTAAATAGTTCGGGGCTGGAGAAATGGAAAGAATATGCCGCAGAAGTGAAAAATTGGCAAAGCTATATCATAGAAAATTCTGAAGTGATTAAAGCGAATGGCAGCAAAGTTAAGGCGGAAGTAAATAACAACGAGATGGTATTTACTAATCTGGAGGTCGGCGATTGCATTTATGTTCGCTATAAAACATTCAACTATTCTAAGGGCCGCTTAGCCGATAAATTCTGGGACACCTTTTATTTTAGCCACAGCTATCCTTATGTTAATACCAGCTACAGCCTTTTAATTGCGAAAGGTCAAAAGATACACTACAATTTTTCACAAAAGAACGTTGAGCCTGTCAAATCTTCTGCGGGTGATGAGTTCGACTTATACCACTGGGAGCTTCAAAATCAGGAAAGTATAAAACACGAAGACAAAATGCCGGCATTCGACGATGTTGCTAATCTTCTGCACATTTCTACTATCCCTGACTGGAATTACGTTTCGACCTGGTACAACGACCTGGCATCGGCCAAAGCCAGACCCAATTATGAGGTTAAAGAAGCGGTGAAAACTATTTTTGACGGCAAAAAATATTCCGATACAGAGAAAGCGAAAATGATATACGATTATATCACCAGGAACATCACTTACAGCTCGGTGTCCTTTCGCCAAAGCGGATTAGTACCTCAGAATCCTTCAACCGTTTTAAATACGCGTATTGGCGATTGTAAAGATGTGTCGACGCTGTTTTTAGCAATGGCAAAGGAAGTGGGAATTAATGCCCAACTGGTGCTTGTAAGCACTAAAGACAATGGAATGAAAAGCCTTTTGCTTCCGTCGATCAATTTCAACCATTGTATGGTTAAGATAAAAACGGATGATAAGGTGAGGTATCTGGAATTAACATCTAACTATTTACCTTTTAGCAGCTTCAGCTCATCTGCCGTCAATTCGGTGATCTTAGACATCGATGATAAGACAGAAAAAAAAGAGATCAGATATTTAAACCCTGATACACGCAAGTTGAATAACATCTATCGATATACAAAAATCAATGTGGATAACGAAGATCTGGTGGTTTCAGAAAAAAACTACAAGGTTGGTGCTCTTTCTGGCTTTTCGCGCGAGAACTATATCAATTTAAGTGAAAAAGATAGAATGAAGTCTATGCAAGAATCGCTAACAAGCTGGATTCCTTCTGCAGAATTAACAAAGCTCTCGTTTGTTAACATTGAAAATACCGGTAACCGGGATACTCTGCATGTAGCCATAGATTACAAGCTTAAAAATGAAGTAAAAAAGATTGGCGGAATTGTAATATTATCGCTTCCCTGGTCTGACAAGGCACTGGCATCCGACATCTCTTTTACTACCAGCCCGAGGTTATTCCCCATTGATCTGTCCAAACTTTATAATATCGACACGGAAGCTGAGGAAATTACATTTCAGGTGCCTGCAGACAAAGTGCTGATCGAAAACATAACGCCGGTTAACCTTTCTAATGAGTATATAGATTATAGCTTGTCGGTTAAAGCAAACGGGAAATCGATATCGTATGCCCGCAGTTTCAAAATAAAAAACCCGATAATCCCGGCCGAAAAATCTTCTGAATTTAACGAGTTCTATAAAAAGATCATCGCTGCCGACAGCAAGCAAATCGCCTTGCGTTAAAAAGTTCCCGGCAGCTAAAACTGCCGGGAATTTATCCCCATATAAAACACTTTTATCTTTTCTTTCATTTATTGTTTTGAAGCATAGCGATAAATGAAACTGGATAAGCATTTTTTTAAAAACCTCTGGGCCATATTGGTGGGCAGCTACAATGGTTTCTGGAACGACAGGTGCTTTAAACTTTGTGCTGCCCTCTCGTACTACACCCTGTTTTCACTGGCACCATTATTATTGATGCTGATTTATTTTGCTGTTGAAATCTTTAAACAAGCAGCGTTTGAAGGCCAAGTATTTTATGAGATTAAGGGGTTTATCGGCCCCGAAGCAGCTCTGCAGATTCAGCAAATCATTCAAAATGCGGCAATTAAAGACGACTCATTCTGGACGGTTGTGGTAGGGCTGATTACTTTGTTTATCGGTGCTACCGGAGTGTTTCTTGAAATACAGGATTCGATTAATTTAATCTGGCAGGTTAAGGCCAAACCACAAAAAGGCTGGCTAAAGATGATCACAAACCGCCTTTTATCCTTTTCCATGATTGCGACTATGGGATTCCTCCTGATTGTTTCGCTGGTAATTAACGGATTGGTTGAAGCCCTGGGAGAAAGATTGAAAATTTATTTTGAAGACATTACGGTTTTTCTGGTCCAGGTCTTCAACCTTTGTCTCACCTTCGCCATCATCACCGTTCTGCTGGGTATCATATTTAAGTTTTTACCCGATGTGAAAATTAAATGGAAAGACGTGCGGGCTGGCGCAGTTTTTACAGCCATCTTGTTCATGCTGGGACGCTACGCCATCGGCCTTTACATCGATAAAGTAGCACCTGGCTCAACCTATGGCGCAGCCGGCTCGCTAATCGTGATCCTGGTATGGGTATATTATGCAGCCGCCATCCTCTATTTTGGCGCCGAATTTACACAGGTATATACCGAAAAGCACGGACGTAAAATCCAACCGGCCTCGTATGCCGTGCATATTCTTCAAACCGAACAAGAAAAGGATGTAAAAGTATTACCGAAGCAAAATCAGGATGTTGCAGGCGGCGACAAGCCAGGAAGTACATCCTGAATTGAAACCCGGCCTGATTATTGGATTTGAAGCCAGCCCGAATTCGTACAAGAAAGGCAACGCCATTCTACAAATGCATGAAACTTATCGAGTCTTTTCGCAAAAAATAATTTGGGCATCGTTACTAAGGATGGTTAATATTACCTAAACAAAACACTAAATATTTTGCTATACTAAAGATGCTAAACAGATCCTTAATATTTGCCTTTGCAGCTGTAGCCCTTGTCGTATTTTCATGTAAACAAAAAGAAACAAAAGCAACAAATGACACCGAGAAGCCGGATTTGTCGGACTTATTTGAACGATATTGGGAAGAACGGAGCCATTTTTTTCCCTTAGATGCTACTCAACAAGGCGATAACCGGTACAATGCAATCCTGCGAAACGACCAGACACAAGGATTCCGCGACTCACTTACAACTTTTTATCAGTCTTATCTTGGCAAAATATCTTCCATTAGCCGCGAAGATCTCAACGACAACGATAAGTTGAGCTATGATATCTTTAAATATGAGATGAATATCCAATTGGAAGGCTTAAAAACCAACCAATGGATGATCCCTTTTCAGCAATTCTGGGGGTTGCCGTTAACCATGGGGCAATTAGGTGCGGGAAGCGGATATCAGCCCTTTAAAAGCGCCGAGGATTACAGGAACTGGCTGGGCCGGGTGGATGGATTTGCAGTTTGGGTAGATTCGGCCATAGTAAATTTTCGTAAGGGAATGAAAGCAGGAGTTGTACTGCCCAAACCTCTCATCGAAAAAATGATTCCTCAAATGGAGGCCATGGCAGTAAGCGAACCTGAAAAGAGCATTTTCTATACGCCTGTTACCCGTTTTCCCGAAAAATTTCCGGAGGGGGAGAAGTTGGCCATTACGGATGAATATAAAACTGCAATAAAGACTAAGATTAGCCCTTCTTATAAAAAACTAGCGACGTTTTTAAAGACCGAATATCTTCCGAAAGCGCGGAAATCCAGTGGAATTAAGGCAATCCCCGGCGGAACGAGCCTGTATACGTACCTGGTTAAGTACTGGACCACTACCGGAAAAACGCCGGAAGAAATCTACCGAACCGGCTTAGCTGAAGTAGAACGCATTAAGGCTGAAATGGAGAAAGTAAAAAAGGAAGTAAACTTTATCGGCGATTTAAACGAGTTTTTCCACTACATGAAGAACGAGCCGCGCTTTATGCCGTTCAAAACTCCCCAGGATGTACTTAACGCATTCGACGGCATCCACAAAAAAATGGAGCCGCAATTGCGTACTATGTTCGGCCGGGTTCCTAAAACCCCGTTCGAAATACGCCAGACGGAAGCTTTCAGAGCTGCGTCGGCCAGTGCTGAATACAATCAGGGTTCACCAGATGGATCAAGACCTGGAATATTTTATATCCCGATCTTAGACGCCACTAAATTTAATATCACATCGGGCATGGAATCATTGTTTTTGCATGAAGCCATTCCCGGACATCATTATCAAATTTCCCTGCAGCAGGAAAACGATGATTTACCGAAATTTCGCCGCTTTGCCTGGTATGGAGCGTATGGCGAAGGGTGGGCCCTTTATACCGAATCTTTAGGGAAGGAATTGGGACTTTATACAGACCCATACCAATATATGGGCGCTTTAGGAGATGAAATGCACCGGGCGATCAGACTGGTTGTAGATGTAGCCATCCATACAAAGGGTATGACCCGCGATCAGGCAATTAAGTATATGATGGATAATGAAGCTATCGATAAAGATGGAGCTGTTGCAGAAATTGAACGATATATGGCTGTCCCCGGACAGGCGCTTTCATATAAAATCGGGGCGTTAAAGATCCGTGAGCTACGCAGTAAATACGAAAACCAGATTAAGAATTTTAAGCTCTCTGATTTTCACGATGAATTTTTAAAAGATGGAGTAATGCCCTTAGATGTAGCGGAAGCAAAAATGGATGCCTGGGCGGCGACATTGAAAAAATGAATCAGAAAACCTATAAGGTTTTAAAAACCTTATAGGTTTAAAATAACTCTTATCCTCTGTTTCTATCTGCGTAACCAAACACTTTTTGCAACAGCGTAGTGTTTCTGGAAGAAATATTTTGCCTTATCTTCAGTTCCTCCTCAGCAATTTCTTTAAATAATCCGTCAATAGCTTTTTGAGCAACATAAGATGAAAGGTCCGGATTAATATCCGCTGTCAATGGAATCTGGTTATATGCTGTTATTGCATCTCCCCAGTATTTCGTAGCGCCCACTTTACCCAGACTGTTTTGAATCACCGGCCTGAACTTCTGCATCAGTTCAGCGGTAGTTACCCTTTGGAAATATTGAGTGGCGGCATCGCTTTGCCTGCCTAAAAGGATATTAGTGGCATCGGCAATCGTCATTTGCTTAATAGCGTTGATGAAAATGGGTTTTGCTTCCCGGGCAGCATCTTCGGCCGCGCGATTTATGCTCAAAATAACGTTATCAGCTAATTTATTCAATCCAAGGCTTCTTAATGTCCGCTCAGCTTTCTGCGCTTCTGGCGGAAATAAGATCTTTATAGCTGCATTTCCAAAGAATCCATTTTCGGCAGACAGGCGTTCAGAGCTATATGTTGTTCCAAATTCCAGGGCCTGTTTCAACCCCATCGCTATCTCGGCAGAAGTAGGAGTACCTAAACTCTGACCTAATATTTGTGCGGTTTGGTTCAGCGTATCGCAACTGCTGAATAACATTCCCGCAATCAATGTAAGTACCAGACTAATTCGTTTCATATTTAATTCTTTATAATTATAACACCTAATTAAGCGATTTGCTTTTAAGTATAGAATTAAACTTACAACAAAAGGTTTAAAGCAACATCCTTACTCTGGTTTTATTTTAGATGTTAACGATTCTTTCGACAATAAAGCAGAGGTTTTAACCAATTGCAGAAATTCATTTCTATAGCCTTCCTCATCTCCACCGATTGCAGATTTTGTCCAGGCTATCACTTTATCGTACGTAGTTTCCTGCCTGAATTCAGAGTTGCGAAGTAACATTCCGTAGGCAGCAACTGCAGCAGCAAAACGGTAATCTTCAGATGTACTTACCCAGTCGATACTATTATCTAACACCGGCGTCTCAATTAACTTACTGATATTGCCATCCGGCTTTTTATAGCGAAGCTTTACTGTGAATAGCTCAGGTGTATTTCGAGCGATAACCTCAGATGTTTTTTGCTGATATTTTAAATCGTCAACCGAATCTTTAAAACTGCTTTTCACACCTACCGGGATAATTTCATAAAGAGCAGTTACCACGTGGCCCGAACCCAGGTCTCCAGCGTCTTTTTTATCATTATTAAAATCTTCCTTGTTTAAAAGGCGGTTTTCATACCCTATTAACCGGTACGACTGAACCCTTTGAGGATTAAATTCTATCTGCAGCTTCACATCTTTCGCGATAGTGAAAAGTGTACCTCCAAACTCGTTCACTAACACCTTTCTAGCTTCGGTAAGATTGTCGATATACGCATAGTTTCCATTTCCTTTGTCAGCCAGAGTTTCCATCTTACTGTCTTTGTAATTACCCATCCCGTATCCAAGAACGGTTAGAAATACTCCACTTTCCTTCTTCTCCTCAATAAGTCGCTGCATCTCCGCATCGCTCGACACGCCGATGTTAAAGTCTCCATCGCTTGCCAGGATCACACGATTATTTCCTTTTTTTACGAAGTTTTCGAGAGCTATTTTATACGCCAGCTTAATACCTTCGCCACCGGCAGTCGAACCGCCGGCTTCGAGAGCGTCGAGCGCGTTCTTGATTGTCTGTTTTTTATCACCCGAGGTAGCCGGCAAAACCAAGCCAGCTGCACCCGCATATACCACGATGGCAACTTTGTCCTTTTCCCTAAGCTGATCAACCAGCAGCTTCATCGACGATTTCACCAGCGGAAGCTTGTTTGCCTGATTCATAGAACCCGAAACATCAATTAAAAAAACCAGGTTCGAAGCCGGTAAATTATCTACAGGTATTTTTTTGCCCTGTAAACCAATTCTCACCAGCTTATGCTGCTGGTTCCACGGCGCTGATGAAATTTCTGTATTTACTGAAAAAGGATCATTGTTTTCTGGTTGCGGATACTGGTAATTGAAGTAATTGACCATTTCTTCAATCCTGACGGCATCAATTGGTGGAAGGTTTCCATTGTTTATATGTCTGCGAATATTGCTGTAAGATGCTGCATCTACATCGATACCGAAGGTTGATAAGGGGGTTTGTTTGGTGTTATGAAAGCGGTTTTCGTTAATCGAGTTGTAAGACTCAGTGTTGAACAGTGGATTAGATTCGTAGGCCTTATGCTTTCCTATGCCACGTATCGCCACTCCTGCCACACGCCCCTGAAGAGCCTGACTAACCTGGACGGAGGAAAGTTCCTGAAGGTCTCTTGCAACTATGGCTTTGACCGCCCCTGTTTCAGGTGTCAAAAAGACATCAACAACGGTACTCGTAGAAAACCTGATTTCGAGGGTTTTATATCCGATAAGTTCGAAGGAAATCGAATTCACTGCGTCCGGAACCATCAGAATATATTTTCCGTTCGCATCCGTAATTGCCGATTTTATTTCCATTTTTACGTTCGGCGGCGGTATTGGTTTGACCACTGCTCCTTTAATCGGAGCATTGGTCTGCGCATCCTTTACCGTACCTGTAATCGCTTTAACACAGAAACATGCCTGGGCAGAAATACTGCTTATCAGCAAAAAATGTAAAATAATAATTATCTTTTTCATGTTGGTGGGGTTTCAATCTTGATGATTGCCCGGACGACTTTCCATAATTCGACAAAAAAAAAATTAAATTCTTTTGTGCTATTTCAAGAAAAACCGCATCATTATAATATATCCTAAACCGGAGGTTTAGAATTCAAAATCAGGTATTGAAATTTATAAAGAATAAATCAGGTCATACAGGTCTTAACGAAGCTGAGATGCTCGCTGAATACAAACGATCCGGCGATCTCGAGACTCTTGGTATGCTTTATGAAAAGTATATGCCCCTGCTTTTTGGACTTTGTCTGAAATATTTGAAGAATGAAGAGCAAAGCAAGGATGCCGTGATGCAAATCTTCGAACAACTAATCACCAAATTACGGGTACACGAAGTTAATAACTTCAAAAGCTGGCTATATACGCTTGCAAGAAACCATTGCTTAATGGAACTAAGGAGCGCCAATAAACATGAATTTGTAAGCATTGATGAATACGGTGTGGAAAAGCGGGAACTTTCGCATCATGAAGATAGTGAATCGAATGAGTTTCAGTTAAATAACATGAGTAAGTGCATGACTACACTGCCCGAAGAGCAGCGGATTAGTGTTGACCTGTTTTATTTACAGCAAAAGTGTTATAAAGAAGTTGCGGAACTGACAGGGTATGATGTTAATAAAGTCAAAAGCTATATTCAAAATGGTAAACGCAATTTGAAAATTTGCATGGAGAAGCAGAAAAGTGGAAACGAATAAAATAACATATATTACAATACAACAGTACCTTGAAGGCAAACTGGATGAGAAAGCCATGCATGAGCTTGAAAAGCAGGCACTGGAAGATCCCTTCCTGGCGGATGCGTTAGAAGGCTATTCAAAGATGGAACTACCAGTTGGCAAACAGTTGAGCTTCCTGCAAAGGCAGCTTGCCGAACGAATTGCACAGCAACAGGAAAATAAAAATACATTCTACTTTAACTGGCAACGACTTAGTGTTGCCGCAGCGGCCTGCCTTCTATTCGTAATGGGAACGGTGTTATTCTGGATGCAGGAACAACAATCAGAGAAACGTATGGCATCACAACCTAGAAATGTAGAAGCAAACTTGACACCTGCAGACAGCATTCCCGGGAATATGGTCGAGAAAGAAAAAGCGGTGGCAGATTGGTTAGCAGAATCCGAGTCGCTGTCGAAGGTCAGATCCGCAAAGCCGAAAAAAAACATTAACGTATCTGCTACTGGAGAAAATGAGGATGAGGTAAATGCTTTCATGAAACTTTCTGTTGATTCTGCCCAAAGGTCAAATCTTCAGGAAGTAACCAGCTTCGGAGCTACGGTAGCCACTAAAAATCTGGAACAAGTGCAGCTTCAGCAGACCAACCAAACCTTACAGGGGAGACTGCCGGGAGTTATCGTGTCTGAAAAAAGATCAAAGAATGAAGCTAAAGGGGAAGAATTTCGGATAAGAGGGCGAAACAATTTGTCGAATTCCTTAGATTCTAATGCATCGCAGCCATCTATAGGCTGGGACCTTTATAATACCTATCTACAGGAAAGCGTAAAGAAAATAAAGAAAGAATTGGTTGACGGGTTAGTTTTACTGACATTTACAGTAGACAAGGAAGGCAAACCTGCGAATATAGTTGTTGTAAAAGGCCTAACCGATATAGCTAATGCTGAAGCGATCCGATTGATAAAAGAGGGCCCCCTATGGCAGCGGCGGCAGGACTCCACGGCCAGTGTAATTGTCCGTTTCGAAAAATAATCAAACCTTTACCCTACAATTCTTCTTAAATTAGAGTTTTCACTCCGGATTATGAAGAATTTACTTTTTCTTTTTTCGCTGGTTCTTTTTGCCTGCCAGCAAACAATAACCACCACAAACACAGATACGGCGGATACGCTTGCTGCGGATAAACACTCTTTGGCGGAACCCGGAAAAGCCATAGTCAAACACCTCGATCTCGACTTAAAAGTAGATTTCAACACCCGGATCTTAACCGGTAAAGCCATCTGGACCATTGAAAACGTCGCAAAAGCAGATGAAATCATTTTCGACACCCGTGCCCTGGATATCCAGAAAATAACCTTGGGAGATGATTCTACCCAAGCGAATTTTAGCCTTGGCGAAGAAGTTAAATTTTTAGGTAAATCATTAAACGTTAAAATCGATTCGAATACTACCAAAGTGTCCATCTGGTATACCACTTCTAAAGATGCAGCGGCCTTACAATGGCTAAATCCGCAGCAAACTGCCGGAAAAAAACACCCCTTCCTTTTCACTCAATCGCAGGCTATATTGGCCCGCACATGGATTCCATGTCAGGATAGTCCGGGCATACGTTTCACTTACAACGCTGCTGTAACTGTGCCGAAAGAGCTTTTAGCTTTAATGAGTGCACAGAATCCCCAACAAAAATCGGCCGATGGAAAATACTATTTCAAACAGCCATATGCCATACCCTCCTATTTAATGGCACTAGCTGTAGGAGATCTGCAATTTAAAGCCATAGATCAGCGTACCGGTATTTATGCAGAGCCTGTAACGATAGGGAAAGCAGCATGGGAATTTGCTGATATGGGCAAAATGGTTAATGCTGCCGAAAAACTTTACGGAAACTACAAATGGGGCAGATACGATGTATTGGTACTTCCACCAAGCTTCCCTTTTGGAGGGATGGAGAACCCCATGCTTACTTTTGCTACTCCCACGGTGATTGCTGGAGACCGCTCACTGGTAAGTCTTATTGCGCATGAATTGGCGCATAGCTGGAGCGGCAATTATGTTACTAATGCAACCTGGAACGACTTCTGGCTAAATGAAGGATTTACAACATATTTTGAAAGACGGATAATTGAAGCTGTTTATGGCAAAGAAGAGGCCAAAATGCAAGAATATCTGGGATTCCAGGCGCTTCAGGAAACGATCAAAGAAATAGGTAAAACCAGTGATGACACCCGCCTGAAGGTAAATTTTAATGACCGGGATCCGGACGAAGGCGTTACCGATGTGGCATATGAGAAAGGTTATCTCTTTCTAAGAACTATCGAGGAAACTGTAGGGAGAGCAAAGCTGGACAGCTTCCTGAACAAGTATTTTGAAAAACATGCTTTTCAATCGGTTACTACTGAGCAGTTTTTAGAAGAACTGAAGTCCGGTTTACTTAACTCTGACTCCACGCTGTTCGAGAAAATTCAACTTGATGCATGGGTTTATAAGCCCGGCATTCCGTCAAACCTTCCAGCAGTAAGCTCAGAGAAATTCAGCACAATAGATTCATTGATAGCCGGGTTTTCGAACGGTCTGAAAGTAGCCGGATTAAGCCAAAGGATCAAAACAGCTAACGAACTTCAGTATTTCCTCAGCGCCCTGCCAGATAGCTTAACAGCAACAGATATGGCCTTGCTGGATAAGGAATTTGGATTTACAAAATCCGGAAATTCAGAAGTTCAGGCATCCTGGTATACTCTGGCCATCAGACATCAGTACAAGCCAGCTTATCCCAATATTGAAAAATTCCTGACAGAAGTCGGTCGGCGAAAGTTTCTGATGCCTTTATATAAAGAGATGGCGAAAACTCCGGAAGGAAAAACATGGGCGAAAAAGGTCTATGCTAAAGCTAGGCCGAATTACCATTCGGTCGCTTATCATTCTATAGATGAGGTTTTGAGATAGAGCAGCATAACGAAATCGGGGTGCGACACTTTCGTTCGTGAACGTACATCACGATCTACGCACCGCGTCATTTCTGCGCATGCAGAGCAAGAAAAAATCGCCAGCAAAACAAAATTAGCTGCTGCACGGGTTATTGATCGGTGTCTTTTTCTCTTAAATCTTCTCTCTTGCTCCCATCGTACAAATCATACTCCAGCAACCGGCAATCGAGCTTTCCATTGTAAAATTCCATTCTCCGGGAAGTTTTAAGTCCGATTCTTTTTGCCAAATCAGGATTCCCGGTAAAGATATAACCAGAATACCCTTTGCAGTGCTGCTTCATAAAATCGCCCATGCGCTTGTAGGTAGCTTCTAACTTGGTATGTACCCCTAAACGTTCTCCGTATTCGGGATTGAAAAACACCACACCAGCTCCGCCTTCCGGAACGGGGGTTTCTGCAAAGTCGCATACATGAAACTCGATTAAGTGGTCAACACCAGCAGTCTTTGCGTTTCGTTGAGAAACATCAATAGCGTCAGCCGAAATATCTGATGCAACAATCTTAAAATCTAAGGCCTTTTTGGCTTTATCTTTTAGCTTGCGGCGCTCTGCGAAAAACACTTGTTCATCGTAACCAATAATGTGCATAAAGCCATAATTCATCCTGAAAAGTCCTGGGTGCTTATCAGTAGCCAGCAAAGCAGCTTCAATAGCCAGCGTCCCCGATCCGCACATCGGGTTTATGAATGGGCTTTTTCTATCCCACCTCGTTGCCATAATAGTAGAGGCCGCAAGAGCCTCGAGCATGGGTGCCTTACCAGGAATTTTACGATAACCGTGCTTTGAAAGGGTTTCTCCGGAGGTATCAAGGAATATCTCGGCTTTTTCATCCTGCCAATAAAGATTTACGACAGTTTTATTGTATTCCGGACCGGAATTAGGACGCAGACCCTTTTTATCTTTTATACGGTCAACAATCGCATCCTTTACTTTAACGTTTGCAAAAAGCGGGGTAGTAATATGCTCGTTATTAACAACCGAGGTAACCGAAAAATAACCTGTAATATCAATATACTCTTCCCATGCAATCTGCACCAGTTCGTTGTAAAGATGGGTTGGTGTTGGGGCCTGAAAAGTTGCCAGTGAATAGAGTACCTGGCTGGCACAGCGTAAATGAAGGTTTAATGTAATACAGTCATTTACTGTGCCTTCCAACTCTACACCAGTACTGAAGGTTCGAACCACCGAAAATCCCAGTGCTTCAATTTCTGTGGTTAGATAGGGAGATAAACGCTTATTACAGGTTACGATAATCCGGCTGTTAGTGTTGAAAACTTGCATAATATTTTGCGAAGTTAATCAATAAATTTTGGCAGATTTGAATCATATAAATTTGATACCTATAACCACCTTGTGGCAAGGCCAATAACGAAGCAAATAAATTAAAGACATAAAATGGATATTAAGGGAAAAGTACATGAAGTCTTACCGGTTACCAATGTAAGCGAGACTTTTAAAAAACGTGAATTAATTATTGAATATGCTGAGAATCCTCAGTACCCTGAGTATATAAAATTTGAAGCGCTGCAAGATAAGGTGAATCTTTTTGATCCACTTAAAGCTGGAGATCAGGTTGAAGTATTCTTTAATCTCAGAGGACGCCCATGGACCGACAAAAGCGGGAAAACTGCATACTTCAACACTCTTGTGGTATGGAGAGTGAATGTGTTGGCTGGCGGCGCCGCAGAAAGTGCAGCACCTGAATATGCTGCTGCTCCGGCAAATATCAGCTCAAGTCCGGAGGATGACGATTTGCCATTTTAATTGGAAAAACAACTTGAAATATAAAGCCCTGCAAAATTTGCAGGGCTTTTTTTAGGCCTATAAAATTACTCTTTAACAATTCTCCTCACAAAAGATGACTTTCCCTGCTTGATATGAATGTAATACACACCATTTTTAAGCATATTAAACTGTTTAAAATAGGTCTCGCCCAAACCTTGTCCTGAAAAAACAGGTTTCAAATCACTATCCAGAATCTTTATCAGCGTATTTCCTTTGCCCGGCAGGTTAAAAGACAATGAAATCTTCCCGCTCGAAAAGTTTGGAAATAATGTAAGGTCTTCTACCGCCAGAGCATTCGCTTCACTTGCAGATACTTGCTTAACTTTATCTTCGGAAACTTCAGTTATACGAATATGCATACGGTTTGCAATCCCCTCCTTATCAGTATAGTTATAATTGAACGACTGAGAGTTAAGCCGCTCTCTCAGCGGACCCGGGTGGATATCTCTCCATTCACGGGCTGCATTAGGGACTCTTATCCGAATATCACCATGTGGCAGGGCAGACAATTCCTCGCCCAAATCGTCAATGCTCCGGTGAAAGCGCCGGATGATTGTATCCGCGTTCATGCTTAGTATTAAGCTATCGTGATCAAAAACACGTAACTCTCGCGGATGGTGGCGTTCAATTCTAAACTCCCGCAATTTTGTTGTATCACTCTCACTCCTCTTACCAGACCTAGTTTTCTCTACCAGAACATCCGACTCCCGCAGTCGCTTTTCGATTTGCATTCCCTTTTTCCGCTCTGCAAGTTCCTTCTCAAATTCACTGATCTCTTTTCGCAAAACTGCACGCTCACTCTTATTTACGTCAGAAAACTTTTTTCCGTTAATGATCGTGTCGCCCTCTTTAATAATGATGGTTTTTTCAATTTCTTTTTTACTTTGCGCAAAGGCCACCGGGCTAAACACAAACATGAAAATGAATCCCTTTAAAATAATTTTGATTCTGTGATGTTTCATAATCAACCAATTATGTAACAAAGATAGATGCGGGCAAAACCGCATTTTGTTAAGGCTTTGTTAAATAATGTTAAAAACAGGCTGAATGCTAAGCCCTTACGTATTTTTGTATTAATGAAGAAGAGAAGTATTAGCCTTATAATCGGATTGATGAGTATTGCTTTGTTGGGAGTAATGGCTATGCAATTATATTTTTTCAAGCAGGCTTTTGCACTCAAATCACAGCTTTTCGATCAATCGGTTAATGAGGCCTTGAATAAAGTGGCTACCAAAGTTGAAAAGTATGAGTTCTATGATATTCTGAAGAAAAGAAATCAACAACAAATGGAGGAAAAACACCCGAGCCATCCCGTTCTGATTGCGGGACGGCCCCAGGAACAGAACTCCCCCATGAACTACGAATTGCAGCTCGGACGTAAAAAAGCACTGCTGCTTCGCCGCGAACAAAAAAAATCAGACAGCCTTTTTAACTTACGTGACAGCCTTTTCAGGTCGCGACACGAGATCCTGGCGATTACAGACATGGCTGCTCTTGAGCCCGAGCCAGAAAGTTTCGATGTAAAAATTGATTTTACGGAAATTTACGACGGCCAGGGCGGCGTTCATCAGCAAGCAGCAATTACCAGCGTAAGTCCGAGAGCACGCGCTTTCAAAAAAGGACGCACCGATTCTGTTAGAAGATACCTGTATTTCGACCCCATCAGAGGGCAGCAGATTAAAACGTTTGGAAAGCCTAAAATTAAAGAACTAAGCAGTGCAGCCATTAAAGAGTTAGAGCGCGAGAAGCAGTTATTGCGCCGAAAAAAGGAGAAATTTCTGGATTCTGTCCGTACTGCAAAGAAAAAGACTGCCTTTGAGGAGGTTGAACACGAGTTGAATGAGGTACACATCCCGCTTAAAAGCCGCATAAACGTTGCCTATCTCGATTCGATGCTCAAGTCGGAAATAAAAAATGCCGGCATTGATACTAATTACGACTACCAGGTTGTTTCGGCCAGAAATGATGATATGCTGATTTTCAGGAATGCATCTATGGAAGTAGAATTTGAGCCGGAGAACACCTATAAAACCGTATTATTTAACGACATAGTAAGGGACGGCGGAATGCTGATGGTCACATTTCCCGACAAAAATTCCATGATCTTAGCCAACATGGGGCTTACCGTGAGTTCTTCTGCTGCCCTGCTGCTTATCTTGTTGTTTTGCTTCGGGTTCACAATTCACTCCATCATCCGGCAGAAGAAGATCTCGGAAATGAAAACCGATTTCATTAACAACATGACTCATGAATTTAAAACTCCTGTAGCTACTATTATGATCGCCAGCGAGGCTTTGAAAGATCCGGAGATTACAGAAGATAAACAGCGTATTTCAAGGTTGGCCGGAATTATCTATGACGAGAATATCCGGCTGGGCAATCACATTGAACGGGTATTAAATATCGCTAAAATTGATAAAGGTGATTTGAAACTCGACTTTAAACCAGTTGATATGAACGAGCTCATCACGGCAGTAGCCGACAGCATGCAGCTTCAGTTTCAAAAGAAAGAGGCAACCATTAGCTTGAATTTAAATGCTTCCAGATCTACTGTGGAAGGAGATGAGCTTCATTTAAGCAATGTGATCTATAACCTGATAGATAATGCCTTGAAGTATAGTACTGAAAAGCCCGAAATTTCGATAAGCACTGCCACGGCTGGTAAAAACCTGATAATACGTGTGGCCGACAAAGGGATCGGCATGAATAAAGATCAACTTTCAAAAATATTTGACCAGTTTTACCGGATCCCAACCGGTAATGTGCACGATGTTAAGGGATTTGGTCTGGGATTGAGTTACGTAAGCAATATTGTTAAAAGACATCACGGAAGCATCAGGGTGAAAAGTGAAAAGGATAAAGGTTCTGAATTTGAGATAGTTTTTCCTACATAAACCGAATCATTAAGCCATGGCTGAAAACGAAAACAATGAAACAAGTAATAACAGGCAAAGCGTTTTATTGGTTGAAGACGACCCTAACCTGGGATCGCTTTTGCAGGATTATTTGCAGCTTAAGGGCAAATATGATGTGGTATTGGCGAAAGACGGTGATGAAGGCCTGAAATCGTTTACAGCAGGCCGCTTTGATATCTGCATTCTGGATGTGATGATGCCTAAAAAAGACGGCTTTACACTTGGAAAAGAGATCCGGAAGCTGAATCCGGATATTCCTATCATTTTCGCTACGGCAAAATCAATGATCGAAGATAAGTCGGAAGCCTTTAACCTTGGCGGTGATGACTATATCACAAAGCCCTTCCGCATCGAGGAGCTTTTGTTACGAATAAATGCCTTGTTAAAGCGGGCCGCCAACCAAGGGCGAAATACAGCCCATCCGGTAATAGATAAATTTGAAATAGGCGATTACCAGTTCGATTATACTGCTCAAACTATAAAAAAAGATGATGTGCAGCAAAAAGTATCAACTAAAGAAGCCGAACTGCTGCGCTTGCTCTGCTTAAAGAAAAACAATGTTCTAACCCGCGAAGAAGCATTACTAAGCATCTGGCATGACGATAACTATTTTAACGGCAGAAGCATGGATGTTTTTTTGAGCAAACTCAGAAAGTATCTTAAAGACGATCCAAAAGTAGAAATCATTAACGTTCATGGAAAAGGCTACAAATTGATCGTGAATTAGTCATCGCTCCGCAACAATCGTATTACGCCATTCGCCGAAAACATTTATTGTCTAATATTGTAGCTCTTAAAAATGATCATTAAAAAATCAATAAGAGCTGCTCTGGCCTCGTTCCTGTTGCTGTGTTTTTCAGCAGCGGTTCTGCCTGTAGACTTTTTTCATGATCATAGCTCCGAACGCGCGGGCTGCAGTAAATCCACTGAGCATAACAGTTGCGGTCATAAGCTTCATATTACCAAAAAAGCTTCTTTTTGCTTTGCCTGTACCGCCCATTTCGATAAGCATTTTAGTTTCCACCCATCATTAGAAATATACGTCCAGCAATCCGTCATTGAAATATCTTTCGAAGATATACTGGAAGAATACATTTCAGAAACCATCCTCTTCTTTCTCAGAGGGCCCCCTTCTTTATAGGTTTTAAATATTCCGTTTATTTTTTTTCAACATCCCTTAATGGCGATGTTTTTGATCTATTTAAAAACTTAAAGATGAAAGTTTCAACTATCATAGTATTTTTCTATTCTATCGTTTTCAACCTTTCTGCTGCAAATGCATTCCTGGCTGTTAGTGGGAGGGTTACAGATGCCTCTACTAACCAGCCGCTCTCCGGTGCGATCATCGCAATCCCCGAACTTCAATTTTCGACCGTGTCGAATCAAAATGGGGAATACAATCTAACCAGAGTACCCGTGAGGGGGCGCTTTCTGGTCGAGGTGCGCTATATAGGCTATAAAACATATACACAATCTGTAGATTTCGCAAGTGCAGATTCCGTCAATTTTTCACTCGAACCCAGTGTAATTGAAGTTCACGAGGTGGTGGTAACGGGTACTGTATCGAGTGCCAATAACCGCACAAACAGCACATCTGTTACAACCGTAAGTAAAGACGATCTGACCAGCCGCGCCGCAAGTAATATCATCGATGCCATTTCTCATGTACCCGGCGTATCTCAGGTTACAACAGGGGCCGCCATTTCTAAACCCGTCATCAGGGGCTTAAGCAGCAACAGAATTGTAACCCTTTCTAATGGCGTAAAACAGGAAGGGCAGCAATGGGGCGACGAGCACGGCATTGAAATTGACCAGTACAGCGCAGAACGTGTCGAGATATTACGGGGGGCAGCGAGCCTTCTTTACGGATCGGATGCTCTGGGTGGAGTGATTAATATAATTGACGCTGTCCCCCCTTCGCCAGGGCAGTTACGCGGCGAGTTGCTTAGCAGCTACTCTACAAACAATGGACTTACGGGTACATCGGCCATGATGCAGGGAAATACGAACGGCTTTGTATGGCAGGGGCGCGGGACCTACAAAAATGCATTTGGATACAATACTCCCGAGGGCAGAATACCTAATACAGGGTTTCGGGAAACCAATCTTAGCGGAATGATTGGTTTGAATAAACATTGGGGCTATACACATCTTAGCGCATCGGGCTTTACGCAGAAATTGGGCTTGCCCGATTTTGGGAAAAACGATGACGGTGTCTATGAAGACGAAGAAGGCAATATCTTAACACCGGGCCAAATTAAAAGCCGGGATCTGCTTTTGCCTTTTCAGGATGTGAGACATTATAAAGTAGCCTTAAACAATCATATTCTTTTAAACAAAGGAAGATTGCGCTCAACCCTGGGTTTTCAGAACAATCAAAGAAGAGAATTGGAGGAAAGTGTTTCAGATCCTTCTTTATTCTTCGATCTGAAAACTTACAGTTATGACTTCAAATATTACTTCGAGGAAAATAACGGGTGGCAGCCGGTGCTTGGAGTTGCAGGCGCTTTTCAGGACAGTAAAAATAAAGCAGAAGAACTGCTTATCCCCGACTATGACAACGAAGATTTCGGCGCCTTCGGATATATCAAAAAATCCTGGGAAAGAACCACAATTAATGCAGGCTTACGCTTCGATTACCGTAACATCAGCGGCATCGAAATGGAAGAAGATGGTTCAGCAAAATTCAGCAACTTTAACAATAACTTCTCTAATCTAAGCGGGGCTCTTGGCCTTACCCGTGATTTTAACACCAACTGGAACTTCAAAGCCAACATCGGCAGCGCCTTCAGAGCACCGAATATTTCAGAACTGAGTTCGGAAGGGGTACACGAGGGGACCAATAGGTTCGAACTTGGAAATACTGCATTAAAACCCGAGAGAAGCTTATATGGAGATATGGCTTTAGAATTCCATAACAAAAGAGTTGACCTCCATTTTAATGTCTTCAATAATTACATCGGAAACTATATCTACTCCAGGCGCTTAAACGACGAAACACAAGATGTTGACGGAGAATTGGTACCGCTTTATCGTTACGTTCAGGACAATGCTAATTTGTACGGCCTGGAAGCGGGATTAACCCTTCACCCGGTTTCACTTTTTCACTTTGAAAACAGTTTTTCAATTACCCGAGGAAGAAACACAGCTACAAAAAACGATCTTCCATTTATGCCGGCACCAGTCTTAAGAAATGAATTACGAATAGAGCCGGACTTGAATATGAAAAGCTTCAGTGATGCGTACTTTTCTGTAGAGTTTGAGAATGTGTTTAAGCAGACCCGTATCGATGAAGAGTTTGAGTCGCCGACAGGTGCGTACACGCTGGTTAATGCCTCCATCGGAACTACGTTAAATCCGGGCAAACAGCCTCTGCGAATCTATATTTCTGCGAATAATTTGTTTGATAAAGCATACGTCAATCACCTAAGCAGATTGAGATATGAGGGAATTTTGAATCAGGGGCGAAACATTGCATTCGGTATCAGCTTTAGGTTTAACTCTGTTAAATAAGCTCCTGCAAACATGGGGGTAAATTCCCTACCCCATATAATAAAAAGGCTTCGACAAACTCACCACAAGGTGAATGCCGAAGCCTTTTCAATTTTTTAAACCCCTTAATTTATAAAAGTATACCTGATATTCCAGTTAGCAGGTTGCTTTTTCGAACAGCTAAAGATCAATGCAATCTGCGCTTTCGAGTCTTTTGTAGATGAAAATAGAATCATACTAATTAGATTTTGAAACGGTGAATAAGTTTAATCGGTGTGTGCTTTTTTCAATTCGTTGTGTTTTGTACGAATCGATTTTTGAATAGTTCCCGTTTTTTTCAATTAATAAACTTCCGCATAGGTGAGCGCTGATTACTCGGGTAAAGAGATTTTTCCCATGGTCACCTGCGGTCCGGCGTTAGTCTGTAATGCAGATCCACAGATAGTTTCATTGGCAAGCAGGGCAAACAATAGAGCTTCTTTTGCGTCGCCGGCAACTCCAAGTTCATCCATGTGCCGCGCTTCGGCATGTAACTGCTCAGATATCTTCTCCATTAAAAATGTGTTATTCGCTCCGCCTCCGCTTACATATAATCCAAAGGGCTCATCTCCTGCCACCGCCTTAATCGCATTGGCAGTAGCTACAGCAGTAAACTGAGTAGCCGTACTCAGCAAATCATTCTTACTGATCTTGCTAAGTTCTTCTTTATCAAAAGCCTGGTCTATGACACTCAAATTAAACACTTCGGGACCGGTAGTTTTCGGTAGAGATTCCATAAAAAAGGGATGTTCGAGCATCTTGGCTAATAACTTTTCGTTTACTGTCCCGCTACGGGCAATATCGCCATTGCTGTCATACGAAGTGTGAAAGTACATTTTGCAAAGTGCATCAATTAATGTATTTCCGGGGCCAGCATCCGTGCACACCACCGGCTTCATGCTCGCTGGCCGGGGTAACCAGCTGAAGTTGGAAATGCCTCCGATATTAAGCAACACTCTGTTCTCAGCATCCGAAGAAAAAAGAATATAATCGCCGTAAAGCGCCAAAGGGGCTCCTTCGCCACCAGCGGCAATATGTTTTTGTCTGAAATCGCTAAGCGTAATTATTCCGGTTCTCACCGCAATATGATCTGCATCGCCTATCTGTAAAGTACCATTAGGGTAATCGGCTAACTGGTGCTGCCGCTTCGGAGCGTGATAAATGGTTTGTCCATGGCTGGCAATACAATCAATGTCATTCTTCGAAAGATGATGTTTCTGTAAAAAAAGATTAATCTGATCAGCATGCAAGGTTCCGATTTTAGCATTCAACAAGGTTACCTTCTCCAGATCTGTCTGTCGCCTGGAGAAGACGGTTCGTACATCCTCTTTAAAATCATCCGTATAAGGCAAGGTTTCAAACTCCAGAATCTCGGCCTTAGTCTGTAATCCGCTTCCGCTGATTTTGCACAAGGCGATATCTAACCCGTCAAGCGAAGTGCCCGACATTAAACCGATAATCAGGCGTGATTCCTTCTTGTATAAATTTGCGAGGCGAATTAAGAATTCATTCATTTTAATTGTAAATTGATTTATCAATGGTGAATAAAGCTAATATCACACATTTATACTTATTTATCTTATGAAAGAAAACATCTCGCCAGCCAATTCGCGATTACTTTCTCTTGACGTTTTCAGGGGATTGACGGTGGCAGCAATGATCCTGGTGAATAATCCAGGCGACTGGGGAAATATCTATGCTCCATTAAAACATGCCGAATGGCATGGCTGCACTCCAACCGACCTCATCTTTCCCTTTTTCTTATTTATCGTAGGGGTTTCGATCGCTTTTTCGCTGGGAACAAAAAAGGCAAATGAGGTAGCTAGCAAAGACATCATCATTTCCATAATCCGGCGCTCGGCTATATTATTTGCCCTCGGTATCATCCTCGCTCTTTTTCCCGATGTCTTTGTTGATCCGGTAAAAAGCTTTAGCACTCTTCGCATTCCGGGAGTTTTGCAGCGCATCGGACTGGTATTTTTGTTTTGCGCCATATTATTTTACAAAACCGGTGTAAAAACCCAGGTCGCCACTTTTGTTTTAATTCTGATCGCTTACTGGGCCTTGCTCACATTGGTTCCAGTTCCGGGCGGAGTGGCTCCAAACCTGGAAAAAGAAACCAGTCTTGCAGCCTGGTTAGACCGCACACTTCTTACCGAAAACCACCTCTGGAAACTCTCACGCACCTGGGATCCCGAGGGAGTTTTAAGCACTCTGCCTGCTATTGCCAGCGGAATTTCAGGCACCTTAACCGGGATATGGCTGCGCAGGAAGGAGATAGAGCCAAACAAAAGAATTCTCTTTATGCTGCTGACAGGAATTATTGCACTAATTGCCGGCCTGATCTGGAATTTATCCTTCCCTTTAAATAAATCGCTATGGACAAGTTCTTATGTGCTTTTCACCAGCGGTTTAGCCTTAATGTTTCTTGGAACCCTTTATTGGATCATCGACCTGAAGAACTACCGCGGGTTTACACTTCCTTTTGTGGTCTACGGTGTAAATGCGATCACTGTATATTTCCTGTCGACCATTATGGCCAAATTATTCAACTTTATAAAAGTGGATAATGCGGAAGGACAGGAAGTGAGTCTGAAAACGTGGCTGTTCCAGTCGTACTTTACACCAAACTTTTCCCCACTCAACGCATCACTGGCATGGGCGCTCAGTTTCGTGCTGTTCTGGCTGATCATTTTATGGTGGATGTATAAACGAAAAATCATTATTAAAGTCTAACCTGGAAATTTTATCTATTTTGAAACATATTTATCCAAACGCCATCAAATTATTATGAAACCTACCGTTATTCTATTTCTTGCCGGCTTAACTCTGAGTATGGGTTGTGCCGTCAAAACCCCAACCACCGCAGTTGCCTCCAAACCTGCCGAAGCTGCGACACTGCCGCTTGATACAGCGATAAAAACAGGCAAGCTGGCCAACGGCTTTACCTATTATATTCGCCGCAATACCGAACCCAAAAACCGGGCTCAATTATATCTGGCGGTTAAGGTCGGCTCTATTCTCGAAAACGACGACCAGCGTGGCTTAGCACATTTTATGGAGCATATGAGCTTTAACGGCACCAGGAATTTCCCGAAGAATAAACTGGTAGATTATCTGCAAAAGTCAGGTATCCGCTTCGGGGCTGATTTAAACGCATACACCAGTTTCGATGAAACAGTCTATCAGCTTCCTATCCCTACCGATAATCCGGAACTATTCAAAAACGGCTTGCAAATTATGCGCGACTGGGCTCAGGATGCGAGCCTCGATTCGGCCGAAATCGAAAAGGAACGAGGAGTTGTTCTGGAAGAAAAACGCTTAGGTAAAGGAGCCGGAGAACGGATGCAGAATAAATACCTTCCGATGCTTTTAAACAATTCGCGGTATTCAAACCGCTTGCCTATCGGCACCGAAGAAGTTCTTAAAAACTTTAACCACGAAACCTTGAAGCAGTTTTATTCAGACTGGTACCGCCCCGAGCTTCAGGCGCTCATTGTTGTAGGTGATATCAATGTGAGCGAGGTGGAGCAAATGATAAAGGAAAAATTTTCTGACTTGAAGAAATCTCCTGACGCGCGTCCGCGAACCGAATATTCGATCCCGCTGTTAAATAAAAACCAGTTTATCGCGGTTACGGATAAAGAATTCCCCTACACCGTTGCCCAGGTGCTAATCAAGCATCCGGAAACGAAACTTAAAACAACCAACGATTTAAGAAACAGCACCATACGCAACCTATACAACCAAATGATCGGTGCACGTTTCTCTGAGTTGATGAAGCAGGCAAATCCACCATTCCTGCAAGCGGGAAGCAGTATTGGCGGTTTCCTTGCGGGATTAGATGTGGCCTCAACGGTAGTTTATGCCAAGCCCGGTGAACTTGAAAAAGGATTAAAAGCAGCACTTGCAGAAACAGAGCGGGTTAAGCTATTCGGCTTTACCCAAACAGAACTCGACAGGGCCAGGCAGTCGTACTTAACTTCGATGGAAGCAGCGTTTAAAGAGCGGGATAAAACTTCGTCGGAGAATTATGTTCAGGAATACGTACGCTTGTTTCTTGATGGCGAAGCCAGTCCCGGCATCGCCTACGAATACGCTTTTGCAAAAGATGTTGCGCCGGGAATAAGTCTGGACGAGGTAAATGCCTTAGCCAAAAAATACCTGGTAGATTCTAATCGCGATGTGTTGATTATGGCTCCTGAGAAGGAAGCCGCAACACTTCCATCCGAAGCAACCGTTAACCAATGGATTGCAGATGTTAAAAACGATAAACTTACGGCTTATGTTGATCAGGTGTCGGATAAACCTCTGCTTGCAACAAAGCCAACAGCCGGAAATGTTGTTGCAGAAAAGAAGATTGATGCGATAGGGGTAACCGAGTTAACCCTGAGCAACGGCGTTAAAGTGGTGCTAAGGCCTACGGATTTTAAAAATGATGAGATCATTTTCAGCGCGTTTAGCCCCGGAGGAACATCCCTGTATCCCGATGCGGATTTTCAGTCGGCTTCTTACGCTTCGGCAATAGTTACCCGTGGTGGCGTTGGAGAATTTAACTCGATACAGCTACCCAAATTATTAACCGGGAAACGGGTTTCGGTGAGCCCTTATATTGCAGAACGCAGCGAAGGTATCAGTGGTTCTGCTGCACCAAAAGACCTGGAGACGGCATTACAGTTAACGTATTTATATTTTACTGCGCCGCGAAAAGATGCCGAAATGTTCCAGGCCATGATTGCGCAGCAAAAAGGTATCCTGGCTAACAGAAGCTCAGACCCCAACAGTGTATTTGCCGATACCGTTTCGGCTGTACTTGGGAATTACAACATCCGGCGTACCGGTCCTACTTTAGCCAAACTGGAGCAGGTGAAGCTCGATCGTGCATTTGATATTTATGAAGAACGTTTTGCTGACGCCGGCGACTTTACCTTCACTTTTGTAGGTAGCTTTAAAAACGAAGAGATTAAGCCATTGCTGGAACAATATCTCGGCGCACTACCTACTAATAAAAGAGTAGAAGCAGCTAAAGACCTGGGTATCGTACCGCCTGCCGGAACTCTAACCAAGACCGTTTTTAAAGGGCAGGAACCGAAAGCAACCGTACGACTGGTATTTAGCGGGGATTATGTCTATAACGAGGATAACAACAACCAGTTAGATGCACTGGGCGAAGTGCTTCAGATAAAACTGATTGAACGCTTACGCGAAGAAGAAAGCGGCGTGTACAGTCCGGGAGCACGTATGGGCTATTCAAAATATCCACGGAACCGATATTCATTCACAGTCTCTTTTGGCTGTGCGCCCGAAAATATTGATAAACTGGTAGCGGCTACCCTGGATGAAATAAACAAAGTGAAGACAAAAGGCGCTGCTGCTGGCGATATCGAGAAGTTTATAGCCGAAGAAACCCGCAGTACCGAGACCCAATTAAAGCAAAACGGATTCTGGCTGGGATACCTCGGCGGTCAGTATCAGAACAACGATTCTCCGACACAGGTGCTCACCTATCTTGAATCGCTAAAGAAAATCACACCGGCTACTTTGAAAGATGCTGCGAATAAATACTTAAGTGGCAAGAATCTGATTAAGTTTATTTTGTTACCGGAAAAGAAATAAGAACAATTATTAGGGGCTACCGCCGAAAAGGTGGCCTCTTATTTCCACATACTATCTCACCTTAAAAAACAAACATGGAAAATCACGACGACATCAAGCTAGTAGAAGTATTTGCCGGAGAACCCTGGCAAGCAACGATGATTCAAAACGTACTTGAGGCCAACCAGATTGAGGCCGTTTTACAGAACGAACTAATGGGAACCATCGAACCCTGGGTAATTTCTGCCGGGGGCGTCAATGCAGTAAAGGTTATTGTATCAAGCGACAATCAGGAGCAGGCATTAAGACTCATCGAGGAGTACAATCAGAGTGATGGAGAAATTGGCGATACGGAATAGTAAACAAGTCCCAGCAGGGTCTCTCAAAGAGGATCCTGCGTTCCCTATTTACAGTGAAGGCTTCCATAACCCTGGTCCTGACCAAAGTGGTCGCATATCATTGCAGTGAATGACTATTCTCTTTCCCTTTAAGAGCGCTGCAATGCCTAGTGGAATGCTCTGGCAAGGTCGGAGCCAAAACTAAAAAACAAAAAAGCAGCTACTATTAATACGATGATTGGCCAAAGGAACTTTGATCGGTTTTTCATGGGTATTTTTTTTAAAGTTATCATTTTTTTAATCCGACCAGAGGTCGGAAAGCCCGTCCGACCGCCCATAAAAAAGCCACCGATGTTAATCATCAGTGGCTCTAGGTATTCTTAAGATTAGGTGCCTGCCTAAAACAACTTATACCCTAAACTCAAGTGCCATAAGTTCTGCTTCTGATCATACTGCCCGCTTTTATTAATATTAGACAATCCTTTTTCGTAGCGTAGGTCTACCGATATATTGCCGAGGTCTACGCCCGCACCGGTTTGCAGTCCGATAGTCTGGTCTTTGTAATTGTTAAAATCTGTAGCTACCTCAAAATTCTCTTTAGCGCTCTTATCAAGCACAAAGGAGATCACCGGGCCGGCCATGATCCGGAAGTTTAGTTTGTCGAAGCCAAACTTGTTACCCAGCAGCACGGGAATATCAAGCGTTGTGAAATTTACTTTCCCTTCGCCGTGATACGTAGTACCGTCCTGGTTAATCGAGCCAAACTCGCCGCCTTTACTTCCTAAATAAACTTCGGGTTGCAGGTAAAAGCCTGCTCCGCCGAAACGGGCCCAGGCACCGGCCTGATACCCCAAACGGTTACTTTCGTCGCCTACATCACCTTTTAGAGTTGCCAGGTTGACGCCTGTTTTTAAACCCAGCGTAAACTGGGCAAAGGTTGTTACGCTTGCCAGCAATAACAGACCTGATAGTGCAATTCGTTTCATACTGATTTATTTTGTGTGTGTTTAAGAATAACATTCTGTTTACAGAAATGTTGCCTGTTAATCCTTGTTTAGAGAAGACGTTTAAATTTATACTTTTGTAACACAGAAAAAATTATGGCAGAGATAACTATCAGTAAAGAAGAATGGCAAAAGCTTAAACTGAAAGTAGAACGTAAATATCGCGAGCTGAGTGAAGAGGATCTGGCCTATACGCCGGGGCAGGAAGATGAACTGATTGAGCGACTGATGTCGCGTTTAAAACGCAACCGGGAGTATGTGGTTTTTACACTTAAAAAAGGCCTGGCTAACCTGGATAATAACAGGCTGTAACATTAAAAATACCCCCCAAATCTTTTTTATTTCTAAGCAATTATATTACTTTTAGGTCTGAGGCCGTTTAAAAGGCATTCCCCCGATTGTGAAAATCTACCTGATGTGATCGGTGTATCTTTTTGAGAGATACTGCGTTATATATTTAATTAATTTTATAGCTATGCTGAGGTTGAAAACATCTTTAAAAAAACTGGTTGTACCGGTTCTGGTCTTTACAGGTATCCTCTCTTTTTCTTTCCGCGAAGACCTGTTTCAAGCCTCTAAAAACTTAGAAATTTTTTCATCCCTTTACAAAGAACTCAACATTAGCTATGTAGATGAAGTCAATTCTTCTCAACTCATGGAAACGGGCATCGAGGCCATGCTGGCCAGCCTTGATCCATATACAGAATTTGTACCCGAAAGTGAAATTGAAGATTATAAAATGAAATACGTAAGCACCCAGTACGGTGGTATTGGAACGCTTACACACACCCGCGAGGGCCGGACGATCATTTCTGAAACGCTCGAAGGTTTTCCGGCGCAGAAAGCCGATATCAGAGCCGGCGACGAGGTTTTAGAAATTAACGGGATCTCTATCAAAGGCAAGCCTTACGACCAGGTAAGCACTCTGCTAAAAGGCCCTAAAAGCACTCCTTTAAAACTTACTCTTAAACGTTACGGTGAAACTATCACTAAAAGCCTTAACCGGGATGAGATTACACAACCTAATGTAAGTTATTCGGCGATGATGAATAACAACATAGGGTATATCAAACTCGATAAGTTTTTAGAAAATTCGGCCAGAGAAGTGCAGGACGCTCTGGTGAATCTGCAGAAAAACAACCCCTCGGGCATTATTCTTGACTTACGCTCGAACGGTGGAGGGATTTTACAGGAAGCCGTCAAAATTGTGAATTTGTTTGTCGATCCCAATGTTACCGTAGTAACCCAGAAAGGAAAGAACAGGGAAAAAACCATTCCATATAAAACGCAAAATCAGCCTCTGGCACCTAACACTCCGCTGGTGGTTCTGATTAACAACCGGGCGGCTTCGGCGTCCGAAATTGTTGCAGGTTCTTTACAGGATTTAGACCGGGCAGTAATTATTGGCCAGCGCAGCTACGGTAAGGGATTGGTGCAGCAAACTTTTAACCTGCCATACAACAGCCTGGTGAAAGTAACGGTGGCAAAATATTACACCCCCTCCGGAAGATGCATCCAGGCGCTGGATTATACCCACAGGACGGCAGACGGGACGGTAGAAAAAGTAGCCGACAGCCTGATTACTGAATATAAAACCAAAGGCAACCGCTCGGTTTACGACGGCAGCGGGATTTATCCGGATATTGCTGTTCCGGCTGTGAAGCTTAGTCCGATAAGCCAAACTCTGCTGAGCCGTTTTCTAATATTCGATTACGCTACTCTTTACAGGAAACAAAAAGCCAGCATCGCTAATCCTAAAACATTCAAACTATCGGATGCGGAATATGCTGAATTTGTGAACTACCTGTCGGATAAAGACTATAATTACAGTACCCGCACCGAAAAGTTGCTTAACGACCTGAAAGCCGAAGCTGAAAAAGAAAAGAAGATGACAGAGATAAAATCGGAGTTTGAATCCCTTAAAAATAAAGTATCTGTAAGCAAGAAAAACGATCTTACGCAATTTAAGGAAGAGATTCGCAGATTGCTCGAAAACGAAATCATCAGCCGCTATTATTTTCAGAAAGGACGTCTTGAAAACGCTTTTATTTATGATGAAGATTTGAAATCGGCTTATAATGTACTTGGGAATAAAACAACTTTATCCGCAATATTACAAGGCAGCGGTTCTTATAAATCCATTGGCAAACCGGGTGGCGGATTCTCTGCCAATGCAGACATCAAATAGCCTGTAAATTTTGTATAACCTTAAGTAGCTCAGCTACGTAAGAGGTGTACAAATTATTTACAGTGAAAAAGAAAAGAAAATCAAACGCAAAGTTTTACGGAGTAGTGATTCTTTTCGCTTTTGTAGTTTCGATTGTAGAAATTATTAAAACGATAGAGTCTTCGAAAACATACTCTCAGGTGTTTGAACAGAATCAGGACTCGGGCGCATTAATAGTTCTACCTATTTTTTCGATCGCTATTGTACTTCTTCTGGCCATCCCTAGAAAAAACTTATAATCTGCATCTCCAAACAGATTTCATTAAGGTCCGTTGTCTTAAACAAATTTAAATTGTAGGTTTGAGTTTGGTGATTGCCTTTAATTCCAGGCAAATAAAAGACGCCAACAACTAATGTTATCTTTTTTTAGGTCGAAAAAGCCTGTACTGCCGGAAATTGATTTTTCCTCACTAGGCACCGACCTGCATTCACATCTAATCCCTGGAATAGACGATGGAGCGCAGGATGTGGCGCAGTCTGTCGACTTGATCCGGAGCCTGCTCGATCTGGGCTTCCGCAGGATCATCACCACGCCGCATGTTATGGTAGACTACTATCGTAACACGCCAGAAATCATTTTCACGGGACTCGAAATTCTTCAGGCGGCCCTGAAAAAAGAGAAGATCGACATAGCAGTAAAAGCAGCGGCCGAATACTATTTCGACGAAGATTTCGAAAATAAACTGGAACAAGGCAATCTTCTGACTCTTGGAGATAATCACCTGCTATTTGAGATTCCCTTTAGCAACTTTCCGATAAATCTTTTTGAAGTAATCCAGAAGATTATAGATGTGGGCTATGTTCCGGTACTCGCCCATCCCGAACGATATTCTTATTTTCATGGCTCGATAGTAAACTATAAGCGCATCAAAGATGCGGGCTGCAAGCTCCAGTTGAATACAATTTCCTTAACAGGATATTATGGGAAGCCAGTCCAGAAAGTAGCTGAAATGCTGGTGGATAATATGGTGATCGATTTTATCGGTAGTGATATGCACCATCTAAAACATGCTGAAGCTTTAAAGCTGGCGCTGCAACAGCCTTATGTGTACAGATTGCTAACCGATTATCCTCTTCAAAACCAGCTTCTGTAGATCAGAAGACAGCAAGGTAGCAGGCCCGTTTCCGACAGCCATTAAACAATTTTAGCGATTAAGAGTTATTGTTAAATAAAAGGATGATCTCCTTTGGGAACATTCTATTCCACCCCAATTATTTAAAAAAATAAAGATTTTGAAGGCAATATTATCTTTGGCAGTATCTGCAAATTCGTCTTTTTTGTATTATATTAGGGAAGGTTTTAAACGGCGGGGACGGGGAATGACTGAAAACAAAACAACTCATAAGAAGAGGAATATAAAACCTGCACTTCTGATAACATTAGGAATATTTCTAACCGGCGCGCTGGGCCTTTCTGCCTACTTATACTCACAGCTGGATAAGGTCTCATCTTTTCAAATTAATAAGAGCCCGAAATCACTTGGAATATCCTCCGCTTTGATGGCGAAAGTTGATTCTTTGGACGAACCACCGATAAATATAGCCTTATTCGGGCTGGACAAGCGCCCTGCGGATAAGTACGGCAATTCGGATGCTATTATGATCGTAAGCATCAGCAACGCTACCAATAAGCTTAAGCTCTCATCGATCATGCGTGATACTTACGTCAAAATTGACAGTGTTGGTCATGATAAATTAAATGCTGCCTACCGGATAGGGGGACCACAACTTGCTCTGAAAACGCTGAATCAAAATTTCGGCCTGAATATTAAGGATTTTGTAAGTGTTGATTTTAACGGAATGGCTAACGTTATTGATGCCTTAGAGGGAGTTACTATTGACGTGAAACATAACGAAGTACGGTGGGTAAATGCTTATCTGGATGAAAACAATCGGGATTCGAGGGTAAAACCGCCGTACGTTTTAAAGCCGGGTCTGCAAAAGTTAAATGGACGACAAGCAGTGGCTTATACCCGCATAAGGCAAGTTGGGGACGATTATGAAAGAACCCACAGACAAAGAACTGTTTTAAGTGCATTACTTAACAAATTAAAGAGTACTGGCGTTTCTCAGTATCCAAATATTGTGTCGCAGGCGCTTCCATATGTAGAAACCAGTATCCCTAAACCGCAACTACTAAGCATGGGGGCCCGGGTCTATATGAATAACAATATGCGAAGAATTGAAGAGCGGCGATTCCCTTCCCATACGGAAAGCCATGGTAAGATTATTAACGGTGTTTGGTATCTGGTACCAGATTTAAAAAGCACGTCAAAATCTTTATACAACTTTATATTTGAGGGAACCAGGCCCGAATAAACTCGTTAAACTGTAAGCGCAGGAACCTCGCTATACTGCGTTAGAACCGCATTTTCAAAATCACGCATGACGTTATCTATCGAAAGATGTCTTTCAGCATAGGCACGGGCATTTTTGGTGATCCCATCATTATCATTCATAATCGCCTGAAGTAGTCCCCGGTTCAGGGCCTCTTGATTTTCAGCGTCAACCACTATTGAAAGATCATATTTCTTTGATAAAGCATACAAGCCGGAGCCTTCGTTTGCAGTAATTAAAGCAAGACCTCCTACTGCTAAAATTGTGGTAAGCTTTGACGGCATCACTAAATCGCTGGCGTTTGCCTTTTGGATCACCAGGTGCACATCGGCCATATTCAAAAACTGATTGAATTTCTCTATAGGTTGCAATGGGTAGAATATTACATTATCGAGATGCAGATTTTGCGCCATTCCCTTCAGGTGGGATTTGTATGGCCCTGAACCGCAGATCACAAATTTCAGGTCCGAATACTTCCTTAAATCTCGTGCAGCATATAAAATCGATTCTAGGCCTTGTTTTTCGCCGATGCCACCTGAATAAAGAATAATCTTATTAGTTTCAGCAAAGCCGAACTCCTTTTTTAATTGCTGTTTATCAGCAATGGGATAAAATAAACTGGTGTCCGCCCAGTTAGGAAAGAAAAGCACCTCTTTTTCGGCCTTCGCCTGTATTTTCGAAACCATACCTTCCGATATACTGCTCACATGATCGGCCTTTTTGAAAATGAATTTTTCCAGCTTGAACAAGGCATTGAGGAGACTGGGAGATTTAATCATCTTCAAGTCGCGGGCGGCTTCTATTTGAAGGTCCTGAATGTGATACAGTAATTTAGCCTTCCAAACTCTCTTACAAAGAACGCCTAAAACACCCATTAAAAATGATGGCGCTACAGTAATTACCAGGTCAAATTTTTTGTTCCCAAACAGGGATAATAACTTAAATGAACAGGAAATAAAAAATGATATTTCCTGAAGGATCCTTTTAAGTCCGGATGGTACAGACGGAACATATTGAGGGCACCTGTAGACGGTGATGTTGGAGCCTGAGGTGAGCAGTTTTTCAGTCTTATACCCAAACCGGTTGCTTCTATATGGCTCCTGAACTTTCCAGTAAGGGTAATATGGATAAGTAGTAAGCACTGAGCACTCGTATCCATTTTTTGCCAGCCACTCCATCATTTCACCATTATACTTTCCAATACCTGTTGGTTCGGGACTAAAATTGTAACTAATTAATAAGATCTTTTTGTTCATTGGATTGCACATTTAATTTAGCTATGCTACTATCCCACTCATCTCTTGAATAAATTGCGGACCAGAAAGGTGTAATCAGATTGTCAAATTCCTTGACCCACAGCATTAAGCTGAGGGCAGCAGGCAGACGTTTAAACTTCGTAGTAACATCTTTCGGGATACTCAAAATGAGCACCCGACTTTTGAAACACCCTCCTAATATGGCAGATCATTCTATCTGCACAACTTTATACAGGAACGCTAACAAAGTGATAAGGTTTGTCAAAATCTTCGGCTGAAATCTGAAATTTAAAAAAGTCACAAACCTTTTTCTGTACCTCCCCGTAAAACTCCGCACCTACGGTTGAAAGAACACACAAATCTCAACTACAATATTTCAGTTTTTTAACGAAGGCGATAGGGAGTTCGAATAGTAAAAGATATAATGGTGAACAGGATAGTTAACTCAAGACGGATACGGAAATTTTTATTAGCAACAAGCATTATTGTAATTACTGTTAGCCACAACTCGATGGCTCAAACAGCTCTTCCAAAATATACTGGTTACAGTACCCCCTCTCCTTCACCGGGTGCACCTGGTGAAAGTTTTAACCCGCCAATGTCAGGCAATACTGCAGCAGCAAACACTCCGGTTTGCGCCGAATGGACGCGTACAGCCGGCCGGGACGAATCGATGGTGATCACAGGGGCAAACTTTACGCGTCATAGTGGTGCAGACGAAGGAAAAGACACACGTTTCACAGTTTACAGCAGTTCAGGACTACAGAAGGATGCCAGTATTCAACGCTTAGAGCGCAGTAAGACCGTTATTACTCTTGATAAAAATATTCCGTCGTGGTCTATGTACCTTGTATGGCCCGCCAATGATGCAGGTTATGGAGCTCCCATAGCGGTTAACAAAACTGATGCATGGTGGGTTGGCCCGGAAAAAGCCACCAGAGGCAGTTCAGTATCTATTTACGGACGGAATCTTTCACAGTATAATGATTCGACTGCATCTTATGTGTATATCAAATCGTCTACCGGTGCAGGTCAGTGGGCAACCGTTACAAAAGTTAATCCTTACAAAGTTGATTTCACTGTCCCGGCTGGCCTCGCTAACGGCGATTATGAAATATGGACACATAACGGCCATGGGGGTGAATACGGGTGGAGCGGTCCTTTGAAGCTTAATATTAATGATGGGGCCAAATGGACTACCACCACTTTCAATGTAGCCGATTTTGGTGCAGTTGGTAATGGCCTGACTGATGATACAGATGCTATTTACCGGGCGTTCGCAGCTGCCAAGCAGTCGTATGGTTCAACAGTATATTTCCCTGCAGGAACCTATATGATCAGCAGAATGCTTAATCCTTCTAACAATACACAGTGGAAAGGCGCAGGACAAGATAAAACCTTTATAAAATGTAATGCCAGCTTCAGTTCTGGAAACGATGCCATGGTTTACGGTATTGTATCTACGTTTCAAGTAAGCGACATCACATTTGATACCAATAACAACTATAGGGCCATCCACTCTTCTCCATTTTTCCTGAGAGGAAGCCGCGACGTAAAAGTGAACAATGTAACATTGTCTTTCGCTAATTACGATGTAATGCAGCTGGATAATACCCGCGGAGTAACTTTAACTAATTCGAAGTTAATTGGTAAGATCTCATTCCTTGGAATTGCATCTCAATTGTTTATCGATAACTGCCACTTTTATCTGACCAATGATACCGAGCTTGCCTTGCATTCATGGGGCGGTTTAGGTATAAGCATCACCAATTCAACTTGCCGCGATTTAAATAATTCAGACCCTAACAATGGTGCGGGCTGGGGCAAGGGACGATTCTTTGTGGCAACCGGCAACACCGGAAGCGGCGGCCAAACCTATTTGGGGAATAACCGCACATATGATTTAACCGTTCGGGAGAACAGTTCGGTGGACCAAAACTCGGGAGAGCAATTTTTATGGGAGGGATTTTCTTCCAGATGGTCCGGACCTGTAATATCGTCTTCAAACATGGTTACAAACGTTAGCGGATTTACCGAAACCTTAGAGAAAGCTAAAATTGCAGTAATCATTAAAGGAAAAGGGCTTGGACAGTCAAGACGTGTGATTGCAGCTACAGGAACCTCACTTACTCTGGAAACTCCCTGGAATCTGCCTCCGGATGCGAGCAGTATCATTGCGGTCGGGCATTATGCTGATAAAATTGTGATGTATAACAATTACATCGATGGAAAGAGCTATGCCGTGACCAGCCCGAATCCGAGCGCTTCTGCCGGGATAGAGCCATACGGTGGGGTTTTAAATTTTATAGCGGACAGAAACACCATCTCGGAAGTCAGAGCAGCGATAGCCAACTGGTCAACTCAGCATTTTACCGGCATTGACCCTAATTACTTCAGCTTATACACAAACAACAAAATTATAGGATGTCGGTGGGCCGTTCAAAACGGACTGGATATGCACAGACCTGCTGAGACAGCGTTATTGGGTTCCATCTTCAGAAAAAACACGATAGGTACAACCTTACAATCGGGTATTATCAATACCATCATGGCAACCAGCACACCAGTACTTGAAAACTTTGTTTATGAACACAATCAGTTTGACAACGTAAGAACCGCATTTTCTACCGGTGGAGATCTTGGACTTCCAAATGGCTTTCCTTCAGACGGCACAGGTATTGCTCACCAGCTATTTTATAAAAACAACTTTGGTTCAAGCAGCAATCTTTCGGGCATCACCGTTACACCATTTGTGGCCTTACGGGAAAATACATTTACCGGCTTTGCCGCTGATTATTCGGGGCTACTGCGGGAACCCGTTATTGAAGCGCCATTACGTGTAATTGAAATAAAAGGAACCACAGGCAGCAATGTATCTGAGCTATTTTCTATCTGGAACTCGGGAATAACATCAATAAACTGGAAAGCGTCAAGCGATGCTTCATGGTTAAAACTCTCTGATACAACAGGTGTGATCACTGACGAACGGAAAAGTGGAAACATCACTCTAACCGCAAATACTTCGGCACTTTCAGCCGGAAGACATACTGCCACCATTACGTCTATTGCTGGCAATCACACTAAAAAATACACGGTCATACTTAACCTGAGCGCATCTAATGCTCCTCAAATCGCCATCACATCTCCGGCCGTTAACAGCACTTTCAAAACACCTGCTTTGGTAGCTATCACGGCAAATGCCAGTGATCAGGATGGAACAGTTACCAAAGTGGAATTCTATTCGGGTGAGACGAAATTGGGTGAAGACTTGACTAGTCCGTACACATATACATGGAGTAACACGGTAGCCGGAACATATACCCTTACGGCAAAAGCAACCGATAATAGCGGGCATTCAACTATTTCGGCCCCCATTAATATTGAACTAACCAACCCGATAGTGGCTGTAGCTCCGAGTGTAGCGTTAACATCGCCCTCTGCAGCAAGCACCTTTACCGCACCGGCATTGGTTAATATCACCGCAACTGCTACTGACCAGGACGGAACCATCAGCAAAGTTGAGTTTTTCTTTGACACAACTAAACTGGGTGAGGATGTAAGCAGTCCTTATACTTTTTCATGGGCAGATGTAAAAGCAGGATCTTATACTATAACCGCTAAAGCAACGGATAATTCGGGCCTTAGCACAACTTCTGCAGCAATTAAACTTAATGTTACTGCACCAGCGCTTGAATCTGCACCTGAATCTGCACCTATCGTTGCCTGTGCTGGCACCGGAAGCATTGTATGGGAATACTGGTCGAACATTACAGGAAGCAACAACATTTTTGCCATACCGCTTAACACTGCTCCAACTGGCACACGAACATTAACCAGCTTTTCCGCTCCGGTGGAGTTTGGTGATAACTACGGAGCCCGTATCAGAGGCTATATCTGCCCTCCGGTAAGCGGAAACTACGTGTTTTACATCTCCAGTGATGATAACGGCGAACTATGGCTAAGTAGCAATGACGATCCATCAACGAAAAAAAAGATAGCTTCTGTAGGCGACTGGACCAGTCCCGGGCAGTATGACAAGTATCCTACCCAACAATCGGCTGTGATTAACCTGGTTGCCGGACAACGGTATTATATTGAAGCTTTGCATAAAGAAGGAGGAGGTACTCTTGATCATTTATCCATAGGATGGAAACTTCCTGATGGATCTTTGCAACGCCCTATTCCCGGAACAAACCTGATTCCGTTTCAAGAACCCGTTAGCAGCGAGCCTGTTGCTATAGCTCCGGCAGTTGCAATTTCATCACCTGCTAATAACAGCAGCTTAACCGCACCGGCTTCAGTAACGATCACTGCCAGTGCAAACGATCAGGACGGAACCATCAGCAAAGTGGAGTTCTTCTCTGGCACAACGAAACTGGGTGAAGATCTGACCAGCCCTTACACCTATGCATGGAGCAATGTAACGGCCGGATCTTATACCATCACTGCTAAAGCTACCGACAATTCGGGCTTGAGTACAACTTCTGCTACGGTTAATCTTACTATCAATGCACCAGCACCTATCGTTGCCTGTGCTGGCACCGGAAGCATTGTATGGGAATACTGGTCGAACATTACAGGAAGCAACAACATTTTTGCCATACCGCTTAACACTACTCCAACTGGCACACGAACATTAACCAACTTTTCCGCTCCGGTGGAGTTTGGTGATAACTACGGAGCCCGTATCAGGGGCTATATCTGCCCTCCGGTAAGCGGAAACTACGTGTTTTACATCGCCAGTGATGATAACGGCGAACTATGGCTAAGCAGCAATGACGATCCATCATCGAAAAAAAAGATAGCTTCTGTAGGCGACTGGACCAGTCCCGGGCAGTATGACAAGTATCCTACCCAACAATCGGCTGTGATTAACCTGGTTGCCGGACAACGGTATTATATTGAAGCTTTGCATAAAGAAGGAGGAGGTACTCTTGATCATTTATCCATAGGATGGAAACTTCCTGACGGATCTTTGCAACGCCCTATTCCCGGAACAAACCTGATTCCGTTTCAAGAACCCGTTATCAGCGAGCCTGTTGCTATAGCTCCGGCAGTTGCAATTTCATCACCTGCTAATAATAGCAGCTTAACCGCACCGGCTTCAGTAACTATCACTGCCAGTGCAAACGATAAGGACGGGACCATCAGCAAAGTGGAGTTCTTCTCTGGCACAACGAAACTGGGTGAAGATCTGACCAGCCCTTACACCTATGCATGGAGCAATGTAACAGCCGGATCTTATACCATCACTGCTAAAGCTACCGACAATTCGGGCTTGAGTACAACTTCTGCTACGGTTAATATCAGCGTAAGCGCCCCGGTTGCGCAAGTTGCACCCGCTATTGCTATCACGGCACCATCCGCTATCAGCACGTTTACGGCACCGGCTTCGGTTAGCATTACCGCAACAGCTTCCGACCAGGACGGTACGATCAGCAAAGTGGAATTTTTCTCTGGCACAACGAAGCTCGGTGAAGATCTGACCAGCCCTTACACATATGCATGGAGCAATGTAACAGCCGGATCTTATACAATCACCGCTAAAGCAACCGACAACTCCGGACTTAGCACCACTTCATCGTCCCTTAGCTTTAATGTTAATGCACCCGAACCTGTAGTTGCCTGCACTGGAACCGGAAGCATTGTATGGGAATACTGGTCGAATATTTCAGGGACCATGGTAAACTTGATTCCGCTTGGAAACAAAGCTACCGGTACAAAAACGCTAACAAGTTTTGCTTCCCCGGTTCAGTTTGGAGATTACTACGGTGCACGTATTCGTGGTTATATCTGCCCGCCGGTAAGCGGAACCTATGTTTTTTATATTGCAGGAGACGACCGGGCCGAACTATGGTTAAGTACAGATGGAAATCCTGTAAACAAAAAGAAAATTGCTTACTCTGATAGCTGGACCAACCTAGGCCAATACGACAAGTTCAAAGCACAACAATCTGTTTCAATTGAACTGAAGGCGAATCAGCGCTATTATATAGAAGCGCTTCATAAAGAGGGTTACGGAGCCAACGATTTTGTTTCTGTAGGATGGAAACTCCCTGACGGATCTTTACAGCGGCCAATAAAAGGAGCTCATCTTATTCCGTTTGAAGAAATCTCGGCTCCTCTTGTTTCAATCAGCTCATTTACAGAAAATGCAACGATTGCCCCTATTGCTACTCCAATAACAGCAGAGGCCAGCGATCCGAATGGAAGTATTCAAAAGGTCGAGTTTTATGCCGGAGACATTAAAATCGGCGAATCTTATACAAAACCATATTCAGTGGTATGGAGAAATATCTCTCCGGGATTGCATATTCTTACCGCTAAAGCAACAAATAATTTGGGAATCTCGTCGGTTTCGGATCATTTACAAGTTACCGTTGATGCCCGGCTATCAAGCACTGCAGGTCCGACTTTAACTGCTTTCCCGAATCCTTTTGCAGAATACATCAACCTCGAGTTTACAGGAATAGAAGCTACGGATGTTAATCTTCAAATTTTTAACCTTCAGGGAATCCTGTTAAAAACGTTATATAAAGGCAAAGTGGAGGGAAATATGACATATACACATCGCTTTAATGGCAATGAATACCCTAATGGCACTTACTTGTGCAGATTAACCTACGGCAATAAAGCGATCTCGAAATTAATAATCCTCAATAAATAAAGAGAAAAGGCCTTTGGGACGTTTGTTACATCTCGTCCATGTCGTAGGTAAGATATCGCCCCTTTTCTGCTCTATGCGTCGGGGAGTTACCTGCAACGTGTCTGGCTGACTTGCCAAAAGTCTGGAACTTTTGGCAAGTTATAAGGCATTTAACTCCTCAGCCTGGCGCCAGGCGCGAGCAGCTGTAAAATTATTGTTAAGGAATTTATTTTTTTAACTATAATTTAAGAGCGAACCAAACAATTTGAAATGTGCAGACGTTTCATTTACTTCCGGACAGGTTCTTATTTTACTCTATGGCTGAAACGTCCACGCACCAAAATAATTCTTTAGTTACTTACTCCAAAGTATCGAATAATATAGTTTATTCATTAACTGGATTTGGGGTATTTTTTAGGATTTTTCATTTCTTTCAGAACCGCTCGCAATGGATGGATGAAATGTTCCTTTCGGTAAGTCTGGTGAAATACGATTTTCTACAGCTTGCTACCGTCCCGCTTGAATACGAACAAAAGGCGCCAATTGGATTTTTATGGTCGGTAAAATTGTGCCTTACCCTGTTCGGAAATGGAGATAAAGCCATGCGCCTCTTCCCCTTACTTTGCGGAATCGCTTCTCTATTTCTGTTTGTATTTGTTGCTAAAAAATTTCTGTCAGATCTTGGTGTAATTATATCTATCGGAATACTGGCTCTATCTCCGCATTTGATTTATCACTCGGTGGAAGCAAAGCAGTATAGTACCGAAGTGTTATGCACCATTTTGGCGCTCTATCTTTATAGCCGGTTTTATAACCGCTCTGATCTTAAATCACTCATTTACTGGGGACTTGCAGGAGGATTACTTGTCTGGTTTGCGTTCTCGTCAATTTTTGTCTTAGCTGGAATGGCGGGTGGCCTTAGTTTATATCACCTGTATAAAAAAGACTGGCGTGCATTTTCGCTTTATCTCATTCCATTTGTCATTTGGATGGTGAGTTTCGGCTTGAACTTCTTTCTTTTTACGAATAAGCATACCGAATCTGATTGGCTCATTGAGTGGTTCAAATACCGTGAAGGATTTATGCCCCTATCTTTAAAAGGAAGTGTGCTGTGGCTGACAAAAAAGATTTTCACCTTATTGAATTTCCCGCTTGGCCTGTCGTGGTTTCCTCTGCCCGAAAGGTATCATCATATCGCTCCTCTCCTAATCCTGGTAAGAATGGCGATTTTCCATTTACTACTCATAATACTCGGGGTAATCTATTCCTTCAAGAAAAACATACACGCATTTTGGATATTACTTTCTCCTATTCTTTTGCATCTGTTTGCCGCGTCGATTATGGTCTATCCTTTTTACGAACGGCTTACTGTATATCTTTCACCATTATTTATTTTGCTTATCGCCTTTGGTTCAGAACGGATGCTTCTGTTTTTCCGTCCCAAAGCGACATCTGTCAGTAATAAACAATCAGCACTTCCTGAGCCTGAGTATTTACCACAATCTGTAAAAGAATGACGCTACTATCTTTTAAAGGAAACTCTAAATGGGGCCTGATCCTTGTTTTTATGGTGCTTATAGGACCTTTGGTACATTCGGTAGCTGGTATTGTTAACACTGAATATTTTGGATTTTACAAACATTGGCACCAACGGGAGTTATTGGATTATCTGGATGAGAATTTTAAAGAGGGTGATGCAGTTTATATTTATTGGAACGTACAAATTGGATATGATTACTACAAAAATCTGAATAAGTACAAATTTAAGCCATTTGCAGCCAAGGATCACCGCTTTCAATCGACCAGTTATGAGGATTACCTTAATAAGATAAAAACTGACATGAATGCGTTACGAAAATATAAGCGTGTTTGGGTAATATACGGCAAGCATCTCTTTGTAAACATTGGAGATTACGACAACGATCCACATTGGTATTACAACACCCCGAATCACCTGCAGATGAAACACGCTGCGTTCAATTCTATCGGGAAACAAATTGACACTTACCGAACCAAAGAAGAACTTAACCTGTATCTTTTTGAAGTTAAAAAATAGTCGATCTTACAGTATATACGGGTTAGGCTCCATCAAAACATCATAATCCGGCGGGTAGAAAACCTTTAGATAAACCGAGTGTTATTTATGTGGCAATTTTTTTCATAGCTTTTTTCCTTACTGACAGTAATTGCCAATTGTTGAATTATGCAAATCACTTTCTTGTAAACGACATAAACTTGGCCGCCCTGAAACTTTTCGCAATAAAATTCAACAGCCCGGGGGAGCTGTATAACCGATATGCATGAAATATACATCTTATGATCTTATAGTAATAGGTTCTGGCTTTGCCTCCACGTTCTTTCTAAAAAAATACTTAAGCAAAGCACCTTCCACAGCAAAAATACTCGTATTGGAGAGAGGGCATCTTTATCCTCATGCTGAACGGGTGAAAGAAAAACGTGGCGAAGCAACAGCCTTCGCTTCGCTCAATCCCCTCGCGATTGACACTTTTGAAAACACAAACGATTCCAAAGACTGGCACTTTAGCATAGGCTTCGGTGGCGGATCAAATTGCTGGTTTGGATGTACTCCGCGTTTTCTGCCATCAGATTTTAAAATGAAAACCCTGTATGGCGTAGGAAACGACTGGCCAGTATCCTACGATGACCTTGACCCCTACTATACAGAAGTTGAAGACCTTATGTCGATATCCGGGCCGGCAGACACGCCGTTCCGCCGTACAAAACCCTATCCTCAGCCTCCGCATTTATTCACGGCGGTTGATAAAAAATTAAAGAAAGAATACGGCAACAAATATATCAGTCAGCCAACTGCCCGGTCTCGCGTGGCCGTTAACGGCAGGGGAGTGTGCTGTGCGAGTACCGTTTGTAATGTTTGTCCGGTAAATGCAAAGTTTACGATCGAAAACTCGAATTTGAACGTTTATGAGGACCCACGGGTAGAGATAGAATATGGAGCGGCAGTTTACAGTCTGGAATTAGTGCAGAATATGGCTCGTAAAGTGAACTTCGTTAAGGACAACAAAGAACTCCAAATAGGCGGCGAAGTAATTGCTCTTGGAACGAATCCGTTTTTCAATGCAAATATCCTTCTAAACTCGGGAGACACAAATCCACACACAGGAAAAGGGGTTGGAGAACAATTGGGGATGCAGGTACATGTTTATCTTGATGACATGCAAAGTGTAGGTGGAAGCACATGGGTTAATGCCAACGGCTATATGCTTTATGACGGCGACCATAGAAAAGATTATGCAGCCTGCCTGATGGAATCAAGCAATGAACCCTTCTTCAGACCCGAGTCTGGGAAATGGAGAAATATGGCAAGCTTTAGAATGGTCTTCGAAGATCTGCCCGATCCGGATAACTATATCTCTACAACCGGCGACAGATTGAAGCCAAAAGTGCATTTCAAAGGCCATTCTGAGTATACGCTTAAAGGGGTGGAGGCAATGAAGAAAAGTTTACCGAAAGTGCTTTCCTGCTTACCTGTAGAAAAGATTATCTATAAAGACGCCTACCCTTCTGAAGCACATATTCTGGGCGCAACCCGAATGAGTAACTCAGCTGCCGGGGGCGTAGTGGACAAGCTCCTGATCCATCATCAGTATCGTAACCTGTTTGTTTTGGGGAGTGGAAGCTTCACCACATTCAGCCCTGCCAACCCGACCCTTACCTTATCAGCCTTATCCATGTATTCAGCAGACCATGCATTTTAACCTATGAAAAGACGGAATTTTTTAAAGTTTGCCTCAATTGGTGCCGCTGCTTTGGCAGTGCTTCCAGGGTTTTCGTTGTATTATGCTTCGTCAAGGGATTGTGCTGTCGACTTAATATTAGATGAGTATAAATTTCTGAAGATTGGCCGTGAAGAAGTAGTGAAGTATGTGGATGACTTTTATAAACTCCACCCTGTTGAAGAAAGTACACCCTGGCAAATGAAAATTAAAATTCACCACTATTTTAACATAGCAACTGTAAGATCAGAAATGTTAGTGAAGGGCTTCCTGCTGTCTACCAACTTTTTCATGAACAAGATGGATGAAACCAAGCCGGTTGAGTACATCAGCTTATACAACCCTTACAAACAACCCTGCGCAAATCCTTTTTCGTTCATGTATTATCCTCAACAGAACATCTCCAGTTAAAATAACCGATCAAAGAGACACCGTTGGTTTGATATTGAAAACATCCTTTAGTGCCCTTCGGGCCGAATGATATCCGCACATACCATGCACTCCTCCGCCCGGCGGCGTTGATGAAGAACAGATATAAATGCCCTTTGACGAAGTGCGGTATGGCGAAAGTCTGAGCGCTGGCCGGGTAAACAATTGCGAAATGTCAATAATTCCTCCGTTAATATCGCCACCAATATAGTTCGGATTATAGGTTTGCATTTGGACAGTATTCATGGTATGTCTGGCCAAAATTGTATCTCTGAATCCGGGCGCAAACCTTTCAACCTGTTTCTCTATTACCTCCGTCATATCTTTTTCAGAGCCATTTGGTACATGGCAGTATGCCCAGGCCGACTGCTTTCCTTCGGGTACCCGGGATGGGTCGAACACACTTTGCTGAGCAAGTAATACAAAAGGCTGTTCGGGATGCTTTCCCTCCGAACTCATTTTTTCAGATGCAGAAATATCCTCAAATGTATTTCCCAGGTGAACGGTGCCTGCCTGCTTACATTCGGAAGCGGTAAAAGGGATGGGATCTGAAAGAGCCCAATCTATTTTAAAAACTCCCATTCCGTACTTATAACGGCCCAACTGCCACTTGTATAAACTAGAGAACTTGTGCCCTGCTATCTGAAAAAGTTGCTGAGGAGTTACGTCAAAAAGCAATGCTTTGCAGGAAGGGAGCTGGCTTAATGAATTCACATAAAAATTAGTTTCTATCTTACCTCCTAAAGAGATGAAATAGGATGCCAGGGCAGCAGAGATCTGTTTTGAGCCTCCTTTCGGGAAAGGCCAACCGTTAACATGCCCCATTGCCATTAAAACAAGTCCGATCGCTGACGTAACCGCATTGGAAAGCGGCTGTATTGAATGAGCCGCCATACCTGCCCATAAGCCCCTTGCCTGTTGGGTGATGAATCGGCTATTCCCCAGCATTTGCGCTGATTGAATTGCATTTAACCCAAAACGGGCCATCTCTATAGGATGTTTGGGGATACGCAAAGGCCCTAAAATACTGCCGGCTAGATTGGGCCAGCTCTTAACTAGCGGACCAATTAAATTTTGATATGACTGTTCATCACTACCAAATGCGCTCGCAGTTTCACTCAACGATGGCCTTAAAACCGCGGCTTCGCCGGTATCAAAGGGATGGGCTGCGGCAATTTCAGGATATATGTATTCTAATCCATGCGAGTGCAGTGGTAAAGATTTGAAGAATGGCGATTCGAAGGCAAGCGGATGAATAGCCGAACAAACGTCGTGTAAAAAGCCGGGTAAGGTTAACTCTGCGGTTCGCAAGCCACCGCCAATAGTATCTTTCCCTTCAATCAATAAAACCGACAAACCAGTTTGCTGCAATGTAATTGCAGCGGCCAGGCCATTGGGCCCCGACCCGACTACTACAGCATCATAATCACTTTTCGCCAATTTATTTTAAATTAAAAAATGAGCAATGAATGTCTTCACCCGGTATTTATGCAACTTAATAAATTTATACATGTTTTATACTTATCACCAGAGTTAATGACTGCAAGGTTGCGGCTCGTACTTGCTGATAGCCCTAAATCTTAAGACCTTTTTCAATAGGAAAGGGTTTCCCTGCAAAAGCTCATTCTTTTCAGAGACACTCGCCGTGTTAAAATTATGGTTTTTACCACCTCTAATGTATTCGAGTTGTTTAGGTTGTGATGTGCTCACTAATTCTTTAAACTGAAAAAATGGGATCAACTGCTTCCGGTCGGCCAGCTCCTGCAGTTCCTTAGCCGAAGATGAAGTAACCTCTACCAAATCCTTTTGAAAATCAAATATCTGTATACTCGCAGGAACAATAAGATGGTTCGAAATGCCGCCCTCGGTACGCAAATTTGAAAACATAGCAAAAGAGCTTTCAGTTTTTAATCCCAGGTAGGGACAGAGTCCGTTGATAAAAACAATGACCGGAAGTATTAATAATGACCAATGAGCAACACGGAATCCCCCGCTATGGTTAGCTTTTTTATGAGCTAAAGAACGAATGAAGATCCAGATGCATAATAGACTGAAAACGGTCCAAAAAACAAAGCGGAAGTAATCTTCAACCTTTTTAGATACCCCATATATCACAAGGATAACTCCCAGGAAAGTAAGCGTAAAAAATAAGAGCCTCTGGTGACTATAAGGCTGAGCTTGAATATTTATGGCCCGCGTTTTAAATGAATTAAAAACTCTAACAGCTGTATCCGCCAGTTCGGGCGACGCGAATAAAAAATAACAGGCGAAGATGGCCGATGAGAAGTCATAAAATCCGTTTATTGGATTATAAGCAATGATCCAATGAAATATAAGGCCGATGAATAAGCCCATATTCCGGGTTTTTCTAAAACACAGAAACAGGGGAATTAAAGCTTCTACAATTAGAGTTAAGTAAGCTGTCAGCGACAGGAAAATGGTTGGTGATTTGAATACAGCTGATAACTGAGCATTAATAAAATCAGAGGCACAACTTACATCGGTGTTAAAAAATGATGTGTTTAGCTTATGAAAAACCACGAAGAAGTAAAGGATGATCAACTCGGCCCGGAGGATAGGTGCAAAGGTGTTAAATAAGTCTGCCTTATTGATATTGAAAGTCCTGTTTTTGAATACATAAAACACCAGTGCGTGTAAAATACTGAGATCTGCAAACAGCACAAATATTTCATGATTAGACACATACGGAAATACCCTTAAACTCACCGACAGCTGTACAGCCAGAAAGATCAGAAAACGTGACACCGATGATGGCTTACCGATAAGTACGGCAGCTGCAATAGTTAGGATGGCGAAATGGAGTCCGTAAGAAAAGGTCCTGCTCTGCGCCATATGAAAGAGTGCAGCAATACTCCACAAAACAACAAGGATATTATACCGCCTGTCAGGCTCAGGAACCACTTTTGATGGTGTATGTTGTAACAAAGTACCAGGTGTAATCTCGTTTGTGGGTATAGTTTTTATCATACTCTCCTGATCAGACTAGAAATAGATCCTGCATTTTAAGATGGTCAATTTAAGTGTAGAACAATTTCTGAAGAGCCTTGTTTTTACTCAGACGAAAGCACGTTTAATTAGAATTTAATCGTTATTTTATTAATAGAGTTTCGTTCGCCGGGCACCCGATTTTTCAGCAAGTTAGCAAACAAAAATAAGTACCAAACGGTTAAGACTTTACGTAGCCTATTAAAGATCATGAGCCAAATACAACAAACGCAACCTATAGACTGGAACAAAGTAAAGGCGGTTGCTTTTGACGTTGATGGCACTTTATACACACAATCGAAAATGAGAAAGAAAATGCTGTTTGCATTGCTTTCTTATTATCTGATTCGGCCCTGGCGCATCAAAGAATTAAAAATGCTCCGCGATTTTCGAAGCGAGCGCGAAAAGAGGTCAGGATCTGTTTGCGAGGACCTGGAGAATGCCCAGTATGCCTGGTGCGCTGCTAAGGGAAACTACTCCATCCCAGAACTGAAGAAAATTGTGGAACATTGGATGTTCAAATTTCCAAACCAATACTTACGGGGATGCATGTATCCCGGTACCAAATCATTCTTCGCCAGTTTGAAACAAAAGGGCTATTTAATAGCTATTTACTCTGATTATAAAGCCACAGATAAGCTTGAGGCGATGAACTTAAATGCAGATCTGGTTGTTAGTTCGACGGATCCACATATCGACCGGTTAAAACCCGATCCAAAAGCGCTTCATTATATCGCCGGAGAATTCGGTCTGAAACCTGAAGAGTGCTTATTTATTGGCGACAGGCAAGAGCTGGATGGTCAGTGTGCAATTAATGCAGGATGGCAATATCTTATTGTAGAGAAAAAATCGTTCGAAACCTTTGATTTCTATACCAATCTGGAGCGGGAATTACCGAGCAAAGCACCTGTAAATCAAACAACTACTTTACAGGAGTCGTAAAGAATTGAAAAGATAAGGACCATCGTCCGCAAGTAACCATCCAGGCACGAACGCTTAGAGTGAAAGTTAAACGCTGCCTGATAAAATTTAAAATAAGTACCTATGAATCAAAATTCTACCACCCCAACGGCGGCGCTGGATGCCGGAGCACCTGTTATTCTAAGAAACGCAGGATTTAAAGAATATGTAACCATTGCCCGGCCAGACCATTGGTTTAAAAACATTTTCATGTTGCCGGGAATGCTTTTTGCCTATCTGATTTATAAAACTCCGATTGATTTTGATTTCTTTTTCAAAGTGGTGGCCGGAGTTACCAGTACCTGTTTAATTGCTTCGGCAAACTATGTAATTAATGAATATCTCGACGCTGAATTTGACCGCTTTCATCCTGTTAAGAATAAAAGATCGGCTGTTCAAACCAAATTAAACCCGGCATATGTGTATCTCCAATGGTTCGTTTTATCTGCCGTTGGCCTGGTAATAGCTTATTTTATTAACATTCAGTTCTTATTTACGGAAGCTTTTCTGCTCTTTATGGGGATTATGTATAATGTTAAGCCTTTTCGCACCAAAGACAGGGTGTACCTCGATGTAATTTCCGAATCGGTAAATAATCCTATTCGTCTCGCGCTCGGCTGGTTTATTTTTGTACCTGCGGCATTGCTTACAGGCGACTCATCAGATACCCTCTGGAGCATTATCCCTCCTGCCAGTATCATCCTGGCTTATTGGATGGGAGGTGCTTTTCTGATGGCAACAAAACGATTTGCAGAGTATCGCTTCATTAACGACCCTGAGCGGGCGGGCCTCTATCGCCGTTCGTTTAAGTATTATACCGAACAGAATCTGCTGCTCTCGATGTTCTTTTATGCGCTTACCGCTACCTTCTTTTTAGGGATCTTTCTGATAAAACACCGTATTGAGTTACTGATCAGCTTTCCGTTCTTTGCATTACTGTTTGTATGGTACCTCAAAATCGGCTTAAGGCAAGATTCTGTTGTACAGGGCCCTGAAAAGTTACACCATGAGAAAAAGTTTATGGCTTATGTGGTAGCGTTTACCATTCTGCTTATGGCATTATTGTATATTGATATACCTCCATTGCAATGGTTCTTAAAACAATCTTTTCAATACGCTAATTAAGAAGCAAAATACAGATTTCGGGTATCGGTGAACTCAGTTCAGGATACCCGTTTTTTATGGAACATCCTCAAGAATTTATATGATTAGTTCGGCAATAAGCGCTGTAAAAGAATTTTCAAAGGTCCAGATAATACGATTCCTGATAGTAGGTGTGGTATCCTTCTTAATTGAGTTTGGAGTTTTTGCTTTTTTAGTAGACGTAGCTCACATTAACTATCAGTATGCAAATATACCGGCTATGGCCACCGCGATTATATGCAATTACTTCCTAACCCGAAAGTATGTATTTGAGCCGCTGAAGCACAATGCAAGGACGACCTTTTTTCTGTTTTTGACTTTTACGTTGGTTGGGGTTGTGCTAAATCAATATTTGCTTCTGTTGATGGTAGAGCAATTAGAGTTCAACATTAAAGGCAGTAAGGTTCTGGCAGTTGCCATAGTCGCAATCTTCAACTTCCTTACTAAAAAGTATTTTGTATTTTAAGTGGGCGCCCCGGCTGGTTTAGCATTATGTCCTTTAAAGGCTATCGCGTGTGGTTTTGATTTAACTGTTCTTTATCCACAAGGATCGCTTTAGCTTCCAGATTTGGCAGAACGCTGGGTTTACTAAGAGGTTCGGGATACCAAATAGATGATGCCCACCGCCAAATGGACTCCAAGGGCCCATGTTTATGGCTTCTAAGCCACCACCTGCAAAAAAAGTATTGAAGAATAAAAGAAATTAAGCCTATTAAAAGAGAGGCTGTTGCACCTGCATACTTATACAAACCAAGTCCGTATCCATAATAAATGAACGAGCCGACAATGGACTGCATTACGTAGTTTGTGAGACTCATACGGCCAACCACTGCGAAACGGCTGAGGAATGTGTCGAATTTTGTATAAACCAGTACAAATGAAGCAAGCACTACCAGCATGAGGGCAAAATTAGACCATGAATTAAAAACTTGTCTCAATGCTCCGGAGAGGTTCTCATCCATAAAAATTCTGGTGGAGGCACTTTTAAATGTAAAGAGGGGGATAAAGACGAGCCCCGAAATGACAAGCACTCTTCTCCAAAATCGAACATTTACCTCATTATAGCTAAAGCGCTTTTGCCGGCCGAGTAACAGACCTATCATAAAGAGGGCTATCGTTTTAAATATCCTTCCGGTTTCGAGCGACCAGAAAACTACGGCTAGTTTTCCAAGGGTTAAGTTTTCAATTGCTTTCTCAGAAAAAGTATAAAGAGGTGCTTTTGTTCTGACCATATTAAAATAAAAATCCGACATTTTGTTGGGTGGCAAGTATGCAGGATCGTTTATAATTTGGAAAAGGGATAGTAACAGAAAGGGTTGCAGCAGAAGTATTACCGCCAGGACGAAGATTGCTTTGCTGTTCCAATCGCTAACCAATAGCAGCGAGACTCCAAGGACCGCATAAAGTGCCAATATATCTCCGGGATAAAATATGGTATTGAATATTCCGATGAGGAACAAAACAGAAAGCCGCCAAAGATACCTGGCCTTGAATGTCAGAACAGAATTATTTTTCCGGCTATACTGCAGGTAAAAGGTAAACCCAAATAACAGTGCAAATATTCCGTAGGCCTTACCGGCAAACAAAAACACTGTAATTTTCCAGATTGCCAGATCAATGAGCGTCAGCAAATAAGATTGACCTTCTGGTGAAGAATAGTGGTCAAAATGCTCGATATTATGAAGCAATATTATACCAAACAGAGTAAATCCGCGAAGGGCATCGACAGTTTCAATACGCAACGGACCAGTACTATTGCTCATGATAAAAACTTTACTCCATCAACAAAATTGCTGTGTCGGAGTGTTAAACAACACATCTCCTGGGATGCGGATTAATTATTTTATTCTTAGATACTTCAGGTATTTAAGAACTTTATTGCCGGTAGCCTAAGCGTAAACAACTGAGCAAAAAACGACTTCGCCGAGCTGTATTTCAAAATACCAAACGCATCTTTTACAACGAACAGCAACATAAACAGCTCTGATAAGAGCATGGCTATTATCACGCCGTTCAGGCCCAAAATCCTCGTTAAAACAATTACAGAAATGATTAAAATAGCTATACTAATCAAGTTGTAAACTGCATATTTTTTCGCCTTATTGGTCGATCCCTGGACAATTCCAAACAAATTCCATACAGCGCTTACAGATGTAATTATGGCGAATGAGTAGAAAAACAAATCGCTTACCTGTACTTTGTTTTTAGTCCAGAAATGAAACAATGGCTTGCCAAAAACCAACACAAACAAGTTAAAGCCAATAAGTACGACGGCCAGGACCTGTATGGAAGAAATAAAAATGCGTTTAAACTTTTCAAAATTCTCTTTGCCGTATGCAGTAGTTAGTTCGGGCGTGATCGCCAAATTCAAAGTGGATACTACCTGCTTAATAACGTTCATAAAGGTTCGGGTGGTAGAAAAAATTACCACGGCCGCAGGTCCCAGAATAGAGCCCACAATAATTACTGCTCCCTGGATCGAAAATGCCTGAGTGAGGGGAAATGACAAGAACGAGAGAGCGAGCGGCAGCTGCTCTTTTACTGCTTTATAAGAAAAGTGTCTGACGCCATAATAGATCCAGGAACTCCGTTTAGCAAGGATTATCCGGTGAATAAAACCTGCTATGATTGACATTGACAGGATTATCGAAACAATTAAAACCGGACCTGCGCTGAAAAAAGTCAAGGAAATAATAATTAGCGATAGTTCGGCAATTTTGCTGAAATTGCCAATATTCATCCCGATAACATAGTTTCCCTCGCATCTTAGTGCGCCTAACAACAAACTGTTTTGCTGTATCACTAAAATGTTTATAAGAAACAATACCAGGATCAGTTTCGAATCACCTTCCGCTATGTCTGTAATATTCAAAAGGCGGTCAATAGGAGACAAATATATTCCCGTAAAGGCAACTAATAAAAAAATAACAGAGAAGGTACTGATAACGATCCAGGTATTTTGGAACGATTTAAGAGCCCCGAGTCTGTTATTCTTCGCGACACATAAATTCATTTCATTAGCCGCCACAGTGCCAAAGCCTAAATCGCCGGCCATCGCTATTAAGGACGGTGCTGCACTTAAGATCAACCACTCGCCATATAAATGCGGCCCCCAGAATTTAATATAGATGGGAACCAGAAGAAGCTGATTAACGATATTGATAATCTGGCCAAAAGCTGCTGCGCCTGATGCTTTAAAAATTTTATTGAAAGAACTCTCCAAGGGTATATGAAAGTAAATGTCTTTATTATATGACCTAAAGTAATTTATTAGGAAACATAAAACCACAAAAAGTGTTTTTACATAATTCGATACTTCTATTAAAAATTAATTTTTGTTATAAAACTCTCAAATGAAAAGCATATATCTTGAAAACTTCGTAGCTAATTGCCCATGTTCAACTTTGTAATAGACTGCTCCGATTCGGCACTTAACGACTATCTGAAAATGCCTCCGGAGGACGCTGTGAGAGTTTTTACACGAGGTGATTTAAACTGGTGCCTTCAAACTTATTTTATTTTGTCAAAGCAAAATAAGATCCCTGTAAAATGTTCTAACAAACTTTGCGACAACTCGATCAATCTTGTCCATTCAGATCAGTTGCTCAGGTTAAAGGGCCGGCCCTCCCAGTTTCTTGTTTGTGTGCGGGCAGACTATCCTAAAAGAAGATGGGCCCATTATCATATAGTCCAAAATAAAAAACAATTAGACGCAAACACATCATACGTTCCGCATTGGGTGCAACCGGGACTAATTAAACGTGATGAAAGCCGGAAAGGAGTAACACGCATTGCTTATGCCGGAGAAATTCAAAATGGCAACCTGGCAGGCTCGGTCAGTGCCTGGCGAGAGTTGTTCCGTCCGCATAATATTCAATTTGTGGTATTGGAAGGAGGCACGTGGCACGACCTTAAAAATATTGATGTTTTGATAGGTATAAGAAGTTTTAGCTCTCAAACATACGATACCAAGCCGCCTACAAAGCTTTTCAGTGCATGGCACGCTAACATCCCGTTTATCGGTGGCAATGACTCTGCCTTTATGCAGGTAGCCAAGCCTGGTGAAGATTATTTGCTGGCGAAAACACCAGAAGAGGCTGTAGCCGCAGTATTGAAGCTAAGGGACAATGATGATTTATACGAAAGACTTGTGGAAACCGGAAAAAAGAAGGGTTTGGAATATAACGAGAGTACCATTGCGGAAGAATGGCTTAATATTCTAACCGGCCCTGTTACGAGCAGATATGAGGAATGGAAAGCGCGGCCTGGCTATGAATGCCGGCAGTTTAATCTGAAACAAAATATTGGAATAACAGAGCATGAACTAAAAAGAGCTATTAAACGTCTGATACATATTGGTTAAAATGATAAACACTAAGCTTAAACACGACAGAAGGGATTTCAGAATAAAAAAGGATAGTCTCGTGCCAAACACTTTATCATTCGAAAACAGCCCTGCTTTTAACTTTGTGATTAATTACCCGGATTCAGAAATTTCCGAATTTATAAAGTTAGGTTCTATTGCAGAAGCTGCCGCCAAAGATATCAGAACGGCTGCCAGGATAGTAGCCAATGGCGACCTGACATGGTGCCTGCAAACATTCCTGAATTTGTCCAGATCAGGATCTTTGTCTTTAAAGTGCTCAAACACGCTGTGCGAAGATTCTATTAATATTATTCACTCTGACACCTTGTTAGATTTTAAGGGGAGAGACCGGCATTTTATAGTTTGCGTGCAAGCCGATTACCCCCGGAGACAATGGTCACACTATCATATAGTGCAGAATAAGAACCAGGTCTTCCGCGACACTTCGTATATCCCCCATTGGGTACAACCCGGCCTGATAAAAAGAAATGCTTCAAGAACGGGTGTTAAAAGAGTTGCCTATTCTGGCCAAACGTTTAATAAGAACCTTGCAGGTTCAGAGCAAGCCTGGAAAAAATTACTTGAACCTTACGGGATAGAGTTTGTAACATTATCCAATGAATCATGGCACGACCTTAGCGAAATTGATGTCTTGATTGGCATCAGGAGCTTTGATTCAAAGCCTTTTAACAATAAGCCACCAAGCAAGCTTTTTAATGCATGGCATGCCGGAATTCCTTTTATCGGAGGATACGACTCTGCCTACAAACAAGTGGGCGAGCCGGGTAAAGACTATCTTCTGGTTAAAACGCAACAGGAAGCATTAGAAGCCATCCTAAAACTTCAAAATGACCCTGCCTTATATGACGAACTAACCTCAAAAGGCAGAAAAAAAGCTTTAATCTATAATCAGGACACGATAACCAAAATATGGGAAGACGTTCTAACTAATTCTGTTGCCAAGCGCTACAGAATTTGGAAAGAGCGCTCGCAATACGAGCGCCTTAGATTTTATCTAATCAGGAATTACGGTTTATTGCACCATAAATCTAAGCAGGTGATTAAGAAGCTGATTACTTAACAGCTTCGGGCACAAAGTCTTTATTTGGCGGGCCAGTTTTTAGGAGCTGGCTTTTTTGCGCTTTATCCCTTTCCTTAAAAAGTTCTTTTGTACGCAATACAATAAAATATTCATAGATAGCTTGTAGTGTAGCATAGGTTATACCAGCCGAGCCATCTAAGAAAGCCCTCCTTCCAACAACCATATAAAGCCATTTAATTAGCGGCCTTCCGGGAAGCTTATAAAAAATTCCTTTTTGATGATATCTGCGGGTGCTGAATTCTTTATCAAACAAGGCTTTCCGAAGAGAGAAGGTAGTTCCTCCTTCAATATCCTTAAGACGGGTGGACGCTTCTAAATCGGCATATCCTAAATGTCTTTGAATCCAAAACCTAAATCCCTTGCTGAAAGGATAGTGATCTAAAAACCCGTCGAGATTAGCTACCGGGCCGTCGGGAATAGAAACGGGGTTGACCAACCGCTCGTAGCGCATTTTTTCGGGACGAAAAAGTCGCATATAATAAGGCGAAATTTGGGCATGCTTCAACCATGTTCCGTTCCAGGCAAAATCCCTTCTCAAAATATTATACGCAACTGCTTCTTTACTATCAGGGTTGAATGTCATTAAAGCATTGTATAAGCTCTGCGAAACGCGTTCGTCAGCATCAATATAAAGCACCCATGGATACTTAAAGTTGATATTTGCGAGGCCCCAGTTTTGATGTGCCGACCAATTATCAAACTTCCGCTGAGTTACCTTAGCACCTGCAGACATCGCGATATCTACTGTTCTGTCGTCGCTGAATGAATCATACACATGCACATCGTCGCACCATTTAACCGATGCAAGGCATGAGGGAAGATCCTGTTCTTCGTTTTTTGTTAATATTAATACTGATACCATTAATTTCGTCTGTTAATCAATTTGAAATACCATTATCATCGATTTCCATAAGTAAGGCAATCTGCCAACACCTTCAAAATGTATTTCTCTGAACCCCTCGCTTACGAATAACTGCGACAGGGAGTTCCGTGTCCAAAACTTAATATGACCACCTGTTTTAGTAGGGTGATGGTGATGATCCCATTTATCAGCTACAGCTAAAGCCAGGTTTTTAAGGTAGCCATGGTAAGGAGTAGAAATGATAATAATACCGTCTTTTTTCAGGGTTTGTCTTGCTGTTTTAACTAAATCGGCCGGGTTAAATAGATGCTCTACTACTTCAAGACATACAATTGCCTCAAATGCATGTCTCCAGTCAGCTGGAATTTCCTCTCCCACAGCAATCTTACGGACATCTGCATCAGCATACTCTCTTGCGAAGCTAAACCCTTCTTCATCAGGCTCCATCGCCGCTACACGTTCAGTACCTGATAACCAGGCAGGCAAATTAGAGCCGTTACCTGTTCCAATATCTAATAGAGATCCTACATGGTGTCTTTCAAGCAATCTAAGCGTTGCCGGTAATAAGTATGAATGGCTTTGCTCAGCACCGTTTGAAGTCCATCCGAATTTGGGTACTACTTGTGTCACCATTAAATCTTATCTATTTATAAATCAGTTCTGCTTTAATTTTTTTTTGCTCCATCTTTCTCTCCTTAATCGGTTCGCAGGGATGACCCGAGCAAACCATCCAGGCCGGCATACTACGTGTTACCACAGATCTGGCTCCAACTACACAGCCTTCGCCTATGCTTACCCCGGCATGAACAAACACTTCTGCCGTAATCCAGGCATAATCTCCAACACGGATGGGCTTGGTTACCAGGGGATGTCCTTCTTTCGTATAATCATGTGTCCCGGCACATAAATGTGACCCCTGGGATACGATGGCCCGCTTACCGACACTAATTTTGCCCTGCGAGTAAAGGATCACTCCGTTCGCAATGCCACATTCGTCCGACAGATCCAGGTTCCAGGGCGCCCAAATTTTAACTCCGGGATAAACGTGCACACCCTTACCAACCTTAGCACCAAAGCAGCGCAATAAAAATGATCGCCAGGAGTGTAAGGGCTTTGGAGAAAACCTGAAAATGGTCGACTCTACAATTCCCCAAATGGCCCTTGATATCCGGCTTTGCAGTGAGAAAGATGGTCCTGTAAAAGTGTCTTGGTTGTGCATAATAAATATGTTATCCAGTAATATGAACAGGATTTTCCATGCCTTGTTTGATTCTCTCCTTCACGGTATCGCAAATGCGTATTGCCAAAGCGATAGTGGTCATCGTAGGATTAGAAAAACTGGAAGTTGGAAATACAGCAGAGCTTGCTACAAATAAATTCTCCACACCAAACACTTTACAGGATGAATCTACTACTCCTTCCTGTTCATTAAAGCCCATTTTTAATCCGCCGGCCTGATGAAAAGTATCTCCGATCCAACGCCGTGCAGTATTTGAATTAGTTGTAACCCAAGGCTCGAGTACCACTTTTCCGATGCCCGCCTGTTCAAATTCTTCTTTTATTAATGTCGCGGTCTTTTTTATAGTGTTAACTGTCAAATCAGAAATTTTCCACTTAAGAGCAATTCGCCGCATACCTAACGCATCCGTACGGTCTCCCAGGGATACGTAACTCTCATAAACGGGCTCCTGCTCGCTATGGATCTCCAACCATATTGGCCCCGTTTCAGCAGAGGTTCCTCTGTTACCCACCTTCCAGCGCCAGGCTGCCTTCGCTATTGATAAAAACTCGCCAGGTTTAATCAGAGATCTAATCTGATCAAATTTTGGCATCTGTTTTTTTCTTAAAGTCCCGATAACTTCCTTGGCTTGCTGAAGCAAACTATTTTCTGGTGCACAAAAAACAACTTGCGCAGATGCATGCATTATTTTTGACTTGTTGGCAAAAGAAGGGTCGAGCTTGATGCGCGGGAAATATTTAAAGCCCCTTTTATAAAAAGGATCAAACAAGGCGTGAAACATCTTGCGGGAGGCGGGAACAATCTGGCCTACTATTGCCGCGCAATGATCCTGAAAATAACGGCCAACTAAACCATAAGAGTTTCCTAATCCTTCAGCAGCAAATTTTGTTGACGAAAGAAACAGACGCACCGTCTCCATTGCACCTCCGGCTGCAATGACATACTTTGCGCGCACCAGTCCCTCTTTTCCATCCAGGGTAGCAATCCTGAGAGCTTCAACAGCATTACGCTCTGCGTTGGGCAAAATTTCCATCACATTTGCATTCCGAAGCAAAGTCACGCGGTCAGACTTTTCAATTTTTTCGCCATGCTGTAAAGCAAAATTTGGAATTTTACACCATTTGGTTACAAATAGCTCAATGGTGTTATCAGTAAAAGCAGGTTCATTAATATTTCCCTCTTTCCAGGGCTTATGTTGAAAAGGCACTAAAGAATCTGTTCCGAGAACCTCCTCCGTTTTTTTATAATAAGGCTCTAAATCCTGATAAGTAAGAGGCCATCCACTCACATTCATGTAACTTCTTTCTTCAAAATCTTCCTTCAAAAAAGGATATGCCTGACCGCCCCATTTGGTAGTGGTTCCCCCAACAATGCGTTCTCTGGCTTCATGTATACCGAGGTGGGGGTGGTTTATTACGTCTCCCCTGTGCAAGTCGGCAGCCTTAGAATCTACATTCTTCAATCCCCCCTCCAGGACCAGTACTCTTAAATCAGAAGATAACAGGCTTAGCGCACATGTAAATCCGGCCGCTCCTGCTCCAATTACGCAGATATCTGCTTCAAACTCAACCTGGCTTGTCTGTGAAAAATCGATATACATTTAGACTGAAGTTTAATTAAGCAATTCGTTCCTGTGGTGCATATACTTCACTAAACAAGCTGCGCAACTTATTACATCCTACTACTCCCAACTTTGGTGTGTGCAATACATTCGCCACCTTTTTAATCCGTTCGGGATTGGTGCTGGAGAAAAGAATTGTCCCCCCGGGATTTTCATAAAGAGCCAGCTCGATGAGTGCATGAGCGATATCTTCTTTACCTGAGGGATCTATATCAATTTCTCTCTCCCAAACCGTTTTGAAGGTGGGGCGATTCTTCAAAAGAAATATTAACTCTTCCAGGCCTCCCTGAATAGCACGGTGCGTGATAACATCTGCCCCTGCCGCCTCCAAAATCTCTACCGGAGCGGGGCTCTTCAAACTGTTTTCGAGCTGAGCAACCTCGTAAACTTCCGGGCGCCATTTTACCATTTGAAGCAATGTTTCCGACTCGCCGGATATTCCTGTTAAACGCGTTTTACTATCCGTTCTAATAGTCTGAAGTTCTTCTAATAAATCTGTATTCCTGGCAAGGTCGATTTCAAGGTCATGAAGCAGAAAAATATCAACGGGCCGGCGAAGCTTTTTAATACTGGCATCCATCGAGTTTGTCAGGTCGCCGGCTTTATACTCCAATGGTTTCGGCTGATGTGTTTTGCTCACTACCGAGGATGCAATTTTTTTAAGAGCGCTCATTCGTCTGAAAACCGGCCTCAATAACGAACGAAGCATACTTCCGCCGACACCTCCGCTTAAAGGCGTCAAACCGAACTTGGTGGTAATACTTACCTGTTCCTTACAATTTACCAGGATATCACCGAGAATACGCTCTGCATCACCCGAGCCATAATAGGGAGCCACATCGAAATGGGTAATTCCCGAATCAATTGCGGTTCGGATAAGCTTTTCCTGGTGCGAAAAATTTCCGCTTCCGGCTATACTTGAGAGGCCAAAGCCAAGTCGTGGTAGATCAATTTTCATGTAAGATGATTTTTGCAACAGTTAAACTTTAAATTCTTAACAGTGAGAGCTTTCCATAGTTTAAACTCTTTTCAGATGAGCATCACTCAATCTGAAATAACAAAATCAGGTTTGCTGCCTTTGCCGGTTAACCATTTATATAATTGCATAGTCGATGCAGAAACCTGCTCCCAGGTAAACTTCTCTTTTACCAGCGCGTAGCCGTTTTCACCCATTCTGAGTCTTTTACTGTCAGGTAACAAAATAAGGTGTTTAATTCCGGCGCAAATACTCTCAGGGTTCGGTTCTATCTGTACCGCGGCTTCTTTCTCAAAACCTTCGGGAATATTGCAAAAGGGAGTCATCACTACAGGTAATTTGTAGGCCCAGGCTTCGAGTATAGCCATGGGTAGCCCTTCACTAAAGGAAGGCAAAATAAACCCGTCGGCATCGATAAAACATGTTTCTTTATCAGCGCCGAACTGACCACCGATAAATTTGACTGTGTCTGAGATATTTAGTTTGGAAGCGGCATCAACCAGGGATTGCATATATTCTGTATCCTTCGTCTCTCCCGCTATGACCAACTGCCAGCTATGCTGCTCTGGTTTGGTAAGCGCCCAGGCTTTTAATAAATTATCGAGGCCTTTTTTATGATGAATCCTGCTTAAGAATAATAAAGTTTTACGTTTTTCAGCAGATTCCCACCTACGCGGTGGATTATGATCTGGAGTCCGTTGAGTAAGCAGCGGAAGATCAATGCCGTTAGGGATGATTGCAACCGGATTTTTTAAACCGAAGGCTCTGATGGATTCGTACTCAGATTTGCAAAGCGCCTGGATGCACGAAGCCTGTTGCAAGTGCTTCTGTTCATATAAGTACAGTACCACTTTCTTTTTCAGATCTTTTGAGAACGATTGCTTAAGCTGCCAAGGATCCAGCATGCCGTGCGGTGTTACCACGTACGGAGTTTTGGTTCTTGAATGATATCTTTTATTTATACATGAAAAGTACATCCAGATTCCCTGCGTATGTATCACATCCGGTTTTATAGTACTGAGCTGGTGGTACATATCGGTAGAGAACGCGAGGTTTCTTGGGCCCTTAATGGTGTAGTTATAAAGGTTCATCGGCGCGTAATATTTCCTGTCTTCGGCCGAGTATTCATCGTCGTGCATCAGGAAATTGATCTCGGCTTCATTCAAAGCATTAAGACTGTGCCCGAGCATTCTTACGCTGTTAAAAACACCGCCCGCATTTCTGGAATTTGTGCTTCCGAGGATCAGTACTTTCATCTTAATGGATATAGTTAATAGTAGATAGCAAGACCCGCATTATACTGCGGCCTGTAATTGATTTTCTCTTAAGCAGATATATCGGTAAACATAGTCGGCCCATTTTTCGGTGGTCCAAAGCAAGCCCAGCTCTCTGCTTATTGACGACATCTCATCGAGCTTCTCTTCTCCGGCCTCCGACATTAAAATCATGGCGCGCAATAATGATTCTTCATCCGGATTAATTATGTATCCGTTTTGACCATCCCGCACATAAAAAGTTGAAGCGCCGGAAGCATAGGATGAGATGATTGCCAGCCCTGCCAAAGCGGCTTCATGAACTACCAGGCCCCAAGGCTCGAATATGCTCGGCAGAATTAAGCAACGGGCCTCCGCTAAACGCTGAGGCAATTCTGATGGCTGGGTAAAGCCATGTATTTCCACTCCTTTGCGATTTTCGCAGAGGTGTTGTAATTCACCTTTTCCGCAAATCATAAGGTCCCATGGATTTTTAACCGATTTACGGTATTTTTCATAAGCACTCATCAGAAATTGAATGCCTTTAACAGGAACAAGCCTCCCGACAAAAACGAACTTATTATTGCGGGGCTTAGCGGGAAGTTCTTTGAAGCGTTCGGTATTGGCGCTATAATAACCCATAAATGGATTCTTGTATCCAAGTTTCCGGGCAAAGTTGGCTTGCCGGTCACCGGGAACAAAAAAATTATCGATACAAGGTTTCAGGAAAAACGGAGAAGACAATATTCCTAAGCGTTGTTTTAATGTTTCTGCCCATTGGCCGTCAAAAGTAGAAACTACATAAGTGCCCGCTTTGCGGCAAGCTTTTGATACCGACATGTAAAAAACATAGTTCCATGACGACATAATGATTACGTCGGGCGACAGAGAGCTGCAAAAACTGAATAGTTCTGCTTCTTTTTCTTTTGAATAAGGCACTGCCGTTTTGCAGAACGACAGGTCAAACTGATCGTAAGGTGCGTCCTTTTCGCCGCCTTGATAGATGATATGCAAATCAACGTCTTTCGTGGTAGCTAATTGCCTTAAACAAGCTACCGAATAATCGGCAAGAGGTGCCCATAAAAGGAGTAATTTTTTGTTTTCCAAAGTCTCCGGGTATTTATTTCTTCAAATTAATAATTCTTTGATTTCAGTCTTATTTTCACCGTCTGTCAACACTTTTAGTTGTGCAATCAGCTTTTCTACAGCGATATCCCAACTCCCTAAAGTTTTAGCGGTATGTAAAGCAGCTGCTGACATTTCTTGCAAAAGCAATTTGTCATCGGCCATTTGTTGAAGACACTCGGCCAGAGGTTCTGTTTTGCCGGGAGCAACTATAAACCCTTCCCTTCCATTCTCTATAAAGTCTGCTCCGCCTGTGTTTGTTGTGATCAGCACAGGTAAGCCAAAAGCCAGTGCTTCGCCTTGTACTAATGCCAGGCCTTCTTCCAGGCTTGGGAGAATGAATACACTAGCATTTCGATATTGATCTTTAAGATCTTCGCCTTTTAAGGAACCTGTAAAAGTAACACCATCGGGCACTGTAATGTTTTCTAAACCTGTTACAAGCGTGCTTGGGCCAACTATTATGAATTCCTTTTTAGGATGTTTTAATTTTTTGAATGCTTCTAAGGCATAACGTAAGCCTTTTCTATAATGAATCTGGCCAACATACAGTACCCTGAATGTTTCATTTACCGGCTTAACCTGATCGGCTATTTCAATGGCCGGAAAACCGAAGTTAACCTTCAGAAGCCGCTCTGGCGAAAACCCCTTTGTGATAAAGGAACTTCTTACAAACTCGGAGGGACATAAAATGCAGTCGGAAATTTCATACGTTTTTAGACGCAGGTCGTAATCCGACTCTTTATAATACCGGCCCTTCAATCCTAAACTTTTATACTCCTCTTCTAAAATCTCATTCGCAAATTCAACGTGGCTGTTTACTTCTTCCATCACGCATAGCGTTGAGGATCCTTCTTTACGCAACCGTTGTGTAGTTTTGTATCCGTCGGTACGGTAATAGATAAAAGCATCAGACTGATTTGCCCATTTATATGAAGCATAATCCAGTTCTAAAGCAGATAGCTTATCGATAAATGACGTAAGAGGAAAAGGAACCTTAAACTTCAGGCAGGCGAGATGAATGTTCTTTATCAGATCATGTCTTGTGATCTTATCTCCAACCGAAGGTAAACCTGCTCTGGGGCTGAATCTGCTAAATCCTGAAACGAGCTTAAATAGGTGGCCTGCGCGATGCAACGCTTCGGCATAAGGATAGTGATGCGATCTGTTTGGTGCGGTATAAGTGATTTTCATTACTAGAGTACTTTTTTTAACATTCGGAACATGCGGATCGCCACTATAAGAAACACAATGGGGTATAAGAAGGATATTAGGGCAAACAAGGAGCGAAAGCCCCAGAAAGAAAGGAACACCCCAACCCCAAGCATTCCTGCTGCGAGAGGTCCCCTGCCAGCAGTATAGTATGCAATTCCATCAAAAAAGAGCATAAACAGACTCAATAACAGGGCGTATACCATTAATCCAAAGAACCCCTTGGCCATGTAGGCCTCGCCCACAACCGAAAACGTGAGACTGGTAGTTCCCATAGTAAGCGGACCATCCAAAATAAATTGTGCCTGGTGGTCCAGGTCCTGCGATCCCCCGAGAACAGGTTTTCCGGGCCATATCGCCCGTGGAATTGGGTTAACAAGAGTGGCAAGCAAATCATTGAATCCGATGAACTCATACTTATCAGGATAACCTTTTAACATGAGACAAAAGAGGTATGTGTTATTGTCGCGATGCGATTTAGAAGGGTCGAAAGTTGTTACCGACTGCAGGTCGTGTTCTCTTGCTGCTTGTTCGGGATTGGCAATTACGTCCAGAAGATTTCCTCTGAACCTAACCTGAAACTCCATTATCCCGATAATCATAAACAGCATCAAACCCGCTGTTATCCAAAACTTTATGCCTTTGTGCCAATTATAATAGAACAGGAAAAAAAGAAGCGGCGCAGCAACAAACATCATCGTTCCTCTGGAGCCCTTCAGAAAAAATATAAAAACCACCAGGACAGAAAGTATAAGCGATATTACAGGTAGATAATGTTTCTTATTTCTAAAGGATACAAAAGCAATGGCCCCAAACATCGGTGTTAATTGCATTACCCATTTTAGTGGCTCGGTAAATGCACCTATACCTCCTACGGCTGCAGCAGTTAATTCCTCTCCCTTTTCAGAGCGACCTGCAGTTAGCCATATCCAGAGCTTTTCTCCAGAACCATAATAGAAATAATATCCAAGCATGGGTATGGCGAATGCCAAGATGGTAAGCCATGCATACACCGGCGGTTTCAACTTGATGTCCTGCAAAAAGGAAAACGACTTAATAGAAATTTTGGTCATGTGCTTCCAAAGCACCAGGTAGAAAAAGTTTATGAAAATCATAAACACAGAAACCCAAAAAAACGCCTCCATTCTGTATACGGGCTTAGTATACACAAAGGCATCGTATCCGGGCAATACTGCTTCTAAATATAGAAACCAGATAGGCGCAAGATTGAAAACGCTGATGCAACTAAAAAGTATCTGGAAACGACCTTTTGACCACGCGTAAAAAACGGGAGTTAAAGATATGAGAATTGCAAGAACACCACAGGTAACGGCCAGGCTATGCGATCCAGGGAAAAGCAACGATGAGAAAAAGTGAACATAAGATGCACAAAATTGGGCCAGCAGGCAAGATTTGGAAAGTTTTTTTAGTTCCTGCAAATCTAAAACACCGCCAGATCTTTTCCGGTTTACAGGAAGAGCAAAAGAAGAGGGCATGCCAATTAAATGCTTTGTAGCTTCCATTTTAAATCTTCACTAATTGATGTTTCAGATACTCACTCATTGCAGCCGCACTTAAAGTTTAAAACATTTTTAACATCCTTGCAAAACGCAAAATCAGGATCACCATAATAACAGGATACAGAAATGACATCAGGGCAAAGAATGACCTAAATCCCCAAAACGACAGAAAAACGCCTACGCCCAACATACCGGCCGCCAGGGGTTCTCTGTTTCGGGTGTAATAAACCACCCCATCAAAAAAGAGCAGGAAAAAGGCGTACATAATACCGTAAACCAACAGACCCCAGATGCCCTTAGCTCTATACGCCTCGCCTACAACCGAATAAGTCAAACTGGTAGTACCCATAAAAAGAGGGCCGTCAAGTATAAACTGTGATTGTTGATCCTTAGCTCCGGCTAATACCGGTTTGTCTGGCCAGATTGCTCGCGGGATGGGGTTCACCAAAATAGCCAGGAGACCATCAAACCCCTGAAACTTATACTTATCAGGATAACCCTTGACGAGCAAACCAAGAAGGTATGTATTGTTATCCCGATGAGATTCGGATGGGTCGAAAGTCGTCACAGACTTCAGATCATTTTCTCTGGCAGCTTTCTCAGGATCGGCCATCACCTGCAATAAATTTCCACGGAACCTAACCTGGAACTCCATTACCCCGATAAGCATAAAAAGCGATAGAATGGCAGGAATCCAGAAAGCAAGACCCTTATGCCAGTTATAGTAAAAGGCAAAGAAAAGTACCGGGGCTGCCACAAACATCATAATCCCCCTTGATCCACTTAGAAAGAAAATGAAGATCACCGTAAACGAAAGTATAAGAGCTAATACGGGCATCACACGATTGCGCTTTCTGGCCGCAACGAAGGCTATCGCACCAAACATCGGGACGAGCATCAGCAAATAATTAAGCGGATTCAAGAAGGCTCCAGAACCGCCCACAGATGCAGAAATCAGCTCTTGCCCCGCTTCAGACCGGCCTGCCGTCAACCAAATCCATAGTTTTTCGGCAGAACCATAATAGTAATAAAACCCACTAAGAGGTATCACAAATGCCAGAATCGTTAGCCATCCATACAATGAAGCGCTGAATTTAAGCTGGCCCAAAAATGAAAATGCTCTTATGGAGAGTTTACTTCCTGTCTTCCAAAAAAACAGATAAAATAGGTTTGCAAAAATCAGGAATACCGAAACCCAGAAAAACACCTCCATTCTGTATACAGGTGGCGTGTAAACAAAGGCATCGTATCCTGGCAACACCGCCTCTAAGTAAAGAAACCAAATTGGGGCAATGTTGAAAACACTGATACAGCTAAAAAGGGTTTGAAATCGCTTTTTCGAGATTGCATAAAACAGCGGTGTCAGTGAAATGAAAATAGCCAGGACGCCACAGGTGACCGCCATGGTATGTGAATCGGGAAAAAAAAGCGACGAAAAGAAATAAATAAATGATGCACCAAACTGAGCATATAGACATGATATAGCTATTTTTTTCAGCTCGCTTAAAGCACTTAAGTCTCCGGCCTGAGCAGAATGGACTTTCTGCCTGATTGGAAGAGGCTGGGCGATTATATCATTTGAATAGTGCATTTATCAAGTAATAGATTGAATTAAAAAAATTCAGAAAAACTGAATCGCCTGCGGAAGTTTATTTTGAAACTGCAGGATTCAAAAACACATCATCACCCTTGAGTGATAATGTGTTAAAGCTTTACAAATATTGGATGAGATCTGTTAAAACCGCTTAGCGAAATCTTTAAAGATGAAATTCCGACTCTTTATATCTTCAGTTTGATAATAATTATTTCCATAGCTTTTACCATACCCATATCTGCCTTTTTCAATACCATTGAAAACAACTTTCATCTTAGGGAAATGTTGGTCTGTAAATAGTTTCTTAATAAAAGGCAATAACGATTTATACGTATAAGCTTGCTGTACGATATAAAGTGTAACGTCGGTTACCCGAGACAAAATCATCGCATCCGTTACTAAGTTTACCGGCGGAGTATCCACAATCACGTCGTCGTAATTTGCGCGCAACCAGGCGAAAAGAATATCCACTTCAGGCTGTTCAAGCAACTCCGACGGATTAGATGGAAACGGACCGCTGCCAATAATATCCAGGTTAGGGTGAACTCCCGATGGCTGAATGATATCCTCGATAGAGGATCCGCCGTTGAGGTAATTGCTTATACCCGGATGTGCATGCGGAAGCTTAAACATTTGTGATACTTTCGGTTTGCGTAAATCCAGTTCAAGCAGGATGGTTTTCCTTGACGATGCAGCCAAAGTAAGCGCCAGATTGCTACTCACGAAACTCTTTCCTTCGCCCGCAATGCTCGACGTGAATAGAGTTACGCGCCCACTTTGCTTTTTCTCATGAAGAAAATGCAGATTGGTACGAAGGGTTCGAAACTCTTCTCCGATCACAAAATTGCTTTTATCCAAAGCAACGATAGGAGATCTGGTTTTCTCATAAGACAACTCGCCTAGGATGGGATTTCCGATAACCTCTTCAATTTCCTTACGGTTGGTAATGCGGTTATGAATTTTATCCCGGCCGTACATAAACGACGCAGGTAATACCAGACCTAATAAAAAGGCCATACCGTATATCATAGGCGCTTTGGGATGTTTTACCATTCCTATATAAGCATCATCTACAACACGCGCGTCGGCTAAGGTCGAAGCATAGCTCAACGATATTTCTTCACGTTTTTGAAGCAAATAAATATATAATCCTTCCTTAACTCCCTGCTGGCGCTTCATGCCAACATATTGTCTCTCCTGTCCCGGAACGCTTCTTATCGATGACTCAAATTGTGAGTTAAACGATTGAAGCTGCCCCCGAGCAGTTTGTAAGGACGATTTTATATTTCGTACGCTTTCGCGGATTGCGCTCTTAGTCGTCTGAATCTGTCTGTTTAGCGGTTCAAACAAAGGGCTTCCTTCAGGAGTAGTGGCCAGCAATTCCTGCTTTTTAAGTTGCAGTTCTGCTAATTGCCCGATGGCGCTGTTTAGAGCAGGGTCTTCGATACCCAATGTGGAAGGGACATTATTAGAGTTTCTGGATGAATTAACATATCGCTCTATCCCTTGCACAACATTAAGCTGGACATTAACTTCATTCAGTTTATTATCATTGCTCTGAACATTTTCAAGATAAACCTGTGACTGAGAAGAGATATCAGTAAGCCCCCGGCTACTTCTAAAACCTTCCACTTCTCTTTCAGCCGCATTTAATTCTTTAGCTAAAGAATCAAGCCTGTCGTCAATAAAGCTGAGAGTGGTTTGTGTAATCCGGTTCTTTTCAGAAAGAGAAGCCTGGTTGTAATGAGTAATTAAGTGGTTTAAGATGTCTTTTCCACGCTGAGCCACGGGATCGGTAATCGTTAAACTAACTGCCGGGGCTTGCTTATTTAGTAAAGAAGCATTTAATTCTCCCTGGATTTCAGTTGCCTTGTCTTCCGGATTATTTAATGTGATCTTTATTTCAGAATCCTTAAAATCACCTATTAAATCGGTCGGCGCCAGCTTCCATACTCCAAAGCTGCTTTTATAAGCCTTGTTATACCTGAACGCTTTAAGTTTGCCGTCAGAGTTTTTAAGGTAGAAGAAATTTTTATCCTTAATAACAACTTTAAGAACCTGTCCGTGCAAGTCGCCCGATGATCTTATTAGTGTTAACCTCACAGGAGTTTTTCCATATAAGTCTTCATCAGTAACCCTTCTCTTCTTGGTGTATACTGTTGCAAGTTGTAAATCTTTAATAACCAGATTTATCAGCTGCCTGGATTTTAAAATCTCAACTTCGTTCTCCGCCAGCTTTGAGGTGCTGGTAGCATCGATCTCTTTCAAGGCCTCTTCTTCCTGGCTTGTTTTCTTTTCATCCTGTATTAGCAACGTTGCTCTCGCTTCGAAAACGGGATCGCTCGTTCTCAGGTAGATGAAAGCGCATAAAAGGGTGAAGGCCAAGCCAATGGCAAATAATGGCCAGTGAAATAAATACTTATCTAGAGTTTCTCTAAAGCTGGAGGAACTTTCATTCTCAAATACCGGATAGGTCTCTGAATGCGGTGCGTTCATAGTTAACATTATCGTATTAAAGCTTGTGTTAGTGCAAAACCAAGGATAGACAGAACTGTAAGGCCTACACTAAACTTACTGTTTTCAACAATAGCAAGTTTGGTTTTATGCGGCTGTACGTAAATCATATCATTGTTTTTCAAATAATAATAAGGGGAATTGAATATGTTTTTTGATTTCAAATCAAGTGGAACGTATTCCCTTTTTCCGTTTCGCTCTCTGATCAGCAATACTTCGCGCAATCCAGTAATGTTCAAATCTCCTGCCATAGCTAAAGCTTCAGGAAGAGTTAACCGCTCACCATTGGCAACCGAGTACACATCCGGGCGTAACACGTCTCCAAAAACCGATACCTTAAAGTTGAGTATTCGAACGTTTACCGTCGGTTCTCTTAAATAGGTAAGCAGGGTGCGCTGAAGCTGGGTACGCAGCTCGTCGGTAGTAAGTCCTGATACCTTCATGTTACCAACCAGCGGAAGTTTGATTTCGCCTCTTTGGTTTACCACATATCCGATGTTAGGATTGTTCGTTGCATTGTAGTTAAATGCCGCAGACGCATCCGCATTTAGGCTCAATACATTGATACCAATTATGTCGTCGGGCTGGATAGTTAGCGGCGAATAATTAGTAATATCTTCCTGAGACACAGTATTTCGGTTCACTTCCTGGAAATAAGGGATCTCTCTGTAAGACCTGCAGGATGACAATACAAATAATAAGGTGATTGCTAGGAGGCTTTTGTTCACAAAAGCTTTTTTTGTAGAATGAATTTTCATATGAATTTCTTTAAGTTAATTATGAATTGAATGTTGATATGGAACACAATCGTTGAAATAAAGTTTGTTAACTAAACCTAAACACCTCACCCATCCTCTAGTAAGCGTTTTCTTCCCCACGAAAAATGTTGATAACAGTCATGAAAATGATCCGGATATCAAGCATCGCTGACCAATTTTCCATGTACCATATATCGTGCTCAACACGTTTTTCCATTAACCACTGCTCTTTTGTTTCTCCTCTGAACCCGTTTACTTGCGCCCATCCGCTTATCCCTGGTTTTAAGAACTGACGGACCATATATTTATCGATAAGGGCACGATATTGCTCGGTATGACTTAGCATATGCGGCCGCGGACCGATCACACTCATATGCCCCAGTAACACATTAAAAAACTGTGGAAGTTCGTCAAGACTGGTACGGCGCATAAATCTGCCGATCGAGGTTATTCTGTCGTCATTTTTTGTAGCCTGCTTTTTATCACTGGCGCTATTCATCCGCATACTTCTGAATTTATAACACCAGAAAGGCTTGTTGTCGCGTCCGCTTCTTAGCTGCTTAAACAGAACCGGACCCGGGCTTTGCAGCTTGATCAGTATGGCCAGTATCGGATACAGCCAGCTAAATACAAACACTATTACACACAGGCTGAACACGACATCTAAAAAGCGCTTCTTAAACCTGTTTTCGATATCCTCAAGAGGTTCTTTGCGCACGCACAGCACCGGAAACCCGCCCATATGATCGATTCTAAAGGAAGCAGAACCGGAAGTAAGATCTGGCACAAATTTTAGTCGTACGCACTGCTTCTCCCCCTCTTTTAAAAGATGTGGAATATCTTCCATTCTGTCGGGAGTGAGCGATACGAAAACCTCCTTTACACCGGCGTTAGCTGCATTTTTCAATTGTTCTGACGCGGCGGGTAATAGTTGCCCGTTTGGGTCAACATAAAATCCTTCGTCGCCCAGAAAACCAACAAAGTTTACGCTGCTTTGCTGTTCCAGATAGGCCGCAAGCTTTAAACCGCCAGGGTTCATACCCAGTACTGCCACTGCTTTTCTGATATCGAAGTTTTGCATCAGCATCTCCTGAAGATATGTGCCTGTAAACCTGCTTAAAATGAAACCAAGTGTTACCAAGCTGTAGAACCCCACCAAAAACTGCCTTGGGAAATCGATATGATTAGTAAAAAACAGGTAGGTAAGGAATAAAAATGCATGTACAGCAATACTCCGCCAGGTTGCCCGGTAAATTAATTCGAGCTTATAAATGGTGTACTGCCCGTATAACCTGAACATACTCGTGCTTACAAACCAGATCAGGTTACAGGTTAAAATGTTCTGTCGGTAAATACTTTCATCTACACCATTTCCAAACTTGTCGGCTAAATGAAAGCCGACAAAAAAGCAGATGTTAATTAGTATCAGGTCACTCAATCCTAGAATGAACCTTAGTAGGTAGAGGTATCTCGTTTGCATGTTTTCATTAAGTACTTATTAATACATGCTTTAATAAGCTTTGTTTATTTTTTTTAAGATATTTTTAAAAAAAATAGGGTTTTAACACGAAATGAGCAATAAACTACTCACTTTCGGAAAATTCAGACACCGAAATGTATAGTATTAAGAACAATTGCAAAAGCGCCTGGTTTTGCAACACTCAAGAAAGGATAATTAATTTAGAATGAAATGGTTAGAAAGATTGACAGAAGATGATTTGGAACTTTTCGGAAATCTTATTTTAGTACCAGATAGATCAGTAAAAAGAGGAGGCAAACGATGAGATTACCGAATACAAGAACAGATACAACAACCACTCTCGAAAGGAATGTGTTAGAGCTTTGATTAAGAGATTCGGTATAATCCTTTAGCTGGGAATATGGAGTCTTCTTCATGTCCCGTTTATACGGCCATTTTTTAGTAAGGTTCCATTTACCAGACGGATTATTTTTCATTTTAGCAGTATGTGTTACTCAGTTTATACGGTTAGACAGTAAAGATATTAAAAATATATCCTTAAAAGCAAACCATGATGCTGACCGTTTAAAGGATGTAACTGAAACTGACTTTTTAATTAATTACCTTGGCTGCTCGATAATTGAAATGCTATGACTTACTGCCTGGCTATAAAAGTTAAAGAAGGATTGGTTGCAATTTCTGATACCCGTATCACCTCGGGCACCGATACAACTATTAAAAAGAAGATCCTAATTGAACAGAAAGATCACTATTCACTGTTTATCATGAGCAGCGGCCTTCGCTCTGTTCGCGATAAAGCAATTTTATATTTCCGTGAACTTGTAGAGGAGGGTGCAGAGCATAACAAACTTTATAAGGCGGTGAATGCCTTCGGCGAACAAGTGCGCCGGGTGGCGGATGAAGATCGGGCGGCCCTGGAAAAGTCGGGATTTAAATTCAACCTGAATACCATAATTGGCGGACAGTTGAAGGACGATGAGGAACATAAGCTCTTTTTATTATATCCTGAAGGAAATTGGGTGGAGCTCGATCAGGGTGCCCCTTTTGTAATTATTGGCAACAGCGGACATGGCAAACCCATTTTGCAACGTACTCTCGACGGCGACTCGAGCATGAAACTGGCTCTAAAAACCGGATTTCTATCTTTCGACTCGACACGAGCGAGCGCAAACGACGTAGATTTTCCGATCGATGTTGTTCTTTATAAAAAAGACACCTATGGCATGGTCGAACATCGCTATGAACAACGTGATCTGCAGCACATATCGGCTCAATGGGCAGAAGAATTAAAAAATGCCCTTGTCAATATTCCTGAAGAGTGGATGGACCTTGTGTTTAATAAGCTTCCGGTAAAAAACATCGAAAACATTAAGCCCCTATGAGATTTTCGGTAACAAGCCAAATGGAATACGAGGTATTTTCGTCCAGTACCCTGATTTTAAATATTCATGCGCTTAAAACACCCCACCAGACTATATACAAAGAATCATTATCTATCACCCCGCATCTTGAACATGTTGAGCTGATCACTGCGCAGGGAGAAAACCGGTTTGTGCGGGTAGAAGTCCCCGAGCCGTGTGCTCTTAAAATTAAATACAGCGCCGAGGTAGATAACGTCATCGAATTCATAGACCATGAATATCTGGACGATGTTGCGGTCGCGGAATTGGACGCAGACATACTACCCTATTTGTATCCTAGCCGGTATTGCCAGTCGGATAAGCTTTACAGGCTGGCCAATAACAAATTTGGACATATTCAAAACGCTTATATTAAAGTGGTAGAAATTACGGATTGGATTTATCGCAACGTGGAATACCTTAGCGGATCTACCAATTCACAAACTTCGGCATACGACACCGTTACTGAGCAGGCAGGTGTTTGCAGAGATTTTGCCCACCTGGGTATCGCTTTGTGCAGGGCACTTACCATCCCGGCAAGGTATTTCACAGGCTACGCTTTTCAACTTGATCCGCCAGATTTCCATGCCTGCTTTGAAGCTTATCTCGGAGGTAAATGGATCGTCTTTGATGCTACCAGACTTACTCCCCTAAATGGACTGGTAAAAATAGCAAGTGGCCGCGATGCTGCCGATACCGCAATAGCAAGTATTTTCGGTAGCGTAGTTTGTGGCGCCATCAGCGTAAGCACCCAATGCATGGAAAAAAAATTCGAACCATTTTTTTACACCTCCGATACGCTAAAAGGGCTTAATTACCTTTAAAGCCCTGAGGCCCATCATATTTTATATCCTTTTTTGTAACCAAACTTTGGCACAGCCGTAGTATGGAATTCAACTATCTTATTTCTATGTGTTTGTACTTTCTGCTATACGATTACCGTTAAGAGTTCAGAAAATAAGACAGAAACACTTGCACAAAAGTTTTAAATAGTTAGTTTTGCAATGCTCGGCATTAGAACATCAATGTAAGAGGGCGTTTATAAGTCTTGTTGTTTAACTGATAAACGAAAAAAAATGGGTAAGAAATTTTTACTAGCAATAGTAGTTGTGTTATCGTCTGTGTCAACCCAGGCTCAAACAAAAAAATCTACTGAAGATCCGGATAATCTGGCAAAAGATTATTTTTCTCAAATAATGGGTGTTGCGGTTTCAGCAACGTCAAATGTTAAACTTTATCAATTTGTTTACGATTGGTTAGGTACGCCTTACAGATTGGGAGGCACCTCCGAAAGCGGGATTGACTGTTCTGGATTTGCCTATCAACTTTACGATAAGGTGTTCAACACCGTTATCGGTAACAACTCAAGAAACATTTTCAGCAAAGTAAACCCTGTAAGCAAAGATGAGCTACAGGAAGGAGACCTGGTATTTTTCAAAATTAACAGCCGTGCAATTTCTCACGTAGGAGTATATCTGGGCGACAACAAATTTGCACATGCATCCAGCAGCCGGGGGGTTATGATTAGTAATCTAAATGCGCCTTACTGGAAACGATATTATTATAAAGGCGGACGGTTGCTTCAATCCTTACGCGACAAATTATAATAACCTTGTCAACAAAAAACCCGCAAATTGCGGGTTTTTTTGTTTAACGATATGCTAAACTACATTTTTGCAACGTCTCTGGTATCTTTAACTAGACCGATTCCAGTAAAGAAGAAAATCACTCCTAACACTGCAAAAACAATAAGTTCTCTGGCCGTTTCAGAATTTTGAGCAAATCCAACTGCCGCATATATTAATCCAACGATACCTAGTATGGTTAGAATAGTCCCGAAGGTTCTTTTTAAATTCATAGGTGTTTAAGTATTTACACCATTCAATGCAAAGCGCCTGCCAAGGCCTAAAACGATTGAAAACATCGATATAAATGCATTAGTGTATTTAATGCCCTACACTTTCATGTCCTTAAAGAGTTACGACGTATAACCCCGGGTCATTTTTGCAACCCGTTCCTCCAGCGACTCGGTAGTCAGCTTCTCGCGCAAGCGATCTACCATTATAGGAAATGCAAAAGGAGTAGGCTTTGCACTTTGCTTTATAATTACTTTAAGATTTTGAATCCTCTTTAGCGCTTCTCTTAATCGAAACTCTTCCAGCTGGAACTGAAGTGCTTCGTTATAAGCCTGACGCACCAGCACATTATCAGGCTCGTATTCGCTAAAAACGTCAAACAGAAGCGATGTTGAAGCTTGAAGATGACGATTTTTCATCGCCCTTCCTGGAAAACCGGTAAAAACCAAACCCGCAATATGGGCAATATCTCTGAACTTCCTCCGGGCCATCTCATTCGCATTCAAGCTATGTTGAATGTCTTCCAGCAAATTTTCTGATGTAAATAAATTAGCTTGCAGCGCTTGTTCAAGCGGAATTTCCTCATCACTCAATAACTCGAACCCATAATCATTCATGGCGATTGAGAAACTTGCCTTTCGGATTCTGGATAAGCGGAAGGCAAATAAGGATGCCATTCCCTCGTGTACCAGCCGGCCTTCAAATGGATAAAAAAAGAGGTGATATCCGTCGCGTGAATCAAAACGCTCAATTAAAAACTCTTCTTTTTTGGGAAGATGAGATAAAGCAGCCTGCATTTCAAATAAAGGACGAAGCGTTTTTACTTCAACATCCTTTTCCTTATGGTGGGCTACCTCATCCAGCTTCTTCCTAAACATTGCGGATAGTTGAGATGACAAGGGTATGCGGCCTCCCATCCAGCTTGGGATCCGGCCATTTCGCTTGGGCGATTTCTTCACAAAGGCGGTCATATCCTTTACTTTTACCAGTTCCAGGCTACGGCCGGCAAACCAGAAAGCATCACCAATCTTCAATCGGGCGATAAAGTCTTCCTCGATCGATCCCAGGTAACCGCCAGATAAAAACTTGATGCGCATACTTACATCCCCCACAATGGTTCCCATCGTTAAGCGATGGCGCATGGCTACCCTCCGGCTGTTCACCTTAAAGAGTCCGTCTTCTACCTCAACTTTTAAATATTCATCGTAAGCAGAGAGCGTTTTTCCACCTTTAGTGATAAAGTCGAGGGTTTGCTGAAACTCCTTTTCACTCAGATCGGCGAAGGCATAGGTGGTTTTAATTTCTTTAAATACTTCCTGTGGGCGAAATCCGTTAGACACCGCCAGGGTAACAAGATATTGGGTTAGGACATCCATGGCAAGTAGTACGGGGTCGCGACTTTCAAACACCTCTTCGATAATTGCCTGTTTTATGGCTGCGCCCTCGAGCAGTTCCAGCGAATGCGTGGGTACAAACCATGCGCGCGACACAGCTCCAGGGTGGTGACCGCTTCGGCCAGCCCGCTGCATAAACCTTGCAACACCTTTTGGACTGCCCACCTGGATTACCGTATCCACCGGACGGAAATCTACTCCCAGATCAAGACTCGAGGTGCATACCACCACCTTGAGCATTTCGGCGTGCAACGCATTCTCTACCCAGCCACGCAACTCGTTATCCAGTGAACCATGATGCATAGCCATGATACCCGCATATTCAGGATACTTTTCGAGGATATTCTGGTACCAGATTTCGGTTTGGGAGCGGGTATTGGTAAAAATGAGCGTAGTTTTACTTCTGGCCACAATTTCCATCACCTGCGGAAGCAGCTTGATTCCCAGGTGCCCGGCCCAGGAAAATTCTTCTATATTTTCGGGAATTATTGATTGAATCTCTATTTTCTTATCAAGTTGGGCCCTGATAAGTTTCACATTATCATTGCGAACATCATTCCCCAGAAGTACTTGAGCGGCCTGTTCGAGGTTTCCAATGGTAGCACTAATCCCCCAGATTCTGAGCGGTGGTTTGACACCTTCTGCACCGCCCTGTTGGGAAGAGCGGTTTAAGAACTTCAATTTCGACAAGCCGAGTTCAAGCTGCACACCGCGCTTAGTCCCTAACAATTCGTGCCACTCATCAGCTACAACCACCTGAAGGTTTTCAAAGATCCGGGGATAATCCTTTTGTGCCAGCATGATATGAAGGCTTTCGGGAGTAGTTAACAGCACCTCAGGAAGCCTCCTTTTTATCGCTTCCTTTTCTTTGGCAGAGGTGTCGCCTGTTCGGGCGGCTACCGTCCAGGGGAGTTGCATGTCATCGACCACGCTTTGCATCGCCTTACGGATATCGTTGGTTAATGCGCGCAGGGGGGTTATCCAAAGCATTAACAAGCCATTGTTTTTTCTTGTCTGATAATCCTGAGGATGCATGTTGATATAATCCGCCACAAAGGGCAAAAATAATGCGAAGGTTTTTCCGCTTCCGGTTGGCGCGTTGAGTAAGCCGGAATATCCCGCCAGGAAAGCAGATTCCATATCCTTTTGAAAGGCAAATTGTTGCCATTCTTTTTTTCGGAACCATTCTGAAATTACTTCTTCGCCCTTCATTCTGGAAAATAGCAAACACGGTGGTTTATTACAAATCTATAACATCGCCCTCAGCGTTTCTAAAGTGTCTGCTTCTTCGATTTTCTTGTCCTGTCGCCAGCGTAGAATTCTTGGGAAGCGCAGCGCAATACCAGATTTATGCCGAGTTGAGCGATTAATCCCCTCGAAGCCGATCTCAAACACCAGCTCTGGTTTTACCGTCCGCACAGGACCAAACTTTTCTAAGGTGTTCCGTTTCACAAAATAATCTACCTGCTTAATTTCTTTATCGGTTAAACCGGAATAAGCTTTAGCAAAAGGGACGAGCTTATCACCATCCCATACGGCGAAGGTGTAGTCTGTATACAAATCTGCCCTGCGGCCGTGGCCTTTTTGTGCATAGATCATCACCGCATCTACCGACAGCGGATCAACTTTCCATTTCCACCAGTCGCCACGTTTGCGGCCGGTTTGGTAAATGGAATCAAGTTTCTTTAACATAAATCCTTCCGCATGGTTCTCTCTCGATTGAAGTCGCAAATCAAATAATTCCTGCCAGGTATCAAATTGGACGATAGCAGAGAGCTGAAAGGTATCCTGATGGGGGTTAATTTGATGAAGCTTCTCGAGAACCGAACGGCGATGCTTAAACGGCATCGAGCGGATATCATCACCTGCAAACTCCAGGCAATCATAAGCTATAAATGCCATCGGGCTTTCTGCCAGGATCTTTTTCGATAGATTTTTGCGCCCGATTCGGGTCTGAAGAACATTAAAAGGAAGCGGCTTGTTTTCGGCAAAGCATATTGCTTCGCCGTCTAGAACGGTTCCATCCGGAAGGGACAAGATGAAATCATGAAGTTCCGGAAACTTTTCCGTTGCCAGCTCTTCACCCCGGGTCCAGATAAAGATCTCACCTTTTCTATGGATAACCTGCGCCCTGATCCCATCCCATTTCCACTCGGCCTGCCATTCTATGGTATCGCCAAGATCCTGAGCTATCTCCTCTGCCGATTTTGATTTATCAGAAGTTTCCTGAATAGCGTAAGCCAGGCAAAAAGGATAAGGTCTGGAGGCATCGTCCGAACCATCTTCTTCTTGTAGCAGATCGTGAAAGCTGAAAGTAGCAGGATCCCAGTTTCCCATTATCCGATGCGTGATTACCGCCGGATTCAAGCCTGAAATTTCCGATAGCGCTTTTACAATCAAGCTTTGCGACACACCCACACGGAAACTTCCCGTAAGGATCTTATTAAACACAAAGCGCTCCTGCCGGGTCATCGACGTCCAGGAATCGATTAGCCAAATTTTTTTCTCATTCTCGGTAAGAGTATTTAAGTCGTTCATTTCCCGAATAAACTCAGCTAAAGATTTTCCGTGGGTGCTTTCGCCGTCGGGCAGCAACAAGGCTATGGTTTCGCCTAAATCTCCGACCACCTGGTAACTCTCTTCAAATAGCCATTGCGGGATGTTAGCCAACTCTATAGCCCATGTCTTTACAAGAGTGGCATTAATCTGCCGCTTAGGCTTCCTTCCGGTAAAAAGAGCCAGAGTGTGGATTTTATCTTCGGCAGGAACCGAAATGAAATAATCTTTGAGAACGTTTATCTTAGCATTAGTCTTATTCGTTTCATCCAGGGAAGCGAAGAGCTGGGCGAAATCTCTCATAAAACCTCCTCGCTTTCGTTTGATGTGCCACCTATAACTCCGCCTTGCTCGTTCAACACTTCAACAGGCAACTCATCCTCTTCAGTAGCTTCATCGCCGCCGTAATAAGTATGGGCTTCGTGAGCGTTATATCCACGCTCCGAAAGATATCTCGAAAAAGAGGCTGTGTAGCCATGGGTTAAACACACGCACTCGCACCCGGTAGCGTCAATTGCTTTTATCAATCCGTCCCAATCGGCATGATCAGAAAGCACAAAGCCCCTGTCGGCGGCCATTCTTCTTTTGGCGCCCCGAAGAGCCATCCAGCCGGAACAATAACCGAACGCAAAAGGCTGGAACCGTTTTATCCAGGGCGATCCAAGTGCCGAAGGAGGACAGATAATAATTCCGGTTTTAAACTCGTCCTTGCTTACTTCGGGAGTGATGCGTGTGGCCGCGGGAAGTTTAATTCCATTTCGCTCCAGGGCTTCGTGAGTGTTTGCTATGACCCCATGAAGGAAAATATTACCGATCGACAAATCGAGGTGATGCATAATACGTTGAGCTTTTCCTAAGGAGTAGCCAGCTATTACAGTTGCCCTACCTTCAGAAGCATTGAGTCGCCACCAGTCGTTAATATCCTGATGGACCAGAGAAGGGTCTTTCCATTTATAGACAGGCATTCCAAAAGTACACTCCGAAATAAAGGTGTGGCATTTCACAGGCTCGAATGGCGTAGAAAGTCCATCGTCTTCGAGTTTATAATCGCCCGAAACTACCCATACCTCGCCCTTGTGCTCTACTCTCACCTGGGCCGAGCCAATAATATGGCCTGCGGGATGGAAAGAAATTGTAACGCCATTCTTTTGGATTCGTTCGCCGTATTCTACCGTCTGAAGCTGAATATCGGTACCAAGCCGGTACTTGAGTACCTCGCGCGACAGATGATGTGCCAAATACCGCTTATTCCCCCAACGTGCGTGGTCGGAATGTGCATGTGTGATAACGGCATCGTCAACCGGCTTCCATGGATCGATATAAAAGTTTCCGGCTGCGCAGTAGATACCGCAATCGTTAAATTGGAGCAATGGTTTACCCATGATTAGTAAACCTGTAAAATCACCGGATAGTTTCAAAAAGAAAAGCCTGACTCAAATGATGGCCAGGCTTTTCTTTATGTTTTTTTGCTTGTTTAAAAATGCAGGCTATATTTTCCGGCTTCTTTCAGTTTTATAAAATCGGCCATCACTTTCAAGCTTTCGTCCTGAATAAAGTCATTGTCTTGCTTTGGTGCAACCTCGCCTTTCTTTAATGCGGGTAAGCCTTGCAATGCACGACGCTGATTGGTTCGGGCGAGGTTTATTGCCTCCTGCTCATCTCTTTCTTTCTTTAAACGAGCTTCATTAAGCGTAACAGCATTTTCCGCTTCACGTTTTTTGAAAAGCTCAATGTCTTCCAAGAGATATTTATACTCTGTAGATGATTTCATCCGCAGATCATGTTGCCTTGCCAGTTGTGCCTTCACCGCAGTTAAATTCGATACCGGGCTAAATGGCGCAGGTTTGATCATATCGAACGGAAGAGCCGAAGGCTCAGAACTTTCGCCATATTTTTCTGCCGGGTAGATCATCGGAAACTGAATATCCGGAATTACACCTTTATGCTGAGTGCTGCTTCCGTTTATGCGATAAAACTTTGCCATGGTTAAGTTTATTTGCCCAAACTTAGGCGCGCCGGTATCAGAAGATGAACCACCAACAGTGATCTTGGTTCCAGAGCCGCCATCCTTTGAATTAGAAGCGGTGCCACCTTTGGCCTTCAAAATTATTTCGTCTATGGTACTGATAAATTTAGACATTTCTATCGCAGACTGCACTGTTCCCTTACCATAAGTCTGGGTTCCCATCACAATCCCTCTGTTATAATCCTGAATCGCGGCAGCAAAAATTTCTGAAGCCGAGGCACTGAAACGATCGATCATAACACCCATCGGGCCTGTCCATGCAATGGCAGGGTCGTCATCCTGATTAACCTCAGTTTTGCGCATATCTTTCACTTGCACCACAGGGCCCGTCTTGATAAACAATCCGGTTAACTCTACAGCTTCGATCAGCGATCCGCCACCATTACTTCTTAAGTCGATTACAATGCCGTCAACCTTTTGTTGCTTTAATGTATCGATAATGCGGCGTACATCGCGGGTAGTGCTTTTGTAATCAGGATCTCCGTTTCTATATGCGTTGAAATCCAGATAAAAGCCCGGAACGTCAATCACACCAATCTTGTAAGTCTTTCCTTCTGATACCACCGTTTTAATGGTCTTCTTGGCAGACTGTTCTTCCAAAATAACGCGATCTCTTACAATAGCAATTATTTTAGGCTGCGATGAAAGCTCCTGACCGGCCGGTATTATCTTTAAGCGAACAGTGGTTCCTTTCGGGCCTTTGATCTTTTGAACGGTGTTATCGAGCCTCCAGCCTATCACATCCAGAAATTCGTCATTTCCCTGAGCAACAGCGATAATTCTATCACCCGCATGTAGGGTTTTAGCTTTAAAAGCCGGGCCGCCTGGTACTATAGATGCCACTTTTACCACTTCGTTTTCTAGCTGAAGAGTAGCGCCGATACCTGTAAAGCTTCGGGCCATCTCCTCATTAAACTCCTGAGCCCTTGTTGGTACCAAGTAATTGGTGTGCGGATCTATTGCCTGGGTGAACGAATCCATGATGATTTGGAAAGCATCCTGACTATTAGTCTTTGAAGCCTGAGATAAAAGGTTCTCATAACGTTTACGTAGAACGTCCGGGCTCTTAAGGGCTGTTGAATCCTTAGCTGACTTATCCGACTTTTCTGCTGTAGAAGTCGAACCGGTAGCTATTTTAAGATTCAGCAAATCGTACTTAACGCGCTTTCTCCATAAATCATCAGCCTCGGCCGTTGATGCAAGCCATGGAAGCTTTTCACGATTGTATACATATTCCTCATTTTTGCTGAAGTCCATAGGTTTGCCTATCTGAGAGATAGAAAACTTAAGACGTTCCTGGTAACGTTTCTGGAATACATTAAATATTTGAAAAAATGCATTTAGATCACCTTCTCTTAAATAATCATCTAAATTGCTGCGGTGCTTTTCAAAGTCTTTTACATCGCTGGCAAGCAGATAGGTGCGGGTTGGATCGAGCCTGTTAAGGTAGCCGTCGAAAATTACAGCCGATAATGAATCGCCTATTTTAACTCTTTTATAGTTATAGTTCTCCATCACCTTAACCAGCTCTTTAGCAACTATCTGATGCTGCGGTTCGGGAGAAAGATTATTTGAGCCTTCTACGTCTGTGCCCATCGGTAAATTTGCTTTGCATGCGAAGGCTACCACAATAAACAAAGCCAAAAATATTTTATTCAGCATTTCTTTGAACGATTTAAAATCCATTTGTATGAACTCTCGATTTATAACAGAGTCTATATATTAATAAAAAAGAGACAGTTTTGTTACTGCCTCTTCTGTTAACAAGTATAATTCAAAAATAGTATTTAAAAAACAGTATTATTTATTCAGTAATAATAATATTGCTTTTCCACGACAGCTAAAGCTTGTTTGTTTTTATCCAGTTTTCTCTAAATCTGTTGTACTGGTCTAGTGCAGCACCTGCCGCAGGGTAATCGCCTAGCCGGCTGTACATTTCGCCCAGGTCTGCATTAATTTCAACCAACTTTACCAGGTAGTTATTTCTTAACGCCAACCTTTCGGCCTGTCTGTAGTTTTCTAAAGCATCTGCATGCTCGCCTAAAGCATTTTTAACCTTACCGAGCCCGGTCAGGCTGCTTATCATGGCCTGATTATCAAATAGTTTGGTGGCCATTATCTGAGATTGTATATAAAACCACTTCGCTTCAGAATAACGCTGCTGATGGAAGTAAAGGTCGGCCAGACTCTGGAAACAATTCATCCTTCCCTGCTTATTTCCGGTACGCTGAAATAAAGGGAAGGCCTTTTTTAAAATATAGTATTCGCTCTCTTTGAATTTGTTTTGCTTAAACTTCATAGAAGCGATGTCGAGATAAGTTTTAGCAGCGAGGGCAGTTTTTTTCTGAGCCATGTTTGCTGCTACGAAATATTCCGCACACTTTATGGCCAGATCATATTGTCCATTTATCTTGTAAATAGCGGTCAGATTCTCTGCTATTTTAGCGACGCCGGCATTATCCTTAAGCGACTCTTTTATTTTCAGGGCTTCATTAAAATAATAAGTCGCTTTTTCTGGCTGACCGTATCGGCCATAATAAACGCCATACGTATTATACACCAGTGCCTGGCTTTTAACATCCCGGGTTCTGATGTATTCTGTCAGCGCCTGTTCAAGCGTACCAATCAGGCTCGCATCGGGCTCAACTGCTGTTTCGGTTTGTATAAGAAGAGAATTTAGCAGCAACAGGTTCTGGCGGTTTTTAAAATCTGCTTCCTCACTAACTTTCTTTTTCAACCTCTCGGTAACCAGCAATTTCTTTAGAAGTGCGGAATCAACCGGAGGCGGTAGAACTAATTCAGGAGGGCCGATTAAAACCGTTTTTTTAAGGGCAGCTGTATCAATAGCTAAAACGGGTTGTAGCCCAACGGCCAAAGCTGCGATACATAAAATTTTTTTCATCATACTAAAACATCTACAGGCTTGCTGTAAAGATAGGATTTGAACGCCTTGGCGCTGCTCTTATTTTATCCGTTTTAAAATTAATAATATTACGATTAAAATAGCAAGCGCTGCTGCAACCAATTGAACGATAAGCAGTCCGCTATCCTGTTTTGCCGAAACAGACGGCGTATGCTCCTTTTTCGGGACGATAACTTTGATCCGGGCAGCTCTGGCAGACTCAGCCTGTGCAATTTGAATATTGCTGAGCGAATCTTTCAATTCGTCTGAAATTTCAGAGGCATTTTCAGAGCCGTCTACATTGCCCACTTTTTGATATAAAGAAGCATATGCTTGTTTAACATTGGCCAGTAAAAATAAGTTGCCTCGCCTCGAAGCCAGCGATTGAGCTTCTTTTAAATCGCGTTTAGCCAAATTGTAATCGCCGATCGCGATTTTAACTTTTGACAGGCTAGTCAGAGATCTGATGATACCTTCGACATCATTCAACTCACGTGATTGGGTGTTTGCCTGAATAAAAAACCATTTTGCTTCAGAGTAGCGCTTCTGGCTAAAATAAATCTTTCCGAGCACGTCAAAACAGTCTATTCGCCCAGCCTGATATCCCGTTGAACGGAAAAATGGCAGTGCGCTATCAATAATTATCCTCTCACCTTTTTTATATTGCTTTTTCCGCCGGTAGATCTCTGCAAGCTTTACGTACGACAAGGCGAGCCCGGTTTTATTCTCAAGGGCCTGATACTGCTTAATAGCGTATGCCACATTTGTTCCGGCTTTACCCAGATCATTCTGAACAAGTGCGATGTCGGCCAGATGCAAGCTGGCATTTGCTGCAGCGCTTACATCTTTATTTAACTGACGGATTTTTTTAGCTGACTCATAATACTGGTTGGCTTCTTTCCATGCAGAATTTTTCTCATAGAAACGGGCCATATGTGTCAATATATCGGCGCGCGAGACAGCATTGCCTGTAGTGACATAAATCTTTTCGGCAGTCAGAAACTCAGAAAATGCTTGTTTAGTTTTCCCGGATTTCAACAAGGCGAGTGCCATCTCCACGCGGATATCGGCCACCCAGTTATCGTCCTGGGTAGTGCTGCGTATTGAAAGCGCCTTGTTTAACAATTGAAGTGCAACGGTAGGATTCTTTGTCCGCTTGGCTTGCCGCTGGTAGTAAAGTGCGTCTTTCGCTTCAACAGTTACTGTCTGAGATACAGTGTCGGGGGTAGCATCTTGTGCTCTTAAAGCTGGATACCAAACCACAAGAAGAAAAAAGACAAAAACTCGAATCATTAAGGAAAAATAACCGGCTCCTTATCAAAATAAGCCCACACCATATATGGATGAGAGTCTATATGATAAATTTCGCCAGTTGAAGATATGCAAATTACTCCGGCAAAACCATGAAAAGGCTGTAATTCCTGCATTGATTTATCACAGGCTTCTTTCAATGTAAATCCGTCGATCATTCTGGTAGCGATTTTTGCAGCCAGGGCAGCGCTTACAATGTCTTCGCCAACACCGGTACACGACACTCCAACAAAATCGTTCGCATAATTGCCGGCAACCGTCGCAGAATCACTTACCCTTCCGGGGATTTCAAAACCTTTTCCGCCGGTAGAAGTAGCGGCAGCAAGTTTACCTTCTTTGTCAATTGCAACGCAACCAACTGTTCCAGTGCGAACAGATTCGTTAAGTTTTTTTAAAAACTGTTCTTTTCTCTGGGGTGTTTCCGGATTGAAGTAATTAAAGCCATTTTTCCGCGCAAAGTGCAGTGCTTCCTGGCCGCTTAACACTTTGTCATCAAAATCCATAAGCTTATGGGCTACATAAATTGGATTCTTAACATCTTCTATATTAATCACCCCTGAGAACTTTTTGCTGCCCCCATCCATCAGGGAAGCACTTAAACGTATCTTCCCATCGCTTTGGATCTGCGAGCCCAGGCCTGCATTAAAAAGGTCGCAATCTTCGAGCAAAGAAACGCCGTATACAACCGATTCTAAAGCATTGTGGTTTTGCAGGTATTGATGTGTTTTGCCTACAATCTCTTTCAACGCATTCTGCTTAGCAATTTTTACTTCTTCGCTATCAGAGGATTCACTAAAAAACCCTCCATGAACAATCACCTTTGCCTCCATCTCAATCGTAATTTTTCATCTTTAGATAAACATCCTCCTCTACTTTAATGGCTTTGTTGATTATAAGCTCATGTTTATGAAGATCATATTTATCGAAAATAGACATCACATGTACCCTCAAATTGTCGATAGAAACGGGCGAGCCTATTTCAACATCGTAAATACTGGTTTCACTGATGTATCTCCCGTCTACCAAAATTGTCAAACCCGAACCTATTGCTTCCAGGCAAAAGCCCTCTGTGATTAATAAACCCGCGTCTTCACCTAAACCAATGCCGAGCATTCCGGGGTTACTGGCTACGGCATAAAATAGGCGTCCGATACGGCCTCGCTGAACAAAATGGGTGTCAATAATCACATCGTCAATAAACCCGAGTCCGCCGGTGATCTGGACCTCGCCTTTAATAAGCGCCTCACTACTGCTTCCTCTATAAATCATGTTCGAAGAAGATGCTGCAGCGCCCGCCGATGTTCCGGCGATCACAAAATTGCCTTCCATATAACGTGATTTCAGGATCCGTAAGAATTCAGTTCCTCCGAAAATAGCGCTCAGCCGCAGCTGGTCGCCTCCTGAAAACATCACTACATCCGCTTTCCGAACCCGCTCAAGCGCATCTGCGGCGTTAGCTTCCTCACGCGTCCTGATATCAAGCACATGAACGTTATTAACCTGTAACTGATTAAACGATTTGATGTATTCATGCCCAACCAACTCGGGAATTTTGGAGGCGGTCGTGATTACTTCAATCACAGAATCTGAACCTTTTGTCGACTCAGTTATGATCCGCCTCAAAATCCCCTTTTCAAAAAATTTCACATAATGCGGGTGATTAATGTTTTCGTTATAGCTCAATGAACTACCTAAATCAACCGCCCCTCCAATAATTACCAGCTTTCCTTTTGGAACCATATGATGTTATTATACACCTAAATATATCAAATCTAAGCCCAATAAGTTTTTACACGGTTAGTAAAACTGTTTATGATTCAGCTTGGTTATCTCTTTTATTTAAGAAAATCCCAATCACAATATTATGAACCAGGCCTGCGCTTGCACCTTTCATAGTGACAACAAGAACGCTCATGCAAGCTTCATGGCAGAAAAAACAATCACTCTCTGATGAAAATATTAAACATACAGGCCCTTAGAGGTCCGAATATCTGGTCTATCCGGCGCCAAAAATTAATACAGATGCGTCTGGATCTGGAGGACCTTGAATATCGACCGACAAATGAAATCGCAGGCTTCCGTGATCGCCTTGAAAAGCTTCTTCCGAGTTTATATACCCACCACTGCTCGCCTGGTTACGACGGAGGCTTTTTTGAGAGGGTAGAAGAAGGTACATGGATGGGACACGTGATCGAACATATCGCACTTGAGATCCAGACCCTGGCGGGGATGGACACAGGCTTTGGCCGAACCCGCAGCACAAAGACCAAGGAAGTATATAACGTTGTTTTCGCATATGTGGAAGAGCGGGTGGGTATCTATGCTGCAAAAAAAGCAGTAGGAATAGCCGAAGCACTTATTGCCGGAGAAGACTATCCGCTGGAAGCAGATATTATCGAGATGCGTAAAATGCGCGACCAGGAGCGATTTGGCCCCAGTACGGGCGCTATAGTAGACGAAGCTGTCGCCCGCGACATTCCGTTTATCCGACTAAACTCTGCATCGCTTGTACAACTTGGCTACGGCAAAAATCAGGTTCGCTTCCGCGCAACGCTTACCGACAAAACCAGCAGCATTGCCGTCGATCTGGCGGGCAACAAGGATGATACCAAGCGTTTGCTTACAGAACAAGCTATTCCCGTTGCCGATGGAAGGGCCATAAGTCGTGAGGAAGACTTGAAACAAGTGATAGAAGAGCTTGGATTTCCTCTTGTTTTTAAGCCTTTAGATGGAAACCATGGTAAAGGGGCAACCATTAATGTGAAAACGGAATCTGAGGCTTACGAAGCCTTCGAACATGCACAGAAATTCTCCCGACGGGTTATTGTAGAGCGATTTGTGTCTGGCCACGATTTCAGGGTTCTGGTGATCGACAATAAAATGGTGGCGGCGGCTACAAGAGTACCTGCACATGTGATCGGCGACGGGGAAAAAAACATCCAGGAGTTGATATCGATCGAAAATCAGGATCCCCGCAGGGGATATGGGCACGAAAATGTGCTTACTCTGATCAGCGTAGATCGCGACACTCTTGACTTATTAAAAAAGTGCAATTATACATTGGACAGCGTTCCTGCTAAGGACGAAATAGTCTATCTTAAATCAACAGCCAACCTCAGCACCGGCGGCACCTCCATAGACGTAACAGATATTGTTCATCCTCATAATGTTTTCGTCTGTGAAAGAATAGCAAGAGTAATCGGACTGAATATTTGTGGAATTGATATTATGGCCGATAGCCTCTCGCAGCCGCTGGAAGAAACAGGCGGAGTGGTTCTGGAAGTAAACGCCGCACCCGGATTCAGAATGCATTTAGCTCCGAGCGAAGGACAACCAAGAAACGTTGCCGCACCGGTTCTTGACATGATGTATCCGCCAGGAAAATCGTCACGGATCCCCATTATCGCCATTACTGGCACAAACGGCAAGACCACTACTACAAGGCTGATCGCCCACATCATTAAAAATAATGGATACAGGGTGGGATTTACTACATCGGATGGGATTTATATCCAGAATACGTTGATGACAAAAGGTGATACCACCGGCCCGGTAAGCGCGGAATTCGTATTAAAAGATCCTACCGTTGAGTTTGCTGTACTTGAAACTGCACGGGGCGGAATCCTCAGATCCGGTTTGGGTTTCAGCACATGCGACATCGCTGTGTTAACTAATATTCAGGAAGATCACCTCGGAATTTCAGATGTGCACACCCTGGAAGATCTTACCAGAGTAAAACAAGTGGTTATAGAATCTGTAAAAAACGACGGATGGGCCATCCTTAATGCAGATAACGAATATTGTGTAAAAGTTGGAAAAGAAACGACTCATTGCAACGTCGCCTACTTTAGTATGAGCGAAAATAATGCTGTAATAGATGAACATTGCAAGGCAGGCGGGGTAGCGGCTTTCTGCGATAACGGTTACTTTACCATCAAGAAAGGCGATTGGAAGATCAAACTTGCCAAAACCACACATATTCCAATTACATTTAATGGAACCGTAAGCTTCATGATTCAAAATGCGCTGGCGGCGAGTCTGGCTGCATTTTTATGGGGTTTTAAGACGGAAGACATTCGCAGCTCACTGGAAACTTTTGTTCCTTCGCCCGCTCACACCCCCGGCCGAATGAATCTGTTCGAATTCAAAGATTACAGGATACTGGTCGATTACGCGCATAATCCGGACGGCTTAAAAGGCTTACAAGGATTCCTGAACAGTGCAAACGCTTCGTTCTATACAGGTGTAATCTCCGGTACGGGAGATCGCAGGGATGATGATATTCGCGAAATGGGCAGGCAAGCAGCTCAAATGTTTGACGAAGTTGTAATATGCCAGGAAAAATACCTTCGTGGCAGAACCCACGACGAGATTATGAACCTTTTGGTAGAGGGTTTATTGGAAGTGAAGCCCGATATCACGTACCGGATAATGGAAAACAGCAAACAAACCTGGGAGTATGTAATTGGAAAAATAAAGCGGGGAGAGCTTTTGACAATAACCAGCAACTCTATTGCTGAGGCTTACCAAACTGTTAAACGCCACCAGGAAACAGAGCTCCTTGAAAAAATTTGAAAAAAATTTAAAACTTAGAAAACAAATCGAAATAGACCGCGTTATCTATATAAACCAAGTAAAATTGGTTTAATTGTGATAAGGTTTAGGTTGAAGCGTCCCGGCTAGTTTGGGACGCTTTATTTTTAGAGGTTATTTTGGCCTTTTACAATAACGTTTACAAAGAATCCTGCGGTTAATAACCCTAGCAAGGCTCCCAGCAGCACCCATCCGATTGAGCCTGTTACTACCCAGGCAGTAGCCACTCCGCAAATCACTGCCAAAAGAAAATATATTCCGTAATCCTGATTATCTTTTTCCTGTTCCATTTTTCTAATTTTTTTCAAAAGTAAGAATTGTTCTGAATATGTCCTTCACCGGTAAAATAATAAAGCCGGGACAAAAAAAACCGTCGTATAGTTTGATATACGACGGCATCCCTAAAAATACAATTAAAAAATCCGTTTCTTTAAAGCCCATCGCAAGCAATCGCCTGGATTAATAATTGGGAAATTTTATAATGCTTTAAACACGGTTAACCTTGCTACTAAGGTAAGAAATTGTTTAAACATTAAAAAATAACTTTACCTGTTGCCGTTATCAAAGAAGCTATCCTTACAGCATCAAAAATACGCTCCTCGGTTGTGCCCAGCTTTATCAATGAATCTTCGTGTGCATTTACGCACATCTCGCAACCGTTTACCGCAGAAACAGCCAGACTCAACAGCTCAAAAAACTCCTTCCCGGTTATCGGCTTTGCCATGATCTGCATGCGGATACGTGCAGGGATCTGAGTATATTTCTCCTTTTGGGTAAAATGCCTGAACCTGTAAAAAACGTTATTTGATGCCAATAAAGATGCGCAGGCTGCCGCTTCAGCTATCTCTTCTGCAGAAGCTTCGTTCTTTTCTGCGAAGCTGGTATAGAAATCCGCGAGGATCTTGTTATTATTATTTACTGCTATTGCGACCCCGATCAATCCAATCTCTTTAGCAGATAAATGTTCGGAAGTCAGGGTGCTGTTAAAATTGACTTTTAAATCTCTTAAATACCTCGACTGACCTTTTTCAAGTAAGTCTAAACTTACGGTACGGTAGTCTGAAGTAATGTTAAGACCTTCTAAAAGCTCAGTGATTACTTCTGTCGTTTCACTCATAACTGAAAAAATTAATGGTAAAAAAAAGTCCCCGCTAGCGGGGACTAACAAAGATTGTTTTTATGCCTGGAGGGTTTCCTGACCTTTTTCCCAGTTGCAAGGGCAAAGCTCGTCGGTTTGCAAGCCATCCAATACACGTAATACTTCTTTAACATTACGTCCAACGCTTAAATCGTTAACACATACCCAACGTACAATTCCGGTTGGATCGATGATGAAAGTTGCGCGGTAGGCGATTTTTTCTACTGGTTCCAGGATTCCCAGGTCTTCAGCAAGAGACTTTGAAGTGTCGGCCAACATTGGAAATTTAAGGTCGCGCAAGTCGTCGTGATCTCTTCTCCAAGCAGCGTGAACAAATTCAGAATCGGTAGAAGCTCCAATCAAACGAGCATCTCTGTCGCGGAATTCACCAAAAGCTTTGTTAAATTCTGCAATCTCGGTTGGACATACAAAAGTGAAATCTTTTGGCCACCAGAACATTACTGTCCATACGTTATCCTCGTTAGTTAAATAGTCCGATGTCAACGTTTCAAACTCCTTTCCTTTTTCGATACTTACACAAGCTTTCTTCTCAAATGATGGAAATTTCTGACCTATAGTTATCATAATTCTTACTTTTTTAATTCTGCGCAAAGGTAAGCACATAAATCTCCTGAGGCAATGAAAAAAGGCTTTTTATACATTCTTTTTATCAATGCCATGATAGACAAAAACTATAACTAGTACTTCTTTAATAAGTTATTAACTATAGTCTTCTCCCTCAGTCCCATAACAGGACTTACGTCTGTCTGGATAAAATGACGCTTGAAAGCTTTGATAGCTGCGATAGAATCCCTGATATCATAACCAATCATTTTTAATCCCTGAAGATGATTAAACGTTGGTGGAACAGAATCCAATGTAGCATCGTACCAATTACCAAATCCTTCATTGGCTAATCGTTTCCAGGGAAACTTTGTACTCGGATCTTGTTTTCTTGGAGGTGCAATATCAGAATGTCCGATAAAATTTGGGGTAGGGATGTTATATGTCTTTTTCAAATTCGCCAACAGCGTAACGAGGCTGGAAATCTGGGCCTCGGGAAACTCTTCTGAACCATCATTATCCAACTCGATCCCCAGCGAAACAGAGTTAATGTCGGTAATCGTTCCCCATTTGGCCACACCGCCATGCCAGGCACGCAGATAGTCGTTCAACATGTGATGGACGGTTCCATCTTTGCAAATGACATAATGCGCGCTAACCTCGGTCCTGGGTATTGTAAAGGTCTTCAAAGTTTGCTCGCAGGAGTTTTGCGCTGTGTGGTGGATGATAACATAATTTGGCTTGCGTAAATTAAAATGGATTGTTGCGGCCTGAAACGATGCAGGGTTATTTGTGGAGAGGGCCGGCAGCTGCCTGAGATTACGGACCAGTTCTTTTGCCTGCCGTTTATATACTTTATTAGTAGCGCTGTATGGCCCAGTAGCGGTACAAGCGTAGATAACAACCGAAAGAAAACAGGCAACAACTGTGATTTTTTTCATAATGTGCGCAAGATAAAATGAATTTGATATCTTGGAAAAACGAAAATACGGTCGGGCGGTTTTCTTTCCACAACAATAACATGGTAACACTCGAAAACGAAACGCTAAAAGCTTCTGTCCATCCAATGGGAGCAGAATTACATACGCTCTATCATAAAGCTTTTGACCTGGATTATTTATGGAACGGAAATCCGGATTTTTGGCCCAGACGTTCACCTGTTTTGTTTCCCATTGTAGGAGGGCTGATCGAAGATTCCTTTCTTTACAAAGGCAAAAAATATCAACTTCCTAAACATGGCTTCGCGAGAGATTCGGAATTTGAGATAGAAAGCTCGTCTGGCGGGAGTGCATCTTTTATTTTGAAAAGTTCGGAAGCAACATTACCAAGCTATCCCTTCCAGTTTTCTTTAAGGATCAAGTATCTGCTTGAATCGAACATGATAACCGTTTCGTATGAAGTAGAAAATCCCTCAAATGAAACCATCTATTTCTCGATCGGAACACATCCGGCCTTTAATCTACCATTGGTAAAAGAAACTGTTTACAGCGATTATTTTCTGGAATTTGAGAAGACGGAAACGTCGGAGCAGCACACACTCAAGGGAAATCTGATTAGCGAAGCAAAACCATATCTGAAAAACGCGAAACGAATAGACCTTACCGAAAGCTTATTTTATCACGATGCGCTTATTTTCAAAGATTTAAAGTCGTCCGAAATTACTCTGAAAACAGACAAAAGCGATCACGGCCTGAAATTCTCCTTCAAAGGATTTCCCTATATGGGGATCTGGGCGGCGAAAGATGCGCCATTTATATGTATTGAGCCATGGTGCGGAATCCCTGATGCTGAGGACCACAATCAAAAAATTGATGAGAAGGAGGGTATCATTTCCTTGCCGCCCGGCAATACGTGGGAACAAAGCTGGAGCCTCGAATGCTTTTAAAAATTATTTCTTTGATTTTATTCTGGCGGCCAAATCCAGTTTAAGCGCTCTGATCTCTGCCAACACCAGCTGAGCCATTAAGCGGGCTCCCAATTCATTAAAATGGGTGTCGTCTACTTTTCCCTCCGGATAGTTTGGGTGTTCGCCCGGTTTTAAATGATTAAAAAGAAGTGCCGACTTTTCCGGACCCAGTTCCTGCAGAAGCTTTTGGCTCTTTACATCAATATCCATCAACGGAGTGTTATCTTCACGGGCTACGTCTCTTACAATTTGTGCATACTCATCGTGCGTTCCCACAATCTTACCGGCTGCATCGAAACTTCTTCGCGCCACCGATGTAAGCAAAACAGGCTTAGCTCTTTTTGAGCGTGTATCAGCGACGTATCTTTTCAAATAATTCCGGAATTGCCCGGGCGTCGTCGCGCTCCTTTTTGTTGGAATCTCATCGTTGTGGCCAAACTGGATAAATACATAATCGCCCGGCTTCAGGGCCTCGACAACCGGAGCCCAACGGTTTTCGTCAATAAAAGTTCTGGTGCTACGGCCATTTTGTGCCCGGTTATCAACCACTACCGTCGAATCGAAAAAATGAACAAAGGGCATTCCCCATCCGGTTTCCGGATAGTTTCGTTGGTCTTTTACAGACATAGTCGAATCGCCAATGAGATAAATCTTTATTGGATCCTCCTTCTTCGAAAACACAGAAAGAACAGCGAGGAAGCTGATAGTGACAAGATTCTTAAACATAATCAGATAACGATTTCAGACACGAATGATTTTATGAGCCGCAAATTATATGTTTAAAATCAAATATTTGATAATTGCCTTATAAAAAAAGGGTTAGACAGTGTGTCTAACCCTACATCTACCTATGAAAAACGTCCTTATGGGAAGGACACTATTTATTACGTAAAAGTACTAATCAGAGTTGCAACATTTATAGGGTATTTTCATAAGTAATTGATAATCTAAGGAATAATTTTTTGAAGGCTTAAAAAAAAGTCTTCCGGCCACCTCGCAAGATTATCGAAGAAGGATCTGACAATCCAAACATCATATCATCCAGCCCGGAATTCAGGCGTTAAACAACTATTATTTCACTAAATCTCCTATCTTGTACACAACATTAGATATGCAAAATTTATCCGTTCAAGATATAATCGCAGATTCGATAGGAGAAATTTCCAGGACTGCAGACAAACTTCCAGGCGTAGTGATCATTCATGACTTAAGGGACTGGTCGGTTGCGTGGATGTCAAAAAAGGGATTGGATCAATTGGGCGTGAGCCTGGAAGAAGTCACCAAAATCACCGCAGAAGAATATTATGCCAAATATTTTAATAAAGAGGATTCTGAAGACTACGTGCCAAAAATTCTCGGACTGTTACAACAAAATAATGATGATGAGATCTGTACGTTTTTTCAACAAGTGCGGTTAAGAGAAAATGAGGATTGGGACTGGCACTTTTCCAGTGTCAAGATCTTGGCGCGCGACTCAGCAGGAAACCCTTTATTGACAATCACTATGGCCTTTCCGATTGATTCGATGCACCACATGGCGAAGAAAGCTTCCAGGTTATTAAAGGAGAATAACTTTCTCAGGAGAAACTCGGTTTTGTACGCTAAGCTAAGCAAACGTGAACGTGACGTGTTACGACTAATGGCTCTTGGCAAAGGTGCCACAGAAACGTCAGAAGAATTATTTATCTCTACCCATACCGTAGAAACTCATCGAAAAAATATAAAAAAGAAGCTTCAAACCACTTCGTTTTATGAGATAACTGAATATGCCAGGGCTTTTGACCTGATTTAACCAATCGCGAAAAGATTCACAAACTTGCTTAGTGGGGAGTTGTATCGGGTATAGAGAACCAGAATGTTGATCCTTCTCCGAAAACACTGTCCACGCCGTAATCTCCGCCATGCATCTTTATAATCTCAGCACAAATATGTAACCCGAGCCCCAATCCAGGGAACTGCACGGCCTTCTCATCCACCCGGTAAAACCTGTCAAAAACGTTCGAAACCTTATCGTCCGGAATCCCTATCCCAAAATCCTTCACAGATATTCTAAAAGAATTGATTTCCTCTTCGGCTTTGACAATGATTTTATCGGCAGAAGGAGAGTACTTGGCTGCATTAGATAAAAAGTTTTTAAGAACTTGTTCAAGCCGCCTCCGGTCAGCCCTTATCGGTCTTTTAACCAAATTTTCCACAATGATCTCAAACCCTTCCATTTGCTCTTCAATGGCTTCAGATAAAAAAGTATCCAGATCAAAAACCTCGAGATTCAATCGCATTTTGCCCGATTGCAGTTTGGCATTGTCGATCAAATCTCTTGTTAAAACTACCAGTTTATTTGTTTGTGAAAGTGCCTTTTGGAGAAACACATTAATCACAGGCTCTCTTTCTTGCCGCTCCATCATTCGCTGAAGAATTTGCAGGGAGGCTTTAACGGTTGTAATCGGCGTCTTAAGCTCGTGAGAGGCTATATTTATAAATTCATCTTTTCTTTGCAGCAGTAGTTGCATCATCTCGTTCTCTCTCAGTCTATCTTCTGCATCTTTGGTGAGCGTATAATCCTGAACAGCGCAGATAACCTGGCTAACTTTACCGCTTTCGTCCCGCATGAAAACCTTGGCCCTGACTTTTAACCATCGGTAAGTATTGTCTATGGCCTTTATCCGATATTCTATGGTTCGTATGTCGTCATCTGTCGCGGCGCCGAAACCATTAAAAAAGTCAAGAACCCGCTGTTTATCGTCTTCATCTACCAGGCCCTGCAGTTCTTCTGGGCGCATCGAGAGCATCGTATCAGATGTATAGCCCACGAAGGGAGACACTTCTTTACTGAAGTAAATAAACACTTCTCTGTTGAGATCATAGATGTCTATCAGAACCGGGCTAGCCTGAAGAATTTGCTCGATAAAATGCTGTTGAGTGCTTAATTCTTTCTTGAATTCTACTGTTTCGGTGATGTCGGCATTCAATCCGATAACCTTACATATTTTACCGGAAGCATTTTTAATTGGCGAAGACTCGACATGAATTAACTTTACCTTTCCCTGTACATTGAGCGCCAGATCTTGTTCAAACGAGTATTCGCTGCTCTTTAATCGCATTATGAACTCTTCTATCAGAAGCTTATCCCCTGGTATGGCAAAGTCTAAATACTTATCTGCAGATACCGGAGAATTGTCGGGGAGGTTAAAGATTTGATACATCCCTTTTGACCAATACATTGATCCGGCATCAACATCATACTCCCAACTGCCGAAATTCAACATACACTCTGTCTTATTATCCAGTGTCCGCAGCGTGGCAATTTGCGGGTCTATATCCGACGGTTTTATATCTTTTAATAAAATGATAAGTTTGGTATTGCTGACTTTAAGCACCACCATTTGGCCGGATTTTCTAACGCCGTTTATATTGTATAACACTTCCTCTTCGCAAGTTTCATCTCCAAGCGAGCGATTGATGAAATTTTCCCACGACTGCCCGCTATGGAAGGATATATCAAGGCTTAAAAGATCTGCCTGGGAAGAAAGACTGGTTTGGAACAAGCGCTGCGCAGCTGAATTGGCAAACATTATGGGTAGGGCATTCAGAGCGCCTGAAGAACTGAAGGCCAGCTCGACAACCAGAATGGTATGGTCGTAAACGTTAAAAATAGATCGTAATAAGCCCCGGTTATTTATGAGATCATTTGGATCAATACCATATATGCTTGAGACCTCATCCATAGAGGAGAAATTAATAACGTTTAACTCTTTAACATCATTCCGAATATTTACTCTGCGTTCTTTCTACTGGCGTGTTTTGCCAATTCAGTTATCTTTTTAATTATCTTTTTTGCATACCCAGGCTCAGGATTTGGCGGCGGCTATTTTTCTTATTAGTCAAAACAACAGGTTTAAATTTTTTGATATGCAACGACGAACACCGCGAATGTACATGGGATGCCTGAGAAGCTTATCCCTCAACAACAATTATTCGAACCATCTCCGGCTACGTAGAATATCAACATTTGAAACCCGGAAGAGTTTCAAAAAATTGAATTCTAGTTAAAAATTTTATTGAGGATTGTTGCCCTGTTACCCGGATTTTAGAGGCAAATCTGGTGAATTATCTATTTAAAAAATGCAGCTTACTGAGATCGGAGCTGCGTTTTTGTGGTCCCGGCGGGAATCGAACCCACATCTAAAGTTTAGGAAACTTCTATTCTATCCGTTGAACTACGGGACCTGATTTAAACATGTGCAGATGTAATGATATGCAAATGTGCAGATCAATCATTATCTTACAACAGAGCCGTTCGCTATATCTTCCGGCGGTGCTACAAAACTAAGTTTTCCGTCGCTATTTTCCGCCATTAAAATCATCCCCTGCGAAAGAATTCCTTTAATCTCCCGTGGTTCAAGATTTATGAGAATACTTACCTGCTTACCAATAATTGCGTCTGGCTCGAAATATTCGGCTATGCCCGATACAACCGTTCGTTGATCGATACCTGTATCGATCTTTAATTTCAATAATTTTTTGGTCTTAGCTACCTTCTCAGCTTCCAATATGGTTCCCACCCTGATATCCATTGCAGCAAACTGCTCAAAGCTAATATTTTCCTTCGCAGGGACGACTTCGGCAGCAGGTGCATTCACTTCAGCTTTATTTCGAAGTTTCTCCAGTTGTTGCTCGATTACGGAATCCTCAACCTTCTCAAATAACAGCTGTGCCTGATTAAGCTGGTGTCCGTCGGTAAAACTGATCGCCTGATCGTAAAACAACAAATCGTGCTCCAGATTTAACATCGAGAATATTTTTTTTGCCGAAGACGGAAGCATCGGTTGAAGCAAGGTGCCCAAATGTGCGATGATATGCAGACTGTTCTGCAATACTGCTCTGGTTCTTTCAGGTTCAGTTTTAAATGTTTTCCAGGGTTCGTTCTCGGTAAGATACCGGTTACCCACCCGGGCCAGATCCATCACGGCAGACAAGGCCTGACGGAATTTGTAGCTTTCTATGCTTTGCTCAACTTCGTCGTAGGTTTTTCCTATTTGCTCGTTTAGTGCCGGATCCGTTAATTCTGCACCGCCCCCGACTTTTCCTTCATAATACTTGTGCATCAATATCATCACACGATTGATAAAGTTGCCCAATATTGCGACCAGTTCGTTATTAATTCGAGCCTGATAGTCTTTCCATGTAAACTCACTGTCAGATGTCTCCGGCAGAATCGAAGTAAGCACATAACGCAGCTCATCCTGTTTGCCCGGAAATTCTTCAAGGTATTCATGCAGCCAAACGGCGTGGTTTCTGGATGTCGAGAGTTTATCCCCCTCGAGGTTAAGAAATTCATTAGCGGGTACGTTTTGCGGGAGAATGTATTCTCCATGCGCATGCAGGATGGAGGGAAACGTAATGCAATGAAAAACGATATTATCTTTGCCGATAAAGTGGACCAGACAAGACTCGTCCGCTTCGCTACTTTGCTTCTTCCAATAGAGCTCCCAATCCTTTCCTTTGTCTTCTGCCCATTGCTTTGTTGCCGAAATATATCCGATAGGAGCATCGAGCCAAACGTACAGTTTTTTACCCTTAGCTTCTTCAAGCGGAACGTCGATTCCCCAGTCTAAATCCCTGGTCATCGAACGCGGCTGCAAACCGGCTTTAAGCCATGAGCTGCACTGCCCGTAAACGTTACTTTTCCACTTATTTTTCTTTCCTTCAATCAACCATTCTTCCAACCATGGCTGATATTTGTCTAATGGCAGATACCAGTGCTTGGTAACACGCAAAACGGGAGCTTTTCCGCTTAGGGTAGATTTGGGATTGATAAGATCGAGAGGATTAAGAGAAGTCCCGCATTTCTCGCACTGATCGCCGTAAGCGCCTTCATTATTACAATTTGGGCAGGTCCCAGTGATATATCGGTCGGCTAAAAACTGGTCGAATTCCTCGTCATAATATTGTTCAGATTCCTTCTCAATAAATTCGCCTTTTTCATAAAGATTGAGAAAAAACTCCTGCGAAAGCTCGTGATGTATTTTAGCGGAAGTCCGGTGGTAGATATCGAATCCTATACCAAACTCTTCGAAACTTTTCTTTATCTGAAAGTGATATTTATCTATGATTTGTTCGGGAGTGATGCCTTCTTTTTTTGCTTTAATAGTAATAGCGGCCCCGTGTTCGTCAGACCCGCAGATATACACGATGTCTTTCCGCTTAAGACGCATATGCCTTACAAAAATATCGGCAGGAATATATGCTCCGGCTAAATGGCCAATATGCAGAGGGCCGTTTGCATATGGAAGTGCTGAAGTAACTGTAAAGCGTTTATATTTATCTAGTTCAGACATCTATTAAATTTATATCGGGCACAAAGATAGGGAAATGTACTTCCGCATAATCGCAAATTTGCATATTTGCATATCATAAACCATGCAAGATAAAACCCTCGCTCCGCCATTTTTAAGAAAAGGAGACAAAATCGCGATCACTTGTCCAGCCAAAAAGTTACCAGGCACAATAGACAGTGCCGTTAAATTACTGAGGTCATGGGACCTTGAAGTTATTCTCGGAGAAACCGTCCAGGCTTCACATCATCAATATGCCGGTAGCGACGAGTTGCGGCGCAGAGATTTACAAAGCTTTCTTGACGATAAAACTATTAAGGCCATAATTGCTGCAAGAGGTGGCTACGGAACTATCCGGATTATAGATGACTTAAACTTTTGGAACTTTAAACAGAATCCGAAATGGCTGGTGGGCTTTAGCGATATAACCATTTTACATAGCCACATCAACGAGACCTGCCGGATACAAACCATCCATGGGCAAATGCCGCTCAACATTCCCGATGGGACAAAGCCCTCGCTTGAATCTTTGCGAAAAGCCTTGTTTGGAGAACAATTAGGCTATGAAATAGTAAGTAACCCGCTTAATCGGTGTGGAACTACCGAAGGAGAACTCATTGGCGGAAACCTTACCTTGCTGGTGATGATGAACAATTCAATTTCTGAAATGGAGTATACCGGTAAGATCCTGTTCATCGAAGACGTGGGAGAATATATGTATTCAATCGACAGGATGTTGTGGAACCTGCGGCGGGGCGGACAGCTGGCGCGCCTAAAAGGACTTATCGTTGGAGGATTTACGGATCTTAAAGACAATGATATCCCCTTTGGCAGCAGTCTGGAACAAATTGTACTCGAACATGTTAAAGATTATGAATATCCGGTATGCTTTGATTTTCCAGCTGGCCATCTTGCTGATAATCATGCGCTTGTTTTAGGGAAAGTTGTAACTTTATCAGTAGAACCAGAGAAAACCAAATTATCTTTCGCCTAACATGCTCTTATACAAAACTACCGTTCTGAGTAAGCATTAATGATTCGCTTACTGACTTTCATTTTACTGATATTTTCTTTTTCTGGCTCCCAAGGGCAGTCACCGCATTCTGCTTCTGCTGATTTACCGGGCGCAAAACAAATTTTTGTGAACACACCGTATTCGTTCTCTTCTTCCCCGAAAGGCTTTGGTCTTTCGCAGGAATTCCCTAGGAGCACCAAGAAGTCGGCATATTATTTTGAACAGGAGCGCAACACCATCTGGCTGGCACTCGACATCCCGTTTAACGGGATCTTAACCTTCGAAATAAAACCACATAGAGCTTCTGACGATTACGACTGGATGCTTTTTGAAAACAACCCCAATCTAAAAGAAAACATTAAGCAGGACAAACCATTATTACTACGCTCTAACAATAGCCGTAATGACCCGAAAATACAGGGGAAAACCGGCACGAAAGACGGCGCATGGCCTATATTCGAAGCACCGGGGCCAGGACGAAGTTATTCTAAAGCCATACTGGTAAAAAGAGGGCAAAGGCTGGCATTGATAATCGACAATATTTATGAATCGGGGGCGGGGTTTGATTTTGTGTGTGAGCTGAGGCCGCGTATCATATCTTACAGAATGCTCTCCGGTGCGGTGGCTGACGAAAATACCGGGACGCCATTAGGCGCACAGATTTTCTGTGAAGATGATTCGACGGGCGTGCGCTTGGCCGAAACTGTTGCGGAAAAAAACGGAACGTACAAATTACAGATACCTGCCGGGCGGCCCTTGAATATTACAGCCGCGTTTCCGGGATATTTGTTTGAGACTTCGGACCTAGATTTGGATGCGACAGTTCAGGATTTCAAGCTAAGTAAAATAGAGGATACCCAAAAGTTGCTATTATTCAATATACACTTTAGGCCGGATAAAGATTTACTAAGTCCAAATTCGGAACCTGAGCTGGGGCGTTTAGTTGAATTTTTAAAGATCAGAAAAAATTGGAACATCAGAATAACCGGGCATACTAATAATAATCCTTTTGCAGATGCCGGGTATCTTCAGCGGCTCTCTTTTAACCGGGCGATTGCGGTAAAACAGTATCTAATGAAAAAAGGTATCGCTGAGAAACGGCTGTCGTGTGCAGGTATGGGCGGCAAAAGACCCATAGTTTCAGGAAACGCAGAACAAAGTTGGCAGAATTTGAGAGTCGAGGTTACTCTAACAAGATGACACTACCTCAATGTCGCATAAATAAACAGCCCCAAGTTTTGGGGCTGTTCTTATTAACACGTTTTTCTTCTTTATGGACGTGGCCCGACAAAAGTAAATACATCTTTTATTTTCGCTGGAGCAAAGCCCGTCTGCGTCATTATAAAGCTTGCATAAATTTTCTTTTCCGCGGGGTCGTAATAGTTTGGTCCTTCAGGATCTATTTCAAATCTTCGGTTTAGAGTCCCCACAGGAGCATCATTTGTGATTGAAATTATTTTATTGGTGGCGGGATCAATTGTAAATCGTGGATTTGTTTGTCCAAAGCCACTATAGCCGCCTGTAGAAGTGATTATGGGCTGGATGAACTGCCCAAAACCCCAATCGTCGAACAAGTTTACGGAACTACCCGACGTTGTTACCAGATGGACCTCACCGCCCCATTCACCCCACACTCCGGTTTGTACAGTTGGGCGATCTGACGCGTCGATTCTAATTTCCAACGAATAAGCGCCATCATAATCATTTTTCGCTCCGAAAGTAACTAAAACGGTATCCAGGTTCCCACTGATTACATAACCCTCTTTATCAACTCCGGTGATATTAAAAGCTAATCCATAAGTAATCGACGGGTCTAAATCTACAGCATTAATTTGAAGATTTACTTTCCCCGTATTGCTCCCTTTCGGAATGGTAACTGTAAGTCCGGTGCCCTGCAGTGTATACAACGACGATGGTAATATCTCCACATGTGAGTGATTAACGTTATTATAATTGTCTATTACCTTTTTACTGTTAACGGTGGTGAGATTTACTGTAATATCCTCAGATGCCACCTCCGAAGCAGCCAGATTTACTGTGATTGGGCTAATTATAGTATCCCGGTCTTCAAAAGGCAGAGCGACAGCTCTAAACTGCGATGTTGCCGGCAATTCAATAATCCGGTGGGTTGCAATATCCGCTGTAGTAAACCTTTCATCATCCTTTAAACATGCTGTAAGGCCTAAGGCCATCGCTGCGAAAAGCAAGTGCCTGTATATTCTCTTAAATTTCATCTTTTTATAGTTTATTATTTATCCCAAAAAACTTTTGATGTCTGAGCGCTTATCTCGCCTTCTGCTGCCACGTTCGGGGCATTGTAATTATATTCCTCTTGAGGATATAACAGCCTAACCGGTATGGAGCGGTTGTTTCGGCTTGGCGATTCAGACAAAGGCAAATCTGTAGGAACCCCTAACCGTCGGTAGTCCACCCAAGCTTCGAAATTATTTATTCCAACCAGTGATAAATATTTTTGCATCACGATAAATCGAACCTTATCAGTGTTACTCGGGTGATCATAATTTGTAAGAGGAGTATTTTGAGCCATATATGCGTTAGCGGTGGCAACAGCATTAGGGACACCCAGCCATGTAAATGATTCTCTTACCGCATCTTGATAAGCTGCTTTCGGATCGCCGGATAACCATCCTCTTTGCTTGGCTTCTGCCTGAAGGAATAAGCTTTCGACTGATGTGAACACCCATTGATCTTGGGATGGACTCTTTGCTAAGCCAGGGCCAGCCACATCAGAAGAATTACCTGCTTTCGGCTGATTCGGATCTTGATCGACAAAGCCAAAATCATAGCCCCAATAGGTATTTCCAGCTAGTGGAGAGGCAGCGGGACTGAAGTAGTACTGGTAACGAATATCGTTACTACTCCGGAGTTTGTCCAGGACATAATTGTTCGCCCGGTTAAAGTCATCGGCCGTTGAACCAGAAAAGTTTTTCTTGTATGCATTATAGAACGGATTCAGCTGGTATTCTGCTCCGTTATATCCCGGGTTTACCGCAGCCGTCTCTCCGGCCATCAAAAACCCACTGCCATCAGCGGTAATTTTAGCTAGTTCTGCTGTTGGAGCTGTTGCACCAAAAACTTCAGATTGATGTATAAGTAACTTCAATCGCTGAGAGTTAGCCAACTTTCTCCACATCAATGCATCACCCTCAAACATAATATCAGCAGTCTGAATATTTGTATTGGCGAGTACATCGGCCGATGCAAACAGCTTAACAGCCTCATCTAATTGAGCCAGAAGGTCATTGTAGATATCCTGCCCCTTGTCATACTTGGGCTGTATTGACCCCAAAACAAATGCATCTGAATACGGCACATTATTATATTGGTCAACTAAATACATAAACCCTATTGACTTTATCACTTTGGCAATACCCACATAAAAAGTTTGTCCTGTGGCTGCTGCGCGCTTCTCCATTACATCGGCGTCTTTTAATATGTTGTACCAAGATACCGTCGGATCATAAACCGCTGTACTTCCATTCACCCATTCATTAGATTCGTAGGAGGTGGTTAAATCGTAATTTTCCAACGGGTTACTTGGCCCAAATGAACCAGACCGTGCCCAATAGCCCGTCCAATGAGCAGCATAATCATAAGATGTTGCCATTTTCTTTGCTGCCTGATGCAGCACAATTGGTAAAATGAGATCCGGAGTCATCGACTCTTCTGTTGGAGAATTAGGGTTCTCATTTATATCAAAAAAATCCTTTTTACATCCTGAAGTAACAATCAACAGAAATGCTAAAAAACTATATATGACTTTTTTCATGTCTTTTAAATTAATATCTAATTTTTAAAACCTCACGACCAAGTTTGCTCCATAAATGCGCACCGGTGGATTTGACTGCGAATTAACTATACCAAATGTATTTGGATAGTCTTCGCGCACACTGTTAAAGTCGGGGTCAGTAAACTCGTTTGTTTTCGGCACCCACACAAATAAATTTCTTCCTGTTAATGCAAGCGACGCGCCCTTTACAACCTTCTGCCTTGCTAAAAACTTCGCGGGAATATCAAACGATAACGCAAGTTCTCTTAAGCGCCACGCCGCCGCACTGGTGATAAAGTTAGATGCCACATCCTGATAGACGCCTGTATAAAAGTCGTTGACGTTACTTACTGTAACATTTGTATTGGCGATGTACGTACCGGGATTATTGGGGTCCTCGTAAGAAGAATTCGGAATGACGAAACGCTCTCTGTTATTGCGTGCAGTAGCGGCAGATGTACCGGTCCATGCCATATCACCCCCCATTGCATAGAAAGAAACCTGATGCCCGCCTTTATATTCTGCCAATGCGGACAAATTAAATCCTTTCCAATTCACAGAAGGATTAAGTCCGACAATCCAAAGCGGTAACGTCCGGCCAAATTCCTTGGTGTTGGGGTCCTGACTTGGATAACCAGAAAGTCTGTCCACTATAATTCTGCCCTCGTCGTCTCTTTTATAATCAGTCGCCTTAATTACAAATGCCGGGCGCCCAACAATAGCAGCATTACCAGAGGATAAATAACCGCCTATGCTTAACTGATCGAGCCCTGAGTAGATACTTGTGACTTCACTGTCGTTATATGTGGCATTAGCCCTGAACTGAACGTTTCCATCTCTGAATTTCACCAGCGGCGTTAACCTCATGTCGAGTTCGAAACCTTTATTAATAAAGGAAGCTGCATTTAGATTAGCAAAGTTATACCCTGTTGCATCAGATACTCTAACATTTATTATTTGGTTAGTATTCTTTTGGTGAAAATAAGTTCCTTCCAGATTTACCCTTCCATTAAAGAAAGATGATTCGGCCCCGAACTCCATGCTGTTGGTAAACTCAGGTTTTAAGTTAGCATCAAAGGTCGTATTACCGGCAGAATATCCTGCTAGAGGCCCGTATGGAAATCCGGTGTAAAACTTACCATCAACATTCGGTTGTGTAAATACCGCAGCTAGCTGATATGGATCGATATCGGCATTTCCGGTCTTTGTCCAGGCAGCTCTTAATTTTAAATAGCTAAGAATGTTATTGCCTTTTAACGCTTCAATGGCATCCGTTGCAACAAATGAAGCATTTACCCCAGGGTAAAAGAAAGAGTTATTTCCGATAGCAAGTACAGAGGTCCACTCGTTTCTACCAGTGAATTCAATATTTGCCCATCCTTTGTAGCCCACATTTGCACTTCCATAAACAGCGAATTCTCTTACTTTGCTTTCGGGAGAGGAACCACTCAGATTTCCCGTACGATTGGCTACGTTGAAGACCTCAGGAACTACAAGACTAGATGCCCCTACTCTTGAGTCGCGAGAAGCGATTTGACTTACATAAGTTCCTAAAATAGCACCAACATTAAAGTTGCCATTAATTTCCTTATTTAGCTGTCCGAATAAATCGGATGACAATCGTGTTGAGTTATATGATCGTTCGTTAGCGACTCCGGGAATAGTGTTAAAATCCCGGTCATCTCCAAATTGATTGATAGCTTCCCCTCTTGAATAGAATCGTTCAGCAATAGTCCGGGCTGAAAATGCGGGACGATATGTGAAGTTTAACCAATCTGCCGCCTTAAGTTCTAGCTGAATATTGGCTAAAATATCTTGCCTCTTACCATCATTTCGCCAGTTATCAATCGCAAAATAAGGATTCAACCCATACCTGTTATAATAATTATTATAAGAAGAAAACGGATCGCTATTAAAGTTTTTATAATTTGACAACGGAATATGAGCCGGCGTATTGAAAATCTGGCTCATTAACCCATCATTTCCCCCCGATCCTTGCGCGGTGAAAAAATCAGACATTCCATCATCATTAAACAGGCTGTAATTATTTTGAATATAGTTTATTCCCAGATTCGCCTTAAATCTCCCGTACTCCCGGCCAGCGTTCAGCCTAATTCCAGTCCTGCGGTTTTCGTCATCAGGAACAACCCCCTTGATATTTGCATCCTGAAAACTCAAATAGAAATTATTCGCCGAGAAAGACAGATCATTCTGAATAGTCGCACCAGTATTAAAAAACTCTTTTCGCTGATCTGTGGCACTGTATTTTACGGTTTGAACACTTCCGTCAGGAAGTGTTTCTCCAATCTCCTTAGAAGAGCCGTCATAAGCTGGCCCCCACGACCAATTTTCATAGGGTATATATTCGCCGTACCCCCCAGATCCGAACTGAGTTTGCATTTTTGGAAAAAACGAGATATTTGAAAGTTGCGTAGAATTACTAAAGGTTATTACCGGCTTATCAGCACTCTTCTTGGTAGTTACCACGATTACTCCATTTCTAGCATCTGACCCATAAATCCCGGCAGAAGACGATCCTTTAAGAACCGATACATTAGCGATGTCGTTCGGGTTTATTGAAGACAAGTAACTCAACTGTGTTGGAACTCCATCCAACACTAACAAAGGATCATTATTCCCTGTTAGCGACCGAAGTCCTCTCATAGTGATTACAACATCTTCAGTTACGCCACTACTAATTGAAGTAACATTTAATCCTGATACCTTTCCCTGTAAGCCATTCACAACGTTAACCGCATTGGCCTGAGTTAGAGCTTCGTTACTTATGGTAGCAGTAGCATAACCAATATCCTTCTTCTGTCGTTCAAGACCAAGTGCCGTTACCACAACCTCACTCAGTTGAGTGGCATCTGTTCCCAGGGTAACATCAATAACGCTTCTGACACCTACAGATATCTCCTGGGTCGCAAATCCAATGTAAGAAAATACCAGAACTGCATTCTGGGGGACCGATATCGAATACTGACCATTTACCCCCGTTTGAGTTCCGGTGGTGGCCCCTTTAACTCTAATACTTACGCCAGGAAGGGCCTCGCCGTCATCCTTAGCCGTAACGGTACCTGTAACGGTACGCTCTTGCGCAAAGGCAAATGTTGCCCATAGTAGCGCCAATGATAAACTTGATAGAAGTTTTCGCATACTCTCTTTTAAATTAATGATTATTAAAATAAATTCTCTTGTATTAAAAAAATACAAACGCACGAAATGACCGTCAAAAGCAGTCACCTTTTAAAATTTGAGCCATAGAGGCATTAAGACAGATTGCTGTTAACCGGCGCCTCCTACACCAGGGTTGAAGTAACATAAACAGCACGTCGAAAAACCAGATAGAAGTCTTCGCATACTTTCCTTTTAAATTAATGATTAACACAATATAAGCATATTAATTAATCGTATCAAATTATTTAAAAAAATTGATTTCGAATTTCGTGTCAATTACACGCCCAGGGAGGCCACTTTAACAAAAGAAAGTTAATAAAGTTATGAAAATAATAAAAAATTAAAAAATAATACCTATTACTATGCAATACATAGTACTATACATATCTTTGCTTGATGATTGTGGAAAATACTCAAACGCAAATGAGGAAAGGGATACTCGAATATTGTATCCTTTCTATCATATCAAAAAAAGAGATCTATGCTTCGGATATTATTAATGAGCTGAAAAAAGCAAGGCTTCTGGTGGTAGAGGGTACGCTCTACCCGCTGCTAACCAGATTGAAGAACAATGGGCTGCTGAGCTACAATTGGGTTGAATCAACTTCTGGCCCTCCAAGGAAATACTATGTTCTTACAGAAGCGGGCCTCAAAGTACTGGAGCACCTCGACAAAACCTGGTCAGAACTGGTATTCGCTGTAAACACATCTATCGAAGGAAGAGAAATAAAACCTTAACATATCCAAGCCATGAATAAAACCATAATAATTAATATAAACGGCATCGTGTTCCACATTGAAGAGGATGCTTATGAGATTTTAAAAAGTTACATGACCGAAGTTAAACGGCACTTCGCCTATAGCCCAGACAGCGACGAGATTGTAACTGATATCGAAAACCGCCTGGCCGAAATGTTCAATGAGCGGCTGGCCGAACAAAGCAAACAGGTAATTGTGCTGGCTGATGTAGAGGAAATAACGGCTCAAATGGGTAAGGCAAGTGATTTTGCAGGCAACGATGAAGACGAAACATTCGAGGCCACAAAACTAAAGTCGAGCCGAAACCTGTATAAAGACAGCGAAGACCGTATGATAGGAGGGGTATGTGCAGGCTTGGGCCACTATTTTAATATAGAAGCCAAATGGGTAAGGCTTATCACGCTTATATCAACCCTGTTTACCGGTATCGGCCTTATTCCATACTTAATTCTATGGATCGTGCTGCCAACCGCAAAAACGAGACAAGAAAAAATGTCAATGAAAGGAGAGCCTATAAATCTTCAGAATTTCAAAAAAACCTTCGATGAAGAAGCCGAAATGTCCAAACAGGATGTTAACTCCGCTTATAACGCCCCTTATCAGCGAATCCAAAGCAACGACCCGATTCGCGAAATCTTCAGCTTCATCGGTAAACTGCTTAAGCTGCTGATAAAAATCTTGGTAGCTCTGATTATTGTGCTTAGCGGATTTGCTTTGTTTGCTCTGATTATTGGTTTGCTATTTGGCCTCGGCTTCGTAAATCATACCGGATTTGAACACTTTCCTTTTAACACCATACGTCCGGCCTTCAGAGCACCTATCTTCCTCAGCGCTTTTCTTATCCTGGTAATTCCGCTGCTCGCTCTAACTCTTTTTGCAGTACGTGTGTTAATCAACCGCAGGGTAGTATCCAGATATGGCTCGTTCGCAATGCTGATTTTGTGGCTAACAGGTGTTGGCATGGGTGTCTATTATGGTTCTAAGACAGCCGCCGATTTTAAAAGCGAAGCACGGGTTGAACAGACCTCTGAGCTGAACATACACCCAACCCTTGTTCTGAAGCTAAACTCCAAGATATTTCTTACAGCGGAGGACAGCCTTAAATACAACATAGACTCTGGAGAACTTTCTGGCAGAGTGATTTATGGCGATGAGAACTTTGCCGACGAAATGCGCCGTTTTGACCTGTTCATAGAAAAAAGCGATGATGGCAAACTCTCGCTGGTAAAGGAACTGAGTGGCCGCGGGCGCACTATGGAAGATGCGATTGAAGCCGCCCAGCGTGTAAGCTACCGAACAACCCAACAAGACTCTGTCATTCAATTCGATAAGTATTGGTCGCTGACCGGAACCGGATTATTCCGGGCGCAAGAGTTAGATCTGCGTTTGAGAATTCCGGTAAATACCCGGATCATAATAGATCACGATCTTGATCACCATTTAAGAAATCTAAATCCCTGGGATTGCCGGAGTGAGGGAAGCGAGCATAATACCCCAACAGAATGGATAATGACGGAAGATGGATTGAAATGCACCAATGAAGACGCTGAAAGGAAGCATGAAGAATAAGAAGTAGCAGTAAAAGTTTCGATCCGTAGAAGGATCGAAACTTTATTTACAACTGAAAAGTAACAGGCAAAACATAATAAGTCCTTACGGGCTGCTCTTTAACAAAGCCCGGACGCCATTTAGGCGAATTTCTTAATAGACGAACAGCTTCTTCGTCGCAGCCGCTGCCGAGTCCCTGCTTCACCTTCACATCGGTAATTTGCCCGTCTTTTTCTACAATAAACGACAAGTAGACTTTACCCTGTACGTTGTTTTGTTTGGCTACAGCCGGATATCTTAGATTACTACTGATGTAACGGGTCAGCTCGCGTTGCCCTCCTACAAACTCTGGCGCAACATCTACCAAACTAAAATCATATAACTTATCAGTTCCAGCAGATTGCTGGCCCTCGATAGGTTCCACCGGTAGTTCACTGTCAGAAATCGAGTCTGGTAATACTTTCTGAACTTCTACATCCTTTATTTCTGCTTCCCGTAAGGAAACGATCTTACCCATATCATCGATCACCATCTCATATTTAATCAAAGCTGAATAATTCTCGTTTCTGGAACGCCTGAAATAACTTTCTCTGGCCCAATAGGTAGCAGTTATCCTGGAATCGGTACGGTTAAAATCAAGTGTAGAGACTATCCAGATCCTTTTAAAGTTTTCCAGCTCGGTCATGCGCCGCCAGTAAATTTCCTTTACACGCTTGTGGGTAAGATTGTGGTAATTATAAAATGTTTCTGTGATGTCGGCAAAATAACTTGGGGGATCAAAATAACCACGCCGCTGGTCATAATAAAATGCTTCAATAAATTTTATCAGCGTTTCGCGAACCTGCTCATCATTCATCGATTCGCTTTGGTTAAGAATCGATGACTTATCCTCGACCTTTAGCTTCGTGGCGTCATCCTTGCCAAAAAATTTTGAGGGATCTTCTACAAATAATGTCAAATAGCCCATTACTGCAATTACTACCCCTAGTACTAAACCCATGTAAAGAAGAGACCTGTCTTTGTATGCAGGATCCGGGGTTTCGCTTACGTCTTCTTCTGGTGATAAAGGCTTATTCTCCATCGTCTGATCATCCAAATTTAAGTATCCAATATAGATATAGAAAAACGAGAGGCGCTGCAAATAATAAGCTGTCGAACCGGTCTAATAGACCGCCGTGTCCCGGAAGCAGGGAACCGGTATCTTTTATAGAGATGCTTCGCTTCAGCATAGATTCAAACAGATCGCCGAAGGTTCCGGCTATCACAATAATCAACGACATAATACACCATTGAACCGCAGAAAGCTCGGTAAATTGAGTACTGATGATTAAAGCTGCAACGAGGCTGGTGAACATTCCGCCAAAGAAACCCTCCCAGGATTTTTTTGGCGAATGCCTCTCAAATAGCTTATGTTTCCCAAAGTTAACTCCGAATAAATATGCTCCCGTATCGCTCGCCCATAGCATCAGCATAAAAGCCAGTGGAAAGTGGAAATTAAACGTTTGTCCGATAAATGCTGAGGCAGTAAAAAAGCAGAATGGAATTACGATAAAAAGTATCCCAAAATATGTGAAAGCAAGGTTAATAAAGGGATGTTCTTTTTTTCTGTACAATTCAACTACGCAAATAGAAATTGCCGCGGGTACCGATAAAAAAATATAGGTTAAATAATCCTCGAAAAGGAAATTTAGAACTAAAGGGGTAATAATGGTTCCTGCCAGCAGAACGCCCAGAGACCGGTGTGGCCTGATAGTTTCGTTTTTTACGAGCTTATAGAATTCTACCAGGCATAGCAAACTAAGAACAATAAAAAAAACAGCAAAGGCATACGCCCCCAATAACAAGGATGCAAGCATCACCAAAACGAAAAAAAACCCTGTAATTGCCCTTACCTTCATAAATCGTTCTGCTGTATCAGTTCCAGAGCGTGCGTCGAATATTTTGGCTGTACATAAACCTCAACCTCGCCAATGTTATAAGGATATCCCTGCTTATTCAGAACTACCGCATCTATATTGTTTTCTACTAAAAATTGCTTTACCATCTCAGATTTAAAAAAATCTGTCGACGTAAAAACCTTAACCCAGTTATCGTTCATCTGATAATTCTTTATTACCCCAGGATAGTTTCTGAAATATCCTGAAAAGTAAAGCCGTAAAAATAACACTTAGTATCACTAAATACCACTGTTGAAATTCGGGTTTTGTGATAATATCCAAAGATTTACCCTGCCTTTGTAAATTATATGCTGCCATTACTGCAGAGGCATTATTAAAAAAGTGAGCAATTATTGGGATCCAGATGCTTTTACTGTAAACAAACAGATATCCAAATAGTGCACCCAGCAGCATTCTGGGAAGAAACCCATAAAACTGTAAGTGGATAGCACTGAATAATGCAGCTGCAATCCAAACTCCCCAATGGTAGTTATTTGTCCACGTGGTGAAAATTTTCTGCAGGCATCCTCTGAAAAAAAGTTCTTCGCTAATGGCAGGTATAACCGCTATAACAAACAAGTTTATCAACAGGCCAGGCACGGAGTTCATTACTAACAGCTGCTTTGTCAGTATTTCAGCTTCTATTTCCTTGTACTTCATCCAGTTTTCGATACCTGAAAGAAAGGCTGGAAACTCTAATTGTTGATTTATATGCACTGTCCATTCAATAAAGGGCTGCGCAAAAAGCATTAATAAAAATGTAATTAAAATCAGATACCATGGGTTTATCGCTTTTACCTGGAGGTACTGAAGAGGTGCTTTACTCCTGATTCGTGCATAAATCAACGGAGGAACCAAAAACATCCCAAATAAATAACAAGAATTGAAAAGCCTTAGTACATCGGCTGAAGCGTTTCCGCTTTGAATTGCCGAGGTGATGTCTATTCCATAAATCAGCGACCCTAAAAATTGCGCAAGTGTTACAAATAACACCAAAGTTCCCAGGGCAATCGCAATAAGCAAAATAAGCGCTGTTAAAGGATGACGCTGTTCTGACGGCCTGGCAATCATGTTCGATCTAATAATACTATTTTTGTAAATTCGTGTTACAAGCGCACAAAGATAAAGTATTAGGTAAGCCGATGGCAGTTAAAATTGGAAATATTGATTTGGGTAACTTCCCTCTGCTTCTAGCACCCATGGAGGATGTGAGCGATCCGCCTTTCCGTTTTGTTTGTAAGCAAAATGGCGTGGATATGATGTATACCGAATTTATTTCGTCCGAAGGATTGATTCGAGATGCTGCCAAAAGCGTGCAAAAGCTCGATATATTCGAGTATGAACGTCCTATCGGGATACAAATATTTGGCAGCAATATCGATAGCATGCGCGAAGCAACGGAAATTGCCTCTAAAGCTAACCCGGATTTAATAGATATAAATTATGGCTGCCCTGTAAAAAATGTCGCTTGCCGTGGTGCCGGCGCCAGCTTGCTTCAGGACATCGACAAAATGGTTAAAATGACCAAAGCTGTGGTAGAATCTACACATCTGCCGGTAACTGTTAAAACGAGATTAGGATGGGATGATAATACCAAAAATGTGTATGAAGTTGCCGAACGCCTTCAGGATGTTGGGATACAAGCCTTGACTATTCATGGCCGCACCCGGGCTCAGATGTACAAAGGCGAGGCCGACTGGAGCCTGATAAGAGAGATAAAAAGAAATCCGAGAATCAGCATTCCTATTTTTGGTAACGGAGACGTGGATTCGATCGAAAAAGCTGCCAACTGGCGAATGGAATACGAGGTAGATGGAATCATGATTGGCAGAGCTGCCATCGGTTACCCCTGGATTTTCAGAGAAATTAAACACTTTTTTGCAACGGGAGAATATTTGTCTGGCCCAATTTTGTCTGAAAGAATTGATGTTTGCAGAACCCATCTTCTAAAATCGATAGAATGGAAAGGCGAAAAAACCGGCATTTTTGAGATGCGCAGGCACTATTCAAATTATTTTAAAGGAATTCCCAATTTCAAAGATTACCGGATGCAGCTGGTAAAACTGGAAAGCCTGAATGCTATAAATGAAGTACTTGAAGACATCAGCAATAAATTTGATGAGGTCTTGGCTTGATTTTTGGATTTAAGATTTATATCATTAACTTAAACCAGATTCTGTTATGATTACACACATTACCGAAGGCGTTAAAATATCAGTAGAAACTATCTACCAACCCGAATATTCGAATCCGGCAAATGATCATTACATGTTTGCCTACAAAATAAATATCGAGAATCTTACAGATTATAGTGTCCAGTTAATGCGCCGGCACTGGTTCATTTTTGACTCGAATGGCACCCATCGCGAAGTGGAAGGCGACGGAGTCGTGGGTCTTCAACCCGTTATAGATCCGGGAGATTATCATGAATACGTTTCGGGCTGTAATCTTAAAACGGATATCGGCAGCATGAAAGGGAGTTACGAAATGCGCCGTCTGGTAGATAATGAGGAGTTTGAAGTAAAGATTCCTGAATTCAATATGATTGCGCCTTACAAGCTCAATTAGATAAACACGAAAAGTATTAACGGAGTTTGTTGATATCCAGATTAAAAGGCATAAAAAAAGCTTTCTGAATTCAGAAAGCTTTTTTTAATTAGCGAATCTTCTAGTCGTCGCTTCTTCCTCCGAAAAGCATCATCGCGATATACAGTAACTGAACTACAGAACCCAGAGCGGCAACCACGTAGGTCATTGCTGCCCACCAAAGTGCGTCTTTTGACTGATTGTGTTCAATGCTTGTCTGCATTATGCCGCGGTTAGTTTGCAACCACGCCAGAGCCCGGTTACTTGCGTCAAATTCTACCGGTAACGTTACCACACTAAACAAAGTAACTACGATCATCGAACCAAAAGCCACCCAAAGCATTGTTTCGCCCATACCGGTTCCAAGCATAATGATACCGAGCATAAATACATATTGCAATAAGTTGGATGCTATATTAACCGCAGGTACCATAGCCGAACGGAACTGAAGCCATGAATAGGCTTTCGCATGTTGTACCGCGTGGCCGCACTCGTGCGCCGCTACAGCTGCTGCTGCGATGCTACGACCTCCATAAACTTCCGGACTTAAATTAACGGTCCTGTCGGCTGGATTGTAGTGGTCAGACAAAGATCCTTCGGACGATAAAATTCTTACGTCACGGATCCCGTGATCATGAAGCATTTTTTCAGCAATATCCCGTCCGGTTAAACCGGATGAAAGAGGTGTTTCTGAGTATTTTCTAAACTTCGATTTAAACCTGGATTGCACCAGAAAGCTTACTATTGCAATTCCAATAAAAATTATAATTCCCATTTTCTTAATGTGATTTTAGTGAAGATAATCAAAAAGTATTCCTTACTCATATATTAACTTATTTTTTACGCTTTTAGGGTTTTGGCAGGAATAAATTTCCTGTGACTGACATTTTGCTAGGAGATTAGTATGCTCCGTGACTAATTATTTTTGCTCGTTTGATTAAAGATTCAGATTTTTGATAAAATTTTTAGCAAAATGAATACCCAACTTATTCTCCTACTTATCGCTACAGCTGCAGCTTTTGCCCTGATTTATTTTAGATACATCAGAGTGTCGAGCTTGTTGAGATCTGCGCTTGAAGAAAAGATTCAAATCGGATTAAAACTGGCCAGAGTTGAAGAGCGATGTGACAACCTTATCATCGAAAAAGAGAATATGGCATCGTTTTTTATGGACGAAAAGCACCGTTTATTGAGGGAGCTGCAAACCGAAAGGGAAAAACTGGCTGAGGCCAGCAACTCGCTCGAAAGCTCCAAAGCATTTTACCAGGCTCAAGTGGAAAAACTAGCCGAGCAAAAAGCAGGAATCGAATTGCTCCAGCAAAAATTCCACAAAGAGTTTGAGCTCATTGCCGGAAAAATTTTAGACGAAAAGACACTTCGATTTACCGAGGTAAATAAGTTAAACCTCGACCAACTATTAAATCCACTAAAAGAAAATATCAAAGCTTTTGAAGACAAGGTGGAAAAGGTATATAAAGCCGAGTCTGACGAGCGAAACATATTAAAAGGCGAGCTTGGAAAGCTGATCGAACTCAACTATAAAATAAGTCAGGATGCCCATAACCTAACAAAAGCATTAAAAGCCGACACAAAGAAACAAGGTAACTGGGGCGAGTTTGTATTGGACAGAATATTAGAACTCTCCGGACTTATCAACGGAGAATCATATACAAAACAAAGCAGTTTTACCGACGAAAATGGTAACCGGTTGCAACCGGATATAGTAATTACACTGCCAGACAATAAACATATCATTATTGATTCGAAGGTTTCATTAATAGCTTATGAACGATTAATGAACTGCGAAATGGAAGAAGAAAGGCTCTTACACTTAAATGATCATATAGGCTCGATAAAAGCACATATCAAAGGCCTCAGCAACAAAAATTACAGCGATTTGTATCGTGTTAATTCGCCTGATTTCGTTTTATTGTTTATTCCGGTAGAATCTTCTTTTGCGATTGCTGTTCAACATGATGTGGAGTTATTTGAATTTGCCTGGAGTAAAAGAGTGGTGATCGTAACGTCATCTACCTTACTGGCTACTTTAAAAACTATTGCTTCAATCTGGAAACAGGAGCAACAAACCCGCAACGCCATTGATATTGCTACAAAGGCTGGTGCGCTTTATGATAAGTTTGTTGGATTTATCGCTGATCTTAAAAAGGTGGGTGACAATCTTGATAAAGCGAAAGAATCATATTCAGACGCGTTTGGGAAGCTTTCGTCCGGAAACGGAAATCTAATAGTAAAAGTGGAAAACTTAAAGAAATTAGGTGCAAAAACCAATAAACAAATAGATCCATTGTTAATAATGGAAGATTAATATCCCCATTATTTTAATGAATTCCAGCCCTGAGCTTTTAAGGGATGAGATATTTGAGATTTCGAAATAATATTCATCCCCGCAGATTTTTCAGTAATATGTCCGATAATACTGATATCCATATTATTTTTAATCTTGTCGTAATCAGCCTGTTTGATGGTAAATAGCAACTCATAATCTTCACCGCCACTTAATGCACAAACTGTTGGATCCAGATTAAATTCTCTGGCTGTATCGTAAGTCATCGGATCTATCGGCAATTTATCTTCATATAAATTACACCCTTTATCAGACTGTGTACAGATGTGGATAACTTCAGAAGATAATCCGTCTGATACATCAATCATCGATGTTGGTCTAATATTAAGATCCTGCAATAATTCTACTATGTCCTTTCTGGCTTCCGGTTTTAACTGCCGCTCAATAATATAATCCTTACCTTCCAGATCAGGTTGAATTTGCGGGTTTTCAAGATAAATAGCCTTTTCTCTTTCTAATAATTGAAGACCCATATAAGCACCACCCAAATCACCGGATACACAGATTAAATCTCCCTCACCTGCTGTATTTCGATAACAAATATCTGCTTCATCGGCATATCCTATACTAGTTACACTGATCACCAAACCTTGCTTGGAAGATGAGGTATCACCACCCACCAGATCAACTTTATATTTATCACAGGCCAGGAGTATACCTGAATAAATTTCTTCTACCGCCTCTATCGGAAACTTACTTGATAAACCTAGCGACACCGTAATTTGGCTAGCCGTACCGTTCATCGCATAAATATCACTAAGATTTACCTGTACCGATTTGTAACCCAGATGTTTAAGCGGTGTGTATGCCAAATCAAAATGAATTCCCTCCAACAGTAAGTCTGTTGATATCAACATTTTCTTACCACTAAAATCTAACACGGCAGCATCATCGCCAGCACCTTTTATCGTTGACGATCTTGTAAGTTTAATGTTTTTAGTCAAATGATTAATGAGACCAAACTCTCCTAAACTACTTATATCTGTTCTTTCTATATTTTCAAACACGCGGTTTTAATTACAAAGTCAAACTTAAAAACTCAAAATAGTTGCCGACTATATGCCTAGTCTAGCTGATATTTCTAACATTCTTTCAATCGGTAGCCTTGCTTTTTCGATCACATTCATCGGAACTGTAACCTCTGGCAAGCCATTTTTCATACATAAATATAACTTTTCCAAGGTATTACGTTTCATATGCGGACAGTCGTTACAAGCGCAGCTGTTATTTGGCGGAGCCGGAATAAATACTTTTCCGGGATTAGATTTTTCCATCTGGTGAATGATCCCACTCTCTGTTGCAACTATAAACTCCTTTGCAGGATTATCGATCGTATATTTTAACAAACCTGTGGTAGACCCAATATAGTCCGCCATTTTCAACACTACATCCTCACATTCCGGGTGAGCTATAAACTTTGCTTCAGGGTGTTTTTCTTTTAATTTGGTAATGCGCTGCATCGAAAATATTTCGTGCACCATACATGCACCGTTCCATAAAACCAAATCCCTGCCCGTTTTCTTTGCTACATATGTTCCTAAATTCCTGTCAGGTCCGAATATTATTTTCTGGTCTTTAGGTAGGCTTTCAACAATTTGAACTGCATTTGAAGAAGTACAAACAATGTCGCTCATTGCTTTTAGCTCTGCCGAACAGTTCACATAGGTGATTACCAAATGATCAGGGTACTTCTCTTTAAACTTAGCAAATAAGTTTGGCGGACAACTATCTGATAAAGAACATCCTGCCTTATAATCAGGCAATAAAACCTTTTTTTCTGGCGATAATATTTTAGCTGTTTCAGCCATGAAATGTACTCCTGCAAACACAATAACTTCAGCATCAGTTTTAGCTGCCTGTTGTGATAAACCCAAACTATCACCGATATAATCGGCAATATCCTGGATATCCGGCTCCTGATAATAGTGCGCAAGGATAACAGCATTCTTCTCTTTCTTTAACTTTTCAATTTCATCAAACAGATCCAATGTTGGATCAATAGGTTCATCAATAAAACCCTTCACGAATATTTCTTCAAACTTATCCATTTCAAACACTTCAATAAAATATAATTATTCTATATAAAAAGAATCTTATTACTTATTAGGGTGTTAGTTATGTGAAGAAGAAAGGAAACTAAAAATAGATTTTTTTGTTTTATGTATTTTCCCAACAACTTACTCACATTAGATCGTATGTAAACAATTGAATTGTAACTGATTACATTTTACCCTGTTTTTCTTTTTATTTTATTCAGTTAATTTCTTTGTATCTGTAAAACGTTAACAACCTCCAAAAATTGGGCTTAAAACTTTCTTAGAAATAGGCCGTTTTCACAATAAAGTTGATTTTCTAATTAGTTATTAGAAAACGTTAACACTTTTTATACAAAATTAACATCTTTACATTGGTTTCTCCACATGAGCAACATAAGATTACATTGAATTAAATATTTATTAAATGAAGGATGTTGATTTCCTTGTTGTAGGTTCCGGAATCGCCGGTTTAAGCTTCGCACTTAAAGCCGCAAAACACGGTAAGGTACTAATACTTACAAAAGCTAATGAAGACGAATCCAATACTAAGTACGCTCAGGGTGGTGTAGCAGTAGTTGTGGATAAAGAGGATTCTTTTGAGAAACATATAGAGGATACTTTAATAGCTGGTGATGGCTTATGTGATAGAGAAGTAGTGGAGCTTGTAGTTAAAGAAGGCCCTGATCGGATTCAGGAGATAATTGATTACGGGACTAACTTCGATACTACAAAACAGGGTATGTATGACCTTGCAAAGGAAGGTGGTCATTCTGAGAGCCGTATATTACATTATAAGGATATAACAGGCTTTGAAATAGAACGGGCGCTTCTTGAAAAGATTCACAGCAATCCTAACATCGAGATATTAACACACTATTTCGCTGTTGAACTCATTACTCAGCATCATTTGGGCCAGTTTGTGGATAAACGGTCGGATGATATAGTATGTTATGGGATTTATGCGCTTAATACCTATACCAATTCTGTTGAAAAGTTTCTTTCTAAGGTAACCGTAATGGCCACCGGGGGAGCAGGCCATATATATTCAAACACCACCAATCCGGTGATTGCTACAGGCGATGGTATTGCTATGGTTTACCGGGCTAAAGGAAAGGTGAGAAATATGGAGTTCATACAGTTTCATCCAACCGCTCTTTATAAGCCAGGTGAGTACCCGTCTTTCCTTATATCCGAGGCGGTTCGGGGTTTTGGTGGAATTTTGCGGGATAGAAATGGGAAGGAATTTATGGATTCGTATGATCCTCGCAAATCGCTTGCGCCGCGCGATATTGTAGCCCGAGCAATCGATTCAGAAATGAAGAAATCAGGCGATGAATACGTATTTTTAGATATTACACACCGCTCTAAAGAGGATATTCTTTCTCATTTTCCGAACATTTATGCCAAATGTTTAAGTATCGGTATTGATATGACAAAGGACTATATACCTGTTACTCCGGCCTGTCATTATATGTGCGGAGGCATTTTGGTAGATTATTACGGTAAAACTTCAATCAGTAATTTATATGCCTGCGGCGAATGCGCATCCACAGGCTTGCATGGTGCTAATCGTTTAGCGTCAAATTCCTTACTTGAAGCAACTGTATTTGCTCACCGTATTTATATTGACGCGATAAAGGCTCTTGATAGTATCCCAGTACCTGCCAATATTCCTGAATGGGATGAAACGAATACTCAGCTTTCTAATGAAGATATCCTGGTCACTCATAACCTACGCGAAACGCAGAAGATCATGAGTGATTATGTAGGAATTGTTCGCTCGGATTTTAGGCTTGAACGGGCCTTACGTCGGCTTGGCTTGCTTCACGAAGAGACAGAAGATTTTTACAAGAAGACCAAACTATCGGTTAAACTGTGCGAATTAAGAAATATTATTCAAACCGCTTATATTGTAATTAAATCTGCCATGAAACGTAAGGAGAGCCGTGGCTTACATTATACTACAGATTATCCCGTTCACATGGATAATCCAACAGATACTATATTTTAAATTATGCCACTTATATTACCGGTTAAAGGAAAGTTGCCCCAATGGGGAAATGAATGTTTTATTGCTGAGAACTCCACAATTGTTGGCGATGTAATTATGGGCAACAACTGTTCGGTTTGGTTCAATGCCGTTGTCAGGGGCGATGTTAACTATATCAAAATCGGCGACAATGTAAATATCCAGGACGGAGTTGTGATACACTGCACCTATTTAAAGGCATCCACCACCATTGGGAACAATGTATCAATTGGGCACAATGCTTTGGTTCATGGCTGCATCCTGAAAGATAATGTGCTGGTGGGTATGGGTGCAATTGTTATGGATAACGTTGTGGTGGAAGAGTTTACTATTATTGCTGCAGGCTCGGTAGTACTTGAAAACACCATCTGCGAATCCGGGTTTATTTATGCAGGCAGCCCTGCAAAAAAGATTAAGCCTGTATCAGAAGAGCAGCGTGAGCTTTTAAAGCGCTTACCTGGCAACTATATAATGTATTCCAAGTGGTTTACGGAGCCTTCGGAATAGTGATCTTTTTTTCCAATTCCCAGTTTGCTTTCAGGGCAAGCTCCTCTTCGAAGTTCCATACTTTCTCTGGCTGCTTTCTGGTGGATACTACACCTGTATCCCATTTGCCATTTTTGTTGTCGTCGTAAATAACTCTCAGGTAATAGGTACCTAGTGCCATAAGTGGGAGATTTATAGTGGTGTTTTTATTTATGGCCAGTTGGTGCACAACCTTATCCTGTTCTGTGAGGACTTGAACGATATAGTTTTTGCTGGTATCAGGTACCGCAATAATAGCCGAGATTGCCCCATAGTTCTCTTCTACATCCTTTGAAAACTCGCGGGTGTATGCTTTGTTCGTTCCGCCGAAAACTCCTGTAAAAGCCGCTTCTGCGATGTTAATAATATATTTCTTTTCGTCTCGCCAGGGAAATTTAAGATGTATTTTCCGTGTGGATAAACTGTCCCTCGAAACCCTTAATCCGGCTACTGGAAGTGAGTCTTGCAATAGATTGAACTTCTTACCGTCTATTGCTCCAACCGGTGCGGAAAGCGTTAGTGTTAAATCTGTACCTGGCTTGATAAGTTGAGACGGGATATTATCTGTAATGTTAAGTACTTTATTATAGGTGTCTCGTTTGTTTCGCCGTATGGTAAGTGTATCCAGATTTTTTCCATCATCCTGAAAAGCCACATTGATGGAATCGAAGTCTAATGATTGGGTCCATACATAAGCAGAGTCGGCGTCCTCACCAAACTCAGTAATCTTAGTGGCATTTAGCTCAGACGGGTACAATATCTGGATAGAGGGCTTCGTAAGTTGCTTGTTAAAAGCAAAGGCTATTCTCCCATCCTTTTCTATCTTCCTGTCAACTACCCTAAAGTTAACCGGTTCTTCCTGATGGATTTCGAGTTTTATACCTGCAGTATCTTTGGTTAATGTTATCGGTTTATCCAGAAAGCCAATGAGTTCTTTTGCCGTGTTATATATTTTATCCCCGCCTTCTTCCTTGAGGGCATAAATGGTATAAACATTTTCTCTGAGGTATTTGAGGCTGAAGTTTCCTGATGAATCGGTAGAGGTGAAAAGGCTCGCACGCTTCTTGCCAAAAAGCGTATCTTGACTAGCTTGGAATAATAGCACCGTTGCATCAAGTACGGGCTCTTTAGTTAAGGAATTAGTCACTGTGCCGGATATGGATAGAGAATCTATTTCGGTTCCAGTAGAAAATACATACATGTAGTTCTTTAATATATTTCCTTCGTTGTAATCGGTAAGTCCGTTACCAAAGTTTATCGTGTATGTAGTACTGTCTTGCAAGGGTTCCTGGAACTGGATGTTCAGTACTTTTTTCTTGACCTTGAAGATAGGTGATTTTTCCATCGCCGGCGAGACACTTATCTCCTTGTATTCATTAGCCAGTTTGAAGTACTCGTCGAATTCGATATTTATTTCGTCGCTTCTAAAATTAGTGCTAAAATTCTTTGGTTGTTCCTTCAGTATTTTTGGTGGTACACTGTCTCTTGGTCCGCCAGTAGGATGTTGTATGCTTGCGCAGCCAGATAATTGGGAAAGAAGGCCCAGGACAGCAAAAAAACATACTAGAATTATATAGTTCTTAAATTTGCGCATTTAAAAGGCTTTAAATCAACTTTTCTCTTTTTTGGAACCACAATATCAAAATTTTAAGATCTCGCTTTATATCGCATTTATTTACGTTGACCTAACATATTGATTATCAGCTAATTAATGCTATTTTGACATATGAACCATGAGAACGGAGATATCTGATGGCGAAACTCCGGAAATTCTTGAAGCTTGCCCTAATGTTCGTGGCTTTATCTTCAGCAATTTTTCTCTGGCTTCTTTCGATAACGAAACAAGCTTTTGATAGTCGAACTCCGGGTTTATTTCCTGATCCTCCATCCGCTTCATTTTGTTAACGATTTCCATTTCTTTCTCAAAGTAACTTTCGTACTTAACTTTGATCTCGGCTTGTTCAACGGTTTCGATATTATATTTCGATAAAAGTTCGTCGAGTACCGGGTCAGCTTTGCGGATGTCGTTGAAAGAAACCTGCGGTCTGGAAAGTATTTGAAAGAGTTTTACATTTTGAGTAATAGGACTTGTTCCGAGATCATTTAGGATCTGGTTTATTTCCGTTGGCTCGATGGATTTTGTTTTTAAATACTTCACTATACCATCTGAGTCCTTTACTTTGGCTTGTACGAGGGCAAGACGATCATCGCTGATTAAGCCAAGTTCGTGGCCAATCGGGCTAAGCCTAACATCCGCGTTATCCTGGCGCAACAGCAGGCGATGCTCTGCTCTGGACGTGAACATTCGGTAGGGCTCCTCAGTACCTTTGGTAACCAGATCATCAATTAGCACACCGATATATGATTCGGTACGTTTCATGATCAGCTCGTGCTTATCGTTGACTTTTTGGTGAGCATTTATTCCTGCGATTAATCCCTGGCTCGCAGCCTCTTCGTATCCTGTTGTTCCGTTTATCTGACCAGCGAAGAAGAGGTTTGCTACTAACTTGGTTTCTAGGGTTAAATTTAGCTGCGTTGGGGGGAAGAAATCATACTCGATGGCGTACCCCGGTCTGAACATCTTAGCATTTTCAAACCCGGGAATCAATCTAAGCGCTTTGTATTGCACATCTTCTGGAAGGGATGTAGAGAAACCATTTACATAGATCTCCACGGTATCCCAGCCTTCGGGCTCCACAAAAATCTGGTGACGTTCCCTTTCGGCAAACCTGTTTATTTTGTCTTCTATCGAGGGGCAGTATCTCGGTCCAAGGCCCTTAATACGTCCCGTAAACATAGGAGATTTTTCGAAGCCCTCTTTGAGAGTTTCGTGTACCTCTGCGTTGGTGTAGGTTATCCAGCAGCAACGCTGTTTCTCGGGAATGTCTACATTTGTATAAGAAAACCGGCCACCCTCTTCATCACCCCACTGTTCTTCCATCTTGGAGTAATCCAGGCTACGGCCGTCAATTCTTGGTGGAGTGCCTGTTTTCATTCGCCCCGATTCAAAGCCAAGTTCAACCAATTGCTCCGTCAAACCTGTTGATGATTTCTCTGCAGTACGGCCTCCGCCGAACTTTTTCTCACCTATATGTATTAGACCGTTCAGGAATGTTCCATTAGTTAACACAACTGCCTCCGCTTGTATCTCGATGCCCAGGGAGGTCACTACACCCATCACGCGGCTGTCCTTTACTACTACCTCTTTTACCGTATCCTGCCAAAAGTCGACGTTTTTAACGCCTTCAAGCGCTAGGCGCCATTCTTCTGCAAATCGCATACGGTCTGTCTGCGCTCGCGGACTCCACATAGCCGGGCCTTTTGAGAGGTTGAGCATTCGGAATTGGAGCATCGATTTATCGGTAACGATACCCGAATAGCCACCCATCGCATCAATCTCTCGCACAATCTGCCCTTTTGCAACTCCCCCCATGGCCGGATTACAACTCATTTGCGCTATGGTGCCCATATTCATAGTAATCAGGAGGACCGAGGAGCCTAAATTGCCCGCCGCCGCTGCAGCCTCGCATCCGGCATGGCCTGCCCCAACTACTATTACATCGTATTTTTTAAACATATCTATTAATGTTCCACGTGGAACGTTTATCTATGTTCCACGTGGAACATTTTCTTTTTCTTCGTTTAATTCTAACCATCGCATGGTTTTAACATCAATGGCCGCTTTTAAGTCTTCTATCTTTTTTGAAAGTTCGATCAATTTAACATGATTTGTTAGGTTGCTGAGCTCTTCTAATAGTGATTTTAGTTCGTTTTCAAGGGCCGGTAGCTCTTGTTCAAGTTTGTTTAACTCTTGCTCCTCTTTAAAGCTAAGTTTGTTTTTCTTTACTGAGACGTTATCAGCCGAAACGGAGGGCTTTATGGAACTTGCAGTTTTGGAAGCCTCTTCTTTTTCAAGTCTGTAATCGGTATAATTGCCAGAATAAACATCCACCTCGCCTGCGCCCTCCAGAATAAAAAGCTGTTCGGTTAATCTATCCATTAAATACCTGTCGTGCGATACTAACAACAGAACTCCTGTGAAACGTTCCAAAAACTCTTCTAAAACGTTAAGCGTATCAATATCAAGATCGTTGGTGGGCTCATCCAATATTAGAAAGTTTGGATTTTTCATCAGAACCCGCATTAAATGGAGGCGCTTCTTTTCACCACCGCTAAGTTTAGAAACTACATTATGTTGCTTTGCGGGAGGGAACAGGAAGTGGGTAAGAAGTTGAGATGCTGTAAGTGTCTTTCCATCGGCCATTGTAATGTATTCAGCCACATCTTTTACGATGTCGATCACACGCTGGCTCTCGTCGAACTCTAAGCCCGATTGCTTATAATAACCAAACTGGGTAGTTTCTCCTATGCTGATTTCGCCCGTGTCTGGCTGAATGGTTCCGGTGATTAGATTTAAAAAGGTAGATTTTCCACTACCATTTTTACCCGCTACGCCAATTCGGTCGCCTTTTTTAAAGGTATAATTAAAATCCCTGATAATCGTCCTTCCGTTATATGCCTTTGCGACGTGTTCCAGTTCGAGTATCTTGTTCCCCTGTCTTGCAACTTTCGTGCTTAGCTCTATAACCTGGTTGCTGGTGTTTCCTTTCGTCTTGTCTTCCAGTTCATAAAAGGCATCAATGCGTGATTTGGATTTGGTGCTCCTGGCTTTTGGCATTCGACGCATCCATTCTAACTCCTTTTTTAACAGGTTTCTGTTTTTTTGAAGTGTAGAAGCGTCAGAAGCTTCGCGCTCAGCTTTTTTCTCAAGAAAATAGCCGTAATTGCCGTTATATGTATAGATTTTTCTGTTCTCTAATTCGATGATATGATTACATACATTGTCAAGAAAATACCTATCGTGGGTAACCATAATAATGGTCTTCTGTCCGGTGGTTAAGAAGCTCTCCAGCCACTCTATCATTTCAATATCCAGATGATTGGTGGGTTCATCCAGAATGAATACTTCCGGATTATCGATTAATAGCTTTGCTAAAGCAAGACGCTTTCTTTGTCCTCCCGACAGGCTTTTGATCTCCTGGTCTAAATTTGTAATAGATAGACGCTGAAGAATTGTCTTGATCTCGTGTTCGTACTCCCAGGCATTGGCTTCGCTCAGATCATGTATAAGACTTTCTAATTCAGTCGCATCAGCATCCGGGTTCTCAATAAGCTCTTCATAGCGACGGATGAGCTGTTGTTGTTTATTGTCAAGACTGTAGATAAAATCTGAAACTGTCTTTTGTCCCGAAAAATCAGGATCCTGTTCCAGGTAACCCACATGCAGGCCTTTCTCTTTTACAACTTTGCCTTCGTTTGGCTTTAATTTTTCTGCTAAAATTCTGAGAAGTGTGGTCTTACCCGAACCGTTTACACCCACTAAAGAAACCCGTTGACCTTTGGCAACGCCAAACGTTAAATCCTTAAATAACCAATAATCGTTAAAAGCATGACCTAACTGCTCTCCTGCTAAAATGCTCATGCCAGTTCTTGTATAATGTTTGAGGGATAAGTGTGTATCCCATCCAGATTTTTAAATGTTTGATTAATCATCGCTTGTGCTACGGTAGTAGCTTTTATGCTTCTGTACTTTCTCAGACTGCCCACTAATAACGGATTAATGAAGTTCATCGCGTGGATAAAAAATTTTTCGAATGCGCGGTGCTCATTTCTGTTTCCTACTAATAACGACGGTTGATAGATATGAACCGATTGAAGCGGGATGTCTTTAACGTCTTCCTCGATCCGACCTTTCAATCGAGGGTAAAATACTTTCGAGTTTTTATCTGCACCTAAGGCGCTGATTAAGTGGTATTGTGCAATTTTATTTTCCAACGCAATCTTTGCGAGAGTCAGGGGATATTCATGATCTACCTTATGATAGTCGTTGAGATTCGGGGTCTTTTTCTTAGTGGAACCCAAACAACAATAAATGGCATCCCCCTCAATTTGATCTTTATAATCCGATAGTTTGTCAAAGTTCACTTTTAGCTGTTTAAGCTTCGTATTATTTGTCGGTAGAGGAAATCGCACCAAGGCCAGCACTTCCGAAATCCTTCCGTCTTGCAACAAAAGCGTAAGCAGCTCAGTGCCAATTAGTCCGCTCGCTCCGGCTATGATAACTTTTTTCAAAATAATTGCTAAAACATGCAAAAATAGGGATTAATTAGCTTGATATAACTATTGCATGTTTAAACATGCATTTAAATGATACAACAATGAAAAAAGTGAGTTGTAGAGATCAGAATCGGTTAATCGAGCTGGTAGCTTACCAACGGCATCGTGTTAGGTTTATAGTTTCAATCTGGCTAAGTCGCAATGGCTTGTTCCAGAATGGGCAGAGGAAAATATCTCCTTTATGTGAGTGGGCAATTGAAGTCGTAGGTTTTCGCCCAAGGGTAGCTTTAGGGATTGATCCTGATAAGTTTAATTAAAGAGTCAGATTGTAATCGTGATAAATTCACCTTTCAAGTGGATTAAAACTGACGTAAAGCGAGGTACTGGTCCTCTTTGTCGCTCATTATTGTTTTGTGAGCTTTTGTCTTGTCTTTATAGCCCATTAAATGCAATGCGCCGTGAATTATCACTCTATGCAATTCGTCGCGCTCTGAGGCCTTATATTTTGCTGCATTTTCTTTTATACGTTCAACACTTATAAATATATCTCCCGCGATGGCTTTGGGATCATCACTATTATCAAAAGTGATAATGTCGGTGTAGGTATCGTGACTAAGGTATTGCTGATTTATTTGCAACAAATAATTATCGCTGCAGAATATGAAGTTAAGTTCTTTTAGAGATTTACCCTCAGAACAAATTGTTTCTTTAAGCCACTTTCGGATGTGCGCTTTTTCTTTTAGGGTGTAGGAAATATCTTCGGTAAAAAAATTAACAGGAATCTGGCTCATTAAACTTTGAAGTGCAATTCAACCTCGTTGCCTTTCAAATTGAAAATGCATTGATCGGCCAGGTGTTTAATAATAAAAACACCTCTTCCGGTTAAATTCTCAAGATTTTCGGGAGCAGTCGGGTCTGGAAGTCGATTGTAGTCAAATCCCTCTCCTTCATCTGCCACTGTAAATTGAAGCCGTTTTCCTGATTGAACCTCCAGATTTATATATACTTTTTTTGACTCGTCTTGTTTGTTTCCATGTACGATAGCATTAATGGTCGCTTCGCTAAGGCAGGTCAACATATTGGCATAGGTGTCATCACCGATGTTATATTCATCTTTGAGGGTGTCAACAAAATTCTCGACAGAAGTAATGCTATCCACCTTTGACGGTAATTGTAAAGTATATAATACGGTGTCGTCTGACATATCTACGCGATTCGTGATCATAGATTATTTTGTATTTAAAAGTCTAAAATAGTCACCTACTTTCAATTTATAAAATGAATTGAGTGCAGGTGGCACAGTTTTTAATAATTCAAGCTCGCGTTGTTTTATTTTCCTGAACTCTTCGAGTACAATTTTATAATTCGGAGCCTGATCTTTACCCTGTTTGCTTTCTCGTTGTGTGTCTAATTCGCGCTCACGCGCGGCCTTGTCGGCTTCCAGAAGTTTAGTTAAGATCTCTTGTTGTCTTAATAACGTTTCCTGCTGGATTTTCTTGTTTACGAGATCAGTTTCGGTTTGTTCCATTTCTTTTGTCAATTTATCCAAATTGCCCAAACCTCCCTTGCCGTCTTTATTCATCTCGCGATTGATATCCTGCAGTGCCTGGCGTATGAGTTGCTGTTCGCGAGCCATTTTCGCCATCTGCTCACTCATTTGGCCCTTACCCTGACCTTGACCTTGCTGCCCTTGTTGCCCTTGTTGCCCTTGTTGCCCTTGTTGCCCTTTACCCGGTTGCTGTCCTTGTTGCTGCATCTGCTGCCGTGCCTTTTGCATATTCTGATTGAGGCGTTCCTGCATTTTGCTTAAATCAGAAAGGCTGGGGCTTTTCCCTTTACCCTTCCCTTTGCCTTGTTTGGCGTTCTTCATGGCTTGCTGCATTTGTTGCTCTACCTCACTTAACATTAATGCAAGATTATTGATAGAAGTCATGGCATACTGCTGATTGCGATTGGCTTCAGACGTTCGCCTCTCGGATAATTGCTGTAAAGCTAAGTCAATATTCGTGTTAATTGTTTGGATTTCTTTGTTAATTACCGATTCAATCTGCGGAACCTGGCGACTTAAAGAGTACAAGCTATCCTGCACCATTTTCAAATTATCCTTTATGTCTTTTTGCTTTTGAGTGTGTTTAATATAATTGGGGTCATTTGTGGAAGTTACCCTCAAGTTTTGCATCACCTTTTCCTGATCAAAGGATGAGGTTAACAGATTAGACAGCACCTCACGAAGATTCTGCATGTTTACCTGCATCTCCTGCATCTCACTTTCCTGCTGCATTTCTTCCATCTTTTGAGCCATCTTCTGCATCTGCTCGGCGGCTTTTTTCTGATTCTCGGCAGCTTTCTGGTTGTTCTTATTCTCTAAGTTTTTACTCGCCTGATCTTGTTGTTGTTCTATTTGTTCCTGCTCCTTTTGCGTATCTTCAAAGTTGTTTTTCTGTTCCAGCTCTTCGTTTTTCTGCTGCAGTTCTTTCAAATCTTTTTGGAGATCATCAAAGCTCCCTTTCAATTGCTCTTGCTTTTCCTTAAGAGCCGGATTATCAGTTGATTTTTTTTCGGTTTGCTCACTCAGCTTTTGCTGGTCCTTTGCCATTTCCTGCAATTTGTTGATGGTATTTGTCAGCTTCTGATCAAACTCAAGTTGTTTATATAATTCAAGGATACGGTCTAGTTCTTTTTGCAGGGTTTTATTATCCAATTGCATTTTGGATAACTCCTGCTGAGTTTGATTTTTATTGTTTTGTTCCAGCAACTTCTCAATATTTCTCAGGAGCTCTTTTGTTTTCTCGTCAAGAACATTGTTAAAAAGATCTTCGATCTGTTTTTGTTTCTCAATGATTTCCTGTGGAGGATTCTGAAGATTCTGTTGTTCTAATTGCTTTTGTTTATTGTCTTTTTTGACTTCATTAACGAGGTTTTCAAGTGCCTTCTGTTTTTCGAGCAATTGTTCAATCTGCTTCTTTTCTTCAAAAGAGAGATTTTTCTTATTCACCAGATCCTGAGTCAAGCGTTTTGCATCGCGTTCAATTTGTCCGGCCTGACGTATTGCCTGCTCCATTTTTTGTTGAACAGCTTTGGATGATTGTTCCAAGCTGCGTTCAGCCTCTGCTTGAGTTGGAAGTCTGAAAGTTCTTACCGCAGATCTGGTTGCTTTAGGACCGTGAACGCCGTCATTATCCAGTATTTCGAAGAAGTATTCTATCTGCTGCCCGGCTGCCGCTTTAACTGAATTTACATCCCATATATGGAGAAAATTACTTTGCAGTGCGTTTTTATCAAACGAGATCACTTTTGCTTCGGATTTGGCTACCCGCTCTCCATCCAATATTTTGTAGTGAAACCGGAGCGATGAAAAGCCATAATCGTCACTTACCTGTCCAACGAAGTATAACATTTTGGTGTTGACAGAATCAGGCCGTTCGTTCACCTGGATTGCCGGATTCAGATCCGGAATCACCTTAATGGTATAATTTGCTGCTTCGCTGCTGTTTACTTCTGAATTGAGTGGTTTGGCTGTGAATGCGGTGTTTGTGAGCGCCCGGTATGCGAAATTAAACTGATTCTGGGCTGAAGGCTTTACATTGAATTGCTTATCCCCGAGTTTCAACTGAATCGCGTCCGCTTTATCAGTTTTAAAACGCCAGTTTACTTTTGTCCCGACAGGCACCATTAAATCGCCCGAATTACTGATCATTTCGCTCTTTTTACCCACGTAAGACGGGTAATCTAAGAACACATCGAAGTTTAACAGGGTAGGTTTTCTCTTAACCTCAATCGTATAAATATCCGAAGTAAAATCGCCGGCCACCAAACGTATTTTCTTTGTATTCTGAAGATTTCGAAAGTTGTAAGTAAAGCGAATGATATTCTCTTTTTCAAGTTTGAAGGTGTTCGCGCCGTCTTCCAGGTAAATATCCTGCGGGATTTCATTTCCAGTCATTTTGACCTGCAACTCAAAATCATCTCCCTGAACAGACGACAATGATTTGTTTAATATTACAAACTCAAAGGGCGCCTTTTTAATAAATTTTTTATCGTGTTTCAAAAGACGCTCTGTGCTTTCCGAAAATATAGATGGAGCGGTTGCGCTGATAAATAAAATTACAGCAAGTGGAGGTAATGCATATTTCAGATATTTCCGGTTGTCATTTATCCGGATAGCCGTCGAAAAAGGAACCGGCTTTAGATCATCTATTTTCTGATTTATGCTGGCTTCAATCAATGACTTTTGTTCATGATTGTTATCAGCCAGCTTTTTCAGCTGGAGTGTGTTCAGTAATTTATCTTTTACGTGGCCGAAGTGTTGTCCGATTATCTCGGATGCCTGCTCGTGAGAGAGATTTTTTCCCAGCTTATAAAAAGATAAAAGCGGGATAACAATCCAGTTTATCAGGATAGTTCCGTTGATGAGGAGGAAACTGTAAAAAAGAAGTGTTCGAATCGCCGGCGAAAAATGCCCGTAATATTCGGCTACGGTTACAATTACATAGCTCGCAAAGAATGATGAAGCGAGATATATCGAGCCTCTTACTACCTTATTTAAGTAATACTTTCTGATAAACTCATCAATCTTTTTGATGAGATAAGAGTAGTTGTCGGTTGAGAGCATTGAAACCTCCGCTTAGAAACATGAAATTAACGAATTTTTGCAACAAATTGTATTTCAGGCGGATTAGTTTTGCATATTATTGAAGCATGCAACCTGCTACCGTCGTAAAGGCTGTCTCGTCAATTAAAATAGCTCCGCCATTCGCCCTTAAACTTTCGTACGAATCGAAAACAATCGGAGACGCAGTTTTGATTGTAACGTTTACAATATCGTTCAGGTTAGCTTGACTAATATTTTCGTGCCTTTGAAGAGTATTCACATCCAGTTGGTAGTTAATCTCCTTTACCACGCAACGCACTGTTTTGCCATGAACCTGAATTAAGTATTTATTGCCCGGAGTGAGTGGCTTTGTATCCATCCAGCAAAGCATTGCCTCCACTTCCTGCGATACTTGCGGCATGTTCGCCTGGGTAGCAATCACGTTACCTCTATTTACGTCAATATCGTGTTTAAGGCGGATGACAGCACTTTGTGGTGCAAAGGCAACATCAACTTCTTCCCCATTTATTTCAACCGCTTCTATTTCAGAATCTATCCCTTCAGGAAGAACTGTTACCAGGTCACCTTTCTTATAAACTCCGCTAACTACCTTACCTGCATATCCGCGATAATCGTGCAGGTCTTCAGATTGAGGTCTGATCACATACTGGACCGCAAAACGTGGATCGGTATGATTGATGTCGTTTGCAATGTCGATGGTTTCAAGAAGGTTTAATAAAGTTTCGCCTTCGTACCATGGCGTGTTTGCCGACGGCTTTACAATGTTATCGCCGTTTAGAGCGCTGATAGGAATAAAGGTGACATCCTTAATATTCAACTGCTCAGCCATTTTCATATAATCAAGCACGATGTCGTTATAAACCGCTTCAGAATAATGAACCATATCCATTTTGTTCACGGTTACTACCACGTGTGGGATAGCGAGTAAAGAAGCGATGATACTATGACGGCGGGTTTGCTCAATTACACCCTGACGGGCATCAACCAAAATGATGATTAAATCTGAATTTGACGCGCCTGTAACCATATTACGTGTATACTGGATATGGCCTGGAGCATCGGCAATGATGAATTTACGTTTATCCGTATTAAAATACTTATAGGCCACGTCGATGGTGATTCCTTGTTCACGTTCTGCCCGAAGGCCATCGGTAAAAAGAGCCAGATCAATTTCGCCTTCTGATTTATTTTTACTTTGTTTAAGGATGGTTTCCAACTGATCAACTTTTATCGAATCGGTATCATATAAAAGGCGGCCAATTAATGTGCTTTTTCCATCGTCAACACTACCAGCAGTTATAAATCTAAGTAAATCCATTGTTTGTAAGATATGAGATGAGATATGAGATGTGAGATGCTGCGCATCCTAAACTTAATCCCTCTCTTAGTAACTATTTAATTTGTTTTTTGTGATCCGAAGGCTTAGATATGAAATTTGTCTCAAATCTATATCTAACCTCTCAAATCTGATTTAAAAGTACCCGTTCTTCTTTCTGTCTTCCATAGCAGCTTCCGAAACCTGGTCATCAATCCGCGTTTCACCACGTTCGCTGATGTTTGTTTTGTGAATTTCTGCTACGATATCGTCAATTGTTGAAGCGGTTGATTCTACAGCTGCTGTGCAGGTCATGTCGCCAACAGTTCGGTAACGAACTCTTCTGGTTTCAATAACATCACCTTCATCAATACGGATAAAAGGAGAAACCGCTACCAGGTATTCGCCATGCACTAGAACTTCCCGTTCATGAGTGAAATATATTGACGGAAGTTCGATATTCTCACGTTTGATGTAATTCCAAACATCGAGCTCTACCCAGTTGCTGATGGGGAACACACGAACATTTTCGCCTTTAGCTATTTTACCGTTGTAGAGATTCCAAAGCTCAGGTCTTTGTCTTTTCGGGTCCCAGGCGCCAAATTCATCTCTTACAGAAAAGATCCGCTCTTTCGCTCTGGCTTTTTCCTCATCGCGGCGAGCGCCACCAATACAGGCGTCGAAACCAAATTCTTCGATAGTGTCTAATAATGTATAAGACTGCAAGGCATTTCTGGAGGCGAACTTTCCGGTCTGTTCTTTCAATCCCTTTGCTTTAATCGTGTCTGCAACGTTTCTTACAATAAGTTTTGCACCGGTTCTTTCCACTACTTCATCGCGGTATTTAATTGCTTCAGGAAAGTTATGACCTGTGTCAATGTGAACTAATGGAAAGGGAATTTTTCCTGGCTTAAACGCCTTAAGAGCTAATTGAACCAGGGTAATTGAATCTTTTCCTCCGGAAAACAAAAGAGCCGGACGCTCAAACTGCCCTGCCACTTCACGCATAATGTGAATCGATTCTGCCTCAAGAAGGTCCAGGTAATCTAATTTAAATTGCGACATAAATTTTTTTTCAAATTTTTAAGAATGGGCGTGTAATCCGCATTCTTTGCTTGCTTTATCTTCCCACCACCAGCGGCCGGCTCTAAAATCATCGCCCGGCATAATTGCACGGGTACACGGCTGGCATCCAATACTTACGAACCCCTTATCGTGTAAGGTGTTGTATGGAATTCCGTTGGTATTTATAAACGACCTTACTTCGTCTGTTGTCCAATGAAGCAAGGGATGGAATTTGATAATGTTATTAGTTTCATCCCACTCTAAAATAGGCAGATCATGCCTTTCGGGAGAATGCTCAGCCCGCAAGCCGGTTACCCAGATTTCGTTGCCTGACAGAGCACGTTGCAAAGGCTCAACTTTACGGATGTAACAACATCCTTTACGGTTTTCAACAGACTCGTAGAATGAATTCGGGCCTTTTTCGGTGACAAACTCTTGTAGTAGTTGTTGGTTGGGATAATAAGCCTCAATCTTGGCATTATACATTTCTGTAGTTCTGCTCCATACGTAATACGTTTCTGTAAACAAACGGCCGGTATCAAGAGTGAAAACTTTAATAGGGATATTATTTGAGAAAATAATGTGCGAGATAGCCTGATCTTCCCAGCTAAAGCTGCTTGAGAAAATAATCTTGCCAGCGAATTCCTGAGCCAACAATGCCAGTGCCTCTTTAGGGGGAAGACTCTGAACTTTAGCAGATAACTCGGCGACTCTATCTTTAAGAATTTGTGTCATTTGGGTATTCTCCTCTATGTCAAATGCATAGTCTATAGAAAAAGTAGGCAAAGATACTCAGATTTAAGATTTTTTCCAGCATTATTTTAAAATTGGGATCAGGAGAAGGTAAAATTTCACGTTTCCCAGCCAGTATCCGGCGCTTGAAAAGGTGTTTTCGCCGACAAGGAAGAATGCTATGAACAAACCCGGTGATACTCTGACCGAAACCGGAGAAAAAAATTAAGTGGCTTGTAATAGGAAATCTATCTTTGCGAACTAATTCCATAATTATGTCCGAGAAGGTTCGTGTTCGTTTTGCTCCCAGTCCAACCGGAGGCCTGCATTTAGGCGGAGTAAGAACGGTTCTTTTTAACTACTTATTTGCGAGGCAACAAGGTGGCGATTTTGTACTTCGTATTGAAGATACCGATCAGACCCGATATGTAGAGGGTGCCGAGCAATATATTATTGAGTGTTTGAATTGGTGTGGTATCATCCCTGATGAGGGTCCTGATTTTGGGGGAGAATACGGGCCCTATCGCCAAAGCGAGAGAAAGGCGCTTTACCGGCAGTATGCTGAGCAATTAGTTGCAGATGGATATGCGTATTATGCATTCGATACGCCGGAAGACTTAGATAAAAAACGGTCGGAGCTGCCGAATTTCCAATATGGCCACGCACACAGGCAGGAGATGCGAAACTCTATCTCTCTTTCCGAAGAAGAGGTTAAGCAGTTGCTGGCTGGCGGAGTGCCTCATGTTATCCGTATTAAAGTCCCACAGAATGAAACTGTCTCATTTGATGACATGATTCGCCAAGAGGTGAGTTTTGAAACATCCTTGGTAGATGATAAAGTCCTGCTTAAAGCAGATGGAATGCCGACCTATCATTTAGCTGTTGTGGTGGACGATTATCTGATGAAAATTACTCATGCATTTCGAGGTGAAGAATGGTTGCCGTCTGCTCCGGTCCATATTTTACTATGGAAATATCTTGGTTGGGAAGACTCCATGCCGAAATGGGCACATTTACCCTTAATTTTAAAGCCAGACGGCCATGGCAAATTAAGTAAACGTGATGGCGCACGTCTCGGTTTTCCGGTTTATGCCATGAACTGGATTGATCCCCAAACGAATGAATTAACCCAGGGCTTTCGCGAAATGGGCTTTTTACCCGAAGCCTTTGTTAACCTTTTGGCGATGCTTGGATGGAACGATGGCACCGATCAGGAATTATTTTCAATGGAAGAGCTTATCGAAAAATTCTCTATCGATAGAGTTAATAAATCAGGCGCCAAATTTGACTTTGAAAAAGCTCAATGGTACAACGCCGAGTGGATTAAGAAAATTGAGGGGCAAAAGCTGAAGGAAAAAGTTCTTGAGGTTTTTGGTGCCAACAATATACAGATTGCTGATGAAAGAAAATTGTCTGTGGTAATTGATCTGGTAAAAGACCGCTGTACTCTATTGACTGATTTTATTTCGCAGGCGGGATATTTCTTTGAAAACCCGCGAGTGTACGATTTCAGCTCTGTGTCGCCTAAGTGGACTGCAGAGAAGGCTTCATTTTTTGTAGCATACAGCGAGATTCTGAACGCGATAACCGATCACTCTCCTACGAACCTGGAGGTGGCTTTCAAATCACTTGCCGAAGAGAAGAGTTTGAAGGTCGGCGATGTGATGCTTCCCTTCAGAATTATGCTGGTTGGTGGCAAATTTGGCCCTGCGGTATTCGAGATAGCCTCAATTATTGGGAAAGAAGAATCAATATTGAGAATTCGGAAAGGTCTTGATATGTTAAACAAGGAGGTTTAATCCTCTTTGTTTAACTCATCGTCAGCCAGCAGAACTTTCCAGGCCTCCTCTACATTCGAAGTAATTAATAATGTTTTTGCAAGCGAGTGCAAGGCTTCACGTCGCAAAATGGTATTGTTTTTTGTCGATAAAAGCAATTTTTGTAGTTCTTCGTTTTGGGTGCAATACGAATTGATGCTCGTTTCGTCAGGCAAGCTCTCCACATTTCCTAACTGCCCTAAATCGTTTCCCGTGAGTATGGAGGATTGACGTATCGAAACTGGCAATGCGTCTACCCCAATGCCTATATTTCTATTGGGTTTAGTAACTTTAAACAGGGTTTCTTTTGTTACGCGGCAGTACCAATCTCCACCTAACCGGGCAACGAGATCTATTTTTTCCTGGTCAATCTTTTGATTTGCATCTAATATTGCGGGATTGATGTGTATCAGTTTAACTTCCGCAATCACCATATTGCCAGAGCCTGCGGCTTCTCCCAAGGAAATAATGTTTTTGATAATGCACTCCAGTTGTACTGGCGACTGGGCAACTCTGGGAGGTTTAACCAGTACAGATTCAACAGGCGTTAAACCCGATTTGACAAATTCATCGGTTCCTTTCGGGTATTCAACACTGGATAAAGATGTTTGCTGCACCATATCATAGTTTACTATGTTTATTACACACTCCGGCACCAGCTTAATATTTTCCAGAGTATGTTTAGTGGTATTGTCTCTTACACGCCGTGAGGGCGAGAAAACGCAGATAGGCGGATTAATGCTAAACATATTGAAAAAACTAAACGGACTCAGGTTGACATGGCCTTCGACATCGATAGTGGATGCCAGGCATATTGGCCGCGGGGCGATAGCATATTGCAGGTAATTCTGTAGTTCTGCTGCAGTGAGTTCGGATGATTTGAGAGTTATCATTACGCCTGAGATTTTCCTTTTTTTAATTTTAGGATCGACCAGTCGGTTTCTTCTGCTTTAATGGTATTGCTTAAACGGCCAAGGCCGGTTACTTCCATTTCAACCAAATCGCCCGGCTGGAGCCATTGCGTTTTATAGTCTGGATTGTTCAACAATCCGGTTCCATTTAATTCAAGGAAACATCCCGTGCCAACGGTGCCCGAACCAATAACATCTCCGGGCAATACCTCACATCCGTAAGAACAACGTTCGATAATTTCGGCAAAGGTCCAATCCATATCAGCCATAGTACCGGCAGAAACCCGAATGCCGTTAACCTCACATTTCATTTCAAGATTATAACAGTTACCTGTGTGCCCTCCTTTTGCCGGGACTTTGTATGGCTCCAGCTCATCTGGAGTAACCAGCCATGGCCCGATGGCAGTGGCAAAATCCTTCCCTTTCGCTGGCCCCAGATTTAAGAGCATTTCTTCCATCTGAAGCGTTCTTGCGCTTAGATCGTTCATGATCATATAGCCCGCAATATATGCATCCGCCTCAGAGGCTTTGATGTTTTTTCCTTTTTTATTCAGAACAACAGCAACTTCCAGTTCGAAATCTAATTTTTCAAAATGATCTGGCATGCACATTACGTCGCCGGGTCCTATAATCGAGTTATGATTAGTAAAATAAAATATTGGATATTGGTCAAACTCCGGGATCATCTCAACCCTTCGGTTTCGGCGGGCGGCTTCGACATGTTGACGAAAGGCATAACCATCGCGACAGGAGCCCGGGTGAGGTACAGGAGCTAAGATCTCGTAGAATACTTCTTCTTTGGCTGTGATTTTGCCCGTTCTGATATCTCTGTCTGCACGCAGAGCATGCTGCATTATTTCTTCTCCTTCCCATAAAAACTGGTTCATATTGTCTGGAATTAGTTTGTCGCAGGAATGGAGGTTATAAATGTGCCCATTAATAAACGTGCCTAAATGTTCCTGATTCTCAGTTCTATAGGATACTAGCTTCATACAAGGAAGGTTATCGGTTAAAATACTGAATTTCTATTAACAGTTGTTTATATAACCTATTTAAGGTAAATTAGTTCATAAAGATGGCTTGTTCAAACTATACATATTCAGCGCAGTTAGCTATTGCAAAAAAGACGATAGCATGCTTTCGCGACGAGATACTGACGCCTCTTGTCTTTGCGCAATTTTAGTCTGCCGTTTATCTTCCTAACACCTTTCAGAATTCTCACTGTTATTAATTTATAAACCAAATAAATATGCCAGTTTATCGTTCTTTGGGGAAGATTCCATTAAAGCGGCATACTATATTCCGTAAGCCAGACGGCACATTATATGCCGAAGAGCTGGTATCCACCGAAGGCTTTTCAAGCTTGTATTCGTTGGTGTATCACGCTTATCCACCGACTATTGTTAAAGCCTTGGGCGAGCCTTATTCTGTAGAGCCAAAAATTGCCCGGGAAAAGCATCTCAAACATACCAGCTTGCTGGGATTCAATATTGAGCCGCAAAACGATTACCTGGAGAGTCGAAAAGCCGTGTTAGTCAATAGCGATCTGCATATCTCACTGGCAGCTCCGCGCCAGTCGATGGTTGATTATTTTTATAAAAATAGTCAGGCTGATGAAGTACTGTTCGTACATGTTGGGTCGGGGACTTTAAAAACGGGTTTTGGAAAAATTAAGTTTTCGTACGGAGATTACCTTGTTATTCCCCGCGGAACCATTTACCAAATTGAGTTTAATGGTGCCGAAAACAGGTTGTTTATTGTGGAGAGCTTCAGTCCGATACGCACTCCCCAGCGTTACAGGAATAAATTTGGGCAATTAATGGAACACTCGCCTTACTGTGAACGTGATATAAAACGGCCGTCGGATCTGGAAACGCATGATGAGAAGGGTGACTTCAAAATATTAATAAAAAAACAAGGTTTAATCTACCCATATATCTATGGAACGCATCCGTTTGATTTTGTGGGCTGGGATGGATATCATTATCCCTGGGCATTTTCCATTCACGATTTTGAACCGATAACGGGGAGGTTGCATCAGCCACCGCCGGTGCATCAAACTTTTGAGGGAAATAACTTTGTGATTTGTTCATTCGTGCCACGTAAATACGATTATCACCCGCAGTCTATTCCCGCCCCATACAATCATAGTAATATAGACAGTGATGAACTTTTATATTATGTTGATGGGGATTTTATGAGCCGAAAAAGTGTTGTAAAGGGGCAGATTACACTTCATCCTGGTGGTATACCGCACGGACCGCATCCCGGTACAGTAGAACAATCTATTGGCAAGGAATCAACGGACGAACTTGCGGTCATGATCGATCCGTTTCGACCACTTATGCTTACCGAAGAAGCTCTTAAAATTGAAGACGGGAATTATTACAAAAGCTGGAGCCAGAGTTAATCATGGAAGCAGAAACTAAAGAACAGGCAGAAAAGGATTTTTTGCCGCTGTTAGGAACGGATTATGCAGAATTCTACGTGGGCAACGCAAAGCAGGCGGCGTATTTTTATAAAACGGCTTTTGGTTTTCAAAGTCTGGCTTATGCTGGTCCGGAAACCGGCGTGCGCGACCGGGCATCATATGTTTTACAACAGGGTAAGATCCGGCTGGTGCTGACCTCGCCCTTAAAATCAGATAGCTATGTTTCTGATCATATAAAAAAGCATGGCGATGGGGTGAAGGTTCTGGCTTTATTAGTGGAAGATGCTTATGATGCATTTGAGCAAACGGCTAAAAGAGGTGCTCTTCCCTATCAGCAACCGCAAACACTCAGGGATGAATGGGGTGAAGTAAAAACCAGCGGGATTAAGCTGTATGGTGAAACGGTCCATTTATTTATTGAGCGAAAAAACTACACAGGGCCGTTTTTACCCGGGTACAAAGTTTTGCAATCAGATTATAATCCCCCGACAACAGGCCTCATGTATATTGATCATTGCGTAGGCAATGTAGGCTGGAATAAAATGAACAATTGGGTGAATTTCTATGAGAACGTTTTAGGCTTTAAAAATATCCTAACCTTTGATGATAAGACCATTTCGACCGAATACTCTGCTTTGATGAGCAAAGTAATGAGTAATGGAAACGGTTACGTAAAATTCCCTATAAACGAACCGGCAGAAGGAAAGAAAAAATCACAAATTGAGGAGTATCTGGAGTTTTATGAGGGTGAAGGTGTTCAGCATATGGCATTAGCTACAGATAATATTGTGGCCACAGTAAGCGACTTAAAGAATCGTGGGGTGGAATTCCTGACCATTCCAAATACCTATTACGACGATCTGATCAGCAGAGTTGGACATATAGACGAGGATCTTGAACCTTTGAAACAGCTGGGCATCCTGGTAGACAGAGATGAAGAAGGATATTTACTTCAAATTTTTACAAAACCCCTGGAAGACCGGCCCACGGTATTTTTTGAGATCATCCAACGCAAAGGGGCCCGTTCTTTCGGCGCCGGAAACTTTAAAGCCTTGTTTGAGGCAATTGAGCGTGAGCAAGCTAAGCGTGGTAATCTTTGATCAGCTTTGCGGGATGGGGTGCTGAATAAGGTAAAGTCCGTCAGATATTAGCTTCCTTAGTTCGGGATTACTTTGAATTTTATATTGTAGGAAGGTTCTAATTAGCGTAGCTGTTTCCTGATATAGATTTCCCTGTTCAAGGATTTCCAAAATTTCAATGGGGCACAACCAGTCATCCTGATGGTCTTTTCGAATCTGTTCAAATAATCCCGGAAGCAGGTGCTCATTACCTTTACTCTGTCTGATATCCCTTACCTTCTGATAAATCTGGTGTAAAGCCAGAGTTGATAAATCGTATTGGGGATGATAAGTTCCGCGGGAAGATTTATAGACGGCCTCTTCAAAGGATCCTTTATCTGCGGCCCCACAAAATACAGAAGTGATTTTAGAGCCTACTGCCATATCATAAGCTCCCCATGAGGGTTCAAAAAGGGTTTCCCCATCTTTCCCAATTACACTACAATCGCTAAAGGTGATGATCTGAACTTTACCGTCAAATGTCAGGATATTTTCAACCTTGCCAGAGACGCGTATTCCACTTTCAAATTCCAATAGTACAGTTTCCCCGGCTTCCACCCCGATATCTTTTAAGTTTCCGATTTCGAAATCTTCCAGGGGCTTACTATATACTGATAATCTTCCGACAGGAGAACTAAAACCATCTTTATGATAAGCTTTTCCATGGCCTTCTATTTCCTTATCACCATAGGCTAAAGCGGCAGGGCCGGATAGTCTAATATAATAAGGGTCGCCTGCTTCGGATAGCCGCACCTCTGTAACTGTTCCCGAGACCTGTAAGCCTGAACTATACACTACAGTACAGGTATTTTTGCACTCAATGGCTTTTTTTAATCCATGTTCTCCGCCTACCCGGAATGACATGGTATCGGCAAACTCATCCAATACATGAATGAGATTTTGAAAATTGGGAGTTACAAACAGTTGTGGCTGCGGCTTAGTAATATCGTAGGGGTAGTTTATAGCGTCTATGGTGTACCAAATTTTTTTTACTTCCGGCCGCATGCAGGTAACGCTTTCGCCAATCGATGATAGCAAACCTGCTCCGTATATTTTAGGGTCGTCCAAACTTCCGATAAGCCCATATTCTACCGTCCACCAATGGAGCCTGCTCAATAGGGCCATTTCTGAAGGTTCTCCAAGATTCTGCTGGCAATAGGCAACCATGTTTTCAGCTTCCTCGATCTCATCCGGATCTGCATCAGGCATTTCTTTTAAAATAGAAAGTGAACGTATAGCTTCATACAGATCAAAGTCGCGTGCAGAGAACATGGCCTTAGAGCCTATTGAGCCAAAATAGCTCAGATATTCATGGTAATCTTTTTCTGCAATAATAGGCGCATGCCCTGCTGATTCATGAATAATATCTGGTGCGGGTGTGTATTCAATGTGCTTTAGCTGCCGGATATCTGCGGCGATCACCAGAACCCGGTAAGCCTGATATTCCATAAAGGCGGCGGGGGGAATGAAGCCGTCGACTGTAACGGCTCCCCAGCCTATTTTCCCCAGGGCATCGTTCATCTCCTTCAAGTCAGGAATCCTCTCAATAGTTAACCCTGCTTTTTTTAAGCCCGGGATATATGGATAATAGGCGACATCCTTCAGGTAACTATAATTTTGACGCATAACATACCTCCACACGGCCTGATCTACGGGAGTATAATGTTCATATTTTTGGTCTACAATAAACTGCTTCAGGTGCGCAGGAAGCGCCGCGACCCTGGGGTTGTTAAAATCATTAAACTTAGCCATCCGACCACTGGTTTATAGATTAACATAAATATACGGATAAGGATTGCTAATTAAGCGTTTCTGACCTCGAGGTGGTGTTGAAGGATAGGATATGCAATGTGAAACCAGAACGTGTAGTTATCTCGATTTACTGTTAAATCCGCATCCAATTCCTGGACTGAAACCCATTTATAGTCTTGCACCTCATTAGGATCTGGTTGTATCCCGCCATTATATATGCCCAATAGCACATGGTCGAACTCATGTTCTGTGAGGTTGTTACTGAATGATGTTTTGTAGGAAAATGAGCCAATTTCCGTCAGAACGCAATTGAATCCTAATTCTTCCTTCAGCCGGTGATTTGCCGCAGTAAGAACGGTTTCGCCAGGGGCTGGGTGGCTGCAACAAGCATTGGTCCACAAACCTGGCGAATGGTATTTAGAATTGGCTCTTTTTTGCAATAGCATTTCCTTCCGGTCATTCATGATAAATATAGAGAAGGCGCGGTGAAGCAGCCCACGTTCGTGTGCCTCCAGTTTTTCCATCGAGCCAATCTCGACGTCTTCTTCATCTACCAGGATAACCTTTTTCATATGTCATTATATCAAATTGAGTTGGGATCGCAAACCTGCCTTCAGTACAATCACCATTTTCATATGGTTGGGTATCCGTATCCGCTTCTCCAGAACCAGGGTTGAATTCGTTCGTTTCAGCTTTTCAAATAGCGCAAGGTAATATCTGTAAGCTACATATACACCAAAGCGAGCGTTCAATGGCAGTTTCTTGATGCCCTGATGCCCTAATTTAAAGTCGTCCTCAATATCCCTTTCAATTTTCGATTTCAGAGCAGTATTAAAGCCACTCGATTTAAAGCTCGGAAAGTACGACCTTTCGAGGTCTTCGATGTCTGACTGTAAATCCCGTAAAAAATTAACTTTTTGAAATGCTGATCCCAGCGCCTTCGCGTATTTTTTCAAAGAATTAAATAGCTCCCGATCGCCTTCACAGAAGACATTTAAACACATTAAGCCCACCACTTCGGCCGAACCGTAAATATAGTTTTTAAAATCCGATTCGTTTTGGTAGGTGGCTATCGTCAGATCTTTAGCCATGCTATCAAAAAAGGCATTTATAAGATCGTCCGCGATAGTATATTTATGAACCGCGAGTTGAAAATTCTGTAGAATCGGATTCAAACTAATTCCCGCTTTAATGGCTTTAAAGGTGTCGTTTCGAAAATCTGTAAGTAAACCTTCCTTATCAAATGAGTGAAAAGTGTCGACTATCTCGTCTGCCAGTCGCACCATGCCATATATGGCGCATATTGGATCCCGAATATCCCGCCTCAGGAGCTGGATAGCTGAATAGAACGAAGTACTATAACCCCGCGTTAAAGAATCGCTGCATTTTGAACAGAACGTATTAAACTGAGCTACTGTATTCATATCTGGCAGTGTTAATCTAAAACCAACAAGCACAGGTTTGGTTTTTGCAAGTCCTCAATCCCGCGTACTTCCATTCGGGCCCTGATTTAAGAAAAGAACTCAGGGCTTAGGTACGAAATAAATCAGACTTTGGATTTTAAATTTTTTTTTGCATCCCTCCAAACTGACCGATAAAACCTTTAAAAAAGAGAACAATCAATTATAGAATGACCAAAGAAAACTGATTTGAAACGTGGAGAATTTGTTCGGTTGGAAAAGCATTGAGCGCACGGATAGGTAACCGAAAAAGCCCGAAATACAAATAATAGCTGCAAATAAGCTGCTAAAAATGCGTCAATTGCCTAAGGAGGTTTAGTCTTTACAAGCGATAATAGATATTTCTACATTAACACCCTTTGGTAAACCTGCAACAGCAACCGTTTCCCTAGCAGGGAAATCAGAATTAAAATATGATCCGTATACTTCGTTTACTTTAGGGAATAAAGTCATATCAGAAAGGAAGATCGTCGCTTTAACAATATTTTCAAGGGAATAACCAGCCTCTGATAAAACTGCAGACAGGTTTCTCATTACCTGATGACTTTCTTCTTCAACAGAACCCATAACCAGCTCATTACTGGAGGGATCAATTGCTATTTGTCCGGACACATATAGCGTTTGGTCTATCTGAACAGCCTGACTGTAGGGGCCGATTGGCGCAGGAGCTTTACTGGTGTTGATTATTTTTTTCATTAAGTAAGCCAATCCATAAGTTTATAAATAATGCCAGCCAGAAAAATAAGGATGGCAGTGGCATTGATAAAATGCATTACTTTAAGATTAAAGCTTTCCGGCCTATTGGGATCTTTTTTTCGGAAGAAATACATCTTGCAAACTTAAAATAATTTTAAATAACACGTAGGATAACCACCGGTTTCAATTTCATTTAAAATAAAAAACGGGCTTCGTTTTGAAGCCCGTTTTGATAATATGCTTAAGACTATATTATCTTATTTTTTGATCTCAACACGACGGTTTTGAGAACGTCCTTCTTCAGTTTCGTTAGAAGCAACTGGACGGCTTTCACCGAAAGCTCTAACAGTTAGACGGTTTGCATCAACACCAGAGTTAACTAAGTAAGTTTTTACTGAATTAGCTCTGTCTCTTGAAAGATTCATGTTGTAAGCATCAGTACCTTCTGCAGAAGCGTGGCCTTCTAAAGTTGCATTTGATCCTGAATTAGCTCTTAGTTCTGCAGAAACAGCATCAAGAACAGGGTAAGATGAAGTTCTTAATACAGAACTGTCAAACTCAAACTGGATAACAGAACCAGCAGCAGTGCCAGTAGTTAAACCAAGACCTTCAGGGTGAGTTAGAGGGCAACCAGATCCATCAACAACAGTACCAGCTGGAGTTCCAGGGCATTTGTCGAATCTGTCAGCAACACCATCACCATCAGCATCAGCTGAAAGTTGGTTTACTGTGTTCTCTAAAGTGCTTACGCGAGTTTTTAAAGCTTCAACTTCCTGACGTAATGTAGGATCTTTCAATTCATCATACATTAAAGCGATAGGATTAGTCCACTCTAAGCTAGGTTTAGCAGAGCTTCCAAGAGAAAACTCAAGACCAGCGTAACCGTAAGACCATTTGTCTTTGTTAGAAGAACCATTTCTCCAAACACCGTCTAAGTTGTCAGCGTCTAAGAAATTAGCATCGTAACCTAAGTTTAAGGCAACACGATTACCTAATTTGAAGTTAACACCAGCTCCAACGGGGATAAATAGCTCGCGAACATTTTGTAAATCTTCTGCTGCGCCTGGATATGGTTTGTATTTCACTAAACCAGCACCACCTTGTACAAAGAAATTGATAGCGTTATCTCTTCTTAAGAAATCGATAGTACCAACGTTAACTACTCCTTTTAATGATAAAGCGTAGTGAATTTCTGTATCAAAACTAGCAGGCATTCCTGCAATTGATGATCTTCCTTCGTTGTTATCTGCATTACCTTTAACATTTCCTCTGTGGAAATCTAATTTCATTCCGAAAGAAGGTGCAAATTGTTTCTTTAAGAAAGCTCCGTAACCTAAAGATGATTCCCAATCTGCGTAATCGTTAGTTCCGAAAGGAACAATTGGTGCTAATACACCAGCGTTAACACCCAGAGACCATGTTCTGTACTGGGCTCTTCCGCCAAACACTGTGGCAGTTGAGCTCGTTGTCGTCGTCGTGGTAGTAGTAGTCTCCTGAGCTGTAGCAGCGAAGCCTACTAGCGTTACCATAGAACAAGCAACAACTTTTTTAATTGTAGAATAATTCATGCTTTGTTTTTTTTAAGGTTAAACAATTTTAATTGCGTAATTTTTCACAAAATTAATTATAAGTTTGACATCACCAAATAATTGTCAAATACCATTCCTATTATTCTGCTAAACATTACAACTTCAAAAAGGTTTATCTTTTATTTAAATTTGTTTTTTAATTATGAAGTATAACCCGATCGAGGTCACATTGTTTAAAACGAATCGCAAAAATTTTACAAGTAAACTGAAAACCAATGCGATAGCCATTTTTAATTCTAACGACGAATACTTACGCAGCGGCGACCAAACATTTCCTTTCAAACAAAATTCTGATTTTTTTTATCTTACAGGAATAGATCAGGAGCAGTCCATTTTATTTTTATATCCTGATTGCCCCAATCCCTTATACAAAGAAGTCCTTTTTATTAGACAGACGAATGAGCATATTGCAGTATGGGAAGGACACAAATATACAAAGGAGCAGGCAGTAGACGCCTCCGGAATTCTGTCGGTTTATTGGCTTGAAGACCTCTGGTCGATCGTTTCTTCGGTTATTAATTATAGCGAAAAAATTTACCTAAACACAAATGAAAACGACCGTTTTGGCAACGAGGCCTCCTACCGGGATCTTCGTTTCATAAATCAGCTGAAAGAAAAATATCCCTTACACGAATATCACCGGGCTGCGCCCATCATGCGCGATTTGCGTGTAATTAAGTCGGAGGCTGAAGTTGAGCTTACAAATATAGCCTGCAGAATAACCGGAGATGCCTTCAGGCGGGTTTTGAGGTTCGTTAGGCCAGGGGTAAAAGAATACGAAATTGAGGCAGAAATCATTCACGAGTTTATAAAGCAAGGCGCAACAGGACACGCATATAGTCCTATAATCGCTTCAGGGGCCAATGCGAATATTCTTCATTATAATGATAATAATCAGGTATGTAAAGATGGTGATGTGATCTTGTTCGACTTTGCGGCCGAATATGCTAATTACAATGCAGACCTGAGTCGTTCCATCCCGGTAAACGGTAAATTTACCAAGCGCCAAAAAGACGTTTATAAAGCCGTTTTGCACGTAATGAAAGAAGCAAAGAAAATGCTTGTACCTGGTACTATCTGGAACGAATACCACGATGAAGTCGGCAAAATAATGACGGATCAATTGATCGGACTCGGCTTACTAAGCAAGTTTGATGTGGAACGTCAAAATCTGGCGATGCCCCTTTATAAGAAATACTTCATGCACGGTACATCACATCACCTGGGGCTTGATGTTCACGATTTTGCCAGCCGCTACAAACCTTTCGAAGCGGGCAACCTCCTGACCTGCGAACCGGGAATATACATCAGGGAAGAAGGACTTGGAATCCGGCTGGAAAACGATATTTTGATCACCGCCGACGGAAATATTGATTTAATGGCAGATATTCCTATTGAGGCGGAAGAAATTGAAGAAATTATGAACTCTTGATTCTGGATTCAACAAAGCTGTAGATATTGAAGTTTTCGTCCGCTCTCGCGGCAGTAATTTGTTCCTCCAGTGTGGCAAGATTGATATCAGACATACGTTGCTCTTTGATTAATTCCCAGGCTTTTTTTGCCAGGATTAATGTCCGGTTTTGGGGGAGTATTTTGAATGATTTGATAAATGCTGCAAGCTCGCTCAGTCCACGGCCGGTTGTTGCAACGGTTTTAAAAACGGGGATTTCTGATGATAAAAGTCTGATGTTCTTTTCGAATCGATCAGCTCCTTCCCGATCAGCTTTATTGACTATAAAAGCGTCGCCAATTTCCATAATTCCGGCTTTGATAGATTGTACTTCATCTCCTGATTCGGGTACCAACACCACCATGGTTAGATCGGCGAGGCTAGCTATTTCTACCTCCGACTGACCAACCCCGACGGTTTCAATAAATATGTAGTCGAAGGAATATGATTTCAGAACATCTGTCATCTCGATTATCTTTCCGGACAGTCCTCCCAGAGATCCCCTGGTGGCAACCGAGCGTATAAATAGCTGTGGATGTGTAGCGTAACTTTGCATCCTGATCCGGTCTCCCAACAAGGAGCCATATGTGAACGGTGAAGTAGGATCAACAGCTAATACTGCAAGGGACAGATTTTCTTTAAGGAGCTCGTCGATAAGTCCGGCAAGCAAAGTGCTTTTGCCAGCTCCCGGTGGACCGGTAATGCCAATTACAGGAGTGCTTCCGATTTTAAGGTTTTTAAGAAGTTTTTGGGCGCCTTCCAGTCCGTTTTCCACTACCGTCAACGATCGCGATATTTCCCGGAAACTTTTGAAATTTGGATCACGTATGATATTGTCGGACATTTTAAGATCAATAAAGACGAAGTTAGAGATTAACCATTATAATATAGTTCATAGAATTATCTTTGTAGAATTGTATTTCCAGAATGGCAATTCCTAAAATAATATATCAAACGTTTAAAATGAAAAAGTTGCCATTTATCACCCGGTGGCACGTCAGTAATTTTCGAAAGAAAAATCCTGAGTATCAATACGAGTTTTATGATGATGGGAGGATTGAAAGCTTTTTCGAAACGGAGTTTGAGGATAATGTATTACAGGCATATCGCAGACTAAATATCGGCGCAGCGAAAGCTGACATGTTCAGATATGCGATTTTGCTAAAAAAAGGCGGGATCTACCTGGATATCGACAGCGGCATAAAAGGTAGATTGAGTGATTTTATCCTGCCAGACGACAGGGCTGTCATCACAAGGGAACGTAATCCGGATCTTTACGTGCAGTGGGCCCTGGTTTATGAGGCTAACCATCCGTTTTTGAAAAGGACGCTTGATTTGGTTTTAGAAAACATTTCGTTAAACAAGTTTCCCCATGATGTTCATGCAACTACAGGCCCCACTGTTTATACCAAAGCAATTAACGAATGTCTCCAGCAAGATCCATCTATCCCACATAGAGTGCTTGGGGTGGACTATGAGGGACACCTGATATCGAAATACCGTCTGGGTAAATTTTTTCTTTACAACAAGGGCGATCATTGGAAGAAGAAACAGTTGAGCACACCCGTTTTAAAACCATAATCTTTAACAGAGCATCAGTAGCATGAGTAAGAATGTTCAGATTGGGATTGATAATATTTATGTGGTGCATGGTATCACCGGGTATGAACAGCGGGAACAAAGTTTAAGGCGGCTTTTAAAAGAAAAGAATCAGCTCGACTATCGATTGATCACCGAGTCTGATGATACCGAGCAGAATACCAGGTGGATCGAAAGATATTTCACACCGAATATCACCGGCATCTTAACCAAAGGTCCCCTGTTTTGTACACTCGTTCATATTCTTTGTTACGAGCAAATGGTAAAAAGCAACGATAAGTTCGCGGTGATTTTTGAGAACGACGTTTGTTTTCTGTCTGATTTCCCGACTCAAATGAAAAAAGTGGTTGATGAGGCGAACCAGCTGGAAGAAGGCTTCATTATTTCGCTGGAAAACTCTACGTTGAAATTCCCCCCCTTGAGAAACACTTTGCGAGGTGGCATCTTATACCCGGCTACCAGTGGCAGATGTGCCGGAGCCTATATGATCGATCAGAAGGCTGCGCGAAATATCCTGGAAGATCTTGAAAGAAATAAATGCAATTTGGTGGTAGATTGGTGGCACAACGATTTAGTTAAACGAGATGTAGTTAAGATGTATTGGGCACACCCTCCCTTGATCGAACAGGGATCTTCTAACGGAGTGTTTGCATCTTCCATGTCTTTAAACGATAACGGCCTTCTTCAGCGTTTAAAATGGACGGCTCAGAAATTTTATAAAATGTATATTTTGCGGTTATTAAGATTTTAATTGTCTGATAATATGAAAGTTGCAGGGTTTACGTTTATTCGGAATGCGGTTAAGAATGATTATCCAGTGGCTGAAGCCATTCAGTCTATATTGCCGCTATGCGACGAGTTTATTGTTGCGCTTGGAAAATCCGAAGACGATACGGAAAGTTTAATAATGAATATAGGATCGCCCAAAATAAAGATTGTACATACTGTTTGGGATGATTCGATAAGAGAAGGCGGGGCTGTTTTTGCAACTGAGACAAACAAGGCGTATAATGCCATATCGCTGGATACTGACTGGGCGTTTTATATTCAGGGGGATGAATGTCTGCATGAAAAGTATCTGCCTGTAGTGAAGAAGGCCATGGCAGATAACCTTGACAATGGCAAAGTAGAGGCATTATTATTTAAGTATTTGCACTTTTATGGATCGTATGATTTTACGGCATCTTCCAGGCGCTGGTATCGTAATGAGATACGGGTGGTTAGATTTGATAAGGATGTCCAATCATACAAGGACGCACAAGGTTTTAGAAAGGCTGGAAGGAAATTAAATGCCTTACCGATAGATGCTTGCATTTATCATTACGGATGGGTAAAGGCTCCGAAAAGCCTAGGGAATAAAGTAAGAAACTTCAACAATTTTTATCTGGATCAACCATGGGCGCGAAATGAAGTGCCTGCTGATTACGAGTTCGATTATGGCAATGCAGACCGACTTGTTCCGTTTAAGGAAGAACATCCCGAAGTTATAAAAAAGCGGATAGCTGCAGTGAACTGGAAATTTAAGTTTGATCCATCTCAACTAACGCAAAGTATGACTTTTAGGCGTCATGTGCTTCAGAAGCTTGAGGATTGGACAGGTTGGCGTGTCGGGGAGTACAAGAATTATAAAAAGATTAAAGCCTAGCAGACGTGGCTCAAACACTCGGCGTAATACTATATCTTTGCGAAACGATAAATGAAAACATATTTTAGATTATTATCTTTTGCAAAGCCGATCGAAAAGTTTGCAATCCCTTACATTATAACAACGCTGTTGTTTGTTCTTTTCAACACGTTAAACTTCGCGCTTCTTGCGCCACTTTTGCAAGCCCTTCTCTCTCCCGCCACTGCTGTAGCTAACGCGATATCAAAGCCAGATAGCTGGGATATTATGGACAATTTTGAGTATTATGTTAATATTATTACTGCAAAATATGGCAGATGGAATGCTTTAAAGGCCGTTTGCGCAGTCCTCCTTATAGCGAATTTTTTCTCAAATGTTTTCCGTTATTTTTCTCAGAAAATTATGGAGGATCTAAGGGCACACACCCTTTTAAATCTTCGTAACGCCATTTTTTATAACATTATGGATTTGCACTTGGGGTATTTCAGTAATGAACGTAAAGGAGATATTATTTCGAAGGTTTCTTCTGATGTGGGGGTTGTTCAATTTTCTGTTACCTCAACACTTCAAATAGTATTTAAAGAACCAGTAACCCTTATCGTATATCTGGTGCTTTTATTCAACATTTCGGTTGAATTAACGCTTTATTCTCTGTTGATATTCCCAATCTCAGGTTTCGTTATAGCGAGGATTGTGAAAAGATTAAAAAATCAGGCGGCTCGGTCCCACCAATCCTTGGGGCTTATGATTGGTTTTTTGGATGAAGCCTTGGCTGGCATTAAAATAGTGAAAGCGTTTAATGCTACACAGTTTATTAAAAATAAGTTCAGCGCCGAGAATAGGAATTATACGAGGTTGACCAAATCTATGGCGAAGCGACAACAACTCGCCTCTCCCGTTTCAGAATTCTTGGGCGTCACAATGGTTGCAGGAATTGTTCTTTATGGGGGATCTCTTATATTAAGCGGCAGTTCGAGCCTTACCGCACCTGCGTTTATCACTTATATCATCGTGTTCTCTCAAGTCCTACGCCCGGCGAAGGCTATAACTGATTCTTTTGCAAATATTCATTCCGGAATCGCCGCTGGCGAGCGGGTATTGGAGGTGATAGATACAAAGCCCGCACTTGCAGATGTTCCTGGCGCCGTTAAGGTCGATGGGTTTTCTGAAAATATAACGTTTGATAAGGTCTCGTTTTCATACACCGAAAAATTGATTCTAGACTCCTTGTCAATAAGGATTCAAAAAGGGAAAACAATCGCTCTTGTAGGTCCGTCTGGCGGAGGAAAGTCGACTTTGTTGGATTTGATCCCGCGATTTATCGATCCTCAGAAGGGGACAATATGGTTTGACGGGCAGGATATTAAGAAGATTGACGCTGCATCTTTAAGGGCCCAAATTGGTTTCGTTAATCAGGAGTCGATTCTCTTTAATGATACTATTTTTAACAATATCTCCTTTGGGAAGCCTGACGCCACACAGGAAGAGGTTGAAGCTGCTGCCAAAATCGCAAATGCCCACGATTTTATACTTAAAACAGAAAACGGCTACCAAACTAATATCGGCGACCGTGGAATGAAGCTATCCGGCGGACAAAAACAACGTATTAATATCGCCAGGGCTGTACTAAAGAATCCACCAATTCTGCTTTTGGATGAAGCTACCTCGGCACTCGATACGGAGTCTGAAAAATTGGTGCAAAGTGCTTTGAATAATCTGATGAAAAACAGAACATCGCTAATTGTGGCACATCGACTAAGCACAATTCAGAATGCTGATATAATATTGGTGTTAGAGTCTGGTGCGATTGTAGAGTCGGGTTCGCATGCGGAGCTGATCAGAAAAAATGGGCTCTATAAAAAGCTTGTAGAGATGCAAACTTTTCAGGATAACTAGCTATGGTAAAGTGTTCTTTAATCATCTCTACCTATAACTCCCCAGATTACTTGAATCTGTGTTTGAAGAGCGTTCGCCGTCAGGTTTATCTTCCAAATGAAATTATTATAGCTGATGATGGTTCTTCCGATGCTACCAAACAATTGATAGATGGATACAGGACAAAAATAGGTGTACCTATAAAGCATGTATGGCATGAGGACGTGGGTTTTAGGAAGACGATTATTTTGAACGAAGCCATAAGACAAAGCTCCTGTGAATACATTATTCAAATTGATGGCGACGTCATTCTCGAAAAGCATTTTATAGAGGATCATCTTTCCTGTAGCGAACCCGGGGTATTTGTTAGAGGTACCCGTGCATTAATGACAAAAGCAAAAAGTGATGAGGTTTTAAGTACAGGGAACATAGCCTTAACGCCCCTTTCAAACGGACTCGAGAATCGAAATAACGCTATACGGTTTTTACCGTTACAGTTTTTTGCTATCAGAAAAAGCAACAATTCCAGAAGAGTTCGCGGAAGCAATATTTCCTTTTGGAAAGAAGATTTTATAACTGTAAATGGTTACAACAACGACTTGAGCGGCTGGGGCCACGAAGATGAAGAGCTTGCCGCACGATTTATAAATAATGGAATATTAAAGAAGATTGTTAAGTTCATGGCAGTTCAGTATCATATTTATCACCCCATGTTAACCAAAGAATTGGAGAGTTCGCATTCAGCCGTATTAGAAAATGTTGTGCAGAATAACGTGAAGGTTTGTGCCAATGGCTATAAGTTTCTCAGATGATGGGTATGATATCTACAGCGTTAATAGTTTCTACTTATAATTGGCCGGATGCGCTTAAGCTTTGTTTACTGAGTATTAAAAATCAAACGCGATTACCCGATGAAATTATAATTGCAGATGATGGCTCTACGGAAGAAACAAAGTTTCTGTTAGAGGATTTTAAAAAAAGCTTCGATATACCTCTTATCCACGTCTGGCAACCCGATGAAGGATTTCAGTTGTCCCGGATAAGAAATAAGGCTATAGCTAGAGCTTCAAAAGATTACATTATCCAGATTGACGGCGATTTAATACTTCACAAAAAATTTATAGCAGATCATGTCAACTTTGCGAAGTCGGGCAGCTATGCAACTGGAAGCAGGGTAATGATAAATGAAGAGTTTTCTCAAAAATTACTTAAACAACAGCAAATAGATATATCCATATTTTCTCAGGGCTTGTCGAATGTATCGAATGGTATTCGGAATAGTTTTCTCAAAAATTATTTGGCTAACAGATACAGAATAAGCGACATGTATTACATGAGGGGCTGCAATATGGCTTTTTGGCGCAATGATTTGCTAAAGGTAAACGGATATAATGAAGAATTTATTGGATGGGGTCGAGAAGACAATGAGATAGCGGTTCGCTTAATAAACCTGGGAGTGTCAAAGCGGGTATTGAAATTTGGGGCAGTAGTCTTCCATATTCATCATAAAGTAACTCCACGATCAAGTTTAGAGAAAAATGATCAGATGTTATTTGCTGCGATTAAAAATAAGACGGTTCGTATTTCTAAAGGTGTTGACCAGTATTTATAAATGTGGCCCGAATTCGTATGTTACCGCTCATATCGCTGTTCTTCCCTAAAAAACAATTGGGTATACAGCTGTAAGTCCCAATAAGGTAAGCACCAGTTTAAGTATCCGCCACCGATTAAACGCATAGGATCTTGGGTTTCGCGAATTAAAAGTTACGTCAAGTCTTTTAGTAAGGCAGTGGAACTTCTTATTGAATATACATCCCGCTACGAATCCGCATTCATTTGCGTTTTTCTGTAACATCATCTGAAATGCGACAGCGGGTGAGAAAATTTTACCGACATGAACCACCTTGATGAGCAATGTAAGATACTCCGCAGTCAGAATTACTAGAATTATTGTAGGTAACCACACTATTTTGCCGGTCAGGGGAATAATTACCAGAGCAGCCATCATCAAAAAGAATATCGCTTCCGGCGCGTTTGGAAAATTATAAAACGAATAATCGCGGAGTGTCTTTAAGTCGATGACATCACTTTTCCCCCAGCCGTAATTAAACATTCTTCTTAATTGACTTTTGCCATTGTCCCACCATGGATGAATAACTGTAGCCTCGGGGAGTGCTATATATTTCTGATTATTTTCAAAGCTATTCCGCGAAAAAAATTCAATATCTTCTCCAGCTTTAGTCAGATGCGGAAGGAATCTCCGGTCCCCCAGCAGTTTTCTGTTTAAGGCGATGTTGGCAGTAGGGAACCATACATGCTCCTTTTTTGAGCGGCCTACATCGTAGTATCCGCCCGTATTTAAGGTAAACGCTTTAGTTACTGTATTTATAGGTGCAGGAAAGTTGGTTATTCCTATATATCCTATATGTTCTGGGTTGGAACGTATAGCATCACAAAAAACAAACAACATATCTCTTTGTGGAAGAATGTCATCGTCTAGTAGTAATATCCAGTCTGCTTTTGCTGCGTCAATACCTTTGTTACGTGTTTCGGAGAAGCCAAGATTAATCTCGTTAATTATCAGATTGAGATCTCCTTCTGCCGCCATCTTTTCAATTAGCGCGGGTACTTTCACAGATGGATTATCGGCGATCACAATAAATCGGATGTCAAAATCCTGTGGACCATCAAGCGATAAGATAGGTGCCAGCTCGTGTTCGTTTAATCTGTAAGATGGGATAATTACGTCAAGGCTTTGCATGAATATGGTACAAATAAACTAAATTTATCGAACATTCTGGGCATTTGAGGTGGAGAGTAATTGGCGTGAGAGATAACTTTAAGTGTCAACCTACTTAATGCACCGGCGATCATCTCACCCGCATGAATTCAAAATAGGCTAGTAGTCTTAAGGTCGCTAAAAGGATAAGGTCAGATTAGTTATTTTTACATAATAATGATGTCTAAAATATATTAATGAAGATTGTCAAGATCCTAGGTGGGCTTGGGAATCAAATGTTCCAGTATGCGTTTTACCTCTCCCTTTGCCAGAGATTTAAGAATGTAAAGGTCGACCTTTCCGGCTTCGATCAGTATCAGCTTCATAACGGTCTTGAACTAGGGAATGTTTTTTCAACAAACCTTGTTCAAACATCAGCTTGGGAGAGTAGTATCTATGGTCGGGAGGACGGAAGGTTTATCGTTAGAAAGCTTCGACGGTTTTTGGGCACCAAGTCATCGTATCAGGAAGAAAAACAGTTCTTTGGTTTTGAACCTGAAATTTATGAATATGAAGGGTCAAGTTATTACTGGGGTTATTGGCAAAACTTCAATTATTTCATCGGGATAGAGCCAATTCTAAGAAGGCATTTTGTATTTAACAGGCCTTTAAGCGGTAGAAACGCCGAGCTTCTGAAGCAAATCCATCGGATGAATGCGGTTTCTCTTCATGTGCGCAGAGGTGATTATCTGCAAAATGAACTGTTAGGGAATGTGTGTGATTTGTCTTACATTGAAAATGCACTAAAAACGATAAAATCAATCGTTTTGGAACCTACTTTCGTTATTTTCTCGAATGATATTGCCTGGTGTAAGGAGAACCTAAGGGGCGAGAAGTGTATTTACGTTGATTGGAACATGGGAGAGGATAGTTATTGTGACCTACAGCTTATGAGCAGTTGCAATCATAATATCATCGCAAATAGCAGCTTTAGTTGGTGGGGCGCCTGGTTAAACAGGAATCCCGAACAAATTGTAATTTCACCAAGACAGTGGATGAACCTGCCCGATCTGGACTACTCCGGAATTAATATGAAACATTGGATAACGATATGATAGAGGTTCCAGCAATCACGATGTTTATGGCTGTATATAACGGCAGCCGATTTTTGAGAGAAGCAATTGACAGTGTGTTGGTTCAAACCTTCGCTGACTTTGAGCTGCTTATCATAGATGATGGTTCTACTGACAATAGTCTTGAGATCATAAAAGCGTACGGTGATGCCAGGATCCGGGTGTTGAGCAACCCATCTAACATGGGATTGGTGTTTACAAGAAATCGTGGCGTACAGGAAGCAAGGGGAAAGTACTTCGCTATTTTGGATTGTGACGACATAGCAGTTAAAAATAGGTTGGAGATCCAATACCGCTTCTTTTGTGAAAATCCTGATATTGCTTTGTGCAGCGGGAGAGCTTTATATGTCAATCAGGATAACCAAGCGATACGTGAGACACAAAAATTTAGAGGGAATAAAAATGTCCAACTAATTTTTGGAAATATTCTGGTCAATTCGGCGGTGATGATGAAGACAGAGGCCGCCAAAAACACTGGTTCGTATGAGGCTAACGATCCCGCGGAAGATTACGACTTAGCACTTCGAATGGCAGTAAAGTATCCTATTGAAACAATTGACGACATCTTAGTGAGATATAGGATACACAACAGCAACGTAACTGTTACGGGCATTGACAGGCAGAAAGAGGCTGAGAGGAATATCTGTCGGGATTTTCACTCGAGGTTCAATATCCCTTCAAGCGAAAGGAGAGTCCAATTGCATCATAGTATCATTACATGGGATATGGAAGGATTTTTATTGTCGGAATACAAAGATTTTCTTTTGGACCTTAAAGGAAGTGTAGAGCTATCAAGAGTCTTCGATGCAAATGCGCTTAGCAAGGCTATCTTCCAGAAGTGGGTTGATATAATTATGGAGATTGAACAAAAGAGAGCTTTCGTTTTGCTTTTCCAGCCAGAGTTTTATAGCCTCTCATCGGTAACATTTAGGCAAATCCGAAAAACATTTAAAAAGTCATTTAAACGAGTTCTGTTTGATAGATGATAGGAATTTTAAAAACTAATTCCTTAAAAAAAGGTTAAAATCCTATTACTTATAAACATGAATATCTAAATGACCAACACATACGACTACCTAATTGTAGGCTCCGGATTATTCGGAGCCGTTTTTGCGCATGAGGCCACCAAAGCCGGAAAAAAATGCCTTGTAATTGATAAACGTGAACATGCCGGCGGCAATGTGTACTGCAAAGAAATGGAGGGCATAAACGTTCATTGGTATGGCGCTCACATCTTCCACACAAACGACAAAGAGATCTGGGATTATGTAAACCAGTTTGCAGAGTTCAACCGCTATACAAACTCACCGGTGGCAAACTATAAAGGGGAGCTATACAACCTGCCCTTCAATATGAATACTTTCTACCGTCTTTGGGGCACCAAAACTCCCGAAGAGGCTAAGCAAAAAATTGCCGACCAAATTGAAAACCTGGGAATCACCGAGCCAAAAAATATGGAAGAGCAGGCTTTGAAGCTTGTCGGGCCGGATATTTATGAAAAATTGATTAAACATTATACCGAGAAGCAATGGGGCCGCAAAGCAACCGAACTGCCTGCGTTTATCATAAAGCGCTTACCCGTACGCTTTACTTACGATAACAATTATTTTAATGATAAATACCAGGGCATCCCGGTAGGAGGCTATAATAAGATCGTAGAAGGACTACTCAAGGACGTCGAAGTGCGATTGAATACCGACTTTTTTGCCGATAGGGAGGTCTTAAGCAGCCTTGCCGATAAAATTGTCTTTACCGGGAAAATCGACGAGTATTTTGGATATCAGTTCGGCGAGCTCGAATATCGCAGCCTGAAGTTTGAAGTGGAAACTTTAGATCAGGAGAATTACCAGGGGAATGCAGTTTTTAATTATACAGATGCCGATACGCCATACAACCGGGTGTACGAACACAAGCATTTCGAGTTTGGTACTCAACCTAAAACTGTGATCACCAAGGAATATCCTTTACAGGGATCAAGAGGCCTGGAGCCGTACTATCCGGTTAACGACGAGAATAATTCCGCAATTGTTAAAAAATACCAGGACCTGGCGAAGGCTGAAAAGAATGTCATTTTCGGCGGACGGTTGGCAGAATACCGTTATTACGATATGCATCAGGTGATAGGCTCGGCTTTAGTAAAAGCGAAAAGAGAACTTGGCGTTAGTCAGGAAGAAGATGTAGCGATTTAAGCTCCGGGACTAACCCCGGTTCTTTAAAGCCGTATTGTTCCGGTACATTGTTTTTAATAATTTGAGACAGAAATATTTCCGGCTTCAAAACAGAAGCCTTGAACGATTTGCGAGCAGCTGTCCTGTATACCAAAGAATAGTTTTTGATAGACGATATTGCCGCCTCAATAGTTTTTACCGGGACACTAACAGATCTTATCACTCTGCGTGATGTTTGATCTCCGGTAGCCACGGGTTCATGTTTAGGAGGGTCTGTTAATGCAGCCATGACTGCCTGCGGACCGACGGCTGTCTTTTGCGAGGGACTTGCAGGTGCTGAATCAGTATTCTCAATGTTATCAGGAGGAGATTTTAGAGGCTTCTCCGAATCTAAAGCAGCATGGAGAACTGGATTAATTGTTAAAGAATCTCCCTTGTCAGACGCTATGTATGTTTCCGGAACTCTAGAGGTGTTGATCGCTGTGTCTCCCAACGCGTTTCCGGAGCGGTCGAGTGTGGAGACGCAGGTGAGCAGACTCGTATCTTTTCGACCCAGCCAGGTAATAACGTAATTGCCTGAACTGTCGGTATCGTAAGTGAGTTGTTGAATATCTGAGACTGAGCTCTCGATAAAAATTCCTTTCTCCTGGAACGCTGATTGACCGTTAGATAGCACATGTTGGATGTAGAGTGCACTATGCTTATCTTGCGAATTCGAAACAAGGCTTAAAAAGAATCCGCCCGCACCATCATTTAGAATTTCTGCAGCCAAGCTATAGTTGACCCTGCCTGCAGGTAATGCCAGGAATCTCCCGGAGTGCATAGATGGAATCCACTCACCGCCGGCATCAAGCTGTTTAGAATAAAAGTCGAACCCTTCTTCTAAGCCGGTAATGTCCGGAACCACCATATTCCAGACTATTGTAAGTCCCCCATCTCCCGATGGCAGAATAGATCCGATAAATTCGTCCTTCTGGTCGGTACTTATCACCACACCCTCGCTTTCCCATTGCTTGATCCCATCAGAATTGACATGTTGAGCGTAAATATCCCAATTCGAGTAAGTCGGATCGTTTCTCGAATCGCTCCAGGCGATGAAAGCGCCGCCCGCATCGTCGCCGATTATAAAGGGCGTGATCTGAGAACTTGGAGATGTACAGATTAGCCGGCCTCCTTCGCTCCACAGTTTTCGCCCTGCCGAATCAATTTTTTGAATATAAAGGTCTGTGTCATCTCCCCCGGGCCGCTTAGCTTCCCAAACAATTATAAGGCCGCCGCTTCCGTCTGATATCATTTTATGAGCACTCTGGATTTGCTTATTGCCAGCTGAAAGCTCCACATCTTTTCCCCAAATTAGTTCCCCAGCAGTATTTGTCTTCTGCAGAAAAAATCGCGGAGCATCTTCCCCGAATGTAGAGGTGTTTTCCCAGAAAATGATATTTTTGTCGTTTTTGACTGGAATAGATTGGAACGAAGGAAGATTGCTTATACTGAGGCTGCCGTTAACTGTGGAATTTTTCCCCGGATTTGCAAGCAACTCAGCTTGAAAAGCAAAAAACAGTAAAAAGCTCAGTAAAATCCTAGTCATCAAGTAATTATTCGCTCGTAATTTAATGATAAGTAAATGTCGATAAAAAATGTTAAACTTTTGCGAATTTTTTATCGCTCTTTCATTATTTCTGAATCCCGGTGCCGTCATCCCCAGGCGGCCCGTTTGAATATACAGCTAGGAAAGATGAACGCACAACGGATATAATTGCAGCTAACCAGCAATACGTCTTAAATTTTATTGAACCTTTTGAGCTGGATTTGTTTTAACAAAAAGCTTCAACATGAAAACGATTACGATTGCCTCTCTTATTTTGTTTCAGGTATTTAATATCCTTGCTCAGCCTACCTTTGATGTGATAAAGACCAATAAAGGTGACTTGATGATATCTCCCGTGCAGCATGCGACATTTGTTATGACGTGGAACGGTAAAACAATCTACGTAGATCCCACTGGAGGAGCCGATTCATTCACAAAATTTAAGGCTCCTGATTTTATATTTGTAACAGACATACATGGCGATCACTTCGATGTAAAGACACTTGAAGCGATCAATGCTTCTGCTGCAACGATTATTGTCCCGCAAGCTGTTGCCGATTTGATGCCCTCTTCGCTAAAACCTAATTTGCTCGTTGTTGGAAATCTCCAGCGGGTGAAAACTAAGGGCCTGACCGTTACCGCAGTCCCAATGTATAATTTGCCCGAGACCAGCGATTCAAGACATCCACGCGGAAGAGGTAATGGGTATGTGATCAAGTTAGGCAACAAGAAAGTTTATATTTCTGGTGATACCGAAGACATTGTTGAGATGCGGAAATTAAAAGGGATCGACGCCGCTTTCGTTTGTATGAATTTGCCATATACCATGGATATCAACCAGGCGGCTTCTGCAGTTCTCGACTTTAAGCCGGAGATAGTTTATCCTTATCACTATCGTGGCCAGAACGGATTAAGTGATGTGGGAAAGTTCAAAGAACTGGTAAATGGAGATAATTTTAAAGTTGATGTGAAACTGCTTAAATGGTACTGATTAAATCAGTTAAAAATCTACTTAAAGTTTTACTTTAGGGGCTAAGGCTTCTGCTGGGGTAAAAAAACCACTTAGTAAGTAGTTGCAATTTGCTAAATAAATTAGCATTTTTGTGCATGCCATTTGAGAAAAATAGTGAATTCTTTAAGGGTCGGGGGGCGCAGGTAAATACACATAATCGCTTTCAGAAGAATAGATATATTACAGAACATATTGAGGGACTGGATGAAGAAATGCATGAAAATGTCAGTACTCAAATCTTTGAAGAAACACCCAAAAAGATCGTAAGTATATCTAACAGCCCCGACCTGTCTTTTATGCATTCAATCAATCCTTACCAGGGATGCGAGCACGGATGTTTATATTGTTATGCGCGGAACTCGCATGAATATTGGGGATTTAGCGCTGGCTTAGATTTCGAGCGTAAAATTATTGTAAAGCGAAACGCAGCTGCACTTCTGGAGCAATTTTTTAATAAAAAGAATTACCAGCCGCAAACTATAATGCTTTCGGGAAATACAGATTGCTATCAGCCTATCGAAAGGAAGTTGAAAATTACACGATCCTTACTTGAAGTATTTTTGAAATACAGACACCCGGTGAGCATCATCAGCAAAAATAATCTGGTGATTAGAGACCTCGACATCCTTCAGGAGCTTGCAAAAATGGACCTGGTGCATGTAACCGTTACCATAAATTCTTTAAATGAAAGCTTAAGGCAGAAGATGGAACCAAGGACCGTTACGGCAAAAAGCCGTCTGATGGTGATCAATAAGCTCGCTTCTGCACACATCCCTGTACGGCTAATGATGGCACCAATCGTACCGGGGCTTAATAGCAATGAAATCCCAACGCTGATTAAAGCCGCTGCGGATGAAGGGGCTTCGGAAGCTATCTTCACGGTGATCAGGTTAAACGGTTCAATCGCTGAAGTTTTTAGCGACTGGATTCACAAAGCGTATCCCGACCGGGCGGATAAGGTTTTACAAGCAATTGCCGAGTGTCACGGTGGAAAACTGAACGATAGCAATTGGGGACGGCGATTGCGGGGTGAAGGTAAGGTTGCCGAAAGCATTCATCAGCTCTTTAAAATCTCGGTTCGGCGATTTCTCTCGGGCCGGTCATTGCCCGCATTCAATTTTAGCTATTTCAGCCCTGCCGGAGGAAAACAGATGAACATGTTCTGATTAGTCCCAGGGGTAGTTTTCTAATTCGCGGCTGGATTTACCGGTGATGATCTTTTTCTGTTTGTTAATTTCGGTCTCTATTTTAGTCTCCTGAACGCCGTCAGTTACCGCGACGTCAAAGTCTTTATTCTTGTAAGAGCCATAAACAGCCGATTGTTCCACATTTTGCAATGCGATATCGTAGGGGCCCAAAGGACTCATCAGCTTCACAAACACCGGCAGGCATTCGAAAAGGATGAAGAGCATTCCGATAAAAGCGATCGCCATATATGTGTCGAAATCACGCGTGCCATCTGCGTTGAAACTTAATTGTCCCAAAGCCCAGTTCCGGTCGCGGAAACCTGCCACATTCGATAAGCTATCAAGTTGTTTGCCGCTAAACATCTTCTCACTACTTATGCCGTCCATTTCTTTTCGTTTTAAAATGAAATTTTCATAAGAATCTATTGCGGTACGAACAGCATCCAGCCTTTGAGCTTTTTGCGTTAACACAGCTTCTTTCTGCTTCGCGTAAGTGCCGTACCCTACTTTCCCGGAGGTTTGATTGCTTTTATCGCCAAATATTTCCTGGTTAAGGACGTAGCGGGAGCGGTTGATATCTTTCTCAAGCGAATCTTTTTCGGCTTTCAGTTCGGTGATCTTACTCAACTCGTCCTGGTATTTGGTACTGAAGGTTTTATTTAAGGTATCAATTTTTGACCGCTGCCCGTTAAGATAACTGGTTTTGAGCTTTTGACGTATTTCCTTATCGAATATCTTCAGTTCCAGAGGGCGCGATATCACGATACCAATCATGATAGCCAGCAAGATTCGGGGAGTGGCTTGAACAATTTGCAAATTGGTGCTACCGGTTTTTGTGATGCTGGATACGATATATCTGTCGAGATTGAAAATAGCAAGGCCCCAGATAAGTCCGAATACCATCGCCATGGGAACTGCTACGGGATTTCCGGAGAAGACAAAGTACATGGCATACCCACCCGAAAGTGTTGCAAAGAGCGCGGTAAAAAATATCGTCGCCCCAACACCCACATATTTGTTATGCTCGGTAGGAAATTTTTTTAACGTTTCTATGTGGGCTCCTGAACAGAACCAGAAAAAATCGGTGATTTTCTTCATTAAACTGAAAGAATAATATTTTATAAAACGACCTGAGGTGTAAGTTGTTACAAATAAACTAAAATTAAATATGAAGGGGCAAAGATAAGCTCTTATCCAAATACCGGATTAGTGTTATCTTTGTTTAAAAATTCTGAAAAATGGAAGAAATAACTGTCGAGGAATTAAAAAGAAAGATAGATAACGGAGAAGATTTCCAGCTGATTGATGTGAGAGAAACGTTTGAATACGAAGTCTCAAATCTTGGAGGTGAAAACATACCTTTATCAGGAATCATGATAGAATCGGATAAGATTGCCACAGACAAGCCGGTGATTATTCAATGCAGAAGCGGAAAGCGCAGCGCCGCGGCTATCGCTCAGTTGCAAACCCTCGGTTTTGATAATTTATATAACCTTGAAGGTGGAATTCTGGCCTGGAAAGAAAAATACGATCCTAATATGCCTGTGTATTAAATGCTTAAGAAAGTTCTGTTAAACGTTTTTTACAACATCGCCATCTTTACCATGATCATGTGCCTTTTCTGGGGCATTAACAAAGAGCGGTACAGTATAGCTGTGGTGGCGGTTTTTGCACTGGCTTTGTTTATCTTTTTTAAATTCAGGTTGATTAAAGAAATACGGCAAAAGGCAAAGAAATAAGCTCTTATATCTCACCCATTGCCATCATCATTTCCATAGTGGGGTTTATGCTTCCACCCCGCGGTTCTAAGGTCACCGCAAATGCCTGCGCATTTTTAAGAGTTTTCATCTTAATCATCCCAACGCTATCTCTGTCGGCGTCAAAAACGCCCAAGTCTACGGGTTTACCGTCTACCAGTGCCCAAAGTTGGTATTGGTGGCTGTTATCGTTGGCGGGCATTTCCACTGATGCAAGGTCAATCATTACTTCAGCCTTTTCGGGATTGAAGGCAACCATCATACGTGCCGACGGAGCCTTTGGCGTGCCTTTCAGGCTTACTATTTTGTATTCATCAGGCTTGTGAAAAATACTAAGAGATTGGTTTGCCTCGTCCAGCTGTTTTTCTACAAAGTTTACGCGGCTGGAATACTGCCGGTTAGACAGCTGTAACGCGGTAATCTGATTTTGTGATTCTTTTAATTGGCTCCGCATATTTATCAGGGCAATTAAGCTTAATATCAGCAAGGCCACGGATGCCGCGAAACCATACTTATAAAAACGGATGTTCTTTGGCTGATTCAGCGGTATAACCGGCGTTTCGGATCGAGAATCAGAAGTTTCCAGATCTCCAAGGATCTTTGATCGGAGGTCTTCGGGAGGATTTACTGCACTGGCCTGAGAATAACTTTCGAGCGACTTCTCAATCTCTGTCACTTCATTTCGAAGTTGGGGGTGCTTATCCAGCATAGTCTCCACCTCAAGCTTTTCGCCCTCGGTTAGGTCGCCAAGAACGTAAAGCTCTAACACTCCACTCTCAATATATGCTTTTAAATCTTCCACTAATTAAATAACTTCCTTAAACTGATTATTGCCAGCCGTATTCGCGTTTTCACTGTACCCAATGGTATCCCTAATTCTTCTGCGGCTTCTACATGTGTATAACCTTTAAAATATATCAGGTCTAAAACTGCTTTCGCATCCGGCTTTAGATTGTCCACCATCTCCTTAACTCCCAGCACTTCCGGATTGAGGGTTGTGCTTCGTTGTTCATCAATGCTAATTACGGAATTGTCAATATCCTGGTTTTTACTGTTGTTGCGAAAATCTTTTGACCTCAGTTTATCCACCGACAGGTTTCGTGCAACATTTACCATCCATGTAAATATACGGCCCTTTTTCTCATCATACGAATCGAAGGAATTCCAGATTTTAACGAAACTCTCCTGCAGCAGGTCGGCAGCTAACTCTTCATTTTGTACAATCCGAACAATAACGCCAAATAATGACGCGGAGTACATATCATACAATGCCTCAGAACCTATGCGTTGCCGTTGCCGAATTGCTTGAATTAATTCGCCTTCAGATAGAGATATTTTGGTTTTTCTGCTCAACTATTTGATAACCCCAATTATAGGTAATGGTTTAGATACCTGCACATAGTTGGAGTTATTTTTTTAAAAAACGTGAAAAATAAAATCTGACACCGAAATCCCTACGTAGGTAAAGGGAAATATTATAACCCTAAAACAGATTTTATGGAAAATTCAACTATCAAAAATCAGGAAGCCTCCCTAAGCGCGGGCGAGTTTCTGGAGAAGAAAGTGCAGCGGCGGTCCTTTTTACGGTATGCCGGAGCTGGTGCTGCTGGTGTAGTGCTTGTAGCTGCAGGTTGTAAGCAAAGCAATTATAACCCTGATGATCCTGAAAATGGTTTCGGTCCGGGTATTTCGCTTGGAACGGGCGATGTAGCGATATTAAATTACGCCTATGCCCTTGAGCAATTGGAAGCGGCCTTTTATACGCAGGTAATTGCCACTCCCTTTACTGGTATGACCGCCGTAGAAACATCCTTGTTAAAAGATATACGGGATCATGAAATTGCTCACCGCGAATTTTTTAAAGCCGCAATTGCAGCAAACGGTGGAACCCCCATTAAGAATTTAACGGTTGATTTCAGCAGTATCAATTTTTCAAGCAGAGCCAGTGTATTGGGAACTGCGAAGGCATTCGAAGATTTAGGTGTTTCTGCCTACGATGGCGCCGGATACCTTTTGCAAAACGCAACCTTTCTTTTGCTCGCCGGCAAGATCGTTTCTGTAGAAGCGCGTCATGCTGCGTTAATTCGTGAGATGCTGGAGACCAACAGCTTTTTGGGCGACCAGGTGGACAGCAGTTCAGTGAATATTTCACGTACCCCGGCACAAGTACTTGCTATTGCGGCGCCCTTTATTAAAACTAAAATTGATCCATCCACCATACCAGCTTAATTCAAACCATCATGAATATTGTAAATATATTAGAAGAAATAGAGAAAGTAGACGGAGAGATTTATGAGCGTTTAAATCCCCGCCGAAAAGCCATGAAGGACTTTTTCAGCATGGGCTCTAAAATTGCTTTATCGGCCATGCCCTTTGCTTTAGGATCCATGTTTAACAAAGCATATGGCCAGGCGATGCCTTCAACGGTGATTGAGGTGCTTCAATACGCTTTAACGCTGGAGCATTTTGAGTATAATTTTTACCTGCGCGCCAATGCAGCTACCGCTCTCCCTATACCGGCAGGCGACCAGAGGAATGCTATCGTTATGATCCGGGATAGTGAAAAAAAGCACGTGGATTTCTTGAAAACGGTATTGACACAATTAAATCAAACTCCGGTGGCAGAAAAAACCACCTATGATTTTACTGCTGGCGGTACTTTTCCCGACATTTTTACTAATTATGGTACGTTTCTCGCTGTAGCACAGGCTATTGAAGATACAGGAGTGAGAGCTTACAAAGGACGTGCAGGCGAACTAAAAGGAGAGAAAGTTGTTTTGACAGCTGCTTTGGGCATCCACGCCGTAGAGGCGCGCCATGCCGCAAAAATTCGCTATATGCGTAGAATGAACGGCGCAATGGATGCGTTTAATGGTCCGGTTAAGCCCTGGATTGCTGGTTCTACTGATAAGTTTAACGATTTAGGTGTTCCGGCTGCCGATGGAAATTACGGCGGGACTGTTAAAGAAAACAATGTAAATCAAGCGGGGGTTGTCATTACCAATCTGGCGGGCATCGGCGGGAATATACCGTATAGCGCAGCTGCAGAGGCTTTTGATGAACCTTTAACAAAAGCCGAAGTTTTAGCTCTTGTTGCTCCGTTTGGAGTATCCTAGTTTTAAATAACAAACCCCTATCTAAATTCGTTGAAACGCTGAACTTAGAATAGGGGTTTGCTTCTACAGGGTGTGAAAGCCTCTTAAATATATCTGTTAATTATATTCTCAAGATACTCTTGTTTTCCGCTGATGGTAGCAGGCTCTCCATTTTCAATCGCATAAGCTCTTAAGTCTTCCAGAGATACTTTACCTTGTTCAAATTCTTTTCCTTTACCAGAATCAAAAGAAGCATAACGTTCCTCGCGGATCTTTTTGAAATCAGATTTTTGAAGAATGTTATCTGCAGTGATTAGGGCCCTTGCAAAAGTATCCATTCCGCCCACGTGAGCATAGAACAAGTCTTTCATATCAGTAGAATTTCTTCTGATCTTGGCATCAAAGTTTACACCACCTCCTTGCAAGCCACCTGCCTCAAGGAAAATTAACATCGCTTCAGTTATTTCATTCAGGTTGTTTGGAAACTGGTCAGTATCCCACCCGTTTTGATAATCTCCGCGGTTGGCATCAACAGAACCCAGCATACCCGCGTCGGCTGCCACTTGTAATTCGTGCTGGAACGTGTGGCCAGCAAGTGTAGCATGATTAACTTCAATATTAATTTTGAAATCTTTCTCTAGACCAAACTGATTTAAGAAACCAATTACAGTAGCACAATCAAAATCATATTGATGTTTTGAAGGTTCTGCAGGCTTCGGCTCAATAAAGAACGTGCCTTTGAAGCCGTTTTTGCGGGCATAATCTTTAGCTGCATGAAGGAATTTTGCAAAATGCTCCTGCTCGCGTTTCATGTCGGTATTGAGCAAGGTCATGTAACCTTCGCGGCCACCCCAGAACACATAGTTCTCTCCGTCTAAGGCAATAGTAGCATCCAAAGCGGCTTTAACCTGCGCTGCTCCATGTGCTAACACATGAAAATCAGGGTTTGTAGATGCACCGTTCATATAACGTGGGTTCGAGAAAAGATTAGCAGTTCCCCACAAAAGTTTCACACCACTGGCTGCCTGTTTTTGTTTGGCATGATCTACCAGCGCTTGCAGTCTTCTTTCGTTTTCTACGATATCATTTCCATAATCTACTACATCCACATCGTGGAAACAGTAAAATGGAAGATTCATTTTAGTGAGAAATTCGAAGGCGGCATCCATCTTATCCTTTGCTCTCTCAATCGGATCACTTTTTTTATCCCATGCAAAAACATGAGTAGGCGCTCCAAACGGATCGCCGCCATTACCAACAAACGAATGCCAGTAAGCTCCCGCAAAGCGGAAATGATCTTTTAATGTTTTGCCCGCTACAACACGGTTCTCGTCGTACCATCTAAAGGCTAGCGGATTGTCGGATTCCGGTCCCTCAAATTTGATTTGGTTTATCCCTTTGAAGAATTCTGTATCTCCGGTGATTACATTTCCCATTGTATTATGATTGTTTTAAATGTTTATCTAATAATTGTTTCCAGCTTTGGTAAACCGGCTCGTAAAGTCCTGGCGTTTTCGGTTCAATCAGAGCTAACGGTGTCGTATTGTTAAATGCTTCCTGTTCGGATGAGAATATTTTACTTCCAATACCTGCTCCAAGTGCCGCGCCCACGCTTCCATCGTTTTCATAAAGTTCTACCGGAACATTAGTGGTGTTTACAAAGGCTTCAGTAAAGACATCGCTCAGAAACATGTTTGCTTTTCCGGCTCTGATGACAGTTGGATTAATTCCGATTCCACGCATAATATCAAGCCCGTATCTGAATGCAAATGCAATTCCTTCCTGTACACCACGGAAAATATGTGCCGTAGTATGAAGATTTAAATCCAGGTCTCCGAAATGAGCTCCCACGATTTTATTATTGAGCATTCGCTCGGCTCCATTTCCGAATGGAAGCACCCTTAATCCTTCACTTCCTACCGGGATTTTAGCTCCCAGTTTATTCATTTGGTTGTAATCCAAGCCAGCTGCGAGGTTATTCTTGGTCCAGCTATTTAAAATTCCGGTTCCGTTGATACATAAAAGAACACCCAGACGGGTATTACTGCCGGTATGATTTACATGGGCAAAGGTGTTTACCCTGGATTGTTTGTCGTACGTTACCGAATCGCTTACCCCGTAAATAACTCCGGAAGTTCCGGCTGTGGCGGCAACTTCGCCGGGGTTTAACACGTTTAATGACAATGCGTTATTAGGCTGGTCGCCGGATTTATAACTAACCGGAATACCTGGTTTTAAAGAAAGTTCGTCTGCTACCTGTTTTGTAAGATGGCCATGATCGGCAAAAACAGACATCACGTTTGCAATGATGCTTTTATCAAAACCGAAACAATTTAAAATGTCATCGGATATTGAGTTCGTCTGAAAATCCCAAAAAATTCCTTCCGATAAAGCGGAATTACTTGTGGTTATACTGCCCGTTAGTTTCATAGAAATGAAATCGCCGGGAAGCATAATTTTATCAATTTTCTTGTAGATTTCAGGTTCATGTTCTTTTACCCAGGCTAATTTCGAAGCTGTAAAATTGCCCGGGGAATTCAGGAGCTTGCTGAGACTTTTTTCTTCGCCAATCTGTTTAAAGGCACGGTTTCCGATTTCGACAGCACGGCTATCACACCAGATGATTGAATCACGAAGAGCCTGCTGATTTTTGTCGACTGCAACCAGTCCATGCATTTGATAGGCAATTCCAATGGCAGCAATATCGGCCGGATTATAGGCTTTTGTGGCGTTAGCCTTTTTGATGGCGTGTTGAACGTGTTCCCACCACATTTCGGGCGACTGCTCCGCCCAACCTGGTTTCACCGAGGTTATCGGCGATTCAGTATCAGGATACTGTGCAGAAGCAATAGTTTTTTGTGTTTCAGAATCTACTACAGAAACCTTTATAGACGATGTGCCAACATCGATACCAAGTAAAAGCATTTATGAATGGTTTAAATTGCCAACGTTGGCACTAAGGTATGATAAATATTTTTAAATGACTAGATTTATCGTCTAAAACAAAAAATTTTGAAGAAACCTACTATTCTTGATATCGCTAAAGAGCTGAATATTACGTTTTCTACTGTAGCAAGAGCGTTGAACGACCATCCTGCTATCAGTTTGGCTACTAAGAAAGCCGTCCGCGAAACGGCCGCCCGCCTTAATTACCGGCAAAATAAAATCGCATCGTCTTTACGTTCGGGCCGGAGTAACATTGTAGGAGTTATCGTTCCGAATCTGCACGTTAGCTTTTTCAGTTCGGTTGTATCTGGGATCGAAAATGTAATGAATGCCAATGGTTATAACATCCTTTTATATCAGTCAAATGAATCAAACAAGCACGAGGCAAAGGGCATCGAGACGTTTTTGCAGTCGAGAGTAGATGGGATAATTTCGTCGGTGACCACCGAAACCAGTAACGAAGCTTATAGGGAAATAAGGAGCAGAAACATTCCTTTAATGTTTTTCGACCGCGAGTTGGCAGATCTTAATGTCTCGTCTGTTGTAATCGATGATTATAAAGGAGGTTTCATAGCCACCGAACATCTCATTAAACAAGGATATAAAAATATCCTTCATATCACTGCACATCAGGAAATCGCAATTTTCAAGAACCGCCTTCGCGGATATCTCGATGCTTTGACGCATTATAACTTACCGGTTAACGAGGAGTTGATCATAAAAGGAGATTTTTCGCTTGAATTTGGGAAATCTGTGGTTACAGAGGCAAAACTTCAGGGCAAAAAGTACGACGCCATTTTTGCACTTGAAGATTATACCGCAATGGGCGCTATGCAGGCTCTTAAAGAAGAAGGTATAAAGATACCTCAGGAAGTAGGCATAATTGGCTTTGCAAACGAAGCTTTTGGTAGTCTCGTAAGTCCCGCTTTGTCTACGATCGATCAGCAAACTGCAAAAATGGGGGAAGAAACAGCCCGTATATTCCTGAACGAAATACGGAATAACTCAAAAGCGTTTAGCCCTGAGCAGTTAATTCTTGAACCAATTTTAATTGTAAGGGAGTCGTCCAGCAGAATTAATGCATAAATGCTAACGTTCGCATTGGATAAAAGACTAATTCTTGTTAACCTTGCAATTCCTTGTTTTAAACCAATTTTATGAAAAGAGTAGCCTTTTTATTCTTTTTGATTTTCTCGTTTTCTATATCAAGCGCTCAAATCCAGGTCGCAATAGCCCCTATAACCGTAGCGAAGGATGGAAGCGGAAATTTCAAAACTATCCAAGAAGCGATTAATTCTGTTCGTGATCTTTCGCGTGCAGATGTTAAGATCTATATTAAAAAGGGCGTTTATAATGAGAAACTGGTGATTCCTTCCTGGAAAACGCATATTCATTTAATAGGTGAAGACAAAGAAAATACCATTATCACCGGGGATGATTTTTCCGGAAAAACGTACCCGTCAGGAAAAGATCTATATGGACACAGCAAATTCAGCACCTTTACATCTTATACCGTTTTAGTCGAGGGCAATGATTTTAAAGCGGAAAATTTAACAATTCAAAATACTGCCGGCAGAGTGGGACAGGCAGTCGCGCTGCATGTAGAAGGAGATAGAGCAGTAATTTTAAATTGTCGCATTTTGGGCAATCAGGACACCTTGTATACCGCTACCGGAACCAGCCGCCAATATTATAAAGATTGTTATATCGAGGGCACTACCGATTTTATTTTTGGTGAAGCTACCGTTGTGTTTCAAAATTGTACCATTAATAGCCTGAGCAATTCTTACATCACGGCGGCAGCAACAACGCCGCATCAAAAGTATGGATATGTGTTTTTGGACTGTAAGTTAATTGCCGATCCTTCAGCGACGAAGGTTTTCCTGGGAAGACCCTGGAGGCCTCATGCTCAAACTGTATTTATCCGCACAGAAATGGGCGCTCATATTGTTCCTGAAGGCTGGAATCCCTGGAAAGGAGACAAAATGTTTCCCGATAAAGAAAAAACCACCCTGTATGCTGAGTATAAATCTTTCGGTCCCGGGTCTGGAAATGATAAAAGGGTTGATTGGTCGAAACAGTTATCAAAAAAGGAAATAAAAAAATATACACTTAAGAATATATTCTCGGGACAAGGGCAATGGTTGCCTGAATTATAATCATCATGATAAATAAAAAGAGTACACTTAGTAGAATTTTTGTGGGATTGGCGTTTTACGCGTTAATGATTCCTGCAAGCGCACAAACATCGTCAAACTACGTATCGAAGGTTTGGGTAGCTGATTTAGGCAACGGAAACTTCAAAAATCCTGTACTCAATGCGGATTATTCGGATCCTGATGCCGTGCGGGTTGGGAATGATTATTATCTGATCTCTTCTTCTTTTGAGGACGTGCCGGGTCTGCCTGTTTTGCACTCAAAAGATTTGGTAAACTGGAAAATCATTGGTCATGCGTTAAAGCGTCAGCCTCCATTTGATTATTTTTCGGTGCCACGTCACGGTCAGGGAGTATGGGCGCCCTCTATCCGCTATCGCAACGGTGAGTTTTACATTTATTATCCGGATCCTGATTTTGGAATATATCTAACCAAGGCCAAAAACGCTGCAGGCCCATGGTCTGAGCCCATTTTAGTTGCAGGTGGTAAAGGGCTGATTGATCCCTGCCCGCTTTGGGACGACAATGGTAAAGTATATTTAGTGTACGCTTTTGCCGGTAGTAGGGCCGGAATCAAGAGTATTATGATGGTGAGAGAATTAAACACCTCGGGAACCAAGTCATTAGACGAAGGGGTAATTGTATACGACGGGCACGACACCGATCCGACTATCGAAGGCCCCAAGTTTTACAAGAGGAACGGTTATTACTACATTTTTGCTCCGGCGGGCGGGGTTTCTACCGGCTGGCAATTGGTTCTGCGCTCCAAAAATTTATATGGCCCCTACGAAAGAAAAGTAGTGATGCATCAGGGTACAACTACAGTAAATGGTCCGCATCAGGGCGCCTGGGTTGACACGCCTTCCGGCGAGGACTGGTTCTTGCATTTCCAGGACAAAGGTCCTTACGGCAGGGTTGTACATCTCAATCCCATGAAATGGGTGAATAACTGGCCCGTAATCGGGATTGATAAGGATGGCGACGGAACAGGAGAACCGGTTTTGGTTTATAAAAAACCAAATGTTGGAAAGACGTATCCGATGGTTACTCCCGTTGAAAGCGATGAATTTAGCGGTCTTAAATTGGGCTTGCAATGGCAATGGATGGCTAATCCTAAAAGCACCTGGGCATTTATGCACGTGGCGAACGGCGCGTTAAGATTGTTTACCGATAAGCTTCCCGACAGCGCAAAAAATTTGTGGGCTGCACCTAATGTTTTGCTTCAAAAGTTTCCGGCGGACGAGTTTATGGTAACTACCAAAATGAAATTTACGCCCAATGCAAACCTGGAGAATGAAAAAGTTGGTTTGACCATTATGGGCTTTAGCTACGCAAATATTGCGTTAAAAAGCAAAAAAGACGGAACTTACCTGGTTTATACACTCGGAAAAGATGCTGAACGGGGAAAATCAGAGGAAGAGAAAGTGATTATGAAAGCGAGCAGCCCCACCGCTTATTTCAGAGTAAAGGTGATCCCTGGTGCCAAATGCCAGTTCAGTTACAGTTTCGACGGACAAACTTTTGTTGATGCAGGGGAAGAGTTTCAGGCCGAGGTGGGCCGTTGGAAAGGCGCTAAAGTAGGGCTTTTCGCTACGCGCGACAGGCAAATAAACGATTCAGGATTTGCGGATTTCGATTGGTTTAGAGTAGAACCTGTTAAATAGACTATATGAAGTTCCTGATAAGCATTCTCTTTGTTGTAGTACCGTTTTGTACATCCGCTCAGGAATTTATTCCGTTATGGCCAGAGGGCAAAATGCCCAATTCAAAAGGATTAAAACTGACAGACAGCATCACGGAGGATTATGCTTACAGGGTTGCCACGCCGGGGATGTACGCTTTTTTCCCATCTAAAAAGGAAAATAAGGGTGCTGCCGTATTGATTTTTCCGGGAGGCGGTTATGCGAGGCTCGCGCTGAATATCAGCGGTTTCCAGCTGGCCAAATGGTTTAATACGATAGGTATCAGCGCATTTGTGGTAAATTATCGTTTACCTACTTCTCCCGACTTAAGGGAAAGAGAAAAAGGGCCCTTTCAGGACGGCCAGCGGGCAATCAGATTTGTTCGTGCCAACGCCTGGCGTTGGGGAATCAATCCCGGCAAAATTGGCGTTCAGGGCTCATCCGCGGGTGGCCATTTGGCAGCGAGCCTCGGCACCATAAATCAGGATCTGTCGTCTATCGGCGATAGCCTCGATAAACAGAGCTACCTGCCAAATTTCAGTATACTGGTTTCACCTGTTATTGATTTAGGAGCCTACGCTCATGTTGGCAGCCGCGATAATTTATTAGGCATTAATTCATCGCGAGCTAAACGCGAGACATACTCCCCCCATTTAAAGGTATCTGCTACCACACCGCCGGCCTTTTTAGTACATGCTTTTAACGATAAGGCCGTAAGTGTGCGCAATAGTCTGATGTTTTATAATGCGTTACTGGAAAAGAATATTTCGGCGGCCTTGCATGCTTTCCCGCAAGGAGGACATGCAATTGCTTTAAGAAATAATCCGGGCTCTACCGACTACTGGACTGTTTTATGCGAGCGCTGGATGATTGAAATGGGATTCATCCCGGAAAGGCTTTAAACCTGACATCTTTAAATTATCTTTGATAGGGTAAAAACCCTGGAGATAAATCTTGGCAATTCATTCATTAAGCACCCCCATAGAATATTTGAAAGGCGTTGGCCCGCAGCGGGGTGATGTCCTTAAAAAGGAGTTGTCGGTTTTTACTTATCAGGATTTAATAAATTATTATCCATTCAGATACATAGACCGCACCCGGTTTTATAAAATACGCGAGCTTACGCCAGATTTACCGGCTGTGCAAGTATTGGGCCGCCTGGTTTCAAAAGAGATTATTGGCGAAAAGCAGTCACGCCGACTGTTGGCCAGGCTCAGGGATGATACCGGTGTAATTGAGCTGGTTTGGTTCCAGGGTGTGCGCTGGGTGGAAAAAATGTTGCAACCGAATGCTGTATTTATCGTTTTCGGCAAGCCAAATGAGTTTAATGGAAAGATCTCAATTCCTCACCCTGAACTCGAACTCTATAATCCTAACCTAAAAAAGCAGGGCAATCCAACTCTGCAACCTGTGTATAACTCTACTGAAAAGCTGAAGCAGTTTTCTCTGGATACTAAAGGAATACAGAAAATTCAGGCTGCGGTACTGGACGCGGTGATTAACGAAATAGAGGAAACGCTTCCGGAATATATCCTCCAAAAATTTAAGCTCATTGGCCGTAGAGAGGCCATCCGGTATATCCATTTTCCGCCAGACGCCGGTTCTTTACAGGCCGCTGTTGGCCGGCTAAAGTTTGAGGAATTGTTTTTCATTCAGCTTAAATTATTGAAGAACAAGCTGCTTCGAACTCAAAAATTTAAAGGTTTAGTATTCGATAAAGTAGGCGACAAGTTCAATACTTTTTACAAGGATAAGTTACCATTTGATCTGACTAACGCTCAAAAGCGCGTTTTGAAAGAGATACGTCTGGATACCCAACGGGGTGTTCAGATGAACAGGTTGCTGCAAGGAGACGTTGGAAGTGGAAAAACAGTTGTGGCGCTAATGTGCATGCTTCTGGCTATAGACAATGGCTGCCAGGCTTGTATTATGGCGCCCACCGAAATTCTTGCGCAACAGCATTTTATGTCTATTAAAAATATGGTTGGCGATGGTTTTGCAACTATTGCATTGCTTACGGGTTCGACTTTAAAAAAGGAGCGAAAGGTAATTCATGAGCAACTTGCCAACGGTACTTTAAATATACTGGTTGGTACTCATGCACTGATTGAAGATTCTGTACAATTTTCTAACCTGGGCCTTGCGGTGGTAGACGAGCAACATCGTTTCGGAGTGGAGCAGAGGGCTAAGCTCTGGAAGAAGAACTCCATACCGCCGCATGTGTTGGTCATGACAGCCACTCCTATTCCGCGTACATTGTCGATGACTTTGTACGGAGATCTTGATGTTTCGGTGATTGACGAATTGCCTGCCGGCCGTAAACCGATTAAAACCATACACCTTTTTGAAAGTCAGCGTTTGCGGATGTTCGGTTTTATGAAGCAGGAGATTGCACTGGGCAGGCAGGTATATATTGTGTATCCATTAATTAAAGAAAGCGAAAAACTGGATCTTTTGTATCTGGAGGCAGGTATAGAAACGATTTCGCGCGAATTCCCTCTGCCGGACTATCGCATCAGCATTGTTCACGGTAAGTTAAAGCCGTCCGAGAAGGACTTTGAAATGCAGCGTTTTATAAAAGGAGAGACTCAGATCATGGTGGCTACTACTGTGATCGAAGTTGGCGTAAACGTGCCCAATGCAAGTGTGATGATTATTGAGAATTCTGAACGGTTCGGTTTGTCGCAATTGCACCAGCTTCGCGGGCGGGTAGGGCGCGGAGCCGAGCAATCTTATTGTATTCTGATGAGTGGCAACAAGCTGAGCAAGGAGGCTAAAATTCGCCTCGAAACCATGGTGAAAACGAATGACGGATTTGAAATATCGGAGATTGACCTGCAACTGCGTGGTCCCGGGGATATAGAAGGTACGCGGCAAAGCGGTGTGCTGGATTTGAAACTCGCCGACTTAACTCACGATCAGGAAATATTGCAGGAAGCCAGAAGTGAAGTCATCAGAATCTTCGAGACAGACCCAAATCTGTCTTCGGATGAGAATAGGCTGTTAAAACAGTATTTTAATAAAAAGGAAAGGTCAATATCCCTTCATAATATTTCTTAAAACCGTAATTTGGCGGCTCTGTTTGGATTCTGAGTAAAGCATTAAATTGGATAATATAGACCCGGATAAAACGACAATTCCTGAAAAGAAGGACCCTTATGCGGCGCTCCGCTTTGCCGAATTTCGCTCGTTTTTAACCATTCGCTTTTTTCTAACCTTCGCTTATCAGATTCAGGCTGTAGTAATAGGCTGGCACATTTTTAAACTTACAAAAGATGAACTGTCGTTGGGGCTTATCGGCCTCGCCGAGGCAATCCCTGCACTGAGTTTCGCATTATATGGTGGTTATGTGGCCGACAAGTCAGAGAAAACAAAGATGCTGAAATACATTCTGGCCGCTATGTTTTTCTCATCGCTGGTGATATTTCTGGTAACCTTGCCCGCATATTCGTCCCGTATTTCAGAGTCAGCTACCGTTTGGGTAATGTATTCGATGATTTTTACGATTGGCATAGCACGCGGCTTTATGGGCCCGACCGTTTTTTCTATAATGGCACAAATTATACCCCGTGAGCATTATGCGAATTCGTCAACCTGGAACAGTACAGGCTGGCAGATCGCATCGGTCGGGGGCCCTGCTTTTGGTGGACTGATCTACGCCTACTACGGCGTGTCGGTCACGTTTTTTCTGATACTGGTATTTATTGCACTCTCTTTCGGATGTACTTTTTTTCTGAAAAAACAACCGCCTCAGTTTATCCCTAAAGAAAATATTTACAAAAGTTTATCCGAAGGAATCAGGTTTGTGTTTGGTAGCCGGATGATGCTTGGCGCCATGAGTCTTGATCTATTTTCGGTGTTTTTTGGTGGCGCTGTTGCTTTGATCCCCGTAGTTGCCAGTGAAGTACTTAATGTTGGTCCCGAACAATACGGTATTATGCGTGCAGCTCCCGCTGTTGGGGCAGTACTTACTATGTTGATTATGGCTCGTCATTCGCCGATGAATAAGCCCTGGCGCAACCTGTTATTTGCCGTAACAGGATTTGGGATCTCGATAATCTGCTACGGACTTTCCACCAGTTTTTATCTCACCCTGGTATTTCTGTTTTTCGAAGGGGTCTTTGATAGCATCAGTGTGGTTATAAGGTCCACCATTATGCAGTTATTAACGCCCGAAAATATGCGCGGACGAGTTTCGTCAGTAAATTCTATGTTTATCGGTTCATCCAATGAACTTGGAGCCTTTGAATCCGGTTTAACGGCAAAACTGATGGGCACTGTTCCTGCAATTGTATTTGGCGGAAGCATGACGCTGTTTATTGTAACCCTAACCTGGTTAAAAACCAAAAAACTGGTTCCTTTAGGCCTGAAGGAAATACACGCGCCGGAAACTTAAGCTGTGCTTTCTTAAATCTATTTCGCTTTGAACTTGTTAAAAAGATAAACTTATCTGAGATGAAAGCATTCTTAAACTTACTTTTTAGCGGCTCTGCCCTATTTATTGCTTCTTGCGGAGAGCCAGGCAATCAAAACGAAATGGCGTCTGACACGGCATATATATTAGATACTCATCGCTCAAACACCGCCGCAGATACTTCGGCTGTGAACGTCGGGGCAAGCGGCGCTGCGCAAACCGTCTCAATTACCCAATATGAAGAAAGCAACGGTAAGCAGTCGTCGCGGGTTAATGTCGGCTCTGATACAACGGGAAAACAGGCTCATGACGGTTATCCTACCCGATCACGTACATCGGCGAACAAAGCAGATACCGCAGGAATCAGCAGCCAAGGCGAGGGACTTCCCATACGGCCGAGGGATTAAAGTATATTAATATGCAAAATAAAAGCCCTGCTCACCGAAATGAGCAGGGCTTTCTGTTTTAAAGATATTTATTAAAATCTGATTCCAAGACCCACCTGAATCACCTGATTTTTAAACTCCGGAGTTTCAGAATCGCCATCGCCATTGTTCTTTTGCAGATCAAGAGCATATCTGGCGGTTAAGCTGGTGTTCGTTCCCAAATTAAAACCGGCTCCTAAAACACCTCCGATAATGTTTTTACGAAGGTTGTCGTTTTCTTCCTTTACAGTACGTCTGTAATCTTCGTCACCAGATTCAAATTTTTCGGTGGTTGATGTAAGAAAAGAGATTTGCGGTCCGAGATGAATATTGAAACCATTAGAAGCGCCGATCTTTAACAGTACCGGAATCTCTATGAAATTAGTGGTTACTGTATAATCGTTCTCAGCTCCTAACAGCGTTCTTCCGCTACTTTTATACCCTTTTTGGGAATACATGATTTCGGGTGCGAACGACAGGCGGTCTACCAATGGAATGTCAATGGTTATACCGGCGTGTAAGCCTGGTTTAAATTCTGTTTCGAAATCGTCATCTCCTGTTCTGATCACATTGGAGAAATTCACTCCAACTCTTCCACCCAATGACTGTGCATTAACTGCTGCCGCAGAAATCAGCACATAAGCTAAAATAAGTATTCGTTTCATGTTGTGTGTTTTAACATGTATATGAAATATCGTGCCAGTTCGTTACTATTAAGGCATTTCAGATCGGAAAACAGGTTTGGATAAAATTTGTTTGTGTTACGGGCCTTTACTTTATATTTACTGTATAGAATTGCCTACAATTCTTTTAAACACACAACATGAGTTCGAAGTACCTCTTATCCATTTTTATCTTATTTATTTCTTTAGAAACGCTCGGTCAGGCGGGAAAAACCTTCATGGAGCCCACGGATAGCCAACAAATCTGGGTCGACTCGGTATTTAGAAAGTTAACCCGAAAAGAGAAAATAGCACAATTATTTTTCTTGCGTGCACATACTGACAAAGGAAAGGCCTATGAAGACGCAGTAGCTGCTATAATCAAAAAGAATAAGGTTGGAGGCCTGGTTTTTTTCCAAGGCGGACCCGGAAGACAGGCGGCCCTGACTAATTCTTATCAGAAGCTAAGCGAAGTGCCCCTCTTAATTGCTATGGACGCCGAATGGGGACTTGGGATGCGCCTCGACAGCACCATTTCATATCCCTACCAGATGACACTAGGCGCCATCAGGGATACTAATTTAGTGTATGAGATGGGAAAGAAAATTGCCGGTGATTTTAAACGCATCGGGATGCATATCAACTTTGCGCCGGTGGTCGATGTTAATAATAACCCTAATAATCCGGTAATCAATTACCGGTCGTTTGGAGATAATAAGTTAAATGTTGCATCCAAAGCTTCGGCTTATATGCGCGGACTTCAGGACGCTGGTATTTTGGTGAGTATCAAGCATTTTCCCGGGCACGGCGATACCAATGTAGATTCGCACAACGATTTGCCAGTGTTGACTTTCAGTAAAGAAAGGTTGGATTCGCTTGAACTTTATCCTTTTAAAGAACTTATCCGCAAAGGAGCATCGGGTGTGATGGTTGCTCACATGAATATTCCGGCTTTGGACACTACCAGAAATCTTCCTTCCACATTATCCCGCCCAATTGTAACCGGATTACTTAAGGAGCAGCTAGGCTTTAAAGGTCTTGTGTTTTCCGACGCGATGGAAATGAAAGGTGTGGTAAAATACTTTCCCGATGGCGAGGCCGATGTGCGGGCAATTATTGCCGGTAATGATGTGATTGAGCTTTCGGAAAACGCGCCACGGTCGATCAAATTAGTAAGACGGGCAATCAGGCAAAAAAGGATTCCGATGGATCAAATAGATGAGAGCGTTAAAAAGATCTTAGCTGCTAAATATTGGGCGGGGCTGAATACGCCTCAAAATATCAATATCGTAAATGTGTATGAAGATTTGAATGGAGGCGACGCCCATTCTTTAAATCAGCGCTTATCTGATGCTGCTGTTACAGTTTTAAAGAGTGATAGTTTGTTGAAACAATTCTCTGCAAGTCGTAAAACGGCGATAATTAGCCTTGGTGTGACCGAAGTGAGTCAGTTTCAAAAGGAAATGCAAAAGCGTTTTAGTAATTCTACAAACTTTATTCTTTCGAAGATTGCATCGGCTGCGGATATAAAAAATGTATCCAACAATCTCAGAACCTATGATCAGATTGTGGTAGCGATACACGATTATAGAAAGCGGCCACAAAGTTCACTAGACTATAATGATGAATTGAAATCTTTTATTTCACATCTGGCCGGTTTAAATACCGTTACCTGTTTATTTGCTAATCCATATGTGATAAGAGGCTTACCTGGGGTAGAGAAAAGTAAATCACTGCTGGTAAATTATCAGAATAGTGAAGAGATGCAATTGGCTGCGGCAAAGGTGTTGAGTAACCAGATGCAAGCATCAGGGCGTTTGCCGGTTACCATTAACGCAGTATTTAAAACAGGTGATGGAATTCAGTTTTTTCCGGTGCCGACTTCTGTTAGTGGACAGGTGGAATAAGTAAATAGAAAGTTTGCCAAAAGTTCTAAGCTTTTGGCAAGTTGAAAATGAATCTCTAAAATGCCAGGCTTTCCTACGCTCTTCGGGATTACAAACCCCCATTAGCGAGTTTCTGCTGCTTCCATCGTCCATAATTGCCGTATTTTAGGAGGGGTCAAATACAACAGCATAATGCCCGTTTACATGACCATAATGGGCATTTACCTGAGCATAATGCCCGTTTACATTGACATAAGAGGTACGTACAACATCATAATGCCCGTTTACATGATCATAATGGGCGTTTACGCCATCATAATGCCTGCTTACAGCGCCATAATGTCCATTTACACGGCCATAATGTCCGATTGCATGCTTTGAGAGGAGTCTGTGGAATTCTAAAACCCCATACGTTCCCGACGTGGCTGTCCGTCGCCGCCGCGACCCTCACCCCTGTTCCGGTCAAAGTTAGGCTGCACTCCGCCCGGGTACTTTTGTATTCTGAAACTGAAAGTTGCCATAAAGTAACGTGTTAAACGGTTCGTTTGACTGCTGGTGATGGTGTTAGCGTCCTGAGAGATTCCAACAACTGTTCCTTCATTCAATAAGTCGAAGCCCTGGAACCGTAACGTTCCTCGTCTGTTGAAAAACTGTTTTTCGAGATAGGCATTAATGATTAGTGGGTTGACACTGGAGCTGTATCCTTTATTGATGTTTTTACTCAGATCCCAGCCTACAATAAAGGTTTTCAGGAAATACAAACGGCCGTTTAAATCATAGTTCACCGTGGTGGCCCGGGTATCGTTACCTGTTGTATAATTGACCGTGGTTCCGCGGTAGCCTATCGAAGGATAAATCTCCACATTCGGATTTGGATTTATCTGAAGGCTGAGGTTTTGAACAAAAGTCCAGTTTCTGCCAATGTTTTCGCGGTTATTAGTAAAGGAAACATCGTTAATATAATTAACACGCCCGTTCAACGAAACCCTGTATTTTCTTTCCAAAAACGATTTCGACAATGAATAGAATGATGTTGTAGAGTAATATCCATCAGCATTCAAATAATTCGTCTCCTGGATGGTGCGGGCGGTTTTCTTATTGTCAACAATGATCGAATCTACATACCTGACGATGTTCCTGGTAATCTGATCGTTGGTAAAGTTCCCAAATACGCCGATGTTAAAAAATAGGCCTTTCGCCTGGTTATTGGTATTGTACCGGATGTTTACCGATTGAGTAAAAGAGGAGTTAAGCCCCGGGTTACCCACCACCGGACGCAGGGGGTTTGATGCATCAACTACAGGCTGGATCTGGTTGAAACTCGGTTCGTTACTTCTTCCGTTATAATTGATAGAAAGAGAACGTGAGCGAGCAAAGCTGTATTCAAAGCGGGCGGTTGGGAAAAAGTTGAACCCTTTCCGCTCAGACGGAACCCCGTGCGTTACAGAATAGCCTTTTAACGAAGTAGGTTGTGCTGTTAATCCGAGGGTGAAGTTGTAAAGTCTTGGCCGGTCATATCTATAATTTAAGCTGAATCTGTTGGTGGTAAACGAATAGTCGTATACGTTGCTTAAGTCGTTATTCATTACCGGAACCTCGCCCTGGTATAAGTTGGTGATGCGGCTGTTTTCGTAATCTGCAATGTTGTAATTGTAACCGAAATCCATTCGGCCGAACTTACCTACCGGTTCGCTATAAGTGATATTTGCATTGGCGTTGAAGCGTTTGTTTGAGGTTTCGATCTGCCTTTGAGATAAAGAATCGCCTCTTGGTGTAAGGTCTGCATTGTAATATAAAAACTTATCAAGCACTTCCTGATCATTGTCATTATCAGAACTGTTCAGGTTTAAGCCGAACGAGAAATTTCTTCCCATCTTTCTAAAGCGATGGTTGTAAATAAGGTTACCACCAAATGAAGGAGCGCTGGACTTTCTGAACAGATCGGTTAGCTGATCTTCCGGCGAACGCCCTGTTTGCTCTTGTTCCAAACGGGTGGAGTCGTTCGAATCGCTTGTACCAATGTTGAAATACGGAGTGATACGCAGATAATTCAGCGAGTCAATCGCGTATTCGAGATTAAAGTTTGCACTATGGTTATTATTTCCGCTTTTTGAATTTGCGTCTGCGATTGCTACCAATACAGAATCCTGGGTAAAGTATGAGGTCCTGGTGCTGTTTGATACCGATAAAGTATTCCGCACGTTAAAACGGTAGCTGCCGTTTATGGCCAGCTTCGGACTAAGATTGTCGCGGTAGTTTATACCACCGGCTGTAGTAGTAGTTATACCACCGGCGTTCCCACCGAATCCGCCGCCGCCAAACCCTCCGCCACCGCCGAAGTTACCTCCTCCACCACCGCCGCCGCCACGGTTTCCACCGCCACCACCACCGAATCCGCGGCCGCCACCGCCGCCAAAATTAAAAGGTGATGTATTTGTGTTGTTCAAATTCAGGCGTACATCTAATTGCTGGTCGTTGTTCATGAACTGTCCGTTGCCCGAAACCTGGTATCGGTCTTCATTTCCTCCGCCCACTACTCCGCTGATGACGCTTCCCTTCATGCGGTCGGGCCGGATAGTGATGTTTATAATTTTATCGGCCTCGCCTTCTCTGATCCCTGTTATGTTGGCCTGGTCGCCATAATCGTCCACGATCTGGATTTTTTCGATAATATCGGCGGGCAGGCCTTGGGTAGCCGTCTTTAAATCGCCGTCGAAGTAGTCTTTACCGTTTACTTTAATCCTGGTAACACTTTTACCCTGCGTGGTAACATTTCCGTCTTTATCTACCTCAACGCCCGGAAGCTTTTTAATAACATCCTCGGCCACCGAGTTCTCTCTAACCGGGAAATCGCTTGCACGGAATTCGACGGTATCTTGTTTAATAACCACACCTGCCGTTCCTGTAACCACCACTTCCTTTAGCATCCGGCTTTGACCGCTAAGTGTAATGGGGTCAAGTTTAACCGGGTTGGTATTTTCGGAGTACAAATACCTCTTCACAAAATCGCTATACCCAAGATTATTTACACTTAATACAAATTGAGATGACTTTACATTACTAAACGTGAAAAGCCCATCGATGTCTGTCCGGGTCATCAAAGTGTCTTTCGGGGAGGTGAGACGCACCGTTGCATACACTACAGCTGTTCCAGCCGAATCGCGGACCACGCCACTGATGCTGCGTACGCCCTGAGCGAAGATGGCCTGGGTGCTTATAAGAAAGAATATGGTGAATAATAACTTTTTCATGATGCTAAGTATTGTGCTTTATGCCGCAAGTTTAATACCTGTTTTTAAATGTTTTCGTTAAATGATACTTACAAGGAGTATTTATCGACCAAATGAGAATTCATGGCGATTTTACTGCTGATGCCCCATATAAGCAAGAAGGGCTTCGCGATAATTATCGCTTACCGGAACTTCTGAAGCCTGTACCAGCACCCGGTTCTTTTTAAAGGAGATTAATTTATCAAGAGAAATGATATACGATTTGTGTACCCGCATAAACCTTTCGGCTGGCAGTTTTTCTTCCATAAAGCGCATGCTAAGGCGGGTTATGATTGGCTTTTCTGTATCCGATAGATATATTTTTATATAATCTTTCAAACCTTCGATGTACAGGATATCGGCTATGTTAATTTTTACCAATGAGTAATCTGCGTTTACAAACAGGTAATCGTTTACTGTATTTTGCTGTGGTGGATTGCTAATCTGGTTTTTCAGGTTGAATAGCTCCAAGGCTTTATTTGCTGCTTTAAAAAAGCGTTCGAAGGAGACGGGCTTTATAAGATAGTCTAATACATCGAGGTTAAAACCCTCAACCGCATATTTCTCATATGCTGTGACGAATACAATCATCGGGGGGCTGCTCAAACTATTTACAAATTGTAATCCCGAAAGGCCGGGCATTTGTATATCAAGGAATATCAAGTCAACGGTTTGCTTGCTCAGAAACGTCATTGCCTCCATGGCATTGCGGCAACTTCCCACCAGCTCCAGAAACGGAACCTGACGGATATTATCTTCCATCAGTTCGATCGCCAGGCGTTCATCGTCAACTACCAGACATTTAATCATTTGAGCTGTACTTTTAGATGTGAAACAAAGATATCTCCGTTCTGACTGGTTTGAAGCACGTAACGGTCTTTATACAGAAGCTCAAGACGCCGGCGCATATTGATTAAGCCTATACCAGAACTTTTATCTTTCGAATCCTCTTGAGGAGATATCCCATTCTCAACCTTAAAGTCGAGCCAGTGTTTTGTTCTGTCTATCGTTAAAAATATTTTTATGACGGGCTCCTCTATCATTCCTATCCCATGCTTAAAGGCATTTTCAACAAATGAAATGAGCAGCATCGGTTCAATTTCGTAATCTGACAGATCTTTAGAAATATTAAGTTCGATATGAACATCATCGCCAAAGCGGAGCATTTGAAGATCTATATAACTTCTTAAATATTCAACTTCTTGCTCAAGGCGGATGCGCTCGTCGTTGCTCTCATAAAGCATATACCTCATCAAATTAGAAAGTTGTATAAGCGAAGGTTCAATCAGATCAGATTTTTTCCTTGCCAGGGATACCAGTGTGTTTAACACGTTGAACATGAAATGAGGGCTCACCTGCGAACGCAGGAAGGTTAACTCGGTCTTCAGCGTTTCATTTTCTTTCTCTTTCCGGATTTTTTCGAGGCGGTTATTGTCTTTAATAATCCGGTAGCTGAAACTGATCCCCATGATGAATACATAGGTCAATATGTTGGTAATGTACCAGCGCATCCAGCGAAGGTCGCCCCCGGAGCCACCACCCCGTCGCCCTTTCCCCCAGCCTTTATGATCTGCAAACAGCTGTTTGTCGATAGATTTTGATAAAAACATTAACGCTATGATAATGGAGATAGCGGTAAGAAGATATACCCAAAGCCCTTTTGTTTTATAAACTTTCGGATATAATACGAAGGCGTTAAAATAAAAAAGCAGGGCAAGAATAACGTTATTGATAATAAGCTTATAGTGCCATGGGTTAAAGCCCTTCCAGGTATTTGGATTACGAAATAAATAGGGTGAGATGATGATCAAGCCCCAAAAAATAATATGAAGTGCAGGCGTTAGATATTTATTGAGGCTGCGATTCTTTAATGCCATTATACAAAGATAGCTTCATATGCCAATTAAATTGGATTTTGAGCCCAAAGGCTGGGTATTTTAGACCAATGGCATGTTATCAGCGACCAAAAATTTCGACCGGCGCTAGTTTTGAGGGATTTAGCTCTGCTCCTCCCAGATTATAGCCAGATTGACAATGGTTTGTACGGCTTTTTGCATGTCTTGTACAGATACCCACTCCTGTTTGCCATGGAAGGCATGTTCGCCTGCAAAAATATTGGGGCATGGCAATCCCATAAAAGAAAGTCTTGAACCATCGGTGCCGCCTCTTATGCTCTGAAGTTTTGGTGCCAGACCGGCCCGTTCAATGGCCAGTTGGGCAACGCGGATAATGTTGGGATGTTTATCAAGCACCGATTTCATGTTACGGTACTGTTCTTTTATTTCCAGCCGGTACTGCGAATTGGGGTAACCTTCCAGCACTTCATCAGCAATTGCCAGCAGCAGGCGTTTTTGATTTATAAGTTCTTCCTCGTCGAAATCTCTTAAAATAAATTCTATGGTGGCTTCTTCCACCGAGCCGGTTATCCCGACAGGATGTATAAAACCTTCTTTAGCAGTGGTGCTTTCCGGACTCATTCTGTCTTTAGGCAGGTTGGCTACTATTTCTGAAGCTATTTTTATAGCGCTTTGCATCTTGCCTTTGGCAAAGCCGGGATGCGCACTCACGCCCTGTATCTTAAGTATGGCAGAATCGGCCGAGAATGTTTCGTTTTCAATAGATCCCGCGGTTTCGCCATCAACCGTGTAAGCATATTGAGCGCCAAGTTTAACCAGATCTACTTTTTCCACGCCTCTTCCAATTTCTTCATCGGGTGTGAAAAGTATGCGAATCTTACCATGTTTAATTTCGGGATGTGACATCAGGAAGTTCGCGGCATCCATTATTTCGGCAATGCCAGCCTTATTATCTGCACCTAAAAGAGTTGTACCGCTTGCGGTAATAATATCATTTCCAATTTGAGCGGCCAGGTCGGGGTGTTCAGATTTACGGATAACTTCGGCCGGATCGTCGGGCAAGACCAAATCCTGACCCTGGTAATTGGTGTGGACAATAGGTTTTACATCCGCTCCGCTGCAATCAGGCGAGGTATCCATGTGCGAGCAAAAGCAGATCACGGGAACTTCTTTGACGGTAGTGGCAGGCACAGTGGCATATACATACCCAAACTCGTCGAGCCCTGCATCATCAATCCCCATCTGTTGTAATTCTTCTACCAGAACTTTTCCCAAATCTTTTTGCCGGGCAGTTGACGGGTTTGATAAAGAATGAGGATCTGACTGCGTATGAATCCTGACGTATCTTAAAAATCGCTCCAGGCAGGTGAAACTATAATTTTCTAAACCTTTCATATCGAACGTCCGTTTAACAATGCCATAACAAATTTGTATTCCAAAGTTTGTATTTTTTTTAGTTAATTTACATACGATTTTAAGCGCACATTGAATTGAAGAGATTCACAATATTTATTCTGGGGTGTTTGTTTTGTTCCCTTGCCTCAGCGCAATATAATTATTATCGGCTAAGTATTGGGTTAAATACAGGTGCAACTCATGCGCTTGCCGATGTGCAAAAAGTCATTCCCAAGCCAACAATTATTCTTACGGGCGATTATCATATTACACCTTTTACTCTGGCAGGTATTGAAATTCAAAAAGGGAATATTAGTGGTGGTGATAAGGCCAACGATCCGCATTTACGCTTTTTTAACAACAGCTATATGGCCGTAATGCTTAACGGCAAAACTCAACTGGGTCAGTTTGTTGATTTTGAAAGCAGCAATCTGTTGTATGCCATAAGAGGCTTTTATGTTGGTACAGGCGTGGGTATTATCCAAAATAATATGGCCGACGTGGTGAGAATTAAACCTGATGGCACGAACTATAAGTTCCCGGGATTGGATAAGTCTACGAATCTTTTAATCCCAATCAACACCGGTATCAGCTTCAACGTGGTAGATAAATGGCGCTTCACTAAATTCATTTTCAGTTTTAACTACCAATCCAATATCATGTTGGGCGAGGATATTGATGGCTACAATGATCCTAAAAGTATTTTCAAAAACGGACGGGATTTTTGGGGCGTAGCCTCTGTCGGCGTTCGGTACTGCTTCGGTCCCGAAGGTTTGTATTAACATTTCATCTTTTTTCTCCGCTTTATTCAATAAATGCTAATTTCAACCGATAGAGATTAGAGTTATGGAACATTATTTATTTGATACACCGGTTGCAAGCATTATATTCATCTTAACGATCGTTACCAGTCTCTACGCTTTCTCGAACGAGCAGATATATGGTAAATTTATGCTGCATCCGTACAGCGTGCATCGCGGCGAACGTGTGTATTCAATTTTTACCAGCGGGCTGATTCATAAAGACTACGCGCATTTGTTTATGAATATGCTGTCGTACTATTTCTTTGCATTTACCTTAGAAAGGATGATAGGTTCATGGCAGTTTGCGATCCTCTATATCGCAAGCCTTGCATTAAGTGATTTAAGTACCATTTTAAAACACAAAGACCACTTTTGGTATAATAGTTTGGGTGCTTCGGGTGCAGTTTCTGCGGTGGTATTCAGTTACATTCTTTTCGATCCTCTAACTCGATTTTACATCTTTTTCTCCATTCCCATTCATGCCGTAGTATTTGGAGTATTGTACCTTATCTACAGTGCTTACGCATCAAAACAGTCGGGAACAATAAACCACGACGCTCACTTTTTTGGTGCCTTAGCAGGTATCATTATTACTATAATCTTTCATCCTTACGTCCCCTTCGAGTTTTTCCGCGAGATCACGTCGGGGCAGTGGTTCTCTTAGATATCCTGCTTTATCTGATCAGGATTTAAAAAGTTGCCATCGAGATCGGTTAAAAAACTCATGGGCTTTTCAGGGTTCTTTATTATTTCAAGGAGAAGAAATCCCCAGGGCTTCCAGAAATTTTCTAAAACCTGTCCGTAAGTTTTTACCTGCCAGATGTCATAAACGGGCCTGGCGCTGATTCTTAACGGCATAGGTTCGACATAAACAGCTTCATCTGTGGGCAGAATGGTATACTCAGGTAAACGGTTAAACAGGTATGCTGAGTAGAAAAAATTGGCGCAGATTTCTTCGTATTGGATAGGATGCAGTTGTTTTCCTTCCACTTTGTCGAGAATTTCTTTGTGGTAATTCAGGCTTTCGCCATTGTCCTGCAGGCAGGCAATGATCCCGAAATCTTTCATCCGTAAAGAAAAAACAAGAGTATTGATCTCATCGCGGTAGCTAAAAGTTTCCGGAGGATTCTCGACAGGAAAGATTTTGATACTCCAGGGTGCCAGGCCTTCGAACACTACCGGCTGTACCAGCGATTGAAGCATGATGTGCAGATTGCTGAATTTGTGGGCGATAGACTGTGAAAAGCTAAACTCCTCGCCAATGGCTCGCTGCTGACGTATGCCGGCTCTGACTTCCCAGTGGATAATTCCATAAACCTGTTTTGCAATCCATTGAAATAAGCGGAGTTCATCGACTTTTTTGATGGTTTCATATCCTCCGTTAAGTGCCTCTTTCATTTCGTCATCCAGCAGGTTTACAGCAGTCAGAGCTTGCGCAGATACAGGTATTTTTATATCCTGATAAGTAGCAATGTTCTCATCCAGCATCTTGAACGGCTTCTCTGCCAGGTTAAACTGCTGCAACAGCCAGCTTGGAAAAATGGTGGTTTGCGCTGTGGCTGGCTGGCCTGTTAAGTAACAAACGTTCTCACTAAAATTATATCTTTCAAAGGGGCGAAAAAGGGCTGTGCTCATGAGGCGCAAAGGTACAAAAGCTGAGGCTTTGAGAGCATCGCTTCGTATCGAATTTACTTTTGATAGTATGCACGGATCTCGCGGGACAGCCTTCCGAGCATTTCTTTGTTTGAAAGTGCCATGATAATATCTTCTTCCCGGGGTTCCATTGGTGGCATAGTAGCCGCAATTATGGAGGCGTCGAGAGCTCTTGTATCGCCCTGAATATTGGTTGCGTAAACTCTATCGATGTTTAAGTTTTCACTAAAGCTGCGTTTAAAAGTTTTACCCGGCTTGCCTTTTATTACGAGGTTTGTATTAAATAGGGCTGAGGTTCTTATCCTCGACTGCACAATATCGGCCGAGGCGGTTATGGTTTGATAAATGGGCTGACCGCTTGCGTTGGTTCCGGACTGAATCGCTCGCCTGAATACGCGTCTTGAAACGGATTGTTGGGGCGGGAAGGAATTATAACGGTCGATGGAGATGGACAGGTGAATTTGAGCGCTGTCGGGTTCGTCGACTAAATCAAGGTTTACCGCATTAAAGTCTTCCAGTACATCCAAAACTCTATAACCATATACATCGGTATTAAGAGCGTTGAGCTGTGGTTCATCATGCTCAATAAAGATGGCTATCGGGATAACAGGCCTTGGGTTTTTATCGGTGAGCACTGCGCAAGACGTGATACTGCCGATCAGATACGATAAAATAAATCCGCCGAGGCCTCTATGTGACATAATGTACATATAGAGTAAAACATATAAAGTGCAAATTGTGCTTTATAAATTATCTAAGTTTGGAATATGACAATCTCATGGAAGCCCTTTGAATTGAAATTAAAATATCCCTTTCGCATATCCGGGTATTCCAGAACATTTACGCCGCTTATGCTGGTAAAAATTGGGTACGACGGTAAAACCGGATTGGGTGAAGCTTCGATGGTTCCGTACATGGGCGAAAGCGTAGAAACCGCCTCAAACTTTTTATCCAAGCTTGACCTTACAGATCTAAAGCCCCCATTTGATTATGATGAGATCCAGCGGTATCTGGACTCAGCAGCACCCGGAAACCCGGCCGTTAAGGCTGCTGTGGATATCGCCTTGCATGATTTAGAAGGGAAATTATATGGTGAACCCTGTTATGCTTTGTTAGGTGCAGATCCCCGAAATATGCCATTAACATCTGTAACAATTGGCATGGATTCGCCCGAAATCGTTGTGAAAAAGGTAAATGAAGCAGAAGCTGCGCATGTTTTGAAAGTGAAGCTGGGATCGGCAGATGATAAAATCCTGGTAGAGACTATCCGCTCTGTTAGCGCCAAAAAATTGTACGTGGATGCGAATCAGGGCTGGACCAACAAAGAACAAGCTCTTGATTTCATATTCTGGCTTAGGGATCAGGGAGTGGAATTGATAGAACAGCCAATGTCTAAAATCGACCACGCTTCAAACGCCTGGATTACTGAGCGAAGCCCCTTACCTATTATCGCAGACGAATCTGTGCAACGCTTAGCTGATATCAAACACATAAAGGATTCTTACCATGGGATCAATGTGAAGTTAATGAAGAGTGGGGGAATGCATGAAGCACATCAAATGATTAAACGTGCGCGCGAACTTAAGCTCAAAGTGTTGATTGGCTGCATGAGCGAAACCAGCGTTGCGACACTTGCGGCCGCGGCATTAGCGCCACTTTGTGACTGGGCAGATTTGGATGGTCCTTTCTTGACCTCTAACAATCCTTTTAAGATGCCCGGCTTCGAGGAAGGTAAATGGGTTCTGCCTGTTAGTGATGGATTAGGCGTGGAAGACGCTGTATGAATAGCAGGGGTGTAAGGCCTGTTCATTTTAACGCAAATGGTCTTTTTCCTGGAGCGCAACATTATGAAGTATGTATTTTGAATGCACCTTTCTCATAAAATTCAATTAATTTTCGGCACTTAATCAAACCCGATGTCCGAGCTTCGAACTGTAAATGTTACCCGGTATGTTACGCCTCTGCGTGAAGGTGGGTCTTTGCCTGCTATCGCGGAAGCCGATGATGGATTTTTGTATGTACTTAAGTTTCGAGGAGCAGGCCAGGGAGTAAAGGCGCTTATAGCCGAAATAATAGGAAGCGAGATTGCCCGGGCTCTTAGTTTCAGAGTTCCGGAACTGGTATTTGCACATCTGGATGAAGCCTTTGGCCGTACAGAGCCGGATGAAGAGATCCAGGATCTGCTTAAGTTTAGCGAAGGTTTGAATATTGCTTTTCATTATCTTTCGGGAGCCATTACCTTCGATCCGGTGGTTTTTGAAGTCGATGCCAGAACAGCATCCGCTATTGTTTGGATGGACTGCTTGCTGATGAATGTTGACCGTACCGCGCGAAACACAAATATGCTGATGTGGAACAAACAACTGTGGTTAATAGATCACGGCGCTGCTTTATATTTTCACCATTCATGGAACAATTGGCAGGAACAGGCTAAACGTCCGTTCAGTTTGATAAAAGATCATGTACTACTGCCATGGGCGACTGAATTGGAACAGGTCGATAAAGAAATGAAGGAGGTTTTGAACGCCGGACTTATTCAGCAGATCGTCTCCTTAATACCATCCGACTGGCTTAGCGAGGAACTGTTTAGCAGCGCTGAAGAACAGCGCCAGGCATATGCTGGCTTTCTTTTGTCGCGGATTAAGTCGTCAGAAATATTTATAAAAGAGGCCCTCCATGCAAGAGAGACACTTATTTGAGTACGCAGTTATCCGTGTTGTACCGAGGGTAGAACGCGAAGAGTTTATAAATACCGGAATCATTCTGTATTGTGCTAAGCTGAAATTTCTGAAATCTGTGTACTCTTTAAATGCTGATCGCATAGCCTCGCTTAACTGCGATTTGAATCTTCCTGATCTCGGAAAAAATCTGGAGGCCTTTGTTCAAATCTGTGAAGGGAGTGCAAGCAGTGGCCCGATAGGGAAGCTCGATGCTGCTTCAAGGTTCAGGTGGCTTACCGCAACCAGAAGCACCGTGTTGCAAACCTCGAAGGTTCATCCTGGATTTTGTGTTGATCCGGTTGAAACGATTACAAAGCTGAAGAGGGACCTGGTGCTTTAGTGGCAAAACTATTTGATGAGGTGACTCAAAAAAATTAAAGCCCCGACTCATGCGGGGCTTTAATTTTTATCTCTGGATAATCACTTGTTTACTAATCCGGGTATTTCCACCGTCGAGTATCTGCAGTAAGTAATTCCCATTTACCAGGCCGGCTGGCAGGGTAATTTTTCCATCCACTAGAGGGCCGCCAGAAATTCTATTTCCTCCCAGGCCAAAAATATTGTACTGGTACGTCCCGGCTTCGAGACCTGAGATCTGAATATAGTCTGCGGCCGGATTAGGATATATAACAATCTTCGCTGTGGCGGATAAGGCAATGGGCTCAACCTGCTCGCCAGAATTCTGTGAGGCACTAGCCAATGTTGTGGCGCCCGCGCAAGAACCCAGTTTATCGCCATGATCCAAATGCGATTGAACCGCGCTGGCCGAGATGCAAATAGTATTACCATTATGACAAATTAACACCTTGTCATCTTTAGTTCCACATTCCACATTCTGGCTGTTTATGGTTATAGACGTAGTTACCTGACACCCTTTTGAATCTGTAACAGTTACACTGTAGGTGCCGGAAACTACCTCTACTGGCCCCGTGCTAGCACCTGTGCTCCAGGAATAAGTGTAAGGCGCCGAGCCACCCTGAGGTCTTGCTTCGATGGTTAACGATGCGGGTCCGTAACCGGCATAGATAATGTTCTTTTCTGTTGAAGCAGGGCTTATGGCATATACATCGGGAATAGTTACCTGAAGCGGTTGATTTACCGTAATAGTAGAGCTTGTATCGCTCACATTTCCATGAATATCGGTAACTGCCCATGAAATTTTTGATTCCCCGGAGTTAAAGACACCACTAGCGTCTGAGCCAGAACCGCTGCGGGTGGTAGCGCCACTGATGCGGTAACTAATCGTGGAAATACCACAATTGTCGAAAGCGCCTAAAGCAGGTATGGTATAGCTGTCGCCTGTAAAGCAGAAGAATTGATCTCTGGCTCCGGTGATAACTGGTTTTATCTTATCGATGACAGTTACGGTGGCAGTCGCAGAACTTTGATAACCCCTTTCATCTGTAGCCGTAAGCGTTACCGATACTGCAGAATCAACCTGCGAGCAATTGAAAGCAGTTTTATCTATGGCCAAGCTTAACGATCCATTATAGCTTATCGAACCATTGTCGATCATTTCTGGAGTTAAAGAGACTTTCCCCGTTTCATCAAGGAACAGTTCTACATTTTTAGCCATTACCATTGGAGGAGCCAGTACAACGAGTTGCTGGATTACCGGAGGGGCCGAACGATAAAGGGAATCTCCGCTTTGCGATGCAATTATTGTTGCTGTGCCTCGTCCCACAAGCTGGATTTTGCCTTCGTTGGTTATTCTGGCAACGCTTGTGTCGGAGCTTGTGTATGATACTGGTAAAGATGAAGAAGCGGTAGCCGAAGGGGCAAAGTCAGGCTCACCAAGCATCTTTTCGGGGATGGGTTGGAATGCAATAGTTTGCTCGTCTTTCGTCACCTCTAAAATTTCAGCATCGCTTAAAGCACGGTTAAAGATTTTAAATTCATCGATTGATCCTTTTAACATGGGATCGTTGTATTGAGATTTTCCCAAATAGTTTTGGTGAGTAAGACCCAGTGTTGATGGCTTGATGAACACGTTATTAGAAGCAACCAACGCTCCGTTGATGTACAGTTTTGCAGTATCCGCAGAATGGCTGACAGCGAAGTGCGTCCAGGTATTTAAAGGAAAGCTAAACGGATAACTTACGCTTTGTTCCTCTGTGCCATTCTTAATACCATAACGGACCGTAGATTTCCCGCCGCTAACATTTGCCTGCGGGGTAAGGAACATGTATTTGGAGGTTCCTGCGCCAAAATCAAAGATCCGCATCCAGTTTGAAAGCGCATCCATTTTTACCCAGGTAGAGATGGTAAAATCGCTTAGGTCATTAAGTATCCCATGATTTAACGCTGTGTATGAGCTTGCCGTTCCGTCGAGTTTCAGAGCTGCAGCAGAACGCCCTTCGGCATGACCCGCTGTTGCAGCCAGTGCACCATGATAGCCTCCCCAGATGTCTTCAGCAAACTTGCCAGCGTCTTCATTGAAACTTACGTAAACGTATCGTCCCTCTGCCGGGGTGCCTTGTAAAATCCTTGTTTCCGGACTTCTGCCAGCGGCATTGTGCGCAACAATCTTATAGAAATAAGTTTTACCGTTAATCCTTCCGCTGTCTGTATAGCGGGTGGTGTTTACATTGGTGGCTACAGTATCAAAAATTCCGTTCTCAGTTTCAGCGCGTAAAATATCATACTTCGCGTCGTAAATAAAATCCCAGGTTAATATGATTTTGGCGTCGCCCGAAGCCACTCGCGCGTTCTTTACACTATCTGGTACAACCAGATCTTTGGTTCGCAGGTTTAATACCGACGAATTGATACTTTCGCCTGCAGAGTTGAGGCTGGTTACTACATAATAGTAATCTGTGGATGGAGTTAAGCTGGTATCCTGATAAGCCAGCTGAGTTGTTCTCGCAAAAATAGTTTCGAAGGGACCGCTGGCATTTACGGATCGCTTCAGGTTATAAGAGCGTGCATTGGCGCCGGCGTTCCAGTTCAATTTGCTGATTGACGACGAAAGGACTTCGCCGGTAAGGCTTGTTGGAGGCGTTGAGACGGCATCTCTAAGCACGTCGAGCGTCGCTGAATACACGAATTGGTCGCCAGCCACATTAAAGGCCTTCACCCGGTAGCTGGCTTTATCAAACACGCTGTCAACATAGCTCAAATTGCTTCCCTGCATGTAGTCGGCGATTTCATAAACAGGGAGGAAACTATTATCCCGGCCATCTACTTTTCTTTCAAGAATGTATTTCGAGCCCAGTTCTCCATTCAAATCTCTCCATGTAAGTGTTGTTTTAAGATAGTCATCATTGTTTATCCTGCTTGACAGCGGAGCGGCAACTAATTTCCAGTTATGTACATACGCTTTTTGAGGGTTGTAAGCAAAGTCCGATTTGTTGGCTGCATAGTACTTTCCGGCAGGAGTCAGCGTATCGGCCAACACCATCGCTCTTTTATTCTCTACCCAATCGTAAATGGCATATCGTTCCACAAAAGATGCTGTGTCAAGTACCTGTAAAATCCCCTTCATGTCGTTGTATTGTTTCTCAAACTGGGCGGCCTGGTCAGACGGCCAGCTTTCTGTGGTCCAGTTTGCGCCATTATTCCATTCTGTAATCCAGAGCGGACGCTTTACCCTGTCGTAAATACTTTTTAATTGTGAGTACCATTGAGCAGGCGTTAAACCTCCCCAGTAACAATGAATGGCTACATAATCAACACGGTAGTTTAACTGGTCGCATTTGGCCAGAAAGTTTGTGATCCAACTTGAATGGGGACTTGCGGGGGCTGGCGATCCGATCCGCAATCCAGACTTCATCATTTCAGGCCATTGATTGAATGCTTCATCAACGGTCATGTTCGCCTGGTCGGGCCTGTCGGGCTCATTAAATCCGAGAAGATGAGTGACATTTTTCTTGTTGTTTAGCTCATTCCAGGAAGGCCAGCCGGCGTTTTGCCGGATAATAGAATACTCATAATCTGTTGAAGAACTTCCGCCGATGTTCCAATCATAATACCATGTGGAGTTAATTTTTGCCGGTGACCAGCCTGCTTTTCCTTTTTTACTTATCCAATCCCACTTAAAAACGCGGATAAACGAAACGGTTGTATCAAGTCCTGCTGGCATAGTATTCACGATAAGGTCGGCATCATTTGCTATGAAAACGCGGCTGTAGCCAGATCCGTCTGCATTATTAGCAAGGGTAGCCATATAGCCTCTGCTCAATTTAAATGAGCGTATTTTGTTGTTAAAACCGCCAAGGTTATTATGGTATTTTTCGATCTCAAAAGCCTGGGTATCTCCTGCCAGATTAGGTTGGGTAAACACAGTTAATGCTCTTGCAGATGTTTGAATCCCATTCGGGATGACAGCAGTGCCGTTTTTATAAATGCTGATGCGAAGATTTTGATTATTAGCGGCTGGTACTCCGTTTATCGTTACCTTATCAAGCCAGTTTGCAATAACCGCTGATGGCTTAATATTATCGAAAAACAGCCAGGCATCATCAGAATTTAATTCGACCGACGAATTAATGAGGGGTGTTGTTTCGCCCGTAAGGTGCAAATCGGTTCTTCCGGATACTATAAAGTTTTTGTTGAACGATGGCAGCATATATACAACGTTTCCGCTTACCATCACATTTTGTTTGGCACCGCCAATAGCGCCCGCAGGAGCATAGGCGCCATCCTCATAGCTTACCGACGAGATTTCCATATCGACTGCCCCTGCGGGATAGTTCTTGCCAAAAATAAATCTCGGATTTACATTGATTTTATTTACTGATAAGCCGGCTATTGAGTATAAAGCCCAGTTCCCGGTAAATGTTAGATAGTATTGTCCCGCATCCTGTGAAGTGAAAATAAAGTTTTCCTTTTTAAAAGTTCTCGTACCGCTGGTGTTGAAAACATGAGATGCTATCCGGCCAGTGGTGGTATTGGTTTTTCCAATTCCAACAGTTATGGCCCGGCCTCCTGTAGCGTTGGTTACATAAGCATGAAGCATCGAGAAATCGTAGGTGGTGTTAGCCTCCAGTGTTACAGGATAGCTGAAACAGGCATCTTTGTAAGCGGAACCATCCCATCTGATAAACATCAGGCGGCCTACATAGGGGCTGCCGTTATAGGTATGTACATTTCCTCCGGAAGAAGCGTTGACATCCATGTATCTGATGCCGCTGCCTGAGTTCGCTGTGTTAAAAAGGTTAACCGTAGTATTTGTGTAAGCCCAGCCGTAGTCGCTTGGCCTTCCGCTATTGTTAGGTGCTGTACCCGCCCAATTTGGAATTAAAGTAGGTCCTTGAACAGTATTTAAAAGATTGTCAGACTCTACACCCCCATCAATATCTTTAATACTGGAAAGAGGTTCGGTTTGAACGAAAACACCGTTCTGATAAATGTGTACTAACTGGTTGCTGACCGCTATCCTGATGGTTTGACTTTCGCCCGCATTGGAAGAAGTCATCGCCCGGCTAGAGTTTAGGGCTGATGTCCACTTTAAAGCAGATGCATCCAGCGAAAGCCTGAATCCTTTAGCTTTAGAGTTCCGGGCTTCAATATCCAGGCCGCGACCACTGGCGGAATTCACCCTGGCTACGACCTCCAACGTATAATTATCGGCGATCGGACGCTGCCTTACAACAGTATCTGTCTGGCTGGGATTAGAAAATGTTCGTGATGAAAGAATGCTTTCGCTAAGTGTTTGCTTGGTGGGCAAATTGGGAGCTTGCCCAAACGCATTTAAGCCAAGTAAACACAGAAAAGTTAATACAACATGTAGAAGTGTTTTCATAATTCGTGGTTTATATAGGGTATTCAATAAAAAGCAAGCTCGCCTTTATCCCCGACAGAGTTCGGCCATTGTGTGGATACGTCTGACCCCGTTGTACAAACGGCTGTGGTTTCGCGGATGTGCCTGGTTAGCGAAACAAACATAGGAATGTTAGAAAATGTAAAGCAGGGTGGATTCAGTTGAAAAAAGGGGGCAAATTATTATTTTAAAAACCAAATTAACCAGAGCTTAGGGATCGTTCGGGGGTTGAAATGCTCACATTCGGATAGGCTGTTGCGAAAAAGAGCTCTGAAGTGTCACTTATCCGGTTTCTCGTTTGTCTGTTCCAATTGCGAAGAATATTATTCAAATTCGATTCACGATATATGGAAAGCTTAAGACCCTTACTCACATCATATGCATACAATATTCTGGGTTCAACGGATGATGCGAAAGATATTGTGCAGGATGCTTTTCTCAGGTTCATCTCTGTTGACCAGAGCAAAATAGATAATAAAAAGGCTTATCTCACCAGGATGGTGATCAACCTTTCCATCAACCAGAAAAAGCGGCAGCAAAAACTCCTGCCATTTTACCCTGGCGAATGGCTACCAGAGCCGGTATCGTCAGAAAGCGCCGACAGTTCACTGTTGAAGCAGGATATCTTATCGTACTCTTTGATGGTGTTGCTCGAAAAGGTAAGTCCCCGGCAGCGGGCGGTCTTTATATTGAAAGAAGCGTTTGATTACGAACATTCCGAGATCAGCGATATTATTGGCACCAGCGAAGAAAACTCGCGAAAACTGCTAAGTCGCGCTAAGAAGCAACTGCAGGGACAGGCTTTGCTTGGCAGTAAAAGTTATCCTTCAGAACACTTTAAGCGATACCTGGAAACAATACAAAGCGGCGACACCGGTAAGTTAGAACAGTTGTTAAATGACGATATAGCTGTAATTTCGGATGGCGGTGGTAAAGTGTCAGCTGGCATCCATCCTGTTAGGGGTAAGAAAGCAGCGCTGGCTATGTTGAATGGGATTTATAGAAAGTTTTATCGCGATCGGGAATGTAAGGCTGGAGAAGTAAACCATTTGCCCGCCTTGTTTTATTATGAAAATGATGTGCTTACTACCTGTCAGATCTATTGGTTTGAAAATGATCTGCTTAAGGGTGTATTTATTGTCCGAAATCCTGATAAGCTGAAAATGCTTAAATAGCTTTAGGATGTCACGCCTAATGGGGTGTGTTTGTCATTAGACAAATAAATATAAAATTATGGAAAGAATATCTCATCAAGAACAGCCTGCAGGTTTATACCAGGCAATGAAGCAGGTTCAGGATTACGTCGACAACAGCGGCCTCGACTTCTTTTTACTAGAATTAGTACGCACGCGGGTGTCGCAAATCAACGGATGTGCTTACTGCCTCGATATGCATTTTAAAGAAGCGATAGCCGCAGGAGAAGATCCCATTCGCCTTATTTCAATTTCGGCCTGGCGCGAGGCTCCATATTACTCTGCAAAAGAGCAAGCTGCACTTCAATTTGCCGAAAGGCTTACCAGGATGCCAGAAGAAGAGCATAGTGATGACATTCACGACGAGTTGCTGAAGTATTTCAGTAAGCATGAAATAGCCTATCTTACTCTGGCGGTTGTCCAGATTAATTCGTGGAACCGCCTGACGAAATCTTTTGGACCGGTACCGGGATTATACAAGGCCGGACAAAATAAGAAGCAGCTGGTTGATTTATAATAGAAGATATGGCTTGAAAGAGGTTAAGCGCTTGTTCGGATGAGAACGAGCGCCGCCTCAATACCGGTGAAGCTGGATGACTGGCGCCAAAAGATATTTGCCTACTGTTTCTAACAAAACGTTCATGTCAAGAGGCTTCAAAATAATGTCGTTAGCGCCAAAAATCTGGATGGCATCGAAAATGCTGTCGTCGGCAGATAAAATAATAACCGGAATGTGCTTTGTATCAGGATTTGCTTTCAGGGTACGGCATATTTGCAGTCCGTTAAAGCTGCCCAAATTGATATCCAATAATATTAAATCGGGGTTAAATTCGCTTATATCTGAATCTAAGTCTTGCGGAGTTACAGACGTTTTTACATCGTAATCCTCATAACTCAGGATACCGCCAATAACCTCTAATATGGCAGTGTCATCATCGATCACAAGTACTCGTTTGGCCATAAAAAATATTGTTTGATGTAGCAACAGATTAGCATGGCATAAGTTTAGGGTTTTGAGAACGAAAATCGATTTTTTTTCAGCTGTTTCTGCGCCTCTATGCCGTATTTTTCGACATTTTAGAAATTTCTGCAAGCACCCGGGTCAACTCCTCAAGTTTTATCGGCTTCGATACATATTCGTCCATCCCTGCTGATATACATATTTCGCGATCTTCTACAAGAGCGTTTGCTGTCATCGCCACGATAAGAGGTTGTTTTTCAAAGTTCTCGCGGATGAACCTGGTTGCTTCAAGACCATCCATAACAGGCATCTGTACGTCCATGAGTACTACATCAAAAGCCTCAGCTTTAATCATATCCAGTACTTCTTGTCCGTTGTTTGCCAGCTTTGCCTGATAGCCAAGTTTGCTCAGCACTTTCAGGATTAATTTTTGGTTGATAAGATTATCTTCTGCTATCAAAATTTTAAGCGGATGCTTCTCGGCAAAGTCTTCCGACAGAAGAACCGCAGCTTTTTCTTTCTGGTTTTCAAGAGGTGGTACCTGATAAGTCAACTGAGCCTGTACAGCTCTGAACAATTGCTGCTGCTTTACAGGCTTAGTCAAAATAGCTGAAAACAGATGTGAATATCTCTTTTGGGTTTCGTCGCCGATTGAGCTGAGAAGTATGACTGGCAGTGCAGCGTTTATTGTTTTTACACGTTCGGTAAAGGTAATGCCATCCATTTCGGGCATTTGCATGTCTGAAATGATCAGGTCAAAGGTGTGTTCCCCGAGGACCTGCAGGGCTTCTTCACCAGATGAACTTAAGGTCGTTGTAAGCTTCCAGTGGTCTAATTGGGTTTTTAAGATTTTTAAATTGGTCCGGTTATCATCCACAATAAGTACTCTCTTCCCCTCGCAGCCAGTCAAGCCGGCGTATACAACGTTCTTGTCAGCCTGATTGCTTACCTTACATAAGATGTTAAACTTAAAACTGGTGCCTTTACCCTCACTACTGCTTACATCGATTTCGCCGCCCATTATTTTGGCGAGCCGTTCGCATATTACCAAACCCAGACCTGTTCCGCCATATTTACGGGTAGTAGAAGAGTCTACCTGAGAGAATGCTTTAAACAGCCTGCTTAATTTGTCTTGCGGAATACCAATGCCGGTATCTCTCACTTCAAAGGTAAGTTCCAGATCTTCGCCATCCTGTTTTGTTAATGACACACCAATATAAACCTCTCCTTTATGGGTAAATTTGATTGAATTGCCCACCAGATTAATGAGTATTTGGCGTAAACGGAGACTATCGGCGAAGATTTGCACAGGAATCTTATGATCAATCAAGTAAACCAGATCGAGTCCGGTTTGGATGGTTTTTATTGCAAACAAATCCATTACTTCTTCAATGCATTTTCGAAGGCTGAAATGGTGCGGATCTAATTCCAAATTCCCTGATTCGATTTTAGAGAAGTCAAGAATATCGTTAATTACATTTAAGAGTGCTTCACCGCTGTTTTTTATGGTTTCAGCATAGTCTCGTTGCTCTTTGTCCAGATCCGTTTCACACAACAGCGAAGCCATACCTAAAACGCCGTTCATCGGAGTGCGGATCTCGTGACTCATAGTTGCTAAAAAGGTGCTTTTCGCCTGATTGGCCTTTTCCGCGTCTTGTCTTGCCTGCTGCTCCATCTCAGACTGAAGTTGCAGTTCTTCTGATTGTGCCTGGAGTTCTTCGGCCTGAGCCTGCAGTTTTTCAGCCTGTTGCTGCAACTCATCCGACTGCAATTTCAGCTCCATGTTTACATCCTGGAGAACTTCTGATTGTTTTCTTAGCTCGATCGTGCGCTCTTCAACCTGTTGTTCCAGCTCCTTTTTTTGTCTTTGTATCGCTTTAAGGCGATAACGGTAGAATGAATAAGCCGCCCCGATCACAATAAGTAATATTGAAGTTCGGAACCACCATGTTTTCCAGAAAGGTGGATGAATCACAATTTCGATTGATTCCCATTTTTCATTCCATACGCCGTCGTTATTCGATGCTTTTACCTTAAAAATGTATCTTCCGGGATCCAGGTTGGTATAGGTGGCTTCTCGTTGTGAACCCGCATAGCGCCATTTGGTATCAAAGCCTTCTAAAATATAGGCATACTGATTGTTCTGAGATGTTATAAAGTTTAATGCCGAGAATTCAATCGTGAATACCGATTGCTTATGGGAGAGATGGATTTCCCTTGCTTCTGTTATTGATTTTTGAAGTGGTGAGTCTTCGCCGAACGAGGTAACCGGACTGTTAAAGATTTTGAAATTCGTAAACACCAGGGGTGGCGGAACTTTGTTTTCGTCTATTTCCTCAGGATCGAAAATGCTGAAGCCCTGCGTTCCCCCGAATACAAGATTCCCGTTCCGAAGCTTTAGAAAGGCATTTTGCTTATATTCATTGCCCTGTAATCCGTCGGCAGCTGTAAAGGTTTTTATTGCCTTGGTCTCGGGATTATAACGGCATAATCCATACCCGGTACTGAGCCATAAGTTGCCTCTTTTGTCTTCCAGTATTCCATAAATAATATCGCTCGGCAGCCCGTCTTCTTCATAAATTCCGCTAAACTTTTTGGTTTGCCTGTCGAAGAGGTTTAGTCCGTTTCCTGTACCAATCCAGAACCGGTTTTTACTGTCAACGAAGATCACATATATCTTATCGTTACTAAGAGAGTTTACGTCTTTATCATTATGATGAAAGGCGGTGTACTTTTTGGTTTTAACATCTAGCAGATTTAAACCAGCCCAGGTGCCGAGCCACATTTTTCCATTACCCTCATCATACATGCTGGTAATATAATTTGTAAGATCTGTTCGCGGAGATGCATAATTTTCAAAGTCCTTTGTTGAGGAGTTAAACCGCATCAAGCCTTTGAGCGTTTGTACCCAAAGGTTATCCCGTCTGTCGTAAAACAAGTACATAACATTTTGGCTCAATAATGGGCGAGTATCTGCGGCGTTTTTATTTTTATAGCGTACAAATTGACCGGTAGATGGATTGTAGTTATCTAACCCACCTTCCCAGTACCCCATCCACAAACTGCCGTTTCTGTCTTTTACAATTGAAGTCACTACATCCGTACTCAAAGTGTTAGGATCGCCTTTTTTGGCACGGAAGTGCTGAAATGACTTGGTTTGCGGGTTAAACTTATTCAAACCTCCACCATCGGTACCAATCCAAATATTCCCTTGGCTGTCTTCACACAATGAAGCAATAAGGTTACTGCTTAGCGTATTGGCGTAAGTGGCATTACCGCGATATGTTTCAAAGTTTTTCTCAGTCACTAAGTCAACCCCTCCGCTATAAGTGCTGATCCAAATATTGTTGTTATTATCAGAATAAATATGGTTCACCGAATTTGAACTCAGGCTTTCCGGCTCAGCGGTGTTGTTTATATAATGGTGAATATTATTTCTGTTCTTCTCCAATACGTACAGCCCGTCGTTTACCGTCCCTACCCAAAGCCGGTGTTTTTCGTCCTCGGTTATAGAAACAATAATATTTTTAAAAAGGTGATTTTTTGAATACGGCTTGAAATCTCTATTCTTGTGGTCGTATACATGTAGTCCATTTTCGCCGCCAAGCCAGAGGTTGTTCTCAAAGTCTACAAAGGCATGGCTATAGTTCAATGGCTTGATCTGTTTCTGTTCGATAAATCGTTTGGTTTTTACATCCAACAGAAAAATAGTGTAATGGCAAATAACCCAAATGTTTCCTGTCTTGTCAACCACTAATTCTTGGATATCTTCCTTGCTGGGAACAGTTCCTATTCTTTCGAAAAGTCTCTGTTTTCTATTGTATCGGTATACGTCAGACTCGCTGCTACAGAACATTCCCTTCTTATGATCCTCCAAGAAATTGTCGACTCTAACCCTCGGAACCTCGTCGTGAATGAAGAAATTGTTTTGCTCTCTTCTGTATCTGTTAACGCCTCTTGCTGTTCCTATCCAAATGTTCTGTTCAGAATCCTGGAATATTTCCTTTACGTCATCTTCAACGAGGCTTGTAGGGTCATTTGCGATATGTTTGTACACCTCACAAGTGTAACCGTTAAATCTGTTAAGCCCATTCGTCGTGGCGATCCATATAAAGCCCTTGTTATCCTGAAAAACGGAGTTGGCATTGCTGGTAGATAGACCTTTAGTTACATTTAAGTGGTTGAAGCGGAAATTAAAGTTTTGGCAATAAGCTGAGATAATCGAAAACTGTAAAAAGAGAAAGATAAAATTTCTTATCATAAGCCGCACTTAGGTCTGAGGCTCTGCCGGGTTTGATCAGGACCTCTCGTCAGTTATACCTGTGCGGGGATTTTAGGTTACATTTCGTGGAAAAAGTTACAAACACATTTGGGTCAAAAAATATCCGAAAGCAGGTATTTTCAGGCATTAAAAAAATAACGCCGCTTTAAAATTTATGGGGAAGCGAGCGACAAGTACCACTTTTCGAATTTTGGGTTAGCTAAGAGGTGTTGTACAGTTCGAATTTCGGGGTTCGATAGAAATCTCATGATGCGATACCGTCGGCGACTGATATCTTAAAATAAAAACCCCCGCACTTACTACAGTGCAGGGGTTTTTTGAATTGTGAGTTATTGGCTTACAATAACTTTAAAATTGAGGGCGTTTCCGCTGCCTGAGAGTCTGAAGAAATAAACTCCGGCCGGAACAGATTTTCCATCGAACCGGAAGCTGTAGTTTCTGAAAGCTTCAGCGTTCCCCGAATAGATATTGCTAATTCTTACACCTTTTAAGTCATACAGATCTAAAGATACTTTCACCGCATCAGAGATCAGTGTAAACGAAACAGTAGTTTCACTTACAAAAGGGTTTGGATAAACAGTTAGCGAATTTTTGCTAGATACGTTCAGGGAATTTGAAAGTGTTAATGTTTCATTTTCCGGTGAAGATGCCAGTGTAGTTGAGCTTGTTGTACCGCAGGTACCAAGCGTGCTGCCTTTTTTCAGGTGAGCGTCTACAGCATTCGGGCTTATACAGATTTGAACCCAGGGGTTAGAGCCGCTTCCGGTTTTCTGACAAACTAATACCTTCTCGTTTTTGCTGCCGCAGCGTACATCCAGAACCGTTATTGTTACCGTAGATGATGCAGTGCAGCCAAACTCGTTGGTTGCAATTACGTTGAAAGTGTAAGTGCCAGCAGCTGTTGGCGTAAATACCGGGTTGGCCACGTTTGCGCTGCTTAAGCCTGCAGATGGATGCCAGGCATAGGTAGTGGCGTTGCTGGCCGACGTTGAATTTGAAGCAGTAAGCGTTAAGCTTTGAGCACCGTAACCTAAAGCAATGGTTTTACTGTCTAATCCGGTGAACGTATTATTACTTCTGCTTACCGCGATAGATGCAACCGGTGTAACACCTATTACGTTTACAACCGCGGTGGTTGTAGATACATTATAATTTTTATCGGTTACAGTAAGCACTACAGTGTTTTGGCCCAGGTTTGAACAATCGAATGATGATTTGTCGATAGCGAGTGATTGAATTCCGCAAGCGTCGTTAGAACCATTGTCGATTAAAGCTGCTGTAATAGAAGCTGCACCGTTTACAAGCGTTACCTGGATGTTTTTTGCTAAAGCAAGTGGGGCAATATTATCTTCCACGGTAACTGTAGCATTTGCAGTAGAAACATTTCCATTTATATCAGTAACTGTTAAGACTACTGTGTTCGGGCCAACATTAGAACAGTCGAATGATCTCTTGTCGAGGCTGTAAGAAGCAATCGAACAATTGTCAGAAGATCCGTTGTCAATTTGAGGCTCTGTGATAGATCCTTGACCGTTAGCATTCAATTGAACAACTACATTCCGGGTAATTATGGCTGGAGCGATGTTGTCCTGAACAGTTACGATAGCATTTGCAGTAGAAACGTTACCATTCACATCGGTAACTGTTAAGACTACCGTGTTTTCCCCTACATTCGAGCAATCGAAATCAGTCTTAGATAATGTGATAGATTTGATTCCGCAAGCGTCAGCAGAGCCGTTGTTCACTAAAGCAGCAGTTGTTGAAGCATTTCCGAAAGCATTTAATTGAACAGTGACGTTTTGAGCTAGAGCAGCCGGAGCGATGTTATCCAGAACAGTTACGATAGCATTAACAGTAGAAACATTGCCGTTTACATCAGTAACAGTCAGTACTGTGGTGTTTTCACCCACATTGGAGCAGTCGAAAGCGGTTTTAGACAAAGTAATCGATTCGATGCCACAAGCATCGGCAGAACCATTGTTCACCGCCTCGGCAGTTGTCGAAGCGTTACCACTTGCATCAAGGTGAATGGTTACATTTTGAGCCATGGCCGCCGGCGCTACTTTATCTTCAACAGTTATGGTGGCATTCGCCGTAGAAACGTTGCCGTTCACATCGGTAACTGTTAAGACTACCGTGTTTTCACCTACATTCGAGCAATCGAAAGCAGTTTTAGAAAGTGTAACAGATGCGATACCGCAAGCATCTGTTGAGCCGTTATTTACTGCTTCGGCAGTTGTGAAAGCATGACCAGAGGCGTCAAGCTGAACGATGATATTCTGAGCCAAAGCTTTTGGTTTAACAGAATCTATGACTGTTACTATCGCAGTAGCGTTAGCAACATTTCCACTGCCATCCGAACCAATAAGGGTTACAGTATTATTTCCTACCTGGTTGCATGTAAAAGACACAGACTCTCCGTTGGCAGAAACTCCAGGGATAGAATAACTAGCCTGAACAACTAGCCTCTTAACGGTGCCATAACAAGGGTCGCCGAAGTTTCCATTGTTTGCAACGATGCTTCCTGAATTTTTTCCCAGAAAAGCGGCCTCTACTCTAGATTGGCTAAGAGATGAATTACACCATCCCTGAACGAAGTTTCCGCAGCTGCCTGTAGCATTTCCATAGCTGGCGAAATCAATCGAAGTAAATACCGCCCCTTGAGGTGCAGTAAGTGAAAGAGTTCCATTTTCATTTGCTATTGCGCAGATTTTACCTGCATTGCTGAAAGATAAAGCAACAGGGCCGCATCCATCAAATGAGTTATTATTAACATCCGAAGTAGTTAATGTTCCTGCTCCGTTTGCTCCAAGATAAAGGGTGTAATTTTTGGCTGCTACAGTTGGGGCGGTTACATCACGTTTCACGAGGGTGAATGAAGATGTAGTATCATTTCCTGAAAGATCCTTCACGCTGAATGAAACCGATATCGATTCCGCTCCGGTTAATTCGGTTCCTGGTGACGGAGTTTGTGTAACGATCAGTGAAGTTATAGGAGTACAATTGTCGCCGATTGAAAGCTGACTCCGGTAATCCGGCATAATAAATGAACAGTTGTTGTCTAAGTCAATAATCGCATCCTGAAGCTTCGACACCGTGGGTGCGACTAGATCTTCAACCACCACTTGCAACGCTTCTGCACTTGCAGTACAGCCATTCTGAGTAATGATCACATTGTAGCTTCCACTAGCATTCGCATTGTAAGAAACCGCATTGGCGCCTTCAATTGGTAAGCCGTTTTTGGTCCACTGGTAAGTGAATCCACTTCCCGGGTCTGCAGTAAAAGTTACTGAACCAGAAGGGCAAAAAGCAAGAGGTCCGTTGGCAGTGAAAGAAGCTGTCGGAGGAACGAAAGCTGGCGCCGTTCCTGTAACTGGTCCTTCGGTCCAGTTGGAGCTTGAGCCGGTTAAAGCGAAATTAGCAAGCGTACCGTTTTTGTTGTTGCCACTTGCATCTGATAGCGTAGTTTCGGCGCTGTTATTGGCACTTACGAAACCCTGGTTAGCGTGATACAAAGCGATTAAGCCACTTTGAGAGGCTGGATTCAATTCAGCGTTCATATTACTCTGAATTTCACCCTGACACAACGCACGATTCCAAAAACGTACTTCATCCATTTTTATACTGGAGTTTCCGCTGCCGCCTGCATGATGTCCTAAAAATATAGTACCACCAGCATAAGCAGGTGCATTTAATGTACTTGCTTTTAGAATACCATTAACGTACAATTTAAGGGTTTTGGCCGGTTGATCATACGCTACAGCAACGTGTGTCCACGTGTTTAGCGCGAAAGGATTAGTGTCGGTGATCACTTGATAATTACCAGCTTGTCCCACGCTCAAAGTTCCATTGGGAATCCAAATCGGATCCGCGTTAGTTGAGAAAATATTGTTTGCGCTATTTGCATCAGTGCTCAAAATCCACGCCTCTTTGGTGAAGGAAGCGTTAGAAGGAAGCAGGGAACCAAGGTTTACATAATCATTACTTCCACCGAAACTTAAAGCACGCGCAGGTGTGCTTAGAACAACGACATTGGTTGATGCGGTATTGGTACATCCATTTTGATTTATTGTAACTGTATAAGTACCGGCATTTGCGCTGCTTGCATTGGATATAGAAGGGTTTTGCAAAGCAGAAGTAAATCCATTAGGTCCTGTCCATGCAAAAGTCCCGGTTCCTGTAGCAGCAAGGTTAATGGCAGAACCTGCCGTAACCGGACCGTTGTTAGAGGCAGTGATTGAAGGCGCTGCAAACACTGGGGCAGAACCGCTTATTGCCCCAGCGATCCAATTTGAAGTGGTGCCGGTTAATGCAAAGTTGATAAGAGCACCATTTCGGTTATTTCCGCTAAAATCAGTTAATGAAGTGATTCCGGCGTTATTGCCCTGTGCTGCTCCGTGGTTAAATTTATAGTATTCCTGTAGTCCGGTTTGTGTGCCGGAAAGCTCGCCGTTGAGGTTATTTAGTATTTCGCCGGCACATAATGCACGGCTCCAGATGCGGACTTCATCAATACCGCCCTTCATAAACCTGCTGGTCCAGCGGCTGTCTTTTCCTAAATGAATTACTGAATTAGCATTGTTTTTGATACCGGATGTAATACCATTAGGAGTGGTGGCAACCAGGTTGCCGTCCATATAAAGGTTAATAGAATATGCATTAGCTACACCGGTCCATTTATGCCAGCCTGCCGGCACATTGGCTCCCGCTGTTTTCCAGCTGCCATTATCATTTACATAGAAGTTCATGGTGCCGTCACCGTTGTAATGCATCATCCAGACGTCTGAAGCCATATTATCAACGTTAGCCGTAGATTGTGATATTCCGGAACCCATTACACTCGATGCATCGATATTTGCAGTCCATTCAACAGTAAGTTCTTTACCGAATGCTGTAAAGGGATTGTTAACTGCTACGTAATCGTTTTGGCCGTCGAAATTAAGCGCGCCGCCGTTATCGCCCTCAATCAGAAATGAGGTGAATCCTGATCTGATGTTGTCTGATTGCTGGTAAGTAGAGGTATATAACGAGCCTCCTATATCGTTACGGTATTGTGAGCATGAGCCTGTAGTTGCGTTAAACCGGAACCAAAGTATACCATCGGCGGGGATAGATAATGTTTGGCCTGTAAAGTCAAATTTATAATAGCTGCCGGTTTGAGTAGTTCCTGCAGGAGTAAAATTTGTTAATCCGGTTGCGGTAACTGCGTTAACTAAAAATGCTCCGTTATCGCCAGAAGTAAATGCTCCGTTAACGATAGTAGTATTATCGTTCGTTCCTCTACGGTAGTAGAGAACCGCATTTCTAATGGTGTTTCCCCGGTAACTTGCCGGAAAAATAATATTCCATTCATGTTTACTCCAGGTGGTTCCAATACAAGAAGTGTGTTGAGAGTTTCCTCCTGTGAGATTATTGATTATGATAGTTGATTGTGCCAGTGCCTTTTGCACAAATCCGGTTCCGGTTAGCATCAATAGCATCACCGTCAGGAACCTGAAAATATTTTTTGTCTTCATTTGTTTGAGGGGTTAATTCAGGTTCCTACAACTCGTTTTTAAGGTTAGTGTAGGTCAGTAGTTTGGTTTTTAAATAGTTGTTCCTGTCTTCTGTGCCCGCGAACTCGTGGGCGCCGTCTGCTGGCGGCAGAAACTGGATATAGACAACCAATTTGTCATAATCCACTTTAAATGATACTACATTATCAGAGTAGTTCCTAAAAAAGCTTTTAACTTCTTCTTCCGATCCGAGATCAGATGCTTTTATATCAGCGATGTAGTTGGAGGTGGGTTTGTCCGTGGATGAAACCACAATGTTGTAGCCTGCGCTGATAGTAGCTTTACCAGTGTCGGCTACCGAGGTGATTCCCCTTCGCAGAACCGTAGCCTGTGCAGCCGGAACAGCGATGAATAATTGGAGCGCCAACAAAAGGCAACAGCAAATGCCGCCTAAATGCAGGCGGCTGAATTGTAAAAGTTTAAACATTCGATAAGGGTTAGGTGAATTTATTTTTAAATAATTGAAACTTTCTGACTTATAATACGTTAGTCGGTGGCTAAGTTAAAATAATTATTCTAGTTGTTAAATCACTTGCTATAAAACACATATATATGTTATATGAAGAAATATCTCCTCCATATGGGGAAATAAGGGGAAGTGCTGTGGATATATATAATTAGGGTTAAAATGGCGCGGCCATTATGAAAAATAGTTTCATTATATGAAACTCATGGCCGCGAAATTGTGAGTAACTTTCCGGTTTTTTCTCAGAAAGGGCACATTTTGCAGCTCGCTTTTGTATGTAAACTCTTCGAGATACAGCTTATCTGACTTACGTGATCGGATATTAGCTGCAAAGCCAAAACAAATCGACTCGGTATTTGTAATACAAATCCCAATATCTATCTTCAAAATACACCATATGAGATACTTTCTTCTGCTACTGCCATTCGTTCATACTATCGCACTGGCTCAGGAAGAAAGTACTGTTTCTATTAGTTGTTATGTAAATCCTGAACTTTATATTCAGGCAAGTGTAGTGGCCCAGGTTACTGATAAAGCCGGAAAGGTGTCGTGCAACGGCAAATATGTAAGCTTCAGCAACAGAAGTAAGAACACTTTTTATTACAATGCGAATAAAAAATGGGTTGGCTTAAAACCGCAGGCGAAAGCGACTGTGCCAGGTTCTGTTGCCGGTGTAATTTCCTCAACATCTCCGTCAGTTTTTAAAATTAATGTGAAGTATAAGCGGGATATTTCGGGGAGCATGGCGGCAAGAATCACTAAAATCTCTGAAATGAATGCTCAGACCGACCAGGTGCAGGCAAGAGAACTGGCAGCTTTGAAAAAGCCTGTCCAAAGTGGAAAGCAACCTTCTGCTCCTGCTTCAGCAAAAGTGGATAATCCAGGTCCGCCGGAGTCGCCAAAACCCGCTCCGCCAAAAGAAACGCTTGCCAACAAACCTGCGCCGGAAGTTGAACAGCAGGATAAGCCCGAATCTGCACCCGAAAAGAAAACTGTGGTGGCCAAAACCAGATCCCAGCCAGGTTCGAAGCGGACCCGACCCCAGGCCACACCGGCCAGAAGATCCGGAGTTGGCGCTCAAAGTCAATCCCCAACTAATGCTATTGGGTTGAGAGTAGACGTTGGGAATGGCGTGAGTGGCCTGGGTCCTAACTATAAACATAGACTTAACCGAAATTTATCGCTCGATGCAGCTATTGTTTTCTTTGAAGACAACCTGGTAGGCCTGGGCGCTCAGGTAGAACAAGCCTATCCTTTAAAAGGCGCTCCGGGGTTGAACTGGTATATTGGTATTGGTCCCCAGCTTTTACTGGCTGAGGGGTCTACTTCGATTGCTCTGGTACCGGTAACAGGCCTTGAGTACGCCCTTCAGGGTTCGCCGTTAAATATCAGCGTCGATTGGCGCCCTAACTTTTATCTCTCTCCTGGCGCCAATGTTGATGCCGGCAGGTTCGGTTTATCGCTCAGACTTGCATTTTAGCATCTTTACTGTGTTTAGCCGGCATTATGCTACTACTTGCGTCTCAGCTTCAGTCGGCCTTTCACAATGTTTCATCTCCTTGAATAATTTTCTAAACTTTAGGGCAATAATTTCGTAAACGATTTCCATACGTCCAGAAACTGGTTCAGTATGAAATGCATACCGATTAAAACCTAAAAACTAAAATTATGGGGATACTTAAAACAGTAGCCAATCTATATCAGCAAAAATACAATGCAGAACCCTTATTAATTCGTTCCCCTGGTCGTATTAACCTTATCGGAGAGCATACAGATTATAATTTGGGATGTGTGTTGCCAGGAACTGTCAATAAAAATATCTATTTGGCGATAGGAATAAGGGCCGACAACGACATCAATATCGATGCGGCTGATTTTGAGGATCAGTATAAAGGTTCACTCGATAAACTTGAGCCCGCCTGGAAGCTTTGGCCGAATTATATTTTAGGGGTGATCAATGAATTTAAAAAAGCCGGAAAATATTTGTCGGGCGTCAATATCGTTTTCGGTGGCGATATTCCGCTTTCGGCCGGAATGTCTTCGTCGGCGGCGCTTACCTGCGCGGCGGCTTATGCATTGAATAAGCTCTTTAATGCAAACTTATCCAAGTTAGAGATCGCAAAATTATGTGTAGCGGCTGAACACAATTATCTCAATGTAAAATGTGGCTTAATGGATCAGTACGCTAATCAGTTCGGAAAAGAAGGACATTTGGTGAAATTGAACTGTAAAACAGAAGAACATGTATATGTGCCTTTTCAGGCGGAAAATATTCAGATAGTTCTTTTCGATTCGAGGATCAGGCATAATTTCGTAAAGATGTCTTCAGCTTTCGAAGAGTTAAGAAACTATTGCCAAATGGGTGTGAACCTGGTGAAACAGTCGGTTCCTTCGGTTGAAGGCCTGTCGGACGTGAGCGAACCCATGCTCCTGCAATATGTAAAGCCTGTTGATGAAGAGGCTTATGCGCGCTGTCTCTATGTGGTTCAGGAAATGGAGCGATTGGAAAAAATATGTACCGATCTCCAAAGCAACGATTTTAAGGCCGTAGGTCAGCGTATGTTCGAGAATCATTATGGCTTAAGAGATCTTTATAAAATAAGCTGCGATGAATGCGACTTCCTGGTGGACACTACCAGACAAATGGCCGGAGTTTTAGGCTCGCGAATGATGGGTGCAGGCTTTGGCGGTTGCACACTCAATTTGATTGAAAACGATGTGGCTGACGAGGTTATTAAAGAAGTCAAAATCAAGTATAAAGAGAAATTCGACAAAGATCTGAAGGTGTATGTAGTTCAAATCGGAAATGGAATTGAGGAAGTAGCTGTACCGGTATTAAACCAGGCAGTTTAATTGTTTTTCGGCTATCAGTAATTTAAGTAATCTTGAAAAACCTGCTGCATGTAAGCTTTGCCGTAACCAAGTAGTTGTTCGTCGCCCGCCCTGTCAGGATTTTTTTTCTGAATAATATTTTTACCGGTATTGTCAAAGGAGATACTTTGCTCTGAACTAACTACTCCAAAACCGTTATCCCAATCAAAAAATGCGAATCCCTTCGTCCCGGTATTAAGAATGTTCCTGCTCCATTTAAACTCATCAGACTCAAAATCTAATTGTGTAAATAATGTTGATGCGATGTCTGTCTGGCTGGCGATTTTTGGTACCCGGGTTCCCCGAAACTCCGGCTTAATAACTTCTCCAAAAAATAGCAGCGGTATTCTGTAACGGTTGGGATGATATATTTCCCATTTGTTTCGGGGTAAACGATGCCCATGATCGGCTACTACTACAAAAAGGGTGTTTTTATACCAGGGCTGGCTTTTGGCTTTTCGGATAAAATCGCCAAGACATGAGTCTGCATAAAAGGCAGTGCTCCGAAATTTATCTTCGACCTGTGCGCCGGCAAATCTTGGTTTACCCGGAACTTCAAAAGGCTCGTGATGTGTTAAAGTTAATAAGGTGTAAAAGAAAGGCTGGGGGGCATTAGTTGATGTGTGAATCAGTTTATCGAACACCACGTCGTCATAAGCTCCCCATTTAGAATTCATATCTTTCTTATCGAAATCGTCTTTCTCGATTATTTTCTGATAGTTATGACTTAAGAGGTACGATTTCATATTGAAGAATTCACTCTCACCGCCATAAAAGAAGGTAGTTTGATATCCGTATTTGCGAAAGGTTTTTGCCATTGAGGGAAGTTTCTCCTGTTTGCTGCTCAGCTTCATGATGCTTCGTATCGCCTGAGATGGAAAGGCATTTAAAATAGCAACCACGCCTTTATCTGTACGGTCGCCCGATGCGTAAATGCTGTCAAACATTATCCCGTCGGAAGCAAGTTTCTCTATTTGCGGGGCAATACCTTCTTCTCCGCCCAAACTTTCAACCACATCTGCGGTGAAGCTCTCCATGATAATCAGCACAACATTTGGCCGGCTTGCAGTAAGGACTTGAACTCCTGGCAACTGAGGTTTTCTCAAAACGTCTTTTAGCAACGACTCAGCTGTTGTCTGGGGATAGTATTGATACGGGTTTTTGCTGGAATTATTTTTTAAGATATCCCGCATAAGTGACCACTCTGTGTTTACCGCTGCATGGTTCAGTAAAGGGGTTTGTGAATAGTACGCCATGCTTTCATTCATCGGCGAAAGCTGTAATCCACCCCGTATCGCGACGAAATTCAAACCAATCAGAAGTAATACTATACCAACCTTGAATGGCGTGGTTACTTTTCGCTCCAGATCAAAGCGGACAAGTTTTTTGAAGAGCCACAAACTGCCTGCGATTAAGACAGCTAAAGTTAGTAACGATGCAAAAATGGGCGATGACGCACCGCTGGCAATAGCTTCATTAGGAGAATTAAAGGCGAAGTCGAGAGCTTTATGGTTGATTTTCGACCCCCACTCCCGATAAATGTTAAAGTTGAAAACACAGATAATCGAGAAGATTATGACTAAGGTAAGGCTGTACCATTTTAACACTCGTTCGGTTGTTCTAAATGGGGGCAAGAACCATAAAATTGCAGAAATTAATAAAGGAAGAGCACAGATGTATCCTGCCATGGATGTGTCCATCCATAAACCCACTAAAAAGCTTTTTGCAATTTGAGCGGCAGGAAGAGCTTTAAGTTTGCTGCCTGATGAGAGTAGAAAAATCAATCGCTCCGCCGAAAAGAATAGAAGCCAGAAAATGCAATAACGTAGAAAAACTGAAAGGCTCTTTATCATTCAATGCTATCCCGAATAACAGGCTTGCAAAAATAAAGATTAAAGCTTGACTTAGATATTAAAAGCCAACTTTTACCCCAACTCCAAGTTTAACAATATCCTCTGGCGAAAGCCATTGGCTATTATTTTTGTAAAACATGCTTGCAAGAGACAGGTCGCTGGTATTAAATTCTGAATATATCGTTACGGAATTTTTATTTCCCGTATGCAATTTGATTTCGTTACTTACCGAAATATGGCCTCTCAATGCCGTAGACCAGCCGTAATAACTCTTACCGTATTGATCTCTGTCGAATCCGAGACCAAATTGCTTTCCGAAATGATAAGAAAAGAATACACCCGGATTTAGTGGGAAAATACTCACCTTGTCTTTGATTTTTATCCGGAATGGCCGGTAAGCAAATTTGGTGGTGGCAATGTGGAGGGTTCCTCCACGGTTTTTGGGAATGTAGCCATAATCGAATTCAAGGCTTCCACGATCGTTTTTGAAAAGCTCATACCCCCCGCCAATACTCATATAACCTATACTTCCGGCATGCTGAAGAACCACGTAGTCGGGTTTCAGTGTTTCCAGAAGCTGTGCCTTAAGCCTGATACCGGGAAAAAGCAGCAGTATCACCACGCTTATCCTAATATTCCACGCTTTCATAGTTCAGTTTTCCGTTAACTATCTCGACCAGTAAAAACTGGCGCTTTATTATGGCGTTGGTAACCATAAAAGGAATGTTGTTTTCATAGCGTATTTCTTCTTTATGATTGTGGGCATACAAGGCAGCAAGTGCGCTGCAGGAATTTACAGTCTTCACATATTCTCTCTGAAGGTTTTGATCAAAGTCGCCCGAAAAAGGCGGTACGTGGGCCACAGTTACATAAGCTTCTACCCCCTCAGAAGGTAATAGCTCGTTTTTTAACCAGCTTATATTGGGCACGTTGCCGTCGAAGTTAGTTTCGCGGCTATTGGTGTTATGGCATACGAACTTCACGCCCTGATAGGTAAAACCGAAATCCTTCGGACCATACATTCGGGTGTAGACCTTCTCTCCGTTGGCCACGAGGTCATGATTTCCAACTACGCCTATGTAAGGGGTTTTGAGTTTTGAGAATATTTCATCAACCCATTCCATTTCGCCCAAAAGGCCAAAATCAGAAATATCTCCAGCGAGGAATACGAAATCTATCCCGGCAATCTTATTTACCACCTGTACAAAATCTTCGGCATTTTTATAAGCACGCTGGCTGTCGCCGGTCAGTACAAAACGTATAGTATCATCCGCAGGAGCTGATAGTAGTCGTGCAATGTTCTTTTTGTTTAAATCTCTTGGAGTATTTTTATCGAATACCTGATTCGGGCTGTACTCCATAAGCTCACACGAACATAGTGAAAGAAGAAGAAAAAGGTATATTATCGTTTTCATATTGTTGTTTTAAGTACACAATGAAATGTTGTGCAGTTAAACAACAAGAGCTATATGTGATTATATAACCCTGCCACTCCAAAAGGGTTTGGCAACGATATTATAAGTATTTTAAAATGACTATTGGATCAGGCTGGTCAGTTTGCTAATTGGGATAGCCGCCGCTAGCTTTTGTACTTCTTCTTCCGATAAGCCATTGGCTTTCAGCGTTAGCAGTGAAGAATTTAGCGGTACCTGAATTTCGTAAGACACTTTACCGCTTTCGGAATCGGTATGCTTCTGAAGCAAGGCTTTGTAGCCATCAAGCCTTATTGTTCTCTGATTTCCATTAGAGTTTCCAAAGGGCAAAGATAGTATTGCATTAATAGACGCTATTAAAGGCGAATTTCCGATGATTTGAATCTCTGCGGTTTTATCGCCAGTTCCATAATCGCGTTGAATCATAATTCCTGCGAAGCCGGAATTGCCGGTAACATTGTCGTTTGCCATATTTGCAGTGAGCGCAGCTAGTTTCGAGGGGAGTAGTTTAAGGGCCTCTTTTCCGGTTAAAACATCAAGGTCCTGAAGCATTTGTTGCATGGCGAAGCGTGCGTCGTCTAAGTTTTTGGCAGTATAAGATGTGCGTGCTGTAGCCAAATATTTATTAAAATCTTGTGCGTTTGACCCGGCAAACGCAAGAAAAGCAACTAATGTAAAAATGATCTGCTTCATCTTATTTTTCCCCCAATGTTTTTTTGATCGACTCGACGTCAAACTGCTCTGCAGCTTTTATCACCTCTTGTTCATTACTGAAATTAATACCTTCAAAAACAATAAGCGTTGATTGCCCCAGGGGCACGCTAAGCTTATAGCCAGAACTTTGATCAAACTGAATGATCGCTTTATTACCTTTTAACTTAGTCTGTTTCCAATTTTGATCGGTCGAGCTTTGCGCAAACGCCCCATTACTAAGAAACATGTTAATCGCATTCATCATAATCGCATTATTCGCGATCGTCATACTAAGCTGCATATCCTCTTTCATATATTCCCGGCGAATGGTGAGCCCAGTAAACCCCCATCCACTACTTACTACATGGTCTTTTTCCGATTGTTTTGTTAAGCCATTAACTGATTCTGGCATCGATTTAAGAAGCTGCTGGCCTATTTCCATTTCCACACCAAGAATTGCCTGCTGAAGAGCTTGCCTTGCTTCACTGTAATTGGATGTTTTGAAAGCGGTTTCGGCACTGTTTAAATTTTCCTTTACATCGGGGGGGGTGGTAACTATCCCTGCTCCACCAGTATTTCTCGGCTTGTTAGATGATGCACCCGATCCTGTGTTTCCATAAGATGCCCCCTGGCCGCCTTCCACTCCGCCCAATGGATTTGAAGCATCGGCACCAGTTGTGCCGTTTTTCTTTTTTCCCTTAAGCAGCTCATCAGTTTTTTGATCCACCGCTTTTTCGGCTGCTTCGGCCGCTTTTTGTTTGATTTTGTTCAATAAGCCCTGTGCGTTTGCAGCAGTGCTCAGCAAACCCATTGCTATCATACAAGGGATAAGTCGTTTAATCTTTATCATAATATATTCCTGTAGATTGATTGCAAGACGAAAGGATATATTTTTTCGCTACACAAGATTTTATTTTTTTGTAGGTGGAGTTGCCCGATAAACTGAACAAATACTATTCGTTGATTTTGTACTTTTGCGCCATGGCGAGTATTAAACCCTCCGTTCCAAAAGGCACCAGAGATTTTTCACCTTCAGAAATGGTGAAGCGCAATTATATTTTTGATACCATTAAGTCGGTTTTTAAAAAATTCGGTTATCAGGAGATTCAAACCCCTACGATGGAGAATCTGGATACATTGACTGGAAAGTACGGGGATGAGGGGGATAAGCTGATTTTTAAAATCCTTAACTCGGGAGATTATCTCTCAAAGGTTAAACCCGAAAAGTTAGCGGCGCCTGATTCTCAATCGTTATTAGGAGATATTTCTGAAAAAGCACTGCGGTATGATCTGACAGTTCCGTTTGCCCGGTACGTGGTGATGCATCAGCACGAGATCTCATTTCCTTTTAAGCGCTTTCAAATTCAACCTGTTTGGCGCGCCGACAGACCACAAAAGGGACGCTACCGCGAATTTTACCAATGCGACGCTGATGTAGTGGGTTCGGAGAGTTTGCTTAATGAAGCGGAATTCATTTTAATTTACAATGAAGCATTAAGCAAGCTGGGATTAAAAGATTTTACCATCAAACTAAATAACCGTAAAATTCTATCCGGCATAGCCGAAATAATTGGTAAGCCAGATTTAATTGTGGATCTCACGGTGGCCATCGATAAACTTGATAAGATAGGTTTGGAAGGTGTAATAAAAGAGCTCCTTGACCGGGGTTTTAGTCAGGATGATATCGATAAACTGAAGCCCGTTATTCTTCTGGAAGGGAACAATGACACGAAGATTGCAAGCCTTAAACAAGTGTTGCTAAGTTCGGAAACCGGCTTAAAAGGAATTGCCGAAATTGAATCGATCTTATCAATGGTAAGCAGCCTCTCTCCGGATTTAACCGTTGTAGAATTAGATGTTACTCTTGCCCGTGGCCTCAACTATTATACCGGTGCCATTTTCGAAGTGAAAACCAATGAAGTCGCCATGGGAAGCATAGGCGGAGGCGGGAGATACGATGACCTGACCGGTATGTTTGGCTTAAAGGATTTGACAGGTGTAGGAATCTCTTTTGGCGCTGACCGGATTTATGATGTGTTAGAAGAGCTAAATCTGTTTCCGCAAAATGCCGCAGAGACAACAATGGTACTTATCACCAATTTTGACACAGATGCAGAGTCCTACGCATTGCCGATACTTACGAACTTACGCAATGCCGGTGTCGCCGCCGAACTCTACCCGTCATCAGCAAAGCTAAAAAAGCAAATGGCTTATGCGGATCACAAAAATATTCCCTTCGTATTGTTAGTTGGTACCGAAGAAATGCAGTCGGGTTTACTCACTTTAAAGAATATGAAGACTGGAGAACAACAAAAACTTACTGCAGAAGGGCTCCTCGACGTCTTAACGTCCTGATTTAAGCAAAAAGCATAAATACCCAATAAACTAAAGCTGCTAACAGGGCCGAAACGGGGATGGTTAACACCCATGCCCAGATAATATTAATGGTGACGCCCCACCTCACAGCCGAGATTCGTTTGGTAATACCCGCACCCATAATAGAACCTGTAATAGTATGCGTGGTTGAAACCGGAATACCTAAGGCCGCGGTACCAAACAAGGTTAAAGCCCCTGCACTCTCCGCAGAAAATCCTTCGAAAGGAGAGAGTTTAGTTACTTTCTGTCCCATTGTTTTTACAATTTTCCAGCCCCCAAACATCGTACCTATCGAGATGGCGGCATAACAGCTTATCGGCACCCAAACCGGCAAGGCTTCCATGCCAGGTATCACGTTTTCGGCAATAAGCGCCGCACCGATAATACCCATTACTTTTTGGGCGTCGTTACCACCGTGCCCCAAACTATATGCAGCCGCCGAAACCAGCTGAAGCCTCCTGAATACTTTATCCACCCTCGATGGATTAGCCCTTTTACAGAGATGCATGGTGATGATAGAAATAGTGTACGACATGATCATGCCTATCAAAGGAGCCAGCACAATAAAGTAAACCGTTGGCATTACTTTAGAATACCGTACCACATCGAAGCCGCCATGTGCAACCGCCGCACCAGCGAATCCTCCAATAAGGGTATGCGACGAGCTGGAAGGAATGCCGAGCCACCAGGTGAGCAGGTTCCAGGCGATGGCGGCGGTGAGACCAGCGCCCACTACCGATAGATTAATAGAAGTTGCATCTACAGTTTTTGCAATAGTATCTGCCACATGCAACGGGAAAATGAAATACGCAGCCATGTTAAAAAACGCAGCCCAGATTACCGCCGTCAGCGGCGAGAGTACCTTGGTTGAAACTATTGTAGCGATAGAATTGGCTGCATCATGAAAGCCATTGATAAAATCGAAAATCAGGGCTAGTGCAATTACTACAATAAGAAGTGTGGTGAGCATTCTTTATGTGATTAAGCGTGTTTAACCAGAATAGACTCCATTACATTTGCTACGTCTTCGCATTTGTCGGTGGCGGTCTCGAGGGCAGACAAAACTTCTTTATATTTGATGATCACCTTTGCATCTTGCTCATACTCAAACAAATCGGCTACCGCTCTTTCAAAAACAGTATCGGCCTGATTCTCCATGCTGTTAATGCGTACGCACGATTCAGCGATCAATCGCAAGTTTCTGAGGTTTTTTAATTCGATGATAGCTTTATCGATATCCTGGCATCCCTGAAGAATCAGGGAACCGAGCTCTTTCATCGCCGGGGTGATGTCGTTTATCTTGTATAATTGCAGGCGTGTTGATGAACCGTGGATATAGTCGGCAATATCATCGATAGCACTTGCCAGGGCGTGAATGTCTTCCCTGTCGAAAGGGGTAATAAAGTTTTTGCCTAATTCCAGAAATATCTGATGCGTAATCTCATCTCCTTTGTGCTCAAGGTCCTCAATCTCCTTTGTTAAAGCCTGTTTACGGTTATCATCAGTCGAGTTTAGAAGCTCTACCAAAACCTGGGCTATTTTAATGAGGTTTGCACTGCCCTGCTCAAAAAGAGGAAAAAATTTCCTGTCTTTGGGAACGAAATACTGTAGAATGTTGTTTAACGACATATTGCTTTCTATGGAGGTTACAAAGATATTACCTCAATGTTAATTTAATGTTAACAAACATCACACAGTAATAATATTCGGCATTACCTTTTCGAGAGTGAAAGCAAAGGTGGTTCCCACCCCTTCCGTACTTCTTACAGTGATGGTTTGTTGGTGAGCCTCAAGGATGTGCTTGACAATAGCCAGACCTAATCCTGAGCCGCCAATTTGCCTTGAACGACTCTGTTCTGTTCTGAAAAACCGCTCGAAAAGCCTCGGAAGATGTTTTTCTTCGATCCCCAAGCCATTGTCGGTTACCTCAAGCAAAATCTGGTCGTGCAGCTCAAAGATCTTTATAGCCACAAAGCCGTTTTCCGTACCATATTTTATTCCGTTGTCAATCAAATTAACCAGCACCTGACAAATTTTATCCCGGTCGGCATTTACCCAAAAAGAGCTGTCGTATTTATCTTTAAAAATCAGGTCTATTTTATGACTTTTGGCTTTATGCTCCATTTGCTCAATCACATCTCTGATTAAATGGGTGATTTCAAACTTTTCAAAGTTTATCGGAGCCTCGCCGCTTTCAAGTTTAGAAATCACATCTAAGTCTTTCACCAACAAGGTGAGCCGGTCGATGTTTCTTGAAGCTTTGTGCAGAAAAGAGCGCGCCAGATCCTGATCATCCATTGCATCTTCTTGCAAGGCTTCAATATATCCCTGTATGGCAAAAAGCGGGGTTTTAAATTCGTGTGAAATATTGGCGAGAAACTCGCGTCTGAATTGCTCCTGATTTTTTAAGGCTTCGATTTCAATTTTTTTATCCCTTGCCCATTCGGTTACTTCCTGTTCAACATCATTGATCGGGTCGTTACTTACATATTCCCCAAGAGCATCTTTGAGGTCTTTTCCGAGTTTTAGGTTGTGGATAAGCTTGTAGATCAACTTGATTTTGCTGTACACATATCGCTCTATCAGATAATAAAAAACTGCATAGCAGATCACCAAAGCAACCCCGAACGCCAACACAAAATAATACCAGTCGCGCTGAAAATAATAATTTATAAATGCCAGTGAGATAGCAACTACAAACGCGTTTATAAAAACCAATTCCCTGAGTTTCATATTTACAATTATACCATTAAAATGGATGTCCGTGCGTCCTTTTTATGATGAGTTGCGATAAGCGCGGCACCATATTCAGGCCTTTGACAGCCAGTTTTGATATACTTCGGCTGCCAAACAATTGTTGTGAAACCCTCCCTATCAGTAAACGGTTTTTAAAAAGATTATTCCATTTTATCTCGTACGAGGCTTCAAGAGCCTGTCTATTGCCACAGTGTTCAATAATGCTTTGGGATAGTATTTTAGCTGAATGAATAGCCATTGCCATTCCGTTGCCGCAAAGCGGACTAATCATCCCTGCCGCATCGCCGCAATAAAGAATATGATTCTCTACCAGAGGCTTTTTCTCAAAGGATATCTCGTTAATCACCTCGGGTTTCTCGTTTAGGAAGTCGGCGTTTAAAAAGCGCTCTTTTAAAAAAGGGTTCTTAAATAATACTTCTTCCTCTAATTCGTTTAATGTGCCGTGTTTTTTTAGCAGGTAAGTCTGACTCAAATAACAGAGATTATAGCGGTCATGCTCAATCTTAACAGTGCCGCAATAACCGCCTTCAAAGTTATCCAACTGAACAAGATCTATCGGGAAATCTGTTTTTATGTGATATTTTACACCCAGGTACGGACTTTTGTGATGGAAGAAGCTGCGTTGCCGGTCGAGGTTAGAGCGTTTGCCATGGGCAGATACTACAAAGTCTGACCTGAGGGTAGTGCCGTCGGCCAGCAGCGTCTCAAAAATATTATCCCGGAAGGTAAGCTCGTTCACTTTTACCCCCTGAATACAATTTACTCCTTCTGTTTTTGCTTTAAGGAAAAGAAACTCATCAAAGATATACCGGCTAATGCCAAAGCCGCCAAGGTCTAAGCCGGTGCTGTAGGTCTCTCCGGAAACGGAACTGATGGCCAGCCGGTTAATTGAGGAAGCATAGAAATCAGAAGGTTTTATATCCAGGGTTTGTAAAAACGGTACGATCTCGTTCGAAATGTATTCTCCGCATACGCGATGAAACGGGTAAGTTTTCTTTTCTACCAGCGTAACCTCAAAGCCTGCCCGGTTTAACAGCAAGGCCGAGGTCAATCCGGATAGGCCTCCGCCAATAATGGTAACAATTTTATGTTTGCGGAGAGCCATGATCCTTGTATATGATTAGCTGCCACCGAAACGCCCACATCCATTTAAGGCTATAGTTAACGATCCCGGCCTGTTCTAACAGATCTTTAAGCTCTTGTGCCGTAAAACCTCGCAGTACCGAAAGTTTAGAATCGTGCTTCACCATCTCGGATTTGGAAAAAAGCTGTGTAAGCATCCCAATAGAGCGATATGCAAACCAGTGTCTGTGCAGATCGTTAACAACCACAGCGTGAGTGCAACAGTCGAGCATTTTTTGAATAAGTTTAATCCAGTCGCCGTTTTCAAAGTGGTGTGTAAAAAGGCTCGAAATTACTATGTCGAACTGTCGGCTTTGTAATTTGTCTGAGAGGACATCTGCATGTATAAATGTTATTTCCGGATAATCTCTGGCTTTTTCTTTGGCGAAATCAATCGCGGTAGCGGTTGCATCTACGCCTACGAAATGGAGTTTCAACTTTTTTTCACGAGCCCACCGCGCCAAAATCCGCAATGAATCTCCACCCCCACAGCCCCAGTCGCTGATGGTCATACCATCTTTTATGGCGAGGTTTCTAAAGGCGCTAAAAAATACCTGATAGCCACCCAAGAGCTTATTTACCACCTCCAGTTCGTCCATAATGGGATTAATAACTTCCTGCCCTAAAGAGAAGTCATCCATCATTTCGGGTTCGGTACTGCGCTTGCTGAAGTCTGGCATCAGATCGTTTCTAAAATCATGCTTTCGAAAGTAAGCCCGGGCCCAAAGGCGAAACTCATGATGTTGTCGCCGGGCTGGGTTTCACTAAGAAGTTTTTGTAATACGAAAAGTATAGTGGCTGAGGACATGTTTCCGTATTGTTTCAGCACGTCGTACGAATGCTGCAGAGCCTCTTCGGGTAATTCCAGCATATCTTCACAAACTTCCAGGATTCTTCTCCCGCCAGGGTGAATCGCCAGATGAGAGATCGATGCTCTGCTTAAGCCCGATTTTTCAATCAGTGAGGCGGTTACTTCCTTTATTTTTTTTCCGATATTTTTTGCAATGTGTGATGAAAGGTGCATTTGAAACCCGGTATCACCAATCCTCCAGGCCATTTCATCTTTCGCTTCTGTAACCAGCGTGTTAAAAAAGGTTTTCAGGCGAAAGCCTGTTTGAGTGCTGCGGTGCAATTCAGATTCGATCAGGACGGCTGCCGCTCCATCTGCAAAAAGAGAGTTAGCAACCCAGTTTTCAAGGCAGCTCTCACGTTGAAAATGGAGTGTGCAAAGCTCGATATCTACTACCAGAACCTTTGCAGTTTGATCGGCACGGCAAATGTAGTCGGCAGTTTTTAATGCATTAAAAGCTCCATAGCATCCCATGAAATTTATACAAGTTCTTTCAATGCTCTTGTTCAGGCCCAGTAATTCGATAATATCGATATCAAGGCCCGGGGCGTACATTCCGGTACAGCTCACCGTTATTAAATGAGTGATAGCAGGCAGAGAATTACCTCCATATTTAATGTTTTTTATAGCCTCTGCGGCGAGATGTTTGGCAGTTGATTCATAAAGAGCACTTCGTTCTTGGGTTTTAGGAAAGGGTTCTAAGTTTTCGCCATTTCCAAAGAAATTATAATCGCCTTTGCTAGAACCAAAGTCGGGTATCACAGAGTGCCTGTAATCGATTCCCGACAGGTTGTATAATTTCTCAAGGCGTTGGGAGTCGGTTGGATTGAGCTGATGAGCCCGGACCATAAATTTCAGAATCTCCTCTTGGGAGAAACGATTTACCGGGGCAGCTGTTCCGATTGCTGAAATAATACTTCCCATTAATTAATTTTCTCTAATTTAAGAACCATTTTTTATGCCTTAAGTTTTCGGATGAATTATCTGCCCACAAAATCAACACTATTGCACTCGAGGTTTTTATTTTCCTTTTTCCTGATGCCTGTATATTTCTTTGCATTAGGACAGGCAGAAGATGTTGATGTTGTTAGCGCGGTGTTGATTTTTATTTCCTGGCACCTGTTTATTTATCCGGCGAGCAATGGTTACAACAGTTATTTTGATAAAGATGAGGGCAGCATTGCACTCCTTGAAAAACCACCGGCAACCGACAAAAGTTTATACGTATTTTCTTTAGTACTGGATTTGGCCGGCATCCTGTTGGCGCTTTTGGTTAATATTGAATTTTCTCTCGCAGTTCTTATCTATGGGATATTATCCAAATTGTACAGCCATCCTTCGGTGCGGCTGAAGAAATACCCCATAACAAGTTTTTTGGTGGTTTTTATTTTTCAGGGAGCCTTTGTTTATTGGAGTAGTTACAGCGCAATGTTGGGTCAAAGCCTGATAGAGGTTTGGGATGCGAGGATATTTACTGCAGGACTTATTTGTTCCTGCCTGATTGGTGCTTCTTACCCTCTAACACAAGTTTATCAGCATAAAGAAGACAAAGAAAGAGGCGATAAAACCTTAAGTATTCTTTTAGGGGTAAACGGAACTTTTGTTTTCGCTTCATTGCTTTTTATACTGGCTGCAGTTTTGATGTTTGTTTACTGGGCGGAAGTTGGTGAGTTGCGAAATTTCTGGCTATTTGTTGTCTTTATCGTACCTGTACTATTTGTTTTTATAAAATGGATTGTGAGGTTAAGGAAAGACAGGTCACAAGCCAATTTTAAAAATATGAGTAAAATGACGCTGGTTAGCGGAACTGCTATGTTATTGTATTTTCTGGTTCTGCTGTTTTTATGATTATGATCCGATGTTTTAGTCATCGGATCGTCGACTATAAATACCTCTCTTCAATCACCATTTTATGATGCTGCATATGTCCGGCTATGATAAAGAGCAAGGCTCTCACGCTGGTCGGGTTTCCGTTGGCTAGACCCCTCCGTTGCAGTTCTTCCTCGTTAAGTGAATTATACAAGAATAAATTTGCCTTTCGAAGTGTTCGGAATTCTTCAATCATCAAACCAAAATCCTGATCTTTAAAATGTGAGTACCTTACATAATCATCCTCTTCAAAGCCAGGTAAGCCGGTCGAGTCATTCCGGGCAATCCGAAGTAAACGGTACGTCAAAATGCGTTCGGTATCAATAATATGCCCTAGCATCTCTTTCAAAGTCCATTTCCCTTCAGCGTAAGCATAATCTATCTTATCCTCGGGAATTGCTCGTAAAAATTGAGGGAATGTAATGGATTGGGTTTCGATCTCCTGCAGCGGATCGTCGCTTACTTTATCGATATAGGCTTTTTGAAAAGCGCTGTATTCATCAGGTTGTGGTCGCTTCATATTTGCTGCTGCTTTTAAGTATGATACGTATGGTTGTTGCCTTATTAGGTTCAGAATCTTTCACAAAGATTTGCCCCTTATGATAATTATCAATAATACGTTTACTTAAGGAAAGTCCCAAGCCCCATCCTCTTTTCCTCGTAGTATAACCTGGCTGAAAAATTGTTTCGAACTTAAGCCTCGGAATTCCTTTTCCGCTATCTATAACATCAATAAAAACCTGTTCTTTGGCCAGGTTCTCTGTTATGCAAACCTCTATGGTTCCATGGTCCTTGATCGCGTTTGCAGAGTTTTTAAGCAAATTTTCAAGTACCCAGTCAAATAGCGGAACATTCATCAAAGCTTCCACACTATCGTCGCCGCTTACAGAAAATTTGATTTTATCACTTGCCCGAACTTTGAAATAATTTACATATTCCTCAATCATCTGGTACACATTGTGGCTTTCCAGTATAGGTTTTGAACCTATTTTTGAGAACCTGTCGGCCACCATTTCCAAACGTTTTACATCATTTTCCATCTCAATAATCAACGGATCATTTTCGGCTTTAAATTTTTCTTTAATCAGTTCAATCCAGGCCATCAACGCAGAAATAGGTGTGCCTAACTGATGAGCCGTTTCTTTGGCCATACCCACCCAGACCAGGTTTTGTTCGGAGCGCCTTGATGAGCTGAAAACCATATAAGCTATAAGAAGAAAGATTGCAATTACCGTGAGCTGGATTGCCGGAAAAACTCTTAGCTGGGTTAAAAGAGACGAATCTTTATAATACACAAGCCATTTGCCACCGTCTGCAAGCAGCAATTCTATTGGCCGGTGCTGAGCCTTCATCTCTGTTAACTGAGTTTTGTAATAGCTTGGATCATAATGGCGGTTGCTTTCCACCTCGAAATTGGTTTTTGTACTGTCGAGTCCCCGGTAATACAATATGGTTCCGGTTGTATCGGTAACTATAGCTGGTACTTCAAGACTATCTCTAATGGAATAAATAAAGGTGATATAATCATCGTTTATATCCGAAATTTCTGTGATCTTTTGCTGACTTAAAGCCCATACCTCTGCTCTTGTACGCTCGGCTACGGCAATATTTTTAACTAAATAGTTACTATACCACAGCGAAGTTCCCGCAATAATTATGGCAAAGGCAAGGAGTAGAAATTTCCAGCGGCGTTTCTGTTCGTATGGATTCATCTTGGTTAGCGCAGAATAACAGGCAGCGTTTTAAAATCAAGGTTATAAAACAGAAAAGACCATTTGTCAGCCTGTTCATCTATTATCTGTGCTGTAGATTTTCCTGCGCCGTGCCCTGCTTTTGTATCAATACGAATGAGAACCGGATTAGCTCCTTTGTGCATCTCCTGCAACCTGGCCGCAAACTTGAACGAATGTGCCGGAACCACCCGGTCGTCATGGTCGGCTGTGGTAATCATTGTGGCTGGATACTGCGTGCCCGGTTTCAATGCATGATAAGGCGAGTACTTCAGCAAATATTCGAACATCTCTTTCGAATCTTCAGCGGTTCCATAATCGTAGGCCCAACCAGCGCCGGCGGTAAATTTATTATACCTCAACATGTCTAACACACCAACAGCTGGTAGGGCAACCTTAAACAAGTCGGGTCGCTGAGTTATTGCAGCACCTACCAAGAGTCCGCCGTTTGATCCTCCTGAAATAGCCAGAAAATCTTTCGAAGTATACTTGTTGCTGATCAGATATTCTGCAGCAGCTATAAAGTCGTCAAAAACGTTCTGTTTTTGCATTTTAGTTCCTGCGATATGCCATTTCTCACCATATTCTCCGCCACCGCGTAAATTAGGTACAGCGTAGACTCCGCCTTGCTCAAGCAAAATTATATTAGAGGTGCTGAAGGCAGGGGTTAAGCTTACGCTGAAGCCTCCGTAACCATACAATAACGTTGGATTTTTACCGTCAAGCTTCAAACCTTTTTTGTGGGTAATGATCATCGGAATTTTTGTACCGTCTTTAGAAGTATAGAATACTTGTTTAGATTCATACAAGCTGGGGTCGAACAGAACGCCCGACTTTTTATATAAACCAGAAGAACCGCTACCAATGTCGTACTTGAAAATAGTGGTTGGGTAAACGTAAGAGGTAAAGCTGTAATAAATTTCTTTTTCTTCTTTTTTTCCGTTAAAGCCTGAGGCTGTACCCACGCCGGGAAGAGAAATAGTGCGCTCTAATGTTCCGTCCATATTATACTGCATCACTAAAGATGTAGCATCTTTCAGGTAATTTGCGAAAAGTTTTCCCCCCGCAGTTCCCGCATTTAAAACGTTGGGTGTTTCTTTAATCAGATCTTTCCAGTTTTCCGGAGCAGGTTTAGCCGCATCAACAGTTACAATTTTATTATTAGGCGCGTTTAAATTGGTAAAGATGAAGAGTTTGCTGCCTTCATTATCTAACACATAGCTTTCAGAATCGAAATTGTTTACAACAGTTATTATCGGTCCGCCTGTGCTAAGATCCTGAAAATACAGCTCGTTTCCAGTAGTCGAGTTTGCTGCAGTGATGGCTAAATATCTGCCATCTTCTGTGATAGATGCTCCTATATACCTTCTCGGAGTGGCTTCGCCGCCAAAAACAAGGATATCTTCACTTTGTGGTGTACCCAGTTTGTGGAAATAGAGCTTGTGATATTGGGTTAAACCCGATAACTGGCTGCCGGCTTTCGGTTTGTCGTAACTGCTGTAATAAAATCCTTCATTTCCCTTCCAGGCTAATCCCGAAAACTTTACATCAATAAGTGTATCGCCTACCACAGATTTATCTTCGGTTCTTATGACAATTACTTTCCTCCAGTCAGAGCCGCCCTCTGATAGCTGATATGCAGCAATGCTTCCGTCCTTGGTAAATTCGATATCTGCTAAGGAAGTAGTTCCATCTTTTGAAAACTTGTTTGGGTCGAGAAATATTTCGGGCTCCTGCCCCTCTTTCTGACGGTAAAGTACCGCCTGATTTTGTAATCCGTCATTTTTGTAGAAGTAGATGTAATCGCCTTCTTTAAACGGGGCGCTATATTTCTCATAGTTCCAAAGCTGCTCCAAACGTTTTTTTAAGGCGTTTCGATAGGGGATTTTGGAGAGATAGTTTTGCGTTACTTTGTTTTGCTCAGTAACCCATGCCTTTGTGTCTTCAGCCATGTCGTTTTCCAACCAGCGGTATGGATCTACAACACTGCTGCCAAAATAAGTATCTACGGTATTGTCTTTCTTTGAAACAGGGTAATTCATTTTTGTTATTATAGTTTGAGCTTTTAGAGTAAAGGCAGAGGCCAGAAAAACGACTAGGATATAAAGAAATTTCATAAAAACAGTTTCAGGTAATTACACTTATGAACGTCCGTGAGTGGTACAAATTACAAATTTCCGGCAAGCTTGTGTACTTTTACAAATATGTCGAATCGGAATAAAATTTACTTTGCCTCTGATTTCCATCTTGGCGTTTCAAATTATGAGTTAAGCAGAGAACGGGAAGCTACGATAGTTCGCTGGCTGGATTCTATCAAAGAGGATGCCGCTCAGCTTTTTTTAGTTGGCGACGTGTTTGATTTCTGGTTTGAATATAAACGTGCTGTCCCACGCGGGTTCATTCGCTTTTTGGGTAAGTTAGCAGAGCTTTCAGACGCGGGTATAAAAATTACTATGTTTAAGGGTAACCACGATATGTGGATGTTTGGATATCTTAATAAAGAGTTTGATGCAACCCTTGTTTCCGATGAACTGGTAATAGAACTGCAGGGAAAGAAGATCTATCTTCATCACGGTGATGGTCTGGGGCCGGGAGATGCCAAATATAAAATACTGAAAAAGTTTTTCAGAAGCAGTTTTTGCCAGTGGATGTTTGCCCGGTTACACCCTAACCTGGGTATTGGTATAGCCTTGGTCTGGTCTCGGCGAAGTCGCCTGTCGCAAGCCAAGACAGAGCGCTTTATGGGCGAACAACAGGAATGGCTGGCCAATTACAGCAAAGAAATGTTACAAAAAGAACATTTCGATTATTTTATATTTGGGCATAGGCACTTACCTCTTGACATAAGACTTAATGAAAGCAGCCGTTATATAAACCTTGGCGAATGGTTAAATTTTAACTCATATGCGGTGCTTGAAGATGGTGAAGTGTTTTTGAGGTATTTTGAAAAGGAGCCTTATGGAGCACATAATGGGGTAAATGACACAGAAAGCCTGATAGATGAAAAAAAAGATTAAGAAGGTGCTGTTTGTTGCTGTTTTCTTCCTGGCGAAGCCGGGTTTTAGCCAAACTTTGCCGATGCTAAAGATTGTTCAAACTCCGGCATTGCAAAAAGCAGATATCTTTATTGGAAATGAATTGTTTACCTCTTTACTTTACGCAGATAGTTTAAAAAAGGCGGTTCTTTTCCCGGTAAATGCATCTGGCAACGTGCCGGTGACCCGCGGCTGGCCTATAACACCCAAAGCCGGCGATCAGATCGATCACCCCCATCAAATTGGTGTTTGGCTTAACTATGGCGATATAAACGGAGCTGATTACTGGAACAACTCTACCAGTATTGATACCAATAAAAAAGCTTACGGCACCATTAAATTTAATCGGGTAGTGTCTGCTAAAAACGGTAAGGGAAAAGCTGAGCTGGTTACGTCATCCACCTGGTACAACCCTAAAGGCCGGCCGATGCTTGAGGAGACTTCGACCTATACGTTTAGTGTAATGGGTAAGGATAGAATTATTGACCGTAAAACTGCGTTGAAGGCAATTGAAAATATATCGTTTAAAGACAACAAGGAGGGTTTATTTGCTATCCGCGTATCCCGTGAGCTGGAACATACCTCAGCCAAGCCGGTTAAAGTTTACACTGCAGAAGGAACCAAATCGGTTTTAGAGAACGATAATTTAACCGGACGCTATGAGAGCAGCACCGGAATTCAGGGTGAGGCTGTGTTTGGTACCCGTTCTAACTGGCTGAAGTTGTCTGGCAAAGTCTCAGGTAATCCTGTTAGTGTCGCGATCATTGATCATCCGGAAAACGTTGGGTATCCGGGTTACTGGATGGCGAGGGGATACGGTTTGTTTGCAATTAACCCGCTGGGAGCGGCAGCTTATACTAACGGTAAAGAGACGCTCAACTTTAGTCTGTCAAAAGGGAAAACAGTTCTATTTAAACATCGCCTGGTAATAAGTAGCGCTCTTGACAATGCGAGGATGGAGCAGCTTTCCAATTCTTTTTAAAACTCAGTAAAAGAGATATATTCTTAAATCTGTACTTTTGTAGCCATAACAGCGAAGGCTTTAGTTATCTAAACCTGATTGCAGCGAAAACCTGAAGAGGTATGTGCGTTGGAGTTGAAGCGTAAAGCAGGGCTTGCAGTGCCGATGGAACCGGGTTGTTGATTTCATAATTAGAACATGTTAGAAAAATTAGAAGATATAAAGCTTCGTTGGGAAGAAGTTGAGCGCGAATTAAGCAACCCATCTACGCTTAGCGACATGAAGCGTTTTGCCACCCTGAATAAAGAATATAAAGATTTGGGCAAAATTGTGGACGAATATAAGATCTATAAGAATGTTTGCTCGAACATTGAAACGAATAAGGAGATTTTAGCAAACGAGAAGGACGAAGAGCTGAAAGAGATGGCCCGGATGGAGCTGGATGAACTTCTGCCTCAGAAAGAGGAGATGGAGGAAAAGATCCGCTTAATGCTTATTCCGAAGGATCCGCAGGATTCGAAAAATGCGGTGGTGGAGATTCGCGGTGGTACAGGTGGCGATGAAGCTGCTCTTTTTGCCGGGGATCTTTACCGTATGTATACCCGTTATTTTGAAAAGAAGGGCTGGAAGGTTGAGGTGGTTGATGTTACTGAGGGTACTGCCGGGGGCTATAAAGAGGTGATTCTGAATGTAAGCGGCGAAGATGTTTACGGTCAGATGAAATACGAATCGGGTGTGCATAGGGTGCAGCGGGTTCCGGATACAGAAACGCAGGGCAGGGTTCATACATCGGCCGCTTCGGTAGCTGTTTTACCTGAAGCCGAAGAGCTTGACTTTTACTTAAATCCGGCTGATGTTGAATTGCAAACTTCGCGTTCGGGCGGTGCTGGGGGCCAGAACGTAAACAAGGTTGAAACTAAGGTACAGTTAACGCATAAACCTACCGGGATGGTTGTGGTTTGCCAGATTGAGCGTTCTCAGTTGGGTAACCGAATCCGGGCTATGGAAATGTTGCGTAGTAAGCTATATGATTTGGAATTGCAGAAACAGGTCGGCGATATCGCAGCGAAGCGTAAAACAATGGTCTCTACCGGCGACAGGTCGGCGAAGATACGGACGTACAACTATCCGCAAGGTAGGGTTACCGAGCACCGGATTGGATTAACTTTATACAATCTGCCGGCAATTATGGACGGGGAGATCCAGGAAATTATCGATGCATTGCAGTTTGCGGAAAATGCAGAGAAAATGAAGGAGGGCTCAAATGCCTGATAATCTTCGAGATGCTGCAAGTCAAATAAACTTGTAGAATCTTTTTAAAGATTAATTATATTTTTTGTTGGACAAACAGACAAAAACTCTATATTTGCAGTCCCAACGGGAGGAGTGGTAGTTCAGCTGGTTAGAATGCCTGCCTGTCACGCAGGAGGTCGCGGGTTCGAGTCCCGTCCATTCCGCAAAAAACCCTCGCAGAGATGATCTGCGAGGGTTTTTGCATTTAGGGTTTTTTGAATTTCCCGGGGTGCCCGCTCGCCGGATTTCAAATCGGCCAAAATAAAAAAAAGTCATCGGATGACTGGAGTATGCTAGTCGTCCGATGACTTTGTAGAAAGAGCTGAAAAATTAAGAAAAAGCCGGTTGCCTTGCGGCGCCCAGCTCTTTCTATCTAAATTAACGCTCTCAGGTACTTATACCTCATCAACTCTGATAAGGTTACCTTATTTTAAGAAATTTTTACAATACTTCGTAACTCCCTAAATCAGAGGGGAATAATCTTACCCTTCCGTTTAAATCCTTGCCTAGCCAGGCAGCGAAATTAGGATCGGGGGCCAAATTTTCTCCGGCGTTAGCCGCAGGGCTGGTGCTTTGTAACGAAAAGTCGCCGGTTTTAGTATTCTTAAATCGCGGGTCGGCATTGAGTATGTTGCCAGCCGCCTCCCAACTGTTAACTTTTGTCTTGATCAGATTTTTCCGGATAGCCTGATTAAATGAAAGTGCACCCTTCTTCTCTACAACAAACTCCTCCTGTAAATTACCCCAAATAATATTATTTATGAAGGCGATATCCATTTCTCTGGCCATGCCTACATTAGAGTGATCTGCAAAAAACACAGAAGGCGTGGTTCTCGCAAATTGAAAACCAATATTGGCAAAGGTATTTTGCTTGAAATTATATCTACCACCGTTTACGGCATAAAGAAGATATCTGCCTGAACTTAAAATCAGATTGTTAAATCCGGCAACATCTGCATTATCGAACTGCAACGCAGTCAAAGCCATATTACGAACGATAGTATTGGTTAATAGCAACTTTGGGCTTGCATTCGTGGATAACGAGTCAACCTTGATGCCCGTAACTCCGTTACGTATGGAAGCATAGTTTAGATGATTCTCTTTGCTGCTGCTTAAGAAATGCAAACCCAGCCATTGCCCCGGCTCATCTTCATATATACGCTCCAGCCTGTCGCTCGCAAACGTAACTGTATCCAGGCGTTCTCCTAAAACCTTAAGCGTGCCTGCAATACGCATACCAGCATCTTTGTGAAAATAAATCCGGCTACCTTTCTGGATGGACAATGTAGTATTAGGCTCTACGGTTAAAGTATTATAAATCACATACGGAAGCTTATTGGTCCAAACCGTATTTCCTGCTATTTTACCATCCCTGATAAAGACAGCATTTTGCCCAAAAGCGCTGAGGATAACTTTCTGATAGTTTCCGTTGGTACCGAATTCAATAGAATCTTTCACGATAAAGGGCAAGCGCTCGGAACTTGGGTTGATGGTTACCTTTACAAACACATTCAATGAGTCGTTGCCGGCTAATTCAATGTCTGATAAAATATCACTCGCAATGCCGTTGATGTTTAGCTGAAAGTTTGATGCAGCGCCACCTCGAAGTTTAATTGAAGAGATCTTAACCGGACGTTCTCCCCTGTTAAAGACTTTAACCCGACGGGTAACGGATCCCACAGATGTAAATACGGTATCAAAAAGAATGCTGTCTGCAGAAAACTCAAGCATAGCAGACGAGTCGGTATTTATACTGTCTTTTTTACATCCCCAAATGCTCAGGACCGCAAGGAATAAGACGGGCAGCGTGATTTTCATTTAATTGGTAAATGCTATGGTTGCTATACTCACTTTTGTTCCATTTGCTTTTAGCAGTTCCTGGGCACATGCCTCAATAGTGGCTCCGGTGGTGATTACATCGTCGACCAACAGGATATGCTTATTTTCAATATCGTTGTGCTTTCTGATCGCAAACACCTCCTTCATGTTTTCGTAACGTACAAAGCGCGACTTTTTAGTTTGAGTGTCGGTAAACACCTTCCGATACAAATTTAAGCCCACGGGTATGCCCAGACTGAGTGATAAACCTTTGGCGAAGAATTCGCTTTGATTGTAACCGCGTTTTTTTTGCTTAGCAGGATGTAAAGGTACCGGGATGATCAGTTCCAGGCTTTTCGCCACTTCCGAATCTTTTATTTTTAAACCATACATTTCACCGAGCTTTAAAGCTACTTCGGGTTTTTGATTGTATTTAAGCTGATGCATCAGGTTTTGGACACGCGAGCCTTTATTAAAATGAACAAATGCATAAGCAGCTGTAATCGGTACTCTCCCCCAAAGCTGTTTGGCCACGGCATTCTCTTCATCCAAATGGAAGTCGGTATATGGTAAATTATATATACAGGCCGTACAGATAATGGTCTCGTTCTTAAACAGGTTCTTCCCGCATCCCGAACAGAGTTGAGGAAAAAACAACGAAAAAAAATCTTCCGCATACTGCAGTAGGGCGTTCATTATACAATAATATAAAAAGCCCGGCAGATTATTTTTCTTTCACCGCAAGCTGGCCGCAGGCGGCGTCGATATCTTTACCCCTGCTTCTGCGGATATTGGTAATTATCCCTTGTTTTTTTAGGTAATTAGCGAAAGCTTCTGTCTTATCTTCCTCTGCGTTTGTAAATGAGGCAAACGATATTGGGTTATATTCGATGATATTTACTTTACAGGGCAGGTGTTTACAAAACTTAGCAAGTTCAACTGCGTCTTCAAGTTCATCGTTGAAATCATTAAAAATAATGTATTCGTAGGTGACCGGGTTTTTGGTTTTCAGGTAATAATACTTCAGTGCTTCGGCTAGAGCTTTTAATGAATTCTGCTCATTAATAGGCATAATTTCATTCCGTTTTTTGTCATTCGCTGCATGTAGCGACAAAGCTAAATTGAATTTAACATTATCATCACCCAGCTTCCTGATCATTTTCGCTATGCCTGCCGTAGAGACTGTAATCCGCTTCGCCGACATATTCAGGCCTTCTTCCGAAGTTAAATATTCGACCGATTTAAGTACGTTAGCGTAATTTAAAAGGGGTTCGCCCATCCCCATGTATACGATATTGCTTAACGGAATGCCGTAATTCTCCCGCGCTTGTTTGTCGATCAGAACAACCTGGTCGTAAATTTCAGCAGGATCAAGATTGCGCTTGCGTTCCATATAGCCTGTGGCACAGAACTTACAGGTAAGGCTGCATCCAACCTGTGAACTTACACAGGCGGTCATCCGCTCGGTGGTAGGTATCAAAACTCCCTCTATAATGTTGCCATCATATAGCTTGAAAGTGTTCTTTATTGTTCTGTCGGCACTGAATTGACTTTGGTCGATCTTGATCGCGTTTATCGCGAAATGTGCCTGCAGCTTTTCCCTCAAAGTTTTAGAAAGATTGCTCATTTCCTCAAAACTTACGGCAGACTTAATCCACAGCCACTCAGCTATTTGCTTCGCCCTGAAAGCCGGCTCAGCATGCTCAACTAAAAATGTTTTTATTTCGGCAGGTGAAAGGTTCCTGATATCACGTTTTACAACTTCCTGATTCACAATGGCAAATTTACTTCTTATTGCTAAATAAATTGTTTTTAAAATGTTAAAACAAAAAATTTCCTATTATTGTTGTTGTAACAGCAATCCATTGCTGTATTTAATTTTTTTTTGGAGTAAGGGGTAAATCCCTGTATATGGTAAACTATTATAGTGCTGATTTTATTCTGCCTGCTACATCCGAACCTTTAAAAAATGGCACTGTTGCTGTAGGTCCTGATGGCGCAATTTTAGGATTATATCCCGAGGATAGTCTCTCTCTTCAAGATGTTAATGTGACAAAGCTGGAAGGGATAATCGTTCCCGGGTTTATCAATTCGCACTGCCATCTTGAATTATCATATCTCTACAATAAAATTCCTCAAAAAGAAGGACTCTTATCTTTTATAAAGAACATCATCAGCCTTCGTAAAAGTCTTAAAAATACCGAAGAAGTAATGCGCGAGGCCGATCGCCAGATGTGGGAGAATGGCATTGTGGCTGTAGCTGATGTTTCGAACAATATTGATTCGAAAAAAATCAAGGAAAACAGTTCTATTTATTACTATACTTTCATTGAGCTACTATCGTTCGAACCCGATAAAGCAAAAGATGTTTTTAGGGAAGGGTCAGAGTTACTCGAACAATTCTCGCCTTTACATGCTTCTATCGTGCCGCATGCCCCTTATTCGGCTTCTAAAGAGCTTTTTCGATTTATAGGGAAATTCTGTGGCGAAACCGGCAGTCCGGTAACTATTCATAATCAGGAAAGCGAAGACGAGAATAAGCTTTACCGCTATAAGAGTGGCGAGTTTTTGAACTTTTATAAGGAGCTGGGAATAAACATCGACTTTTTTAAGCCCCAGGCCCGCAATTCAATTCAAAGCATCATTCCTTTAATCCCGGTACAGCAAAAAACCATGCTGGTTCATAACACATATACCAGTCTAAAAGACATCTATTTTATATTGAGGTCAAACCGTTCGGTTACCTGGTGCTTCTGCCCCAATGCAAATCTGTATATCGAAGACCGCTTACCTAAAGTGGAGATGTTTCAGTATCATGATTTCAACATCACAGTTGGTACTGATAGTTTGGCTTCTAATACAAGCCTGTGTATGTTGTCTGAGCTTAAAACTTTACACCTGAATTTTCCGGGCTTATTGCTCACCGAAACCATCAACTGGGCAACCATCAACGGTGCCAAATTTTTAGGAATTGACAAGGAGTATGGCAGCATAGAAAAGGGTAAAAGGCCAGGACTCAACCTGATTACCCACACCGAAGGCCTCAAAATCTCAGCCGAATCTAAAGTGCAAAAGTTGGTTTAATCCTAAGTCATCGAAAGGATTTTTTTCGATATCTCTTGACTTATAAGATTACTTTTGCGGTAATGAAACATCTAAACATCGTTGTCGGCGGGAAAGTACAGGGAGTTTCTTTCAGGATCTCTACAAAAGCTGTGGCAGATCAGTTAAGCGTTAAAGGTTTCGTTAAAAACACACCTGATGGCTCGGTTTACATCGAAGCCGAAGGCGATGATTTTTCCCTGGAATCTTTTTTAGAATGGTGCCACGAGGGTCCTCTTCAGGCTTCGGTACAAAAAGTGGAAGTAGTTGAAGGCGAAGTAAAAAACTATCGTAATTTTGAGATACTAAAGAAATAATCTACTCACGCAATTTGTCAGTATTAAAAAAGTTAGCTTCCCAAACAGCTGTTTATGGCCTTAGTTCCATACTGGGCCGGTTTTTAAACTATCTGCTAGTTGGTTTTCATACCAGGGTACTTACCGATGTTGCCGACTTTGGGGTAGTAGGTGAAATATACGCGTATGTAACCTTTCTTAATATCATCTATCTATATGGGTTAGAAACCTCATACTTCCGATTTTCTTCGAAAGACAAGCCCCTGGCTCATACCTATTATTCCTCTTCATTTACATCTATACTTATAAGCTCGGCCCTTTTATCTGGAGCGCTAATTGTTTTTTCGGGCTATATAAATGAGCTATTGATTACAGATCCATCCGCAGCCGCTTATTATCGGCAAGATTATGTAATCTGGTTTGCTTTGATTCTGGCTTTCGATGCAATTACTGCCATCCCGTTCGCCCGATTGAGACAAGAGAACCGTCCCCTTGCCTTTGCCTCCATCAAGATTTTTAACATCTTGGTAAATGTATTCCTAAATATATTTTGGTTATGGTTCTGCCCCTGGTGGTTAGAAGCGAACCCTGACAGCGTAATCAATTATGTATATAGCCCTTCAAATAAAGTTGCCTATATATTTCTTGCCAATCTGATTGCCAGTGGTGCTACCATTTTGCTTTTATATAAACAGATAAAGGATATCAGGCTTCGGGTTAACTGGAATGCATTTAAGCCTATGTTAGCTTACGGATTTCCGTTGCTCTTCGCGGGATTGGCAGGGATGATGAACGAAACTTTCGGGAGAACAATGCTAAAGTATCTTCTTCCTGGGTCTGCAGAACAAAACCTTGCTCAGTTGGGGATCTACAATGCGGCTTATAAGCTCTCAATCTTTATGACGCTGGCCGTCCAGGCTTTCCGAATGGCAGCCGAGCCTTTTTTCTTTTCCCTGCATAAGGAACAAGACAGCAAAAAAATCTATGCTGAGGTGATGGAGTATTTTGTGATAGTATGTGCGGCTATATTTCTTGCCGTCTCTTTAAATCTGAATATAGCAGGGCTTTACCTTGGTGAACAATATAGAAGCGGGCTGTTTGTTGTTCCTACATTGTTGCTTGCTAATCTTTTTCTCGGAGTTTATTACAATCTTTCCATCTGGTATAAGCTGACAGACAAAACGATGTATAGCATCTATTTTACTGTATTCGGCGCTATAATCACAGTTGTCTTAAATATAATATGGATACCAACCTTTGGGTATGAGGGATCTTCATGGGCAACCTTATTATGCTATTTCTTCCTGGCTTTAACTTGTTATTTTATCGGGCAAAAATATTTTAAGGTGCCGTATAGAGTGTGGAGGATCCTTTCATATCTGGCTTTTATGTTGCTAATCTATGGCCTTGGAAGATATATCGAGACACAATTGTTACATGGCAAACCGGTAGTTTCTGCATTATTTAACAACACTTTATTAATTATATTTATTTTAACTGCCTGGCTGGTTGAAAAGAAAAACCTAAATCGAGATGAGTAATTCTGTAAAAGTCATAAATCGCTCTAATAATCCACTTCCAGTATACGAAACAGAACTATCCGCCGGAATGGACCTCCGTGCCTTTATTCCTGAGAACGTCAGTATTAAACCTTTACAACGTATCCTCATTCCAACCGGCCTATTCATTGAACTCGAAAAAGGTTATGAAGCGCAGATACGGCCAAGGAGCGGTTTAGCGTTAAAGCATGGAATAACGGTATTAAATTCTCCCGGGACAATCGATGCCGATTACCGGGGCGAAGTGAAAATATTGCTTATAAACCTGTCAGACGCAGAGTTCTTGGTTTCAAATGGTGATAGAATTGCGCAGATGATCGTTTCAAAACACGAACAAATAACGTGGGAAGATGCCAAGATTTTAACCGAAACCGCCCGGGGAGCCGGGGGGTATGGCCACACTGGCGTATAATTGATATAATATGACGAAAATTTTAGTTTTTCTTTTGGCTTTAATTGCGACATACAGCTTCGCTCAAAAGAAAAATGCTCCGGTATTTGTTGTGGGCCGGGTCATAAATGCCGAGGATAGCCTTAAGGTAAAAGATCTCTTTTACGAAGGGCTTAGAGAAAAAACGAAACAAAATTTCGCAGAATCTGGAAAAAATTTCAGTCAGATTCTTGAGATAGACCCTTCTAATCATGCGGCGCTTTATGAACTCGCCAGTCTGCACCATTCACAAAATCAGGAAAAAGAAGCCGAGAAATATGCTCGCAATGCAGTTACCGTCAGCCCCGAAAATAAATGGTATTGGCTGCTATTGGCCGATGTCTATAAAAAGACCAGGAACTTAGACCAACTTACGCTTGTTTTTGACGAACTTATCAAAATCAACCCTCTGGAAGAGGATTATTATTTTGACAAGGCAAATGCGCTTTTTATCCAAAATAAGAATGAGGATGCAGAAAAGGTTTATGAAGAAATAGAAAAACGTTTTGGAAGCTCCGAAGGCCTCATAACCGCCCGGCAAAGGGTTTATCAACAACAGGGGAATTCGGGTAAGGCCAGCTCAGATTTGGAGAGCCTCATCTCGAAAAATCCATCAGATGTACGCAATTATTTGAACCTGAGCGAAGTTTATTTAAAGTCCGGCGATGTCAATAAAACCATCGAAACACTGAATAGGGCAAGAGCGATCAATCCCAACGATCCTTTCATAAGTCTTGCGCTTGCAGATGCATATAAAAGTCAGGGCAAAAGCGCCGAAGCTTTCACAGAATTGAAGAGAGCTTTTTCAGATCCGGTTTTGAGTATCGACGCCAAAGTACAGATCATGTTGTCGTTCCTGCCCGAGTTCAAAGACCCGAAGGTGCGGACAGAAACCGTTGCACTGGGTGCTATACTCACCCAAACACACCCTTCCGAAGCAAAGTCATACTCCGTATATGGAGATGTTCTTTATCAGGACAGGCAATTGGAGAAAGCCAAAGTTGCCTATAAAAAAGCTTTGGAACTGGATAATCAAAAATATCCCATTTGGGAACAGGTGCTAAGTATCGAGATTAATCAAAGAGACTTTGCAGCGGCCATAATTGATGGTGAAGAGGCCCTGTCCTTTTTCCCCAACCAGGCGTATTTGTATTTTTATACCGCTATTGCCTATGCTCAGACTAAAAAACACGAAAAAGCTATCAGCTACTTAAAAAATGCTGCGAGCCTTGAAGTTGAAGACAAAACTTTCCTCTCTCAGATTTACTCTGGTCTTGGCGACTCGTATAATAATCTGAAAAAGTTTAAGGAATCAGATCAATCGTATGAAAAGGCGTTGCAAATTAATCCAGACAACTCGTATGTATTGAATAATTATGCATATTATCTTTCGTTAAGGAACGAAAATCTTGATCGCGCAGCCGGCATGTCTAAGCGTTCGAATGAATTAGAACCTGATAATGCTTCTTTTGAAGATACTTATGCCTGGGTTTTATTCAAGCAGAAGAAGTTTAAAGATGCGCGGGTCTGGATAGAGAAAGCCATTAGGCATAATAAGGACAATCCAACGCAATTAGAGCACTACGGCGATATTTTATACAATCTCGGAGAAAAAGACCAGGCGCTGGAGCAGTGGAAACTTGCAAAGGCTAAAGGAGAAAAATCTGAGATACTCGATAAGAAAATTTATGAAAAGAAATATATTGAATAAAGGGATCATTTTCCTGATAATTTTAACAGCATTGGGTTGTAAAGTAAAGAAGCCTGTACCGCCTGTTGTAATTGGTCCGTCGCAAACGCAAAATACGCCAACGATTAACAAAGCTGAGGTTTTAAAGTCTTTGACCGACAAACAACTTAATTATCAAACTCTTTCAATCAAAGCTAAAGCGGATCTCAGTATTAATAACAACAGCAATGATGTAAGTATGAACATCAGAATGCAGAAAGGGAAAACTATCTGGATCTCTGTTACTGCAATAGCAGGGTTGGAAGTTGCCAGGGCTTTAATTACACCTGATAGTATCAAGATTCTGAACAGACTGGAGAGTTCCTATATCAGAAAGCCCTTTAGTTATGTTTATCAGTATGCCAACAAGCAATTAGACTTCAATACGCTGCAGAATTTATTTACCGGCAATGCCGTTACAGGTACTACGTCGGTTAATTCAACAATAGAAGTTAATGGTGGCCAAACGCACCTGAAGGGAGATCTTTCGGGATTGGTTTACTCACTCGTTTTTAATGACAGTCATAATCTTATTCAGACTAACCTTAATGACAAAGCGGCATCACAAACGTTAATTGTTAATTACAGTGAATATAAGAGCCTGGGTACACAGGAAATACCGGGCGCTGTTTCTATAAAATCCACAGCCTCGGGTAAAAACATCAGTATTGATTTACGGTATACATCTGTCGGAATTAACGAGTCTCTGGAATATCCGTTCACTGTACCGAGAAGATTTAGCATCAAAAATTAATTTAGATTTGCATGATGAGTTTTAAAAAGCTGTTTGTTTTTCTGGCACTTCTCTGCATTGCAGGCACATCTATCGCTCAAAGCAGTGCTGAATTGAAGCGCAGAAAGGATGCGCTTACCCGCGAAATAGCAGAACTTAAGCGCTCGCAGAGTAAAGTAACCAAGAACAAAAGACTCTCACTAAGGCAAATAAATGTTCTGAATACTCAAATACGCCTGAGAGAAGAAAAGATCCGGACCATTAATTCGGAGGTTAAGCTTCTCAATAATCAAATTACCGAAAGTTCTAATACAGTGCGGTCGTTACAGGCACAGCTTGATAAGCTGAAAAAGGAGTATGCCGGTATGGTTCTTTTTGCCTTCAGAAATCAGAGTTCATATGGGAAACTGATGTTCATCTTTGCTTCCGACAATTTCAACCAGGCGTATAAGCGGTTAAAATACCTTCAGCAATTCGGCGATTACAGAAAGAAGCAGGCACGATATATCCGTGAGACCCAGCAAGAGTTAGGAATGAAGATCACAGAGCTTGACCGTAATAAGAAACAAAAAAGCAATCTGTTACACAGCCAGGAAAACGAAAAGGTAACTCTGGGTAAAGAAAAAAAGAATCAGGCGGTTGAATTAAGTAAACTGACCAAGCAAGAACGCCAGCTTCGGCAAGAAGTATCAAGGAAACAGAAAGAAGTTGCCCAGCTAAACCGATCGATTAATGCTGCAATTAATCGTGAAATTGCTGAAGCGAGACGACGGGCAGAGGCGGAAGCCCGTGCTGAAGCTGCAAAAACGGGAACAACAGCAAAGCCTGTAGCAAGTGGCTCGAAGGTTTTGGCTACTACTCCGGAAGCCGCAAAGTTATCGGCCGACTTTTTAAGTAACCGGGGACGGCTTCCATGGCCGGTTTCAACCGGAAATACGGTAGCCCACTTTGGTACCAACCGATATGGCAATGTTACGGTAGAAAATAATGGAGTGGATATCGAAACTCCTCCGGGGTCGAGTGTTCGGGCTGTCTTCTCGGGGGAAGTAACTAAAGTGTTGAATCTGGGTGGCGCTTATGTTGTTTTGATTAAACATGGTGAGTATTTTACCGTGTACTCTAACCTGCGTTCGGCCAGTGTATCACAAGGCGAAAAGGTATCAGTAAAACAAACCATCGGAACTGTAATCACCGACAATGTTGACGGCACCACGCAATTGCATTTCGAAATACGGAAAGGTGCGACTGCGATGAATCCCGAGTCGTGGTTAGCAAACTAAAAAGAGATTAAATTCGTAGATATCAGTATATTTGTAAACTTAATTGGTAGATGATGTTGAGCACGATTTTCTTATTTCTTAATATGGGCACACCTGAAATAATGCTCATACTGCTTGCTGTGTTATTATTATTTGGGGGAAAAAAACTTCCGGAATTGGCCAGAGGGCTGGGAAGAGGTATCCGCGAGTTTAAAGATGCTTCTGATGGTGTAAAAAGGGAAATCCACCGCAACATAAATGCCGTAAGTGATGATATTAACAGTGATGTTAGCAGCGCAACAACGCCATCAGCAGATTCACAAACAGATCAGACACAGTCAAAATTATAAAACATGGTAAGTAGTATTCTCTTAGTAGGCTTGGGTGCACCGGAAATTATATTAATCGTAGTTGCACTTCTATTATTATTCGGTGGCAAGAAAATTCCCGAGCTTATGCGTGGATTAGGCCGCGGGGTGAAAGAATTTAAAGAAGGAAAAGACGGTGAGCCGATGCCAACTAAAGACACCGACCGTAAGGATATATAAGCCTTGCCTCAGCATATTTTAACCTCATTCTGAAAAGAATGGGGTTTTTCCATTTTATTCTCTATTGAGTAAAGCAAATGTGCTTTCATTTCATAGAAATACGTATTTTCACGCCATGCATCAGTACTCGTCTCTAAAATCTGTGCAATCAGAGATAAAAGAAGGTAAAATACAGTTAGTTGAACTTGTTGAGGGCTACTTACAGCGAATAGAGGAGAAAAAGCATTTAAACGCTTTTGTGGAAGTTTACGCCGATGAGGCGAAGCTACGGGCTGCTGAAATCCAGAAAAAAATCATCAACGGAAACGCAGGAAAGCTAGCTGGAATGATCCTCGGGATTAAAGACCTTATTTGCTATAAAGATCATAATATATCCGCTGGGTCTAAAATTCTCGAAAATTATAATTCTATTTTCTCGTCTACGGTAGTTGAGCGAATTCTTGCGGAGGACGCAATTATCATCGGCCGGCAGAATTGTGATGAGTTTGCTATGGGTGGGTCAAACGAAAATTCATACTTCGGCCCGGTAAAGAATGATGCCGACAACACAAAAGTGCCAGGAGGATCATCAGGAGGGTCGGCCGTAGCGGTTCAAGCCGATTTATGTATGGCATCACTCGGCACAGATACAGGTGGATCCGTACGGCAGCCGGCAGCTTTTTGCGGAGTGGTAGGACTTAAACCCACGTATGGCCGTGTATCGCGGCATGGTATTATTGCTTATGCATCGTCGTTTGATCAGGTTGGCCCAATTACGAAGTCGGTTGAAGACGCTGCTTTATTATTGGAGGTAATTGCCGGTCATGACGACCACGATAGCACCTGCTCAACTGCGCCCGTACCTGCTTATTCTCAACAACTAAGCTTTACAGGAAAAAAACGCATTGCTTATTTGCCAGAAACTCTAAACAGCGATGGCTTAGATCCCGAAATAAAGGCAATAACTGAAAATACCATAAAAAGGCTTATCGAAGAGGGCCATGAAGTGGAGCCAATCTCATTCCCATACCTGGATTATGTAGTGCCTACGTACTATATTTTAACGATGGCCGAATCATCATCCAACCTGGCCAGGTATGACGGAGTTCACTACGGCTACCGTAGTCAAAATGCCGTTGACCTGGAGAGCACTTATAAAAAATCGCGTTCGGAAGGCTTTGGTGATGAAGTTAAGCGCCGCATTTTGTTGGGAACCTTTGTATTAAGCGCCGGTCATTACGACGCATTTTATGGGAAAGCCCAGAAAGTCCGCCGGTTAATTCGCGAGAAGACGGATGAAATTCTTGAAAACCACGACTTCATCCTGCTGCCTACCACCCCGGGACCCGCATTTGGGATTGGTGAGAAAACCGACGACCCGGTAGTGATGTACCTTGCAGATATATTTACGGTGCAGGCATCACTTGCAGGAATACCCGCGATTTCTTTGCCTGTGGCAATAAGCAAATCAAATTTACCGTTAGGCATTCAGTTCATAGGCAAGCGTTTTGGTGAAGCAGAACTGCTGGCCTTTTCTAAATACGTTTTGAACGTAACAAAAAAAGAAGTAGTTTAGTAAAAGGCATAGAGTTTAACGGCATGATGCCAACTAGTAAAAATTGATGAAAAGAACAATAGCCTATACTTTGGTTTTGTTCAGCGGAGTGGGATTATTGGGATTTTCGCTGGATACCAAAGCATCAGAGAAGAGTGTTAACATGAACAGCCCGGCTAAAGCCGACCCTGCCTACCGCCTCACCCTCGAAAATTTACAAAAGACAGTTCCTCTTACTTACAACGAGTCCGTTCAGAAACTTATAGATTCATACGCTTCTCAAAAGCAACGGTTTTCTAAAATGCTCGGACTCTCTAAATATTATTTCCCGATCTACGAGCGGGTTTTTAAGGAGAAAGGACTTCCTGACGAACTTAAATATTTATCGGTGGTAGAATCGGCTCTAAATCCGCATGCCACCTCATGGGTTGGTGCAACAGGTTTATGGCAATTCCTGGAACCGGTTGGTAGAATTTACGGACTTACGATCAATGATACCCTCGATGAACGAAAAGATCCGTTGTTAGCATCTTCTGCCGCAGCAGATTATTTATTGAAGTCGTATGCTATGTACAACGACTGGCTGTTGGCCATTGCTTCGTACAATTGCGGTCATAATAATATTCGCTGGGCAAGAGAAAATGCCGGCGGCGGTAACCTCGACTATTGGACGATCAGAAAGCATTTGCCAGCCGAAACTCAGAGTTATGTTCCTGCTTTTATCGCTACTGTTTATATCATGAATAACCATAAGCGACACGGAATTTATCCTGCGGATGCCGGATTTAATATTTTTACCAATACTATGCAGGTGAATAGAAGAGTGTCTCTCTGGAACATAGCCAAAGCAACCAATACCAATATTGATGTTCTGACGCTTTTAAACCCTTCGTACAAAAATCAAATTTTGCACGGCACTCCTGAAAAGCCTAAAAAGCTTATCATTCCCGAGATAAAGCCTTATATCTACACTGCCCTGCGCGCCGAGCTGCTAAAATCTGAACCTGTTCAAGGTGAGCTTTATCTATCTTACGTTACACCGGAAAGCGACGCTCCGTCCAAACCTTCAAAATATGTGGCCCGGGATGTTTCGGTAAGCTATCGTGTGCAGGAAGGGGATACTCTCAGTTCGATTGCAGAAAAATTCAACGGTACAGAAGAAGAAATCAAAGTCATTAACAAGTTAAAACACTCGGTAGTTAAGCCGGGGATGGTACTGAGAATTATCCAGGGCTAAACCAATTTTATTTGTCTGTATCGTGTAAGGTTGCGTAAACTTATACACAACTTACTCACAAAGAAATTAACATTCCTAATATCAAACGCTCTTAGAATATCGCTAAGGGCGTTTGTTGTTTTTATCCCGCCAAAGATCGGGCGTGAGTCGAGAGCCCATGACCCACCCAAGCTGTTCGCCAGACTAAATACCTTTTATATTTGTAGCAAATTATTTAACCAAAAGAAAATGTAATATTTAATATTCTTCTCGTTCTCATATGAATTTCTCGCTCTCTCTTTTCTTTCTAGGTCTGTCCTTTACGGCCTTTTCCGTGTCTAAAGTCAACACGACAAACCCGTCAGTCCTCAAAAAAACGCTCCGCTTAGCGGTAGCCGACCACTCAAATGCCCAGTGTGAAGCAGTTATTGAGTTCAGACAAGGACATAGCGCAGCTTACCGGGCCGCCGATGGAGATGCCCCTTTTGCCGGTGGGACTACTGTTAGCATTTCAAGTCTCACATCGGATAATAAAAGCATGGCTATAAATCTTATGCCTCAGCTGGCTGAAGTGGATGAGGTTAAGTTAGCGGTCAATTCGAGGGTGTCTCAAAACGTGGTTCTAAAGATTAAGGAGCTCCCGTTCGTCGAAAATTATAAGTTTATCTTAACAGACAAGTATCTTAATCAAACAAAGACACTAGTTGAGGGCGCTTCGTATGAATTTGTAGTTGATAAATCTAATCCAAACACCTACGGACCCAACCGCTTCTCAATAAAGATAGCGCCTGCAATAGATATCCTTCCTGATAAAGAACCTGTGTTTGAGTTAGATCAGCCTGTATTAAGCATCTATCCTAACCCCGCGACGGCTGAGTTACATATATCCTCAAACTTGCCATTGCAAAACGTTGAGATCGCGATATATAATTACTCAGGAGTGCTCACTAAAAAAATAATTATGACCGATAAAGCATCGGGCCTTGATATCCGCGATTTGACACCGCAGTACTATGTTCTGGTGATTAAAGAGGGCGAAAAACGACTGCTTGTAAGTAAGTTCCTGAAGGAGTAGGAATCGTCCCGCCAATCCGAACATTGCTTGTATTCCATTATGTTCTCTGCAAAAGAATTGTAATTTTACCGCACTCACCAAGCGGAGGATTTAATGAGTAAGATAAACAGGAAACAGGATGCCCTTGACTACCATTCTCAAGGCCGTCCGGGAAAAATCGAAGTTGTTCCAACCAAACCCACAAATTCACAACGCGACCTGACGCTGGCATACTCGCCGGGTGTGGCAGAGCCCTGTTTACGTATCGCTGATAATGTTGATGATGTATATAAATACACTGCAAAGGGTAACCTGGTTGCAGTAATCAGCAACGGAACAGCCGTTTTGGGTTTGGGTGATATTGGTCCGGAAGCCGGAAAACCAGTGATGGAAGGAAAAGGCTTGCTTTTTAAGATCTTCGCTGATATCGACGTGTTTGATCTGGAATTAAACACCAAAGATGTAGATGAGTTTGTAAGAATTGTTAAAGCTCTTGAGCCTACTTTCGGAGGTATTAATCTGGAAGACATTAAAGCCCCGGAATGTTTTGAAATCGAACGGCGCTTAAAGGCCGAAATGAATATTCCGGTAATGCACGACGACCAGCATGGCACTGCCATTATTTCGGCCGCTGCTCTGTTAAACGCCTGCGAAATTCAGAAAAAAAAGCTCGATAAGGTAACCATTGTTATTAATGGCGCCGGTGCTGCTGCAATTTCCTGCGCAAGGCTGTATGTGAGCCTTGGAGCAAAGAAAGAAAATATGGTTATGGTAGACCGGAGCGGAGTTATTCGTGCCGACCGTGAAAAGCTTGATGAGATAAAAGCCGAGTTTGCCACCAAACGGAAAATAAATACTCTGGCCGAGGCGATGAAAGATTCGGACGTCTTCATTGGTCTTTCCACATCAGATGTTTTGACGCCACAGATGCTAAAAACAATGGCCCGAAATCCCATAGTTTTCGCCATGGCAAATCCTAATCCGGAAATTGCCTACGATCTGGCAGTTTCTGCGCGAAAAGACGTGATCATGGCTACCGGCCGCTCTGATTATCCCAATCAGGTGAATAACGTGTTAGGATTCCCATATATCTTCCGCGGAGCGATGGATGTAAGGGCAACGGGAATTAACGAGGAAATGAAGATCGCCGCTGTTAAGGCTATTGCCGAGTTGGCAAAGAAAACGGTTCCCGAGGCGGTTAATCTGGCTTACAATAAGAAAAACATCAAATTCGGGAAAGATTATATTATCCCGAAACCGAATGATCCGCGGCTTATAACCTCTGTGTCGCTGGCGGTTGCCCAGGCTGCGATTGAATCGGGCGTGGCCCGCAAAACTATTACAAACTGGCAAGCATATGCTGATGAGCTGAGCCACCGCCTAGGTACAGAAGATGCTTTGCTTCGGGCGATTAGCAGCAAAGCAAAATCAGATCCGAAATGCATCGTATTTGCCGAAGCAGATCATTACAAGATTTTAAAATCGGCACAAATTGTCAGGGATGAAGGAATTGCGCAGCCGATTTTACTAGGAAATAAAGAGCGGATTGACGCTATAGTTAAACAAACCGGCCTGGATTTAGACGGGATGAAAATCATAGACCCTTCCAAAGAGACTGCTAAAATTGAACAATACGCACAGTTCCTTTACCAAAAAAGACAGCGAAAAGGGGTGAATTTATTTCAGGCGAGAAAGATGTTGCTCGACAGGAACTATTACGGTGCCTGCATGGTAGAATTTGGCGAAGCTGATGCCTTGATTTCCGGACTTACCAAAGATTATGGTGCAACAGTGAAACCCGCCTTACAGGTTATCGGAACTGAGCCGGGTGTTAACCGTGTTGCCGGGATGTATATGATGCTCACTAAGAAAGGCCCGGTATTTTTTGGGGATACTACTATTAATAAAAATCCAACGGTGCAGGAATTGGTGGATATAACGGTGTTGCTGGATAAGTCGGTGAAAAAGTTTAATATCAATCCTCGTATTGCAGTTCTTTCTTACTCTAACTTCGGATCAAATGAAGACGAAGTACCGGATAAGACCCGGAATGCTGTGAGTATGCTGCATGAAAAGTATCCCCATATTGTGGTGGATGGTGAAATGCAGGCCAACTTTGCTATCAACCATTCCCTTTTGAAGGATAATTTCCCGTTTAGTACGCTGGCAGACGAGCCTGCTAATACGCTGGTGTTTCCCAACCTGGAATCCGGAAATATTGCGTATAAACTTTTGCAGGAGCTTGGCGAAGCGGAGGCTGTAGGGCCGATCTTATTAGGCCTGAATAAGCCGGTTCACGTGTTGCAAATGGGAAGTTCTGTAAGGGAAATTGTAAACATGGTGACAATTGCAGTGGTAGATGCACAATCTAAACTTGAGGTACCAACAGTAAAAAAACGGAGGGGGCTTTTTAGTCGCCGCGAAAAAATATAATGTACGCATACATCGACGGAAAATTAACCTTTAAATGCGCTGCCTATGTGGTGCTTGAAGCAAATGGTGTGGGTTATCATATCAATATCTCGCTCAATACGTATTCGAAACTAACCAACATTGAACGATGCAAGTTGTATACCTGGCTGCATGTCAAGGAAGATGCTCATACGTTATATGGATTTGCAGACGAGGGTGAAAGACGTCTTTTTCTCCATCTTATTTCTGTCTCCGGAATAGGACCGGGTACGGGCCGGATGATTTTGTCTTCGGTTACCCCGGACGAAATACAGGTCGCCATTGTAAAAGGAGATGTCTCCCAAATGCAACGGATAAAGGGCATCGGGCCTAAATCTGCACAACGATTGATCCTTGAACTTCAGGACAAATTAAAAAAAGAAGGAATTGAAACGTTTAGTGCCGAACCTCAGTATACAACTGTGAAAGAAGAGGCACTATCGGCGCTGGTGATGTTGGGATTCGCGAAAAACTTAGCAGAAAAAACTTTGAACGATGCAATAAAAACTTCTACTGATAGTTTATCAGTTGAACAATTGATAAAAATTGCCCTGAAAACCTTATAATTACAATAAATTACTGTCTGACTTTGAGAAGTTTATCTACCCTTACCCTATCGAGGATCTGCTGTTTTTTGTTTATAATTTTATCCGGGAAGGTTGCCGCACAAACCACCAATTCTCTCCCCGATAGCCTGAAAATTAAATACCCTTTTAGTGATTCACGAATTTTAGACCTTCGTCCAAAACCCTCAATCTCTCTTGCAAATCCTTCCAATATTCAGCGTACGGTTGATTTTGATCCGGTAACCAAACGCTACATCATTCAGGATAAAATAGGCGACAGGCCCTACCGTGCTCCTCAATATCTATCCATAGAAGAATACCAGAAATACGAAAACGATCTGGTAAAGCGAAACTATTGGAAGCAACTATCTAATGCTTCTATATCTCAGGCCCGGGAGCCAGGATTTATACCTGCCGTTACGATTAATAACAAGTCTTTTGAACGTATTTTTGGGGGCTCGTTAATCGATATCCGACCTCAGGGAACCGCTGAGTTAACCCTTGCCGGCCGGATCAATAAAAATGAGAATCCACTGTTTAACGAGCGTCAAAGAAAACAGGGCAACTTCGATTTTAATCAAAGAATACAGATGAACGTTGTTGGTAATATTGGCGACAAGTTGCGAATTACCACCAATTACAATACCGAGGCTTCTTTCGACTTTGAAAATCAGATGAAGCTTGACTATACAGGCAGACCCGACGAGATCATCCAGAAAATTGAAGCAGGAAACGTTAGTCTTCCGCTTACATCTACCTTAATTACCGGGAGTCAGGCGCTTTTCGGATTAAAAACCCAGCTTCAATTTGGTAGATTGAATGTGACCAGTATATTTTCGCAGCAAAAGTCGCAGCCACGCGAAATAAACATTAGCAATGGTTCTCAGCAGAACACGTTTAGAATTTCGGCCGACAGCTACGAAGCGAACAAGCATTTTTTTCTGGCTCAGTATTTTAGAAACAAGTACAATGCAGCCTTAGAAAACCTTCCCATCATCAAGTCGAATGTTACTATAACAAAGGTTGAGGTATGGGTAACCAATCGCAGCAACAGTACGGTTGATTCAAGAGATGTTGTAGCCTTAATGGATCTGGGAGAAAACAATCCATACAATACGAGCCTGTTTCAAGGCGGAGGATCGGTACTACCCGCCGGATTTCAGGGTCCTGGGTTTCCGCAACAGTCTAACAATTTGCTTCAAAGCCTTCCGGCTGACGCAAGACTTACAAACTCCAACTCAATCAATACATTTTTCCAATCAACCGGAGGCACCGACAACTATTCAAAGCTTACATATGCCAGAAAGCTTGTCGAAGAACGCGAATATAAAATACATCCGCGCTTAGGTTATATTTCATTAAATGCGGCACTTAATGCCGACGAGGTGCTTGCAGTTGCTTTCAGATACACAGAAAATGGTGTAGAATATCAGGTTGGAGAGTTCTCGACTGATGTGCCGGTTGATCCAAATAATCCACAGGTTTTGTTTGTAAAACTGCTGAAAAACGAGATGTTGAAAACACAGCTTCCCACCTGGGACCTGATGATGAAAAATATTTATTCATTAGGAGCATATCAGGTCAGCAGAAATAATTTCAACCTCAATATTTTCAGGCTTGATGATGAGACCGGCGTAGAAAAGCCCGTGATCACCGACCGCTCAAAAAACAGTGGAAAATTGTGGATTCAAGCTACTCGTTTGGATGAACTTAATCAAGTAGGTGATGCAAAGCCGGATGGATTCTTCGACTTTATTGAAGGTCTGACCATCGACCCCTTAAACGGACGTATCACGTTTCCTTTAGTTGAGCCTTTTGGATCGGATTTGGCGAAACAATTCGACCCCGTTGCGGAGAGCGACCTGATCAACAAATACGTTTATCAACCGCTATACGACTCGACCCGCGTTATCGCTCAACAGCTCTTTCCAAGGCTGAACCGTTATATTTTAAAGGGAACTTATCAGTCTGAAGTAAGTTCAGAATTTCAACTGAATGCCATCAATGTACCTCCAGGCTCTGTACAAGTTAGTGCAGGCACACTTCCCTTAGTTGAAGGAGCCGACTTTACCGTAGACTATAACAGCGGCAGGGTTAGAATCCTGAATCAGGCCCTGTTGAACTCGGGGCAGCAGATTAAAATTAAGATGGAAAACAATGAGCTGTTTGGATTACAGCAGCGATCATTATTTGGGTCGAGGTTTGATTACCGGGTAAACCACAAGCTTAACCTTGGCGGTACTATCATGAATCTTACCGAAAGGCCGCTTACTCCTAAAATAAACATCGGCGAAGAAGCCATATCTAACACCATTTGGGGTATGGATGCCAATTATAGCTCCGAGTCCAGATGGCTTACAAAGATGATCGATAAGCTTCCCTTCCTAAGCACGAAGGAGGAGTCTTCGGTTACTTTTAGCGGCGAATTTGCGCAAATGATTCCGGGCCATCCGAGCGCCCTGAATTTTGCCGGAAGCAAGAACGGTTCAAGTTACCTGGATGATTTTGAAAGCAGTCGATCTGTCATTGACATCAAAAGTCCGATGGGCTGGCAGATTTCCGGAACGCCACAGCTATTTCCCGAAGCGCAGGACCTAAGCCTGGCCTACGGTTTCAACAGAGCACGCCTGGCCTATTACAATATCGACCCCATTTTCTTTAACAGGAATAACACCCTTACGCCAGACAATATAAAAAACAACAAGAACGAGCAATCCAATCATTACGTGAGGGAAGTAATTGAGCAGGAAGTTTTTCCTTTCAAGCAGTCGAGCACGGGCCAGCCATTAACGCTTCCTACATTCGATTTGGCATACTATCCGATGTTGCGCGGACCATACAACTATTCTACCTCAGGAGTAAATCCGAATGGAACGCTGGCAAATCCGAGAAGCCGCTGGGGCGGGATTTTCAGACGACTTGAGAGTACCGATTTTGAAGCCCTGAACATTGAATTTATTGAAATGTGGGTAATGGATCCGTTCATTTACAAACCGGCATCGCAAGGCGGAGATCTGTATTTTAACCTCGGAAGCATTTCTGAAGACATTTTGAAAGATGGGCGAAAATCACTGGAGAACGGACTTCCGGGTGATGGTGATGCCAGCCGCACAGATCAAACTATTTGGGGACGAGTACCGAAGTTACAGCCGGTTATCCAGGCATTTGATAACGATCCTTCTGCCCGCCAGTTTCAGGACGTGGGATTAGACGGATTAAGCAACACAGATGAGAAGCAATTCTTTTCACCCTTTTTAAATCAACTGAATCCAGTAGCTGCATCACAGTTGCAAAACGACCCTTCGTCGGATGATTTTACCTATTATCGCGGAAGTGATCTGGATAACATTAATGCAGGTATTCTAAAGCGTTACGAACGCTACAACGGGCCCGAAGGTAACTCCAAAACAAATCAGCAGTCGCAGGCGGCACTAGGTATCGATAACTCTGCCTCCACTTCTCTGCCCGACGGCGAAGACGTAAACCGTGATAATAATTCATCGCTTGCCGACGAATACTTCCAATATAAAATATCGATACGGCCACAGGACATGTTGGTAGGTCAGAATTTTATAACCGATAAAGTAACATCTACGGTAAAGCTTCCAAACGGATTAAGTCAGCAGGTATCCTGGTATCAGTTTAAGATCCCTATTTCACAATACCAGCAAAAGGTTGGAAATATTCAGGATTTTAAATCTATCCGCTTTGCACGGATGTTCATGACAGATTTTGCTGATACTACCATTCTGAGAATGGCAAAACTCCAGCTCGTTCGGGGCGAATGGAGAAGGTATAATGCAGAGAACAATCGCGATAAAGTTATCGCTGATCCATCCTTAGGGACCAATCCGGGTTTCGACAACTCCATTCTTGATTTAAGTACTGTCAATATCGAAGAGAACGGCCGCAGGAGTCCAATACCTTACGTGGTTCCTCCGGGTATTGACCGGGAAAAGGATTACAGCAATTTTAGAGGAGAAACCCGGCAGAATGAGCAATCGCTTTCGTTGAACGTGAAAAACCTAAGAGATGGGTATGGAAGAGCCGCTTTCCGTACTACCTATAATGATTTCAGGGCTTACCGCAGGTTGGAAATGTTTGTTCATGCCGAGGGGAATCAGTTGCAGGATAATGATGTAAGCGCATTCATCAGGATCGGTACAGATAATCAGGACAACTACTACGAATACGAAATTCCACTAAAAATAACCGTTCCAGGTTCCAAAGATGCTTATGCCATCTGGCCTGACGTGAACAAAATCAGCCTTGAGCTAAAACGTTTTCAGGCGGCCAAGGCGCAACGAACAACAGCAGGAGCGCCTGCAAATCTTCCGTTTTCTATAAAGGATGGAAAAAATACTATCACGGTAGTTGGGCAGCCCGACTTAAGTAAAGTTAGGATTTATATGGTGGGCGTACGAAATCCGCTGAAATCTGCTACTAACCCGTCCGATGATAGCATGGATAAAACCGCTGAAGTTTGGTTTAACGAATTACGGCTTACCGATTTTGACGAACGCGGAGGCTGGGCAGCAACCGCCAGAATGAACACCAAACTCGCCGATTTTGGCGACGTTACTATTTCAGGCAGCCGAAGTACTATTGGTTTTGGCTCTATTGATAAAAAAGTGAGTGAGAGAAACCGGACGGAAGATATGTTCCTGGATGTATCATCAAGCCTGGAACTAGGAAAGTTTTTCCCTGCAAGCACAGGAATTAAGGTGCCAATGTTTTTCAATTTTTCCAGACAGTTAAGCACGCCTCAATACGATCCGCGTTTTCAGGATATTGAACTGGAAAATGCACTGGAAGGCCTCTCACGCAGCGAAAGACGTGAGATTGGACGCCAGGTGAATGATTTTACCAGACGCCGCAGCTTAAATTTCACTAACGTGAGGAAGATAAAAACTGATCCCGATAGTAAATCCCGACTTTGGGATATCGAGAATTTTAGCGCCAATTATTCTTATACAGAATATAACCACAGGGATTTCATAACCGAAGTGGCTTTACAAAAAACGTTTAGGGGCGGCTTAGCCTACAATTATTCGGCGCAGCCCAAGAATTACACTCCATTTGCCAAAGTAATAAAGTCGAATAAACTGGCTTTGTTAAAAGATTTTAATTTCTCCTTACTGCCTTCGGCACTAAACTTTAGAATTGATGTAGATAGATTGTATTCTGAAAATACATTGAGAAATAATGAATTAGACCAGAATAATTTTATTCCGATCACAACTAATTTTAATAAAAACTTCCAGATGTCCCGTCTATACGGGATAAGCTGGGATCTCACAAAATCGCTTAAGTTAGATTTCAACGCCACTAATTATTCGGTGATAGATGAACCAGAGGGGCGCATTGAAGGCGAAAAAAAGGCAATCGTCTGGGATAACTTTAAACGTCTGGGTAGAAATACCGACTATAACCATACGCTAAATTTAAATTATACTGTCCCTGTTAGTAAAATTCCGGGATTAGGCTGGACTAATCTTGTAGCCCGGTATGGAACCAACTTCAATTGGCGCACAGAACCCCTGGCAACGCTGAACAATCCGGAATTTAACCTTGGGAATACTATTCAAAATGCCCGCACTATTCAGTTAAATCCCACCTTAAACTTCACCACCTTATACAACAAATTTGCATTTGTTCGTAAAGCAAGTGCGCCCGACAGCAAAGCTGGATCTCGCTTCCTGGTAGGATTATTAACCGGTATCAAAAACGTAACAGGCGCCTACACAGTAACCCAAGGAACATTTTTACCCGGCTATTTGCCCACGACTAAGGTGCTTGGCTATGACCTGGATGCAAATGCACCGGGTTGGGACTTTATTTTCGGAAGCCAGCGCGATATCCGTGGTCGGGCAATATCTAACGGCTGGATCACAACCGATGAAACAATGAATCAGCCTTACACCAATACTAAGAAGGAAGATCTAAATATAAGGGGAACCATTGAACCCCTAAAGGACATGCGGATCGAATTAACCGTATCGAAAAGCCAAAGTTTTAACTACTCTACGAATTTTAAGTTCAATTCAATTGAGGAAAAATTTGAGTATCAGAGTCCCATTACTTCTGGAGATCTTAGTATCTCCAACATATTACTTCGTACAGCATTTACTAAAGACGACAAAAATAGCGGATCAAAATTATTCAGGCAATTTGAGGCAAACCGGCAGATTATATCCAGGCGTTTAGGGGCGCAGAATCCAAATTCATCTGGTATAAATGGCGGCTACTCCGACGGTTACGGCAAAAACTCTCAAGATGTGGTGATTGCCTCTTTTCTGGCGGCTTACGGCGGAAAAGAGGCCGGAAAGGCGAGCTTAAGCGGTTTTCCTAAAATTCCTATCCCGAACTGGAGGCTTACCTATAACGGCTTAACCAAATATGCGATCTTCAGTGATATTTTTGCGTCTTTTGATGTGAACCATACCTACCGATCCAGTTATAATGTTAACAGCTTCAATTCGTTGGCCCGATATGATGAGCTTAACGGTTACTCGAATCTGAAAGATGTGAACGGTAACTTTTTGCCGACCTATCAATTTTCGCAGGTTACTCTTGCTGAACAATTTTTGCCCTTAATCGGGATAGATTTCCGGCTAAAGAATAGCATGACTGCGAACTTCGAGTATCGTAAATCGCGGCTCTTAAGCCTGAGTCTGGCGAACAGCCAGCTGGCGCAGCAGCGTGATAACGCCGTGGTGTTCGGACTTGGTTATCGTACCACTAACTTCCGTTTTCCTTTAGGGCTCTTTGGTGGCAGAAAGTTGAACAATGACCTTAATTTTAAGATGGATTTCGCTTTGAACGATCGGAAGACGGTAATTTACCGTGCTGACGTTGAGGATCCTGAAGTATCTTCCGGTGCGAAGAATATTACGATCAGACCTTCGGTTGATTATGTTTTAAATCAGCGCTTTAACTTAAGGATGTTTTATGATAACAATATAACCCGGCCTTATACTTCTCAAACATTTAATACCGCCTTTAGTAACTTCGGTGTGAGCTTAAGGTTTACATTGCAATAGCTGTCATAAACTTGCTTATGCCAGCCGATAGTCCTATTTTTGGCGCAAAACTTATATTATGAATTTCCCATCAGAACTAAAATATACTAAAGATCACGAGTGGATTAAGCTTGAAGGCAACGAAGCAATTATCGGGATAACCGATTTTGCTCAACGCGAATTAGGTGATATCGTTTATATCGATATTAACACTGTCGGTCAGGAAGTAGCCGAGAATGAAGTTTTCGGAACGGTTGAAGCAGTAAAAACTGTTTCCGATCTGTTTATGCCGGTAGCTGGAACTGTTCTCGAAATTAACAGTCAACTCGATTCTGCACCAGAACTTGTTAATCAGGATCCATACGGTGAAGGCTGGATGGTAAAAATCACAGTGAAGTCGGTAGTTGAGGTTGGCGATTTGCTTTCTGCAGACCAGTACAAAGCGCTGATAGGAGCTTAGATGATTAATACGTTAAGGCACCAGTACCTGGCCATTATCTGGGCAATTATTGTGCTTATCCTCTGCGACATGCCGTTCGAAAACGTGGCTGGAGGCCTGCCCTTATTCGAGGGTATCGACAAGCTGGTACATACCGGATTTTTCTTCGTACTTACTGTGCTGCTATTTTACGGCAAGATCAGACAGCAGCGAAGTTATACTTTTCGCATACTCACTATCGTTAAAATTCTCTTAGTCACCGCCATTCTTGGTGCGGGTATTGAGATTTTACAATGGAAGGTGTTTACTTACCGCTCGGCCGAGATCTGGGATCTTTTTGCAGATATGGTAGGAGTAGGAATGGGAATTTTCGGATACATTTTTTTACACAGAACGGGTCATGAAAAATTTATTTAAGGTGTTGATGCTTGGCGTGATGGTACTTTTATCTTCATGCAAACTGTTTAAAAAGGATTGTGATTGTCCAAAGTTTATTAAGCAAAACCCGACAAAAACCCTCTTTAAGCCTCAATAAAGCGAGTTTTCAGACCAACTAAGCTTATTTGGATTTATTAAAAATAAGGACTATTTTTGTTTGCGTTTAGAACTATTCATGAAGCTTTCACAACTACAACCGGGACAATCCGGAGTTATAAAAGAATTTACCGACCTTGAAATGTCGATAAAGCTTATGGAGATGGGTTGTCTTCCCGGCGAATCTATTGTGGTTGAACGGTTTGCACCTCTGGGGGATCCAATGGCAGTAACCGTATCGGGTTATCAGCTAAGCCTTCGCAAACGCGAAGCTTCAACAATCATCTTGCAATAAAACCAGTGAAGGGTGAGTTAAGAATTGTGCTGGTTGGAAACCCCAACACTGGAAAATCTACATTATTTAATCGTTTAACAGGTCTTCATCAGAAAGTCGGAAACTTTGCCGGTGTTACGGTGGATAAAAAAACCGGCTACTGCAAGTTACCGGATGGAAGAGTTGCCGAGATAGTCGACCTGCCCGGAACATATAGTCTGTATCCGAAAAGTAAAGATGAAGTAATTGTTTTTGAGGTTTTAGCAGATAGAAATAATACGGCCCATCCCGATATTGTTGTGATTGTGGCGGATGCGTCAAATCTCAAGCGTAACCTCCTTCTATATACTCAGGTAGCGGATCTTAAAATACCCGTAGTTATTGCCTTAAACATGATCGACCTGTCCAGAAAGGCAGGAACAGAGATAAATATCGATGAACTGGCCTTAAGGCTGGGAGTACAGATCGTTCCTATCTGTGCAAGACAGGGCGAAAATATAGACCAGCTTAAAGAAGCTATTGCATATACCTCATCCGTTCCGCTTCAAACAGATACGATAGAAGTAGAAGCGCTGGCTCCTTCCCTTATCACAAAAATAAAAGAAGAGCTACAGGTCGACCTTCCATACACCGCGCTGCAACTGGCGCATCAGCATGAGAATGTACGCTTTTTAACTTCCGCACAAAGCGAGAGAATTGAAGAGCTGGAACAAGAATTTTCCTTTCACTCACAAAAGGCCCAGGCGGCCGAGACCATAGCACGTTATAATTTCATTAATGATGTTCTGTTCGATACAGTAAAGTTTCGTCCCGGGGCAGCGAAGGAAGAAACTTTCAGCAATAAAATCGATAAAATACTCACGCATAGAGTGTGGGGATTCACTATTTTCTTCGCTATCCTTCTTTTAATATTTCAATCCATCTTCGCCTGGTCAGAATACCCGATGACATTGATTGAAGATCTTTTTATCTGGCTGACCAGTACAGCCCATGAAGTTCTGCCTGCCGGAGTACTAACTGACTTGTTTGTGGACGGCATTTTAGCCGGACTGAGTGGAGTGTTGGTGTTTATTCCTCAGATCGCTATTTTATTTGCATTTATCTCCATTTTGGAAGATACCGGCTATATGGCCCGCGTTACGTTTATGATGGATAAGATCATGCGGAAAGTTGGCCTTAATGGAAAGTCGGTAGTGCCATTAATTGGCGGCTTTGCCTGCGCAGTACCTTCCATTATGAGTACCCGGAATATCGAAAGCTGGAAGGACAGAATCATCACTATTATGGTTACGCCGCTGGTGAGCTGTTCGGCCCGACTTCCCATTTACACGATTTTGATTTCGTTGGTTGTTCCCGATGGGGAGGTGGCAGGCATTTTGAATCTGCAGGCTCTTGCTTTAATGGGGATGTACTTGCTAAGTATTGTATCAGCGGTGATAGTAGCCTGGGTAATGAAGTTCTTAATCCATTCGGGAGAACGTGGTTACTTTATTATGGAGCTGCCCGTCTATCGCATGCCCCGATGGAGTAATGTGGTTTATACCATGTATGAAAAAGTTAAAGCTTTTGTGTTTGAAGCCGGTAAAGTGATTGTAGCAATTTCCATCATCTTGTGGGTACTGGCATCATATGGGCCTCCGGCAAAACGTGAAGCGCTTACCGCTAAATACCAGTCTGAACAACTAAGATCTCGACATACTCCTGAAGAACTGGAAAGTATGGAGGCAGCAGAAAAATTGGAAACATCGTACGCCGGAGTTATTGGGAAGGCTATTGAACCTGCCATCCGACCGCTGGGTTTTGATTGGAAAATTGGCATTGCTTTGATCACATCTTTCGCGGCACGAGAAGTTTTCGTTGGTACCATGGCCACCATTTACAGCGTGAGCGATGATGCGCAAATGGAATCAGTACGGGATAAAATGCGTCGGGCGAAAAAACCCGATACAGGAGAACCTGTTTTTACCTTTGCCGTAGCCTTTTCCTTAATGATTTTTTACGCATTTGCCATGCAGTGTATGAGTACTCTGGCTATTGTTTACAGAGAAACGAAAAGCTGGAAATGGCCCTCTATACAGCTGGCATATATGACAGCTCTTGCTTATATTGCAAGTTTTATCGTGTATAATATTTTAAAATAAATCGCTTGGATAAGGAGAGGATTCTGGCCAAATACGTGCCTGCAGAGGCTGCTCCTATTGTGGCCCGGTGGATAGACTATTTTAAATGCGACTTTAAGGTTTCCAAAGGCAGAAATACGAAGTTTGGCGATTATAGGCCTCCGTACAACGGCGACAATCATCGTATTTCTGTAAATTACAACCTAAACCCTTACGCCTTCCTGGTTACAACGGTCCACGAATTTGCTCATCTTCAAACCTGGAATGAATATAAAGGAGGAGCCAGGCCACATGGATTGGAGTGGAAACTGAACTTCAAAAAAATGATGAGGCCGTTCTTTGAGAAAGAGGTTTTCCCTGCAGATTTAAAACATGCCATAAATTCTTATTTGGAAAATCCGGCCGCCTCAAGTTGCAGCGACCTGAATCTTTTCAGAGCTTTAAAAAGATATGACCAGCAATCTCAGGGTGTAGCTGTAGAGTCGCTCGCGATGAAAACTGTCTTTATGCTTAAAGATGGCAGAACTTTCAGGAAAGATGAGCTTGTAAGGAAACGGTTTAAATGTATGGAAATAAACACGCGGAGGATTTATCTGTTTAGTCCCCTTGCAGAGGTATTCCCCGTTAGTGGCGACTAGTCCCGCTTTTTTAGCTTACCATTGGTGTAGATCACCTCGTTACTATCACTCAAGCCCCAAACTATATCCAATTTTTCACCTTTGTACCGGAGCGGATTGGATGTTATTTCCTGTATAAACTCATCTGTATTTTCAACTTTAACTGGAGCTCGATAAGAATTAAATCCGTTGTTTGAGAAAATCAGATACTTAGCTTTCGAGCATTCTATAATCCTCTCAAATGTCAGGTCGAATTTCCCTTGCTGGCTCAGAGCATCTTCAAAAAGGGTTATGTTGGCAGGCTTAAACCCGGTGAACTCTACATCCTCAAAATCCTGATCTGAAAGGGCTTGTTTTGTGAGCGCATTTACCTGTTTAGCATGAAACACCCCGCCATCCTTGAAGTAGGCTTTTAAAAAAGAATATGGCTTGGAAGCAGTTGGTGTATAACTGTTCTCTACCAGAAAAGATACGTTTTGATCTTTTATATAGTAGCGCTTATCCGTACTTCCATATTCGCCACTAGTACCCCATTCCCGGTACAAAACCGCCTGTCCTTGGTACGAATACTTATTTACATGGAAAGAATAATCGCCCAGAGAGTAGACCATACTACGTTCCACCTTACAGAACGGCAGAAGCGCGTCGATAGAATCGGCATATAAGTTTATTTCATATTCGCTGGACAAAGCCCTTAATTCCGGCGAATCGGCAGCCTCGGTTAAATAATTCGAATACGATCTATCGCACGAAACAAAAGAGAAACTTGTGGTACACAGAATGGCTGAGAGGTATAGAATGTTATTAAGGTAAAAATGCATCGCACATATTTATCGAAAAATTGTGCCAAAACACACCTAAGAGGCTAAATTTCAACATCGTATACGTCTCTATACTAAAAGGATAAGAACATGCTTTAAGAGAGAAAATAAATCAAGCGCCTGTTCCTGAAAAAGATTCAGTGTAGCATTTGGAATACTATTCAGGCGTTCGTTCTTGCCATTGTTTACTAAAAGACCTATTATTTACCACTGGCATCTCACGATAACTGCCCCAGCTTTTCTTGAAGAAAGTTTTCAGGATAAGATTTTTCCATTTGCCGCTCACAAAATCCATAAACTGCCTTTTCATCATTCCCTTTTTCCATGCCTTCCAACCAATTTTCTCGGCTTTGGGACTTAGCCCTTCGCTTACCGAATCTCGCCTGTTCAGGAGGAGCATTTTATGGATATCGATTTTTACCGGGCAAACTTCAGAGCATTTGCCGCAAAGACTCGATGCGTAGCTAAGGTGTTTGAACTCTTCCATTCCACGCAGGTGCGGGGTGATTACCGAACCGATTGGACCGCTGTAAGTAGTTTCGTAGGCATGGCCACCAATATTTTTGTAGATGGGGCAGGCATTTAAGCAAGCGCCGCACCGGATGCAATACAGCCCCTGGCGCTGCTCTTTCTGGGCGAGCAAATTAGTCCGGCCGTTATCCAACAAAACCACGTACATTTCTTCGGGGCCATCGGTTTCATCTGCCTGACGCGGACCGGTTAAAATGCTATTGTAAACCGTTAAGTTTTGGCCGGTACCATGAGTCGAAAGCAATGGCCAGAACAAATCCAGATCGTTGATAGAAGGAATTAACTTTTCGATTCCCACAATAGCAATGTGGATTTTCGGAAAAGTGGTTGACAAGCGTGCGTTCCCTTCATTCTCGGTGAGGGCCACGCTTCCTGTATCCGCTATGAGAAAGTTACCCCCTGTTATCCCCACATCCGCCGAAGTGTATTTTTCGCGAAGTAGTTCGCGTGCTTTTTGCGTTAATATATCCGGAGTGGCATCAACGGGTGTTCCAAATTTTTCGTGGAAAAGCCTGGCAATATCCTCCTTGCTTAAATGCATTGCAGGGGTAACTATGTGGTAAGGCTTTTGTCCCAGAAGCTGAACAATGTATTCGCCAAGGTCGCTCTCCAGCGACTCAATGTGATTTTTTTCTAGAAACTCATTTAGATGAATTTCTTCTGTAGTCATAGACTTTGCCTTTATGACCGTTTTTGCATTAGCTTTTCTGATGATACTAAGGATCTCGCGGTTAGCTTCATCTGCGTCATTTGCCCAAATCACCTTGCCGCCACGCTTCTGAAAGTTAGCTTCAAACTCTGGTAACAGTTTATCCAGGTTCTCCATTACTTTCCATTTTATAACGTGAGCTTTGCGTTTCGACTGCTCAAGATTGGCAAGCCTCGATAGTCCGCGGCTCACTGCCGTGTCGTAGCGTCCGATATTAAAATTTATGATCCGGCGATGATCTAAATTAAATGCTTTATCTTCAGAAACTTCCAGAAAATCTTCAGCAAAGTTTGTCATAGTGCGAAGGTATTGAATTTTAGAAACATGAGGTCCCGACAGGGTAAAAAACTGCAAATAAATGCATCAATAACATCAGGAAGCACAATGTGTTCTTACTAAAACTCCAATGTCATCTATAAAAGTATGCACAATCAGAGGTTTAAATCTAATTTGCAATAATAAGTATCTAAATCTTCTTCGATGTCCAGGGCATATTTCCCTACGTACAGCAAATCCAGGCGACGCTTTACATTGCTTAAGCCAATTCCGCTGCTTTCGTCTTTGTTCAGCAGGCTTTTTTTATTCTGAATCTCGAAATGAAGTTGATTATTTAAAATTCGTACGCTGATCTTAATCGGATTGTCCGGATCTGAAGCTACCCCATGTTTAAAGGCATTTTCTACGAACGAAATGAGTATAAGAGGCGCAATACTCTGTTCACCGTAATCGCCGCTGATGCTGAGTTCAATATAAGCCTGTCCTTTAAACCTGAGCTTTTGTAGTTCAATATAGTTCTCCAGATACCTTATCTCGCGACCGAGCTGCACCCGGGGTTCATTACTCTCCTGCAGCATATATCGCATGATTTCGGAAAGCTTCATGATCGCCTCGGGCGCCTTATCAGATTTTTGATAAGCCAGCGAGTAGATGTTATTCAACGAGTTAAATAAAAAGTGCGGGTTAATCTGCGATCGCAAAAAAGCGAGTTCAGCGATCAGCTTTTCGCTTTCCAGGTTCTTTCTTACTTTTTCATTCAGAAACCAGTCTACCGCAAACTTAAACGCCGTACTAAGAAAAATAAAAAACAGTCCGGTGAATATAGCACCGATATAATACCGTTCAAACGGGATTTGGCCATCTCTGCTGATTAAAATCACGTCTCTGAACAGAAATGCGAAACCATACTTGAGCAGACCAGAGATTAATACCAGCAAAACGATACAGGCAGAGAACATCCAATATTTACGTTTGCTGAGATATTTGGGAAGGATGTATAAATAGTTGAGATAGAAAATAGCGATATTAAAAATCCCGAAATAGACGAAAATAATGATAGCTTGATGGTAATCTCCATTTCGAACGCCGAGAAATACGAAAATGATCAATATGGCGACCCATACAATGGAATGGAGAAATATCTTCTGTGCTATATTCAAGCTCTAAAAATACTTGAAGAAAAGTGAAGATTGCAAGTAATTAGACGAAACCTGTGTTATTTATCTTCCAAGGATAAAAGAACTTGGTGAATAATGAACTTACTTATAGAGCTTGAGGATATGTCTGCCTCTGGCTGGTTTGTGGTACTTCAACAAATCTGGTAATCGAAGCTTTAACGTATAAAAGTACTAAAATTGCGCAGGAAGAATAGTAATTAAAAAGCCCGGTACCTTTATGGAGACCGGGCCGTTTTCTTTATTTATACAATGGATGTTCTTCCATCATTTCATGAATTTTCTTACGAACTTTCTTTACAACCGCTTCGTCTTCCGGATTTGATAGCACGCTGTCGATATAGTCAACAATTTTCTCCATGTGTTTCTCTTTTAAACCGCGGGTTGTGATTGCAGCGGTTCCTACCCGGATACCTGATGTAACGAATGGGGATTTGTCATCAAAAGGAACCATATTTTTGTTTACCGTAATATCAGCATTTCCAAGCGCAGCTTCAGCAGCTTTACCGGTGATGTTTTTATTGCGGAGGTCAATTAACATCAGGTGATTATCCGTTCCTCCGGAAATCAGTTGATAATTACGAGCTACCAATGCGTCAGCCATAGCCGCAGCATTTTTCTTCACTTGTATAATGTACTTCATGTAATCATCACTTAAAGCTTCGCCAAAAGCGATGGCTTTCGCAGCGATGATATGCTCCAACGGTCCGCCTTGCGTTCCGGGGAAGACAGCCATATCCAACAAAGACGACATCGTTCTGATCTCGCCTTTTGGAGTTTTCAGACCAAATGGGTTTTCGAAATCTTTACCCAGCATGATCATACCACCGCGTGGTCCGCGAAGTGTTTTATGCGTAGTGGTAGTTACAATATGGCAATGAGGAAGCGGATCATCGAGTAAGCCCCTTGCAATTAATCCCGCAGGATGAGAGATGTCTGCAAGCACCAGGGCTCCGATCTGGTCTGCCACCTGGCGGATGAATTTATAATCCCACTCTCGTGAATATGCAGATGCACCGCAGATAATTAGTTTTGGTTTTTCTGTTAGAGCAACTTCTTCTAATTTTTTATAATCTATGCGACCGGTTTCTTTTTCTACACCATAAAAGAATGGTTGATATAATTTACCGGATGCGTTCACCGGAGATCCGTGCGTCAGGTGGCCTCCGTGTGCAAGGTCAAATCCCAGGATCTTATCACCGGCTTTTAACACTCCCAGAAACACAGCAGCATTTGCCTGAGCTCCGGAGTGTGGCTGTACGTTTACCCATTCTGCATTAAACAGTTCTTTTGCTCTCTCAATAGCAATGGTTTCTATTTCATCAACAACCTCACAGCCTCCGTAATAGCGCTTTCCTGGTAAGCCTTCAGCATATTTATTAGTTAAGGCAGAGCCGGCGGCTTCCATTACCTGTTTACTAACAAAATTTTCTGATGCTATCAGCTCCAGGCCGTTTTCCTGACGATCCTGTTCTTCTTCGATGAGTTTAAAGATGACCTTATCTCTTTTCATTCTTTATTAATTGTTATTTATGTTGATGGAGCAGTTTTCACCGCAACTGAAAAATTATTAAATCCCAGGCCTATCTGAATAGAAATAAGCTGCTGCTGCAACATTTCTAAAATGGCCAGAAAGTTATATACAAAATGAACTTTATTATCTGAGTTGCGCATCAGTTTAGAAAAATCAATTTTCTGATTCAACCCGATCAGTTCTGCAATTACTTTCTTTTGTTGCTCTATGGTGTAGGGATATTGGATCACCGTATGTTTTACATCCTGTTGCTGGTTTTGATAACGAGACATAACCCTTTCGTATACCATCATCAACCTATATAACCCCACCGAGCTTAATTCTTCGCCTGTTTCTGCAGACGACTCGGCAACTTTTTGAAGATCAGTATGAATATTTCCTCTCTTTTCTTGCATAAACCGCTGTTCTTCTAGTTCTTTGAAACTTTCAGAAAGCAGTTTAAATCTTTTATATTCAATCAGCTTTTGAACCAGGTCCTTTTTTAAGTCGATTTCATTGCCCGCTTCATCTAAATCGGGCATCGGTAAAAGCATTTTAGCTTTTATTCGCATTAATGTGGCTGCAATAAAAATGAATTCACTGGCAAGCTCAATGTTTAATGCGTTCATCTGGTGTATATAATCCAGAAAGTCGTCCGTTATCTTAGCTATTTGAATGTCACGAATATCCAGCTCATCACGTTCAATAAAGAACAAAAGTAAATCAAACGGGCCGGCAAATTGAGGCAGCCTTATTTCGAAACTATCCTGCTGTATCACAATCGCCTCAAAAATAAAGATTTAATTTGGTATGGAAATAGGAAACAAAAGAACTGGTTATATTTTTTAAATAATATTGAGTTACTTTGTGATTCAATTTTTTGATTCAAAAGAATGGAAGTTAAGGCGGGAGAACTACTGGAGCAAATTAATTATCCCTCTGATCTGAAGAAATTTTCTGAAAGCGATCTGGAGCGCATCTGTCAGGAGCTGCGCCAGTATATTATCGATGTTGTGTCGGTAAATGGAGGTCATTTTGCAGCCAGTCTTGGAGTAGTAGAACTCACCGTAGCCCTTCATTACGTTCTTAATACACCTTACGACCAACTGGTTTGGGACGTAGGTCATCAGGCTTACGGACATAAAATATTAACCGGCCGCCGATCTGTTTTTCACACCAACAGAATGCACAATGGTATCAGCGGATTCCCCAAGCGGGCAGAAAGCGAGTATGACACATTCGGAGTGGGTCATTCTTCAACTTCTATATCTGCGGCCCTGGGGATGGCTGTAGCATCTCAATATAAAGGCGAAAAAGACAGACAGCATGTGGCCGTGATCGGCGATGGTTCGATGACAGCAGGAATGGCTTTTGAAGCGCTGAATCATGCGGGTATAGAAAACACCAACTTGCTGGTTATTTTGAATGATAACTGCATGTCAATCGACCCGAATGTAGGGGCCTTAAAGGAATATCTGACTGACATTACCATATCCAGGCCGTATAATAAATTCAGAGACGATATCTCTAATGTACTGGGTAAACTTTCTGAGCTGGGGCCAAACGCCCACCAGATGGTAAAAATGATAGAAAAGAGCATCAAAGGCACGCTGCTAAAACGGAGTAATTTTTTTGAAGCTTTGAAATTCAGATACTTTGGTCCTATCGACGGGCACGATGTTAAACACCTGGCCAAAGTAATCAAAGAGTTGCGCAGTATTCCCGGTCCGAAGCTTTTGCATTGCGTGACCGTAAAGGGTAAGGGCTTTTCACTGGCCGAAAAGGATCAAACCAAATGGCATGCGCCAGGTCTTTTTGATAAGATCACCGGCGAAATAAAAAAATCGGTTAGCGACAAGCCGCAACCTCCCAAATATCAGGATGTTTTTGGCCATACTTTAGTTGAGCTCGCAGAAGCGAATCCTAATATAATGGGAATCACGCCGGCAATGCCCAGCGGAAGCTCAATGAATATTATGATGAAAGCTATGCCCGACCGCGCTTTTGATGTAGGGATAGCTGAGCAGCACGCGGTAACCTTTTCGGCCGGTTTGGCAACGCAGGGAATGGTTCCTTTTTGCAATATTTATTCAAGCTTTATGCAGCGGGCCTACGATCAGGTGATACACGATGTTGCTATTCAAAAATTGAACGTAGTATTTTGTTTAGACCGCGCGGGGCTTGCAGGCGCCGACGGTGCTACCCATCACGGAGCATATGATCTCGCTTTTATGCGTTGCATTCCCAATATGGTGGTGTCTGCTCCCATGAATGAGGAGGAATTAAGAAACCTGATGTATACTGCCCAGCAAGAAAATATGGGCCCTTTTGCCATTCGTTATCCACGCGGAACAGGAGTGATGGCCGATTGGAAGCGCCCGTTTAAAGCAATCCCGGTAGGTAAAGGAAGAAAAATTAGCGATGGGGAAGAAGTTGCAATTCTCACTATCGGACATATCGGCAACGAAGCCGTTAAAGCTTGCCATGAACTAAGCTCTCTTGGAATTCATCCGGCGCATTTCGATATGCGCTTCGTAAAGCCTATTGATGAGGATCTTCTGCACGACATTTTTGCGAATTTCAGTAAACTGGTTATTGTTGAAGACGGTTGTTTGCAGGGCGGCTTAGGAAGTGCTGTACTGGAATTTATGTCCGATAATTTATATAGCGCCACTGTGATACGACTCGGGATTCCCGACGAGTTTATTGAACACGGTGAACAGCCCGAACTTTGGGCAGAATGCGGCTATGATGCCGGGGCAATTATTAAAGCTGTGGAAAAGATGGCTGTAATAAGAACTACCAAGAGTTTGGCCAGCTAATTTATTTTTTCAAACCGGTTTCCGAAAAATCTATTCCACATTTGCCGCAGCCAGAACTGCAACCTTTGTCGGACTTCAAATTCCGGTATACGATCCTGCCTATATAGAACAACGCTGCTGTAAAGATCAGCACCAGAAGTATTTCCTGTATTTGCATATACAAAGTTAAACTTATGATAGCCCCTGATTGTCATTAAATTTCAAGCATTGCAAAAACACAGAATACAAAATTAAAAACCTACCTTTGCAAAAAATTTTGAGAGGCATTTTTCATGCAGAAGATTAGAAACATTGCAATTATTGCACACGTTGACCACGGTAAAACCACTCTGGTTGACAAGATTTTACACAGTTGCGCCATTTTTCGTGATAATCAGGAAACCGGCGATTTGATTCTTGATAATAATGATTTGGAGCGCGAGCGTGGGATTACCATTGTTTCGAAAAACGTTTCTGTTCAATATAAAGATGTAAAAATCAATATCATCGACACACCTGGTCACGCCGATTTCGGTGGTGAAGTAGAGCGTGTGTTAAAAATGGCCGACGGCGTGTTATTGCTTTGCGATGCATTTGAAGGTGCGATGCCTCAAACGCGTTTTGTAACCCAAAAGGCTCTTGCTTTAGGCTTAAAGCCGATTGTGGTGGTTAACAAAGTCGACAAAGAAAACTGTCGTCCTGAAGAGGTTTATGAGCAAATCTTTGAATTGTTCTTTAACCTTGACGCGACTGAAGATCAGCTGGATTTCCCGGTAATATATGGTTCATCTAAACAAGGATGGATGAATACCGACTGGAAAACTCCAACGGAAGACATTTTTCCTTTGATGGATGCTATCTTGGCTACCATTCCTCCGGCTCCAATTTCTGAAGGAACTTTGCAAATGCAAATCACCTCACTGGATTATTCATCTTTCGTAGGTCGTATTGCTATCGGAAGAGTTGCAAGAGGAACAATAAAAGAAAATCAGCCGGTGTCGCTTGTTAAGCGTGACGGTAAAATCCAAAAATCACGTATTAAAGAACTTTATACTTTCGAAGGATTGGGTAAAGTCCGCGTTCAGGAAGTTAGTTCTGGCGATATCTGCGCTGTAGTAGGTATCGAAGGCTTCGACATTGGCGATACGATTGCTGATTTTGAAAAGCCGGAACAACTGGAGGTAATCAAAATTGATGAACCTACCATGAACATGCTATTCACCATTAATAACTCGCCGTTTTTCGGTAAAGAAGGAAAGTTTGTAACATCTCAGCGCTTACGTGAGCGCTTGTACAAAGAGATGGAGAAAAACCTTGCGTTGAAAGTAGTGGAAACAGAATCTCCTGATGCATATCTGGTTTACGGAAGAGGTATTCTTCACTTATCAGTGTTGATCGAGACAATGCGTCGCGAGGGCTATGAACTACAGGTTGGTCAGCCGCAGGTTATCGTCAAAGAAATTGATGGCGTTAAATGCGAGCCGATAGAGACCCTGATTGTTGACGTACCCGGAGAAGTTTCAGGAAAGGTAATCGAACTGGTAACTCAACGTAAAGGAGAGTTATTAATCATGGAACCAAAAGGTGATCTTCAGCATCTGGAATTCGATATTCCTGCCCGTGGTATCATCGGCCTGCGTAACAACGTTTTAACAGCAACAGCTGGTGAAGCGATTATGGCTCACCGTTTCAAAGCTTATGAGCCTTGGAAAGGAACAATTCCTGGTCGTTTAAGCGGTGTTTTGGTATCGATGGAAAAAGGACAAACAACTGCTTATTCTATTGATAAATTACAAGACAGAGGCCGTTTCTTCGTCGATCCGGGCGTTGACGTATACGAAGGTCAAATTGTTGGAGAACATATCCGCGATAACGACCTAGTAGTTAATCTGGTAAAAGGTAAAGCATTAACCAATATGCGTGCCTCCGGAACGGATGATAATACCCGTATCGCCCCAGCCATTAAATTCTCTTTGGAGGAAGCTATGGAATATATCCAGGCTGACGAGTATATCGAGGTTACGCCACAAAGTATGCGTCTGCGTAAAATCTATCTTACTGAGAGTGAGAGAAGGAATAATGCAAAGAAGTTTGCATAGAGTAAGCTATTAGTTTCACACAAAAGGCTGTCTTTAAGGCAGCTTTTTGTGTTTTACAGTGTTTGTAGAATAAAGCTTATTCATGTAAGCTCTTAAAGTACTGTTGATATCTTCCGATAAATTAAAGCCATAAACAATACCTAAAAATAATACTGTTATAAAAAGTGACCGGATACCTATATCCAAAAGGGTTGCTAATACAATACTTGATGTTAAGCTTAAATTAGGCACAAAAGAGGATATGTAGTAAATGGCGAGACCTATAATGATGATCAGCAGGTTTTTGTAGGTAAATGGTTGCATTTTGAATGCGATAAGTATAAAGAGATATCGAAAAGTATTAAATATAAGCAAGGTAACCATAAACGCTATGGCAGCGCCAGTAATACCGTAAATGGGGATAAATAGCACGTTAGCGCCAATAGCCACTCCAATCAGGCTAAAATAAAATAGGGAATCATACTTGAAGTATTTAGAGGTGGCAAGAATGACTCCGTTGGTGCCAGTAGCAGAATCGATCACGTTTGCTATGCCTATAAAGAAGATGACATACTTGCCTGCCGCATATTCGGAAGGTAATAAGGCAATTATGCTATCTACATTTGCCCATATAACTATAAAAATAAAAAGAGCTGCAATTAATTGGTTGATGCAGCTTTTATGGTAAATAGTTTTGATGTTCTCGAAATCATTTGTTTTCCAGGATTCAGAAATGATCGTATAGGCGATAGAATATAAAGAGCGTGCAGGCAAAGCTATTATTGTTCCCAGATAAAACGCTATAGTATAAATCCCTGCGGCACTTAAGCCCAGGTACTGATTGATCATAAAATAATCAATGTTTTGAATTAAAAGCGGGGCCGAACCGGTAAGAATTGCAAATAAACTCATAGTGATGAGTTTATTCCTAAGGCTTTTATCAATAAATTGAAAGTTTGGCTTTAATACAAGTTGTCTTTTACGATAAAGCCGATGAGCAAGCAATACAGTTGGAATGATGTTCGCCAAGAGCCATACTTGCATAAAAGAATCAAAAGGCAGGAATCTGAAAGCTATAAATAAAGTGGCTATAAGAATGAAGGATCTTTTTGCAAACTCATTTAATATCCTTCCTGATAAGGTATCGTATAATCTTTGCGAATAAATATCAAGGATATTAAAAAATAGTGTGAAAAAGGTTAGCGGTAAGAGATACCAATAATAATCTTTGAATATGGCAGATGTCTGTGCCTTCTGATTTATTATAAAATCTTTTAAAGCAACGGATAAGCCAGCGAATAAAATGAAACCGGTTAGGGCAACTATACAGAGAAGAAAAAGATACCCGTTATGATTTTTTTGCTCATCCCGGAAATAAGGAAAATATCGAGCCGTACCGTTAAAGCCCAGAATCGAGAACTGAGCAAACATTTGGGAAAAGGTTGTTAAGATTCCGATCAATCCAATTTGTTCTGGCGTAAGAACATGCGGGTGGATTAAGTAGATGGTAATAAACCCAATAAAAATACCTAAATACGAGTAAAAGGTGCCTTTAATAGTTTGTTGTTGTATGATACCCATTAATGGATTCTAAATCTTGTGGCTTAATTAATACTTTTGAATGCTGATGTCAAAGATAGAATATAAAGTTTGCGTAGTTACGGTTACTTATGGGGACAGGTGGAAATTCTTAAGTCAGGTACTAAGCCAGGTCCAAGACCTGTCTCATGTAACCAGTGTAGTTATTGTAAACAATGCCTCAGATTATGATGTGGGAAACTGCATTAGCAAAATATCAAACGAGAAATACACACTATTAAATCAGGAGACAAATCTTGGGTCGGCCGGAGGGTATAAAAAAGGAATTGAATATGCTTCCAGGCTCGATGTCGATTTTATTTGGCTGTTAGATGATGACAATTTACCTGCGGAAAATTGTCTTGAAGAATTGCTGGTTAAGTGGCAATCTATTCCAGGAGACAGTAATAAGAAAGCATTGTTTTGTCTGCGGGAAGATAGAACACAACATATAAAGATTGCGCAGGGAGAAGACCCTTATCGTTTTTACCTGGTTCCAAACAACTTTCTCGGCTTCAGTCTTTCTCGGCTCATATCGAATCAGATCAAAAAGACCAGGGACCGATCTAAGAGTGGATTGGCTTTAGAAGATTCAAAAATTCCTTTTGCTCCTTATGGGGGGTTATTATTTCATCTATCTGTTATAAAGGAAATCGGTTTTCCAAACGAAACCTTTTATTTATATGTAGACGACACAGAGTTTACTTACCGAATAACAGAAAAAGGGGGTGAAATCTGGCTTATTCCGTCTTGCCGGATTATCGATATTGACAAGTCTCAAGGAGTGGGTTATAAGAACCGGCTGCTTAGGTCTGCTCTGTTAGATAACTGGAATTTTAGGACGTATTATCACGTGAGAAACATGATATACTTCAATAAAAAGGCAATTAAAAATAATTATCTGTTCAAGGTGAATAAGAATATATATTTGACGGGATTATACATAATTAGCATTTGCAGTTCAAAGAGGAAAGTGTTTAATGCTTTGTTAGAAGCTGTGAATGACGGACTGGCTGGGAAGCTAGGTAAAAAAGAATTTTAATAAATAATGGAAGAAGTAAAAAGATATCACATAATACAAGCTTGTATTGACAGAATAAAGAAAAAGAAGTCATCGGTTAACTACGTAGAAATCGGTGTTCAAACCGGGTTGTGCTTTTTCAAGATAAAGGCGGATAAAAAGGTAGCTGTAGACCCAAATTTTATTATTAAGCCCTCAAAAAAAATCAAGGCTTATTTAAGTAATACAGCGAATTTTAAAAATAAGTTTTTTGAAGTTACTAGTGACGAGTTTTTTCTTAAGCACTCCGACTATTTAAAAGAGATCGGTGGAATTGATGTAATATTTATCGACGGTTTGCACCTTTACGAGCAAGTGGTGATCGACGTCGAAAATGCCTTGAAGTTTTTGAATCCGGGTGGGGTGATTTTAATGCACGATTGCAATCCAGCTTCCGAAGCAGCGGCAACTCGTGGCTATTCGCCAATTGAAATCAGAAAAAACCCTCCTCTTGGTTGGACCGGAGAATGGAATGGTGATGTATGGAAAGCTGTCGTAGAACTACGTTCGAGAAGAGACGACTTAAAGATTGCTGTGTTCAATTGCGATTATGGTATTGGCTACATTTCTAAAGACAAGGCTGAGGAAATGCTTTCTTTCTCTATGGAAGAAATTCAAAATCTGAACTATAGCGACTTAGACCAGAATCGAAAAGAACTTCTAAACTTAAAGGATGCTTCTGAGTTAAGATATTATTACGAAGCGTTATAGGCCCGATAAATTTTCAGCAGACTGTTTAAGAAGTAATACCAATGCAGAATTTCGCTCCAATTGCATTATTCGTTTATAACAGACCAGAGCATACCCGAAGGACATTGAAATTTCTCCAACAAAATCTGCTGGCAGACGAATCGCGCTTATTTATTTTCTCAGATGGAGCGAAGCCCGGACATGAAGTTGCGGTGGCAGAGGTAAGGGAATTAATAAAGGGCATTCAGGGCTTTAAGTCGGTGGAGATTATTCATAGTGAACAGAATTTGGGCCTCGCAAACTCCATCATCACCGGGGTTACCAAGCTTTGTAATAAATACGGAAAAGTCGTTGTATTTGAAGACGACTTAATCTCTTCACCTTACACGCTCCAATACTTTAACGCGGCTCTTCAGCGCTACGAGAACGAAGAAAAAGTAATGCACATTGGCGCATATATGTATCCGCTGAACGATGAAGATCTTCCTGAAACGTTCTTTCTGCGGTCTACCAGCAGTTGGGGATGGGCAACCTGGGATCGGGCATGGAAGGCTTTCGAGCCTGATATCGATAGGTTGATGAACCAATTTGATTCAAGGGCTAAATACGAGTTTGAGATGGAGGGGGCGATGAATTACTGGAAGCACATGCGTCATTTTAAAGCCGGGAAGAATAATTCCTGGGCCATTCGCTGGTATGCCTCGGTGTTTCTAAAAAAGGGACTAAGTCTCTATCCTTCAAAATCCCTGATAGATAATATCGGGCACGATGGAACAGGCGTACACTCCGGCATTAATGATATTTATAAGGTAACAGTGAATCGCAGTCCTGTAACACAGTTTCCAACAATGATACAGGAGGATAAAAAAGCGTTCGAGATTGTGAAGACCTTCCTTAACAACCGAAAGGGCACTCTATTCCAGAGAGGTGCGCGTTATCTCAATCAGTTACTTTCTAATTTTAACAGGTAATTACTTCTTCCGGTACACCGCTGTAACCGAATGACCATAAGGCGTCATTCGTTTGTCAATCAACCCCTTGGCTAACAATGGGCTTAAAACTTTAGCAACTCCGTGTATTAGTTTCAGAGAAAGTGAGGTATCAATCACTTTTCTGCTCGATTTAAAGCCTAGCATCTTTTTTAAGACCTCAGCAATCAACAAAAAGCTATACCACTGTTTATGAGCGGTATCTAATTCCTCATGATGAATGGCGATTAATTCCATATTGAATAGGTCAGCCAGGCTCTCCAGGGCTGTGTCAGACCACCAGCTCATGTGGTGAGGAGGTAAGTTCAATGTGTTATTTAACTGAACGGATACCAGGGAATCATAGCTCGGCACAGACACTACCAGCTTGCCGCCCGGCTTAACAGCGCTTAAGCTAGCCCGAATAAAATCTCTGCTATTGCCTATATGCTCAAGAACCTGGAAAGATGTAACGACATCGTATCTGCCTTCATTTTCAACAGCGTGTTCTTCAATAGATTGTTTAATTACATTCAATCCGGCGATTTGGGCTTTTTTTATAGCCTCACCATTAAATTCCAGGCCGGTGAAATCTGCTTTTGACGAGAGTTGTGACCCAAACTGGCCTCTGCCACAACCTACATCTAAAACTTTGTCTCCTTTATTGATGAGTGATTCCGCATACAGGTATTCGCTTTTTCCTTCAAGATAGTACCAATCATAAGTTTGCAGTGTTTCATAAAATTCTGCCTCGCCGGTTGCCTGCGGAAAGAAGAACCGGAGATCGGTGTCAAGGCAGCGGTATAAGCCGATAGTCTCATGGGGTTTAAGTTCTTTCAGTTCAGAGAACCCCAGCTTTTTATAGAGACGAACCAGATCAGACGTTTTTATTTCTTCAATAAGTTCGGTATTATCTTTCTGCGTTAACGGGCTTATCACTGCCATGTAAATCTGAATTTTTGTCAAAAGTATTTAAAAAATGTGATTACGCGGATTAAGGATGACGGCTTCCGTCCTTATTTGTATTTTTGACAAGTTTGAAAGTTGTACATCTAAATACGTATGATGGGAATGGCGGTGCAGGCAGAGCTTGCCTGCGCTTAGATAAGGCACTGTCGCAACAGGGTGTCCAGTCTGAAGTTTGGGCTAATTATAAATTTGGTAACAATCCACAAATAAAAAATTTCTCAGAGGGCATTGTCAATAGAGCATTAACCACCTTTGGGATCTTGTTCGAACGTTTTGTGTCGTCTGCCTTCGCAAAAAAGCTCAAAATTCCGTTTTCCGTACCTCTCTGGGGGAGGGATATATCCAATCATCCGGCTCTTTTAAAAGCCGACATTATTCATATTCATTGGGTAAACCACGGCTTTCTTCGTCCCAGAGATCTGGCGAAACTCGCGAAACTGAATAAACCTATAGTATGGACGTTTCACGACAGCAATGCGTTTACCGGCGGTTGTCATGTACGATACAGTTGTAATCATTTTGAGAATGAGTGCGGCAACTGCCCTTTGTTAAAGAAATCACATGCAAATGATCTCTCCCATAAAATTTGGCTGGCTAAAAATAAGGTCTACGAGCAACTAAAGTTTTCTGTGGTGGCTCCAAGTAAATGGATGGGAACTTCCGTACACCGAAGTAAGTTGTTGGGTACTTCTGATGTTCATGTAATTCCCAATACTTTGGAAACAGATGTCTTTTTCCCTTCGTCGAAAAGCTCCTCAAAGGAATATCTGGGCCTGAATGCGGATAAGTTTATTATGCTTAGCGGCTTTATGCCATCCCGTAAAGATTTACATAAAGGAACACCTTTCCTTATCGAAGCGCTTGAGATACTGATCGCCAGGAATCTTATTGATCCTGATAAAGCAGAACTGATTGTTTTTGGTAATAGAGATGAAAAGAACGTTCCGGATTTTCCTTTCAAAACTACTTTTCTGGGAACTATCTCAAACGACGAAAAGCTGGCAGTTTGTTATAGTGCAGCCGATGTGTTTCTCACCCCATCTCTTGAAGACAATCTCCCGAATACGGTGATGGAAAGCCTCGCCTGCGGAACCCCGGTAGTTGCTTTCACAACCGGTGGAATACCTGATATGGTAAAGCACCAGGAGAATGGTTACCTGGCATCCTATAAGTCTGCCGATGACTTTGCTAATGGAATTGCCTGGATTTTCAATCACACGGAACCTAAGGAACTTGAATTAGCCGCCAGACAAACTGTAGTCGAAAAGTTTTCGGAGCAGGTAATTGCTGATCAACACATTAGTCTGTATAAAGAACTTTTGAACCAAGGTGAAAACCCTTCTCTAAAGAATCCCAGCCTATCTGTTATAACCGTGGTGTATAACAACGTAAAGGATATACAGCGGACTATCCTATCCGTACTTAATCAAACGTACCCCTTCATAGAGTATATAATTATTGACGGCGGCTCTACTGACGGCACTTTAGAAGTTATCCGGAAATATGAGAGCAGGATTGCGAAATTAATTTCAGAAAGAGATAATGGGATCTATGACGCGATGAATAAAGGACTGGCGCTGGCCACCGGCGATTATGTACTTTTTATGAACTCAGGAGATGAGATATTTGATGAGAGCACCGTGGAAGCCGTTTTCGCGTCTGGGAAAAATGCAGATATATATTACGGTGAGACCGAAATGTATAATGAAAACTGGAGAAGTCTGGGCCAGAGAAGGCATAAAGCCCCCGAAACGTTAAGCCTGTCAAGCTTTAAATACGGCATGAGCGTCAGCCACCAGGCGATTTATATCCGACGGGCTATCACGTCAGTTTACAATACCAATTACAAATTAAGTGCTGATATTGAATGGATCCTGAATGCGTTGAGGCGTTCGAAAAAAGTAGTGAATACAAAGCAATATGTCGCTAAATATCTGGTTGGTGGGATGTCCAAAAAGAAACACCGCCAAAGTCTAAAGGAACGATTTGAGATTTTTTCGAAGTATTACGGCGTTGTGCCTAACCTTTTCAATCATTTTATAATTTCGATAAGGTTGGTTTCCTATTACCTAAAAAACAGGCGGACAAACGATTAACATTATATTTTTTGTTAATTTGTTGAACTTTTTCAAAATAAATCCTGTAACAGGACCTGAACAATCAAACATAAACCTTACATGAACAAATCACTATCACACCTCTTCTACTTGTTATTTGGCGGCTTACTTTTAAGCTCTTTTAGTTCTTGTGACAAATCGGACGCCACGGATGACTCCGATCAAACGCCCTCAGACTTGATAGCCTACTGGGCATTCGATGGCAACGGCACAGACACTTCAATTTATAAACATCATGTAAGTCTTAATAATCTAACGCCTACCGCGAATAGATTTGGACAGCCTGGCAAGGCATTGTACTTTAATGGCACAGACAGTTATGCTTCAATATCCGATAGCAAGGTGCTTCGTCTGAGTAACACTGATTTCACATTAAATGCATGGATAAAATTAGACGCTTATGACTCGTCATTCGGATCAAATATCCTAAGCAAGCACATAACAGGTGCAAATAATGGATGGGGCTGGAGTGTTTGCGGATATGCTAGTCCTGCCACCGGACCTGGATTCTACGGACCCGGCGGAGGAAGCGTTAATGCGGTTGGAAAAAAGGTGGTAAGTCTCAATGACTGGCATATGGTTTCTGCGGTATATAGGCTGTCCACCCAAGAACTAAGTATATACCTGGATGGGATACTGGATAATGTAGTTAGTGGAATAGCCAGTCCTAACGCGGCTATTTCTGCCTCCTTATTTATCGGTAAGGATGAGCCTACAAACAAATACCATTTTAAGGGAGCTTTAGACGATATAAGTATTTATTCGAAAGCGATAAGCAGCACTGGGATAAAGGAACTTCATGATGCAAGCAAACCGCAGTCTAATGAGTTAATTGCTTACTGGCCTTTTGATGGTGATGGTAAAGACCACTCCAATAATGGCAATACTGCAAGTCTCCATAATTTGTCTCCTACAGCCGACCGTTTTTGCAGAGCTGGGGGTGCTTTATATTTTGATGGTATAAGTAGTTATGCATCGGTAGCGGATAACATGAAGCTCCGTTTAAACAACACAGATTTCACTTTAAATGGTTGGGTCAAAATGGATGCTTACAATGTTTCATATGGATCGAATATATTAAGCAAGCATATTACGGGTCTAAATAACGGTTGGGGCTGGAGTGTTTGTGGTTATGCAAGCCCTGCTACCGGGCCTTTGTTTTATGGCCCGGGGGGCGGAAGTAACAATGCAGTGGGCACTACAGTTGTTACCCTTAACCAATGGCATATGGTAACAGGTGTATATAATAAATCCGCGCAAACTCTCAGCTTGTACATCGACGGAGAACTTAACAATACATCAAATGGTATATTAAGTCCTAATGGGAATATATCTGCAATGCTTTACATCGGTAAAGATCAACCCACGAACATGTATTATTACAAAGGTGCTATGGATGATCTCCGAATATATGGCAGGGCTTTAAGTTCCCAGGAAATCAAACAGTTTTACAGTAGTACATCCGGCGGTTGTGCTCCTGGAGAAGAGTGATAATAAACAAAAAAACAAAAAGCCCAGGATGCCAATCCTGGGCTTTTTGTTTTTTATATGGAGCTCGGATTTACGTATTCGGAGCCAGTTCCGTATTCCTCTTTCCCCTCACCTCCACAAATATCGCAAAAGCCAATCCTGCTATTAGTAATATCGAACAGATCAACGAAATGGTCTCTCCTGTATAATAGGATGTCGGTTCAAATTTAAACTCCACTTTGTGGTTGCCGCCTGGCAACTGAGCCGCCCGAAGAACGTAGTTCGCTCTGAAGTGCGGGATCTTTTCGCCATCTACATACGTGTTCCAGCCTTTATCGTACCAGATTTCTGAGAACACCGCTATCACGTCATTTGCGGCCGAATACTCGTATGTTAAATGGTCGGGGTGATAGTTAATCAATTTGATATCGGCATTTACCGGTACGCCCACTTTTTTCGCATCAATCAGCGATTTAAATTCTTCATGGATGATAGCTTCTTTTTTAGGATCGAAGCTGTTTAATCCGGCCATTTCTTCATCGTCAGTTTTTGCCCATCTGATGCCTGGTACAAACCAGGCCGGACCTGCCGCAGTCTCGCGGTTCTGTATCCGCTCAGACTGGCCGTCTTCAGATCTGGTGATCACGTACTTGGTATTAAGCATGTCCAGAACATCTTCATTTATAGAAGCGCTGAATTGTTTATCAAGCAGTTCCTGATATCTTTTAAGCTTAGCTGCATGATAACCACCCAAACTATGGTGGAAATACGAAGCATCAACACTTAAAAATGGATTTGTGGTAAGATCGAATACCCGGTATCCTAAAGTCGGATCCCTTTTAATCAGTTCATCAACCTGGCGAGCCCTGAACGGCTCCTGTATTTGCTGGTTATCGGTAAAGTTCTCGTTGCTTAAGTAACGACGGTCAACAGTCCACATGTCTACCAATATTGTTCCGGCAAAAAGCATAAAAGCAAGCTGCGCCGTAATTTTCTTTTGGATCAGAGCCCATAATAAGCCAGCTCCGATAAGAACAAATATGAGTGAGCGGAATGCATCTGCACGGGCCATGCTAATTCTGTCTTTTACTAAAGCATTCACAATTTCGGTAGCAAGACCCTGGTCGCCTACCCGTTGTACCCATTGCTGGATGTACTCATCGTGGTTGGAAGTTTTAAAATCAAGCAATAGGGTTGGCATGATTAACACTACCAGTATGATGCCACCCGTAATATACAGAGCAGTTTTTAGGCCTTTCATTAAGGTTTTTGAATCCTGCTCGCCGGACACAGCTTCTTTGACTGCAAGAATGGCTAGCATTGGTACCAACAGGCCAGTAACCGCAAGAATCGATTCAACCGCTCTGAATTTATTATAGAGAGGGAAATAGTTGAAAAACAAATCTGAAATAAGCGGAAAATTCTTTCCAAAGGATAGAAATAGCGTTAGCACAAAGGCAGAAAGGATCCACCACTTTATCCGGCTCTTAACAATGAACAGACCAGCAACAAAAAGAAAAAAGACAATTGCTCCGAAATAGAATGGACCCGAGGTGAAAGCTTTTTCTCCCCAGTAGGTGGGCATTTCCCGTGCCGCTCCGGCAGCTTGTTCGGGGGCAATACCTTTTTCAACAAGTAATTTAGCTACGTGCGATTTCTCATCCAGCTCGCCGCCCGAAGCGCCACCATAAGCATTCGGAATCAAAAAGGTAATATTTTCCATGATGCCCTGACTCCAGCCATAGGCGTATTCTTTATCCAGGCCATCTGCGGGCTGACTTGCATTTTCAGCTGTGAGATTTGACTTGCCTCGGGTGGTTTCCTGGCCGTATTCGTAGGTAGTCCACAAGGAGCCTGCATTAACCCCTACCGCGATGATTACAGCAGCAGCCAGATATCCAAACGACTTGAACAGGCCGGTCGTTGTCTTTGCCTTAACGGCATGATAAATCTCAATTCCAATAAGTATTAACAAGGCAAGAAACAGGTAATAGGTCATTTGAATATGGTTCGACCTGATTTCCAGTGCCAGAAAGAAAGCTGTTAAAAGGCTACCCAACAAGTATTTACCGCGTAAAGTCAATATGATACCCGCCAGTATTGGGGCAAAAAAGGCTATTGCAAGGGCCTTATTACTATGCCCTGCTTCAAGAATCTGGAAGTTATAAGATGAGAATGCAAATGCGATGGCTCCTGCAGCGGCAAGCCAGGGATGTATCCGCAAAACACAAAACAGCAAATATGCCCCAAGCAGATAAAGCAATACGGTGTCTACCGGAGTCGGGAAAATCGTCTTGAAAAAGGAAATAATATAGCTGGTAACGTTGCTGGGGTATTCTGCCCAGATCTGATAGGCTGGCATCCCCCCGAACATAGAATTGGTCCACAATGGAGCTTTGCCGTCTTTGGCTCTGTAATCCATTATTTCTTTCTGTCCGCCCTGAGCTTGCCTTACATCATTTTGATATAAAGATTTACCCTGTATTACCGGACTAAAATAAGCAAAACATAAAGCGATAAAAATCCCGATGATAGCCAGGTGAATACCATTATTTTTGAACCAATTATTCATTTATTTCGATTTTGAAGAAACCAAAAGTAGGAAAAAGGATGGGATTAATAAATGTGCAAAATCGTAAATGTGCAGATGTGCAGATGCCTGCAAATATCCTAATGAATAAACATGTCTACAACAGGAAGGCGACTTAAGTTTCGTTCAACTCTTTGGGAAATAATAGGCGAGAGCGCTATTTCAGCTCTTCGAAATCAATAAAGTCGCCGGCTTTGTCAGCGGCACGTGCTTCCTTATCTTTTGGCGGAACATAGTCTACGCTTAATTTTCCCGTCGGGCGGCGGGGTGATTCTTGCTGACGATATTGATTGTTTACCTGTTCCTGGACTTTACTCACCATTTTTTTAAATAAAAGGGGTAGTAATAAGCGGGCTATCATTCGGATAAGCCACAGTACAAGGATTGTTATAATTAAAAACTTAAGTAATGGCATTGCTATTAAATCGCTACAAATATGACTATAAAAAAAATTAAATGTTTCAGTCGTCCGAGCAAGCTTACACTTTCGTGATAATTAGCGGATAAGCCCGGCTATCAAATTGCCATGCTGCGGAAAACGTTGAATCAGCTCTTCATTGGCCAATTCAAAGTCGTTAAAGTCGAAACCCGGTGCAACAGTACACCCTACTAACGAGAATCCTGATTCATTTATTGGCTTGGAAGCAAACCAGCATCCGGCTTTTACAGTGCCCTGGAAAAGGCAACTCTCTTCAGGATCATTCCCAATTTTTAAAGTTTCGAGTTGGCCATCCGGATGTATGATGTAAACCATAAGCGGTATTCCATAATAGAAATGCCAAAGCTCATCCGACTTAATTCGATGAAAAGCCGAAAATTGATGTCCTTCTAATAAGAAATAGATAGCCGTTGAAATATTCCTGTCGCCGATAAATCGCGATGGAAGAGCTCTTGATGAGATTTGCTCGACCGACCGGTACGTTTCTGCAAAGTAGCCTCCTTCCGGATGTGCCTGCAGCCCCAGCTTGTTGACAAAGTAACATGCCGTATAGTTCATTCCTCGACGATATTTGCTACGCGTCCAACCTGCCCGTCTTCCAAACGCACTTTAATCCCACGACTGTGGAATGAGGAACTGGTGAGCAAATCCTTCACTATACCACGGGTTAATTTGCCGCTTCGCTGATCTTTTTTTAATATAATATCAACCTCCAAGCCTGGATATATATCTTCTCTGTTTTGTCCGTTCATGTCACCTTTTACCTTTTACCTTTTTGCTTTTACCTTCCACCTTTCACCTTTCTCCTCCTTACCCTTTCTTCCCAAACTTTTCTTCCATCATTTTCTCCAACGCAAACATTTCATCACGCAGTTTGGCAGCCATCAAAAAGTCCATTCCTTTTGCTGCGGCAAGCATTTCTTTCTTGGTTTTATCAATAGCTTTTTGGAGCTCGGGTTTGGTCATGTACTGTACAATCGGATCTGCGGCAATGCTATCGGCTCCTTCATGACCCACATACACTTTCTGAACTCCGCCTTTAAAGTCGACTACTGACGTTTGTTCAATAATAGCTTCACGCGATTTTCCAATGGTTTTTGGCGTTATTCCGTGTTCTTCGTTGTACTTTATTTGTTTTTCCCGGCGACGGTTGGTTTCCTGTATAGTTATTCGCATGCTTTCAGTAATGGTATCAGCATACATAATTACACGTCCGCGGTCATTACGTGCTGCACGCCCTATCGTTTGAATTAATGAACGTTCAGAACGCAGGAAGCCCTCTTTATCTGCATCCAGAATCGCTACCAGGGATACTTCAGGTAGGTCGAGCCCTTCCCGTAAAAGGTTTATACCGATCAGCACATCGAACTCGCCGAGGCGTAGTCCCCGCAATATTTCTACCCGCTCTAGTGTTTTTACTTCTGAGTGAATGTAGCGTACTTTTATATTGAGTCGATCCATGTATTTGGCAAGTTCTTCGGCCATCCTTTTTGTCAGGGTGGTTACCAGGATCCGGTCGCCTAATTTAATGGTCTTATCTACTTCGTCCAGCAAATCATCTACCTGGTTAATTACGGGTCGGATTTCGATAACAGGGTCCAGCAATCCGGTTGGCCTGATAACCTGTTCCACCACTACGCCGCCTGTTTGTTCCAGCTCATAATCGCCCGGAGTGGCGCTTACATAAATGGTTTGAGGAGCAAGCCTTTCGAATTCTTCAAAATTAAGCGGGCGGTTATCGAGGGCAGCAGGCAATCGAAAACCATAATCAACCAGCGACAACTTTCTTGAGCGGTCGCCGCCATACATGGCACGAACCTGGGGGACGGTAACATGGCTCTCGTCAATCACCATCAAATAATCTTCAGGGAAATAATCAAGCAGGCAGAATGGCCGCATTCCGGGGGTTCTGCCGTCAAAGAAACGAGAATAGTTCTCTATCCCGCTGCAATATCCCAGTTCACGAATCATTTCCAGATCGTAGTTAACCCGCTCTTCCAGCCTTTTGGCTTCGAGATAACGCTGGTCGTCTACAAACTGCTTTTTTCGTGTTTCGAGCTCTTCCTGGATAGCCCAGACCGATTCGTTAAAACGTTCGCGAGGCGTAACAAACAGGTTTGCGGGATAAACAACCATGTGGGTCATCTTTTCCAGCGTTTTACCCGTAGCCGGATCAATCGCTGTTAACTCTTCAATATCATCGCCAAAAAATGAAACACGGTAGGCATGGTCAAGATAAGCAGGATAAATATCTACCGTATCACCTTTGACCCTAAAGGTTCCTCTTCTGAAATCGGCAGTTGTTCTGGAGTAGAGAATTTCAACTAAACGGTGCAAAAAGGCGTTTCTGGTAATCCGGGTTCCCACCGCAAATTTAAAAACCGAGTTATAAAAATCTTCCGGGTTCCCCATACCATAAATACAGGATATGGATGATACCACGATCACATCGCGGCGGCCAGACATTAATGATGAAGTGGTTCGCAGCCTCAGTTTCTCAATCTCTTCATTTATCTGCAGATCTTTTTCGATGTACGTATTTGAGCTCGCTATATATGCCTCAGGCTGATAATAATCGTAATAGGATACAAAATAGTTCACAGCATTCTCCGGAAAGAACTGCTTGAATTCGCCGTAAAGCTGCGCCGCTAATGTTTTATTATGGCTCAGTATCAGGGTAGGTTTCTGTGTCTGTTCGATCACATTCGCAATCGTATAGGTCTTGCCCGATCCCGTAACACCGAGTAAAGTCTGGTAATGTTCGCCGCCTCTTACGCCCTCGACTAATTGCCTGATGGCTTCGGGCTGATCGCCGGCAGGCTGATATTCTGATAATATTTTAAAATCCATGCGAAACCAAATTTACAAATTGAACGCTTATGATGTGTGTTGGGCAGATAAAAAAGGGGAACCACCTGGTGGATCCCCGTACAAACCTTATCTAACAAAAGCAACATGTTAGATAAAGTCAAACTTAAGAAGAACTATTTTGGTTTTAATGAAACCAATGCTAATCTTATTTTTAAAAACGCTAATTTTATAAGGATGTTTCTACTCAGCAATACACCATCCATTGGCAATAATTTTTTAGCAGAGTTACGCGATGCGCAGATTCAGCAGGACAGTATGCGCTTTCGCAGAAACTTTGAACGCTTAGGAGAGATCTTTGCCTATGAAATAAGTAAAAAGCTCGAGTACATCGAAACAGAGTTTGAAACGCCTTTAGGCACTGCCACAGTATCTATCCTTAAAGAACAACCTGTTTTAGCAACAATTTTAAGAGCGGGTTTACCTCTGCATCAGGGACTGCTTAATTTTTTCGATAAGGCTGATTCTGCTTTTTTAGCTGCCTACCGAAAGCCGACAAAAGGCGGAGATTTTATCATTCAACAGGAGTATGTTGCCACGCCCGATCTAAACAATAAAATTGTTATCCTTTCCGACCCGATGCTGGCCACCGGACTAAGTATGGTTGCCTGCTGTAAAGAACTTCTTAGCCAGTATAGCATTCAGCAGTTGCACATTGTTGCGATTATAGCCAGTGCCGAGGGGATAGCTCATGTGAAAGCAAATTTACCCAAAGCGAAACTGTGGCTGGGTGCGATAGATGAAGAAATGACCACCAAAGCGTATATCGTTCCAGGGCTGGGTGATGCGGGAGATTTGGCGTTCGGGGTGAGGGAATAGAATAGATGTGCAAATGAAGGTAATGTGCAGATATGCAGATGAATGCGTGGTGCATAAAGATTTGCACAGCTAACATCGTTCGCATATCCAAAATGCGCCCATCTAAAATTTTTGCCCATTTGACAATCCACTTAATTTCGTTTGCCGGGAAATCTGCACATTTGCACATTCTCTCATTTGCACATCCTTCTCATGCTCCGTCATATATTCTTTGATTTAGACCATACCATCTGGGATTTCGACAAAAATGCGGAAGAGACTCTTCATGAGCTCTATCATCAGTATTCCTTAGAGAGCTTAGGTCTTTCCTGCCCCGTTACTTTTATCGAAACCTATACGCGCAATAATCATTTGCTTTGGGCCGATTATCATACCGGAAAGATCAGCAAGGAGCATCTTCGTACCACCCGTTTCAGTACCACATTTCTCGAGCTGGGTTTGGCAGCAGAAGACATTCCAAAGAAATTTGAAGAGGATTATGTCCGTATTTGTCCTACAAAGACCAATCTCTTTCCCCAAGCCCATGAAACGCTAAGCTACCTGCAAGAGAAATATACGCTTCATCTTATTTCTAACGGATTCAAAGAGTCGACGGAATTGAAGATACAGGTTACCGGCCTGGCTAAATATTTCGAAAATATCGTGATATCGGAAGTAGTTGGAATAAACAAACCCGATAAAGCCATCTTCGAATTCGCTCTTAATGCTGCAAAAGCACGTAAAGAAGAAAGTATTATGATAGGCGATAGTATTGAGGCCGATATCCGCGGAGCCATCGGTTTTGGAATGGAAGCGATCTATTTCAATCCCTTGCAAAAGGAGGTGCCTGCCGATGTAGCCAGGCAGATTAACAGTTTAAATGAGTTAATCGAAATTCTTTAAACAGCCCGGGCATTCCTTAATCAATTCTTAACTTTTTACTAATATCTGTGACGCATTTTAGTGCGAAACAAGAGTATGCCCAAACGCGACGTAGATGTGGTAGTTATTTCCGATGTTCATTTGGGTACCTACGGCTGCCATGCCAAAGAATTGCTTCGCTACCTGAAAAGCATAAAACCCAAAACCTTGATCCTTAACGGGGATATTATTGATATCTGGCAGTTCAGCAAGTCATACTGGCCCGAATCTCATATGAAGGTTGTCAGGCGTATCATGAAATTTATTTCAGAGGGCACACCTGTATACTACCTGACGGGTAATCATGATGAAATGCTTCGTAAGTTTGCCGAACTGGATATCGGAAGCTTCAAGCTCATAAACAAGCTGGTTCTCGAACTTGATGGTAAAAAAGCCTGGGTTTTTCATGGCGATGTGTTTGATATTACCATGCAGCATTCCAAATGGCTTGCAAAATTAGGTGCAATCGGATATGATTCCTTAATCTTGCTGAACAGTTTTGTTAACTGGTGCTTGTCGATTCTGGGAAAGGAAAAGCTCAGTTTTTCAAAAAAAATAAAGGCAAGATTTAAAGACGCCGTTAAGTTTATAAACGATTTTGAGCAAACCGCAGCAGATCTGGCGATCGATAAAGGGTACGATTTTGTTATTTGCGGGCATATTCACCAAACGGAAAAGCGGATCATTGAAAACGGTAAAGGCGGGGTGATGTATCTCAACTCCGGCGATTGGGTTGAAAATTTAACATCGCTGGAATATAATGATGGCGAATGGACAATTTTTAAATATATTCCGGCCAATTTCATCACCGACGAGATAGAAACAGACGCTTCGGACGAAGAGGATCTAAGCTCAAAACTGAGTATGAAAAATTTATTTGCACACTTTCTGGAAGAATCTGTTTAGTATTACAACATCATTATGCGAATACTATTTGCAATACAAGGGACAGGAAACGGCCATATCAGCAGGGCCAGAGAGATTGTGCCTTTGCTTAAGCAATACGGAGAGTTAGATTTATTAGTGAGCGGTACACAGGCCGATGTGTTGCTCAATTGCCCATTACGGTATCGTTTTCATGGGTTCAGCTATATTTTTGGAAAAAAGGGGAGCGTAAACCATTGGGAAACCTATAAAACCATGAACCTTCGAAGGTTGTGGCGCGATATCCGTTCGCTGCCTTTGAGCGAATATGATCTGATCATTAATGATTTTGAACCGGTTACTGCCTGGGCCTGTAAACTTCAGGGTCGTCCAAGCGTAGCGCTGAGCCATCAGGCTTCCTTCCTGTCAAAGAACACTCCGCGGCCGAAAGATACTTTTCACTGGCAGGAGTGGGTTTTCAAACACTATGCTCCCACCACGCATCAAATAGGATTCCATTTTGAAACATACGACAGTTTTATCAATACGCCGGTTATCCGCAGCGAGATCAGAAGCCTCGAAACAAACGATTTTGGGCATATTACCGTCTATTTACCGGCTTACCATGATAACCTCCTGGTAAATTTCCTGAAAAGAATTCCCGAAGTACGGTGGGAAGTGTTCTCAAAGCATTCTAAGCGAACGTATACCGATAAGAATGTTTTTGTGCAACCGATCAACAATCAGCAATACAATAAAAGTCTTGCCAATTCATCCGGACTGCTCACCGGAGGGGGATTTGAAGGGCCTGCTGAGGCTTTGTATCTCGGCAAAAAAGTGCTGGTGATGCCAATGAAATACCAATATGAGCAATTGTGCAATGCCGAAGCGATAAAGCAGATGGGTGTTCCGGTTATTTATAGCCTCGACGACGACTTTATCCCTAGAGTAAAATCCTGGCTGCACTGTCCCGATAAAGTTTCAGTTCATTTCCCCGATTCCACTTCAGACATCGTTGCCGATATGGTTGAAAAATACTCTGCCTGATTTTACTGAACAGATTGTTTTAATCCGCCGGCTTTTTATTTTAATATTGTCCTGCAAAGAAAAGCATGGTAGGGCATGATCAGTCTGTTCAGAACATTAAGTCTCGTTAATTTATTACTCCTTGGTATAATCGCAGTATTACTGCGACTGGGGATTTTTTTAGACCCACCGCAGCATCTTGATTTTTCTATATTCGAGTCGTATGCCTCTGTGTTATTCAATATCCCGACAGAAAATCTGTTCTCTGTAGAAACTAATCTTGTCCTGGCTTTGGTGCTTACGCTGATACAGGCGCTGATCTTCAATTCTATAGTGAACGAATATAATTTACTCGGCAAGCATTCCTTTCTCCCGGCCCTGATGTACGTTACCTGTTCAAGCCTTCTGGTGCATTTTCTGGTGTTAACACCCGCCCTGATTTGTAATTTCCTGATAATTTGGATGCTGGAGAAATTTTTGAGTATTCACCGGAAAGAATCAGCCTTATCCACTATGTTCGATCTGGGCATGATTGTGGCCATTGGCTCCCTTATTTATCTTCCTTTCGTAGCGATGATGCTGCTTTTGTGGATCTGTTTGATCATTTTCAGGCCTTTTAACTGGCGGGAGTGGATCGCCGGGATCATCGGCTTTGCCATGGTATATTTCTTTATCGCCGTAGCCTATTACTGGACCGGTTCGTTCGAGAGACTGGAGAAATTTGAAGTGCCTCTGGCTATTGGATTTAAGTTAGTTCATATTGATATTTATAATTATCTGGTGCTGATCCCGCTCGCCCTGATCCTCTTTTTATCTATCATATCTCTACAACAGAAGCTTTACAGGAGTTATGTGCATATCCGGAAAGCCTTTTTATTGCTTTTTTTCATCCTGATATTTTCTCTCTTATCCTTCTTTATTGCTTCCAAGTATCAGGTGTATCATTTTATGCTTGCAGTGCCGGCAACGGCGGTGTTTATGGGCTTCTATTTTATTTCGTCGAATAAAAGATGGTTTTACGAGAGTTTGTATTTGGTCCTCGTGGGATGTATTATGTTTTTTCAATTTTTTTAGGTTGATTGCTGATGCCTTAGAGAATTTTAATCATCTTTTATTGCATTGAAGATAACAAATTGCTAAGAGCCGGAAAAAAGGAGCGCGCAAAAACGTAATGTATTCTGTAGCCTGCCCGCCTAGTGCGCTTTCCACCCCTTCTTTTTTTAAGAGCCTGTCCCGGACACATTCGGGAAGGGGATCAAGAGGTGGTTCTGTGGTCCGGAAGTACACCCGCCGCCGAGCCGACTCGTTTACTAATCTCCTTCTTCTCTGTTTACATCATCTTAACCTTTTTTAACAAAATAAACCTCATTAGAACTTAAAAATTAAATAGTTTTGTATCATGAAGTTCGGAGTTGTAGTTCTCGTCTGGTCCAATTGCGATCAGGACAATACATGTGTATCAGAGAACATATCGATCCTTAAAACTGTTCACGCGTAATGACAAATCTGGTTATCGATATTGGTAACACTTTTTCAAAGCTGGCCATATTCAATAACCGGAAGCTGAGCAGCTTTTTACAGATTGATAACTTTAGTCCGCCATACCTGCGCAATTTTTTGGATGAGCAACCCGTCGACAATGCGGTAATTTCCAGCGTAAATGCCGAAGTTGAGGAGTTTGAAGCGCTTTTAAAGGAGCGGGTAAATTATCAGCGCTTCAGCGGATTAACGTCTACAAAAGTCATTAATCATTACAAAACACCCGAAACCCTCGGCCTCGACCGGTACGCAGCAGTGATAGGAGCCGAGGCGCTTTATCCAAACCAAAATTGTTTGGTAATTGACGCCGGATCGTGTATTACCTATGATTTTATAGATGCCGGCAAAAATTACCGGGGCGGGAGTATAAGTCCGGGTATTTCAATGCGCTTCAAAGCAATGAACAGGTTTACGGGGCGCCTGCCTTTGGTTGATCCCAATCCGGAAAGGCATCCTGAATATGGAGATGACACCCGTTCGGCCATATTAAGCGGAGTCCAGAAAGGGGTGATTTATGAGGCTCTGGGCTTTATTGACTCGTTTTCTAAAAAATGGAATGATATAAAAGTGTTACTCTGCGGAGGCGATGTTAATTTTTTTGATACCGAATTGAAAAGTAGCATCTTTGCCCACACTCTAAAAACCGAGCCGCATTTGGTACTTATTGGTTTGAATGAAGTTATACATTATAACAATGACTAGAATTTTAAAAAATATAATTGTCGCCATCTTTCTTCTGGGCGGATTGCAGGGTTTCTCTCAGAGCACCACCAGTTCTCCTTATTCGCAGTATGGGATTGGTAATTTAAATGGTTCTCAGCTGCCCCAAAATCGCTCGATGGGCGGAATATCTGCCGGTTTAAGAAAACCTTCCTTATACAATAATATAAACCTGGCCAACCCTGCGTCATATTCAGCTATAAGAATCACCACGTTTGATATCGGCGTATTTGGAAGTCAGACTAACCTCAGCAAAGGAGAGATCTCAGAAAAAACTTTCGATGCTTCGCTGAATCACCTGGTGTTTGGAATTCCGGTTACTAAAACCTCTGCTTTAAGTTTCGGCTTAGTGCCCTACAGCAGCAAAGGCTACAACTTCACCGATGATGGTTTTGTTAATGCTGAGCCGGTAAATTACGTTTACAGCGCAAATGGCGGCATTTCGAAAGCTTACCTGGGCTACGGTTTCAAGATAGGGAGCCGGCTGAGTGTTGGAGCGAATGCTTCCTTTCTGTTTGGTAAACTTACCGAAAGCAAAGCTGCTGAATATGAAGACGTGGCTTTCCTTAATTCGCGTACTCAGTCAAGTACTTCAATTTCGGGTCTGACCTTTGATTACGGTGTTCAGTACGAGGCGCCGGTAAACAGCAAGGTTTCGCTTATACTGGGATATTCCGGAAGTTCAAATTCAAAAGTCAGATCTAAGGCAGAGCTTCTTACCACCAGGTATTACAAAGATATCAACTCCGGAGTTGGCGGCGTTTCGGTGGATACTACCGAGTTTAAGCAAAACGATGTTACAAAGATCCAGCTGCCCATGATGCATACAATCGGATTTGCCTTCCAGCGTCCAAACAAATGGCTTATCGGAGCCGATGTGTCTTTAGGGCAGTGGAAAAACTATAGTGAAGGAGGGGTTAACGGCGGATTGCAGAACTCCACCGGAATTGCAATAGGTGGTCAGGTTACACCCGATATCAGCTCAGTAGGAAACTATTTTAATATTGTAGACTATCGCTTCGGTTTTAAATACGATAAAACTTATATCAATCTGCAGAATCAGGATATTAAGCAAATGGCTTTCACTTTTGGTCTCGGATTGCCTCTTCCGGCAAACCGTTCCACTTTCTATAAGATCAACTTCGGAACGGAATTGGGTCAGCGCGGTAGTTTGAAGAATAATCTGGTTCGCGAGCGTTATGTAAACCTCTTTCTAAGTTTTACCATGAACGACCAGTGGTTCCAGAAATACAAATTTGACTAAGGGTGTGCGCTCTTTTAAACGTTATACTGCTGCATTATGCCTTGTCGGATCGGCTTTGATCGTATCCTGCGAAAATGATCTGAAGGAAATTGAAAAGATCTCCTCCCGAACGCTTAATATTTCAGTCGATACCTCGAAAGGGGTAGAAATCATTATAAGCGATTCTGCGGTAGTAAAGGGTAAATTGATAACTCCCGTACTATTAAATCATAAAGCTGCTAATCCGTATCACGAAATGCCAAATGGCCTCACGGCTATTTTTTACGATGAAAATCAGAAGGAAAGCAGTCGTATAACAGCAGATCATGGTTACAGTCGCGAGAACGGCAAGCTGATAGAACTACGGAAAAATGTAGTAGTTACGACCCAGAAAGGCGATGTGTTGAAATCTGAGGAGCTTTTTTACGACGAAAAGAGGAAGGTGTTTTACTCCAACCAATTAGTAAATATTACAAAACCCGACGGCACCTCCATTAATGGTACTAGTTTCGAAAGCGATCAAAATTTCGACAACCCCATCGTTCAAAACGCCACAGGAACCCTTGCTACGGGGAATAAGCTAACACATTAATAATGAATTTTAAGGCCTGCTTTTATGTTATAATTTTTTTTAAAAAATTGTATCTTGCGCCCTCTTTTAAAACGAAAGAATACTAGAACATATGGGAATAATGGGTTTTTTGCGGAACCGTGCAGGAGTTATCCTGATAGCAGCAATCGGTTTTGCGCTTTTTGCATTTTTGTTAGGTGATGCAGTTCAAATGGGCGGTGGTTCTACATGGGGCGGCAATCCAAACGAGGTGGGTGAAGTAGCCGGTGAAGCTGTTACCTACGAGGAGTTTAAAGCTAAAGTTGATCAAAACGAAGCAAATTTCCGTCAGCAAATGGGTGGAGAGCTGAATCCTCAGATGAGCGCCTATGTAGTAGAAAATACCTGGAATCAAACTATATCTGAAATATTGGTCGACAAAGAAGTGGAGCGTTTAGGTTTGCAGGTAAGTAAAACCGAGCTGAACGACATGATCCACGGAAGTAATCCGCACGCGCAGGTGGTTCAGGCTTTCGCTGATCCTGCAACGGGACAAATCAACCGCAGCCAGATCGCCAGTTTCATGGATAATGTGAAAATGCAGGGACCTAATAGCGATATCGGTAAGCAGTGGGGCAATTTCTTAACTTCTATCCGTCGCGACAGGCTGTTTCAAAAATACAATAACCTTGTAAAAAACAGTGTGTATGTAACGTCCCTTGAAGCAAGAGAGGATTATTCACAGCGTAATAAAACAGCTAACTTCAGTTATGTGAATTTAGACTACGCTTCTATTCCCGATAATAAAGTAACTCTGACAGATGGTGACTACAGCGATTACTATAACGAAAATAAAAAGCGTTTTAGAAACCGTGAAGAAACCAGAGCATTTGATTATATCGTGTTTGATGCTAATCCTTCTAAAGCTGACTCGGCTGCGGTTCGTGCAGCAATCAACAAAATTGCAGCTGATTTAAGGACAACCACTAACGATTCTCTTTTTGTAGCTATAAACGCAGACACTAAAACACCTCTTACTTACGTGAAGAAAGGTCAGTTAGACCCGGCTTTAGATTCGGCGGTGTTTAACGCTGCCCCTGGTTCAATCGTAGGGCCGGTATTTACTGGCGGAGCATTCAAAGTTGCAAAAGTTTTAGACGCCAAGATCAGCCCCGATTCTGTAAAAGCAAGCCATATTTTATTAAATCCGGCTACCGAGGGCGGTTTAGATAAGGCAAGAGCCAAAGCCGATTCTATTCTGGCTTTGATCCGCAAAGGCACAAGCTTCGCAGAAATGGCCGCTAAATTCAGCATCGACCCTTCTAAGTCACAGGGTGGCGATTTAGGCACTTTCGGACGAGGAGCCATGGTTCCGGCATTCGAAGAGGCTGCCTTCAACGGTAAAACAGGAGACTTGAAAGTTGTGACAAGCCAGTTTGGAGTGCATATTGTCCGTATTGACAAACAGGTAGGCGCCTCTAAAGTAGTTAAGGCGGCGATCGTAGATAAGAACGTAAGAAGCAGCAGCGAGACACTTCAGCAAGCCTATCGCCAGGCCTCAGAATTCCTTGGCGCGGCTGACGATGCTAAGGATTTCGATAAAAAGGCTGCCGGAAGTAAACTTGCTGTTCAAAAAGCAGAAAATGTTTCGGCTTCACAGCCTTCTATCCAGGGACTCGAAAATCCACGTGAGTTAGTACGCTGGGCTTTTGAAGCTGAAGAAGGAGATGTAACGGATAAGGTTTACGAACTTGGTAACCAATATGTGGTGGCAAAAATGACAGACATTCGCGAGAAAGGCATTTTGCCGCTTGAGAAGGTGAAGAAAGATATTGAGCCGATGGTTCGCAACCGCGTGAAAGCAAAAATGCTTACCGAACAAATGGAGAAAGCACTTAACGGCTCGTCTTCTATCAGCCAGGTGGCTCAAAAACTTAAGAAGCCGGTACAGCCTGCACAGAACATTGTTTTTGCCAATCCGATCATACCGGGCGGCGGACAAGAGAATAAAGTTATAGGGACAGTATTTGGATCGCAGGTAAATAAGCTTTCAAAACCGATTGAGGGAGAGAGCGGTGTATATGTGGTACAAGTGAATGGCTTCTCCACTCCTGCACCTCTCACAAATACGTTTAAACAGAAAGAGCAGATCCTGCAATCAGTTTCTCAAAGAGCTCAAAGTCAGTTTTTTGAAATATTAAAAGATAAGGCCGAAATTAAAGATAACCGGTTGCGTTTCTTTTAACAGAAATTAGCTAAATTAAAACCGGAAGAAATAATCTTCCGGTTTTTTTGTTATATAACTGTAGGATGATCAAGGTTTCTTCGAAGCTTTATAAATTACTTTTCTTTTTTTAAAATGGATATACAGGAAAATATTGTTAACCGGGTTGCTCAGAGCGGCCTGATCAGTTTGGATCCTGCGGAGTTATACCCTGCAGGGGAAAGAGTAGTTTATGATATTAAAGACAATCTGTTCCATGGACTGATGTTAAGGGAAAAGGACTTCCGTGAGTTTGTAAAGCAGCATGACTGGTCGCAATACCAGGACAAACATGTAGCGATCACCTGTTCTTCCGACGCTATCGTGCCGACATGGGCTTATATGCTTTTAGCGAACAAGATGGCTCCATATGCCAGCACTGTAGTATTCGGTAACCTTGAAGCGCTTGAAACCGTACTATTCGACCGGGCGCTGGCTAAGCTGGATATTGAAAAGTATCGTGATGAACGGGTGGTGATAAAGGGCTGCGGAGATATCTATGTGCCGGTTTCTGCTTATGTTGAACTTACCGCAAAGCTTACTGCGGTGGCAAAAAGTATTATGTATGGCGAACCTTGTTCAACAGTTCCCATATATAAACGGAAGGATTGAGTGTATTTATGAGGAAAGCCTTTTTATTGATCATATTTTTCATCGCTGTAACACAGGGCAATGCGCAGACCTTAGAAAACCGGAAAGAGCCGGTTTTTAAAGTAGGTGAGGAACTCCGGTACCGTTTGCGTTATGGCATTGTTACCGCCGCCGAAGCCACTCTGCGAGTTCTCGCTTCCGACGCAAAGTTTGATAATAAATCTGCATATCATTTTGTGGCTCAGGGTAAAACCTCGGGCTCTTTCGACTTCTTTCATAAGGTCAGAAACCGCTATGATTCGTATGTGCATCAAACCGAGCTTACACCTTTTCTTTACACAGAGAATATAAAGGAAGGAAATTACAGGCGTAATGATAAAGCGAGGTTTTACCAGGATCAAAGAAAGGTAGTGTCTAACAAAGGAACATTTACCGGGAAAGACCAAACCTTCGATATCCTCTCTGCTTATTATTTCGCACGAAGCCTCGATCTCACAGGCGTTCGTCCGAATCAAACATTCAAAATGACATATTTCCTCGACGACGGACTGGCGGATCTGGAGATTACTTATATCGGTAAAGAGCGTATCAAAACCAGTATGGGATATTTCAATTGCCTGAAATTTAATCCTTCAATTCAGGCTGGGCGTGTCTTCAAGAAAGATAGCAAGCTGTATTTGTGGATCACAGATGACGGTAACCGAATCCCGGTTAAGGCCCAGGTAGAGATTTTAGTGGGAACGGTAACGATGGAGCTGACCGGTGCCAAAGGGTTGCGATATCCTTTAGGCGCATCAAAAAGTAAAAATGATTGAAGTATTAAACACGCTGGTTGATGAAGACCTGCTGACGGAGACCTTTGTCTGTAATCTTGATAAATGCAAAGGCGCCTGCTGTGTAGAGGGAGATGCCGGCGCACCATTAGCAAAGTCAGAGTTGTCGGTGCTCGAAGAAATATATCCTGTTGTAAAGCCATACCTTACTCAAAAAGGTATTGAAGCAATAGAAGAATACGGAACCTGGGTGAAAGATTCTGACGGCGATTATACCACACCCTGTGTAGACGGCAATAAAGAATGCGCTTACGTTACCTGGGAAAACGGTATCACCAAATGCGGAATTGAACAGGCTTATCTTGATGGCAAGATCAGCTGGAAAAAACCCGTCTCCTGTCATTTATATCCCATACGCACCACCGAATACCCTGAGTTTGATGTCCTTCATTATGATCGATGGCATATCTGCAGCTCGGCATGCTCTTTCGGTCGTGAACTGAAGGTACCCGTGTTCAGGTTTTTGAAGGAACCTCTCATCAGAAAGTACGGCGAAGAATGGTACAATGAGCTGGAAGAAGCGAATACGGCGTATAAGGCGGGGTGTAGTTTGTAATCATCGACGACTCGTTTAAACTTTCCAAAAGTTCGAAACTTTTGGAAAGGTGTAGCTACTCTATAACGTCTTAGTCATCGGATGACTTTGCCTGAATTTTGTGACTCGATAATGTGGTAAGTTATCCGACGACTATTCGATAATTTGTAAGTTTGAGCATGCCCCAGTTTAGTCAGCGGATGACTTACCCGGTGGTCTTATATCGAGAGTTCCTTGAGTCATCCGATGACAGAGCGCCCTTTGTACGCTAATGAGAATTTAAACTTTCCAAAAGTTCGAAACTTTTGTAAAGTTACACCCCCTATCCATAAAATTTGTCCCCCATTCTATTTTATGTAAGTTTGGGCTTTAAATTTTAATGAGCAAAATCATTGTATTCGGAGCCTCAGGCCAATTAGGGGCTTGCCTAAAGGTTGTTTCCGAAAAGCAGAACATCAGCGATATCAATTTCCTTCCGGAAGAGCAGGCTAATATTTTAGATGTGGCAGGTTTGGAAGCGATTTTCAAGTCGGAAACACCGGCTTATTGCATTAACTGTGCGGCTTACACCGCGGTTGATAAAGCCGAAGACGAAGTAGACCTCGCCAGGCGCATCAATCGCGATGGCGCTGAAAATCTCGCCACGCTTTGCAAGCAGTTTAACGCCACACTTATTCATATCTCCACCGACTTCGTTTTTGAAGGAAATCTTGCCCGCCCTTTAACTGAACTGGATGAGGCGCGCCCGATCAATGTCTACGGACTGACCAAGCTGGAGGGTGAACACGCTATCGAATCAATTCTAAATAAGTATTATATTCTGCGCACCAGCTGGTTATATTCCGAATTTGGAAATAACTTCGTAAAAACCATGATGCGTCTGGGAGCCGAAAAGGACGAACTTCGCATCATCGCCGATCAGATAGGCACCCCCACTTATGCCATCGATCTCGCTCACTATATTTTCCACATTATCGAAAACGACAACGCTCAATACGGACTCTATCATTACAGTAACGAAGGGGTATGTTCGTGGTACGATTTTGCCAAAGCAATTTTCGATATTGCAGATATTAAGGTTAATACCTTGCCCATAAGGGGTGTGGAATATGTCACTAAAGCCATCAGGCCAGGCTTTTCAGTAATGGATAAATCTAAGGTCAAAGGGACTTTCGGATTGGAAATACCGTATTGGAGGGACAGTTTGGTGGAATGCGTTGGGAAATTAAAAAGTCAAAATTAAAAATTAAAAAGTCCAAAAACTTAGGCGAGCTGTAAAGTTCTCACATCTCAAACAACATGAAAGGAATTATATTGGCCGGTGGTTCCGGCACCCGCTTGCACCCGCTCACCCTAGCTACCAGCAAGCAAATGATGCCGGTTTACGACAAGCCGATGATCTACTATCCTTTATCCATCTTAATGCTGGCCGGGATTCGGGAGATCCTCATCATTTCAACACCTCAGGATCTGCCAAATTTTGAAAAGCTTCTGGGTGATGGATCACGACTGGGCTGCAAATTCTCATACAAAGTGCAGGAACAACCCAACGGACTTGCTCAGGCCTTCGTGATCGGTGAAGATTTCATCGGCACAGATAGCGCAGCGCTGATTTTGGGAGATAATATCTTCTACGGAGACGGATTGTCTCATCTCTTACAGGATATGAAAGAGCCGCAGGGAGGTGTCGTTTTCGCGTACCCGGTCTCAGATCCTGAAAGATATGGTGTGGTGGAATTTGATATCGAAAATAATGTAATCTCCATCGAAGAAAAGCCGGAACAGCCGAAGTCCAATTATGCCGTACCGGGATTGTACTTCTACGATAACTCGGTAGTAGAGATCGCAAAAAATATAAAGCCCTCTCCGCGTGGCGAATACGAGATCACCGACGTAAATAAGGTATACCTCGAGCAAGGCAAACTTAAAGTGGGCGTATTAAGCCGCGGTACTGCCTGGCTCGATACCGGCACTTTCAATTCCTTGATGCAGGCGGGTCAGTTTGTGCAAGTGATCGAAGAGCGCCAGGGACTTAAGATAGGATGTATTGAAGAAGTAGCTTACCGGATGGGATTTATTGATGCCGCGCAACTGAAAAGCATTGCAGAGCCACTGGTAAAAAGCGGTTACGGACAGTATTTGCTGAGAGTTATTAATCAGAAATAATGGCTTTTCCTAAATCGAAGGATATCAAAATAACCGTGCTTGGTTTAGGGTATGTCGGCTTACCCTTAGCCCTGGCTTTCGCCGAACAATATACTGTAACCGGTTATGATATAATAGCGACCGGATCAGACAACTACGCGCCGGCCAGGATGATACCCTGCAAGTCGAGATGTCTGGGCTTCTCTCGTCTAAGATACACTTCAGCGACAGTTCATCTGATATTGCAGCCAGCAACGTTTACATCATCACCGTTCCTACTCCGGTGGATGAATCAAAGAAGCCCGACCTGAAGCCGCTGATCGGCGCTTCTGCCAGCGTGGGCAAGCATCTCAAAAAAGGAGATGTGGTGATATACGAATCAACCGTGTATCCGGGATGCACCGAAGAAGACTGTGTACCTGTGCTCGAAGCAGTAAGTGGTTTGACGTTTAACCAGGATTTTTACTGTGGATATTCCCTGGAGCGGATTAGTCCCGGCGATAGTGTCCACACCCTTAGAACTTAGTAAAAATAACTTCCGGCTCAAATCCGGAGGCCGCAGACTTTGTAAATAATCTCTACCAGAGAATTATCCCGGCAGGCACTTTCAAGGCTCCGTCCATCAAGGTTGCTGAAGCAGCGAAAGCCATTGAAAACGCACAACGCGATGTCAACATATCTTTTGTGAGCGAGCTGGCCCTGATCTTCGATAAGTTAGAGATCGATACCTCTGATGTTCTGGAAGCCGCCGCTACCAAATGGAATTTTTTAAACTTCAAGCCCGGACTTGTCGGCGGCCATTGCATAGGGGTAGACCCATATTATCCGGCGCATAAAGCCGAACTCCTCGGTTATCATCCCGAAGTGATCCTTTCGGGAAGGCGGGTGAACGATTATATGTCGACTTTTATCGCCCGTAAGGTAGTGAAGCTGATGCTCGCCAAGAATATCGCGGTAAAGAATTCCAGAGCCTTAATCCTCGGTATCACCTTTAAAGAAAACTGCCCGGATATCCGCAATACCAAATGCATTGACATCTACCACGAATTAAAACAATACGGAATTAACGTAGACGTCTTCGATCCATGGGCAAAGCCTCAGGAGGTTGAAGAGGCCTTTCAGTTTTCCCTGATTGATGATGTTTTTCAACATACTTATTAGGCAGTTATCCTCGCGGTCGCGCATAAAGAATTTCAGTTGCTGGACTTTCAAAGGTTGACCGGCGAACAGACCGTCATTTTCGATACTAAGTCTATCATACAGCGGGAATGGGTGAATTCGCGCCTGTAATAGGCTGATAATGAGCGCGACGATATCCAACTCGACAAGCTACCTATCATTTGACGGATAACGTCGCAGGCGATGCTTACGAAACTTAGTAACCGATGAAATAGAGCACCTGCCCACCACACCGTCACCTCGAAAGCCAGTGCCAGGCCCTGCGCCATGAGAGGTCTCCAACCGATAAAAGTAAAAACCTCTGTTTCCCCCTTCGCCCCGCGGAGATCCTCACGGCATGCCTAAACACACATTGCCCCCCTGATGCCTCAGGTTAACGCATAATGTTGCGGGCGATGTGATAGGAGATTTACCCGCTGATGAAAAGTCAACTGGGCCAATATAGAATTGTCAATCTGCTCCTCGGTTGGTGTCTCCACCAACCGAAATAATGATGTTAATTTCGCCGCAGCAGTTTTTTTGAAAAAGCAATTTGTTGGTGGGGACACCAACAAAAGGAGACAGGTTGACGCATAATGCGGGTAATGTGATATGGGTTTTACCCACTGATGAAAAGTCAACTGGCCCAATATAGAATTGTCAATCTTTGAAGCTGTTTGATATTAGTTTTATAATTATTTAATTCGCTCATTGAAAACTATTATTCAAATTTGATGTTTTTCTGATTTTAATCGTAACATATTATTAATTTGTACTTTTGAGGTTTAGATACCTTACCGAGTTCGCATAAAAAACATTTAAATGAAAGTAGCATTAATCACAGGGATTACTGGCCAGGACGGAGCCTATCTGGCCGAATTTTTACTAAAAAAGGGCTATGAAGTACATGGCCTTAAAAGAAGATCATCTTTATTCAACACCGACCGGATAGATCATTTATACCAGGATCCCCACGAGACTAATGTGAAGCTTAAACTGCACTACGGCGATTTAACCGATTCCACCAATATCATACGCATCATCCAGGAAGTTCAGCCGGATGAGATCTATAACCTGGCGGCGATGAGCCATGTAAAAGTGAGCTTTGACACTCCTGAATACACCGCGAATGCCGACGGTATCGGAACTTTACGTATCCTTGAGGCTGTGCGTATTCTCGGACTGACCAACAAAACCCGTGTTTACCAGGCTTCAACATCCGAGTTATACGGATTAGTTCAGGCGGTTCCCCAAAGTGAAACTACGCCTTTCTACCCGCGTTCACCTTATGCGGTGGCCAAGATCTACGGTTACTGGATCACCGTGAATTACCGCGAAGCTTACGGAATGTATTCCTGCAACGGTATTTTGTTCAATCACGAAAGTCCGATAAGAGGGGAAACTTTCGTTACCCGTAAGATCACCAGGGCTACTGCAAAAATTGCCTTAGGTTTACAAAGCTGCCTGTATCTGGGTAACCTTTCGGCTCAGCGCGATTGGGGCCACGCTAAAGATTACATCGAAGCAATGTGGCTAATACTTCAACAGGATAAACCGGAAGATTATGTGATCGCTACCGGTATCACTACCGAAGTTCGTGAGTTTGTACGTATGAGCTTTGCGGAGCTGGGTATCGAAATCGAGTTCAGCGGAAAAGACGAGAACGAAAAAGGCGTGATTGTAGACGTTGACTCTTCAAAAGCGCTTGAGCTGGGACTAAATCTGGACGCTTTAAAGCCAGGCCAAACAGTAGTAAAAGTAGATCCTCGTTATTTCCGTCCAACTGAAGTAGATCTGTTGTTAGGAGATCCAACCAAAGCCAAAGAGAAATTAGGATGGAAGCTTAAATACGATCTGCCGGCTTTAGTGAAGGATATGGTGCTTTCAGACTTGAATCTGATGAAGAAAGATGAGTATTTGAAGCAGGGTGGGCACCAGGTGCTGAATTATTTTGAGTAATTTCTGTAATTAACGCAGACATATATAGGCAAAAAAGCAGGCGGATTTTATTCTGCCTGCTTTTTTTATTGCCGCTCCGTTTGGTCTTTTTTGAGCTGCATTCCCTATAACACAGCTACCCAACATACTCCCCCGTCATATCGAACAGGCCCGCGCCCTAGACCAGCGCGTGAGATATCTCCGCGGTTCGAAGACATAACCCATCGTTTTCAACGGTTGGAGCCCGCCAGCCAGCGGATCGAGGCTACGGGGATTAAACGTCCTTCGTTATTGTCGGGCAAATCGGCAATCGTAAAGCACCATGCCGGTAATTTTATCGTGCTCAGCATTCAGATTCCTGCCTGCCCGTTCCGTAGCTAGGCCTGCGCAAGAATGACGGAAGTGTGCTGCAAGAAATCCGCTCACTAAACCTCCTCCCCAAGATTTAAAATACCCCTTTAATCTTCTTCAAATTCTTCTATCTTTGCCTCACAAATTAAGACACTTATAATTTGTGATGAGTTGTTTAAAGAAATTCTTTAAACAGTGCCGAAGGAAAACGTTGAGACTTATGAAATTTAAAGATATTAATAGATTGAAACTATTTAAATCTGTTAGAATACTTATACTGTTTTTTTGCCTAGGCCTCACTCAGCCCCTGTTTGCACAATCTACTCAAAACTTCAGTAATATCAACGTCGACCAGTTATCCGACGCCCAGATAAAACAATTTGTCCAGCAGGTAGAAGCCCAGGGACTAAGCGAATCTCAATTAGAGCAAGTAGCCCAAGCCCGCGGAATGAGCGCTTCGGAAATATCAAAATTACGGGCGCGGGTAAACAAGATCAAGCAAGCCGGCTCATCAAGCACCAATACCACTTCGAACCAAAACAATTCTTCGGCAGCAGGCAGCAACGAAGGCCGCGAACTGAATTTCAAAGCAGATACCGCTAAAGTAGACGCATCAGGCGAACGCTCCCGTATTTTCGGTGCAGAGCTTTTCCGAAATTCGACTATTTCTTTCGAACCTAATCTTCGTCTTGCTACACCACTCAACTATCAGTTGGGGCCAGATGACGAACTCAATATTGACATTTACGGTTATTCTGAAGCAAACTATAAATTAAGAGTTTCGCCGGAAGGCAATATCAATATCCCCTATGTCGGAATCGTTTCTGTCGGCGGACAAACCATCGAGCAGGCAAGTCAGCGGATTCGCTCGCGACTGATTACCGTATACCCTAACATGCGTGGCGGTAATACTAAAGTCAACATCAGCCTGGGTAATATCAGAAGTATCAAAGTAACATTACTAGGTGAGGTGACTCGTCCCGGAACCTACACCTTATCTTCCCTGTCTACAGTTTTTAATGCCCTCTATTCATCCGGTGGTCCATCAGAAAACGGATCCTTTAGGGAAATTGAGATTATCAGAAATAACCGGGTGATCGCCAAGCTCGATGTGTACGAGTTTCTTTTACGGGGGTTTCAGCGAAACAATATTCGCCTGCAGGATCAGGATATTATTCGCATTCCTACCTATCGCAAACGCGTGGAGTTCTCTGGGGAGGTTAAGCGGCCAGCAATCTTCGAGGCGACAACAAACGAAACACTCGAAGATGTCATCAGTTTTGCGGGTGGTTTCACCAGCGAAGCCTATATCGCGAGAGTAAAAGTCATACAGAACACCCCTAAAGAACGGCGCATTACCGATGTCCTTTCCACTGAATTCAATACGTATATTCCTCAAAATGGGGACAAGTATTTTGCTGAAACCATCCTGGATCGCTTTGAAAACAGGGTAACCATTAACGGCGCAGTATTTCGTCCGGGTCAATACCAGTTAGATCCTAATTTAACACTTGGTCAATTGATCCAAAAAGCGGAGGGCGTAACAGAAGATGCGTTTTTATCGCGTGGATACATTACCCGTCTCAAAGCGGACAATACTCCGGAACTCGTCTCTTTCGATCTTGCAAAAATATTAAATGGAACGGCTGCGGATATTCCGCTCAGAAGAGAGGATCAGATCACGATCTCTTCCATCTTTGATTTGAGGGAGGAATATAAAGTGAGCATTGAAGGAGAGGTAAGAGCGCCCGGAACGGTAGACTATGCCGAGAACATGACATTGGAGGACCTGATCGTTTTAGCTGGCGGATTCAAAGAAGGAGCTTCACCTAAGCGGATAGAGATATCGCGTCGAGTGAAGGATAGTGAGGTTGGGGCCGCAAATTCGAGAATCGCTCAAGTCTATCAGGTAGACGTGAGTTCGAATTTGCAAATTCAGGGAGCGACTTTTGTTCTTCAGCCTTTTGATATAGTTTTGGTGAGAAATGCTGCGGGCTATGAGGTACAGCGGCAGGTGCGTGTGGAAGGAGAGGTGCTTTATCCGGGGACTTATACCATTACCAAGAAGGATGAGCGGATTTCAGATTTAATAAAGAGGGTGGGTGGATTGACTGACCTTGCGTATTTAGCTGGAGCGTCTTTAAAAAGAACGGATGCGAGTGAAAAAGGCTCCGGTAAGAATCGGATTAATACGCAAGAAGAAGATCAGCAAAAAATCCAGAAGCTACAGCGTTTACAGGAAACAACGAAAGACTCTATCGATATTACCCAGCAACAATCCATTCTAAGAAATGATTTTGTAGGTATCGACTTGGGAAGAATATTGGATAAACCTAAATCTAAAGTGGATCTGATCTTGGAAGAAGGCGATGTTTTGCGCATTCCAAAGCAGCTTCAAACCATAAAAGTAAGTGGAGAAGTATTATATCCTACTACTTCTATTTTTAATGGGGGTAAAAGCTTTAAGCAATACATATCGGATGCCGGTGGCTTTTCTGATAATTCATTAAAGAAGCGGTCGTATGTGATTTATGCAAATGGGTCGGTAAGAAGTACAAAGAAGTTTCTTTTTTTCAATAATTATCCGATGGTGAAGCCTGGTGCTGAAATTTTCGTGCCAAAAAAGGCGGAGAGGAAATCTCTCTCGGCCTCTGAAATTGTCGGATTAACCTCTGGAATAGCCTCGTTGGGTGCAATTGTGTTGGGTGTTTTAAATCTTATAAAGTAATTCGGTCCTCTAGCGGGGAAGACTCTTTAATAGCCGAGGTTTTAACGATGGTAAAGGTGCTGAATTAGTAGATTAATTTTCTGTAAAGCAGGTAAACGCTGCTACAAATGTAATGACAATACGATCCGAAAAATTAAATTCATCATCTCAAGATGGTGACGAAATTTCCCTAAAAGAACTTGTTCTGCTTGTGCGAAGGTGGATCCACTATCTTTGGACCAAGAAATGGTTGATTTTTATTGCAATAGCTGTAGGCATTCTGCTAGGATTAGGATATGCTTATTACAAAAAGCCCATTTTTGAAGCTACAACTACGTTTGTGCTTGAAGAGGGTGAGGTTGGAGGGATTGGACAGTACGCGGGCATGGCGGCCATGGTGGGCATAGATATGGGAGGGGGTGGAGGTTTATTTCAGGGAGAAAATATACTGGAGTTATATAAATCGCGAACAATGCTTCAAAAGGCTTTGTTGAGTCCTGCCGATTTTGATGGAAGAAGGCAACTGTTGATAGATCGATATCTTGAATTTAATAAAATAAGAGAACGGTGGGAACGTCCAGAATTAAAGGCATTATCCTTTGCAGACACCAGCAGGTTCACAGGTCTTCAAGACAGCATACTTGGCGAGATAGTTAGTCAAATCAGGACCAATAATATAGCGGTAGGCAAGCTGGATAAGAAGCTAAATATTTTAAAAGTTGAAGTTAAAGCTGCAGACCAACAATTTGCCAAAGAGTTTAATGACAAAATTGTATTGACTGTGAACAACTTTTACATCGAAACTAAGACAAAGAAGAGTCTGCAGAATGTTCAGATCCTTCAAAATCAAACGGATTCTGTTCGGGCTGTAATGAATGGGGCAATTTACTCGTCTGCTCGTACGGTAGATGCGACACCAAATTTAAACCCTGCTAGGCAGGTATTACGAGCACCAGCGCAACGCTCGCAATTTAATGCGGAGACAAATAGAGCCATGTTAACAGAACTACTTAAAAACTTGGAGTTGTCTAAAATGAGTTTACGAAAAGAAACCCCTTTAATCCAAGTGGTAGACCAACCTATCTATCCATTAACTAAGCATGAGTTCGGGAAATTAAAAGGAGCATTTTTTGGGGGAATCATATGGGGGTTTATGGCAATATTGTTCTTGATCATTAGGAAGAATTACTTGGAAATTTTGAATGGAAAATAGAAGCATTGCGGTAATCGGTCTTGGTTACGTTGGTTTGCCTTTAGCAATAGAATTTGCTAAGAAATATTCTGTTGTAGGATTTGATATTAATACTAATAGGGTAGCAGAGCTCTCCGAGGGGGTTGATAGTACAAAAGAGGCAAATCTAGATGATCTAATGCTAGTTTTGGGTAACAAATCCGGAAATGGCTTGAGTTTTTCGTGTCAAACCGAAGACCTATACAAGGTTAACACCTATATAGTTACAGTACCCACGCCGATTGATCAATTTAAAGCCCCAGATCTTAAACCTTTGCTTAAAGCTTCGGAGATGCTCGGAAAAATAATAAAGACGGGGGACCTTATAATATACGAATCAACAGTATATCCCGGCTGCACAGAAGAGGATTGCGTACCCGTTCTAGAAAAATTTTCCGGCTTAAAATTCAACGAAGATTTTTATTGCGGTTATTCGCCGGAGCGTATCAATCCCGGCGATAAGGTGAATACACTAACAAAAATCAAAAAGGTTACGTCCGGTTCGACACCGGAAATTGCAGATTTAGTAGATCAGCTATACGCAAGCATCATTACGGCGGGCACACATAAGGCTCCTAGCTTGAAGGTCGCAGAAGCGTCAAAGGCTATAGAAAATGCTCAAAGGGATGTTAATATTTCCTTTGTGAATGAATTGGCTTTAATCTTCGATCGGATTGGTATTGACACCACTGATGTTATTGATGCAGCCGGAACCAAATGGAATTTTCTAAAATATAAACCTGGATTAGTTGGAGGTCACTGTATTGGTGTGGACCCTTATTACCTGGCTCATAAGGCTGAATCTTTGGGTTATCATCCCCAAGTAATACTATCGGGTCGCAGGGTTAATGATAACATGGGAATGTTTGTCGCCAACAAGGTGATAAAATTAATGATTCATAAAGGGCACAGAATTCAGGGTGCTAAAGCTTTAATTCTAGGTGTCACCTTTAAGGAGGACTGTCCTGATATCCGTAATTCAAGGGTTATTGATATTTATACAGAATTGAAACAGTTTGGCCTAACTGTAGATGTCTTTGATCCATATGCAGATCCTCATGAGGTTAAGCAAGAGTATAATATTGATCTGGTTAACAATATGAAAGAGCAGTACGATGCAATCGTTTTAGCAGTATGTCATAAAGAATTTTTATCGATTGATTTTAAACAGCTTAGAAATGGGCATGATACTGTAATTTTCGACACTAAATCTTGTCTGGATCGTAGTGTGATTGATGCAAGGCTCTAGGATATTAACAGGAAGCACCAGTTAGCAGGACACTTAAAGGGCTCTTAGCCGAATCTGAAGGGTTTGAATCGGATCGCTAAAAGTGCTTAACTACATCTTGTGCTAGAAACTTAAAGAGATAAAAAGTTAATGTATGAAAAATACCATCCAGATGGTAGACCTTAGGGGTCAATACTTAAGAATAAAAGAAGAAATTGATGCAGCTTTACTGGATGCTGTTCAAGGGACAGCCTATATTAATGGACCGCAGGTAAAACTATTTGCTCAGAGCTTGCAGGAGTATAATAATGTTAAATCAGCGGTCACTTGTGCGAACGGAACAGATGCACTTCAAATTGCTATGATGGGCTTGGGTTTTAAACCCGGCGACGAAGTTATCGTCCCTGCTTTTACATATATAGCAACTGTGGAGGTAATTGCCCTGCTCGGACTTGTTCCGAAATTTATTGATGTAAAGGAGGATACATTTGAGCTGGATTATTCAAAATTAGAGGGGCTCATTTCTAATAAAACTGTAGCGATCATCACTGTTCATTTGTTTGGTCAGTGCTCAAATATGGAAGCCATACTGTCGGTAGCCAGGAAATACAACATTGCTGTCATAGAGGATACAGCTCAAGCGATGGGTGCTGAATACCTGTTCCAAGATGGTTCAAGAGCCTTTGCCGGAACGATAGGTGATGTCGGAACCACATCCTTTTTCCCTTCAAAAAACTTAGGCTGTTTCGGAGATGGTGGGGCATTAATGACCCAGAGTAGCACACTCGGTGATAAGTTATACATAATAGCCAATCACGGACAGCGAAAAAAATATTATCATGAAACGATCGGAGTAAATTCCAGATTGGACACAATTCAGGCTGCAATTTTACAAGTTAAGATTAAATACCTGGATGAATACACCGAAGCGAGACGAGCTGTAGCTCAAAAATATGATCTATGTTTATCTAACATAGCAGGGCTAATTCTTCCCGAAAAGGCGCAGTATTCAACTCATGTTTACAATCAATACACTTGTCGTGTTGAGAACGGACGGAGAGATGAGCTAAAGGCATATCTCCTGGAGCAAGGAATTCCTAGCATGATCTATTACCCTATACCTGTACATTTACAGAAAGCTTATCTTTCTTATGGATATAAGGAAGGTGATTTTCCGGTATCCGAAAAACTATGCAAAGAGGTTATTTCATTTCCAATTCATACCGAAATGGAGGTTGAGGAACAAGACTTTATTATAAAAAATATAGTGCATTTTTTCACACATGGATAAATATTTTGTTCACGAAACGGCTATTGTAGATCAGGGTGCCGATATTGGCGAAGGTGTTAAAATTTGGCACTTCTCTCACATCATGTCTAATTGTAAGATTGGGGAAGGGTGTAACATTGGACAAAATGTAGTTATTTCGTCAGGGGTACAGCTAGGGAGAAATGTTAAAATACAAAACAATGTGTCCGTATATGAGGGAGTGAGTTGTGATGATGACGTGTTTCTGGGTCCTTCAATGGTTTTCACAAACGTGACTAATCCTAGAAGTGCAATTAATAGACGGGGACAATATCTAACAACACATGTTGGCAAAGGAGCATCAATCGGTGCAAATGCAACAATAGTCTGCGGCCATGACATCGGAAAATACGCGTTTATAGGCGCTGGAGCAGTTGTAACCAAGACAGTTAAAGAGTATGCATTAGTGGTAGGTAATCCAGCCAGGCAGTTGGGTTGGGTGAGTGAATATGGACATCGACTGGATTTTAAAGAAACTTCTATAGCGATTTGCCATGAAAGCGGGCAAGAATATAAACTTGAAAATGATTCTGTAACCAGAATAAAATAAAAATGGTAACTGAGAATAAAATAAAATTTGCAGTAATCGGTTGTGGCCATATAGGAAAACGCCATGCTGAAATGATAATACGCCACCCTGATTGTGAACTTGTTGCACTTGTTGATGTAAAAGAAAAGGCCCAGTTAGGTATCGAAGACTATCAGGTTCCGCTTTTTAAGAACATTGATGAACTTTTAAATGCAGGGATAGACATTGACGTGGTAAACATCGCCTCACCCAATGGCTTTCATGCAGAGCAGGCTTTGAAATCTTTGGAAGCAAAAAAGCACATTGTTGTAGAAAAGCCAATGGCTTTAAGTAAAAATGATGCAGAAAAGGTCATCTTTAAGGCATTGCATGCGCATAAGCATTTGTTTGCTGTTATGCAGAACCGCTACTCCCCTCCCTCTGTTTGGATTAAAGAGTTAATAGAGTCAGAGAAGCTGGGCCAGATTTACATGGTTCAGCTTAACTGCTATTGGAATCGCGACAACAGGTATTATAAGCCCGAAAGCTGGCATGGTAAAAAAGATCTGGATGGTGGTACGTTGTTTACCCAGTTTTCGCACTTCATAGATATCATGTACTGGCTATTTGGTGACATTGAAAATATTCATGCGAAGTTCAATGATTTTAATCATAGTGATCTTACAGATTTTGAAGACAGCGGTTTTGTAAGCTTTGATTTTGTGAATGGGGGTATGGGTTGCCTCAATTTCTCCACTTCTGTGTGGAGCCAGAATCTGGAGAGCTCGATGACCATTATTGCTGAGAACGGCAGTGTTAAGATTGGTGGCCAATACATGAATGAGGTAGAATATTGCCATATAAAGGATTATAGCATGCCACAATTAGCACCCACTAATCCCGGCAATGATTATGGAGCATATAAAGGTTCAGCAGCGAATCACCACTATATAATAGAAAATGTAGTAGATGTGCTACAAGGAAAAGCCCCGATCACGACGAATGCTTTAGAAGGACTGAAGGTAGTGGATATTATAGAAAGAATCTATAATGCGTCAAAATAATTACGACAAAAGGATAGGCCTGTTTTTGATGACCTTTAAAGGTCTAAAGGTGTTGGAAGCAATTATAGAGTCAAACCAACATTATTTAATTTCATTTGTCTGTGTCGGAGATGATAAAAACCTTGTTGAAGACTCTTCACAAGAAATAATCGCATTGTGTATAAAGAATGATATCCAATACCTTAATCGAAAGGACTATATTTCAGGCGATAAGGTCAAATATCTTTTAGCGGTATCATGGAGATGGATGATTGAAAGCAAGGGGATAAATTTAATTGTACTTCATGACTCACTGTTGCCTAGATACAGGGGGTTTGCTCCTTTAGTAAATGCGCTTAAAAATGGAGAGCCTTCAATTGGTGTTACTGCGTTATTTGCGTCAGAAAATTACGATGAAGGGCCAATAATTAGCCAGAAGTCTATAAAAATCAGTTATCCTATTAAAATTCGAGATGCGATACAGTTAATCGCTTCCGCTTATCAGGCTTTGGTGTTGGAGATACTTCAGACCATTGCTGATGACATACCGTTGCAGTCGGAGCCTCAGGATTGTAGTAATGCTACGTATAGTCTTTGGCTCAGCGATAATGACTATTTTATAGATTGGAATTGGGATGCCCAATACATTGAAAGATTTATTAACGCTGTAGGATTTCCTTATGGAGGAGCCCGGACGTCTTTACTTGATAGAACCATCAGAATTGATGATGCGATTGTGCTTCCTGAGGTGAAAATAGAGAACCGAGACGTAGGAAAAATTATATGGTTTGACAACGAACGTCCGGTAATAGTCTGTGGCAGAGGACTACTTAGAATTGATGAAGCAGTGTTTATCGATGATAATACGAGTATATTACCTTTAAAGAAATTTAGAATAAGGTTAAGATGAAGATACCGTTTAACAAGCCGTATTTAACAGGAGAGGAAACCAAATATATTCAAGAAGCCGTTGCTTCGGGGAAAATCTCAGGAGACGGTATATTTACCAAAAAATGCCATGATTTTTTCCAAAAGCGATACGGCTTCAAAAAGGCGCTACTAACTACCTCGTGTACTGACGCATTGGAGATGGCGGCTATTCTTGGAAATATTTCTCCTGGGGATGAGGTAATTGCCCCTTCGTACACATTTGTATCAACGGTCAATGCGTTTGTTTTGAGAGGTGCAAAAATCATATTTTGCGATAGCGAAGTTGATCACCCCAATATAGACGCTAACAAAATTGAAGCTTTAATTACCGAAAAGACTAGGGCAATTATTCCTGTGCATTACGCTGGGTTTGCTTGCGATATGCATAAGATTATGCAGTTAGCGGAAAAGTATAATTTGCTGGTTATCGAAGATGCAGCCCAAGCGATAGATAGTTATTATACCTATCCAAGCGGCGAAACCATGCCACTGGGATCTATTGGTACATTTTCAGCTTTCTCGTTTCACGAAACCAAGAATATTATTAGTGGTGAAGGGGGAATGATTATAGTAAACGATGAAAGGTTTGCAGGCAGAGCAGAAATTATTCGTGAGAAGGGTACTAATCGCTCCGCTTTTTTTAGAGGTGAAGTAGATAAGTATGGATGGGTTGATATAGGATCGTCTTTTTTGCCTTCGGATATAATATCTGCTTTTTTATACGCGCAGCTTGAGAATTTAGAACGTATTCAGGATAGGCGTAGAATACTTTGGCAACACTATCATAATCAGCTAATTCCATTAGAAAAAGCTGGGCTTTTGGAGCTGCCCAAAATACCGACGTATGCGACAAATAATGCCCATATGTTTTATATTATATTGAATAGTCTGGAAACTCGTTCAGGATTAATTGAACATTTGCGCAAGCATGATGTCCTGGCTGTGTTTCATTACCTTTCCTTACACAAAAGTGAATTTTATTCCGGTTTTGGCGAATCGCATTCGGAACTGCCTAACTCAGACAGATTTACAGATTGCTTATTAAGAATGCCATTGTATTATAGCTTAGAGTCGGGCAGTGTAGAATATATATGTGATTTAATCACAACATATTTGAAGAGCAGAGAGAGTTAAAAGTTGCTGAAACTAACTGATAATTGCTGATATGTGCGTTAAGCCCTTAAATATTCTACACATTGGAACATCACATAAGCATGATAGCCCGTTTATTCTAGCGAGCGAGTATCTATTTGAGAAAGCCTTTCCTAGACAGAATATTTTCTTTTTAATTTCAGGTGGGGCAAATGACCATATATACACTGGTGACCACTTTATAACGGGCTACAATGAAGCTAATGCCCAAGATAAGTTAATCCACATGGTGAGCGATTTTGACGTGATTGTTTTTCATGGGCTTACACGTGTTCATACCAATCTTGCGCTAAGTTCTTCTTTGTTTGAAAAAATTGTTTGGCTGTTTTGGGGTGGAGAAGTTTACAACAATCCTAAACTTAATAGGGATACGCTTCTGGGCCCGGCGACTAAACAGTTGTTAGCTCTTAATAATTTCTGGACATTGAAAGGGGTTAAATATTTAATCCGAAAGTATATCTACCCTTCGTCATTACATTGCGATATAGCTAAAGTAGCTCCAAAAATTAAATACATCGGAGTTCCATATGAAGAGGATTTTGTAAATTTAAAAGCAAAGACAGCCGTCCATCCGGATTGTATACCCCTTATATACAGTTATTATCCACCCGAACATGTGTTTACAAACTCAGAGGATTTTCCGGTACTAGGGGATAATATTCTTTTGGGTAATTCTGCAACTCCAGAAAATAATCACGCCGAGATCTTTGAAGTATTAAGAACGATTGATATCAAGCCAGCTAAGGTTGTAACGATATTAAGTTACGGTGACCTTGAGTATAGAGACAAAGTAATAGATCAAGGCTTGCGGATGTTGGCTGAAGATTTCATGCCTATTACAGACTTTATGCCCTTAGAGAATTATAACAAGCTGTTAAATACTTGTAGCGTTGCAATAATGAACCATTACCGCCAACAGGCGGTCGGTAATATATTAAGTTTACTTTGGATCGGTGCTAAAGTGTTTTTGAGTGATAGGAATACCATGTATCATTTCTTAAAAAGAATAGGATGCAATATCTATTCGGTAGATGAAATTGGAGTAGGCAAGGAAGCATTAGGCCGGCTTACCCAAGCTCAAATCTTAGAGAATCGACGGATTCTCAAAGATCGACTCTCCACAACCAGGCTTAGTAATAATTTAAAGGACTTTTTTAGTAATTTCAGTTACAAATAAGATGCTGAAGAAGTTTTTCACATTTTCTTTGGGTGGGTTTACTGCTGCGGCTATCACTTTTGCATCAACACCTATCATAAGTAACTTAGTTTCACCGGTCGATTTTGGCAAATCTGGTTTCATCATTCTATGCTACAGTTTTATGTTGCAAGTGATTCTTTTAGGCCTTGATCAGAGTTATGTACGGGAATACTATAATTCACCGGAACAAAGCCGTCCGGTCTTACTAAAGCGGTCAGCCGCTATTCCAATCTTTATAAGTGCTGTATTAGTACTGCCATTATTATATTTCTATAAACCTATTAGTAACTACCTGGTTGGTGAGGAGAGAAAAGATGTGGTTGTTTTGTTAGGTGCATTATCATTTGCCGCTACTTTGGAGCGTTTTGCATCATTGAAGATTAGAATGGCACAGAAAGGAGTAGCATTTTCAATAGTTAAAGTAACTAATTCTATTGTAAATGTTGCTGTTACGATTGTTTACGCAAAATATGTAAAAGCTGATTTACTAAGTATTTTAATAGGATGTTTGTCTGGATTAGTTGTATCAACAATAGTCGCCAGTTGTTTGGTTACAACAAAGAGGGATGAAGTTAAATTAGGTGTTTATCCGCCCATATCTATTATAGCGCTTATAAAATATGGCTTACCATTCATACCGGCATTTATAGTAGGTTGGTTATTCGAGGCAATTGATCGGGTAGCAATAAAACAGTTGGCAGACTTTAGTCAGCTAGGTTTATATACAGCAGCTATGAAAATTGTAGCAATACTTACCTTGTTACAAACAACGTTTTCTAATTTTTGGGTGCCAGTAGCCTTAGAAGCCTTTGAAAAAGGAACTAATGATGCGAAATTATTACTAAGTCGCTGGTTTCAATGTCTCAGTGCCTTATTTTTTTTAGGAGGCTTAATTTTAATGGCATCTAATCGGCTGTTAATTAAGTTATTTGCTTCTGATTATTCAGCAGCAGCTGTTATAATACCTTTTTTAGTGTTTATACCACTTATCAATACACTATCAGAGATAACTGTTGGCGGAATTAATTTCATGAAGAAGACATATTTGCATGTCATTATTTCTATCGTATGTACAGTAGTAGGTATAGCTTTAACAATTCCACTAGTATCAAAATTTGGAGCTAAAGGCGCAGCGCTATCAGCCGCCTGTTCGTATCTAGTATTTTTTAGTTTACGGACATATTTTTCATATCGCCTTTTTCCTGTTGATTTTAATATAGTTAAGTTTGCATCCGGTTGTATGGTTTTATTTGTATCAGCTACAGCGAACACTTTTTACCCCAATGATGCAGCCTCAACAGTGGTAAACTGTTTATCAATTATATTGATTTGTATTTTCAACCGAAATGATTTTACGTATATGATAGAAGAGGTTAAACTATTAACAAAGCGGAATTTATCAGACTGTTCGCCTGATTAAATCATTAGTAATATGAAGATTTGTACGATAATAGGTGCTCGGCCCCAGTTCATAAAAGCCGCAGTTGTATCCAGGGCGATTTCAGAAGTAGAAGGACTGACAGAAGTATTGATACACACTGGTCAGCATTTTGATGCCAACATGTCTGACGTTTTTTTCACAGAACTTGATATCCCTGTACCTGATTATAACCTTAAAATCGGCGGGGGTACTCACGGAGAGAACACCGGCCGTATGATCGAGAGTATTGAAAAAGTGCTGATCGATGAAAAGCCTGATCATGTACTGGTTTATGGCGATACAGATTCTACACTTGCAGGCGCTTTAGCGGCTGCGAAACTTCATATACCGATAGCTCACGTCGAAGCGGGCTTGCGATCATTCAATCGCAAAATGCCAGAAGAAATTAATCGGGTATTGACTGACCATGCTGCCAGTCTATTATTCGCGCCTACAGAAACTGCCGTTGAAAATTTAGTTAATGAAGGAATTGCGGCTGACAAAATAAGTCAGGTGGGCGACGTAATGTTTGATGCTACGCTGTACTATGGAGAAAAGACCCGTCGTCCGCAGCTTTCAGATATAAGAGATGAGTTCATAATGTGCACTATCCATCGTGCAGAAAATACCAATGATCAGCAAAAGTTGCGTGCGATTATCAGTGCTTTAAATGAAATTAGCGAAACTACTCAGATCGTCTTACCACTTCACCCGCGCACAGCTGGTATCATTAAAGCAATGGGTGATGTAAAATTGGGTGATAGCATTAAAGTAATCGATCCTGTGGGGTTTTTGGAAATGCATTGGCTGCTACAAAACTGTTTAATGGTGATGACTGATAGTGGTGGTGTGCAAAAGGAGGCATTCTTTCACAAAAAACCATGTGTTACACTTCGGGATGAAACGGAGTGGGTAGAACTGGTTCATTCCGGCGTAAACCGATTGGCCGCCCCTGGTAGAGTCGATATCCCGGATGTTGTAGCCGGAATGGCGAAACTGAAGATAAGTCCAGCGCTAAATTTGTATGGGGATGGAAACGCTGGAAAAAAAATAGTAAAGATTATTAAAGACAAGGTGATATAATTCGACATGGAAAATGCTGTAGTTCACATACCTAATTTATCACTTGGAAACACCCAGTCTGTAGCAAATATGATAAAACGCGTGGGAGGCGAAGTGATTATTGCCATGACCCCTGAAGATTTATCTTCTGCAAAGAAAATCATCTTGCCTGGCGTGGGTGCATTCGATGAGGGAATGAACGAACTTAGGGACCAGGGATGGATTGATGTGCTTAATAAACTGGTGCTTGAGAAAAAGGTGCCAATATTGGGAATTTGCCTGGGTATGCAATTTTTTTTTGAAGGTAGCGAAGAAGGGGAACTGCCTGGATTGAGCTGGATATCCGGCCGGTTAAAACGATTTGTAAGCACACACGAAGATCCAATTAAAATCCCCCATATGGGTTGGAATGCCTTAAACGTATACCGTCGCGAAAGTATTATTCCTGAAATGGAAGAAGAACTGAGATATTATTTTGTGCATTCTTATCATGCTATATGTGGAGATGTCGATGATTTAGTAGCTACAGCCCACCACGGATCTGACATTACCGCAGCAGTGCAACGCAATAATATATACGGTGTGCAATTTCATCCGGAAAAAAGTCACACTTTTGGAATGGCTTTACTAAAAAACTTTTTATCTGTTAAATGCTGAGACACCGAGTAATTCCTGCGCTGCTTTTGAAGAATGGCGGACTTTACAAAACTTTCAAATTTGACAAGCCAAAGTATGTAGGTGATCCGATTAACGCAATACGTATCTTCAACACCAAACAGGTGGATGAGCTGATGGTGATTGATATTGATGCCAGCAGATCGCAAAAAGAGCCTAACTATTCGCTTATTGAACAGTTTGCGGGCGAATGCTTTATGCCCTTGTGTTACGGGGGAGGAATTAAAACCGTTGAGCAGGCATCAAGAATCTTTAAGCTCGGCGTCGAAAAAGTTTGCCTGCAAACTGCAGTTTTGGACAATACGAAACTAGTGAAAGATCTTGCAGATAGATTTGGAAGCCAGAGCGTAGTGATTTCTGTGGACGTAAAGAAAGATTGGCTGCAGCGTCCTAAACTGTACAAAGCAAGTACGGGCCAAAGTCATTCAAAAAACTGGTTGGATTTTATTAAAGAAGTTGTGGACGCAGGTGCCGGAGAGGTTTTATTAAATTCTGTAGACCGCGATGGTACACTACAGGGCGCGGATTTAAATCTGATCAGTCAGGCGAGCGCCGAAATATCAGCCCCTTTGATTGCTTTGGGAGGGATAGGTAGCTTAAAGGATATTAAAGATGCGATCAATTCTGGTGCGAGCGCAGTAGCTGCGGGTGCTTTCTTCGTATTTCATGGACCCCACAGAGCAGTGCTGATCACTTATCCTGAATATAAAGAGTTAGAAAAATTATTAAAAGATTAATATGGCGACTTCATACCAGATTTGTACCCGTTGCGTGATGGATACTACTGATCCAACTATTGCATTCGACGAAAACGGAGTTTGCAACCATTGCCACACTCATAATGAAGAAATGAGGAAAAAAGTGGTGCAGGGAGCCGCCGGTGAAAAAAAGCTTTCGGAAATTGTATCCACCCTAAAAGAGCAAAACAAAAATAATAAATACGACTGTGTAATCGGGGTTAGTGGTGGAGTGGATAGTACATTCGTTGCATACAAGGTAAAGCAACTAGGCTTAAGGCCGCTGGCTGTACATCTTGATAATGGATGGGACTCAGAGCTTGCTATAAAGAACGTGGAGAATATATGCCGGAAACTCGATATTGATCTTCACACTATTGTTTTGGACTGGAATGAATTTCGTGATCTTCAACTGGCTTTCCTTAAGGCTTCTACCCCCGATTCCGAAATTCCAAGCGATCATGCAATTGTAGTTTCCATGCTTCAGACAGCAAAGATGATAGGTGTTTCCCATATTCTTACTGGTTACAACGTTAGGACGGAAACTCATCTTCCGGCCGAATGGTCTCAAGGGCATTTTGATTGGGGGTATATCAAAAACGTTCAAAAACAATTTGGTACTGTAAAATTGAAAACGTTTCCGCATCTTTCTTTGTTTAATTTTGTCTTCCCGCCGTATAGTAAAAAGTTCATTAATATTCTAAATTATATTGAATATTCAAAGAAAGACGCCATGCCCATATTGGAAAATGAAATCGGCTGGCGTTACTATGGGGGGAAGCACTATGAATCAATCTATACTCGCTGGTTTCAAGGGTATTGGTTACCCACCAAATTTGGGTACGACAAACGAAAATCCCACTTGTCGAGTCTGATTTGTGCTGGGGAAATAACCCGTGATGAGGCGCTTGAAGAGCTTAAAAAGGACACCTATTCGCCAGAGCTGCAGAGAGAAGATACTGCTTATGTTTTGAAAAAATTTGATTTGACCAAGGAGCAACTGGATGCTATCCTACATGCACCTAAAAAATCGTACTGGGACTATAAGCCTTACGGCCGTCTCTATAGAACAGGTTTATTTAAGGGACTTAGGAAGTTGTATCGCGCTATAAAGAAATAAGCTACGTTGATGAAAAAGGTCTTAATGCTCGCAACATACTTTCCTCCGGCAGGTGGTATCAGCACTTTTCGTATTACCAAATTTGTAAAGTTTCTCCCCCAATTTCATTGGAGACCTGTTGTGCTTACAGTCAATGAAGAGTCGTACCGCGAATGCAAATTTTTAATTGACGATACATTGCTTAAAGATGTTGCCGATGATTTGATCATCTACCGCACCGGGATAGCGAAAGAGCCCACTTTTTTAAAGAGCCTGCGGAAGGGCTTACCTACCCGTTGGCTTCAACCTCTTTTCGCTATCATTGGTGAGGTTATTAAAAAAGAAAAGCCAGATTTACTCTTTGCCACCGGCGATCCGTTCTTCCCGTTATTAGTTGCTCCTTTCGCTAAGAGCCGTTATGGAATCGATTATATTATCGATCTGCGCGACCCCTGGAAGCTAGCAGTAGTTGATAATCCCATGAAAGGCATCAAGGGTAAAATATTTGGGCCACTTAATAACTTCATTGAGCCGCGGGTGTTAGGGAAAGCATCGAAAATCATAGTGGTATCAGAGAAAATGGCACAAGATTACCGGCAAGCGTACCCTCAACGGAATCCGGATGACTTTGTTGTGATTCCTAATGGCTACGATCCCGATGATTACGATGTTATTAGCCCGGTCATTTTCGAGGAATTTACAGTTACATATGCAGGTAAGTTCCTGTCAGGAAAATCGTTTCGTAATCCCGACCCCTTTTTACAGGCGATGAAAATTCTGCGCCAGAGAGGAATAAAAGTCATTTTCCGATATGTAGGCCCGGTAAATCAAGAAGTGGAAGAACTTGTGGCTCAGAACGGTATGATAGATCAGTTTCAAGCAACAGGATACCTTTCTTATCATGACACTATTTCCAATATGAAAGGTTCTGATTTGCTGCTACTAATTGGCAGCGGACAGGAAACGGAGCAGACCGGAAAAATCTTTGACTATTTGGGAAGTAGGAGGCCCATTTTAGCATTAGCGGGGCGAAAGGGAGGCATAGCTGACGTGGTTAAAGGAATCGAAGAGATTGCACTGATTGATAACAAAGATCCTAAAGCAATTGCTGATGCCGTTGAAGAATTTTATAGTAGACGGAGTAGGCAACCTGTGGAACGAACTAATATCAAAAGATTTTTGCGGTCGAGTCTTACAGGAGACTTAGTAAAAGTGTTTGACTTAGTAAAGCAAAAGTTATGATAAGGATCTCAAATAGTTGCAAGTCATGTTAAAAGCCGCGAAAGAAGTATATTCCCTTTGCATTTCAATTTTTGCACTGCCTGTAGCCTTATTGTTTGTTATTGCAGGCAAGTTCGCAGTATTTTGCGGGGCTTTTTCAGAAGTGTCAATCTTGGCGTCAAAAGTCCCGTTCAATTTTGGGATTAGAGTTCGTTACATTTATTACAAGCTTACATTAAAGAGTCTTGGTCGCGATGTTAAATTTAAATATGGCACTTTTTGCCAATATCCTAATGCGGTGATTGGTAACAGAGTATTGTTTGGTTACTATAATGCAATTGGGGAGGTTATTATTGGAGACGATGTAATAGTCGGGGGCTTTGTTAATTTTGTAAGCGGCACAAAGCAACACTCATTCGACGATGATAGTCAACCCATCAGCACACAGAAGGCGGCTGGAAGAGTGACCATCAATATAGGTTCAGATGTATGGATAGGTAGCAACGCAGTTGTAGCCGCAGACGTAGGTTCAAGATGCGTGATTGCAACCGGAAGTATTTTGGTACGTCCTGCGGAAAATCGCAGCATTTACGGCGGTAATCCTGCAAAGCTGATTAGAACGATATAGGAAATAACGATGTTTTTTCGGTTCATTTTAGTTAATGTATTTTCATTTATAAAGCGATTTTTTGCGTTTAATCCAACGCTTTATGGCGCAATAGTCTTTCTGCCGCTATTTACGGTTTTGAGCCCCGTTATATCAAAAAAGTCTTTGCTTTTTGTTATTCTTTTTACGTTCATTTTGCTAATAACCGGCAATATATCTTCCTTCGGAAACTTCATCATGTATTTCTTGCTGCTGCTGGCTATACCAATGTTTAAAAGAGTAAGTTTTGAAACTTTGCTTTCTAGGTCGTTTTGGTTCTTTGTAGTGGTATCTATCTATGGACTCACCCAAAAGGCTTTCGGGTACTCACCTATAGAAAAAAGATGGATACAATCGGGGCTGAGCTTTGCTAGTGAACGAGAATTTCTCACAGATGACATCAGGCCCTTTTCCACCTTCGCAAGCATGCCTGAGTTTACGCTATTTATTGCTGTCTATATATTTTTCTTTGCGATTAAAAAAAAATATTGGTTGCTGCTTTTTTCTCTACTAATGTTATACATTGCAGGCTCCCGGGGTGTCTTTGTATCAACGCTAGTTTCATACTTTTTCACGTTTGTTTGGAAAAGATACACTGGCGGATACTTATTTCTCTCGTTTTTGACATCATGTTCACTATTCTTATTTTTAGTCTTTGTCTTTCCGATTCTCTTTTCTTCAGCAGACACTGGCTCTCGTATGCTTGCATACGGAACCTTTAATGGCAGAGTTGAGCTCTTAGCCAAGGTTTTAGAGAACAGTTCGTTTGCAGATTTATTTACCGGACTTAATTTATCCAAAATGGATCTAGAGAGTACGTTCGACAACCTCTATTTTATGTTAATAGCGCATTTTGGAATTTTCGGAGGCTTGTTCTTTCTGTTCTTCTTTTTAAAACAAAAGATTGATAGGAAGAGCTTCTACTTTTTATCTATTTTTCTTGGGTATGGGTTCTATGCTGATATGTTATTCAGTTACTATTTGATGTTTTTGTTTTTCTTTGCAATCTATTCGCAGAGCTGCTTAATGGACGATCGAAAGGCATTGTCACTAAGTTCCCCGAATGACGGTTCGCTTAATAAAGGTTTATGTTGATTAAAAAGAAGAGAGTTCTGGTGCTTGGTCAAACACCTCCTCCTTACGGAGGGCAGGCTTTGATGCTCCAAACTCTTTTAGAAGGTGAATATAAAAATGCACAGCTATTTCATGTCAGGCTAGACTTCTCCAGGGACTTTGATGACATGGGTAGTTTTAAGCTATATAAATTTTGGAGTCTGTTTAAGGCAATTTTCCAGACTATATTTTACAGGTATTATAAAAGCGCCGACATATTATATTACGGGCCTGCGGGCCCAAACAAGCTAGGAATGTATAGGGACATGCTCTTGCTTGCGCCTGTACGCCTATTTTTCAAAAAGACAATATTACATACGCATGCTGGGGGATCTTCCAGGTTATATGCGGATTTAAATGTGATAGCAAAATTTTTTTACCGGATTGCATTCTTCAAGCCGGACGTTCTTATCACACTAACGAATTTCAGTCACGGGGATGATGTAGTGCTGGTGCCAAAAGCTGTTTTTGTGGTGCCTAACGGTATAAAAGATGAATACCAATTTTACAAATTTGTATCAACGCCGAAACTCGACAGTAAGATCAATCTTTTATACGTGGGGGCCATGTACGAGGAAAGAGGAATTACTGAACTCGTTTATGCCGTTGATATTATTAGAAAGCGTGGGGTCGATGTAAGGCTTCAGATGATGGGAATATTTATATCAAACGACTTCGAAACTAAGATTAGGGCTTTAATCGATAAATTGGGATTGGACCAATACATCGTGTTTCTGGGAACTAAGGTAGGTGAAGATAAGTGGGGTGTATTTAGGGATTCAGATATATTTTGTTTCCCTACTTATGTGCCTTCGGAGACATTCGGCTTGGTTTTGGCTGAAGCAATGCAGTTTGAAATTCCGGTTGTGGCTACGCGTTGGAATGGTATTCCCCTTGTTTTTGAAGATGGGAAGGACGGACTTTTGATTGATATAAAAAATCCCCAAGATCTAGCCGATAAAGTTGAGCACCTAGCTCGTAATGAGAAAGAGCGAATAAAGATGGGGCAAAATGGAAGGAAAAAATATTTGGATAGATATTCGATAGATACTTTCCGAAGCAAAATGGATATAGTATTTAGCCAGGTATAATGGATATGAGATTACTAATAACCGGAGGGTCGGGGTTTATCGGCTCAAATTTTATCGACTTACTAACTCACAATAATTTTGTAGAGTTTATTAATGTTGACAAGCAAAGGCCGTTAAATAGTCAACATAATGACTATTGGAGACCATGTGATATTTTAGAAAAAGAAAAGCTTAGACAAATATTCGACCAGTATGCGCCTACCCATGTATTACACTTGGCAGCAAGAACGGATACCGCTAGCGATAAGCTGGAAGATTATGTTGAAAACACCGAAGGGACAGCTAATTTAATTAACGCTGTTGAGAATCAGCCCTCTGTAAAGCTAACAATCATTGCGTCTACACAATATGTCTATAAATCTAAAGAATTTCCCTTACCTGAAAGGGAAGATCAGTATATACCGCATACTGCTTATGGCGTTAGCAAAAAATTAAGCGAGGAAGCAACTAGAAATTCATCAATGCATAGTGCGTGGACAATCATCCGGCCAACAAATGTATGGGGGCCATGGAATATGCGATATCCGAATGAGTTCTTGAAGATTATTGATAAAGGCTTATATTTTCATCCAGGTAAAGCTAATCCAATCAAGTCTTATGCTTATGTTAAAAATGTTGCCCATCAAATTTGGGGAATTTTACAATCGCCTACACAGGCAGTAGATAAGCAGGTATACTACGTTGGCGATCCACCTATGGCGTCATTAACTTGGGTGAACTCTTTTTCTCAGGAATTAACAGGGAAAAAGGTTAAATCTTTTCCAGTACCCTTAATGCGGCTTGCATCTCATATTGGAGATTATATAAAAAAACTCAATATCCCATTTCCTCTGCATATGGTAAGATTTAATAATATGCTTGATGACTATGACACTCCAATGCAAAAAACACTAGATGCGTTTGGTCTTTCCCACCCGAATCTTGAGGAAAATGTTCAGGAGACTATTGGTTGGATAAGGGGCAATGGAAAGTTTTTTTTTCCATATTGGAGAGATAAACGATGAGTCGATATTTATGCCTATTGGGTCTAATTCCTTTTTTGTATGGAAGAATATTTTAACGTTTCACTTGAATTTGATCATGCTGCACTTAAAGCAACGATCGGGAAACACATAAAGGAAGAAGTTAAAGGATATGTGTGCGTTGTTGATGCTAACGTTTTAACTATTGCTCAGAAGAATAAACACTTCCGTCATGTTCTCAATAGCTCATTAGTCAATACCTGTGATGGGAGCTCAATAGCAACGTTAGCTGGACTAATACACAAGAAAAAATTTCGGGCGTTAAATGGGCCGGAGCTTTTTAATCACTATGTTGAGCAAAATTATTCACAACTTCTGCTAGGGAGCGACGAGAAAACATCAAACTCAGTAAAGGACGTATTGAAGCGGAAAGGGATTAACAATACGCATATCAACGTTTACCCTCTCCCCTTTAAGCACGTTGACGACTTTGATTATATCGAAATTGCCAAGAACATTAATCAAAAAAATCCCGATATTATTTGGGTCTCGCTGGGCGCACCAAAGCAAGAGTTTTTTATGGCTAAATTGTTACCCCACATTCATAAGGGAGTGATGTTCGGTATCGGTGCTGCCTTTAATTTTTACACGGGTGCAATAGCGCTACCTGACGCCAAAATCGGGGCGCTTAAATTTATCTGGATCAGTAGGATTTTTAGTGAACCTATGAAACAAATTCCCAGAGTAGTGCCTTATTTAAAAATCTTGCCCCGGCTCTACCTGGAGGAGTCTAGAAAAGTTCGATTAAACCAACTTTAACATTGTGAAGATATTAATTACAGGCTATAACGGTTTTGTCGGAACAAACCTCAGGGAGTATCTTTATTCCCATCAGATTGTAACCGTCGGGAGAGGGAAAAATGTAACGACACTAGGTTGCACTTGGGAAACTTTGGACAGTTGTGGTCATATCGATTCTATAATTCATTTGGCAGGCAAAGCTCATGATACGAAAGGAGCGTCAACTGAAAAGGAATATTTGGATGTAAACTTCGGACTTACCAAAGCTATTTTCGACTATTTCATGCAGTCAAAAGCCTCAAAGTTCATTTTCCTGAGTTCGGTTAAGGCTGTTGCAGATGTTGTGAATACTGAACTCGTCGAGGATGTAGTGCCCATGCCAGCCAGTTTTTATGGAAAATCCAAACTATTGGCAGAACAGTATATCGGGTCGCGTTCGATACCGTCGGATAAATTATGTTACGTTCTTCGCCCATGCATGATTCACGGCCCTGGTAATAAAGGAAATCTCAATCTTTTATACAATCTAGTCTCAAAAGGTGTACCTTACCCGTTAGCATCCTTTTCCAACCATCGCTCATTTTTAAGTGTGGAAAATCTATGTTTTATTATCAAGGAAATTCTTGAAAGGGATGACATACTTCCCGGGACGTATAATGTATCGGATGATGAGCCTTTATCGACAACTGATGTAGTAACATTGCTTGCCCAAGCTCAAAACAGATCTCCACGGCTACTGCACATTCCTAAAAGTTTGATAAGTGGTTTTGCCAGACTTGGAGATAAATTGCACCTTCCATTGACAAGCGAGCGGCTTCAAAAGCTCACAGAAGATTTTGTAGTAAGCAACAAAAAGATAAAAGAGGCTATCCATAAGGAATTACCACTTGCTTCCCGCGAAGGACTTTTAAAAACCGCGCGCTCGTTTAGCGAGGGCCAGTAGTAGCCTTAATCTGATAGGTCTGTTATTTACATACATACTAAGCACTCACAGTTACGACACAATACATTTCCGCTATAAGTTCATGTGTTTTAGGAAGTGACAGCGCTTCATCCTTTGAACGAAATAACTCGGCTTTGTCCTCAGTAGAATTTCCCAATCGTAATTCGCTATAGCATAAGCCTATTTATAAACGGTTGATTTCTCTCCCTTTTCGACCAACCAATTAAAAATTTACCTTTGTGCCCGTCAATACTCACAATCAATGCCCGAATTTTTCATTTACACTGGTATCCTCTTTTTGCTTGTTTTTCTGGAGTTCTTGTATTTTGGTCTCGCCGACCGCTACAATATAATTGACAAACCTAACGCACGCAGTTCGCACACCTCGATAACCCTGCGGGGCGGTGGGATCATTTTTCCTCTTGCTGCGCTATTATTCTACATCTGTTTCAGCTTTCAATATCCTTACTTCCTGCTGGGATTAACGGCCATCGCAACAATCAGCTTCCTGGACGACCTCCATACGCTTAACAATAAAATCCGCATTGTTATTCATTTAATAGCCGTTGGCTTGGTGTTTTATCAATGGGCTTTCTTCATATATCCCTGGTACTGGATACTCGTCATTTCGGTCGTCGTCATCGGCACCATTAATGCCTATAACTTTATGGACGGCATCAATGGGATTACAGGTTCTTATAGTTTGATCGCTATCGCTTCTCTCTATTACATAAACCAGTATGTGATCAGCTTTACTTCTTCGGACCTGTTGATCGTTATCGGCTTGGCTTTATTGATATTTAACTATTTCAATTTCCGTAAAAAGGCCCGGTGTTTCGCCGGAGACGTGGGAAGCGTAAGCATCGCTTTTATCATTATATTCCTTATCGGACAGTTGATACTTGAAAGTCAGAATCTTTTTTATATTCTTTTGTTATTGGTTTACGGACTTGATGCGGTGTCAACCATCCTCTTTCGGCTTATCAGGAAAGAGAACATTTTTGAAGCGCACCGCTCTCATTTTTATCAGTACCTGGCAAACGAGCGTAAATGGTCGCATTTGTGGGTTTCGGGATTGTATTTTGCTTTGCAGTTGATTGTAAATATTACGCTGATTTCCCAGTCTCCTGATCGCTCAGAGTTTGAGGAAGGTTTGTATAATCTGATCCCCGTGATTATTGGCGCTGGGGTATTGTTCATTTTAATACGGGTGGTTATCGAAGGCAAGGCACGTTTGTTTAACGCTGCTTCTGAATCCTTTCCTTCTGAGAGGGCAGGGTGAGGCTTTTTGCGCCAAAACAACCTTATTCTTTTTACCCCTCACCCTTCGGAAGCTCCCCTAAAATAGGGAGCAGGCATGGTGGCAAAGAATACTTGTCGTTCGTTATTGTCGAGCCAATCGGCAATCGTAAAGCATTATTCAAGTTAATCGCGCTCTGCATTAAGATTCCTGCCTGTGCAGGAATTACGTACGGTAGGTTGGAATGTGGCTCAGAATCGTCGTGCTGTACCATTGTGTTAACTGAGAATCCCCGTCGTTCGTCATTGCCGAGCAAATCGGCAATCGTAAAGCGCTATACCGGTGGCCGCTATCGTGCTCTGCATTAGGATTTCTGCCTTTGCAGGAATGACGGGGGTGAGTAGATTAATGTAGGTCGCTTAAACACAGAGTCCCATCCACCTTGAAACACCTAGTATACTTAATCTCAGCCTTTTCCATCATTTCCATGATTTATTAAAATGAAAAACTATCTTTGCAACACAAGCTCAACGCTATCTAATGTTTAGCAAAATAAATATCGTTCCCCGCTGGATCATCTTTTGCCTGGACTTATTCTTTTGTCTTTTCTCGCTTTGCTTTGCCTACTTTATCCGTTTTAACTTTGATATCAACCATATCAACTTAAATGAACTGAGCCGGAACCTCCTGGTGTTTTCAATCATCAGCAGCATCGTTTTCTATAATGTTAAAACCTATGCGGGAATCATACGCTACACCAGCGCCCAGGATTCCTTTCGCATCTTATTCTCAATACTGATCAGCAACTTTTTATTTGTTGCTGCAAACATCGTTTTACTGTCTTTTAACAAGGAAACCATTATCAGTAATGTGGTTCTGGTTATCAACGGCCTGTGCAGCTTCCTTCTTCTAATTACTTACCGTGTTTTCATAAAATACTTCTTCATCTACATTAAGAATCTGAGTATCAACAGGCGGCGAATTATCATCTACGGTGCCGGCGAAACCGGTATAGCCATGAAGCGTACGCTTGATCACGACCGCAACCTGAACATGCATGTGATGGGTTTTATGGATGATGATGACCGCAAGTCGGGAAAGGTGATCGATGGGATTAAGATCTTTCATCCAAGAGAACTTAAGACGTTCATTTTGGAGGATAAAATTGAGGACCTGCTGATAGCTGCGAATATTAGTCCTGAACGAAAGAATTCCATTGTAGATTTTTGCCTTGAAAACGGAATTAAAGTATTAACGCTACCCTCCGTACCTAACTGGATCAACGGCCATATCAATACGCAGCAAATCCATCAGGTAAACATTGAAGAGCTGTTAGAACGTGATCAGATTGAGATACATAATGATATCATCGGCGCGCAGTTAAAAGGTAAACGTGTCTTAGTCACCGGGGCTGCAGGGTCCATCGGGAGTGAGATCGTCCGGCAGGTAGCTGCATTTTCCCCGCAGATGATCATCCTTAACGATCAGTCGGAAACGCCCCTTCATGAACTTCAGCTAGAACTTCAGGATAAAAATCTCGACAATATTTTCCATGCTTATATCGGCGACGTAAGGGATCAGTGCAGGATGGATTTCTTATTCCAAACCTTTAAACCCCATTATGTTTACCATGCCGCAGCTTACAAACATGTGCCCATGATGGAGCATAACCCAGCAGAAGCCGTTCGTACCAACGTGATGGGGACCTATATTATGTCAAATTTATCGGTTAAATATGGGGTAGAGAAGTTTGTAATGATTTCCACTGATAAAGCCGTTAACCCAACCAATGTGATGGGCGCTTCTAAGAGGGTTGCGGAGATCTACGTCCAGTCGCTCTTCAATTCTTTCAAAGATGAGAAGGTTACTTATACCAACGGACTAAGTCATTTGAACGGGAAGGCGGAAAAGAAGATCACCAAATTCATTACCACCCGTTTCGGGAACGTTCTCGGATCAAACGGATCTGTGATTCCGAGATTCAAAGAACAGATCGAGAAAGGTGGTCCGATTACCGTTACCCACCCTGAAATTACCCGCTATTTTATGACCATTCCCGAGGCTTGCCGTTTGGTACTCGAGGCGGGCTCGATGGGTGAGGGTGGCGAGATCTATATCTTCGATATGGGTAAATCGGTGAAGATTTTGGAACTGGCTAAGAAGATGATTCGTTTATCGGGTTTGATTCCCAACCAGGACATAGCAATTGAGTTTTCAGGTCTGCGGCCTGGCGAGAAGTTGTACGAAGAGCTTTTGAACGACAAAGAAAACACGCTTCCCACTCACCATGAAAAAATAATGGTGGCCAAAACACGGGAGTATAATTTTGAAGAGATCAGCAAACATATTGAGGAGCTGATTGACCTAAGCTGTCAGTATTACGACAGGCAGGTGGTGATTAAAATGAAGGAAATTGTTCCCGAGTTTAAAAGTAAGAATTCTATATACGAGGACCTGGATTTGAAGCCAAGGGCTAAGGTTGCCATTGATTAGTCAAGCACCTCGAATAGATAATCCCTATTGTTTTCGATTGTCCCTTTAAAGCTACTCTGCATTTCTCGGAGGGCGTCTGATAAGTCGTTTCCGTCATCTAAAGGAGCCTGTCGAAGCATAGAGCGGTGGAAGAAAGCATCCAGCGCACAACCCTTCGACAACTGAAATCCCCCTAGCGTCATGATCTGTCGAAAGATTGTTGGTACCATTCAAAGCGTCCGCCAGCTGGCTAATCAGCCTGACGTGAAACTCAAGTGTGGCCGAATCTGAGTCACCCTCATTCGATCACTTGAATCCCACAATACGGTTTTCTGATAAAAATTTCTGCTTCATTTATGCAATACGTATCTTTGTGTGATAAATGATACGTGCAATGACAACGAAGCTTACATTGACTATAGAAGATCGGGTGATTGACTCTGCAAAGAAATATGCCCGTCAGCAAGGCAAGAGTTTATCTGATATTATTGAGAATTATTTGAAATCGATAACCAGTCAGGAAGAAAGGACAGCGAAATTATCTCCAAGGGTTTCTAAAATGATGGGGGTGATTTCCTTACCCGATGATTTTGATTATAAGTCCGAAATGGGCGCAGCACTCTCCAAAAAATACATCCCTTAGTGAAAAATATTTTTATAGATACCAATGTGGTGATCGATTTTCTGGCTAATCGGGAACCTTTTTCATTAGCTGCCGCTATGCTATTTGATTTGGGTGTAACCGGAAAGACCAGGTTATATATCTCGGCGGTATCATACAATAACATTTATTATATCCTTCGCCGGAGCTTAAGCCACCCCGCTGCTATCCGCTTGTTAGAGGAGCTTGCGGAAATGACTGAAATAGCTGATGTAACCGCTTCGATTATCAAATTGTCTCTAAAATCAGACTTTAAAGATTATGAAGATGCTATTCAATATTACTGCGCATTAAGTTTGCCAGATATTGATTGTATAGTGACCCCAAATACCAAGGATTTCAAAAAAAGCACCCTGGCTGTATTAACACCAACAGAAGCACTGGCATCATTTCAAAGTTTTCTTTGAGTTGTTAAGGGCTGCAGAACAACAATTAAACACAACCGGTAATGAATATTTCTAAAAGCATTGGAAGAAAGACAAAAGACCCCGAGGTTTTATCGGAGGAAAGAGGAGCTCTAGCAGGCGAAGAGAGTCATCTCGGGCGACAACCTGGCCAGGGTGCTGATGTGCGTCCGTTTTTTAATGTCAGCCCGTTCGGATTTTTATTTATAATGGTTGCTTTATTGGCTCCCTTGTTTGCTTATACCCAAAGCCGGACTTACCAATATGATTATCATCTATACCAGAAAATTAACAGCTCGGTTTATTCCATTGATACGAATCTTCATACATCTATCCGCCCAGTTTTCCCGAACGACAGTCTGCAATATGCCTATCTCGACTCTTTAAGCAGAATTGGTGTTGACACTTCTAATGAACGATCATGGCTGCATAGAAAGATCTTTACTGAGCACCTCATTCAGATTGAAAAGCCGGATTATAATGTTTATATCGACTTTCTACCTGATTTTCAGGTGGGGAGGGACAAAGAGAATAAGCGTACAACCTGGTTAAATACCCGGGGCTTTCAGATTCAGGGAAATATTGGAAGAAAGTTTAGATTTTACTCGAGCGCTTTTGAGAACCAAGCGGTGTTACCCCGATATCTGACAGACTTTGTCAATAAAAATGGGATTATACCGGGCCAGGTTAACGACAAGTTTCCGGGCAATGCTACGAAAGACTGGGCCTATGCGTCTGCTTTAGTAAATTATACTCCCAGCAAATATTTTTCATTTGTCCTGGGTCAGGATAAGAACTTTATCGGCGATGGATATCGTTCGATGCTTTTATCGGATGTGGCATCTAATTATCCTTTTTTTAAGATAGAAACCACTCTTGGGCGTGTCAGGTTTCTGAATATCTGGGCTCAATTCCAGGATCCATCAGCACCAAAGCTTTCTTATGATAACGGCCTTAGAAAGAAGTTCGGGGTGTTTCATTATCTTGATTGGAACGTTAATAAGCGTCTGTCATTAGGTATATTTGAGTCTATTATCTGGCAGAAGAATGATTCGCTCGGCAGAAGAGGTTTTGATTTCAGCTATGTAACGCCCATCATCTTTTTACGTGCAGTCGAGGGATATAACGGTTCCCCGGATAATGCCCTGATCGGATTTAACGGAAAGTACAAGTTTGCTAAGAATCTGACCACTTATGGACAGTTTATGCTGGATGAATTTACGGCTAAGGAGTTTTTTGGAGGGAATGGTTACTGGGCAAATAAATTTGGAATTCAATTGGGAGTAAAGGGATTTGATGCGTTTAAGATTAAGAATTTGAACTTCCTTGCAGAGTTTAACACCGCACGACCGTATACGTATTCTCAGCGCTCTTCTTTGCTGAATTACGGTCATTATAATCAGCCTCTGGCCCATCCTTTCGGAGCTAATTTTAAAGAGTATCTGGCTATTGTTGATTACTCGCTGAACAGATTTCAGTTTTTTGTCCAGGGCAACTTCGCCAAATACGGACTTGATCCTGAGGATGCGAATTTTGGGAAGGACATCTTCCAGTCGTATAACGACAGGGAGGGGAATTACGGACATGAAACAGGGCAGGGCATCAGTACAAAATTCACTTACCTCGATGCGAGGACTTCGTTTATTCTAAATCCGAAAACTAATCTTCGTTTAGAATTGGGAGCTGTTTTCAGGAATGAAAAGAACTCTTTTCAGGATGATCGAACGACCTGGGTGACTTTTGGCTTGAGGAGTTCGTTCAGGAACTTGTATCAGGATTTTTGATGGGGGTGCTCGGTCCATTGGGCGGCCCAACGTTTAGTCATCGGATGACTTTGCACGGGGCGCTATAGTCGGCGGATATTTTTGAGTCATCCGATGACTACCCAGGCGCTACTCACTTGCGCAGAGACCATTACGGTTACCAATAATTTCCAGTTCGCCATTTCTCCCTCTCCAAAGGAGAGGGCCAGGGTGAGGCTTCCCTCTACCTCTCTATCAGACACACCGCATACGCCACAACTCCTTCTTCTCTTCCAATAAATCCCATTGTCTCATTCGTAGTTGCTTTAATAGAGATATCCTCCAGAGATATTCCGCTTGCTGTTGAAATATGCTCTTTCATCGCAGGAACATGCGGATTAATCTTTGGTGCTTCAAGGCAGATCATAGCATCGACATTTCCTACAGTCCATCCTTTTTCGGCGAGAAGATTGACACATTCTTTCAAGAGAATCAGACTGCTTATCCCTTTCCACCGTTCATCGGTGTTGGAGAAATGATATCCGATATCTCTGAGGTTTGCAGCGCCGAGCAGTGCATCGCAGATGGCGTGTACCAGCACATCGGCATCAGAGTGGCCGAAAGCTCCCGAATGATGTTCGAGGTTTACACCGCCCAATATAAATGGATGTCCTTCTTTTAATTGGTGTACATCAAAACCAAAACCTACCTTAATTCGCATTTGACGTATTTTTCTCAGCGCCGAAGTTAAAGACTAAAGAGAACCGCAGGGTATTAGCCAGCGGACTTTTTTGCTGATTGGCCAGCAGGTAAGCAAAGTCGATGTTGAAGACGTTATACCGGAGGCCGGCGCCAAGAGTGAGATATTGCCGGTCGCCTTTATCGGGATGTTCGTAGAAATAGCCCGTGCGCAGGGCGAACTGTTTGTTGTAGAGGTATTCAAGCCCTAGCGCGTAGTTGATCTCTTTCATTTCTTCGGAAAATCCTCCAGGAGCATCCGCAAAAGAGCCAAAGATACCGGCAGGGACAGAGCGGTCGGGATCACGGCCCGCAACGATCCGGCCTTCAGAATCTCTGATAGGCGGTGTAGGTACCAGCAGCTTATTTACATCCAGGGCAACTGTAAACTCACTTAATCCGTTTAAAAAGGTGCTTGCGGCCCCCAGGCGCATATTAGTTGGGATAAATATTTTCCCGCCTCCATCTGTATAGCTGATCTTGTTGCCGATATTTGAAATGTCGAGTCCGAGCGCTACACGCGCATCAGAGCCCAGCAAAATAGTTTCTTTTTTAAAGTATGCAGAAACATCAGCGGCAAGTGCTGTAGCAGGTTTTGTTTGCTGGCCCGCCGAGAACTGCCCGTTACTAAGCGAAGAATAGATAAAGCGAACGGCGGTTCCCAGTGAGAAGTTCTCGCCGAATTGCCGGGCAAATGTTCCATCCAAAGCGAATTCATTAGGGCTGTAGGTGCCTTGCGGCTCTTTTTCAGCGCTTATTAAATCTATCTGACCGAGGGAAAAGTAACGTAATGATGCGCCAATGGTATTTCTGTCGTCGAGACGGTAATATCCCGAAAGGTAAGCCAGGTTTATATCGGGAACCAGGCGCTGTAACCAGGGGCTGTATGAAATAGAGATACCTTTGGAGTCCTCCATAAAAGCCAGTTTAGCTGGATTCCAGTGGATCGAGTTAGCGTCCGGAGAGGTAGCTGCACCCACGTCGCCCATTGATCCGGCGCGGGCATCGGGGGAAATCAACAAAAAAGGCACACCCGTCACAATCAAACCTGATCCTATCCTTCCATCGGTAGAGGGAGCTTCGGGGCCTCCCACCTGTGAAAAACATTTTAAAGTGGTAAGAATCAGTAATGAACTAACTAAATGTTTAACATTAGGTAACGCCATCCTTTAAAGTATAATAATTATAATCAGCCTCCAAACTTAACTAACTTACAGAAAAATACCTCATTAATTGCAATAAAGTTTGGCGTATAAAGTAACTTTAGTTGTAACACAAACGATCTGCCACTCGTACAAGTCAATTTACCGAAGAGAAATCCATCTGCTTTTAGTTTTTGGTAGCTCAACGATTAATAGTTATTTTTAAAAAATTAATGCTCATAATACTCAAATGAAAAGAATATCTGTAATTTTTACAACGGGACTGCTGGTGTTGGGGATTTTCGGAACAGCGTGTAAAAGCAACAAAGGTAGTGGTACTTCTTCAAAAACAGGCTGGGCCTACAATAACAAGTATAACGGAGGTTTCCAGGTTGCTCCAAAGGTTAAACCAGGGCCAGGACCAGGTTTAATTGCTATTGAGGGCGGTACGTTCGTTATGGGTGGAAGTATGAGTCAGGATCTGGCTTATGAGCACGATGCCCTGAGACGGCGTGTAACCGTAGCGTCTTTCTATATGGATGAAACCGAGGTGGCAAACGTCGACTGGCTTGAGTACCTGTATTGGATCAAAAGGACTTTTCCTGATGATGCAGAGTATTATTACAATGCTTTACCTGATTCTTTAGTGTGGCGCCGCCCACTTTCATACAATGAACCTTATGTAAGTAATTACATGCGTCACCCTGCATTTCAGGATTACCCGGTTGTGGGCATCAGCTGGGAACAGGCAAATGCTTATACCGAATGGCGTACAGACAGGGTGAACGAGCAGATCTTGCGCGACAGAGGGATACTTGTAGATTATAAGACACTAGCAGGGGGAGGAAAAGGTAAATCTGCCGGGGCTGCCACAGCTTCAGCAAACAGCGATCCTTTTAATACTGATATTTACCTCAACGGTCAGTATCGTGGCGAGGGTATTGACGGAAAGAAAATGCCTAAAGACTTAAATCCATCTGCAGCAGCTGAAGGAAAAGGCGGTGCAAGAAGACCGGTAAGGTTGGAAGATGGTATTTTAAAACAACCCTATCGTTTGCCGACAGAAGCAGAATGGGAATATGCTGCTTTATCTCTCGCTGGTAATACAGAGTATGAGAACATAGAGGATGGTAAGGTCTATCCCTGGAACGGACTTGGTGTGCGTTCTGCCAGCAAGAAAACTCAGGGTATGATTTTAGCGAACTTTAAGCGTGGTAATGGTGATAACATGGGTACAGGTGGTTATCTGAACGATAAGTACGAAATTACCGGACCTGTTACTGCATTTTTACCGAACGACTTTGGATTGTTCAACATGGCTGGAAACGTAAGTGAGTGGACAGGTGATGTTTACCGGAAGCTTTCATTCGAAGACGTTGAAGATTTTAACCCTTTCCGTGGTAACCAATACGTTGATAAGAGACTGGAAGATAAGTCGAAAGGAATTTATGCAAAAGATAAATATGGAAGACCGATTAAAGATCCGGCGCCATCTAGAAAAAAGCAGACATTTGCTGAGCTGAATGGCATAAAAGATAGCACAGCGCTAAACTCATCTATCGCTGGTAAGCCGTACGATCCCGACTTTAGAGGTCATGCGGATACTGTTAATCAGGATTTATACGGGATTACAACATTGATCAACGACCGTTCGAGAGTTTATAAAGGTGGGTCGTGGAACGACAGAGCTTATTGGTTGAATCCAGGTACCAGAAGGTTCATGCAGCAGGATGAAACCAGTGCTGAGATTGGATTCCGTTGTGCGATGAGCATGGTTGGATCTGCCGAGATAAGCTCTAAAGGCAAGCCTCAATTCGCAAAACCTGCATCTAAGGCGCCAAAGAAGGCTAAGTAACGATAGGTCTAAAAGAATATAAAAGTCTGAATCCCTTTGACGGGATTCAGACTTTTTGCGTTTGGGGAGCAGGTTATTTCTTCTGAAATGTTTTAGAGATTATGATGCAGAATCTGACTGAGTATCGTAACCACCCCCTAACCCCCCCCCGGCGGGGGACAGCAAACGCCTTAGGGATTTCCTTACAAGATTGATGTTTGGATTAAGAGATAATTTTAGTTTGGGGCGTATGTATAAGCTCCCAGTATCCCCCCGTCCGCCAGCTGGTGGACGGGACACGAAGCGCCCTGGATTTCCATAGAAGGACGAGGGGAGCTATAAAAAGATTGTTTTCGACTTCGCGATAGTTATCGGATGACTTTAAGAAGATGTAAATACGATGTGTATCGTTCAGTCATACGATGACTAAATCTCTCACACAAAACTAACCATCACCTGATCCTTCTCCAGCTTGTCTCCGGTTTTGATCTTGATTGCTTTGATTACGCCGTCCACAGGCGACTTGATGATGTTTTCCATTTTCATTGCCTCTAGTATGATGAGTGTATCGCCTTTAGATACCTGATCGCCTTCGTTTGTAAGAAGCTTTAAGACCAGTCCGGGCATGGGAGCCTTCAGGTCTTTAATATGACTGGAAAGTTTTTTATCAAGGCCCAGCTGATGAAGCAATTCATCATACTGATCTTTAAGCTCAACTTTATATTCTTTTGAATTGATCTTCAAAACGACAACTTTTTCAGCGACGTTATGATCGATGATCTCGACACGGTAGGATTTATTCCGGTAAATCAAATGAGCGTTGCTTTTGTCTACCGACTGATAGTCAATTTTAAGCTCTTCGCCGCGGTAGCTGACCGTTCCATTCTTTATACCGAGTTCAAAATCGTGCTGATTGTTGACTTTTACTTTATACATCCTATTGAGTTAAGGCATACTGCACCAGGTTTGCGCCCATTTTAAGAGCTTTTTCACGTACTTCCGGAGTGTCTTCAGCATAGGTTCCGGCATCTTCCCAGCCGTTTCCCAGATCGGTTTCAAACGTGTAATAACATACCACCCGGCCTTTATACACCAAGCCTAAACCTTCAGGCCTCTTGCCGTCATGCTCATGTATTTTTGGAAGCCCTCCCGGGAATTTAAATTTCTGGTTGTAAATTGGATGGTTGGCAGGCAACTCCACAAAGCTTAACTCCGGAAACACCCGTTTCATTTGCGGTCTGATAAATTTGTCGAGACCATAATTATCGTCTATATGAAGAAAGCCACCTGCCATCAGGTATTTACGAAGGTTCTGGGCTTCCTGATCGCTAAATAACACGTTACCATGCCCCGTCATATAAACAAACGGATAATTGAACAGATCTGCGCTTCCTACCTCCACAATAGACTCGTCGGGTTCAAAGTTAGTACCGATATTTTTGTTGCAGAACTGAATTAGATTACTGAGAGCAGTGCGATTAGCATACCAGTCGCCGCCACCGTTGTACTTAAGCTTACCTATTTTATAAGAGGGAGCATTTAATCCGCATAGTACAAAAAACAGAAAAACCCACAGTACGCTTATCTTCTTCATCTGTTCAAAAAGTTAATTTCGAAACATGCCTGCAGGGCGGCAGTCTCTGTTCTAAGACGACTCGAACCCAGCGATACGGGGATATATTCTTTTAAAAGAGCCTGCTCTGCTTCTGATGGAGAAAAGTCGCCTTCTGGCCCGATAAGAATAGTATACTCGCCATGTTTCTTTATCTTATCAGATAACGTACTTTTATCGCCTTCCATACAGTGCGCGATGAATTTCTCCTTTGCGGGCTTATCTAAAAAGTTCTTAAAGCTACAGGCCTCATTAAGTTTTGGGTGGTAGGCTTTAAGCGATTGCTTTACGGCAGAAGTGATGATCTTATTGAGTCGCTCGATCTTCACATCTTTGCGTTCAGACCTCTCGCAAATAAGCGGCGTAATTTCGTCGATCCCGATTTCAGTAGATTTCTCTAAAAACCACTCAAAGCGATCAATGTTTTTTGTTGGAGCAACCGCAATATGTAAGTAATGATTTCTTTTTGAATACTCTTGTTGATGCTCTGTTATCTTTAATACAGTGCGTTTTGGGTGAGCGTCAGTAATTTCCGCGGTATAAAAGCCTCCTCTGCCATCAATTAGCTGAACGCGGTCGCCTTCTACGAGACGAAGAACTTTGCTGCAATGCCTGCTTTCTTCTTCATTGAGCTGGTAGGTATCACCTGTAATATCCGGGGTATAAAAGAGGTGCATGGTTCACCTGTTTAATGATTGTCTACAGCTTCTTCGGGATTGATCACCAATTCCATTTTTACCGATTCAACGTTCTGCTCTGATTTTTTCAATACGGTTACATTGTAGCCGTAAAACTCTTTATACTCGCCCACTTCCGGGATTTTTCCGAATAAAGCACCAACAAGTCCGCCAACGGTGTCGTAGTCCTCATCCTCGGGTAAATCGTGTGGAAGGTATTCGTTCACATCATAAATGGTAGCCGAGGCGTTCACTATGAACTCCGAATCAGACACTTTTTCTACTATAGGTTTTTCCTCATCGTATTCATCCTGAATCTCGCCAACAAGTTCTTCAACGATATCTTCAAGGGTAACCATACCGGCCGTTCCGCCAAATTCGTCGAGTACGATGGCGATCTGAATTCTTCTCAGCTGGAATTCGGCCAGCAGATCATTGATCTTTTTGGTTTCGGGAATGAGATAAGGCTTTCTTATAATGTCTTTTAATACCAGTTCTTTCTGTTGCGCCAGTAGCGGCAGAATATCTTTTGCATGGATTACGCCAATGATCTTATCGATGGTTTCGTCGTAAATCGGCATGCGTGAGTAACCCTCTTTAACTAGCGTATCGATAAGTTCGTCGGGCGGTGTGTTTTGTTCAATTCCTGATATTTTGGTCCGCGGAACCATAATATGTTTCACAACCCGCTCATTGAAATCAAATACATTCTTGATCAGTTCGTGCTCGTTGAGGTTTAAGGCGCCACTTTCTTTACCCTGTTCAAGCAGATATTGAAGTTCTTCGGAGGTGTGGGCCGATTCGTGAGAGTTGACAGCGCCGATTCCCAGAAGTCTTAAAAGACTATTGGCGAATCCGTTGAGCAGGACTATGAAAGGACGGAATACCAGGTAGAAGAAATGCAGCGGGAATGCGATAAACATGGTTACTCCAATCGGTCGCTGAATGGCTATTGATTTAGGAGCCAGCTCACCGAATACGATGTGGAGAATGGTGATTATCGCGAAAGCGATGTACGGGGCAAAGGTGTGCGAAAACGAGGCCACAAAGGCCGGATCGGCATTAAAGAAATTAAGCACGTTCGTGATGATGTGCTCCATCACTGACTCGCCTACCCAACCTAAACCCAGGGAAGCGAGGGTAATACCCAGTTGTGTTGCGGCGAGGTAGCCGTCTAGGTGTTGGGTAATGTGTTTTGCCACTTTGGCCACCCGGCTGCCTGATTTGGCCTTAATTTCTATTTGAGAGCCACGGACTTTTACGATAGCAAACTCTGCTGCTACAAAAAATCCGTTCAAAAAGACCAGAAAAAACGTCCAGAATATCTGGAGGCCAATGTCATTACCTTCAGGTGATTCCATTCAGTTAAGCGTGATTAACAAAAGTAGTTTGGTAGAGCTCCAGGCTTTCTTCAATTACTTTATAGGCATACTCTTTACCAAGAAGGTCTTCTACCGAAACATTTTTATGCTCTAAAGCTTTATAATCCTGGAAAAAGCGAACAATCTCTTTCATTGTATGGGGCGGAAGTTCGGTCAGGTCGTCGATATAATTAACAGACATATCGTTTTTTGCTACCGCGATTATCTTGTCATCCTGCTCGCCATTATCTACCATGTGCATCACACCAATAACTTTTGCCTCTATGATCGACATGGGATATACATCGGCAGAGCATAGCACTAAGATATCCAAAGGATCGTGATCATCACAATACGTTTGGGGGATGAACCCGTAATTTGCCGGATACATCACCGACGAAAATAATATCCTGTCAAGGCGTAGAAGTCCTGAATCTTTATCTATCTCATATTTTGCTTTAGAACCTTTGGGTATTTCTATAATAGCATTTACAGAGCCCGGAAGGTTGGTGCCGGGTGATACAGAATGCCAGGGGTGATCTTTACTCATACTAATCTATATTTTCGTTCAACTAAACTTTTGATATTTTGTTTAGGGTAATTTCCTTTTTAAATATGCCCACAATAGTGGGATGGCAGTAATGGCAATAAAGCCCAATATAATGTAGAAAAGATATTCATTTACTTCCTTTTCAAAGCGGATACCCAAAAAGTAACCCAAAAGCGTTAGTGAAGTGATCCACAAGATAGCTCCGGATATATTATAAAGGGCGAATTTTCGATAATCCAGTCCGATCATGCCCGCTACAATAGGTGCAAACGTTCTCACGATAGGAATGAATCTGCCCATGATCAGAGCAAACGCACCTTGCTTGTTGTAATATACTTCGGCAGCTACCAGGTATTGCTTCTTAAAAAAAAGAGAATCTTCGCGCCGGTATAGCGCTGGTCCGGTTTTCCGGCCAAACCAGTATCCCACAAAGTTTCCTCCTATTGCCGCGGCTATCAATCCTACAATCATCACCCAGATGGTCACATCAAGCTTATCAGTAGCTACAAACATCCCGGCAAGAAACAGCAAATAATCACCCGGAAGAAAAAAACCGAAAAACAAACCCGTTTCAGCAAAAACGACAAAAAGAAGGAGGTAAAAGCCGCCTTCTCTCAATAAGGTTTCAGGGTCTACAAGATGTCGGAATGATTCCCAGATTTCGTACATATTTGAATACTCGTAAATCTACGATTATTAAAATAAATTTAAATTTTAATAATCAGATAAGATCTGCAATAAATCCGGGATAAACGCCGATGATGATTGTCGCTAAGGTTGAGACGACAAGCACGATTTTAAAATAAACCGGAACTGCAAGTTCATTGCGTTCGGCGTCTTTGAAATACATGGCCACCACAACCCGCAGGTAGTAAAAAACACCCACGATAGCGTTAAGCACCGCGAATACTGTAAGGGCAGTATGGTAAGTTGACAGCGCGCCGGTAAACATCATAAACTTACCGATGAACCCTGCCGTAAGCGGGATACCCGCCAGAGACAGCATAGAGATCGTAAGAGTGAGAGCCAGCAAAGGGTTTTTCCTGCCCAGGCCATTAAAGTTGTCAAAGCTGTCGTTACCAACTTGTTTCTGAACTACCATAAGTGCAGCGAATGCGATGATAGATGCGATGGTGTAAGCGGCGGCATACAGGAAGACGGCGCTATCAGACGCGCTGCTTAAAGCGATAAGGGCAAACAGCAGATACCCAACGTGTGAAATACTGGAGTAGGCAAGCATTCTTTTGAAATGCTGCTGATAAACCGCAGTGATGTTTCCGATGAGAAGCGATAAAGATGCCAGTACAACCAATACCGGTACCCAGAATTCCTGCAAGGTTACGCTTGATAAGCTGATGTAGAACAGACGCAAAAAGGCGGCGAATACTGCCGTTTTAACTACTGTACTCATAAAGGCGGTGATTAGAGTGGGAGCTCCTTCGTATACATCGGGCGTCCAGAAGTGAAAAGGAGCGGCTCCGGCTTTAAAACACAAACCAATAATGCTGAGAAGTATTCCTGCGTAAAATATGGGTGATATTTCTTCGCTGGAAGCGACATAATTTCTTATTTCGGTCAAGTCGAATGAGCCTGAAGCGCCATACAGGAGCGTGATACCAAACAGGAGAAAGCCGGTAGAAAAAGCTCCCATAAGGAAATATTTCAAAGCTGCTTCATTAGAAGCATAATCGCGTTTCTTTATCCCGGTAAGGATATAAAGGCTCACCGACATGATCTCTATCCCGATAAAGAGCATGGAAAGGTTGTGATAGGATGCTATTATGATTATCCCCGTAAGGGCAAATAGAATAATGGTGTAATACTCGGCAACATTTGCGCTTATGCGTTCAAAATAATCCTTCGAAAGCATCAGGATTAGAAATGTTGAGATAATTGCGAGAGCACTGAAGGCGACCGAGAAGTTATTAAACAGTAACATGCCACTAAAAATGCTCTTGGTATTGTTTGCCAGGTCCCAGTGATTAAAGGTAAGGCCGAGTGCAACAAGCAGGCCCACCAGGGTGACAGGAAGAAGAGCTTTGGCAGCTTTGAAGAGCCCAAGGTATAAAACCAGTATAGCTAAAAGAGATATCGTTATTATTACGTCCATGTTTTCTCTATAACTTCTAATGTATATACGGATTTATTCCCTGAATCCGGTTGTTTACAAATTCGACTAATGCTCTTGATGATGCATCTGATATATCAAGCAAAGGCTGTGGATAAACCCCTATCAAGATGACAAGGGCGCATACAGTATACAGAACAAATTTCTCTGTACCGCCTATTTCTGCAAAGGCTGCGGTTAATTCATTTGTCTCGCCCAGCATTACGCGCTGATAGGTTCTGAACATATATACTGCACCAAAGATAATAGTGAGACCCGCGACCCCTGCTGCCCCGATATTGTACTTATATACGCCTAATAATAACAGGAACTCGCCGATAAAACCGTTAGTTAAAGGCAGGGCCACTGTTCCAAGCAGAATAATTAAAAATGCGATGGCAAACTGCGGAGCTACTTTCGCAATTCCGCCCATGCTGCTGATTTCGCGTGTGTTCAGTCGGCGGCTGATAATATCAATGATAAAAAATAAACCGAATACGTTTATCCCGTGGTTAATCATCTGGATCATGGCTCCCTGTAACCCCTGGTCGTTCCATGCAAAAATACCTGCTGAAATTAAGCCAACGTGTGCAATGGAGGAGTAAGCTACCAGTCTTTTTAAATCTTTTTGCGTAAATGCGATGATGGAAGCATAAACTATTCCGATGATGGAAAGGATGATTGCTACTTGCCCCCACTCTACAAAACCCAGAGGCGCAATCGGGATCAGCCAGCGGATGACACCGTAAATACCCATTTTGAGCATAATTCCGGAAAGTAACATCGTACCGGCTGTAGGTGCTTCAGTGTAGGTATCTGGCTGCCAGGTATGGAAAGGGAAGACCGGCATTTTTATCGCGAAAGCAATGAAAAAGGCCCAGAAGATCCAACCCTGTGTTCCTGCGTCTAAGTTGAGATTATAGAATGATTCAATGCTGAAGCTCTTGTAGGGCGTATGGAGATACATGTAAATAATACCTAGGAGCATTATTAAGCTTCCGCCCATTGTATAGATAAAGAACTTGAGGTTCACTTTTATGCGGTTCTCACCTCCCCAAATGGCGCAAATAAAGTAAATAGGTATCAATGCAGCTTCCCATCCGATATAGAAAAGAAAGGCGTCCAGAGCTGTGAATACCAACAGTAAGCCACTTTGCATAAACAGGATCAATCCGTAAAATACGCCCGGATTTTTATAGTGATGTTTGAAGCTCGATAAGATAATCAGTGGCATCAATCCGTTGGTTAACAACACCATCAGCATACTGATCCCGTCAATGCCGGCCCTGAAACGGATGCCGTAAGAGCTTAACCATGAATAATCAACAGAGTACTGAAATCTCGAAGAGTGTTGCTGAAACCCCGCGAGTAAAAAGATAGTTAAACCCAGTGATAAGAGCGACCATATCAGAGCTACTGTTCTTGCTGATTGTGATTTACCAAAAAATGAGGTAAAAACTGCACCCAGAATTGGTAAGAATATAAGCAGTAATATTTCCATTTATATGTTCTAGTCCCTCTTGTTATATGTTATAGAATCCGTAAAGCAGTAAGGCAACAATGCCAGCCACCATCATAAATATATAAAAGCCAATATTCCCTGATTGTAACAAGCGAAGGCCTTTACTTGCCTCGGTAGTGGCTCTTCCTAATCCTTGTACTACGCCATCAATAGCCGCTTTATCTACCACCCGGTAAAAGAATCCCGATAGGAAGTTCAATGGTTTGCTTATCGCGAAATCATAAATCTCGTCTATATAATATTTATGATAAGATAGTCTTGCTAAAGTACCCCGGTCGACATTGTCTGCCAATGGCACGTGATTGTTTTTTGAATATTTAACAAAAGCAATCAGCGCAGCGATTACTGCTCCTGCTACCGAGACGCCCATTAACAGGAATTCGGTTTGGTGATCAAGGGTTAATGCGCCCGTACGGACACTTGACTGATAAAATACCGGGGCTAAAAATTGCGAAAGCCAGTGATGGCCACCTAAAATATGCGGGATACCTATAAACCCGCCCACAACCGAAAGCGCAGCCAGCACGATCAATGGAATGGTCATTGACTTAGGTGATTCGTGCAAGTGATGTTCTTGTTCGTGTGTGCCTCTGAATTTATTGTAAAACGTGAGGAAGAGCATTCGGAACATGTAAAAGGCGGTGAACATAGCACCGATTACGCCCAGTACCCATAATGTTTTACTGTGCTGGTAAGTATGAGCCAGGATCTCGTCTTTCGAAAAGAATCCTGAAAACGGTGGAATACCAGAAATGGCGATCGTGCCAATCAGCATAGTGATAAAGGTGATGGGTAATTTCTTCTTCAATCCTCCCATAGCCCTCATATCTTGCTCGTTGCTCATGGCATGGATTACCGAACCTGCACCAAGGAATAATAGGGCTTTAAAAAAAGCATGAGTTAGAACATGGAACATTGCACCGGTATAAGCGCCTACGCCTAAAGCCAGAAACATGTATCCCAGTTGAGAAACAGTAGAATAAGCAAGTACTTTTTTAATGTCTGTTTGAGTAACAGCAATGGTCGCTGCCAATAATGCCGTTGCTATTCCGATAATTGCTACAATTTCGAGGGTAAGAGGCGCAAGAGTAAATAGGATATTCGAACGCGCGATCATATAGATTCCGGCGGTTACCATGGTTGCTGCGTGGATCAATGCAGAAACTGGTGTTGGCCCGGCCATGGCATCTGGCAGCCAGGTAAATAAGGGAATTTGTGCCGACTTACCTGTTGCACCTATGAAAAGCAAAATCGTAATCAGTATAAGGAAAGGATTGTTAGGCGCCAGGTTCGCCGCTTGTGGAAATACCTGTGCAAATTCAAGACTTCCAAACGTGGCGAATATCAGGAATACACCGATTAAGAAGCCAAGGTCGCCAATGCGGTTCATGATGAAAGCTTTCTTGGCGGCGCTTGCGTATGCAGAGTTGGTGTACCAGAAACCGATAAGCAGATATGAGCATAAACCAACTCCTTCCCAGCCGATAAACATCACGATATAGTTCGACCCGAGAACCAGCAAGAGCATGAAGAAAATAAAAAGGTTCAGGTATGAGAAAAACTTGGAAAATCCAGCATCATGATGCATGTATCCGGTGGAATAAACATGGATCAGAAAGCCAATTCCGGTGACAATAAGCAGCATTAGTGCACTTAATGGGTCAACCTGAAACGAGAATGGTACGAGGAGGTTTCCTGCCCGTATCCAGTCGAACAGAGGAACAATGTGCGTTTTTACTGCCGAGGATTCCAGCTGCACAAAAATCGCAATGCTTACAGCAAAGGATAAAAGAACTGTGAGGCTGCCAATGAACCCGGCAACAGCTTTAGGTAAAATATTCCTGCCAAGACCAATAATAAGAAATCCTATTAAAGGAAATAAAGGGACCAACCAGACAAAATCTATCATGTACGTTTTTTGACGCTTTTAAAAATTAATTACCACTTTAACCGATTCAATACATTGATATCGGTGGAACTGGTATTTCTGTATATCATTACAATTATTGCCAGGCCCACTGCTACTTCTGCAGCTGCAAGGGCCATAACAAAAAATACGAATACTTGTCCGGATGCATCGCCATGATGCACAGAAAACGCCGTTAATAATAAATTGACAGCGTTTAGCATTAATTCTACCGACATGAAAATTACTATCGCATTTCTCCGGATCAGAACACCCATTACTCCTATAGAGAACAGGATAGCACAGAATAAAATGTAGTGATTTAGAGGAACTCCCTGGATTGAGTTAGTAATTGATTCCATTATATTTTCTTAGGGTCCTTTTTAGCTAACAGCACCGCACCCACCATTGCCGATAATAACAAAATAGAAGATATCTCAAAAGGGAGCAGGAACTCGTCAAACAGCACTTTTCCCAAATTCTTTACTAAACCGATCTCCGGATTCTTAAGAATTAAAGGATCTGAATCACCTAATGCTCTGAATGATCCTACCAGGGTGACCAGTAAGCACATACCCGCAACTACGCCCGCCACCTTTATTAAGTTGGATTTCATGGGCTCAGAGTCTTCGTTTAGATTAAGTAACATTAAAACGAACAGGAAGAGTACCATAATAGCCCCCATATAAACGATAAAGTTTACAATGGCTAAAAATTGGGCATTTAGCAGGATGTAATGTATGGTTAAGGTAAAAAAGGTAACGATGAGATACAGAACACTATAAACCGGATTCTTTGAGAAGATAACCAGCAGTGAGAAGAAGATGGATAAAAAAGCAATGAAATAGAACAAATTCATTAATGTATAATTTTCTTTGCCATCTTTCCGCTTATGAAAAGATGCGCAAAGGTATAATTTTTTACGATTTCAACGGAGCTTCAACCAGTTTATCTTTACCGAAGATGAAGTCTTTTCTAAGGTAATCTGCTTCTAAAAAAGGACCGTCAAGATAGATCGCTTCTTTAGGGCAAGCTTCCTCGCAAAGTCCGCAGAAGATGCATCTCAGCATATTTACTTCATATACTGCAGCATACTTTTCCTCACGATATAAATGTTCTTCTCCCTTCTTACGTTCTGCGGCTATCATGGTAATAGCCTCTGCCGGACATGCCAAAGCGCACAGTCCGCAAGCAGTACACCGCTCTTTGCCGTTTTCGTCCCTTTTAAGCGAATGCAAACCGCGCCAGTTTTCAGAAATCGGTCTTTCCTGTTCAGGATAAAAGATCGTTTCTTTCTTTTTAAACATATGTCTGAAAGTAATAGCAAGACCTTTGGCTATAGCAGGAAGATACATTCTCTCCGCCAGGGTCATAGGTTTCTGCTCGATTACTTTTTTTCTGTTACTTAATGATTCCATAATTGAAAGGTTAAAAAGGTGAAAGGTAAAAGCTGAAAGGTGAATATTAAACTCACTATTTCTCCTACTTATCTAACCTCAATTTTTTTGACTTTTTAATTTTGACTTTTAATTATTTAAAGTAAGTGTCTTTAACTATTATCCAGATACCGGTTAACACGATATTGGCGATTCCTAACGGGATAAGCACTTTCCATCCCAGGTTCATCAACTGATCATAGCGGAAACGTGGAACTGTCCATCGAACCCACATAAAGAAGAAGATGAAAAAGAAGATCTTCGCAAACAAAAATAGTACTCCAATAAGGGTAATGATGTTTTGAGGAAGACCCAGGTCATTCATAAAAGGGAAGTTATATCCGCCAAAATATAAAGTAGCCATTACTGCCGAGGATATAAACATGTTGATATATTCAGCGAATAAGAATCCACCCAGTTTCATTCCCGAATACTCGGTATGATATCCTCCAACCAGTTCATTTTCACTCTCGGGCAAGTCAAAAGGAGTCCGGTTACACTCGGCAAAGGCACAAATAATGAAGATTAAAAACCCCAGGGGTTGTGCCCAAACATTCCAGTTAATAAATCCTGACTGCTGCGCTGCGATCTCTTTGAGCGAAAGGCTCTGGGTAACCATCAACAAAGCGATTATCGAAAGTCCCATCGCAATTTCATAGCTTATATTCTGTGAAGCAGCCCGAATCGCACCCATTAATGAGAACTTATTATTCGAGGCCCATCCACCAATCATAATGCCATATACTCCGAGCGACACTACTCCGAAGATGTAGAGAATGCCAACGTTTATGTCGGCAACCTGCAGCTGCACAACCGTGTCGCCAAACGTCAGGCTTTGTCCCCATGGAATAACTGCACTGCCAATTAATGCAGTTAATAACGCTAAAGACGGCCCTGCAATAAACAGAAATTGGTTTGACTGGGTTGGGATAATCTCCTCCTTAAAAAACATTTTCGCTCCATCCGCAAGGGGTTGAAACATACCACCCCAGCCAGCGCGGTGAGGGCCCACTCTTCCTTGTAGAAATGCAGCAATTTTACGCTCGGCGAGCGTTGAATAGGCCGCAACTCCAAGAGATATCATGAATATTACGATAACTAAAGCGAATTTTTCTATAACGAATGCTAGTTCCATTAATGTTTAGTTGCTCTTTCGAATTCTTCTTTGTTTGCCGCCTGAAGTGCGAGGTTTTTTCTTACTACGGGTGGCGGCGCTAATTGCTCGTAATGATTGGAAGATATAACCGAACGGTTCGAGATCTGGCGTGGTCCTTCAATAACCCAGTCGCTGGTGTTTTTCTTCTCGAAACGGCAGGTATTGCAGATAAAATCTTCTACTTCGCCATACACGTCTTTACGTCCGGTTACCCGGATAACATCCTCTCCCTTATACCACAAAGCTACTTTGCCAGTACAGGTAGGGCAATCGCGGTGCGCATCCACAGGTTTGCTGAACCAAACACGTTGCTTAAAACGGAATGTTTTATCGGTTAATGCTCCAACAGGGCAAACATCAATTACGTTACCCGAGAAATCATTATCGATTGCTTTTTCTATATAGGTCGAGATTTCTGAAGCATCGCCACGGCCTAAAATCCCATGTTCACGCTTTTCAGTAAGCTGATCTGCGACATAAACACAACGGTAGCATAAAATGCAGCGCGTCATGTGTAACTGAATTTTATCGCCTATATCAATACGATCAAAAGTTCTGCGTTCGAATTCGTAGCGTGTAGCTTCAGAACCGTGCTCATAACTTAAATCTTGTAAGTGGCATTCGCCAGCCTGGTCGCAAACCGGGCAGTCAAGCGGGTGGTTGATCAGCAACATCTCCACAACACCTTTGCGGGCTTCTTTTACTTCGGGTGAAGTAATATTCTGAACTTCCATCCCGTCCATTACCGTTGTACGGCATGAAGCCACCAGTTTGGGCATTGGGCGCGGGTCTTTTTCTGAACCCTTGCTTACTTTTACAAGGCAAGTACGACATTTACCGCCACTTCCTTCTAATTTGGAATAATAGCACATCGCGGGAGGAACAATTTCTCCCCCGATCATGCGGGCAGCGTTCAGGATACTTGTTCCTGGCTCGACATCTATTGTAATTCCATCTATTATTACTTTCATCAAATTCAAAATTCAAAATTAAAAATTCAAAACCCGAAGTTGGTCAATTTCTATCCAGATTGATAATAATTGAAGCTATGATCTTTGACAGCTCACCAGCTTCTGTTATCAATTCTAACTGTTTCTCTTCAGGGACCTTCGATACTTTCGTTTCCTTGATAAGTTTGAGCCAATATTTTGTTTCATTAGCCGACTTTAATGATATAACGTAAAAGTTTCTAAAGTCTTTTTTGGAGCTTCCTGACTTTCCTTCCTCTACATTTGCTCCAATTGAGGTTCCGCTTCTTAAAACCTGATCAAAAAGTGAATAATAAATTCTGTCAAATTGTGATTGTCCAACAAACTGTATAATCTCTTTTGAGAAATTGTAACTTCTTTCTTTGATATCGAAAGGTTTGTCGCTCATGCTTTTTTGACTTTTGACTTTTTAATTTTGACTTAGTTCCGGCTCCGGCTTTGGGAGCGGGTCGGCATAATGTGCAAGACCAAAATTTCTCTCCATCGCCTCTTTCGGATTAGTTACATGCCATTCAAACTCATCTCTGAAATGACGAATTGCACTCGCTACCGGCCATGCAGCTGCATCACCAAGCGGACAAATCGTATTTCCTTCTATTTTTTTAGAAACATCAACCAGTAAATCGATGTCGCTTAACTTTCCATGACCATATTCCAGTCGGTGGAGTACTTTTTCCATCCAGCCGGTTCCTTCACGACATGGTGAACATTGTCCGCAGCTTTCGTGATGGTAAAAACGAGAAAAGTTCCAGGTATTTCTAACGATACACTGATCTTCGTCGAATGCAACAAATCCACCTGAACCCAGCATGGTTCCGGTCGCAAAACCACCCTCCGCCAGTGATTCGTACGTCATCAGACGATTTTCGCCATTTGCTGTCTTTAAAATAAGATTTGCAGGAAGAATCGGAACCGATGAACCACCAGCAACAACGGCTTTTAGACGTTTGCCATTGGCGATACCTCCGCAATACTCATCAGAATAGATAAATTCTTCTACCGAAACACCAAGCTCAATTTCATAAACACCAGGTTTGTTTAAGTTTCCTGAGGCTGAAATAAGCTTTGTTCCCGTACTTCTGCCGATACCAAGTTTCGCATATTCATCGCCGCTATCATTCACAATAGGAACTACAGCTGCAATGGTTTCCACGTTATTTACTACGGTTGGACAGTTATATAGGCCTGAAATGGCCGGAAATGGTGGTTTTATCCTTGGATTTCCACGTTTGCCTTCCAATGATTCAATTAAGGCTGTTTCTTCACCGCAGATATAAGCACCCCCTCCAGGCTGAACGTAAACCTCGTGATCGAAACCTGACCCTAAAATATTTTTTCCGAGAAAACCGGCGGCCTTTGCTTCGGCGATAGCCTTTTCCAGGATACGGATCTGCGGCATCATCTCGCCACGTACGTAAATGTAGGAGGTGTTTGCGCCTAACGCAAAACTCGAAACAATCATTCCTTCTACCAAAAGGTGAGGAATATAGGTCATTAAATATCTGTCTTTAAACGTTCCGGGCTCCGACTCATCTGCATTGCAAACCAGGTAACGGGCTTTCCCCTCGGGCTTAGCCAGGAAGCTCCATTTCATCCCGGTAGGGAACCCTGCGCCACCGCGACCCCTGAGGCCTGATTTTTTTACTTCTTCTACGATGTCATCAGAAGACATGGTTTTGAGCGCCTTTTCCAAAGCCCGGTAACCCCCGTTCTGACGATACACATCGAAAGTATTTATTCCGGGAACGTTGATATGTTCTAATAATAATTTGCGTCCCATTCTCTTAGCTGATTTGAGGCTTATCGGCTGTTGTCAGCCTTAAACTGTCAATTAACTCATCAATTTTCGCCTCGGTTAAATTCTCGTGAAACTTATACTCAGGGCCTATTTGTAAAACCGGGCCCATGCCGCAAGCTGCAAGGCATTCTACCCCGCGCCAGCTGAATAAGCCATCGGGAGTAACCTCACCCTCTTTGACTCCCAGCTTTTGCTCAATGTATTTCATTATTTTTTCTGCACCCACCAGGCAACATGGACCGGTGCGGCAAACTTCTAAAACGTGCTTACCAAGCGGTTTCAGAAAAAACATGGTATAGAAAGTAGCTACTTCGTAAACCTCTATCGATTTGATATGGAGGTACTCCGCAACTTTGTCCATCGCCGGGGCACTAACCCAACCAAACTCCGCTTGTACCAAATGTAATATGGGCAGCAAAGCTGATTTTTGTTTTCCTTCCGGATAGCGTGTCACGATTTCGTTGAACCTGGTAATAAGTTCGGGACTAAAAGTTACTTCTTCGGGTTGAGCAATATTAAGCATCTAATTCTCCTGCAATAACATTTAAACTACTCAGATTAATAATAGCGTCCGAAAGCAGCATTCCTGCGCTCATAGGTGCATACATCTGATAATTGATAAAACTTGGTCGGCGGAAATGCAAGCGGTAAGGGCTGCGTCCGCCATCATTTACAAGGTAAAATCCAAGCTCACCGTTTCCTCCTTCAACGCAGTGATAAACTTCTGTTTTGGGAGTATCTATTTCGCCCATAACAATCTTGAAGTGATAGATCAGCGCTTCCATGTTGTTGTAAACTTCTTCTTTGGGAGGAAGGTAGAACTCAGGGACTTCAGCGTGAAAAATACCTTTGGGCTCTTTTTCGACCTTTTCAAGCGCTTGTTCGATTATCCGGATACTTTGCCACATCTCTTCCTGGCGAACCAGGTAGCGGTCGTAAATATCACCATTAGTTCCTACCGGGATATCAAAATCGAAATCTTCGTAAGAACTATAAGGTTCGTTTACCCGAACATCATAGTCAACGCCGCAAGCTCTTAGAATAGGGCCGGTCCAGCTATAATTCATGGCTGTTTCAGCATCAACGGCAGCAACGCCCGCAGTTCTGTCAATAAAGATCCTGTTTCTGTTAAAAAGTTCTTCGAACTCTTTAAGCACAGGGCCGAAATTCTTCAGGAACTTTTTGATCTTCGCGAACGCGGTATCATTAAAATCTCTTTCAAACCCACCAATACGACCGATATTAGTTGTTAAGCGGGCACCACAAACCTCCTCATAGATTTCGTAAATATGTTCACGCTGTTCCATGAGGTATAAAAAGCCTGAATAAGCTCCGGTATCTACACCTAAAATGCTGTTGCAGATCAAATGATCAGAAATACGGGCCAATTCCATAACAATAACACGGAGATAATCAACGCGTTTAGGGGTTTGAATCCCTAACAGCTTCTCTACTGTCATGTGCCAGCCCATGTTATTGATGGGAGAGGAACAATAATTTAATCTGTCTGTAAGCGGAGTAATTTGATAAAAAGGGCGGTGTTCCGCGATTTTCTCAAATGCTCTGTGGATATATCCCAGGGTGGAAACGCCGCTGACAATCCGCTCGCCGTCCATTTCAAGCACGTTCTGGAAAACTCCGTGCGTAGCCGGATGGGTAGGGCCTAGGTTTAGCGTTGTTGTTTCTGTTAATTCGTGCCTTGCGGCAATTATTGGATGATCCATCGTTATCTTCCGAAGAAAAAGTCTTTTTTATCTACACGATTCGGGTCTTCCAGCGGATATTCTTTTCTCATTGGAAAAACCGTCATGTCGTCTACATTTAATATACGATACAAGCCTGGGTGTCCTTCAAACGTAATTCCGAAGAAATCGTAAGTTTCTCTTTCCATCCAGTTTGCACCTTCCCAAAGTACCGTTGCGGTTGGGATAACCGGATTGATTTCTTCCAGGAAAACTTTAATACGAACCCGGACATTATTTACAAAGCTATGCACATGGTAAATTACACCTATAGGAAGCGCCGTTTCCGGGTAGTGTATGCCTGTGATGTCTGTCAGGAAGTTAAACTTCAATTCCTCATCCTGTTTTAAGAAGCTGAGAATCGGAATTATATCTTCTTTGGTGGTTTCAAAAGTCAAAAGGCCATAAGGTTCTGCCGCAAGGCTTATCTTATCACCAAATTGCTGATTTAATTTATCCAGTACAGTTTGGTTGCTGATCTTCCCCATCTACTGTATTCCGTATTTGTTCATTAACTCTTTGTATTCAGGCTCGTTTCTTCTGCGCAAAGATTCGTTTTTAACCAGGTCTTGTAACTTTAGAACACCGGTTAGAATAGCTTCGGGCCGGGGCGGGCAACCAGGTACGTAAACGTCAACCGGAATTATCTCGTCGATACCCTGCAGAACCGAGTACGTATCAAAGATACCACCGCTACTGGCGCATGCACCTACAGCAATTACCCAACGGGGCTCAGCCATTTGGAGATACACCTGCCTTAAAACGGGGCCCATCTTTTTTGCAATTGTTCCCATTACCAGAAGCATATCAGCCTGGCGGGGAGAAAATGATGGTCTTTCGGAGCCGAATCTGGCCAGGTCGTAGTGAGAGCCCATAGTAGCCATAAACTCAATTCCGCAGCATGAAGTTGCGAAGGGTAGTGGCCATAAAGAATGCGAACGGGCAAGCCCGATCACTTTATCGAATGAAGTCGCAAAAAAGCCCGATCCTTCAATTCCCGGAGGCGCTTCTGCTAGTTTAATATCACTCATGTTTTTTGTCCTTCCAATGCTTGATCTATAGAAGAATCAAGCGGCAAATTTAAAGTTTTACAAATTTTGTTTTGGAGGGTATATCTATTTAGAAATGTTCTAATTACTATTCCCAGTCTAAAGCTTTTTTCTTGATAATGTAGATAAAGCCCAGTAATAATGTTCCCATGAAAATAAACATCTCGATCAGTCCCTCCATTCCCATTTCACGAAAGTTCACCGCCCATGGATACATAAATATTACTTCGATATCGAATAGTACAAACAAAATTGCGACCAAAAAATATTTAATAGAGAACGGCTGACGGGCGTTTCCTATTACCTCTATCCCCGATTCGAAAGGGGTTAGTTTGTCTTTGGTTTTGCGCTTCGGTCCTAAAAGATGGGTGGCAATCATAGTTGTCACCACAAAACCAAGCGCTACAATCATTTGAAAAATGATTGGAAGGTAACTTACTGGTGTGCTTTGTGCTTCCATTGTTAAAAAAAGGTGCGCAAATATAAACAAAAAGAGCCGGAATCTTTCCAGATGCCGGCTCCTTTAAAACCAATATTATTAATTAGTTGCCAGTGATCTTAGCGACTGCTGAGCACCTGCGTGAGTAGGATCCAGTTCTAACACTTTGTTGAAATAGGTCTTCGCTTTGTTTGGATCCGATAAGATGGAATGATAACCTACATAATAATAAGCATCAACTAAATCCAACTTATTATTTTTAGTTAATTTATCAACGGGAGTAGCGGCTTGAAGGGTAATGAACTTCTCAAAATGCGGTACTGCTAGGCCTTTCGGATTTTTTTCATCATCAAGCAGCCTGTTTACCCTTGCTCTGTAAAGATATGCAAGAGCATAGTCAGGAACTACCTTGCTGACATTGCTAAACGCCGAATCTGCTCTCACAAGGCTTGCCTTATGTTGAGATTTCTCTGCCTCGGGAACATTAACATAGTGGAAGTAATGGGAGTATCCTACATAGAACCTGTCGGCAACCAGGGGTTTAGGTGCCTGCAACGATAGTTCGTACACCTGTGCTGCGTCCTCATATTTTTTTGCTGAGAACAAATCTTTTCCGATAGCGCTCATTTGTTCTGCTACACCTGTCTTAACTACCTCAGCAATAGAAGGCTCCATTTTTGAATATAAGGTCGTATCTAATGCCGTAGTAAGGTTTTTAACACCCTCAGCTGCATTCCCCTGTTTGATCTGAGCTTTACCTAAATAAAGGTAATCGTGTGGATGTAAACGAGATTTGTCAGCTTTTGACATCCAGGTATTGATTGCAGTAATACTTTCTTGAAAATTTCCATTCTCGAAAGCTGCAAAACCAAGGTAGCGATAGATACGAGGATTAGTTTTATCGATTTTCGCCATCTCCTGTGCCTCACTCTCTAAGGTTTTATAATCTTTAGCAAGGATCAGGAAGTCTGCATAGCGCATTCTGGATTCAAGAGATCTGTCAGTCAGATCCATGTACTTACGATATGCATCGAGTGCTTGTTTATTCTTAGCTTCGAAGTCTTTAATATCCGTTGATTTTGTTGCCCAGTTGTTATACGTTTCTGCAAGTTCGCGGTAAGCTGGTGCGTAGTTAGGGTTAATCGCTAAAACGGCATTGAATTCGTCAATAGATTGTTGCCATGCCTGCGCGCGTTTGTTGATTACTCCAAGCTCTATTTTAGCTCTTAGAAGGCTTTTATTTAGCTCGTAAGCGCTGCGATACGCACTAAAAGCCTCACTGTTTTTATCCAGTCCTCTGTAAGCATCGCCTAATGCTAGCTGAGCTTCTGCATCTTTAGCATCCATTGCAATGGCTTTCTCCAGATAAGTTATTGCAGTGTTATAATCTGGTTTTGGAGCCGCTATATAAGCCTTGGCGATATAGATATACGGGTCATTATCTCTTCTTCCTGCCTCATCAATTGCTTTATCAAAATTTGCTTTTGCAGCTGCGGCATTATTGTTTCTTAAATCTATTGCACCTAAGCCGATATAACTTAAAGAGTTCTTTGCATCAGCTGCAACACCTTTGCTGTACAATGCTTTAGCAGAATCCGGATAGTCTGCCAGGTAAAGATTTCCTAAATGAAAATATACTTCGGCGCTGGGCTTCGAAGCAGCCAGGGCTTTTAACGATGTTTTCGCTTTTTGATATTGCTCGGCATCAATTGCCATTTTCACCTCTGCTATATTTTGCCCGTAAGCAGCAGTGGTTCCAACAACTGCAATGAGTAGACCTGCATTTACAACTTTTTTGATCAGTTTCATCTCTAAATATTTCATGGTTTTCTTGTTTCTCTTATTAATATTTCTCTTGATGGGATTTTGTTCGGCATCAAGCCTGATTTTAATATTATGCGTTGTCCGCGTTCTCCGGCTACAAATGCTTCAAAGCTTGAGCCGGCTCTTCCGCCCTGGCAGTCGATAAAAAATATGTCTCTGCTGAGAGGATACAATCCCAAAGCTAAATTATTTTGGGAAGGTTTGTAAAACTTATCCGATCCGGGAAGCCCTTTCGAGTTTTTCACCGATAATACCTTTAGCTGTTTTACAATAGGTTCTAATTCTTTAGTGGGCTGTTTCATCCAATTAATACCTATAACACCAATTGTACCCGGATTATTGTGTACGTATTTAATTACATCGTCATTGCTTTGTAAGGCATATACCCCTTTTTTCGGCAAATCTTTTATTTCGGCCAAATCCTTTAAATACCTTACATTACTTGAATTGGCGTTATCGAAGATGAGATTTTTTGCAGATGCCGCTCCCCGCATAATGCCTGTAACTTCGTCAACTGTTATTGATGAGTCTGTCGAGGATTTATGGGTGATAAAAGCCACCGCATCTGTTGCTACTTTATTTGCCCTGACACTTATTTCCCGCTTTTCGAAAAGCTTTATTTCCTGGGGGAGTAACTTTCGCGACAGGATGGCGATACCTACATCCCCCTCCTGTAGGCTGTGTATTACTGCGTTCTCAGATTTATAAAAAAGCTCAACCTTCAGGTTTGGATAGCTGCTTTTAAATACCTGATACTGGTCGTCAATAATAGGGGCAAAGCTCTCGTCGACCAGTATCTGTATGCCCGGCTCTGTGGCCTGTTCTTCTGCCGTGTTATTGTTGCTGCAGGCTGCCAGGAATAAAATGATCGAAAAAAAGGCAAGATACCGCATGATTAATTATTTTTTACTTGCATCAATCTCATAAACCTGAAGAAGGCGTATACAATTACCGCTATTCCAAAGATCGTGCGGTATGGATTCTCAAACTGCGGAAGCACATTTTTGAAAAATAGCAATATAATTCCGAGTACCAGGTAAGCGGCAAATATTAAAAGGCCTAAAATGAACAGAAATCGCTTGTCGGGCGATTTCTGTATCTCATTGTTTCTATTTAGCATGTTATTGGGCTTCCATTTGCAGCATTAACGGTAAAGTGTACTGTACACGTACAGGCCGGCCATTCTGAATGCCTGGTTCCCATTTCTTAGACTTCATTAACATTCTTTTGGCAACATCGCCAGTGCCATGTCCTAAATCTTTCAGAACTTTTATATCGGTTAAAGAACCATCTTTTTCAACTACGAAAGACACGGTCAATCGGCCGGATACGCCAGCCTCACGAGCGGAAGTTGGGTATTCATATGTCCTTCCAACCCATTTATAAAATTCATCCATACCGCCCGGGTATTTAGGCATTACCTCGATGGTAGCCACAGAGTGAATACTATTGTCTTCTGTAACCTGAGAGCCTACAGGGGCCTCACCAACAGGTTCTTCAATCCGAACTTCCTGAGTAGGGTCACCTTCAATTGTTTTTTGCCCCGGATCTGCCACTTTAAGTTCTTCAACAGTTGGTGGCTCTTCATCTCTAACCTCTTCTTTGGGTACTACTACCGGAGGTGGGAACCTGATCTGATCCACTTTAGGTCTTGGTGGTTCAACAGGTGGCGGAGGTGGAGGCGTGTTCTCGTCTACAGGAGGCGGAGGAGTAAGGATTACTTCTGTTTCGATCAGTTTTTCTTTATCCTCTGGTGTCAAACCTTTAACGTATTTTAAAATTAAAGGAGTGCTTATCGCCAGAATAAATATGGTACCACCAATCATCAGGGCTTTTGTGGTATTCCATGAGTTTAGTTTCCGTAACTCATAAGCTCCATAAGCCTGATTCCTACCTGCAAAAACTACGTCGATCCACGCGGTTTTAAAAATATCTAACTTTGCCATTTTAATGTTTTGACGTAAATACGTTTTTGTTAATAAAGACCATCGCGTTTTAATAACTCAATTTCGTCAGCAGTAATATCAGTAAGCGCACGTTGTTTAACGTCTACTATATTTACTTCATCAAAAATATCTACTAAGTTCTTGTATGATGATTTATCGCTGGGCTTGATGATTACGAACAGGTCTTTACCGGTTGCAGCTCTTACGGACTTCATTTTATCTAGAAGCGCAGCTCTGATTCCGTTTTTACCATAACCGGTTGTCGTTGGAGTTGTTGGATTATCAACCGTCCCCATATACCATTCGATCTCGTTATTATTGCCTAAAAGAATAGTCATCGTTCTGTCGTCAGCAACCTTAAGGTTATCATCAACATTCTCTTCCTTATCAGGCATGGTCATATCCATGGCCTGAGGTTTATTTAGGGAGGTAGTTAGCATGAAGAAGGTGATCAATAAGAATGCAAGATCAACCATCGCCGTTAAATCGACTCTTGTTGAAGCTTTCTTACTTCTTACCTTCCCGCCTTTACCACCCCCGCTGGAGGTATCTAATTCTGCCATTGTTTAATATTTTATGATATTTAATCAGTTCCTTCAAGAGCAGTAATAAAGCTAAATTTATTTACTTCCTGCTTTTGTAACATATCAATGATCTTTTTAACCGTAGGGTATTCTTCTTTGGAATCACCTTTTATACTAAAGCGTAGAGAGGCATTGTTAAGCTCTTTAGCCGCATATCTTGAGTTCAAGATCCAGTAATGTAATTCGGAGGCCTGACCACCAATAGAGTCTATTGGGATTCCGGTCTGGAACCCAGGTTTTAGCCGTTGTTCGTTACCCACATTGATAACTTGTTTTAAATTACCTATAGGAACGCCAAAGCTTTCCATCAAAGAAAATCTTTCTTTTTCTTCAGCTGTGAAAGGATAGCTGTAGCGTTCGCTCATTTTTTCGAGTGTACGAACACGAACAGCTTCTTCAGCTACTCCAAAGAATACTTTACCATTTCCGATGGTGATAACGGCAATATTGGTTGATGGTTGTTTCGCTTTTGTGGTGGAGGATGGAGTATCAACCGGTAGCGGTTCTGGCTGGCGGGCAGTTGCTGTTAAAATGAAAAACGTTAACAGCAGAAACGCCACGTCGCACATTGCCGTCATATCGATAGCTGTACTCTTCCTTGCAACTTTAACTCTAGGCATCGCTTAAATTTCTAATCGTTTATATATAGATGAATTTGCCCGGCACTTTCCATAAGCCCGAGCAAATAAATCTTTCGAAATTTTATTTATGTGTACTTGCGTACGTTTGAACAATTGAAAATCCAGCCTCATCGATTGAATAAGTCAATTTATCAATTTTTGAAGTGAAGAAATTGTACATAATAATTGCAAGGAAAGATGTACCGATACCAGTTGCAGTATTGATTAGTGCCTCAGAGATACCGTTTGCAAGTGCAGATGAATCAGGAGCACCTGCTTGTGCCAAACCGGCGAAGGCCTTGATCATACCTGTTACTGTACCTAACAAACCTGCAAGAGTACCAACTGATACCAAAGTAGCAATTACCGTCAGGTTTTGTTCTAACATTGGCATTTCAAGAGAAGTAGCCTCTTCGATGTCTTTCTGGATGGCTAATGATGCTTGTTCTGTATTCATTCTGGCGTCGTTTTCAACTTCTCTGTATTTTTTCAATCCAGATTTGATAACGTTTGCTACTGAGCCTTTTTGTTTATCGCACTCTGCCATTGCTGCTTCAATGTTTCCAGCACTTAAAAAGCCTTGAATTTTTCTTACGAAAACGTCTACGTTTCCGGTACCGGCAGCTTTATTAATAACGATAAAACGCTCAATAGAGAATACAATTACCATTAAAAACATTCCCATTAGTACCGGAACTACATATCCGCCTTTATATACCATCCCAAAATAATTTCCTTGTAGAGGTTGGGTATCATGCAGATCCGGATCTGCTCCACCCACAAAATTCGACGGATCTCCCATCACAAATTTCCATAGGAGGAATGCGATTACCAGGCAGATTACTATGGATAAACTCGCAAAGATGTTTGAACCATTTCCCTCTTTCTTCGCTGTTGCTGTTGTTGCTTTTGGTGCGGTTGCCATTTTACTTTAAAATTTAGTTTTAAATTTAGTTTAGATTATAATAGTTTTTAATTTATTGATTGCAAAGTTTGTATAACGGGGTAACAAAAATATAATTTTCGAAGTAATAAAAAATTATTTGTGCACATGATAACAATTCAGTTACCCGATCCAGCAGAATCTCCGTTTGGGACTTATAACTGGTGTTTGAAAAAAATTGTTTTACAATGAAAACTATTTTTTCTATCAAATGCAAATATCTTGATTAAATACAGTTTAATCGCTGTTTTTGTGGTGGTTAGCCTCCGGATTTTTTTACCTTAAATCCTTCGTTTTTAAGTATTTCTACTATTTTATCCCTAAAGTCGCCTTGTATTAAGATTTCGTTAAGTTTAGATGCACCGCCGGTTCCGCATTTTTGCTTCAGCTTTTTTCCGAGCGCTTCCAGATCTTCAGTCGTGCCTTTAAATCCGGTTATTAGTGTAACTGCCTTACCGCCTCTTTGTTTCTTGTCTAGTTGAACCCGGAGGTCCTGTTGCTGGGGAGCCAGAGTTTTTTGTTCGGGCGTTTCATCAAACTGGTACTCAAATCCGGGATCAGTCGAATAAACTACGCCTGATATGTTTTTGTTTTTTTTTGACATTATTGAAAATACCTAGTTCAGAATAGCAAGTGATAAAGGTTTAACCTTGATTTCAATACACTTATCCATCTCGATGGGTTCGCCGTCCACATGAACCATCCCTCCTTGTTTTCTGTTAATACGGATATTTTTTCCCTTTATTATCTCGACATAACTGGTGGTATGCACCGTTTTATTAAATAAATGATACCCTACTACCGGAAATTGTACAAGTGGAAAAGGTTTAATAATACATACATCCAGTAATCCATCATCCAATTTAGCGTCGGGTGAAATATACGCATTATTGCCATACTGGCAAGAGTTTGCAATACTAATCATAAATGCCTCCCGCTCGTAATGATTGCCGTCAATTTCAAGGTCATAATTTTCCGGAACGTATGCAGACACCTCTTTCAGGGCGGTATGCACATATCCTTTTAATCCCCGGTTCTTCAACTGGGCGAATTTTGCACTGATATGAGCGTCGAAGCCCATCCCGGCCATGTTGAAGAATTTCCGCTCGTTCAGAATGCCCGAATCTATTCGCCGGCAGTGAAGATTGTTAAGAATCTGAACCGCCTTTTTATTGCTTAAAGAGATATTTAAAGAACGTGCCAGGCCGTTTCCAGAACCAAAAGGGATTATTCCCATAATGGTATCTGTGCCTTCCAGGGCAGAGGCTACTTCGTTTATAGTGCCATCGCCGCCTACCGAAACCACGATGTCCATTCCGTTCTCGACAGCCTCTATAGCTAAATCGTTAGCATGTGTAGGCCATTCGGTATAAACAAAATCTGCATTAAACCTGTCGAGGTCGAGATGCATTGTTGCGAAAGCCGGAAACTCTAATTTCTTTTTCCCCCCCGATATCGGATTTATTATAAATAATACGCTCTTTTTCAATTGAAATTATGAGAGGCCTAAAATACCTTATAATTTTCCTTAATCTAAAAATAATTGTACTTTCGCCGGGGTATTGGTGGAATGATTTGCTTTGTGTCTATGGCACTGGATTGCAACCACGTAAAAAAATTGCTAATGTCTTTTTTTACACTCCGCATTCTGCAATCCCACCAAGCTTCAAATAGAAAGAATTTAATTATGCCATATTTATTTACTTCTGAGTCTGTATCTGAAGGACATCCGGACAAAGTAGCGGATCAGATTTCGGATGCGTTGATTGATAATTTTTTAGCCTGGGATGCTGATTCCAAAGTTGCATGCGAAACCCTGGTAACAACCGGTCTGGTAGTTTTAGCCGGGGAAGTTAAATCAAATACCTATTTAGACGTTCAGCGCATTGCCCGTGAAGTGATCACTAAAATAGGTTACACCAAGGCAGAGTATATGTTCGAAGCCAGCTCTTGTGGGATTATTTCGGCTATTCATGAGCAGTCGGCAGATATTAACCAGGGAGTAGATCGTAAAGAGAAACAGGAACAAGGGGCCGGTGATCAGGGGATGATGTTTGGTTATGCAACAAGCGAAACCGCTAACTATATGCCTTTAGCTCTGGATCTGGCTCATAAAATACTTATTGAGCTTGCCGCTTTACGCCGCGAGAATTCAGCAATCAGTTATTTGCGTCCTGATGCAAAATCGCAGGTGACTATCGAATACAGCGATGATCACAAACCGGTGCGCATTGATGCTATTGTAGTTTCAACTCAGCACGACGATTTCGCTGATGAAAAAGCGATGCAGGAGAAGATCAGCGCAGATATCATCAATATTTTGATACCTCGGGTTAAAGCGAAGCTTAAACCCGAATTACAGGGATTGTTTAACAACGATATTAAATATCATATTAACCCTACCGGGAAGTTTGTCATTGGTGGTCCTCACGGAGATACCGGATTAACCGGTCGTAAGATCATTGTAGATACGTATGGCGGTAAAGGCGGTCATGGTGGTGGTGCGTTTTCGGGCAAGGATCCATCGAAAGTGGACCGTTCTGCGGCTTATGCAACTCGTCATATTGCTAAAAATCTTGTGGCAGCGGGTGTTTGTGATGAGGTTTTGGTACAAGTTTCGTATGCGATTGGTGTAAAAGACCCGATGGGTATTTATGTAAACACCTATAATTCTTCAAAAGTTGGAATTAACGATGGGGAAATAGCCAAAAAGGTTGCGGAAATATTTGATATGACACCTTATGGTATTGAGACTCGACTAAAACTTCGTAATCCGATGTATTCAGAAACTGCAGCTTATGGCCACATGGGAAGAGAATACGAAGTGGTGAAAAAGCAATTCGAAGGTGCTGGCGGCGAAAAGAAAGAAATCGAGGTAGAACTATTCACCTGGGAAAAACTTGATTACGTAGAAAAAGTGAAAGCGGCTTTCGGAATCTAAGTCGATTTAAAAACATATTGAAGAGCCTTCTGTATATCAGGAGGCTTTTTTGTTATTTTACTATTCGTCCGGTGAATAAATGTGAGCGTTTTTATCGGAGAACTTAAGACTGAACTACATGATTGACGAGAATCACAATCCCTGGCAAACCCTGTCTGCGAAAGAAATATATGATAACCCATGGATAAATGTTACTGAGTATGAGGTGATCAACCCATCGGGCGGGAATGGAATTTATGGCAAAGTACATTTTAAAAACCTCGGAATCGGGATTTTGCCTCTGGATGATGAACTGCATACCTGGCTGGTAGGCCAGTACCGATATACCTTAAATAAGTATAGTTGGGAAATTCCCGAAGGAGGGTGTCCGCTGGGAACCGATCCTTTGGAAACGGCCAAACGGGAGCTTTTGGAGGAGACCGGTTTGATAGCCGCCGAATGGAAAGAGTTAATGCCTTTTCATTTGTCTAACTCAGTTTGCGACGAAGCCGGATATATTTATCTGGCCAGGGGCTTGCAGCAGGGCGAAGCAGAGCCGGAAGAAACTGAACAATTGCAGGTGAAGCGTTTGCCTTTTGAAGAAGCATATAAAATGGTGATATCGGGTCAGATCACTGATTCATTAAGTGTAGCTGCAATATTGAGAGTTAAACTGCTGTTGCTTGAAAATAAGGTTTAAGCTGTTAGATTTGTGCAACAATTTATAGCATGAGTAAATTTCTGGGATATATCTTTTCCCCGCTTCAATATTTAACGTTTTGCATTTTCCTGCTGATCTTTCATCCTATTCAATGGATCTCTTTGAAGCTGGGAGGCTACTCTGCCCACAAGCGATCTGTAGATATTTTAAACTTTTTCCTGGTGAGCACCTATTACTGTGTGGGATGTCATGTAAGATTTAATAACAAATTCGAACTTCCGCCTGACCGTTCTATTGTTTTTGTAGCTAATCACCAGAGTATGTACGACATTGCTCCGCTCATCTGGCATTTAAGAAAATATCACGCAAAGTTTATTTCCAAAATTGAGCTTACGCGACAACCGATTCCAAGCATACCATTTAACTTAATTCATGGTGGCGGAGCCAACATCGACAGAAAAGATCCGAAACAGTCCATCTCAGAGATCCTGAAGCTGGCCGGGCGGATGAGAGAAAATAAGTGGTCTGCCGTGATATTCCCGGAAGGTACCCGAACAAAGAACGGAAAGATGAAGCCCTTCGCTACTGGCGGCGTGGTGACCTTGCTGAAGAAGGTGCCTGATGCTCTCGTCGTTCCTATCGCCATTCAGGGGTCGTGGGAATTAACTCAATACGGGCTTTATCCTTTAAGGTTCGGGCAGGGGATAACTTACACAGTTTTGGAGCCGATTGCATCTGGCAAAAAATCTCACGAAGAAGTTGTTGCCGAAGCCGAGCAGAAAATAAAAAGTTTCGTAGAGGGTTAAATTTAGATGTTTTTATCCTCTATCACCTTGAAGAAATTATCCCGGTAGGTATCTCCGATAGGGATAATTTTATCACAGATTTGAATTCTGCTCCGTTCTATGCTTTCTATCTTATCAATAGATACGATATACGATTTGTGAACCCTGATAAATCGTCCGGCAGGCAGACTCTCTTCCATTTTTTTCATAGGCTGGAGTGTAATTACCCGCTCCGTTTTTGTGAAGATGGAGATATAATCTTTTAAGCCTTCGATATAGAGGATATCATCGAGATAGATCTTTTGTATCCTGTGTTCGGTTTTAACAAAGATAAACGAATTGATGGTATTGTCGATGATCTTTACCGGCGCTTGCGGGCTAACTTGCTGAAGCGTATTCTGGACCTTTAAAACAGATTTGTAAAACCGGTCGAAAGCTATTGGTTTAAGCAAATAATCGGCAACGTCGAGTTCATATCCATCCAATGCATATTGAGAATAAGCAGTGGTGAGAATAACGTTACACTTGCCGTTTAGAATTTTCAGAAACTGGATGCCGGTAAGTTCTGGCATTTGTACGTCCAGAAAGATCAGGTCGATTTCGTCTTTTTGCGCGATAGCTAAGGCCTCAAACGCGCTGGTTGTAGCAGCAACAAGCTTCAAAAAAGGAACTTTATCAATATAATCTGTGAGTATATCGAGTGCCAGAGGCTCATCGTCAACAACCAGGCAGCGTATCATTATATAATTTATTCAGACTCGGTATCACTAATCGTGCAGAGCGAATATATTGAAATTTGTGGTACGCGGTTTAATTAAAAAATCTAATTTTTAAACCGGATGCGTTTAGTCCGAGAGACATTAATGTATCAGGCTTCTGGTCCCCCCCGACATAAGCTTACAAGCTAAGCCACTTCTTTCTGATAGCCATTTGTTGGGCAGTCGCATTTTTATCTCCTTCTATCCGGTATCGTGCTCCAGGGTGTTGAGTTAACGTAACGTCTATATTTCTGATAATGCCGTCCCTGGACACAGTTACCTTGATTTTGTTACGCACTTTTTTGGCTGATATCGCTTTTGCCAGATCGGTCACCCCTTTTGTGTCGGTAGTGCCTGTTATGCGATAATCGTCTATGGCGATTATCTCGTCGTTCACGCTCAGCCCGTTAGTCCATGCAGCGGTTCCTCTTTGCACCGAAGTAATCATCAGTTTGCCATCTCTTACTACAGTGGCGGCCCCGAGGGTAGGGATAGACTTACCCGCATGGTCATTCACGAGATACAGCCCTGCGTGCCCTAAATATGAATTAAAGCTTATCGGTTCTGTTCCGTTAATATACTTAGTATAGATTTCATCAAGGGGTTTTCCCGCTATTTTCTCGGCCATGGCCTTAAATTCCGCATCAGTATAACCCCGGTTTAACTTTTTATAGTATTCGTCATACATCGCCTTCATTACATCATCTAAGCGTCGGGCTCCCTTGGTTGCGCCCAGTATTTCAAGATCGAGGATCAGCCCGATCATTGCGCCTTTGTCGTAATAGGATATGGTGCTGTTTTTTGAATTTTCGTTCGGCCGGTAATATTTAATCCAGGCGTCAAAGCTTGCTTCGCTAACCGGCTGTATTCTGTTTCCGGGCTGGTTTTCGACTGTATTTATATCGGTAGTAAGTAGTTCGAGATATTTTTCCGGGCTATATATGTTCGTACGGCGCAGCATCAGATTATCATAATAAGCGGTGAAACCTTCGGCTACCCATAAATTGGTGGTATAGTTTTCATTGCTATAATCGAAGGGCCCTAATGCTTGGGGCCGTAATCTCTTAACATTCCATAAGTGGAAATACTCATGAGCCACCAATCCTAAAAAGCTTTTGTAGCTGTCTTCATTGGTATAACCTAATCGTATTGCTCCAAGCACCGTAGAATTAAGGTGCTCGAGTCCGCCTCCGCCAGCCAGGGTGTTGTGCACAATAAATACATAACGTTTATTGGGATTCCCGTCGAAGATGTCAGTTTCGGCCTCTACTATTTTTGTGATATCTGCCGAGAGCTGTTTTTTATCATAATTGCCACCGCCGTACATGGCGACTTCGTGTTTAACGCCCGCTGCTTCAAATTCGAAGGTGTCGTGGTTGCCAACCTCGAGAGGGGAATCGTAGAGAATATCATAGTTTGGCGCATAAAATGTGTTTGCTTGGCCTTTTACCGGCTCGAGTCCGGTCGAAATCTTCTTCCAGTCTTGATACGGCTTAATAGTAACAGTCGATGGCGAGCTGATCTGCCCATCAGGATACATAAATAATCCGCTTGGCGATAAAAATGCATGCGAGACATCTACAAAACTGGTGCGTACCGAGAGTTCAAAAGCGTAAATGCGGTAATTGATCGTAATATCCTTATTGCTTATTCCCGAGATCCTCCAAGTGTTTTTGTTGATTTTTGAGCTTGAAAGGCGGGTATTAGAAGAAGTTCTCGCCGAAAATCCCTCAACATTTTTTGCGAATTCTCTTACCAGGTAAGAACCAGGCGCCCATACAGGCATTCTAAGATCGATCGAGCTGCTATTGATCCCCTTGATGTTCATTTCAACATCAGCGTAATGTGCCTGAGCCTCGGGGAAAGACACCACATAAGAAATTTCGGATTGAGCAGCGCTTCCGGCCGCGTTTAACATCATAAATAATATATATATAGGTGTGTGCGAAAGTAATTTCTTCATTAATTCAATTTTAGTTAAAAATTATGGCTTAGCCAATTGGCTCGGTTTATCCACTGTAAAATAGTTGGTACGATCAACTATTTTTAATCTGCTGCGTTAATTTTGTTGACATGGCAATGAAACAACCATTGGCGCAGTTGCTGATATCAGTTACAAAAAAATACCTCTCTATATTTTCTCAGCAAACAGGAGGATTAGATATTGACAGATATCAATACGTTCTTGTTCTTATTAATTTGCACAAAGAGCAGTTGACGCAAAAAGCACTGTCTGAATTGCTGGAGGTCGACAAGTCGTTTATGGTGAATATTGTAGATTACCTGTCATCTAAAGGGTATGTTGTAAGAGAAAAAAATATAAACGACAGGAGGCAGCAGGTGATCAAACTGACCGACAAAGCCAGGGAAGCGATTCCGAAGATCGAAAAAGTGATCAGCCGCTTAAACAAGCAATCCATGGAAAATCTGTCCGAAGAAAAGATTCAGATATTTTCGGAGGTACTGTTGCAAATCAGTCATAACTTAGCCGAAGTAGAACCTAAAAACATCACCATTAATTACAAAAACAGATAATGAAAAAACGACATATTATTTGGGGTTTACTCCTCACTTTCTTTATTGCTTTGATCGTTTACCGGATAACCAGAAAGGAAGAGGGCGGCGGCAGAAGAGCAGGAGGCGGGCCAGGCGGCGACAGACCAATGAATGTGAACGGCATTGTGGTGACCCCCACGTCTTTTTCAAATTCTCTGACTGTAACGGGCTCAATAGACGCAAACGAAGAAGTTCGTATTATTAGTGAAGTATCGGGAATAGTTAGAGGTATCTATTTTAATGAAGGTAGTAATGTACGGCGCGGGCAGGCGCTGGTGAAAATTGATGACTCCGAATTGCGGGCTCAGCTTGCACAGGCGATGACCAGGCAAAATCTTGCGGCAGAAAACGAAAGACGTGCCCGGCTTTTGCTACAGAAGGAAGCAATCAGTCGCGAGGAGTATGATATCGCATCAGCCGATTTTCGTACGGCAAAGGCTCAGAGTCAGCTAATCAGAGCGCAGATAGGGAAGACGGTAATCAACGCACCCTTTAGCGGAAGGATCGGTCTGCGGGCGGTTTCGACCGGCGAATACGTTACTCCTTCAATGCCAATCACCAATCTTGTGAGTATAAATCCCGTGAAGGTGACATTTTCGGTTCCGGAGAAATATTCTGGCCAGGTGCGGGTGGGGACTACTATTGACTTTACGGTTGCCGGCTCTACGCAGGTATTTAAAGCCAGGGTATACGCATTTGAACCTCGTATTGAAGCAGCCAGCCGTACCCTTCAACTCAGAGCCAGGGCCGACAATCCGGCGGGCGTGTTGATTCCCGGCTCTTTTGTTAGTATTTCCTTGCCTCTTGCCGAGATTGAGGACGCTATACTTGTTCCTTCGGAAGCAATTGTGCCGGTTCAGGAAGGAAAAAAAGTTTTTATAACCGAGGGCGGAAAAGCGAAAGAGGTGATGATTGAGACGTCCACACGAACGGAGAAGGATGTGTTAGTCACGTCAGGATTGAAAGCAGGAGATACCGTGTTAACTACAGGTATCATGACGCTCAAAGATGGGAGTAAAGTGAAAGTGAAAACCGGAGACGGTAAAAATGTGAAACTATGAGTTTATCAACCACAAGTATAAAGAGGCCGGTTTTTACCATCGTGCTGAATCTTATGCTGGTTCTTTTCGGACTAATCGGCTATTCATTTTTAGGTGTCAGGGAATTTCCTTCGATTGATCCGGCAATAGTGTCCGTTCGAACTAACTATTCGGGTGCAAACTCGGACATTATTGAGTCGCAAATTACCGAGCCACTCGAAAAAGCAATTAATTCGATTGATGGGATAAGAAATATATCTTCCTCCAGTAATCAGGGGTCAAGCAGGATTAACATCGAGTTCAACCTTGATAAAAATCTGGAAGAAGCCGCCAACGATGTTCGGGATAAAGTATCACAAGCTGTACGAGAGTTGCCTGATGATATCGATTCACCACCGGTTGTTTCTAAAGCCGATGCTGATTCCGAGCCGATTATTACGATGACGGTTGGAAGCAGCACCCGGGATCAGCTTAATCTGAGCGATTATGCGGAAAATGTGTTGTCGCAGCGGTTTCAAACTATACCGGGAGTGAGCAGCGTGCAAATTTGGGGTCAGAAACGTTACGCAATGCGTTTGTGGTTAAATCCTGATAAGCTCGCGTCATACGGGTTGACCGTCTCTGATATCAGGAATGCCTTAAACCAGCAAAATATTGAACTTCCTTCGGGTAAGGTAACAGGGGCCAACACCGAGTTGGTTGTAAAAACCCTGGGTAATTTATCTAACCAGGAGCAGTTTAATAACCTGATTGTGAAGTCGGAAGGAGATAAGATTATCCGCTTCAGCGATATCGGATCAGCTGAGCTTGGTCCTGAGAATCTTGAAACGAAAATGAGCGAATCCGGGCAACCTATGGTAGGCTTGGCCATAATTCCTCAACCGGGAACTAATTATCTGGAAATTTCAGGCAAGTTTTACGAGGAGTTCGAGAAGTTAAAAAAGGAGGCGCCAAAAGATTTGCAATTGAATATTGCAATGGATAATACGCTTTTTATAAAAAAGTCTGTTACCGAAGTCGCCGAGACTATTCTGATTTCGCTTATCCTGGTTATCATTATCATTTATCTGTTTTTCCGAGATTGGGGAATCGCTTTCCGGCCCTTAATAGATATACCGGTTTCGTTGATAGCCACATTCTTTATCATGTACCTGGCGGGTTTTTCAATCAACGTACTCACGTTGCTGGCGATTGTACTTGCAACTGGTTTGGTGGTGGATGATGGTATCGTGGTGACAGAAAATATCTACAAAAAAGTGGAAGAGGGAATGTCTCCGATTGAAGCCGCAATAAAGGGCGCTAATGAGATCTTTATGGCGGTAATATCGATATCCATAACCCTTGCGGCGGTATTTTTGCCCGTCATCTTTTTAGAGGGATTTGTGGGGCGCCTGTTCCGTGAATTCGGAGTGGTGATTGGGGCAGCGGTATTAATTTCTGCTTTTGTTTCACTAACCCTCACCCCGATGCTAAATGCCTATTTGATGAAGGGAGGCGTACAGAACAAGTCTAAATTTTATAATTGGACAGAGCCGTATTTTCAAAAAATGAACGCTGGTTATGCCAGTGCTTTGGGCGATTTCATGAAGAAGAGGTGGCTGAGCTTTCCTATCATTATCGGATGTCTGGGTTTAACCGTTTTGTTTTATATAAGCCTTACTAAAGAGACAGCACCCTTGGACGACAGGAGTATGCTAAGGTTGCAGATCTCGGCCCAGGAAGGTGCTTCGTACGACTACACCGACCGGTTTATGCAGGAATTAACCGACTTGTTAAACGATTCTATTCCTGAAAAGCAGGTTGCGCTGGTCATTACCTCTCCGGGCTTTGGTGGTTCCGGGTCGGTTAACAGCGGAATGGTTCGTCTGGGTTTAGTCCAACCCGAAGAGCGCGAGCGTTCACAACAGGAAATAGCTGATTTTTTGACCAGGGCAACTAAAAAATATTCTGAAGCCCGTGTTCAGGTGAGCCAGCAGCCTACTATAGCTGTAAATCGCAGGGGCGGACCACCGATTCAATATATCATCCAGGCACCCAACTTTGAAAAGCTTCGCGACAAGATTCCACAATTTTTAGATGAAGCAAGTCAAGACCCTACTTTTTCTATGGTCGATGTGAATTTGAAGTTCAACAAACCGGAAATTAATATCACTATAGACCGTGAAAAGGCGCAGAGCTTAGGCGTATCTGTTCTGGATATTGCACAGACTTTGCAGCTATCGTTAAGCGGACAGCGTTTCGCATACTTTATGATGAATGGCCGGCAATACCAGGTTGTGGGTCAGTTTGAACGTGCCGACCGGGATGATCCTCTGGACCTGACTTCCTTATTTGTAAGGAGCAACACCGGGCAGCTAATTCAGCTCGATAACCTGGTTTCGATGGAAGAACGAAGCAGTCCTCCTCAATTGTATCATAATAACCGGTATCTGGCGGCCACGGTATCTGCGGCGCTTGCTCCCGGCAGAAGTATCGGCGATGGCATTGATGCTATGGATAGAATAAGTGAAAAAGTATTGGATGATACCTTTTCGACCGACTTGTCGGGCGAATCGAGAGATTTTGTGGAAAGTAGTTCAAATACTGCCTTTGCCTTTGCACTGGCCTTGGTGTTGATTTATCTCATTCTGGCGGCACAGTTCGAGAGCTTTGTCGATCCACTTATCATCATTCTCACAGTTCCTATGGCGGTCGCCGGGGCGATGTTTTCCCTGTGGTTATTCGGACAAACGTGGAATATTTTCAGTCAGATCGGTACCATTATGCTTATAGGGCTCGTCACGAAGAACGGGATATTGATTGTTGAATTCGCCAATCAGCTCAGAGAGCAGGGTAAACCTAAAATGGAAGCTATTATGGAAGCTGCAGAAGCACGGCTCCGTCCCATCTTAATGACCAGCCTGGCAATTGCATTGGGAGCGCTTCCTATCGCGCTGGCGCTTGGAGCTGCATCGCAAAGCCGGATGGGTATGGGTATTGTAATCGTAGGGGGAACAATCTTTTCACTGATATTGACATTATTTGTGATCCCTGGTATTTATTCTATGTGGTCTAAAGAACGTAAGCATCATCCTGAATTCGACAGAATTAAGGAGTTTGAGGAGGAAGCTGCCGCAGCACATCATTAAAGATCCTATGAAATTGAAATATATAATAGCGTACTTATTGTTCGGAATATACACCCTTCAGGGCTTTTCGCAGGAGATCCTGACCCTTGAAGAGGCCGTTAGAACCACACTGGAGAATAACTATAACATCTTAATCTCGAAAAATGATGTGGAAATAGCGGAACGCAATGTGAGCCGCGCCAATGCTGGCATGTTGCCAGCGGTTACAGGTACCTTTACGGGAACCAAGACACGTCAGAACAGCAACCAGACCAGGGGCGGAGAAGTGATTGAACGAAGTAATGTTCCCGGCACCAGAACAAATTATGGTGTTGGCCTGAACTGGACGGTGTTCGACGGGTTCAGGATGTTTGCGCGCTACGATCAGTTGCAAGAGCTGCAAAAGTTGGGAGAAGCTAATTTGCAACTTAATATTCTGGGTACTCTGGGCGATGTTATGGAGCAATATTATACCCTTGTGCAACAACAGCAGCAGCTCAAAGCCTTTGATTCTGCAGTAACGATATCCCGTTTAAGGGTAAAAACGGCTCAAACCCGGTTTGAGGTTGGAAAGGCTGCCCGGCTGGAAGTTTTAAACGCTCAGGTAGACTTCAATACCGATACCACCAATTTTTTACAGCAGCAGGTGCTTCACAGAACCACGCAGATCGCACTTAACGAATTAATGGCGAGAGATGTGAATACCGAATTTCGGGTAGTGAACAGCTTTGAATTGAACGAAAGCCTGGTTCTGGGAGAACTGCTTTCTTATGCATTGCAGCAAAATCCGACCTTAAGAGCGGCCTTGATCAGCAGAAGAATAGCAGAACTCGATTTAAAGCAAGTAAAAGCAAACCGGTATCCGGTGGTAGGTTTAAACAGCGGGTACAACTTCAACAAGTCTGAATCTCCGCTCGATTTTGCCTCGCGGTCTCAAAGCAGAGGATTTAACTATGGACTTAGCGCCTCTATCAATATTTTTAACGGGTTTCTTCAACGTCGAAACGAGAAAAACTCTGAAGTCCAGATACGAAGCGCCGAACTGGATTATAAAAGGGTAAATCAAAGCGTGAATGCACAGCTGGCAAGCGCATATCAGATCTATCTAACCAATCTGAGTTTGGTGAAACTGGAGGAAAACAACCAGAAAATTGCCGGACAGAACCTTGATATTACGCTTACGAGGTATCGTCTGGGTACAATTACACAGGTTGAGATAAGAGACGCTCAGCTCAATTATCTGAATGCTACGGTTAGGTTAAATAACGCCCGCTATCAGGCGAAGCTCGCTGAGGTGTCATTGAAAGAAATATCCGGAAATTTGAGTTTTTAGGTCTTTGTAATACGATTTTTATTATTAGTTTTATATAACCTTTTTATTAAGTATGCGTACAAAGAACTTGTAAAACGGTGTGTGATGCCTAATATGGAAGATCCTAGATTTAAGTCGGTATTGCTTGTTGATGACAGCTATGTCGATAATCTTATCAATCGGAAAATGTTGCAGTCGAATAATTTCGCTGACGACATTACTGTTATTGATTCTCCGGTAAAGGCAATGGCATATATACAGCAATGTATAAATGAAGGTTCCATGCCTGACGTTATTTTCCTCGATATCCGAATGCCAGAAATGGACGGATTTCAATTTCTTGAAAACCTCGCTGATATCGGAATTGAGGTGTCAGACTTAAAAATTTATATGTTATCTTCGTCTCTTGACCCGGATGATTTGAAGCAGATTGCCGAGAATGAACTGGTCTCAAAATTTATCAGTAAACCACTTACTGAAAAGATATTGAACGAGATTGAATAGAAAATGATCCTGGTAGCCGATAGCGGTTCTTCAAAAGCAGACTGGATAATAATTAAAGACGATGCCGAGCGGATAGAGTTCAGCACGAAGGGAATTAATCCGTTCTTTAGTAATGAGAAAGAAATTTGCAAAGTTCTTTCCGGCTACGAAGAGGTTCAGAAGTATAATTCTAAGATAAAGGAAGTCCATTTTTTTGGCGCCGGATGCTCCAGCCCGGATAAAAGAGAAATAGTCTCCAACGGCCTGTCCAAAGTATTCTCAAAAGCTTTTATTAACGTAGAAGATGGTGTGTTAGGCGCTGTATACGCTACTTGCGGTAACAGCAAAGGGTTTACCTGCGTTCTGGGAACAGGGTCAAATATTGCGTTTTTTGACGGTGAACAGGCGCATTATGGAGTTCATGGTATCGGCTATATTTTGGGCGATGAAGGGTCAGGAGCTTATTTTGGAAGAAAGATAATAACTGCATACATGTATGGTTTAATGCCTCAATCACTAAAAAAGGCCTTCGAAGCCAACTACCAGATTGATAAAGAAACCATCATCGAAAATATTTACCAGAAGCCTTCACCCAATATCTATTTAGCCGCGTTCTCCCGATTTATGTACAAGCATCGGGATGATAAGCTGATTCAATCTATCTTATTTGATGGATTTGAAGAATTTGCCAAAGTGCACATCCTCAGGCAAGCACATTACCAGGCCTATCCCTGTCATTTTGTGGGTTCGATCGCTTATTTCTTTCAGGATGTACTCGCCCAGGTTTGCAGTGAGCATAAAATCAAACTCGGGAAAGTGATTGCCAGCCCGATAAACGGACTTACAGAATTCATTCTTAATAAGGATATTGATAAATTGTAAGCAACTGACTTCCGGTTTAAATTACAGCTCTTTGTCAACAAAATTTGCATTTATAATCTTCTAAATATATCTTCGTATTGACACAGGCAAGACTATACCAGCAAAACTGGTGTGGTCTTGTTTGCTTTTTATACAGTTTAAACCTACAGTGAGCCATGGCAGAGGTAACATATTATACCAAAGAAGGAATTGAAAAACTTAAAGAAGAATTACACTTTTTAAAAACTGAAGGAAGGGCTCAAATAGCCAAGGCTATTGCCGAAGCGAGAGATAAAGGCGACCTTTCTGAGAATGCAGAATACGATGCAGCGAAAGAGGCACAGGGCTTGCACGAGGCAAAAATCGCCAAATTGGGAGAAATACTTTCGAACGCACGCCTGATCGACGAATCGAAAATGGATACTTCGAAAGTGCTGGCTCTTTCTATCGTAAAAATAAAGAACATTAGAAACGGGTCTTCAATGACCTACCAATTGGTTTCTGAGACAGAAGCTGACTTAAAGTCGGGTAAGATATCCGTAAAGTCGCCTATTGCAAAAGGTTTGTTGGGAAAATCAGTCGGCGATAAGGTCGAAATTGCTGTACCTGCAGGTAAAATGGAATTTGAAATACTTGAAATTTCACGCTGATGGCCTCAGTTTTTTCCAAAATAGTGGCGGGTGAAATACCCGCTCACAAAGTTGCCGAGACAGATGAGTTCTTAGCTTTTTTGGATGTACATCCCTTGGCTAAAGGGCATGTGCTGGTAATCCCAAAAGCGGAAGTAGATTATCTTTTTGATCTGGAAGATGAACTTTATCTTGGGTTGCAGGCCTTCGCAAAGAAGGTTGCTGCAGGTTTAAAGAAGGCTATCCCCTGTAACCGAATTGGAGTGGCAGTTATTGGGCTTGAAGTGCCTCATGCACACATTCATCTGGTCCCGATAAACGGGATGGATGATTTGAATTTCTCAAGGCCCAAGCTTAAGTTGTCGCCAGAGGAGCTTAAAGAAGTTGCAGAGAAAATCGCCCGGCAGATAAACTAAATTTTTCCGCTTTTTTTAAGCGGCGTGGATGTAGCCAGCCGCTTTTCATTATCCTTTACAAAGGCGTCCCATCCCGAATAGCTTTTACTTTCACCACTGGTTCCGGTTCTTTGGAACGAATGGCAAACCGCCACGGCCAAGCCGTCTGTAGCATCTAAAAATTGGGGAGTCTCTGTAAACTGTAACAGCGTTTGCAGCATAGCGGCCACTTGCTCTTTGGTTGCATTTCCGTTGCCGGTGATAGATTGCTTTATTTTTCGTGGCGCATACTCAAAAATTGGGATGTTTCTCGAAAGCGCCGCCGCCATGGCAACTCCCTGCGCACGCCCCAGTTTTAACATTACCTGTATATTTTTTCCGTAAAAGGGCGCCTCAATTGCCAGGCAGTCCGGGTGATATTGGTCAATAAGCGCCAGGGTTTTTTCAAAAATGCGCTGAAGTTTTAAGGGATGGTCGTCCAGGTGATCAAGTTTAACAATACCCAGGTTGATCATCTCCACCTTCTTTTTTATTTCTTTAACCAGGCCATATCCCATAATGGATGTACCCGGATCAATTCCCAATATAATGCGTTCGCTTGAACCTTCTTTCTGCATTCAGGGCAAAATTACTAATATATGCGGAATAGCTGGCTGATAGATGAAGAGGTTTTTTGTAACATTGCAGTAAAATCCACCGCTTGACAAATAAGACCAGGAAGTTAATTAATGCCGTGATTAAAGTAAGCATTTTGGTGCTTGCGGCGGTTTTTATTTATTCGAAGTTAAGCAACAACCAAAATCTGGATAACTTCCGGCAGTTGATCGGCCAGCTTTCCAGACAAAAGGTTTACGGGATACTTGTACTGGTTTTTTTGCTCATGTTGCTGAACTGGGTTCTCGAAGCATTTAAATGGCAGTATTTGATCCGGCCCATTCAGAGGGTGAGCTTGTGGAAGGCAATTGAATCTGTTTTTTGCGGACTAACCCTGGCAGTGTTCACGCCAAACCGCATTGGCGAATACGGGGGACGTGTTTTTTTTCTTACGCCACGCAAGAGGGTTCTCGGCGTAATAATTATGGGTGTGGGAGCCGTTGGTCAGATGGTTGTGACTAACATCCTGGGAGCCTGTGCCATATTATGGTTCATTGGACGGTATGTCGAAATGAATTTTTGGCTTTATTATGGATTGTGTACACTGACTGTTTTATACTGTTTCTTTTTTTTACTGCTGTATTTCAATATCAGGTTTTTGCTTGCTATTCTCAATTCAATTAAATTTCTGTCGCGATTCAGGCGGTTTTTCAGAATTTTAGGGAGATATCATCTCAGAGAATTGCTGATTGTGTTTTTTTACAGCCTCTGCCGGTTTGTGGTATTCACATCTCAGTATTGTCTCATTATTAGTCTGTTGATTCCAGAAATACCCCTTATGCAGATGATCATGATGATCTTTATCCTGTTCTTTATCCAGTCGGCATTACCTTCGCTGGATTTGATGGATGTAGGTGTCAGAACGATGACTGCCACTTACTTCTTTAGCTTTCTGACTAACAACGACATCGCTATAATGGCTGCGACAGCATCTATATGGTTTGTAAATCTTATTATTCCTGCTATTTTAGGCTCCGTTTTCGTATTTAAACTCAAATTTTTTGGTACTAAACCTGATTAGCTATTTCAGCTTATTTCTGACGGTGTTCTACGGATTGGCAATTATATATTTCCGGTATGGCTGGGATAGAATTGTTGCACCTTCAAAAAGAAGGGGTTCTGCTCGGACATTCGTTAGCATCCTCATTGCCGCCCGGAACGAAGAAGATAAGATCGCACTTACGATCGAAGATATCTTAAATCAGGATTACCCGCAGGAACTTAGCGAACTTATCGTGGTTGATGACCATTCGACGGACCGTACAGCGGAAATTATTGCAGGTTATGCCGATCGGGGAGTGAAGCTTCTCAGGCTTAATGAAAATGAGCCATTAAATTCGTACAAGAAAAAGGCGATCACAGAAGCCATTAAGCTGGCGAAGGGAGAGCTGCTAATCACCACCGACGCTGATTGCCGGATGAATAGTCGTTGGCTTAGCACCATTGTCTCATTTTTCGAAACTCATGATTGTAAGCTGATCTCGTCTCCCGTGGTCTTTTTCGAGGAGAAGAGCTTTTTTGAGCGCTTGCAAACGCTTGAGTTCTTATATCTGATAGGTTTGGGAGCGGCAACCATCGGGAACAAAAAGCCATCCACCTGCAATGGGGCAAATCTGGCATATCGGAAAGATGTTTTTGAAGAGCTTAAAGGCTTTCAGGGAATTGACGAACTGGCATCGGGCGATGATGAGCTCTTTCTTCACAAAGTGGCGTCTAAATATCCGCATAACATCGGCTTTTGCAAATCTTACGATGCTTTGGTGTTTACTCATGCCAAGCCAAATATGAGTGAATTTATCAGGCAACGAAAAAGATGGGCTTCAAAAAGCACACGGTATAAAGACAAGAAGATCGTTGCTTTGGGCGTTAGCATCTGGTTGTTTAACGTATTGGTCGTTTTAAACGCGGTACTTGCATTTTTTTACCCGTCTTCTCTTGCAGTCGTTTTGGTGCTGCTTATATCGAAGGGTTTGGCAGAGCTTTATTTTTTGATTCCAGTGACTGGTTTTGTAAAAAGGCGCGAATTGCTCTTGTATTTGCCGCTTCTTACATGCATCCATGCGATTTATATTATTTATATTGGCATCGCAGGGAACACAGGGAAGTATATGTGGAAAGGCCGGCTAGTAAAATAATTTCAAAAAAATCCCTTAGAAACGGTTAAATTATTACTTTTAACGTTATTGTTGAAGAAGTTTGGAAGCATTTAAACGCAGTTCTAACGATCCTGAGGAAAACGACCTGATTCAGTTGCTGTTAAAGCGGCAGGCTGAGTTAAACGCTCTGCTCGAGGTTACACTGGCTATTAATAAAAACAGCGCGGCATCCGTGCTTTTTGAAATGCTTGAAGTGGTTCTCAAAGTAAACCTCAACGTTGGGAAAATGCGCCTTGTGATTAAGGACGAACATCAGTTCTCCTGCGTTTCACGTTTTGGCGGTACATACGAGAATGCTAAAATCCTTCAGCAGATATGTAAAGAGCTTGAAGTTACCAAGACCATCATTTCTTTGTCTAACCACCCTGATGCCATGCTCTCGGAGTATGATTTTTTTGTTCCAGTCAGGCATAAAAGAAATACTCTGGCTTTCGTGCTGATTGGGGATTTTCATACTAAGCCCGAGCTGGTAAGCCATGAGCTTAACTTTATCCAGACCTTAATCAATATCATCATAGTTGCCTTAGAAAATAAAAAGTTATTTAAGGAAAGGGTTCATCGCGAAAGATATCAAAGAGATATGGAGCTTGCAAGCGAAGTGCAAAGCATGCTGGTGCCGTTGCAACTGCCTAAAAGTGACAGGTTTGAAATTGCTGCTACCTATCTTCCTCATGAAAATATTGGCGGCGATTACTTCGACTTTATCCGTTTAAACGAACACGAGTTTATCTGGTGTATCGCAGATGTGTCGGGAAAGGGGATCTCTGCGGCCCTTCTGATGGCTAATTTACAGGCAAGTTTACGGGCCTGGGCCTCGGTGGAAAGCAGCATGGAAAAGGTTGTTACCAAGTTGAATGAAATTGTAACCTACAATACAAACGGTGAACGTTTTATTACACTTTTTCTAGGGCGTTACAATGAACTTACACGCGAAATGCAGTTTGTAAATGCCGGGCACAATTCCCCTATTCTGATTTCCAGCGAAGGTTTTCGCTTCCTGCAGGAGGGAACAACGCTTTTAGGAAGCTTCGACACCCTGCCGTTTGTGAACACCGGCCAACTTATCCTGCCCGAAAATTCTCTGATCTTCAACTATACAGATGGTTTGATCGAAAGTCCGGATGAAGATGTTTTTATATCAGAGGAAGAACTGGTGCATTACTTGCAGCTCCACAGACATTCTCCGGTAGAAATCATAAATAAGAGCATTCTCTCCGATATACAGTCTTCCCGTAAGGCGAGGATGAGCTCTGACGACATTACGTTGTTAACAATCAAGATCCTTTAGTGTTGGGAAATAGCCTTTTAGCTTTAAAGCTAAACCGTTATTTTTGAGATGAATTAAAACAAAGATGCTTTTTCCATTTTATCAGAAAGAATTTGTTGAGGCCGGTTGTGATGAAGCAGGAAGAGGTTGTCTGGCTGGTCCTGTGTTTGCAGCTGCCGTTATTCTGCCAACCAACTTCAAACATAAATTACTTACAGATTCCAAGCAACTCTGTGAAGAAGACCGGTACGCGCTGCGTAAAGTGATCCGGAAAAAAGCTGTTGCTTATGCGGTTGCACAGGTGGATCATGACGAAATTGACCGGATAAATATTCTTAATGCTTCGTTTCTTGCCATGCACAAGGCGCTGGATCAGTTAACTGAGCAGTTTGGGTTTATATTGATTGATGGTAATCGTTTCAAGAGATACAAGGAAATTCCGCACGAATGTATTATAAAAGGCGACGGGAAATATTATTCCATTGCGGCAGCCTCCATCCTGGCCAAAACCTATCGAGATGATTACATGAAAAACATCGCAGAGGAGCATCCCGAATACGAATGGGCAAGCAATAAAGGATATCCCACCATAAAGCATCGCAATGCAGTTTTAACACATGGCTTCTCTCCCTATCACCGCAGAACTTTCAGGGTTACCGACCCTCAATTAGACTTATTCAGTCAAACTTCCGAACAAACTGACCTAATCGCAGTCTGATTCCTCTTTTTTAATTATTTTTGGCCTTTCTCATTCAAAACATGAAGAATACTGCCTTAACGCAAAAGCATATTTCATTGGGTGCTAAAATGGTTCCGTTCGCCGGGTTTAATATGCCTGTGCAATACGAAGGAATTAATATAGAACATCAGGCTGTTCGAACAGGTGTCGGCGTGTTCGATGTTAGTCATATGGGCGAATTTATCCTGAAAGGAGAAAAAGCCCTCGACCTTATTCAAAAGATTACCTCAAACGACGCATCAAAGTTGGTGGATGGTAAAGTGCAGTATTCATGCCTTCCAAATACCAGGGGTGGCATTGTAGATGATTTGCTGGTTTATCGCATCGATGAGAAAAGCTATATGCTGGTGGTGAATGCTTCTAACATTGAAAAAGACTGGAACTGGATATCCCAATACAATACTTTCGGTGTGGAGATGAAAGATATATCAGAACGCACCTCGTTATTGGCCATACAGGGCCCCAAATCTGCAGAGGCTTTGCAAAGTCTTACAGATGTTGATTTAGCTTCGATGGAATATTACAGTTTCAAAAAAGGGACTTTTGCGGGCGTTGATAATGTATTGATTTCCGCCACAGGGTATACCGGCGCCGGTGGTTTTGAAATATATTTTGATGAGAAACATTCGGAAGCTATTTGGGATGCGGTGTTTAAAGCTGGTGAAAAAGTTGGCATTAAGCCGATTGGACTGGCCGCCAGAGATACGCTTCGTTTGGAGATGGGCTTTTGCCTTTACGGAAATGATATTAATGATACTACCTCTCCCATTGAAGCGGGCTTGAGCTGGATTACTAAGTTTTCTAAGGACTTTGTAAATAAAGAAGAGTTGGAGTTGCAGAAGAAAAACGGCGGTAGTAAAAAACTGGTTGGCTTTGAGCTTATCGACAGAGGAATTCCCCGCCATGATTACCCTATAACGGATAAGGATGGAAATGAAATCGGAGTGGTTACTTCTGGTACACAATCACCTTCGCTGCAGAAAGCTATTGGAATGGGATACGTTAATAGAGAATTTGCAACCGAAGGAAATGAGATTTATATAAGCATCAGGAACAATCCGGTAAAAGCGAGGATTGTAAAGATGCCTTTCTACAAAGGATAAGAATGTCGAAAATAGTATCGTTAAAATCAGATAGATTAAAAGTAGAAGTTTGTTTAACCCCCGCCTTGCTACCACTTCACAAATTGGAGAACAGTGTGGTAGTGGTGATTGACATATTCAGAGCAACTTCATCCATTTGTTACGGGATTGAAAATGGAGCTGAAGCAATTATTCCGGTTTCACATGTAGAAGAGTGCGCCGCATACCATGGTACCGGGCATTTGCTTGCTGCAGAGCGCGATGGCGAAGTGGTTGAAGGGTTTGACTTTGGCAATTCTCCGTTTGCCTACACACCAGAAAAGGTTGCCGGTAAAACAATTGTACTTACTACAACCAATGGTACACACGCTATCCAGCTATCGAGAAGTGCAAAGCGTATCGTAATAGGATCTTTTTTAAATCTGAGTTCACTTTCTCAGTGGTTAAAAGATGAGCATGAAAATATTATTTTGGTTTGCGCCGGCTGGAAAAACAACTTTAACCTGGAAGATACCATTTTTGCCGGGGCGGTAGTTCATCAGTTGAAAGATGAAAAATATATTCTGGATGATGCAGCTATTGCGGCAGAGGACCTCTATCTTTTAGCGAAGAATGATTTGGCTGGCTTCCTGTCAAAGAGTTCACATAGCGAGCGCTTGAAGAAGCTGGGCATAGAAGAAGATATCGCTTTCTGTTTGAAAATTGATGAAACGAGCGCAATTCCGGTGCTTGACGGCGATAAGCTGGTGAAGCTCTAAGCTTTCACCTCAGCTTATCGTTGTTCTTATGTCTGTCGGCATCGCGGATGTTTTTTTTCTCGAGATTTTTTTCAAGCGCTTCAGTCAGGTCGATTCCGGTTTGATTAGCAAGGCAGATCAACACAAAAAGTACATCGGCCATCTCATCGCCCAAATCAACTGTCTTGTCTGACTCTTTAAAGGATTGTTCGCCATATTTTCTGGACATGATTCTGGCTACTTCACCTACTTCTTCCATTAAAATGGCGGTATTTGTTAGCTCGTTGAAATAGCGCACGCCGGTGGTTTTAATCCATTGGTCAACAATGGCTTGGGCTTGTTTTATTTCCATGTCAATAATTTTCCTTGTCCTTAGTATTCATAATGATTGTTACCGGTCCGTCGTTGAGCAGGTTGATTTTCATATCTGCACCAAAAATCCCGGTTTTTGGTGGGTTGCCGGTGAGTCTGCTAAGTTCCGAGATCATTTGTTCGTATAATGGTACTGCCTGCTCTGGCTTTGCAGCCCGAATAAAACTGGGGCGATTTCCTTTTTTAGTTTGTGCGAATAAAGTGAATTGCGAGATAAGAAGAATTTCTCCGCCAACTTCGGCAAGCGATTTATTCATGAGACCATTTTCATCGTTGAAGATGCGCAGGTTCACTATCTTTTGAGCAAGCCATGTAAGGTCTGCAGTAGCGTCGCTTTCTTCTATTCCAAGCAAGATAAGCAAGCCGGTGCCGATTTTTCCGGTGATGTTTTTATCTACGGTGCATGAAGCATGCGAAACGCGTTGAATGACTGCTCTCATATTAGATGGAAGATATCAGAATCAGGAGGAAAGAGAAAGATCTCACCACTGGGAATATCTCTTGCTTCTCGCACCTTACCTCTATTTTAGGCCCTCGTATCATTTCCATGAAAAATACTTAGATAGCTTTCGTACCTTGAAATCTCTATTTCCCCATTTTCAACCGCTTGAATAACATTACAGCCCGGTTCGTTCACATGACGGCAGTTATGGAACCTACATTCGTTTAAACGCTCGCGTATTTCAGGAAAGAAATGTCCCAATACCTGAGGTTCAATATCGAAAATGCCGAGTTCTCTTATTCCTGGGGTGTCTATCAAATATCCACCCTGTGGGAGATCATGCATTTCGGCAAAAGTGGTGGTGTGCTGGCCTTTATCGCTCCAGTCGGAAACAGCGCCCGTCTTTAATTCCAGATCGGGCACAAGTGCATTTATCAGAGTGGATTTTCCTACTCCGGAATGTCCGCTGAATAAGGTGACTTTGTCTTTAAGCAGGTTTTGGATTTGCTCGATATTGGTGCCTTCAACGGCAGATACTTTATAGCAGGGATAACCAATGTTCTGGTAGATGTTTTCGTATTCTGCTAGCACTTCCATCCCTTCGTTGCTGAATAAGTCCAGTTTGTTAAAGACTAAAGCTGCCGGAATATCATACGCCTCGGCAGTAACTAAGAACCGGTCAATGAAGCCTAATGATGTACGAGGTGAAGCCAGTGTAACGATAAGAAACGCCTGATCAAGATTAGCCGCAATGATTTGAGATTGCTTGGACAGGTTTATAGATTTCCGAATAATATAGTTCTTACGCGGCTCCAGTTTTACTATTACGCCGGTGCTTTGGTCGGGTTCCATTTCAATTTCTACCCAATCGCCTACGGCAATAGGATTGGTGGTCCGGATATCTTTAATGCGGAATTTCCCTTTAATGCGGCAATCGATGCTCTCACCTTTGTTGTTTACAACCTGGTACCAGCTTCCGGTAGACTTTGTTACTAAACATCTCATGGTAGATTTAAAATAACCTTTAAACTATTTCGCAAGTTTTCAGAATCCTTCTTTGATAATTTTCCCACTTGTTCTTTAAGTCGCGACACGTCGATAGCTCGTATTTGGTCTGCAAGAATATATGATTTTTTCTGAAGCCCATTCCGCGGGTCTGCATCAATAGACAATCGTAAGATTTCGACACCTTTTCGCTCCTGCGATGAAATCGGGCAGACGATAAAAGATGAATGCCCGTTCAAATTAAGCAGGTCTGTTTGAATTATTAAAACCGGCCGGATCTTTCCTGTTTCTGCTCCTTTTCCTGGGTTTAGATCTGCGATCCAGATATCGTACTGTTTTATCTCGATGTTATTTTTCATCAAGATACTTTTCTAAATCGATTAAAGAAGCATCATTAAATTCATCGAGCAATTCTCCATCGGAACAGCTTTCGTTTATTATAGTAATTTCTTTCTTTAGCTGAGCTTCCAAACTCTTCCTTTTAAGATATGAGTTATACGCTTTTAATGCGGTTTTTAAGTAATTACTACGGCTCGTTTTTAATTCTTTCACTTGTTCTTCGATGTCCTCGAAGAGTTTATCGTCAAGTTTTAGAAGAATGCTTTTCATTTATGGTTATTATATATCAAAAGTAGATATACTTTTTTGGTATATAAAATAATTATCAGTTTCTTTAGACCTTCGGTGCTTACAACTCAGACAGCGTTTGGAACGCTGTCTGAGTTTAACTGAATCCGATGAAAACGCAGCCGAGCATTTTAAACCTGATGGTACGGAAAGCCCGAAGTGCGTTTGCCTGGGCATCGGGCGGACTTGAAGGGACAGCAGGGCTACATTTGCCACAGAGAAGAGAGATGCTTTTCAAAAAAATCCAATTTGGTTTGTTAATCTAAATTTTTACTGCTTACTTTACGCCCGATTTAAAAGTTAATGAAAAAGTATATTTATACCATCGCTACGATTACTACCACCACGCTGAATATAGCCGGAGGAAGCTCGAATATGGTGTAACTTAAACATAAAAGGAAACCAAAAAACGCCTTCCTCCGCTAAGGGGAAGGCGTTTTTTGTTAAAAATTACGTTAATGAAGGTCTTAAAATTTGGTGGTACTTCAGTAGGTTCGGTTGAAAGTATCCGTACACTGATTGAAATTCTTAAGCGCGAAAAGTCTGAGCGTCAGAGCCCCGTTGTGGTATTATCTGCCATGAGTGGGGTTACTAATTTGCTGGTTTCTATGGCTGATAAAGCAGCCAGAGGTGAAGAAGTTTCGGCTTACTTAACGGAATTGGAAAACCGCCATTTTGATGTGGTTAAGGCTTTGCTGGATGTGCCGAGGCAAAATCCTGTTTTTACTAAGCTAAAATTGTTTTTTAACCAGTTGGAAGACCTTTTACAGGGGATTTCCAGTCTGCAGGAGCTAACGCCTAAAACCCGCGATCTGGTTTTAAGTTATGGTGAGCGCTGCTCTACTTTAATGGTGAGCAAAATTGCCGAGCAGGAACTAGGAGAGGCGGTTTTTGCCGATGCCTCGGAGCTGATTAAAACCGATAGCTCTTACGGAAACGCCCGCATCCAGACTGAAATTTCTGAGATGTTGATTCGTAATTTTTACGAAGCGAATTCAGGAAAACTTATTTTCGTAACCGGATTTATCGCCAGCAATGATGAGGGAAAAATCACAACACTTGGCCGTGGCGGCAGTGATTATACTGCAGCAATTATAGGGTCTGCGTTAAATGCGGAGGAGATAGAGATATGGACCGACGTAAATGGAATGATGACCGCCGATCCGCGAATGGTTAAGAAGGCATTCCCGTTAAAAGAGCTTTCTTATACCGAAGCAATGGAGCTTTCTTATTTCGGTGCGAAGGTTATTTATCCACCGACTATGATTCCTGCGTTTTTAAAGAAAATCCCAATTGTTATCAGGAATACTTTTGAGCCTGATTTTAAGGGAACTGTTATTCGCCACGATTGTCGCGAGGCGGATCATCCAATTAAAGGGATTTCATCTATTAACGATATAAGCGTGCTTAATCTCCAGGGAAGCGGTATGGTGGGTAAAGCCGGCTTTAGCGGTCGTTTGTTCTCTTTATTGTCGCGCGAGCAAATCAATATAATTCTCATTACTCAGTCTTCGTCAGAGCATAGCATTACATTTGCTGTTCATCCCGCCGATGCAGTAAAGGCAAAACGCTTAATTGAACAGGAGTTCGAATTGGAATTGGATGCAAAAAAAGTTGAAGCTCCTGTAATTGAGGAAGATCTGGCTGCCCTGGCTATTGTGGGAGAGAACATGAAGGAGACACCAGGTATCTCTGGAACCCTTTTCCACGCTTTGGGAAGAAACGGTGTGAATGTGAGAGCCATTGCGCAGGGCTCATCCGAATACAATATATCGGTTATTATATCCAGTCATGATCTGGAGAAGGCCTTAAATGCCGTTCATGATGCGTTTTATACTGATCTTAAGAAAAACTTGAATATTTTCTGCTTAGGCACAGGAAATATCGGTTCTACCTTGTTCAGGCAGATTCAGGAGCATTGTGAATTTTTGCAATTACAAAACGGCGTAACCATTAATGTAGTCGGAATTACAAACAGCCGTCAGATGGTGTTCAACCCTGATGGAATTGCATTAAGTAAGTGGAACGAAGTACTTGAAAAAGAAGGCGAGCCTGCCGACCTTGCACTTTTCGTTGCCCGGATGAAAGAAATGAATCTGCCAAATGCAATTTTCGTGGATAATACTGCAAGTCTTAAGCCAATAGCAGTTTATGAAGACGTATTTAAGTCAAATATTTCGGTGGTTACTTGTAATAAGATAGGTAACTCGTCTTCATACAGTCAGTACAAGAATTTTAAAGAACTTTCTCAACTACACGGTGTCGATTTTTATTATGAAACCAATGTAGGGGCAGGTTTACCTATCGTACGGACATTAAAAGATTTGATGATCAGCGGTGACAGAGTAATTCGAATTGAAGCCATTCTTTCGGGAACTATTTCATTCATCTTCAATAACTTCAAGGGCGACCTTACTTTCCATGATGTGGTAAAGCAAGCCCAGGAAAAGGGATATACAGAACCAGACCCCCGCGATGATTTAAGCGGTACTGACTTTATGCGTAAAATGCTAATTCTCGCCCGTGATGCCGGAAACCAATTAGAACCGGATGAGGTGAAGATTGAAAGCATGTTGCCTGAAGCCTGTCTAAAAGCTGCCAGCGTTGAGGATTTTTATACTGAGTTGAAAAACCATAATGACTTTTTTGAAAAGCTTAAGGCCGAGGCTGTAAGCAATGGAAAAGTATTGCGTTACATTGGTATGCTGGAAGACGGACAGGTTTCTATATCCTTGCAAATGGTAGATGAAAACCACCCATTCTATATGCTTTCGGGAAGTGATAATATTATTTCATTTACAACTGACAGGTATCGGGAACGTCCGTTAGTGGTGAAAGGTCCGGGTGCTGGAGCAGAAGTTACCGCCGCAGGGGTGTTTGCCGATATAGTAAACGTTGGTGCCCAGTATCCAAATTACTTCTAATGAGAGAGTCTATCAGAGTTTTTGCTCCTGCAACTATCGCAAACGTGGTATGTGGTTACGATATTCTTGGTTTGGCAGTTGATGCTCCGGGAGATGAAGTGATTATGCGGAAGCGGTCAGAACCCGGAGTAATTATAACAAAGATTACGGGTGATGATGGCCGATTGCCGCTCGATGCGTCGAAGAACACAGTTAGTGCCAGCGTAGAGCATTATTTACGACATGTGGGACGGCCAGATGTGGGAATAGAGATCGAACTCCACAAACAAATGCCTATTGGAAGCGGATTAGGTTCCAGTTCCGCAAGTACAGTGGCCGGATTATTCGCTATCAATGCTATGTTAGGTAATCCACTATCTAAAATGGAACTTGTTCCTTTTGCTATGAAAGGCGAGGAACTGGCTTGTGGTACAGGCCATGCAGACAATGTTGCACCGGCCATTCTGGGCGGCTTTGTGTTAATAAAGAGTTATGAACCTCTGGATATTATCAAGCTGCCCTATCCGGAAGAATTGCATTGTGCAATAGTTTTTCCCGAAGTAGATGTTCCAACGAGGGATGCACGACGAATGATCCGCGAGAAGATCGCACTAAAAGATGCAGTTACTCAATGGGGAAATATTGCAGGTTTGGTCTCTGGATTGTTTATGAAGGATCTGGGTCTGATCGGCAGAAGCATGAAGGATGTTTTAATCGAACCTGTGCGTTCTATTCTCATCCCGGATTTTCATCGGATGAGAGAGATTGCAATGATAAATGGCGCAATTAGCTTCGGCATCTCTGGATCAGGGCCGTCGGTGTTTGCTTTTACTAAAGATCCCGATACTTCGGTTAAGATCACCAAAGCTATTCAGCAACATTTGTCGAAACTTAATATTGGCAGTCAGGCTTATACATCGGCAGTGAATGCAGACGGGCCGAAGATACTAGATTGATAATTAGCCACTGAGAGGCATTAAAAGCTTTTCGACAAGGTGTTAAGATAAAGAATGATTTAGCCACAAAGTCGCCAAGACACAAACAGGGACTTGGAGCCTTTGCGCCTTTGTAGCAATTAAAGAACCAGCCGTAGGCAAAAGCACAAGTGCATCAAGGTTTCAACCTTGCAATCTTGGGTCTTCGCGTCTTCGCAGCAAAAAGAAAGAACAGTGAAATTATACAGCACCAATAATCCAACATCAGCAGTAGATTTTAAAGAGGCAGTATTCAACAGTATGCCCCAGGACAAGGGCTTATACATGCCTTTAACCATTCCGCAGCTGGACGCTGATTTCATTAATACTATTGAGAATTATTCTCTTCCCGAGATCGCGTTCAAGGTTGCAAAGAGCCTTTTACAGGATGCCATGCCCGATAATGACTTGAAGGCAATTGTTGAGGATGCTATCAATTTCCCTGCACCAATTGTGAAGCTGGACGAAAATACTTTCGTTCTTGAGCTTTTTCATGGTCCGTCTTTAGCATTTAAGGATTTTGGAGCGCGCTTTATGAGCCGTGTAATGGCTTATTTCCTTGAAGAAGGCGAAAAGACACTAAATGTACTGGTAGCCACCTCGGGCGATACAGGAGGTGCGGTAGCATTGGGCTTTTTAGGCGTAGAAAATACACAAGTGACTATTCTGTATCCGAAAGAAAAAGTTAGTCCGATACAAGAATTGCAGCTCACTACTAACGGACAAAATATTCGTGCTGTCGAAATAGATGGAACTTTTGATGATTGCCAGGCTTTGGTTAAGCAGGCTTTTGTCGATGATGAATTAAATGAAAAGTTCCGCTTAACGTCGGCTAATTCCATTAATATCTCACGGTTGGTGCCACAAACTTTCTATTATTTTAATGCTTACGCTCAATTAAAGCGCGAGGGAAAAAAAGAGGTGGTGTTTTCTGTTCCAAGCGGTAATTTCGGAAATATAGGCGCCGGTTTACTGGCCTGGAAAATGGGACTTCCTGTTAAACAATTTATTGCAGCTACGAATGCTAATGACACGGTTCCGGAATTCTTCAAAACCGGAGTTTACCAACCGAAACCATCAGTTGCCACACTTTCAAATGCGATGGATGTTGGAAATCCTAGTAATTGGGTGCGTATTATGAACCTCTTCAGTGATGATTTAAATGCCCTTAAAAAAGTGATTTCAGCGGTAAGTTATACCGATGAACAAACCAGAGCGGCGGTTTATAAAGTATTTGAAGAATACAATTATGTGGTTTGTCCGCATACAGCGATAGCCTGGCTGGCGATTGAGAATTACCGTAAACAATTTAATGATGAAACGAGCGCAGGTGTATTCCTGTCGACCGCTCATCCATGTAAATTTCCGGATGTTTACCAGGGAGAAATCGCAGAAAGTGTAACTATACCCGAACAAGTGAAAGCATTGGAGGGTAAACCTAAGCAAGCTGTGGAAATGAAAGCAGATTTTGCAGCGTTTAAGAATTACCTTTTAAATAGCTAGCCGCATGATTAAAGCCATAATATTTGATTTAGGCGGCGTACTAGTCGACTGGAACCCCAAGTATCTCTATCAAAAGATCTTTACGGACGAAAGCGAAATGAAAAGCTTTCTGGAGACTATTTGTACCAATGACTGGAATGAAGAGCAAGATGCAGGACGTACACTTCAGGAAGCTACAGAAGTGCTGATAAAGGAGTATCCCGAACAAGAAGAAAATATTAAAGCGTATTACGGACGATGGGAAGAGATGCTCAACGGCCCGATTGAAGGCACTGTAGAGATTTTTAAACAACTTAAGGAGTTTGGTAAATATAAGATCTACGCCTTAACTAATTGGTCAGCCGAGACTTTTCCAATAGCTAAGCAGAAATATGATTTTCTGAACTGGTTTGACGGCGTAGTGGTGTCAGGCACCGAGAAGATTCGTAAGCCTGATCCAGCATTTTTTCAGATCCTTTTGGACAGATATAATTTGAAGCCGGAAGAGGTTCTGTTTATTGATGATAATTTCAGAAATGTAAAATCTGCCCTTAAAATGGGAATTGATAGTATACATTTCATTTCTCCGGAAGAACTGCACGCAGAGCTTGTGGATAGAGGTGGCCTTTAATTTAAATAGCAATCAGATAACTCTTAGTTGCCTGATTGCTAAAATATAGCTTAGAATATTGCCTCCGCAATCCTCTTTGTTGGTCCCGGATTACTCATGGTATAAAAATGCAATACCGGCGCGCCAAACTTTATCAACTCTTTACACTGCTCAATCATAAACTCAATCCCAACCTCCTTCACATCCTTTTCTGATGTACAGCTTGTTATTGCTTTTGTAAGATCTTCCGGTAAATCTAAATGAAAGATTTTGGGAAGACTAACCAGTTGTTTAGAAGAAGTGATCGGTTTTAATCCCGGAATAATTGGAACGGTTATTCCATTTTCCCTGCAAAGATTTACGAAATCGAAATACTTTTGATTATCAAAAAACATCTGAGTAACGATGAAATTCGCGCCCATATCGATTTTCATTTTTAAATAATCGAAGTCAGTTTTCATATTCGGAGCTTCGAAGTGTTTCTCAGGATAGGCTGCGACACCGATGCAGAAATCAGATTTCTGCGCATCGCTATTGTCGTGCAGATAAACTCCACGGTTTAAGTTTACCACCTGTTGCAAAAGATCGGTTGCATAAGCATGGCCGCCGGGTGTAGGGATGAAACTTGCATCACCTTTGCGAGCATCGCCCCTTAATACTAATACGTTATCGATCCCAAGAAATTGGAGATCAATTAAAGCGTTTTCAGTTTCTTCCTTAGTAAAGCCGCCGCAGATTAAATGCGGAACTGCATCAACCTTATAGCGGTTAATAATCGCTGCGCAAATGGCCACGGTGCCAGGGCGTTTGCGATACGAAACCTGTTCGAGCAAGCCATTTGGGTGCTGTTTGTAAATGAAATCTTCGCGGTGGTATGTAACATCGATAAACGGAGGTTTAAATTCCATTAAAGGATCAATGGCATCGTAGATGTTCTCAATACGCTGACCTTTTACCGGGGGAAGCAGCTCGAAAGAAAAAAGCGTTTTCCCGTTAGCGTTTTTTATGTGTTCAGTTATTTTCATACCAATCCGCCGCAGGCGGAGCGCTTAAAATTCTTAATTATTTATTTCCTTAACGTCCGACTTAATAACCCAGATTCGGGCTTAACCATCTTTCAACCACCTCCAAATCCATCTCTTTTCGTCTTGCGTAATCTTCAACCTGATCTTTAGAAATCTTACCTAAACCAAAATAGCGTGAATCGGGATGAGCGAAGTAAAAACCGCTGACGGCTGCTGTTGGATACATAGCATAACTTTCTGTTAGTTTAATACCGGTTGCATTTTCTGCATCCAACAGTCGGAACAGCGTTTCTTTTTCGGTATGATCGGGGCAGGCAGGATAACCAGGAGCAGGACGAATACCTGCATATTTTTCTTTAATAAGTTCCTCGTTGCTTAGGTTCTCATCTTTGGCATAGCCCCAGTATTCTTTTCTCACCAACTCGTGCATTTTTTCAGCAAAGGCCTCGGCCAGGCGGTCGGCCAAGGCCTTAACCATGATGCTATTATAATCGTCGTGATCCTTTTCATATTTAGCTACTAATTCGTCGCAACCAATACCAGTGGTAACGGCAAATCCGCCAAAGTAATCAGGAATTCCGGTTTCCTTTGGCGCCACGAAATCAGCCAGAGCATAATACGGTTCGCCGGCAGCTTTTTCTACCTGCTGACGAAGAGTATGAATCACTGTAGTTGATCCATGAACATCCAATACGATATCATCACCCACAGAGTTTGCCGGCCAAAATCCGATGACACCCCTGGCTTCAAGTAATTTTTCGTAGATGATTTTCTTCAATAATTCCTGAGCATCAGCAAATAACTTTTTAGCCTCGTCACCTACGTACTGATCTTCAAAAATTCTCGGGTAGCTACCTCTTAACTCCCAGGTATGGAAAAAAGGAGTCCAGTCGATATAAGGGACTAAGTCTTCGAGCGGATAGTTTGCAAAAACCTTTGTTCCTAAAAAAGCTGGTTTTGGAGGAAGAGATCCGTTTAGGCCAATCTGAAATTTATTCTGACGAGCTTCTTCAATGGTTTTGAAATGCTTATCCGAGCGTTTATTGAGATGCGCTTCGCGCGCCTTATCGTACTCACCGCGAATTTGGTTGATATATTCATCCCGGTTTTCATCGCTCATCAGAGTACTGCAAACTGTTACGCTTCTTGAAGCATCTAACACGTGAACTGATGGTCCTGAGTAATTAGGAGCAATTTTTACTGCCGCATGAATACGTGAAGTAGTTGCTCCGCCAATAATCAACGGGATTTTAAATTCCTGGCGTTCCATTTCCTTGGCAAAGTGAACCATTTCGTCAAGCGAAGGTGTAATTAATCCGCTTAAGCCTATAATGTCAACATTATGGGCTTTTGCTTCGTCAATGATCTTTTGTGCAGGAACCATTACGCCCAAATCGATCACTTCGAAATTATTACATGCCAGAACTACTCCAACAATGTTTTTACCGATATCATGTACGTCGCCTTTAACCGTTGCCAGCAAAACTTTACCGGCATTTTTGCGCTGGTTGCTGTCGGCATTATCAAGTTTTTCTTGCTCGATAAAAGGTAAAAGATATGCGACTGCCTTTTTCATTACGCGGGCCGATTTCACAACCTGTGGCAAAAACATTTTTCCCTGACCGAATAGATCGCCTACAATGCCCATTCCGTCCATCAACGGACCCTCAATTACTTCGAGCGGCTTAGCATATTTCTGACGGGCCTCTTCAACATCATCGTCAAGGTAGTCGATGATACCTTTTACGAGGGAGTGGGAAAGTCGGCTTTCAACGCCTTCTTTTCGCCATTCTTCGTCTTTCACAACAACTTTTCCTTTGGTCTTGATTGTATCAGCGAACTCCACCAGCCTTTCTGTAGCATCGGGGCGACGGTTTAAAAGTACATCTTCAACCAATTCTAATAGGTCTTTCGGAATCTCTTCATAAACCTCGAGCATCCCGGCGTTTACAATTCCCATATCTAAGCCTGCTTTAATGGCATGATACAAGAAGGCCGAGTGCATGGCTTCGCGCACAGTATTATTTCCCCGGAAGGAGAATGAAATATTTGAAACACCACCGCTTACTTTTGCCAGGGGGAGGTTTTCTTTTATCCAGCGTGTTGCATTGATAAAGTCGACTGCATAGTTATTATGCTCTTCCAGTCCGGTGGCAACCGTTAAGATATTCGGGTCGAAAATGATATCCTGCGCGGGGAAGCCGACTTCATTTACCAGAATATCGTACGAGCGCTTACAGATCTCAATGCGACGTTCGTATGAATCCGCCTGGCCGTTTTCGTCAAAGGCCATCACTACCACAGCCGCGCCATACTGCTTCACTTTGCGGGCGTAATCTTTAAAGTTTTCTTCGCCTTCTTTTAGTGAGATGGAATTAACTACGCCTTTTCCCTGCAGGCATTTCAGGCCTGTTTCAATCACTGTCCATTTCGAAGAATCGACCATGATTGGGAGTTTTGAAATATCTGGCTCTGAGGCGATCAAATTAAGAAACTTGGTCATGGCAGCCTCAGAATCAAGCATCCCCTCATCCATGTTTACATCGATAATTTGGGCGCCGCCTTCTACCTGTTGGCGTGCTACCGATAAAGCTTCTTCGAAATTTCCGCTTAAAATAAGCTTCGAGAATTTCGGCGATCCGGTTACGTTGGTACGCTCGCCGATATTTACAAAATTCGTCTCTGGAGTTAGTGTTACAGGCTCCAACCCGCTTAAGCGCAGGAAGGGTTCGGGTTGAGCGGGAACCCTTGGGGGATATTTTGCCGCCTTTTCGGCGATGCATTTAATATGCTCGGGAGTGGTGCCGCAACACCCACCTACAATATTTACAAAGCCGTTTTTAATAAAGTCCTCCACCAAATGTGCAGTTTCGTGAGGGACCTCATCGTAGGCTCCAAATTCGTTTGGTAAGCCTGCATTTGGATATGCAGAAATATAACAACTTGCCTTGGCTGATAATTCTTCAATATGCGGACGCATATCTTTTGCACCTAAAGCACAATTTAAGCCGATACTCAACAGGTTTGCATGCGACAGCGAATTCAGGAAAGCCTCCACCGTTTGACCGGAAAGCGTACGGCCACTGGCATCGGTAATAGTACCCGAGATCATGATTTCGATCGTACGGCCGATTTCATTCTCGTAATTTTTCGCAGCAAACAAAGCTGCTTTTGTTATTAACGTATCGGTAATAGTTTCAAACAGCAATACGTCGGCGCCGCCATCAATCAAGCCTTTTATCTGCTCATAATAAGCATCTACCAGCTCGTCAAAGCTAACAGCGCGATAACCAGGGTCGTTCACATCCGGCGACATGGAAGCCATTTTAGTTGTGGGGCCCAAGGCTCCCGCAACAAAACGAGGCTTATCGGGATTCTTAAGAGTGAACTCTGTGGCGATTTCTTTTGCAATGCGCGCTCCTTCGTAGCTCATTTCGTACGACAGATCTTCCATCTGGTAGTCGGCCATCGAGATGCGTTGTGTACTGAAGGTGTTGGTTTCGATGATATCGGCGCCTGCGTTCAGGTATTCGGCGTGTATGGCTTTGATTACGTCGGGACGTGTGATGTTAAGCAAGTCGTTATTGCCGCGAACATCGCAGGGGTGGTCTTTAAATCGTTCTCCACGGAAATCTTCTTCCGTTAATTGGTAGCGCTGGATCATTGTACCCATAGCCCCGTCAATTACCAAAATTCGCTTCTTTAATTCTTCTCTTATGCTCATTGTTTTTAGATGTGAGATGTGAGATATTAGGTGTGAGACCGGATAAGACGCATAAGGTCTCAATTCTCAAATCTAGTATCTCATATCTCTTTGCAAGCTTATTTTGAAAAGTCGGGTATCCGGCTTTGAATTCACTTATCTTTCTTCATCCTTGGTGTATGGAATCAGTTAGAATTTAGCACCTTGTAAGCACAGGTTGCTAAGACTTCGCAGGGTCTAATCCCTCCGTCTTTCTGAATAAGCGTTGCAAAAATGCAATAAAAAATCTTAAAATGCAAACGGATAAGAGTCTTAAAGTCGACACAGCTCGTTTAGTTTGTACTAATGTCTGAAGCTTCAAAAGGCTTCGAAAAGCTCAGCCCGACATCCTGAAAGAAATTGTTCACTAGGTGAGCCGTTTCACCAACTGCTCCTCCACCTTTTTAAAAAACTGGATGGGCTTAAGTGTTCTCCAGGCGATATGATCTAATTCGCCCCCAAAATTGATGTAATAATCAATGTTATTGCTTTTGAATTCGTCGATAACATGTTCTCTGAAGTTCACGCCTGCAATCCAGCCCTCTTCAACATCCTGGAACCATTCTTCATAGTAAGAGTCGTCTGACGAGTGGAAGTTTAAAACATTTTCTCCTACCAGGATGAATTTATTGATGCCCTCATCTATCATGAGTTCCAGTATTTCTCGTTTCAGGAGCATGATGTCGTTGTAAATGGCATCGTTCCACTCACCGATAAACTCTATAATGGCATACTGCTTATCATAGTCTGCAAAAAGTGTTTTCAGATACAAGGTCTGTGATCCAAAAGAATCCCATTGGGGATGGATGTAATAGTTGTAGATCTTTTTATCGAATTCAAACTCACTGTACTCCATCTCATAAAATGGCGAACGCTCATCTTCCGATGCTATGTAATCGTCGCGCCAGCGATAAAAAGGTTCTATTTCGTGCATTGTTAAATATGTAAATATGCAGGTTTGTGATGTGCGAATGACGGCACTCTATTAAGGTACAGATTGGCAATTAGCAAAATATGCACATCCGTACATCCCCTCATCTGCACATTATTTTTTATACATTTCCACCGCAGCTCTCACGTTCCCATGTTCATCAAGCAGTTTTTGTGCCGTTTGTTCATCTAATCCTGTAGCTTCGACAACCATATTTACGGCTCTTTTAACCAATTTATTGTTGCTGAGCTGCATGTCGAACATTTTATTTCCTTTCACCCTTCCTAACTGGATCATCACGGTGGTGCTGATCATGTTCAGAACAAGTTTTTGGGCGGTCCCGGATTTCATTCGTGTAGAACCGGTAACGTATTCCGGCCCCACTACAACCTCTATAGGATATTTTGCTTCTACGGCTACCGGGCTGCCTATGTTGCAGACAATACAGCCGGTGAGTACACCTGCTTCGTTAGCTCGTTTTAATCCTCCGATAACGTAAGGAGTAGTGCCTGATGCTGCGATACCTATGAGTACATCTTTATCACTTATAGTAAATTTTAATAGATCTTCCCAGGCTTGTTCAGTATCATCTTCTGCAAACTCAACCGCCTTTCTTATAGCCGAATCGCCGCCTGCGATAATTCCGATCACCATATCATGGGGTACACCGTAAGTTGGCGGGCATTCTGAAGCATCTACAATCCCTAAACGGCCGCTGGTTCCGGCACCTATATAGAACAGTCGGCCCCCGGCTTTCATCTTTTCGACAATCTTTTCCACCAAGTTTTCAATTTGTGGAATTGCCTTCTCTACGGCCAGTGGTACGCTTTTGTCTTCTTGGTTAATTCCGTGCAAAAGTTCCTTAACCGACTTCTTTTCCAGGTCGGTATATAATGAGTCTTGTTCGGTGGTTCTGTCCATGGCTTAAAGGTCGGAATATATTCAGAAAAGACCCTTCAAAAAAAGCTTTTTTCTGACAATTTTTAGTCCTCCATTGTCGTGCCGAATGCCTATTTTTAGGTCGCTCTTATTCCATGCATTCATCCACGAAAAGTAATTTATTAGTAGCTTCCTGCTATGCAGGAATTCTTGCACTTGGTATGGTCGTTGGCCCCAAGTTTGGACGCGAAAGCGACGCGGCAAAAACCGGAGATTTTACACCTTTTTCTGCAAGTCCGGAAAAGATTGACCAGGTTTTAGGCATCATTGAAGAAAACTATGTTGATCCCGTTAAGGCAGACACGCTGCAAAACCTAGCTATCAATCAAATCTTGTCTCATTTAGACCCACACTCGTCTTATCTGCCGCCTGTAAAGGCCAGAGAGCAGTCGCAGGATCTGGAGGGTAAGTATTACGGCATAGGTGTGGAGTATACCGTGTTGAACGATACGATGCTGATCACCTCCGTGAAAACGGGGCCGGCAGAAAAAGCCGGAATAAAGGCTGGAGATAAAATTACCGCTATAGAAGGGAAAAATATAACAGGCGCGCAAATTTCTTCAGAAAAAATAGTGCCCCTTATCAAAGGCAGAGCCGGAACTGTTGTGAATTTGCGTGTGAAGGGCCGCGAAACAAACCGTGAAAAGGATGTTTTAGTTAAGCGCGATAAAATTACGGTTAGCAGTATAGATGCCGCATATATGCTGACACCCACGGTTGGCTATGTCAAAATAAGCAAGTTTGGAGCGCGCACAGATGATGATTTTGCTCTCGAAGTCAATCGCCTTCAGCAAGAAAACATGAAAAGTTTGGTGGTGGATCTGAGACACAATGGGGGTGGGTACCTTAGTGCTGCAACAGCCCTGGCTGATGAATTTTTGCCGGATAAGCAATTAATAGTTTATACCCAGGGCGAGCACGAACCAAGGACAGATTATTTTGCTACAAAAAGCGGAAAGTTTGAACAGGGCAAACTTGTGTTGTTGATCGACGAGACAACAGCATCGGCAAGTGAGGTTGTGGCTGGTGCTATACAGGATTTAGATCGGGGAATTGTTATCGGGCGCCGTTCTTTCGGAAAGGGACTTGTACAGGAACAGTTTAATTTCGGCGACGGCTCTGCTTTGAATCTAACAATTGCACGCTACTACACGCCACTTGGCCGGTCGATACAAAGGCCATATAAAATGAAGCCGAAAGACTACTTTGATGAGGCTTCGAAGCGTCTTGAAAAACCGGAAGTAAATCCTGTCAGGGTTAAAGATAGTGTATCTGATAAAAGGAATTCGTATAAAACTGGTTTGGGAAGGACGTTGTACGGTGGCGGAGGTATTACTCCTGATATCTTTATCCCAGTGGATACATCGGCTTTTAATTCGTTTTATTATGCCTTGCGGGCCAGAGGTTTACTAACAGAATTTCTGTTCAGTCGCCTGGTAAACGGCTATCACCCAACTTCTCTGAAGCAGATTATAAATGAGTTTAATTTAAGTGATGCTCAGTACCGGCAACTAATCGCCCTGGCGTTAAAAAAGGGTATAAAAACAACCGGGAGGACCGTTGAAATTGCCCGCGCTGCTATCAATACCGAAATAAAGGCATTGCTGGCAAAGGTGTATTTTGATCAGGAGTCTTATTTTAAGGTGCTTAACGCAAGCGATAAGGCAATCGCAAGGTCGCTTCAGGAACTGAAGCAACCTTAGTAATTAACGTTTTTGCGATTGATTCTGCATAGAATCCGTGGGCATGTTGTCTACGGTACTATCTGTATTCATCGATGTGTCAGCGTTTAACTGATTTTGTAACATCGAATCTGCAGATCTGGCTGCATCTATTGAATCCTGATCACTGGACTCTTCGGTGGGGCCGCTGCAGGCGGCAAACGCTAAACTTGTTGCAAAACAAAGTGTAAATAAAAGCTTCTTCATATTACTTCTGTCTGAAATATATTTGAATGGGAACACCACTGAAATCAAAATGTTCTCTTAATTTATTTTCCAGGAAGCGTTTATAAGGCTCTTTAATGTATTGCGGCAGGTTACAGAAGAATGCAAACATGGGCGATGAAGCATTTATTTGTGTGATGTATTTAATCTTCACATACTTTCCTTTCAGAGCGGGCGGCGGATAATTTTCGATTATCGGTAAGAGAGTATCGTTAAGTTTTGAAGTTGGGATTTTTTTGGTCTTGTTCTCAAATACCTTCGACGCAGCTTCAACAGCTTTAAAAATCCGTTGCTTTTCTGTTACCGATGTAAACACAACCGGTACATCCGAAAATGGCGCTAAACGCTGCCTGATCTCATCTTCGAAAACCTTGGTAGTTTTGTTATTTTTCTCGATTAAATCCCATTTATTCACCAGGATCACTACACCTTTCTTGTTCTTCTCGGCCAGGTGGAAAATGTTAACGTCCTGCGATTCCATTCCCTCGACGGCATCAATCATCAGGATTACCACATCCGCTTCTTCAAGCGCTTTGATGGTACGCATCACCGAATAAAATTCGATGTTTTCTTTCACCTTGGTTTTTTTACGAAGACCGGCAGTGTCAATCAACATAAACTCATGCCCGAACTGGTTGTAGTGAATGTGAATTGAATCCCTGGTTGTACCAGCAATAGGAGTAACAATGTTCCTGTCTTTGCCGATGAGGGCGTTGATTAACGAAGATTTGCCCACGTTCGGTCGGCCTACAATGGCATATTTAGGAAGGAGGGAAGGCTCCTCATCTACCTCTTGAAAGTGCGACACGACTTCGTCCAGCAGCTCACCTGTCCCAGAGCCGGTCATAGACGAGATAGAATAAATCTCCCCAAGACCAAAGCTGTAAAACTGGTGGATATCGTCCAGTAATTTGTTGTTGTCGACCTTGTTGGCGATAACCAGGACCGGCTTCTTGCTTCTTCTCAAAAGATCGGCAATGCTATCGTCCAGGTCAGTAATTCCGGTAGTTACATCTACCATAAATAAGATAACGGTTGCTTCTTCTATGGCAATAATCACCTGTTCGCGAATAGCCGCTTCAAAAACATCTTCTGAGTGGGCCACATAGCCACCCGTATCAATTACTGTAAATTGCTTTCCAATCCACTCAGCCACCCCATAGTGCCGATCACGGGTAACCCCACTCTGATCGTCCACAATTGCTTTCCGCGATTCTGTTAAGCGGTTATATAAAGTTGACTTTCCAACGTTGGGCCGTCCAACTATAGCTACGATATTACTCATTGTTTATCTAGAATCAGGAACAAGATATGAGAATCAAGACTTGCGCCGCTTCTCTTCGAGTTCCTATGTTTATTGTTATGAGACAGTACCTTGGTTCTTGTCTCTATTTTTCTTGTATTTTTTTAGTCTTCGTACCCGAAGCTTTTTAAATAGTTCTTCCTGTTACGCCAGTCTGGTATCACTTTAACAAACATTTCAAGAAATATTTTTTTTTGCAGGAACTCTTCAATGTCTTTACGAGCGTAGGTGCCTACTTTTTTAAGCATTTGTCCACCCGGGCCTATCAGGATATTCTTTTGCGAATCCCGCTCCACTATAATCTCTGCACTGATCCGGTTAATGTTTTCTTCTTCTTTAAATGCAGTGATAATTATTTCGGTGCTGTAGGGAATTTCTTTTTGATAGAGCTTAAATATCTTTTCCCGGATAATTTCAGACACGAAAAAGCGCTCATTACGGTCGGTTAACGTATCTTTTTCATAATAGGCCGGGTGCTCGGGAAGCTTGTCGAGAATAAAATTCATTACAGCATCCACATTATAATCGTGAAGGGCCGAGGTGCCGAAAATCACTTCAGGGTTCAGTGTCTCTTTCCAATATTCAATTTTAGCTTCCACCTCTTCCTGTGTAGAGGTGTCTATTTTGTTAATGACTACAGCAATAGGGGAAGATGTTTTCTTTATCTTTTCTAAAATATCGTTCTCGTCAAACCGCTCGTTAATATCAGTAACCAGTAAAACAATGTCTGCATCCACCAGCGATTCATTCACCATTCCCATCATGCTCTCCTGAAGTCCGTATTTTGGCTTGATCACTCCGGGCGTATCGGAAAAAATTATCTGATACTCTTCTTCATTCACTATGCCAATAATACGATGGCGGGTAGTTTGGGCCTTGGGCGTTATGATCGACATCTTCTCGCCAACAAGCGCGTTCATCAGGGTAGATTTCCCTGCATTCGGCTTGCCAACTATACTCACAAATCCTGCTTTATGCGACATTGAAAATTATTTTAAAAAACATTTGGACTGCAAAGAAACGAAATATATCTTTGCAGTCCAATTCAGGGAGTAAGGAATTAAGTAATTAAGGCCGAAAACAAAGAATTGCGATAGTGCGGGGTGGAGCAGTTGGTAGCTCGTCGGGCTCATAACCCGAAGGTCATCAGTTCGAGTCTGGTCCCCGCTACCAAAGAAGTGTTTACGAACGCTTCTTTTTTTGGCCCGTTCGTCTAGGGGTTAGGACGTTAGATTTTCATTCTAGAAACAGGGGTTCGATTCCCCTACGGGCTACAAAAAGCGATCAGAAATGATCGCTTTTGTTGTTTTCGGGCTTTAGGTTGATGCCGAACAGGGTGTAAAATGGGATCAAGCAAAATACTTGGGGGGATGGTGAGTGTTAATGATTCGCAGGTAATGGTATAGTCTTCCTCGATTACTGATATCTACTGATTATTGAAGCGAAGAATTGCGGTTTTAATTATCCATCCCTTCATGCATTAAAGTAGCCTTCGTTTTGGTCTTTAGTACCGGGGGAACAGCGTCTTTCGATCGTTATCAACGGAAGGAATCTGTGATACAGAATTTTGAACTGGTAGTAGATTGATAACATCTTCATCCTAACCCCTTTCTGCAGTTCTCCTCGTGCCGAATCCCGCTCTACTCATCGTAAAGCGGGATGATGGCTGCGACTGGGAGAAGCTCCGAACCGTTTTATCAAAGGCCTGAAACGTTAAGCATATAGCTAATAATCTAACGCTATTCTTATTGCTTCCTCGACAGGACTAAGCGGCCCTACACCCTCAAGGCTAAAATCGCTTTTAGGTAACAATGGCGGCTGCGCCATAAACTTAGGTTGCAGCCCCCTGTGCTGCTGTCCGGCGTGCACCAGGAACGGATGACAGAGGTATACCGTCCCTGCTTTTCCAGTAGCCAACACCTCTTTTCTTTTTGGTAATTCCTGCAACTTCGCTGCCAGCTCCATGAAAGACAGCCCTGCTTCGCCTTCCGGTTTTAACAGTCTGGCAACATCCAGATGCGAACCCCTTAGAATTCTGGTTGGTGCATCCCGTTCCGAGACATCGGAAAATAGAAAGAGCATTAGCAATGCCCTGCCTTTTGATCTTACATTAATGCGTGCGCTAAAATAATCAGTTGGATTAGCCCCCGGGAAACTAGCATCTACATGCCAGCCCGTATCGCCAGGATCAACTGCTGAAGGGAAACGGACAGGGAAGGACCCCATACTCATGCAGGGATTCCATTTGCCTTTACCAACCAGCTGATCGAATGCTTTATGAAGAATAGGCGCATTGGCAGCCTTGACGAAGGGCTCCTGAGTATACATACCCAACCAGATGGTTGGACGTGTCCAGGTGGTATTGTCAATAGGGTCTACGGGGAGGTCTTTCCAAAGTATAGTCCTCGCTTCGCTCGCAAGTTCAGCAGAGAATGCATTGTCTATGCGGACGAAGCCGTCTGCAATAAAGGATTGTATTTGTTGTGGATTTAAGATGTTGTCCATAATATTTTAATATAAAGTTCAAAGAATACACAGCAAGTGCCTCTTAAAGGCATTCACTCTACGATCTGGAATTATATTATAACATTACGGTCATTCTCATACGCAAATATACTTGTTTCTTGAAGTTCTGCAGGGTAAAGATGAATTTCAGCGCAACCACGAGTAGCCGCGCTGCATGAAATAGGCTATTGCTGCTTTGCGCTGTTCGGGGCTGCCGTAATCGACATGAGGGAGTATGCACATAAAATCAGTGAGGATTTGTGTTTTGCACGTTTTATGGCTGATGGAAGCTTTGATCCCGGTTACATAATCCATGCCTTGTCACGCATTAAAGTAGCTTTTGATACGGATAGGATATACGGAGGATTTGACGCAAAATTGATAGTGAAACGACACTCACATTTAAGTTCTGGTTCCTTTTCTTAAACATTACCCTGCCAATAAATACTCCGGTAATGATAAGCAGAAAATGAGAGGAGATACAATGAGCAGGCAGATTACCCCTTCGCCAAGAAAGACGGCGCTCAAAAGCACTCCAATTAAACCATTGAGGCAGGAGAGGAGTACCAGTACTCTGCTTTAACCTCCAAACCTTTCCAGCGCCAGGCGCAAATAATACCCATCAGCAATGGCACAATAACAAATTCGGCATATACTAAAACATTTGGATTCGGCTTTAAATACCTGGTAATTCGGATGATACTAAATGCAAGACGTTTGAAAGGATGAAGCCTTTCATGAGTTGGAATTAGTAGATCTTTTTGTCCATGATTTTAAGATAAGGTTGTAGTTTGCAGATATTCCAGTTTTTTGATGTTTCTGTAGCATAGATACAGCGGAATTATACCGATTACTCCGAAAGAACAATCTATTAGTTGCCAGAAAAAAGGGATTTGTCTGATGAGTCCGGCTATGAGAGCCAATGGAAATACCATGATGCACGCGATCATACCGAATTGTATTACCCAAATATTTCGCACCGGATCTCGCAGAGGGCCAATAAATGCTGTAGCAATTACGATATGGGCGAAGGCCAGCCAATCTGTTCCATATGCGAGATATGGATAGTTATCGTTTGTTGTTTTAACTGCATGATAAATGGTGCTGAGCCAATGTTGAATGGTTAAGGGAAAAACATCCAGGTGATTCATCGTGATGGCCAGCTGACTTTCGATGGGAAAAGCGGTAATTCCGCTTAAGATGAGTGCTACGATAAAGAAGATGATCCATCGTTTAATCTTTCTTCTTAAGAGTTGTTCCTGGGTTTTCATGTGAAGGGTAGGTTGTTGATTCTGCTTTTTGCCTGATAACCTCATTGCGGTGTTTGATGAGGTTCTGCATGTATTTTCTGAGAAACAGTGCATCTGCCAGCTTGCCAAGTATTCCCCAAGGCGACTGGTACACAAATTCATCAGTCATTAAGGTATAGCCCTGCTTTTGTTCAAAAAGATGTCTGTGTTTCATCATTTTGGAAGGGCCCGTCACCATTTCGTCCGTGAAGATTAGAGGAGAGCTGCATTCGGTGATCTTACTGGTTAATGTCATCATAATTCCAAAATGCCGGGCTTTCCAGGTTACGGTTTCATCAAGTCCAATTAAACCGCTGGTAACTCCGGCGATGGCTGTTTCGCCGGTGTGTTTCATGGTGTCGAGGTGGAGGTCAATGCTTCGGGCGAGATCGAAGCAGACTTCTATTGGAGTATTTATTTGGGTACGTAGGATAAATCTGGGCATATTAAATAGTGTTTAGGCCTGCAATAGGCCATATTATTTCCTTAATAAAATGATCATGAAAAAGCATAGGCATGGGTGCTATTAACCAAAAGAATACCCATACCCGGGAGAGAATTTTATTCTGCAAGAACCTGACCTTGCGATTAAGTAATAGCTTCTCTAAAAGTACGATGATGCCTTGAATGATAAAGTACAAAAGTGGTAAGCCATAACCGTTGTCTACAGGGACACTTAGAGCTAGTTCATGAAGCAGTCCTGAAAATACAAAGGCGAGCATCAAGGCGACAGCACCTCCGGTTTTACCTTTTAGTGGTCTGAATATAGCGACTGAGGTCATCTCACTGAAAGCAAGGTTCCAGCGTTTGCTCCAAAACTCATTCAGGCTTTTTGCCTTTGCAGGAGATTTGAATAAATAATACGTACTCACGCCGGAAAGGCGCCACATGCCCGCACTGATACTAAGCAGTCCGAAATGAAGGATTAAACTGAAGGCAACGAGTAGAATTGCTGTTATGATGACATAAAGAACATCGGCATCGATTGGTAATGTCAACATGTGATGAGCCAGAAAGATCAGCAGAAAGCCAGCTAAAATCCTGCTGAAGCCAAAGGTTATTTTCGGCCAGGCATCCGGCAATGGTTTGTTGCCCAGTGTTTCAAAAACCTGTGCCCGCATACCTGCCCATCCGATGGCAAATACTCCCCATTGCAGCAAGGAAAGGCTAAGTGGTTTGCCCTTATAGCTTTCTGCTGCCGCGATTATTTTCATTGCCGTAAAGGTTGTGGCGATCAAAGCTAGCATCCGCATTATTGGATGATCGTTCAGAAAAATGAGATGAATTATAAGGATACCCAATACTAACAAACTCCAGCTGTGCCATATCAGGGTGTTTCGAACCAACCAATATCCGATGAGAATAATTGAAAGATTTAATAACATGAAGTAAGCCAGATGTAGTAGTATTGGTTCCATCTTTAGAGTTGTTGATAGTTGTAATAAAAGGCCATACTGTAAACTATACTTAGGAAAAGAAACAGGGCAACCAATATCACTTCCGCAAGTCTGTTCGCTAAGCCGCTTGGAAAACTCTTCCGATCGAAATAGAAGAACTGGATTACTATTCTTGAAATCCAGTAAATGGCGATAAAGCCGCTTATTGTGCTAGCGAGTAAAGAACCATTAGTCAAGTCATTATAAGCGAAAACTGAAAGTAAGCCAAAACTTAAGTTTATGACCAAGATGTAGGCAGCATAGGTCCAGAACATCTGTTTGATTAATGTCTGAACTTTCATTAGTTCCGTCTTCCAGTTTAAGATCCTGGGAATTGCCATACTTCCTAAAACCAGTGCAATTTGGGCCAGACCTGCAAAAAAGATAAATGTTTGAAGGTTGGGTAAAGGTGTTTCCATGGGATTAAGTTCTAATACTTAAAAGGTCTTTCACCGCATGCTCTGCTTTTGAAAAAAGAAAGGGGTAACCGCTATCGAGAAGGCGCTTAGGTAAAACCCACCGGCTTTTCAGGATCAATTCTGTTTCTGTCCCAATTATTTCTGCACCAATTTCGAGCAGCCATGCAGGTGCAGGTAAACCGAAAGGAAGCCCGTATGCATCGCGAATGATGGACATTAGTTGAGCGTTTTTTACAGGCTCGGGCGCCGTGCAGTTGATCACTCCGTCTAGTTTTTCATGATTCATGAGCCACTCGGTACACTTAGCAGCATCTTGTTCGTGTACCCAGGCGACGTATTGCTGTCCGTCTCCCTGTTTTCCTCCCAAGCCGCATTTTACTAGGTTAAGCAAGCGCGGAAATGCTGCGTCTTTGCGACCAAGTACTATGCCCATTCGCAACGCGATCTTCCGGGTACGAGGCGTATTGGTGTTAAAGAAAGTTTCTTCCCATTGGCGACAAACATCAATTGAGAATCCGTAGCCTATTTCTCCGGTTTCCTCATCCTGCGGGCGATCTTCTGCATGCCTGTAAATAGTAGCAGAAGTAACGTTAATCCACAGCTTTGGTGGAATGTCCATCCCGGCGATCACAGTTCCTAAAAGCGCTGTGGGAACTATTCTTGAATTGATAATTCCGGCTTTATTTTCTTCTGTATATCTGCAGTTCACATTTTTACCACATAGGTTGATGAGCAGATCTGCACCATCCAGGCTTTTTATCCATTCACCTTTTGTACAGCCATCCCAAAGCACCGTTTGGATATTCCCGTGGGCAGCCTTATTCTTCCTGCTCAGGATAATTACTTCATTTGCAAGAGGTCTGTAATATTCGGCTAATACTCCTCCGAGGTATCCATTACCTCCGGCCAGCACGATCTTGTTGTACTTCATGTCAGTTAGTTAAAAGGATGAATAAAAGAACCAATATGCGATAGAGCACCCAGCTGGTTGTTAGCATCCAGCCAAGTTCCAGGAGCTTGGTCCTCCGGATGTGTTCCAATAACATCAGACCTGCTACTGCCATAAACCAAATGGCGCAAAAGAGCGGATGAAGATTGAACCATTGTGCCAAAAGCAGAACCGGTAACAGGAGTAGCGCTCCTCCAAAAGAAATAGTCATCATATTGCCCAAATAGTCCCAGCGTTTGCTTTTGTGAATGATGCTGATGATAGCTCCTTGAAAAAAGATCTGACCACCACAAATCAGATACTCGCGATAGACACTTCCTTCAGGAAGGAGGCCCGTCATCAAGCTGGCGTAAGCAGAAAGGACGATTGCTGTAAGCAACCACGTGGCGAAGAGATAAGCCAGGCGGTAGTTTAGCTTAAATGTGGGTTGCAGCTCGAAACTATTCGCTGCAACCGGCGCAGGAATGATCACCCTTCGATTGAAGGCAATAAACGCATAGAGCTTACTCATCAGCCAAACGAACGGTCTAAATAAAAACAAGGGCTTAAGCACAGGGAAAGAAGCAGCGAAAACTTTGAACAGACTCTCTACTCCGTAAGTCACTTCACCTGTTTCCTGGTTAACCAATGCGATTTCATTTACTGCCCGTTGCCGGTCGAGCATTGGGCAAGCTTGGGCAGGAAGTTCCTGGTAAGCAGTTCTGCCATCGTTATCGAGCATTCCGCTTTCTACAAATGCCTGAGTATACATGCGGCACATAGGGCACTCGGCGTCGAAAAGGATGAGGTGGTTCTTAAGCGCTTTCATAATGCTGCTTATAATTATTGAATTTTCAGTAAAAATTGAAACATTGTTATAAAAAAATATTCTACTTGAATATTTTAAAAATTGAGCCCCAAAACCAGCTCTCTTCTGCTTTAAGCATCGTATCTAATGTTCTATCCACGTTTTTAGCTAATTTATTGATATCAGTAACCGATTTATTGAATGTTTTGTATTCGGGATCGTTTACATCTCCTTCTACCTTTGTTAATTCATCTAGAGCCTTTAGAACTGGGTCTAATTCTCTTTTTCTCCGCTCTTTAGCTACCTGACGGGCAATGTTCCAGGTGTCTTTGTCAGCATAGAAATATTCTTTACGCTCGCCTGCTTTATGTTGCTTTTCAATCAATCCCCAGCCCATTAAATCCCTTAAGGTCATGTTTGCATTCCCTCTTGAGATACTTAATGTTTCCATTATCTCTTCGGTAGTGAGTGCTTCGGGAGAAATCAACAGTAAAGCATGAACTTGTGCCATAGTGCGGTTTATACCCCATTCAGATCCCAACTTACCCCATGTCTCGATAAACTTTTTCTTTGCTTCTGCCAGTTCCATGGAACAAATATAGAGGAAGTTATTAAACTTTCAAAATATATTGAAAGTTTAATAAAGATTAAATGAATGGAATAGCGGTATTCCGGTCATATAGCGCCTTGCGGCAAATATTTGTTAAATCACCGCAAATTTGCGGCGTATTATTAGAATGTGCGGCAAATAATTCTTACATTCACCGCATAAATGCGGCAATTATGTATATCCATGAACTGAGTAACTGGCCATTATTCACCTGGGACTATCAGCAATTTAGTGCAAAGCTTGGTGAAATCAGATACAGGCAAGGGAAAATATTTGGCCAAATGAATTCGGTGGGCTTCAAGCTTAAAGAAGAAGCTATCCTCCAGACTTTGACTTTAGATGTCGTTAAATCGAGCGAAATAGAGGGCGAGATACTCAACTCTGAGCAGGTAAGATCGTCTATAGCTAAACGCCTCGGTATTGAAGTGGCAGGTATTACCCCAACAGACAGACACGTTGAAGGTGTGGTTGAGATGATGTTGGATGCTACTCAGAAATACAACACTCCGCTAACAGAAGAGCGTCTATTCAATTGGCATGGCTCATTATTCCCAACCGGGCGAAGCGGCCTTTCTAAAATTACGGTCGCTGAGTGGCGGAAAGATGAGAAAGGTCCTATGCAAGTAGTATCCGGTGCTTATGGCAGAGAGAAGGTACACTTCGAAGCTCCGTCTGCTACACTTGTGCAAAAATACATGTCGGAGTTTTTAACCTGGTTCGAAGAGCAGCAAGATATCGACCTAGTATTAAAAGCAGCGATTGCCCATTTATGGTTTGTAACCATTCACCCTCTTGATGATGGAAACGGACGGATTACCAGAGCGATAACTGATATCCAATTGGCGCGTGCTGACCGAACCGGACAACGCTTCTATAGTATGTCTGCCCAGATTCAGAAGGAGAGGAGTGCATATTATAACATCCTGGAAAGTACGCAGAAAGGGAAGTTGGATATCACAGAGTGGATTGTTTGGTTCCTGGAATGTCTTGACAGATCCATGGATGCCACGGATCAGGTATTAGAGAAGATAAATATAAGAGCCAGCTTTTGGGAAGCGAACAAAGACGTCCCATTAAACAGCAGACAGCAGAAAATGGTGGACACTATGCTGGATGATTTCTATGGAAAATTGAATGTTTCTAAGTGGGCCAAAATGTGCAGTTGCTCTACAGATACGGCTCTTCGCGACATTCAGGATTTAGTGGGGAAAAGTATTCTTATGAAGGACGAAGGCGGTGGCAGAAGCACTAGTTATAAGCTAAATTTAACGCAGGCAGTGAAACCTAATTGAATATTTTCTGCTTATACCCTTTCGGGATTAAATACCTTTTAAATAATAACTATTTACCTGAAGAGGTATATTATGAATGATTTCAGTATTGCCATTTACCCATCATTCTTCCGCCGCGCAAATGCCTTAATCCTTATCTTCGTCCCTGATGAGAAAGCGGAGTATATTGATGCTGCTATTCCTTTCGATAAGTCTGGTGGCTTTGTGCAAGGAAATTATAAAAGGTAAGGTGATTAAGATAGCCGACGGGGACACCATGACCGTCTTATCCGAAAACCAGCAGATCAGAGTACGACTTCATGGAATAGATTGCCCCGAAAAAAAGCAGGACTTTGGGACTAAGGCAAAGCTCTTTAGCTCTCAATTAGCATTCGGAAAAACGGTTACAGTGCAGGTTCTGAACAAAGATCGTTATGGACGAGCAATCGGATTGGTTATTTTGCCGGATGGAAAAATTCTTAACCGCGAACTACTAAAAGCGGGTTTAGCCTGGCATTATAGGAAATTTGATAAATCTGCAGACTTTGCAACTCTGGAGCTTTACGCAAAAAGAAGTCGGGTGGGGATTTGGAGTATGAAAAATGCCATCGCCCCCTGGGAATTCAGAAAATCAAAAGATAGCCGCCGTCTTATCTTGCAAAGAAAGTAATCGAACCAATTCCAAGACGTCTTTTCCCCCTAGCATTCTCGCAAGTTCCCGAACTAAACCGCATACTCTTAACTGTTAATTAATGTTAATTAATAGCTTTTAGATCAGAGGCTTCTTGAATACTAAGAAATTAGTTATACCTTAGGTGCACTTAAAACCTCATTATGAAATCTAGCTTATGGGCAATAATATTAATTTCCCTGACATCTTTTTCGCTTAAAGCACAAACTACTTATTCCATTAAGGGAACGGTGGTCGACACATCTGCCAATGTGAATCTTGAAAACACTTCTGTCAGTATTCTAAATTCAAAAGATTCTACTTTGGTGAAATTTACAAGGGTAAACGCAGAAGGAGCCTTCTCTATGGATAATCTAAAGCCAGGGAAATTTATCCTCCTGGTAACTTACCCTAAATATGCCGATTACGTCGACAACTTTACCCTCGATTCGGTCAAACAATCCGTGGACTTTGGCCGCATTAGTTTACTGCTTAAATCCAAATTGCTGGCCGATGTAATTATCAAAGGGAAGGCAGCTGCGATCAAAATTAAAGGCGACACCACAGAGTACAATGCCGGAAGCTTTACGATAGAACCCAATTCTAAAGTAGAGGATCTATTAAGGCAGTTACCCGGAATACAGGTAGATAAAGACGGGAAAATTACAGCCCAGGGTGAAACCGTGAGCAAAGTATTAGTGGATGGTGAAGAGTTTTTTGGCGACGATCCCACGCTGGTCACAAAAAATATCAGGGGAGATATGGTGGATAAGGTACAGCTTTATGATAAAAAAAGCGACCAGGCTACTTTTACCGGAATTGACGATGGCGAAAAGACCAAGACGATTAATATCAAATTAAAAGAGGATAAGAAAAAGGGGTATTTCGGTAAGGTAGACGCGGGAGGTGGAAACAGCGAATATTACCAGGGGCAGGGAATGTTCAATGCGTTCAAGGCTAAACGAAAAATATCTGCCTATGGTACGATAGCAAACACCGGTAAAGCAATGAGCTGGGACGATGCTAATAAGTACGGCGCATCAAGTATGCAAATGTCCGAAGAGGGCTACTTCTACTCAAACAACAGAGATGACTTACGTTACAACGGCGAGGGGATTCCCTACTCACAGTCAGGCGGAGTGCATTACGATGCCAAATGGAACAAAGACAGAGAGACCGTGAATATGAACTATAAAGCAGGTGGGCTCACGATTGAGGGTGTTCGAAGTAACCAGTCGCAAACCAGTTTAAGGAGACTGACTGCGGATGGCAGAGATTCTGCTGCAATGTTCACCGGAGCCAATTCTTCTACTTTTAGAAATAATACCTTCAGACAAAAGCTAGATGTTACTTATACTTTAAAAATTGATTCAACGTCAGACCTTAAAGTTGTTGCCGACGGTACTTTAAGAAACACTGAAAGGGCCGATGTTGATGAGGGTATGAATATGAGGGGAAATAATGCTCTTCAAAATAAGAATACCCGTAATTCGAATAATGAGGGGAAAAACGAATCGTTCTTTGGCAGTATTTTTTATACAAAAAAGCTAAAGAAAACCGGAAGGACATTGTCTATGCTGCTTAGCCAGACATTTAACAGAGGTGAAGACGAGGGGCTGGTATTGTCAAAGAATGATTTTTATGATGAAAGCGGGACTTTTACCCATTTTGAGAACCTCGATCAATTAAAAACATCAAATTCCAAGAGTTCGGCAATTAACTCTAACATTACTTATACCGAGCCATTATCTAAAACTCTTTCACTCGTATTAAACTACGGCCTGAATCTTAACAGCAGCTCATCAGACAGGAAATCCTTTAATAAGTCGGGGCAGGGGGTGTATGATATTTTTGACGAAAATTTTAGTAACAACTTCGATTATAATCAAAGTTCTAATCAGGGGGGCGCGGTTCTAAATTTGAAGAAAGGTAAAAATATTGCTAATATAGGGGCGAAGGTTAACGCGGTAAAGCTTGAGCAAATAGACATTTTGAGAGATGATAAATTTGAAAGGAACTTTATCAACATCAGTCCTCAGGCCTCTTATCAGTACAGGTTTTCGCAGTATAAGGGGTTGAGTATAAGATACAATGGGAGTACTCAACAACCCAGTATAAGCCAGATTCAGCCGGTACGGGTGAACAATAATCCGCTTTTTATCTCTCGCGGAAACCCTGACTTAAACCCGTCGTTCAGAAATTCTGTCAATGTAAATTATAATTCGTACAAAGTACTATCTGAACAGTATATGTACGGTTATGGCTCGTATTCTTTTACCGTTAACCCTGTTATTGGATATACGGTGACTGATACTTCAAAAGGAGCCAGTGAATACCAGTCAGTTAATCTTACCAGCAAAATGTCTTCAAATTATTATTTGAATGCCAGTTTCAGCCGAAAAATTAAGAGCCTGGGCTTCACCTTAGGTTTGTCGGCGGGAGTAGACGGAAGCAAGAATTACAACTATATCCGTAATAGCGATGATCCGGAAAGGATCTTGAATTCATTGACCAGAACCAGTTATTCGGTTAATCTCAACGCGTCACATTATGTTGCTAAAAAGTACAATTTCAATGTTTCACTAGGCCCTTCTTTCAACAATAATAAGTCTACCGTCCAAAGTACCGATAATAGCGGTGGCGGTTTCAACTCCAATGGTTCTTTCAGTGTCGAATTACCGGGGAAGCTCCAGCTTAGTGCTGATTACCGCTACACCTTAACCAAGAGGACAAAAACGTTTAATCAGGATATCGACTTTTTCATTTTGACTACCACACTAACCAAAAAGTTTTTGAAGGATGAAAGTTTGAAATTTGCTGTGTCAGGTAACGATTTGTTAAATCAGAATACCGGTTTTAGCAGACAGAGTTACGATAACTCAAACTCACAGAGCGACCATACAACCATCAGGCGATACGCACTATTCTCATTAATCTGGGATTTTAACAAAATGGGCGGAGGAATTAAGCCAAAAAATTAAGGAATATGAAAACTATCATCTTAACAATAATATCTATGCTGCTGATTGGCGGCAGTTTACAAGCTCAGTTTACCCGGTTTCCTATGCAGGGAACGATTGAATTCGAGAAAAAGGCAAATATGCACGCTATTCTTAAAAGCGAGATAACGAAAGACAATGAAGCGTATATGACTCAGATTCTGGATCAGTATAAAAAAACGCAGCCGCAATTCATGACTATGAAGAGCACCCTGCAGTTTTCGAAGGATAAGTCGCTGTTTACCCCCGCCGAGGAACCTTCATCAACAGCATCTAGGTACAGCAGTCACCCTTCTGTCCAGCAGATTAATACTGTGTTCAACGATTTTGCTACCCATACCAGCAGCGTTCAAAAGAAGGTATTTGAACAAACTTTTCTCATTAGAGACAGTATCCGTAACGTAAAATGGAAAATAACCGACGAAACGCGTGAAATTGCAGGATATTCATGCCGCCGCGCCAACGGTCTCATCCTGGATTCTATTTATGTTGTAGCTTTTTACACTGATCAGATTCCTGTGGCGAGCGGCCCCGAAACATTTTCGGGCCTGCCGGGTATGATTCTCGGTGTTGCATTGCCTCATGTACACGTTACATGGTTCGCTACTTCGGTAACCGACAAACCGTTAGAAAAGCCCTTAGCTTCTCCAACAAAAGGGAAAGCTACCAATTATAAGGGCCTTGTCGCCACTTTTGATTCATTAATTAAAAGCTACGGAGAGCAAGCAAGAAAGTACTTTCAGGCTTTTATGCTTTAGTTTTTGAAGTAGTAGGCAATGTATCCTAACACTTCTTTAATGTAAAAATTCCATGTACTCAAAATGCGGGCATCGGGGGTAAAGCTGCTTGGCGAAACCCTCTCCCGGCCGGCAATATAATTACATGAATAGGGAACCACTTCCAGTCCTGCTTTGCGGAAGGTGAGCAACGAACGGCGCATGTGAAATGCTGAAGTTACCAGCAGATAAGGCGGTGCCAGGTTACGCTGTTCTATTATTTTTTTAGAAAATGCTGCGTTCTCTGAAGTGTTTCGCGACCGGCTTTCGAGTAGTACTGCTGAATCGGGTACGTTGTATGATTTTATTTCTGCCGAAAGCCACTTAGCCTCTCTAAATCCGCTCGGCTTCAAACTGCCATTTCCACCAGTAAAAAGTAATGTGGAGGCCTTTTGTGAAATCGCCAACTTCAGCGCTTGTATAAAGCGGTCGGCGGAGCCATTAAAATATCCCTCTGCCCTTTCATCTTCACTAACGAAACCGCCAAGTACAATGGCGCAACTGTAACGGTTATTATCTGTATTCTGTTCAATATCCCAGTACCTTGCAAATTGATTTAAAAGAAACGGGTTGGTAAAAATCAGCAATAGAGAAAACGATGTTATCAAGCATCGTCTTTTTTGAGATTGTTTCCTGAAAACCAAAGCCCCCAGCAAGGCAATAAAGATCCATGTGGCCGGCAAAATAAATATCAGTAATAGTTTAGAGAGAATGAAGAACATAATTCCTGACTGATAACGCCCTGCGGTAATATTACTAAATGCAATGCAATACGCGTCAGGATTTTTAAAGATTAGTCTTCATTAGCGGTGTGAAGAAGTGTCTGGAATGAATTTTCCGTTCAATGGTCTGAATACTTGAATGTTATGTTGCTGTCTTTCGATTTTTAATCTATAAGTAAAAAATATTTCAGTTTTTTGAAACCTAATGGTCCCAAAATGCGAACAAGAGAACATCGGTCTCGCTTTCACATTGCTCGGTTTTATGTGTTAACCTTTTATCTTTAATGGTAGTTTTTCAAAACGAAGATCCTTTTTCAATATCCGTATCAGAAAAAAAGCAGAGTGTTATTGTTTACGACAACTCTAACATACAAAAATGCTGCAACGGTGTCACCACTCCTTTAACATATAATCTTACCAAACGGCTTTATGCATTGGTTTACCGGAAAACGGTTAAATCTCTTTCGCTTAGCAAAAGCGTTATGAAAGACAACGAGGATGTGTTTCAAAATCTGGTTGGTTTGATTAAGGGACGTATTTACTATAACATTAACAATTGGTACCGTGGGGTGCTGTTATTCAATCCTTTTAAACAGAACAATGTAGCGCTGGCCCAGATGCTTGGCCTTACGGATAGCCTGAACTTTGCAGAAGATGATGGACAGAGCTGGCGCATAAAGTTGATCCGCGTATGGATGAAATATATTATCCGGCCTCAGCTCCTTTTAAAATTTGCGGCGTTAAAAAGATCTGTCCCTAAGTTTCTAAATGAGATTCAGGAGTTTAACGCCGAATTTTACAAGCAAAATTTTCAGCAATCAGGTATAGATGACTTGAAAAGAAGCAAAGCCGAGCTTGACGGTAATTTAATAACAAACTGGACTGTACCAGTAATAAACGATCTATATATCCTGCAAGCTTGTGCAGTTTTGACCTGTAAATTGAAGGAAGCTGAAATAGGCGGCGCAGAGGAATTGGTAGACAATTTCTTAAATGAAGAGCAATCCGTATCAAGTCTGCAACCCGCCAGGCATATGCACCGCCTGGCCATTATTTGTGCTTCACAGCCCGAACTGAAATTACTGATTAGCAGGCTGCCTAACGACATACATCAGCAGGTTAAAGTTCGCTTTACCGATTTTTATCAAGAAGTGCTTCATTTTATAGATCACTATGGCGATAGAACAACCGGCGAGTTGAAATTGGAAACGCAAACTATGCGCACCAACCCTTTGGTGTTTTACAGTTATCTACGCGATTGTTTACACGCTCAAATCTCTGAAATAAGGGCAGGCAGCCAATCGCAGAGACTCTGCATTAAAATATTTGAATCAAGATTATCAGCTGTTCCGGATGCGCAGAAAATGAATATATTTTCTGCCATAAACAAATTGCAGACGGCTATTGCTCACCGTGAGGTGTTTAAACTTGAACGCAGCAGGGTGTTTGGAATGTATCGTACCCTGTATCTAGCTTTCGGCGATTTATTTGTAAGAAATGGCTGGATAGAAAACGCAGATGATATATTTTATCTCACGGAAGATGAGATTCTTGCTTGTAAGAATGGCAAAGAATATATTTATGATACCCTGGTTGCTACCCGCCGGCAGGAGTTCAAATCGTACGAGGCAGAAAGTATTCCTTCCCGGGTATTTGTGTCAAGCAAGGTTATTGATGCTATCATTAACAAAGAAAATGCACTTCCTGTGATTCAGGGTTTTGATTCGATGGAGATAAAAGCCGAAGTGGCCTGAGGCTGACCGGCATTTGAACTACCAGGCTTCCATTTCTTCAAAGCTCTCATACTCTTCAAAACTATCGGCCTGAACAGCGCCTTTTTCACCGCTCACGATAATTGCTTCTGCGGCAATGAGCTTATTTAATAGATTTATTCTTTTGAGATAAGGATTCCAGTTGAACAGCAGTTCGGTAAGCGGATGATAAAAGATGATAAAACTAAACACATCTATAAAATGTCCCATCCCCGACTGGCTTGCTGTAACTTCATCCATCAGCACGGGTAACAATAAATTCAGTCCGGATACAATAAAAAGGCTTACTCCAAGAGTTCCGTAGTTCCTGCGCTTAAATTTGGAGAAGGCTTTAACTTCCAGTTTTTTCTTTGCCGTGAAGTGGCCTCTGATGGCATACATCAGCGGGTCGGCAAACTGCTCGTCGATTTTGTTTTTACTGTTTAGTTTGAAAAAAATTGGATCGTGCCGCTTGGACGACTGAACCGATTGCCGGATATACTGCTCAAATCGCACACTTAGCTGACGCTTATAGATGGGAGAAATATCATGTGGATTGAAGTATCCATTGATAACATTCTTGTCTAAAGCCAAGAATATATTAACACTTTTTGAGACAGTTTTACTCATTTAGAATTGTTCCCGGCAGGGAAATAACAGTCTTTATACGCAATTAAGCAGGATAGGGTTCAGATTTCTGCCAGAGATGCTCCTCAGAGCCCCCCCCTGAGGATTTCTGGAGGTTGCGGGCATTTATTTATTGTCGCTCGAGTTCATTTATTTTGTTGCTTACCGAGCAGATGGTTTTGTCGAGATCATCTGCACTTTGTGCCAGTAGTAGCAGGCATTCTGTTCGTTCCGGTTCAGTTCCTGATTCTATTAGTTCAACAAGACTGAGGATGGAAGACAGCGGTCTTCTGATGTCGTGTGAAGCCATCCAGGTGATGTTTCGCAATAAAGTATTTTGTTTAGATAGCTTTTGCTCAAGTAGCCGGTATTCGGTAACGTCGGTTTGGATTGACAGAAATCCGCTAAGTTGGCGATCGTTATTATATAGCGGGGTGATGTTGGTATTGATCCAATACTTCTCACCTGTCTTTTTATAGATTAAAATTTCGGTGCTGCAACTTACCCCCTCTCTCAAAGCTGTATCAATCTTTTCGGCTGTATCGCGGTCTGTTTCCGAACCACGCAGCACTTCTTTGGGATGCCGGTTAATAACATCATTTAAACTATAGCCACTGGCAACTTCGAATGAGCGGTTGACCCAGGTGATTTTTCCCTCAGGATTTGAAAATATAATGGAACTCTGCACTTTGTTTAGTATCTCGAAAAGCTTACGATTTTCTTCTGCCTGCAGATTGAGGTTATATTGCTGTTTTATCAGTTTCCGGTTACTATGCCTTACCAGGAAGAAAAGGAAAAAAGTTGAAACGGAAACGAAAAGAAAGCCCTTGCTTTTGCTGATGAATGCCTGCTGTTCTATATTAAATGGCAGCGAGAACAGCCATTGATCGCTGAAGGTTATCCATAGAATACCCGCTATGAGGAAGAAAACAGGAATTCTAAAATCCTCTTTCATTGATTTTTAGGTTTAGGTTATCGCAGCAGTTTACGCGAAATGCTTACAAGGGTTCCATTGTAATTGAAAAAATAAGGAATTTGTGATAGATATTATTGACTATTTCCACCAGGTTTCGCAATTCTTATATTCTTTTAATGGAAGTCTTTCGCCGATCATTGGATGAAGAACCGGCATGTTCCTTTTACCACATTCGTCAATCACCCGGTTAATGGGTTCATCCCACGCGTGTTGCGCCAACGCGAACTTTGCCCAGTGTACAGGGAGCAGATATTTAGCTTTCAAGTCTGTTGCAGCTTGCACAACCTGCTCCGGCATCATATGGATGTACTTCCAGTTTTGGTTGTACTGGCCGCATTCTAAAATAGCAAGATCAACCGGGCCATAAAGCTCGCCTACGGTTGCAAAATGCGTGTCGTACCCAGAATCTCCGCCCATGTATATTTTCATGCACGGGCTGGTTAATACAAACGACATCCATAAAACCTGGTTACGCTTCAATCCCCGGCCCGAGAAGTGCCTCGCAGGGCATGTATTTACTTTGAATCCCGCATCAAGTACCACTTCTTCAAACCAGTCGCATTCGGTTATCATATTTGTAGAGTAACCCCAATGTTCAAGATGGGCTCCTACACCTAGTCCGGTAATAACGCGGCGGACTTTAGGTTTCAGTTTGATGATGGTTTCATAGTCGAGATGGTCCCAATGATCATGGCTAAGAAAGAGATAATCGATTTCCGGAATGTCATCAGTCGTATATATATCGCTGCCCTTATAGCTTTTGGTAGTAAACTTCACCGGAGATGACCTGCCGCTGAAAATAGGGTCGACCAATATTTTCTTTCCGTCTACCTGAAAAAAGTAAGAAGAGTGTCCGAACCAAACCAGGACGTCCTCGTCCGCATTTAACGCGTGCAAATCAGTTTTCGACGATGGCAGGGTTAAAGGTGGTCTCACCGAATCACTTTTATTAAAAAGGTATTCGCGTAAGACCTTAAAAAGACTTACTCCTTCGGTCAGGTCGGAAGTAGGGTTAAGGTTATGAAATTTACCCTCCCGGTAATTCGGTGATTTCTTTATTCTTTCTAGGCGGTCGCCGGTGGCTATCCTCCCAAACTGGGCCTGATGTAAAAAAAAGTAGGCGAAAGCAACTAAGGCTACTATAAGTATTAAAGCAGTGATCATCTGGCTCGTGTGCAATGGTCAAATATAAAATTTTAACGGAAGGTCCGGGCGCAAATCGACACTTTCACGGTATTCGAACTTGTCCCCTCCATCGAAGCACAAACGATGCGCCATTTTTCAGGTGTTTAAAAAAGGATCTTAAAGGTTGTTCCCACATTCACTTGGCTGTCTACCGCGATATTGCCGCCCAGGGATTCGACTTGATTTTTTGTTAAGAATAAGCCCACTCCGGTTGAGTCGGGATGATTATGGAAGGTTTTGTACATTCCGAAGAGTTTCCCCTTATATTTTTCAAGATCAATTCCCAAGCCGTTATCCGAGAAGGTCATTGCTACTTTGCCGTTTTCCATATTCGTGCATACCTTAATTTCGGGTGGCACATCAGGTCTGCGGTATTTTATAGCGTTGCTTATGAAGTTATGGAAAATGCTTTCCAGATAGGCGGCGACATAATCCATTTCGGGGCAGGCAGAAAAGTCGGTAACGATTATTGCCTGAGCAGTTTTGATATCTCTTTCCAGAACGCTTTTTGCAGTTAAAAAAACATCTTCAAAATAAAGTCGCGATCTGAGGTGCTTTGACGCAGATTGTGTGGCAACAATTTCATTTAAATCGGCAATGGTCTGCTGTAAGGAGTCGGCTGCAGATTTGGTCATTTCTAGAATAGCTGCTTTTTCTTCGGCCGATTCCTCTTCCTCATAGATACTCAGTGTGCTTTTGATATTTCCTGCGTGAGTTCTAAGATTGTGAGAAACGATATGCGTAAAGTTCATTAACCTTTTATTTTGCTCGTTGATGATCTCTAGTGATTCCTCCAGCAATAGCTCCTTCTTTTTTGCTTCGTCTATATCCTGAAGAGTGCCACCTATCGCTATTGCCTCGCCTTCGGTGTTAAAGATGGTGCGGGCTTTGGCATTGACCCAAATTTCGTGTTTTTTGGCCTTAAGTATTTTGACTTCTATTTCGAAAGGTTTACCATCTTTCAAGGCCTGTTCAAAATGGTTGAGGAAGTACTGTCCCGACTCTTTCCCGAAACAATTTAACAAATCCTCAAACCCCATTTCTGTCTCTTCGTTCATCTCCGTTATCTTGTAAAGCTCAGTTGTACAAGAAACACTCTTATCGGGCAGCGAAATTTCCCAACCACCTACTTTTGCAATTCCGGCAGTTTGTTCGAGTAATACCTCTGATTGGTGAAGTAAAATCGTTTTTTCTCTTAATTCGTCTTCACGCAGTTTTCGTACTGTGTCTATCTCGTTCAATCTCCTGGCAAAATAGTACGATAAAATAAATGAAAGGAAGGCGGTCGCTATTACGAAGATAGCCACTCCTAGCTCTGTATTATAGAAGTTAAACCGTTGTCCCCAGAGACGTAGCGCCCCAGTAACCATTGGTGTAAAGAGCAAAAACGGAATTATTCTACGCGCCATGGTTCCGCCTAATTTCTTAGACATGATGGGGCGCATATAGCCTTTATCAGGATAGGAAAATAAAAGTCCCACAGATAGTGCCATGAAACAGATGGAGGTATTTAGAGCCATTGGTCTTAATACCGATGCCCCTATTAATGAACTGTAATTAAATAAGTAACCACACAAATAGACAGAGCTGATAACAAGACAGCACAATACCAGCGCTTGAAAAAAATACTCCTTATTTTTGCTCCTTGATAACGAAACAAAGAAGGCAGCGTTCAAAATCACCAGATTTAAAATTGATGCCGGAGGGATTTTGTTTGTTTCCAGCTGCGGGAACAGGATGTGGTCAATTTCAATTCCGGGCGGAAAAAATCCTTCAGTTAATTTTAATATCGCACCAAAGCTGTTGGCTAACAATATCAGAAAAGTTAGATACCTGGTCCCTTTGAACTCGGGCTTGCTATTAAGCAATAGCCAGCCGCCAAATAAAACGAAGTTGGCGGCTATAACCGGGTTCATCGCCATAAATCCAGGGACTAAGCTTTTAAGCACCGCGCTGTCAATAATCCAGCCAAAAATTACCAATATTCCGGCCAGGCTGATAGCTTGGCCGCAGTGGTGCTGCACAGACAAATGTCGATGTGAGGCGTCGATCCGTTTCTTTCTCATTTTACCGGTTTACGCAGGAAATGTGCGCGCTGTTACACTCTGCAGACGATTCTTTGACGCAATTTTTTGATGTGTATAAAGGAGATAGCCCGTGGCCTTTTCGCCTGTTAAGCTTTTGTTTCCGCTTTTTTCAGTTTACCGGAAAACTTTGTGGCATTAAAAAATTCCAGCTTTATCTGACGCAATGTTTTAATAAATTCAAAAAGCTTCCCTTCAAGGTTTGAATGAAGCACGTTGAGATGTGCTTCGTTTTCTACCTGGCTCTTGTCCAGGAAAGTGCTAAGGTGTTGCTGATGTTGGATGATGTTATTCTTCAATTGTTCTTTGCGCAAATCGAGCGATTCGAAATGGCTCGCCAGGCTCTGGATTAACATGACATTTTGTTCTTCAACAGCCGGAAGGAAGTACCTGTTGATGAGCGACTGGAAGTAATTAATCTCCTGCTCAAAAAATCCGATGTCGGAAAGCCAGTGAGTAGTTAAAACGTACAGTTCTTCGATGCTAAACTCGTGTAAAAAGCCGGTAGAGGATAAGACCTTTGATTCCATTGTTTAAACGTTCATTCTTTAGACCGAAATGTTAATACCTGCTTGCCAGGGGGTGCTTTCAAAAATCGTTTTACCTTATACGCACTTAACAGGTAAATGGTTATGGTTTCTAGTCTGAAGTAAATAGGTCCTTCCGTAGCAACGGGGATTAAACCCCACAAATATGTGATTGATGTGCCTGATAATCAGGCATACATTTGTTCTATTCAATAAATAAACCCATGACGCAATCACGATACCTTGAATTAGTAGAGGGCTGTAAAAATGGCGACAGGCAATGCCAGGAGCAGCTTTATAAAAAGCTGTCGTCCAAAATGTACGGTGTGTGCTTACGTTATGCCCGCGACGGTTTCGAGGCCGAGGATATCTTGCAAAACGGTTTTATTAAGGTTTTTTCAAAGATTAACTACTTTAATGGTGTGGGCTCTTTCGAGGGTTGGGTTAGAAAAATAATGGTTAATACGGCTATCGAACATTACAGAAGAAACAAATACATATCCTGCTCTATAGATATTTCTGAAAATGTAAACGCATATTCTTCCGCTGTTTACCAGGAAGGCCTTGAGGCTAAAGATATTTTGCGCCTCATCACCAGCTTACCGGCATCATATCGCCTGGTGTTTAATATGTTCGCCATAGAGGGCTATTCTCATCAGGAAATCGCAAAAGAGCTTGGCATTTCCGAAATATTGTCAAGAACGCAGTTGAGCAGGGCTCGTGGTATCTTAAAAGAAAAGATTTCCTCCCTCGAAAGCAGAAGTTCAAAATATTTAAGCCTGGTTACGGCCTAAGCTTTTAGGATCAATTAAATAAATTTCCTTTAAAGGCTTTCGCTACAGCTTCACTCTTCGAGTTTACATGAAGCTTTTCGTAGATTTTTTTGATATGCGAACGGACCGTATCGATAGCTATATACATCTCAGAAGCTATCATTTTATAGCTGTATCCATTGACAAGAAGTTGTAGGACCTGAGTTTCACGCTCTGAGAGGTTATAGTCATGCTGCTTATCGCCCGAGTTTTGGATGGATGAAAACATTTTAAGCACCTGTGTAGCGATCGACGAGCTCATTGGCGCTCCGCCGGTGTTGGCTTCCTGTATATATTCGATAAGTTTGGCCGGCGGCGTTTTTTTGAGGATGTATCCGTTTGCTCCTGCCTTAATAGCATCAAAAACGTGTTGATTGTCGTCGAAAACAGTAAGCATTAACACCTTAACATCTGCACTCACCTGACGCAGCATCTTGAGTCCCTCCAGGCCAGAGGTCTCGGGCATGTCGATATCCATTAAGATAATATCCGGTTTCAGGCTATTATACTGTTCGATAATATTTGTAGGATTCCCAAAGGCCCCCACCACTAAAAAACCGTCAGAGCCATTTAGCAGCATAAACAGGCCTTCGCGCAGCTGGGAATTGTCTTCGTATAAGATTATCTTTATCATTCACCTCTATCTCGGGCCGGAAATTATAAAAAGCTAACTTGTTCTGCAATCACATATTTATGTTAGTGGCAGCTCGAGGCAAATCTCTGTGCCCAGCCCCATTTCAGACTTGATAGTAAATTTTGCTTTAAGCCTGTCGCTTCTTTTTTTCATGTTCAAAAGCCCGTTGCCTTGCTCTGCCTGGTTAGGGTCAAAGCCTTTGCCGTTGTCTTCGATCTGAAGTATGAGCTTATTGTCTTTTTGATAGAACTGGATATCTGCTGTGCTTGCGCCGGAATATTTAGCCAGGTTATTAATAGCTTCTTTAAAAATCAGGAAGAGGTCGCGCCTTGCCTCCATATCCAGTGTCAGCTCCTTCACTTTTTCATCGAGTACAAAAGAGTAGTCGATATTTTTAGGTTCGAGTATGCCTGCGGCAAATTCGCGCATGCGTGCTGTTATTTTTTGTATGCTGTCGTTAGATGGCTTGATGCTCCAAACAATGTCGTCCATAGCCTCCATCATTCTTATACTGTTATCCGATATCTTACTAATATAATCGCCTGCACTAACAGTATCTGATTTTACTTTGACCTTCGCCATTTCGCTAAGGATATTGATTGTGCTAAGGGTAGATCCCATATCATCGTGGAGATCTCTTGCCACGCGTTCGCGGATTTTCTGGACCTCCATCAGTTGGTTTAGCCGCAACCTGTAACCGAAATAAATAATGCCTGCGATAGCGCTGCTTACCAGAAGTAAAAACCACCATGTTTGCCAAAAAGCAGGTTTTATGCGAATGGGCAGACTGGTAACCTCCATGGATTCGAGCCCCTGGCTATTTACAGATTTTACCTGGAAGGTATAATCGCCAGGCGGCAGGTAGGCGTAATTTGCTGCAATTGGCCCGTCCGATTCAACCCAGTTATTGTCGGCGCCTTCGAGTTTATAGTAATATTTAAGCTTGTTGCGCCTGTTGTAATTTAAAGTGGCAAATTCAATGGTGATCGAGTTTTGATTACTGTTCAACGTAAATTTGTCTAATTTCAGGATCGAATCTACCGGTAAGTTATTGTTGAAAAGCTTAAAGTCTGTGATCGTTACTTTATCAGGGCGTTTTTTATCCTTGATCTGGTCGGGGTCAAAAAGCACATAATTATTTCCTCCCGCAAATAAAAGCTGGTTATCCTGCAGCCTGGCACTGGTTTGCAAAAGATTATCGGCACTGGTGGTGGTGATTAATCCGTCCTTCTGATCGTAAAGCCTGAAAAACCTGCGTTTAAAGTCATAAGTACACAGTCCGCCGATAGTACTCAACCACAGGTCGCCTGAGCTGTCCAGCTGAAGCGATGAAACCGAAGTGAACGGTAATCCGTCATAAAGCGTAAGCTGCTCGACTTTGCCGTTTTTAATATTCAAAATATCGAGATTGCCTGCAGCTACATAGAATATACTATCGTTGTATTGAATAATGTCTTTGATTGAATTATCCGACAAGCTATATCCCGGGGCCTTATCCGCTGTTAAAGCTTTTTTAACTTTATAATCCTTCGTACTCACCTCATATAATCCTTTGCCCTCGGTGGCCACCCAAAGGCGGTTTTGCTTATCGACGTATAGCTTTGAGATTCCAACCTTGAAATTCAATACCCCTTGAAATTTGTTTGTTCCAATATCTGCGGCAGCAAGCCTGATCAGACCTCCCGATTGTGTGCCGAACCAAAGGTTGCCAGACTTATCCTCGGCCACTTGCCGAACGTTTTTATTGTTGAAGGCTGCAGGATTAAGGAATTGGGAAGTTCTGCTGACTAAGTTGTGCTTGATTAGCCGCCCATTATGACAAGTAAGCCAGAGTGTTTTACTTTGGGTGTGTTCCTGCATGTCGCAGACCATATGAAAGGCTTTATCTCCCTTTGGCTGATTTTTGTAAATCACATCCCGGTAGGCAGGGGCAGGCATGATGTCTCTCCCCGAAGTTTTCAGTGGTTCGATATCTCTTCCGGAAGTACTTAAAAGCAGGTGCGAATCTGAAGTTTGCAGGACAGAAGTGATCGCATCTTCATTGTGCCACTTTTTTATAATCCCATGTTTTGCTTCATCAAATATCACTTTGGCAGCATAGAGGCCGTTATCCGACGCTATCCACACATTTTTTTCGCGGTCTTCGAATATATGATTGATAGAGTTGAATTTAATGCCGTAGGTCGACTTGTCGTTGTAGAAAGTGTAAAAGCCCTTTTCATGCTGCCCGAAAATTTTAAGAAAATGCAGTCCGTATGCCCAGAGAATATTTTGTGATTCTTTAAAATCTCTGATCTCAAAATAGCCATTGTCAGAGTTTAATCCGGCTGTATCGGTGGTGAATCTGCCTTTCTGCTCGTCGTAACAATAGGTTTTAGGAGTTCCGCCCGCCCAGCTAACTATCCAGTACCTCCGTTGCTTATCAATGTGCAAATGCGTTACGTTTTTATATAAGCCGGGTTGTTTCGAAAACGCCTTGTTCCAACCGGGGTTTGTATGATTATAAATTTTCTTGTCTTTGAAGTTGTACAATGCCAGGCCTTTATCTGTAGACAGCCAGTAATTTCCTGTAGTTCTGTCTTCGAAAGCATGGTTAATGCCCAGGTCGGCTGGAACATAGAGCACATTTTTGTTTTCCTCAAAAATTCGTTTGCTTTCATTGTATGTGAAAATTCCCACTTTTAATACCGTAAGGAGCAGGTTGCCTTTAAAATCCCGTCTTAAATAATATTCTGCGCGCGGAGGGATTGGTTTTTGCGAAACTACCTTCACTTCTTTAAAAGTATAATTGAAGGTGTTAAACGTTCCGATCCGGCTGCCCATTCTGATCCACATAGTACTTCGGGCATCTCTCAATATTTGATGAACGGCCAGAGCAGGAAGCTTTTGCTGGTTGGAGTTCTGGTAAAAGCTGGTAAACTTACTGCCGTCGAAGCGCTGCAGCCCGTTGTCGGTTCCCACCCAGATTAGTCCGCGCGGATCCTGCCATACGCAATTAACGAAGTTTGATGCTAAGCCATCGCTCACAGAATACCGTGAAAATAGAATTTCCACGGCAAGAGAATTGCCTGTATAAGGAAATAGGCAGATGATCAGACTTAGCCTGAGTACGAAGGTTCTCAACATCTTTTCTAAACACCAAGCCGGATAGGCTGGATTTCATGCGATTAAATTACAATTTAAGATGATATGAATGTTGAAAATCATCAATAAAATGGAGCGGAGATTTAAGTTTCTTGATCAGGTTTCTTTAAATAGTAAAAGCTGAGAGTAAGTAAACACGCTATTCCCAATAAAAAACCGCCCAATACATCGGTAAACCAGTGCGCGCCCAAATAGATCCTCGACACCGGAACACTAAAGATAAGGAAGAGCGAGGCAATGCCGATCACCGCCCGCAGGGTCTTAGGGATGCTTTTTAAATGATACATCAACAGCGTTAAGAATCCGAAAAACACCACATAAAACAGCACATGGCCGCTCGGAAAGCTTTTTCGATTGGCCTCTTCGACTATTCTGACCAGATCCTCGGTTGGCCGCGGCCTGTCTACAATGATTTTAATCGAGGAGCTTACCAGCCACGAACATCCCGTAAGGCAGATAAATAATGCCTCTTTTTTGAATTTGAAAATCAGGAAGAGAACGGCCGTTGCAACAACCATGCTGAAGGAATAAGGAAAACTGCCGAACACACTTATCCCTCTCATTAAATTGTCTAGGAGGGGATGTTGATGCTCTTGTATCTCTTCAGAAAACTCTTGGTCTGCACCCGATTCAGGATAGAAATAAATGAATGCCGTTAGTAAGAAAAAGCCCAATAAAAGGATACAAAGAAGATAAAATAAGAGACGTCTGCGGTATGGGCTCATGTATCAGAATTTCTTATAGAACATTAAAGAGCGTTCGAGGTTTGATGTTTAAGAAACACAGCGGGCCTTATGATGTTACTTATTTACACTATCTGGAAAATAATTTTACATGAATAAGATCTTGCTTACTATACTTTCGCTTTTTATTGGTGGAGTTTCTTTTTGCCAAAACGCCTACAGTGTTAACGATAGTACCTCGGTAGGCGATACTTTAAAACTGCTGACAAAAGACAGCACAGAGATACAAGGTCCTTCTTTTTTAAAAAAGGCCCGGAGGATTTCTCCAACTGCCGACCTGCGTTCTGTTGATGGTTTGTTTCTAGGCCTCTCTTACCGGATAAAAGGGTATAAGGCGCCTGATCCTAATATTCAAAAGATCACTGTTTTAAAGAGTATCAGGACTAAGGCGCTTATTTTAGAATACAAAGGCGAATGGATATCGGTATTTAAAAACACAGATATAACCTTAAACGGACTGGCAGATATTAAGGGGAATATTCTTAACTTTTTCGGCCGGGGAAATGATACTGATTTTGACCGAAGCGGAGATTTCCGGACTTTTTATCGCGTAAATTTTTCGTTCTACCAGATCGAGCCGGCCCTTCGTATCAGACTACCCCAACAATCATCCATAAGCTTCGGCCCGGTTTTTCAGCACTTTGTATTTGATCCGAAGGATAACGGGGGCAGGTATATTAATGAGCTGGCAGCAGGCAATCAACTTAACAATCTTTCGAAAGAAAAAAGCCATGCTGGTGTTGTTTTTAGCTTTATGCGGGATACACGTAATGATTTAAGAATGCCTATAGAAGGTGTTCATTTTAGCCTGCGGCTGCAGGCTTTCGAGGGTTTAAATAAATATTCGGAAACATACGCACAGGCTTTTCCCCAGTTTTCCTTCTATAAAAGTTTGGATAACAGAGGAGGTATAGTTCTGGCAAATCGCGTAGGAGCTGGTTTTACGATCGGTAAGACGGCCTTTTATCAAAGTGCTTTTCTGGGTAGCCAGGACAATCTTTTAGGATACCGTAAGTTTCGCTTTGCGGCAGATCACCTGGTCTATAATAATCTCGAAACGCGCATAACTCTTCCTAGACCACTTCCAATATTAAAAGGCAAGGCCGGCCTCATTGTGTTTTATGACATCGGCAGGGTATGGATTCCAGACGAAGTATCGAAGACTATTCATCATGGATACGGCGCAGGGGTTTTTCTGAATCCATTCAACAGGTTTTTCGTCAGAGCCGTAGCAGGATTCTCTTCCGAAGGCATGCAACCTACTGTTGCATTAAGGCAAAGGTTTTAATTTTAATGTGTAAAATACGGTGATGCTGCGGATTATACCCGTTTGAGGTCGTTTTTCGGCACTTGGCATACAACTTGTAAAAGTATCAGTACATCTAAATTAAAACTTAAAATTCTATACTATGAGATTCATTAGTCGAAAATTCCATGCTGTGTTGGATTATGTAGCTGGAATATTATTAATCGCCTCGCCCTGGTTATTTAACTTCGCCGATATTGAAAGTGCGAAATGGGTGGCTATAGCTGTTGGTATTTTGGTTCTCGGTCTGTCTTTCATGACCGATTATGAAGGCGGAGGAAAAAAAGCTATATCAATGAGCGGACATTTAACCATGGATGTGATCATGGGTATTTTCCTGGCTGCATCACCCTGGTTATTTAATTTTGACGAATTTGTATATCTGCCCCATTTGATTATCGGTATAATGGAGATTGGAGCCGGACTATTTACAGTGAAGACATCGCAGCACTCGCACGGGCATCACGTTGATAGGAATATCAGCCCAGCACACTAAGTTGCGAATTATCAAAAGCTCATGCATTGCATGGGCTTTTTTTACGCTCTTTCTCTTCGAAACCGTATCATCAGTCCTTCCAGAACTTCGATCGTTACAGGCTTTGAAATAAAGTCGATCACCATTTCAAACTCTCTCGAACGTTCTAGATCTTCCGGATTAATAGATGATGAAAGGATAATAATTTTAGCCGATTTGAAGGGAGAATAAAGGGGGCTTGAAAATTCTTTTAGAAAATCCCAACCATCCAGAACTGGCATATTGAGGTCCAGGAAAATTAATTTAGGATAGTCTTGAGACGTATTGTCTTCCATCAAAGCTGAAAAATATTCGAGTGCAGCTCTTCCATTTAAAGCCGTCAGCGTTTCCCTCGCAAAGTCTGATTTCTCGACCAGCTTTCTGTAAAGCATCAGGGCTACGCTGTCATCATCAATGAAGAGAACCTTGTTCAGCATAAATCTTATTGAATGTTAGAATAAACTTTGTTCCTTCATCTACTGCGCTTTCCAGATCAATACTTCCACCTAAAGCCTCCATATGAGTTTTTACAAGATATAAACCAAGGCCCTTGCTGTCGGGATGGTTATGAAACCGCTGATAGAGGCCAAATATCTTGGGTTTAACCGTTGCAAGGTCAAAGCCAATTCCATTGTCTTCGAAGGTTACGATGGTTTTGTCTTCAAATTCTTGCAGTTTAATCGTGATTTTTAAACGGCGTTTATCCGACCGGTACTTTAGAGCGTTGGTTAACAGATTCAAAAAGATGCTTTCAAAATATGTCCTGTTGAAATAAATAACGCTATTTGCTTTTACTTCGAAGCTTACTTCCGGTTTAATTTCCTCAATCAGGTTCGATACCTGCATGAAAACCTTGTTTACCATGTCCGGAACAGAAATATCTTCCATTTCCATCGGTGTATTTTCTTTGATGTACAAAACACTCAACAGGTCGTTTATGGTATCGTTCAAAGCATTTGTCGAAATTTGGAAGCCGTCGAGAATCTCCTTCAGCGACGGATCTTCTACCGGTGTATATTTTAATAAGCTTAGCAAACCCAGTAAGTTCGACACCGGAGCCCGCAGGTTATGTGAAGTGATGTATGAGAACTGGCGCAAATCTTTGTTATGTTTAGTAAGCTCAAGAATCAGCAATTCTCTCTCGTGTTCGTGTTTTTTACGTTCGGTAATGTCACGGTAATTGAAGATTATTGCCTTTACGCTCTGGTCGCAAAGTAGGTTTGTTGCTGTACCTTCTACCCAAATATATTGGCCGTTTTTGTGTCTGATTCTAAATTGCTGAAAAATAGGCTTTCCGGGAGATGCCGCCAGGTCATCATAAAGTTTACGGCATTTTTCAAAATCTTCTGGGAGGATGTGGTCGAACAAGAGTGTTGCGGTTTTTTCCATAGCCGAATAGCCGGTCATGCGTTCTACTGCCGGGCTCTCATAAATAATTCCCGAACCTTCGTCTGTAATCGTAATGCCATCGGTGCTGTTTTCTATCAAAGCTCTGAAGCGTTTCTCGCTATTGGAAAGCTCCTGTGTCCGCTCCTTTACTTTACATTCCAGTTCGGAATAAAATTGCTTGATCCTTTCGTTCTGTTCTCTTTTTTCAGTGATATCCTCCGAAATTCCTACTATGTATAAGGGATTTCCCCTGCCGTCCTTTACAGGGATTTTTTTTGTTCGAAGCCAGCGTTCTCCCTCCTTAGTGTTTACAGGTTCCTCTTCAATTACCACCACCGCTTCGCTATTAAAAACCTCCATATCCTTCTTTTTGAAAAACAGGGCCTGGTCTTCCGGAAAAATGTCATCATCGGTTTTACCGATATATTCGTGTCTCGGTATCCCAAGCAACTGCTCGCCTGCCTTGTTAATCGCAGCAAAACGTAATTCTTTGCCCTTCTTTACAAATATCATGTTAGGGATATTTTCCAGAATCGTTTCGAGAAACCTGTTGCTTTCTTTTATTTCGGTCTCAGCTTTTTCGCGTTCATCAATTTCTTCCTCAAGGCTAAGGTCAATTTTGTTGGCAAGCTTTACAGAACTTAAAATGGTGAAAAGGAAAATAATTAATATGGCAGAGAAAAACAGAACCACGCCGAACTCAGAAGTGTACCAGCCTGATTCTTCGCCATATAATCTAACAAACTCCAGAAAAAGAGGAGTAAGTACCAACATGGGAAGAAGTCGTCTGGCAATCTGGCCACCGCTGTATCTGCTTGTGATTTCGGCCATATAACCTTTTTCTCTGCCGGAAGCCAGCATTGATGTAGCCAGAAGCAGCATACAAACTATCCCGGGAACCACTATCGAGCCACTTTTAAATGGTACATAGAACTGGGGCATATTATGTATACGTCCGATAAGGGAAAATATAGCAAACGCGCCGGTTATCAGAGACAGTGATTGAGAGAAGAAATGTTTTTTATAACTCGACAGTAGAATGGCGAATCCGGTGAGAAGAAACAGGAATGCCGAATTGACCGGAACAGCACTTTGCACTGGGTTGAGCAACGGTTTTCCATCAAAATAGGAGACCATGTTCGAAACAGCTATTCCGATGACAAGAATTGAAATGAGCCTGGGTACAAAAGGATGCTGCCATTGGCTCTTTTCTGTGTTAAGCATCACAATGGCTATAGCGCATAGGATCAGAGAAGCTGAAGTTAGCGGATGCAAGGCATACTGTTGCAAGGAATCCGTGTTCAGGAACCCAAATTTCCAGTTCAACAGTCCGGCAACCCCCAAAGATAGTACGATGGTTAATGCTATGCTTTGAATGGCACCAAGTATTGATCGGCTTGCCGTATTTGTCGTTTTATTGAGCTTCAATTTAGTATTAGAGGTTAGCTTGAATGTTTGTGCGTTGAATGCCTTTATTTTCGTAAGTGCTTTCTACGAAAGATTTACGAAAAGGGTTATAGTTTACGCCACCAAAACGTTACTTAGCATAACAAAAATGATACGGCGCAGATGAATCTGGCTCTTTAATAGTTTGTAATTTGGTTTAAAGAAGACTTTTATGGATCCCAAAAAAGTAAAAGTCCTTCTCAACCAATTTAAAGCTATGACAAAAAACAGACTTGATTTAATTTACAGCACAGTTTTGTGTGCTTTTTTAATGTTTCCGGCTTTGGCCGATGCGCAGATCGGCAGAAGATTTCCATCCGAACGAAAGGTGGTAAAAGATCCTGTTACAGGCACCATGTTAACCTTCCTCACCAGTACTCCAGGGGGAGATAGTAAAATATATCCGACACATCCGCAATGGACATCCGACGGGCAGTGGATAATATTTCGCTCGGGCCGTGTGCCGGGTGAAGCCATGGCGGTAAATGAAAAGACCGGCGACCTGGTGCAGGTAACCGAAGGCGGCTATAGTGGAGCTCTGAGTATTGCTCAAAAATCGATGAAGCTGTATTTTTTAAGGAACGTTCCGGTTCCGACTCCCGCAGCGGCCGAAGCGGGGACTACCCAACCCGCACGACGCCGAAACGCTCCGCGCCCTATGCAGGTAATAGAGGTGGATCTGGCCAGGGTTTTTGCCGACAGTAAAGCGGGGAAAATGCAGAAGCCATCGGTCTATCAGCGCGTGTGCGGAACCACGCCGGAATCTATGGGGGCCAGCGGCGACCTGGCCCTGGATGGCGGAGAAGAGACGGTATATTTCCGTGTGGGGAAAGAGGAATCGGCTAAATATCTTGCGGCTGGAACAAAAATAGCCGAGGCTTTCGGCCCCCGGAATATGGGAGCTGGCCCCTCGGGGATTGGAAGCATGAATATCCGGACAGGCGCGCTAAAACATGTGGTATCAGTACCTTTTCAGGTTGGCCATATTCAGTCTAATCCCTGGAATGCCGGAGAGATCGTTTTTTGCTGGGAAACCGGGGGGAAGTCTCCTCAGCGTACATGGACTGTAATGGCCGATGGTACAGGACTGCGCCCGCTTTATCCGGAAGCCGATTATGAATGGGTAACCCACGAAGCAGTAATATCACGGGATGAAGTGGCGATAGCGATTATGGGACATAGAAAGATCCCTGGAACAGAAAATACGGGAGTTAATGCTCCTGGTACTGCAGTGAGCGGCGCCAATCCGGGGCAGGAGGCCGACTGGGGGCCATCGGGAAACCGTTCTAAACCAACCGGCCTCGGTATTGTAAACCTCCGTACCCGCGAAATGACTATTGCGGGGCAAACGGCAAGCGGAAGCGGCTTGTGGCACGTGCATGGTTCGCCTGATGGAAGATGGGCAACGGGAGATGATTTTTCACGTACCCTCTATCTTATCGATAGACACAGCCGGGAAATGATTGAGCTAACCAAGGGACATAAGGAAACGGCTTCCGATCATATTCACCCTACCTTCAGTCCGGATGGAACCCGAATTCAGATTCAGTCGGCTATGCTTTCTGACGATGGAAAGTCTATGAATATTTGCGTAGTTCCGGTGCCTGAAGAGTGGTTGAAGAGGAATTATAGGAAATAGCGTTATAGAATCGTTCAACGAAATTTTTCACTCTTTGGGATTGACGGTAGGCAGAACGAAACCGTTCTTGTATCTTGGCCTGCAAAATGCAAATTTTGCAGGATTATGAAAAAAGGTAGACTCGAAGCTTTTAGTGATGGCGTGATTGCTATTATTATCACCATTATGGTTCTTGAATTGAAGATACCTCATGATGATACTGTGACCGCCTTGGTTCCTCTGTTTCCGATATTTATTAGCTATCTCTTAAGCTTTATCTATCTGGCAATATATTGGAATAATCACCACCATATGCTTCAGGTGGTTGAATCCGTAAATGGAACCATTCTATGGGCGAACATCAATTTGCTTTTTTGGCTGTCGCTAATCCCCTTTGTTACCGGCTGGATGGGAGAAAACCATTTTACAACATGGCCGGTTGCTTTTTATGGATTTGTTCTTTTTATGAATGCAGTTTCGTACACCATTCTGGTAAGGACACTGGTCAAACATCATGGGAATAACTCAATTCTCAGTAAAGCCATAGGTAAGGATTCTAAAGGGAAGGTTTCCCTGGTTTTATATTTTACTGCCATAATTATGGCTTTTATCAATGCCTGGGTAAGCTTTGGCATTTATATATTAGTTGCTATAATCTGGATTGTTCCTGATAAACGCATTGAAAAGCGAATCGGGCAGGGCGACATGTGAAAATGTATCTGGGTTTAACCAACAGCGTTGTGATTTGCTTTCATTTTTTGAACTACTGATATTTACCACTGTACGAATTTTATACGATTTGTCAATTTTCTGCTCTGTTTTTTTCAGTTAATGTCCAATCATCTTTGCAGGGTCATCTCTCAGAACAGCTTTCGATACAATGTGTGCGATAGTAATGCAACTCAAAATGATGGAGTTGCATCTGAAGTTGCCAGTCATGAATTAGAGATAATGCATATCTTTAACACCGTATTATTACTAAAGAGTGCAAGAAATTTTAAAAAGCTTACAAGCAACTTTTAACGACTCGGATTCGGTCTGCTTTTTCGTTTACCCCAATTTTCGGATAAAGTTGTTCAATGAAAAGGCAGCGTCAAATAGCCTGGTTCTTCATGGCAAAGAAATTCACGAAGGCGATAGTATTCTCGATTTCGCCCGGGACACTAAAAACAGAATTGATGGGAAGTTTATCACCTGTTTTGGCCGCGCTGTGTCGGGCCAGCAGGTAAAACAAAAACAACAGATACATTATAACTCGGTCGTGTTAGACACTGTTTCAACCTATACGCCGGTGCGCAAAAGCGATGAGGTTGTAGGTGTGTCTATTGTCGTGTCTATAGAGAAACCAAGATCCTGAAGATTTCGTCCGGTTGTTTCCACCGCTTAGCACATCTGGTAATCAACACCACTCATACGTAGGATGAACGGAGGATGGACCTACCTTGAGCGAACGTACAGCTTACAAAGAGCTATGTAGTCGTGATCTCCCAGTCAGAAACTTATAATCTAAAAATTGTTCGTGTAATCCATTCGATTACTACTGAACAAACACAGCTCAAAAGTCGCTTCATTCTGGGGAGTCTTTAAATAGTTTTCAAGTCTTTAAGCGTCACTTCGCTTGCCCTTACCGGCTATTCGCAGGCAAACTCTCGCCCACTCAAACATCCGCCCCCCTTTTTTGGTTCTATTAATTCATTATCACAATAACCACATTTAGAACGCAAAAGCAATGACAACAGAACCCTCTTTTTGGCAACGTATAGGCATCCATGAATGGTTTTTAAACGATAGCGGTTCGGCGCCTACCGAACCCGAAGCACTCACTCCGAATGTTGTATACAAGTATATTATAGATAAATTCAAAGAATCTATCGGTCAGCTAACTTTCGCCGACCGGGTAGTTTTTTACCACGAGTATATCATCAGTTTCAATCCCGAAGATTACCGGGAATTTATGGACAATAAGAAGGGGATTTTCGGACTTATCGTTCAGGAAGCTGTAAAGAAATTTTATGAAGTGCTGAATCAGTACCGTGCAGAGGGTAAAACCGTGGAACCATCGAGCAGCAAATGGGTGTTCCGGTTTGTTTCACATCCCGATTATGCGCGGGGCGATAAAGGGTTTATCGGTAAATTGTTACCTGGCGGAAGCCAAAAGGATGAGAATCTCAGGGTTACATTTATTCCGCGCCAAACCGGTATTGCCGAAACATTTGATGTGAACGATGATATCCTGAAAGGCTTCAACTTTTACAGCGAAGGCTACTATGAGGTACCTTATGTAGAGGAATTGAAATACGACGAAACGAAACTTAAAAATACAGAACAAACCGGCCTGGCTCGTTTTGAAACCATTCTTCCCGATAAGGCTTACCGCGGACATAAAGTGGAGTACTTTATGAAAGATGAGCAGATCACAGTGTCTGGCGATGAAGAGACAAGCACAGATTCCAACGTTTTCAAAATCCCGTCAGAATGGGTCAATACGCCGCATCTGTTTATTAAGCATGATAAATCTGACGGTAAATTCTACCTGGCTTCTTTTGGTGAAAAAACTATTGTAAACGAGAAGGAAGTGGAGCGAAGCGACGAAAATTCGCCAATATGGGTCGAGCTTCCTATTAATTCGAGAATGATTTTAAACGGAATAGTAGGAGTTAATATTTTTAAATCATAATATGTCTCAGATATTAACTGTGGCGCTGCTTTTTATTTGTGCTTTTTTACTGGCAGCCCATTTCAAGGATATAAAAAACACGCATAAACGTAATGGCTGAGAACTTTTTTGGAATAACCGATACTGGAAAAGTACGCGATAATAATGAAGATGCCTTCATAGCAAAAAAGGTGATGGACAACAAGTTCATTATTGCCTGTGCTATTGATGGCGTTGGAGGTTATTCGGGTGGAGAGATTGCGGCAGAGATTGCCCGGGATTCCATATTCGAGAATTTTGCTAAGCCTTCGGGCGATCTGATCGCAGCCATGAAATCCTCTTTTATTGAAGCCAATCAAAAGATTTTTGACGAGAAGCTGCAAACAAAGGAGCACAGTAAAATGGCTTGCGTACTTACATTGGCGGTGGTTGATGTGGAAAACAATCAGTTTCACTATGCACATGTAGGCGATACCAGACTTTATTTATTGCGCGACAGCTCGTTAGTAAAAGTATCTAAGGATCATTCATTCGTAGGCTTTCTGGAAGACTCCGGTCGAATTGATGAAGATGCCGCCATGAAGCATCTTAAGCGAAATGAAATTAATAAGGCTTTAGGTTTCGGCAGAGATATCGAGAACCAGGACGACTATATCGAAACCGGTAGTTCGCCCTTTTTGCCGGGTGATATGCTATTGCTTTGCAGCGATGGGCTTACAGATATGGTGAACAAGGACGCTATTACAAGCGTTTTAATGGGGCAGGCCTCACTGGAAGACAAGGCGAAACAATTAATTGATCTGGCCAATAAAAATGGCGGAAAAGATAATATTACGGTAGTACTGGTCCAAAACGACTCGGCCTCATCCTGGCAGGCAACACCGCCGGCTGGCACCATCCACAGCGGGGCAGAGAAAAAAAAAGTTTTGACTAAGCCACAGCCAGGCTTGCCGGAAAACCGGCCTGTACCAATCGCGCCGCCGGTATCGCATTCAAAAAAAACCGGTCCTGTAAACAAAATACTGGCAGCGCTCTGTGTGTTCTTATTAGGAACTACTCTGTTTTTACTATGGAAAAATACGAGGGGCTCTGATAGTAAAGATCCTGTTATTGCGCCCGTTGAAGATAAGCGGAACCCAGAGGAAAAAAAACTGCAGGAAGCTATAAACGCCGTGGGTAACGATACCCTGGTGCTCTCCGATTCGCTGTTTAAACAAGCTATCGTTATCAGTGATACGCTCGACATTCATCAGGATTCGCTCTTTATCCTTGCCAGGGGGAAAATTGTTTTACGCGCAGACAGTACCTTTAAAGGTCCGGCAATCGAGCTTTCTGCAGATTCCCGCTTTATCCTGCTCGACGGCCTGCAATTTGAGAATTTCAACGTGGCTGTTTCGGCCCAGAACGATGCTTTGTTTTTGCGCAACGTGCAGTTTTTCAACTGTAAATGGCCAGTTCAAAACTTTTTCGTTTTTCCCGACAGACAATACATTACCGGCCGACTCGCGGGAGCTTACATGTTCAGAACAGATTCGTTAAATACCCTACCCCCAAGATAAAAATGACAGAAGATACTCCCTTAATAAAAAGAGGAAGAAAGACAGAGCGTCTTTTTCTATTGTTAATCACCGTAGTTCTTGCGTCGCTTTTTGTCTACCTCTATACTGTTATACAGCGTGATTTTAAAGATGTCCGTAGCCGCTTAACCAACGGAACAATGCTTAATCTCAATAGCAAAGATGCCGGTCAGGGGATACGGACCTTGCTGCAAAAGGGCTATTACTTCGATGATCAAAAAGATATAGACCTGATTGGTTCGGTGGTAGAAAAGGGCCTGAATCCCTTAGGTAAGCCAATCGATAATATCGGAGAGTTAAACAAACGTAAGTTCTTTGTTGATGCTGATGAGGCCTACATAAAAGGAGGAGAAACTTTTCGAAAGCGGGTAGAAGCATCGCGCTCTTTACTCGGGTTTACCGGAGACGATTCGATCGCTTTTTCGCAGGAGCGCTCAAAACCTCAGCAATTGCCAGCTACCACTGAGGTTGGGCTAGGAAAGCATGGCATATCCGGCATAATACGCGACAGGGAAAAGCAGCCGGTACCTGGTGTGCTGGTGCGGCTTCAAATGATCTTGCCCCAGGATAGCGCCTACAGCGAAACTGTAACAGAGGTTGAAGCCGAACTTATCGAAACAGGCGCCGGTTTTAAACGCGTTTACCTGCTGGATTCGCTTAAGCACAAACAACTGGAATCTTTGACAGCCTATGCCCGTACCGACGCTAACGGCAAATATGTTTTTAAGGGTTTACCCGATGATAAAGCTTTCGAACTTTTGCCTTTAAAGCCGGGCTTCCAGTTTGGTATATCTCAGGGAGTACAGCAACTGGATGATGACGAAGAACTTAATTTTGTACAGTCTCCGCATACTATCCGGCTTTTGTCGACCCGCGATTTTAATATTCTTAAAAAAGAACGCTCTTTAATTGTAAGAGAACCCGGCGAGTTCAACGAATGGTTCTGGATTATTATGGCATGTTTTTTTGGAGGTTTTCTGCTGGTTCATCTGGTGCTGACTTTAAGATTTCCTGCAGCAGATCAATTGCTCATACCTTTTGTAATGTTGCTTACTGGTTTATCTATTTTGACCCTGCTCAGTCTGCAAGATCCCCTACGCGACCGCTTTTTGGCTAAGGACACTCTCCTTTACCTGGGTCTGGGCCTCTTTGGGATCTGCGCCATGATGTTTGTTAAAGTCCGCAAGTTCAATGTAGATAACAGCCTGTACCGGATGTTCGTCTTCAAGAATAATAAGAAGGCAGCCAATGGATGGCCATGGGCAGCCGCTGCAGTTCTTTTGCTGGGCCTCACCATCGTATTTGGTACCGGTCCCGAAGGCAGTGGTGTTAAAGTAAACTTGTTTGGTTTCCAGCCCAGCGAAATTGTGAAGTATATCATCATTTTTTTCCTGGCGGGATTTTTCGCCACCAACGAGCGCTTTATCAGCGAATACCGGAGTTATCGCAAGCGCTGGTCGTTCTTTTACTTCGCTTTAGCAGCGATTTTAATCTCCATCCTGTTGTTCCTGATACTGGGCGACCTTGGTCCGGCTATGGTAGTGTGTTTTACATTCATCGTGTTGTTTTCTTTTTCCCGAGGCGATTTTATGTTTATGATAGGCTCCGTAGTGCTGTATGTGCTGGCTGCCTGGATCTTGAACAGCATTTGGCTGGCCACGGCGATAACTGTCGCTCTGGTTGCCATCGCTATGATATTTAAGCGAAAGCAAATTAGCGAGTCGGCTATTATGGCTCTGGTAATCATAGCCGGGTTTTTATTGATTGACCAAATTCCATATCTTGATAAATTGTTCCCCGGCCCGGTAAAACGCTTAACAGAACGTAAAGCGATCTGGCAGGATGCATGGAATAACGAAGTTTACGGTGGCGACCATGTTGCCAACGGAATCTGGGCCATGTCCAGCGGTGGTATCACCGGCCAGGGTATTGGCGAAGGTTTCGGTAAAACGATTCCCGAAGCACATACCGATATGATCTTGCCTGCCATTGGCGAAGAATTTGGATGGGCCGGCATTGTATGTGTTTTCATGCTTTTTCTTATTTATCTCCACCGCTCTATTAACGTCGGGCGACAAACAGGTACGCCATTTTTATTCTACCTCAGTGCCGGTATCGGGATAAGCACGTTTGTGCAGTTCCTGCTTATCGCAGGCGGATCAACAGGCGCCTTGCCGCTTTCCGGAGTATCATTGCCCTTTGTGAGCTACGGCGGATCATCAATGGTGGCTAATTTTATTGCAGTGGGATTTTTAATGTCGGCCTCTATGGTAAAAGGTACCGAGGTACAGATGGGTTTTATCACAAAGCAACACGACAAAAATCTGATCCCCGCATTAGCAGCAGCATTAATTGGTGTGCTGTTACTTACGGTTAACGTTTCGCGCTATTTGTTCAATAACAAAAAATGGGTTGTTCAGCCGGCATTGGTTGCAGACAGAAGCGGTTTACGGATGTTTAGTTATAACCCGCGGATCGCGATTCTAATGAACAGGTTGCAGGCCGGTAATTTATACGATAGAGACGGAAGGCTCCTGGCCACAAGTAAACCCGAGCTTATGCGGCAGCAGCAGGGGGTTTTGCGGGCCTCCGGCGGTTTGAACTTCGATATGGATTCGGTTATTCATAAGCGCCTTGACCGGTATTACCCTTTTGCCGAAGAAACTTTCTTCTGGATCGGCGATGCGAATACAGGAATATTTAATGGAAGTGTTAATGGTTATTTTGCAGAGTATCAGCATGGCGCTGAATTGAGAGGCTTTAACACTCCCACCGAAAAAGTTACAGCCATTGCCAGCGCTTATCGCGAAGACCGCTTTCTGGCACGTGGAATTAAAGAGATGACAGTGGTTAAAAAGGATTATAGCGAATTGGCTCCTTTGCTACTGGCCGGCATTAACAGTAAGGAAGTAGAGAAGTTTAAGCAGCGCAATCGCGACGTTCAATTAACTATCGATGCACGTCTGCAAACCAGTATTCAGCGGGCAATTGCTGCAGATGATTCATTAAAAGACAACAGGGTTTCGGTGGTGATTATGGAAGATTATACCGGCGATGTGCTGGCATCGGCTAATTATCCGCTTCCGCCGATAAACAACTGGGAGCAGATGACCATGACCATGTCGGAACAAAATAAGCTGTCGCGATGGATGACCACCCAGGATCTCGGGTTTACCTATGCCACGCAACCCGGCTCTACAGCTAAGATAGCAACCACAATTGCTGCCTTTAATAAGCTTGGCTTGGATGCCGCCAAAAAAGTTTACATGGTCAGTCCGCACGAACGTATCCGTACCAAAGGCATCGAGCCTGACGAGACCGGCCGGATTACCTTAGAAAGAGCTGTCGAAAAGTCGAATAACGTGTACTTTATTAAGCTGGCAAACGAAGAACAGTTGCAGGAAGAAATGGTAAACGTGTACCTCAAATCCGGGATGTTCTTGCGTGGTGTAGGTGGTTATTACTATGAGAAAGACGGACTGAATCCGGAGCAGGAGAACAAATGGCGCGAATTATGGAGAACCACAGAGTTTAAAACCAGGCCCAGATACGATCCGAACAACATCAGGCGTACACGTGCCAAGGGTATCTCAGGTATGGCCTGGGGCCAGGGCGAATTAATTGCAACTCCGGCGGCAATAGCCAGAATGGCGGCAGGCATTGCCAACCAGGGAAATATTGTAGCCAATCGGTATGTTCTAAAAGTTCACAATACTCCGCAAGGCGTTAAAGGGAACTTCAAACTTACGGAGCAACCCGCATATGCCGACATTATTAAAGGTTATATGATTAAGCAGAGTGCGCCCAAGGTCTATACGCTCGGTATCGCGGTAGCAGGAAAAACCGGAACACCCGAACGGATTTGGAAAAAGGAACGCATCAATGATGGATGGTACGTGTTTTTCGCACCCAAAGCTAAAGGGCAGGGGCATCTGGTGGTATGTATTCGTGTTGAATCTACAAAGGGTTCGAGTGATGCGGTGGCATTGGCCGGCAAGCATGTTATTCCGCTGCTTCTGCAAAAGGGGTATATCAAGAGCTTTACTACCTCGCAGCCACTTCCGGCGCAGTTTGGCCGGGATAGTACACTGGCTCCGGGTGGCCCGGTAGTTTCGCCGGCACCTGTCAATACGCCTGTTCCTGTTCAATCGCCCGATGCTGATCCACCGCAGGCAGCACCCGATACAGCGAATGGCGGATAAATGTGATGTCGCTTAGCAAGAGCAAATCTTATTAACACGCTTCAGTACAAACTAATAAATCGCAGGAAAACGCCTGTTGACGGCTCAACAATAAGGCATGATTTCTGTTTTATAATCAGGTCATTACTAATAATAGAAAGGTAAGTCAATGTTCGAAATATTTAATACCGATGCAGAGAGTCCGCAGGACGTCAAAGGCCTTCGCGATGCTTTGCTACGTTCGATAAAAGAAGAATTACAAATTGTTGAAGGAGGAGAAGGGAAGCATATCAGGGGAATCCAACTGTTTATCACATGTTCGGAAAACGAAAAGCATGTGTATGAATCTGCAGTGTATATCGAAGAACCACAGCTTTTCAAACAGGAAGTTCAACGAATTGCCGATGATTTTGCGATCGATTTACCCACCGGCTGGACACTGGAAGTGACCTTTGCAGACGAACTGCCGCCGGAAGCAAAAAAGCTGAACGAAGTTCATGCTGCACTGTTTATAAAAACCCGTCAGCAAACTATACACAAGTCCGGTACTGCCTACATCAGGGTGTTAAGCGGTCAGGCCGAGAAAGATGAATATGAAATAAATTCCTCTTCAGGAAAAATTACAATAGGAAGAGAAAAAAAAGCGCAGACCGCAGATGGCTTTTTCAGGATCAATACCATTGCCTTCCCTGGCGACTGCGGCAACGAATGTAATAAATACATCAGCCGTCAGCATGCGCATATTGAATGGAACAATGATGCGGGCTGTTTTATGATTTTTGCCGACGAGGGCGGCGTTCCTCCCAAAAATAAAATCAAAATTAAGTCGTTCGATGATGATAACCCGGTGAAATTAAACTCAACACATATCGGGCATCGCTTAAAAGAAGGGGATCAAATTATTCTCGGCGAAACTGCCGTGATAGAATTTTCAAGTTCGGCACAATCTTAGTTATAGTTTTATATAACACACAAAGATTCTGGGATACCCCCCGACACACAACACATTAAAGACCAAGGGAGTTCAGGTCCTGAGTCTTTGTATATTATTAAATCAATGACTAAAGTATTCACCATAACAGAAGGATTAGAGAATATGGGCGCGCTGCGTACCGGTGGACAGGGTTCTGTCTACAAGGGCAGACGCATTGGAGAGATTATCACCGCTGTTAAGCTTTTACCAACGCCTATTCATGCCGAAGACGATAACGATAAAAATTTCAGGGATTTTAAAAACGAGGTTACCAAGTTAAAAAGAGTTAACCAGGAGCCTAACCCGAATGTAGTTAAGATCCTTAATTCCGGGATTACCGAAAGCGGATCATTGCCTTTCATAGAAATGGAATTTATAGAGGGGCCCGATCTGGAGGAGTTATTAAAGCCACCTCACGATCCGGTGTTCACCATTCGGGAAGTGATTAAAGTTGCCGACCAATTGTCTAACGCTTTGGCTCATTGCCACAAAGTGGATGTGAAGCATGGCGATATCAAAAGTAATAACGTAAAGTTTAACGTGCATTCGGGCAATTACATGCTTCTGGATTTCGGCCTTGCCGTGATGTCTGACGAACAGCGACGCACCAGTTTAAGGCATGCCGGCGCCATAGAATTTATGGCGCCCGAGCAGAACTCGGGCGAAATGCTTTTCGAAACAGATGTATACAGTTTCGGAGTTATATTATACGAACTGCTTGCTGGGGTTGTTCCTTTTCCGTTGCTGGATAAAGGGGAAACATCCAGAAATGCGGTGATGATTTCGCATATGGAAACTCCGGTTCCGGATGTACTGGCTCTGCGCAGAAATAACCTTCCTGCAAGCTGGAGCGACGACAAACGGGCCAGGGAAATGCGTGTGCCCGGCTGGTTACTTACCGTAATTGCCAAATGCCTTGAAAAGCGACCGGAAAACAGGTACAGGAACGGAGTGGAGCTTCACGAGGCCATTGTAATAAACAGCACTTCGCCCGTAGATAATTATGCCTATAACACAGGTGATATCGCTGTACTGCAAAGTGAAAACGCCAGATTGAAAGGGCTGTTGATGCAATATCAGCAAGCCGCCATCAGGCCAGAAATACCGGGCCTTGTCGCTATGCAGGAAAATAACTGGCAGAAAGAAACTATGGCATCTGCCGGTCGCTCACCGTCTTCAGGCGGCTTAATGAACAGAGCCACCTATGGAGGATTGAAGCCGGTGGTGATGGGGCTCATGCTTTTACTTGCCAGTTTGGCCCTGTTCGCTGGATTTTCTGTTTATAAAAGCCGTCAGGCAGCAACATTGATTGATACGGCAGCTATTAACGCTGAGAAACAACGTCTGAAAGACTCCATCATCGCGCTTGAACGCTTAAATGCCAAGCGCTACCAGGATTCGATAGATAATGCCAGACGATACAACGCAATAAAAGAACGTATTGCACAGGTGCAGGAAGAAGAAGCCGAGGAGATCAAAAAAGAAGAGATCAAAAACGAAGAAAAGAAGAAGAGGAAAAAATTTTTTGATATCAGGTTTGAAAGGCGGGATTGATAAACAATTATTGATACCTAACAGTTAAAAATAAATGGGCAAAGTATTCACTATTACCGAAGGCTTAGAAAATATGGGCGCATTGCGCACCGGTGGTCAGGGCTCTGTCTACAAGGGCAGGCGCATTGGCGAGATTATAAGCGCCGTAAAGCTATTGCCAACGCCAATTCATACCGAGAATAATGATGATAAAAACTTTAGAGATTTTCAAAACGAGGTAGAGAAGCTGAAAAAGGTTAATGAAGAGCCCAATCCTAACGTAGTGAAGATTCTTAACTCGGGGATCACCGAAAGTGGTTCTTTTCCTTTCATCGAGATGGAATTTATCGAAGGCCCTGACCTGGAAGAATTATTAAAACCTCCACACGATCCCGTTTTTAGTATCAGGGAGGTGATTAAAGTCGCAGATCAATTATCCAATGCTTTGGCTCACTGTCATAAAGTTTCGGTTAAGCATGGGGATATAAAAAGCAATAACGTTAAGTTTAATATTCGGTCGGGGAACTATATTCTGCTTGATTTTGGACTCGCAATAATGTCAGACGAGCAACGCCGGAGTAGTTTAAGGCATGCAGGTGCTATCGAATTTATGGCCCCCGAGCAAAACGAGGGGAAAATGTTGTTCCAAACCGATGTGTATAGTTTTGGAGTGATTCTTTTTGAACTTCTTGCCGGTGTTGTTCCTTTTCCGCTGCTTGATAATGGTGAAACTTCCAGGAACACTGTTATGGTGTCTCATATGGAAACTCCGGTTCCGGATGTACTCGAACTTCGAAGAAAGCATCTGCCCGCCACCTGGTCTGCAGATAAGAAGCGAACTGAAATGCAAGTGCCGGAATGGCTTCTCGCTATTACTTCGAAATGTCTTGAAAAGAAACCAGAAAATCGTTTCAAAGACGGAGTTGAACTTCACGAAGCAGTAATTTCTCATAGCACATCTGCGGTTAAAAACACTCCGGCTGATGCAGAAAGTGTAGCAGTTTTGCAGAGCGAAATTAACAGACTGAATGCCCTGGTGCTGCAATATCAGGACGCCGCTGCTAGTACGCCCGGACTGGCCGCCGTACAGGAAGAAAGACGGGATGCCAGTATGTACGACCGGGACCGAAGATCTGCTGTAAGTCTTTCGAGGCCGGTGTTCTTTACTTTATTAATTCTTCTTGCAGGATTGGGTGTCTTCGCAGCATACTCTTTGCTTTCAAAAAAAGGCGGTCCGGAGACGGATTTCGCCGGAGCAACCCTCGACAGTATTCCGCAGGAAGATACAGCGGGTTTAACAGAGGAACAAAAAGATGAATTAGAGATCGATCGTCGTACCAGAAGGGCTATGGCGAGACGGGATTCTGTGAAATATGCTGATAGTCTGCGCGCAATTCAAAGTCAGCAGGAAGAGCTTCAAAATACTCCTGTCCCCGTTGAAGAACCTTCGGAGGTTGGCACTGATGACGAGGGCCTGATTGACACCTCCTCCGAGCGGCCCTCAGGATCTACCAGCACTGAGCCCCCCAAGGTTCCCGACCGGAAAAAATATACACTCGCCGTATCTAAGGCACATTTTCATACCGCTCCCGATCCAAGCACTCGCAGAAGTGCACACCTTGTGCATTGGAATAACGCAGAACTTACTGCCTTAGACGATAGAAATGGATTTATTTATGTAGTGTTTTTTAACACGGCAGGCCAGATTACCAAAGGCTGGTTAAAAAAAAGCGACCTGCGACGGATCGGTCAGTAAACAAAGCGTCGCCTCACCTCTTTAAGTACAGCATTTTCATTTGCTGAATCCCAAACTTGCACGTATACCAATGTACCGCCCTGATAAGTTCTTCCTGTTCGGTAATCCTTCTGTTACTTATATTTTGAAACACAAGAATCCATTTGTCCATTGCGCCGAGCAATTCACCTTCGGGTAAGGCATCCAGTTTGTTTCTCGGAATCCTGAGTACTCGAATTCGTAGATCTCCTCCGTTCTCACAGATAAAATCTGTATCGGGCATATCCCGGTAGTTAAGGAGCAGGTACTTTCCTTCTATGTGCATAGTTTTCAGGTAGAAAATTTCGAAGTATTATGAAGATAAGGCTGAAGTTTTTCCGTATAAAAGGGATAAGTCCGGATTTTAAACGGTAATTAAGTGTTTGTCATCCCTTTACAAATCTGTATTAGCTCTTAACAGAAGCCTTGTCCAGGGTTTTATTTATCCCATCAATGAGATCTTTTAAACTAAAGGGCTTGGCAATAAAGTGGTCGCAGCCGTATGTCTTAAGAGATTCCATATTACCCTGGTAAGCCGAAATGATAACTACCGGCAAATGTTTCGTATCCGGGTTCGCTTTGATGTTTCTGCATATTTCACCACCGGTTAGTCCGTCAAGAATAAAATCAAGCAATATGATGTCGGGTTTATGTTCGTCGATCGATTTGAAAATATTATAAGTGCGCCCGATAGTGGTCACCTCAAAATCTTCGTAGGTAAGAGCACTTTCTATAGCTTCTAAAACAGCAATATCATCATCCAACACTAGAACTCGTTTCGCCATAAGTAATTATGAATATTAAACTGATTTAAATTTAAGTCCCAAGGGCGATACCAGGATCGCTAAACCATAAACCCCCGACTCAGAAGAATTCCTGAAAAAAGCAGAGCCCTGGCACCGCGACTCCCGAAGTTTTATAAAGACGATGATTGTTTTTGCCGCAATTATGCGTTGATTTTTCTTCCCTTTTCATCTTGGTAGATTGAAGTACAAAAATACGGCTAAAGAAACATTTTTTCGCCATCGGAAAATACCTGTTCAGTTGGAGTTTTTTACCTGTTTTAGGTATATCCTATTGATAGTGTGTATGTTATTGAGATTCGTCAGTGGACACTCGAAATAGCATAAGCATCCGGGCTGAGTTGGAAAGGATTGGTACTACAATTGCGGGTAATAACGCATTCTGGATTTAATCATCGGGTCTTGCAGGCATGAGATCGATGATCGCTTGAGGCCCACCGCATCTGGATTTATGGTTCTAACTGGCAACATCTTTAAATGTGATATGTACCACGGTGCCGGCAGCTTTGGTCGATTGGATGCTCATGGTTCCGTTAAATAAATCTAGCCGGTTCTTTATGCTGTGCAAGCCCGAGCCAGAGGCGTTTAACGCGTGCAGGGAATCGAAACCGTCACCATTATCACTTACAGAAATATTTAAATTAGTTGCTTTTATAGTTAATGCTATTTTTAATTCCGTTGCGTTGGCATGTTTGATCACGTTATTGACCAGCTCCTGAACGATCCGAAAAATGTTTATCTCCTTGTTCAGGTCTAAGCGATCTTTCAGCCCGGACACTTTTGTTGAGATTTTTAACTTCTCAGTGTTTAGTCGTTTTGCCATTTCTTCGAGGGCTATGGGCAGCCCAAAATCCGAAAGTATTGAAGGCGCAAGTTCAAAAGAAATATCCCGGGTTTCTTCCACCGCCTGCTCAATCAACGAATTCAGCTCTTCGTAAATGTTCTCGTCTTTGTTGCAACGTTTGTAATCTTGTAATTTCAGTTTAATACCATAAAGCAGTTGGCTAACACTATCATGTAAGGCTTCACTAATGCGTTTTCGCTCGTTTTCCTGGGTGCGAAATACGGTTGTCATAATGGTCTTCTGGTGCTCTTCTTTAAGACGTAAGGCCTCTGTTTCAAGTCGTTTTCGCTCGGTGATGTCCAATAGGATGCCAACAAAGCAAATAGCAGCGCTTTCGTTTTCAATTACATGGCCACGGGCAGAAATATAGGCGATTGATTTATCGGGCTTGATGATCCGGTATTCTACATCAAGATCTTGCTTATGGCTGATCGCTTCGCCAAAGCGCTTACTTGCGTTCCTGCGATCCTCCGGATGAATCATTTTAATAAACGTGTCGATCGCCTGAATGGAGTTACAGTTACTTAATCCGTAAATTTCGCAGCTAAATTCATCAAGAGAGATCTGTTCTGTTTTAAGATCAATCTGCCAGGTACCCGCATCCGAGGCTTCAAGAGCAATTTCGAGCCGCTCTTTGGTATCTTTTAATGTTAATTCTGCCAGCCGTCTTTCCGTAATGTCAACGATAGTAATATAGCATTCATTCTCCCGTAAGATTGGATTTTGTCCGGCAATTCCCTCAATCTGTACATACAAGCCCTTCCCTTTTGGGGTAATAAGCGTTAACTGACAATTCTGCTGGGTTTCCGATTGAAAGAGGGTTCTTAGAAAAGTATAAAATAATTGCGCTTCGTCGGGATTGATAAAACTCCGGAAACAGCGGCTTAGTAAATTTCGTTTTAAAACATCAAGCAGGTAGCAGGCGGTGTTATTTACTTCGGTTATTATTCCATTCTTATCTAAAATTAAATAACCTACCGGAGCCAGGTTAAATAACCCCGCAAATTTAATCTGCTGATTTTCCACCTTCTCTTTAGAGATCTTAAGCTCATCGTTCTGCATTTCGAGTTCGATATGCTGTACCTGTATCTGGTGAAGCAGCTCCTTAATTTCCTTTTTTGAAAGGTTCAGCTCCTTCTCTTCACCCATGCCTGATAACATTTTATCAGCCTCTTGCCTGAACCGCTCAAGCATCTCTTCGGCACTGAATAAGGACTTCCTGGTGTAATTCACGGTGATATTCTTACATATCTATAACAAATAAGATTACAGAAGTTTTATTGGCCGGTTAGTATCATGGAAAATTAAGTTAGGGAACCAAGCAGTTTCCGAACATTTTGCGCGAAGATGAAGCGCATTTTTAATCAATTAAGCCATGGCGTGCGGCAAAGCGGATAAGCGTAGCAGTGTTACGTGCGCCGGTTTTTTCCAAAAGGTTTTGGCGATGTCCTTCAACTGTCCTTCTGCTGGTGAAAAGCTTTTCAGCGATTTCATTGTTTGTAAACCCTTCGGCAATTAAAAGAAGTATTTCTATTTCTCTTCTTGAAAGGTCGATAGCAATTTTGTTCCCGTCACTGTTTTCATCAGGCAGGGTCGATAATTTATTTAGCAATTTTGATGTGAGCTCTGAACAAACATACAAGTTGCCCTCGCTTACATGACGAATGGCAAACATCATCTCATCTTCGCCTACACTTTTCAGCAAATAACCGCAAGCGCCAGAACTTACTGCCTTCATTACATAGTTCTCATGATCCAGCATCGAAAGGATCACTACTTTTACTTCCGGATTTTTGTCTTTTAAACGTTCTATCAGGGCTAAACCGTTTAACTGGGGCATGTTCACGTCGGTGAGCACAATGTCGGCCTTTATCCCCTCATCCAGTTTCTGGATAACCTCGAGTCCGTCCATAGCCTCGGCAATGACTTCAATATCTGGTTGCTTGTCTAACAGCGACCTGATGCCATTGCGAACTATATTGTGATCTTCGGCTAAGAGTACTTTTATCACGATTTTGTTTTTTATTTTAGAGAGAGCAGAGGAGGTAAAGATGCCGGAATTTATATTAACCTGCCGGGCGAATAAATACGGGTTTAGTATACGGCAATTACTTAGTTCTGCAAAAATGCTTTCAAGATGTTAGCTGGCGATATAACGAGTTAGGGTTAGAATTGTTTGACCACCGTTATTTCCGCCCAGCTTCAGTTCAATCTCTTATTAGGTAATTATATTATTAAATTTAATAAAGATAGTTGTTCGATAAAAACTATTGTCGCCTGTTAAACGTTTATTATATAGTTAGTTAAAATTATATGGAAGATATTGAATTTCGTAGCCTCGATCTTGACAGGATTAACATACACGAATATTATGAAGTGGAGTACTGGTCGAAACAGTTCGACTTGCATCCGTCTATATTAACATCTGTCGTAAATAATTCCGGCATCACCTCGGCCAAAGCCCTGCGGGAATACCTGAACAAATACTACGGAGAGAGCGCCGCCTGACAGATTAAGCGGGTTAAGCTGTTTGTTAGAGAGACCTCAGGATTCCCGAAGGGGAATCTTTACCGTAAAGGTTGAACCTTTTCCTACCACAGAGGAGAAGGTGATTTTTCCTTTGTGTCGCTGTATTATTTCCTGCGATATATAAAGGCCAATGCCGAGACCCGTAAATTTGTAAGACGTATCTTCGGCCCTGAAGAACCGGTTAAATATAAAACGGGTCTTTTCTTCCGGGATTCCAATTCCGAAATCCTGTATAGATACGGTTAGCAAATCATCAGAAGTTGAAATAGCGAGAATTATTTCATTTTCTTCCGGAGAGTATTTTGCAGCATTGCTTAGCAAGTTTGATAGTACCTGCTCGAGGCGGTGCTTATCACCAAAAGCATTTACCGCCGGATTGCCTTTAACCGTGATGCGATGGCTGGGATAGGTATTTTGTGCGTCTGTAATGGCGTCGTCTATCACTTCTTCAAAATTGAAGGTTACAAAGTTATAGTTCATTTTACCCGCCTGCATTTTCGATACATCCAACAGATCAATAATGAGTGAAGCCAGTTTATGTGCCTGTCTGTGAGTTTTCAACACCAGATCGCAGATGGATGAATTATTTTCTTTTTCTACCATCCTGCTAAGAATTTGCAAATAGCCCTTTAAACTGGTGATAGGAGTTTTTAGCTCATGGCTGGCTATACTGATGAATTCATCCTTTTTCTGTTCCTTTTTCTTTTGCTCGTCAATGTCGGTGATAGAGCCTATCCAAATCTTATTTCCGCCGGTATCATGCAGAGACAGCGCTCTGGTAAGATGCCAGAAATATTTCCCGTCTTTTGCTCTGAACCGGTGCTCGTATTGAAACTCGCTGCCAGATTGAACTGCTTCAGACCATCTTTTAAGATTTTCTTCCAGGTCGTCAGGGTGGATAAAATGAGCTAAAGAAAGTTCAGTGATCTCTTCCCGGGAGCAACCGGTAAATTCTTCCCATTGTGGGTTAAGGTAAATAAGCCCTGCATTCACGTCGCTCACAAATATTTTTTGAGGCATGGCCTCTGCCATCAGCCGGAAGCGTTCTTCGCTCTCTTTTAATGCATTTTCGGCCTTTTTGCGTTCGGTAATATCACCCACTACGCCTGCAAATCTTACCGCTTTTCCCTCCGCATTACATTCAGTTTTGCCTCTTGCAAAAACCCATTTAACTTTTCCGTCTTTCGTAACAATCCGGTACTCCGCTTCATAATCACCGCCGCATTCAACTGCCTCCTGGCGTTTTAATTGTGAATCTACAAGGTCTTCAGGATGGATGCGGCTGATAAAGACATCGGGGGCTACGCCCTCCGGCTTATATTCAATATCAAACAGATTCGACAAGCTCTCGTCGGCATACAGGATATTGTTTTCCAAATCGCGTATCCAGGTGCCTATTAAGCCTGATGAGAGCGCCGACTTTAATTGCAGCTGGGTTCTTCGCAGCTCGTCTTCTATTTTAGAACGCCGGTCTATTTCTGCCAGAGCTTCCTCGTTAAGACGGGTGTTTTCTATAGCAAGCCCTATATGGTTTGCAAAATTTTGTGCGAAACGGAGATCAGACTCATCATATTTCCCCGGCGTTGACGAAACAAAGGTAATTACCCCGGTAATTGCTTCTTTGTTAAACATGGCAACGGTGATGACCGAGTGCAGGCCCAGACTGTGAATAATTTTTCGCTGAACGGGATCGGTTATATGCATATCGATCATTTCGGGGCTCACAACTGGCAGGAAGTTCGGTCGGCCGGTCTTCACTACCAGAGCAGTGCCGGCGTCCCCACTCAGATTGGTGGGGTATCTCCGGCGATAGTCGAGCGAGATTTTAAGTAATTCAGGGTTCTGGTGGGCGATTTTGATTAGTTCAAGTTCGCCGTTTTTTAACAGGTCGATAGTAAACCAATTTGCAAATCTGGGCACAATCAGATCCGCGATCTTATTTAATGCGTCTTTCGTATCGCGGGCTCCGGCCAGTACTTCCGCGGCAGTGTTAAGATACGCCAGAAGGTTTTCGTTTTTCCTGGAAAGGGTGATGTCACGAATAAAAAGATAGGTGTACAGCAGCTCGTTCTCGTCCTGCAGGTTTCTGGTGCTTATCAGGATATCCTTAATTACCCCATTTTTACAATGCAGGCGTGCTTCCAGGTTGTAGATTCCCTCTGGCTGCCGAATACTGTCTAAAATAGCAGCAACCACAGACTCATCTTTGTAAAAAGTTCCGAAGTGCTGTCCGAGATATTCGCTGGCTGTATAGCCCGATAAAGAAAGCTCTGCCTCATTAACGTAAACTATAATTCCCCGGGCATCAATGGCCAGCATGTTTATAATACCGGTGTGGCTAAAATCTTGAATGACTCTATGACTGGTAATGCGATTAGAAATGTGTATTTTACTTTCTATCATCATTTAAAAGCAAAAGTTTCGCCCCTTAGCTGGAGTAATAAACCCATCGGTATACCGATGATCCGCTGAACTACGCTAAACAAATCGTCGGCCACTGCTATAAGGGAACAAATCTAACCGCCCGATGTTTGTGTAATTACATAAGGACATAAATGGTGAAATTAACAGGTATCCCCGATACGGGTAACCCACGTATTGTTATTGTAGGAGGCGGCTTTGCAGGGCTTAAGCTTGCCAAGTCTTTGTCAAAGGCTGCCGTTCAGGTGGTGCTGATCGATAAAAATAATTATCATACATTTCAGCCATTGCTTTATCAGGTGGCCACCTCTGGACTTAACGGGGCGTCTATTGCATATCCATTCAGGAAATTTTTCGAAGGGCAGCAAAATTTCTTCTTTCGCTTAACTGAAGTCATATCGCTTGATGCAGGAAGACAATTATTGAACACCACGATTGGCGAGATTGCATATCATTACCTGGTAATTGCCACCGGGGCAGAAACCAATTTTTTTGGCAACGCGCTGATGCAAAAAAATGCTATTGCACTCAAAAGCATAAATGACGCCGTGATGCTTCGAAATACCATTCTCTGCAACCTTGAAAATGCCTTGCAAGCCCGCGACGAAGCCCAGCTAAATCTGTTAATGGATTTTGTAATTGTTGGAGGAGGGCCCACAGGGGTGGAGTTAGCCGGAGCGTTGAGCGAGCTTCGGAAGCATGTGTTTCCAAAAGATTATAAAGAGCTGAACATAAAACAGATGGATATTAATCTCATCCAAAGTGGGGATCAGTTATTAAAGGGCATGTCTGCGGAAGCTTCAGAAAAATCGCTCGAGTTTCTGAAAAATTATGGAGTAAAGGTTTGGCTCAACCGGCGGGTAAAATCCTACGATGGAGAAACAGTTCTTCTTGATTCGGGAGAAGAATTAAAAGCTCATACATTAATCTGGACCGCCGGTGTGGTAGGCGCTCCGATTAAGGGATTAAAGGAAGAAAGCATTTTTAAAGGAAACCGCATTCGTGTGAATGAATATAACCTGGTAGAGGCTTACGATAACGTTTTTGCCATCGGAGATGTGGCTTGCATGATTAGTCCCGAATATCCGGAAGGGCATCCGATGGTGGCTCAGCCGGCCATTCAGCAGGGGAAATTACTGTCAAAAAATCTTACGCGCCTGTTAAACGGCGAAAAGCCGGAAGCCTTTAAGTATCATGATCAGGGTTCTATGGCCACTATCGGACGCAATCATGCCGTAGCAGATTTGAAAATGTTTAACCGAGAATTTAAAACGCAGGGCTTCTTAGCATGGCTTATCTGGATGTTTATTCATTTGATATCCATTATCAGTTTCAAGAACCGGCTTATCGTGCTTCTGAATTGGATCTCAGGATATTTTAGCTATGATAAGGGAATCAGACTGATTTTAGGGCGGAAGAAGGAGTGAAGGTAAACACTCCTCTTAAACTCCCTTGTGCTGATTCTTTAAAATTTTATAAATCTTTCCCATGATAATATAAAGTTTCGCTCTCTTTATCCCCGACCTTTGAGTATACAAAAATGAAATACTATGAGTACTTCAAAAACGATAAAAGAGAACTTTCCTGTTACCGGCCTAAGCTGCGCTTCCTGCGCCATTAGCGCCGAAACTATTTTGCAATCTCACAAGGGAGTAGTAAACGCAGCGGTAAACTTTGCCAATAATACTGCATTAGTAGAATATCAGCCATCGGTTGTGAAACCCGAAGAACTCAAATCTGCAGTGCAATCGGTGGGTTATGATCTGATCATAGAAGATTCGGCTTCGGCGAAAGCCACCTTAGAAGCTATTCAGAAAGCCAAATTTAAAGCTCTTGAGCGAAATACCTGGTTATCCATCCTGTCTGCGTTGCCCATTGTTGCCCTTGGGATGTTTTTTATGGATGTAGAATATGGAAACTACATCCAGTGGGCGCTTGCTACACCGGTGGTTTTAATATTCGGACGGCAGTTTTTCGTCAACGCCTGGAAACAGGCAAATCATGGAAATGCCAATATGGACACTCTGGTGTCCTTAAGTACGGGTATTGCATATCTTTTTAGTGTTTTTAACACCCTGTATCCCGAGTTCTGGACAAGTCGCGGACTACATGCACATGTATATTTCGAAGCAGCGGTGGTGGTTATTGCCTTTATCCTTTTAGGTAAGCTTCTGGAAGAAAACGCCAAATCAAACACCTCCGAGGCCATTAAGAAATTGATTGGATTACAGCCCGATACGGTTATCCGGATAAAAGGCGACAAAGAAGAAGTTGTTAGGACCGAAGATGTCCGAGTCAACGACGTGCTTCTTGTGAAACCCGGAGAAAAGGTCCCGCTTGACGGGAAAGTGCTTTCTGGTTCATCTTACGTCGACGAAAGTATGATCAGCGGCGAACCTGTGCCGGTTTTAAAAGAAAAGGATGCCCTGGTATACGCCGGAACGATAAACCAAAAAGGTAGTTTTCGCTTTCTGGCCGAAAAGGTAGGAAAGGACACGCTTCTCGCACAGATAATAAAATTAGTGCAGAACGCTCAGGGAAGTAAGGCGCCGGTGCAGAAACTGGTGGATAAAATCGCAGGCATATTTGTTCCTGCGGTTATCGGTTTTGCCATTTTTTGTCTTTTTACCTGGCTGGTATTGGGTGGCGAAAATGGATTTACTCAGGGTCTGTTAGCCATGGTGACCGTGTTGGTAATCGCTTGTCCGTGTGCGCTTGGGCTGGCCACGCCTACAGCAATAATGGTGGGTGTTGGCAAAGGAGCAGAAAACGGAATTCTAATAAAGGATGCTGAAAGTTTGGAGGAAGCACGGAATGTAAAAGCCATTATTCTGGACAAAACAGGCACTATCACCGAAGGAAAACCAGACGTAATTGGCATTGAATGGAAAGAAGGTGCAGACCGCGAACACTTGTCGGCTTTGATTTATAGCATAGAATCCCAATCCGAACACCCCCTGGCAGATGCGGTTGTAAAATACTTTCAAAACATGGAGGTAAAACAGCTTCCGCTGGAATCATTTGAAAGCCTTACCGGCGAAGGTGTTTTTGCATCCCATCAGGGTGATGCATATTTTCTAGGCAGTCCTAAACTAATGAGTTCAAATGCAATCGCCATAGACGCATCACTCGAGCAAAAAGTGGAGGAATGGCTTAGTAATGCGTATACTGTTATCTGGTTCGCCGACAAAGAAAATACACTTGCCGCAATCGCGATAGCCGATAAAATCAAAGAAACCTCGGCAGAAGCAGTAAAAGCGCTTGAAGCAATGAATGTCGACGTTTATATGCTTACCGGCGATAATTTAACTACTGCACAAGCTGTAGCAAAGCAGGTGGGTATACTTAATTATAAAGCGGAAACCATGCCGGGCGATAAGGCGGCTTTCGTAAAGAAATTGCAGGCTGAGGGCATTAAAGTGGCGATGGTGGGCGATGGAATTAATGATAGTGAGGCACTTGCGTTGGCTGATGTCAGTATCGCCATGGGCAAAGGCACAGACATTGCGATGGATGTAGCTAAAATGACCCTGATCTCTTCCGATCTGATGCATATTCCACGGGCTATAAAGTTGTCACGTCAAACCGTACAAGTGATTAAACAGAATCTGTTCTGGGCCTTCATTTACAATTTAATCGGCATACCACTTGCAGCAGGAATTTTATATCCCTTTACAGGATTTTTATTAAACCCGATGCTGGCCGGCGGTGCAATGGCGCTAAGCAGTATAAGTGTTGTGGCCAACAGTCTGAGGCTGAAGTATATGAAAATGTAATATGCACACGCACGAACATCATCATCACACCCACGAGGTAAGTCCTGGATTATTAGCCGGAAGGGCTTTTAAGATAGGCATTACTTTGAATCTGTTGTTCGTGATAGCAGAGGTAATCGGGGGATTGAAATATAACTCGATGGCCCTGTTAACCGATGCTGGCCATAATCTTAGTGATGTTGGAAGCCTGGTGCTCTCCTTGTTGGCTTTCATCCTCGCCAGAAAAAAAGCCACACAGGTCTTCACCTACGGATATAAAAAGACAACGGTGCTTGCGGCTTTGACTAACGCAGTGATCCTTTTGCTCGCTGTGGGTATAATGGCGTATGAATCTTTACGTCGCTTATCTAACCCCGAATTTGTGGAGGGGAGCGTAGTAGCCTGGATTGCGGGTGCAGGGATTTTAGTGAACGGAATTTCAGCCATGCTTTTTTTCAGAGACAAAGAAAGAGATCTGAATGTAAAAAGCGCTTATCTGCATCTGGCGGCAGATGCGCTGGTTTCTCTGGGGGTAGTGATCGGTGGAATTGTGATCGCATATACCGGCTGGAATTGGGTAGATTCTGTGTTGGGATTGATTATTGCCTTTGTGATACTGGTTGGCACCTGGCAACTTCTGGTCGAAAGTTTTAAGCTTTCGGTAGACGCGGTTCCCAAAGGAGTGAAGGTTGAGGAGATTCGCGACATTATTCTGAAAAATACAGATATCACTGATGTAAATCACATTCATATCTGGCCGCTTAGTACAACAGAAAACGCACTTACTGTGCATATTAAAATAGATGAACGACTCAGTTTTAGCGAAAAGATGCTGGTGATAAAAAAGTTACGGCACACTCTTCAGCATCATAACGTGCACCATAGCACTATCGAGCTCGAGTCGGGAGAGTTAAAACAAGAAAACGGAAATTGTTAAAAATCATGGAAAAGTATCAATTTAAAACAACTATTAATTGCGGAGGCTGTATCGCGAAGGTTACACCCCATTTAGATGCAAACGTAGATATCAAACACTGGGATGTGGATATCAATAATCCCGATAAAATCCTTAGTGTTGAAACAGAAAATCTGGATCGGCAGGATATTAAGGAGCTGGTTGAACGACTTGGATTTAAGGCAGACCCCTTGTCTTAACCGCCGGTCACAAACAAATTTGCTTCTATTCTGTTATCCGTTTACCCAATCCAAAATCTAAGGATTTTCTTAAGAAAGACAAAGGTTGAGTGATGAGGGTTAAGCAAGCGGTTGGGTTTCTTTTTGAGGCCCAGCCGTTTTTTTTAATCATTTACTAAAATTGTTACCGTTTTGGTCCCTGCCGGATTTGGACTTGCATAAAGAAAAGGTGATTTTTACGTAAACCAATTTAATTTCTTTACCCAAAAAATGAAGGAGTTGCAGGAGATCGTGAAAGCCTATGATGACGCCACTGAACGCGGTCTCAAAACTGCTTTGGCTACGGTGGTACATGTGGAGGGCTCGGCTTACCGGCACGAAGGGGCAAGGATGCTCGTAACAGAAAATGGAGAGCTAACCGGAGCTATCAGTGGCGGCTGCCTTGAGGGCGATGCTCTTCGTAAAGCCCGACTTGCAATTGTTGAAAGTCGGAACACTTTAGTTACTTATGATACTACCGACGATGATGACGCAACCATGGGCGTTGGTCTGGGTTGCAATGGCGTTATTCAGGTGCTGCTCGAGCCGCTAAATCCCGGCGATGAGTTTAATCCAATCCACCTATTCAGAAGCTATCTCGCGAAAAGACAGGAAGCGGTTTTGGGAACGTTTTTTTCCTTGCAAAATAAGTTGGCGCCACAAGCAGGCACGTCTGTTTTGTTAACAAGCGACCGAGGGCAGCAGGGCTTTTTGGATAGTGCTGTTAAAGACGCTTTTTTGGCTGATGCAGGCAAGGTGCTTAAATGTGCGGAATCGCTTATTGTGAATTACCATGATACTATTACCGGATTTATTGAATACTTAAAGCCGCCGGTTCATCTGCTGATATTTGGTGCGGGTAATGACGCGATGCCTTTGGTGCAATTTGCCCACATTTTAGGCTGGGAAGTATCTGTTATAGATGGCCGGGCTAATTACGCCACCACCAATCGCTTCCCGTCTGCCAGTCAGGTGTTGGTTTCAAAGCCGGAGCACTGCCTGTCGGGAATTGTTATTGATCATTGGACGGTTGCAGTATTGATGACCCATAATTACAACTATGATATCGCTGCGCTGCGACAGCTGTCCAACTTTGATCTGAAATATATTGGAGCACTCGGACCAAAAAAGAAGCTCCAGCGGATGCTGGATGAGTTACAGGAAAATGAAATCCCACTATCCGCCGAAAAACTTGATATTGTTTTCGGCCCTACAGGTCTGGATATTGGATCAGAAACGCCAGAGGAAATAGCCCTTTCAATTGTTTCAGAAATTAAAGCTGTGCTGTCGAATCGGACAGGTACCTCATTAAAGTTCAGACCAGCAGAACAGAACGCCGTTGAGCTTGTTTCTAAGAAGCACCCGAATGCTAAATTTTCCTCTTGCGCGATTAACTTATGACAGGACTTATAATTCTTGCGGCAGGTTCATCCAGCCGGCTGGGCCGGCCCAAGCAAAAACTTATCTATAATGGCAAGAGTCTCTTACAGCACGCCGTTGAAGAAGGCCTGGCTTCTAACTGCTCACCCATTGTAGTGGTACTGGGGGCAGACGAAGATAACATCCGGACCGAAATCGCCGAAAATGTTCAGATAGTGATTAATATGAGTTGGAATGAAGGCCTGTCATCCTCAATAAAATGTGGTCTGACCAGATTGTTGCAACTTGAACCAGATGCCCCGCAAGCTATTATTATGTTATGTGATCAGCCTTTTGTTGATTCCGCGATACTCAACAAGCTGATGACTGAAAAAGAAGCCGCTGGAAGGGCTATCGCCGCATGCACTTATGATAACACCCTGGGAACGCCGGTGCTATTTGATAAGCGGTTCTTTCCTGATCTACTGTCTCTCGAAGGAAACCATGGAGCTAAAGGGCTGGTTTTGGATAATGAATCGGACGTGGTTGCAATTCCCTTTCCGTTAGGAAATATTGATATTGATACTGCGGAGGATTACGAAAAGCTGAAGGAGTCAAACTAAGCCTAACCTTGCTGTTTATTGCGCTACCTTATTTAATGCTGTTATCCCTTGTGATCTTTTAGTTATTTCAAAGATCTTTTAGGTCGTTGAATCAAATTTAGTACTAACAATGCCAGAAACGCTCCGCTTAAAATGCAGGCAGCGATCGCGATATAGTCGCCGTGCCGGGTATAAAAAGTGAGCTCATCGTTCAGGTTAATGTTTTCTTTCAGGGCAGTTGCATGCCACCAGCCGCTACGTCGAGTAATGTCGCCCCGCTGATTGATGAATGCCGAAATTCCCGTATTTGCCGAACGCGCTATCCAGCGGCGGGTTTCGATGGAACGAAGTTTCGCGTAAGCCAGGTGCTGATCTTTGCCCGATGTATTTCCCCACCAGCCGTCGTTGGTAATGATAGCGATAAACTGGGCCCCTTTGTCTACGTAGTCTGACACGTATTCTCCCCAAATCGATTCATAGCAAATTACCGGCGCTACTCCTATTCCGCTTTGCGTGTAAAAAACCGAGGGCTCGTCTTGCCGGCCATAACTGCCAGTCGAGCCACCGAAGGCTGCAAAAACTGGTTTCATAAACCCAAGTGCCGATGAAAAAGGTGTTTGTTCTACGCCCGGAACCAGCTTAGATTTATGATAAAACTGGACTCTCGCCGAGTTTTCTATCTGGATAGCGGCATTGAAACGGTCGTAGTATTTGGCGCTCCCCGCGTGATACCTGGCTGTGGCTGTACTCATTGAGTCGTACATCAGATAGCTTTCAATCCCCGAAAGAACATTTGCATTTGGATATTTTTGCAGGAAGTTCTGTACCTGTTGAAAGTTTAAGTCGGTTCTGACATTGTTTTCGTCGGCGGTCTCGGGGATTGCGGTTTCAGGCCATATAAAATATTCGGTATTGGGTTGGCCGATCGAGTCAGACAGGCGAATTAATCCCTGAAGTTGTGCAGCAGCGGGACTGCCGAATTTAAGATAAGGATCTACATTGGGTTGCACCACCACAATATTCGATGGATTAACTTTTTCTTGATAGTTGGTATAAATAGTGAGGGAATAGAGTATCGGCAAGGCTAGTACTCCCGAGAAGGCCCATATGAGTTTTTTTGCTTCCCGCGACTTAATTCTAAGCGCTAAATATGCTTCCAAGGCCAGAACGTTGCTGATCAAAACCCATAAACTGCCGCCATACACCCCCGTAAATTCATACCATTGAACAATTTGATGGAAGTTAGAAAATCCATTTCCCAGGTTCATCCACGGAAATGCCAGATCCCAGGTTTGATGCAAATATTCGTATCCCAGCCAAAAACTAATTAAGCCGATATAACTCAAAAGCCTGCCTTTGATCATCCGTAAGCGGTAATAAAGCCAGAAAGCAATCGTCATTAGCAGTGCCGCCAGTCCGAAGGGGATTAGTGACACCATGAAAGCAACAGCCACCGGCATTACAGCATTAAGAGAGTTGAATACCCAGTAAATGCACGATGTATTCCATATTACGAAGCTAAAAAAGGATACAGCGAATACCTGTTTGCCCTTTTTTGTGCTTTCTGAGCGGATAATATTTTCGACCGCAAGCAATAGCGGAACAAATGCTATCAGCAGCAGGATTGATGTATATGGTACGGGTGGCCAGGCTAGCCATGCCGTAAAAGCAGTGGTTATGCCTAAAAGGTAATTATTTCGCACGTTATAGCTGAGATAAGATATCGGCTTTTTTAGCTTCGTATTCTTCCTGTGTAATTAATTGTTTTTCGTATAACCCTCTCAGCTTTTGAAGCTTTAATGTTATCTCGTCCTCCAATGACTTTGCAGTTTCAGGAGCGGGAATCGTTCCACTCTGAATACTGGGCTGAACCGGAACACTGGGGCCATCAAAGCTGTTTTGTGAGGGTTCTCCTATAACGGGTTTTAACTCAATTTCGTTCTGCGGCTTTGCTGATTTTTCTTTTTCTAAAGATCTCTCTCTTTCGATCTCTTTTCCACGTTCTAACTGCTGGTTACAGAACTGGTAAAGTTTTCTTGCCTCTACTTTCGGAATGTAGTCTACCGTAAGATTTTCGCCTGATAGCGGCACCGCAGTGAACTTTGCTCCGAAAAATTCTTCCTTAAAGGATACTTCTTTAATATCTCTCCAGCTGTAAATTTCGAAGTTGGTGGTTAATCCCAGATTTCCTGGTTTGCAAAAAATAAGGCGTTTATCTGTTACCACGATAGAATCAGGGATTAGCGTAACTGCCGGTTTTTTTTGCACGGCGAGGTAAACAACCTGTTCGCCCGGAGTCAGCATGTCGGATATTTTCCCTAAAACTTTTTCGGCGGTTTTCGGATCCTGTTCGTCGTTTATGAATGGTTCAATTCGCATGATAAATTCAGTGTTAAACATCAAAAATAAAAAAGTATTTGGCTGAAAATGTAAGAATGACTTTAAATCATCTTATTCACTGTCATCTTTCTTTTTCTTCTCTTTGCCGGCAACGCAGAGTACAAATTCTCCCTTTATGGTATGAGTGTCGAAATGAAGTTTTACTTCTCTCAGAGTGCCTCTTACGGTCTCTTCAAATAATTTAGTCAGTTCGCGCGATACAGAAGCTTGCCTGTCTTCACCAAAAACCACAGCTAATTCTTCGAGGGTTTTTAAGATCCGGTGTGGCGATTCATAAAAGATCATGGTCCGCTCTTCTGCTGCCAGCTCCTTAAGCCGCGTTTGGCGGCCTTTCTTTACAGGGAGGAATCCCTCAAAAGTAAACCTGTCGCATGGAAGGCCCGAGTTAACCAAAGCCGGAACGAAAGCCGTTGCTCCCGGAAGGCATTCTATTTCGATCTGGTTCTTGAGCACTTCTCTTACCAGGAAAAATCCCGGATCTGAAATGGCGGGTGTGCCGGCATCAGAAATTAACGCCACATTTTTTCCTTCGTTCAGAAAGCGAACGATCTCACTGCTTGCTTTATGCTCGTTGTGCTGATGGTGGGCGAATACTTTTTTGTCGATCTCAAAATGCTTAAGCAAAGGGCCGCTTGTCCGGGTGTCTTCTGCAAGGATGATATCTGCTTCTTTTAATATGCGGATGGCCCGAAGGGTGATGTCTTCGAGGTTGCCGATAGGGGTGGGAACGAGGTATAGTTTGCCTGTCATGACTTCGAAATTTTTTGTTGTTCTTCTTCTATTATTCTTTGCAGATCTTCTTCTTTTGGCAAATTGATCATATGCTTGTTTACAAAAACTTTCTGTGGTAAACCGGCGGTGCTGTACTTGACTAGATTTTCATTTTTGCTGGCGCAGAGAATGATTCCAATGGGCGGATTGTCGCCTTCGTTGGTTTCATTGTCTTTATAGTAATTTAGATACATATTCATTTGTCCAGCGTCTGCATGAGTAAACTCGCCTAACTTTAAGTCGATTAACACATTGCATTTTTAAAATGTGATGATAAAATATGAGGTCTGTTCGATAATGTGTATTATCGAAGGTGATACGTTTTTGTCTCGCTTCAAAGCAAAACCCTCTACCCATTTCTAGTAAGAAGGTTTGCAGATGATTGATAATGGCTTGTTCTAAGTCTGATTCCGAGTATTCAGTTTCTTCCTTTAGTCCAAGAAATTCCAGCATATAGGGATTTCGGAACACGTCTTCGGGTAACAGTTCTTCCTTGTTTAGGTGCTTGTTTAGAACGGCTCGCTTGTTTTTACTTAAGCCCGTCCGTTCATATAACATGCTGTTCATAGCACGCTGTAATTCTCTTACCGACCAATTGTTTTTAAGTGCTTCTAACTCATAAAAGCTACGCTTGACGGGACTGTCAGCTTTGATTAACTCGATAAAGTGTGAAAAGCTGAGCTGATTGATAAGCTTGTCTGCGTCAATCAAAGATTTTCCAGACTGTGTCTGGAGTATTGTAGAATTAGATTCGGCTATATCTTTTGAGCTCGCTTTTCCGGTATTACCTGATTTTCCAGACAGCGTCTGGAAAATTGCTTTATCCATAAAGTCAGCTACATACATTTTCGCAGACCTTGTCAGGAAAATTTCAGGGTAAGTAAGGTAAAACTGATGGAAGAGATATAAGTTTGACTCTGACATTCCCTTAAAATGCTTAAGTCGTATGGCTAGTTCTTTAATAATTTTTTGACCATATATCGCCCTGTCCTCACCATTTAATTCGTATTCAGCAATATAAAATCCAAACAGCCAGTTTCGTAAAGTTAAGGCAGTATTTACCTGACGCTGCGCCTGTTGCTGAAAATATTTCTGAGTTTCTGCAATCAGAGAGACCAGTTCGTCTAATTTGGGCATATCGTGGCTATAGGAACAAACTAAGGGAAAAAATTATAAACATAACCCACAACTCATGTCAGCTCTTATCTTTGTCGAAATTTCTAAAAGATGCTGCAAGTTAGTTATATCCGTGAAAACAGGGAAAAGGTTTTAGAGCGTTTGACTTTAAAGAACTTTAAACAGCCTGAACTGGTTGACGAAATTATTGAATTAGACGAGGACCGGCGAAAAACACAAACTCAACTCGACGAGGTCTCGGCTAAATCAAATAGTATTGCAAAGCAGATTGGAGATTTAATGCGTCAGGGCCAGAAAGAGCAGGCAGAAAGTCTAAAGGCCGAAACTCCTGTTTTAAAAGAGCAGGCTAAGACCCTCGCAGATAAACTGGCGTCTCTGGAAGAAAGCCTTCAGTCAAAAATTGTGCTTCTTCCTAATCTTCCCCATAGTTCGGTGCCTAAGGGATCTACTCCCGAAGAAAATGAGACTATTTTCGAACATGGCGAAAAACCCTTATTATCTGCGAATGCTTTACCGCATTGGGAGCTGGCAGCTAAATACGATATTATTGATTTCGAACTGGGAAATAAAATTGCCGGTGCTGGCTTCCCTGTTTATAAAGGCAAGGGAGCCAAACTTCAGCGAGCCTTAATTAACTTCTTTTTGGATAATGCCGAAGCGGAAGGGTATCGCGAAATGCAGCCGCCTATAGTGGTGAACGAGGCTTCTGGCTTCGGAACAGGGCAGTTACCGGATAAAGAAGGGCAAATGTATCATGTCGGAATCGATAATCTGTATCTTATCCCAACAGCCGAAGTTCCAATAACCAACCTATACCGCGATGTGATTGTTAAGGAAGAAGAGTTGCCAATAAAAAATTGCGCGTATACTCCATGTTTCCGCCGCGAAGCCGGCTCGTACGGGGCTCATGTGCGGGGCTTAAATCGCTTGCACCAGTTCGATAAGGTCGAAATTGTACAGATCGCCCAGCCCGAAAAATCTTACGAAGTATTAGAGCGAATGAGCGCCTATGTGCAGTCTTTGCTTCAGAAACTTGAATTGCCTTACAGGGTTTTGCGCCTCTGTGGCGGCGATATGAGCTTTGCCTCGGCGCTAACGTATGATATGGAGACATGGTGTGCGGCTCAAGGGCGCTGGCTGGAAGTTTCTTCGGTGTCAAACTTTGAAACTTTTCAAAGTAACCGTTTAAAACTGAGGTTTAAAGGAAAGGAAGGTAAAACCCAGTTAGCTCACACTTTAAATGGAAGTGCTCTTGCTTTACCAAGAATTGTTGCTACTTTACTCGAGAATAATCAGACAGAGGCTGGAATAAAAATTCCAGCTGCTTTAGTCCCCTACACCAAGTTTGAGTGGATTAATTAAGACGAAAAAAATAAACCCGTAAAGCAAAACAACAATGGCTCGTTTGGGTTTTAAGAACAATAGAATCAGTTTACCTGTTAATAGAAACTGAATACAGGTTAAGCCGCAAGTCAAGCCCGTTTATTCTTATTAAGAAATTATCGAGAGAAAAGTATGTCTAAACGAATTCTGATTTTTGACGACGATGTCGACATACTTTCCATTTGTACCTACATATTAGAGGAGCAAGGCTGGGAAGTATTCACCTCGCCGCACTGTAATAATATTGACGCTACTGTTAGAAGCATTAAGCCTGATATTATTTTAATGGATAACTGGATTCCCGATACCGGGGGCATAATCGCAACCCAAACGATTAAAAGTCAGGAAGACTTAAAAGAGATACCGGTTATTTACTTTTCAGCGAATAACGATATACAATCTCTGGCCAAACAGGCTGGTGCGGATACTTATTTAGAAAAGCCTTTCGACCTGACAGAGCTTGAACTGGTTATCGAGAAAATGCTTCGCGACAAACCGCCAGCTTCTGCTTAATTCAATACTTCTTCTAGTATAAGGTGTGATTTGACATCGCCGAAACTTTCGATATGCAGGCGGTAATAATCTAAAATTTTTGAAAGTAAAATTTTCCGGTTAGCCTGATTTATATTTAACAGAGCCAGGTTTTCGAAAGAAGAGCTAAGAAGGTTTTTAAAGTCTGTTATCAAACCTTTATCGATTATCAAAAGATGAAGAGGCTGATCGCGGGTATAGCCGCCTTCTCTCAAATCAAAGAATTGTCCGTCACTTTCTAAGGTCCTGTCGGGATAAAAACCCAGAAACTTGGTAAGCCTCATTAAAAAATAAAGGTGGAAGTTTGCCAACCCCTCATCGCTTTTATCCAGTAACTCTACGCTATTGAAAATGAAGTTAAACAGAGGTTCGTCCTCATAATGCAGCTTCAGCGATTTGTAAAGCACTTCATTGATAAACAGTGTTATAGAGCTTTTTATGATGTCGTATGGGACGGATTGAAGTACAGGCTGGTTACGTAATTCGGAAACTCTTTGCAGACTCCCGCTGGGCTTGTGATAAACGATCAATTCGAGCAAATGCAGAGGTTGTAACATATTCAGCTTGATTTTTGCCTTTGGTTTTTTCACCCCATTTAGCAAATACGACTGCAAGCCAAACTTTTCGGTAAAAATCTGAACCACCACACTGCTCTCAGAATAGTTGGTGGTTTTAAGTACAATGCCGCGGGTTTTATGCAGCATAATCAATTATTTTTGGAATAAAGATAGATAGGCCTATTATCGCAGAAAGGAGGGTGGTAAGCAGAACTCCGGCCGAAGCCAGATCTTTCACAGCGCCTGCCTTAGGATGGTAATCCGGTGATACCAAATCAACTAAAACTTCGATAGCGGTATTAAAAAGCTCAGCAATTATTACCAGGCCAATCGACACGGAAATCCAAATCCACTCATGTAAAGCAAGTTCGAAGAAATAGCCTGCCATAATCACCAGAAGGGCAGATATTGTATGAAACTTAAAATTAATCTGCGTAGAAAATGCATAGATCACTCCTTGCCAGGCATACACAAAACCCTTCAGAAACTTCTTCATAATTATTCAGCCGAGGTTATCGTTTTCAAATATTGGTTTTTTTCCGGGAAGTTTGGCTAATAGGAGAGCAATGACCTGTAGGATAGCTTTAAATAGGTGAGGTGCGAGAATATTGAGCTAATACCTGCATCCTAATGTCTTATTGTACTTGTGAAACTACTATTTCACCGTTGTTCTCCTGAAAATGCAGAACAAGTTAGAAGAACAAAAAAGCTAATCAATAAGGTCATATTATTTTACTTGCAGTTTGTGCTTGTTCATTTTTTTGGCGTCCTCACGCTCTTCTTTAATACCCTGGTACTCCACTTTTCTTACAAGGCTGTAGAAAATCAGCAGAAATCCTATTCCGAATAAAATAGTGCCCAAAGTCATCGCCCAGCCATAAAGATCCATCTCGTTGGCTTTCATCATGTATCCCAATATATTCAGAAGTATACCTGCAACAAATGCAATCACTCCTTTTTTAACGAATCGATTTTTCATAACGCTAAGGTTTATTAGACGGATTAAGTCTCGTCACTGGTAGCCTTTGCCAAAATCAAGCCAGCATAATATTTGTCCGCTGTAGGGTCCCGACGGGTGCTTTGTTTTATTTGAGAACTTTTATTTTGTACTGTTTAGAGGACAATCTCTTAAGCAGGGTGGCGACGGGATCCTCAGAGCCTGTTTAATAAAAGCCTTATTTTAACTTTTTTAAGGGTTATTTCTTACCTTTGCAACCTTATTTTGCAGCGTGGTAAATGATGTATAAAGAATATAAACAGTTAAATTTATCCGAGACGGGAAAAGAGATATTAGAGTACTGGAAGTCGAATAAGATCTTCGAAAAAAGTATTTCTAATCGCCCGGCTTCCAGGCCGTATACATTTTACGAAGGACCGCCATCCGCTAACGGTATGCCCGGTATTCACCACGTAATGGCCAGAAGCATTAAGGATATATTTTGTCGCTATAAAACCCTGAAAGGCTTTCGAGTTGAGCGCAAAGGCGGATGGGATACCCACGGTTTGCCGATAGAGCTGGCTGTAGAAAAGACATTAGGTATTACAAAGGAAGATATCGGTAAAAAGATCTCTGTAGACGAATACAATGCAGCTTGCCGCAAGGAGGTGATGAAATACACCGATGTTTGGAACGACCTAACCGAAAAAATGGGCTATTGGGTCGATTTGGATAATCCTTACATCACCTACGAAAATAATTACATTGAAACGCTATGGTGGATCTTAAAGGAGCTGTACAGCAAAGGTTACCTGTACAAAGGGTACACTATCCAGCCTTTTTCTCCGGCAGCAGGTACAGGTTTAAGTTCACATGAGCTTAACCAGCCAGGTACTTACAGAAATGTAAAAGACACTTCGATTGTAGCTCAGTTTAAGGTGCGAGCTGGCCAGGTGCATCCACTAATCCCTGTTTTATTTGATACAGAAGGCGAAGATACAACGATTCTGGCATGGACCACCACTCCGTGGACATTGCCCTCGAACAGCGCCCTTGCTGTCGGAAATAATATTACTTATGTTAAAATCAGAACCTTCAACCAATACACCTATGCTCCGGTGAGTGTGGTGTTGGCTAAGGATTTGGTCTCAAAGCATTTAAAAGCCGAGGCGCAAGGCCTGTCATTTCAGGATTACAAAGCTGGCGATAAACTCATTCCCTGGGAGATTGGCGCCGAGTTTAAGGGTTCGGAATTAGTAGGACTCCGTTATGAGCAGCTGATGCCCTATGTAAGCAACGATGACCTGGAGAAAAATGCCTTCCGGGTAATCTCCGGCGATTTTATCACCACTGAAGACGGTACCGGTATTGTCCATATTGCCCCAACCTTTGGTGCAGACGATTTTAGAGCCGCAAGGGAAAGTGGGATACCTGCTGTTCTGGTAATGGACGAGTTTGGAAAGCCACAGCCACTGGTTGATCGTCAGGGACGGTTTGTTAGTGAGGTGAGCGATTTTGCCGGCCGCTATGTCAAGGAGGAATATTTTTCTGCAGATGAGTCGGGCGCTGCAGATTTTAAACCAACCGATGTTCTCATCGCCATAAAACTGAAAGAAGAAAATAAGGCCTTTGATGTAAAAAAATACGAGCACAGCTACCCGCATTGCTGGAGAACAGATAAGCCGGTTTTGTATTATCCGCTCGATAGCTGGTTCATCAAAACAACCGCGGTGAAAGACCGGCTGGTTGAATTGAATAAAACCATTAACTGGAAGCCGGAAGCTACAGGAACCGGTCGGTTTGGCAACTGGCTTGAAAACCTGGTAGATTGGAACCTTTCGCGCTCACGTTATTGGGGTACGCCCTTGCCTATATGGAGAACCGAAGACAGTTCGGAGGAATTATGCATTGGCTCAATGGATGAGCTGAAATCCAAGATATCGGAGGCCATTAACAGTGGCCTGCTGGATAATGAAGAGCTGGATAAAGCGCAGGCGCAGTTACACGGACTTACCGAAGGTAATTTCGACCTGCACAGACCTTATGTGGATGATGTGATTCTAATCTCTTCAAGCGGTAAAAAGATGCTTCGGGAAACCGATCTGATTGATGTCTGGTTCGACTCCGGCGCCATGCCTTATGCTCAATGGCATTTCCCGTTTGAGAATAAAGATAAGTTCGAAGCTGCTTATCCAGCCGATTTTATTGCCGAGGGAGTAGACCAAACGCGTGGCTGGTTCTTCACCCTGCACGCCATCGCAGTAATGCTGAATGATTCTGTAGCCTTTAAAAATGTGGTGTCCAACGGCCTGGTTCTGGATAAAAACGGCAATAAAATGTCGAAGCGTCTAGGAAATGCGGTAGATCCTTTCGAAACGATTGATAAATATAGCGCAGATGCAACCCGCTGGTACATGATTAGCAATGCATCGCCCTGGGATAACCTGAAGTTTAACATCGAGGGACTAGACGAAGTGCGCCGCAAGTTCTTTGGTACGCTCTATAACACCTACGCATTTTTCGCACTGTACGCCAATATCGACAACTTTAAGTATGCGGAAGAGGAGATCGAAAATCGCCCCGAAATCGACAGATGGGTGATTTCTCTGTTAAATACACTCAGCAGAGAAGTTGACAGCTATTACGCCGATTTTGAACCAACGCGTGCTGCCCGTGCCATTCAGGAATTCGTGGATGAGCATTTAAGTAATTGGTTTGTGCGATTAAGCAGGCGCCGCTTCTGGAAAGGTGATTATACTGAGGATAAAATATCCGCGTATCAGACGCTTTATACCTGCTTAATCACTGTTTCTAAATTAATGTCTCCTATAGCGCCGTTTTTTAGCGAGCGTTTATTTTTGGATTTGAACAGTATCACCGGCAAGGAAAAATCTGAGTCTATTCATCTTTCCGATTTCCCGGTTTACCATGCAGAGCTGGTTGATACCGATCTGGAAGAAAGAATGTCGATTGCGCAGAATATTTCTTCGATGATTTTATCGTTAAGGAAGAAGGTAGGGATAAACGTTCGGCAGCCTTTAAACAAAATATTGCTGCCGGTGTTAGATAGCAGTTTTCAAGACAAAGTTGAGCGCGTAAAGGAGTTGATTCTTTCCGAAACCAACATCAAAGCGATCGAATATATCAACGATACGTCTGGAATTATTAAGAAGAAGGTAAAGCCTAATTTTAAAGCTTTAGGCTCGAAAGCCGGCAAGCATATGAAGGATGTAGCAGCTTTTATAACTGCTTTAAGTCCGGAACAATTAAATGATTTTGAGAATGCTGAAGTTATCCAATTTGTAAAGGACGATTTCAGCTTGGAGGTGTCAATTGGCGATGTCGAGATCATTGCAGAAGACGTCCCGGGATGGCAGGTAACGAACATGGGCAAACTAACCGTCGCTTTAGATGTTACAGTAACCAATGAGTTAAAACAGGAGGGTATATCCAGAGAATTGGTTAACCGTATCCAGAATCTTAGAAAAGATCTTGATTTCGAGGTAACCGATAAAATTAATGTACGTACAAGCAGCCACCCTTATATCGCGGAAGCTGTAAAAAATAATTTATCATATATTTGCGCTGAAATTCTGGCCGACTCGTTTGAACTTGTCAATGAATTGAACAAGGGAGAGAAAGTAGAAATTGATGAGCAGGAATTACTAATATCAATTACAAAAGCTTAAAATGGAAAATCACGAAAAGACAAGATATTCTGATGCAGAATTACAAGAGTTCAAAGATTTAATTCTGGAGAAATTACGTGTTGCGCGCGAAGAACTTGCTTCATTGTCGCAATCGCTAAGCAATCCAAACTTAAATGGAACTGACGATACTGCAGGTACTTATAAGACTCTTGAAGATGGCTCTGCAACGTTAGAGAAAGAGCAAATTAACCAGCTTGCTGCCCGTCAGAAAAAGTTTATTGAAAACCTGGAGGCTGCATTAGTTCGTATCGAAAACAAAACTTACGGTATTTGCCGTGAAACCGGCAAACTTATTCAGAAAGAACGTTTGCGTTCTGTTCCTCACACTACATTAAGCATGGAAGCTAAATTGAAGCAGAATTAATGAAAGCTTATTACAAGCCCTTTCTTGCCATAGTAATTATCCTGCTGGCCGATCAGGTTCTCAAATTTTGGATTAAACTCAATATGACCCTTGGTCAGGAGTTTCATCTGATTGGTAAATGGGCTCTTATTCACTTTACCGAAAATAATGGAATGGCTTTCGGAATGGAGTTCGGTGGCGAAGCGGGGAAGCTCGCGCTTACACTATTCAGAATTGCTGCCGTTAGTATGATCGGGTACGGCGTGGTATATCTTATCAAAAATAAGTATCACAGAGGACTGATCTTAAATGTGGCGCTGATTTTTGCAGGCGCCCTGGGAAACATTATCGATTCTTCATTTTATGGATTGCTGTTTTCTGAAAGTACGTATTTTGAAACTGCTAAATTTCTTCCTGCAGGGGGCGGTTATGCCGGCCTTTTTCACGGAAAAGTGGTAGATATGTTTTATTTTCCGATTATTCAGGGGATAATTCCTACCTGGTTTCCTATTTGGGGCGGTGAGGACTTTATTTTCTTCAGGCCGGTGTTTAACATTGCTGATGCCGCTATTTCGATTGGAGTTATTTCAATTCTGATCTTTCAGAAAAGATATTTTAAGGAGGAGCGGATGGAAGAGAGTTATCCTCATAGTGAGATTGTAGAAGAATAGATGAGCCCCTAAATGGGGCTTTTTTTATGTGCTGTGTTTAGAAGCGATGCTGAGGACGATTTTTTAAAATTTAGTCTTCTGTTGCGATATCTCGAATTAGTTCGTCATAGCTACAGTGTAACTATTATTCCTTTTATCTGTTATGGAAAATGGTGATAGTCTGCATCTTTAAACTAACACACAAATTTAGAGTATGAAAAGAGTCGTTTTTATCGCTTTACTAAGCGTTTTTGCAGGGTCTGTGTTTGCGCAGAATGTTGATACCCGCCGAAAAATTGAAGTATCCGGATCAGCCGAAGCTGAAGTAACTCCCGATATTATTTACGTTGGAATTTCCTTGAAGGAATATTTTAGGGATAACGCCAGCAAGAAGAAGGTTGAAATTGAAGAATTGGAAAGACAGCTTCAGACAGCTGTATTAAATGCCGGAATTCCTAAAGAGAATTTCACTATCAACAACATTTCCAGCTATAATTATGCTTACGAACGGAAAAAGAATCCGGCGTTCCTGGCGAGGAAACAGTATAGAATTAAGGTAACTGATCTGAATAAGTATAATCAGATAATAAGTGCGATTGAGCCGAGGGCTATCGAATATACTAATATAGAAAGTTATGATTATTCGAAAATCGAATCGCTGAAGCAAGAACTGAAAATCAAAGCTCTGAGAGCCGCGAAAGATAAGGCCTCATACCTCGCTGCCGCATTGGATGATAAGGTGGGTGACGCGCTTGAAATAAACGAGATCAATAATGAGTCTTATCCTCAGCCGATGTATAGGGCCAATGTCATGATGCGCGACCAAGCCATGGGTGCTGAAGCCGCAGCAATGCCTGAAATAGATTTTAAAAAGATCAAATTGAACTACCAGATGAGGGCAGTTTTTGAATTGAAAAATTAAGCAGATAAAACTTGCCGGAGGTAATATTTTACGCTTCGGCAAGTTTATTAAATCAATACTTTTTATTGTAATACGTTGCTCAGCAACTCTTCGAGCTGATCCAGATCAAACGGCTTTGCCAGGTAGGTATCTGCCCCAGCCTCTTTAGCCAACTTTTCAATATCGTTGTTGGCAGAGAAATAAATTACCGGGATAGACCGATACTCGGGATGGCTCTTAATTAGCTTGGTAGCTACCTTTCCCCCCGCTTCCGGAATCCAGTTGTCCATCATAATAATGTCCGGAGCAGTCTCGGCGATGTCGTTCAAAATATTTGCACAACTTGTACGGGTACTAATTTTATAACCCTTCTCCTCAAGCAGATATGTTAAAATACTTAATATATCTACATCGTCATCAAAAATTAATACACTTTTTTCCATCAATAACGTAAAGTTAGTAAATAAATTAATTGTGCAAAAATTTAATTTATAATATAATTGTTTTTTTTACATTAAAGCGGTAAAGTGAACCAGAACGACGAGCCTTTATTTTCTTCGCTAATAACACCTACCCGTCCTCCGTGTCTTTTTATTATTTCGGCGGAAATGAACAGGCCCAACCCCAGCCCGGAAAACTTTGCTGAAGATTCTTGCACTCTAAAAAATCTATCGAACACAAAGTTTTTTTTGTTCTCAGGGATGCCAATTCCAAAATCGGTTACCGATACTTTGAGCATGTTGTTCTCTTTGCCAATGTTTAAAATAATTTTATCTGCATCCGGCGAGTATTTAATAGCGTTTGAAATGAAATTCACTATGACCTGCTCTAGCCGGTGACGGTCGGCATTTACTTCAATATTTCGGTCGCCTTCCACAATTATCCGATGCGTGATATTGTCGTGCTGCACCTCATCGAGACAGTCTTGTATTGCATCCCCGATGGCAAAGGTAGAAAGATGGAATTCGAGCCGGCCGGCAGTTATTTTTGTAACATCCAGCAGGTCGTCTACCAGTCCGGTAAGGCGATTAACCTGCTTGTTCGCCTTTTCAAGAAAAGAATATATTTCCTTCATGTCAGCTCCCCGCCTGGTGAGACGTTCGGCAATCTGAAGCGATCCCTTCATGCTTGTGATAGGAGTTTTGAGTTCATGACTGGCGATGCTCATAAACTCATCCTTCTTCTTCATTAGCAATTTTAGCGCCTCCTGGGCCATTTCCTGTTCGGTGATATCGGTCAAGCTTCCTATATAGCCGTCAAATACGTCAGCTATAATAGGATTGCTTTTTGCCAAAACCCAGTGGTATTCTCCATCTACAAATTTAATCCTGAACTTGGAGTTGTATGGCTGGCGGCTATTGAATGCCTTCATGAATTTTGTGTACTCGCGCTCGCCATCTTCCGGATGGAATGCTTTTCCCCAGCCTAAATTCATGCTTTCATCAAATGAGAGTCCTGTGGCCTGCATCCAACGCTGGTTTACATAATTGCATCGCCCGGCTTCATCCACTTTCCAGATCATAAACGGTGCTTCGTCTGATAGCTGGCGGAAATAGTCTTCCGATATTTTTAACGCTTCGGAAACATTTTTTTGCTCATCAATATCTGTGCTGGTGCCGACCCACATGGTTGTGCTTCCGGTTTCGTCAAATTGCGGAATAGCCCGGCTTAAATGCCAGCGATATTCACCTTCTGCGCTTAAAAGCCGGCGCTCCATTTCAAAAGGCTGCCCGGTTTCGATAGATATTTTCCAGAGTTTAAGGTTTAACTCCAGATCGTCCGGATGCACAATAACTTCCCAGCCTTTTTCGATTAACTCTTCCGAGGACTTTCCGGTGAAGTCAAGGAATACTTTATTGATATATTCTAAATGTCCGTCAGCTGTTGCTGTCCACACTTTTTGGGGAATGGTATTAGCCAGAAATCTAAACCGCTCTTCGTTTTTCCTTATGGTTTCATTGGCCTTGATAAGGTCGCTCACATCGAGCATCGAGCCAAGCATCCGGTAAGGTGTTCCATATTCGTCATGCAGCAAATGTCCCCTGTCGAGAATATAGGCATACTTTCCATCAGCTTTTAAAAACCGATACTCGGCGTGCCACTGTTTTTCGTTTCCATTAATAGCTTTATCTAAGCTCTGTTTTACAGCTTCAAGATCTTCAAAGTGCACCTTACTTTGCCAGAAGTCGCTGTTTTGGTTCAGCTTATCTTCTTTATAGCCGAACAAGCGGTAAAATGATTCGCTCCACCAAATGGAGTTGTCCGCAAGGTTCCAGTCCCAAATTGCGTCATTTGTTGCCTGAGAAACTAACCGGAAGCGCTCTTCACTAACTGAAAGCTCTCTGGTGCGTTCCCGAACTTTATCCTCGAGTTGGAGATTTAATCTTTTGAGATTCTCGCGGACTTCAATCAGTTCATTATAGTTTGTTTTGAGTCGGATCTCTGCATTTTTTTTGTCGGTAATGTCTGAAAACGTCGCAACAAAACCGTCCCTCATTTTTACCGCAACAACCTCAAACCACTTCGGGATATCGTTATCAGATAGTGATAATTCGGTGTGCAGGGGTATACCCGAGTTAGCAACCTGATGATACTTGTCAAGTAGTCCTTGGTCAGATATCGAGTGCAACATAGAAAGCCGTTTTCCCTCTGTTGGTCCTTTAATATTGAAAACTTTCTCCGCCTCATAATTTGCGGTTTGTAACTCGAAGTCGATAATGCCGCCATTATTGTTTCTGACTGCCTTGAATGCAACGATTGCGTTCAGGCTGGAATTGAAAACCCCGTTTATGATATTATTTAAGTTCTCAATTGCACTGATATCAACGAAGGTAACTATAGCACCGTCCCTGGTTTTATCCTGACGGATATAGGGAAGAATACGCATCAGACAGCGGCTATCATTGTTCAGAATAACTTCTTTCTCGATAGTTGAACCATCATTTAATACTTGCTGGATATCTTTCAGAAGGTTATTATACCGGATATTGGTAGAGATATGATTGATCGGTCTGCCTATGTCTGATTCGATCAGGTTTATTATACTCACTGCAGCAGAGTTGAATTTCCTTATCCGGGAGTCCGAATCGAGGAAGATCTGGCCGATATCGGTACTTCTGAAGAAGTTATTTAAATCATCGTTTAGCTCTATTAACTCCTTAATCTTAAGCTGATGTTCGGTGTTTAAAGTGTGGAGCTCCTCATTGAGCGATTGCAGCTCTTCATTGCTCGACTGCAGCTCTTCATTGGCCGACAAAAGTTCTTCGTTGCTCGACTGGAGCTCCTCATTTGTGGTCTCCATTCCCTCAATAGCCATTTGAAGGTTCGAACGAGCCTCTGTGAGCTCAATTTCAAGCTCATTCACATACTGCGTTTGTTCTGCGGAAGATAAAATATTAGAATCTTCTTTCTGATGAATGTGGCTTTGGTGGTGTTCGCCCAGGATGATTAGTGTATGAAGCTTTCCGTCTGAAGGCCTTGCAGGAGTAACCGAAATGCTTACAAAGGTTTCGGTATCTTTTGATTTTACTCTTACGCTCTTTAAGAATATTTTTCGTTTCTCTTTCCAGCTTCTTCTAACTGCTGTATTTATTGCCACAGACAATTCCTGCGGAACCATTTTAAGAAGATTGAGGTTAAGGTTCTTTTCAGGGAGGGATAAAAATCGGTTATAATTTCCCGCAGCTTCTTTAATGTCAAATGACAGATCTATATAAAAGCATACATACCCAAAGTCTTCGATCATCGACTCGCTGAAATCCTGCATCAAGGGATTTGTCTTAACTTTATCCAGCTTGGGTAATTCTGGCATGGAGCGGGGAATAGGGGTTCTGCCATCGATCGGACGATAAATTTCGTAAGGCTGATTTTTATTCTTACTGATCTTTCTAAAGATCTTCCATTTACTGTTCACCTCATAAACGCAGTCTCTGATCGAGTTGATCGTCTCGCTTGGACCCAGAAATAAGTACCCGTCCATATTGAGTGAAAAATGCAGGGTCGATAATACCTTTTGCTGTAATACATTATTCATGTAAATCAGCATATTTCTGCAACTTACCAGGTCATTCTTAATGAAAGGGGGATCCTTAATTACATTATGCCGCGCAAATACTATCTGCTTTCTTATTTGAGGAATTACGGAATAATATTTCCCGTCTTTAAGAAAATATTGTTCAAATATCTCTGCGTTAATATCCTTCGCAATAGTATCCGGATAAAGGTTTCGAGCTGCGAAATCGATATTACTTTCGTCAATATCCGTTGCGAAAATTTTGACATCCAGGTTTTTGCGAACCTTTCTCAGGTATTTATCAATAAGAATTGCAATAGAGTAGGCTTCTTCTCCGGTACTGCAGGCACATACCCATACTTTCAGAATATCGTTTTCTTTCTTATTTAACAGAATAGCAGGCAATACCTCCCTGAACAAGCTATCGTATGCAGGTTGATCACGGAAAAATTTAGTAACACCGATAAGGAAATCTTTACTTAAGCGATTTACTTCTTCGTCGTTTTTATGGAGATAGTCAACGTATTCTTTAAGGTTACTAAAACCGTTTTGCCCCATCCTTTTGCCTATCCGGCGTATAATGGTTGGTGTTTTATAGTAGTGAAAGTCGTAGCCGTTCGTTTTATAGATTCGTGAAAAAATCTCAGCAAGCAAGCCATCGTCAATTTTGCCCTTGTTGAGTACATGAATTGGGTTTTCATGGATATGATTATAAATCTCTTCGGGCATCATCTCCGGAGGGAGGATAAAATCTGCATTACCGGAAGTGATTGCACTGTTAGGCATTCCGTCAAACTTGGCAGTCACCGGATCTTGCACAATCACCATCCCGCCGCATTCCTTGATGGCCTCTATCCCACGGGTGCCGTCTGTTCCGGTGCCAGAGAGAATTACAGCGATAGATTTATCTTTCTGATCTGCAGCAAGCGTACGCAGGAAGTAGTCGATCGCAGTATTCGGGGCTTTTTCCTGGACTTTTTCTTTAAGTTCGAGTTTGCCATCCCTGATGGTCATCAGCTTTTTGTTCGGAATGATATAAACACATTCTTTATGAACGCTCATGCCATGCTCTGCTTCAAACACCTTCATATGAGTATGCTTTGCAACGAGCTCTACTAACAGGCTTTTATAGTCGGGAGAAAGATGCTGAATTACGACAAAAGAAAGATTAGAATTTTCTGGCATATTATCGAAAAACTCATGGATAGCCTCGAGTCCACCTGCTGATGCCCCTATGGCGACTATGTAATGGCCATTTTTTGAATTTGCCTGCTTTTCTTTTGCACTTTTACTTGCCAGCTCTTCTAATGACATTTTGCATCAAAAATTTAGTTGTGTATATATTTAGAAGAAAATTCAAAAATAAAATTTCTTATTTCTTCAGCAATGGCCAATTCGTCGCTATGCCACGGCTCGGATGTTTTTACAAGGGTCTCTTTCCATAAACGAAAAGAATTGCGCGGATGGTATTTTTTTCCGTCTGGTTCGAAATTTATTGCCTCCTCCGGATTTCCGCCCCAATTTACCGTTCTAATTACTTCGTGCCTGAATGCGATGATGTAATCGCCACGCCTGATGTCAACAGGAATAACCAGTACACCACTACCTGTGTCAATGTAATTTTCAGCATGGTCGTATTTATCCGACAAATTTGATTCTGCATACACACGGTCTATTCCTTTATTCTGAAGCCATAATATAAGATTCCGAATATCGTCTTCTTTTGGAACCGCCCCAATGGTGCTTAACACGCCATTTTCAATAACAGCAGCGCCTCCAGCGCTTAACAGATTAAGAATGTTTGGTTCATGGTTAAGTAAGCCTCTGGCAAAACTTTTATCGGTATAGATATACTCCAGAAGCTTGCCGCGTGTTTGGCGCAGAGCGTTTCTGAAATCGAACTTGTCCTTGGTCTCAATAGATGTAATTTTGGTAGAGATAATACTCGAAAGCAGCTCGAATACTGCACGCTCCTCGTAATTAAGCATTTTTTCTGTGTGATGATGGCATGAAATAAGTCCCCAAAGCTTATCTCTCACAATAATTCTTGTCGACATGGAGGCCATAACATCCATGTTTCCAAGATACTCGAGGTGAACCGATGGGACACCTCTTAAATTGCAATCAGATAGATCTAAAAAAGAATTGCTGACAGGATTTCTTACCGGGTACAGCCGTACGGGAGTATACAAGCGGCTAGGTATGAGCCGGTACGGATTTTTAAGATAAAGGTCACGCGCTTGTTTGGGGATGTCTGATGCAGGGAAAGTAAGTCCTATATAAGGCTCCAATCTTTCGTCCGAAACTTCAGCGATAACGGTTCCATTCCAGTTCTCGTCGAACTTGTACATCATGATCTTATTAAAGCCAGAAAACTTTTTTAACTCGCTAATAGAAAATTCGCAAGCCTCTTGTACCGTCCCTGCCTGATCAATGGCGGCCATTGCGAATTTCAAGTCCTGAATTACATCGACAAATGCTTTTTTGCCAGATACCTCTTCCATTTCAAGGATTAAGAATTCTAATTTTGCATGAAGGATTGCGATGCAGGGACGTGTTTGTTCTTGTTTATCTTTTATCGTTAAATGAAAGGGTATAGCATCGGTGATGTTGGATGAAAGCCTGGTTTTAAGCAGCTCTGTTTCCGAAAGTGGTATAAAGTTGCTCAGGCTATTATTTATCAGGTTTTGCGGAGATATTCCGAGAAGGGCTTCGATGTTTTCACCCACCTGAATAACAGACAGTGTATCCCTGTCTAAAACCATTAAATAACCGTAAGGCTGGATCAGGTTAATATTATGCAAGGGCAAACTTCCACAAAACTCTGAGTCGTAATTTTTTGCTTCAATGTTCATTTATCCAGTTCTTGAATTTGATAAAGGTTTGATTTGCAGCTTCAATTACAGCAATTTCTGCGGATTCATTATCTGTGTGGGTGTTCAGTGTATCTTTGAAACGGTCCCACATTATGTAAGTGTTTTCTTTATATCCATTAAAATAGGAAAGGCCCTTATCCGATTCGAATTTGAGCCTCGCTGAAATCATATGGCTAATGTGTTTTCCTCCTAAGGTAGAGCCCTCTAGGACATACATTACTCCCAGAGCCTGGTCTGCAGACTGGATTTCCGGGATATCAGAAGCCAGCGAAGGAAAGTGTGATGCAGGAGCCAAAGCGGTAATATCCTCTAGCAAATATCTGGCTTTCCGTCTCTCCGGATAGTCTTCAATAATCCCCTTGTTTTCTACTACCGGACTTAATTTTTGTTCGATGGCCGCGATGTATCCGTAAAAGGTCTTTAAGAAATCAACGTAAGAGACTTCGGTGTCAAACTGTGTAATTTTCTGAATGATTAGCGTCTCTAATTCCTGATGTGGCTGTTTTGTGTGTGTTTTAAGTTTTTCTGATACCATAAAATGAAAATTGCCTCATTAACGTGCGGATATCCAGCAGTTAAGAGGCACAATAAAAGTCAGATCCGGTAGCGCAGGGAAATGGTGTTTCCGATAGCCTGAATAAGATCTTTGATAAGGGGACAGGGCGATTCTTTCTGTGTCCAGCCGCTCTGCCCGCTCTTGCAAAGTGTGATGGTGGTGCCTTGTAGCAGGATTTGCGATTCCACCTGCCTGTCAACCTGATTCAGTTTAATAAGCTGAAAATGGAACTTCACTCCCCCTAAATTAATTGTAAATACTTGCCCCATATTTTAGTTCTGATTAGTCGTGGTACTATTAATAACATAATTTTCAGGGATCTTGTTTGCCAAGCGCCTGCACAGAGCAAAATCACGGTTTTCCCATCAAAATCAGAACCAGCCTATGATCCATTCCAATATATTCCATAGCAGAATGAGAAGAAGTACGAATAGGACGAGAATCACAGCTATAGCGGTTATCCAGACACTTTTTCCGCTGCCCTGGTGTTTACCTTCTTCGTAATGTTCTTTCAGAAGACGGATGTTTTTAGAGTTTGCTTTGTAAAAAAAATCGAATACAGTACCGATAACCGGAATTGCTCCGATAGTAGCATCAAGGAGCGCATTAATCCCCATAAGGGCAACAATTCTTCCGCTGGCGCCATTTTTTGCCATGGTTAAAATTAGTGCTGCAGTAAGCACAAATCCGGAAAGCCCGCCCGCAGCCGGTATAAGGTTGAGAATGGGGTCAAGCCCGAATCTGAAGGTAGTTCCTGGAATGCGAAATCGCTCGTCAAGAAGGTAGGAGATCTGTTCTACCCATTTTAGCTTCCCTGTTAGTTTTATTTCCTGATTATTTCTGTTCATTTTCTAGTTTCTAAAGTTTTGGGTAACCATTATTCCATGAATTCCTCCGTCCAAGATGCCAATCCCCAGCCTTCCGAATGATTGATGAAGAATATTTGCACGATGCCCGGGCGAATCCATTAAACCGGTATGTGCTAAGGTCAATGTTTGTGCCAGAGCCAGGTTTTCGCCTGCAGTAAGGAAAGATACTCCCGCAGCCTGTATCCGGTCGAAGGGAGTGGCGCCCTCGGGACTTATATGTGAGAAGTAGCCTCTTGAAAACATATCCGCAGAGTGCTTCAGGGCTACCTGGGCAATTTCTGGGTCTGCTTTAAGCGCTTTTAAGCCAGCTTTGCGCCGTTCTTTATTTACCATGTCGAGCATCTCTTTCTCCAGATCAGGTCTGCGTCTTGCATCTTTTACACTAAAGCCGAGTTTAATGAATTTATCAGAACTTGGTTCGATGGTAATTTTACTTAAAGAGCGGTTCACATCGTCCAAAACTGGACCCAGTCGTGATTCCAGTGTTTCCAATCTTTCAGACAGTTTAGTTGCCAGCGTACTGTCTCTGGTTTCGTTAGTAAGAGCAGTGGAAATGGGTAGGAGCAGTAATAGAGCCGCCGCGATTGATGCATATATCAGGCCGCTGATAAAGCCAGGAAATAGTCCTAGCGTTTTATTGGTCGGTGAAAGATGCATTGGGGCTGGAACCTGTTTTAAAGCCTGGTTTGCGACAAAGGCAAGAACTAATCTGATAGCGATAAGTGTGAGGATGAACGTCAGAAAAACTGTCCATGCACCAGCCAAAGGGAGGTATTTCAAAATAAAGGGATAAAGCAGAAATGTTGCTACCAGTCCGCCAAGCCAGCAGAAAAGATCGGCAAGACCTAAAATAAAGCCCTTCTGAAAGCCGCGCCAGGCAGATAAAAGCAGTATTAAGATAAGTATTACATCGATAAAGTTCATTATCCGGCCTTGTTATCTCAACAACGGAAACATGCCAATTCTGTTTATTACACTGATCTTTAATCGCTCACAGTTGTTCGCGTATATATCGGGAATTAGTTCATTTTGTTGATGTTGTGTCAATTATGTTAGTTTATATTGTAAAAGTTGCAAGAAAATGAAAATATGATTGCGTTATTCGTAACCGTGTCGTATATTTGAATCAGGTTTATAATTGGTTAGTTAAAGGTCTCCACTCTCCCCGTTTGGAGGCCTTCTTTTTTACAGCGGAAGCTGCACAATTCAAAAAACAAAAACCACCCGCCCACAAATACGTTGCTATAACATTAAGTTCAATACTTGATTTTTTAACTATTACCTATAAATAATCTAATTATGGAAAACATGTCAAATACGGATCAGCGAATGCTGACCGGAATGTTCAGAGATCGCGAAAGTGCCGAAAGGGCATACAATTCATTGCATTCAAGAGGCTATAGCCAGGATGATGTAAACCTGATGATGTCTGACGAGACACGCAAAAGACATTTCGAAAACAGCGATCAGGATTCTGACCTTGGAAACAAAGCGCTTGAAGGAGCAGGAACAGGGTCTGCCATTGGCGGAACGACCGGAGCAATTCTTGGAGCAATCGCAGCCATAGGAACCTCGGTTGCAATACCTGGTTTGGGACTGATAGTAGCGGGCCCGATTGCTGCAGGTTTAGCTGGAGCAGGAGCAGGTGGCTTAACCGGCGGTATCGTTGGGGCTTTAATCGGGTCAGGAATTCCTGAAGACCGTGCTAAACATTACGAATCGGGTATTAAAGAGGGTGGCATTGTGATGGGAGTAAAGCCTAGGAATGACGAAGACGCACAATATTTCGAAAGCGAATGGAGAAATAATCGCGGCGAACATATTTATCGTTAAATCTGAATAATTAAATAAAAGAGCGTGTCTGAATTTCAGACGCGCTCTTTTATTTTAACTTTATCCAACATTCCCGGCGATTCTGCTGTAAAGCATTTTTGGCTGGAATAACAGCGTTCGGCCTATTGACATTCTGGCGCCTTGCTTTACATATTCAAATCCATCCGACCTTAAATGCTCTATTGCAGCGTAGTTCTCTTCTGGTAACACACAGGTGCTTTTCGTGTTGAGATGTAGTTTAAGAAGTTCTAATCCAGCATTTTCTTCTTGGGCGACGATCAGACCATCGCCCAGACCGGGTAAATAAAAACCTTTTACCTTTCCTTCATCTATATAAACTTTCGAATCCGGTAAATGACCTTTTAAAAGCAAATGTCGTTTTTCGCCTGCGGCCAGCCGATCGAGACTAAGAATTTGGTCTGAATAACTGAACCCATTTTGTATGTGGTCTGATGCTGAGTAACCTGTTGCCGGGCTGTTCTTTTTATAAAAGTGATACTCATTCGTCTTTTGGAACCCTAATTTTCTGTAAACTGGTTCACCCATATCTGTTGCAATGAGAGATACGGTGTGATATCTGGCTTTTTCAGTCATCTGCAACAGGGATTTTGTTACAAATGCTCCTATGCCCTGATTCCTAAAGTCTTTGTGAACAATAATATGTCCGAGCCAGGCACTGTTGGTGTGAAAAATGGCCGCGCCAATTCCTACAATTCTACGGTTGGATAAAATTTTGATGGGTTTGCAAAATGATGACTGGATATAAAAATTCATATTTGGTGTAATATCGGGCCAGCCCTCGGGTTGTAACTCCTTTAATTCATCAATATCCTCTGTTATTATATCTGAAATTACCATACCACTATTTTACAATTATTTGCTGCAAATTTTGGAAAAGCGCTAAACATATTATTTTTTATGTAGTTATCTAGCCATGGAATGGATTTCAATAAGAGATCGGCTACCTGCGCAAGGAGAGGATGTGCTGCTTTTCGATGGCGGCCAAATCTACTTTGGTTACTATAGTGAAATATCGGATAAATTCATCCTTGGCGACGATAAAGTTGACATAAGCGACTTTACTCACTGGATGCCCTTGCCTGCATTCCCCAAAAAATAATCAAAAGTGTTTTAAGGCGCAAAAGCGCGAGAATCTTATATGAAGAGCAATAATATAATCGTTTACCCTGGCGAACCCTATCCTTTGGGAGCCACTTGGGACGGAAAAGGAGTTAACTTCGCCCTCTACGCAGATCATGCTACCCGGGTAGAGCTTTGCTTGTTTTATAGTCCTAACGATGAAGCTGAATACGCCAGAATAAAATTGATTGAGCGTTCACATCAAGTATGGCATGCATACTTGCCCGAGGCTGAGCCCGGTCAGTTATACGGATATAGGGTGTACGGCCCCTATGAGCCCGAGAACGGAGAGCGTTACAATCCTAATAAATTATTGATTGATCCTTATGCTAAGGCTATAGCAGGAACAGTCGACTGGCACGATGCTTTGTTTAGTTATCAGGTAGGACATCCGGATGAGGATCTTAGCTTCAGCGAGACAGATAGCGCGCCCTTCATCCCCAAATCTGTTGTAGTCAATCCTGAATTTGACTGGCAGGGTGTCGAATCGCCAAAAATACCATACCATAAATCGATCATATATGAAACCCATGTAAAGGGATTTACCCAACTGCATCCGGAAATTCCTGAAGAGATCCGGGGAACTTATGCAGGTCTTTCGCATCCCGTAACCATTAACTATTTAAAGTCTCTGGGAATTACTGCAATAGAGTTGATGCCTGTTCATCAATTTGTAAGAGATAGATTTCTTGAAGAGAAAGGGCTTCAAAATTATTGGGGGTACAATACTATCGGTTTTTTTGCCCCAGATGCCCGTTATTCATCCAGCGGAATTTTGGGCGAGCAGGTTAATGAGTTCAAAAACATGGTGAAGGAATTTCATCAGGCTGGCATTGAAGTAATTCTTGATGTGGTATACAACCACACGGCAGAAGGGAACCAAAACGGACCGACATTATCATTTAAGGGCGTCGACAATAGCTCGTATTACCGCCTGGTAGAAGATAACAAGCGTTATTATATGGATTATACCGGCACTGGTAATACGCTGAATGCTAATCTGCCCAACGTGTTAAGGCTGATGATGGATAGCCTGCGTTATTGGATTCTAGATATGCATGTGGATGGTTTTCGATTCGACCTTGCAGCGACACTTGCCCGCGAGCTGCATGAAGTAAATCGTTTAAGTGCTTTCTTCGATATTATTCACCAGGATCCTGTGATCTCGCAGGTGAAACTCATTGCCGAACCCTGGGATATTGGTGAAGGTGGTTACCAGGTGGGGAAATTTCCTCCGGGATGGGCCGAGTGGAACGGGAAATATCGGGATTGCATACGCGATTACTGGCGCGGAGCAGACAGCATGCTGGGCGAGTTTGCCGAGCGCTTCACAGGCAGTCCCGATCTTTATCAGGACGACTATCGCAGACCCACGGCCAGCATCAACTTTGTAACAGCGCACGATGGTTTTACCCTGCATGATCTGGTTTCATACAACGAAAAACACAACGAAGCGAATGGCGAGGGTAATAATGACGGCGATAGTCATAACCGATCCTGGAATTGTGGAGTGGAAGGAGAGACTGATAACGAAGAAATTATTGCGCTTAGAAACAAGCAAAAGCGGAACTTTTTAACTACTCTTTTCCTTTCGCAGGGTGTGCCCATGTTAGTTGCCGGCGATGAAATGAGCAGAACCCAGAACGGGAATAATAACGCTTACTGCCAGGATAATGAAGTTTCCTGGCTAAACTGGGCGGGAGCCGATAAGGAATTGCTTGAGTTTACCAAAAAGCTCATCCATATACGTAAATCACACCCTTCTTTTTGCCGCAGGAGATGGTTTAAGGGACGGCCTATTAAGGGTGTAGGACTTGAAGACATTGCATGGTTTCAGCCTCATGGTGAAGAAATGACGGAAGAAAACTGGAATCATGATTATGCTAAATCACTGGCTGTGTATTTAAATGGTCGCGGGTTACTTACTGTTGGCTCAAGGGGTGAAATAATTATTGACGATAGTTTTTATGTGATTTTTAATGCGCACCATGAAGCGCTTGATTTTAAGCTCCCCTCAAGTATTTACGCAAGAGGATGGGTTAAAATTCTTGATACCAGTTTCCCGGGTTGCAAGGAAGAGATTTACAGCGCGCAAGATATCGTGAAGGCAGAGGGCCGCTCCGTAGTGCTTTTGCAGCATAAGATTTTAGAAACCGATGAAAACAAAGATATCTGATCGTTCCCTTGGCCTTAACTTCAACAGCTCCGGTACAGCAGAGGTACTGTTATGGGCTCCCTTTGCCAAACAGGTAGAATTGCTTGTGGGCGGAAAAGCCGTTGCAAATCTGGAACAGGGCGAGCAGGGGTACTGGAAAATCATTACCGGCGACTTAAAGCCGGGGGATCAATACAAATTTAGATTGGATGGAGTAAAGCAATTTCCCGACCCAACATCTTTATCTCAACCCGAAGGGGTTCATGGTCCTTCAGAAGCTGTAGATTTAGCCGGCTTTACCTGGGAAGATCAGGACTGGAAAAACATTCCCTTGAAGGAATATATACTGTACGAATTACACACAGGGACATTTACTCAGGAAGGAACATTTGAAGGGATAGAATCGAAACTCAGTTACCTAAAGGATCTTGGAGTTAATGCCATCGAGTTAATGCCCCTTGCTCAATTCCCGGGAAACCGAAACTGGGGGTATGATGGCGTGCAACCCTTCTCAGTTCAAAACTCATATGGCGGTGCCAGGGAACTTCAGAAGCTCATTGATGCTTGCCATGCTAAGGGCATTGCAGTAATAGTTGATGTGGTATATAACCACCTCGGCCCGGAGGGAAATTATCTCGGCGATTTTGGGCCATATTTTACCGATAAGTATCATACTCCCTGGGGGAACGCAATCAATTTTGACGATTCTGGCTGTGATGGAGTACGACGTTATTTTATCGAGAATGCATTAATGTGGTTCCGCGATTTTCATGTCGACGCCCTGCGCCTTGATGCGGTTCATGCTATTAAAGATTTTAGTCCGGTGCATATCGTACAGGAACTAAAGATGCGTGTAAATGAATTGATGGAGAAAACCGGTCGCCGGCATTATCTTATTGCAGAGCTCGATTTAAACGATAATCGCTTTATCAACCCGCTCGACCAACATGGTTACGGAATGGACGCTCAGTGGCTGGATGAATTCCACCACGCTTTGCGGGTTACTGCAGGTGGAGAGCCGACTGGTTACTATTCGGATTTCAATGGGATCTCTCATCTGGCCAAATCATACAAAGACGCTTACGTTTACGACGGCCAGTTTTCTCCGCATAGAAATAAAACCTTTGGTGTAAAAGCCGATCATAACCCCGGCGAGCAGTTTGTGGTATTTTCACAAAATCATGATCATATTGGTAACCGCATGCTTGGCGAACGGTCGAGTCAGCTGATGGGCTTTGAGATGCAGAAAGTGATGGCAGCGGCGGTCATTTGCAGTCCATTTCTGCCGATGCTTTTTATGGGTGAAGAGTGGTCAGAGACAAATCCTTTCCTTTATTTTGTAAGCCATACCGATCCCCAACTTGCAGAGGCCGTACGAAAGGGAAGAAAGGCCGAATTCGCTGCTTTTCAATCTTCTGCGGAAGCGCCCGACCCCATGGCTGAAGACACCTTCGGGCGATCAAAACTTCAATGGGAGTTGTTGAATATGGAACCCCATCAAACCATGTTTAATTATTACAGGCAGCTTATTGCGTTGCGGAAAAATCACCCGGTACTTAAAGATTTAAACAGAAAGCAGCTCAGTGTACAGCACAATGAAGAAAAGAAAGTTTTAATCCTTCGACGATGGAATGACGAGCAGCAGGTGATGTGCATGATGAATTTTTCTGAGTCTGCTCAAGCTGTCATTGTTCCCGCCGAATCTTCAACCTGGATAAAGCTTTTTGATTCATCATCTCCCGAATGGAAGGGACACCGGTTTAGCCCCGATGAAATTTCATCAAATGAAAAACTAAACCTGCCTCCGGTTTCTTTTTTAATGTATCAGATGCTAAGGAAAGCACAGACTGAGGAGGAGTGGCAAATGCTGGGTCATTCTTAGTGAGCCGATAGCCAGCGTCATATTGAGCCGTCGAAATATAAAGCGGCTAAATGAAACTCACCTACCGGGTGACGTTGCAATTGCACCTACTCGCCCACACGAGAACGACGAGAGTTAACGCGCCTTTATTGTTTTAAAAAGAAAAAATGAACAACCCTATATCTACCTATCGAGTTCAGTTTCATAAAGGCTTCAATTTTGAAGCCTTTCAGCAGATTATTCCTTACCTCCATGATTTGGGAGTTAAGACTATTTACGCATCACCGATTTTTACTTCCACGCCTGGCAGTACCCACGGGTATGACGGTTTGAATCCCCATGAGATAAACCCAGAGATAGGAACAGAAGAACAATTACGACAGATCAGTGCTCAGTTAAAGGTCGCCAATATCAAATGGGTCCAGGATATCGTTCCCAATCACATGGCGTTTCACCCTGCCAATCCATGGCTGACGGATGTGTTAGAAAAAGGAAAACAATCGGAGTATGCCTCATTCTTCGATATCAATTGGGAAAGCGAGACATACAATGGCAAAATACTCGTTCCTTTCCTGGGCACAAGTTTGAATGAAGCCATAAACAACGAGCTGAGGCTGGAGTTTGATGGGATTAGATTTGTGTTTAAGTATTATGATTCGGCTTATCCCCTGTCCCCGAAATCGTATTCCGCGGTTCTTAATTCAATAGGTAGTAACTTGCAGGATGTCAGGCAATTGATACAGCAGTTAGATGATTTACAGCAGGTAGAACATTCCAAAACCTTTTCTAATCAATGGTCAGAGGTGCTTTTGCAGCTCGATTCTTTAATGAGAGATGCCGCGGTGAAAGCGCATATCGATAACTGCCTTGAAGTTGTTAATTCAAATAGGGGTGTTTTAAGCCAAATTCTCGATGAACAGGTTTATAAATTAGAGCATTGGAAAGAAACGGATAAGCAGATCAATTTTCGGCGATTTTTTACAGTGAATGGACTTATATGCCTAAATATTCAGGACGGACAGGTGTTTAGCTATTTTCATTCTTACGTAAAAGAATTGCTGGATGACGGAATTTTTCAGGGACTTAGGATCGACCACATCGACGGCCTATCCGATCCGGAGTTGTATCTAAAAGAACTTCGTTCACTTGTAGGCGAGGACGTTTACATCATCGTCGAAAAGATTCTGGGGCCTTCCGAAGTTTTGCCGAATAGCTGGCCAATTGAAGGAAATACAGGTTATGATTTCCTATCGATGGTAAATAATTTATTCGCCAATGACGATGCTGAAAAAGCCTTTACTAAATATTACAAGAAACTCATTGGCGACAAGCGGCCTGTTGGGGAGCTGATCGCAGAAAAAAAAGGCTACATCCTTCGTCAGCATATGGCCGGCGAACTTGACAATTTGTATCAGTTGTTTCTTGATTTAAACCTGATCGACAGAACCGAAATAGAAACAGACGGTGATTTGAGAGAGGCTATTGCCGAATTTCTCATTTACTGCCCTGTGTATCGCTATTATGGGAACCGTCTTCCGCTCGAAGCGGAGGAAGCGAATGCGATACAAGATATTCTGAACCGGATAAGAAATAAAAAGGCTTTACTCCATTCGGCAGTGAATCTATTGGAGCAAGCGCTATTGATAAAGCCGGCTAAAGAAGATCCCGGATACAGGGAACGGGCAATGAAGTTCTATATGCGCTGTATGCAGTTTACAGGGCCTCTGATGGCAAAGGGCGTTGAGGACACTTTGATGTATACTTACAACCGATTTATTGGCCATAACGAGGTTGGCGATTCGCCCGAGACATTTGGGTACGATATAGAAACGTTTCACAAACTGATGGCCGAACGGCAATTAAACTGGCCGCTGTCTTTAAATGGTACTTCAACGCACGATACAAAACGGGGTGAAGATGTACGCGCCCGGCTAAACGTTCTTACCGACCTGGCTGACCGCTGGATCGGGACGATACAACTTTGGCAAGAGTTGAACGCGGAATCATCGCAGCAGTATCATTTAAGTGAGAACGACGAATATTTTATTTACCAAACCTTAGTTGGCACTATGCCAATGCCAGGAGAAAACGACAGCGACTACGAAACACGGATACATGAATATCTGGTTAAAGCGCTTCGTGAAGGTAAAATTAGTTCGGATTGGGCAAAGCCCGACGAAGATTACGAGCGCCGTGCAATGGATTTTGCATCTGCTTTGCTTGATAAAGACGGAGCTTTTTATAAGTTGCTGCGAAAGTTCAACCGTAACATAGCCGACTTTGGGATAGCAAATTCTTTGGCCCAACTGGTGCTTAAGTTTACTTGTCCCGGTGTTCCGGATATTTACCAGGGTACCGAATTATGGGACCTGAGTTTGGTAGATCCCGACAACCGGCGTCCGGTTAACTACTCTCATAGAGCGGCGTTGCTCGAAAAGCTTGACAGCACGCAAACAGATACCAAGCTTATGGCGAAACTATGGGAAGACCGGTATAGTGGTGCTATAAAACTTTGGCTAACAAAAACCTTGTTAAAGCTTCGAGCAGATAACCAAGAGTTTTTTATGCAGGCAGACTATTTTCCTCTCGAAGTGAAAGGAAAATACAAAGATCATGTGCTTGCATTCGCCCGTCGTTTTCAGCATCAGTGGATGATAGTAGCAGTTCCCCTACATTTGGCCAGAATCAGTAAAATGGGGAAGAAAGATTTCCAAAACCTGAAGTGGAAAAATACCAGGATAGTCTTACCTTCAAATATTCCATCTGAGATGGAAGATTTGGTAATGAAATCCATATCGAAAGCGGGCAAGGAGATTTTCATTAAAGAGGCTTTCGCTAAGACGCCCTTCGCCGTTTTCAAATTGCAAAAAAGAGAAAGCGGGCGCGGGGCCGGAGTCCTTTTGCATATCACATCACTTCCTTCCCCTTTCGGAATTGGCGATTTTGGCCCCGGAGCTAAAACATTCGCCGATTATCTCAGTTCTGCAGGACAAAAATACTGGCAAATCCTTCCGCTTAGTCCAACCGAAGCCGGACAGGGTTATTCACCCTATAGCGCGATTTCTACTATGGGAGGCAACACCCTCCTTATCAGTCCCGAACTTCTGGCAGAAGAGGGCTTATTAGACGCCTCAATGCTTCAGCAATATCGCATAAAAAGTGAAAGAGTAGTCGATTATGCATCCGCAAAACAAATAAAGGACCGTCTTTTTGACGAAGCATATCATAATTTCTGTAATTCGGAATCATCGCTCCGTGATGATTTTCGGAATTTTTGCGAGCGGGAATCTCATTGGCTGGATGATTTTGCCTTTTATCTTTCCCTGAAAAACCAGAATCAGGGGAAGCCTTGGTTTGAATGGCCTCCGGAGTATAAATTGCGAGATAAAAAGGCCCTGGAGCAATTCTCTGAAATCAATTCCGACGTTTTGAATAAGATTAAATGGCTCCAGTTTATCTTTCTAAAACAGTGGACCAACTTAAAGAATTACTGCAATAAATCAGGTATTAAACTGTTCGGCGATCTTCCCTTTTACGTAAGCAACGATTCTTCCGATGTTTGGGCCAATAAAGATATTTTCTGTTTAGATGAAGATGGCAGGATGACTGGGATGGCTGGGGTACCGCCGGATTATTTCAACGACAATGGTCAGCTTTGGGGGATGCCCGTGTTTAAGTGGGATGTTTTAAAAGGACAGAATTACGACTGGTGGATCCAGCGCATTCGAAAAAATATGCAGTTGTATGATTTACTCCGGCTTGATCATTTCCGTGCTTTTTCTTCCTATTGGGATGTACCCTCCGGTGAAGAAACGGCTAAAAATGGAGAATGGAAACCCGGGCCGGCATCTGATTTCTTTAGAGTGCTGGAGCAGGAATTAGGTGAGCTCCCTTTCGTTGCCGAAGACTTGGGCGACGTTGATCAGCCTGTTTATGACTTAAGAGACGAATTCGGACTGCCGGGAATGCGCGTGCTGCAATTTTCTTTCGGCGATGACGGAGCACAGTCAGTACACAGTTTGCATAATTTTAACCCCAATAGCGTAGTGTATACAGGTACACACGACAATAACACCACAAAGGGTTGGTTTAGGAAGGATGCGGACATTGCCACCAGAGAGAATCTGAACGAATATCTGGGTAAAGAGCCCACCGAAAAGAATATTCATCTCCTACTGGGAAAACGGGCCTATTCTTCTGTCGCCAGGATTGTAATACTGCCTATGCAGGATGTAATTGGTCTGGATGAAAAAGCCAGGATGAATACTCCGGCCTCCGTTGAGAATAACTGGACCTGGAGATTGAAGGCAAAGCAGTTAAGACAGAAGCATTCAAAAAGGTTGCTCAGTTGGGCGCGTATGTTCAACCGTGGGTAATGTCCTCAGTCTGGTTTTGGTCGAATTTCAGCGTCGCCGTTTCTTTCAATATGTTTACAAGCTCTTCCAGCTTTATGGGTTTGGAAATATAATTATCCATGCCTGCGCTTAAGCATATTTCCCGGTCTTCGGGCATTGCGTTTGCCGTCATAGCCACAATTTGAGGTTGTGGCTGACCTCCCGAGCGGATAACTGCGGTTGCTTCCAGTCCATCCATTTCGGGCATAAGGACGTCCATTAAAATAATATCATATTGCTTTTCCTGAACCATTCCTACAGCTTCTACTCCATTATTCGCCACATCGGCAGTATAGCCGAGCTTGCTCAATATTTTCAGAGCCAGTTTTTGATTAATAAGATTGTCTTCTGCCAACAAAATCGATAAAGGGTAATCGTCTGCAAAATCTTCAGACAAGACAAATGAACCGCTTTTTTTCTCCTCGGACTGCAAAGATACTTTACCTTCTTTCAAGGCCACCTGCAGAGTAGTGTAAAGCTGGTTTTCTTTCACGGGTTTCGTAAGTGTGCTGGTAAAGAGATGCGGATACTTTGAGCGATTTTCATCACCTACGGCGCTAAGCAATATAATAGGTAAATCAGGCGAAAAAGCCTTAATATTTTTGGCTAAGTCAATGCCATCCATTTCAGGCATTAACTTGTCTGTGATGACCAGGCTGATATCCGCATTGATTGATAACTGGTCTAAAGCCTCTTTGCCCGAATGAGCGATATATGGTTTCAATCCCCATTGCTCCATCTGCGATTTAATTACTCTAAGATAATTGGCATTGTCGTCAACAATAAGGATCTTTTTATTCTCATTGTTTTTCGTATTTAAATAGGCATATTCCTTTTTGCTAACACCGGAGCTTTCGCATCTAATTGAAAATGAAAATGTGGTGCCCGCTCCAACCTTGCTTTTTACCGAAATGTTTCCTCCCATAAGGCGAACCAGTTTTTCGCATATTACAAGACCTAAACCCGTACCGCCATACTTTCTGGTGGTTGATGAATCTACCTGCGTAAATGCCTTAAATAGTTTTGGCAGTTTATCTTTGGGGATTCCGATACCGGTATCAATGATATCGAAAGAGATTTCGTTTTCATTTTCCGCCCGCCCTTCTAAATTCACTTTCACAAACACCTCTCCGACATGTGTAAATTTAAGCGCGTTGTTAATTAGATTTATAAGTATTTGGCGTAGTCTGTGGCTGTCGCCGACAATAATGCCGGGTATCCGCGGATCAACCTGATAAATCAGGTCCAAACCCTGCGACGCTGCTTTTCCCGCGAATAGATCCATTACTCCTTCGAGGCACTCTTTTAGATTAAAATCCTGTTTTTCTAACTCCATATTCCCCGACTCAATTTTTGAATAGTCGAGGATATCGTTGATCAGCCCAAGGAGAGCTTCACCGCTGGTGTTTATTACGCTGACATATTCTTCCTGTTCCTGATTTAAGGGCGTGGATGACAAAAGGTTGGCCATGCCGATTACGCCGTTCATCGGAGTTCGTATTTCATGACTCATGGTAGCCAGGAAGGTGCTTTTAGCCTGGTTGGCTTTTTCGGCCTCTCTGCTTGCTTTTTCTGCTTTCAGTTTTTCAGCCAAAACCGCAGCCAGGTACTTTCTCTCAAATTTTATGCTGAGATAAGCAAATGCCCAGCACAATGCGGCCGAGAGGATAATGTTTTGATGAAATTTGAATGTGAGCGCTTTGGGCGGAAAGTATTGATATGGGCTTATATCTTCTGCAACCAGAATAGCAACAAGGAAGCAAAGCGTACTAAATACAAAGTACAATGTAACTTCCCGTCCCGAATTCTTTTTTTCGTCGATTAAATAAGGTATTGAGAAAAAAAGCGGCATAAAAAACATATATACGCCCGAGCTTTTTCCTTCAATGATGGTTAAGGCACAAAAGAATAAGTTTACGCAGATGATAGAGGCTGCTTTTGTGTAAAGCAGATGTCCTTTTTTAGCGAAGTATAGAATCCCGAGCAAGAATAGTATGTAAATAAACAGGACAGAGGCTACCCAATGTAATCCCTGAAAATAATTTACAAAAAATAGTGGTATGGCAAACGCTAATGCGGTATAGATGAACCCTATTGTTCTTTTCGAAGTTTCTTTCAGCCCCAGGGCAACGGGGACGTCAAAGTTATTTTCTCTCTCTAAATGCTCTTTCACAAATCCCAAATGATTGTGAGCCTACGTTAAGTGATACAAAAGGTTTCAAAAATGGTTGATTATTTTGGGGGAGAGGTTGTGGATGGTTCCAGTGAACTTAATGTCTGAGGGCTATACGCCTTCCCGTTCAGGAATTAAAAACGTCACATGTTTTTCAATTCGTTCTTTTTTATTATTTCCAGAAGTTCTGCGGGCTTTAAGGGCTTTGTGAAGAAACCGTCAAGCAATGGGGTTTCGTTTGCCTGCAGTTGGTCATTTGGATCAACCGACGAGGTAACGATGTAGATTTCAAATTCCTTTTGCAAGGAGTTTTTTAATGCGGTATAGTTTTCAAGAAACTCCCAACCATTCATAAAGGGAGTGTTTAAATCAAGTAAAACCAAGTCGGGGAGAAGGGAGGCATCCGCCAAATTCCTTTTCAGAAAATTGAAGAAATCAGCGCAGTTAGAAAAATTCAAAATTTTACTGCCAGGCTGTAGCTTAGTAAGAGTCCGGTTGATAATGAACTGATAAATTTGGTCATCATCAACCACTGCAATTTTTAGCGGGTTCAATTACGTCTGTTTGATGCAATTTATAAAATACTTTGCTTGATTGTATAGCCTTTCGACAATTGTGGAAAAGTCGCTGTTTTGTTGAAATTGCTCTGTAACCTCAAATAACTAAGCGGTATCTTGAAGCTCCTCGATCATGAAAGCCCTTTTAAATCTTCCGCAGGAATCGATTGAAAGTCGCCCGAAGCTATTTTTGCCTTGATAGCGTCTTCTTTAGCAACCATATCTGCAACAGTTGTTTCTGTCAGGATTTTTAGAGTTGCGTCTCGTACATCTTTCATTACATCTCTAATGCCGCAGTATCCTTCGTCGATACACTCATCACATTTCTCGTAAAAATTCAAACTCACGCAAGGTAATAGTGCGATCGGACCGTCAATGATCCTGATGATTGCAACAAGTTTAATTTCTTCTGCTTTTTTCATCAGGTAGTAACCGCCGCCTGCTCCTTTCTTGCTTCCCAGAAACCCGCTTCGTTTTAGCTCGAGTAAAATTGCCTCCAGAAACTTTTTTGGTAACTGCTCTTTCGCCGCTATCTCTGAAATGAGCATCGGGGTATTGGCTTTATTTCTGGCCAGAGCCATTAAAGCCTTAACTGCATATTTCGTTTTCTTGGTTAACAAAGCTTTGTCTATAGAGTTGGTATATCAAATATAGCAAACTAGATATACTTACGGAAGGTGTTCAACGAAACAATGATAATTACTATACCCACAATTAACATGATAGTTTTTACAGGTAGCCTGCTGGATAAACTTGCAGCAATGGGTGCAGCGATCATTCCGCCCACTACCAGCCCCAGTATAATTTGGAAATAGGTTCCCATGCCAAGGAAAATGCTAAAAGTTACCGAGCTCGCAAAAGCCACAAAAAACTCGGCCAAATTTACCGAACCAATTGTAAATCGTGCATTTCTTCCGCCCGCGAGCAACGTAGAGGTTACTATTGGTCCCCATCCACCTCCTCCTACCGAATCGAGAAAGCCCCCAACAATAGCAAGAATTCCAACGTTTTTTGTCTTCTTCTTTCTTCGTTTGGCCGCCAATGCCTTTCTGATAATTACTATCCCCAATGTCATTGTATACATAGCTACAATCGGCTTGATATACGAGTTGTAATTTTCGAGTGAGGTCAAAATGTAAGCCCCTAGAATTGCTCCGACGATTCCGGGTAATAGCAGGTTCTTGAAAAGTTTGCTATTCACATTTCCAAAACGTAAGTGCATCAGTCCGGAAACTCCGGAAGTGAATATCTCTGATGTGTGTACGCTGGCGCTGGCAGCTGCTGCCGGAACACCAAACGACATAAGGAAGGTGGTTGCACTTACGCCATAAGCCATTCCTAATGCTCCGTCAATCATTTGGGCGATAAATCCACCCAGTATATAAATGAAAATCTCTGATGTTACCTGCTGGCTTACCCATTCTGATGCAACAGAAATATTCTCAAAATTGATATATGTAAAAAAGAGGTGTCCAAGTACCATCAGGCAGATTGCCGCCCCGGAATAGAGCAGGTAATGCACCAGTTTTTTATGTTGCCGGGTTTCGGGTTCTGTTTTTACAGCCAGAACAGAGGTGATATCGTTCAATTGCCTCACTTTATCCGAAAAATCGCCTCCCAGCCGCTGCCGGATCTTCTCCATATTGTCAAGAACATCCTCCATTTCCGGCGGGATAGCCTCCGTGAGTACTTCTTTCACCCGTTTGGCAATAGTGGGTGATTTGCCGTTGGTGGATATTGCAATTTTCAGGTTGCCTTTTTGTACTATCGAACTTAAGTAAAAGTCGCAGAGCTCGGGTTTGTCGGCCACATTGGTGAGTACGCCGCTTTCCAGGCATGCCGAATGTATTTCGGCGCTGGTATTTTTATCGTCAATCGCTATGATTGCAAGATCAATCCCCTCAAGGTCGGTTGGCGAAAAGGCACGCTCTTCGAAATGAATATTGTGCCGGGTGATTAAAGATTTTACCTCGGGCGAGATTTGCGTGGCAACTAATCGCACGACAGCCTGCGGACTGTTTTGAAATAAAGCAGTCAGTTTTTCGGTGGCAACATAGCCTCCGCCTACTATTAAAGTAGTCAGGTTTTCGAGTTTTAGGAAGATCGGAAAAAGCGTATTATGCTCCTTATAGGTGCTCGCTACTAAATGCTCCTCGGTAATGGTTCCTGACATTTTTATGCTAATTCCTATTGTGCAATTAATTGCGAATTGCGGTATTCTGTAAGTTGCTGATTAAACAGCTTTGACTGATTGATATAGTACTCGGCAAACTCTTGCGTAGGTTCTTGTGTGTTTAACTGATAAACAAGCTCTTGAAAGCGCATATCCAGTTTAATCTTTCCAGCTGATACAAAGTGCTCATCAAAATCTTTAATGATTCCCGCTTGTGTATTCGTTCTTTTATCCTCAGAAACTAATAGTGCTTTTGCCGAATTTATAAAGCCAGTATAGGCATAGTAAATGGCATCAGAATACTCAGCAGCTGCGAAAGCTTCACCGGCCCTCTGTAATTTTTCTTCTGCTTCAACCAATAATACTGCAATGAGGTCTATCTGCACGCTGGCACACTCACCAACACCAATAGCTGGTTTGTAAGGTTCTTCCTGCTCCCAGTCGATAAAATCATCAGGCGTAATTCCATCATGTTTTGATAACGAACTTAACAGGTCATAGAAGTAGATTTTACCCTGCCGACTGTAATACTGGTTAAACAACTCGCCCTCTAAAGCATTTTTATGGTAGTCGTCTAAAACGGTTCTCAATACCTGAGGCCCGCGTTTGCTTGGTACCTTAACAATTTTTTCAGACGCTACTCCATTTCCGTCTCCGGTTGCGCCACCGCCTAATAAAACTTGCAGGGCAGGCGCAACTAAAGGGCCGACCTTCATGCTTGATCCATGGAACCCAATAGCTGTCATAGCATGCTGACCACAAGCATTGATACAGCCGCTTATTTTAATGGTAATGTCTTTGTTGTAGATCAGGTCCGGATATTCTTCCAGAATAACTCTTTCAAGCTCACGTGTAATTCCCGTGCTGTTTGAGATACCTAAATTACAGGTGTCGGTTCCGGGGCATGACGTAACATCGGCCACACTTTCAAAACCTGGATTTGCAAGGCCTAGTTCATTTAGCTTCTCGAATACATAAGGAAGGTTTTCTTCTTTAATAAAACGAATGCGCATGCCCTGATTTTGGGTTAACCTAACATCATCCGCAGCAATCTCACGAATCAGTTTGATTAATGTTCTTGCCACAGGAGTTTTGATATCACCATTTTGTATTTTAAGCCCAACGGTAACATATCCTTGTTGCTTTTGCGCATACACGTTAGTTTTTAACCACTGTTGGTATTTTACAGGCTCGGTGATTTCTGGGATCGGAGCGATAAAATCAGACAATACAGAGCTTGCGTTTATGGTTCTGTCTATTTTAAAAACTTTAGATTTTAACGCAAGTTTTTCTTTCGCTGCAAGGTCTAACAGAGCCTCTCTGCCAATATCCTGGATCAGATATTTCATACGCGCTTTCATCCTTTTTGCACGCTCGCCGTAGCGGTCAAAAACCCGGATAATTGATTCGGCGAAAGGAATAACATCGTCCTCATGAATAAATTCGGAAGCTAACTCCGCTATGTGCGGTTGTGAGCCCAGTCCGCCGCCAAAAACAACTTTAAATCCTCTTACTTCTTCGCCATTCTCAAATCTCACCTTAGGGATAAAGCCTAAATCATGCATAAACGCATAAGCAGTATCTTTCTCGGATGACGAGAACGCGATTTTAAATTTTCTCCCCATATCCTGGCAAATAGGATTTCTCAGAAGATATTCGAAAAATGCATGAGCATAAGGAGTAACGTCAAAAGGTTCCTCAGGATCCACACCAGCCATTGGCGATGCAGTCACGTTTCTTACGGTATTACCGCATGCCTCGCGAAGCGTAATCGAGTCCTGCTCTAGCTCTGTCCAAAGCTCGGGGGTACGCTCGAGGCTTACAAAGTGAATCTGTATATCCTGGCGGGTTGTTATATGGAGGTTGCCGGTTGCATATTTATCAGATACATCGGAAATGCGTTCAAGCTGCTTGGTAGTTACACGGCCGTAAGGTAACTTAATACGTACCATTTGTACTCCGGGCTGACGCTGTCCGTAGATACCACGGGCCAGCCTTAAGCTTCTGAATTTTTCTTCATGAAGTGTCCCTTCGCGAAACATCCGAATCTTCTTTTCCAGTTCGATGATATCTTTTTCTACAATCGGATTTTCTAATTCAGTCCTGAAACTTTGCATTTCCTATAGATATAATAGTTTAACGATGCAATATTACTAAAAAAGCCTTTTTTATGAAAATTAATCTGTAATAAGGCTGTAAAGAAAGTAGCCGGCAGAAATTATTTATGTAAACATTCTGCTATCTCATCGGGTTTAAGATGAGGCCGGTAAATATATTTGGATTAAATAGGGCCTGTGTTTTTTGTCCTCCTCGTAGGAGATTTTCAGAATACGTCTTATCTTTAATATATGACAGAAGTAAATATTCCCCGACTCGATTTAAATGATTACCTGAAAGGCACAGCTGAGCAAAAAAGGAAGTTTTCTGATGACATCGGCAAAGCCTTTACCGAAACCGGCTTTGTTACTATTGCAAACCATGGTCTGTCTCCCGAGCTGATGAAGGAGCTCTACGCGGAAGTGAGAAAATTCTTTGACTTGCCGGATGAAATTAAATTAAAGTACGAGAAACCAGAGTTAGCGGGACAGCGGGGCTATACCAGTAAAGGAAAGGAAAAGGCCAAAGACTCGAAAACTCCCGACTTGAAGGAATTCTGGCAAAGAGGGCAGACCGTTACCGATGGCGATCCGGTGAAGAATGAATATCCGGATAATATTGTAGTAGAAGAGCTGCCGAGGTTCAACGAAGTAACACGCGAGGTGTATGAGAGGCTTGAATTTGCAGGAGTGAATCTCTTAAAAGCAATTTCGGTTTTCCTTAAGCTCGATGAAAACTATTTTCAGGATAAAGTACATAACGGCAATTCGATTTTACGGGGGATTCATTATTTCCCGATTGCAGATCCCGACGCACTTCCTGCTGATGCGGTTCGTGCGGGGGCGCATGAAGATATAAACCTGATCACTTTGCTTATCGGAGCCAGCGCCGATGGGTTAGAAGTGCTCACGGTACATGGCGAATGGTATCCTGTTAAGGCTCAGGGCGAAGATATAGTGGTAAATGTTGGCGATATGCTTCAGAGATTAACTAACAACAAATTGAAGTCAACCACTCACAGAGTAGTAAATCCTCCCAGAGAATTGATGAAGACTTCGAGATATTCTGTACCGTTTTTTCTGCATCCTAAATCGAATGTTGATTTGACCTGCCTTGATAATTGTATTGATGAACAACATCCCAAACTATATTCGGACATGACCGCCGGAGAGTATCTGGACGAAAGGTTAAGAGAAATAGGATTAAAAATGTAATAAATTGTTGAAGCTCAGGCTTCGCAATTTATTTTTTCATTTCATCTACCAGAGCTTTTTCGAATTCTTCGGGGCATTGTGTGCCTATAATATATTCAAGTCCGTCTCTGTCTGTCAGGCTTATTGCGTCTTTTCCCCCTGCGTAAAATCTGATCTTTCCTTTTTGATGCAGATTATACACAGGATTATTTAACAAGTAAGAGCTATATGGCCGTCGTTGAACTTTTACAATGCTATTTAAATCAATTTTAACCAGCTTGGTGGTCCATAGGCCGTCAAGAATTACGCTTTTATTTTGTACCGTCGTTCTGTAATGCACCATAAACAGCATAAAAATAGAAACGATAAGAATGGCAAAACCTACTATCAAAAATAAGTCGCCATTGCGGTCGCGGTTCTCGGTAACAAAGTAGGCGGCGAAAGCAAAGATCATCATAACCACACGGATGCTGATCCTGTTAAAATCTCTTCCCAGGTATTGTTTTTCAGTAAAAGCAGGTTTTGTTGTCATGACATGTTTGCATTTCGAATATAATAACTTTTTTGCTCAGGCGGCTAACTTTATAGCGTTCGTCAGACCGGTAACCTGCAATCCAAAGAATGTCTCCGTTACCATTTTCTAATACCGGTACAGAGTTTTTAGCGGTTAAAGGTAGCTTTAGTCCGGTATAAAAATCACTCAATTTTTTTTTACCCTTCATCCCCAGAGGGTAAAAATAGTCGCCTTTATTCCAATGACGAAGTTTTAACGGAAAAAGTAACAGGGCTGCATCAAAAAAAGCTGTATCGCTGGATGCAGAGATTTCCAAACCTATGGCATCAGACTCTTTGATTTCAAACCTGCGGGTTCCCCAAACACAAGATGAAGTTTTCTCATCAATCAATATCTCGGGTAAGGTGGTTTCCTGTAATTTGCTCAGAATCAACTCGTGTCTATCCAGTAGCAAGCGGTGGGTAGTTGATTCAAAGATTTTCCCGGCCTGACCATTCCACGATTTTACAAGATCCTCTAATACAGCTTCCGAGAAATTATAGGGTTTAAAAATCTCATACAACAAAAGCTTTTGAGGTTGTAATTTTCGGAGCTTATCCAAGCCGATATAGATATCCCCGGAAGGGGTAATTCGAAACAGGCCTTCTCTCAAAGTTTCAACCTGATTGTTCAGAAAATCTTCCAACTCCTTAAACCGGCGGCTGTTGCTCTCAAAAGTTTGGTCCAGAAATGGATTTAGTTCTTTTAATTTAGGGATGACTTCCAGTCGCAGTTTGTTGCGTGCATATTTTACAGAGCTGTTTGAGCGATCTTCCCGGTAGGCGAGGTTTTCCTCTCCGGCAATTTCGTCTATTTCATCTCTCCTGAGAAATAATAATGGTCGGATCAGCTTTCCCCTTTTCGGCAAAATGCCATGTAATCCAGCAATCCCTGTACCTCTCACCAGGTTCAAAAGAACGGTTTCGGTAGTATCACTCTGATGGTGAGCAACAGCTATGTAATCAAATCCTTCGTTTGCACGAATGCTCTCAAACCAATTGTAGCGAAGTTCGCGGGCGGCCATTTGGATCGAAAGGCCTTGTTGCTTCGCTAAGATCTCGGTCTGAAACCTGGTATGATAGAAAGGAACGTTAAGCTTTTCAGCTAGCTGTTTACAAAAAATCTCATCACCGTCAGACTCATCAGCCCTTAATTCGAAGTTGCAGTGCGCAATACCAAAACTGAAGCGGGCGTCGTTAAATAAATGCGCCATCAATACAGAATCCTTTCCTCCGCTTATAGCAAGCAGCACCTTTTCCTCTGGTTTAAACAGCTTGTTAAACTCAATGAACGATATGAATCTGTTAAGAGGCAACATTTGTCAAAAATATCTAAATATATCCTGTATTTACTGTCTTAACATACTTTAACGCCCGGGATGTAGTTAGATGCTTTTAAAAAACTAATTTTGCAAAGTGAAGAAATTCCTCTTTCTATATATAGTATTGCTTTCGGCTTTTGGCGTTTCTGCTCAAAGTACAGTTCAGCTGGTACAATCGCAGTCGCTATCTCCGGGTAAACAGGCTTTACGTGTGATAAAACCAGTATTTGCACAAGATGGAACCACCTTGTCGGCCGATAGCGCATTATTTAATAACGCCGCCAATGCTTTTGATGCCTTCGGTCATGTAGTGATTACGCAAAGCAACGGAACCATAATTTATTCCGATGAGCTCAATTACAACGGTAACACCAAGCTGGCGTTGCTTACCGGCAATGTGAAGCTGGTTGATAAAGATGCCACGCTAACCACCAACTATCTTACCTATAATCTTGGTACCCGTATGGGAACCTATATCGGAGGTGGGCAGGTGAACAATCCTCCAACAGTGATTACGAGCAAAAACGGGTATTATTTCGGCACTACTAGCGATGCGTACTTTCGGTATGATGTGGTAGTAACTACGCCCGAGGTTTTGATGAACACTGATACACTTCGCTACAATTCGATAAGTAAGATGTCGTATTTCTACGGCCCTACCAATATTTTAAATAAAAAGGATAAGACTAAGTTATATACTGAGAACGGCCGCTACAACACCGAAACAGATCAGGCCTGGTTTGGGAAGAAGAATCTTTATACCGATGGCACAAAGTCTCTAAAAGGCGACAGTTTGTTTTATGATGGAAAAGCCGGATTTGGCAAGGCCATCAGAAATGTAACTTTCGTAGATACCGAGCAAAAAAGTACCATGAAAGGAAATGTGGGGACTTATCGCAAGGCGGATGAGAGCGCATTGATGACTGGCAGCGCTTATGTAACGATGGTTGTGGAAGAAGATTCAACTAAGGTTGATACTATTTGGATGACGGCAGATACGCTGTTAACGAAGCTTATTTTCTTGCGAGATCTCGTTCCGCTTGACGGAGAGAAATTAAAATCGGATGCCGAAGTTGTAGAGGAAGAGGCCGTAATAGTAGAGGGACAAGCCCCTGGTGCTGCCATTGTTGATGGAAATGTGCCTGCCGCTTTGCCCAATATTCCGAACGAAACTGTTGCACAAGACTCGGTGCCCGAGGTTGCACCGGTAAAAACCCCTCCTAAAAGACGGCTTTTCGGTTTGTTAAAGCCCAGAAAACCCCGTGCACCTAAGGTGGTAAAGCCGGATAAGCCTGAGGCGCCTCTTATCGATTCTGCCTTATCTGTTGCCGAAAAGGATAGCGTGAATGCCTTAACCGACTCGTTGCAAAACGCAAAGAAGGTTAAAGCTCCTTTGGATACAACCCGTACACGCATTATCCTGGCCTATCATAAGGTTAAGATATTTAAGTCTGATTTGCAATCGAAATCCGATTCTGCATTTTACAGTTATGCAGATTCAACCATTCGCTGTTTCCAAAACCCGATTATCTGGACACAGGGTTCACAGCTATCTGCCGATACCATTTTTCTTCAGTTAAAAAACCGGAAGCTTGATAACATGCAGCTTAAGAAAGATGGATTTATTGTAAGTACAGAAAACGATTCTACCAAGTTTAACCAGGTAAAGGGCTCAAAAATGACCGGCTTGTTTGTGAACAGCCGCCTTCACAGGATGCTGGTAGACGGAAATGCCGAAAGTATTTACTATACCACTGAGGATAGTGTGTATTCCGGATTTAACCGAACGCTCAGCGGGCGAATGCGGCTGGATTTTGCTAATAATAAGTTAACCGATGTAATGCTGGTCCGAAAGGCCGAGGGCAAGTATTTTCCGATTGATAAAATTCCGAAAGACGAAGATATGCTGGAAGGATTTGTCTGGAAGCCTGAAGAACGTCCGGCATCTAAGGAAGAAATCATTCCGTCGTTGAGGAAGCCAGGAAAGCAGGCGCCTAAACAGCCGGTGCCTAAGAAGCCTGCCAGCTCTTCACCAAAGAAACCGGCAATTGCTAAGTCAGGGAATTAAAAATCGCCAGACTATTATTGAATTTGGTTTAAGAACTCCACTAACTTTTCCATGGCGCGTCCTCGGTGGCTTATCTGGTTCTTTTCCTGGGCAGACATTTCTGAAAAGGTTTCTTTGTAGCCCAGTGGCTGAAAGACAGGGTCATATCCAAAGCCCGATTTTCCGGAACGTCCGGTGGTGATTGTCCCTTCCACGCTTCCCTCGAAAAAGTGCTCCTTTCCATTTAAAATAAGCGATATCACGCAGCGGAAGCGAGCCCCCCGGTTGGGATTACTGCCTAATTTATCTAGTACCAACTGTAGATTAGCTTCTGTATCTCTTGTGCCAGAATAGTGCGCCGAATAAACTCCAGGCTCGCCGTTTAAGGCATCTATTTCCAGCCCCGAGTCGTCAGAGAAGCAGTCGAGCCCAAAATGATCGAAAATATACCTACTTTTTTGAGAGGCATTTTCTTCGAACGTAGTGCCGGTTTCGGGGATATCTGCTTCGCAGCCAATATCTTTCAGACTTCTTAGTGCAAAGTTGTTGCCAACTATGGCCTGTACTTCTTCCAACTTGTGCTGATTGTTAGTGGCAAACACGAGGGTTCTCATATCTTTAAAGCTTTTTCATTTCATCCCAAAACGCTCTCTTCTTTTCTACACTGTTCAGCATTTCGGTAATACTGTATGTTGCCAGTATCCTGGTGTTCCCATAAACGCTTATCTGGTTGGCCTGTACGCCATCTATCTTAAGCTGAGATGGGTTTATTCCAAAAAAAATTATTGAATTGCAGGCGAAGAACTCTTTTAGTACGGGAAAAGTAGCTGTCGGATACTTGCGTATGTTAAGCAGGGCTACATCGTTCAAATCCTGTTTTTTCCCTTTAAGGATGTTCAATAAGGTCTCCATTTCTTTCGGCCCAAGCACATCATAAGCCGGTTCATTTACCAGGATAAGGGTGTATTTATTGTTTTCGCCCAGGTATTCGAAGTAGTTGGGTTCAGGTGCAGCTTCGGACGCTTGTTTAACTTCAGGCAGTTGCTCAGCTTCCTTGTCTCGTCGCGGTTCTTTTACTTCGACGGGCGCCAGGATTTGCTGATCTTCCGAAATAGTCCTAACGTTTATTTCATCACCTGAAAAATGATACAAATCCTCGTTCATCAGTAATCCAAGTGCAAAGGGGTGCGAGGTTTTTTGTGTGTTCATCAGTTGGCGAAAATAACTCTATTCTGTTAAAAATAGTTAAAACATATTAGCGTTACTAATACAGTTTTTATTTGAGTTACCTTTACACCAAAATATTTTTTTAGTCTTTGCTCTTAATCAGAAATGCCATTAACGATATTGGTACAGATACTAAATTGATTATTTGTTGATTAATAGATTATATCTGATATTTTTGCGACAGTCCGGCTCGAGCGTTTGTGAAGAAATGGAATTTTTAGGTCGCAGACCTTAATTTAAAATTTAGAATGAAAAATTTTTTAAGCGTAATATTTTTAGTACTCACCTCTTTCAGTTCCGTTCTCGCGCAAAAGACGACGATCAACAAAATCGTTGCAATTGTAGGCGATAATGTGATTCTTCAATCTGATATTGAAAGAGATTATGCAAATTATATCCTTCAGGGTAATGCCGAAAATCAAGAAATTAAGTGTTACCTGGTGCAGCAAATGCTTACTCAGAAACTTTTATCGCAGCAGGCCGTGATTGATTCGGTAACGGTAACTGACGATGAAGTAACTAACGAGGCAGACCGCAGGATGCGGGCCCTGATACAGCGAGCCGGAGGACAAGAGAGACTGGAACAGTTTCTAAACCGTTCGGTCATCCAGTATAAAGATCAAATCCGCCCCGATATCAGAGAGCAGCTTGTAGCCCGTAAAATGGAAGGCAAGATTACCGAAAACGTGAGTGTAACTCCTCTGGAGGTTAAGCGCTTTTTCGAGTCTATCCCTAAAGACAGCTTACAGTATTACAATGCAGAAGTAGAAGTGGGTGAGATTGTGATGTATCCCGAGCTTACGAAAAAGGAAAAGGAATCATTCCGGGATAGGGCAGAGGCTCTGCGTTTGCGCATAAAAGGCGGTGAGGATTTCGCAACTTTAGCACGTTTATATTCTGAAGATCCGGGATCCGCAATAGAAGGTGGAAGTCTGGGCTTTTTCGATCGCCAGGTGATGGTGAAAGAATTTACTGCAATGGCTTTTAAACTGAAACCAGGCGAACTTTCGCCGGTTTTTGAAACAGAACACGGCTTCCATATTCTGCAAGTTACAGAAAGAAGAGGAGAGCAGGTAAGCGCCCGCCATATCCTGATCAAAACCAGCCCTACACCAGAAAGCTTAAATCGTACAAAGACTTCTATTGATACACTTTATCAAAGTGTCTTAAATAAACGAATCCCTTTTTCGACAGCTGCTTCACTGTACTCGGATAATAACGAAACCAAGTATAATGGCGGGATGATGCTTAATGCGGAGAATGTACAAGTACGTACAACCTATATTCCCACTGATAAGCTTGAACCAGCTGTGTTCTTGACTATCGATACCATGAAGGTAGGCCAGTTTTCAAAGCCTGAGCTTTTCACCGCCCGTGATGGGAAACAAGGATACCGTTTTCTATATCTTAAATCAAAAACAGAACCGCATCGTGCAAGTCTCGAACTGGATTTTCCTAAATTAAAGGAGATGGCTTACGAAGAAAAAGTAGGCCGTACGGTAAGCGAATGGTTTGAAAAGAGAAGGAGTACCACTTACATCAAAATCGACCCCGAATACCAAAGCTGCTCAAATATGAAGCTTTGGGTATCTAAATAAGAGCATTTATCCATGGCATACAATTCAGATATTGAAGCAGTTGATGCACTTAGTGCATCGTACAGACGAATTCGGCAAGAAATCGGAAATGTAATTATTGGCCAGGACGATGTTGTAAAATCAGTGCTCATATCCATTTTTAGTAACGGGCACTGTCTCCTGGTAGGTGTTCCAGGACTTGCTAAAACCTTGCTGGTACAAACGGTTTCGCAGGTATTAGATCTGTCTTATAACCGCGTGCAGTTTACTCCGGATTTGATGCCTTCTGATATTGTAGGTTCTGAAATACTAGGTGAAGACAGGAACTTCAAATTCATCAAAGGCCCCGTGTTCTCGAATATCATTCTTGCCGATGAGATAAACCGGACCCCTCCTAAAACTCAGGCGGCTTTGCTTGAAGCGATGCAGGAAAAGATTGTAACGGTTGGCGGGCATACCTATCCCTTACCGCAGCCATTTTTTGTGCTTGCTACTCAAAATCCGATAGAGCAGGAGGGAACTTATCCCTTGCCGGAAGCGCAGTTAGACCGGTTTATGTTCAATGTGTTTTTATCTTATCCCTCGTTTCAGGAAGAGCTTCAGGTAGTTAAGAATACAACAGCTAATCGTAATGTAAGTCTCAAAAAGATATTAACCGCCGAACAAATTATATATTTTCAGCAATTAGTGCGCACTATTCCGGTGACGGATAATGTACTTGAATATGCTGTTAACCTGGCAACTAAAACACGTCCGGGTACCGCAAATGCTACAGATGATGTAAACCGCTTTCTAAGTTGGGGAGCCGGTCCGCGCGCTTCGCAATACCTGGTTTTGGGAGCTAAATGCCATGCTGCTATCTCTGGAAAGTATTCTCCGGATATTGAGGATGTGCAGGCGGTGGCAGAGCCGATTTTGAGACACAGAATCGTTAGGAATTATAAAGCAGAAGCAGAAGGAATTACTACCGAAGAATTGATAAGAAAGCTTTTCTAGAAGTTTTAATCGTTCTCCTCTTTTTTAGGCTCATTGGCGGCCTGCACATACGCTTCGTAGATTACGTTCCAAACGTAGCCTTGCTGCACTTCCCACACTCTTACATAATGATATTTTTTGGTTTCGCCCTGGTGTAATATACTCGCGTTTCCATACGTAAAGGCGAGTTCTCCGCTTAACGACCGGTCGGCTTTAACCGGTTCAGAACTCAAATTGAATCCTTGTATCCGCCAAAAGTTCATAATGTTCTTTTTGCCGGTGATGGGTAGAAATCCCGGAAAAAGAAGCCTGCTTTCTTCAGCTATAAATTCCTTTAAGGCTATTTGGTCATCAGCCTTTAAAATAGTTCCCATTAGTTTGTCGGAACTGAATACTACGTCTTCGCGTTGCTGCAAGCGGTTCTGAGAACGCTGCTTTTGATAGATTTCATTCTTGGCATTCTGAAATACCAGAACAGGCTCAGTTTTTGGCTTGGGATGTACAACTCCGATATCGATCGCAAGTTTCCACACTCCCTTAGTGTTTTTTTTCCAAACCGAAAGGTAATCGCCGTAATGAGTTTTGCTCGTGTCGGACGCTTTGAACGTGGAGGGACCAGCGGTTATACCCCAATCTCCGCTTTTAGAGATCCGGGCAAAGGATGGTTCCCAATTCAAGATGCCGAGACTGTCGCGTTTTCCTTTAAAATACTTAATCGCACTAACCGGTCCCGGGCGGAAAATAATGGTATTATCATCAGACACAGAAAGAAAAGCTTTTTTTATACCCTTTTCCTTGGCCAGGGCAGCAAAATAATTTTCAGCAGAAACCAGCTGTCCAACTTTATCTGTGGGCTGAGATATTGCCGTTACAATGGTACAGCCAAAGATAATAAGGTATGTTAATGCCTTTTGCATAGTAGTTGAGTAAAACAATAAAGCGTTTATTTTTATGTTTTGTTGTGTGAGCTGGTTTGCAATTATACTTTGTTCCAGGTGCTGCCTTCTTTTCCGTCTTTGATCTGAATGCCCATTTCCTGTAGGCCAATCCGGATCTTATCGGAAGTAACATAATCCTTATTGCTTTTTGCCTCGAGACGCAGTTTGATAATAAAGTCCATGAGATGACTAAAATCGTTGGTCTGCGATGTTTCCTCCTTCAGTCCCAATATGTCGAATACAAAATCGTTGATTAATGATCTAAGCGCTTGTAGGTCTGATGCAGAGATCGAAGCTTTGCCGTCGTAAACACTATTGATGATGCGGGCCGCCTCGAACAATTCGGCAATCGCAACCGGACTGTTAAAATCATCGTTCATGGCATCGTAGCAGCGTTGTCTGAGCGAACTGATATCGACGTCCGACTTTTCAGAAACTTTCAGCTTTTCGAGTAAGGCGCAGGCATTCATCAATCGCTTAAAGCCTTTATCTGAGGCTTCAAGTGCATCATTAGAAAAATCGAGCGTACTGCGGTAATGAGCCTGGAGCATAAAGAAACGTACGGCCATTGGAGAATAACCGCGCGTTAAAAGCGGATGCTCACCTGTAAATAATTCGTGGGGAAGGAAGCCGTTTCCGGCAGATTTGGACATACGCGCGCCATTGACTGTAAGCATATTGGTATGGAGCCAGTATTTTGCCGGACTTGAATGATTGCAGGCCTGCGATTGCGCAATTTCGTTGGTGTGGTGGGTTGCAGCAAGATCCATCCCTCCGCCGTGTATATCGAAGGTCTCGCCAAGATATTTGCTGCTCATGGCCGAACACTCAATGTGCCATCCGGGGAAACCCCAGCCCCATGGCGATGGCCAGCGCATAATATGTTCAGGCTTCGCTTTAATCCATAATGCAAAATCAAGCCGCCCGCGTTTTTCTTCCTGGCCGCCAAGTTCGCGAGTATTTGCCAGGAGGTCGTCCATGTGGCGGTTGGTAAGTATCGTATAGTTGTTTTCCTGACTATATTTTTCTACATCAAAATAAACTGTCCCGTTAACCTCGTAAGCAAAGTCATTCGCAATGATCTGTTTTATCATCTCAATTTGCTCTGCGATGTGGCCGGTGGCCGTAGGTTCAATACTGGGTGGGAGAGTGTTGAAAAGCTGCATCACATCACGAAATCCAATGGTGTATCGCTGTACGATTTCCATTGGCTCCAGCTGTTCAAGCCGCGCTTTCTTCGAGAACTTATCATCCCCCTCATCTCTATCACCTTCCAGATGTCCGGCATCTGTAATATTTCTTACATATCTCACCTTAAAGCCTAGGTGCAAAAGGTAGCGGTACATTAAATCGAACGATACAAATGTCCGGCAATTACCCAAATGCACATCACTGTAAACAGTGGGGCCGCAAACGTACATCCCTACAAAAGGGGCGTTTAAAGGCTCGAATGTTTCTTTCTTTCTTGTTAATGTATTATAAACAACCAGGTTGTTATTCATGCTGCAAACTTAAAGAATAGTTTGAGATTGAAGAAATGAGATGCCAGCACTTAGGGGTTTAATTCCAGATCTGTACGTACCGGATAGTGATCTGACAATTTCTTATCAATAATGATGTAATTTTTAACTTCAAATGCCGGATTTGTAAGAATATAGTCAATCTGGAAATTTGGAAAATCTCCGTTATAGGTGATGCCAAAACCGCTTCCTTTTTCACGGAAAGCGTTTTTCATTCCGTTTGAAAGAGTGTTTACGGCGTAAGAGATGGGAGTGTCGTTAAAATCGCCGGCAATTATATAAGGCAGATTAGACGCCTCGGCATGTTTTTTTAAGATGTCAACCTGCTCTGCGCGTTTAAGGAAAGCATTTTTAATGCGGCGGCTTAAGCGTTTAGTTGAATTCACATCGGTGTGGATCTCTTTTACGTTTTTTAAGTATTCGTAATCTTCTGGCTGGAAACTTATGGACTGCAAATGAACGTTGTAAACCCTTAGCTTCTTCTGTTTTATTTCGAAGTCGGCAAAGATCACATCGTTCCCTACCGTATTCGGGAAATGAAGTTTACCCCGGTTTCTGATCGGGAATTTAGAGAAGATTGCATAGCCGTTCATCTCATAATCGTTGCCTGCAAGCTCCATAATGTAGTAGTGTTTGGTTTTGAGCAGTTCTTCGATAGCCTTTTTAAAATTATATTCACCCTTTTTTCGGGAGAAGAACTCCTGCACACAGAAAATATCCGGTTGCTCTTTACGGATAACATCCATCATCTGGTTTTTCACCGTTTGCTGATAAACCGTGTCGTCGAAGCGTTTGAAGTAATGAACGTTCCAGGTCATTACTCTGACGATTGCATTTGATGATTTTGGAACCTGGATGCCGGTTGATTCGCGGAAGCCAATAGTGCTCACCAAAAATTTCCAGCCGAGGAGGATGGTCACAACGGATATGAGGGAAAGCGCGGGTTTTTTAAAAAGCCAGAAAAGAATAAAGACAAAATTAAACAGCAGCAGAAAAGGATACCCAAGGCCTAAAAAAGCAATGGGCCAGAAAGTGGCTGGCGAAACAAAAGATGCCACGTAACTCAGAAGGAGCATCGCGGCAGCGAGGATGTTTAGTATTAATAAAAATTTATGTAACCAACCTGGTTTTGTTTTTTTACTTCCAGATCTTCTCATTCTTTGTTGCTGGCTTTGAACAATTGCTCTTTCTCTTGCTGAGTAAGGCTGTTGTATCCCGACCTGGAAATTTTGTCAAGTATTTGATCAATTAATTCCTGTTCGGGAACTCTGGAGGAACTTACGGGTGGAATGCCGGAGTTTTTTACCACTTTCAGTCTTTTTCTCGATTGGAACATCTTACTCCAATCGTTTCCGTTTTGTAGTTGTTTGATGAAGATATAGCCGAACAGAGAGCCTCCAAGGTGGGCAATACTGCCACCGGGGTTCGTCCCAGCGATACTAATAACATCGAGCAGTACGTATACCAGCGCCAGGTATTTTAAACGCACATCTCCAAAAAGAAGCAATCGGACGGAATAATCAGGAACCAGAGTGGCAATAGCTACTACGATAGCCATGATACTGCCTGATGCGCCAAGAAGTATTGAAACATATTTCGAGTCTTCGAAGGCGGGGAAAATATTATAAAAAAGTAAAAATAGCAGGGCTCCGAAAAGGCCTCCGGCAAGATAAATGAAAGTGAATTGCTTCCCGTTCAAAAAATCTTCGAAAATTCGGCCAAACCAGTATAGAACCAGCATGTTGATCAGAAAGTGAAAAATTTCTGTGTGAGCAAACATATAAGTGGCGACGGTCCAGGGCTTGTACAGCAATTTTTCGAGATCTGCGGGCACAGAAAGGTTTAACTGCAACCAGTTGGTGATAGCAATGTCTCGGGTAAATAAGTACTCGAGCCGTAAAATGCCCAGCACTAAAAACACAATAACATTTATGCCGATAAATAAATACAACCGGCTACCCGAATAGAACATTTTGTTCCAAAGCTCTTTGAACATAGACTGCTTCATAAATAACCTCCCGGCCTGCGATGAATGCCCCAATACTTTATTAATAGAAAACCAAAAAGAGCGCCGCCAAGGTGTGCAAAATGAGCAACAGAATCGCCTTGAAATTGTTTAACCCCAAGGAAGAGTTCTACTACAATATAGAACGGTATCAGGTACTTTGCCTTTATAGGGACGGGTAAAAAAATTAATATCAGCTCGGCATTGGGGAACAGCATACCGAAGGCTATAAGAACTCCGAAAATTGCGCCGGAGGCACCCAGCATTGGCGAAAAATAATTGCTCGCCAGCGTTCGCGCTGTTTCAAGGTCTACTCCTTGTAAATTGTTGATTTTTGTGAGGATGTCGGGATTAGTTACCGAGCCGGTTATGCCATGTACCTCAATAGCTTGTACAGCCATTTGTAAAAATAAAGCACCCAAGCCAGTGAATAGATAATAGTTTAGAAACCGCTTTGAACCAAAAGTGTATTCCAGCACCGGTCCGAAGCTGTATAAGGCAAACATATTAAAAAGAATATGCATCAGGTTCTCAGGGCTGTGCATAAACATATAAGTAACTACCTGCCATACTTCAAACTTCGGCGAGTCGAAATAATAAACCGCAAGATAATTTACCAAAGGATACTCCATTGGCCCTTTGATTAGATGGGTTGCAATAAAGAAAATAACATTTATTATCAGAAGGTTTTTTACAACGGGTGGTATATCGGCAAGAAACGAAGGTCTGTAGCTCATTCTATCTTAGTGTGTTCGAATTATCTTTCAAACTTTTGAATTAATTCTTCAAGTGTAAATGTAATAATTACTGGTTTTCCCTGAAGCGAAATATTGGGCGACGCGCATGCGAACAGCTGATCGATCAGGTTGTTCATTTCTCCCTGCGATAGAACGACTCCGCCTTTTATAGCAGCGTTCCTTGCGAGGGTTCGGGCGAGGTTGTCTCTTTTATCTAATTTCAGCAGCGAAAAATTGTTTTTGAAACCTTCTATCAGGTGTTCGAGCATTTCTACTTCGCTAATGTTTGACCCAATATCGGCAGGAATCCCTTCTACAATAAATGTGTTTTTCCCAAATTCGCGAACCTGGAATCCAAGCGCCTGTATGTCGGGTAACAACTCTTTTACCAGTTCAAAGTCGACTGCACCTAACGATACCGTTTGCGGGAAAAGACTTTGCTGACTTGCCCCCTGATGGGTTTCCTGCTGCTGTAAAAAGCGTTCGTAAAGAATCCGTTCGTGTGCTGCCTGCTGGTCAATCAGCATAAATCCAGATTTGATCTGAGAGATGATATAACGGTTATGCAGTTGAAATAATTGCTTTTCGCCATGTTTCTTAACACTATCATCATTGCTCCGCTCTAGCTCAATTTCCTGCTGTTGCTGTGCCGGGTTCCTCACGATTTCGTACAGAGAACCCCAGTTTTTGCTTACATCCTGCCTTTCGCCCCCGGTGCTTCGTAGAAAAGAAATTTCGCGATCCTGTTTCTTTTCTGCCTGGAACGGGTTAAAATCAGGATTGAAGCTAATGGCCGGAGGAATGATATCCTCGTGTGCTTTTTCGGTTATCATGTTATTGAAACCGGTTTCCTGGTTGAAGTCTAAGGTAGGCGTGATGTTATATTGCCCCAGCGATCGCTTTACGGCAGAACGAATAATAGCGTAAATAGATTTTTCGTCCTGATATTTAATCTCTGTTTTAGTAGGATGAACGTTGATGTCGATTTTAGAGGGGTCGATATCTATGAACAATACATAAAGCGGGTAACTATCGTCGGGCAGCAGTTCATCGTAGGCATTTAATACCGCATGGTTCAGATACGGATCTTTGATAAATCGCTTATTTACAAAGAAATACTGCTCTCCGCGCGTCTTTTTGGCGTATTCGGGTTTTCCTACAAATCCTCTTAGCCCGATAATACTGGTATTCTCCTCAACCGGTACGAGTTTTTGGTTATAGCTGCTGCCGAAAATATGTATGATACGTTGCTTGAGCGATGCCTGGGGTAGGTGAAATATCTCATTCCCATCGTGATGGAAAGTGAAGAATATCTCAGGATGTGCGAATGCAACCCGCTGGAATTCGTCAATAATATGACGCAGTTCAACCGGGTTTCCTTTTAGAAAATTCCTTCTTGCCGGGATGTTGTAAAAAAGGTTTTTGACACAGATGCTTGTTCCGGCGCTGCATGATACAGGCTCTTGTTTTATTACTTCCGAGCCTTCGACGCAAATGGTAGTCCCAAGTTCATCCTCATGTCTGCGCGTTTTAAGTTCAACCTGGGCAATTGCGGCAATCGAAGCCATCGCCTCACCCCGGAAACCCATTGTCCGTATGGCGAACAGATCTTCCGCTTTGCGTATTTTGGAAGTTGCATGCCGCTCGAAACACATGCGGGCGTCGGTAACACTCATGCCACAACCATCATCAATAACCTGGATCAGAGATTTTCCGGCATCTTTGATAATTAGCTGTATTTTTCCGGCGCCGGAATCAATGGCATTTTCTATAAGTTCTTTTACTGCTGATGCGGGCCGTTGAACTACTTCGCCCGCGGCAATCTGATTGGCAACCGAATCAGGTAAAAGTTGAATAATATCAGACATATAAGCAAGCAAATTTAATCAAAATAAGCCTCCGCTTTTAACTCTTTGATGTGTGTTGATAATTTTAACATTCAGCAGACCGGCAATTAAATTTGTACTTCTAAGGTGATAATTTCGTTATTAAGATAATTCCATAGAGATTTGCTGAGTAAATTATTTGATGAAGATAAAAATACTTAACAGGTGGTGGCCGGCGATTCCGGTTCTGCTGCTCATATTAATAGTTTTCATGTCTGCCGAATTAGATGAACCTTTGAATTCCGAATGGCTTGTTGAGTCAAAATCGTTGGAATCTTCTGTGGTGCTGCTCAATAATTCAAAAGATATTGTGCCTCTTGGCCGGTTAGAAGACCGGAAGATTGCTGCGGTAAGCGTTGGAGCTACCTTTGAGAAGGAGTTTGTTGGTACATTAAGTAACTATGCGTCGATTTCGGCATTTAAACTTGTTAATACCAATTTGCAGGCTTCTGCAGATACATTAAATGCCCGGCTCAAATTTTTTAATACCGTAATTCTGCAGGTTGGCGATGTGGCGCTCCGGGATCTGCCTTTGCAAAACCTTATACAGGAATTGGCAAAAACCAGGCAAGTCCTCGTGGTGGTTTATGGCAATTCGGGTGGTCTGCAGTTTTTGGATAAGATCAATGTACCTATTATCTGGACGCCGGTGAATTCGCCCGCAGGTGCTGCCTTTAGTGCTCAGGCTGTTTTTGGAGGTGTAGCGCTCTCCGGGAAACTTCTGCAGGATGTTTCTCCTCAAATAAAAAAAGGGGCCGGCTACACCACTAAGGCAAGTCGCTTAAAATACACGGTTCCGGAGGAAGTGGGTATCGACAGCAAGGAGCTTGGACGTCCGATAGACAGGATTGTCAATGAAGCTATTGAGCAGAAAGCCACCCCCGGAGCAGTGGTAATGATTGTTAAAGACGGGAAGGTGATTTTTAATAAAGGCTATGGAAATCACACCTATGCGAATGGGATGCCCACCAGGGCTGGTGATATTTTTGACCTTGCTTCAGTAACTAAAATCGGAGCTACCACTATGGCCGCAATGCGTCTTTATGAAGAGCAAAAGTTAAAATTGGATACGAATGTTGGCGCTTATATTCCCCTGGCCAGAAATACAAATAAAAGCGACTTAACAGTAAGGGAATTGCTTCTCCATCAGGCCGGTTTAGTGGCTTATATTCCTTTTTTCGAAGATTTGAAACCCGGTGATTACAGCCGCGATTCTTCCATCTTCCATCCCGTAAAGGTTGCAGACCACTATTATCTGAGAGCCAATTATTTTGAAGATGTGATGTGGCCACGGATGCTAAAATCGGGTCTTTCGGCCCGCGGAAAATATGTGTACAGCGATTTAAGCATGTACTTAATGAAAGATATTATTGAGCGTTTATCAACTGAGCGTTTGGATAAATACGTGGGAAAGCAGTTTTATGCCCCTCTTGGAATGTATACCGCCGGATTCAATCCGCGCAATCGCTTTCCAAAAAGTCAGATCGTGCCAACAGAACAGGATAATTATTTTCGAAAGACATTAATTGAGGGATACGTCCACGACCAGGGCGCAGCTATGGCTGGTGGTATCTCTGGCCATGCCGGACTCTTTTCTACCGCTAATGATATGGCCATTCTTTTCCAGATGATTCTTAATGGCGGCACTTATGGCGGCAAGCAATACTTCCAGCCTGAAACTATCGACCTCTTTACAACTAGGCAGTCTAATATAAGCCGCAGGGGCCTTGGTTTTGATCGCTGGGATCCTGATCGCACTAATCGCTATCCATCAGACTTAGCTTCATCTAAAAGTTACGGACATACGGGTTATACCGGCACCTGCGTTTGGGTAGATCCGGAGCATAAGCTGATCTATATATTTTTATCTAACCGCGTGCACCCTTCTGTTACAAATAAGCTGAACAGCCTAAGGATCAGGCCGAGGATCCAGGACGCTATTTATAAGGCGATAAGGGATGGCCTGGATTGAGGGGGGCATAAATTAGGTGATTTGCCGGCTTAGGCACCATTTTTTTAGTTACGAACCGAAAAGACAGGGGCCAGTAAGGATTTATGAGCTTTGTGCCTTTGAGCCTTTGTAGCCCAGCTTCTTCTCTTTCAAACCCCGAACTTCATGCCAAAATGATACACGCCACCAATTCTCCGCCCTAAGAATTGACGAAGCATCAACAATCTCCTGATTTTTTTATCTTTATTTTGTGATATGAAGATAGGTATAGTATGCTATCCAACCTTTGGAGGTAGTGGTGTTGTAGCCACAGAGCTTGGAAAAGCTTTAGCCAATAACGGTCACCAAGTACATTTTATCACTTACAGTCAGCCGGCAAGGCTCGACTTTTTTTCTGAAAACTTATATTATCACGAGGTTTCTGTCTCCCAATATCCGTTGTTCGACTATCCGCCATACGAACTGGTGCTGGCAAGTAAGCTGGTAGATGTTGTTCGATTTGAAGGTTTAGACCTATTACACGTGCATTACGCCATTCCCCATGCTTCGGCGGCTTTTATGGCGAAGCAGATATTGGCCACTTATGGCATACATATTCCGGTAGTAACAACCTTGCATGGTACTGATATCACTCTGGTTGGCAGAGATGTAACCTTTAAGCCGGTAGTAACTTTTTCTATAAATCAATCTGACGGCGTAACTTCCGTTTCTGAAGATCTGAAGAAATCGACATACGAACATTTCGACATTCAGAAAGACATTAAAGTGATTCCGAATTTTATCGATTTGAGCCGCTTTAGTCTTAAACCCAAAGATCACTTTAAGAAAGCTATTGCACCGAACAATGAGCGGATCCTGGTTCACACATCAAACTTCAGGAAAGTAAAAAGGGCAACAGACGTTATTAAAATATTTAAAAAGGTAAATGAACAGATCCCATCTAAATTATTAATGGTGGGAGACGGTGAAGATCGTGTAAACTGTGAAGCACTTTGCAGGGAATATAAGATTTGCGAAAACGTGCGCTTTTTAGGGAAACAGGAAGCCGTAGAAGAAATACTTTCTGTGGCTGATTTATTTGTCATGCCCTCTCATTCAGAAAGCTTTGGTTTAGCGGCCTTAGAAGCAATGGCGTGTAAAGTGCCGGTTATATCTTCCAATACCGGTGGTTTGCCTGAGCTAAACTTACAAGGGGTAACAGGCTTTTTAAGCGAGGTAGGAGACGTTGAGGATATGTCCAAAAATGCTATTTATATTCTTGAAGATTCGAAACGCCTGGCCGAATTTAAAGAGAACGCATTAAAGCGCGCAAAGGAATTTGATTTAAGCAACATTCTTCCGATTTACGAACAGTTCTATAAGGAGGTTCTGGACGCGGCTCTCGTTTAGCAAGCAGGCCTTTGAATTAAATGTAGCTGGCTTGTTTTACCATATTACATTTCGAACTTGCTCTTTATATCATGTGAATAGAACAGCTTTTTTATTACTGGTGACACATTTTTGTTTCGTATGCGGTTTCCATTTATTCTGCCGCGCTAAACTTTAGACAAACCGGAGCCCCAACTTCAATCCGTTCACCTGTATCCGACAGCAATCCGGTGTTTTTATCTCTTTTGAAGATCACAATGTTATCGCTGTTCTGGTTAGCCACCAGCAAATAATTCCCGCTAGGGTCTATTGCAAAATTTCTCGGAACTCTCCCTAAAGTGGATTGCCTTCCAACCGTTACCAAAGTCCCGTCTTGTTGTATAGAAAAAATCGCGATATCATTTGCGTCGTCCCGGTTCGATGAATATAGAAACTTACCATCAGGCGAGACATGGATATCTGCCGACCATCTGCGGCCGGTGTATCCTGCCGGCAGGCCCGAAATACTTTGAAGAAAGGTTAGCTCCCCGTTCTTATAGTGGTAAGCCGCCACATCGCAAGTCAGTTCTTGTAATGAATAGGCGAATTTCTTGTTAGGATGAAAATCAAAATGCCTGGGTCCGCTTCCTTGCGGTAGTTTTATTACTTGCGCCGGACTTAATGGTTTTGATGCTTTTGGAGAATACTTGTAGCTCAGTATTTCGTCATTTCCGAGGTCGTTCACGTATAGATATTTTTCATCAGGAGATAACACAGCTGAGTGGGCGTGCGGTTTTTCTTGTTGTCCTTTTCCTATTCCGTTCGAGGTGAATGTAATAGACTGGACCGCATCACCCAGGCTCCCGTCGTTTAAAATCGGAAGAACTGCAAAGCTTCCTCCGCTATAATTAGCTACAAAAACGTTCTTGTTCTTTTTATCTACAGTCACATAACAGGGGCCGTCGCCCATCGAGGATTTTGAGTTTAACAAGTTCAGCGCACCTGTCCTTTTGTCAAAGCTGAAAGCCGATACTGCGCCACGGCCGGGCCCTCCTTCACTTACAGAGTACAGAAATTTTTCATCGCGGCTTAAAGCGAGATACGACGGGTTATTTAATCCAGTGGCCTTGTTCCTGGGAATTACTTTGCCGCTGGCTGCGTCAAATTCATATACGTAGATCCCCTCACTTTTACCCGGTCGGGTATATGTGCCGATCAAAAGATTGAATTTTTGTGCCTGGGTTTCTGTCATGAGGTTTATGATCATGAAAAGAGTAATTATCAGTGGTTTCATTGTTAGCTATATATTGCAAGATAATTATTCTTTAAACAAAAAAGGCTCCGTTTTCACGAAGCCTTTTTCTATTTTATAAGATGTTTTAATTGAATAATTTCTTTTTCTTCCAAGTATCTCCATCTTCCCCTGGGCAAGTCTTTTTTGGTTAAGCTCCCGTAAACTACACGGTCCAGCTTTACCACCTCATAACCTAAAAATTCAAAGATCCGGCGTACAATACGGTTCTTCCCCGTGTGAATTTGAATTCCGATTTCTTTTTTACTTGCTCCTTGCACATAGCTAAGGGCGTCAGGTTTGATCAAACCGTCTTCGAGTTCAAGGCCGTACTCGATTTTATTAAAGTCTCCCTGAGAAAGGTTTTTGTTGAGTTCAACCTGATAGATCTTCGTGATATTGTTTCTTGGATGAGAAAGCTTTTCAGCCAGATCGCCGTCGTTGGTCATTAAAAGCAATCCTGTTGTGTTACGATCAAGGCGTCCCACCGGGTAGATGCGTTCGCGGGAAGCCTTCTCAACCAATTGCATGACCGTTTTACGCTCCTGAGGGTCGTCGGTAGTGGTGATATAGTCTTTCGGCTTGTTTAAAAGCACGTAAGTCATCTTCTCGCGCTTCAGCGTTTCGCCGTTGTATCTTACAATATCTTTAACAGGATTCACTTTGAAGCCCAATTCGGATACCACTTCTCCGTTCACTGAAATAACACCTGCTTCAATCAGCTCGTCGGCTTTTCGTCTTGAGCATATTCCCGCATTGGCAATATATCGGTTTAAGCGGATAAGCTCATCGCCAGAGGGAGAACTTGTTTTTTTCCTTCCGCGGGTTGCAGGCTGGTCAATTTTTTCTTCGGAGGTCCATTTACGTGTTTCATTCTTGCTCTTAAATGGTTTTCTCTCATAAGGTAAACCCGAGCCAGATTTATAAGGTAATTTGTCGCCTTCTCTAAATGGCTTCTTTTCAAAGCTTCGGTCTCCGTCGGGCCTTAATCTTCTTTCATCGCCCGATCTGGCCGGGCGTCGTTCGAATGAACGCTCTTCGCGCGGTTTATCAAAGCTTTTTCCTTCTGAAGATCGCGGCCGTTTTTCGAATGAGCGCTCGCCTAAAGGTTTTTTCTCAAAAGAACGTTCGCCCGAAGTCTTCCTGTCAGCTTTAGGCCTGTCCGATCCGAATGATTTTTTCTCGAAAGAACGATCACTCTTTCCGAAAGGTTTTTCTTTTGAACTGTTAAACGGTTTCTTTGAAAAGGACTTGTCTTCTGTGCTGCGAGAATATTTTTTTTCCTCAGAATCCTTGCCTTCCGGCTTATCTGAGCGACTTTTATAAGGTCTTTTAGAATCGTCCTCAAACTTTTTCTTTTTGAAGTTGTTTGAATTGTCTGGTCGTTCGTTTTTTGAACTTCCGCTTAAACGATTGTTACTGAGGGATTTGTCTTCTCGACTGTTCCGGTTTTTCTTTTCTGGCATGATACGCTGCTAACCTTATTAAAATGGGGTGCAAAGTTAAGAAAATAAACGTCTGTTGCTGCATTGTGTTTCGCAGAAGATTGAAAAAGTGAGAGGGATTTTAATACATGTAAGTGGCTGAATATCGGGCGTATAGCGTAACTATTTGGTAATTAAGCATATATTGAGTATCTTTGGAATCTTTTTTAGTTAAAATAAGTAAGGAACACATGATTAAGAAACATTTAATTGCATGTTCCGGACTGCTAATAGTAATGCTCTCGGCAAAGCTATTTTTATATAGTGCTCCGGAAACCCGTTTAAAGTCGTTTTCACAAAAGGTGAATCTTCCTTTTAAAATGAATCTCCAATTTAAGTTTGCGGAGAAAAAAGAACCCAGCCCGGTAAAGACTAAAGCTTCAACATTAAGATTTGTGAATGAACATTTGCCCCAGGGTAAAGTCATTTCTCAAAAAATGAAAAAGTATTTGAGAGCCCACAATTACCGTCGCATTCAAACCACTAAACTTCATCGCAAAGCTGAACAATGGTTCCCGGTTATTGTGCCAATTCTGAAATCATACGGTATTCCTGAAGATTTCAAATACATGCCCCTGGTTGAGAGTGGTTTGGCAGAGGGCACTTCGCCAAAAGGGGCTGCTGGTTTCTGGCAGTTTATGCCTGGCACTGCGCGTAATTACGGATTGAGGGTAAACGGCAGTATTGATGAGCGTAAAAATATGCGCAAATCGACCATCGCGGCCTGCAAATATTTAAAAGAGTTACACGGAATCTTTAACAGCTGGACCCTGGCTGCTGCTGCATACAATATAGGTGAAGTAAACCTTCTCCGTCAGATGGCAAAGCAGGGACACCGGAATTATTACAAGCTTAAACTGAATGGCGAGACGGCATCTTATGTGTATAAGATCATCGCCATGAAAGAAATAATTGAGAATCCAGCCAAACACGGCTTTGTGAGCCGCAGCAAGCAACTGCTTGCCAATAATCAGGAAGAGCCGGAAGTTCAGCCCTATTCTATTAATCCAACGGTTCAGCAGGGAGCGATAAAGACACTTACGATACTTCAAAATTAGAAAAGTAAAAAAGGCCGAAGCAATTCGGCCTTTTTTACTTTTAGGGGATACTCTTTACCAAACAATTTCTAATCTTTATCCATTAATACTCTTTATAATTTATGGATATAGCTACTCCAGACCTTGGCGAGCAAAGTGAAGTAGAAGTTTACGGGGCCAGGGTTCATAATCTCAAAAATATAGATGTTTCTTTTCCCAGGAATAAGCTGGTGGTCATCACCGGTTTAAGTGGAAGCGGCAAATCGTCTTTGGCTTTTGATACTATCTATGCCGAAGGTCAGCGCCGCTATATGGAGACTTTTAGTGCATACTCACGCCAGTTTTTAGGCGGTATGGAACGGCCCGACGTAGATAAGATTTCTGGGCTAAGTCCGGTTATTGCCATCGAACAAAAAACAACTTCTAAAAATCCTCGCTCCACCGTTGGTACTATTACAGAGATTTACGATTTCATGCGCTTACTTTTTGCGCGGATAGGAGAAGCGTATTCTTACGTAACCGGAGAAAAAATGGAGCGAATGTCTGAAGAGCAGATGTTCAAAAATGTTTTGGAGCGATTCGATGGCAAAGCGATAAACGTACTTGCGCCAGTGGTTAAAGGGCGGAAAGGGCATTACCGGGAGCTGTTTGAGCAAATAAGGAAGCAAGGGTTTTTGAAGGTCCGGGTGGACGGCGAAATAATGGACCTCGTTCCTAAAATGCAGGTAGATCGTTATAAGATTCACGATATAGAGATGGTTATTGATCGCCTGATCGTCAGCGAAAGCGATAAAAAGCGGCTTTATACCTCTATACAAACCGCATTAAAGACAGCCAAAGGCATTATCAAAATCTCCGACCAGGATAACCACGAGTTTTTTTTCAGTAAATACCTAATGGATCCGGTTTCGGGGATTTCCTATGATGAGCCGCAGCCCAATACTTTTTCCTTTAATTCTCCCTATGGTGCCTGTACTAAATGTAGCGGCCTGGGATATATTTTTGAAATTGATACGAACGCAATCATCCCCAATCCTAAACTAAGTATTGTTCAGGGCGGTCTGGCACCTTTGGGTGAATACCGCGAGACCTGGATGTTCCATATCCTGAAGGCGCTTTCTAAAAAATACAATTTTTCTTTGTCGACTCCAATCGAAAAGTTAGGGGAAGAAATTATCAATATTATTTTAAACGGAGCTGAAGAGATCATCACCGTTCCGGTGGAGTATAATAAATGGAACGTTCAGAACTATCAGATAACGTTTGACGGGATTATTAAAATGCTCGAGGAGCAAACCGAAAAACGTGGGGAAGAGGCGGCTGAAGATTTGGAGAACTATCGTGTTTTGCGCACTTGTCCCGAATGCTCCGGAGCGCGTTTGAAGAAAGAATCTCTTCATATTAAAGTAGATGAAAAAAATATTTTCGAGCTGGCAACTCTCGATATTTCCAATCTGGCGGTGTGGTTTGATGGTATAGAAGAGCGTTTAACCGAACGGCAGAATGTTATTGCCAAGGAAATACTAAAAGAAATTCGCTCACGCATCGGGTTTTTGATCGACGTGGGACTTACTTACCTTACACTTGACCGGACTGCAAAAACGCTTTCTGGCGGTGAAGCTCAACGGATCCGGCTGGCAACTCAAATTGGGTCTCAACTAGTTAATGTTCTTTATATTCTTGATGAGCCAAGTATTGGTCTTCATCAAAGAGACAACGCACGTTTAATTTCCGCATTGAAGAATCTTCGGGATATCGGAAATTCTGTACTGGTAGTAGAGCATGACAAGGATATGATCCTCGAAGCAGATTATGTAATCGATATGGGGCCGGCAGCGGGGGTACATGGCGGAGAAGTAGTGTCTGCAGGACATCCCAAAGATTTCACAAAAGGTAAAACTTTAACCAATGATTATATAAGCGGAGCCAGAGAGATTGCGGTACCTGCTAAGCGGCGCGAAGGAACTGGTAAGTCCTTAGTGTTAAAGAATGCTACCGGAAACAATCTTAAAAATGTCACTCTGGAAATTCCTCTGGGAAAATTTATCAGTGTTACCGGGGTATCCGGAAGCGGGAAATCAAGCTTAATCGCAGAGACCTTATATCCTATTTTAAATCACCACTTTTTCAGAGCTAAAAAGACACCACTTCCTTACAAGAAGATTGAGGGATTGGAACATATCGACAAAGTGATAGAGATAGATCAGACTCCGATCGGGAGAACTCCGCGTTCAAACCCGTCGACCTATACGGGGGTGTTTTCTGATATCAGGAACCTCTTTGTCGGCTTGCCCGAAGCGAGAATAAGAGGATATAAGCCAGGCCGTTTTTCTTTTAACGTAAAAGGAGGGAGATGTGAAACCTGTCAGGGTGCGGGAATGAAGGTGATTGAAATGAATTTCCTTCCGGATGTGCAGGTGCCATGTGAAGAATGCCAGGGGAAACGCTATAATCGAGAGACTTTGGAAGTACGATATCGCGGAAAATCGATCAGCGATGTACTGGATATGAGTATTGAAGATGCCGTGGCATTTTTTGAACCTATTCCATCTATTTATCGCAAGATCAAAACCTTGTTCGATGTCGGTCTTGGTTATATCAAACTCGGTCAGTCATCCACCACTTTGTCGGGAGGAGAGGCGCAGCGTGTAAAACTTGCTACAGAGCTTTCGAAAAAAGACACTGGAAAAACCTTTTATATTCTGGATGAACCAACTACGGGGCTGCATTTCGAGGATATCAATGTCTTGCTTGGAGTGCTGAATCGTCTGGTTGATCATGGCAATACGGTTTTGGTTATTGAACATAATCTGGATGTAGTAAAAGTTTCAGACTGGGTGATCGATCTGGGGCCGGAAGGTGGTTCGGGTGGTGGCCAGATATTGTTTGCCGGAACGCCGGATGATCTGACCAAAGTGAAAAACAGCCATACCGGTAAGTTTTTAAAAGTGGAGATGGGAAGATAAGGTTGAGAAACTCGACGCTTCACATTCATTCTTTTGAGGATCTGCTCTTTCGCCGCATCAAAAATCCGGCGAAAATTGCTAGTGTGAAGAGTGATAGTGTCCAATATGTCCAGCTGTAGCTTGCAGCAGGTTTCAGATTAATCGTCTGGGGTTTACCGATATAAATCAAACTGCTCCAATAATAGGGGAGAAGTAAGGCATGATTGCTGTGCTGTTGGGAGATCCAATCAAGCTTTGCCTGATGCAGTGCTGTTGAGGCGTCGTTCCCTTTCTGGAGTTTACTATAAAAGCTCGTTATTAACTGTGCTGAGGATGCATCGTTGATATTCCATAAACCCGCAACCACACCTGCAGTCCCTGCGGCTGTAAAACCTCTTGATAAGCTAAGTATGCCCTCGCCTGTAGCCATGGCTCCGTCTGCGGTACCGCAAGCACTCAATACTACCAGTCCGGGGACCTTTGTTTGTGCCGATAATTCAAACAGGAAGAATTTTCCATCGGATAATTGCAATACTGGTTCCTTCTCTTTGCCGAACAGATAAGAATGTGTACTGAGGTGCAAAGATGATGAAGTGCTAAGCGCTTGGCTGAAGTTCTTTACGGTAGCTTCCTTATCTATAAATTGAGATCCTTGAATAAGGTGCTCAAGGTTTCTGGCTTCTTCCTCAACCGCAGGGATTGGCGGACCTCCCTCTGCCTTCGAGATAAAAAAGCCACTGAATGTTGGGTTTGACGATTTTTGGGAAGATGCTGATAGCCATGTTTGGAGTGAATAAGCATAACCAATCGGATGCTTTTTGAGCAAGAAAGGCCATTTTGAAATGTTAGGCGAGTACCTGCCAGGGGTAATTAATGATTCAAAGGGCAGGTAACCAAGAATATCATCAGCGATGATCAATATCTTTTTTTGTTTTATACCGCGTAAGCCAGGTAGCAACAACTGTTTATATATCACCTGTGATTCCGAATAAAATTTTTCGGGATGATTCGTCATTGCCGCTGCTCCCCGCCTGAAATACCTTTCCACGTAATCGGAGATCATCCGGTTTAACCGTGGTGCATTTGCAATTTTAATGATAGTATCAATGCGTCCTGTGGATGCTGTGACAAGATATACGTTCTCCGTTCCCCAAAAGAAATTTAATACTCTGGTTCCCAGTGGGATCTCGTTTATAACTTTCTCAAATGAAGACTCGGCCTTATCCATCGATTTATTCCATGAGGGATATTTTTTTCTAATCTCCTTTTCAAGCAATGACAGCTTGTGTTGTACCTCTTCTTTGTTATGTGAAATGGAGGGTTTTTTATTCAATAAATACTCTTTTTCGTAATAAGCAATCGCGCGTTTTAGTGCTGAATGTTGCTTTAATAAGGGATTGTTTGTATTGGAAAGTAGTTGTCTGTTTCGCTCAATATGTTCTGATAGCGTTCTGGATTTAGTTTGTTCCGTCAGACGTAAAATAAGTGCCGAATATTTTTCTTGCCCGGTTTTCTGCCAAAGAGCAAAGGCGGTGTTTATTGCTTTTTCTGCTAACCTTTTAGATTGTTTCTGATAATATAGCCTGTCTGCCACATCAGAGAATTCAACACGTGCTTTACTGCCAGCTTTTAAGGCAAGCAAAAAGTTAGACAGTGCCGGCTCATTTTTGTTCAGCTCTAACAAGGCATTCGCTCTACCCTCCAATGCATCATAGAGGCGGTTCTCGCCATATAAGCTATTCTCAGCGGGCAAACTTTCGATGGCGGAACTTCTGAACTCTGGCAGAAGCGTTTGCAGGGCCCGATTGTATGCGACCAAAGCAGCAGCCGGTTGTTCAATCTTAATTAAGATGTTCCCGGTTTGGACAAGCAGGTTAGCTTTTTCTCGCCGTCGCCCACCCCTGAACTTCTCCTCAATTAATTGTAATCCTTGTTGGTAGTATTTCCTGGATTTGGCGAAACTGCCTCTTTGTTGTTCGATATTTCCCGCTAAAGTATAGGCGCTTAGCAGCCAATAAGCTGTATACGAGTCCTGTTTATCCCGCGACAAAATGTCTAGTGCTTCTGTAATGCTTGCGGAGGATTTTTCCATCTCTCCCAATTCAAACTGCACGTCGGCAAGAGTGCTGTTTAACAGGCCCTTTAGAGGACTGTTTTTGGTTAAATAGCTAAACCCCTTAAGGCACATATCAGCAGCTTGTTTTAGGTCGCCCATTGATTTATAAGAGATTGCCAGGTTGTTATAAACAGAGGCTACAGACAGACTATCCCGATTTCTCCGGGCAATCTCGAGGCTCTTCTTTTGAATGAAAATAGCGTTGGTATAATCTCCTAAGCGGGTATAATTATTGCCGAGTGGTTTTAGAACATACTCTACCACGTCTAAGTCCAGGGGCCTTTTTTGATAGAAGGCATGGGCTCTTTCATATTCTTCGATGGATTGCAGAACGTTGCCCGTATAGAGTTGATAATAGCCCTGATTAATCAGAAGATTGAGCGAGGCTTCGAGTTCGTGATTGGTTTTGGGTTTTCTCCAGGTTTCACCGGCTGTCGCCATTAAAAAAGGCAGACGCTCTTCGGGCTTTTCAGCGCTGTACGCAATGCGCTGGTAAATCCATTCGCTTAACTTATCCTGCTTTTTCAGGTTCTCCAGAGTAGAATCCAGTTCCTGGCGTGAGTGGGTCTGGGCATATGCCATTTGAAAAATTGCCAGAAAAATAAACAGGCATATCGCTCGCATTTGCTAAAATTTCCACGTAAGATAAGTTGAAATCCGTCTGTCGCTAATGTTTAACGAATGAAGGTAACGTAGTCCGAGCGCTGGCCCGACGCGTACTCTGCCAATTTGTACATCGGCAAAAAGTGTTGTTGTCCAGTGGTCTATTCCTTTTAAGTCTTCCTTTACTGTAGCGGTGAAAACCGTATTTTCGAGTCTGCCCTGGGCTCCCTGCGTTTGCGCATAGGTGTTTTGTGTTCTCTCTCCGGATGTTTTAAAGTTTAGCGATACAAGTGCTCCTGCGCCAAAGCCGACAAATGAGTTTAAGTTATAGCGTAGTTGAGCCGGCACTACATCCACAGAAACCATTTTAGTTTTTTGGAAGCGCTCACGATAATTAATTTTATATCCTATGCGATTGATGACAGTGTCTCCGACGCCCTCCTGTCGTCCCAGGAATGTTTCAGCCTCGTTATAACTGCTTGCATAAATTTCCCATTGCAGATATTTACGATGAGGTGCAAAAGGTGCAATACTCAGCCCCAGGCTAAAGTTTTTATTCCCAAGATTAATAGCCTGAGTTTTATTCAACTGTGAGCCATATACAGCTATCAGCGACGGCGAAAGTCCTGGTTTAAACCTGCCCACGGATCGATTAGTATAGATGGGTTCATTTTTATCAAACACAATAGCTGCCTGGCTATCAAACGGTACTTTCCTGGGCTTCTTTTTAAACTTTACGGAATATTCAATGTGCCCCATGGTTGAATCGACATCCGATACACCTTTCTGCTTAACACCTGGCAGATAAATGTTTTTGAATACAAATACCACGCTGTCTTTTAATATTACTGTATCCAGGCAGCTTTGGTTCGTATATGCAGAATCGCAGGGGATGCAATTAGGTTGGGAGCCGGTTATTTTTAAGGAAGACAGATCAAGTATGCCGGCAGTACGTACTCCAATGGCAACCTTTTTTGCAGGTCCTTCCCCTGTATTTTGAAAGCGAACCTTGTAAGCGAGTTCGCGGTTTTTTCCGGTGAAGCGATAATTCATCCGGCGGTTTTTCAGCATCATTTTGTTTGGATCATGAGAGGCTACAATTTGCAATTGCAAGTCTGTAAGTTCATGTTCAACTAAGGGGTCGTCGGGAATAAAGACAGCCGAAATGGTTACTACAGCATTGGTGTCCTGCAGCATTTCTGGTGTTGTATTTAATGAAAGAAACATAAAACGTTCTTCCCCTTTCTTCAAATTCTGAAATTTCCAGACTTCTGCATTCCTGAATAGGTCCGCTTTTTCTTTTAGCAATTGAGAGTCTTCCGCAGGTCTTAAGATCGTCACATTCGCGGGCCCGCCTTTTTGTTTCCAATCTTCCTCTATCACCTTTGTTAATGGCGTATAAGCAAGAAGGGTTTTTAACTCTGTCTTTTCCTCATTATAGTACTTACGGGTATCGTTTAAAACGAAGTTGTTTTGCTTAAACTGTTTCTCATTGTACAAAATAGCTATCCTGCCACTTAGATTCTCAATATTCCATTCCGGTTTATTTCTATAGGCAACAATCAGAACCATTTCTTCGGCCGGCTTGGGCATTCTGTTGGTTTTAAGTGCGATACTCCCGCCAGATTTAAAGCTATTATAGGCATATTGAATTGGCGGTGCTTTCGGTGCTTTTATTTTTTTGGGTTTAGTTGGAGGTGGTTTTCCATCGTCGTAATTATTAGTAGCATAGACTCTTACATCATAAGTCCCGGTATCACGGTAATGGTGAAGCGGATCTTTCTCAAAGCTGAAATGCCCATCTCCAAACTCCCAAAAGTAAGTGTAGAAGGGCGTGGGAGCTCCTGAAATTTGCCTTAAATCTCTTAGTTTGCTATTGAATCGCACTTTGCTGCTATCGATACTCACCGCAATTTCAGCAGGAATGGTGTCAGCCGGCAATACCTGCGACTTTGCTTCACACGCAATTAGAATAAAAATCAAAGTAGCCAGGTGTCTCATCATCTGTTTAGCTGAATAAATATAGAGATTATTAACGCAAATAACACCGGTGCAGAGAAGCACCGGTGTTGGGGGGCTAACGTGTTCAATAAAGTAGATTTAGAAGTTATCAAGGTTATTGATTTCCGTTTGAACGTTCGCTTCAGTGGTTTCCACCAAAACCAGGCTCTCGTTTTGGTTAGCAGTAATGGTGATATCTTTTTTAGCAAAGTAGTACTTCCCGTCTTTGATTGAGAAAGCAATCAAACGGCCTTCTTCACCCACCGGCATTACATTATCATAACTTTTAACCTTGCTGGTGCCGTCGGGAGTATATAATTGAGCGGCAACATTACTTCCTTTGGCGCAAAAGAAAACGAAGGTTTCTCCGGAAAATCCACGGAAAGTGGCAAAGGTGCCGGGATTATTAGGGATTTCTACACTCATAGTAGTTTTGGGATTAGAATAGCTCCAGAACACGTCACAGTTAATCCATCCAAGCATTCCAAAATCAAAAGCAAATTCTCCCTGGGTTGATTGAACTTCACGTTGTCCGGCTCCGTTAGCGGGTTTGGGTGCCTGCCATGCCATTTGCTGTTGGTCATTCTGAACGCCCTCCCATAGCTGAGTCACGCCTTCCCGTTCTGCGGGTATTCTTACCTTAACAGGAATGGCAAGGTTTTTATCAACACTTTCGCCATTTGCTTTTACATCGATAAAAATGAATCCATCCGAAACGAGGGGAGCACCAGAGATGTGATTGGTGTTTGTGCCCCCTAGAATCACAGCGCTTCTTTTGAGCATTTCATAAGCAACCACTGTTACTTCGCCGGTCACGGGAAGTCCGTTTTTAGTTAATGAGCCAACAGGGAATGTGATTTTGGTTCCACCTTTTAAAGTAATGGTTTGCGGAGCGGTTGAAATTGTCATAGATACGGTTTGTTTCTGCGGACCGAGCTTTTCTGCGAATTCTTTGGCATTTTTTGCTTTGCTGACAACAATATTTTTGTCTTTCTTACATGCAGTAAAGACTAATGCAACTGTTAAAATAAGGGCTGGTATTAAATTGATCTTTTTCATGTTTTTAATTTTTGTTGTTTTTGCTTACTCTCTGGCTTTTCAGCTTCCGCCGTTAATGGTTAGTTGATAATTAAGATCTGGATGATAAGGCTGAGTGCTAAGAGCAGGGCCAGGTTTACCAGACATTTTGTTATTAGTTGTTCGTGTGATCGTATTTTCATATTTCTGCTTACTCTGTTCCGGCTTTTCAGCATCCGCCGTTTTGGTTGATTTGTAACTATATCAGCCGGATCAGAAATTTGTTACCCCCCTTTGGAGAAAATAAATTTTACCGCAGGCGAAAAGCACTTAACTTAGAATCTCGGAATCTTGAAAAAACTGCACGAAGACCACAGATACATTGAGGCATTGCTTCAAAACGACCAGAAAGTTGTGCAGGAGATCTATGCGAAATTTGCAGGGAAGATCAAACGACATATTTTGAGCAATAGCGGTTCCGAAAACGATGCCGCGGATATCATGCAAGAGGCATTAATCGATATCTACCAGCAGGCAAAGCATAAGGGGTTTCAATTAAGCTGCCCTTTTGAGCCTTTTCTTTTATTGGTTTGTAAACGGAAATGGCTTAACGAGTTAAAGAAAAAATCAGTTTTACAGGTAACAAATATCGACGACACTTTATTAACTGTAGGAGAGGATGTTTTTGCTGAAGCAGAACTGCTTGAAAAGCAGGCTGAGGAAGCGAAACATTTTGCCTTAATGTTTGAAAAGCTGGGTGAGCGCTGTAAGGAAATTATTCAAGAAAGCTTGAATACGGACTCACAGGAAAAAGTTGCTGAAAAGCTTGGAGTAACCTATGGGTATCTCAGGAAAAAAAAATCTGAATGCATGGCCGCTCTCATCAAACTAATTAACAAGAGTTAAAAGCTATGAGTATGTATAGTATGGAAGATGTAGCCCGTTTTGCAGAGGGTGATATGGAAGTCGGGGAGCGCCTTAAATTTGAGGAGGCACTTCGGGGGGATGAAGGACTGCGTTCTGCTCTTTCCAGGTATTATGATATCCATAGCTCCCTAAAAATGCAGTTGACAGAAGATGAGGATGATCGTAAATTAAGACAAACATTGAGCAATGCCGGGAACGTACATTTTAAGAAAGAAGCAAAGCTGATTCAAATGCAGCGTTATTTAACCTGGATTTCGGCTGTAGCAGCTGTTTTTTTAGTACTTTTAATTTGGGCACCGTGGCGTAATAATTTGTACGAAGAATATGCAGAGACTGAGATGATTGCAATGGTAGAGCGGAGCGGGGGTGACGATGATCAAATGGCCAAAGCTGTAAAGGCATTTAATAAAGAGGACTTTTCTGAAGCGCGAGCTGCCCTGGAGCCAATTTATAAGAAAGATCCCGCTAATGCGATGGTTCAATATTACTATGCGATCACTCTGGTTGAAACCGATGACGCCGAGACCGCTCGGGGAGTTTTAGAAGAATTGTATGCGGGTACTTCGGTTTACAAATACGATGCGGCTTTTTATATCGCGCTAAGCTTTTTAAAGGAAGAAAATAAAGAGCGTGCCCGGTATTGGTTGCAAAAAATTCCTGAAGATGCGGTTAATTACGCAAAATCCCGGGAGCTATTAAACAAGCTTTAATCATTTACGTTTAGAACGCATGCTCAATCTTTTAACGTCAGATCAAAGCCGTCAAGCGGATAAATACACTATCCAGCACCTGTCGATGCAATCTATTGATTTGATGGAGCGCGCCGCTCTCGCGTTTTCTGAGGCATTTATCAAAAATTATCCGGATAAAATGCGTTCGATTGCGGTGTACTGTGGAACAGGAAATAATGGTGGTGATGGTTTGGCGATAGCCCGGTTACTATACCGTGCGGGTTACAGAGTAGACGTGAAGATTGCTCGCTTTTCTGGCAAATCATCCAGTGACTTTGACGGAAATCTTGCAAGGTTGATGTCGCAGGGAATAATATTCGATGAGTTCAGAAAAATAGCTGATTTGCGGGAAGAGCAGGCGTCAATCATAATCGATGCACTTTTAGGTACCGGGCTTAATAAACCGCTTGATGGGGAGTGGCTTACTCTGGTAGAATGGTTAAATAGCCTGGGAAGAACCGTTGTTTCTGTGGATATTCCTACAGGCTTCAAAGCCGAAGGGCCGATTTCAAAGCATGATGTAACGGTCAAGTCTGAGTTGACCATAAGCTTTCAGCGCCCCAAAATCAACTTCCTTCTTCCCGATTCTGCCCTTTGCATAAAAAGATTCGAAGTTGTTGATATTGGCCTTGATGAGGGGTTTATTCAGGCTCTTTCAACCCCTTATGCTATACTTACAGACAGCAGTATCACACGCCGCTTGAAAAAGCGCAAGCCTTTTAGCCATAAAGGAACTTTCGGCCACGCCTTAATTGTGGCAGGCGGCATACAAACAATGGGAGCAGCTTTACTTTGTGCCGAAGCTTGTTTAAACACGGGGACTGGCCTTACAACAGCATCTATACCTTCCGAAGGGCTTACAGCATTAAATATCAGGATACCCGAGGCTATGGCATCTTTGCGCTATAAAAATGTAATTCCGGCTGATCTGGCCTGGGAAAAATACAATGCCATTGCAATTGGTCCGGGACTTGGTGTTTCGGACGAAAGTAAACTGGTCTTGAAACAGACATTAAATAGCTTCAGGAAGCCGATAGTTTTTGATGCTGACGCCATAAACCTTCTTGCGTCTAATCCGGATTTGGTGAATTTAGTACCCAAACTATCGGTGTTAACTCCGCATGTCAAAGAGTTCGACCGGCTTTTTGGTGAACATTCCAATTGGTGGGAGAGACTCGAAACAGGAATGAATAAGGCGAAAGAGCTTGATTGCATTATCATATTGAAGAACCGATATAGCATATTATTTACTCCAGAAGGTAAGTGTGTATTTAATCCTACCGGTACGCCGGCAATGTCGAGCGGAGGAATGGGAGATGTACTAACAGGAATGATTACTTCTTTTTTGGCGCAGGGCTATAAACCGGAAGATGCTGCATATCTGGCGGTGTTTATTCATGGGAAAGCCGGGCAGGAACTGTCGTCGCAAAACAGGGCATATGTCGTGACGGCAGGTTCGCTCCTGAAGGACATTCCGCAGGCAATAGGCAAAATGATTTAGACAACCTGGTCGAACAGATGCTTTTCGGCATGATATGAAGAGCGCACCAACGGACCGCTTTCTACGTATTTGAATCCCATCTTCTGACCAATTTCCTTGTATCTGGCAAACTGATCCGGGTGGATCCAATCGATTACCGGGTGATGATTTTTAGTGGGTTGTAGATATTGACCTAACGTTAAGATATGAACGCCGGTATCCGCCAAATCCTGCATGGTTTCGATAACATCTTCTTCAGTTTCGCCTAAGCCGAGCATAATGCCTGATTTGGTTCTCAGCCCAAACTCAGATATTCTTTTCAATGCCTCCATACTGCGATCGTATTTGGCCTGAATGCGAACCTCCTTGGTCAAACGTTTAACAGTTTCGATGTTATGTGAAACTACCTCGGGGCGTTCTTCACAAACCCGGTATAAATTATCCCAAATTCCTCTGAAGTCAGGGATTAATGTTTCCATAGTGGTTTCAGGGCTTTCTCTTCTTACTGCTTTGATGGTTTCTGCCCAGATGATGGAACCACCATCTTTTAAATCATCACGATCTACAGATGTGATAACCGCATGTTTTACGTTCATTAATTTGATTGAATTAGCCACCCGGTTGGGCTCGTCCATGTCGACAGCCAGGGGTCTCCCGGTAGCTACGGCGCAGAAAGAGCATGAACGCGTACAAATATTGCCCAGTATCATAAATGTGGCTGTGCCGGCGCCCCAGCACTCGCCCATATTCGGGCAATTGCCGCTTTCGCAAATAGTATGAAGCTTATGAGTATCAACAAGGCTGCGTACATGCGCATATTCTTTTCCCACAGGTAGTTTCACCCTTAACCAGTTCGGTCTGCGTGCAGTCTGGTTTGCAGGAATAACCGGCAATTCAATCATAGTACAAAGGTAACGGATAGATATGAGATGTTAGTTCAAAAGTCAAAATTCAAAAGGGAAAATTCAAAATATGGCAATGGTATTAAATTCTGTCGATTCATGTTGCTAATCGCCTGCACTTTTTTACTTTTGAATTTTCACTTTACCTTGTCCTATGGGTGCCTCAACACAAATTCGAAAGGGAATTTTAGAAGATTGGTAATGGTATTAAATTCCGTTCGTTCATGTTGCTTATCGCCCGCGCTTTTTTACTTTTGAATTTTCACTTTTAACTTATACTATGGCTACCTCAACAATAACATATTTAGGAGATTTACGTACAGAAGCAACCCATCTTCAATCAGGAGAAAAAATCATCACAGATCCTCCAGTTGATAATAAAGGAAAAGGAGAAGCTTTTTCTCCTACAGATTTGCTTGCAACATCGCTCGGCAATTGTATGCTTACCATCATGGGTATCGCCGCCCGCGAAAGAGATTGGAATATTGAAGGAACAACTTGTACAATAACCAAAATCATGGCCGCCGAGCCCCGAAGAGTTAGCGAAATTCATGCAGAAGTTAGCTTCCCTTATTCGTTTTCAGATAAGGAAAAGGCTGTTCTCGAGCATGCCGCTAAAACCTGTCCGGTGTTTTACAGCCTGCATCCCGATATCAGGAAGATAATAACGTTTAAATATCAGTAAGATTTGCTTAAGAATTCACCGCCATTTGCTCGGCAGTCTCCTCGGCTGAGATGTCGCTGTGTGAACTTTCATAAATACATTCGCCATCCCTTATCAGCAACAGTTGGGGCGATTCATGATGCACTTTGAACATATCCGCGATGGCGTCAGAAATATTGCGGTTTTTGAGAAGATCTAAAAAATAAAGCGAAGTTTCTGGCGGAAGTGCATCCCACTCGAATTCAAACTTTCTTTTAGCCATAAGGCTGATGGAACAGCGTGTGCTATGTTTAAATAAAATGCTGTGGCCCGGAGCTTGCTTTATTACTTCCAGTTGATCGATGCTTTCTAATGGTATCCAATTCATATAAAACAGAAACTCAAAAATAGGCAGGTATTGTATATTCTCCTAAGGCATGAAGATATTTTGAGAATGAGATTACAAACGGCTATTAATTAGCGCCCCTTCTCGCTTTTGGGTATGAGTTGTATGCAGGGCAAATTTTACTTGAACAAGATTCAAGTGTTGCAGCTGCGGTAAATAAAAATAATAATGCAAGGGCTAGTCTCTTCATAATGAGCGTAAAATTATCAAAATTCTCCTACAATACGAAAGTTAGACTAATAAGTTTCAATCGTTTAAATTCTTTTGCAGATCGGCCATTAGCAAGGCAGTAGCGGCCGCTTCTTCACCTTTGTTGCCATGTTTTCCGCCAGCCCGTGCCTGCGCTTGCTCAAGGGTGTTTGTGGTAAGCACGCCAAACACTACTGGCTTGTTGTATTTTATGGAGACCTGGCTTATTCCGTTCGCCACAGCATTGCAGATAAAGTCGAAATGCGGAGTTTCGCCTTTAATCACACAGCCAAGACAAATAACCGCATCCAGATCTTTTTTACTTAGCAGGATATCAGCGCCGGAAGTTAATTCAAAACTCCCCGGTACGGTAATTTCTATAATATTTTCTGGTAGCACTCCCTGTTTTTCCAATAACAGAACTGCACCATTGTAAAGAGCGCCGGTAATTTCAGCATTCCACTGGGCTGTTACTATCCCGAATCTGTATTTTCGCCCATCGGGGATGGTAGTGTGGCTAAAATCTGATAAGCTTTTAAGTTGAGTTGCCATGAGTTTAAAATATAAAATGGCTATCCTCAAGCAGGATAACCATTTTTTATGCGTGGGAAATTACTTTTCTATTGCTGCTGGCGTGCTTCCGCACGGGCGATATAGGCATCAATTAAAGATGCTTCATAGCTCTCAGGATAATCCTGTTTTATTTCTTTATAAGCATCTACAGCAGCATCATAGTCTTTTTGCTCTTCGTAAACTAGTCCAAGTTTTTTAAGGAATAACGGTGTGGTGAAAGAGTTCGAGCCTTTATCTGAAGCCTTTTTGTAATAAGTTTCAGCTTTGCTATAATCTTTGAGTTCAGTGTATGCATCTCCCAGCATTCCAAAAACAAGCGGATCGATTACCGGGCTTCCTGTGGTGCTGTAGTTACCCAAAACCTCTGCTGCCTTTTTAAATTCGCCTTTTTTAAGATACAAGCCTCCCAGATACGCGTTAGCAAGATTAGCCGACTTTGTATTTGAATACTCTTCAGCAATCTGTTCAAAACCCGGGAAAGATCCATGGCCTTTAATAGCCCGGTCAGCCAGTGAATCTGTACCAACAAACTCTTCAGCTTTGTACATCTGATTCGCCGCTTTATCTGCTCTTGGAGCGAGGTAGAGTTTTTGATAGCCAACATACAGCAGTACCAGGGCTACGATAGCGCCACCAATCACTGCTAAGCTCTTTTTGTTCTCCTGCACAAAGCTTCCGGTGCCAGTTTTAGCGGGCTGGGTAATAGTATCTTTTTGATTAGTCGCCATTTGCGTTTTTAAAAATTGAAGTTTGCAAAAATACAGTTTTAGCCTTTACAATCAAGCCCTTTTAAATTTAAAAAACAGAATGCCATCTAAACTGTAACTTTGTGTCTCTTGCGCTATGTGGCTTCAAAAAATTTCTCTTTTAAACTTTAAAAATTACGAAGAAGCAGAATTGAATTTTTCTGCCTCGGTAAATGCCTTTGCGGGAAATAATGGTGCGGGTAAAACCAATCTTTTAGATGCCATCCATTATTTGTCGTTATGCAAAAGCTACTTTAATCCTATTGATTCACAGCAAATAAAGCAAGGCGTTGAGTTTTTTATGATTCAGGGCACATTCGACAGACAGGGTGGAGAAGATGTTATCGCCTGTTCACTCAAGAGAAATCAAAAAAAGCAGTTTAAGCGAAATAAGAAGGAGTATCAGCGGCTGGCCGATCATATAGGATTGTTCCCACTGGTAATGATCTCACCTTACGATATAAGTATAATTATTGAAGGCAGCGAAGAGCGTCGCCGCTTTATAGATAATGTGATCTCACAAACAGATAACCGTTACCTTGATGAGCTGATTATCTACAATAAAAATCTGACCAACCGCAATGCGTTGCTTCGTTCCATTGCTCAGACTGGCCGATACGATGCCCAGCTGTTAGAGATCTACGATGAGCAGTTAGTAGCCTCGGGCAATATTATTTATGAAAAGCGAAGGGTTTTTATGGATAGCTTTCTACCTGTTTTCGCATCCCATTATAAGTATCTTACCGACGATGCCGAGCAGGTGGAACTGGTTTATGATTCGCAGTTGGCGAGAGAAGATTTTTCGGCTCTCCTAAAAAAGGCTGTTGAGCGCGACCGGGTTCTGGAACGAACCACAACCGGAATCCATAAAGACGATTTGCTATGCTCTGTTCATGGTATGCCTTTAAAAAAGTTTGGTTCGCAGGGGCAGCAAAAGTCGTTTTTAATTGCCCTGAAACTTGCGCAGTATTCTTATTTGAACGAGAAAAAAGGGTTTAAACCCTTATTGTTATTGGATGATATTTTTGACAAGTTGGACGAAATGCGCATCACCAAATTAATGCAAATGGTATCGCACGAAGATTTCGGACAGATTTTTATTACCGATACCAGCTCTGAGCGAGTAGAGAGAATTTTCAGTGGAATTGGCGTGGGCTTAAGTATTTTTGAAATAGAAAACGGCACAGTTAAAAAATAATGGGCAGAAATAACGATAAGCCATTAAAAGAGGCAATTGAGCAACTGCTTAATGTCTACAAACTTAAACGGAAGTTTGACGAAACATCGTTAATTGCTGCGTGGCCCGAGTTAATGGGCAAGGCGGTGGCCAATCGCACCAGTCAGCTCTATATCCGCGAGCGTAAATTATTTATCAGGGTAGAATCGTCGGTCTTAAAAAATGAACTGGTGATGATCCGGTCAGAAATTATAAAACGGATGAATGAGCGGGCAGGCTCGAAGGTGTTGGATGAGATTATCTTTGTTTAAGAGGCCGCGTTAAGGATTGAAGCGAAAAGCCCGCATCCCGATCTTTTATCGGGAGAGGACTTGTAGCGGAAAGCCTGGCCAGCAGTTGTGGACAAGAGCGGAGGACAGCTGGCAACGCCCAAGTTTTTTATATAAAAAAGGCAGAATAATTCTCTTATTCTGCCTTTCTCAATTTCTGATTGTAATCCTAGAATCTTTCTAAAGCAGAAAAATAAAAGTTTCCTTCAATTTCCGCGTTCTCGTCAGAATCTGAACCGTGTACCGCGTTTGCCTCAATTGACTCGGCATATTTGTTGCGGATAGTTCCAACTTCGGCTTTCTTAGGATCGGTAGCCCCGATAAGCTTGCGAAAATCTTCCACAGCGTTGTCCTTCTCAAGGATGGCAGCAACGATAGGTCCGGAAGACATGAAGTCTACCAGTTCTCCGTAAAAGCCACGTTCTTTGTGCACCGCATAGAAAGCACCAGCAGTCTCTTTAGTTAAGCTGGTGTATTTCATAGCCACAATTTTGAAGCCCCCTTTAATAATATCGTTTAAAATAGCTCCGGTATGTCCGTTTTTCACGGCATCGGGCTTAATCATTGTAAATGTTCTGTTAGTTGCCATTTTGGTTTTAGTGTTTCGAAAAATCGCCGCAAACTTAGATAAATTTTATTTAGATGCCCTTGAAGAAAAGCTTTTTAATTGAAATTTGATGTGGAATGCCAGCATAAAAATATCTATGAGATGATTAATTTTTCGTTTATTAGTGGATTAGCATCAGTAAATTCTTATTGTATAAAGCATTTTGTATCGCGAAGGTTTTTGATAGCTTTGCGTTTCTTTTTTTAAAAGATGTTGGAACTAACCTCGCTTAAGGATTTATTGGCTTACCCGCAGCACATTGTGATTACAACACATCACAAACCTGATGGCGATGCAATGGGCTCATCCCTGGGTCTTTATAACTATTTGATCCAGAAGGGGCACCACGTCTACGTTATTGCACCCACCGATTATCCATTTTTCCTGCATTGGCTTCCTAATAATCCAGAAGTATTGATCTATACTGAAAAGGAGCAGGAGGCAAATAAAATTATAGATGAAGCAGATTTAATCTTCTGCCTTGACTTCAATACACTTTCGCGGATCAATGAGATGGGCGAGGTGGTTCGCAATGCAAAAGGGAAAAAGATAATGATCGACCACCATCTGGAACCGGAAGACTTCGATGATTACCGGCATTGGTCTATCAACGCATGTGCAACTGCACAGCTGGTTTACGACTTTATCGTAACGATAATGAAGGAACCGAATTTGATCAATAAAGATGTAGCTACCTGTTTGTATACCGGAATTATGACCGATTCGGGTTCGTTTCGTTTTCCAACCACGACGCCTGCTGTTCACCATATTGTTGCAGATCTGATTGCACGAGGAGCCGAGAACTCAAAGATTCATCAGTTGGTATACGATAACTTCGCCGAAAGTCGTTTACGTTTTCTTGGATATTGCCTCTTGAACAAACTGGAGGTTTTCGAAGAGTACAATACTGCTCTGATTAGTGTGGCGCAAGATGAGCTTGATAGATTTGGGATAGAAACCGGTGATACCGAGGGATTGGTGAATTATGCACTAACTATAAATGGAATTAAATTAGCAGCTTTGATAATCGAACGGCCCGATAAGGTAAAACTTTCGCTTCGGTCGACAGGCGATTTTCCTGCTAATGAGATTTGTAAAAAATATTTTAATGGTGGAGGACACCGGAACGCTGCAGGAGGTGCTTCGGACAAGCCTTTACAAGAGGTAATTTCAGAATTTAAAGGTATTTTGCCTGATTATAAAAGTCTATTAATATTATAAATAAAAATGAAGAAAAATTTAGTTGTTTTAGGATTTGCTGTTCTGACATTAGCAGGATGTAAGCAATTTAAAAAGGGCCCCGGTGACCTTCAATACATTATTCACGAGGATAAAGAGGGCGCTACCGTGAAAGAAGGTGACTTCCTTGCCATCCACTTTATTCAGAAAACTGAAGAAGACTCTATATTAACCAGCACCTACGATACTGAACGCGTTGCCCTTATTCCACAACAAAAAGCAGCTTTCAAAGGTGATATTTACGATGGACTTGCTATGTTGAGCGAAGGTGATAGTGCTACTTTCAAAATCAGCATCGATTCTATGGTTGCTAAAGGAATGCCTAAGCCAACCAATACTAAAGGCAAACACATGTTGTTTACCATCAAGCTTGAGAAAGTAATTCCTAAAGGAAAATTGACAGATCCTGAGTTTCAGGCTAAAGTAGAGCAGTTTTACAAAGCTGAAATTGAAAAAGCCAAGAACAAAGAAGCAGGAAATATCAGCGGTTATATCTCTTCGCACGATTTGAAGCCGACTGTAACTGCATCTGGCTTACAGTATGTGATCAAAAAGCAAGGCACAGGTCCGAAGGCGGCTGTAGGTGATACTGTAAAGCTTGACTATACCGGAATGTTCCTGAGTGGAAAAGCATTTGATTCAAGTATCAAAGCAATAGCGCAGAAAGCTAATATTTACAACGCTCAACGTCCTTACGAGCCAATGAAAGTTGCTGCTGGTTTAAACGGAACTATTCCGGGATTTGATGAAGCACTGTTATTGTTTCCAAAGGGAACAAAAGCTACTATCATTATTCCTTCAAAGCTTGCCTACGGTGAGCAGGGAAACCAGGGAATTCCGCCATATATGCCTATCGTTTTTGATATCGAGGTAGTTGACATTATTAAAGCAAAGCCAGGATCGGCGCCGGCACAGCCGATGCAGATTCCGGGAATGCCTCAACAATAAGAAAATATAAGCCCTTTAACGAGGGCTTTTTTTACACACATGAAAATAAAAAACATAATAGCTGTATTGCTGCTGGTAGTATCGGTACAGGCGCTTGGACAAGGAAATGCGGGGATGCAGCGCTTACCCAACGGGCTTCAGTATAAAATCTATACTGCCAATCCAGGGCCCAAAATTAAATTGAATGACATTATAACGTTCAATTTTCTTCAGAAAACGGATAAGGATTCGATACTGGTAAATTCTTTTGAAGTAAACCGGCCGGCAATGCTGCAGGTAACACCAACAAAGAACATCGCAGATTTAATGGACTTCTTTCCATTGCTTGCTTTGAACGATAGCGCTTTGGTAATTATACCAACCGACTCTATTTTCAATGGTCCGCAGATGGAGGGCCAACGGCCGCCTTTTTTACCAAAAGGAAGCTCGCTGCATTACGTAATCAAGATTGCCAAAATCCAGTCTATGGAAGAGGCAATGGCAGAGCAGCAAAAGGTGATGGACGGCCTGAAAAGCAAGGAAGCAGAAGGCTTGGCAAAATACATTGCTGACAACAAGATCAACGCGATAAAAACTGCGTCCGATTTGCGATATATCATTACCAAACCGTCTGCTAAAGCAAAGCCTGTAAAAGGCGATACTGTACTGGTGAATTATGTTGGCAAAACCTTGCAGGGAAAAGTCTTTGATTCAAGTATTGAGGCAGAAGCAAAAAAGGCAGGACTGGAACAGCCCGGCCGTACATACGAACCCATTAGTGTAGTTCTTGGGCAAGGAAGCGTAATTCCGGGCTGGGAAGAAGGCTTGCTTTTGCTTAATGAAGGATCGAAGGCCACTTTTATCATCCCTTCGCAACTGGCTTACGGTCCGCAGGCAATGAGTGAAGATATTCAGGCTTTTTCTACGTTGGTATTCGATCTGGAAGTGGTAAAAGTGAAGCGGGCGAAGAAGCTTACAGTTCCAGCTGCAAAAAAGCCAGCCTCAAAACCGGTTGCTAAGAAACCGGCTTCCCCGGCTAAGCCGGTTGCCAAAAAGCCAGCTGCGAAAGCTCCTGCGAAGGCTGCCCCGGCTAAGACCACTACTACAAAAAAGAATTAGAAAAACTGCATCAGTGAGAAGCCTCCTTTCAAAAAGGGGGCTTTTTTTTTGGTCATTTTGTCACTATGTCATTATATCTGCAGAGAAAGTTGACATAAGACTGTCAAACTGTTTGCATATAACTCTTGGCATAAGGCTTGATAATCATTGATGATTATTTATTGAAAACAAAAAAACTTATATATCATGTCAAAAATTATTGGTATCGACTTAGGAACAACTAACTCCTGTGTAGCAGTAATGGAAGGTAATGAGCCGGTTGTTATCGCGAACAGCGAAGGCAAGCGCACCACTCCCTCCATTGTAGCTTTTGTAGAGAATGGTGAGCGGAAGGTTGGTGATCCAGCAAAACGTCAGGCTATCACTAATCCTAAAAAGACTATTTATTCTATCAAACGCTTCATGGGTAACAGCCATAATGAAGTAGCAAAAGAAATTAGTCGTGTGCCTTACACTGTTGTAAAAGGCGATAACAATACTCCCCGTGTTGAAATAGACGACCGTAAATACACTCCACAGGAAATTTCTGCAATGATTTTGCAGAAAATGAAAAAAACAGCCGAAGACTTTTTAGGTCATGAGGTTACTGGCGCAGTAATTACTGTTCCGGCTTATTTTAACGATGCTCAGCGTCAGGCTACGAAAGAGGCCGGTGAAATAGCTGGTTTAGACGTAAAACGTATTATCAACGAGCCTACTGCTGCGGCTTTAGCTTACGGCTTGGATAAAGCTCACAGGGATATGAAAATTGTTGTGTTCGACTGCGGTGGCGGTACACATGACGTTTCTGTTCTGGAACTGGGTGACGGCGTTTTTGAAGTTAAATCAACTGATGGTGATACCCACCTTGGTGGTGACGACTTCGATCAGGTAATTATCGATTGGTTGACGGATGAGTTTAAATCTGAAAACGGTATGGACCTTGCAAAAGATGCAATGGCTCTGCAGCGTTTAAAAGAAGCGGCTGAGAAAGCTAAAATTGAGCTTTCGAGTTCTAATCAAACAGAAATAAACCTTCCTTATATCACTGCCGACCAAAGCGGACCTAAGCACCTTGTTCGTACTTTGAGCAAAGCGAAATTCGAGCAATTGGCTGATAGCTTGATCAAACGTACCATTGAGCCCTGTCGTTCTGCTTTGAAAAATGCTGGTCTTTCAACTTCAGATATTGATGAGATCATTTTAGTAGGTGGTTCAACCCGTATTCCTGCAATTCAGGAAGCGGTTAAATCATTCTTTGGTAAAGAGCCATCAAAAGGAGTTAACCCCGATGAGGTTGTAGCAATCGGCGCTGCCATCCAGGGCGGTGTATTAACCGGTGAGGTTAAAGATGTATTGCTTCTTGATGTTACACCACTTTCTTTAGGTATTGAAACTATGGGCGGTGTGATGACTAAATTAATTGAAGCCAACACGACTATCCCATCTAAAAAATCTGAGACCTTCTCAACCGCTTCTGATAATCAGCCTTCTGTAGAGATTCACATTTTACAAGGTGAGCGCCCTATGGCAAATCAGAACCGTACGATTGGCCGTTTCCACTTAGACGGAATTCCACCAGCGCCTCGCGGAGTGCCTCAAATTGAAGTAACTTTTGATATTGATGCAAACGGTATTCTGCATGTAGGAGCTAAAGATAAAGCTACTGGCAAAGAGCAAAAGATCCGTATCGAAGCATCTTCTGGCTTGTCTGATGAAGAAATCCAAAAGATGAAAGCTGAAGCTGAAGCAAATGCCGAAGCGGATAAAAAAGCAAGGGAAGAAGTAGACACTTTAAACGCAGCTGATGCCCTGATATTCTCGACTGAGAAACAGTTGAAAGAATATGGCGACAAGATCTCTGCAGACAAAAAAGGACCTATCGAAGATTCTTTGGCTAAATTGAAAACAGCGCATGCTGCCAGAAATCTCGCAGATATAGAAAGTGCTCAAACAGAACTAAATGCCGCCTGGGCTGCTGCGTCTGAAGAAATGTACAAAGCAACTGGTGGTGCGGATGGACAGGCTGAAAACCCTGGAGCCGGCGCTAATGGTCAATCGGCTAACAATGCAGGAGACACGGTTACTGACGTAGATTTCGAAGAAGTAAAATAAATAAATTAAATATTTCAGATTGAAGCCGTTCCAATAACTTGGAGCGGCTTCTTTTGTTATAACGAATGGCACCTAACCTTTCTGAATAAATTGTAACAAACGCATAACAGTATGCTTTGAGTGCAGCTTTTGGCGTTTAGAGGGTATACAAACAATTTCAGAAAGGATGGATAAAGTGAGGAAGCTAATGTTTTCAATGATGCTCGCTACGCTGATCTTGTCCGCATGCTCTTCTTATAATTTCTACACAGTTAGTAACGATAAGGTTGATATCAGCAAATATCAAACCTATGCCTGGGTGCCGGGCAGCGAATCGAAAGCGAGTAAATATTATGAGAATGACATTGCCGAAGACAAAATGATTGTTGCGGTTAACCGGGAGCTGAATAACCGGGGATTTAAAGTCAATAGCCGCAAGCCCGATTTATTGATCAGGTATACAGCGGTGGTAGATAATAAAAGCAGGGTGGTGAACGATCCGGTGTATTATCAGCCTGCGGCACGGTATGTTCCGAGATTGGGTTACTACCAGGGCCGGCGGTTTTATTATTATCAGTATTATCGCCCTTTTCCTGTCTATGCCGGAACCGAGACCCGTAAAGTGCAATTTGAGGAAGGTAACATTGTAATCGACCTAATTGATCGGAATTCGTCAAAGGTAATATGGAGAGGAGTTGCCAAAGGAGCGGTCAATAACCCAGAGAAGGCGGTTAATGATATTCCAAAGGTTGTTGGAAAGATCTTTAACAGGTTATCTGCTAATTAAACGCGCATTTAAATGATGTGAGGTTGGAACCGCCATAGTAAAATTACATGGCGGTTTCTTTTTTTGACGATGTGAATGGTATTTTTGTTCTTATACCAACAAATCCGGATATGAAAACCTTGCTAGTTGTTTTGTTTACGTTCTTTGCCGTGGCACCTAAATCGGTACACGATTTTAAAGTTAAAACGATTGATGGAAAGACCTTTAATCTGAATAAGTACAAAGGTAAAATGCTTTTGATCGTTAATACTGCCTCAAAATGCGGATATACTAAGCAGTATGCGGATCTGCAAAAGTTGTCAGAACAGTATAAAGGCAAACTGGTTGTAATAGGTTTTCCGGCCAATAACTTTAAAGGCCAGGAGCCCGGCTCAAATCTCGCCATAAAGGAGTTTTGCACGAAGGAATTTGGTGTTACTTTTCCGATGATGGAGAAAGTGAGTGTGAAGGGTGAGGATATGAACGCCTTGTTTAAGTATTTAACCTCGGCAGAAAACCCCGACTTTACCGGCGATATTGCCTGGAATTTTGAGAAGTTTTTGATTGACGAGAACGGAAAATTAGTGCATCGCTTCCGTTCAAGGGTTAGCCCCTTGTCGCCAGAGCTTACTAAGTATCTGTAAAAAAGGCCATTAAAATTATTATAAAATTTATTTTGAATAATAGGCGTATGCGTCTATATTTGCAGTCCCAAAAGGGAGATTAGCTCAGCTGGTTCAGAGCATCCCGACTTTGAGTCGGGGGGGTCACTGGAAAGCAGAGATAAAATAAAAAACGGGAGATTAGCTCAGCTGGTTCAGAGCATCTGCCTTACAAGCAGAGGGTCACTGGTTCGAACCCAGTATCTCCCACCAAGCCTCAGAGAGATCTGGGGCTTTTGTATTATAAACCTAATGTTTGCCGTCTATATTCTGTATTCCCAATCATTGGACAAATATTATGTTGGTTGTACCTCAGATGTGAGCGAGCGATTAAAGAAACATAATACCAATCATTCTGGCTTTACAGGAAAACTTCTGGATTGGGAGGTTCGGGAGGGTCACTGGTTCGAACCCAGTATCTCCCACCAAGCCTCAGAGAGATCTGGGGCTTTTGTATTATAAACCTAATGTTTGCCGTC
>NZ_JAFMZO010000001.1:0-256084 GCF_024436395.1 Paradesertivirga mongoliensis | reverse complement strand
AGGGTCACTGGTTCGAACCCAGTATCTCCCACCAAGCCTCAGAGAGATCTGGGGCTTTTGTATTATAAACCTAATGTTTGCCGTCTATATTCAGTATTCCCAATCATTGGACAAATATTATGTTGGTTGTACCTCAGATGTAAGCGAGCGATTAAAGAAACATAATACCAATCATTCTGGCTTTACAGGAAAACTGGATATTCTGAAGGAGACTACTTAGAACTAATCTTTTGTTCATAGCACAAACATAAGCTCAAATTTCTGCAGGCGTACGTGCTTGAAAAACCGTTTCCGGGTTTTGCGAGTGTTTGCGAGAACTTGCCGAAGATTGCGAACTGGGTGCGGCTTTGTTCGGGGCGTGTTCGGAAAAAGAGGAGGGCTGGTTCGGAAATTTCCGAAGCCTTTCCGAACCTGTTCCCTTCTTGTCCCCTACAAGGGATCTCTCTTTGTCTCGTGGAAGTGACACACGACAGTGGGTAAAAATCTTACTATCCTTTGTATTTTTATCTGATTCAAGAACCATTATGAAATCCCATATTCAGTATTTTTTGCTTTGTATCCTTCTATGTCTAAGCCACTATTCAGTCTGTCAGCGTCAGATGGAATACCTGGACCGAGGCCTTGTAGCTTTTAGGAAAGACGAGAAAGCAGTATTTATGAGCTGGCGTAAACTGGCCACCGATCATCCTGATACCAGGTTCATTATTTATCGCAAAATCGGAGGTGGCTCAGGAGTGATGTTGAGCAGGAATTCAGAAGCCACGAACTTCGTCGATTCGCTGGCAGACTGGTCTGAGAGTATCACCTATTCAGTCGTTCCTGTGCTTCAAGGCAAGCAACTTAAAGAAACCGGTACTTACACTTTGCCGGCAAATGCACCCATCAGACAGTATCTGCCGATAGCAATTAAACAGCCTCCTGGTGGTATGACAGGTACACAGAAATATTCATACAATGCCAATGATTTAAGTGTTGGTGATCTGGACAATGATGGAATTTATGAATTGATTTTAAAATGGGATCCTAGCAATGCAAGGAACCCACCTCAAACGGGCATAACAGCCAACACATTCCTCGATGCCTATAGGCAGGATGGAACATTACTCTGGCGTATTGATCTTGGAAAAAATATACGGTCGGGGGCGGCATACACACAATTCCTTGTCTATGATTTTAATGGTGACGGAAAATCTGAAATGATTTGTAAGACGGCCGATGGTACCATTGACGGAAAAGGTAAAGTAATAGGAGATTCCACAAAAGACTGGCGGACTCTATCGACCGCTGACAGCCGTTTTTATGGGAAGATAGTTAATGGGCCGGAATACCTCACTGTTTTCGATGGAGTCACCGGGAGCGCTTTATCTACCGTAACTTATACTCCGAGCCGGTATCCGCTCGATGGCTGGGGCGGAATTGGAGGCAACGGAGGTAATGATAGTACCGGAAGTCGCTCTGATCGCTTTACGGCATGTGTAGCATACCTCGATGGAAAACTTCCAAGCGCAGTGATGGTGCGAGGCTGGTATGGTCGAACGGTGCTTTCTGCCTGGGATTTTCGCAATGGTAAACTTACCCAACGCTGGATCTTTGATTCAAAAGATAAAGATAACCCTTATTCGGGTATGGCTAATCACAATTTATCTGTAGCCGATGTAGACAGCGACGGAAAGGACGAAATCTGTGTAGGGGCGATGACTGTTGACGACAATGGAAAAGGGCTGTATACAACCGGCCTGCGTCACGGCGACGCAGTACATTTGTCGGACATGGATCTCTCAAACCCAGGATTGGAAGTGTTTGGAATCCATGAAAATGAGGATAGAACTATTGCTCTTAATACTCCCGGCGTCGCAATGTTTGATGCCCGTACCGGAAAAGTGCTTTGGAGTTTGTTCCCGGGTGTAGATGTTGGAAGAGGTGTTGCTGCAGACATTGATCCCACACATGCCGGATTTGAAAATTGGGGCGGCCCCGGCGGCTTACGTAATAACAAGGGTAAAACGATTACCAATAAAGTTCCTTCATCGCAGAATTTCGTAGTATGGTGGGATGCTGATCTGACCAGAGAATTATTAGATAAAAATCGAATCGATAAGTGGGATTGGAAGAATGAGACAACAATAAATCTGTTAACTGCTGAAGACTGCGTGTCGAATAATGGAACTAAGGCCACTCCCGCACTAAGTGGAGACTTATTGGGAGATTGGCGTGAAGAAGTGATATGGAGAACCGAAGACAATAAAGAGCTCCGTATTTATAGTACTGTTATCCCAACGAGTTACAGTTTGCCAACACTGATGCACGATCCTCAATACCGTTTGAGTATCGTCTGGCAAAATGTAAGTTATAATCAACCACCGCATACCAGTTTTTTTCTTGGCCAGGGAATGAAAATGCAGCCAAAGCCGAACATTGTTATAAAGACCCCAACCTCTAAGAAGTAAGTCTTTATTACTATAATTGTGCAATAAACCATTATAATGAACCGCATCAATTTCGTTCTCTCCATCCTTTTCAGCTGTGCTGCCATTGCCTTAAAGGCCCAACAATCGCCTGGCGAACTAAAAATCTGGTTCAACCATCCTGCCGGAAGCTGGAACGAAGCATTACCTGTGGGAAATGGGAGACTTGGTGCCATGATTTTTGGATACCCTTTCGCCGAGCGATTGCAGCTAAATGAAGAGACAGTGTGGTCTGGGCAGCCGGCAGATTTTGTAAATCCGGAAGCTAAAGCGGTGTTACCTGTGGTTAGAAAGTTACTTTTCGAGGGCAAGTATATCGAGGCTCAGAAACTGGCGCAGGAAAAAATGATGGGAGACAAAAAAGAAGGAGCGAGCTATCAAACGCTTGGAGACATGCTTCTTGACCTGGAAGTGCCAGAGAATGCTCGTAATAGTATCACCAACTATCGCAGAGAGCTCGATTTGGAAACTGCCGTAGCAAAAGTGGTTTTTAGTGCCGGGAATATCACATACACAAGAGAGATTTTTTCTTCTAAGCCCGGTGAGGCTCTTGTTGTCAGACTTACAGCAAGCAAGCCTGGGTCTCTCACCTTTAATCTCAGGCTTCAACGGCCGGGTGAAAAAGCGTTGATTCAATACTCTGGCACCGGAATCAGTATGTCTGAACATACGAATAGCGGTGTTGGAGTGAAATTGGTTTCGAAAGCTGCGCTGACTAATGAAGGGGGTACTGTTCAGGCTACATCAACACACTTAAGAGTGGAAAAGGCAGATGCTGTGACTATCCTCCTTACTGCGAATACCGACTACCGGAAGGGTGATCCAGAATCATTATCGCAAACCCAGCTCAACAACGCATTGAAGTACGCTTATGCGGATCATCTTAAACTACACGTAGCCGATTATCAAAAATATTTTAAGCGGGTGAATCTTGATCTGGGACAGACCAATGGCATATATTTTCCCACAGATGCTAGGCTCACCGCCATGCAAAACGGAAATACAGATCCTCAGCTCATTAAGTTGTATTACCAGTTCGGCAGGTATTTATTGATAAGCAGTTCGCGGCCGGGAGACTTGCCGGCTAATTTACAGGGAATTTGGTCGGATGGGTTATGGGCACCATGGTCTGCCGACTACCACATAAACATTAATATCCAGATGAATTACTGGCTTGCCGAACAGACCAACCTGTCTGAGATGCATCAACCCTTCTTTGATTTTATCGAGGCTCTCCGTCCCGATGGAAGAAAAACTGCCCGGGATATGTATGGAATGAAGGGGATTGTTGCTCACTATACAACTGATGTATGGCATTTTACCGAAACTTCGGGGAACGTTCAGTACGCCATGTGGCCCATGGGAATAGCATGGAGCGCCCAACATCTGTGGGAGCACTATTTGTTTACAGAAGATAAGGCGGCGCTTCGCTCGCAGGGCTATCCGATCATGAGAGAGGCTGCAGAATTTTGTCTAAACTGGTTAACGAAGAACCCGGCGACGGGCCAGTTGGTTTCAGGGCCTTCTACTTCGCCCGAAAACACGTTTCTTACCAAAACAGGCGAGCGTGCTACTATGGTGATGGGCCCTACTATGGACCATATGATCATTCGTGATCTGCTCGAAAACACGATTGCCGCCAGTAAAATTTTGGCACGGGATGCGGCTTTCAGACGCAGAATGGAAAAGGCACTAGGCGGGCTTGCGCCTACTAAATTAGGAAGCGATGGAAGAATCATGGAGTGGACTGAAGAATTTAAAGAGGCAGATCCGGGCCACCGGCATATTTCTCATTTGTTCGGTTTACATCCCGGAAGGCAGATAACCAGTCAAAAGAATCCAGAGTTATTGGCGGCAGCGCGGAAGACGATCAATCACCGGCTTGCAAACGGGGGCGGACATACGGGCTGGAGCCGTGCATGGATCATTAATTTCTTTGCAAGGTTGCAAGACGGTGAACAAGCTTATAAGAACTTAATTGCGTTACTTCAAAAGTCAACCCTTCCTAATTTGTTTGATACACATCCGCCCTTTCAGATTGACGGTAACTTTGGCGCTACTGCAGGTATCACCGAAATGCTTTTGCAGAGCCATGCAGGCGAAATTCATGTGCTCCCTGCGCTGCCAGCAGCCTGGCAAAAAGGGTATATCCACGGCCTTTCGGCACGAGGGGGCTTTGATGTGGATATTGATTGGGATAATGGAAAGCTTACAAGACTTACTATTCTTTCTAAACTGGGTAACCCGGGCCTGATCCGTTTTGGCGAAAAAACTGTTAGCATATCAACCGTAAAAGGCGGTAAATACGCCTTTGATGGCAATCTGAATCCTTTATAAATAGACACAAACATCATTTGATTATGCCTGTGTTTCATCAGTTATAATTTCTCCTTAGAAGTCCTTGTTCTGAAACAAAATAAAATTCGGGCTGTTGTTTTTTTATCTACCATCTGATAATGAGAATGATTGCTTTATCGACCTAAACGAATATGATTAAATAATTACAAGTTAAGCTAAGCAGCTCTCTCATTATAACGCTGTAGAAAATATTTGAACAAAATATTATACAGGTTACTATGAAAAACTTTTTACTTGCATTGTTGCTATTGCCGCTTATTGGTAATTCCCAACCTATCCAGATTGAATCCTTCTACGGAATAAAATTCGGGATATCACGACAAGAGGCTTTACAGACCGCAACAACTCTGGGCGCCTCTGTATCCTCTATCGATGAATTCGAAGAACTGGCGTATTTAAATAATCTGAATTTTGCAGGAACTAAGAGTAGAATGGCCTACCTCAAATTTGTTGATAACAAGTTTTATGAGGGAATAATTGAATTTGATGTCAATCAAACCAATTTTGCACACCTTTACGAAAAAATGAAGCTGGCTTTAAGTAAAAGCTATGGATATGGAAAAGATTATTCATGGATGGAACGACCATACTATTTTGGCGATGGCAGTGAGTTTTTCGCTTTGCAAGAAAAAAAGGGGAAGTTTTGCCACGTATGGGCAAAAGGGAAACTGATTACCTCTGATGATTTTATAATAATGGAGATAGGAGCCGACAGGGTTCTACGAATTGTTTTTCAGAATCATCAATATGCAAGTATGGCGTCTAGAAAATTCGGCCGACTTGGAGCAAACCATACGTCAAATAAATAGGAATGAATAACGGCGTTTTAAGAATACCGGTCTAAAGCTTCTCATTTAGCAGCTCATGAATCTCTTCATTGTCAAGCTGCAATAAAAGTGAGCCGAAAAATACTGCAGTTTTATCCTGAGCCTGAAACCGTTGCAACACTGCCCGTCTGATTTGGTTGTGATCAAGTTTTCCTTCTTTAAACGTACGCTTAATAAACTCTACGAAAGCATTGCTCCGGTTGTTCTTGTGCTCCTCCAGATAGCCCGAAACAGTGTTTTTAACATCCATTTCCGATCCGTTAAAGTGTTGAATAAATGGAAAATGACAGAGCCAGAAGTGTCAAAATAATATACATCAGTATATCGAACTTTCTGTTTTGTGCTGGACTGAATTTGTGTTTCTGTGAACTCGGGCTGTAGGTTTTAAGGATCATATTCAGATGTTTTAATCAGTGTGTTTCTCTAGTGCAATTCTTGGACCAAAAAGATACCGAAAGCGATTCGGTAATTTATTTTCGTCTATTGAAAAAAAATGTAGTATGTATTGAATGATTAAGTGTTTGACGCACAGTATTTAGAACACCGTGTAGTATTTTAAATTCAATGCGCGTCTAAAAGCATTAATCTCACCGCCGATCGTGTTAATTACTGTTAAAATTTCCCGTTCGAGGCACACACAAGATATCTTTATACATGCCTTTTCGTGTTCTGCTTACCTTTATGATCGTTATTCCGGTTTTTACAGTAACTGCTCAAACTCAAATGGATGCCAGGGTGTTGGAAATAGGCTCGGCCAGTCCGTTGGCTGGTGTGCAAATAACCAACGTAAATTTGGGGAGCTCTGTTCTTAGTGATATGCAGGGGAGATTCCGCATCAGCGTGCGTAAAGGAGACCTGCTTGTTTTGACCTTGTATTCATATGTTTCTGATACGGTTTTCGTAACCGATGTAAAAACAAGAGATTTCTTTCTTCAGGCAATTTCCCATCAACTGAAGGATGTGACCATAACTGGTGTCAATACCCAACTTGGTTCACTGGTAGACAAGGAGACTTTTCGAAGAAATACAGGATATCAGCGCAATGATGATGGGACGATGAAGGGAGGGCTTACCTTCAGATTAAGGTATTGGAATAAGGATTCGAAAAAGGAACGGCGCTCGCAGCGCAAAATAAGAGACTATCTGGTTGAGGAAGAAATTGACAGAGTTTTCAGCGTATCTTACATCGAAAAGCATACTCCGCTCACAGGAGATGAGCTTTTAGATTTCAGGGGTTTGTACAGGCCCACGGTTAAGGCGTATAAATCGCCAGATTTTCACCTGCTATTATACCTGAATCAATCTTATCGCCATTTCAAAAGCCTGCCGCCCGAAAAACGGAGACTTCCGAAGCTCGAACCCTTTGATCCGCGTTAGCCGCTTATTGAAAGTAGATATCTACGTAATCAGTTAACATCCCTCCTTCGCAGTTTATCATATCCTGCAGTCGCCAATACTTACGGTTTTTAGTGGTTTTAAAGATTTTAGTTCCAGTCCTTACACAAGGCTCCCCGCCGTTAACAGTTTCGACTACCGATTTAATCTCTCCCCTAAATTGCAATTCGCTGGCCGAAATTTGCTTTATCAGGCCCCTTATGGTAATGTAGTCGTTGTTTTTTCTGCTCTTCTGTTGCCCTTCAATAGAAAACCATCCATCTTCAGCCGGTTGAATCATGACACTGCCGGGCTCGTCCCAGCTGATCCATTGCAGCGTGAACTGGTGTTTGCCGGGCCTGAGCTGTCCATCAGGTTGCGAGGGAGGCTGGCTTTTTGTTGCAGGCGGTTCGGCTACCAGGGTGTCTGGCTTAGCAGAAATTGTGTCGGAAGCAGCGTTCTTCAGACTATCAATTTGCTTTTGGAGATCTTTAGTTTGTTTTCTTAGTTCCTCAATTTCATTATTCGTTGGATTAGAACATCCGGAGCATATTATTATCCAGAAAAAAGAAACGTTTAAAAACTGTATTGCATTCATGTCTTAATAATACCCATTTCATTAAATTAGTTTGATCTGCACTGAACCAAAATCTTACAACATACTGTCAAAATTTTATAAATCTTAGATAAAAAAACTTTCTATATTTGCCTTGTAATGAAAATATTCCGTAACTATATCGCGCTTGCGCTGGTTTTGCTGATTACAGTTTCAGCAACAGGAATAAATATATCGTTACATAAATGCTGCGGTTCAATTCAGGATTTTTCGTTGTTTGGCAAGGCTAAAGAATGTAAAATGGCCCAAAAAACGACAGCAAAGAGTTGTCCGGTTAAGTCAGAGAATTCCTTTACAAAAGACGCATGCTGCGATAATCAGCAAATATCTCTTAATCAGGTTACCGACAAAGTATCTCCAAAAAATAATCAGGTAAAAGACAAGGAGCAAAGCTTTGATGTTTTGTTTGTTTATACTTTATTTAACAACTGGTTCGGTTCTTCAGAAGGCCAGGACCAGAAACAGGACGAGCCGTCTCCCGGCTTATTTATCGTCGAAGCACTAATTCTTCTGCTTCAGCAATTCAGAATATAGGAATAATTTACCGTCGAATAGTAGTCTGTTATAGACTGCGAAGTGCTCAGGCGTACGCTTTGTGATGCTACGTCAATCTCAAATCTATTTTTTTTAATTAATTCTCATGATTGAGAAACTGATTGCTTTTTCGTTACGCAACAGGTTTTTGGTTCTGCTGTTTTCGTCGGCAATATTTGTATGGGGCGTTTATGCTATTCGCACAAATAAGATCGATGCTATTCCAGATCTGTCCGAAAACCAGGTAATTGTTTTCACCGAGTGGATGGGCCGGAGCCCGCAGTTGATCGAGGATCAGATTACCTATCCGCTGGTCACCAATCTGCAGGGTATGCCGCAGGTGAAATATGTTCGCGCCAGTTCCATGTTTGGGATGAGCTTTATCTATGTAATTTTCGAAGATGAGACAGATATTTACTGGGCCCGGTCGCGGGTACTGGAACGATTGAATTCTTTGGGAAATGCCTTGCCCGACGGCGTTGTGCCAACCATGGGGCCCGATGGCACAGGCGTGGGGCATATTCTCTGGTATACGCTTGATGCTCCCGGAATGGATCTAGGCGAGCAGCGGGCAATTCAGGATTGGTACGTCAAGTTCGCTTTGCAGAATGTAAAAGGGGTGAGTGAGATTGCCTCTTTTGGCGGTTTTCAGAAACAATACCAGATCAGTATCGATCCGAATAAATTGAGTTATTACAAACTCAGCCTCCCAGACGTAATGCGCTCGGTAAATTCGAACAATAATGAATCCGGGGGGAGGAAGTTTGAGATGAGCGACATCGGCTACATCATCAAAACAACCGGCTACCTCAAATCAATTGAGGAGATTGAAAACCTCGCTATCAAAACCCAAAACTCTATACCGGTACGTATCCGGGATGTAGCAAGGGTTGAAATGTCTGGCGAAAGCCGCCTGGGGATTTTTGATTATAATGGCGAGGGCGAAGCGGTAGGCGGAATTGCAGTGCTCAGGTATGGCGAAAATGCTGATGAGGTAATTGACCGCCTGAAAGAAAAAATGAAGGAGGTAAGCAAGGGTTTACCCGCCGGCGTAAAATTCAATATTGTTTATGACAGGGGCGAACTGATCGAAGAATCAATTTCTTCCATTAAAACAACCTTAATAGAAGAAATGATTGTGGTTTCGCTGATAGTGCTGGTATTTCTCTTGCACTGGAGAAGTGCCATCAGCATTATTATCCAAATTCCAATCACTATAGCAGCAAGCTTCATTTTGCTAAATGCGTTTGATATCAGCTCAAACATCATGTCCCTTACGGGGATTGCACTGGCTATAGGTGTTATTGTAGATAACGGAATTATTATGGCGGAAAACGCCTATAAGCACCTGGCTATGCGGCAGGCAGAGCTAAACGCTGCCAGTAGAGGAGGTTCAAATGTTTAACAGATTGAAGGAATATTTTGCCCGAAAGGACAACTACGTTAAGGTGCCCGAAGAGGAGCGTTTGCAAATCATTGAGAAAGCGTCGAAGCAGGTGTCGAGGGGTGTTTTTTATTCCACTATAATTATCATCACTTCATTCCTGCCGGTTTTTATGCTGACAGGCCAGGAAGGAAAGCTATTTCATCCGCTGGCGTATACCAAAACATTCATTTTGTTGATAGACGCGCTGCTGGTAGTAACGCTTGCGCCGGTTCTGATATCATTCTTTATGAAAGGCCGCTTCCGGGCAGAACACGATAACCCTATCAACCGGAAACTGGAAGGCTGGTATGAGCCCTTAATAAGGCGCTGCATAAAATACCGGAAAACAACCATAGGTATCAATATCCTGGCGGTTTTGATTAGCATCCCTTTACTCATGAGTATGGGCCGCGAATTTATGCCTCCATTGGACGAGCAGTCTGTGTTATTTATGCCTGTGACCCTGCCGGATGTTTCCAACTCGGAGATTAAGCGTATTCTTCAGGTTCAGGATAAGATCATCAAGTCTGTTCCCGAAGTGGATAAAGTTTTAGGAAAAGCCGGAAGGGCGAGCACAGCCACTGACAACTCTCCTATTAGCATGATCGAAACCATCATCATACTGAAGCCCAAAAGTCAGTGGCGCGATGGTCTTACAAAGAAGGAACTGATCAATGAATTAGACAGTAAATTGCAAATTCCGGGGGTGGTAAACGGCTGGACTCAGCCGATAATCAACCGTATTAACATGCTTTCTACCGGGATTCGTACGGATGTGGGACTAAAGGTTTATGGACAAGATCTGCAGCAGATCGACAAACTTTCTAAACAGATCCAATCGCTTTTGCAGAACATTGATGGTGTAAAAGATCTATATGTCGAGCCGGTTTCTGGCGGTAAATACCTTGAGATCGACATTAAGCGTGAACAGCTGGAGCGCTATGGCTTAACCGTCGACGATATAAATGCAACCGTGGAAAGCGCCATTGGTGGAACTCCTTTTGCTGCCACCGTTGAGGGGCGCCGTCGTTTCAATATCAGTCTGCGCCTTGGACAGGAGTACCGCAATAGTTTAGAGCGCTTAAAGCGGATCCCATTGAATTCTCCGGAGGCCGGTACCATTCCGCTATCTGCGGTAACAGAGATTCGTTTTGTAAACGGGCCGCCGATGATCTCATCTGAAAATGCGATTCTTCGGGGAGCGGTGATGTTTAATGTGCGCGACAGAGATCTGGGCACTACCGTGGAAGAGGCAGCTGCGAGACTGAACAAACAATTGGATCTTCCCGGAGGCTCATTTATTGAATGGAGCGGCCAGTACGAAAATTTAATCCGCGGGCAGCAAACTCTTATCTACATTGTTCCGATAGTGCTTTTAATTATTCTCCTCTCACTGTATCTGGCTTTTAAATCCTTACGGGAAGCATTTCTCAGCTTAATTACCATCCCATTTGCGCTCATCGGCGGAGCTTATCTCGTCTATTTCTGGGGAGTAAACCTCTCTGTTGCGGTGGCCGTAGGATTTATTGCCCTGTTTGGAATTGCAGTCGAAACCGGGGTCGTAATGGTGATTTATCTGAACGACGCTATGAAGCAGTTAGTGGCATTAAGAGGGAATTCGAGTGAGACAATCAGCAGGGAAGAATTAAAGGAATTTGTTATCGCAGGTGCGGCAAAGCGCCTGAGACCAAAGATTATGACGGTATGCGTGGCCCTTTTTGGATTGATTCCGGTGCTATGGTCGCAGGGAGTTGGCAGCGATGTGATGCAGCCTATTGTGCTGCCAATGATTGGAGGTGTGCTGACTTCTTCCATTCATATTCTAATCGTTACGCCGCTTATCTTTTTGATGACAAAAGAGTATGAACTGAAAAAATTTGGAAAAATGGAGGTGCATGATGGACATTAGAAATAAATTAATTCGAGGAAGCGTATGTTTTTTAGTGTTATGCGTCGTAGCGCTTAACGCTTTAGCTCAGCAGCCTATGGGTTTACCACAAATCCTCGCTGAAATTGAGTCGAACAACCCTTCTCTCAAAGCATACGACAGCCAGGTAAAAAGCCAGGAAGCGCGGTTAGAGGGCGCCGGCGCCTGGATGGCTCCGATGGTAGGTGCAGGAACCTTTATGACACCTTATCCCAGGCAAATGATGTCCGAAGAAGATAAAGGTGCCTTCATGATTTCGGCTGAACAAGACATCCCAAATCCTGCAAAGATTATAGCAAAGCGGAAATACCTCGAAACTTTGGCCGAAACGTATACACTTGGCAAATCAGAGCGCTTCAACGAACTGCGAAGCCGGGCGCGGCAGCTGTATTTTGATCTGCTTATTGCCAGCAAGCGGATCAAGTTTCAACATGAAGGCAGGCGGATTATGCAAACCATGAAAAGGCTTGCCGAAATCCGGTATCCCTATAACCAGGGAAGATTAAACGAGGTTTTTAGGGCAGAAGGTAGATTGGCCGAAGCAGAAAACATGTTAATCATGACGGAAGGCCAGATCCGTACCTATAAAATTGCCTTAAATGCATTGATGAACCGCCCGGCCACAGCTGTGTTGGAGATTGATACCAATTATAAAGTTTCCTTTCTGCCTATGGCTCAGCTAGATTCAAGCTATCTGGCCGAAACCCGCAGTGATATCCGCCACATGCAGCACAATATTCATTCCATGCAGGCTAATATCAATCAGATGAAACAGGAGGCAAAACCTGACTTTCGGCTTCGGTTTGATCATATGTCCTCCTATTCAGCCATGATGCCAAAGCAGTTCACAGTTATGGGTATGTTATCTATTCCCATTGCACCCTGGTCGTCGAAAATGTATAAATCCGAGATTAAATCGATGAATTTTGAAATCGAAGCCATGCGCCAGCAAAAAACGGCAATGCTTTCGGAGATGCTGGGGATGGCAAAATCTATGGAAAGCGAATTGGGATCCATGGAAAAACAATTGGATAATTATGAGAAGAAAATTATCCCCGTGTTAAAAAAGAGTCTTGATGTATCCATGCTTTCTTACCAGGAAAATAAGATGGATCTGGCCATGGTAATAGACAGTTGGGAAGCACTGAACATGACCCGAATGAATTATACAGATGCTTTACAGCGATACTATAAAATGATTACGGAGTATGAAAAAAGCATTGAGAGATAGCCTTAAATACGCTGGGTTGTTTGTATTTCTGGTGTTCATGTTCGCCTGCTCGAACGGCTCTATAGAAAAAACGGGAAAAGCTGCTGTGAAATATACCTGTCCTATGCATCCTCAGATAGTTACAGAAGAACCAGGCGCTTGCCCTATTTGCGGGATGGATCTGGTGCCCGCGAAATCCCACGATGCAGACGACACCGTAACTGCCGGACTTGAAGACATTATCAGGCCAGTCGATCGGATCGTGCTTTCAAATATAAGAACCGTGCGGCCAAGCGAAGGTGTACGGACCGGCGATATTCAGATTCAGGGAATTATTAACTACGATACCAACAACTGGAATACGGTGTCAAGCCGTGTGAGTGGCCGAATCGAACGCCTGTATGTTACCTACAATTACCAGTACGTACGCCGCGGGCAAAAGCTGATGGATATTTACAGCCCCGACCTGGCCAGCGCCCAACAAGAATTACTCTATTTGAGAAAAAGCGGGGACAAAGCACTTTTGGAGGCTGCAAAAACAAAGCTTCGTGTTTTGGGTGCGTCTAACCAGCAGATAAACACAGTGCTTCGTACCGGAAAGATTAACTACCGTTTTGGTGTGTATAGTCCTTATTCCGGATATGTAACACAGCAGAGAACAGCTTCAGTGGCCGATCCGGCAATGCAAGCCAGCGGTACTGTGATTGGTTCTGAAGGTGCTGAGTCGTCGATGGGCGGTATGGGTGGCCAATCGGCAGGAGATTCGCCTCAGCTCCCTAAAGTGGAAACTAATTCTCCTTTGCAGCTTCGCGAGGGTCAATACATTGGCCAGGGGCAAAAGATAATTGATCTGATAAACGCAAGCTCGGTTTTTGCCGACTTCTTTGCATCAACAAAACAATTATCTGGTTTGAAACGGGGAACTCCGGTTCAGATAACTTCCATAGATAATCCATCTCAAAAGGCTTTAGCGAAAATTACCCTGATACAACCATATTACGCAGAAGGGACGAGTTTCCCTTTATTGAGGACAAGGATTAATAATGCCGGACAAACATGGAAGATTGGTCAGCTAATTACCGTTAAAACGGATGCAGACAGCAAATTTGGAACCTGGTTACCCCGTACTGCTGTGCTCCAGTTAGGCTCGCGGTATGTTGCGTTCGTAAAAAACGGTGAAGCTTTTGAGCCTGCTTATGTTTCTCTGCTCGACCGCCGCGGTGACTGGGTAGACGTCGGGGAAAGCATCAGTAAAAAGGCCGAAGTGGCTGTAAATGCCTGGTTTATGGTAGATAGCGAGAGCTTTGTAAAAGTAGATAGTTTAAGAAATTGATATTAGAGCATAGATGATATGAGGTTCAAACGCTTAAATATAATGTGGATATGCTTGCTAGCGGTAAGTCTTTTGTTTGCGTGCACCGGGCCAAAGCCGTCAGCCGATCATTCCTCGCATGCGGGCGAGAAGTACACCTGTCCGATGCATCCCCAAATTGTGCAGGATAAGCCGGGTACATGCCCTATTTGCAAAATGGATCTCGTGTTAAGTACCGATAAAAGCAGCGATTCGGCTTCGCTGATGCTGAGTGAGAGCCAGATGCAGCTGGCCAACATCAAGACTATCCGGGTTGGCGAGGGTAGCTTCAGCAGCTCCAAAGTCTTAAATGGCCGCCTCATCACCAATCCGGAGCACACCGAGGTGGTGTCAAGCCGGGTGGCGGGGCGTGTCGAAAGGTTGTTTATCCGAGAAACCGGCAGAAAAGTGTCGGCAGGGGAAGCTATATTGCAAATCTATAGTGAGCAATTGCAGGTTCTGCAACAAGATTACCTGCTTCAGTTAAAACAGGTTGCGGCCTTTCCGGGCGAAAAGGTTTACCAGTCGCTGCGCGAAGCAGCGCAGAATAAACTTAAACTTTTCGGATATTCGAATGCCCAGATCAAAGCATTAGAGCGAAGTAGTAAAGTGTCGCCAATTCTCACGGTATATGCTTCATCTTCGGGTGTTGTAAATGAGATTAACGTTTCGGAGGGGCAATATGTATCCGAGGGAAGTCCGCTTTTGCGCCTGGAGAATTTTAACCGCCTATGGCTTGAAGCAGACGTCTATCCTTCAGAAATAGAACAGGTCAGATTGGGGTCAATACTAACCATCACCATAAATGGGATGCCGGAGTTCAGTGCAAATGCAAGGGTTGACTTTATCAGTCCGGCATTAAACCCATCCACACAACGATTAAACATCCGCGCAGTTGTTAACAATGCTGAAGGCAAACTTCAACCCGGTATGCAGGCAATAGCCCTGTTAAGTACAGGAAGCGTTTCAAAAGCCGTAAGTTTGCCACTGCAGGCGGTGATTCGCGATGAGAATGGTGCACATGTATGGATAAAAACATCCGATCATACATTTACATCCCGTAAGGTAACTACCGGCCCGGAGGACCAGAGCCAGATCGTAGTAATCAGCGGTATAAAAAACGGGGAAGAGGTGGTAAGTTCGGGGGCCTACTTATTGCACAGTGAATATGTATTAAAAAAAGGAATAACACTATAAATTTGAATCATATGAAAATGAACACCATTTTGTTAAGCAGCCTTGCAGTAGCCATTGCTGTTTCAACCGCCTGTACATCAGAAACACCGAAGGAAAATGCCGCGGAGCACGAAAGTCATGAATCAGAAAATATGGCTTCGGAGGCTGGTAACCCTGAGTTTAAGGATGCAAAATCTCAGGAGGTATATCAACATTATATTCACCTTAAAACTGCCCTGGTAAACTCGGACGGGAAAGAGGCACAAGCCGGTGCTTCTGCATTGAGCACAGCTTTGACTGACGCCGGTAATAAGAAGGCGGCGGATATCTCGTCTCAGATTGCAGCGTCGGCTGATATAAAAGCGCAACGAGACAATTTCGATGAGCTAACCGCTGAAGTGGAGAGTTTTGTTAAAGGCGCAGGATTGAAATCAGGAAAGATTTACAAGCAATATTGTCCGATGGCAAAGGACGGCGATGGGGCCTATTGGTTAGCCAGCGAATCGGACATTAAGAACCCCTATTACGGCGACGAGATGCTTACTTGCGGAGAAGTAAAGGAGGAGATAAAATAAACAAAAAAGCCCGGTGTTTCCGGGCTTCTTTTTTTTATAAACTAATTTGTTGCTGTAAAATTGGCCGAGCTTACAATTGTTTGCCCGTTACTTATTACGGTTATTTTCATCGCTCCTAAATTCAGGTTTGATGGTACTACGACTTTCAGCGTAGACTCGGTTGCAATGATCACATTGGTCTGAATGGTGCCGAACCTAACGGTAGTGTACGGGCTAAAACCCGAACCCGAAATGATTATCTCAGTTCCGGCAACCCCAGACGTGGGTGAAAACGAGGTTATACTTGGCGCAAGAACGGTAAAGTCTGAGCTTGATTCGGCGGATTGATTTCCATATTTCACGGTTATTTTACTGTCGCCGGGTACCGCTCCGAATGGAACGTTCACTTTCAGTGTTGTGGCTGTGGTATTACTAGTATAAGTCGACAATGAGCCGAAATACACCTGATGAGAAGAACCAGGCATGAATATCCCTTGTATGGTTACTTCTTTACCTACTCCTCCTGATGAGGGCGAGAAACTGCTCAGGGTTAAATTCTGTACCTTAAGGGTTTGTGGCGCTTCTACTGTGAATGGCCCCTGTTTCACTGATACTTTATAATCTCCTGCTGGTAAACTAACAGGAATTGTAGCCGTTAACTGTCCGGTTGACATGATAGAAACCGAAGCTGGAATACCGCCTATAGTTACACCGAGGTTGCTCGACGAGTAGTAATTGGTCACAAAATTATTTCCAAATATCGAAAAGCTGCTGCCCGGCAAGCCCGAAGCCGGCGAAATGGCTGTAATGGTATGCGGTGTAATAGTAAACTCGCCAGGTAAGGTAGTTTTGATGCCGTTAAATTCTACTGATACAGCAAACTTGGCATCGGTGATGTTACCTGGAACCGAAACGCTTATTCCGCTTGAATTTTGGTTGGATATCGCTACCTGGGTTTGCCCGAAATATACCTTAAGCGAGTTGTTGTAATAGTACGAGGACGGTATATTGTCTCCGGTAATCAGGATGGAGGTACCCACTGTTCCAGCTTTTGGACTAAAATCTTTGGGTGTAGGATTTATAGTGAACACATTCTGCGATCCATAAATATTATGTCCGCCAAGAGCGATAGTTATATTCACCTGGTTAGATCCATTATTGGAAGTATTAATGCCCGTGGGAACTTTAACCGTAACTTTGGACGAAGTAACCTCCTCTATTTGTGCGGATATACCTGCAAATGAAACGGTGATTTCTTCTTTGGTAAGTTTATGAAACTGTCCGTTTAATGTGATTAAGTCTCCTGCTTTTCCGCTTGAAGGTACAACGCTGCTGTAACTCACAGACGGTATTTGCACCGAGTTTACCGGGCCGTATATCGTGCCGTTACTATCGGTGATATATGCTCTTGCATAAATAGTTTGCGGGTTACTAAAATATGAGAAGGGCTGCACTTCTTTTGAAAACTGCCCTTCTTTTAATTCTGAACCCATTGATACCTTTGTTCCCATCCCGTCGCCTAAACTTGCTGAGCTTCCATAATAGAAACCATAGTCTGTAGCGTTAAACTCACCGGTCGATACAATATTCCCTTTCAATATTATCCGAGATGGCGACAGTGCTTCGATCTCGAGCGTTTGAACTTCCGGATGCTCATTTTGATCTTTCTTACAGCCTGAAACCAGGGTGAATAAAAAGGAGCAAATTAAAATAAGTGATGCTATGTGTCTTTTCATTTCTTTAAAATTAGAGTACATAGCCAAGTCTTATTCCATTGTAATTACTTGTTCCGAACTGAAACGAGTTGTTTTTCTGGTCAGAATTGTCGGTGCTCGAGCCCGATGTGCTACCCGATTGACTAAACTTAACGTTTTTGTGGTTTGTCTGACTAAATCCCAGGCTTAGCTCGGCGCCGACAAAGAAATGCTTTGAAACGTAGTAGTCGAAACCGGAAACGATATTCAATCCGTATTTCAGATAAGCTATTTCCTCTGTTCTGTATATTGGCTGCGTTACGTATTGTCCACCCGTTCCGTTGTAGTTTGGAACCCACATACTGGTGGTAGAATAAGTCGTCCATGCATTTTTGATAGTTGTTTTGACACTTCCATTAGTCAGTTCCTGCTTCGAAGATTTATTCGACACCGCCAGGTCTACGCCAAAATAGGGTGATAACCTGCGGGTGCCACCCAGATGTTTCTCAAAACCGATATTAAATCCGAGGGTTGTGCTGCTTTTTTCGTCGCGGTATATCATAGGGTTTGTGCCATAAGGGTTACCGCTTTCAACATCCGACGAAAGTCTGTTAGCGTGAAAGCCCAAACGCAACGCTGTTCGGTCTGACAAAAATGTCCTGACCTTTATCTGATTTAATGCGTTGGCTAAATTAAGATCACTTTTAAAGGGGTTAACATTGAGTTCGAGCACCCATTTTTTTTGCGCGGCTTTTAAAGCATCGTCGGATTCTGACGAAGTCTGAGCATAGCTAGAGAACGCGACAAAACATGCCACGAGTGGTAATAAAAAGCTTTTCATAATTGTAATAAGAGTTTAGGCCGCTAAGATATAAAAAATGTATTGTCCTGCTGATGGTTGCTCATCATTACACGGGCAAACATTCTCGAAACGAGATTTTTATGACAGAGTTAGCAACAAGTTATATCTTTAATTATGGCAACTACCAATAACATATTACTAAAAGAAGCAAAGGGGAAGATAGGCAAGGATATAGTAGTTAAAAACTACGGCAACAAAACTGTAATCAGCAAGTATCCTGATATGAGCGGCGTTAAGTACAACGACCTCCAAAAACAGAAACAGCGCAGCTTTGCTGAGGCGGTTGCCTATGCCCGTTCTATCATAAGCGACCCGGTTAAGAAAGCGGAATACCAAAAGAAACTGCCTAAAGGTAAACGGGTATATACTGCCGCTTTGCAAGAGTTTTTGAAGCGGTTATAAAGGCTTTAGCTTCGGTCAAGGCAAGCTGTGGGTATACCCATCCTCCGTTTATCCTACGTATTGGTACGTATCAGTCGGTCAATTTCTTTTTATGGTGATTGGGGTAAATAGAAGGAAGAATCCGATTCTAACGCATCGGCTCTACAAAATTGCAGAATAAATTCTGCAAAGCAACTTTCTGGAGAAGCCAGCACAATTAAATGATAAAAAAAGGAATTCCTGTAATCGCAAGAAAAATTCAACAGGTTTAAGGTACTGTTGTGAGGTCTTAAGGGGTGCATTTTTCAGTTTTTGCCTATCATGACAGTGCATGACAGATTTAATGCCTGTCTTTTCTATTTTTAACGCCTATTAAATAAACAATTTAAACCTTTATAGATGCAAGCAGTATTAGGAGTTATTTTTCATTTTATCGGCGGATTCGCCTCGGGTAGTTTCTACATTCCTTATAAAAAGGTAAAGGGTTGGGCCTGGGAAAGTTATTGGATAGTTGGTGGGATATTCTCCTGGTTAATTGTTCCACCTTTAGCTGCATGGTTAACTATACCAGGCTACGTTGATATTATAAAAAGCACTGACGGCGGTATTTTAGGCCTAACCTATTTTTTTGGATTGCTATGGGGTATAGGTGGTTTGACTTACGGTTTAGGAGTGCGTTATTTAGGTGTTGCCTTAGGAAGTTCAATCATATTAGGATTGTGTTCGGTATTTGGCGCGCTTATCCCTTCAATATATTATGATCTATATCCTTCTGAGGGAAAAGATACATTCACCGATCTGCTTTCGCAGAACTGGGGTCAAATGGTTTTATTGGGTATCCTGGTTTGTGTAATCGGAATTATTGTATGCGGTAAAGCCGGTACCATGAAAGAGAAAGAGCTTTCTGAAAAAGGGATAGTTGATACCAGTGTTGAATTTAAAATCGGATTAGGTTTATTTGTTTCTATCGTTTCCGGCGTGTTAAGTGCATGTTTCAACTTTGCCCTGGAAGCTGGAAAGCCTATGGCCGAGATGGCTAATCAGGCATGGCAAGCTGCCAATCCGGGCGAGGGAAATTTCTTATTTTCAAACAACGTTACCTATGTGGTTATTTTGTGGGGAGGATTAACCACTAACCTTATCTGGTGCATGATCTTAAATGCACGTAATAAAACTTTCAACGATTATGGTAATAGTAAAACACCATTACTGAAAAACTATATTTTCTCTGCTCTTGCAGGTACAACCTGGTTCTTGCAATTCTTTTTCTATGGAATGGGTGAGAGCAAGCTGGGAAATGGTCCGAGTTCATGGATTTTGCACATGGCTTTTATCATCCTGATCGCAAACGCATGGGGCTTGATATTGAAAGAGTGGACTTTAGTTAGCAAAAAAACATATGGTACCGTGGTTGCCGGAATTGCAATTATTATACTTTCCGTTCTGATTGTAGGATACGGAAATTCATTAAAGTAGTAAACAACAATAATTATAATATATGTCTGTCGAAACAACACGTTTTAAACACGTTAGCTACCTGTGGGATGACGCTAAAGCCGCGGAACTTGCGGGTGATGAAGTCGGTTTATTAATATATCGTTCGAATTTATTGGGAGCGGATCTGCGTCTCACTAATTACGGTGGTGGAAATACTTCCTGCAAAGCAATGGCTAAAGATCCTTTAACGGGAGAAGAGACTGAAGTAATGTGGATTAAAGGTTCTGGTGGAGATATCGGTACTTTAAAGCGCAGCGGACTTGCAGCGCTATATGTTGATCGTTTAAGAAGCCTTAAAAATGTATATCGCGGTATAGAGCATGAAGATGAGATGGTTGAATTGTTCAACCATTGTATTTACGACCTGGCTTCAAAAGCGCCTTCAATCGATACCCCTTTACATGGTTTCCTACCTTTCAAACACATTGATCACTTACATCCTGATGCAGCGATTGCTATTGCCGCAGCGAAAGATGGTAAGAAAATCACCGAAGAATTATTTGGTGGTACTATCGGATGGGTTGAATGGCAAAAGCCAGGTTTTGACCTGGGCTTGCAATTAAAGGCGTGTCTTGACGAAAATCCTGGAATTCGCGGTATCATGTTAGGTTCTCACGGTTTGTTTACCTGGGGTGATACAGCATACGAAAGCTACATGAACACGCTGGAAGTAATTGAGCGTTGTGCAGAATATCTTGAGGAAAGCTACGGAAAAAAAGGCCCTGTATTCGGTGGCCAGAAGATCCAAAGCCTTGATGAGCAGGGACGTAAGAAACAAGCTGCTGCCATAGCGCCTGTACTACGTGGTTTCTGCTCGAGCGAAAGACATATGATTGGTCATTTTACCGATGATCCCCGTGTTCTTGAGTTTATCAACTCGAACGATTTAGACCGTTTGGCTCCACTTGGAACAAGCTGCCCGGATCACTTTTTACGTACCAAAATCAGCCCGCTTGTTTTAGAACTAACTCCTGATGCAGACCTTTCGGATGTTGCTTCTTTAAAAGAGAAGCTTGCACCGGCTTTTGAGGCATACCGCAAAATGTACAGCGAGTACTACGAAACTTGCAAGCATTCGAACAGTCCTGCAATCCGTGATGCTAACCCGGTTATTATTCTTTACCCTGGTGTGGGTATGTTCGCCTTTTCGAAAGACAAGCAAACAGCACGTGTAGCGGCAGAATTCTATACCAATGCTATCAATGTAATGAAAGGTGCGGAAGCGATTTCTGAGTACACTTCATTGCCTCGTCAGGAAGCATTCAATATCGAATACTGGTTATTGGAAGAAGCAAAACTTCAACGTATGCCTAAGCCAAAAGCTCTATCTGGTAAAATCGCTTTGATTACAGGTAGTGCAGGTGGTATTGGTAAAGCTATCGCGAAAAAATTTGTTGATGAAGGTGCTGTAGTTATTTTGAACGACATGAATGTGGAGCGCTTAGAGAGTGCTGGCGAAGAGTTCAAAAATCAGTATGGAAAAGATTCTTATGCTACTGCTGCTTTAGACGTTACAAACAGTGCTCAGATTCAGGAAGCGCTTGAAAAAGCGGCATTAGCTTTCGGTGGTATTGATATCGTTGTGAATAACGCCGGTTTGTCTATTTCTAAATCCATCGCAGATCATACTGAAAAGGATTGGGATCTATTGTACGACGTATTGGTTAAAGGCCAGTTCTTTGTTACTCAGGCTGCCGTAGCAACTATGCAAAAGCAGGGTATTGGCGGCGATGTTATCAATATCGTGAGCAAAAATGCTTTAGTTAGCGGTCCGAACAATGCAGGCTACGGTAGCGCTAAAGCTGCACAGCTTCACTTAAGCCGATTAAATGCAGCAGAACTGGGTGCAGATAAGATCCGTGTAAACGTAGTAAACCCTGATGCTGTTATTTCTGACAGTAATATCTGGGCTGGCGGATGGGCAGAAGGCCGTGCGAAGGCTTACGGAATTACCGTTGCTGAGCTACCTGCTTACTACGCTAAGCGTACCCTTTTAAATGAGATAATTTTACCAGACGATATTGCAAATGCTTGTTTCGCTTTCGCGGGAGGCTTATTGAACAAGTCTACCGGAAACGTTTTGAACGTTGACGGGGGTGTTGCGATGGGATTTGTAAGATAGACCAAACAAGATCAGCAAGATTAATATCTTGCTGATCTTTATCATATTTTTAGTTCGTTAATAAACTAAATTGCCCTTTTTTAGATATCCGGGCTACAAGAAATAAACCACATGAGACTCGAAAAATATCAGATCGACGAGCATAACGATAAGCTTGCTCAGCAACATAAAAGAAAATTTGAATTCCTTGCTCAGGACGTACAAGGGGTAGAAGAGATTATCCAGAAACTTATCAAGTTCCAGATTGCGATCCCTAGCTGGGCTCTTGGAACAGGGGGTACACGTTTCGGACGCTTCTCTGGCGGCGGTGAGCCACGCAACCTGGAGGAAAAAATGGAAGATATCGGCTTGTTGCACCAGTTAAACCAGTCCAGCGGAGCAATATCATTGCATATTCCCTGGGATATTCCGGAGAATGCTGCGTCTGTAAAAGCACTTGCTGCCCAATACGGATTGAAGTTTGATGCTGTTAACTCTAATACTTTCCAGGATCAGCCAAATCAGCAGCATAGCTATAAATTTGGTTCTTTGCAGCATGTTGATAAAGCAGTACGTAAACAGGCTATCGAACATAATATTGAGGTAATCCGTCATGGGGTTGAATTAGGTTCAGACTCGCTAACCGTATGGTTGGCTGACGGATCAAGCTTTCCCGGCCAATTAAACTTCCGCAATGCATTCAACAATACCCTTGAGAGTTTGCAGGAGATTTATGCAGCGCTTCCGGATAACTGGAAAGTATTCGTGGAGTATAAAGCATTTGAGCCTAACTTCTATTCTATGTCGGTAGGCGATTGGGGTCAGTCACTCCTTTACGCAAATAAATTAGGTTCTAAGGCGTATACGTTGGTTGATCTTGGACACCACTTGCCAAATGCCAATATAGAGCAGATTGTAGCGCTTCTGTTAAACGAAGGAAAATTGGGTGGTTTCCATTTTAATGATTCTAAATATGGCGACGACGATTTAACCACAGGAAGTATCAAACCTTACCAGCTGTTTTTGATTTTCAACGAACTGGTAGAAGGTATGGATGCTAAAGGGATGGATCACGCTACCGGCTTAGGCTGGATGATTGATGCTTCTCACAACATCAAAGATCCTCTTGAAGATTTATTGCAGTCGGTTGAAGCCATCATGATGGCTTACACTCAGGCGCTTTTAGTTGATAAAAAAGCATTAGAGCAGGCCCGTTTGGAAAACGACGTGGTTCGTTGCCAGGAGATCCTTCAGCATGCATTCCGTACAGATGTGCGGGCAATTGTTGCCGAAGCCAGATTGCGTTCTAACGCTGCTCTTAACCCGGTTCAGCTGTACCGTGATTTAAAAGTAAGAGAGAGCCTGGTGGCAGGCAGAGGTCAGAAAACCGTAGCAACGGGATTGTAGGATGAGATATGAGATATGAGAATTTGGATTTGAGATGGGGAACCATCGCTATTGAATTTTCATATCTCATTAAATGCATCTAATTTTTATGGAATAGGATAAGGGATTGCTTGGTCTCATATCTCATATCTCCCATCTCATATCTAATTAAACAATGAGTAAAATTCCAGTTATAGCCGTATTTGATGTAGGGAAAACCAATAAAAAGATTTTCTTTTTCGATGAACAGTATAAGATCGTTCTTGAACGGACAACCCGCTTTGACGAAACCGAAGATGAGGACGGAGATCCCTGTGAAAACCTTCCTAATTTAATTTCCTGGATGAAGGAAACATTAGCCGAGGTAATGCATTTACAAAAGTTCGAGATTAAAGCAATTAACTTCTCTGCATATGGTGCCAGCTTCGTTCATCTTGATGAAAACGGGAACCCCATTGGTCATCTGTATAACTACCTGAAGGCATTTCCGGAAGACTTGAAAGATAAATTTTACAGTCAGTATGGCGGCGAATTGAAAGTTTCTACAGAAACCGCTTCGCCGGTACTTGGGAATTTAAATTCTGGCATGCAGCTTTACAGATTAAAGTACAAGCAGCCGGAAGTATTCAATAAAATAAAGTACTCACTCCACCTGCCTCAATATCTAAGCTTTTTAATAACCGGAAAGTATTTTAGTGATATAACCAGTGTGGGATGCCATACCAATCTTTGGGATTTTACACGCAATGACTATCATCAATGGGTTAAAGATGAAGCAATAGCTGAAAAGCTTGCCCCGCTTCATCCCTCAGATTCTGCTGTTGAAGCGCGCATTGAAAACAAGCCTTTCGCCGTAGGTATCGGACTGCATGATAGTTCAGCTGCTTTGATTCCATTTTTCACTAGCTTTCACGAGCCTTTTGTTCTTATTTCGACGGGTACATGGTGTGTTTCTCTTAATCCGTTCAATGAATCGCCGCTTACCAGCGATGAGCTGAAAAGCGATTGTTTGTGTTATATCAGCTATAAAGGGAAGCCTGTTAAAGCTTCGCGTTTGTTTGCGGGTAATGAGCATGAGCAACAATCGAAAAGGATTTCAGAGCATTTTAACAAAGCCAAAGATTTTTATAAATCTGTGAAGTTCAATTCAACCACTCTTGCAAAACTTCAGGGGAACGCAAAGGTGGCAGGCGCTGCAGCGGACTGGGATAATCTGGCTAGCTCGGGCTTCGAAAAGAGAGAGCTTTCTGCTTTTGCCAGTGCAGACGAGGCCTATCATCAATTAATGGTAGATCTGGTAAATCTTCAGGCAATTTCCACAAATATGGTAGTGAAGAATACGGCAGTTAAACGTATTTTTGTCGACGGAGGCTTTAGTAATAATTCCATTTACATGCAGCTGCTGGCATCTGCCTTTCCAGATTTGGAGGTTTTTGCAGCATCGGTAGCGCAGGCGACTTCAATCGGAGCGGCCCTTGCCATACACAAGCATTGGAATAGTCAATCATTGCCAACAAATATTATCGATTTAAAATTTTTTTCAGCTTCACAGGAAATAGAGATATGAGAGTTGGGTTATTTATACCCTGTTATGTAGATCAATTTTATCCGAATGCAGCAATCGCTACACTCCAGTTATTGGAGAAGTTTGGAGTAGATGTGGTGTTTCCAAAAAAACAAACCTGTTGCGGCCAGCCGATGGCCAATTCAGGTTTTTCGCATTTAACAGGAGATTGCGATGAGCTTTTCGTCGAGAATTTCGCGGAGTTCGATTACATCGTTTGTCCTTCAGGAAGTTGTGTATTGCATGTTAAAGATCATTTGCATTCTGCCAAACATCCCGAAAAGGCTAAAGAGATACGTACAAGGGTTTACGAATTAGTTGAGTTTCTGACAGACGTTCTTGAGGTTAAGGAACTGAAGGCTAAGTTTCCACATAAAGTGGGAATACATCAAAGCTGCCACGGTTTGCGGGGCTTGAAGCTTTCGCAAATGAGCGAGCTGGTCGCACCAGAATTTTCAAAGCCGGAAGCCTTATTGAACATGGTTGATGGTTTGGAGCTTATTAACCTTACCCGTGTAGACGAGTGCTGCGGATTTGGCGGGACCTTCTGCGTTGCTGAAGAAGCGGTATCCTCAAAAATGGGGAAAGATCGTGTAGCCGACCATGTTAATAACGGAGCAGAATATATCACGGGAGCTGATTTGTCTTGCCTGATGCATATGGAAGGCATTTTAAAGAGACAGAAAAGTAACGTCAAAGTAATTCATATTGCCGAGATCCTAAACGCAGAATAGCATCTTAACATCTTCGCGATGCGAGGAATATTTTATGAAAGAAACACTTCAAGACCACGCGGCACTATCAGATATATTTAACCAGGATGAACCCCGGGTTAACTGGCACGATGAAACGCTCTGGTTTGTTCGAACCAAACGCGACAGAGCTGTAAACACTATCCCCGAATGGGAGCTACTTAGAGAAACCGCATCGCAGATCAAGCATAATGTGCTATCGAATCTGAGCAGCTATCTGGAGCAGTTTGAAGCAAATGCCATAGCTAATGGTGTACAAGTGCACTGGGCGGCCGATGCAAAAGAACACAATGAAATTGTGCATTCGATTTTAAAGAAGCATGCGGTGAACCGGATGGTTAAAAGTAAGTCGATGTTAACCGAGGAATGCCATTTGAACGACTATCTGGCAGAAAATGGTATTGAAGTAGTGGATACTGACCTTGGAGAACGAATTGTGCAGCTTGCCGACGAACCGCCGAGCCACATAGTACTTCCCTGTATTCATAAGAAGAAAGAAGAAATTGGCGACCTTTTTCATATTCATTTGGGTACGGCAGCAGGAGAAGCCGACCCTCAGGTGTTAACCGAGGCAGCAAGACAGGATCTTAGAAGCGCTTTCCTTACCCGAAGGGCGGCCTTGACCGGAGTAAATTTCGCAGTAGCAGAAACCGGTGAAATAGTGGTTTGTACAAACGAAGGAAACGCAGATATGGGTGTGCATCTTGCCGACGTACATATAGCCTCGATGGGAATCGAAAAGCTCATTCCGGAAAGGAAACATTTAGGCTTTTTTCTGAGGTTATTAACCAGAAGTGCGACCGGTCAGCCTATTACCACCTATTCGAGCCATTTTAAAAAGCCGCGACCAGGCCAGGAAATGCATATTGTTCTGGTAGACAATGGCAGAAGCAGGCAGTTGGGCAGGGAAGATTTTAGAAACTCATTGAAATGTATTCGCTGTGGCGCCTGCATGAATACTTGTCCGGTATACCGCCGAAGCGGAGGGCATAGCTATCAATATGCTATTTCCGGCCCAATTGGCTCCATCCTGGCTCCGAACCTTGATATGAAGAAACACGCGGATCTGCCGTTTGCATCAACACTTTGTGGTTCTTGCTCAAATGTTTGTCCGGTTAAAATTGACATCCACGACCAGCTTTACAAGTGGCGCCAGGTTTTAGTTAAAGAAGGGCATGTAAGTCCGGTTAAAGCCGCAGGTATGCGGGGTATGGCCTGGATGTTTTCATTCCCTGCGTTTTTCAATATCGCGGGTAAGTCGGGTAGATGGTTTATGAAGTATTTTCCATTTATGGTCAATAACAAGCTTAATCCATGGTACAAAGAGCGTGAAATGCCTGCTCCGCCTAAAGAGTCGTTTAGAGAGTGGTACGCCAAGCGCGAAAAAAATAAGAAGTAGAATATACGCAGATCGAGCATGTCTAGCAGAGATAAGATATTAGCGGCGGTGAAAGCCAGCCAGCCTCAGTTAACAGAACTTCCGAAGGTTACCATTCCCCAATCTGCGGAAGGTCTGGCAGAAAGATTTACCACGGTTGCCACTGCGATTGGAAGTAAGGTTTATGAAATAAGCGACCTGGAAGAGATTAAAGCTATCGTATCGGCACAATTTAACTCATCATCAAGAATTATATCTTCATTGCCTGAAATGCAGGATATTGCAGAGACAGATATCGCGCAGTTTGATCCTCATTCGCTTGAGAACGTAGGTCTGGCCATTTTAAAGGCCGAAATCGGCATAGCAGAGAATGCGGCGGCCTGGGTTCCTGAGTCGAATGCCATGCAGCGGGTTTTGCCATTTATAACCCAGCACCTCGCGCTGGTGATCTCCAAATCTTCCCTGGTGCCGACTATGCATCAGGCATACGAAGTGATAGGCGACAGAGATTATGGTTATGCAGCTTTTATTGCTGGCCCCTCAAAGACTGCCGATATTGAGCAATCGCTGGTTCTTGGCGCTCACGGCCCCAGATCTATGACTGTTTTCTTATTGAAATAGCAGTTTCAGGATAGTGCGGGTTGGCATTTATCGAAATAAATGCTACGTTTATATATCAAACATATTACAAGGTTCAGTAAGCCTGTATAAACCAATTATCCTGTGAGTCTGCATAGTATTTTAAAAGATCTTAGCGACGAAGAACTCCTTGAGCTATTAAGGAGCGGACAGGTGGCGCCCTTCGAAGAGCTGTATAACCGCTATTGGTCCAGGTTGTATTCAAGTGCCTTCAAGCGGGTGTCAAAAGCTGAAGTGGCCGAGGAAATTGTGCAGGATTTCTTTACCAGTTTATGGATTAATCGCGAAACTCTGGTTATCCATTCTTCCTTTAATAATTACATGCATCGCGCAGTAAGAAACCTGGTTTTTAAGTTTTTTCAAAAGGAGTATTCCCATAAAAAGTACCAGGAACTTGTGCCTGCGGAAGTCTATGACAGCTCCACTGAAGAAGAAATAACGTATAAAGACTTAATACGAACTGTTGAGAAGGAGGTGGACTTGCTGCCGCCAAAATGCCGCGGAGTATACCAACTTAGCCGCCAGCAATTTAAAAGCAATAAAGAAATTGCTCATATTCTGCAGATATCCGAGAAAACGGTTGAAAATCATATTACCAAAGCTCTTAAAGTGTTGCGCTTAAGTGTGCGGCATTTCATAACGATTGTACTGGTCCCGCTGGTAAATCATTTTTTCTAAAAAAAATTCATGCTCGAGTAGGGGATGTAAGGCACTTACCGAACTTACACTTAAACCGATTATTATTTTCCTGGTCAACTTGATGAAAGAACCTGTTCCATCGCAATTAATTGATAAGTATCTGAATGGCGCTTGCTCGGCTGAGGAAGAGGCTCAGTTACTGGAATGGTATAGCTCGTTTTCACGGGATAGCGATCCGGTTTCTATGCTGAACGACGAGCAGAGGGAGAGATTGAGAATGAAAATGCTTGCCAGGATCCGTGAGACGGCTTATACAACTGAAAGCAGCGCCGCTAAACACACCAGATCCTTTCGCCGGCTTTACGGTTATGCCGCGGCGAGCATTGCCGCCGCGTGTTTGATCGTGTTGCAATTTTTTAGCCAGGGAAATACGGAAGTATCGGTTCCGGCTAAATCGAAGCATGAAACAGCACTTGTAAACTTTGTCAATCGGACAAATCTGCTTAATAAACACGTGTTGCCAGACAATAGCTCAGTTTGGTTAAAGCCAGGAGCAACATTGAGCTATAACAGAGCCTTTATAAAGAGAGAGGTTACATTACGTGGAGAAGCGTTTTTCGAGGTTGAGAAAGATAGTGCCCATCCATTTTTGATTCACAGTGGCGGAGTGATCACCAGGGTGATAGGGACAAGTTTTAATGTTAAGGCTTTAGAAACGAACAATACCACAGAAGTATCTGTTGTTAGTGGGAAAGTTTTAGTTTATACCCCTGCATCAAGCAAAAAGAAAATAAAAAGTGTTTTTCTTCTTCCCGAGCAGAAAGTTACTTACGTGAAAAGTCAAGATCAGCTGCTCAAAGTTGATATGGCACGAGAGCCTGCTCTCAACATGTGGAAGAAAAATACCTTGTCGTTTGATAATGTACCTGTAAGTAACGTAGTTCGAACCTTAAATAGGGCTTTTGATTGCCGAATTACGATTGCCGGCGGGAAGATCGGCCATTATACTTTAAGAGCTGATTTTACGGATGTAAATCTTCCTAATATAATGGAACTGCTCTCCAAGTCATTGAATATTGCTTACCACATACAGGAAGACAACGAAATTAGACTGTATGAAAAACCTGAATTTAATAACCAATCAAACCTAACGACCGACTGAATGAAAAGAAACGAATAGTATACATCTTTAAAAAAGCTAAGAAGTGTTTGTGGCACTTCTTAACCCAAAACCTCAACTATCGGCAAATAGTGCATTTAGAATGCAAGGGGTTTTTATTGTCTCATTTTTTGGAAATAAAACAAATAAAAGTATGAATTTTTATTTACAACTCTCTAATGACTTGCGTTATATTATGAGAATTACCTTAAGCCAGTTAATTATATTTTTTGTCTTAACAGGAGTTTCATATGCTGGCGAAACTAGTGCGCAGGGGATTTTAAACAATCCGGTGGACCTCGGTCAAACAACAACTACATTAAACCAAGTGTTGCGGAAAATAGAGAAAGCTGCACAGGTAAAATTTGTCTATAGTAAAGACAGAATCAACGCCGATCAAATGGTGTCTGTATCGGCAGATAAGCAGAAACTTTCAGTATTATTAAACGATTTATTGCAGAGTCGCGGCATCAGCTACGAAGTGGTGAACCGGCAAATCGTGTTAAGCCCATTGAAATCGTCCGTTGCTACCGCTGGTGATGAAACACCGGCAATGGGTCAGGAAAGGGCCGATGTGGTGGTAACCGGACGAGTTACAGATCCTTCGGGCGAACCATTAATCGGAGTTACCGTTAAGCTGAAAGGCTCAACTGCGGGCTCGGCAACTAATGTCACCGGAAATTATTCGATCACCATCCCCGATGGAACCTCTAATCCGATATTAGTTTTTTCCTATCTGGGATTTACCACACAGGAAATAGCGGTTAATGGCCGGACTTCTATTAATGTGCAACTAGTTGAGGATGTTAAAACCCTGCAGGAAGTGGTTGTGGTTGGATACGGTACTCAGAGACGGGGAGATGTTTCCCAGGCAATTGCATCTGTGGATATGCAGAATTTGCGCGAAGTACCGGTTACAAACGTAACTCAAGCTCTCCAGGGGCGAATTCCAGGGTTGGTTGCGACTCCAAACAATTTCAGACCCGGAGCAGAATCCACCATTCGCTTAAGAGGAAGCAGATCATTAACCGCAGGAAATAATCCGCTCTATGTAGTGGATGGAATCCCAATTAATTATAGTATCGACGATATCAATCCGCTGGATATAGAGTCAATTGATGTCCTTAAAGACGCAGCGGCTACGGCGATCTATGGTTCGAGAGGAGCAAACGGCGTAATTCAGGTGACTACCAAAAGAGGTAAGGCAGGGAAATTGAGTATTGATTACAGCGGAAACACTTCGACCGATAATATCGTCAGAGAATTAGAAGTATATGACGGGGCTGAATTCGCGCAGTTCAGACGCGATGCTTTCATCGGAACAACTGCCTCTGGTGTGTCGGGACAATATGTTGCGCCCGGTAATAGCCGGAGATACTATCCGGATCCAGCTGCAGACTATGCAATCTTCTCCAGCAACGATAATATGCTTTGGGATAATGTGAAGAATGCTTACGAATGGATTGATCTGGACATCACAAGTACTCCAAAGAGGTTTGTTGCGAAAACTCGTCCTACCACCCAGGAAGAGCGGGATGTTATGGCAGGTTTAGGATACCCGGTTTTAAATGAGATCGCTCTTTATGACCCATCCAAAATAACTACATACGATTGGGGCAATGATGCACTAAGAACCGGAATTACCCAGAATCACAACATTTCTGTGTCTGGTGGCTCAGATAAGTTTAGCAGTTCTTTCGGTGGCGGATTCTTTAAGCAGACAGGAATTGTCAAGAGCCAGGATTTTACCCGGTTCACGCTGTCGAATAACAGTAATTTCAGGCCTAAAGAGTTCTTGAATTTTGGGATGAGTGTAAATTATTCTAATTCACTTAGAAACAATGGCACCGACCTTTATGGTGCAGCCCTGGGTCAATTTCCACTTGCACATCCTTATGATAGCGATGGTAAGATCATTCTAAACCCCGGATCGGATGACCAGGTGTTTAATCCGCTGAACGATCCGAATACAATTATAGATGAATACAGGGTTAACCGCTTGCTGGCAAACGTGTTTGCACAGGCAACCATTGTTAAGGGACTGAGTTACAGAATAGCCTTCGGTGCTGATTATAATAACGAGCGAAGAGGCAGATTTACAGGAGCCTTATCATCTGTGCAACGTGGAGCCGCGGCAAATGCAAACTACGATACGCGATTGGGTTTCGTTTGGACGCTTCAAAATCAACTGAATTATATGACAACTTTCGCCCAAAAGCATGAACTGACTTTTACAGCAGTTCAGGAATTACGTAAGCGCAGAGATGAGATATCGAATTCGGGAGCCACAGGCTTAACCTACGAAAGTCAGAAGTGGTACGCTTTGCAGAATAATTCAAGCGGAACATTTAATGTAAGCGGTAATTATTTACAAGACCAGCTGGCCTCACACCTTGGACGTATTAATTACTCATACGATAATAAATATATCCTAAGTGCGGCGTTACGCCATGACGCGGCATCGGTACTTTCACCGGAAAACAATAGCCAGTTATTTCCATCGGCTTCTGTGGCGTGGCGCTTAGACCGCGAATCGTTCATTCAGGACATCGAAGCTATCGACCAATTAAAGCTTCGCATCGGGTTTGGCGCGGTAGGAAATAGCGGTATAGATCCTTACCGGACAGCCGGTGTGTTGGACAGACCAGCTTATTATAACTTTGGCGATAATGTAGCTATTGGATATACGCCTTTGATGTTACGCTCGGATGTTACCTGGGAAAGAACAAATACATCAAATGTTGGGGTCGATTTCGGGTTTTTGAAAGGCAAAATATCAGGAGCTATTGACGTTTACGAATCGAATACGAATAATATTCAGAGTAAGGAGCTGCCTGCAGCGGGCGGAATCCAATTTGCACTGGTTAATCTCGGAAACGTTCGGAATCGTGGATTGGAAATAGCATTATCTACCATCAACATCGACAAATCAAGCAAAAAAGGTGGATTTAGATGGGCATCTGATTTTACTTTTGCTACCAATAAAGAGGAGATCACCGAGCTAAATGAACGGGGCTCTGACCAGATAGCGCAGCAGTGGTTCTACGGACGCCCTATAAGAACATACTGGGATTATAAAAGCGAAGGTATTTTTCAAAATGCAGATACTCTTTCGGGAGGAATCTTAAAAGAGCACTTCTGGAAAAATCCGGCCAACAAATCAAGCGACCTCTTTAAGCCCGGAAGAATCAGAGTTGCCGATATCAATAATGATGGAAATATTACCGATGCTGACCGGATACACCTGGGAAGCCCGAATCCAAAATGGACCGGCAGTATCAATAATACATTTTCATACAAGGGCTTCGATTTATCGAGTTTCGTTTATATAAGCCAGGGATCTTTGGTAAGAGATTTCAGACCAGGCTTAGTGGGGCGTTATCCGGGTCCGAAGGTTAACTACTGGACACCTACCAATCCGTCAAATGAATATCAGCAGCCCAGCAGGTTAAGCGATATTCCCACATACTGGCAGTCGCTCAGTTTCAGAGATGGTTCTTTTGTACGTGTTAGAAATATAATGTTAGCTTACCATGTACCGGCATCTTTTATTGAAAGATTAAAGCTTAATCATATAACGGTATCCGTAAATGCGGTCAATCCATTTCTGTTCAGTAAATTTAAGAGATACGATCCTGAATCGGTTCCCTATAACTCTACCTGGCCTCAGAATAGTACAAATAGTCCATCACCAACCTCTTTTAGTTCGAGAAGTTTTGTGTTTGGTGTAAGAATGGGATTGTAATTAATTAAAAATAAAGACAATGAAAAGATATTATACAGCCGCCCTAGCTTTTTTCCTGGTTATAGGTAGCGTTTCATGTAAGAAATTTGTTGAAGAAGAGTTGGTGAGTACCCTGACCTTCGATCATTACAAAACAGATGTAGGTCTGGAGGATCTCGTCGAGTCAGCTTATGTGCCATTGCGCTGGAAATTTAATGGCGAACAGTCTTATGCTCTCTTTAATTTTGGAGATGATGAATTCATTCTGGGCGACCAGTTTAACAACAGCCACTATCTGCAATATTCAAATCGTTTAGATCCTAACGAAGCACTTTTAAATGGATTATGGATTAACCATTACAACGCTATCAACCGGTGTAATATAGGTATTGATCTTATCGGTGCATTTAACGATCCTGCATCTACCTTGCTGGGTACATATGACAAGCGCAGACAAAGGATTGGCGAGCTTCGCTTTTTACGCGCCTTCTATTATTTTACTCTCGTTCAGCAATTCGGAGGGGTGCCATTGGTGCTGAATTCCAGCAATGAAGTCCGTACAGATTTTCCGAGGGCAAGCACTGCTGACGTATATAAAGCGATCATAGCTGATTTGATTTATGCCAAGGATAATCTTTCGCCAAATACAACGCTGTTGGGGCGTGCAACAAAGGGCGCTGCTCAGCATTTTCTTGCAAAAGCCTATTTAACCCGTGGAAGTGCAACAAGTGCAGAAGCGAAAGCCGAGCGCGGAACCCAGCCTACCGATATGGACAGCACAATTCTTCATGCAAAAGCGGTCATTGCGGGTCCGTATACCCTCGAACCAGATTACATGAATTTATGGAATGGAGTTTATCCTAACGGATATCCAAACACCATAACGCCTGCCATCGGAGAACAAGGAGCAGCACCAGTTGGAGACTACTCTAAAATCAAACTGTCTAACTCTAGTAAAGAAATCATTTTTGCGGCCCAGTTTATCAATAATCCGGTTGCAAACGGGCAGAACGAAGGGGGGACTAATATCGGTAATCGTGTTCATGAATATTTTATCATGCAATATGACGATAAGATTCCGGGTCTTGTACGGGATCAGTTCAACGGCCGTCCATTTAGAAGGTTGGGCCCATCTGATTATACAATAGATCTATTCGACAGAAAAAATGATTCCCGTTTTTACAAAAGCTTCAGAACTGCTTATTATTCAAATACTGCTATAACCGGTAATGTATTTACTGCCGCTAATGTGCCAAATGGGGATATGTCGCTGGTAGGTAAAACTAAGTTCGGAGTTGGGGACACAGCGGCCTATTTTATCGTGAACGACAGAACTAATCCTATTTTGACGAGTGATCTCGCCAAGTACAGATTCTTGGCGTTCGCGAGATGGGTGAAAACTTCGCCTACTGCCGAAGCAACACGGGGATACACTGCGGCTAAATATCTTACCCTGGTAAAGCACCTTTCTCCGGTACGTGTTAATGCGGTTGTTAACGAAGAGTCGGGAGTGAGAAATGGAATTTATGCACGCCTGGGCGAGACATATCTGATTCTGGCAGAAGCTCAGGGAAGAAAAGGTCTTTATGGCGATGCTTTGATCAATATTAACAAAGTAAGAGAGCGTGCAGCCTACAAACCGGGCGAGTTTAAAAATCCTCAGACCTGGAAATTTGATGGAGGGACCCCAAGCAACGCAGTAGGAACTTACCCTGCCTTTGAGGCAACCATGGACTTATTCACTACAAACGCGCCGAGCGAATTGTATCCAGTTACGGTAACAACTACCGAAGAAAGGTTCATTCATTTTATGCTTAACGAAAGAACCCGAGAGCTTTGCGGCGAATTGTATCGCTGGGAAGATTTAGTGAGGACTGAAACCCTGTATCAAAGAGTGAATCAGAATAATGGAACTTATGTTAAGGATGGTATCACCTATAAGTACAATCCTGATGCTACTGGTATTCAACCACATCACAAGTTGCGCCCAATTCCGCAGCAGCAAATTGAATTGACAACTTCGGGTGGATCGGCACTTACTGCAGATCAAAAGAAAACCTATCAAAATCCCGGGTATAGTAATTAGTACCCGGATAATGTTAAAATATCAATCGCTGCCATGCGCAGCGATTGATATTTTTTAAAAACAAAAAACTTTTTCTTTTTCTATTTTTTCAGAAGGACCCACAGTTTATTGCGATACTCTCAATCGCCCTTCTGTAAAATTGCCATATGGATTAAAAAGAGGTACTCAATTCTTTTTCTTCTTTATTGTGTCGCTAATATAACAGGACACTACAGGTTGCAACGCCTAAATACTCTCCATAAATTAGTACTTGTAACCAATTAAGCCTTCTAACAGATGGCGTCTTTTTATAACTATTAAAGCTCGACTATGGTGAAAATTTTACTTCCTCATTCTTTTCTTATGTGTAGCGTAATACTCGTTTTGTAGTCTCCGCATACTCATAAAGAATCATTCACTAGTACATACTTAACATTATATATATATGAAGAGATCGATACAAGGGCTATTAAGCTTTTTATCATTTGTCCTCTTGTTTTCTGCTTGCCAGAAAAAAGACTGGGATGAGTATTATGGAAGACCTGCAGATTTGGCGCCTCCTATTTATCAGCAATTGCAGGCTAAAGGAAATTTCAACACCCTCCTGGCTGTAATTGAGAAAGCTGGCTATAAAGATATTTTAGGAACTGCCGGTTCCTGGACTCTTTTTGCACCTACCGATGCAGCGTTCCAGAAGTATTTTCAGGAACAAGGTATTTCGGGGCCTGAGGTTTTAACAAAAGATCAAGCCAGAAAGCTAGCGTTATACGGTTTGGTATTTAATCCTTATAGAAAAAGTCAGTTAACTGCACTACAGACAGGAGGAGCGCCATTGCCGGAATATGCAAACATCGCTTACAGGCGTCAAACAGCGTATTATGATTTCGTCTATGATGAAAACGGTAAAAAGGTAATGGCTGCAGGACAACCTCATGGTACCGCATCTATACCATTTGTGTATAATCCAAAAATTGATAATAATAAGTATATACCTTATTTTATTACTTCATTTATGGATTACAATGGATTGACTCCAGGGGATTATAATAAGCTATACCCCGGAGTTCCATTCTCTGGTTTTAATGTGGCGGATGCCACAGTATTAGAGGCAGATATTCCTGCAGAAAATGGCATTATCCACGTAGTGGATAAAGTTCTTACCCCTCTCCCTAATGTGGAGCAATATCTAGCCTCCAAGCCAGAATACAGCGAATTTAAGGCGCTGTTAGATAAACTTGCATTTTATACTGAAAGCCCTGAGTTAACTCGCAGGTACAATGTACTAACGGGCTCTAGTGAGCCTGTATTTTTAAAGACTTATCCAGGGATGGCTTTCGCCCCTAATAATGAAAACTTCTTATCCCCGGGTATTACAGGTCAGTACCAATCATTTTCTGTCGCAATCCCTACCAACCAACAGCTAAAAGCGTATACGGACGATCTGCTGGAATATTATAAGACTTTTGAGGCTGCTCCTCCTTCCGTTCTTGAAAATTTTATTAACTCACATCTGTGGGTCGGCACTGTATGGCCAGAATCAATAGTAGATCAGCCTAATTTTCAGTTCCAGGCCGCTACTTTTAATGCATCAAATGTTATTGAAAATAAAGTGTTGAGTAATGCCAATTTTTATGGTATCAACGCTGTACAGCAGGCAGATATTTTCCGGTCACTTTACAGGCACGCTTATCTTAATCCGGACTATTTGCTAATGACCCGCGCTATTGACGGTACAGATGCAAGAACGTCATTGATGAGTGTTAATTTAAAGCAAACCGTCATTTTAGCCAACGATGCTGCTTTCAAAGCTAGTGGTTATGACTGGTATCCGGACCAACCGGCATGGGGATATACAGCTCCTAATACCACTACTCCAAATTTACAAGCTATAGCTACCACCCGGGTCAACCGGATGGTTCAAATGCATGTACTGCTTACTCCAAATGGCGAATTCGACAATGTAGCTACGGGAGAAGGTATTGCCGAGACTATTCATGGCGAATATGTTAAATATAAAGACGGTAAGATTTTCGCCGCAGGAAACGTAGCCGACGGAAGTTTTGTAACGGTAACGGCCAAGAAAAATTCTGTTAACGGCACTGCGTATCAGGCAGCTGGCGCTTTAAAAATTGCGGAGGATGATTTTACTTTAGGAAGGAGCATCGAGTTATTAGGTACCCATTCAGACCCAAACATCAAGAATAAGTTCAGTCACTTCTGGGATTATCTTAGAAATACTCCAACCAGTGTATGGGATAATTCAATAAAGAAAATTGCGGGTGTTGACGATGGGGTTTTTCATACAGCTCTTATACCGACAAATGCAGCGATTGAAGACGCCGTGAGGGCAGGTATCCTTCCCGGTACTCCGGCTACCGGTGTGCCAAGATTTACTCAGGCATCCCAAACTGAGGCTGAAAAGGCTTCAGTGGTAGATTTTATTATGTACAGCATAGTGGCTAAAACAACATTTGCAGTAGACGGAAAAAAGGCAGGAACTTATCCTACGTTACTTAAAAAAGGTAATGGAGAATCCCGATTAGTTACTGTCTCTTATCCAAGTGCTGATCCTACACTTATGAATGCGACAGACGATGCTGCTGCCAGTCCGGTAACAGCTACTGCGAATTATACATTCAGTAATAATTTAGCAAACAGAGCCCTGATTCATTCTATAAATAAAGTATTAAAATTCAAATAGCTAAATATATGAAGCCATATCTAAAAATATTCTGGGTTATAGCAGCTGCTCTATTTATATTTAGTGCCAGTGTTCAGGCTCAGGGTACCCAAAGAATTATTGTGAGGGGTAAAGTAACCGATGCAAAAGATAAAGAAGGCCTTCCAGGGGCTTCGGTAGTTGAGCTAGATAAGGATAAGCGTACGGTAAGGGGAGCTGTTACAGACATAGACGGTAATTACGCTTTGCCTGTTTCTGATCCACGTAATTCGATACAAGTATCTTATATCGGCTACAGAACAGTAGTTCAATCCATTAATAACAGGACGGTTATCAATTTTTCTCTGGTATCTGACAGGCAACTGGATGAAGTGGTTGTTACTGGTAGAGCTGTAGTTTCTTCAGGCACGGGATTAAATGTTAATGCCCGGGATAATACTCATGCTACCGTTACCGTCAACGCCAAGGATCTTGAAGAACTGTCGGCTCAATCTATTGACCAGGCATTACAGGGACGTATGCCGGGGGTAGATTTCGGAGCTACTTCGGGTGACCCTGGTGCCGGCATGTCAATCCGTATACGCGGTACTTCCTCTATTAATGGTTCTGCTGAACCACTGATTATATTAGACGGTATGCCCTATGAAACTCAGATTCCTGATGATTTCAACTTCGGAACTGCTGACGAGCAAGGCTATGCACAACTATTAAACATTGCACCCTCTGATATTAAGGATATTACAGTATTAAAGGATGCGGCATCCACCGCTGTATGGGGTGCCCGAGCAGCAAATGGAGTACTGGTAATTAATACTAAGCGCGGAGTAGTTGGCAGGCCTAGTTTTGCTTATAATATGCGCTTAACCAGGATGAAACAACCAGAAGCAATTCCTTTGCTTAACGGAGATCAGTATTCTAATCTGATCCCTGAGGCCTGGAACAACCGGGGTACCCCACTCAACATTGCAACCAACCAGGAGTTCTTATACGATCCGCAAACTTTAAGTACTTTTTACAACTATAGCGGAAATAATGATTGGATAAACTCCATTACCCAGATCGGCCATACTATAGACCAGAATATTTCGATGCAGGGTGGTGGAGAAAAAGCAAGGTATTATGCTTCGGTTGGCTATCTTAATACCAAGGGTACTACTGTCGGAACGGATCTTAACCGGGTTACTACCAAGGTAAATCTCGATTATTCGGTTTCAAACCGGATCCGCTTCAGGTCGGATTTTATGTATACACATGTTAACAACACGTTAAATTATACTGGTGCTATACGTAATATAGCTTACAGTAAAATGCCAAACATGTCTATTTATGAATACGACGAATATGGTAATATTACGCCGAACTATAATTCACCATTATCTAATATCCAAGGATCTTATATAGATGATCCTAAAGGGTCGCGCCATACATTTAACCCTCTTGCAATGGCTAACGAAGGAAATAGCCGCCTGTATGGTGAGCGTATAACACCTAAGTTCCAATTGCAGTATGACGTTTTGCCCGGACTGTTGCTCTCTACTTTTGATCTTCAATTCGATATCAATAACTCAAAGTCTAAATCGTTCCTTCCCCAAATTGCTACGGGACGCCCGGTTACAGAGACTAATGTTAACAGAACGTCTGATAGTGATGGAGATGCCTTCGCTGTAAATACAAAATTGAACCTTATTTATACGCCGAAACTGGGCGAAAAAATGACCCTGCAGAGTTTGTTGTCTGTGCAGACAGAAGATAACCAGGGGATTAATCAAAATATCTTAACTGCAAATACTGCATCTTCCGCTCTTCGTGATCCCTCAAATCCTGGCAGGACTCAAAATGGTGATTTGAAGCTCGAAGCAGGCGCTGGTCAGCAGCGGACCCTGGGCATTGTTACAACCCATCAGTATATTTTGCTAGACCGCTATATCTTCAACGCAGGCGTACGGCTAGATGGTAATTCACGGTTCGGGAAAGAGAATCGTTATGGACTCTTCCCTTCACTTTCTGCTGCATGGCGTATATCTGGTGAACCGTTTATGCGGGATGCCGCCTGGATTGATGATTTGAGGCTGCGGGCCAGTTATGGACAAAGTGGGAAACAACCGGGTAAGAATTATACATTTTATAATACTTACAGACCAGGCGCTGCTTACGATGGTGTTTCTGGAGTTCTGCCTGACGCTATTGGCCTGGATAATCTAAAATGGGAAACTAACACTGGACGGAACCTTGGTCTAACCCTGGGGGCCTTTAAATCCAGACTTCGAGTGGAGTTCGACGTTTATAGTAACAGAATCGACGACCTTTTCTTTGATGATCTTCAGATCCCTGCCTATACAGGTTATACTAAGCTGTCTGTAAATGTCGGTACGATGACTAATAAGGGATTTGAAGTATTAATCAATACTATTCCTTACCGCTCCAAAAATTTAATGATTGGATTTGATTTTAATATCGCCCAAAATATAAACGTAATTAATACAGTTTCTGAGTACTACCCGCGTACAGACGGTAAAGCCATATCGAATGGAGTTTACAGGTCATACCTTCAGGAAGGCAATCCATTCGGATCGTTTTATGGATTTAGATACAAAGGCGTTTATACTAATGACGATGCTACAATTGCCCGAGACAGGGCAGGTAATCAGATTATTGGCCCTAACGGTCAGGTGAAGTATATGAGATATAATTATCCTTTGAATACTTATGTTTTCAAAGCTGGTGATGCGATATATGAAGACATTAACAAAGATGGTAATATCAACGAGGATGATATTGTTTATCTGGGAAATGGTAACCCTCTGTTTACCGGCGGGTTCGCGCCATCGTTTACATTCAAGGGCAATTTGAAGCTTCAGGGATTCTTTACTTATAAAGTTGGACATGACTTGATTAACACCACATTAATGAATACCACTAATATGTATGGTTACGGAAACCAGAGTACCGTGGTATTGAGAAGGTGGCGTAACCCAGGTGATGTCACAGATGTTCCAAGAGCATTGTATGGCGATGGTTTCAACTGGCTGGGTTCAGACCGCTATGTGTCTGATGCCTCGTTTTTGAGATTGAGGTCAATTACTGCCCGCTATAACCTTGGTAAGAATCTGTCTAACAAACTGAAGGTGAAAAACACCAGCATATTTGTAACCGCAGAGAACCTTGCAACCTGGACGAAATATAAAGGAGTAGATCCGGATGTGTCTGCGAGAGGACCTAACAAACCTTTCAGCTTTATACAGGATGATGCGATGACCCCACCATCCAAAAATATACTGATGGGCTTACAAGTAGGATTCTAACCGATAATTGTACTAAGATGATTAAAAATATAAAACTTAAACTTCTGTTAATGATGATGGTTTTTTCGGCCTCATCATGCAATAAATGGCTTGACTTGAAGCCCCAGGACGGTATTATCCGCGAGGATTTCTGGAAGACCAAGGAGCAGCTCAATTCCGCTGTAATCGGAGCATACTCTACGTTGTTGCCTGCCGGTACTTCAGGAAACCCGGGATTGGTATGGCGGATGCTGGTGTGGGGCGAACTTAGGGCGGATATGATGGGAGTGGGTATGCTAACGAGTAACAATGAACTTGACTTTTGGTACCATGAAATCCTTCCGAACAGTAACCTGGTTAACTGGGCTTCGTTGTATACCACTATAAACGCGTGTAATACGGTAATTCAGTTTGCTCCCCAGGTCCCCGGGAATGATAACACCCTGAGTCAGGAACAACTTAATGCTTATCTGGCAGAAATGCATGGCTTGCGTGCGATGATGTACTTTTATCTACTTCGTTTGTGGGGTGAAGTACCTTTACAGTTAAAAGCCAGCTCATCCGATTCGCAAATTGAGCAATTACCTAAAAGCTCTAAGGAAGAGGTGTATAAACAAATAGTAGCAGATCTAGATTTTGCAATACAATATGCGCCTGAATCCTATGGTGCGGGAAATCTGAGCAAGGATAAAGGCAGGTTGACGCAGTATTCGGTAAGCGCATTGCAAGCCGATGTTTACCTATGGGGTGAAGAGTATGCTAAATGTATTGAAGCATGTGAAAGGATCGAAAATTCTGGGAAGTTCGGACTGATTGATGGTTCCGATCCGATAAACTGGTTCCGTACACTCTATGTTGATGGTAATTCGGTAGAAGGAATTTTTGAGATCCAGTTTGACCGGCAGACTACCAATCCGTGGTTTGCGGTACTTGCAGGAGATACTTACAGATATTCAGCCCAAATAGTACGCATGGATGCGATTTTCGGTATACCAGATCCCGCTACCCCGACTGTTCAGGATATACGTGCAAACGGCGGCTCTTATAGTTTGGGTGCTGGAGGAAAGCTATGGAAGCATGCCGGTACCTCGTATGAAGGGACAGGACTTGTTAGCGCCAACACTTCAGATAAGAACTGGATAGTTTACCGATATGCGGATGTTTTATTAATGAAAGCTGAAGCGCTTGCGTGGACAAACAGGGGACAAGAAGCATTGGATATTGTGAATGTTATTCGTAACAGGGCTGGTGCATTGGCTATTACCGCCGAACCTGCTGACCCAAGTTCTGCATACGAAGTTTCTGACTATATTTTGAATGAACGTGCGCGTGAGTTTGCTTTTGAGGGCAAGCGGTGGTTTGATCTGTTGAGACATGCTAAGCGTAATAATTATGAGCGAAAGGCTCAGGTGCTTATTGATGCGGTAGCTGCAGTGGCTCCGAGTGACAGGATTGAAGCGATTACTAATAAGCTACGCGATTACCGGAGTCATTATTTACCAATCGCGACATCGGAACTACAGGCGGATAAGCTGCTGGAGCAAAACCCATTTTATAAAACCAATTAAAATATTTTATGAAAAAGATTAATATACATCGGATCTCAGTACTCGCATTATGCGTAATGATCCTGGCTATGGTTGGTTGCAAAAAAGAACCGTTTGTATCAACAACCAGTAGTCAAGTTAATATTACCGGGTACCTGGAGAAGGATCCTGAAAAATTTTCAGAATGGACTAAAATATTGGAGATAACCGGAAATTCTGGTTTTCTGCAGGCCTACGGTGACTATACCATGTTCGCGCCAACAAACGAAGGTGTCAAAAGATATCTTGCAGACATGGGCAAAACCTCTGTCGAGCAATTGGATGTTGAAGAGTTAAGACGTGTGGTACGTTTCCATTTACTTGAGGATACAATCAGCTCAAGACAGTTTGGAGATGGTAAACTAAATACATTAACAATGCTAGGGCAGTATCTGATTACAGGATCTTCAAACTCAGGTACATCCGGACAGACAAATGTCGTTATTAACCGTCAGGCCAATGTAGATCTGTTTAATGTGCGTTTGGGTAACGGTTACCTTCATGTTATAGATAACGTATTGAGACCTGCAAAGTTGACGGTAGCAGAAATGTTAAAGGCTAACCCTGCTGAGTTTTCGATATTTACTGAGGCATTGGAGGCTACGGGTTTATACAATGCTCTTAATATTTCGCCTGTAGACAATCCAAAGCCAGACGAGCGGTTCCTTACTGTAATCGCAGAACCTAATTCAGTTCTGCAGGCCGCAAATATCCTCTCTTTTGAAGATCTGAAGACTAAATATAATTCAGGTAACCCTGACCTGAAAAATCCTGAGAACGGAGTTTATAAATATCTGGCTTACCATATTCTTCTTGGTGCCAAGTATCTTGCGGATATCGCTTCTGCACAATCTCACATCACTCTTACGTATCCGGAAATAGTGCAGGCAAAGTTTCGCAACCGCGAGATTATACTTGATGATATGGAGTTTAATGGAAACTACGAACCAGGCGTCCAGATCGTTAAAGCAAAAAGTGATGTTTCGGCGATTAACGGGGTGTTGCACACAGTTGGACCATATCAGTATAACCATACCTATACTAACGGGAATGGGGATGTTGTTACCGCTCAAGGTACCACTAATGGTCACTTTGCTATAAAAGTACGCGTGCCCTTCCCGGTTTACTGGGATGTTGCAGATATGCCGGAAACAAGAAACTCTGGATTTTTCAGAACGGGAGGAAGCACGAATCCTCCAGCGTTTAGGAAGACTTCCGCGACGGCTCCAAGTCCTGTAAAAGGCTGGGATTGGCCTAAAACAGGGGACGGATTTACGTATCAAAACGGTGTAAGCGGTGGTCAGAGCGCTGGTCATGCTTGGGTGTTCAGAGATTACTTGAATTTATTTTTGGGAAATGTGGCGTCTAATGCCCGTCAGCCCTGGATTGATATGAAAACTCCGGTGATAGTACGCGGGGAGTATTATGTATGGGTGTGCTGGAGAAGAAAAAACCAGTCCGGGACATGGCCCGCATCAGATGGAACTACTGCAAGGGTAAGGATTGATGGGGGGGACCCTTCGCCTAAGACCTTTGCATTTGCAGAACCAATTCCTTTTGGCGATACCAAAACGTTAGAACAAATGGGCTGGAAGTTTTATACTTCAACAGGTAATCCGGCCAACCCGTGGGATAAAATTGCATTTCCTTATAATCAACCTTGGCAGGCTAAGAACCTTGGCTTAATGAAAATTGAAACCACCGGCGAGCATACGCTAAGGATGGAGGCAATCAGAAACAGCCAGAACGCGAATAACCTGGATATGATTCATTTTATTCCGAAAGACTGGCCGTCGCAAATTTTACCAAGGTTCAGACCTGATGGAACTCCAGACTTTACTGATTACCCGGGAACACATTAAGATAGCATACAATTTCCTGCGGGTGAGGCCCCGCGGAACTTTAAAGGATTTTAAATTTAAAAACATGAATTTATTGAAACAAAAGATACTATTGCTTTTAATGTGCACTGCAGTTATGAGTTCCTGTGAAAAGAAATGGGATGATCATACCGCGGTAACCGAGCCTAATTTCTCTTCTCAATTACTTGACAGGATCAATTCAAATCCCGACCTGAGCAAATTTGCCGAGTACCTTGTACAAACAAATTACGATGATACTCTGGGCACCGGGAAAGCGTATACCGTATGGGCTCCAACTAATGCAGCTTTGCAGGCCCTTGACCCTGAGGTAATAAATACTCAAGCCAAGCTTGAATTATTCGTTGCAAATCATATATCGAACCTCTCATTTTTGACAGCTTCAGCCAAGAATGGCATGGTGCGGGTTAAGACCTTAAATAAAAAGAGCGTAAGTTTTACGCCTACCACGGTAGACGGATCGGTGATGACGAGTAAAGACCTATATCTGGGGAATGGGGTACTTCACATAATAAGTACAGCAATCACACCTAAGCCAAGTGCCTGGCAGTTGGTGATGTCGACAAACTCGTTGCAAAAACAAGAGCTGGAAACTATTACTTTCACCAGGTATGACCCGGCAAGAGCCGAAGTTACGGGGATTGATCCGCTAACCGGAAAGCCAATACTTAAACCGGGGACAGGCTTTTATACCCAGAACAGATTTTTGCAGCGCCAATTTTCCGATCGGCCGTCAGCGGCGGAGTCTGCCTTGCGTCAGTCTGACATCAGTCACGAAGATTCCACGTTTACGTATATTCTTTTAACAGATGCTGCATTTACTGCGGAAAAGGCCAAGCTAAGAAAGTACTTTGAAACGAGCAATGCAGATACTACGGACAGCCTTACCGGATTTAATGTAATTAAAGACCTTGCTTTTAAAGGCTTTCTTGATAAGGATAACTTTCCTGCTTCTGTGCTATCTGTTGGCGACAGTGTAAGGTTCCACCTTGACAAAAATGCTGTTGTGGAGACCCATCAGGTAAGCAACGGTGTGGTGTATGTTATGAGTAGTATTAATTATGACTTAGGGAGCGGAACTTATGATAAGTACACTAAAATAAAGCCTATCATTATTGAGGGTGAATCCATTAATAATACGGTAAATACTGCAGATCAGAATCTTAGTATGGTTAAAGCAACAAACGGAACCTTTGAAAAGCGCTCAAGAAGGAATCCCGACGGAAGCTTTTACACGTTTTTATACAGGGTAGGCCATGCGCAGAATATAAATTTCTCGAGGTATCGCCCTAACGAGGTTCATAAGGTTAAGTATAAAGTTTACTGGAGGGTTCCAAAAGATTTTAATATAGTGCCTGCAGCAAAAGCCAGCCCGCTGGTGGCGGGTTCAACGATAGTTTTTTCTCAGATGCGTTTCGCTATTGGTAATCCTCTGGTAGAAACTCCGGGATTCCCCTATGTAATGCATGGTGTTCTGCCGGTTCTGGATCCGGCTACGAATGCTCACCAGATTGATCCAATTTCGGGTAAGTATTTATATAAAACAGATTACGACGAGAAATACCTCGGAGAATTTACTGCCTCCCGCTACTATTCGAGAAGCATTGATCCATTTCAAGATGAGTTAAAGCGTACGCTGGCTATATATCAGGTTGGCGCGGCATCCACAACTGCTCCTCTAAACGACATGTATCTGGATTATATTAAACTAGTGCCGGTACCCTGATTAAATGATTAGTTTTAAAATACCTGAATTATGCATATAAATAGAACAATAATTAAGCGGTTACTCTTCCTGAGCCTGTTTGTAGCTGCAACCGCTGCAAATACTTACGCCAGGCAGGATTCCCTGAATGCCGTTTTAGATACTACTAAAAGTGTCAATACCGGCACACAGCGGGTAACCGGAACGATCACAGATGCTGCTACCGGCAAGCCACTTGATGGTATAAGTATCAGTGTACCGGGGTACTCTGCAGCAATCACGAATGCGGACGGTACATTCCGCGTTTCTGTACCCGATTATAACACCTACCTTGTAATTTCCGGTTCAGGTTTTAATACAAAGGAAATTGCATTGAGGGGCCGTAATTCGGTGTCAGCGGTTTTATACGAGGACACATTTACGTCTCAGTATGATGCAGTAACTCTCCCAAATAGCCGAAAGTTGTTTAATACAACGGTGGGTGCGGTTAAGACGTTGAACATATCAGACAGCTGGCAAAGGATATCAGAGAGTCCGGATACTTACCTACAGGGCCGTGTAGCGGGCTTGAACGCTATCAGACGTTCGGGAACCCAGGGTATCGGAGCAAGTGTATTTTTAAGAGGGGTTAACTCTTTATTTACGAGCAATCAGCCCCTCTATATAATAGACGGAATTTACTATGATACGGGTGATTATGGCGGTTCTTTGATATCGGGGCATGTCGAAAACCCATTGGCTAATATCGATCTGAAAGATATTGATAATATCACAGTGATAAAGGATGCAACGGCGTCTATTTATGGTACTCGTGCTGCCAATGGCGTCGTTTTGATTACAACAGCCCGCGCTAAAGAGCAAGCGACTAAAATTGATTTTGCAGCTTATGGTGGATTTAACTCGTCGGCGTCAAAATTACCTGTATTGGATGCTCAAAGCTACCGGTCTTATTTAACAGATGCTCTTGGCGATTTTTATTTAAGGCAAGGATTTTCTCCTGCACAGTCGCAAACTATCATACAGTCCAGGCCTTATATGCAGGCTTCTCCTTCTTATAGTTACAATACAAGCTGGCAAGACCAGGTTCTCAGGAATAGTTACAATCAAAACTACTACATGAAAGTAACAGGTGGAGATAATATCGCCACGTATGGTTTAGCGGTAGGTTACCTTAAGAATGAAGGTATTACCAATATGACCGATATGATAAGATATCAGACCCGCTTTAATGCCGACTTAAACCTGTCGACCAAGTTCAAAGGGAATGCAAATCTGTCGTTTGTGTCTAATCAGCAAAATTTGAGAGATCAGGGAATTGCTGTTAATACAAATCCTATCTATCTCGCACTCGCTAAAGCGCCTATTCTTTCTCCTAATGTTACTTCGGAAGACGGCTCTCTATCCCCGGTGTATTCTGATGTGGATGCCTTTCAAATAAGTAACCCGGTTGTAGCAGTAAATGATATGATTGGCATAAACAGGAATTACCGCTTCATGGGCTCAATCGGATTTACTTATCAGTTCAATAAAAATCTTAGTTTACAGAACATTACAGGCGTAACCTTCAGTAAGGTTCGTGAGAATATGTTCATTCCTGAAAATGGAATCGTTGCTGACACCCTAAGCAGGGCTGTAGCCAGAAACCGTTCCGGAAGCAACGTTGAGCGTCTCTATTCTTTATTTAACGATGTCCGTCTGGGATATAATAAGACATTCAACAATGTTCATGCACTCTCTTCAAATCTGGGGTTCAGGTTTGACGATAATAAAAGTGAATCAGATTTTGGCTTGGGATATAATGCGGCTACAGATGATTATGTAACTGTTGGAAACGGGCAGTCTGCTCTCAGACAGGTCAGCGGAAGTAACGGATTATGGCGTACAGCGAATTTATACCTCAACTCCGACTACGGTTTCAGACATAAGTATTTCTTGTCATTAAATGTGGCTTTAGATGGTTCATCTCGTTTTGGACGGGATATTCCAAATGCGACAACGTTCAATGGAAATAAGATCGCTGTAATGCCCTCTATAGCGGCAGGCTGGCTGGTTTCTTCTGAGTCGTTTATGGCTAATGCCAATTTTGTAGATGTATTAAAACTAAGAGCTAGTTTCGGTTCGGTAGGGAACAATGACATCGGCAATTACACTGCCCGTCAATACTACAGCGCACAAAACCTGTTCGGTCTTCAGGGTCTGGTAAGAGGAAATATTCCTAACACTGCCTTAAAGTGGGAGACTGTTGAAAAACTAAACCTCGGATTGGATGCATCTTTATTCAAAGAGCGTTTTAACGTGAGTTTTGATGTGTTCAGGAACAGAACTTTCGACATGCTGATTCAGGAAGAAGTTTCTCCATTAACCGGGTTCGATTTTGCATATTCCAATAACGGCGGAATGCGCACCACCGGTGCAGAACTAGGTATGACGGCACGTTTACTTGGAAAAAAAGTAAGATGGGATATGGGACTGAACATATCCAGGTTTAAAAATGAGATAACCAGGATTCCTGGAGACAGATTATTGACTCAATATGCCGGGGCAACGATACTTACCCAAAAAGGTATGGCTAGCAATTTGTTCTACGGCTATAAAACCAATGGCGTTTATACTACAGACGCTGAAGCCGCAGCAGCCCCGCAAAGCCGTCGCGAGAACGGTGTTATTGTGCCGTTTACAGCTGGCGATGTGAGATTTGTTGACAGTAAAGATGATGGATTTATTGACGCTGACGACAGACAAGTTATTGGTGATCCGAATCCTGATTTTACCGGAATGTTGAGCAATACTGTAGGATGGAAGAGATTTTCCTTTGATGCAATGTTAACATTCTCGGTAGGAAACGACGTATATAATTACACACGAAGAAGGCTTGAATCAATGAATGGCTTTGAAAATCAGACACCTTATGTATTGAATCGCTGGAGATATGAAGGACAGGAAACTAATGTACCAAAAGCGTCACTTGGCGACCCTGCGGAAAACTCGCGTTTTTCGGACCGCTGGATAGAAGATGGTTCATACTTGCGTCTGCGCACGGTTTCTGTTACCTATGATCTGCCGTTGAGAACACAATCTCTGAAGTACACCAAAGTGTACCTCAGCGGGAATAATGTGTTCACGATCAGTAAATATTTAGGATATGATCCCGAATTCAGTGCTACCGGAAGTATCTTCTCGCAGGGAATAGATGTAGGGCTTGAACCGCAGTTCAGAACTATTCAATTAGGAATCAGAGTAGGTTTATAAGAAATTAAGCTTGAAATATGAAAATTAGCAATAAAAGAGTTTTTAGAGGAATGATGTTACTCTTGCTGGGCATGAGCACCTTTTCCTGCCAAAAGACATTTGATCTGTTGCCAGAGGATGCACTGGATTACTCTCAGGCATATCAGAATGTTTTTGATGCCGATGCCGCGGTTCTTGGGCTGTATGGGAAAGTGACGAGAATAGCAGACAAATACCTTGTGTTGAATGAGCTGCGAGCAGATCTGGAAGACGTAACTCCTCAGGCGGATAACTATCTCAGGGAGATAAACGATCATAATGTATCTGCCAGTAATCCCTGGGCAAATCCAAGGCCGTATTACGAAATCATTATTAATTGTAATGACGTGATGCACAACTTTGATTTGATGCTTGCAAACAAAAGACTGTTGCAGGCGGATTACAATATCAGGTATTCTGAGGTAGCTGCCCTACGCACATGGTTATATCTACAACTAGGGATACATTACGGAACCGTTCCTTATATCACAGATCCGTTGCAGTCTATTGAAGCTGCCAAAGACGAGTCAAAATATCCTAAGTTAAGTTTTGATGAGCTACTAACCAAGCTGATCGATGTGATGCAGGGCTTACCGACGTTAACACGGATACCTGCAGGTACTTCCTTGTTATTGCCGATAGACGGTTATGCTCCTGCCAAAATATTTATTAATAAAGAGCAGCTGATGGGAGATTTATATTTGTGGAAAGGCAATTACCCTCAGGCAAGCCATTATTATAAAAAATTATTTAATTATAATGGAGGAGATCCGGTTCAAAATAACGACGCTTATGCAGCATTAACCCTTGGTTCGAACGGCTCGGATTTGTCTACTGCAGGATCAAGCTGGAACAAGATATTTACCCAGGGATTTGGCGAGCGTGTTCAGAACAACGAGATAATTAACCAGATCCCTTTCGACAGGAACTTTGCCCCGGTTAATCCTTTTATAAAATTATATGCACCTAACAGCTACCTTATCAAACCTTCAGATAAAGCTATCCAAAATTGGCGTAACCAAACCAGGACTGACGGTTCTCCATCTGATAATGCCCGTGGCGAGGGCGTGAGCTATACCAGGGTAGGTACCAATACTTATATCAAAAAAATTATCCCCAACTACAATCCTGTAAATCAATTTGAAACTACCGGAAAGTGGATCATAAGCCGCGGGGGCGATCTTACGTTAAAATTTGCAGAATCTGCAAATCGCGACGGACGAGACAGCTTGGCGTATGCGTTTGTGAATTCTAGAATTAGAGATGTGTATGCCAGAGTGGTTGCGCCATCTGTTGTTAATAAAACAAACGAGATGCAAAGCTTCGATTCTAATCCGGATTATTATTTCGATGCAAGATTCGGTGATTCTCCTAACTATAGAAGATTATGGTCATATCAACTGGGTGTGCGCCTACGCGCCAACCTGGCAGAAACAAAAGTTGATTCTTCACAGTTTTTCGATATGAGCGTTCCAGGAGTGAAGTCATACATCAACTATCACAAGCCATTTTTGCCGGGTAAGGAGGCTGCATTCAGGACAGCAATGGAAGACATCATGATTGCAGAGTGGGCATTGGAATCAGCATTCGAAGGGCATCGCTGGCCGACGCTTATTCGTCATGCACTTAGAAGGGAAAAAGAAACACCCGGAAGTGGCCGTGCTTTTCTTAGAGATGTTATTGCAGATAAATTTATTGCTGCGGGTAAACCCGTGCCTGCCGGCGTTAATGCATTGGGTACCGATGTAAAAAACTGGTACTTGCCGTTTAATTTTTAGGGAAACCTGTAACACGCAATTGGAGCTGTTGGATACTATTTTTGTATCCAACAGTTTTGTTGTTTATACTGAAGCTCATTGCGTTTTATTACCTGAAAAACTGATATGCCGAGAAATCTGATATACTGTCTACTGTACACTCTCATTTTCGTTAGCTGTAAGGAAACACCGGTACAGCAGCCGGCCGGCAACGAAATCATCTCTCTTGTTTTTAATAAGGGAACTGTAAGTGCGCTGAACGCAGAGAGGAAGGAGGTGGTAGTTGATATTGCCGATTTTATTGACAGAAGGGCGTTAATAGCGATATTTCAATTGTCGGAAGGCGCAATAGCCACTGTAAATGGTGTACGGCAGTATAGCAGCGATACCCCTAATGACTTTACAAATCCGGTAACTTACAGAATTACGTCTTCTGATGGAAGAAGTGCGGACTGGACAGTAAGAATGCAATCAAACAACCGCCGGATTGGTTTGGGAAACGTAGTTACAGAAGAGAAACGCTTAGTAAAAGAATATGAATGGTATGTGGCCCAGGATGGTACAGGAAGCGGATCTAAAGTTAACGGTGCGTTTGCTTGTGTTGCTATGGCGCTGAAATGGGTAGATATCTTTAAGTATAATAGTATTGATGTGGCCTCTATGCGTGGTACCGGGCCCGCCGGGCCGGTGGACCCCGAAGCCGTGGATCGTCAGTTTACCAGCAGGAATATTTTTTTTAAGTTGATTACTCTCAGTAAAGACCCCCTGGATGTGACCGAGCATATCGACAGAGGCAATTTAGTGATTCTCCTGACTGATTTTTCGGTTATCCCATATAATGAGCTGGAGCAGCAATATACCAACCGCTTTTATCCTTTGTTAGATAAAACCATTTCCACCACCGGCCATTGGATTTTGGTGAAAGGATACAAGAAGGTTGATGGAATATTGTATTATGAAACGTACGATCCTTTTTCAAAATCGGAAGTGTATGACAACGGCGAGCCCAAGGGGCGCAACCGTTATTATGCCGCTACCTATGTTACAAACGGACTGTTCAGGGCGAATGGATGGCCCTATGCGTTCGTTATCGATAAAAGGCAAGCCGTTTCGACAGAGATACTGCGTAACGAGGTGTATTTGCCATATTATAAACCACCTTTTCCGGATCCGAAGGACGGCTATATTCCTAAGTTGGGTACATTGGTTAGTATAGCTTTTGGTTATTGATTTTTCGTTAGAGTAGTCCTTTGGATAATTTGATCAAAAGAATCGGTTGCTACATTGTTGATATACAGACAATAATAGGAAGTGGCCGTAGCGACACGGATATCACAGGTTGCTAAATAATAATTAATTTTGCTAAATTATCAGCCTTAGCTTCAGCTATTGTCTAATCTTTATTTGTGAAAGCCATTTTGGGGAAAGTAATATCGTTAATTAGCGGTCAACTTTGAGAGGTAAGAATAATTTAATGAGTGGTTTATGTCTGATATAAGAATCCTGCTTTTGGAAGATGACAACACGATGGCTTCAGAGATAAAGCTCTTTTTAAACAACCAGGGCTATGAATGCGATATCGTGACTGATGGTCTCGGCTTTTTCAAGGCGGATCTGGGAAGTTATAACCTCTTTTTACTCGATATTAATGTACCGGAATATAATGGCATGCAAGTATGTCGTAAATTAAGAGAGACGGACAAACAGACTCCTGTATTAATGCTCACGGCTTATGGAGCTGTTTCTGATAAAGTAGAAGCCCTTGAATTCGGTGCAGATGATTATCTGGTTAAGCCCTTTCATTTCGATGAGTTAAATGCAAGGATCCGAGCTTTATTACGAAGAGGTGCTGGTCTGGATAAAGGCGACCTGATATATAAAATAGCAGATCTGGTGGTCAATGCTACGCAGATGACTGTTTATCGCGATGGCAAAAACATAGCTCTTACTCCAAAGGAGTACAAATTGCTCGAGGTGTTAGCCGAATCGAATGGAAGAATAGTGTCCAAGCAAGTTATTGCATCGCGGGTATGGGACTCCAACTTCGAAACAGGGACTAATACCATTGAAGTCTATATCAATTTTTTAAGGGCTAAGATCGATAAAGATTTTCATCCGAAGCTCATTCATACCCGCCCGGGATATGGATATTTTCTAAAGCATATAGATTAGCATGAACATAAAACAGCGGTTCTCCCTTATTTTTAGTCTGCTGTTTTCTGTGCTGCTGGGATCTGTTTTATGCGCAGTGTTTGTACTGTTTTCAAATTTCAGAAGAAATGAATTTCAAAACCGGTTGATCAAGCGGGCGGAGACTACTGTAAAGTTGCTCGTAGACGTTAAAGGTATTGATATTAAGGCTTTGGAATTATTCGACAGGAACCGAACTACCCGGTTGAATAATGAAAAAACTACGGTATACGACAGTAAGCTCCGTCGTCTTTATACCAGCAACGATAATTATACTTTCAACTGGACAGCAAAAGACTTTGAACAGCTAAGGAAGCATAAAGTTGTTATCAAAAGAAAAGAAGACTACGATGTAATTGGAATGCTATACGTAGACGGCGGAGAATATTATTATGTGCTTACCTCGGCCCTGGACGTATATAATAATCCTTACATGAATTACCTTAAATACCTTCTGGCAGGCGCTTTTGTCTTCGGGGCGACGGTGGTATGGTCGGTGTCTTATCATTTGAGTAAGAGAAGCTTGAAGCCGCTCGATGAAGTTCGGAGTCAAATCCAGGAGATCACTGATAAGAATCTTAATACGCGCCTTTCATTTTCAAAAGGGAATGATGAAGTGGATGCATTATCACGTTCTTTTAATCAGATGATGGATAGGATCGACAACGCCTATCACCGCCAAAAGGAGTTCACTGGAAACGCTTCACACGAGTTAAGGACACCAATAGCCAGGGCAACCGCCCAGTTGGAAAATATTCTCCGCCAACCAGGTTTAGATCGCGATCTTAGAAACGGGCTTAAAAACGTTTCAGGAGATATGTACCAGTTATCCGATATTGTAACCTCACTATTGGTTTTATCGCAGATCAATAATGCTGATAAAGTGCTTGAAAGCATCCGGCTAGACGAGGTTATCTTTGACCAGGCATCGCAGCTGTCTGCCACAGATGCGGGATTTAGATTCCAATTTGAAATTGAAGGCGATATGGAAAGAGACGAGAACCTGGTTATCGAGGGAGATCCTATTCTTTTGAAGCTGGCTTTCCGTAATCTTTTCAAAAATGCCTATATGTATTCGGATAATAAGCTTGTAAGCTGCATTTTAAGGTTAGGCACGGAAGATATTGAAGTTGTGATTAGCAATACCGGAAAGACTCCTGAAATCGCAGACACATCTGCCTTGTTCAATACCTTTGTTCGGGGAAGCAACGTAACCGATAAGACCGGAAGTGGAGTGGGGTTAAGCATCGTTAAGCGCATTCTGCAATATCACAACGGTACTATCCAATATCTGGTTCCTGAAAAGAATTTAAATCAACTGAAGGTCTGTTTTATAAAAAGGCCTTAACCTTCTGCCAACCTCCTAATCTTCAAATCTCCCTTTTTAACAATTCTCATTTTTATTGATTTAATAGACCTTTACGTACTCCCTTTGTTGGTTTAAAGTCCTCAGTTACCCGACCCGCGGGTTGCTTAATGATAAAAATTACGGTCTTGCTTTACTTCTGATTTTATTTTAAGCTGTTTTTAATGTTGCACCAGCATCTTTGATACAAGAGACACCAATTAGGGAGACGATACTTCCAAACGACCAATTAACCTTCATTCACAAAGAAGGGTTTCAACGTATTCGAGTATGAGGATTAAGACTAAAGTAACTACACCAGACAATTTTGCTAAAACATTTTCTTATGAGGTTTTAATGAAGCGGGCATTTAATGCGTCCGATAATCAACGACTTCATATTCACCGATCGAATATGGAAAATTTGCTTGCTGCAGAAATGCGACGGGTAGAACAGCTAGAGCGGGTGCGTGAATATATTGATTCGGCTTTAGACAGATTGATACGAAGAAATGCGAGTGGATATGATCTGGCAAAATTGGAAGCCTTAAAGGAGAAAGTTCAAAATGCGTCGTTTTCTCATGAGTTAATGCACATTATCAACGAAGCGTTATACATAACCGATAATTAGCAGCTAATAGTTGTACTTCCAACGTTGCTTGTGAAGTCAGCCACTATTTAAAAAATTAATGTAGCAGAGGGCTGAGAGGGGGGACTGCGTTGTTCGTTACGTTTACAATAGTCATTATTCCGGTGCTGTTCATGGATAATACACTAAGTGTATTTTTATGGTCGTTTTTTGTCGAAATTTTTCGGTGGTATACGTCGTCAATGTTGTGGGAGATTCGTATAGCCGACAATTTTGAAGGGTGGTATTTGTAGACGAGTGTTATGCGGTGAATTTTTCGATTTAATGCCAGGTGTTTTTAAATAATACTAAAAATTTGACTGTTTTGTTATTGTTTTGGCGTTTTTTGGACTGTATCGATAGATTATTTTTAAGATTATTTTTTTTTCAACAGGTACAAAAAATAGAGCAGGACAGTTCAGGATGCGATAGGCTCCTTATCAGGACACTACAGGTTGCTGTCGTTTTTTTATGCTGGTAACTTGCAGGAATATAACCACGGTGTTCTTACACTAAGTATCAATTTCAAACCAGAATTAACCATTAATATTAAACTATGGCAGAACCTTTACTTACTTCTTTTTCTCTCTTTATTTTCTCGCTCACAACCGACAAAGGATTTTAATCCAAGAGAGCTTTCAATACTTTTTTACACTCAACAAAAATTTATATGAAGAGAATTATAAATGGCCTATTCTTTTTTGTGTCCTTTATCCTATTTTTTTCTGCCTGTCAGAAAAAAGACTGGGATGAATATTATGGAAGACCGGCAGATTTGGCGCCTCCTATTTATCAGCAGTTACAAGCGAGGGGAAATTTCACGAATCTCCTGGCGGTGATTGATAAATCTGGCTACAAAGAGATTTTAGGTAAAGCGGGGTCATGGACTATGTTTGCTCCTAATGATCAGGCGTTTGAAAAGTACTTTCAGGAAAAGGGCATCTCCAGCGTAGCAGATATTAATGTCGAGACAGCCCAGAAAATTGCTTTGTACGGATTGATATATAATCCGTATCGTAAAGATCAGTTAAGTTTTTATCAGACGCCTGTAGGCCCCGATACCAATGGCGCATTTAGAAGAACAACGGCATACTACGATTTTGTATACTCTGAGAATGGCAGAAAGGTGGTCAACAGTAGTCGTAATGGCATAAACTATGTGGCTGGCGAGAACAATAACAAACACATCCCTTATTTTATTGATGAGCAACTGACAGCCAATAATATTGACCACAGCGACTATTCTAAATTCTATCCTGGTAAAACGTTCAAGGGGTTCCATGTAGCACAAGCCGAAGTAGTTGCAGCAGATATTCCGGCCGAGAACGGAATTATACATGAAATCGATGAAGTGATAGAGGCTCTACCCAATATTGATCAATATATTGCCTCCAACCCGGACTATAGTAAATTCAAGGCCTTATTAGACAAGTATGTAGTATATGTACCTAACGCCGACTATACTAAACGTTATCACGCCGTTACAGGAAACTCCGATTCGGTATTTATAAAAGCTTACCAGTCGCTGGCTTTCGCTCCGAACAACGAAGGCTATTTAGGAGGACAAACCGATGGTCAGAATATGTCGTGGTCTATAGCGGTTCCCAGGAATGCAGAATTAGACACATATGTGGCAGAGCTTTTAAAATATTATGGAGGTTCTTTTGATAACGCACCTGCATCCATTCTTCTGGATTTTATTAATTCGCATATGTGGGTTGTGCCCCTGTGGCCGTCCGGCTTACAAGATATTGAGAACTCGCAATTAGAAGTCGCCACGTTTACTCAGTCGAACATCATAGAGAATAAGGTACTTAGTAACGGGAACTTTTTTGGTGTGAATAAGCCGCAAGAGGCCGATGTATTTCGTACTGTTTACGGCCATGCATATCTGAACCCAGACTATGCGTTTATGACCCGCGCTATAGATGGATCTGCAGATGTTAAGGATTATGTTACTGCCCCTAATGCCCAAACATCTATGTTTCTTATGTCTGATGCCGACTTAATGGCTGCTGGCTTCGACTACGATCCGAATACCAGCCAATGGGGTTATGCCAAGCCCGGCTCTGGCCTTAATCCTTCGTTCGGAGGACAAGCCGGAGCTTTGATTAGCAGACTGATTCGTACATCAGTACTTACAGAAAAGGCGGAAAATTTTGCGGGTGAGGGTATCATTGAAGCATTTAATGGCGAATATATCAGATACAATAACGGGAAACTTTATGCTAGTGGCAATATTGCCGAGGGCACTGAAGTCGCGATTAAGGAAGTCAGATCGGCAGTGAATGGCAACGCCTACGTGACCGACGGAATGCTGAAATTTGCGGAAGACAATATCAACCCCGGATACACACTAAAGACTTTGGCGAATTCTACTGATCCGGCGATCAGTTCCAGCTACTCGCACTTTTATAAGTATTTAGAAAAATCGGCTCTTTGGATTGATGCCGCTAAAACAATAATAGATGGCGTTGAACTAGGTGGGTTCTATACATTATTTGTTCCAACCAATGCGGCAATTGAAGAGGCGGTTAAGGCCGGAAGATTGCCAGGAGATCCAATCACGGGAGCACCTAACTTTAATGCTTCGACTCAAACCGCTGCACAGAAAGACGCCGTAGAGCGGATGATCAAATATTCCATTATGAATATGCCGATAAATTCTTCAGTTGCAGTCGACGGTAAGAAAGAGGGAGCATTTACAACCATATTAAAAAATGCTATAAATGAGTCGCGCATTCTTACAGTAAGATACGCCCCGAACAAGGCACCGGGTACAATGGAACTGGTAGATGACACGCCAACTCCCAATGTAGCGACGGTTAATTTGCCTGTAAGTAATAATATAAGTAACAGAGCACTTATACACTCTATTAACAAAGTCTTGAAATTTTAATGATAAACTGTAAAATATGAACAAGATATTCTATAAAGCTCTCTGTTTATTGGTAATTAGTGCTACCATAGCTTGTTATAGTACCGTTGTAGCGCAAAACGCACAGCGACTTACAGTGCGGGGCAAGGTAATTGATTCGAAGGATAAGGAGCCGGTTATAGGTGCATCCGTAGTAGAGCTGGATAAGGACAAGCGTATAATAAGAGGGGTGACCACTGATATCGACGGAAACTTCGCTCTACTCGTTTCTAGTTCTGAGAGCGTTCTCCAGGTATCCTTTATCGGTTACAAAACTCAATCACTACCCATTAATGGCAGGGCTGTAATTAACGTTTCGCTTGTGTCCACCATAAATCAGCTGGAAGACGTAGTAATCACTGGCCAGCGTACCATTAATAATGGTTCTGGATTAAATATTGATGCCAGAAATTCTACTGTCGCAACTTCTACAGTTAGTACCAAGGATTTAGAGGAGTTGTCGGCAGCATCTATAGACCAGGCGTTACAGGGACGTATGCCCGGAGTAGATTTCGGGGCGTCCTCGGGTGATCCGGGGGCGGGAATGTCGATACGTATCCGTGGTACTGCCTCTATAAACGGATCGGCTGATCCACTTATCGTGATGGATGGTATGCCTTATGAAACGCAAATTCCCGACGACTTTAATTTCGGTACAGCCGATGAGCAGGGTTACGCTCAGTTACTGAACATTGCACCCTCAGATATTAAAGATATTACTGTTCTGAAGGATGCTGCATCCACAGCAATCTGGGGCGCCAGAGCGGCGAACGGAGTGTTGGTTATTAATACTAAACGCGGTATAGTGAGTAAACCCAGTCTTAATTATAATTTCCGCGGGACCATGTCGAATCAGCCGGAACCGATTCCTTTGCTTTCCGGGGATCAGTATTCGAACCTGATTCCAGAAGCTGTAAACAACATGGGGCGTTTGCCAATTAACATCGGGGCATATCCCGAGTTTTTATACGATCCTCTAATCCCAGATCAGTTTTACAATTATAGTAACAATACCGATTGGGTTGATGCTATTACCCGGACAGGACATACTCAGGATCATAACGTTTCGATGCAGGGTGGCGGTGAAAAGGCACGCTATTACGCGTCTATTGGCTATCTGAACTCTACAGGTACTACCATTGGTACCGATCTGAGCCGGATTACAACCAAAATCAATCTGGATTATAATGTATCTAACCGCATCCGTTTTCGTTCCGATTTCACTTATACGCATGTTAATAACACCTTAAATTATACCGGTGCTATTCGGAACGTAGCTTACAATAAGATGCCTAACATGGCTATTCGCGAGTATGACGAATTTGGTAACCAAACGCCAAACTATTTATCTCCGGTAAGCAACATTCAGGGTCAATATCCAAGTACCTTTAATCCATTGGCAATGGCTCAGGAAGCCAGTAGTCGTTTGTTCGGGGAACGGATCACTCCGAAATTTCAACTACAGTATGATATTTTGCCAGATAATTTGCTTATCTCAACTTTCGACCTTCAGTTCGATATTAATAATTCAAAAACGAAACGCTTCCTACCTCAAGTAGCCACAGGACGTCCGTCAACAGAGACTTCTGTTAATCGGGCGGACGATAATGATGGTGATGCTTTCGCGGTTAACACTAAGCTTAACCTTATCTTCACTCCGAAGCTGGGAGAGAAGCATAGTCTGCAAACTTTGCTTTCGTTGCAAACAGAGGATAATCAGTCCAATAGTCAAAGCATTACGGTTTCTAACACAGCTTCATCTTACCTGCAGGATCCCTCGAATCCTGCCCGGGTAAATGCCTCAGGGCTTAGGTTGGAATCAGGCTTTGGGCAGCAACGCACTCTAGGGGTAGTTTTGTCTAACCAGTATTCTCTCCTCGACAGGTATATTATCAACGTTGGTGCTCGTTTGGATGGAAATTCCAGGTTTGGTGCAAATAACCGTTATGGTATATTTCCTTCGGTATCTACCCGTTGGAGAATCTCAGGAGAGCCTTTTATGGATGGGGTTGAATGGATAGACGATTTGAGTATACGAGCCAGTTACGGCGCGTCGGGCCAGCAACCGCGATATAACTATAGCTTTTATAATACATATGTACCTTCTAATGCCACTTACCTGGGCAAATCTGGTGTTCTTCCTGGTAGTATTGGATTGGACAATCTGGTTTGGCAAACAAACGTTGGAAGAAACCTTGGATTTAATTTCTGGACGTTTAAGAACCGTTTGAAACTGGATGTCGAAGTATATAACAACCGCATTAAGGACCTATTCTTCGATAACCTTACTATTCCGAGTTACACGGGTTATAACCGCATCTCAGCTAACGTAGGTGTGATGGTGAATAAAGGTTTTGAAGTAGGATTAAATACAGTACCATATCGTTCAAAAAATTGGCTGGTAGGATTTGACTTTAATATTGCCCAGAATCTTAACATCATAGAGACGGTCTCGGAATATTATCCGCGCACCGACGGAAGGCTTATCAACAACGGAGTATACCGGTCGTATTTGCAGGAAGGCAATCCTTTCGGTTCGTTCTATGGCTTCCGGTACAAAGGTGTATATACGGACGCGGATGAAACCCGCGCACGGGACGCCGAAGGTAATGTAATCGAAGGCCCCAACGGACAGGAAGTATACATGAGGTATAATTATCCTAATGTCGATTATGTTTTTCAACCCGGGGATGCCATGTATGAGGACATCAACAAAGACGGAAATATTAACGAAGATGATTTGGTTTACCTGGGGAATGGCAACCCCAAAGTAACAGGCGGTTTCGGGCCCTCTGTCACGTTTAAAGGTAATATTAAATTACAGGCCTTTTTCAGCTTTAAGTCTGGCTTCGAGTTAATAAACAGGACTTTGATGACCACCACTAACATGTATGCCTACGAAAATCAAAGCACCGTTGTATTAAGGAGATGGAGAAATCCAGGGGATATTACAGATGTTCCCCGCGCTTTATACAGAAGTGGCTATAACTGGCTGGGCTCTGACCGATATGTCTCGGATGCTTCATTTGTAAGACTTAAGTCGGTCACAGCCAGGTACGACTTTAATAAAGCCATTCTTAGCAAGCTTAAAGTGAGCAGAGCGGGTATTTACATTACAGCAGAGAACCTGGTTACCTGGACGAAATATAAAGGAGTGGATCCTGATGTGAGTTCGAGAGGACTTAATAATCCATTTAGCTACGTACAGGATGATTCAATGACTCCTCCTTCGAGAAATTTTGTAATGGGGTTATCCGTAGGTTTTTAACAGTTAAGCGATAATTAAGATGATGAAAAATATAAAATTTAAGGCAGCCCTGATTCTTTTTGTAATTCTCGGGTCTACCACCTCTTGTAATAAATGGTTGGAACTTAAGCCTCAGGATGGTTTGGTGAGGGAAGATTTCTGGCAAACAAAAGAGCAGCTTGAATCCACTGTTATCGGAGTCTACTCGTCTTTGCTCGACAATGAGCTCGTAACCAATATGTTTTTGTGGGGTGAGTTGCGTGCAGACATGATTATGCCAACTCCGGCCACACGGATTGAGGAGGTAAATATTACCAATGGGGAAATTCTTCCTACGAATCCGCTGGCACGATGGGGCTCGATTTACCGGACCATTAATTATTGTAACACGATAATTCAGTTTGGGCCAACGGTGATGGAAAGTGATAAAACCTTAACTCAAGGGCAGCTTAACGCCTATCTGGCAGAAGCGAGAGCATTACGGGCATTTATGTATTTCTACTTGTTGAGGGTATGGGGTGAAGTTCCTCTACAGTTGAAGGCCAGTTCGAGCGATTCGCAGGTAGAACAATTACCAAAAAGTTCCAAAGAAGAGGTTTATAATCAGATTGTTAACGATTTAACTTTTGCTGAAACGAATGCCTTAGTTACCTATGGTAATGTGGCCTCAAATAAGGGGCGTGTTACCAAGTATACAGTCAATGCTATGCAGGCGGATGTTTATTTATGGGGAGAGGAGTACGATAAGTGTATTGCTGCTTGCGATAAGATCATTACCTCAAATAACTTCGGTTTAGTTACTCAGGGAACATGGTTTAATACTGTGTTCCGTCAGGGAAATTCGAACGAAAGCATATTCGAGTTCCAGTTTCATCGCCAGGCTACAAACCCATGGTTCAATTTCTTCACAGGTAGTGCCCGACGGTATACGGCCAATCCCTTAACGATGCTTAACCTTTATGGCCTGGATGCTCTTGATCCGGTAAATACAAAGGATGCAAGGGCTGACGGTTATTCGTTTAAATCTTCCGACGGCACTGTCTGGAAGCATGTAGGGGCGAATGAAACCGAATCTTTAAAACAGGAAGATTCTTTCAGACATTGGTTTGTATACCGCTATGCCGATATTTTACTATTAAAAGCAGAAGCCCTGGCCTGGACTAACCGTGGCCAGGATGCATTGGATTTAATCGAGATTATAAGAACCAGAGCCGGCGCTCTGCCCGAGAGTGCAATGTCTGCCGACCCCGGACAACCATTGGAGGTTACCGAATATATTTTACAAGAGCGTGCCAGAGAATTCGCATTTGAAGGAAAACGTTGGTTTGATCTCCTTAGAAATGCAAAACGGAATAACTACGAGAATATCGGAATTATTACTGATGTAATTAATGAGATCGCACCGGCGAATAGGAAGATTCTTATGATAGGTAAATATAGCGACCCGAGGTTCCATTATATGCCTATTCATGTGGATGAACTTCAGGCAGATAAACTGTTAGACCAGAATCCTTTTTATAAATAAACTTAACATTATAAATCATGAAAAAAATTAAGTTGTACACATGGAAGAACGCATTGGGAGTGCTTCTTTTACTACTTACCATGGTGGGCTGTAAAAAGGAGCCTATAGTATCGATGGTAAGTGATCAGGTGAATATTACAGGGTATCTTGATAAAAACCCAGATCAGTTCTCAGAGTTCCGAAAAATCCTCGAAATAACCGACACAGACGGTTTTTTACAGGCCTACGGAAATTATACACTGTTTCTTCCTACAAATGACGGTATTAAAAAATACCTCGCGGATATGGGTAAAACCTCAGTAGAACAGATCAGTGTAGACGAACTGAGAGACATGGTTAGATTTCACCTTTTAGAAGATACGATCTCTACCGTTCATTTTGGTGATAGTAAGTTGAACTCACTCACAATGCTGGGTCAGTACCTAATTACGGGTGTAAATACCAGCGGAGGTCAAACAAGTATTTCTATCAATCGGCAGGCTAATTTAGAAGCTTCAAATATCAGGTTAGGGAACGGATATGTGCATGTAATTGATAATGTTTTGCGTCAGGCAAAACTTACGGTTGCCCAGATGTTAGAGGCAAAGCCGGGCTACACGATCTTTACTCAGGCGCTTAAGGAAACGGGTTTATATGACACACTGAATATTTTGCCTGCAAGTAATTCCAACACTGATCAGAAATTCTTAACGCTCCTAGCAGAAAGTGATCAAACACTTAGCGCCGAAGGATTGGGAACCTACGAACTTTTGAAAGCGAAATACAATAAAGGTGTGACCGATTTAAAAGATCCAGCTAATGGCCTCCATGCTTATGTTGCCTACCATATTCTTTATGGTGCCAAGTACTTCGCGGATATAGCAACCACACAGGCTCAGCAGACTTTAGCTTCACCTGAGATTATTCAAACTGACTTCGTTAACGATCAGATATTAATCAATGATATGGTGTTTAATGGCACATATGAGCCCGGTGTTTTACTTACACGTACCAATAGCGATAATTCCGCAGTCAATGGGGTGTTGCATAATGTATCGGGTTATACACCTGTTAGTGGGACAGCGACCACAGGCCATTTTGCTATTAAAAAGCGCGAGCCTTTTCCTGTATACTGGGATGTAGCTGATTTTCCTGAAACCCGGGCAAATGTTGCTAAGTTCCGTACTCCTGGTGCTGGAAGCTTCGATTTCCGAAAGACATCCAAAACTGCACCGTCACCCTTAAAAGACTGGGATTGGGCCACTCAGATATATGGCCCTAACTATGTGAATGCGACAGGTGCCTGGGTATACGGAGACTATCTAAATCTCCCTTTAGGCGTCAAATCCCGTAATGATTGGATGCGTACTAAAACTCCACTGATTGTTCGCGGCACGTACAATGTATGGGTATGCTACCGCAGGCAAAACCAGTCAGGAAGATGGCCGAACCGTATAGGCACTAAAGCCAGGATTTTGATTGATGATGTAGCGTTACCAAAGCCTTTTTTCTTCGCAGAGCCACCTCCTCCAGGAAATACGGTTGAATTGGCTGCATTGGGCTGGAAATATTACACCAGCAATGGTAATGCAGCTGCCCCGTTTGAAAAGCAACGTATTCGTACAGATGGTCAGACAGACAATAGCCCTTGGGTTGCGAAGAATATTGGTGTCATTGAAATTAAGACGACGGATACTCATACCATGTTATTAGAGGCTCTTCAGGATAGTCAGAGCCAAAATAACCTCGACATGATCCATTTTATTCCGGTAACATGGGATTCTCAAATTTTGCCAAGGTTTAAGCCGGATGGCACTCCAGACTTCACTGATTATCCTGGAGATCATTAACTAAAGTACCCACATGCTTTAATTCCCTGCAACTTGTTTGCAGGGAATTTATAGGACAACAAGAAAGATATATGAATATACCAAGACTTAATTTACTCCTGTGGCTAGTATGCATAGGTATAGTTTTTTCTGCCTGCGATAAAAAGTGGGATGAACACAATGCAGTAGCTGATCCGCTTGCAGGGGAAACGCTTTTGGAAGAGGTTATTAAGAATCCTGACCTGAGTAAGTTTAGCGAATACCTGAGTAAAACCGGCTACGACAAGTTGTTGGCCTCTTCAAAGACCTTTACTGTTTGGGCTCCAACGAATGCTGCTTTGCAGTCGGTTGATCCCGCCCTTATTGATACTGATGAAGAGTTAAAGATGTTTGTGGGTATGCATATCGCCCACCAATCCTTTTTAACTACTGCTATCCAGAAACCCTATGTTGCCGTAAAAACACTCAGTTTAAAGAATGTGACTTTAACCAAGACAACGGTTGATGATATTAATCTGATTTCTAAGGATCGGTATGTTGGGAATGGGGTGTTGAATGTGATTGGTACAGCCCTTTTGCCCAAAGTAAATGCCTGGGAGTACCTGATGTCGACCAATACCTTGCAAAAGCAAGTTTTGGATTTATATACCTATACCTACCGTGACTTAAACAGAGCAGTGCAGACCGGGGTTGACCCGGCAACCGGTGAGCCTGTTTATGAACCTGGAACCGGGTTTGTTACCTCCAATTCGTACCGTGACGCTTTGTTTGCTGATGCCAATGGAGTACGCACGCGCCGTCATGATATTAATGATGAGGATTCTTTGTTCACATATATCGTGTTGACGGATGCAGCATTCATGGTGGAAAAAAATAAACTGGAAAAATATTACGCTGCAGGTGACAGTACAGACAGTATTACCAATCTTAATGTGGTAAAAGACTTGGTGTTTCATGGATTGCTTAACAAAGACAATTTCCCTCAATCGGTATACTCTGCTGGAGACAGTGTAAGATTCCATTTGAAGGCAGATGCCGTTGTTGAGACTCATCGGGTAAGTAATGGAATAGTGTATGTGATGAACAGCATTGACTATGACCTTGGCGTAAATGGTGTTTACGATCGTTATACAAAAATTAAACCTGTTGTAATACAAGGTGAGAATTTAGCAGGTGATATGAATAATCTAAACGCGGCCAATAGGGCCAGCAGGACGCGGATTCGGAGAAATCCCAATAACCAGCAGATTTATACCGATTTTATTTCAGAGAACCACGGAAAGGCGAATTATTGGATAAGATACAACGCTCCCGGCACGGTGCATCCGATTAAGTATAAGTTGTATTGGGTAGCGGTAAACGACTTTCAGGAGGCAACCTTCCCGATGTCTGTCACTTTTAAGAATATTACCCAGCCAAGAGCATTTACTAAGACGGTAGAGCTAGATGATTATTCCGAAGTATATCTTGGGGAATACACTTTTGACAAACTGTATTCCAGCAGTACCCAAAGCCTTCAGTTACCTGTGTTCCTGATGGGGCCAAACATCACTACCAACGGTCTAAACACTTTGGTGTTAGATTATATCAAGATGGTTCCAGTTCAATAAAAGATTAAACGATTAATATACCTGAAATATGCACATATTTACAAAAGCGGTAACACGAGTACTCCTCCCCGGATTAATACTGGGGCTTGGCTCTCTTGATGTAAAAGCAAGGCAGCAGGATTCTCTGACCACTGCAGTTCAAGATTCTTTCCGCAGGGCGGATGCAAACAAATTAAAAGTTACCGGAACATTAACGGATGCCTCAACCGGTAAGCCTCTGGATGGAGCTCGTATTAGTGTTGAAGGATATTCTGCAGCTATTACTAGTGCCGACGGTACTTTTAGCATTTCAGTGCCCCATTATAATGCAGTATTAGTAGTTTCTGGATTGGGCTACGCCACAACGGAGGTTCCACTAAAAGGACGTACAGCCATCAAAACCGCACTTTATAATGAGGGATATAGTACCCTTTCAGCAGACGTCAATCTTCCCTTCGCACATAAATTCAGCTCCCGTATTGCCGGTGCTGTTGAAGGGGTAGAAGTGAATGATCGTTGGCAAAGGAATATGGAAACTGCAGACACTTACCTGCAGGGACGCGTAGCCGGATTAAATACTGTGCGTCGTTCAGGAACACCGGGCATCGGAGCAAATTTGAATTTAAGGGGATATAATTCCTTATACACATCCAATCAACCTCTTATTATTGTAGACGGAATCATATACGATAATACAGATTACGGTGTTTCGCTGATTGCAGGACACGTTGATAATCCAATAGCTAACCTCGATTTAAAGGATATAGATGATATCACGGTGATTAAGGATGCAAGTGCCAGCACTTATGGTACCCGTGCAGGTAACGGTGTTATTCTTATCACTACTAATAAATCTGATGAGCAAGCTACTTCGATAGACTTTTCGGCCTATGGCGGGGTTAACTCGGCCCCCTCATCGATACCTGTTATGGGTGCTGGTCAGTACCGCTCTTATCTTTCGGATGGACTTTATTCAATGCTTAGAGCGCGCGGAATAAACGAATTACAAGCGCAGGGACTGGTTAGCAGCCAGGCATACCTTAATTCGGACAATTCAAACTATTATAAGTTTAATAACCAAACCGATTGGCAAGATCAGGTGATGAACACCAGTTACAATCAGAGCTACTATTTGAGAGTGACTGGGGGGGATAATATTGCAACGTATGGATTATCCGTGGGTTATCTCAATAACAGGGGAATAACCAACAATACAGGTATGGAACGGTATCAGACGCGTTTCAATGCGAACTTGAACCTTTCCAGTAAACTAAAGGGTAATGCCAATCTCTCGTTTGTATCGAACAATCATGAGTTAAGGGATCAAGGATTTGCAAACAATACAAACCCAATTTATGTGGCGCTAACAAAATCTCCTTTTCTCTCTTCCAACATTATTGCGGTCGACGGATCAGTATCTCCTAACCTCGAGGATGTAGATGACTTTGGCCGTAGCAATCCCCTAGCTTTGGTTGAAAACATGATCGGCACCAATAAGAACTATCGCTTCATGGGATCGTTCGGTTTTGATTACGATTTTAACAAGGCACTAAAGTTTCATGTTCTGGGCGGAATTACATTCAGCAAGGTTCGGGAGAACATATTCATGCCCGAGAGAGGTGTGGTTGCTGATACATTAATGCAAGGCATTGCGTTCAACAGGTCGGGCTCCAATGTGGAACGTTTATATGGATTGTTTACCGATACCCGTTTGTCTTATACTAAGAATTTCGATTTTCGACACAGTCTTTCAACCAATGTGGGATTCCGGTTTAACGACAATAAAATGGAAACCGACTACGGGTTGGGATATAACTCGGCTACGGATGATTATGTAACCGTTGGTCAAACTGACGCGGCGCTTAGAAGAATCAGTGGGCAAAATGGAAACTGGCGTTGGTTGAATATGTATGCCAATGCAGATTATTCTTTCTTAACCAAGTATTTCCTGTCGTTTAATATGGCTGTCGACGGATCGTCGAGGTTCGGAAGAGACGCCGCTCAGGGCTTAGATATCAATGGGTATAAATTTGCAGTGATGCCGTCACTCGCTGCTGCCTGGCTGGTATCATCTGAAAATTTTATGGCAAATTCTAAAATAGATGTTTTTAAGTTAAGAGCAAGCTACGGTAGGGTTGGCAACGATGATATTGGAAATTATGCGGCCAAACAATTTTATGTTTCGCAGAATTTCTTCGACACTCAGGGACTCGTTAGAGGAAACGTTCCTAATACAGCATTACAGTGGGAAAATGTAACTAAATTAAATGGCGGGATTGATGTGTCATTTCTGAAAGAGAGATTAACCGTTGCTTTCGACGTATTCCACAATAAGACCACGAAAATGCTGGTTCTTGAACCGGTTAGCACTGTAACAGGTTTCGACTATGGTTTCACAAACAATGGGTCGATGAGTTCACGCGGCGTTGAACTTGGAGTAATGGGACGTTTGATGAACAAATCTCTTAAGTGGGATATGGGACTAAACATTTCCAATTATAATACGGAAATTCTCGGTATTCCGGGCAACAGGTTGCTTAATGAATATGCGGGGGCTACTATCCTCACACAAAAAGGAATGGATGCGAATTTGTTCTACGGATACAGAACGAACGGTATATACACCAGTACTGCAGAAGTAAATTCAGCTAATCTTAAAAACAGAAGAGCAGACGGCACTATCACTCAGTTTCAGGCGGGTGATGTTAGATTTGTTGACCTGAATCACGACGGTTATATTGACGCAGATGATCGTGAGGTGATTGGCAATCCTAATCCAAAATACCGTGGAATGCTTAGCAATGTATTGTCGTACAAACGATTTTCGTTCGATGCTATATTCACTTTTACCGCCGGAAATGACATCTACAATTCTGTTCGCAGAGGTCTTGAGTCAATGAGTGGAACTCAAAACCAAACACTGAAAATGGTAGGCCGTTGGAAAACCGAAGGCCAGGTGACCGACGTACCAAGGGCATCATTTGGGGATCCCAACGAAAACTCACGGTTCTCCGACAGATGGATTGAAGACGGCTCTTATATTCGCTTAAGGACGCTTTCTTTAGCTTACGATGTTCCAGTTAAGAATGTAGGTATAAAATCTGCCATGGTGTATCTCACAGGAAACAACTTATTTACTGTTAGTAAGTACCTCGGGTACGATCCGGAGTTCAGTGCGACAAGCAGCGTTTTTACCCAAGGAATAGATACAGGACTTGAGCCTCAGTTCCGTACCGTGCAGTTAGGGGTTAGGATCGGGTTATAATTGAATATGAGTTTAATAATAATGAGTATGAAAAGAAATATAAGAAGTTTGTTTACCGGAGTATTGTCGCTAATGCTGGTGTTAAGCACGCTGTCCTGTAAAAAAATGTTCGACATATCACCGGAAGATGCCCTGGAATATGATAAGAACTATCAGAATGTTAACGATGCAGATGCGGCGGTTTGGGGTATATACGGCAAGTTCGTTCAAATCGCTGATCGCTATATGGTGTTGAATGAGCTTAGAGGTGATCTGGAAGATGTAACACTCAGGTCTACAAAGTACATTCGGGAGATTAATGATCATAATGTCTCTGCCGACAATCCCTGGGCTGATCCAAAGCCTTTCTATGAGATTATTATCAACTGTAACGACGTTCTCAGTAACTTCGATAAGATGCTGGCTGATACGCGCCTTAGCCAGGCAGATTATGATATCCGTTATTCCGAGATTGGGGCCGTACGTACATGGGTGTATCTTCAATTAGGTATTCACTACGGTTCCATCCCTTATGTAACCGACCCGCTAACCAGTATCAAAGACGTTCAGGACGAGTCTAAATACCCTCGCATTTCTTTCGATCAGTTGCTGACTAATCTGACGCAATTTGCAGAAGCACTTCCCAATAAAGATCCAATTACATCGGGCTCATTGTTCCGTACACTTGACGGCAACAACACCCGTAAGATGATGGTTAACAAGTATCTTCTTTTGGGTGATTTATACCTTTGGAAGCAAAACTGGCAGCAGGCGGCAGTTTATTATCAAAAAATGATGAATTACGCCGATGTAGAACGTCAGGACAGAAATTCCGAGCAATGGTATGAAACTTATAAGGTTAGCGGCTGGCGGTCGCAGCTCGTAGGTGGAAATTGGGACGATATGTTTTCAGCGGCTTACAACGAGCGCTATTCTAATTATAATATAATTTGGCAAATTCCTTTTTCGAAAGGCTTTGCTCCTCAAAACCCGTTTATTGCTTTGTATTCTGCATCAGAAGGATACCAGATAAAGGCTTCGAATCTAGCTATACAGAATTGGGATAATCAAACTCGTATAGGAAATTCGCTGGTAGATGTAAACAGGGGAGCTCAAAACAGTTATCGCTCTAAGGCCCTACCAGAGATCATAAAACTCATTCCCAATTACAATCCTCAAGAACCATTTGAAACTGCCGGTAAATGGATTTTGTACCGTGCCCCACTACTTCATCTACGAATGGCCGAAGCCGCAAATCAGGTTGGATTAGACTCAATTTCGGACGCCTTGTTAAATATTGGTATACAAAATACTTTTCGTCCCGCTTCACTGCCAAGTAACCGTACTAACATTATGCAAACGGTTAAGGATGTGAATTCGCCGTTCTATTTCGACGCAAGAAATGGCGACGCACCGACCTTTCGCGCCCCCTGGTATAGAAATGATGGAATAAGAGGTTCAAATGGGCTGCTTCCTGCTAAAGTAGATTCGGCCTCTTACTTCGATATGAGTAATCCTGGAGATCCACAAAAGCCATTTACGGACGAGGCTGGTTTCAGAAGAGCCATGGAGGACTTATTGCTGGAAGAAGCTGCTTTAGAACTTGCATTTGAGGGGAACCGCTGGCCGGATCTATTAAGAACTGCCTTACGCAGGAAGACTACAGACCCTAATTATCTTGCTAATAAAATTGCGGCAAAATTTGAAGCGAAAGGCGATGGTGCGGGAGCTGCAGCTGTTCGAGCACGGTTGTCTAATGAAGCTAACTGGTATTTGCCGTTTAAGATGTAATAGCCTCACCCTTATAAACCGCCAACGCAGATGTGATCGCATCTGCGTTTTTTTTTATACAAAATGCTGATCTATGAAAAATAGTTAGACACGCTAGTTTAATTTGCTTCCATCTAATCAGGTTTTGAGTATTCTTAGTTATTCCTATGGTGGCGAGTTGGCCCGACCCAGACCACACCACCACTGAAGATACAGTAACATCTCTGTTTCAATCCCCATATTTTCTACTTACGATGCCTTAAACAGGATACAGCAGGATAGGCAAAAGCCCAAAACTCCTTAGTTTCGGATTCCCTAAGTTTAAACCAATTTTATATTACCACACAATGAAGGTATCTTTCCAAATAAGGGCATATGAGCTCAGTTTCAAAGCTAGAATCTCCATTAAATCCTCATTATAAAAATTTATCCCATGATCATTTTAAACCCATTTAGAAAAAATACTATGCTTAAGGCAATACTTTCCTGCGGTGTGATGCTTGCGGCAGCGCCCTCTTTTGCCCAGTACACCACTGCGAAAGGAAACGATGTAACAACACCTCTGCATTTATTAAAACCTGATTATATCGTCCCTTACGGCGAAACCAAGCCGGCAGATATCAAAGCAGTGCTCGACAGGGTATACAATTACCTTGACGCCGGTACACCGATGCAACTGGTAAATAGAACTAGCAAAGCAGAAGTAGATCTAAAGTCGGCAAATGCCGACGCTATATTTAAGCAGGGAGATTACCGTCTAATCAGCTATGAGTGGGGCGTAACTTATACGGGTATGCTGGAGGCTGGATTTGCAACCGGGGATAAGAAGTATACCGATTACACTATCAACCGGATTAATTACATCGCCGACGTGGTGTCTCATTATAAAGATTTCTTAAAAGCTAATCCGGGTGCAAATACGCCGGTTCGTTCAGTGATTGATCCGCATGCTTTAGACGATGCAGGATCTATGGCCGCCGCAATGATTAAGGCACAACGTACTGGTCAGATTAAATCTGATCTGCGTCCGGTGATCAATAATTACCTCAACTATATCATGACCAAGGAGTTTCGTTTGAAAGACGGAACGCTGGCCCGCAACAGGCCTCAGCCTAATACTTTATGGTTAGACGATTTATATATGAGTTTGCCTGCTCTGGCACAAATGGGTGTCTTAACTAAAGAAAAGAAGTATTTCGACGAAGCTGTAAAGCAATACAATCTGTTCGCTAAACGAATGTTTAACAACGAAAAAAATCTTTACATGCACGGCTGGGTACAGGATATGAACCCACATCCTCAGTTCCACTGGGCGCGTGCAAACGGATGGGCTATTATGACAAAGATCGAGCTTCTGGACGCACTTCCGGTAAATCATCCCGGCAGAGCCGGAATCCTAGCCATGCTGAAAAAACATGCTGATGGATTAGCATCCCGCCAAAGCGGAATGGGTTTTTGGCATCAGCTGATAGACAGAAACGATAGTTATCTGGAAACTTCGGCTACAGCGATTTACGCTTACTGTATAGCCCGTGCTATTAACAAAGGATGGCTTGATGCTAAGGCTTACGGACCGATGGCACTATTAGCCTGGAATGCAGTAAGTACTAAAGTTAATGCTCAAGGGCAGGTTGAAGGAACATGCGTGGGTACAGGTATGGCTTTCGATCCGGCATTTTACTATTATCGTCCGGTAAACGTTTATGCGGCACACAGTTATGGTCCTGTTCTTTTGGCTGGTGCTGAAATGTACAGAATGCTGCTAAGTCATCCGTATGAAATCAACGATAGCTCGGTTCAGATGGTGAAATAATTAAAAATTAAAAAGTCAAAATTAAAAGGGCTGTCGGCAATTGAGCGAAGATAATAGCGGCAGGCTTTCTGCCTTGGATACAGTTGATCTGGGGCAAGTTAAAACACAATTATGAAGGGAACATTAGCTTTTATCAGTATATCACTCGCATTATTAACAGCATGTACGGCTCAAAAGCCAGGAGTAACTAATCAAGGTACGTTAAAGTTCGACTTTGGTACCGGGAAAGCGGCTAAAGGGTATATTGCCGTAAGTCCGGAAACGATTTATTCTGCAGAGAAAGGATACGGATTTGACTTAGGAACAAAGCCAGAGGCGATAGACAGGGGTGGTGATGTTTTAAAGGGTGATTTCGTGAGTGCCGAAACGCCTTTTTACTTTTCGGTAAAGGTGCCGGAAGGAAACTACAAGGTTACCGTAACTCTCGGCGATGCCAATGAAAAAACAGCCACCACCATAAAGTCCGAGTCGCGCAGATTAATGCTGGAAAATGTGCAAACAGCCCCGGGCGAATTTAAAACCGAAACCTTCATCGTAAATATTAAAGACCGTAAAATTGACGAGAACACAACGGTTGGTTTAAAGCCCCGTGAACTTACAAAGCTTGATTGGGATGATAAGTTGACCCTCGAGTTTGATCTTAAAACGGCTGTTAACGCAATCGAAATACAAAAAGTAGAAGATCAGGTAACGGTCTTCCTGGCCGGAAACTCTACAGTGGTTAACCAGGATGAAGAACCATGGGCCTCATGGGGACAGATGATTCCACGATTCTTTAAACCAGGGGTTGCGATATCGAATCATGCGGAATCGGGTTTATCGTTAGGAAGTTTCATCGGCAGCAGAAGATTGGCCAAAATTTTAAGCATTATGAAGCCAGGCGACTACCTTTTTGTGGAGTTTGGTCATAACGATGAGAAAGAACAGGGGCCTAATGACGGCGCTTACAAATCATACAGCGAGCGTTTGCGTACTTTTGCTAACCAGGTAAAAAACAAAGGTGGCCATCTGGTTATCCTTACGCCTACAGCGCGCCGTTCCTTTGGCGAAGATGGAAAAATGAGAAATTCGCACGGCGATTATCCGGACGCGGCGAAGAAAGTTGCCGCAGAATTCAACGTTCCGCTTATTGATCTTACTACCGCTACCACCACCATGTACGAAGCCATGGGTGTCGAAGGTTCAAAAAAGGCCTTTGTGATTTATCCCGAATTAAATTTGAACGATAACACGCACTTTAATACATATGGAGCGTATCAAATTGCAAAAATTGTGGCTACCGCGATTAAAGATCAAAAACTTCCCATCGCAAAATATTTGGTAAGCATGCCGCCTTTCGATCCTTCAAAACCAGATGTATTCGCAAATTTCAACTGGCCGCCAAGTCCTAAAGCGAGTAAAATTAAACCCGACGGGAACTGATATGAAACGACTAACATTTGCGATTTTAACCTTGTTATTTGCAGCTTCACAATTAGTTGTTGCTGCCAACTATGATGTTAAAGCCTATGGCGCAACCGGAAATGGAACCACAGTGGATTCTGATGCCATTAATAAGGCCATAAACGCCGCTGCTAGTGCTGGTGGTGGCACGGTTATATTTCCGGCGGGTACTTATCTAAGTTACTCGATCCGGCTTAAAAGTAATATTACGCTCTATCTTGAGCAGGGATCAACCATTTTAGCCGCCAGTCCTAAAGACGGAATGGGCTATGACGCACCCGAACCTAACGAATGGGGCGATAAGCATGGCTATCAGGATTTTGGCCACAGCCATTGGCGCAACAGTTTGATCTGGGGTGAAAATTTGGAAAACATCTCCATTCTGGGGCCAGGTACAATTTACGGGAAAGGGTTAGTAAGAAATGCATCTCCCCGTAATCCTGTGGGCAACAAGGCTATCGCCCTTAAACTATGCCGGAATGTGATTCTGAAAGATTTCACTATTCTCTATGGCGGGCACTTTGGTATTTTGGCTACGGGAGTTGATAATATGACCATCGACAACCTGAAAATGGACACCAACCGCGACGGTATGGATATTGACTGCTGCCGCAACGTACGCATTTCTAATTGTACCATCAACTCGCCTTTTGACGATGCTATCTGCTTAAAAAGCTCTTTTGCATTGGGATATGCACGTGCAACAGAAAATGTAACGATAACCAACTGCCAGGTATCCGGATTCGACCGGGGTACATTCATTAACGGAACCTACAAACGGGATGAATACAAGATGGTACCAGATAAAGAAGGCCCGACGGGACGGATTAAATTCGGCACCGAATCTAACGGAGGCTTTAAAAATATCACGATCTCTAATTGCGTATTTGAATTTTGCCGAGGAATTGCTCTTGAAACCGTCGACGGTGGCCTGTTGGAAGACGTTTCTATTACAAACGTTACCATGCGGGATATTGTGAACTCCCCGATTTTTCTTCGTCTTGGAGGCCGTATGCGTGGCCCGGCTGGTGTGCCAATTGGTGAATTACGACGCATTAATATCAGTAACCTGGTAGTCTATAATGCCGATTCACATTTTTCTTGCCTTATCAGTGGCTTGCCTGGAAATGATATCGAAGATGTAAAACTCAGTAATATCCGGATATTTTACCGCCCTATTGATTCCGCGGAATCCGTTATTCAAAAGGAAGTTCCTGAGCATGAGAAGACGTATCCCGAACCGCAAAAATTTGGCGTTATTCCAGCTTATGGCTTCTTTATCCGCCATGCTAAAAATTTCGAGCTAAATAATGTGGAAATCAGCTTTATGGGTAAAGAAACCCGTCCGGCGTTTATCCTAACAGACGTAAAAGGAATTCTTTTTAACAATGTGAAGGCTCAAAAGGCTCCCAAGGCCCCTATTATGGTGTTGAGAGATGTATCAGACTTTGAATTGCGCGGAGGAAACATAATAAAGGACACTAAAATTAAAGCTGTTAAGAATAAGAGCTATTAAGTTTGAGATAAATTTAATCTGACATTCAACATGAAAAGAAGTATTGTAAAGGTTGTTTTTGTTGCTGCATGTATTGCCAGCGCTCCAAGCCTTTTTGCCCAGACAGCACCCGCATGGCCTGAAATTACTCAGATTAACAAACCATGGACGCGTTGGTGGTGGGAAGGTAGTGCTGTAAACGAGAAAGACCTGACGTGGATGATGGAAGAGTATCGTAAAGTGGGCTTAGGCGGTGTGGAGATTACTCCCATTTATGGAGTAAAAGGGTATGAAAAGCAGTTCATTGACTTCCTGTCGCCAAAATGGTTAAGCATGCTTAATCATACATTAAAAGAGGGAGGACGATTAGGTTTGGGCGTGGATATGGCGCAGGCTTCGGGATGGCCTTTCGGTGGCCCTTGGGTAACCAACGAAGATGCCAGTAAATATATCGCCTATAAGAACTATTCGCTTAAAGGCGGAGAAAAGCTAATTGAGCCCGTTCAATACATACAGGAGCCTATGGTTCGGGCAGTGGGCGAAAAGATTGAAATAGGGAAGCTGAAAGAACCGATTGCTTCCAATCCTAACTTGCAATTGCATGCCTTTGACCAGGTACGCTTTCCAAAACCTTTACCTTTGCAGGCGTTGATGGCTTATTCCGAAGCTGGGCAAATTGTAGACTTAACTAACAAAGTTGACGGTTCCGGCAATTTAAATTGGACCGCACCTTCGGGTAACTGGAACTTATACGCCGCTTTCGCAGGATGGCATGGAAAAATGGTAGAGCGTGCTGGTCCGGGTGGGGAAGGGTATGCCATCGACCATTTCTCAAAAGCGGCTACCGATAATTATCTTAAATACTTTGATGATGCATTTAAAGGCGCTGATTTAAAAAATCTGAGAGGCTTTTTCAACGATTCATATGAAGTTGATGATGCGCAGGGCGAATCTAACTGGACGCCACGTTTTTTCGAGGAGTTCAAAACCCGTCGCGGATACGATTTAAAGAATCATCTTCCGGCGTTATTTGGTAAAGACACTCCGGAAAAAAGCAGCCGCGTATTAACAGATTACCGGGAGACTTTGTCGGATCTGCTTCTTGAAAATTATACCAAAACCTGGCACGACTGGGCAAAGAAACGCGGAGCTATCATCCGTAATCAGGCACATGGTTCGCCGGCTAATATTTTAGACCTATACGCCGCAACAGATATCCCGGAAACGGAAGGCTCTGATATTCTACGACTGAAGTTTGCATCTTCTGCAGCGCATGTCACCGGTAAGCCATTAACCTCTTCGGAGTCTGCAACCTGGGAGAACGAACACTTTCTGTCAAAGCTGGGGGATGTTAAAAAGGCAATGGATCTTTTCTTACTCGGTGGCGTCAATCATACCTTTTATCACGGAGCAAACTACACCCCTCAAAACGAAGCATGGCCGGGCTGGTTATTTTACGCCGCCGTTCACTTTACACCTAACAACACTTTCTGGACCGATTTCTCAAAACTTAATACCTATGTGGCGCGGGCACAGTCGTTTTTGCAGAAAGGTAAACCGGATAACGATATTCTGCTTTACCTGCCTATCTATGACACGTATGCTACCCGGGGCCGCTCCCTGTTACAACATTTCGACGGAATAAGTCACGGTTTTAGGGGTACCAGTCTGGAAGAAAGCGCGGTTTTATTACAGAGTAAAGGACATAGCTTTGATTTTATCTCGGACGCACAGATCTTAAATACCTCGGCAGCAAACGGATCAATCCAAACCGGCGGGTTAAATTACAAGACGATTGTTGTTCCTCAGACAAAACACATTCCTCTGGCGACCATCCAGAAGCTTATATCGCTGGCCCGGGACGGCGCCACGGTTATATTCTATAAAGGTACACCCGCCGATGTGCCAGGGCTGGGGAATTTAGAACAAAGACAGCTTGAGCTTAAGAATCTTATTTCAGGATTAAACTTCTCCTCGTCGAAAAAGGCGGCGGTTGGAAACGGCAGCGTGATTATCGCTGATGACTTGGACAAAACATTAAGCTCCATTAAAATAAACCGTGAGGAATTAGTTGATAAAGGTTTACAGCTTATCCGCCGAAAGCACGATAAGGGAACCTATTACTTTATCGTAAATTCTAGTGGAAAAGATATCAACGACTGGATTCCTTTACAAACCCAGGCGTCTTCAATCGCGATATTTAATCCCATGACCGAAAAGACCGGTTATGGCAGCTTCAGAAAAGCCGGTGGCAAGGCTGAAGTTTATCTTCAGTTGCCCAAGGGAGAGAGTATCATTCTTGATGCTTCAGGTGTAAGTTCTACCGGCCCGGTTTATCCTTATACCGCAGTGGCCGGAAACGCTCAACCAATTGCCGGAAAATGGCGGGTTATCTTTACGAATGGTGGCCCAACTTTGCCAGCAGCAGTGAACGTTTCAAAGCTGGAGTCCTGGACTAGTTTTACATCCGAAGGTGTTAAAGATTTTTCAGGAACGGCCACCTACACTACAACATTTAAACGTCCGAAAGGAAAAGCTGCGAATTGGCTTTTAAACCTGGGCGATGTTCAGGAGAGTGCAAGAGTGATATTAAACGGCGAAGAAATTGGAACAGTGATCGGACCGGTTTACCAATTGGAAATTCCATCATCTAAAATAAAGCGGTTAAATACGCTGGTTGTCGCAGTCTCAAACTCCATGGCAAACCGGGCTGCTTACCTCGACAGGAATAATATTTACTGGAAAAAATTTTATAATACGAATATGCCTGCCCGGTTAGGTGCAAATCGCGGGGCAGATGGTAACTTTACCGCCGCGAAATGGGAGCCCAGGGCGTCTGGTCTGATTGGCCCCGTAACTCTTACGCCATTAAAGGTTAATAAGCCCTGATGGCACATAAAAGAGTGTATGCGGCGTTAATGTTTAATGAAGGATGAAGAAACAAAAGCTAAGTCTTATTATAATTTTTAGTTGTATTTGCCTGACTGTAAATGGGCAGATTCAGATTTCAAATAAAGCTCTGGTGGGTGCCTTCCCCCTGGTTGCAGCAAGTGGGGCGGTCTCTCAGGTCTTAAGCGATGCCTCGGATGCTGAAGTGGTGCGTATCGCTGCGCAAGCGCTTAAAGATGATATCAAGTTGGTTACGGGGATTAGTACGCGAACCAGTACTTCTTCCATTCAGGTGTGGATAGGAACTATTGGAAAATCTCCCCGGATAGACAAACTGATATCTTCGAAAAAGCTCCGGGTGGATAACATCAAAGGGAAATGGGAAACCTTTAGCATCTCCTTGCTTAATAACCCTGCACCTAATGTGAAACAGGCTTTAGTAATAGCAGGCAGCGATCCCCGGGGTACTGCTTTTGGCGTATTTGAGCTGTCGAAACTTATCGGTGTTTCGCCCTTTTATTGGTGGGCCGATGTAAACCCCAAACAACAAAAGGAGATTTACATTAAAGGTAGCTATGTTTCGAAACAACCCTCGGTAAAGTTCAGAGGCATATTCTTAAATGATGAAGATTGGGGACTACAGCCATGGGCGGCAAAAACCTTTGAGCCGAAAACCGGCGATATCGGTCCGAAAACCTACGCTAAGATCTTTGAATTGCTCCTTCGTCTTAAGGCAAACCTGATATGGCCGGCCATGCATCCCAGCACTAAAGCATTTTATCATTATGCGGGTAACCCGAAAGTAGCAGCTGATTATGCCATTGTTGTGGGCTCATCTCATGCCGAACCCATGCTTAGAAACAATGTTGGCGAATGGGACAAATCAATGGGCGCTTTCAATTATATCACCAATAAGGAAAAAATATATAACTATTGGGAAAGCCGGGTGAAAGAAAGCAAAGGTAATGACGCTATCTACACCCTTGGTATGCGTGGTGTACATGATAGCGGCATGGAGGGAGTTAAAAGCATACAGGAAGCCGTTCCATTGCTCGAAAGAATTATCGATGAACAAAGGGGCATGCTGAAAAAGCATATCAACGCAAATGTAGCTTCTATACCACAGGCTTTTACCGTTTACAAAGAGGTGCTCGATATTTACAATAAGAATATTAAGCTGGCTGATGACATTACTGTTGTATGGCCAGACGATAATTATGGTTATATCCACCGGCTAAACAGCGAAAAAGAAAATAAGCGTTCGGGAGGATCAGGGGTATACTATCATGCTTCTTACTGGGGGCGCCCGCACGACTATCTGTGGCTAAGTTCCACACATCCAGGCCTCTTGAGAGAGGAAATGATGAAAGCTTACGAAACTAAATCGGATCGTTTATGGGTACTTAATGTGGGCGATATTAAGCCGCTCGAATATAATATCCAAATGTTTATGGATATGGCTTACCAGGCGGAGCCCTTTAAGAACAGCTCTTATACCAGAAGTCATTTAAAAAACTGGGCAGGCGAGGTTTTCGGCGCCGACAAAGCGGATAAAGTAGCAGACATTCTGTGGAAATACTATCAACTTGCCTTTGAACGCCGTCCCGAATTTATGGGCTGGAGCCAGACAGAGCCAACTACTCAAACCAAATATTCAGATTATAACCACTTCTTTTATGGCGATGAGGCACAACGCCGGATTGACAGCTATAATCAGCTGGTATCAGAGGTAAGTTCTTTACGGCCGCAAATAAGTTCAAAAGATGCAGACGCCTTTTATCAGCTGGTTTATTACCCTGTGGTAGGTGCTTCGCTGATGAATAAAAAGTTCCTTTACAGGGATAAAGCATTCCTTTATGCGAAACAAAACCGTGCCAGTGCGTCCGATTACGCCGCCTGGTCTAAGCAAGCGTACGACGATATTGTTAAGGAAACCGAGTACTATAACAATCAGCTTGCAGGCGGTAAGTGGAAGCATATGATGTCAATGGAGCCGAGGGATTTACCAGTGTACAAAGAGCCTGTTTTGCCAGAATTATTCGTCGATAAGAATCAGGTTTGGGGCATCGCTCCGGAGGGCTTCGTCACTAAAGACTCTTCGCTTACCGGGAATGGTTCTGCGTTTTCATTGCCGGCTTTTAATCGCCTTAGCGATAAGAAATATTTTATTGATATCTTCCTCAGTGATGATAAAACACTGAACTGGACCGCGCAAAAAGACGACTGGATAAAGCTTTCTCAATCGTCAGGAACCTTGAATCCGCAAACCGGCAAGCGTGAAGCCAGACTTTGGGTAAGCGTTGATTGGACCAAAATTCCGAGAAGCGGAAGACAGAATGGAAAAATCAGCTTCAGCGCTGACGGTAAAACGCTTGAAGTTAATGTTGGTGCGAATAATTCTATCCCTTCTCAACTAGCAAGTTTTAAAGGTTTTGTAGAGGACAATGGCTATGTTTCCATGCATGCCTCAAATTTCAGTCGCGAAAGCAAAAAGCAAAATCTTAGCTGGACAGCAGTTGATGGTTTGGGTCATACAGATAAGGCCCTGATGGCTTCGCCGCTTGAAGGCGTAATTATTCCGGCTCTTCAAAACCCGGAAGATCTGAAAAGTACTGCGCCATTTGTAGAGTATGATTTCTACGCTTTAAGTCCTGCTACGCCCCAGCTGTACGTATATACCCTGCCTACTCATCCTATTAATACAGATTATAAGATGCGTTATGCTGTGTCAATAGACAATGGCCCAATCAAAATAGTAGATTTTACCACAGTCGGGCGCAGCGAAGAATGGAAACAGAATGTGCTGAGAAATAGTGCGATCCGGTCAATCAAAACAGAAGCTATAAGCCCCGGTAAGCATACGCTCAAAGTATATATGATCGACCCGGGAGTAGTTCTGGACAGAATTATTATTGACCTGGGGGGATTTAAAAAAGCCTATAGCACAGTAGCCGAAACAAAAAAATAAAATGAAGAAACTGACGCCGCTCTTCCTTCTTTTCGCTTTAGTGCTGACTATACCCACCGGGCTATTTGCCCAGAAGGAAAAAGGTAGACTGGCGGATAAGCCCTTGTTTCGAGACCCGATTTATGACGGTGCAGCCGACCCGGTAATTGTATGGAATAAGAAGGAGAAGAAATGGTTTATGTTTTACACCAACCGCCGAGCAAATGCAGCAAACGAAACCGGGGTTACCTGGGTGCATGGTACCAGAATAGGAATAGCAGAATCAAAAGACGGGTCGGAATGGAAATACAGAGACACGGCTAATATTAACTTCAGGCCTACCAAAGATTATACCCATTGGGCGCCCGATGTTTTTGAACATGAGGGTTTGTATCATATGTATCTTACTTATGTTCCCGGGATCTTTACCGATTGGAATCATCCCCGGGAAATTCTTCATTTAACCAGTAAAGACCTTCTGAACTGGGATTATAAATCAACGCTGAGACTTATCAATAATAAGGTGATCGATGCAGATGTGTTCAGAATGCCCGATGGTACCTGGAGACTTTGGTATAATAATGAACGCGACGGAAAATCTATCTACTACGCCGACAGCAAAGATCTAGAAACCTGGGAACTGAAAGGAAAAGCAATAGGCGACAGAGGAGGCGAAGGCCCTACGATTTTTCGCTGGAAAAATAAATATTGGATGCTTGTTGATAACTGGGCCGGAATGGGACTCTATTATTCAGACGATTTAACGGATTGGAAAAAGCAGCCCGATCGTATCCTGGAAAAGCCGGGTAAAGGTCCGGAAGACCAGGCTATTGGTGGACATGCAGATGTAGTGGTCAACGGCGACAGGGCTTACGTATTTTATTTCACTCATCCCGGCAGGACAGCCAAAGGCTTGCCGGATGGCACCGAAACCCGCCGAAGTTTGATCCAGGTTGCCGAGCTGGAATATAAGGATGGAATAATTACAGCAGACCGCGATAAGCCGGTGTATATTAAGTTAAAGGGGAGATAGGGTTTAGATTTAAGAAGCCAAGAGGAAGAAATAAGAGATAAAGAGTCAAGAAACAATATTTGAGAAACAGGATAAATAAGTAGCACACAATACGTCAAATTATAAAGTATGAAAATAAAAAAGGGGATTTTCACCATCGGGTTCGCACTTTTTGCTGCGGTTCAGGTGCTGGCGCAGCCTGGAACGTCAAAGCAGATACAATACCTTTCGGGGAAGGACAATGAAAATACCGTTAATTGGGATTTTTGGGTAACCGGCGGTCGTAAGAGTGCCGTGTGGTCGAAAATTCCGGTTCCATCACATTGGGAACAACACGGCTTCGGCGAGTATAACTATGGTCGCGACTATGTAACCTATGGAAAGAACTTCCGCTTTGCGGACGAAAAAGGAATCTACCGGCACGGCTTTAATGTGCCTGCCAGCTGGCAGGGCAAAGATGTTTTCATCGTGTTTGAAGGCTCGATGACGGATACCGAATTAAAAATAAACGGTAAATCAGCCGGGCCAATCCATCAGGGGTCGTTCTACCGGTTTAAATACAATATCAGCGATAAGCTGAAATATGGAAAATCTAACCAGCTCGAAGCTGTAGTAAGTAAAATGTCGGCCGACAATTCTGTAAACAACGCAGAGCGCCTGGCAGATTATTGGGTCTTTGGAGGTATTTTCCGTCCGGTTTATCTTGAAGCAGTTCCAAAGGAACACATTTCATGGACATCTATCGATGCCAAGGCCGACGGGTCATTCAGAATGAATGTACATCTCAAAAATGCACAGGCTGGCAGGGATATCGTTGCAGATATCATCGATTCGAAAGGAAGAGTTATTGCCACAGCAAGGGGAAAAACCGCATCAAGGGATACAATGGTTCAGTTGAGAACATCAGTGTCAAATCCATTATTGTGGACAGCAGAAACGCCTAACCGATATCAGACAAACATTTACATCAAAAACGCAGGAAAAAACGTTTACCGCACTTCCGAAAAGTTTGGTTTCAGAACCATCGAGATTAGAAAGCAGGATGGTATTTATGTGAACGGAACCAAGATCAAAATGAAAGGGGTTAACCGCCATGTTTGGTGGCCAGAAACCGGCCGTTCGGTTAATGCCAAGATAGATGTGGCCGATGTGAAGTTAATCAAGGAAATGAACATGAATGCGGTTCGCTGTTCGCATTATCCTCCTGATAAAGCTTTCCTTAATGCCTGCGATTCATTAGGCTTATACGTGCTCGATGAATTGGCGGGATGGCAAAAAGCTTACAGCACAAAAGCAGGTGCGCCTCTGGTAAAAGAAATGGTGATCCGTGATGCCAACCATCCTTCCATTATTTTCTGGAGCAATGGTAATGAGGGTGGTCATAACTTCGCATTAGACAGCCATTATGGAATGTACGATTTATCCAATCGCCCGGTGATACACGGTCATCATCGTCCCGGTAATGCCTTTAATGGTATTGATGCAAACCATTACGAAGATTATTACAGCACGCAAAAAATTCTGGCTGATACCAATATCTATATGGTTACCGAGTTTCTGCATGCTCAGGACGATGGGGGAGCTGCTGCTTCACTTTACGACATGTGGAACCTGCATTGGAATGCACCAAAAGGCGGCGGTGGTTTTATCTGGGATTTAGCGGATGAAGGCATTGTTCGTACAGATCAAAATAATATTATTGATGTAAACGGTGTCAATGCTCCCGATGGGATTGTTGGTCCGCACCGCCAGAAGGAGGGAAGCTTCTATGCGATCCGCGAAATATTCTCACCAATCAGGATAGAGGTAAAGGATTTGGATAATTTCAACGGTTCATTGCCTGTGGAGAACAGGTATCACTATACTAATCTAAATCAGTGCAGCTTTAAGTGGGAACTTCTGAACTTTAAGAACCAGAACCAGGCCGGCGGAGGCTATATTTCTGTGAAGCAGGGCAATGCAACAGCCCCTTCTATAGCTCCGGTTGCAAAAGGTTCCATCAGTTTAAATCTGCCAGCCGATTGGAGGAACTACGATGCTGTAGCCTTATCAGCATACGACCCTCATAAAAATGAAGTTTATCGTTGGGTTTGGAAGGCAAAGAGCAATACCCAATTATTGCAAAAAGCTCTTTCAGTTACGGGCAGCGAATCTGTAACAGCTACAGAAAACGATAGCCTCATAACGTTGAAGGCAGCTGGAATTACAGTAAATCTTAGCAAGAAAACCGGGAAAATAGTAAGCCTCGCCAACGATGCCAGCATGGCCCTTGCTTTCAAAAATGGTCCTGTTCTGGTGAGTGGTAACGCTACCTTCACTGGCTTAAAGCACTTCAAAGATGGTAATAGCCATGTGGTTGAATCTGCTTATTCGGGCGATATGAAATATGTTCGCTGGAAGATGAATCCTAACGGATGGCTTGAGATGACATATGAGTATGCCCTTAACGGAGATTATCAGTTTGCCGGAGTAAGCTTCGATTATCCCGAAAACTATGTCTTGGGAGCTAAATGGTTAGGTAAAGGACCGAGCAGAGTTTGGAAGAATCGCTTGCACGGTGCCACCTTGAATGTTTGGGAAAATAGGTACAACGATACAAAAACAGGAAGTGCACCCTGGATCTATCCGGAATTTAAGGGTTATTTTTCTGAAATAGTGTGGATTGAGATGAATACCGTACAAGGGAAGTTCACTGTTGCCACGCCAGACAACGATATGTTTGTTAGGTTGTTCGAATTCTATGGTTTATCAGGCCCGACCTCGTATCCAGGACTTCCCGCAGGCGACATCTCATTCCTTGACGCCATCCCTGCCATGGGAAGTAAGCTGGCATTGGGAATCAGCCCGAATGCCCGAAACCTGGGACCATTAGGGGAGCCAAATCACTTAAGCGGTTCGAAAAAGCGGACCCTGTTGTTCTACTTTGGAATACCAAAGCCAAGCGATGAGAACAAGCAGTTTGTGATGCCGAAAGAGAATATATTGACGGATTAAAGGCGAAGGCAGACAGCATTTCGAACGCTGTTGCCTTTTATCATACAACATCTGCTCTCCCATAGGCTATGTCTTACAGACCACCTGGAGTTTGGTTATTCTTCCTCTAGGTCAGTGTTTCACAGACGAGACCAGGGGAGGGAAGTATAGCGGGTGCCTAGCCAACTGGGTCAATACTCGCAGCTCAATGTCTTAAGCGCCCTACGCAACAGTAACCAACATATTACCCAATGCCGTCTTTTATCGGGGGGATGCATGACAGTACATCCCCGATTTTTTTTTAATCTTGGGAACGGATAAATCTCCGCAGATCTGGAATTGATTTTCAGATCTTAAAGAAGCAGATTGAGCGTTATATAGAATACACCACACAATATGGCACCCTTAGTAAAGAAATTCCTCCTACTGTTTTTTATAGTGCAGATCGTTGCCATCGCGCAGGCGGAAGCGGCAGATCCGGCATGGGCTTCGAAAGTTGGGGTAAGGAAGTTGAAGATTAAAAAACGAGTGTTCCATGTAAAAGATTACGGCGCTGTAAGCGACGGCAGAACGCTGAACACCATTGCCATTCAAAAAGCTATCGACGCTTGCGCGAAGAAAGGTGGTGGCAAGATAGTGTTTGCTCCCGGCAAATACCTTACGGGATCATTATTTGTCAAGGAAGATGTGTTCCTTCAGATAGATAAAGGTGTCGAAATTTTAGGAAGCCAGAATCTCAAAGATTACCCTGATATCGACACCCGGGTTGCTGGTATCGAAATGAAGTGGCCCGCGGCGCTTATCAATATCATAAAGCAGGAAAATGCAGGAGTAAGCGGTGAAGGAATAGTAAACGCCCAGGGAAAGCCGTTTTGGGATGCTTATTGGGCTTTGAGGAAGGATTACGAAGCTAAAAAACTGCGTTGGATTGTAGATTACGACGCTAAACGTCCCCGGACTTTACTGGTGTCGGATTCTGAAAATATCCTGGTAAAAGGCTTAACTTTTCAGCAAGCCGGCTTTTGGACGGTGCATGTATTGTATTCAAAATACGTTACCGTAGACGGAATTGTGATACAGAACAATATTGGCGGCCACGGCCCGAGTACCGATGGCGTAGACATTGATTCTTCTTCATGGATCCTGGTAAAAAACTCAGACATCGACTGTAATGACGACAATTTCTGTATCAAGGCCGGTCGTGATTGGGACGGACTACGTGTTAACCGCCCGGCAGAGTATATCGTGATTCGCGACTGTATCTCGCGAAAAGGGGGAGGCTTAATTACTTTCGGAAGTGAAACTTCTGGCGGTATGCGCCATATCCTTGCCAAAAATTTAACAGCCAACGGAACAGGCGTAGGGATCCGCTTTAAATCGGCTACCAACCGGGGCGGGACTATTGAAGATATCTATATCGACAATTTAAAAATGACCAATGTAGGAACTGCTTTAGAAATTACACCTAATTGGAATCCCTCGTACAGTTATTCAACGCTGCCGGCTGGCTATGACATTAATACCGTCCCTGAACACTGGAAGAAAATGCTTCAGCCGGTTTCTCCGGAAAGAGGGGTTCCTCGTTTCAAGGATGTATACATCTCAAATATAACGGTGGATGGCGCCCGGAAAGCTATTTTTGCTGATGGATTAGACCAGGAACCCTTAAGGAATTTCAATTTTACTAACGTTGATATAAAAGCAAATAACGCTGGGTCGATAAAAAACGCTAATGGATGGTCGTTCACAAATGTTTCTATCCAAGCCAAAGACAATAGCAAAGTACAGGTTTTGCAGTCTCAAAATGTGAATCCCTAACGTTTAATTGTTGTATATTTAATGCCCAACACGGGAAATGACTGGCCGGGCGATACATTGGAATAGCTTAAGATTTGGTGTAATTAAGAATAATCATTCACAGATATGTTGATCAGGGTTATCTGTACTAACACTTATTTGGGAAGAGAAGAGTTGCTGAGATTGTTCGGGAAGTATCTGATTGTGTTTTTAATCCTGGAAGCTTTGTCGCATCCCGGCTACACTCAACTTAAAGCTAATTTTACCCGTTATTCGACCGAAGATGGCTTATCGCATGATGGCGTATTATGCATCACGAAAGATCGGGAGGGTTTTATGTGGTTTGGTACCTGGGATGGAATTAACAGGTTCGACGGGCATTCGTTTACATCTTATAAATCTCTGCCGGGCGACAGCTCAAATCTCAAAAACAATAAAATCAGAACCATTATTGAAGATAAGCGTGGATACCTCTGGGTTAAAACCTACGATAACCTGGTGTACCGTTTTGATAAAAGAAAAGAAGAGTTCGTCTCCGTTCCCGGACGGGCCAAAGAGTTTAGCAACCTGATCATCGACAGAATTGTTCCTGCCAGTACCGGCGATACCTGGTTACTTACTGAAAACCAGGGTCTGCTTTGCGCGATGTACGACCACACATCTCCTGTGCCTCGCCTGTCCAGGTTTGCTAAAAACCTTTCCGGAGACTTCAGGATAGCCGGGAACGATATAAACTTTTTATTTGAAGACCGCCAACAGCGGGCCTGGATCGGAACCACAACGGGTGTGACTTGTCTGGTGAGAAAGAACGGCCGCTACCAACCTTTACTATTGAAAAGAAAATTGCCGGCGTTTTCTTTCACCTCTGCCGTAGAGCTCGGCAACAAATTATATTTCGGCACCGCAACCGGCCAGCTCATAGCCGTTGACAATCGCAGCGGTAGTTTTTCCGTCATTACTTTATCAAAAGGTACCCGGTTAAATTCCATTTGTGCATCCCGTAAGGGCGAACTTTACATTTCGACTACCGGGAAAGGAATAATAACCTACAACCCGCAGAACTCGTCTGCTAAGTTTACGGCCCTCCCCGGAACAGACGCTTTTCTATCCCTGTTTGAAGATAAGTTGGGTCAGGTGTGGATAGAACCGGAGCGTAATGGTATCATAAAATACAATCCTGTTAAGGGCACTTTTAAAGTTTTTAATCAGCAGAAAGACGCTAATGTTAGTAGTCCGAATAAAAATTATAATGTATTTGAAATAAATGGCGTGCTGTGGGCCAGTCTTAAAGGTGGCGGCTTTGGGTATTATAATCCTTCTGCGGATGAAATAGAGTATTTCTATAATCAGCCCGGTTCTGTACAGAACCGGTTTTCGAATATTGTAACCGCTCTCTATGCCGATCCGACCGGGATTTTATGGTTAAGCGCTAACGATGGTGGGTTGAATAAGATTATTTTTCCTCCTAAAGCTTTTAACCACCAACTTTTGGTTGCAAATACCTCAAGCCGATCCGACAATGAGGTTCGGGCACTGTTAGAAGACAAGAGTGGTAAGCTTTGGGCCGGAACCAAAGCCGGAAAACTGTACATATTTAAAAAGGGTGTGCTTCAAAGCGACGTTTTTGAGAACGGTGATAATCTGGAGATCGGAAGTGTCTACTCGATAATGGAAAGCCGTGACGGCACAATATGGCTTGGAACCAAAGGTAATGGCCTGGTCACCGCAACGCCTCTCGATAAGGAGCGATCGCAGTACCGGCTCGAAAAGTATGTGTTTAATCCTGCTGATAAAGCCGGTTTAAGCAGTAATCAGGTTTACTCTGTATTGGAAGATCGGGCTGGAAGAATATGGGTTGGAACACTTGGGGGCGGATTAAATCTGGTAATGAAAACCGAGGGGAAGATATGGTTCAAAAACACGGCTAACTCCTTTAAAAATTATCCCGCTACCTGTAATGTAATTCGCCATTTGCAATTGGGCCCCGACGGAAAGATCTGGGTGGCTTCAACCGATGGCTTAGTATTGTTTAATCCTGATGCCGGCAATACAGACGATCTGAGATTCTCGAAGCACAATAAAATCCCCGGCGACCGGACGAGTTTGGGTAATAACGATGTGCAGTATATTCATCGCGACCGACGGGGGCAAATGTGGGTTGGAACCTTTGGTGGCGGTTTGAACAAGGTGGTGTCTGTGGCAGGAGCAAATAAATTGAACTTTCGCATTTATACCAGGGACGAGGGATTGCCCAATGATATTATCCTGAGTATGGTTGACGACAACAAAGGCAATTTGTGGCTGGCTACAAAAAATGGTTTATCGCAATTTGACCAGTCATCCTCAACCTTTAAAAACTATGATACTTACGATGGTCTGCCGAATGCGGGGTTCTCTGAAGCTACTTGTTTCCGGTCTCGTTCGGGCCATCTGTTTTTTGGATGTACCACCGGTTATATTTCTTTCGATCCCGCAAGGATATCGAGTAAGCGCCTGCATGCTAACATGGCCTTAACCAATATTCAATTGTATAATGAGGATATCATCCCGGGCAGCACCGGATCACCATTGAGTTTCTCTATCAATAATACCAGAAAGATTACGCTTGACTATGACGAAGATGTTATCAGCATTGATTACACTGTACTGGATTACAGGGCCGGTCATAAAATAATGTATGCTTATTTCTTGAAAGGATATGACAAAGGATGGCATTATGTTAAGAATCAGCGCAAAGCTACTTACACAAATCTTCCGCCAGGCAACTATGAATTTATTGTAAAAAGCACAAATAATGAGCTGTTTAATAATGTTCCCACCAAAAGCATAAAGATTACCGTGCTTCCGCCGCCATGGTTAACAGTTTGGGCGTACATGGCCTATGTGCTGCTCGCTGTAATTCTGATAGAGGTAGCCCGGCGAATTATTCTAACTATGATCAGGTTGCGCAACAATGTTGCGGTTGAACACCGGCTTACTGATTTAAAATTGCAGTTTTTTACCAATATCTCACATGAACTCCGTACGCCTCTTACGCTTATTGTAAGTCCGCTCGAGGAAATTACCAGGACAGAGCAGATTTCGGCAAAAGGCAGAGAAAATATAAGTATCGTTAACAGAAATGCGAATCGGATGATCAGGCTCATTAATCAGCTGCTTGACTTCAGAAAGGCCCAAAGCGGTAAAATGCGGCTCAAGGTATCCGAGACAGAAATGGTTGGTTTGCTGCGTGAGATCAGCCAATATTTTATTGGTTTGGCGCATGAAAAGAATATAGCCCTGGAGGTAAATTCGAATGTCGAACAGCTAAGCGTTTGGATCGATGAGGAAAAGATAGATATTGTGATCTACAATTTACTTTCAAATGCCTTTAAGTTCAGTCCGCCGCATAAAGCCATACAAATTGATATAAATCACAGACCTGGCGACGAATATTTTACTATTACCATTACCGATCAAGGATATGGCATCCCTAAACACAAGCTTCCGCAGATCTTTGAATTGTATTATGAAGGTGATAAGTCGAGCGAAAACAATTTAAAAGGAACGGGTATCGGACTGGCCTTATCCAAAGAGCTCATCGAAGCGCACCATGGAAATATTTCTGCCAGCAATAATCCCGAAGGTGGAATGATTTTTACCATAAAGCTTAAAACCGGAAGAGAACATTTCAAGAACAATGAAGTGGACTTTGTGAACTCTGAGAAACCGCTGGACTTTGTGAATGCAGGTTATGCAGAAAGCGAAGCAGATACTCACATCATCCCGGTAGAGAAGGGCATTCAAAGTGCGGCGCAGCAGGTTGTTTTATTAGTGGAAGATAATTCGGAGCTGAGAAAGTTCCTGGCTTCTCAATTATCAGGATATTATCGGGTTCTGGAAGCTGGAGACGGTGCAGAGGGCTTAAATGTTGCTTCTGCCCATTTACCAGATATCATTGTGAGTGATGTGATGATGCCCAATATGGACGGTATTCAAATGCTCGATCAACTTAAAAATACAGAGGCAACGAGCCATATTCCGGTGATTTTACTGACAGCGAAAGCATCTGTAGAAAGCCAGATAGAAGCGTTGAAATATGGCGCCGATTTCTATATCACCAAGCCATTTCATACCGATCATATTCTTGCATCGGTTGATAACCTGATTAAGCAACGCAAAAAGATATTTGAATCCATACTCGATCCGGATAAGAGAGTAGTTCAGCTGAAACCTGACGAAGTACTGATCACGTCGAGAGATGAGCAATTTTTGAAAGACGTGATCAAGATAGTTGAGGCGGGAATGGAGGATGCAAAATTTAACATTGAGAGTGTGGCAGATTCAGTAGGCGTGGGGCGGACCACTTTTTACAAAAAATTGAAAAGTCTTACAGGTTTCGCTCCAATCGAGTTTGTAAGGGATATCCGGTTAAAACGCGGAAAGCAATTGCTCGACTCGGGCGAGTACACCATTTCGGAGATTGCCTACATGACGGGTTTCAGTAGCCTGGGGTACTTTGGCACCTGCTTTAAGGAGAAATATAAACTGTCTCCGTCAGAATATCTGAGGAATCAAAAAGATAAAGGCATTAAGTCGCACGTCGAATAGTTTTTATAAGGAGGGTGGTCCGCTGTGGAGGGTATATAGCGCGCTATTAACAATATTTAAAAGCATTTTGTCAATTTTTAAAACTGCGGGGAAGCGCTTTAAGCTAGGTTTGTATGTAGCAAAACCAAAAATTAAAAGCTAGATAAGCCGATTGATTAAAGATTTACATTGAATAAAGTTTTTGAGTTTAGAGGTATTAAGCCAGATATCCTTGCCAATTGTTTTGATGCCTGGCGCCTTGTTATTCTTCGTGCATCTTTAATATTGGTGGAAAAGCCTTAACCTGAATAACCAATTAAGGATTATAAACAAGCTTTCAGGAATAGACGCTAACTGACATGGTTGTCAAAAGCTAATCGATTAGTGTTGGTTTGGAAGGTCTGTAAATAAGTTCAAAATTAAAGATGAAGAAAGTACTAAAAACCTCGTCATTTCTGCTCGTTTTACTTGCGCTTTTTAGCGCTTGCAATAAAAAGGGTTGGGATGAGTATTACGGTCGTCCGGATGATCTAGCCAGCCCTATTTATCAGCAGTTACAGGCACGAAACAATTTCAATAGTTTCCTGGTGCTGGTTGATAAAGCGGGTTATAAGGATATTTTGAGCAAAGCCGGTTACTGGACAATTTTCGCTCCTAATGATGAAGCAGTTGCCAGGTATTTACAAGAGAATAACATCAGCGATGTTAACGCAGTTAAAGATTCGGTAGCCCGGAAGATAGTTAGATACAGTTTGGCTTATAATTCTTTCAAATCCGACAGGTTAGACGACTATCAATCTGGTATAGGGTGGGCCGCTGATAAGGCATACAAAAGACGGACTACGTTTTACGCCGCCTTGGATACCGCGATGATCGACGGTAAGAAAGTCCTTGTTTCTGCATCGAACAGAAATAATGCAGGCGGTACCTATTATGTATCGGCAGATAACAACAATAAATATATTCCATTCTTTCTGAATTCGTACTTCACCGCAAACGGAATCCCAACCAGCGATTACGCATATCTATTTCCCGGCAAAACGTTTTCTGGATTCAATGTAGCAGACGCACAAGTTGTGAACAAGGACATCATTGCTGAGAATGGTGTAATTCACGAAATCGACAGAGTGATTTTGCCTTTGCCGAGTATCGATCAATACCTGAGTACAGCGCCCGAATACAGCAAATTCAAGAAAGTATTCGATGATCACATGGTGTCGTATCTGATTAATGCTTCAGCAACAGCCAAAAACAAGGAGATCACGGGTTCAAATCTGGATGTATACGTAAAAGTATATAACGGAATGCTGCCATTCTCACCAAATAATGAGAACTTCCTGAAGGTTGAAGACAATGACGGTCAGATGGATGGATACACCATGTTTGCACCTACCAACGAAGCGTTCGAGTCGTATACCCGGGACACCCTGCTTAAGCATTACCTAACGTTTGAGGCGTTACCCGACGAGATCATTTCAGATTTCCTGATGGCCCATATGTGGCGTACCACCGTATGGCCGAGCAAATTTTCGGTGACAAAAAACCTTCAGGGCGAAGGCGCTCTGTTCAATCTGGCGACTGACATCGTTGATAAAAAAGTATTGAGTAATGGTATTTTCTATGGTACCAATAAGGCACAGTCGGCAAATGTTTTTAGTTCTGTGTTCGGTAAAGCTTATTTGAACCCTAACTACTCGTTAATGACCAGGGCGTTGTCTGTTGCCCTGAAAACGAATATTATCAACACCAATTCAAAATACACCTTATTTCTGATCTCTGATGATGATCTGACCGCTGCCGGATACAGTTACAACCTGGATGCGAACAGGTGGGAGTACAGGCCACCAGGAGGCGGCACAACTCTAACGGGTACTTCGGCCTGGGATAAATTGAACAGGATCTTAAATACTCATGTAGTGCGTCAGGATTTAACCGATATCACCGGCAGTGGCATTATCGAAACCTATAATGGCGAGTACATCAAATACAACGGAAACACAGTTTTTTCTGCCGGTAATCAGGACGCAAATGTAACCCGTGCTGCATCCGGAGAGGAAGCAGCTTCAAACGGAACGGTATATTATGTTAATGGCCTGTTGAACGAATCAACCCTCTCTATTGGTAAGCATATTGAGAAGCTGGCAGCTACCACCGGCTCCAATTTTAAAAAGTTCTTCGATTACCTGAAGGCTTCGAATATTTACAACACCTCCAACGGAGAAATTCTGGGAGTTTCTGCCGGCTCGTTATACACGGTTTTTGTGCCTAACAATGCAGGAATTGACGCTGCTATTGCCCAGGGATATTTGCCATCATCGCCAACTTCATCTTCTGCGGACGACAAAGAGAAAGTGGCCAATTTTATCAGGTATCACATTTTACAGAAAGAAACCGTAGTGGTAGACGGTAAGAAAGAGGGGGGATATCCTACACTTCTTCAGAAAGAGAATGGCGCTATCACTGCCATTACCATCGCCAATACGGCTACGAGCATGCAGGTTACCGATATGAAGGCGGGAACTGTCAATGTACTCGTTCCAAGCAGTAACAATCTTTCAAACCGTGCTGTGATACATCTTATTAATGGTTTTTTAAAATTCGACACTAAATGATGCTGAAATCTGACTATAGAATGAAGAAGTTATTTACGGTGCCGTTGACCTTTGCTTTGGCAGTGATGATGCTGGCATTTCAAGCTCAAAGTGTAACGGCCCAAACCAGGACGATTCGCGGGAAGGTAATTGACAGAAAAGACAAGCAACCGGTAATTGGTGCTACCGTAACCGAAGTGGATAAAGACAGGCGGACGGTTAACGGTGTGGTTACTGATGTCGACGGAAATTTTGTTTTAAGAGTTTCCAATCCGCTGAATAAAGTGAATGTGTCTTTTTTAGGATATAAAACAGCCGTTTTTGATATAGGCAGTCGTACCGCTTTGGATGTACAACTCGATCCGAGCGTAAGCGAGCTTACCGAAGTTGTGGTAACCGGCAGGAAAATGTCGAGCAACGGCCTTTTAGAAATAGACGAAAGAAGTTCAACAGTAAGTGTTGCAAGAGTTAATGCTAAAGACCTTGAAGAAATGTCTGCAACATCCATCGATCAGGCGCTTCAGGGCCGCTTACCGGGTGTCGATTTCGCAGCAAACTCTGGCGATCCGGGCGCAGGTATGCAGATCAGAATCAGAGGAACCTCTACTATTAATGGTTCAACCGATCCGCTGATTGTTGTGGATGGAATGCCTTATGAAACAGAGATTCCGGAAGATTTCAACTTCGGAACGGCTGACGAACAAGGATACGCTACTTTATTAAACATTGCACCATCAGATATTCAGGATATCAGCGTGCTTAAAGACGCGGCAGCAACTGCTGTATGGGGCTCCAGAGCTTCAAATGGTGTATTGCTTATTAACACAAAGCGCGGACGCCAGGGGAAACCCGTGGTCAGCTATTCAGTAAGAGGAACCATGTCAAGACAACCGGAAGCCATTCCAATGCTCTCCGGCGATCAATTTTCGATGCTCATCCCGGAGGCCTACATGAACAGGACTGGAACACCTCTTAACACTCAAACCGTAAAAGAATTACAGTACGATATCAGCGATCCATACTATTATTATAACTACAGCAATAATACTAACTGGATAGATGCTATAACCCAAACGGGATACAAGCAAGATCACAGCGTATCCATTAATGGCGGTGGTGAAAAGGCACGTTATTATGCATCTGTAGGTTATTTGGGTGAAAAAGGTACCACCATCGGTACTGGGCTTGATCGGATCTCTACTCGGATCAATCTCGATTACAATGTTTCGAACAAGATTAAGTTCAGAACGGATATAGCCTACACCCATTCGGTAACTGATAAGATCTTTGACGGTGATGCCAGAAAGATAGCATACGATAAAATGCCCAATATGAGTATTTATGAGTATGACGCTCAGGGTAATAATACTGGAATTTATCTGTCGCCGTTGCAAAATATTCAGGGCTCTTTTGACAGAACCTTTAATCCGGTGGCGATGTTGAGGGAGGCTCGCAATAATGTAATCGGCGAACGGATTACCCCACACTTCAATTTGCAGTACGATTTTATGCCTGATTTTTTAAAGGCCACCGTCGATGTTCAGTTTGATATTGAAAACTCAAAAAATAAATCGTTTTTGCCTCAAATAGCGACTGGTAGGCCGATTAGCGAATTAGTTGTAAACCGCGCCTACGATGGAGACAGGGATGCATTCAGACTTCAAACGAAAACCAATCTGGTGTTTACGCCCCAGCTTGGCGAGAAACACAATTTCATAGGCTTATTGTCTCTGTTAAGCAACGACGATCGAAGCACCAGCCTTCAAACAAGTTCGTCCAACTCGGCATCACCCGAGTTACAGGATCCTTCATCTCCCTCCAGAACACAAAATCTGGCTTCAAACTTTTCACAAGTACGCAGCGTTGCCGGACTACTTAACGGGCAGTACAGCTTTAACGATAAATACATTATTAATGCCGGTTTGCGGGTGGATGGTAATTCAAAATTTGGTCCGGCCAATCGGTATGGTTTGTTCCCATCCATTTCTACCCGATGGAGAATCTCCGGAGAAAACTTCCTGAAGGATGTTAAGGCAATTGATGATTTGAGCTTACGTGCGAGTTACGGGCAAAGCGGTCGCGCGCCAAAAACAAATTATGGATTTTATAACATCTACAAAAACTACGACTGGGATTACCTTGGCAATTCGGCAGTGTATTCAAGCGATATAGAATTAAGGAATCTAAGATGGGAAACCGTTACCGGAAGGAACCTCGGGCTGAATGTTATTTTATTTAAGAATAAGCTCGATTTTGATGTAGATGTGTACAGAATGCGCACCACCGACCTGTTCTTTCCAGGTCTGAGCATTCCATCTATTTCGGGCTACAACAGCCTGGATATGAATGTGGGTACCATGGATAATCAGGGATGGGAAATTAATTTAAGAGCGAATCCTCTTAAAACTAAAAATTGGAACGTAAACCTGAGCTTCAATTTCGCCAGAAACGTAAACGTGATTCGCGAGATATCTGAATTCTATCCTACTGAGGAAGGAAATACAAATACTAATGGTGAGTACAAACGATTCCTACAGGTGGATAACCCTTTCGGCTCTTTTTATGGATATAGATTCAAAGGGGTCTATACCGATGCCGACGCTACCATCGCCAGAGATAAAAACAATAAGCCTCTGATTGGTGCCGACGGTGCTTCGGTGCCTATGCGTTTCGACTATCCCAACACTAACTATGTATTTCAGCCTGGCGATGCGATGTACGAGGATATTAATCACGATGGAAATATTAATTATATGGATGTGGTTTACCTGGGTAACGGTAATCCAAAATTTATAGGCGGTTTTGGTCCGGAGATTATTTACAAGGGCAATCTGAAAGTAATGGCATTCTTCAGCTTCAGGTATAAGTATGACGTGATCAACACCACGAAAATGAATAGTACCAGTATGCACAACTATGATAATCAGAGCACCGCTGTATTGCGACGCTGGCGAAACCCAGGCGATGTAACCGACATTCCGAGAGCATTATATGGTTCAGGCTACAATTGGTTAGGGTCAGACCGTTATGTAGAAGACGCTTCATTTATCAGGTTAAAAACTGTAACGGTGAGATACAATTTTGCGAAGCCAATAACTGACAAGCTGAAGATGAAAAACCTGGGGATATACTTTACCGCAGAAAACCTGCTCACTTTCACCAGTTATACCGGGCAGGATCCGGAAGTTTCACCCAAGTTGAACAGTCCCTTTGCATTGATTCAGGATGGTTCAATGACTCCGCCTACAAGGAATATGGTGTTTGGCTTAACTGCGGGTTTTTAACTATTAAAGCGATAGAAATGATCAGTAAATTAAAATATATCCTTTTACTCTGCATCGTTGGCATTTCTATGTCATCATGCAAGAAATATCTTACTCTTGAACCTCAGGACGGTATTACCCGCCAGGACTTTTGGCAAACCAAGGAACAGGTTTCATCTGCAGTATATGGCTGCTACGCCTCTTTACTGGCGCCGCCATTGGTTGAAAACCTGTTTTTGTGGGGCGAACTAAGAGCTGATATGTTACAAACAGGAGTGCGGGCTACGGCTAACGACTTTAATATCATCAATGTAAACATACAGCCAACAAATCCTATTACTAACTGGAGCGCAGTATATCAAACTATCAATAATTGCAATACCGTTATTGATCTGGCGCCACAAGTGTTGCAAACCGATAATACTTTTAAACAGCGGGACTTGAATGGTTACGTTGGTGAGGCTTTAGCGTTGCGGAGTTTGATGTATTTCTACCTGGTTAGAACCTTTCGGGAAGTTCCTTTGAAAATCAAGGCTACCACAAGCGATGAAGATAATTTTCAATTGCCGAAAAGCTCAGAAGCTGAAGTTCTAACTCAGATTATAAATGATTTAAAGCTGGCCGAGGAATATTGCTTCACAACTTATGGAAACCGCGACCACGATAAAGGCCGGATTACTAAGTATGCGGTACAAGCTATGCTTGCCGATGTTTATTTGTGGAAAGACGACTATGAGAACAGCATTATCTATTGCGATAAGGTGATCAACTCGGGCCAGTTTGGTTTGGTAGAAGGCAGCAGCTGGTTTAGTACCGTGTTTTATGAAGGCGGCTCCAACGAAAGCATATTTGAGTTTTATTTCAATCAGAACCGTCTTAACCCGTTCTATTCGATGTTTGCAGAGTCAACTAAACGGTTCACGGCTGCATTAAGAGTTACTGAGGAGGTTTACACCATCGATTTATTTGATATCGAGAATAAAGACATCCGAGGAGACGGGGCAGCAGCAAGATTTAACGAAGGAACTATCTGGAAGTATCATGGAGTAAATTCGGGCACGGGCCGCAGCCCTTCTGCATCGTTTGCGCACTGGATAGTTTACCGGTATCCGGACATTCTATTGATGAAAGCAGAAGCCTTAAATCAATTGGGACAGGTGGACGAAGCATTAAAGCTGATAAAGATTGTAAGAGACCGGGCCAACGCACTTGAAGCTACCGAGACGTTCGAGACAGACCCTGCAGATCCGGATTATACCAGTGCGATCAATACTCCGGACCTTGCCAAATTTATACTTGACGAACGTGCTCGCGAATTTGCTTACGAAGGAAAAAGGTGGTACGATTTACTAAGGAATGCAAAGAGGGATAATTACGATCAGCGAAGTTTGTTATTCGATGTCGTTATCGTTACAGCTTCCCCGGAAAATCAACAGTCGGCCGTAGCTAAGTTACAAGATGATAATAGCCATTATCTTCCAATTTACTTTACCGAATTAGAAGCCAATAAACAACTTATACAGAATCCATTTTACGTTAAAACTAAATAAGCGTCATGAAAAGAATTGTATATCAAATGAGCAGGACCGGGATATTTCTGCTGTTTATTATGATAGGTTTCATCGCCTGCAAAAAAGAGGAGTTCAAAACCAGTACTACTTCGGATGTAAATATTTCTGATTATTTATTGCAGCAACCTGAGCAGTTTTCTGAGTTTTCGAAGATTCTTCAGCTAACAGAGAATGAAGGTTTTTTGGCAGCCTACGGTACTTATACCTTGTTTGCGCCAAATAATGCTGCAATTGCAGCTTTCCTTACAAGCAAGGGCAAAGCCTCTGTTAATGATGTAGCTATTGCGGATCTAAAGGACATGGTAAAAATGCACCTGGTAAGAGATACCATCGCTTCGGTTCTTTTTAACGATGGCAAGCTTCGAACTAGAACGATGTATGGGCAATACCTGATTACTGGAGCGCAGAATATTAACGGAAGCACTTTTATTACGATAAACAGGCAGGCAAATGTAAAACAGGCTGATATCCGCGTTGGAAACGGTATCATCCATGTTGTGGATAATGTATTGAGCCCGGCGAAGCTTACCCTCGCCGAAATGATCTCCCAAAATGACGATTTCTCGATTTTTGAAGAAGCGTTACGGGAAACCGGTCTTTACGATTCTCTGAATGTTTTGCCGGGTACTAAGCCTGACACAGCATACCATACCGTACTGGTCGAGTCCAACGACGTATTAAGGGCTATGGATCCCAAAATCACATCTTTTGCCGCTTTAAAAGAGAAATACTCTGATACCGGTGATCCAAAACTAACAAGCGATAGTCTGTATCTTTTTATGGCTTATCACATTTTACCAGGTCTGAAATATATACCAGATATCTTCAAAGCGTCATCGCATACCACCTTGTCGCCATTAGATGTGGTTACTGCAAAGCTTAAGGGTACAACTCTTTTAATTAACGACGACACGTTTAACGGAATACATGAGCAGGGAGCGGCAATAAACCGTCCGGCGAGTGATCTTACTGCCGCGAATGGTGTATTGCATGTGATGTCAAATCCCTATGCAATTAAAGTGCGTTTCCCTATACCCGTTTACTGGGAAGTGACAGATCAGCCTGAATTTACAAGCTTAAACGGCATTTTCCGGGTGTCTAATAAATCGAGTAAAAAGTTTAATCCCGGCGAATTACAGGACATCAACTGGGAACAAGGTTCGGCACAGTACATTGTAGCGCCCGAGGCCAGAAAGTTCTATGTGTATAATGACGATTACCTGCAGTTTGGGTCGCTGAGAACTAACGTAGTGGCCAATAGCTGGATCGAGTTTAAAACCCCTCTTTTGGTGAAAGGAAGATACAAGGTTTGGATCTGCTTTATCCGTCGCGGTGGTGGCGGTGGTGTCGCAGTATCTTTCAATGGCGAATTATTGCCGAAAGTACTGAACCTGAGAGAAAGCTTACCTGCCGGAGTATTGGTTGGCAACAAGTGGACATACCCTCCGGGAACAACGCCGGAATCGCTGGAAATCTTAGGCAAAAAGATGGTGTTCTCCGAATATGTATATCAGCCAAATCCTTCGCAAACTATCGATTATTACAGAGATAGCTATGGTCTTCTGGCTGGTACCATCGACGTGAAGAAAACCGACCGCCATATCCTCCGCATGGATGCAACCTGGGAAGGAAGCGGAGATGTTCAGTTTGATATGATCCATTTCATCCCTGAAAAGGAAGACCAGTTATGGCCAAAGTTTAACCCGGACGGAACAGTAGTACAGAAACCGTAGAATATAACCGTTGCTGCAGATAGGTTCTACCTGCAGCAACATAAACGATTATAAATGAATTTTAGAATTAGAATTTTCTTCCTTCTGATTGCAAGTTTAATCAGTGTGCTGCCTGCCTGTCAGGATAAGTGGGACGATCATACCAGCCTCAAGGACGCAAATCTTGGCCAAAACCTTTTTCAACGTGTGCAGCAAGAGCCTTCATTAAGCAAGTTCAGCGAATTACTGCTGAAATCGAAATATAATGAAGTGCTTTCTTCATCCAAGAAGTATACCGTTTGGGCTCCTTCAAACGACGCTCTTGCGAGCCTAAGCGCTGATATTATTAACGATGAGCAGAAGCTGAAAGATTTTATCGGTTTTTACATCGTTGAGCTGCCTTACAATACCAGTCTCGCTACTGATACCTTACGCTTGAAAACCTTAAACGGCAAGCATATCCGCTTTAGTAAAACCTCGTTCGAAGGTGCAGGACTGGTGCTTACCGACCAGTATACCGGGAACGGCGTACTGCATATTATTGACGACGCGGTGTTCGCCAAACCAAATGTCCTTGATATTATAAATGCTTCTGCATTTAAGCAGAAAGAGTATCTGGCAAGCCTGAACTACCAAGTGATTGATTCGTCGATGGCTGAGCAGATTGGAGTTGATCCCTTAACAGGAAAGCCGGTGTACAAACCAGGAACCGGACTTGTACAAAAAAATATGCTGTTCGACCGGGTTGGAAACCTGGCGAATGAAGATCAGGAATATACTGTAATTCTGCTGGCGGATGCGGCGCTTGAATCGGAAAGGACCAAAATCAGGCCCTATACTCAAGGGAAGAGTACGGATAGTACCGACCTTTTTGCCTCGGTTATGGTGATGAAAGATCTTGTTTTTAAAGGAAAATTCACAATCAATAACCTGCCTGCAATGCTCGTTTCGGAAGATGGTGTCCAGGTGCCCATTAACAAGGCAGCAATCACAGAAACCTATGAAACCAGCAACGGGATAGTTTATGTGATGGACCAAATGAACATTCCATTACAAAACAAGATCCGTGATATACGGCAGGAAGGTGAAAATCCTGTTGGATTCAGCAGGACAGATAAATCGCAGTTCATAGCATATCGTCAGAGACGAAACCCGAATACTCAGGCGCTCTTTAACGACATCTATATTTTTAACCATAAAATTCCGCTGTTTCACGCGAAATACAAGCTTAAGGATGTTTACAGTGCCACCTATAAAGTGTATTGGGTAGCCCCTAACGATGTTCAGGATAAGGCCTTTAAGCAGCGATTCGCAATTTCGGATCCCGCTGATACGCACTTTGCAGAAACCCCGGTCGCCATCGAGAACTTCGACGAAGTGTATGTAGGCGAGTATACATTTGAGAATATCGGAGACTATAATGCCTTTGTGGTGGCTGCTAATAATGGGGTCGACAAAGACAACTCGATAAGCCTGGATTATTTCAGACTTGAGCCGAAGCTTCCTTAGTTGAATGTTTTATCAAGAAGATATGTACGTATTTACGAAAATAACAGTTAAAAGAATCATCCTTTTCCCGGTCATTACCCTGGTGTCATTAAACCTGGCGGCCCAGGACACCACTACAATTAATGCCGGTTCTGATACAACTATTGTAAGCACTGTAGCTAAGGCGGGAAGTAAGCTGTCGGGTCAAATAAAAGACGCCTCAACAGGAAAGCCACTTTCAGGCGTAAGTGTGAGATCTGGGAATTATTCTGCATCCATCACAAACGAAAGCGGGTCTTTTACTCTAAGCGTTCCTTCATACACAGGAGTAGTTACTGTGTCGGCGCCGGGTTATCAAACCACCGACATTGCACTAAGAGGCAGAACAACTTTAACGGTTAGCCTGAACGGCGATGACTTGAATTCGGTGCACGATTTAGCGGTATTGCCATTCGGCTCTAAGCCTAAAACACAAACTCCCTATGCGGTTTCTTCCATCAATACTACAGGAAACTGGGAGCGTTCTGCGGAAACGCCAGATAACTATTTGCAAGGCCAGGTAAGCGGGTTAAATGTAATTCGCCGTTCTGGAACCAATGGTATCGGTGCCGATTTATTCCTTCGTGGTTTTTCGTCCCTCAGCACGCGCAACCAGCCATTAATTGTGGTAGACGGAATGATCTATGATACCAACGATTACGGAACCTCTTTAATTGGTGGCCACGTTGTTAATCCTCTCAGCAATATCGATCTAAAAGACATCGATAACATCACCGTAATTAAAGATGGCGGTTCGTTATATGGTACCAAGGGAGCAAACGGAATTATCCTGATCAGCACGGCCCGTGCGAAACAACTCGCTACGCATATAGACTTTGCCGCTTATGGCGGGATAAATTCCTCTCCGGGGAATTTGCCGGTTTTGGGTGTGAACGATTACAGGCTCTATCTTTCGGATGTGTTGCAAAGCGCCGGGATGACAAATTCGCAGATCCAGTCCCAGCCGTACATGAATGATACCAGCAATCCTGAGTACCACAGATATCATTACAATACCAACTGGCAAAATAATGTGCTTGGCGATAGCTACAGTCAGAACTACTTTCTGAAAATCACTGGTGGTGATAACATTGCCCGATACGCCCTATCAATGGGATATCTGAACAATAACGGAACGATTGATAATACCGTGTTAAATCGATATAATACTAACTTCAATGCAGATTTAAACCTGAGTTCGAAGTTAACCGCGACAACCAATCTATCGTTCACTAATATCGAACAGCAACTTAAAGACCAGGGTCGCAGCTTTTCTACAAATCCCATTTTATTGGGATTAACTAAATCGCCGTTTCTTCCCGGAAAACAAATTGCTGACGATGGTACAGAATCTCCAAACCTTGCAGATACTGACATTTTCGGCCGCAGCAATCCTTTCGCGGTAATCGAGAATGCACAGCAATCCAATAAAAGCTATAGATTTTTTGGTTCCACAAAGTTTAACTATGCCATTTCAAAAATCGTTAGTGTCAGTTCTCTCATTGGTATCACTTACGATAAGGTGAGAGAAAACTCCTTTATGCCGCGTTTGGGTATCACTCCAGATACCTTAGGTAATGCAGTGGCATATAGCCGTTTGGGCAGCCGGGTGCAGCGTTTATTTTCTTTGTATAACGACACCTATTTGTCTTATAACAAGACTTTTTCAGGCGAGCATGCGCTGTCTGCAAATCTTGGTCTTCGTTTCAATAACACCGACAGCGAAGAAGATGCCGCATTAGGATTTAATTCACCTACAGACGACTTTGTTACTGTGGGAACAGGTGTAAATGCACTTCGCAGCATCGGTGGCGATATTGGTAAATCCCGCTGGCTAAATACATATTTGAATGTAGATTATGCATTCAATAGTAAATACTTGTTATCCGTAAACCTGGCAGCTGACGGTTCCTCGCGGTTTGGGTCGGATATTGATGAAGCGTTAACCATCAACGGAAACAAATTTGCTTTTCTTCCATCTGTTGCAGCGGGATGGCTGATTTCTTCAGAAAACTTCATGGCTTCTGCCAGCAACATCGATCTGCTCAAGCTTCGCGCGAGCTACAGTCTCTCAGGTAACGATGATATTGGAAATTATTCGGCGCGCCAATATTATGTGTCGCAAAATCTGTTGGGTAACCAGGGAATAAAAAGAGGCAACATCGCCAACCCATCACTTAAGTGGGAGACGGTAAAAACTGCTAATTTAGGCGTAGACCTGGCCCTTTTTAACGAACGTATAAACCTGAGCTTCGATACCTACAGTCGCAATACCTCTGATATGCTTACAGCTTTACCTCTTAGCACGGCTGTGGGATTTGATTACATGCTTGCTAATAACGGAAGCATGAAAACCAATGGGTATGAATTAGGAATAAACAGCAGGGTTTTAAACAGAAATTTGAAATTAGACCTTGGACTGAACCTCGGTTCGTACAGTAATGAACTTACCGCCTTGCCGCAAAATGGACAGATCACCGAGTTTGGCGGAGCAACATTTATTTCATCTGTGGGGCAGGCTGCCAATCAATTTTATGGGCATAGAACCAACGGAGTTTATGCAACAACTGCCGAAGCACAGGCTTCTAAAACCTTCATCAAATCTTCTGGTGGTGGCTTAACCGCAGTAGGCGCCGGAGATGTACGTTTCGTAAATACCTTCGATAGCGCAGAAGATATTGCCGAAAACCGCCATGTCATCGACGAAAACGATCGCCAGGTAATTGGTAATCCAAACCCGGATGTGTTTGGAAGTTTAACAAGCCGCTTGGGATACAAAAGGTTCAGCGTGAACGCCTTGTTTACCTTTAGCCTTGGCAACGACGTATACAATGGAACCAGAGCTATTCTTGAATCAGTCTCTTCGTCGATGAACCAAACGGTAAATGTGCTAAACCGCTGGACTTACGAAGGTCAGGTTACAGATGTACCTAAGGCCTCTTTCAACGATCCAATGGGTAATTCGCGTTTTTCCGATCGCTGGATTGAGGATGGTTCTTATTTGCGTCTGAGAAACTTGTCAGTAGCTTATTCATTGCCGATCAAGCCAGGATTCTTAAAGAACGCTACCGCTTATGCAACAGGAAACAATCTGTTCACTGTCAGCCGCTATTTAGGTTATGATCCAGAATTCAGCGCTTCCGGCAGTCCGCTGGGCCAGGGTGTTGACGTGGCCCTGGAGCCGCAGTTCAGATCTGTTCAATTAGGAATTCGTGTTGGTTTATAAAAATAATTCAAATAATACAACCGGGCATACCGGTTATAAATTCATATCAATGAAGCTATCAACTAAAGTTAGTGTTTTGTTACTTGCGGCTTTCAGCTTTACCAGCTTAAATTCCTGCAAAAAGACTTTTGATATCAGTCCGGAAAATGCCATCGATTATAAAAAAGTATATCAGAATATTTATGATGCTGATGCCGCCGTACTAGGGATCTATGGCCAGTTCCTAAACCTCGCAAAGCAATACGAAATATTAAATGAGCTGCGTGCCGACCTGATGGAGGTTACCTCTAATGCAGATGCTCATCTTAAAGAAATCAGCACCAACAACATATCATCCGATAACCCCTATATAGACCCTAAACCTTTTTACGCGGTAATTGCGAACTGCAACGACGTGTTGAAAAATCTTCAAACTATGTACGAGGCTAAGAAGATTAACGAAAGTAATTTCGAGCAGCGCTATTCGGATATTGGAGCTTTGCGTACCTGGCTTTACTTTCAATTAGCTATTCACTACGGTGAAATTCCTTATGTAACAGAGCCGGTTGTGAATATTTATGATGTGCAGGACGCATCAAAGTTTCCGAAAAAGACGCTTGATGAACTGGTGCCGGAACTGATTGCTTACATGGAGGCTCTTCCTTACCTCGATCCTTATGCAGAAGGCAGCTCTTTAATTAGCCAGATTGATGGTTATCCAAGTAAGATGATGTTCATCAATAAAAGGTTGTTGCTAGGCGACATGTATCTGTGGACTAATCAATATAACAAGGCAGCTATTTCGTATAAGAATGTGCTTGAAACTACTACACCTTTGGGCGAATCGGCACCTTCAGGAGCTTATTGGAATTTCTATTCTGGTTCTAGTGGCGAAGATAATGATGCGGCAAAGCCGAGCGCCTGGCAAACTTTTTTCTCACGCTCTCCGAACGATAATCAGTATCAGTGGGAATGGTTGTGGACCATGTATTTCGACAAGAATTTCCAGCCTCAAAACCCATTTGTCGACCTGTTTTCAAACTCTGGAGGCCGGTACCTGGTAAAGCCTTCTCAGAGCGCAATTGATAATTGGAACAATCAGGTTCAAAACGACGGTACACCCTTTGATTTACGCGGTGCGAATAATAGCTACAAAATTATTAACGGCCAGCCGGTAATAATGAAGTTTTTGTATAACTACCTCAATGCTACTACCGGCCTCCCAACTAATATTTTAGAAAAGAACGGGAAGTGGTTTTTATATCGTACGAGCTTACTCCATTTGCGTTTTGCAGAGGCGGCAAATCGCGACGGACAAACAAAAATTGCGTATGCCCTGGTTAACGATGGTATAAAAGGGACATATGATGATCCTGCTTTGTCTAATAGTGTACTTGAGCGTATTACTAATCTGGAATTTCCATATGATTTCGATGCGAGGAAACTTGATGCTCCAAGAATTCGTGGAAAATACCACCGTAACCTGGGCCTTCGCTCGAGAGTAGCTACCGCTATTCTGGAGGATGATGAGCTGAAAGATAACTCCAGAATGATGCAAATGGAAGATGTGATTATAGATGAGGCTGCTTTAGAACTGGCTTATGAAGGTAACCGCTGGCAGGATTTGGTGAGAATTGCATTAAGAAGGGAAAAAGAGGCTTCCGGTTCTGGATTTGCTTTCATTAATTCAAAATTAGAGGCAAAAGATCCTTTGAGAAATGAGATTAGAGAGATAAAAACGAAAGAGGATTTGTTTCTGCCGTTTAAATTCTGACGGTCGCCACTGATGCACTGATTTGTTAATTGATGATTACGCTGGAGAAGGCATGAATTATAATATCTGTTATAGCCGATATCGAGGTTTATAGCTGCATATGAACACTTAAATAATATTTATAATGAGATTTAAATCAATAATTTTTGCTGCTCTTTTAATGGGTGGCTCACAAGTTAACGCACAACAGCTTGCGTTCCCGGGTGCCGAAGGATTTGGCCGTTTTGCAACCGGGGGAAGAGGTGGCGAAGTTTACCACGTTACTAATCTTAACGATTCCGGCCCCGGATCTTTCAGGGATGCTGTTAGTCAGCCAAACCGTATCGTAGTGTTTGATGTGGGTGGAGTAGTTAAGATAAATTCAAGAGTTCAGGTAGCTCCGAACCTCACTATTGCCGGTCAAACAGCTCCGGGGGGTGGTATCACTATTTACGGGAATGGTCTCTCGTTTTCGAAAGCAAATAATACTATTGCAAGATATCTGCGTATTCGCACGGGAATAAATGGCGATAAGGGAGTAGATGCAGTTACAATTTCTGAGGGCTCAAATATGATATTTGATCATATTTCGGTTTCATGGGGCAGAGACGAGACCTTTTCAGTGAGCGGGGACGTATCCGATGTGACCATTCAAAATTCCATTATTTCTGAAGGTCTTCATTCGCATTCTGCGGGAGGCTTAATTCAAACCACGGGCGGAATCAGTCTGCTTCGGAACTTGTACATTAACAACCATACCCGGAACCCAAAAGTAAAAGGGAAGAACCAGTACGTGAACAACGTAGTTTACAACTGGCGGGTAGCAGCGTATATCCTTGGAGGGTCAGCATCACAGTCGTATGCAAACATTCAGAATAACTACTTCATCGACGGACCTCAGACCTCTTCCGCGCCTTTTTCAAGAGGTAATACTAATTTCCATCTTTTTGCTGCTTCAAATTTTCATGATAATAACAAAAATGGAAAACTGGATGGTGCCGATATCCCTAAAGAAAAATATACTGTTGTAGATTGGGTGGCAACACCGCATGATTATCCCCAAGTTACTATACTAAAGCCAGAACAAGCTTATCATTTCGTTACCGCAAATGCAGGTGCATCTTTACACCGCGACCAGGTGGACACCCGGCTCATTAATGCTCTGAAGTCTTTAGGGAAAGAAGGTAAGATCATCAGTAGCGAAGACGAAAATCCGGAAAAGGGTCCCGGAGCCATCAATTCCGGAAAATCGGCTTTAGACACTGACAGAGACGGGATGCCAGACAATTGGGAGAAGAAGAATAAATTAAACCCAAAAAAGGCCGACGACAAGGCCGATGCAAATAAGGATGGCTATACCAACATTGAAGAGTACCTTAATTCACTAATTAAGGTTTAATAAAACTCCAGATCGGGGTCTCTATTTTAAACAAGAACGTTACCTGTGATAGTATGGAATTAGCCTTATATCTTATACCTTTCAGTTCATATCTGATGTAATGGAACGCCGCCGCTTTATTTCAACAATGGCTTTATTTTCGGTCTGTGCGCTTGCAGGAGATTCTCTTTTTGCTGCTGTGCGGTATTTAAAAGATAATCTGTCGTCTTTTGCAAAAAAGCTTAAACCGCTTGGCCGGGTATTAGAATCTGAGGGGTATTACGTTTGGTGCAACAGTCCTATCCAGGCTCCCGACGGCAAAATTCATTTGTTTTATTCGCGCTGGCCTGCAAAAAAAGGAATGGGGGGCTGGATCAACAGCTGTGAAATTGCGCATGCAGTAGCCGACCAGCCAGAAGGGCCCTACCAATATCTGGAAACCGTATTAGCACCGAGAGGCCCTGGTTTCTGGGATGCAACTACCTGTCATAACCCCCATATTCAATATGTAGATGGCAAATATTGCTTGTTCTTTATGGGTAACTCTAATGGGAAAACTAATACGAAACGCATCGGTTTGGCTACAGCCGACTCCTTAAACGGTCCCTGGAAAAGACCAGATAAACCCTTGCTCGAAGCCGGACCTGAAGGTGCCTGGGATGACCATTGCACGACCAATCCCGCTTTTGTGAAACATCCGAACGGACAATATTGGCTGTACTATAAATCATGGAATAACAACGACTACTATAACTCCAAGGATCCGCTCATTCGCGGGAATCGCAAATACGGCCTGGCCGTTGCCAACAATTTAGAAGGCCCGTATGTTCGCTTCTCTGACAAACCAGTGATAGACTTTTCTAAAAAAGGCGGCAACAGGCAGTTTGAAGATGCTTATGTTTGGCACGAAAAGCGTAAATTTAAGTTGCTGGCAAGAGATATGGGGGTTTATAGCCACGATGTTGGCCTCATTATGGAATCTAAAAATGGCCTGGATTGGACAGAACCCGAAATTTCGTTCAAGCCCGTGAAAGAGTATGTACAAGAGCCGCCTGCCCCCGGTCACCTAAAAAAATATGGGCGATTGGAAAGGCCACAATTGCTTTTTATGAAGGGAAAGCCTGCTTACTTGTTCACAACTTCGCAGGGTGGAAAATATATGACCGCCTCACCTTTTGTTTTTAAAATACAATCTTAACACATAACAAACGATAATGAACCAATCCATTTTTGCCAGCGAGATTTTCAAAAGATTGAGCCTGGTACTCCTTACAGTCCTCTTTATTAGTTCTTGTGCCACACAAAAAAAGGCGGTGGTTTGGCAAAGCTCAGCTCAGCCATTAGCAGAAATTGAGAAATTAAGACAGCAGATCAAAGCGCCTAAGTTTGCCGACAGAGATTTTCTGATTACTAGTTATGGGGCTGTTGGAGATGGTAAAACAAAAAACACCGAGGCTTTTAAAAAAGCTATCGAAGCCTGCAGTAAGGCAGGTGGCGGAAGGGTAGTGGTGCCAACCGGAACTTATTTGACTGGTGCGATCTATCTCGAAAGCAACGTTAACCTTCATATGGTTGATAGCGCTAAAATTCTTTTCAGTCGCGATTATAAAGATTATCCCATCGTTTTCACTCGCTGGGAAGGTATGGAGGTAATGAATTATTCTGCCTTCATCTATGCCTATGGCGAAGAAAATATTGCTATCACCGGAAACGGAGTTCTTGACGGTAATGCTGACAACGAAAATTGGTGGAATTGGAACGGCGCTCCAAGATATGGCTGGAAAGCCGGTATGGGTAACCAGCGTATAGCCAGAGACTCGCTGCATAAACTGATGTATGCAGAAACCGATCCTAAGAAAAGAGTATTTGGCGATGGATTTTACCTGCGTCCTAATTTCATACAGCAGTATAACTGTAAAAACGTGCTGATGTCTGATTTTAAGCTGATTAATTCACCTATGTGGTGTCTTAATCCGGTATTATGCGAGAACGTTATCGTAGAACGGGTAAAAGTGATTTCAAGCGGTCCCAATAATGATGGATGTGATCCCGAATCATGCAAGAATGTATTAATTAAAGATTGCTATTTTGATACCGGTGATGATTGTATTGCAATAAAGTCGGGCAGAGATCAGGATGGCAGAAGAATAGGCAGGCCAGCTGAAAACCATATCATTGAGGGCTGTGAGATGAAAGAAGGTCACGGCGGTGTGGTGATAGGAAGTGAGATTGCCGGTGGCGCCAGAAACATTTATGCCTTAAACAATACCATGGATAGCCCTGAGCTAGACAGGGTCTTGAGAATTAAAACCAGCTCATCGCGCGGTGGCATTATCGAGAACGTGTTTATGAAAGATACAAAGGTTGGCACTTACAAAGAAGCTGCGGTTAAATTTAATATGTTCTACGAGAAGCCAGGCAACTTCATACCAACCATCCGTAATATTTGGGTAGAAAACATGACTGTTGAAAAAGGCGGAAAATACGGGTTGATGTCTGCCGCCTATAAATCATCACCTGTGCAAAACGTAAAGATGATAAACATTAACATCAAAGGAGTGGAAGTACCAATGAAAGTGGATTACATTGAAGGTTTAGATTTTCAGAATGTTCGTATAAACGGGGAAATTGTAACCGTTCCAGACTCATTGAAACGTTAATCAGATTTGGATGAATTTTTATAAAACCCTTTGTTTGATATGCTTGTCTGCTTTGTCGGCCGAGGCGTTTAGTCAGCCTTCGAATAAGCCCTCTGATGCGCTATGGCATGGCAAACAAAGACAGATTCATTACCGCCCCGACGGAAAAGACTTTGTACTGGTAAATGGTGCTAAACGCTTCAACCGGGCGCTTTACGGAACAAATACCGGATTCAGAGTGGAAGCAGGAGACCTTCCTGAATTTGCCCTTTACCTTCCGGGGATGGGCGGGAATCTTAAGTTCGGATTAATTTCTGGCAGTACCAGCAAGTGGATCATCGACGCTAAGCAGATTGAAACTCGTTACCGGCCAGGAACCATGATCTATAAAATTCAGGATCCGATGCTGGGTAGCGGAACGCTTCATTTATTAGTTCTGGCTCAAACTGATGGTGAAGGTATTCTGGTGAAAGCAGGCTTCTCGGGCACGCCAAAAAGTATTGAGCTTTTTTGGGCGTATGGCGGTGCTACCGGTAAAAAGTTTTCAAGAGATGGCGATATTGGCGCCGATCCAGAATCGGTTTTTTATCTCAAACCCGAGTATTGCAAAGATAATTCTTTCAGACTTAATAAAAATGCGTTTACGCTTAGTTATGGCTCCGGCAGAGTTTTGTCCGAAGCTGAAAGGTATGAAATTCAGCATGTAGCAGACAATAAAGAAAAAGGCCAGATCGCGCCTCAAAAGCAAATCACGGGATTATTTCCTTTAGGGGCAAAGCTGGCTTTGGCAGATGCAGCGAAGCTCGAAAGCCCTTCGGCGCTGGCTCAGTCAACAGCCGGAGCGCAACCCGTATTAACCGGTCGAATAGGTTCTTCGGCAGCGAAAGAATTCTACTTTTTAATTCAGTCGCCGAATAATAAACCTGAGCTGAAGTATTCCATGCTCCCACAGCACTTTAACAAAGCAGAAGTGGCGCGGGTAAAACTAGCCAACCGGGTAAATATCAATACTCCTGATCCCTATCTAAATACCTTAGGTTCTGCTTTGGCAGTGGCAGCCGATGCCGTTTGGGAGGATCCCACATTTTTGCATGGAGCTATTGCCTGGCGCATGCGTTTAAATGCCTGGCGCGGCGCTTCTCTTGCCGACCCCCTTGGGTGGCATGATCGGGCAAAAATGCATTTTTCGGCATACGAGAAATCTCAGGTGCTTGAGCCTGCAAGCGGTCCGGTTACTCCGGATACCGCCTTGAACTTCGCCCGCCATGCCGAAAAAATGGGCACGGCAATGTTTAGCAGGGGATATATTTCCCGACACCCTAATCGAAATGATGTTGCGCACCATTACGATATGAACCTGGTGTTTTTCGACCAGATGCTGAGCCATTTCAACTGGACAGGAGACATTGATTTTGCTAAGCAGATGTGGCCGGCTATAAAACGTCACCTGGATTGGGAGAAGCGAAACTTTGATATGGACGGCGACGGCCTCTATGACGCCTACTGCGCGATATGGGCAAGCGATGCCTTACAATACAGCGGTGGCGGGGTAACGCATACATCATCCTATAATTATCGTGCAAATAAACTGGCTGCGAAGCTGGCGGTAATTATGGGCGAAGATCCGCGGCCTTATCAATCGGAAGCTGATAAAATATTAAAAGCGATCAATACGCATTTGTGGCTTCCCAAAAAGGGTTGGTTTGCAGAATATAAGGACTTATTGGGCTTAAAATTGGTGCATCCATACGCTGGTTTATGGACCATTTATCACGCCATTGATTCTGATGTGCCCGATGCTTTTCAGGCTTATCAGGCGTTGCGATATGTAGATACGGAAATTCCGCGCATCCCTGTAAAGGCAAACGGACTTCCTGATAAGGATTACTACATTCTTCCAACCACCAACTGGCAGCCTTACACCTGGTCTGTGAATAATGTGGCTACAGCAGAGGTGCTGCATACTGCCTTAGCTTACTGGCAGGGAGGAAGATCAAAAGAAGCATTTAAGCTTTTCGAAAGCATGATCATTGAAAGTATGTACTTAAGCTCCAGTCCGGGAGGTTTTGAGCAGCTTTCATTTTACGATGCCATCCGTGGCGAGCTTTACCGCGATTTTGCTGACCCGATTGCAATGGCCAGCCGTAGTTTAGTAGAAGGGCTGTATGGTATTCTTCCGAACGCTTTATCAGATACCTTAACTATCCGTCCCGGTTTCCCGGATGAGTGGAATTATGCCTCGCTAAATGTTCCGGACATTGCTTTTGATTTTAAAAGAAGCGGACAATCCGATACCTATTATATCAGTCCGAAGTTTCCAACTTCAATGAAGTTGCGCCTTAAGCTAAAAGCAAAGGCAGAAGAAATTCGATCAATTACGGTGAACGGAGTAAAAGCTGACTGGAGAGCATTAGAGTCGTCCATCGAGACTCCTGAGCTGGAAATTGTGGCACCCGAAGCTTCGAAATATACGGTGGTTGTAGACTGGAGCGGCGACAAAATTACTGAACCTGCTGTGCAGACTTTCGCATCGAATACACCCCTTAATCTCGGTTTTGGAGATGCAAAGGCCTTGGAGATCTTCGACCCGCAAAATGTGCTTCAGAACGCTAGCCTGAAAAATGACGGTATAACCGGGGTGGTTCAAGCTGAGTCTGGACACCGAACCGTGTTCACCAAACTGAAGCAAGGGGATTTTACCTGGTGGGCTCCGGTAAATATCATTATAGAGGAACCGGTAAAGATCGTTTCGGAACAAGAACAAACGGGAAATGGCTTATCGGTTACGTTGAAGAATCAGGGTCCGGCTGTTTCTGGAACCCTAAAAGTAAACAAAGGTTCGGCCTCGTTTACCAAAGCTGTTAATTTGGCTGCTGACGGTTCTGTGGGTGTGGAAATTCCCGCTGCGGCGCTTTCTTCCGGTACTAACGAGCTGCGTTTCGAATATTCAAATGGTCGTTTTGTGGAAGAGAAAATTATCAACTGGACGGTTACTCCTCCTGCAAGTGCGAAATGGCAAAAAGTCGATTTGAGCGGGGTCCATAATGATGTGGTAACAAACATCTTTAAAAACAGATATCTCTCTCCGCGCCCATCGTCGCCAACTTTGCAGCTCCCTTTGCAGGGAATTGGTAACTGGTGTTATCCACTAACAACTGCAAATATTGATGACTCGGGTTTAAGAAGTGCAGCATCGACCAGAAATGAGATTAAGTTGCCTAACGGCGTGCCATTCCAAACACCGTCAGCCGCAGGCTCTAAAAATATTGTGTTTACATCTCAATGGGACAATTATCCAGATTCGGTAATTATCCCGCTTAGCGGAAAGTCTGCTCATGCATACTTGCTGATGGCTGGATCTACCAATCCTATGCAAAGCCGACTTGATAATGCTGAGGTACTTGTCTATTACACAGATGGTACTACAGAGCGCCTGCCGTTACGTAATCCGGAAACCTGGTGGCCGATAGAACAAGACTATTTTATAGACGATTTTGCGTTTGCAACGGGTTATCCGCGGCCATATCGGGTTAATCTAAAAACAGCCGAGATAAGCCGGAATTTCAATAAGTTCTACACGATTAAAGGGTTCTCAAATTACGGTATTGATGGAGGCGCAGCTACGGTTCTTGATCTGCCCCTGAATCCCGACAAGGAACTTAAGGAATTAAAAATAAAAGCTTTAGCCAACGATGTTGTGGTTGGTTTAATGAGTTTGACACTTAAAAGATAAGGTCACAGAGGCCTGATAAATTGATGAATAATATGCTACTGAAACCTAACAGCCTGTTTAAAAAGTTAAGATTGGGCTCTTGTGTAATTGCTATTTCGTGTTCGTTTACCGCAGCTTCGATTGCCCAGCCTATTAACCGGCAGGCGCTTGTGCAACGGCACAATATTGTTAACACTCGTATCGACTCCCTCGAGTCGCTTTCGCTGGGAAATGGAAAATTTGCATTCACTGCAGATGTAACCGGATTGCAGACTTTTCCTGAAAGATACGCCAAAGGAGTGTCACTGGGAACGCAATCTGAGTGGGGATGGAATCGCTGGTCAGATACCGCAGGTTTCAAATTTGAGGAGACTTTAAAAGAATATACCCTGAATGGGAAGAAATCCACTTATTCTATTCAGTATTCAGAGCCATTACGCAAGCGCAACGCGGCAGACTGGTTCCGCAAAAGCGTTCACCGGCTTCAGTTGGGTAATTTAGGTTTCGATCTTTACAAAGCAGATGGTTCTTTGGCTAAACCAGCCGACATCAAGAATATCCGTCAAACTCTAAACATGTGGACCGGCGAATTAACCAGCAGTTTCACCCTGGAAGGTATCCCCGTAAATGTTGTTACAGTAGGGCATCAGAATCTGGATCTAATTTCGGTACAGGTAAACTCGGGTTTGATCAGAATGGGGCGACTTAAATTCAAGTTGCGCTATCCTTATCCAACAGCCGAGTTTTTGGATGAAGGCGTAAATTATAAAAATCATCAAAAGCATAAAACCTCTATTATAGATCCCCGGGAAACAGGAGCAACAATCGAGCATCAGTTGGAAGGAATAACCTATTTTACCGCGTTAAAATGGAATACCAAATCTTCTATTGCACCCACATCAACGCCACACTATTTTCAGCTCACGCCAAATAAAGATTCTGAAAGCTTTGAATTGAGTGCTTTGTTTTCGCCGGCAAAATCCGAGTCGATTCCAGATTTTAGTTCTACCCGTGAAAGCAGCAACAGCAACTGGAAGAAATTCTGGATGAGTGGCGCCGCTATTGATTTCACAGGGAGCACTGATCCAAGAGCTAAGGAGCTTGAGCGAAGAGTGATCACGTCTCAATATCTTACAAAAATTCAATGTGCGGGTAATTTTCCTCCACAGGAAACCGGGCTGACTTTCAATAGCTGGTTTGGCAAGCCTCACCTCGAAATGCATTGGTGGCACGCGGTGCACTTTGCTTTATGGAATAGGCCTGAGTTGATGACTAAAACGCTCGATTGGTATTTTAATGTGAAAGAGCCGGCAAGGCAAATAGCCGGACGGCAGGGCTTTAAGGGCTATCGCTGGCAGAAGATGACCGATCACGAAGGGTTGGAAAGTCCGTCTACTGTTGGAGCTTTTATTCTCTGGCAGCAGCCGCACCCCATTTATATGGCCGAACTCGCTTATCGCGATAGCAGCAGTAAAGAGATGTTGGAGAAATATAAAGACCTTGTTTTTGGCACTGCCGAATTTATGGCTTCATTTCCGGCCTACGATAGTTTGAAAAATCGCTATAATTTGGGCAAGGGGTTGATCCCTGCCCAGGAAGTGTTTAAAGCAGAAGATACCTATAATCCTACTTACGAAGTAGCTTATTGGGATTGGGCTTTACGCATCGCTCAAAAGTGGCGTGAGCGCCTCGGTATGCCCCGTAATGCTGAATGGGATAACATAATTAACAAACTGGCGCCTCTTCCTGAATTAAACGGAGTTTATTTATCGACCGAAAATAACCCTGACTCATTTACTAACGAGAAGTGGTTGCGAGATCACCCTTCGGTTCTTGGCGCATTAGGTATGGTTCCGGCGTCTGCAAAACTTGACAAGGCGACGATGCAGCGTACTTTTGATACCGTCTGGAAAGTTTGGCAATGGCCTGATACCTGGGGCTGGGATTTTCCGATGACAGCGTTAACAGCAGCACGACTGGGCAAGCCAAACAAGGCAATTGATGCACTTTTCATGAAGGTTCAAACAAATACATACCTGAAAAATGGCCATAATTACCAGGACGGACGTTTACGTATTTACCTTCCCGGAAACGGTGGTGTTCTTATCGCTGTCGCGATGATGGCCGGAGGATGGGATGGAAGCGTAGGACCAAATCCCGGGTTTCCCAAAGACGGAAAGTGGAAGGTTAGGTCTGAAGGGTTTAAGAAAATGCCTTGATGCATGTTGCGGTGACTCCGAGCCTTTCGAAGAATGGTGGATAGGCTGCTATCTAAAGCTTGACGGTTAACTGCTGCAAAGTCTTTAATGTCGATGTCGCTCAACTACCTGTGACGTTGGCTAAGCTTTCCAAAAGTTTCAAACTTTTGGAAAGCTATCAAGGCAATAGCTACAGGTCATAGTGATTTCAGCATTCGTAAAAAAAATTACCTCTCAGCATGGTGTTGCATTTTAATCTTGGATTGACCCGGGCGTACTGGGATTAATGCCGCCAGTGCCCCCCTGTGAGTGCATTTGTTTTATGTTTTAAAAACTCCGTACGACCTTACTGTTGGATGGGATGCAAAGTGCTTTAGCCTCTGATTGCTAAGAATCTCCTGGCTTTATCCGTTTTAACCCATAAAGCGTTCCTGCTATCAAAAGCAGAATCACTCCGTCATCTATTGGTGCAGTATCCTCCTCGCAAACGTCGTAATCAGGATCGCAGTCTTCCGGAGGGGGAGGTGGCAATTCTTCCTGTCCAAAGCAAAACGAAAAAATAAAAAAAATGAGACCTGCAATTAAAAGGGCTTTTTTTTGCATCAAACTTTTACTCCTTACGCAGAATAAGCTCCGCTTCCCATTTCTATTGCTTAATAAACTTTTCTGTCCCAATCACGCTATCAGACTTGGCGTCTATGAGCTTTAAAATATAATGGCCTTTACCGAGAACAGACACGTTCTGAATAATGGTTTCGGCATACTCAGCCTCGTGGTGCATTACTTCTTTTCCGCTTATCGAATAGATCTTCATTTTTACGGTTCCGATATTGTTCGAAAGATTAATCCTCAGTTCGTCCTCAACCGGATTTGGGTATACCAGTAAGCTAGCTTCCTTGCTTCCTTCCATCATTGCAGCGGTCTTGTCCGTTTTAACAAGATTCTGTGAGGGTTTTCTGAAAACTATTTTGAAGCGCGTATTTCCATGCGTGTTGCTGATAGCTTTATCGATAGAGAAATTGTAAACCGGCTCGCTTATCAGGCTAACTATTTTATTGGAGTAATTATCAACCAGGAGAATGTCTGAAAAACCAGTTGCAGCTTTTTCACTTAAGCTTAGATTATAAGAACCTGTTTCTCCGGTCAAATTCAGCTTAACTTCCGTGTCGCTGTCGCCGGCAGGAAGGTAATTTATAGCCAGTAATTCATTGTCTGTCGAGAGGCTGCCAAATACAACGCTTGCCTCACTTAGATACACGGCATCTTCCGAATCTTTGTTTGAACTGCTCCCGCTTTTGAATGCAATGATCGTTTCGTCGCTTAAATCGATATCCGATTTTTGTGCCTTCAGCTTTATGTATTGAGTGTCGCCCGTTTTTGGCGCCAAGGCAGATATATGGCTCGTGGGTTCGTCTTTTTCTCCCATAGTGCGGGTTGAGGCCATAGAAGTAACTTTGCAAGCCTCGGTAAAGGTCAGTGTTTGATTCGCCTCGCTGGCCTGTACAAAGAATCCTTGTCCGGGTACGAGATAACGCGAAGCGCCGTTAGTACCCGTTCCAAGTGCCGGGTCATAAACAGCATAAGTATTGTCCTGTTTAAGTATCCAGGTGCGGGTGTATGGTGTGCCTTCCAGTAACTTTTGCAGATCAATGGTTGAGGGGTACGGGTTTCCTACAAGGTTAAAGCCGTTATCGGTTGCTCCCGAATAATAAGTATACGATAAAGGAAGAATGATGTCGCCTTTGTTGATCTCCCCATTATGTTCATATACTACGTCTTCCGGGGTGATGAAGGGCGCATTCACTTTGTTGTAAATATTTGAACGATCGCCGCGGAAGAAGAATACAAAGCCGAAGCCCGGGCCGATAGTGTTATCGATATGCGAAATGCTTAGGTATTGCGTCTGCGATGGCGAGGCAGATTCAACGAAATTACGGATGGTAAAGCCGTTGGGGTTGACAGCGGCTCCTTCGTCAAATCCATTTGTAGGGCCGCCATTGCCAGTAACCGGCATGTGGCTTTTTAGCTGGCGGTACGGAAAAGCTTTAACCGAATTGATGGTTTCGTAAATAGGAGAGCTTAATATTACATTGCCTCGTTTACCGCCCTTGATATGCGACTGCACGATTACTTTTCCCTGAACATCGGCGCCGTTGAGCAGCGGAGCTATATTAGCGTTCGAACTGGCGTCGGCTCTCAACGTAAGTTTGTTGGCCGTGTAAAGAATAGTGTTTGCTCCAACAGTAAGCGTTGTACTAACCGATGCGGAGTCCGACAAGCTCTTAATTCCGCCGTTCAGAAAATTGACGTTGGTATATTGCAATCCGGCCACCGTTTGATCGCCTGGCCCGTCATAATTTACGGTCCCGGTGATAGGCCCACGCGTGGTATTTAGCCAGTGTCTTCCAATATAGACCGGAAGGGCGCCCGAATTGAGAGCAGAATTTCCCGAAAAATTTCCTCTAACGTTTATTGAAGTGATATTCGGAGAATAGTTGATTCTCGCCGGGGCAGTGATGGTGAGGTTTCCGGCAAGATTGAATGGTCCCGGGATAGTGGCTTCAATAGTTTTTACACCATCGCCACTTAGAATTAGGTCCTTAAAGTTTACTTTGCCGCTTATGTTTTGAGCCAGTGCTCCATTAAAAGCGGTTACTCCCCGGTGGGTGATGGCATTGCTGCCGGTGGCCGACAAGAGAAATGGATTTGCTGCTGATAAGTGGATGACACTGCTGCTGTCTGTATAAAAAGTTGCGGTGTTAGCTGCGCTGGTATGGATAGTCTGAATGCTTCCCGTTACTGAAACTGTTCCGGCCGATACTTCAAATACCGCGTCATTTTTTGAGCCGTTTGCTTTTGAACGAAGAATAATGTTGCTGGCCCTAAGATTAGCAATACTTGAAACGATTTTTGAGATCTGGTTGACAGAAAGCACAGGATTGGTGGTGGGTTCACTTAACTGGAAGTTATTGACCAACAAGTTTCCTGCACCCCTGATGCTATCAGTTACTGAAGCATTGGCAGTTCTGAAAATTACATCGCCTGCAGATAAAGTCGCGGCGCTGTCTACGGTAAGAGTAACTGATTGCGCGGTTCCAAGGTGGATGGCGCCAATGCTGGCGTTGGCGGAGACCACAGGTTGTGTAAGAAAGCTTTGTGTGCCCAGATAGGCGATATCTGTTGTGCCCGGAACATAGCCTCCGCTCCAGTTTTCGGCATTATTCCAGTTGGCTGGATTCAGCAGTGCGTTGCCCAGCCAAATGGTAGTTCTTGCAAATACGAAGGTCTGCCCGTCAATATCGAAATTATTGTATGAGTATTTTTGCGGAGCGCTTTGCACAACGGCCTCGGCAGTTTGCGCACTTTTAAACTGGAGTTTTATGGTATTGTTCAATACAGGGCCATTGGTAGTATAGTCAGCCACTAAAAAATAATAGCGTATCGGCGACCAGTCAAACGACTCACTCAGGTTAGATATGGCGAGATTGGTGCTTACGTTCTTTCCGATATTTATTGACGCGATCAAAGCGTCGTCCATAGAAAAGACGTTGTCTGTTGACCGGTAAAGCTTTCCATTGCTGAAATAGCTGCCGATGTTGTTGGTGCTGCTGATGTTAAACTGGCTTATGGTGGAAACTCCCTGAACGTTCACTCCGAATCCAAAAAGGACAATGCCTTTTTGGTTGAAAGTGATTAAAGAGGGGGTGATTCCATTAGTTCCACTGTTGTTGCTTGAAACAGCAACCGTTGGCGGGTTCATACTAAAAGTAGTTCCCGGCAGGTTAAAATTGTTATAACTGCCGCCGCTTGTTATCAATGCGCTTGACTTTTGGGTAGTTGAGAAATTAAATTGTATGGTTCCCGGGACGGTCCCGGTGTTGCCGCTATAATCCGCTACCAGAAAATAATAAGATGCTTTCGAGGTGTCTGCAAGCTCGTCCGAAAGCGAAATGCTCAGGCTGCTCAGATTGTTTTTCTTCCAACTTGCAGTGATACCGAGCTGAATATCATCGAAGGAGTGTACGCTATCGGCCGATTTTATAATTCTAAAATTGCTGAAGTAGTTGTTACGACTGTCGGGAGAGAAAATTCCAACGTTCATTTCCGTCAGCGTACTTATCACCTCCGCTTTTATACCAAAGCCGAATAATACTATATTTTTTTGCCCCAGGGTTAAGGAGCCTTGTGTAATGCCATTTCCAGCGCCGTTAGCATCTCTAACGGTAATCCCCTGTGCCAAACCTATCGCTGGCGAAAGAAAAATTAGAAAAACGCCGGCCGCAAGGGAGCGGAAGATACTGCTGTATTTGCTGTAATTCTTGCATCTCGCATCACTAAGGCTAGTTTTTCTTTCGGATAGATTAGATTGTGCATTAGAGGTTGAGAGTAAGTGTTTCATTTTTGCTACCTGTTAGAGATATGAAAAATGAGAGCGCTTTGCGGAAAATATCCGCAATTTGTGGATATTATTTCCCTTTTTTTACGTGAAGGTCATTAAAAAAGATGCAAACAAATAATTCTTTTTTTTAAGTTCAGTCTAACTTGCTGGGTAACAGTTCTGAAAAATATTTTTAACCTGGCCCACTTATCGCCTGCAGGTGTTTTCGGGAAACTTGCCAGAGTCTTCTGTTTGCAGTTTAAAATAGCTGCTTTACGAAAGCAAGAGTTGGGTAGGTATCGCTAAAGCTTTCCGTGTGTTCTTAATCTTCATGTAATGAGCTTATTACATTTAAAATTGTAACATATGTATTACCCCTCATGGTAGTGAAATGAGTAAATTGCTTATGATAAGCAATTTAAGCAGGTCTGCAGATTTGCCTGGCGGAGTTTTCATGACAGTACATGATAGCCCTGCCTTGGTAATTATCTAATTTCAGATACCAATTATTACTGATTATGAATAAAATTCTACTCGTTTGGAGGTTTCTCCTGCTAGTTTCTATAGTGTTTAACGGTTCGATTGCCTATTCTCAGCGCCAAATGGAGAGTCTTGGACGCGGTCTTGTGGCCGTTAATCAGGGGCAGGGAAAGGTGTATATTGGATGGCGGCTGCTTGGAACCGATCCCTCAGAAATAGCCTTTAATATTTATCGGTCGGTAAATGGCGGCCGGTCGGTTAAGCTAAATAAGTCGCCGCTTCTTAAAACCACCGATTTTGTGGATTCAGGAATTGACACATTTAAATCCAACACTTATTTCGTTAAGGCAGTACTAAAGGGTAAAGAAGTTGAAACCAGTAAGTCTTTTGTTTTAAAGGCTAAATCTCCTGCGCTCCCATATTTGTCAGTTCCATTGCAAACACCTGCGGGTTATAATCCCAATGATGCATCAGTTGCCGATTTGGATGGTGATGGAGAATACGAAATCGTACTACATCAGACCGGGCGTGGCCGGGATAATTCGCAGGCGGGAATTACTGATCCGCCAATACTTGAAGCTTACAAACTCAACGGAACATTGCTTTGGCGAATCAATCTTGGAAGAAATATCCGCGAAGGCGCCCACTATACCCAATTTATGGTTTACGACCTGGATGGGGACGGAATAGCAGAAGTCGCCTGCAAAACTGCTGATGGTACAATTGACGGAAAGGGAAAGGTTATTGGCGACTCTACAAAAAACTACGTTGATGCGCGTGGGATGATTTTGAAAGGCCCCGAGTATCTAACCGTTTTCAATGGATTAACCGGGGCAGAAATACATACTACTAATTACAATCCTCCCCGACATCCTGATAAGCTAGAACCTACACAGGAGGAAATGCGTACCATCTGGGGCGATGGAAACGGTAATCGGGGAGACCGCTTTCTGGCAGCTGTCGCTTATTTGGACGGAGTACACCCAAGCTTGATTATGTGTCGCGGTTATTATACCCGCACAGTTATAGCAGCCTGGGATCTGAAAGACCGAAAGCTCACACAACGCTGGGTTTTTGATAGCGATGCCAGTGAGGAGAACCGACCTTTCCGCGGTCAGGGGAACCATAATTTGTCTGTTGCTGATGTAGATGGGGATGGAAAGGATGAAATTGTATATGGACAGATGACTCTCGATGATAACGGAAAAGGATTGTACACAACCAGAATTGGGCATTCCGATGCACTACATGTGTCTGATCTCGATCCTGAAAGACCCGGATTAGAAGTATTTAGTATACAGGAAAGATTTGGAGACGCAGGGGCAAACTTCCGCGATGCCCGCACCGGTGAAGTGATTTGGAAGAAGCCTTCTGTTAAAGCCGGCGAAGATGGAGAAGGTCCTGGTCGCGGATTATCGCTTGACGTTGATCCCCGATACAAGGGCTTTGAATCGTGGGTGGCGGGCGCAAATATTACCGGCATGTTTGATACAAAAGGGAATAAAATCGCAGAAAAGACACCCTCAGTAAACTTTGGCATTTTCTGGGATTCAGATATGTTAAGTGAAATTCTAAACTCGACCTCAATCGGGAAGTGGGACTATACCAATCAGAAAACAGACGTGATTTTAAATGCATCTCAATACGATTGCGTGCACAATAACGGAACTAAATCTACCCCCGCATTAAGTGCAGATATCCTGGGCGATTGGCGGGAAGAAGTAATGTACCGTACCCGCGACGGTAAAGAGCTACGCATCTTCACAACTACCATACCTGCTGTCAACCGCTTTTATACTTTTATGCACGACCCGCAATACCGGCTTAGTATAGCATGGCAAAATGTGGCCTATAATCAACCACCTCACACCAGCTTTTACATCGGTCCGGAAATGAAGGCGCCGCCAAAGCCGAATATCACGTTAGTTAAATACAAAGCCACAACAAAGAAATAATTATTATGATCAGATATAAATTAAAGAACCTGGTACTTGTTTGCCTGTTTGCTACCAGCTCCTTGTTTGCACAAAAAAGCGAGACGGTAAGGAATGTAGTACCGTTTGAAGAAAACTGGAAGTTTATACAAAAAGATGTCGCGGGAGCGGAGAAGCCAGATTATAATGATAACACATGGAAAACTCTAAGCGTTCCGCACGACTGGAGCATTGAAGGGCCATACGACCGCAATAACACGACCGGCAGAGGCGGGGGCTACCTCCCGGGAGGAATTGGCTGGTATCGTAAATCTTTTACAATTCCGCAGCGCGATGCAGGTAAAAAGATCTACATTGAGTTTGATGGGATAATGGCTAACAGCGACGTCTGGGTAAATGGAAAACATCTGGGCCAGCGGCCCAACGGATATGTTGGATTTCGATACGAGCTCGGTCCCCATCTTGTTCCCGGTAAAACAAATATAATCGCCGTTCGTGCAGACAATTCTGTACAGCCTGCTTCCCGCTGGTATACCGGAGCCGGTATTTACAGGCACGTGCGACTGATAACAGCAAACCCCGTTCATGTTGACCAATGGGGCGTATTTATCACTGCTAAAGATGTATCGGATAAATCCGCGATGGTTAACGTCAAAACCGCAGTTTTAAACGAATCTGGATCCTCAAAGCAGATTACCCTGCAAACCGCCTTGTATAGTCCCGATGGTAAAATTCTTAAAACAAGCGAATCGAAACAATTAATACCTGCCGGAAAATCAGCGGATATTTCACAGGACTTTTCAGTGAATAAGCCACAATTATGGGATATCCAGACGCCTCATATTTACCAGGCGGTTACCCGGATATTATCCGATAAAACTGTTCTCGATGATGAAGTAACTACCTTCGGAATCAGGAATTTTCGTTTTGACGCAGCCACGGGCTTTTATCTTAACGGAAAAAACATGAAGATAAAGGGAGTTTGCCTCCATCATGATGGTGGATCAGTGGGAGCAGCAGTACCGGCTTCTATATGGAAAAAACGTCTGGTGGCTCTGAAAGAATTAGGAGTAAATGGAATCCGCACCGCTCACAATCCAATGGCACCGGAATTTTACGACTTGTGCGACCAGCTGGGTCTGTTGGTTATGGATGAAACTTTCGACACCTGGAGAGCGAAAAAGGCGAACGGCGAAAATGGCTACAACTTGTATTTCGATAAATGGTGGGAGGCAGATACGCGTGACGTCATCAAGCGCGACCGAAATCACCCGAGTATTATCATGTATAGTGTCGGTAATGAAATACGTGATGACCTGAGTCCTGCAAATTTTAAAACCTTTACTGATCAGCGAGACCTGATTAACAGGTTGGATGGTACCCGCCCAATTACCATGGCGCTCTTCCGCCCCAATTCTGCTAAAGTATACGACAACGGTTTTGTGGAATTGATGGATATTGTTGGTCAAAACTATCGCGAAAGCGAATTAGTGGCAGCACATGAATCGAAACCGGAGCGAAAAGTGATCGGAACAGAGAACGGTCATCAGCAGGAGGCCTGGCTTATTCTTCGCGATAAACCTTATATGGCAGGACAGTTTTTGTGGACTGGTATAGATTATTTTGGCGAAGCCAACTGGCCTTCGGTTGGTAATCCTGCAGGTATTCTTGACAGAACCGGGGCAATAAAGCCCAGGGGATATCAGCGTCAGAGCTGGTGGTCGGATAAGCCGATGGTGTATATTTCCAGAAGTGCCGGGAATGCAGGAGGTGGTCAAGGTGTCTCCGACTGGACTCCCGCAGACTTTGACACTTATGACGAAGCACATGTTCAGGTTTACAGTAATTGCGAGGAGGTTGAGTTATTTCATAACGGAAAATCCTTAGGCGTGAAGCCCCTGGCAAAAGACGCATCTCCCTTTAGCTGGAAGGTGACTTTCGCGCCGGGAACGCTTAAAGCTGTCGGGAAAAATAAAGGAAAGATAGCTGCCGAATATGAACTAAAGACTGCAGGGAAACCAGCCGCCATACTATTAACGTCAGATCAGACAAAGCTATCATCTAACTTCGACGACGCAGCACTTGTCACTGCGGTGATTGTAGATGAAAATGGCATTCCTTGTCCCAATTCAGACAATACAATCTCTTTCAAGGTGAGCGGGGCCGGTCGGATTAATTCTGTGGATAATGGCCTGATGCAAAGTACGGAATCCTACAAAGGTTCGGAAAGAAGGGCAAACCGGGGACGGGCTGTAGCCCTTATACAAGCAAATGGTTCAAAGGGTAAAATTGAAGTCTTAGCTTCCGCAGATGGGCTGAAGAGTGGAATCGTTACTTTAAATCTAGTTCCCTGACCTTGTAGACAGTTTTATCAGATGACAGGGTTTAAATGAAGTTCGGTACTCTTGCCGAAAGATGTTAATTTGCTTACCAGATAATACGAATGAAGATTTTTAAACCAATTACATTTTTAATTGCGGCTTGTGTTTGTTCAGGGCTTGCGAAAGCACAGACTTCCATCCAGATGGAGCCCTTTGTTATTGATCACCGCAGTGCTGCCGGCTCAACTGTAGATTTGTCTTTCCTGCATGAAAAGCCAGCCGGGAAAAGTGGTTTCGTCACCATAAAAGATGGACACTTTTTTAAGCCAGACGGAAAGCGGCTCAAATTATGGGGTGTAAACATTACCCAGTGGACCCGTAGCTCTGTTCAGTTACCCACAAAAGCGGAAGCAGTATTCTGGGCAAAAGCCCTGGCCCGCTATGGTGTGAACTGCGTGCGCCTGCATTTTCTTGATTTTCCGCATTCGAGGGGTGGTGTGATTGACGGCAGACGGACCGATACCCGTCACTTAGATTCGATCCAAATGGATAAACTGGATTTCTGGATAGCTGAACTAAAAAAGAATGGCATTTATTCCGATTTAAATCTTTTGGTGGGCCGTACCTTTAAAGAAGGCGACGACTTAAAAGATCATGATCAGGTAGGTTGGGCAAAATATGTTTCATATTTTTCACCAAGGCTAATCGAGCTTCAAAAGGAGTATGCTAAGCAGCTGCTTACGCATTATAATCCCTATACCAAAACAGAGTATCGTAACGAGCCTGCAATTGTGATATTAGAGCTTGTGAACGAAAATACTCTGTTTGATGCATGGGAAAGGGATGCCCTGCACCCCTTAGAGAAACCTAACCGCGACCCCAATTTCAAAGCTATTTCGCCGTTTTATTCAGATATGCTTACGCAGCAGTTTAATGATTATCTGAAGAAGACTAAAAGCCCTCAGCAACTGGCTCAGTTAAGACAACAGGCCGGTGTAAAAGAGGGTGAACTGGTTCCGCGTATCCGCAAAGCAGCTTACCAAACGTCGCCAAAGGAGTTGTTTAATACCATTGTTCAGTTCTATATGGAAACCGAGCGTGATTTTTTTAAGGATATGAGACGTTATTTGAAAGATACACTAAAAATTAATCAGCTTCTATTGGGCAGTAACGACTTTCTTCATAATCAGCCTGAGACTCCTATGATTTGGTCTAACGCCGCTATGGATATACAGGACGGACATGTTTACTGGCAGCATCCTAGCTGGCCGGGCAAATTAAATACCCCCATGGTCAACGAGCCAGATTCATCTACCGTGGTAAAGCTGTCACGCACTGCAGTTGCAGGAATGCCATATACAGTAACCGAAGTGAACCATTCTTCTCCTAACGATTATGAATCAGAAGGAATCCCCGTTCTTGCAGCTTATGCTGGTCTGCAGGATTGGGATGCGGTAATCTGGTATACATTTGAACCAAAATCAACTCCTGACTTTAAAGGCTATATCCCGGATGCCTTCGATATCTCTCATCACCCAGTAAAAATGCCTCAATTTGCAGCAGCTGCGCTAATGTTTTTAAGGGGAGACGTTAAAGCTGGAAAAAAAGTTATTAAACGTAATTATACAACAGAGCAGATTCGTGAAACTATGCGTATGCCTCAATCTGAAGCTCCTTATTATACCACTGGGTTCCCCGTAGCCAATGTGTTGAAGCATCAGGTGAGAATAGGCTCGATGGAAGGTCCGGCAACGCAGCAGTTCAAGCCTTTGAAAGAAAATCCTGTAGTATCAGATACAAAGGAATTGGCATGGTATACCGAGAATCAGAAAAATGGATTGGTAACCGTAGAAACACCAAGCTCTCAGGCTTTAGTAGGCTTCGTTAAGGCAAATGGCAAGTCTGTAAAAAATTTGTCAGCAAATATTTCGAATGATTTTTGTTCGCTTACCTTAACAGCACTCGATAACAAAGCCATTGAAAGCTCGTCTCATCTGCTGCTTGTAGCGGCGGCGCGAGCAGAAAATACTGGTTTGCAATGGAATGAAACTCGCACTAAATCTGTACGGAGTGCAGGCTCTCCCTCACTTATCGAAACAGTTAAGGGTACGGTAACTCTGAAGGGCCTAAAAAATGTGTCTTCACTAAGTGTCCAGCCGCTTGACGGTTCGGGTAAGCCTTCGGGGCCAGCAGTGATGGCTAAGAAAACCACTTCGGGTTGGAGTATAGATATCGGAAACACTGCTACTACCTGGTACGAAATCAAGCGAATCAGATAGCAATCCTTTGGAAGAATGTAACATGTGTATTACTGCATGTTTAAAAAAGCCTTGTGCGTTTAATAGACAAGGCTTTTTTCTTTAAGGTGCATGATAGCGCAGGATAGCTATACGGCCCTAAATCGCTTATTTTATTGCACCGTTTATAAACAATAATGATAAAACTTTCGCAAAGCTTCTTTTTGGGAGTTCTTTCTCTCTTTCTGACATTTTCCGCGGCTGCCCAAAAGCGTCGGATGGAATACCTTGACAGGGGTACAATTGCAATTAGCCAGGGCGCCGGAAAAGTGTATTTAGGATGGCGCATGCTTGGTACCGACCCAGACGATATTACTTTCAATATTTATCGATCAACCGGCGGTGCAAAGGCTGTTAAGTTGAATGTAACGCCAATATCCTCAAGTACTAATTACCTTGATTCTGGTGTTGATTCTACAAAGTCGAACGCGTACTATGTTAAGGCAGTTTTGAAGGGAAAGGAAACTGAAACCGGTGAAGTTTTTACCCTTCCGGCTCATGCAGCCGTACGGCAGTATCTTTCTATTCCGTTAAAAACACTCGATGGTTATACGCCTAACGATGCCTCGGTAGGCGATCTGGATGGTGATGGCGAGTATGAAATTATTCTGCATCAAACCGCCCGTGGTATTGATACCCCCTCGCCGGGGATTTCGGGTATCCCCGTATTTCAGGCATATAAACTCGATGGAACATTATTGTGGCAGATTAGCCTGGGGAAAAATATCCGTGAAGGCGCGCATTATACTCAATTCATTGTAATTGATATGGATGGTGACGGGATATCTGAATTTGCCTGCAAAACAGCTGACGGCACCATTGATGGTAAAGGAAAAGTTATTGGAGATTCGACAAAAGACTGGCGGAATCTGACTGTTCCACCTCGAAATACGTTATATGGAAAGATACTCGACGGTCCGGAATACTTCACCGTTTTTAGCGGCAGAACCGGAGAAGCGTTAGCAACAACAGATTATATTCCGAACCGCTATCCCTTAAACGGATGGGGAGGACATGGAGGGCACGGCGGGAACGACAGCACGGGAAATCGCGTGGATCGCATGGTAGCCGGGGCAGCTTATCTTGACGGTAAACTTCCAAGCGTATTGATGTGCCGAGGTTATTATGGCCGGTCGGTTATAGCCGCCTGGGATTATCGCAATGGAAAATTAACATCACGCTGGGTTTTTGATAGTAAAGATGCTGATAACCCGTATTCTGGCCAGGGTAACCATGGCTTAAGTATCGCCGATGTGGATAATGACGGCAAAGACGAAGTTATTTACGGGTCGATGGTTGTAGATGATAATGGAAAAGGATTATTTACAACCGGCTTGCGTCATGGAGATGCACTGCATGTGAGCGATTTTGATCTGAGCCGGCCGGGTCTTGAAGTGTTTGGAGTACATGAAATTGAAGATGCTACCAAAGGCCCTGGCGCTGCATTATACGATGCCAGAACCGGTGAGATTTTATGGTCGGGCCATCAGAACCAAGATGTGGGTCGCGGCGTTGCTGCCAATATTGATCCGGAAAATCCCGGAGGAGAAATGTGGTTCGCTGGTTCAAACGGAGTGTTGAACATGAAAGGAGAGAAAATAGGTCCGCAACCGTCTTCAGTAAATTTCCTGGTATGGTGGGATGGCGATCTGACTCGCGAATTACTTAATGGAAACGGAATTGACAAGTATAAAGTTGGACGTATATTTACCGCTACAGGTGCCTCTTCAAACAATGGAAGCAAGTCTACACCAGCTTTAAGCGCAGATATTTTGGGCGACTGGAGAGAGGAAGTGATTCTCAGGTCTACTGATAACAAGGAATTGAGGATTTATACTACTACTATTCCGACAAATCATAAAATGTATACACTAATGCATAACCCGCAATACCGTATGGCAATTGCCTGGCAGAACGTTGCATATAATCAACCTCCTCACCCAAATTTTTATATTGGAGAGGACATGAAAAAAAGCTCCGAAACCAGTTATTGAGGTCAGGAAGCCCAGAACACAATCAGTAAATAAATAACGTTTATAAGCATATGAAAAAACAGATATTTTTTAGAGGATTTTGGCCCGCATTTGCAGTTATAATGCTTTTTGCTGCTTTTACTCTACAAAATAAGCCTACAGTTTATATTATTGGCGATTCAACAGTCCAGAATACCGGCAAAGGGCAGGCAGGCTGGGGAACCTATCTAATAGATTTTCTCGACAGCAATAAAGTTAATGTCAGTAATCAGGCAGCAGCAGGGCGCAGTACCCGGACCTTTATAAAAGAGGGTCGCTGGGATAAAGTATTATCCACATTAAAGCCGGGTGATTATGTGTTTATGCAATTTGGCCATAACGAAGGCGCAAAGCCCAGTACTACAGACAGGTTTGGTGCTCGGGGAGTACTTAGAGGCACCGGTAATGATACATTGGAATTAATCTGGCCAAGTGGTGAAAAAGAGGTTGTCTATACGTATGGGCACTATCTTCGTAGGTTTATCCGCGAAGCAAAAGCGAAGGGAGCTACGCCTGTTGTGCTTTCAATGATTCCGCGCAATCAATGGGTAAACGGAAAAGTTAAACGGGCAGATAATGATTACGGCAAGTGGGCCAAAGAAGCGGCCGAACTAGACGGCGCTCTCTTCGTTGACTTAAATAAAATTACCGCCGATAAGTATGATATTATGGGGCCGGAGAAGGTAAAGGAATTATTTCCTGGCGATCATACCCATACTAACCAGGCCGGTGCCAGAATTAATGCTGCTTCGGTGGCCGAAGGATTAAGATTACAAAAGCAATTAACCAAATATTTACGCTAAGTTTTTAAATTCGCAGACCAATTTATTTCGGGTAACCGGATCTGCTCTCTGTACAATACAGCATAATGAATAAAACACTCAGAACATATCTGCTAGGTTTAGCAGTTCTTATTTCTTCTTGCCTGGTGATGAAGCCAGAGGATAAGCCAACCCTTTTTTTAATAGGTGACTCTACCGTGAGGCACGGAAGTAAAGGTATGGGCGACGGCGGACGCTGGGGTTGGGGAGACCTGATAGCCGCCTATTTCGACACCACAAAGATCTCGGTAAAGAATGAGGCGCTTGGAGGAACCAGCAGTCGTACGTTTATGCATCGTGGCAGGTGGGCTGCTGTGCTTCCGCAAATTAAAAAAGGTGACTATGTGATTATGCAGTTCGGACATAACGACCGGAGTCCATTGGACGACGCTGCACGTGCGAGGGGCACTATTCAGGGTAACGGAAACGAAAGTAAAGAAATCTATAATCCTATAACTAAGCAAAAAGAAGTAGTTTACACATATGGTTGGTATCTCAGAAAATTCATTTCAGACATACAAGCGAAGGGTGCAACTGCTATTGTTGCATCCTCTATCCCGCAAAATAACTGGTCAAACGGTAAAGTGGAGCGCAACTTTACAAACTATTCACAATGGGCTCATGACGCTGCGGTGCAGGGAGGGGCTTATTTTATAGATCTTCATAAAATAGCTTCAGATCATTATGATCGCGAAGGTGAACAGAAAGTGAGGGCGACCTACTTTAACGCTACAGACGGAACTCATACTATAGAAGCCGGCGCAAGATTAAATGCTCAATCTGTGGTTGAGGGCTTAAATCAACTGAAGAGAAATCCACTAAAAAAATATTTAAAAACTAATACACTTGATCCGATATGATAACTTTTCGTCCGTGGATTAAATCCATCGCAGTGCTTTTGCTTGCCTCTGTTTTTACCGGGGTCCATGCCCAAAAGCTTCCAAAGAAGAAGAATGTGCTGAAGGATATGCGTCGCACAAATGAGTATTTTATGAATAAATGGCCTGATCCTGGCAAATCTATCATTACTAACAGAGAAAGGCCAAGTAATATCTGGACTCGCGGCGTGTACTACGAAGGCCTAATGGAACTGTATCGCACAGATGCCAACGAGAAGAACAAAAAAGTGTACTACGATTATGCTGTAGACTGGGGTGAAAAACATAAGTGGGGATTGAGAAGTGGTACCGCAAGAGAACGCCAGAATGCTGACGATCAAACCTGTGGACAAACCTATATTGATCTTTATTTGATCGATAAAAAGGAAGAGCGCATCAGAGATATAAAAACGGCTGTTGATGGAATGCTTGTCAGCGATAAAGTAGACGACTGGTGGTGGATAGACGCTTTGCAGATGGCTATGCCCGTATTCACCAGGTTGGGGGTATTGTATAACGATACGAGATATTTCGACAAAATGTATGAGTTGTATAACTACAGCAAAACAAAGCACGGCGACAAAGGATTGTGGAATCCAGAAGATAAGTTATGGTGGAGAGACAGGGATTTTGATCCTCCTTACAAAGAACCTAATGGTCAGGATTGCTACTGGTCAAGAGGTAACGGTTGGGTGGTTGCGGCATTGGTGCGTACGCTCGACATGCTTCCTAAGTCAGACCCGCATTATAATGAATACATGCAGGATTATAAAGATATGATGGCTGCATTGCTTCCTATTCAACGAGCAGATGGTTTTTGGAATGCAAGTTTACACGATCCGAATAATTACGGCGGAAAAGAAACTACAGGGACTTCTTTATTTGTTTATGGCATGGCTTGGGGAGTGAATAAGGGCATATTAAGCAAGGATGTTTATACACCGGTAATAACCAGGGCATGGAATGCAATGCACAAAGATGCAGTCCACAAAAATGGTTTTTTGGGTTATGTACAAGGTACTGGTAAAGAGCCCAAAGATGGCCAGCCGGTAAGTTATACCAGCAAACCAGATTTTGAGGATTATGGTTTGGGCTGTTTCCTGATGGCAGGCAGTGAGGTATACAAGATGGCACGATAATAACAAGGCCCCTTCTGTAAGTTGGGGCTTCGTTATTATAGCTAAATACAGATCTGTTCAGATTTTTCTTTAGCTGATGGATATTTCATGTTATTCATGATTCTCGCAGCAAGTTCGCTCCAGCGAATCGAGAGCTATTAATATTAAAAAATATGAAAAGACTTATCGCATTTTATTCCCTGCTGATTTTAGCTGCTTCGGTTTTTGCAGCTGACTCGCCACGCATTAAATACAATTTCAATCCGGGTTGGAAGCTTTTTAGAGGCGATGCAAAAGGCGCTGAAGCACCCGCGTTTAACGATGCTTCCTGGGAAGCTATAACTCTTCCGCACGCATGGAACGAAGACTCTGCTTTTAAGGTTGCTATCGATAAACACCCAACAGGCATCGTTTGGTATCGCAAAAAGTTCAGACTGCCCGCTTCTGATATGGGCAAGAAAATTTTCCTGGAATTTGAAGGCGTTCGGCAGGCAGGCGAGTTTTATCTGAACGGAAAGCAAATCGGATTACATGAGAACGGTGCGATGGCTTTTGGATTCGACATAACGAATTTGGTTAAGGCCGGCGATAACGTTATTGCCGTTCGGATCGACAATGATTGGGCTTATAAAGAAAAAGCAACAGACACTAAGTTTCAGTGGAGCGACAAGAATTTTAATGCAAATTACGGAGGTCTGCCAAAGAATGTATGGCTGCATGTTGCCGACAAGTTGTACCAAACTCTTCCGTTATATTCGTTTCTTCAAACAACAGGGGTTTACGTTTACCCCAAAGAATTCGATATTCCTAATAAAACAGCCACTATAGTTGCCGAATCTGAAGTAAGAAATGAACACTCCAGTGCAAAAACATTTCAGTACGAGGTTGAAATCAAGGACCTGGATGGCAAGATTGTAAAAGTTTATAACGGTGGACAAACTACCATCCAGCCGGGAGAAACTAAAACTGTAAGTGCGAGTTCTAGAATAAATAATCTGAATTTTTGGAGCTGGGGCTATGGCTACCTCTATACAGTAAGCACTCGCCTGAAAATTAATGGAAAGCCAGTTGATGAGGTACAAACCCAAACAGGATTTCGTAAAGCGGAATTTAAAAACGGCATGGTTTATCTTAATGATCGGGTACTGTTAATGAAGGGCTACGCTCAGCGTACCAGCAACGAATGGCCTGCTCTGGGCATGTCTGTACCGCCATGGTTAAGCGATTACAGCAACGGTTTAATGGTTGAGAGTAATGCGAATCTGGTACGCTGGATGCATATCACACCCTGGAAGCAGGATGTTGAATCATGCGATAGGGTTGGATTAATTCAGGCTATGCCTGCAGGAGATGCTGAAAACGATGCTAGGGGAGTGCAGTGGACACAACGTACACAGTTGATGCGTGATGCAATTATTTACAATCGTAACAATCCAAGTATTTTGTTCTACGAATGTGGAAATGAGGCCATAAGTGAGGAGCATATGGCAGAAATGAAAGCCATCCGCGATAAATACGACCCGCATGGCTGGAAAGCCATTGGGTCACGCGAAATGCTCGACAGTAAAGTAGCAGAGTGGGGGGGCGAAATGCTTTACACCAATAAAAGTGCAGATATACCTATGTGGGCTACCGAGTATTCTCGCGACGAAGGCTTACGTAAATATTGGGATGAGTTCTCGCCTCCTTTCCATAAAAACGGTGAGGGTCCTCTTTACAACGGGCAAAATGCAAGCAGTTACAACCGCAATCAGGATACACATGCCCTGGAAAGTGTAGCGCGTTGGTATGAGTTCTGGCGCGAACGGCCGGGCACCGGAGATAGGGTTAGCGCCGGTGGAGTAAATATTATTTTCTCCGACTCTAATACTCATTATCGCGGCGCAGAAAATTATCGCCGCAGCGGCGAAGTAGATCCGATGCGTATCGCCAAAGATGGATTCTATGCTCATAAAGTAATGTGGGATGGCTGGGTTGATCCTGAGAGACACAGCACCCATATTATCGGTCACTGGAATTATCAGCCGGGCACTAAGAAGAATGTATATGCGGTTTCTACAGGAGAAAAAGTAGAATTATTTATAAACGATAAGAGCAAAGGTTTCGGCGAACGCAGAGACGGCTTTGCCTTTACCTTCAGAGATATCGAATGGCAATCTGGAACTATCAAGGCGGTAGCATACGATGCACAGAACAAAAAGCTATCTGAGGCAGAAATAAAAACAGCAGGCGCTCCTGCGAGTTTGCGCCTGACCACCATGCAGGCTCCGAGAGGCTTAAAAGCCGACGCTGCAGATGTGGTGCTGGCACAGATAGAAGTAGTTGATGCTCAGGGTAACCGTTGCCCAACAGCTCTAAATATGATCAACTTTAGATTAGAAGGTCCCGCAGAGTGGAGAGGCGGAATTGCTCAGGGTCCTGATAACTATATCCTATCAAAATCTCTTCCAGTAGAAGGAGGCGTGAACCGTGTGCTTATCCGTTCCACCACAAAGGCTGGCCAGATAGTGTTATCGGCCACGTCGGACAGCTTAAAATCAGCTACAATAGCGTTCAAGTCAGTTCCGGTAAAAGTAACTAACGGACTTTCACTTGATATGCCCTATGCTGGCCTCAGCCCAAGTCTTAAGCGCGGTCCAACCCCGGAAGGTCCGTCTTTTACTCCTTCAAGAAAAGCAATCAAAATTATAACCGCTACTGCAGGTTCGGATGCTGAAAAAGTTAGCGCAAGTTTCGATGATAATGAATTAACAAACTGGGCCAATGACGGACAACTGTCAACGGCATGGATCAAATACGAATTAGCAAACGAGGCAGTTGTTGATGAAGTGACACTTAAAGTAAATAATTTTAGAAGTGCGTCTTACCCGATCAAGATTCTGGTTGACGGACAGGAAGTGTTTAGCGGTAGAACTCCGCGGAGTCTTGGTTATGGTACTATTCCGGTGAAATCTACGAAAGGCAAAACGGTAACCATCCAGTTAACCGGTTCAACATCAGTAAACACTAATGCAAATGCAGGGGTAGAAGTTGGTGGTCAGAAACTCGAGGAAGGTGTTGTTACAGCCAATCCAAATGCAAGGGGTACCTTGAATATTATTGAGACGGAAATTTACACGAAGATAAAATAGAATTAAGATTAAAGGTATATATTCATTCAGGTAGGGCGGTTGCCTGCTCCTCTTTCTTCAAGAGAAGGCAATCGCCAACTGGCAGAGTGAGGAGTTCAATAAACCTATTTTACTAATGAAGAAACTTGCTGTTTTTTGCTTCCTGCTATGTGTGTCTACCGCTGTCGGTTTTGCTCAATCTCGCGTCAAATATAATTTTAATCCCGGTTGGAAGTTGATGAGAGAGGACGTTAAGGGTGCGGAGGTGCCTGATTACAACGATGCGACCTGGGAGAATATAACACTTCCACATGCCTGGAATGAAGACGACGCCTTCCGGAAAAATATCTTTGAACATACAATCGGCATAGTTTGGTATCGCAAGCGTTTCAGAGTTCCGGCAACAGACAGAGGAAAAAAGGTTTTTCTTGAATTTGAAGGAGTACGTCAGGCAGGTGAGTTCTATCTTAACGGAAAGTTTATCGGCCTTCATGAGAACGGGGCAATGGCCTTTGGTTTCGATGTTACAGATCTAATCAAGCAAGGTGAAGATAATGTTATCGCTGTTCGCATAGATAACTCATGGGATTACCTGGAAAAGGCTTCCCAAGTTAAATTCCAGTGGGCCGACAGAAATTTTAATGCCAATTACGGGGGCTTGCCAAAAAACGTTTGGTTGCATGTGTCTGATAAGCTGTATCAAACCCTGCCGCTCTATGCATTTTTGAAAACAACCGGAGTATATGTATATGCTAAAGATTTCGATATCCCTGCGAAAACTGCTACTGTGGTAACCGAATCTCAGGTCAAAAATGATTACAATAGCTCCAAAACTTTTCAATATGAGGTAATTGTAAAGGATTTGGGCGGAAACACAGTAAAAACTTTCGATGGTGGAAAAACCACTATTAAGCCGGGTGAAACGAAGATAGTTAGTGCCAATGCTCCTCTTAGCAACTTAAATTTCTGGAGTTGGGGTTATGGATATCTGTATACCGTAACTACCAGGCTTAAAGTTAGCGGTACAGTCGTGGATGAAGTAAATACAAAAACAGGCTTTCGCAAGGCGGAGTTTAAAAATGGCATGGTTTACCTGAACGACAGGGTGCTGATGATGAAAGGCTATGCGCAAAGAACCAGTAACGAGTGGCCGGCCATAGGTTTATCCGTACCGCCATGGATGAGCGATTACAGCAATGGTTTAATGGTAGAAAGCAATGCGAATCTGGTACGCTGGATGCATATCACACCCTGGAAACAGGATGTTGAATCATGCGATAGAGTGGGGTTAATTCAGGCTATGCCTGCAGGCGATGCAGAGCATGATGTAACCGGACCACGCTGGACACAACGTACAAATTTGATGCGGGAAGCGATTATCTACAACCGCAATAACCCAAGTATTTTATTTTATGAATGCGGCAACGAATCGATCAGTGATCCGCATATGGCCGAAATGAAGGCTATACGGGACCAATATGATCCGCATGGCGGACGTGCAATTGGCTCTCGCGAGATGCTCGATAGTAAAATTGCAGAATACGGCGGTGAGATGTTATACACAAACAAAAGCGCCCGTATTCCGATGTGGCAAATGGAGTATTCACGCGATGAAGGGTTACGGAAATATTGGGATGAATTTTCACCTCCTTACCATAAAGATGGTGTCGGGCCACTATATCGCAATGCGCCGGCAGGGCAATATAACAGAAATCAAGACTCTCATGCACTAGAAGATGTTGTTCGCTGGTACGAATTCTGGAGAGAGCGTCCCGGAACAGGTACGAGAGTAAATTCTGGCGGGGTAAATATTATCTTTTCAGATTCAAATACACATTATCGCGGCTCTGAAAACTATCGTCGCAGTGGGGAGGTGGATGCTTTACGCATTCCCAAAGATGGATTTTATGCCCATCAGTTAATGTGGGACGGCTGGGTAGATGTCGAAAAGCATAGAACGCATATCATTGGCCACTGGAATTATCAGCCAGGAACTAAAAAGAACATTTATGTCTTGGGTACCGGTGATAAGGCAGAGCTGTTCATCAACGGGCAATCGAAGGGTTTTGGTGAGCGCCGCGACGGATTCATCTTCACATTCAGAAATATCGAGTGGCAGCCGGGGAGTATCAAAGCAGTTTCTTATGATGCTCAAAACAACAAGCTTTCAGAGAAGGAGCTAAAAACTGCAGGTGCTCCCCATGCGTTGAAGCTCACAGCTATGCAGGGACCGCTGGGGCTGAGAGCCAACGGTGCCGACGTGGCCATTGTTCAGGTTGAAGTGGTTGACGCGCAGGGCAATCGTTGTCCAACGGCATTAAATACGGTCGACTTTAATTTGGAAGGAAACGCAGAATGGCGAGGCGGACTGGCGCAAGGGGCTGAGAATTTTATACTGTCGAAGTTTTTACCTGTTGAAGGTGGAGTGAACCGTGTATTAATACGTTCAACAATAACCGCTGGTCCAATCAAATTATCTGCAATTTCGGAAGGCCTAAAGCCAGCAGCTCTGCAATTGACATCTTCTCCCGTAAAGGTTATAGACGGGTTATCACTTGAAATGCCATATGACGGGCTCAAGCCAAGTTTAAAACGTGGACCAACACCTTCGGGTCTGTCATTCACACCATCAAGAATCGCTTTAAAAATTATCGATGCTACAGCCGGGGCGAATGCCGCTAAAGCTAAAGCCACTTACGACGATAGCGAGTTGAGCGACTGGGTAAACGATAATAAGCTCTCTACCGCGTGGATTAAATACACACTGGAAAAAGAAGCTACAGTTAACGAAGTGACTTTAAAGATGAACAACTTTGCTTCAAGAACTTATCCAATAAAAATTCTTGTCGATGATAAGGAAGTGTTCAAAGGTACAACCTACCGCAGCCAGGGCTATTGCACGTTGCAGTTGAAGCCGGCAAGCGGGAAAACGGTAACAATTCAGTTGTTCAATCCAAATTCAGGTAAGGATGAATCAAGTATCAGCGTTGAGCTCGGCGGTAAAAAGCTTGATGATGGGGTGGCGCGTAATGACGGCGGTGCCAGAGAAATCCTTAGCATTATTGAAGCAGAAATCTATACTAAACCCGGGAATTGAACCCAAAAATACTATCCTAATGATTAAAGGTATAACCAAAGTAATTTTGATACTGGTATCTGTTACCAGCTTAGTATATGCCCAGTCTTCTCAGCGTATCCTATATAATTTTAACCCCGGATGGAAGCTCAGTGTTGAGGATGTAAAAGACGCTTCAGCACCCGAATTCAACGACGCATCGTGGAAAGAAGTTACTCTTCCGCGCGCATGGAATGAAGACGAAGCCTTCAAAGTAGCGATTAACCGGTTGCCGGTTAAGATTTCATGGTACCGTAAAAGTTTTAGAGTTCCGGCATCAGATAAAGGAAAGAAGGTTTTCCTGGAGTTCGAAGGTGTGCGCCAGGGCGCAGATGTTTATCTCAATGGTAAGCATCTTGGCCTGCATGAAAACGGAGTCATGGCTTTTGGGTTTGATATAACGGATCTGATAAAACCCGGAGCGGAGAACCTAGTAGCTGTTCGAGTAGATAACGCATGGAATTATAGGGAGAAAGCTACCGGAGCGGGTTATCAGTGGAATCATACCAGCTTTAACGCTAACTACGGCGGTATTCCGAAAAATGTCTGGCTGCACGTAACGGATAAGCTATATCAAACCCTCCCACTCTACTCTTTTCTTAAAACATCAGGAGTATACATTTACGCAAAGGACTTCGATATCCAAAATAAGACGGCAACCGTTGTCGCCGAATCGGAAGTAAAGAATGATCATGCAACGGCCCGGACTTTTCGATATGAAGTGGAGGTTAAAGACCTCGCCGGGAAGACGATAAAAGTTTTTGAAGGCGATCAGACCAGCATTCAGCCTGGAGAGACAAAGTCGGTAACTGCTAACGCCAGGTTAAATAATCTGAATTTCTGGAGCTGGGGCTATGGCTATTTATATACAGTATCCACCCGCTTAAAAGTGAACGGAAGGCAGGTAGATGAAGTACAGACTAAAACTGGTTTCCGCAAGGCAGAATATAAGAACGGGATGGTTTATCTAAACGATAGAGTTCTTGTAATGAAAGGATACGCTCAACGCACTACTAACGAGTGGCCCGCCTTAGGAATGTCTGTACCGCCCTGGTTAAGTGATTACAGCAACAACCTGATGGTAGAAAGCAATGCTAATCTTGTACGCTGGATGCATATTACACCCTGGAAACAGGATGTGGAATCATGCGACAGAGTTGGATTAATTCAGGCTATGCCTGCCGGCGATTCTGAGAAAGATGTTACCGGACGGCAATGGGAGCATAGGGTAGAACTTATGCGTGAGGCAGTTATCTACAATCGAAATAGTCCGAGTATCTTGTTCTATGAAGGTGGAAATGAGAGAATTAGCGAGCCGCACATGGCTGAGCTAAAGGCTATAAAAGATAAATACGATCCTCAGGGCGGGCGAGCCATGGGTTCCCGCGAGATGCTCGACAGTAAAATAGCCGAGTGGGGAGGAGAAATGCTTTACACGAATAAAAGCGCTGACATCCCACTTTGGGCTACAGAGTATTCCCGCGACGAAGGATTACGGAAATATTGGGACGAATTTTCTCCACCTTTCCATAAGGATGGCGACGGGCCTTTATATCGCGATGCCCCAGCAAGGGAGTACAACCGTAACCAGGACTCACATGCGCTAGAAAACGTAGCGCGCTGGTATGAATTTTGGAGAGAACGTCCAGGCACCGGAGAAAGGGTAAGTGCTGGTGGAGTGAATATTATTTTCTCTGACAGTAACTCACACTCGAGGGGCGCAGAAAATTACCGCCGGAGTGGCGAAGTGGACCCGATGCGTATCCCGAAAGATGGTTTTTACGCACATAAGGTAATGTGGGACGGCTGGGTTGATCCCGAAAGACATAGTACGCATATCGTTGGGCACTGGAATTATCAGCCGGGAATAAAGAAGAATGTGTACGCGGTTTCTACCGGAGAAAAAGTAGAGCTGTTTATAAATGGTCAAAGCAAAGGATTCGGTGAGCGCAGCGACGGTTTTGCCTTTACCTTCAGAAATATTGAATGGCAACCCGGAACCATTAAGGCTGTGTCATACGATGCTCAAAGCAAAAAACTATCTGAGGCTGAAATAAAAACTGCAGGTGCTCCGGCTGGCTTACGCCTTACCACTATGCAAGCCCCCAATGGTTTAAAAGCCGACGGCGCCGATGTGGTTTTGGCTCAGATAGAAGTGGTAGACGCGCAGGGAAATCGCTGTCCAACTGCTTTAAATATGATCGACTTCAAATTAGAAGGTCCGGCAGAATGGCGAGGCGGAATTGCCCAGGGTCCCGACAACTATATCCTATCGAAATCTCTTCCAGTAGAAGGAGGAGTGAACAGGGTTTTAATCCGCTCGACAACCAAACCTGGCCAAATAGTACTCTCAGCCACTTCAGAAGGTTTAAAATCAGCAACAGCTGCCTTTAAATCAAGCCCGGTAAAAGTAGCCGGCGGGCTTTCTCTTAATATGCCGGACGCCGGCCTTAGTCCGAGCTTAAAACGAGGCCCGACTCCCGCTGGTCCGTCTTTTGGACCATCCAGAAAAGCATTAAAAATTATCTCAGCAACAGCTGGAGCCAACAGCCAAAGAGCGGCCGAAAGCTTTGATGATAATGAGTTAACTGATTGGGTGAATGATGGTAGGGTAGAAAATGCCTGGATTAAATATACTCTTGCAGAGGATGCCGTTGTTAATGAGCTGGCACTCAAACTTAATAATTTCCGTAGCAGAAGTTATCCCATAAGAATTCTGGTAGACGGCAAAGAAGTATTCAATGGACTTACTCCCATGTCGCTTGGATATTGTACTATACCAGTTTCTCCGATGAAGGGAAAAACGGTAACAGTTCAGCTTTCTGGTACTGGTATAAATGAGAGCAGTTCAGGATATGGAGTGGAGGTATCGGGAAAGCGCCTGGATGATGGCGTGGCACGAGATGACCGCGGAACCAGAGGCACTTTGAGTATTATTGAAGCTGAGGTTTACCAAAAACTTTAAATTAGCTAAAAATCCAAAAGAAAATGAAACTAGCCTTTAAAATGAAGCTTAAGCCTGGCTTCAAAGACGAATACAAAAAACGCCATGACGAAATCTGGCCCGAATTAAAAGTGTTGCTTAAAGAAAACGGAATAAGTGATTATACCATTTTTCTGGATGAAGAAACAAATATCCTTTTTGCTGTACAGCAGCAAGATGGCAACCAGTCTTCACAAGACCTGGGACAGACCGCAATTGTACAAAAATGGTGGGCCTATATGGCCGATATTATGGAGGCTAATGCCGATAATTCACCTGTGAGTAAACCTTTGGTTGAGGTTTTTCATATGGATTAAGGGTTAATGAGTCTGACATCTTTGATACTGTCAGATTTTGCAGCTACAACCGCGTTTGCCGTTCTGTTTAGCCCGGTACTCGTGTAACACGTTTTTAGATCATTATCAATCGTAAATGAAAAAGTTTTTACTTGTTTTTATTATTACCTGCTTTGTTGGTTCTCTCAAGGCACAAAACAATGCCTGGCCAGAAATTAAAAAAGAAAGTCGCCCATGGACACGCTGGTGGTGGATGGGTAACGCTGTGGATGAGAAAAATATATCGTCTTTATTAAACAACTATCAAAAAACAGGCTTCGGAGGTGTTGAGATAGCACCCATATATGGTGCCATCGGCTATGAGAGCCGTTACATTCCGTACCTGTCGAAAGATTGGATGAAGATGTTAAACCATACCGTAAGTACTGCCGGCGGCCTGGGTATGGGCGTAGATCTAACAACGGGAACCGGCTGGCCCTTTGGCGGTCCGCAGGTGCCGGCCGAATTTGCTGCCGCTAAATTGGTGGTGCAAAATTATAAACTCGCGGCGGGTAAGGTTCTTCCGGATAAGCTCGTGGTGAAAGATCCAAAAGCGGGTGCTACCAGGCTCCAATCGGTAACCGCATACAGCGATAAAGGGCAGGTTTTACAGTTGATCGATAAAGTAGATGTTGAAGGTAATCTTAGCTGGAGGCCTGAAGCGGGAAACTGGGATATTTATGCCGCATTTTCTGGCAGAACCCGCCAGATGGTGAAACGTGCAGCGCCGGGTGGCGAAGGTTTTACCTTAAATCACCTCTCAAGACCCGCTCTTGACGAATACCTTAAGCGATATGATATCGTTTTTGCCAATAATCCCCCGAAGGTAAGGGCGTTTTATAATGACAGTTATGAGGTGTATAATGCAGATTGGTCTGATAACTTTTTCGACGAATTTAAAATGCGTCGTGGTTACGACCTGCGCCCTCATATCCGCGACTTGGTTGGCAAAGAATTAAATACCAACGTTGCCCGTTTAAAATCGGATTACCGTGAAACAATGAGCGAGATGTTGCTGGAGAATTTTACCATTCCATGGACAAACTGGACTCATAAATACAACGGAATCTCTAAAAATCAGGCACATGGTTCGCCGGGTAACCTCATAGATCTGTATGCTGCGGTAGATATTCCGGAGTGTGAAACCTTTGGCTCAAGTTATTTTCCGATCCCCGGGCTTCGCCGCGACAGCGCCGATGTTCGGAACGTCGATCCTGATCCCATCATGTTGAAGTTCGCATCATCTGCGGCACATGTTACGGGCAAGAATCTGGTATCGAGCGAAACCTTTACCTGGTTAACCGAACATTTTAAAACATCATTATCCCAAACCAAACCTGAGTTAGAGCAGGTTTTCTTATCGGGCGTAAACCACACATTCTTTCACGGAACCACGTATTCACCCGAAGATGTTCCGTATCCGGGATGGTTGTTTTATGCTTCTGTTAACTTTGTTCCTTCGAACAGCTGGTGGGCACATCTTCCCGGATTAAATACCTACATCACAAGAGTTCAATCTGTTCTTCAGGCCGGAAAGTCGGATAATGAACTATTGGTATACTGGCCCATACACGATGTGTGGAACAATCCTAAAGGTATGGATATGCCACTTAAAGTGCATGATGTGGATGTTTGGCTGCATCCAAGTCCGTTTTACAAAAACGTAAAGGCTTTACAGGATGCGGGGTATTCACTGGATTTTATTTCAGATAAGTTGTTGAAGCAATCTACCTCCGCTGGCACAAATATCAGCACATCTCCAAATGCATCTCCGTATAAAACATTGATCGTTCCGAAGGCAGATTATATGCCTGTGGAGACTTTAGAAAAGATGATCGACCTGGCAAAAAAAGGAGCGACTGTTATCATTCAGCAGATGCCTGAAGATGTTCCTGGTTTAAGCAATCTTGAAGCAAACAGAGACAAATTGTATCAGTTGGTTTCAAACTTAGTTTTTTCGGATGCCGGAAACGGAGTGAAGGAGTTGAAAACAGGCTCAGGGCGAATTTTGCTTTCTAACGATGTTCAAAAGGCTCTGCAATATGTTGGTCTACGCGGCGAAAGGATAACAAGCACCGGACTTAAATATATCCGTCGTCAGGTGGGTGCCGACAAATATTATTACCTCGTGAATCACACAGCGAATGCGGTTGACACCGATTTGCCGCTCAATGTCCTGGCATCTTCAGTAGTGATTTTAGATCCTGAAAGCGGCAAAAGTGGTATAGCGGTCAGCACTGTCAGCGGAAACTCGACCCTTGTTAGAGTGCAGATGTTGCCGGGCGAAGCTCTTATCCTTAAAGCCACCAGCGATATATCTGGATTGCAGAAATGGAACTACCTCGATAAGGTGGCTAAAACCGTGGAGATAAAAGGGCAATGGAACCTGCATTTTACAGATGGAGGCCCGGTTGTTCCCGCTGACAAAAAACTCTCTCAACTCGTATCATGGACCGAACTTGGAGATAGCGCTGCAATAGCCTACTCTGGAAGGGCAGAATATACGCTCGAATTCAAAATGCCTAAAATTAAGTCGGATGAATACGTGCTTAACTTAGGAAAAGTTCACGAGAGCGCCCGGGTGTGGGTTAACGGGCAAGACGCCGGGGTTTTATGGAGTATTCCGTATCAGGCAAGAATTGGCAAATATTTAAGAAAGGGTAAGAATACTATCAAAATTGAGGTGGCAAACCTGATGGCAAACCGCATGAGAGATATGGATAAAAAGGGAATTGAGTGGCGGAAATACCATGAAATCAACTTTGTAAATATTAATTATAAGGCATTTGACGCGGCAGGATGGAAGCCACAGCCGTCCGGATTAGTTGGTCCGGTTACTATCACATCTTTTAAAAATTAGATCCAGATGAAATATTTATTGGTTGTTTTTTCAGTTTTTGCTTGCTTTGGCGCCAGGGCACAGAAGATTAATAATCCCGTAAGCATGCCCGGGACGATCATTATTCCGGCTTCAGATTTCCTGGATCGGAATCCCAAAGGGAATATCATATCCGAGGCGGGTTTTAGATCAAAATGGTTTTTTAATAATACTGCGATAACGCTTAATTCAGAAACTAATCTGATTACGCGTATCAATGTGCCTGCTAATGGCTTGTACTATCTGTATGTACGCAGCCAAGGAACCAAAGATGCTGGATTTAAAGTCTCAGTTGGGGATAAAGTGTCAGCAGAAACATTCGGCACCGATACACTTCGTTTTCAGAAGGCCGGAACATTCCAGCTAAAAAAGGGCTTAACAGACATAAAAATTACTCGCATTGACCCATCACCCTTAGTAGATGTTTTGGTTTTAAGCACAAATCCCAACCTCAGGGAAGAGGATATAAAGCCTTACCAGTTGAACCCCGATGTTGAACTCATTAAGGAATACAAAATACCTTCAAGCAACGCTGTAAAATTCGGCGATATAAATGGTGATAAAAAAACAGATTTAGCGGTGCTTAGCTCCGACTGGTCAATGACTGTGTTTGATAATTCTGGGCAGGAACTTTGGTCATGGAAGGCGCCCGCAGAAAACGCCCGCCTGCGTTCGGAGTTTGAAGCCCCCGGCGTAGTATGGGATTTTGACAAAGACGGTAACGCAGAAGTGGTTCACTGGCGCTTTTTAGAAAATAAAGAATGGCTGGTTATTGCGGATGGAAGATCCGGAAAAGAGATTCGTAAAACTGAATGGCCAACTAAGGCGCTTCCTCATGTATACAATAACTTCAGAATGGCCATCGCTAAACTGACCAAAGATTCGCCAAATGAATTGGTGGTTTTCACCGATTATGGCGGCGGAATGAATATCAACGCGTACAGGGCCGACTTAACCCCGCTTTGGCAGCATGTCGAGACGCGCAAGAAGGATAACCTCGGCCATTACATCTATCCGGTAGATTTAAATAAGGATGGCATTGACGAAGTGCTGATAGGCTCTCTACTCCTGGATGCAAAAGGCAAAGAAATCTGGAATCGCTTCGACCTGCTCAACGACAATCATGACCATGCCGACAGCTATAAATTTGCTGATGTGGACAAAGACGGAAAGCTCGATATCGTAATTTCTAATAGCGAGACCGGCGTTTATGCAATAAAAGCCATGACTAAAGAGATCATTTGGCAAAGCGTTGCCGAGCATAGTCAGCAAATACAGGTGGGCGACTTTCTGAAAGGTGTTGCCAAGCCTCAGATTGTAGTGGGTGGAAGAACCTACGGATTGAAGTCAAGTACTGAACCACGTTTATCAAGTCAGCTGTTTTGGTTTGACAACAAAGGAACATTATTGTCTATGTGGCCGAATGGCTATCCCTTAAACGGTAACCCGGACTTTGTTTTGGGGAACTGGAAAGGTAAAGGAAAGCCCCAATTGTTTTGGTATAAGTTCAGGATTGATGAAAATGGCGAAGGCGACTTGTATTTTCCGGATGGCGTTTTTCATATGTTCGATTTTACGGGCAGAGGAGCAGAGGAGGTAATCACATTATCGCGGGGAGTCCTGCGGGTTTTCGGTTCAAAGAGCGCTTCGTATTCGAAGGATTTGAAACAGGATTTAAACTATTTAAGAACGAAGGTGGTAAATCATACACATTACTAGAGCTATTGCCGCCATCTTAACTTTCCAAAAGTTCCAAAACTTTTGGAAAGTTTTACCAGGACTTTCTGAGCAACGACCGGAACTACCATATTAAGCCGGATAGAAACGGCAGCTTTTTATTTGCGGGGGGAATAGCGGAGCTGAAATAAAAACTATAGTGGATAGCCGGACCGGCAGCAGATAGAAACCTCGAAGCACCCTTCTAATCGCATCCTTTGTCGGCGTCAATTCGGTTGACGATAGGTAACTGCTTTTCCTGTAACAATTTATTTGCTAATAAGCCTAATCTCAGCCTGCACCGGATAATTAATATAATCTTACTATTTTAGTGAAATATATGTCTAAAGCATCCTCAATGAAGTCGGCTCGGTTTTTCGATTTTATTCATATCGACGAGTATTCGGCAACGCCAAAGTATCTCCAGTTAACCAATTCTATTTTGACGGCTATAGAGACAGGTAAAATTGGAAAGAATGACATGTTGCCGTCTATAAATGAGTTGAGTTATGAGCTGGAGATTTCGCGCGATACGGCTGAAAAGGGATATAAATACCTTAAAAAGATTGGGGTTATTGCTTCCATACCTGGCAAAGGATACTATATTGCCAGCACAGACTTCAGACAGACGCTTCGTATTTGCTTGTTTTTTAATAAGCTAAGTTCACATAAAAAATTAATCTACGATTCTTTTGTGTCTGCCCTTGGCGATCATGTGGCGGTTGATTTTTATATTTATAACAACGATTGCAAGCTGTTTAAGAAGATGCTTGCCGACAAGATGCAGGGTTATTCGCACTACGTGGTGGTGCCTCATTTTATTGAGGGCGGCGAAAATGCGTACGAAATTATCAACACCATTCCGAAAGACAAGCTGGTGTTGCTGGATAAAAAGGTACCAGGTGTTGAAGGAGAGTATGCCGCTGTATACGAAAATTTTGAAAGCGACATTTATAATGCCATGGAACAGGCGAAAGATGTGCTGAGTAAGTATCACACCATTAAGCTAATTTTTCCCGACAAAAGCTATTACCCTAAAGAGATTAAAAAAGGCTTGTTGCGCTTTTGCCAGCAATATGCTTTTAACCATAAAGTTATAAGTAACATTGCTGCCGAACCTATTGAGGAAGGAGAGGTTTATATTAACCTGATGGAGGACGATTTGGTGGAGTTAATTGAAAAGATCATCTCGTTAAAACTTAAAGTAGGAAAACAGGTTGGCGTAATTTCTTATAACGAAACACCTCTTAAAAAAATAATTTTAGATGGAATTACTACCGTATCGACCGATTTCAGGCAGATGGGAGCCATCGCCGCGAAGATGATCCTGGAGAATTCGCGAACTCATGTTCAGGTACCTTTTCACCTTACACTGCGGCCGTCTTTATAAAATTTAAAACTTGTTCGCTTTTAGTCTGTAATAAAAGCAATGGAAAAACATTTATATGAAACAGGTCTTATAGGCAATTGTGCCTACCTGGCACATGTTCATAAAAACACAAATATTTCATGGCTTTGCTGGCCACGTTTTGATAGCTCATTTGTCTTCGGATCGCTTTTAGACGAAGACAAAGGAGGCGAATTCACAATTCTCCCCTCGGCTAATTATACCTCGAACCAGTTTTATCTCGAAAATACCAACGTATTATGCACAGAGATAACCTGCGAAAACGGCCGCTACAGAATAATTGATGTGGCTCCGCGGTTTCAGCAGTACGAACGCTTCTTTAAGCCTTTAATGCTTATCCGTAAGATAGAACCCATAGAAGGTAACCCGGTAATAAAGGTAAAGTGCCAGCCTGTATGCGATTATGGGAGGGTCCAATTGAAGCCTCACAGGGGAAGCAATCACATAGAATTTGAAGGATGTGAAGACAGAGTCCGGCTTACTACAAATATTCCTATCAGTTATTTATCAGACGACACCGGGTTTGTGCTCAATGAAGTTAAATACCTGGTTTTAACATATGGACAGCCTCTTGAGGCGCCTTTGGGGAGTACTGCTGAGACTTTTATAAGAGAGACCGTGTCGTACTGGCGCACCTGGATAAAGCACTCGAACATGGCCGGGTTTTATCAGGAATATGTTATCCGATCGGCCTTGGCTTTAAAAATCCACCAATATGAGGACACAGGAGCTATAATTGCGGCCAGTACCACCAGCCTGCCCGAATACGATGGAAGTGGCAGAAACTGGGATTACCGCTTTTGCTGGCTGCGTGATACGTATTACGTGATATCTGCGCTCAACCACATCGGCCATTTCGAAGAGATGGAAAGATATTTTAATTACGTCGCCGGTATTTCGGTGGCAGAAACGTATCGGTACCAGCCTTTGTATGCAATAGATGGTAAGGCCGAACTTGAAGAGAAAATTCTTGATCATCTGGACGGGTACAAAGGCAACAAGCCTGTGCGCATCGGCAACCAGGCTTCGGAGCATATTCAAAACGACATTTATGGCCAGGTGATGATCTCAATTATGCCGCTCTATATTGACCACCGCTTTGTTTTTCGCGAACGAAAAGATTCTATTCGCTGGATAGAAACGGTGCTGACTAAAATAGAGCGTACTATCGATGAGAAAGATGCTGGAATCTGGGAGTTTAGAAATATAGCCAACGTGCATTGTTATAGTAATCTCTTCCAGTGGGCGGGTTGTGCTGCGGCGGCGAAAATGGCTCAGACTATTGATAATAAGGAACTGGAAGAACGGGCTTTAATGCTTCAGAAAAAGGCAGCCGATCATATAGAAAGTTGTTATGATCCCGTGAGGAAAGTTTATACCAACGCCGCGGGCGGTACGCATCTGGATGCAAGTACCTTACAGCTCATTATGATGAACTATCTTGATCCTACATCCGAACGCGCGAAAGACCACCTGAAAGCATTGGAAGCGGAGCTTAAAACCCCTAAAGGGCTGTTCTACCGGTATTTGCATGAGGATGACTTTGGGAAGCCTAAAACTACTTTTCTTATTTGCGCCTTTTGGTATGTGGAAGCGCTGGCCTGTGTCGGCCGCGTGGATGATGCCATCCGTGAATTTGAGCATATTATCCAATATTGTAATCACCTCAAGCTCTTTAGCGAAGATGTGGATGAAAATACCGGAAGCATGTGGGGCAATTTTCCGCAGGCTTACAGCCACGTGGGATTGATGAATGCAGCGTATCGCATTGCGATTAAACTGGACAGGCCTGTGTTTTTGTAATAGTTTCTTAGCGGCTATTGAGCTTTTAATTGATCTCACACCGTGATTGTAAGTCCCTTACTATGGCATGGGGATTGCAAAATCCGACGAGGGCTTGTGCAATAAAGCCCAAATTTCTTTATGTGGTTTCCGATGATATGAAGGTCAGCGTTCGCAACAGGCGGCGCACTTCGCGGAAATCTCTCAGATAAAATCTGGCTGCCGAGATGTTGCCGCCTATTTTAATAGTAAAAGCTTCGGAAGGGACTGCTTTGAAAATGTCTTCGTCGGTATGGTCATCACCCATCGCCATAATAAAGTCGTATTCTTTATCCTCGAGCCAGCGTAGCGCAACTTTGCCTTTGTTTACCTCGATATTCTTAATCTCAATCACCTTGTTTCCGGGCAGAATCTGTAAACCCATGTCCGCCGTAATAAATCGAAGGTCGTTCACCAGTTCGCCGGCTCTTAAATCGCCCAGCCCTTCTTCCACTTTGCGATAATGGAAGACTAAGGAAAAACTTTTTTCTTCGATGAATGATCCCGGTGTTCGGTCTACGTAGCGTTCTAATACCTGTGCAACATCTTGCTTCCAATGATCATACAACCCCGGTAATTGAATCCATTGTTCGTTCTGGTTTTTTGTCCAGGCTCCGTGTTCGGCAATAATATCGATAGGCAACTGCGAAAACCATTCTTCCAGATTTTCGTGTTTCCTGCCGCTTATAATCACTACATGATTACTTGAGTCGGAAGCCAGCTGCTTGAGAATTTCGTACAGGTCTTCATCCGGAAAAGCCATCTCAATTTCGGGTTGAAAGCCAACAAGAGTGCCATCGTAGTCGAGAAATATGATTCTTTTCCTTGCTTTTAGATATTCTTGTTCCAGAATAGCGCGGCTGTCTCTTATCAAATGTTTAGCTTTCATCGATTCTTGTAAGTGTTTTACTTCGTTTAGTCGGTCCATATAGATCTTTACCCAATGCCTGATGTTGAACTTGGATACAACCGACCTCAGCTTTTTCATCCTTTGTTGCTGTTCTTCACGACTCATATTCAGGGCTTGAATTATCGCCTGGCATATTTCGTGGGTGTTATTGGGGTTAACAATAATTGCATCGATTAACTCCTTGGCTGCCCCAGCCATTTCGCTTAATATCAGTACACCAGTATTGTTTGTGCGACTGGCAACATATTCTTTACTTACCAGGTTCATGCCGTCGCGCATAGGCGTTACTAAACATACCTCTGCCATACTGTATAAGGCGCTAAGCAGGTCGGGTGTTACAGAGCGGTAGTAATAGTGTACCGGCGACCAGTTTAGGGTGCGATAGCGCGAGTTGATATTTCCCACCACTTTATCAATTTCATCTCTTAGCTCTTTATATCGCGGCACCGTATCTCTTGAGGGAACGACAATCATATAGAGAATCGTTTCTCCTATGTACTCAGGATGTTGCTGAAATAACAGGTCGAACGCTTCAAGTCTTTGTAAGATACCTTTACTGTAATCCAGGCGGTCTATCGACAAAACCATTTTAAAGCCGTCGAAGCTCTGTTTTAATTCATTAATTTGATCTACTACCGACTGCTCGCCTGGCATGGATTCAAACTTTTTGTCGTCGATTCCCATCGGAAACGATTCAACCACTACCGGCCTGTCGTTGTAGGTAATCACGTTTGAAACCGAATGAACCGGGAGCAACCTGGTTATTGAACTAATAAAATGTCGGGCATCGTCAAAGGTGTGGAATCCGATTAAGTCGGCGCCAAGCATATTTTCAAGTATTTCTATCCGCCATGGAATCAGCCTGAAAATTTCTGAACTCGGAAAGGGGATGTGCTGGAAAAAGCCAATAGTAATGTCAGGATGTACCGCTCTTATTAAACCGGGCAATAACAGTAGCTGATAATCGTGTATCCAGATAATGTCATCAGGTTCAACTATTTGTAATACAGCGTCCCGGAATTTGGCATTTACTTCCTGGTAGCTCTGCCAGTATGCCGGATCGAATTTGGCATAGGTAGGGTGGTAGTGGCAAATTGGCCACATCACCTCGTTAGAAAAGCCCTCGTAATAACAGTTAATGTCCTCCTGAGTTAAAAATACCGGACGAAGATTGATTTCTGCAAGCCTTTTAGCTATTTCTTCTTTTGACTCGTTGGTGTGGACTTCCATTCCCGGCCAGCCTATCCAAATGTTGTCGGCCTGCCTGTAAATGGCACCCAAGCCGGTTGCCAGGCCTCCTTCGCTTTGCTTTAACTCAAATTCTCCATTATTCTTATAGATCTTTACTGGCAGCCTGTTCGAAATAATAATTGTTTTGCCCATATTCTATAACCGATACTTATTAAAGGGTTTTTTTACCCTAAGGTTTGCAATTAAGAAACATTAGAGGTGAATGATTGATTTAATAACAATTAAATCGGGGGGTGCTGGTTAGTTGATAAAAACCAGGAAGATATTCAACGGTTGTTGCTAAGTAAGTAAAAATTTATGAACTGGCTAAACTTTTCGAACAATTTGTCGCCCGTAACCTGGAATTTTCTTGTCGCAATTGTGGCGGTTGTGGTTGGGATTTCGGTTAAATTTCTTCTTGCAAACACTTTTTCCTTTTATTATAGACGGACTAACGTCTACATCTTCAGCCGAATAAGCAAGCGCCTAAGCACAGCGGCATATTTCTTTCTGCCACTCCTTTTCCTGAACTTTTCGATGCCGATGATGCGGATGAGCAGAACTTCATTCGCGCTGGCCGACAAATGGATTGAAGTAGCTCTGATCGTATCATTCGCTGGAATGTTGATCGGCCTGATTAAGTTGATAGAAGATTCGATCTACCACAAGTATGACTACTCTAAACAAAATAATCTTAAGGAGCGCAAAATAAGAACCCAGTTGCAGTTCGTTCGCAAATTCGTTGTGATGCTGATTGTATTGATAACAATTGCTATCGTTCTGCTGAGTTTTGAAAATATGCGCAAGATTGGCGCTGGCCTTTTAACCGGGGTTGGAGTTGGTGGTATAATCATTGGTTTTGCGGCTCAGAAGTCTCTGGGTAACTTGCTTGCCGGTTTTCAAATTGCGTTTACTCAGCCCATTCGGATTGATGATGTATTGGTTGTCGAAAATGAATGGGGCAGGGTTGAAGAGATAACACTTACCTATGTAGTGCTCAATATCTGGGACCAGCGCAGGTTGATCTTACCGATAAATTATTTCATTGAGAAACCTTTTCAAAACTGGACCAGAACGTCCGCGGAACTGATCGGTGTTGTGATGCTGTATGCAGACTACTCCATGCCAATCGAGCCGATGAGAAGGGAATTAGGCCGTTTACTGAGTCTTAGCCAATTATGGGACAGGCGCATAAACTCATTAGCGGTAACCGATGTCCGTGCAGATACTATCGAAATACGTGTGCTGGTAAGCGCAGCAAATTCTGGCGATACGTTCGACCTTCGATGTTTTATCCGAGAAAAGCTTATACTTTTTATGCAGCAAAATTATCCTCATTGCCTTCCTAAAACGCGTATGGAAATAGCCAGCCAATAATAGCAGTGAGTTATTCACATATCTTGTTAACAATTGCCAATAAAAAAAATTATTAATCAGAACCGAATGTGAATGAGGATGTTAAACACACGATAAAATAACCCGAATGAAAACATAAATTCCAGGTCATGACACAAAACAAAGCGCTCTCAATTAAAAATTGGATTAAAGGAATGGGCTTCAAATTAACCAAGTCGCATCTTTTGGAACATCGAACCCGCAGGATTAAGTATTACACCCTGGGTAATTTTGGAGTGTATGAAGAGATTTCTCCGGCGAAAAAGACTGAATCTGCAGCCAGGAAACTAAAGTTTATTTCCTGGACTCCCTGGGGCGACGATTTCGAAATTAACTCTGTGAAAGATTTGAGTAAAGCCTACGAGGATTTTATCAGATATAACCCGAACCTTGTGCTGAATTAACTTTATGAATGCCATTAATTTTCGTTCATCATACCGGAAGGGCCTTGAGTTTTTCAGCTAATACTTCCGAGATCTTCCGGTATGACTCTACCGTCCAGCCGCCAACATGCGGGCTCAGCAATACTCTCCCCTCGCTCACTAATTCATCAAACCAGCTTTGTTCGGCCAGAGCCGGAAATTTTTCAATTTCAAGCACATCCAGTCCCGCCCCTAATATTTTGCCTGCTTTAATCGCATTTAATACCGCTTGCGTGTTTACAATCTCACCTCGGGCAGTATTTAAAAAGAATATAGGCTTTTTAAAATGCAGCAAATATTCATCGTCAACCAGCTGATTAGTTTCCCGCTTCAAAGGGATATGAAGACTAAGTATATCAGAGTGCTTTACGATTTGTTCCATGCTTACTTCATGCGCAAATTCGTCGCTAAAGCCCGATTGGTATTTGTCGTAAGCAATTACGTTCACATCAAAACTCTTGAGCTTTTTAGCGAAGCTTCTACCCATAAACCCATAGCCGATAATGCCCACTGTTTTACCCTTCAACTCATAGCCACGGTTGCCTTCGCGATCCCAGATGCCTTTTCTTACTTCGATGTCGGCCTTTCTAAGGTTATTCATAAGCGACAACAACATTCCTATGGCGTGTTCTGCTAATGCTGTTTTATTCCCTTCCGGTGCGTTTATGCATTCAATATTTTTCTCAGTTGCATAGAGAACATCAATATTGTCCATACCCGCTCCAGCCCTGGCAATAAACCTCAGCTGGTTTCCAGCGTCAATAATCTCTTTATCAATATTGAATTTTGTGCGTATTGCTATACCTGTATAGTTTTTTATGATTTCAAGAGTTTCGGCTCGTGTAAGGTCCGGAAGATCGTCGACAGTATAACCAAGTTTCTCGGCTTCTTCTTTGAAAATGGGATGGAGTTTATCTGCTATCAGGATTTTTTTATCGGGCATTAAATATGAATTGAAAATATGTTACGTGTAACAAAGCTAAGTGTTACGAGTGATTGACTTAATTAATTAAGGTTAAAACGCCTCTTCATGTAGGATTGTTCTTAATCATTCTGCCGTCCTGATTCAGCGATTTTATTAGTTAGCTCCACAAAGTCTCCTACGCTTAGTCTCTCCGCCCTCAAATCCAGCATAGGTTCATTTCCTATTTTTTCTTTATTGATCAGCGAGGACAGCGCATTTCTAAGTGTTTTTCTTCGCTGATTAAAGCCGGCTTTCACTACCTGCCAGAAAAGTTTTTCGTCGCAGCCGAGCGCTTCAACCTCGTTCCGGCTTAGACGTATTACAGCAGAAAGTACTTTAGGTGGAGGATTAAACACCCCCGCTTTTACCGTAAATAAATATTCCACTTTGTAATAAGCATTTATAAGTACGGTGAGAATACCATACTCCTTGGTGCCCGGCTTCGCAGAACAGCGTTCGGCCACTTCTTTCTGAAACATGCCTACCATTTCCGGAATGATGTCTCTGTTGTCGAGGATCTTAAAGATTATCTGGGATGAAATATTGTAGGGAAAATTGCCGATGATGCCCAGCTTTCCTTTAAAAATCTGGCGAAAATCAAGTTCCAGAAAGTCACCGTTGATAAGTCTCTCACCCAACTGCGGGTACTTCCTTTTTAAAAATTGTACCGATTCAGCGTCCAGGTCGATCAGGTAGGTTTGGTATTCTTCTTTTTGTAGAAGGAAGTCTGAAAGTATGCCCATTCCCGGCCCCACCTCAAGTACCTGATTATATTTACCTTCGGGTCTTAAGCTTTCAACAATTTTCGAGGCGATGTTCTTATCGGTTAAAAAATGCTGACCAAGATGTTTTTTGGCACGTACTGAACTCATGGAAAAATTTCGCGCAAATTAAGCAATCTTTAAATGCGATTGCGGCAAACCATCCAAATTCTTTATTTTGCACAAGTTTCCGGTTAAACCGGCACTTGATAACCATGAGCGAAAAAATTAAAGTAGGAATTTCTATAGGAGATATAAACGGAATTGGTTTAGAAGTTATCTTAAAAACTTTGGCCGACTCGGCAGTTTTAAACCATTGCACCCCTATTGTTTATGGTAATACAAAAGTTGCCTCATTTTACCGGAAGGCATTGACTATGCACGACTTTAGCTTCAATGTAATTGCCCATGCTAACCAGGCTAATCCAAAACGTGCGAACATGATTAACTGCTGGGAAGAAGATGTTAAAATTGAACCAGGTGCCGTTAACGAAACTGGCGGAAAATATGCTTTCCTGTCATTGGATAAGGCTGTGGCCGACCTTATTGAAGGAAATACAGACGCCCTGGTTACCGCTCCGATCAACAAACACAATATTCAGAATGCGGAATTTAGTTTCCCGGGGCATACAGAATATATTCAGCATAAAACCAATTCGGCAGATTCACTGATGTTTCTTGTAGGTGAAGATCTGAAGGTGGGCGTAGTAACCGGCCATATTCCGGTAGGAGAGGTGGCTCAACGCGTTACAAAAGAGGCGATTGTTTCGAAATTAAGGCTTATGCATAATAGCCTCAAAAGCGATTTCTGGCTGCAAAAGCCAAAGATTGCAGTTTTGGGATTAAATCCTCATGCAGGCGATAACGGGCTTATCGGCAAAGAAGAGCTGGAAATCATATTACCCGGTATTGAAGAGGCTAAAGAAAAAGGAATTTTTGCCTTCGGGCCTTATTCTGCTGATGGTTTTTTTGCAAACGGTTCGCACCTCAAGTTCGACGCCGTATTGGCTATGTATCACGATCAGGGCCTTATCCCGTTCAAATCGATAGCCTTCCATCACGGGGTTAATTTTACTGCTGGACTGCCGGTTGTGCGTACCTCGCCCGATCACGGTACCGGCTATGATATTGCAGGAAAAAACTTGGCATCTGAGAGTTCATTCCGCGAGGCTTTATTTATGGCCATTAACATCGTTAAGCGGCGGAAAGAATTACAGGAGTTAAGCTCTAATCCATTAAAAATTTCGAAGCTTTCGAAAGACCGCGATTAGTTCGAATAACAATTCCTGAAAAACGGTACTCTCAAATGTGCTGCGATGTTTCCTACGATCTTGTTATTAGGCGTTTTTAGTGCAGTCGTGCAGGCTTTCTGATACATGAAAAAACGTTTCAAAAAATCTTTTCCCGAATAATATATTTCCCTATCTTTGCAGGCTCAATTGTCGTGCTTTGAAATCGTTGCAGGAATACAAAATACCATTTACCGGATTGAAAACCGGCAAGCATCAGTTCGATTTTGATATCGATGAGCGCTTCTTCAATGAGTTTGAATACTCGTTGGTAAAGAATGGTAAACTAAAAGTTGAAATGGAACTGGATAAGCAGGAAACAATGCTTATTCTCTATTTTAAGATAGAAGGGGAGATTTTTTCAAACTGTGATTTTTGTCTTTCTGACTTCCCGACAATGGTGAAAGTGAGTGAGAGACAAATAGTAAAGTTTTCTGATGATGAGAATTTAGAAGACAATACCGACGAAATTATAGTATTGGGGAGAAATGAGCATGAAATTAATGTTTCTCAATTAATATACGAGTACATCAATTTAGCAGTACCTTTATTCAATCGCTGTAGCGATGTTGGTAACACACAGTGGTGTGATAAAGAGGTGATCGAAAAATTAAACGCGCTTTCGGCTACTAAAGAAGAAAAAGAGAATACAGATGCAGACCCACGCTGGGAAGCATTAAAAAATATAAAAAACGATAAATAAAAACACAGGACGATGGCACATCCAAAACGGAAAATATCCAAATCGAGAAGAGATAAGAGAAGAACTCACTACAAAGCTGAGGCGCCAACCTTGTTTACCTGCAAAACTACGGGTGCAATTCACTTGCCTCACCGCGCTTATAATGTTGATGGAAATCTATATTATAAAGGTAAATTACTTGTTGAAAGTACCACTGTAGGATAGTCGGTTTTCATTATGAAAAAATCATGTGCACGAACAGAAATGATACCTCTGCACATGAAAGCGCTGCCTGTACCGGTTATTGAAACAGGTGAGCAGGCAGATTCATTACTAAAAAAAGAGAATTTCTTTTGATGAAACCATATGAACTTACTGCTTGTAAAAAACTTCATAAGTTCATGATAGCTTCATTGCCATTAAAAGCAATAAGACTCTAATGAAAATTGGCTTAGACATAATGGGCGGGGATTATGCCCCTAAAGCAACTGTTTTAGGTGCAATTGCAGCCTACGAATCGTTAGAACCTGGTGAAACCCTGGTTCTGATCGGCGACAAGGAGCAAGCCCTTCCTTATTTTAAGGAACAAAATTTCAATCCAGATAACGTTGAATTTGTCCATACCACCGAAGTTATTGGTATGGGTGAGCATCCTACAAAAGCAATTACCCAAAAGCCAGACTCCAGTATTTGTGTCGGTTTCCGGATGCTCAAAGAAGGCAAGATTGATTCTTTTGCCTCTGCCGGAAATACAGGTGCAATGCTTGTAGGTGCAATGTTCAGCGTTAAAACCATTCCAGGTGTTATCCGTCCCGCAATTTCCTCCATCGTTCCAAAACTTAAAGACGGCTTCGGTATTATGCTTGATGTTGGCGCCAATGCCGATTGCAAGCCCGATACTTTGCTTCAGTTTGGAGTTTTAGGAAGTTTGTTCGCCGAAAATATTCTCGATATAAAAAATCCTAAAATCGGTTTAATAAATATTGGTGAAGAAGAAGAAAAAGGTAATTTGCTAACTCAGGCTACCTATACTTTGATGAAAGACACCACGATGTTTAACTTTGTTGGCAACGTTGAAGGACGCGACTTATTTAATGATAAGGCCGATGTTATAGTATGCGATGGATTTACGGGTAATGTGATGCTTAAGCTTGCAGAAACCTTTTATATCCTGACATTAAAAAAGGGATTTAAGGATGAGTTTTTCGCGAAGTTTAATTATGAGCAATATGGCGGAAGTCCTATTTTAGGAGTTAACGCACCTGTAATCATCGGACACGGAATATCGCCTCCGGAAGCAATAAAAAACATGGTTCTCTTATCAAGAAACATGATTCAAACTAAACTGATAGAAAAAATAACCTCTGCATTTAAATAATTCAGACAGGATGCAAAAAATATACGCTGCAATTACAGCGGTTAATGGTTACGTACCTGATTATGTGTTGACCAACCACGAGCTGGAAACAATGGTTGACACCAACGATGAATGGATTACCACCAGAACAGGTATAAAAGAAAGAAGAATTCTTAAAGGTGAAGGCCTGGCTACTTCTGACATGGCAGTTCCCGCAGTCCAAGGTCTGCTGAAAAAACGTGGCATTGGTGCTGAAGAAATCGAATTAATTATCTTCTGCACCTCTACTCCGGATATGCCTTTTCCTGCCACAGCAAATATTCTTGCCGATAAGATCGGTGCAGTAAATGCCTGGGGTTATGATCTGCAGGCAGCATGCTCAGGATTTTTATTCGGCTTGACCACTGGTGCCCAATTCATAGAATCGGGAAAACATAAAAAAGTACTGGTTGTTGGTGGTGATAAAATGTCGTCAATTGTAAATTATGAAGACCGCACAACCTGCATTATTTTCGGCGACGGTTGCGGCGCAGCTTTACTGGAACCCAATACAGAGGGGTTTGGTGTTTTAGATTCTATTCTGAAAAGCGATGGCTCGGGTAAGCATCTTCTAAATATTAAAGCGGGCGGATCACTAAAGCCGGCCTCCTTTGATACTATCAATAATAAAGAACACTTTGCTTACCAGGAAGGACAGGCAGTATTCAAATTCGCAGTAACCAACATGGCAAATGTTGCAGGTGAAATCATAGAACGTAATAATCTTAAGTCTGATGATATCGCCTGGCTTGTACCTCATCAGGCTAACAAGCGTATTATAGATGCTACGGCCAACAGGGCAGGTGTAGGACCCGAAAAAGTGATGATTAATATTGATCGTTATGGTAACACAACTAATGGTACTATTCCGTTATGTTTGTGGGAATGGGAAAAGAAGCTAAAAAAAGGCGATAATATTATTCTCGCTGCTTTTGGAGGTGGATTTACTTGGGGTTCTGTCTATTTAAAATGGGCCTACAATAGCTAAGAAATAAAGTTTCAAATAAAAAGCGCAAATTGCTTACGATGTTTGAAATTGACGTATATAGTTAGTATAATATTTGGGCCATTTTACCGCCCGGTGAATTATAAATAAGATCATTAGTATAAAAAGAAGGACAATCGTATTGAGAGATAGTGGGCTGGTAGCATTTGAAGCGCTTGTTTTTTTAAGTTTTTACTTTTAAATTTTGAATTAAATGGATATTAAACAGGTTCAGGAACTTATCAGATTTGTTTCCAAATCAGGTGTAAATGAAGTTTCGATAGAAGAAAAGGACTTCAAGATCACTATAAAAACTAATCAGCCGCCAACGTATGTAAACGCTCCGGTTGCTGCACCTGCACCTGTTGCAGCTGCACCTGCTCCGGTTGCGGTATCTGTAAGCCCGGCAACTCCTGCAGCAGCCGCACCCGTATTGCCAGCAGACGACGTTTCTAAATATATTACGATAAAATCACCAATGATTGGTACGTTTTATCGCTCTGCGAGCCCTGATAAGCCTTTTTTCGCTAATGTGGGTGATGAAATCAAGGTTGGACAAGTTATTTGCATCATTGAGGCGATGAAACTTTTCAATGAAATTGAATCAGAAGTTTCGGGAAGGATTGTGAAAGTTCTTGTTGAGAATTCAAGTCCGGTTGAATACGACCAGCCTCTGTTCCTGGTAGAGCCAGCATAGAAATTAAATTATGTGCAGATAGGTAGATGTGCAGATATGCAATTCATCTGCATATCTGCACATTTGTTTATTTGCACATTAAAGTATCTTATGTTTAAAAAAATATTAATTGCAAATCGAGGTGAAATTGCATTACGGATTATCCGTACATGTAAGGAGATGGGGATAAAAACAATCGCCGTTTATTCTACCGCCGACCGTGAGAGTTTGCATGTTCGTTTTGCTGACGAAGCCGTTTGTATTGGCCCTCCGCCAAGTAAAGATTCCTACTTAAATATACCTAATATCATTGCAGCTGCAGAGTTAACCAATGCGGATGCCATTCATCCCGGTTACGGATTCCTTTCGGAAAATGCTAAATTTTCGGCTATCTGCCGCGACTATGGAATTAAGTTCATTGGAGCTACTCCGGAGCAGATTAACGACATGGGGGATAAGGCATCGGCAAAGGAAACGATGAAGATCGCCGGTGTGCCAACGATTCCGGGATCAGAAGGACTTCTTTCTGATATTCAGGAGGGAATCAAAATTGCGAATGAAATAGGCTACCCGGTAATACTTAAAGCTACTGCTGGTGGTGGCGGAAGAGGCATGCGCATTGTTTGGAAGGATAGTGAGTTTGAAGCAGCCTGGGACTCTGCACGTCAGGAATCGGGAGCAGCTTTCGGAAACGATGGTTTGTACCTCGAGAAGTTTGTTGAGGATCCAAGACATATAGAAATTCAAATCATCGGCGACCAATACGGAACTGTTAGCCATCTCTCAGAGCGTGATTGTTCTATTCAGCGTCGTCACCAGAAATTAGTCGAAGAGTCGCCATCGCCGTTTATGACAGACGACCTGCGTGAACGCATGGGTGAGGCGGCAGTAAAAGGCGCCAAAGCTGTGAGTTATGAAGGAGCAGGAACCATTGAATTTTTAGTGGATAAACACCGAAACTTCTATTTTATGGAAATGAACACTCGTATCCAGGTTGAACATCCGGTTACAGAGGAGGTTGTGAATTACGATCTGATAAAGGAGCAAATTAAAGTTGCTTCTGGCGTTCCTATTTCCGGGAAGAATTATTTCCCTCAAATGCACGCTATCGAATGCAGAATAAACGCGGAGGATCCTTATCAGGGATTCAGGCCTGCTGCCGGAAAGATTACCAACTTTCATTCTCCAGGCGGGCATGGGGTTCGGGTAGACACTCATGTGTATGCCGGATATCAGGTGCCGCCTAACTACGATTCGATGATTGCCAAGTTGATCTGTACCGGACAAACACGGGATGAAGCAATATCAACTATGGAACGGGCCTTAAGCGAGTTCGTGATCGAAGGAATTAAAACCACTATTCCCTTCCACATTAAGCTGATGAAGGATCCTAACTTCAGGGCAGGTAATTTTACTACAAAGTTTATGGAAAGCTTTGTGTTTGAAGAAACCGCAGAGTCAAAAATCTAGTTGGGTGCCATTCTCGTATAAAGAGAATGGCATTCTGTTTTAAATATGAGCGAACGACGAAAAGACCTGGTAGAATCTATTAAGGATAGGGGAAAGACTCTTGAAGCAGAGATGTCTTTTTTTGATCATTTAGAGGTTTTGCGATGGCATCTTATCCGCTCTGCTGTAGCAATAGTGCTGTTTACCGTCCTCGCATTTTCTTACTACGACCTTATTTTCGATTCGGTTATTATGGGGCCTAAGAAGGCAAGCTTCTGGACCTACAGGATGATGTGCGATCTGACGGAACGCTTTAATCTGGGCGCTGATTTCTGTATAAAAGACCTTAATTTCAAGATAATCAATACCGAAATGGCCGGGCAATTTACGCTGCAGCTTAACTCGTCACTCTTAATCGGTATTATTCTTGGGTTTCCATATATGCTTTTCGAAATATGGAGGTTTGTAAAGCCCGGCCTAACAGAGAAAGAGAGTAGTTCGGCTTCCGGGTTTGTGTTTTATGCAACTTTGCTCTTCGTTATGGGGCTATTGTTCGGATATTATATTATCACACCCTTATCCATAAATTTCCTGGCTAACTATAATATCAGCGAGATCATTGAAAATACCATTACTATTGATTCTTACCTCTCAACCGTGGGAACTTTAAGTTTAGGAGCGGGTGTTACTTTTCAACTGCCTATCATTATTTTTATTTTATCTAAGCTGGGGATAATGACCCCTGCTTTTATGCGTTCATCCAGAAGGTATGCAACGGTACTCATTTTGATTATTGCAGCCATTGTAACGCCAACTCCGGATATTTTAACCATGCTGACGGTTAGTTTTCCGTTGTTCCTCCTGTATGAATTTAGTATCGTGGTATCTGCCAGGGTAGAAAGAAATCGTAAAAAGAAAGAGCTGGAATTTTATTCAGCGAGATAATTACTTATTTAATCAGCAGTTTATGGATGCAAATTTGTCTATAGCAGTAGGTTCAGATCATGCCGGATTTGAATACAAAGAATTACTTAAAGATTTCCTTGGGAAAGCGAATATTAAAGATTTCGGTACCCATAGTGCAGATTCTGCCGACTATCCCGACTTTGCTCATCCCGTTGCTTCAGCGGTAGAATCAGGAGAGTTTACGTTCGGAATTCTGGTTTGCGGTAGCGCAAATGGTGTGGCAATAACCGCCAATAAGCATCAGGGCATTCGTGCAGCGATCTGTTGGACCGAGGAGCTGGCTGAGCTGGCAAGAAAACATAACAATGCTAATGTGTTATGTATTCCTGCGCGTTTCATCTCTACCGACCTGGCTAAGGCTATCACAACGAAGTTCCTAAACACAGAATTTGAGGGAGGACGCCATGCCAATAGAGTCGATAAAATTTCATGTTAATATGAGAAAATACCTTGCCGGGATTTGCTTTCTTTTTGTAGGTGTCCAGTTGTGGGCACAACAAGATGCAAACGCTGTAAAATACGGATCGCTGCTGAATCCCGAGGCTGCCAGAAAGCACCTGAGTGTTATAGCTTCGGATGCTTTTGAAGGGCGTGAAACTGGTACCAAAGGTGCAGAACTTGCTGCTCATTACATCGCCAATGAATTTAAAAAGATCGGACTTAAAGCACCTGTAAAAGGTTCTTTTTTTCAACCGGTGGAGTTAGTCGAGACCCAATTTGTAGTTGATAAATTTCAAATTAATGGAGAGCAGCTCAAGCCGAACGAACACTTTTATATGTCGGGAAGTAGGGATGACAAAAAAATAAAAGCTCAAAAGATTGTTTTTGCAGGTTACGGAATTAGTGCTGAAGGATATGACGATTTGAAAGGTGTCGACATAGCGGGCAAGGTGGCTTTAATAATTGGGACTGACGAGCCGCGACGAAACGGAACTTCGCTGATCTCGAAATCTGCAGATCCATCAGACTGGGCAACTTCCGCGTATAAGCGGATTCAAAATTTACGGGCTAAAAAGCCAGCCTTGATTCTGATGGTAAATCCCCAGTTTCAATTACGGTCTGTACGTCATTTAGCCTCACCTTCCATCTCCTTAAAGAAGAAAAAAGTGGCAATTAGCCCTTCGGAAGTTCAAGCGGACGTGATTGAGCTGACACTTGATGCTGCTGATATCTTTTTAAAGAAATCGGGAAAAACTATCACCCAACTGCGTGCAGCGATTAATGAGGCCGGCACTCCAATGAGTCAGACCTTCAAAGCTGACTTTGAGATTTCTTATGGCAACAAAACTAAAGATTTGAAAGCGGCCAATGTGTTGGGATATCTGGAAGGCTCGGATTTAAAAGATGAGTTGCTGGTTATCTCGGCGCACTACGATCATGAAGGTATGGCTGCTGAGGGAATCGACAGGATTTATAATGGTGCCGACGACGATGGTTCTGGAACCACTGCAGTGCTTGAACTTGCCAGAGTTTTTGCACAGGCCAAAAAAGATAAAAAAGGACCCCGAAGAAGCATTTTGTTTCTCGCTGTTGTAGGCGAAGAGAAAGGGCTTCTTGGCTCGCAGTGGTATTCCGAAAATCCGGTATTCCCCTTAGCCAAAACAGTTACAAATTTGAATATTGATATGATTGGGCGGGTAGATCCTGCTCATAAGGACAAGCCTGATTATTGCTATTTAATTGGCTCCGACAAATTAAGTACTCAGCTGCACAAAATAAGTGAAAACGCTAACGCTACTTATACTAAGCTCGAGATTGATTATAAATACAACGATCCGAAAGATCCCGAACGCATTTACTACCGTTCAGATCATTATAACTTCGCTAAACATGGTATTCCCATCATTTTCTACTTTAATGGAGTGCATGAAGATTACCACAAAGTGAGTGACGAGATAGATAAGATTGATTTTCTACTTTTAACGAAGCGGGCGCAGCTGGTGTTTTATACTGCTTGGGACATTGTAAACAGGGATCTGAGACCGGTGGTGGATGTGGCTGACAGCATGCCGAAGACGAGATAAAAAAAGAGATGGTTCAACTGAGCCATCTCTTTTTTGTGGTTAAAGAATAATTCTGATGGATAATCCGACACCTCGTTCGTAAAAGCCAGAGTACGGGGTTAAAACTAGGGCAGGTTTCCAATCTAACGAAAGGTTCAAAGGCGAGTTAGGAATCACGTAATCAAGGCCCAAAACTCCGTCGACGCTTAAATACACATCATCATCTCTGTCGTTATCGTTCTTGTAATGCAGGCTTCCTATCGAAGCTCCTGCTCCGTAATACCATTTCAATCCGGCAGCACCATTAATAGGATTGTGTACTTCATATAGTCCGGTTAAAATAAAATGGTTGTCATTTCTGCCATTTCGAAAATTCAGGATGAAATCAAGCGCCTTGTCTGACTGGATAAATGTTTTGTAAGTCAGACCGTAAGCATCGCCAAGTCGTACTCCAAGTGCATTTCTGTATTGTGCATTTACTGACGAAGCAGAAAACAGTATCAATACAGCGGTCACAAATGATAAAATAAATTTTCTCATAATTCTTTAAGATTTCACTAATTACAATAAAGGTTAAAATTTGTTCTGCATAATCACGTTTTTTAACGCGAAGTGTGTGTATGCACAAGACGATGTGCACAAGCAGATGGTTGCAAATATAGAAAAGCTTGCGAGAGTTGACGAAATTATAAGCATGTGCTGGGGCATGTGGTGCGTTTATATAATGGGATGCGAAGGTTTGACCTGTGTAAAATTCGCGATCCGGCTGGGCGGTGGAATACTATGTTTCCTGATATAAACGTTAAAAAAAGTTAATCCATCGTTTTTGAGTTTTAAAAAGATAAATTTGCACTTGAAAGATAATGAGTAATTTAAAACAGTACCTGTTAATATTGTTGTTGATTCCCTTTTTGAGTAGTTGCAGAAAGGGAGAGCCGTATGATGCCGAGAAACAACTACAGAAGGATGAGCAACTGATCAAAGATTATTTAGAGGCAAATAACATTCCTGCTACGAGGCATCAAAGTGGAGTTTATTACGTCATATCTAACCCGGGTGAGGGCCAGATGAACTATACACTCTCAACGAAGGTGAAATTTCAATATTCCCTTAAGTTGCTAGGTGGTGATGTAATCCCCCAACCCACTGAGCCAGTTTCTTTTATGCTTGGACAACTGATACCGGGATGGCAAATTGGTATTCCGCTGATACAGGAAGGCGGAAGCATACGGTTGTTTGTGCCGTCATTTTATGCCTATGGCCCGCACGGGCAGAATGGTGTTCCTGCCAACGCGGTGTTGGATTTTGATATTCAATTGATTGATGTTGGGTTTTAATACATACTTAAACGAATGAACTTAAATTTATATAAGCCTTTTTATTTAGTAACCGCTTTACTTCTGATAATTGTTGGATGTAAAAAAGATTATGCCAGCATTGAAGAGATAGATGAAGCCAACATAAACGCCTATTTAGCTCAAAACAATATTTCGGCAAAAAAGGCTCCTAACGGAGTGTATTTTATACCAGGCAACAACAGAGGCTCAGGGGCCGAAGTGCAATACACAGAAAAAATTCCCTTATTATACACTATTCGCTCTCTTGACGGTCAATATTCGAATATTGATACTTTTGTAAACCGTTACGGCGCAGCGGGGCAGTTTCTTGGATATCTGAGTCCGGAAGGTTTAAGAACTGCTGTAAAAGATTCCTTGAAACGAGGCGGACAAATGAGAATTATCATCCCTTCACATTTAGCCTATGGTCGGGATGGCAGCGGACCTATTCCTGGTAATGCCTCCCTTGAGTATACGGTTAGAATGCTAAATGAGAACGACCTGCCAGCATACGACGACATAAGTATAGAAAAGTATAAATCGGCTAACGGACTTACGGATTTCTCTAAAACGCCCGAGGGAATCCACTTTAAAGTCATTACCCCGGGAACAGGTAGCTCGGTTACCGTAGATTCTACTATCTCCGTACAATACATCGGAAAGCTTTTCAATGGCAAAGTTTTCGAGGAAACTTCCGGTACCAGCCAGGCCGCTTTTACACTTTCACAAACTATCCCTGGGTGGACGAAAACACTCACTAAGATAAAAGAGGGTGGCAAGATCCGGATCCTTATTCCGTCTGCATATGCTTATGGAATTAATGGAAGTAAAGATTTTTACGGAAACTATACCATTCCGCCATTCTCGTGTTTGGATTTCGAGGTGACTATTAAGGACGTACAAGGTAATTAATTCGCTGTTAGCCATAGGGTGGCTGAAAAATTACCGAGGAATTGAGCTACATTCAAAGTCATCCGAACACTATACTGTGCGCTCTTAAAATCTCAGATCCTGAAGCCCTGCTTTGTAAGTTTCCAACGCCCTTTGCCGGGCAAACCGGTGATCTACTATCGGTGATGGATATTTGAACGGGTCCGCAAATTCAGGCACCCATTTTTTTATATAAACCAGTTCAGGGTCAAATTTCTTCGTTTGCAGATCGGGATTAAAGATTCTGAAATATGGTGCAGCGTCGTTTCCCGTTCCGGCCGCCCATTGCCATCCGCCTACATTGCTGGCCATGTCGTAATCAAGAAGTTTCCTGGCAAAATAAGCTTCGCCCCATCGCCAGTCAATTAAAAGATGTTTACACAGGAAACTGGCGACTATCATTCTGACACGGTTATGCATCCAGCCCGTCTGGTTCAATTGGCGCATTCCGGCATCAACTATTGGATAGCCGGTTCGCCCTTCGCACCAGGCCGCAAATTCTTCTTCATTATTTCTCCATCTAATATTTTCGTACTCCTTTTTGAAAGAGCGGGTCGCCGACTCGGGAAAGTTCCACAAGATCATACTGTAAAATTCGCGCCAGATAAGCTCTGATAACCAGACGGACGAATGAAGATTCGCCCCGGCGGCGAGTTCGCGGACGCTTATAGTACCAAAACGGAGATGGATCCCGATCTTGGATGTGCCTTCAATTGCAGGGTAATCACGAGTATTGGCATAGTTAGCCAGGACGGGCCGATATGATTTTTCGGGTAATGGGATCTTGCTTTCTGTAAAGCCAAGGTCAGCCAGGCTAAAGGAGTTTCCGTAATGATGCCGGTAAAAATTCTGAAAGTGCTTTGAATTAGGATATGGCTTAAAATGGAGGCTGGGCTGAAGCAGATCCATCCAGCGTTTTTTATAGGGTGTATAAACTGTGTAGGGCTGACCTGAGTCTTTTGCTACTTCATTTTTTTCGAAAATTACATGGTCTTTAAATCGTTTAAACGGGATGTTCTGTTCTTGAAGAATGCTTTCAACTTCCGAATCTCTTATTCTGGCATATGGTTCATAATCTTCATTCGCAAAAACCTCCTGAACGTTAAATTCAGTTAAAAGCTGGTGGAATGCCTGAACGGGCGGGTTATGTTTAATTAGAAGGGAGGAATGAACGGTTTTCAGGTTTTCATTAAGTTGGTTCAACGTGCGGTGAATAAAAGTAACCCGGGCGTCATCCCTATCGGGCAGTTGGCTTAGAATATTTTTATCATAAATAAATAATGGTAACACAGGTAAGCGGGAACTTAGCGCATGATATAAACCGGCATTATCCTGCAATCTAAGGTCTCTTCTAAACCAAAAAATATTTACCAGCGGTTTTTCATCCATAGATGTTGGTTAAGGCTGCCTCTAATTTCGGGTACTTAAACTTAAAGCCTGACTCTACTATCTTATCTGATGTCGTTTTATTACTATTTAGAACGACCCGGCTCATTTCCCCCATTACTACCCGTAAAAACAAGGCCGGAACGGAGGGAAGCCATAAAGGTTTTTTGATCTGCCTGGCCACAGCTTGTGTAAAGGTTTTGTTAGTGGCCGGAAAGGGGGAAGCCATGTTGTAAATCCCCGCTATCTCCTCGTTTTCTATGGCATATAGAAACATACTGACAGCGTCATCAATATGAATCCAGGGTAGCCATTGCTTTCCCGACCCTAGAGGAGCCCCTAACCCCAGCTTTATTGGCTTCGCTATTTTAGGAAGTGCACCACCCTCCCTAGTCAGCACAACTCCGGTGCGGAAGATTACCAGGCGGAGCCCAAGGTTATCGATTTTATCTGCGGCTCTCTCCCATGCCAGACAAGTATTGGCCAGAAAATCTGTTCCCGGTTCGCTTTCTTCGGATAGAATCTCATCTTTTCTGTCTCCGTAATGGCCTACAGCCGAAGATGAAATAAAAGTTGTTACGCCATGATTGGGATGACTTTTAAGAAGGTCGTATAAGAGTTTAATTGATCCTGTACGGCTTTTTATGATTTGTTGTTTTCGGTTGTTAGTCCAGGGTCTGTCCGCTATTCCCTCACCCGCCAGGTTAATGACGACACTCACGTTATCAATACAGTGCGGATCGATATACATTTCGGCCGGATCCCATTTGAAGATCTTCGCGCCCTTATTGGCTTTCGACATATTCCGGCTTAGCTGGTGAACCGCATACCCAGCTTTAATAAGGCGTTCTGTGAGTGGTTTTCCGATGAGGCCACTTGCTCCTGTTATCAGAACTGTTTTACTCATAGTCTATTCTTAAACTGTAATGTGTATTTTTGGTTTTGAATATGCTGTATAACAAACACGTTTTTATTTGCACAAATGAGCGCCCCGCCGGTTCGAGAATTAGTTGCGGAGAATCTCATGGATTGGAATTAGTTGCTGCGTTTAAAAAGCTCATCAAAGATAGAGGATTAAACACAGATATAAGAGCTCAGAAAGCAGGATGTATGGAAGCCTGCGAGGCAGGGCCGTCGGTCGCGATCTATCCCGAGGGTGTGTTTTATAGCCGGGTACAACTTGCGGATGTGGAAGAAATCGTGACCGAACATTTACAGAATAACCGGAAAGTAGAACGGTTATTAATGAACTACGAAGAGCTACCCTGGTTTAGAAACAAAAAGCAGAGCGGCGGGTAACCTAATAGCTGTTTATATACGATTCCAGTTGTTGAATGGTGCTCTGCTGTGCTTCGATAATTGATTTTACAACGTCACCGATCGAAACCATACCGCAGATCTTATCACTGTCTACCACGGGTAAATGTCTGATGTGTCTTTCGGTCATGATATTCATGCAATAATCAATGGTATCGCTGGGCGAAACCGTAATAAGGCCAGCGGTCATAATTTCACTAACCCGGGTGTCTTTAGATGATTTTCCTTTCAGGGCTATTTTGCGGGCGTAGTCCCTTTCGGTGAATATTCCTTTTAATTGCCCGTCTTCCAGCACCACCAAGGCACTGATGTTCTTATTCATCATTTCTTCAAGAGCTTCAAAAACGGTGGCAGCAGGGCTAACAGAGTAGACATTAGCTGGCTTGTTTGCGAGTATCTGTTTAACGTCTTTCATAATTGGAGTCTTTCCTTAAAGTTAACGAAATTTTTTTGATACTGAAAATGGTATTTGCGGGGTGTCGTTTTCTGAAATTCCGGGTCCTGATTGTTTTGGGAGTTACAAGTATTAATAAGCATTTCGCCGATTATGTTTTTGCGTTTTGTATATTGTCTTCACGATGTCAATATTGGTGTGAACTGAGGGGATGCAAGGCGTAAATCGCGCAATTTTAATTAATTTGCAACACTTAGGTTGTGTGAATATATATGAACGGAAGAACCATACTGGTTTGGTTTAGAAATGATTTAAGGGTTCATGATAACGAGATTTTACTTGAAGCGGTAAAGCGTGCCGAAAACATTGTTCCTGTTTATTGCTTTGACCCCCGCTATTTTACCGAAACTCCTTATGATACTCAGAAAACCGGCGCGTTTCGCGCAAGGTTTTTACTCGAGAGCGTAAACGGCCTGCGCAAGTCGCTGCAAAAGCTTGGCGGCGATTTAATGATAAAAATAGGAGCTCCTGAAAAGATTCTTCCCGAGATTTGCCAGCAATATTCCATCTCTGAGGTATACCATCACAGGGAAGTGGCCGCCGAGGAAACTGAGATCTCTGCAAACGTCGAAGCTGCGCTGTGGAAATTGCAAATCAATCTCAAGCATTTCATAGGTCATACTCTTTATCACAAAGAAGATCTCCCGTTTCCAATTAAAGATATCCCCGACGCGTTTATTACATTTAAAAAGAAAATAGAACGCGACAGTGACGTGCGCCCCGGATTTGCGACGCCCTCTGAAGTGAAAGTTCCGAAGGATATGGAGCAGGGAGAGTTGCCGTCGCTATCCGATTTGGGATTACCAGCCGCGCCGGCCGATGAACGGGCTCAATATTCGTTTTCAGGGGGTGAGGAGGAGGGTTTGCGCCGTCTCACAGCCTTTCTTAATGCGTATAAAAGTTTCCCGGTAAAGGGAAATAAAAATGTTAATACAGTAACCTCCATGCTTTCGCCATGGTTGTCAATGGGTTGTCTGTCGCCCCGGGAAGTGTACTGGCAGGTTAAAGGCTTTGATCGCGAGCATATGTCTCATGATCTTGCTGCAGCGATCGTGCTCGAACTTCAGTGGCGTGATTATTTTCGGTTTATGCTCAAAAAGCATGGCAGCAATACCACATCTCATATGCACCAGCTTTCGGATTCGGAAAAAGGAGCTTTCAATCTTTGGAAGCAAGGTAAAACCGGTAATGCTATTGTAGACGCGTGTATCACAGAGCTCAATTCAACTGGTTATATCAATAGTAAATGCCGGCAGTACGTGGCTATGTACCTGGTTAAAGAAGCAGGGGTGAGCTGGAAAGCAGGTGCGGCTTATTTCGAAGAAAAACTCATTGATTATTCGCCCGCAAGCAATTGGGGTAACTGGACTTATATAGCCGGCGAGGGCGTTATGTCTGTTAACCGGCCAATCGCCATGAAGGCCGACCCTTTTGTAGAAGAGCAATATATCCAAAAATGGATCCAGAAGCTTAACGAACTTCAGTAAAATATTAAAAAAGCCTTAAATAAAATCATTTTTTAAAGGATTTGCTTAGCGATGTAGGTCTAAAACTCTTATTTTTGCGGCTACTTTTAGAAAAAACTAGAAATTTCCATGGATAATTTGTCGTATCTCAATAGCGCACATTCATCTTACATAGATTCACTATATCAATCGTATAAACAAGATCCTGATTCGGTTGAGTTTGGCTGGCAGAAGTTTTTTGAAGGATTTGATTTTGGCCGCAGTTCTGAAGGCAATGTTGCAGGTGCAGAAACGCCAGAACATTTCCTTAAAGAGATAAATGTTCTGAACATGATCCATGGCTACCGCGACAGAGGACACCTTTTCACTAAAACCAATCCTGTACGCGAACGCCGCAAATATTATCCCGGTAAGGAGCTTGAAACCTTTGGTTTGAGCGATGCTGATCTGGATACCGTTTTTAATGCCGGGGTAGAAGTGGGATTAGGTGCAGCAACGCTTCGCGACATCCGTCAGTTACTTGAAGATACCTATTGTGAATCTATCGGTGCTGAGTTTACCTATATCCGTAATCCTAAGAAAGTTAAGTGGTTTCAGGACAGGATGGAAACCGAACGCAACAAGCCGAACTTTTCTGTCGATACCAAAAAGCGTATTCTTAAAAAATTGAATGAGGCAGTGGTTTTTGAGAACTTTCTTGGAACCAAGTTTCTCGGACAAAAAAGATTTTCATTGGAGGGTGCCGAGGGTGTTATTCCGGCGCTTGATTCTGTAATTGAAAAAGGTGCTGCATTAGGTATTGAAGAGTTTGTTATCGGGATGGCACACCGTGGCCGCCTGAACGTACTCGCAAATATTATGCATAAAACCTACCGGGATATTTTCTCTGAATTTGAAGGTAAGGGTTATGATGAATCTAAACCTTTTGGTGGCGACGTAAAATATCACCTTGGGTTTTCAACAGATGTAGAAACCGAGGCCGGCAAGAAAGTACATTTGAGCCTTTGTCCTAATCCTTCGCACCTTGAGGCGGTTGATCCTGTTGTTGAAGGTATCACCCGTTCGAAAATAGACTTTAAGTATGGTGGTGATAATTCAAAGATCGCCCCGATCTTGATTCACGGAGATGCATCTATTGCCGGGCAGGGGATAGTATACGAAGTGCTTCAGATGGCAAAATTAGATGGCTATAAAACCGGCGGTACTATCCATCTTATCATCAATAATCAGGTTGGTTTTACAACGAATTATAAAGACGCGCGTTCTGCTATTTATTCCACAGATATCGCAAAGCTTACTCTTTCGCCGGTTTTCCACGTAAACGGCGATGATGTAGAAGCGCTTGTTTACGCCATTAATATGGCGGTGGAATATCGCCAGGAATATCATAATGATGTGTTCATCGATATTCTTTGCTATCGCCGTTTCGGGCATAACGAGTCGGATGAGCCTAAATTTACTCAGCCCTTGCTTTATAAAGCTATCGAGAAACACCCCAATCCAAGAGAGATCTATAATAAGAAATTAATGGAGCAAGGTAGCGTAGATGCCAACCTGGCTGCGGAGATGGAAAAGGAATTCAGAGGATTGTTACAGGAGCGTTTGAACGAATCGAAGGAAGGGAATCTTTATGAACCCAACCCAATGTATTCTGGAGCCTGGGCCGGACTGAAAATGGCAACAAAGGAGGAAATATTTGCACCTTCTCAAACCGCTGTTGATGAGAAAACTTTCCTGGACATAGCCAATCAAATTACTACCCTCCCTTCTGATAAGAAGTTTTTCAAAAAGATTGAAAAATTGTTTGAAGACAGAAAGCGCATGGTAAGTACCAAAACCTTTGATTGGGCAATGGGCGAGCTGATGGCCTACGGTACTTTATTAAACGAAGGTTTACGAGTACGTGTTAGTGGTCAGGATGTGGAAAGAGGTACATTTTCGCACAGACATGCGGTTGTAAAAGTAGAAGACTCTGAAGAGGAGTATATCCCTTTAAGTCAGATAAAGAAAGACGATCAGGCCAGATTTGATATATTCAATTCACATCTCTCTGAGTATGGGGTTTTGGGATTTGAATATGGATATGCACTTGCGAATCCTCAATCTTTAACTATCTGGGAAGCACAGTTCGGCGATTTTGTTAACGGTGCACAAATTATTATAGACCAGTTCCTGGTAAGCGCCGAAACCAAATGGCAGCGTTCAAATGGTTTGGTAATGCTTCTTCCTCACGGATATGAGGGACAGGGGCCAGAACATTCGTCGGCCCGTATGGAGCGCTTCCTAGAAGCTTGCGCCGAGTACAACATCCAGGTTGCAAATATTACAACGCCGGCAAACTACTTCCATTTATTGCGCCGTCAGTTAAAACGCGGCTTCCGTAAGCCTCTGGTGGTGTTTAGTCCGAAAAGTCTGTTACGTCATCCGCAATGCGTGAGTAAACTGGAAGAATTTACAAACGGACAGTTTCAGGAGGTTATTGACGATACTTTTGTAAAAGCAGCAGATGTGAAACGCGTGTTGTTTTGCACCGGAAAAGTTTATTACGATTTACTAGAGAAGCAGCAGACAGACAAACGTAAAGATGTTGCAATTGTGAGATTGGAACAGATTTATCCAACACCTTTCGCACAGCTGGAAGCCATCAAAAATAAATACAGCAAAGCGCATGAGCTGGTTTGGGTTCAGGAAGAACCGGAGAATATGGGTGCATGGCCATATCTATGCCGTAAGTTGAGAAATACCGGTATCGATCTGGAAGTGATTTCCAGAAAGGAAAGCAGCAGTACAGCGACCGGATATGCAAAGCAGCATATCTCTCAGCAACTTTATATTATCGGAGCTGCTTTTGAAGATAAAGCCGGTAAAGAAGTTAAAAAGACTGTAGTTAAAACAACAAATAAGGCCGTTAAAGTAGATTAATTATAAAATCAAGATATTATGAGTTTAGAGATCAAAGTTCCGCCGGTTGGCGAATCGATTTCAGAAGTAACCTTGTCCCGCTGGATAAAACAGGATGGTGATGTTGTTGAAATGGATGAAGTTATTGCTGAACTTGAATCTGATAAAGCAACTTTCGAGCTTACAGCCGAAAAGGCAGGAATTTTAAAAACCATTGCAAAAGAAGGCGATACGCTCGAAATAGGTGCGGTAGTTTGTTCTGTAGAAGAAAACGGCGCATCATCTGCCGCATCTGCTCCTGCTGCGAAACAAGCAGAAGCAGAGCAGGCTGCTCCCGCAAGCAGCGGTTCTGGTGAGACTTTAGAAATTAAAGTTCCACCGGTAGGCGAGTCTATCACAGAAGTTGTATTATCCAGCTGGTTAAAGGCCGATGGCGACTTTGTGAATATGGATGAGCAGATTGCCGAGCTGGAATCAGATAAAGCTACTTTCGAACTTACCGCAGAGAAAGCGGGTGTTTTAAGACGTATTGCAAAAGAAGGCGATACACTGGAAATTGGTGCGGTAGTATGCAGTATTGAAGTTGGCGCTACAGCAGGTTCTTCAGCGAAAGCTGCACCAGTTGCCGCGGAGCAAAAACCAGCTGTGCAGGCTGATAAATCTTCATCATATGCGGCAGGAACACCATCACCATCCGCTGCCAAGATATTAGCAGAAAAAGGAGTTGATCCTCAGTCTGTGAACGGAACAGGTATAGGAGGCAGAATCACTAAAGAAGATGCTCAAAAGGCCGAACTGAAACAAGCTGGAAGTCCGAAGGCAGAGAGCCCTAAAGCGAGTCCGGTTGCAGCACCTGTTGCCGCGGGTGGCAGAAACGAACGACGCGAGAAGATGTCGGGCTTGCGCAAGACAATAGCCAAGAGATTGGTTACAGTGAAGAATGAAACTGCAATGCTTACCACGTTCAATGAGGTAGACATGCAGCCGATCATGGATATCCGTTCGAAATACAAAGATAAATTCAAAGAGAAGCATGGCGTTGGATTAGGCTTTATGTCGTTCTTCACCAAAGCCGTTTGCGAGGCTCTTAAAGAATTTCCTTCTGTAAACGCACGGATCGAAAACGAAGAAATTGTTTATAGTGATTTTGTAGACGTTTCCATCGCGGTTTCTGCGCCAAAAGGATTAGTTGTACCAGTTGTTCGAAATGCCGATGCTTTATCACTAGATGGTATCGAAAAAGCGATTGTTGTATTGGCCGGAAAGGCCCGTGATAACAAGCTTTCTATAGAAGAAATGACTGGCGGAACTTTCACTATTACAAACGGTGGGGTTTTCGGTTCGATGATGTCGACGCCGATCATTAATGCGCCGCAATCTGCGATATTAGGAATGCACAATATTATTGAGCGTCCAGTGGCCATTAACGGACAGGTGGTTATTCGCCCGATGATGTACGTTGCATTGTCGTATGATCATAGAATTATCGACGGACGGGAATCGGTAGGTTTCCTTGTAAGGGTAAAGCAATTGCTTGAAGATCCGACCAGGTTATTACTTGGAGTTTAAAACGAACAGAAAAGCCAGGGTTTACCTGGCTTTTCTGTTTCTGTAGCTTTCGGCTAATTTTTTGAAATTCTGCCCGAGCCGCTCTTTGATTGACTTACCCTTGCATTGCCCGAGTAGTTGATATTCCCCGAGCCGCTTAAAGCTGCGTTAAGGCGCTCGTCGGCAAACACCCACACATTTCCTGATCCGCTTACCCGGGCATCTGTAGTGCTTGTTTTAAGGTTTTTCCCATCAAAACCACCAGATCCGCTTACCGCAACGTTAGCGTCCGAAGCCGATCCGCTTATCCGGATATTGCCAGATCCGCTTACCGCTGCATTTAGAGTAGAACATTCAACAGTCATTCGCATGTTTCCAGAGCCACTTACCTGGGTGTTTATCGTGCTCGATTTAATAGTGCCATCAATCTCCATGCTTCCAGATCCGCTGATCGACAGCTGATTGAGGGATTTTGCAGTAATATAGATCTTTACTTTCTGCCTGACATTCCAGTTCCAGCCGGTGTTCTTAGTATTACGGATCTTTAGAATGCCTTTGTCCACTTTGGTTTCGATGTTTCCGATAACATCTTCGTCGCCTTCGATTCTCAAGCTTTCCGAGGCTCCCATCTTCACATATATATCGTACGAGCCACTCGAGCTTATTCCTGTGAAATCAGAAACCTGCCGGTCTTCGGACGAAATAGTAGAATTGATAGTCCGCAAAATGGTTTTAGTGCCGGCCATGCTGATGAAAGGCAGAAGCAACAGGAGCCAGCCGAATGAGGCAAAAATAGTTTTCATATTTATGGGGTTTCTTTATTAGACGCCTAAATATATGTTAGGTTGCATCCTGGGGGAGATAATTTATCTTAATGTAAAAGTTGTCAGTATCCGGCTTAATTGCGCTGCTTTTTATTCTCTGCCAGTCTGAGGTTGCCCGCAAAGTTTTCCACTTTGTACTATCACTCAATTTAACCCTTACCGGCATCTTGAAATGGGGAATATCGGTTTTCCATCTATATTCAATCGTATTATCTCCTGATTTCCTGATTTCTAGTACGGGGATTTCCGGATATCTTAAATATTGATCGAATGCGCTGGTGAGATCCATCCCCGAATTCTTGTTTATGTAATTAACTATCTCTTCGGTAGTAGTCGTTTTTAATCCGAAAGTTTTATTTAAGCCTCTCAAAATCTTACGCCATTTGGAATCATCGTCAATGATGTTACGGATAGTATGCAGCATATTGGCTCCTTTGGCATACATGTCGCCTGAACCTTGATGGTTCACATCATAGTACCCGATGACAGGCGTCTTGTTTCCGATGTTTTTACGAAGACCTTTAATGTAGCTGGCCCCGGCGGCTTTGCCCTTTAGTGATTCTACGAACAATCCTTCAGAGTAAGTGGTGAAAGATTCGTGAATCCACATATCTGCAATGTCTTTTGATGTAATGTTGTTGCCGAACCACTCATGGCCGGATTCGTGAATGATAAGGTAGTCCCAGCTTAGACCCAGGCCGGTTCCCGAAAGATCTGAGCCTTTGTAGCCTTTCATATAATTGTTTCCATAAGCAATGGCGCTTTGGTGTTCCATGCCGAGGTAGGGAGTTTCCACCAGCTTGTAGCCGTCTTTATAGAAGGGGTAGGGGCCGAACCAGTGTTCGAACGATTTAAGCATGGCTTTAACGTCGCCCGGGAAATGTTTCTTTGCTTTTTCGAGATTAGCTCTTAATACATAATAGTCAAGGTCCAGTTTGCCTTTTTCTCCCTGATAGTGGTCAGAGAATTTTACATAATCACCTATGTTGAGTGTTACATTATAATTATTAATAGGGGATGAAACAAACCAATTGTATTGCCTGGAACCTTCTTTTATTGTTTTTACAGAGCGCAAGCGACCATTGCTGACGTTCATTAATCCCGAGGGTACGGTAACACTAATAAGCATACTGTCAGGCTCGTCTGATTGATGGTCTTTATTTGGCCACCACGAGCTCGCGCCGAACCCCTGGCAGGCTACTGCGATCCAGGGTTTTCCCGACCTGTCTTCGGAGTAGACGAAGCCGCCGTCCCAGGGTGCATTTTTTGCAATTGTTGGCGATCCGGAATAGAAAACCGTAAACTGACTGATGCTATCTTTCTTTATGGATTGGGGGAAGCTCAGAAATACCGCATTAGCCTCCCTGGTAAAGGGAAGAATTTTACCTTTATATACTACCTTGTCGACCTCAAGATTCCGAAACAGGTCGAATTGTAGTTTTGTGAAGTCTTCTTTGGCTTTGAATCTAAAAAGCGTCGATCCGCTGAGCCTTCTTTTATCCGGATTAATCTCGATGTCCAGATGATAATAGTTTACGTCGTAACACGTTCGTAATGGACTCAGCATCCCTCTTAAGGTATCAGCGCGGCTAAAAATACCTTTTTCCTTTAAGGTTTGCGCTTTTCCCAATCCAACTATAAGGATGAGTACAGCTAGTACAGTGTATCTGTGCATTGTTAAATATCAGCAAATAATACTAACGATTTCCCGATAATGTTTGTGATGCGGCAGTAAAGAGTTTTTTTTTGCTCAAAAAAATTCTCAAAGCAGTGTTTTTATCCGAAAAGAGCACGTGAAAATCCATTATTTTTTTCCTGAAGCGCATTTATCGTTTAACTTTGGCCGCAAAGAACAAAAAAACATGCAATACGACGTTACGGTAATCGGTAGTGGTCCCGGTGGATATGTAGCCGCCATAAGATGTGCCCAATTAGGTTTGAAAACAGCCATAGTAGAAAAATACAACACGCTTGGAGGAACTTGCCTGAATGTAGGCTGTATTCCTTCCAAGGCCCTCCTGGATTCGTCGGAGCATTATTATAACGCTGCACACACTTTCAAAACCCATGGCATAAACATCAAGGATCTGAAGGTTGATATCGTACAAATGATTGCCCGTAAAAACGTGGTGGTGCAGGAAAATACTGCTGGTATCACTTTCCTGATGAAGAAGAATAAGATCACCACTTATCACGGACTAGGTTCTTTTGTCGACAAAAACACTATTAAGATTTCGAAAACAGAGGGGGGCGAGGAAACAATAACATCGAAAAATGTGATTATCGCAACGGGTTCTAAACCTACGGCCCTGCCTTTTCTTCCAATCGATAAAAAGAGAATTATTACTTCAACAGAAGCGTTGGACCTTCCCGAAGTGCCTAAGCACTTAATCGTAATTGGAGGCGGTGTTATCGGCCTGGAATTAGGCTCGGTATATGCTCGTTTAGGAGCTAAAGTTACTGTGGTTGAATTTATGGATGCTATTATTGGCACTATGGATAAATCTTTAGGTAAGGAACTTCAGAAATCGCTTACCAAACTTGGATTTACATTTTTACTTGGGCATAAGGTAACGGGAGCCTCTGTAAAGGGCAAAAACGTAACAGTAACTGCCGACGGTCCGAAAGGTGAGAAGGTGAACCTTGAAGGGGATTATTGTATTGTTGCTGTAGGGCGTTCGGCGTATACAGAAGGCATGGGGCTGGACAAAATAGGCATCACCGTTGAGGAGCGTGGAAAAACGATACCGGTTAACGACCATCTTGAAACTCCTGTTAAAGGAATTTATGCTATAGGCGATGTGGTTCGAGGTGCGATGCTTGCTCATAAGGCTGAAGAAGAAGGTGTTTTTGTTGCCGAAACAATTGCCGGACAAAAGCCTCATATTAATCATAATCTTATCCCCGGAGTTGTTTATACCTGGCCGGAAGTGGCGAGTGTAGGTTATACCGAAGAGCAGCTGAAAGAGCAAGGAAAGAAATACAAAGCGGGCTCTTTCCCATTCAAGGCCAGCGGTCGTGCACGTGCCAGTATGGATACCGACGGGTTTGTTAAAGTTTTAGCCGACGCTGAAACTGACGAGGTTTTAGGAGTACATATGATTGGACCGCGTGTTGCGGATGTGATTGCTGAAGCGGTGGTGGCAATGGAATTCAGGGCTTCTGCAGAAGATATCGGGCGTATTTGCCATGCGCATCCTACTTATACCGAAGCCTTCAAAGAAGCTGCTTTAGCAGCTACAGAAGGCCGGGCATTGCATATTTAAATAAAAGGGAATCAAAGATAGAGCGGCTACCGGTACTTAACCGGCCGCTCTATCTAAATAAACAATAATGATTTCTCTTTCGTCAGCAGAACGGCTGTCTCGATTTTTTCCTTAAAGATCTGCGCACCCTTACTATTAAGGTGAACTCCATCTATTGTCAGGTGGAGTTTTCGTTTTTGGCTTAGTTTATCGGCCATGCCTATGTTGCAGCTTATCAAATCCAAAAAGGCGGTGTTGGCAAAATCGTCGGCACAATAATCCTGGGTTTGCCCCTTGTTCAAATGGTACTGGAAGTCCTCAGAAACATCAGCCAGTATGCAATTCATTTCTTTGGCCACCTTTTTCACAATACTATTATAGCTGAAAAGCTTCGCGTTGGTTTCTGCCAATAAATTTTCGTTAATGCATCCAAGGGTGGTTAATATGAGTTGAATGTTGTAGTGCTTTTGTACGTAATCGACCGTCTGTCTTAAAAGGGCCTCAAAGACCGGGGGTGCTGCCGGAACATTCCCTGACTTTATCTGATAACGGTATGCTTGCCGAAACCAAAATCCCCTGTGTTTAAAGGTAGGTAAGAGTATGTCGTTAGTAATTGTTTGCAGAACAACTGCGTGGTAATCTGAATTTTGCTGCAGATGAGTTTTAAGCCGCTCCGAGAGTTTTGTAAGCGTTTCGCCGTTCGCAGCGACATTATCCATGGTCCAATATGGATGATCTTTTTCGATCATCTTTATCCAGTCAACACTTTGAGTTCCGCGGGTTATACTATCGCCGATGAATAAAACTTTCATGATATGATACAACAATCTCCGCTGTTATGACGATATAGAGCGGAGTATAATTACAAAATGCTTAATTATTTTTGAATTGCGGGGCCAGGTCTTTTATTTCTTTAATAAGGATTTGATTTTAAATGTTTTAGTTTTTGAATCAATTTTCCGGATAATGAGAAGCCTGCACGGCAAGAATAAAATCGAAAGATTTTTCAATATAATCCCAGCGTTTAAAATTTAGTTACGAGATTTGGCTGCACAATTAAATACCATGCCCGAAATTCTTGAAAATATCTCATTAAAGCAGTATAACACCTTCGGAGTAGAAGCGTATGCCCGCTGGTATACAGAGATAGAATCTGAAGAAGATTTAAAGCAACTTTTTTCAGACAGTAAATGGAAAGCCGTTGACCGGCTGGTATTGGGAGGGGGAAGTAACCTGTTGCTTACTAAGGATTTTGATGGCCTTGTTATCAGGATGAATATCAAAGGGATTGTCAGTCATATCGAAGGCGCGAATGTGCTGGTAGAGGCTGGGGCCGGAGAGATCTGGCATAATTTAGTGATGCATTGTGTAGACAAAGGCTTTGCAGGGATGGAAAACCTGAGCCTTATTCCGGGTTCTGTGGGGGCATCTCCCATTCAAAACATCGGAGCTTACGGGGTGGAACTAAAAGATGTGTTTCACTCGTGTCGCGTGTTTTTTATTGAAACAGGAGAGATCCGCGAGTTTGAAAGAGCAGCATGTGAATTCGGATATCGCGAAAGCATCTTCAAAAATCAGCTGAAGGGTAAGATTATCATCACGCTGGTGCGGTTTCAGTTGTCTACCATTCCCGTTCTCAATTTAAGCTATGGCGCCATAGGCGATGAGCTGCAGAAGCGCGGAATAACCGAGCCGACCATTAAGGATGTTTCTGATGTGGTATCACATATCCGTGTAAGCAAGCTTCCAGATCCATCTATGATCGGCAACTCGGGTAGCTTCTTCAAAAATCCGGTTATAACTGAATCGGAATTTAAACAAATACAGTCTGTTTTTCCAGACACTGTTCACTTCTGTCTACCAAATAGTACAGTAAAATTAGCCGCTGGCTGGCTTATCGAACAATGTGGCTGGAAAGGGAAGAAAGTAGGAGAGACCGGTACCTGGAAAAATCAGGCTTTGGTGCTGGTTAACTACGGAAACGCTACAGGGACAGAGGTTTATGATTTATCTACCCGGATTATTGAAGATGTAAAATCAAAATTCGGCGTTGCTCTGGAGCGCGAAGTCAACATTATTTAACGTTAAATTCCTATTAATTTTTCTCTCCGCCCTACATAATTATCCGCAGTTGGCCTGATTAGCATAGTTGTTGCAAAGGTGTTTACAAGTTTGTTTAGAAAAAAGAATAAACAGTAACCCTAACTCTAACAACATGACTAAAATAGAATTCAACACAATGGTTATGCGTCAGGCAAGCTCTCTAAAGATGTATGCATTACATTTTACTCATGATGCCGACGATGCCAATGACCTGGTTCAAGATACCTTACTTAAAGCGATCACTTATTATAACAAGTTCAAGGAAGGAACAAACCTTAAAGGCTGGTTGTATACCATAATGAAAAACACTTTCATTAATAACTACCGCCGCTTTGTTAAAATAAGTTCTTTCGTTACTAAATCTGACGAGATATCTTCTGCTAACCTTGTGTTCAGCTCTACAAAAAATCAGGGAGAGTCCAAATTTATAATGGACGATATAAAATTAGCTTTAGGCAAACTTCCTGAAGAATATTTTGTTCCCTTTAGTATGTACTTCGAAGGATTCAAGTACCATGAGATTGCAGATCATTTAGCAATTCCGATTGGAACTGTTAAAACCCGCATCCACGTAGCTCGCAAGCTTCTTAAGAAAAGCTTGAAACCGTACGACAACGGCGTTAAAAAGCCGATGTACGCAGAGCTTGATTAATTAGCCCCTTTTCTAAAACTCATCATACATAAGAGCGTACAGGTGCCAGCCTGACGCTCTTTTTTTTATTCTTTTTCTGAGATCTCTTTCAGTGATTTCAATCCGCTCTCAAAATCTTTTCCCAGCATTCCATCCATCATCAAACTCATCCATTTTTCCATGGTGGTGTTGTTGTTGCCCTGCATGGTCCAACTTACAGTGGTTTGGTTGGCTGCGGGCTCAAATGAGAACTTTGTGTCGGCCAGACTTTCAAATGGCTTGATGAATTTTAATTCGAAATCTATTAGCTTATAGGGCTCGGTACGCTCGATTGTCATTTGTCCCTGCCCGGTTTTTTCGCCATCCCAGGTATACATGTGGCCTGGTTGAGAAACCGGGCCGCTGATCACCTCTTTAGCCTCAGGCTCCATTTTACTCCAGGGGTTCCATTTTAAAAAGTTGTTAAAGTCGGCTACGTTTTTATACACTACAGAGTCAGGCGCATTGATAGCAACAGAGCGGCTCACGCTATAGGTTTTCGGCAGCAATAATCCGCCAATGAAGTAAATCGCCGCTAAAACGACGACAATAATCAAAATAATTTTTAATGCTTTCATGATTAATAGGTTTTATTTACTTGAAGTTATAAACTTTAATCAAATTAATCGATAATCATGTTTATCTATCTAAAATTTTGATCGCTTCCGCAGCCGCGACCCGGCCAGAAATTATAGCCGGGGGAACGCCAGGACCCGGTACCGTTAACTGTCCGGTGAATAATAGATTTTTTATTTTTTTAGATCTCATTTTAGGTTTCAGAAATGCTGTTTGCATCAGGGTGTTTGCCAGCCCGTAAGCATTTCCTTTGAATGAATGGTAGTCGTCTACAAAATCATTAATCGCATAACTACGTTTTACTACAATGGATTGCCTGATGCTTTCTCCGGTAATGTGTTCAAAGCGGTTGAGTAACATGTCGAAATATTTTTCCCTCAACTCTTCGGTGTCTTCTATCCCGGGAGCTAAGGGCATTAAAAAGAAGAGGTTTTCGCCATCATCGGGGGCCGACGAAGGATCCGTTTTCGAGGTGCAGGATACGTAAAAAAGAGGTTTTTCCGGCCACTGCGGAGTTTCATAGATCTCTCTGGCATGTTGCTCCAGGTCTTCATCAAAGAAAAGATTATGATGAAGAATATTGTGAACCTTCTTGTTGAGCCCAATATAGAAGAGAAGTGAGGAGGGAGAGAGAACCCTTTTGTCCCAATATCCAGGACTGTAATTCCGATGTTCTTTTTTAAGAAGGTACTGATCTGTGTGCTGATAATCGGCATTTGAGATGATCATATCTGCCGGATGAAAGCCTTGATCTGTTTCTATCCCAATAGCCATGTTTCCTTCGGTCCGTATTGCTTTCACTTCCTGGTTAAGACAGATTTTTACCCCGCGCTCGGTAGCGATTGATGTCATCGCTTTCACTATTTCGTTCATGCCCCCAATGGGGAACCATGTGCCTAAAACTAAATCAGCATAGTTCATCATGCTGTACAGGGCCGGAGTGTTTTTTGCCGTACCGCCCAGGAATAAGACTGGAAATTCAAGGAGCTTCAAGAGTTTCGGGTGCTTGAAGTATTTTTTTAAATGCTTGCTAATACTTGTGAATAGCTGAATTTTAAAACTTTCTTTCAGAAGCCCCAGATCCAGGTATTCGGTAACAGAGTTGGAGGGGCGGAAAACATAATCGCCCATGCCGGTTTTATACTTGAACTCGGCTTGCTCTAAGAAGTCGCGCAGATTTGAGGCCGATCCGGGTTCCATGCTTTCGAAGAGTGTTTCCAGTTCGTTCAGTTTTGCCGGAATGTCTGTGCTGTCATTCTTTGTCCAATAAATCCGGTAACCGGGATCGAGGCGCTTCAAATCGTAAAAGTCGGAAGTCGTTTTACCGAAAAGCTGGTAAAACTCTTCAAAAACCTCCGGCATCCAATACCAGCTGGGGCCCATATCAAATTTAAATCCGTCGCTCTCCCATGTTCTCGCCCGGCCACCGGGCTGGTCGTTCTTTTCATAAATGGTTACATTATGACCTTTGCCAGCAAGGACAGCTGCTGCAGCCAGGCCCGCAAAGCCCGAACCGATGATGGCGATACTATGCTTGTTCATTGGCGTAAATGTAAAAAAGAAGCGTATCTAAATTGTTTTTTGTTCATGCCGCGGTATTTTTAAGATAATACGAAACTATCGAGTATAGTAAATACGTTATATTTCCATGATAAGATTGATTGCTCTGTTTCTGTTTTTTCCAGGGTTAGTGTCTGCCAATGATCTTCCGCAAATCCGGAAAGAATATTATGCTGCTGTAAATGACGGTAAAGCTGCCGAGAAGTTTTACAACAAGCTTAAGAAGATCAATTCTTCAGAGCCCCTCATAATGGCCTATTTCGGGATCTCACAAGCCGTTAAAGCCCGACATGCAATAAATCCGTATAACAAATTAAGCTATCTCAGAAATGGAATGAAAATTCTGAACTCTGCTGTTGCTAAAAGTCAGGATGATCTGGAAATCAGGTTTTTGAGATTCAGTATCGAGCATTACATACCATCTTTTTTGGGATACAGTCAGCATCTTGAGTCCGACCGGAAAAAAATTATTGAACTCTCCAAGCAGAGAAGATTCGGTGCCATGGATAAACCACTTCTGTTAAATCTGCTTAAATTCATGAAAGAGACGGAGCGATGCAAGCCGCAGGAAATCGCTATCTTGGACGAGTCGATTAATAATGGATAAACACCTCACTTACCTGCTTATTAATTTTTTCACACTCTTTTTCCCTGTTGTACTTTCGTTCGATAAACGGGTTCGTTTTATTAAAAACTGGCGACATATTTTTCCGGGATTAATTATAACAGGCGGGCTTTTTCTTTTCTGGGATTATCTTTTTACCATATATGATGTGTGGTCTTTTAATCCGGAGTACGTTATTGGCCTCTATATATTAAACCTTCCGTTAGAAGAGATCTTGTTTTTTGTTACAGTGCCTTTCGCCTGCTTATTTATATACGAATGCCTTAATTACTATGTAAAAAGAGATGTTCTCAAAGCTGCGAGCACTTCCATCACGTTAGTTTTATTGGTCCTCTCGATAGCTATGCTCATCTTTTTTTCCGGTCGCGTTTATACTCTGATCACCTTTGGCTTGCTGCTGGCTCTTTGTATTTATTTACTGTTAAAGCGCCCGCCCTATATGGGTCGATTTTATTTGGCCTACCTGGTGTCTTTGGCGCCCTTTTATGTGGTTAATGGAATTTTGACCTCCATACCTATTGTGCTATATAATGATGCGGAAAACCTCGGATTCAGGGTTGGTACCATTCCATTTGAAGATCATTTTTATTCGCTGGCTATGTTACTGCTCAATGTGATATTTTTTGAATTCTTTAAACAAAAGAGTCAATCTGCCTGATGGAGCTGCCAGTTTATACCAGGAAACAGCTTTCCCTTCGTAACGGGCAAGACAAGCCGGAAATCTGGATTGCATATGCGGGGGTGATCTATGATGTTTCGACCAGCAGGCTGTGGCAAAACGGCAAGCATTACGAACATTGGGCCGGGCAGGACCTCAGTGAGGAGCTAAAAGATGCTCCGCATACCATATCGGTTTTTGAAAGGTTTAAAGCGATAGGAAGATTAGCACCTTAAGTGTTAAAGTAATGCAGCTGGCCAAGTAATGTGCCAACTGCATATTTTTTTATTGCTCGATTACGAAGCTGCTCAGATTCACAAACTCTTTGATCCTTCCGGCAATTTCTTCTTCGGTAAGATTTTTAATTCTTTCGGTTCCAAACTTCTCCACACAGAATGATGCCAGGGCCGAGCCATAGATTATCGCATTCTTCATGTTGTTAAAGTTGATGGTTCCTACTTTGGCGAGATATCCGATAAATCCGCCGGCAAAGGTGTCGCCTGCGCCTGTTGGATCGAAAACTTCGGCTAAGGGTAATGCAGGTGCAGAGAAGATCTTATCCTCGTTGAAAAGCAGAGCGCCATGCTCCCCTTTTTTAATGATAAGATATTTAGGCCCCATCTGAAGGATCTTTTTAGCGGCTTTCACCAGAGAGTATTCGCCAGAAAGTTGCCGCGCCTCGGCGTCGTTTATAGTTAAAACATCAACAAGCTTCAGCGTTTCGAGAAGATCGTCCATGGCCACATCCATCCAGAAGTTCATGGTGTCGAGTACTACGAGCTTCGGGCGATTAGTCAGGCGCTTGATAGTGGTTTGCTGGATCTGAGGCGTAAGGTTTCCTAAAAGGAGGTATTGACAGTCCTGGTAAGAGTCGGGTATGATCGGATCGAAATCTGCAAGAACATTTAATTCTGTAGCCAAAGTGTCGCGGCTATTCATGTCGTTATGATATTTTCCAGCCCAAAAAAATGATTTCTCGCCTTCTTTTATCTGTAAACCTTCCACATCGATGCCATGATCTTTAAAAACCTGAATGTCTTCGCTCTGAAAATCATCACCAACCACACCAACGATTTTAACTTTATCAAAGAAGTAAGAAGCTGCCAAACCTGCGTAAGTAGCTGCTCCGCCCACTATTTTGTCTGTTTTTCCGAAGGGAGTTTCGATAGCATCAAAGGCTACGGTCCCGATAACAACTAAGCTCATAAATATTTCAAAAAAATTGAACACAAATATTGCATAAATAATTTAAAATCCCGACTATTGCATTCCCAAACGGGAGACAAGTTTAACTTGTTTCATAACCAGGAATTCCCGAATAGCTCAGCTGGTTAGAGCATCTGACTGTTAATCAGAGGGTCGCTGGTTCGAGCCCAGCTTCGGGAGCTTAGAGAAAGCCTCTCAGTGTGAACTGAGGGGCTTTTCTGTTTTAGGGTATTAGTAAAGCCTTCTTAGAATCTCTAAGAAGGCTTTCTTGTTTAATGTCGTTTTTTGAGGGCGAGATAAGGAAAGTGCGATAGAAATTTGCTAGCTCAGCTGGTTAGGCATCCCGATGTAAAATCGGGAGGGTCGCTGGTTTGAGCCCAGCTTCGGGAGCAGAAACCTCACAGAAATGTGGGGTTTTTTTATGCGATACACATTAGAATAGCTCAGATGGTTAGAGCATCCCGATGTGAAATCGGGAGGGTCGCTGGTTCGAGCCCAGCTTCGGGAGCTTGATAGCCAAGCAGTTAGCCCCACTTACCCAAGTGGGGCTTCTTTATGTGCACAAAATTTGCACAAAAACGCCTCTGATAACGGAAAATATTTCTTTAGGATAACCTTTGCGGTTTCAGATGGAGACCTGACTAGTCTATGGCTATATTTTATTTGTGCACATCTGTGTGCACCGTCCAAAATTATCTTAGTTCTCGGTCTGCTATTTGTGGATTCCGAGAGTGTCTCCTTGGGGAATGAAGCCCACTTACGATGACGTTTATTTTCTAAAAGCAAGCTTTCTTGTATTATCATGAGCATTCCGGCATTTTAAATATTAATAAATATCGGAAGCAAAGGTGATTTTATCGAAGGTGCCGTATTTAAACCGTTATTCCGACTTCTATTCAGCGAATAGGGGAAGTAAATCAAATCCTTTGAAAACTTAGGATTGTTTCAGCAAAAAAACGCTTATCAGGGAATTAATAGAGTTTAAGCGATCCCGATCCGGGAAAGGAGGCCTAGCGGAGCTGAATAAGCTGGTAACATAAGTAAGAAAACTTATTTCTGCTTTAGGCTTGATTCCCTTACGACGAGGTGTCCTTCAATGGTATGTACTTTTGTTATCTGTCCAAATTCGTTTTTCACTTGATCTAAAAACATCTGCATTGAGGTTTCTCCAATTTTCGACGTTTGTACATCATAGGTTGTCAGGCCCGGTTCTATCAATTCACCCATAAGATCATTGCCGAAACCAGCTACAGCGATCTCAGCGGGGATTTGAATGTTCTTCTTTCTCAGATGCCGGATGACATATATGGCTGTACGGTCAGAAATACAAAATATCGCATCTGGTCGTTCTTTCATATCTAACCAACGATCAACGATTTCAATTATGCTGTTGTAAGTATAGTCGGTATAGGCGATCATGGACTGCTCTATTTCTATTAGGTGTTTTTTATGAATGTTTAAATAGCCCTTAAGCCGCTCTTCTGTTATCAGAAGTGATCTCGGCCCCAAAATTATACCTATCTTTTTGCACCCCTGATTCAAAAGGTGCTCAATAACCAATTCAGCTCCTTCTGTATTTTTAGCAACGACACTAATAGTTTCAGAATCTTTGTTTACGCGATAAAAGTTAATAATCGGAATTCCTCTTTTTCGATAAATATTAACATGGTCAAAATTAGTGGTCTCTATTGAATGACAAATAAGCAAGCCGTCAACACGACTATCCATTAAAAGGTGCACATTTTCTACTTCATTTAAATATTCTTCATTCGACTGGCACATCAAAACCTTGTACCCGTTTTGCGATGCAACTTTTTGTACACCGCCTAACATAGACGAAAAGAACGTTGCTTCTAAATTTGGAATAATAACACCGACTGTTTGACTTTGACTGTTGGCAAAACTTCGCGCTAATAAATTCGGATGGTAATCCATGGCAATGGCCATTTCTTTGACAGAGATTTTTGTAGAAAGACTAATATCGGGATGATCATGTAACGCCCGGCTGACGGTAGTTGCGGATATACCCATTGCCTTACCTATATCCAATATGGTTGTCTGATAATTTTTTCTCGATTTGTTTTTTGCCTTCCTGTTTTCATGATTGAGCGTGAAATTATAGTTACACTCTTTACAAAAATAGCGTTGTTTTTTTCTGATAAATCCAGATCTTAAAATAGTTTCGACCTTATTGCACTTTGGACATTTGACGCGTGGCATAGCTCTCGATTTAATATTAATTGGCTTACAAATTTAAAATATTTCTATCTATCGAAATCGATAACACAAACGATTGCGATAGAAAAAATGCTTCCATCCGGCATCCAGATGTTGGTTTTTTATGCTTAAAACTATAGGTTTAGCTTGTAATTAATAAAATGGAAATGAGGGATCCTATATTAATGCAATTGCAAACCAATTAAAACTTAATTAATAACATATGAAAAAATCACTACTCAGGTTTCACTACTTTTTGTGGTTAAACGTCCGCTCATAGAATAATATTAGAGCTGTGGTATAGGATGAATGGAGCTTGCCTTAGCCGGTAGCCCTTCCTGAAATTTCAGAGACCTTTTACCGGAGCAGCTAAAAACGTAAACGGTGAGTTAGCATTGCCGCTTCACTGGAATTGAGAGCAGAAAACGTCGATGTTCGGTTTGTGCAGGGTTTTGTTAACGCTTACTTAGTTTCTTAGGCTAATTAAAGTATAAAGAGTTTACTGAGCCTTGCTCAGGAATTAGATATAGGTGAACTAAAATCAGGTAAGGCAAACGAGAGCTATTCTAGATTGCACTTATAGTGCGCTTTGCAATTTTAGGTCACTTCAATTAAACGAATACCAGAATGTCAAGTAACAATCTTTCTAAACAATTTAAAGTAACTAATTAAGTTTTATTATGAAGCAATCATTATTAGTTTTATTACTGTTGTTCGGGCTGCATTATACAGTTCAGGCACAGACAAAAACAGTGGAGGGCAAAGTGCTTGATGCAAGAACAAAAGTTCCGATTGCCGGGGCTACTATCAAGCTAGAGGGCTCCAGGACTACTGCCACTAGCAACGAGCGGGGAGATTTTAGAATTACTGCGCCCGCTGACGCCAAAATTCTAGTCGTCACATTTGTCGGCTATCAGGAACAGATATCAGAAATTACAGATCAACCTCTGGTGATTGGGATGATGACCGAATCTAAGAATCTGGAAGAAGTGGTAGTAGTGGGATATGGAACACAAAGGAAAAAGGATGTAACGGGATCAGTTTCATCCATTAGTGCCAAGGATGTTGGTGACAGGCGTACAGTTCAAATTTCTGAGGCTTTACAAGGTACAATGTCTGGAGTTTCTGTAACTCGTAACAGTGGCGCCCCCGGAGCCGGATCTAATGTGCTGATCAGAGGGATAACGACGATAGGTACCAACGCTCCTTTATTTATTGTAGACGGAATTCCAAATTCAAATATCGATAATGTAAATCCCGGTGACGTAGAGAATATTACCGTATTGAAAGATGCTGCATCTGCTTCTATTTACGGTTCAAGGGGGGCAGCCGGTGTGGTACTGGTAACAACGAAGCGAGCCAAAGCAGGACAGAGTAGTTTTGACTATAACTTTGAATATGGTTTGCAGAAGCCTACGGCATTACCCGAGTATACCAGCAGTCCGGATTACATGCGTTATTTCAATGAGCAGGCTATGAATGACGGTGCTACGGCTGGACCATTTCCTAACGGGTGGATCACAGGGTTTGCAGACAGTTTGGCGAAGAATTTGAACAGATTTCCTTTCTTTAATACAGACTGGCAGAAAGAAGTAATGACGAATTCATATGCACCGAGAGTACGCCACGACCTCGTGTTTACCATGGGTACCGACAAAGTGAAAACAAAAGCATCTCTGGGATACAATAAGTCGGGCGCTTTCTATGATAATTATGATTATGAAAGGTATTTATTCCGAATTAACAATGACTTGAAAATTAGCGATAAATTCAATACAAAGCTAGACGTAACCTACAAGCGCACTCAAACCCAGAATGTTTCGAGCGTTCCCGACGATAACCCGATCTTTTTATCACGGCTTATGCCGAGTGTTTACGGGGCCTACTATAGTGATGGCAGGTATTCAAATGGAAAAGACGGTTTAAACCCTGTAGCACAAATTAATGAAGGGGGCTTTGAAAAAGGCTGGTTCAACCAATTTGGTGCTAGGTTGGCCTTTAACTATACACCTGTAGCCGGACTTACTTTTACCGCTATGGTTGCACCAACGTTTGACCTTGATAAATTCAAAAACTTTAGAAAGCAGATAAACTATTATGATTATGCTAATCCAAGTCAACGAATTGGCCAGAACCGAGCACGAACGTTTTTGGACGAGAACAGAAATGAAAACTTCACCGCTAACGGTCAGCTATTAGCTAATTACACCAAATCTATCAACGAATTGCACAATTTCGATGTACTCGTTGGTTATGAAGAAAACTATTCCACCTTTGAATCCCTTGGTGCATCCCGGGAAGGTTTCGCACTAAACGATTTCCCATACCTAAATGCGGGTTCGTCTGAACTAAGAGATAATAGAGGGTCTGCATCGGAGTCAGCCCTTAGATCATTCTTTGGAAGGTTGCAATACAATTTTAAAAATCGGTATTATTTGCAAGGAAATTTGCGTCATGATCAGTCATCACGCTTTGCTAGTGAATTCCGCAATGCGATATTTCCGTCTTTTAATGCAGCCTGGACCATAAGCGAAGAACCTTTTATGGAAAATATTCCAGCAATATCGCATCTTAAATTACGTGGCGGATGGGGAACTGCGGGCAATGAACGAATTGGAAATTATCCGTATCAGGCCATCATCTCCTTTAGCAACTCTTTATTCTATCAAAATGGGTCAGTAGTTCCTTTAACTGGCGGAGGGCAAGTAGAATATGCGATGAACAATATTAGCTGGGAAACAACGTCAAGTACAGACCTTGGTGTCGATGCAACATTCTTGAATAACCGACTAAACTTGTCTGCCGGGTATTTCCACAAAAAAACTGAGGATATTCTGCTGCGTCTAGACATTCCCAATTATTTAGGGTATGATAATCCATTCCAAAACGCAGGTACTCTTCAGGCCAAAGGCTGGGAACTTGATTTAGGATGGAGGGATAAAATGGGACGAGATTTCAATTACTCTTTTTCTATGAATCTTTCCGATACAAAGACAAAGGTGCTCAATTTGAAAGGAACCCAGTTTAGAGGCGATCAGGCTATCCTGGAAGGCGGAGAATTCAATGAGTGGTTCGGTTACAGGTCTAATGGACTGTTCCAGAATCAGGCCGAGGTTACCGGAGCGGCAGTGATTAATGCTAATACGAAACCCGGTGATGTAAGATATGTAGATATCAATAAGGATGGCAAGATTACGCCGGAAGGGGACAAAGTATTTTTGGGAGGCTCGATGCCAAGATACAATTATGGTGGTACCCTCCGGATGGATTACAAAAATCTGGATTTTGGTATGGTGGTGCAAGGTGTTGGAAAGAAAAATAGCGTTTTGAGTCAGGATATCACAAGGCCATTTCAAGCAGCGTTTGGCAATATGCCATTGGGAATGGTGGGTAATTTCTGGAGTCGAAACAATACACCTGAACAGAACTTGGCAGCAAGATATCCGAGATTATCCCGAACCTCTGAAGTTAATAACTATGAGATGTCTGATTTTTATATGATCAGCGGAGCCTATTTCAGGGTAAAAAATCTGACGCTTGGTTATACCCTTAAAAGCAAAGATCTATTGGCGAAAGCGGGGATAAAGGCTTTAAGAGTTTATGCTACGGCGAATGATGTAGCCGTATTTAGTAAATTTCCTAAATACTGGGATCCAGAAGCTGGAACCTCGTCGTATCCTATAGTAACTACGTTTCTTGGAGGAGTTAATCTAACATTTTAAGATGTTCTCACCCATTGATATTAAACTTGCTACAACCATTTAATAACAAGCGTTCGAGCGTTAATCTTATGAACTATTTCGATCGATTAAACCACCGGACACGCTTCACTTAAAATTAAATTACGTCAAATGAAAAAGCTAATTTATATATGTCTGGTTTTAACTGCATCAACAGCATGTAGTAAACTGGACCTCGATCCTTTATCAGAAAGTTCATCCAGCACATTTTACGACACACAAGCAGGTCTTGAGCTGGCTGTAAACGACTTGTACCGGCCATCCTTTTTCGGAAATGACAGCGAACAGTTTACCGATAATTTCTGGCATCGTGCTTTGCTTGGAAACTCCGTTACTTTCGGAACCATGGCTGCGGATGATCCTGCAGCCCTTAGCCTCTGGACAAATTCTTATAGAGCCATCGCGCGAGCTAACAGCTTTCTGGCAAATATGCATAAAGCAGCGGGAAATACTCCCGCACCTATCATTGCTCAATATGAAGCCGAGATGAGATTGATTAGAGCATATCAATACTCTAAACTGATCACGCATTTTGGCGATGTACCGTTTTTAATTGAGCCAAAGACGCTTGCGGAAGCAACCGGAATCACACGAACAAATAAAGAAGAAATTTTAACCTTTATTTTCAGCGAGCTCGATTTCGCTGCTGACAAATTACCGGCAAGCTATTCAGCATCTGCTGTAAAACGTCTCACCAAAGGGGCTGCGTTGGCAATTAAAGCCCGAACTGCCTTGGAAATGGGAAAATTTGCTGTCGCTAAAGACGCATCAAAATCGATAATTGATATGGGGCCGGCGGTTTACACGCTGCATCCAAGCTATTCTCAGCTATTCTTAAAAGCTGGTGAAACAAGCAAGGAGATTATTTTCAGCCTCCCAAGGGATCAAGTACAAAATGTATTTAATGGAGCTTTTTATGTTCGTGATTGGATTCCCAGAACTGCGGGTGGTTTTGGTGCACAGATACCTACAAGGGAAGTTGTGGACGCCTATGAGTCTATCGACGGAAAGCCTATTGATGAATCACCGCTTTATGATCCGAAGAACCCTTTTGCGAACCGGGATCCGAGGCTTACGGCTACTATAGTTGAATTCGGAATACAATGGCTTGGGTTTGGATACATGCCTCATCCCGATAGCCTCACCATTTGGAGTTCTAGACTAGGAAGACGTGTTCAAAACAACGATACCCGTGCAAATGCGAATTTTGCCAGCTTTACTGGTTTCCTTTGGAAAAAAGGCGTCGACCAAAGTTGGGTTGACCGCCTGGCGGAAGATAACGATGCAATCCTATACCGGTATGCAGAGGTATTGCTCACCTATGCGGAGGCTAAAATTGAACTTGGAGATGTGGATGCATCAGTACTTAACGCGATTAACCAGGTTAGAGCCAGAGCTTACGGCGTCGCGGTGACGCAGGTGGGGCAATATCCCGCTGTTACGACAACCGATGTGGCCGAACTTAGAAAAGTGGTCCGTCGCGAACGCAGGGTGGAATTTGTTAACGAAGGACTCCGATATATGGATCTAATCCGCTGGAGGCTTGCAGAAAAAGTGTTGACTAAGCCAGTTATCGGTTTACCAGACCCAGCGGTTCAAAATCGGAGTAAATGGCCCTTCCCAGGAGTAACGCCTATTGATGATGATGGTATTCCAGATTATTCAGGATTTGGGTCGGATGTAAAAGTCATTGCACAACGTAACTTTGACAAATCCAGGCAATACCTGTGGCCAATCCCTTCTATTGAACGAATTGGGAATCCTAAACTTACTCAAAACCCAAATTATTAATCACTGATCGCAGGCAATTAAAGACTATTTAGACCTTGGATACAATTATGGCACTTGTTCAGATTGTTAAATACATTTGATGGTTTTAGAAATTAGCCTATTCAGATGACTGTGTATTTGGTGGGTTGGTATTGAGCGTAACTTTTTAGGGGCAGGAAAGTCGACGAAGCATTTGCAGATTAGCGGAGCGTATTCTCACCAGTTAATATTTTACCGGTGAGAGCACCAAATATTGTAAAAGCGACTTGCTTTCTGTCCTTTACGCTTTAAATCCCAAGAACGCAGTAAGAATAACATTGAGCTAGGGAACACTTGTAAGGTCGGCCGTTGACTCAAAATTTTGATTATATTAATCAACAATTACAATTAGCACTATTTTAGATGCAAAATCTTAAATTATTAATATTCTATTTGGTTTTTATCGCCAATATCACCGCGGGATTCGCTCAGCCTGCGGAGCAAATGGTAAAAGTCATAGTCAGTCCAGACCATAATACCTGGGTTTATAAGATAGGTGAGCAAGTCAAATTTAAAGTATCTGTATTCCAGTTTGGGAACCCTCAAAAAGATGTAAAGATCAAATATGAATTTGGGCCTGAACTAATGCCGCCAGTTAAAACAGATTCTTTAATTTTAAATAAAGATGAATTTGAAATAAACGCTGGGACGATGAATACCCCGGGCTTTCTGCGCTGTGTTGTTATAGCAGAAGTTAACGGAAAAACCTATAAGGGTATATCTACCGCTGCCTTTAACCCAGAACTGATTGAGCCTACAGCCATCCTGCCGTCAGATTTTGTGCAATTTTGGGATAAAGCGAAGAGTGACCTCTCAAAGATCCCGATGGACGCCAAAATGACCCTGCTACCTGAAAAGTGCACGGAAAAGGTTAATGTTTATCATCTGAACCTGCAAAACTTCCGGACCGACTCCCGTCTGTACGGTATTTTGTGTGTGCCGAAAAAAGAAGGAAAATATCCCGCATTGTTACGAGTGCCGGGGGCTGGTACACGGCCCTATGGTGGAGATGTAGTGATGGCAGAAAAGGGTGTGATTACATTGGAGATTGGTATTCATGGTATTCCTGTAAATATGGATCTTAGTCAGTACGCTAACCTTGCAGGCGGGGCGCTGAATGGATATCCCGCCTTTAATCTTGAAGACCGCGACAGGTACTACTACAAAAGAGTGTATATGGGCTGTGTTCGGGCGAACGATTTCCTGACAAGCTTACCCCAGTTCGATGGAAAAAATTTAGGCGTTACTGGCGGCAGTCAGGGAGGTGCATTGTCAATTGTAACTGCTGCATTGGATTCAAGGGTGAAGTTTCTAGGTGCGTTTTATCCTGCGCTTAGCGACATGACCGGCTTTTTATTTGGAAGGGCAGGAGGATGGCCTCATTTTTTCAAACAAGGAAATGCCACCACAGCAATTGCTACAAAGGATAAAATTACGACAACAGGGTATTATGATGTGGTTAATTTTGCACGCTACATTAAAGTTCCGGGAATGTATAGCTGGGGCTTCAATGATGATATTTGTCCACCGACATCAATGTATGCTGCATATAATATGATTAAGGCACCAAAAAATTTGTTGTTAGCTGTTGATACGGGGCACTGGGTTTATCCTGAACAAAGAAGCAGTATGGAGACCTGGCTGTATAATCAACTAACAAAGCGCTAATCGACAGGCCGGTATTTCGATGAGTCTGCCTGATTTAATAAAATATCTGCAGATTATCTTAAAGGTATGAGACATTGGCAGCACAGCTAAACAAACCTCTGGTTCTAGAGGAGTCTGGTTTACCTCGCCAAGGGCACTCATTTACTCTCGGTACACCAAGAACATTGAGAGTTGTTCACTATGCCGGGATATTCACCTGTAGAGATTAAGTATGTAAAACAGTAACTATATCGCTGGTTTAAACTTCTGGGTGTTGGCGGTACATCGCGTTCAATATTTCGGTCGATCCTTCCCAGGAAGAATAGGGACTACATAACGCTTTCAACCACGATAAAGCACCTGGAAGATTAAACAATAGTATGCCAAATTCAATAATAAATAAATATACATGAGACTATTAACAGTACTGGTTATCGGAGCTTCTATCAGCTTGAATTCACAGGCGCAGACTCCCTCGTCATCTATCGATAAAAAGGTAAGCGATCTGATTTCCAGAATGACATTGGAAGAAAAAGTGGGTCAAATGACTCAACTTACCATCGAGCCATTCCTTAAAATGGCTAATGGAACACAACCCATATATCCACATCAGATCGATGAAGAAAAGCTTTCTGTAGCAATCAAAAAATACAAGATTGGTTCGATTTTGAATGTGGGCGGAAACGCTCAGACGAAAGAAAACTGGCGGAACAGGATTGCTACGATTCAAAGACATGCACTGCAGGAAAGGCTTAAAATTCCAATCATATACGGAGTTGACGCCATCCGCGGGAACAATTATACTACAGACGCGGTGCTGTTCCCGCACCAAATAGCGCAAGCTGCTTCTTTTAACCCCTCATTGGCAAAGAAAGGTGCTGAAATTACGGCCTATGAAACAAGGGCTTCTTTCCTTCCCTGGAACTTTAGCCCGGTTCTTGATTTAGGCCGTCAGCCTATGTGGCCACGTATATACGAGACATATGGTGAAGATCCTTACCTGGTTGCCGAGATGGGAAAAGCGGTAGTCGCAGGATACCAGGGAAATGGAGCTATTACAGACAAATATCACGTTGCTGCATGTTTAAAACACTTTATGGGATACAGCATGCCGCTTAGCGGACATGACAGAACCCCTTCATGGATCCCTGAACGTGAAATGAGGGAATATTTTTTACCTCAGTTTGCTACTGCTGTAAAATCAGGAGCAAAATCGGTAATGGTAAACAGCGGCGAGATCAACGGGGTACCCGTGCATGCTAATAAACACATTCTTACAGATATTTTGAAAGGTGAGTTGCAGTTTAAAGGCTTTGTAGTTAGCGACTGGCAGGATATTGAATACTTATATCAGCGCCATAAAGTTGCCAAAGACAATAAAGAGGCAGTGATGATGGGTGTAAACGCAGGTATCGACATGAGCATGGTTCCTATGGATTTTACCTTTTGTGAAGCACTTGTTGAACTTGTGAAGGAGGGTAAAGTGCCGATGAGCCGTGTAAACGATGCAGTATCCCGAATCTTAAAAGTTAAATATGAGTTAGGGCTTTTCGAGAACCCAACCGGAAACACTGAAGACTATCCATTATTCAACAGTGCTGAACACAATAAGGCTAACTATGATATTGCCGCAGAATGTATCACGTTATTAAAAAACAACAACGCAGTTCTTCCTTTATCGGTCGGGAAGAAAATACTGGTTACTGGTCCATCGGCTAATAGTATGCGTGCTTTAAACGGCGGTTGGAGCAGAAACTGGCAGGGTACTAACTCTGATACCAGCGAGATAACTAAAAACACCATTTTAGAAGGCATCAGAAGTGTATTTGGGGTCGATAACGTAGATTATACGGAAGGTGTAAATTTTGAAAATGCAATAAATGTAAACGAAGCAGTTTCAAAAGCTGCCAATGCCGATGTGATTGTTCTGTGTATTGGGGAAAACAGCTATACAGAAACTCCGGGCAACATAAATGATCTGAATATCAGCAGCCAGCAAATTGAACTTGCCAAAGCTCTTGCGGCCAAGGGCAAACCAATTGTTCTGGTTCTTACCGAAGGAAGGCCAAGAATTATCTCACAGATCGAACCGGTTGCTTCTGCCGTATTACACACTTACCTGCTGGGGAACGAAGGCGGCAATGTTGTTGCTGATGCAATTGCAGGTAAAATCAATCCAAGCGGAAAGCTACCCTATACCTATCCACGCGCATCTAACAGCCTGATAAACTACTATCACAAATTTACAGAGACGCTTGAAGGACAGGATCCTGCCGGTTATAATCCGCAATGGGAATTCGGCTATGGATTAAGTTATACCACGTTCAAATATTCGAATTTAAAACTGAGTTCAAATGCACTTAATGCTTCAGGCAGCATAACGGCATCAGTAGATGTAACTAACTCGGGCAAAATAGCAGGTAAAGAATCTGTGCTCCTGTTTGTAAGCGATCTGGTTGCGTCCATCACGCCAGAGGCAAAACGATTGAGAGGGTTTGAAAAGATTTTCCTTGCACCAGGCGAGACAAGGACGGTTCATTTCAAGATCACTCCCGATAAATTATCGTTCATAAACATAAACTTAAAACGTGTTACCGAGCCCGGCGAATTTAAAGTACAAATAGGCGACCAAACCGGTACTTTTCAATATAGATAACCTTAAGTAGTGTCTTATCAAAACCGTTGTTAGTACTCAGTAAATTATACTCATTTACATGATAAAAGAATTTTTAATTTCTGTTATTATCAGTGGCTTTAACAGCGTCGGGCTAAGAAGTGTTAGACGCTTCATTCCCGCTCAAGATGTTCGAATGTTGCGCTGAGCTCCTGATAAGTAATTTTGGGTAGTTGGGCTGGTGGCTAACAACGTTATTTAAAACAACAAAAGCATTAAATGAATTGATGCTTTTGTTGTTAATAGCTGTCGAGGCAGATTCCCTCTAATGGGAGTACCGGGAGTATTCGAATGATTTAAAACCCGTGTTACCCGAAATGTTCTAGTGAAGCATTATATTATTATTAGGGAGCTTCTGGTATATCGATTAAAAATATTTCGGTGCAGAGAAAAGCTGCTTCCTTAATAAAAGGTCTACAGAGGAGTGATCTATAAACAAAAAGATCTTTAAATGGAACAAGAGCCACCCTCATTGCTATCAAGAAACGAGCTATCGCTAACAGACGCAGGTACTTCATCCAGGCAAAACATCGCATCTCAAAGCTTTCAAGTTTTAATGGTTGAGCGTAAATCGTAGTTACCATTTTCACCAAACCCGTCTTGATTTTTCCTCAACCCCAGCCTTTAAGTGTGTCGGCCTTATTGTTTTTTAACATTTAACCCCTGGTATAGCAGCCCGTTTTACCATGAATTGCTTTGCAAGCTAAAATAAAATCTATCTCTCGAAAGCGATAACACAAGCGATTGCGATATAAAAAATGGCTTTAGCCGGCTTTCGAATATTGATTTTTTAGGCTTAAAGGCATAAGTTTAGATAGTGTTTAATATAAAATGGGAATTAGAATTTTCCTGTAAACGCCTGAAAACCAGTTAAACCAATTAATTGACATATGAAAAAAGCCGCTGCTCAGGTTTCACTATGTTTTGTGCTTTGGCAGATTGACTCTGTGCTTAAACCTCTGCTCACAAAATAGTATTCGACTTGGGTAAAGGAGAATGAGGCATGCCTATATCGGAGTTACCGTGAGAATCACTTGTCTCTGCCGGAGCTGCTTCAAATAACTGAAATGAATTCTTAATTATAAACCTGTTTTTAATTTAATCAAATGAAAAAACTATTACCTCAGAAAAGATCCTACCTGAGTTTGCTAATGCTTACTATCTTATTATTAGGGTCTAATTTGCAAGCAAACGCTCAGACCAACTGGGCAACCGTACGCATTGGCGGCGGTGGAAGCGTAACCAGCATTAAAGCGCATCCGAAAGTCCCGAACTTGTTTTTTGCAACCACGGATGTAGGAAATCCTTACCGCTGGAACCACAATGCTCAGAAGTGGGAGCCCCTTTTAAACGGAGTGCCGTTTAGCGAGCGCAATAATGCCGCCTGTGGACGTCTGGCGATCGATCCTCAGGACGCTACCGGAAATATTCTGTATGCGACGGTTGGCAAAGAGGCTGATTACTCTAACGGCTGGTCGCCTCCGGGAAAAGTGATTAAATCAACCGATCGCGGAACGACCTGGGTTGACGCAGGGCTTACTATCCGTGTTGCTGCCAATTCAGGTCTGGATAAACGCGGTGGGGAGCGGATTGCCGTAGATCCACAGAACAGCACGGTGGTGTATGTAACCTCGGTTGCCGATGGCACTTACAAAGGAGTTAATTCAGGAACATCATGGAGCAAGATTAATACGCTTAATGGAAGATTTATTGCTTTCGATGTTAGCGGGGGCATGGAAGCAGGGGTAACGAAAAATATTTTCATCGGATGCAGCGATGGCGTTTACCGGAGTACAAATGGAGGAGTGGATTTTACGCTTATGCCAGGCAGTCCTTCTGAGGTGAGACGAGCTGCTATTCACGCTAATGGAACAATGTATGTAACTGCTGGAGCCCCGGAACCAAATACCAACAAAGGAGTTTTTAAATGGAACGGAAGTTCCTGGTCGAATGTTACTCCGCCAATTAATGAGCAATACATTGGAGTGGATGTAAATCCTCACAATAGTGAGGAGGTTATTGTGAACGTACATTCGTGGGCAAGTCCCACTTACCGAAGTAATACCGGAGGGTCAAGCTGGGAAAATTTTGCCAGATCTTTTGATGTTTCTGAAATGCCCTTTAAAAGGGAGGATCATTTTGCAAAAAATATTACGGATTTCGCCTTCGATCCCTTCAACGCCGGGCATGTTTGGTTTACCGATATTTTTGCCGTTTATCAGACTACCAACGTATGGGCTTCTTCGGTGCTCTGGAAGGCTCGGGTAGTTGATTTAGAAGAATTTGTAACGGGGGGAACTATTTTATGCCCTCCGGCGGGGAGCCCAAATAAATTGTTAACCGGAGGGGCAGATCTTGGAGGATTTGATCACAAATCGATTACCGAACCACCAACCACAAGCATGGCTGCACATTTTCCATGGACAACAGACACGCTGTCAGGAAATATGGTAGGAATGGCTGTTCAGGAAACCAATCCAAAGTTTATTGCACGAGTAGGGAGAAGAGGATGGTACGGTCCGCCTTATGGGGGGTACTCCGAGGATGGCGGTGAGAATTACAAAATTTTTCCTACTTACCCACCCGGTGAATCAGGCGGACGGATAGTTGTTTCTGCAACAAACCGGACAATGATTTGGGTAGCGCAGGGACCTTATACCCATACCACTACCCAGCCGGCGACCTACTTTTCTACTAACGGCTATGCCTATCGCTCCACTGATCTCGGAGTATCATGGACGAAAATTACCACTCTGCCTCAAGGAATGGTTCCCGGTAGTGGAATATTCACTGCAAACCACCCGAACCCGATAGCTGCTGATAAAGTAAATGGCAATAAATTTTATGCTTATCACTACACGAAGTTTTATGTAAGCGAAGATGGAGGAGAGAACTTTTCCGTAATAAATCCAAACTTGCCGTATATAACAAATAACAATTATGCAAAAATAGAAACAGTGCCAGGTAAGGAAGGGCATATCTGGCTTGCGTTAGATGGAGCTGGATTAAGGTATTCTAACGATGGAGGGGTAATCTTCACAAAAATCCCCAACGTTCAATCAGTCAGGTTAATGTCTGTTGGAAAAGCTTTATCCACCATTCCGGCAGTATACGTAATGGGAGAAGTAAACAATACTTTTGGGATTTTCCGTTCGGATGATAATGGTGCCAACTGGACCCAAATAGACAATGCGAACTATAGGATGGGAAATGAACCCAATACAATGGGCGCTGACCGTGAAGTTTATGGAAGGGTATTTATAGGTACTAACGGAAATGGAATTTATGTAGGCTCCGTGTCAACACCCGTTGCGCCGGCAACTTTAATGGCGAGTGCTTCGGGCGCTAACCGGATCGATCTTTCATGGACAGATAACACCAATAATGAAACCAGCTTCAGGATTGAACGAAAAGAAGGGACGGGGAGCTATGTGCTTTTAAGCAATGCACCGGCTAACGCAACGTCTTTTTCCGACAACAGCGTATTACCGGGTACTTCTTATTCCTATCGTATAAGATCAGAAAGTAGTAATGGAAGTTCTGTCTGGTCAAATGAAGCCAGCGCTACTACTTCTGTTTCCGTTAAACTAGCCATCACCGGTTCTACAGCAGGATACGACGATGGCACTAACACCAAAGCAAAGTCTTATGATGGCAATACCACTACGCGTTGGTCAGGAAGCGGAGTATTGTCCAACACTTGGATTACATATGATTTAGGTGCAGATAAGACGGTAAATTATCTCAGACTGATGTTATATAATAGCCATCTTCGAACTAATCCCATTAAGGTGGAGATGGGCGATGGCAGCACCTGGACACAGGTCTGGTCAGGAAATACTGCCTTAACAACTGGATTTCAGACTATCGATATAGCCGATAATACTAACCGGTATGTTAGAATAAGCCTGACAGGTCCAAATTCTGAAGGCACTAACTGGTTTCATGTTAATGAAACGGAAATTTATGGAACTGATCCCGCAGGGCCGGCAAATTTAAAAGCGATCACTTCGGGTTCCAATAGCATTAATATTTCATGGACGGATATTAGTATTAATGAAATCCGCTTCACAATTGAACGAAAACAAGGGACGGGGAACTATGTGTTTTTAAGTAATGTACCGGCTAACGCAACGTCTTTTTCAGACACAGGCTTACTTCCGGTTACTTCTTATTCTTATCGTATCAGATCAGAAAGCAGTAATGGAAATTCTGCATGGTCAAATGAAGCCAGCGCTACTACTTCTTCTGTTCCTGTTAAACTAGTTATTACCGGATCTACAGCAGGATACAACGATGGAACCAACACCAAAGAAAACTCTTACGATGGTAATACCACGACCCGTTGGTCAGGAAGCGGCGCAGTGTCCAGCACCTGGATTATATATGATTTAGGTGCAGATAAGACAGTTAATTATCTTAAACTGATGATGTATAACGGAAATACCCGAACTAATCCGATTAAGGTGGAGATGGGAGATGGCGTCAACTGGACACAGGTTTGGTCAGGAAGTACTGCCTTAATAGCTGGATTTCAGACTATAGATATAACAGACAATACCAATAGGTATGTTAAAATAAGCCTGACAGGTGCAAATTCTGACGGCACTTTCTGGTTCCATATCAATGAAGTGGAAATTTATGGAAATGTCCCTGTAGCATCTGCAGCGCCAATTTCCAGTTCGAAAATGGCTGAAACTGCAATTTTAAGTGAGTTTGAATCAACCAATTCGAATTCGGTTAACGTTTATCCTAACCCGGTAGGGCAGGAAATGCATGTTTCAGTAACCAAGCTACAGCCCGGAGCCACGTTACAATTTTATAATCTTTCCGGATCACTGTTGCTCTCTTTGCCATTGAGGAACTCTACAGAGAATGTATCCATGCATGGGTTTACCCCAGGGGTATATTTTGTAGTTGTAAAAAATGGAAATGAAGTGACTACCAAAAAAGTTCTGAAGCAATAGTTTAGTAAAGAGGCTGTTCTCATAAAGGGGTCAGCCTCTTTATTGTCATAATAAACAGTTTATGAAATACATTATCTAATTAGTGTTTTACAAAAATGTGTGAATATCCGCAATTGCTAAAGAAGGGAATTCCTCTTACCGGAACTGAAAATTATGGAGGCCTTACTAAGTTTGAAAGATTCCGTTATTTGACAAGGGAACAAGATAATGAATGGCAGAATACCCAAGTAACTGCTACTGAATGATCATGGCTGATAACACATATGATGCAATTGTTGTAGGCTCAGGTATAAGTGGTGGATGGGCGGCTAAGGAGCTTACTGAAAAAGGTTTAAAAACGATTATGCTCGAAAGAGGGCGCAATATTGAACACATTCAAGATTATCATTCTCCAAATAAACACCCCTGGGATTTCCCGCACCGTGGCGGACCTACACAGAAAATGATTGAGGATTATCCTGTATTAAAAAGAGACTATGCGCTCAGCGAAAAAAATCTTGATTTCTGGGTAAATGAGAGGGAGAGTCCTTATACTGAGATTAAGCGTTTTGATTGGTATCGGGGCTATCACGTGGGTGGACGTTCTTTAATGTGGGGAAGACAAAGTTATCGTCTCAGCGAGATGGATTTTGAGGCCAATGCCAAAGACGGTATTGCTGTTGATTGGCCAATCCGTTATAGTGACCTTGCTCCCTGGTATAGCTATGTTGAAAAATTTGCAGGTATCAACGGCTCCAGAGATGGCTTACCACAATTACCCGATGGTGAATATCTGCCGCCTATGGAAATGAATGTTGTGGAAAAAGATGTGGCTGCACGCATTAAAGCACATTATAAAGGTACCAGGCATATGATCATGGGCCGTAGTGCTAATCTCACAGCTCCACACCATAACAGATCTAACTGTCAGTATCAAAGTAAATGCTCTCTCGGCTGTAATTTCGGGGCCTATTTTAGTACGCAATCTTCTACATTGCCGGCTGCAGTAGCTACGGGTAATTTAACCCTGCGGCCCTTTTCTATAGTTACACGAATTTTATACGATAAGGATAGCAGAAAGGCGAAAGGAGTAGAAGTACTTGATGCTGAAACCCATCAAACCTATGAATATTTTGCCAAAGTTGTTTTTGTATGTGCTTCCACCCTTAATTCTACCTGGGCGTTGATGAATTCTGCAACAGACATCTGGCCCGGGGGATTAGGAAGCAGCAGCGGTGAGCTTGGTCATAACCTGATGGATCACCATTTTCGTTGCGGAGCATCAGGCATTGCCGAAGGATATGAAGATAAATACTATTTCGGGCGCCGGCCTAATGGAATTTATATACCCCGCTTTCGCAATTTGGATGGAGATAAGCGCGATTATATCCGTGGTTTCGGTTATCAGGGAAGGGCGAGTCGCGAAGGGTGGAGTCGTGAAATAGCTGAATTAACTATTGGAGGAGCATTTAAAGATGCGCTATGTGAACCCGGTCAGTGGAGTATGGGTATAGGTGCTTTCGGCGAAATCCTGCCTTACCATGAAAATCGGGTAACACTTGATACAAGCAAAAAGGACAAATGGGGTTTGCCGGTATTGGCTATTGATTGCGAGATCAAAGAAAATGAGAAAAAGATGCGCATTGATATGATGCAGGATGCCAAAGATATGCTGGAGGCAGCTGGTATAAAACAGGTAAAGACGTATGATTCCGGTTATTCAATGGGTCAGGGGATACACGAGATGGGAACAGCGCGTATGGGCAGAGACCCTAAAACATCGGTACTTAACCAGCATAACCAGGTATGGGATGCAACCAACGTATACATCACTGATGGTTCTTGTATGACCTCCTCGGCATGCCAAAACCCATCACTCACGTATATGGCATTAACTGCCCGTGCGGTTGATCATGCCGTTGGTGAAATGAAAAGAAGAAATATATAAGCGTATCATTTAAACGCTATGGATAGAAGAGAAGCTATAACGAGGGTTGGCTGGTTATTAGGAGGATCGATAATAGGTGCCAATATTTTTCTGAAAACAGGATGTAAACCCTCCCCCAAACAGGTAAGCGAGTTGTTTAGCCAGGATGAGGTTAATTTACTTAATGAAATTGCTGATACCGTCTTACCAGAAACAAGTTCACCTGGAGCAAAAGCAGCCAAAGTTGGAGATTTTATGACGGTAATGGTAAAGGATTGTTATAAGCCTGAAGATCAGAAAGTGTTTTTGGATGGTTTAGATAAGCTTAGCAAAAGCTTTAAAAGCCAATATGGTGAGGATTTTATCGAAAGCGACCCCAAGCATCGTACAGCCTTCTTAACTGCGTTGGATATTGAACAAAAAGAATACATGGAAAGCAAAAAAGAGGAAGATGCTTCTCACTATTTCCGCATGATGAAGGAATTAATACTGTTAGGTTTTTTTACTTCGGAAATTGGAGCTACAAAAGCCCTAAGATATCTACCTATACCAGGAAGATATTCTGGCAATGTTCCATACAAAAAAGGAGACAGAGCCTGGGCAATTTAAGTAGAATATAGCAATGACAAAAAAACTTGGTTAGGAATGATTGGCGGCGGTGACGGTGCATTTGTTGGTGCCGTTCACCGTATCGCCTCTCAAATAGATAACCCTATAAAAAGGAGACAGAGCCTGGGCAATTTAAGTAGAATATAGCAATGACAAAAAAACTTGGTTAGGAATGATTGGCGGCGGTGACGGTGCATTTGTTGGTGCCGTTCACCGTATCGCCTCTCAAATAGATAACCCTATAAAAAGGAGACAGAGCCTGGGCAATTTTAGTAGAATATACGGGTGACTGAAAAATCATTTGATGACTTTGCTTCAGCTGGCCACAGCTCCTCATTTAATAAAAAAGTTCTTGGACTAAAATAGAATTCACAAATAACATGAAAAAAGCCTTAATAATGTTTTGTGTTTGTGCGGCAATAGCTGCCTGCACAAATGATTCGACAACAGAAAATAATGAGGATAAATTGGCCGCAAGCGATCGGGCTACACTCTCCTCCCCATCAGAAGGAGATACGTCAATGAATCATACTGGCGCTAATCGTACCGCAGAATCTCCTCCCACCGGGGCTTATGTCAAAGGTGCTCAACTCATTTCCGCTTCCGACTGTTTAGGTTGTCATAAAGAGGATCAGAGACTTGTAGGCCCATCCTATCAGGAAATTGCCAAAAAATATGAAGCAAATGAAAACGATGTGAATTATTTGGCTGGGAAAATAATTAAGGGCGGAAGCGGCGTCTGGGGTGAAGTTCCAATGAGTCCTCATCCTGCAGTAAGCGAAAATGATGCAAAGGAAATGGCTAACTACATTTTGTCTTTAGATTAAACTGCATTGGATATCTGATTAGCTAAATACCAAACGCGCCGTAATACACCAAAATTAACTAACCATGACCCTTACAACCCGTGTTAAATTATCAACCATGATGTTCCTGGAGTTTTTTATCTGGGGAGCCTGGTTTGTAACCCTGGGAACGTTTCTTAGCAAAAATCTGGGCGCCAGCGGAACCCAAATAAGTTTAGCATACCTCACTCAATCCATTGGGGCTATTATTGCACCTTTCATTATAGGCTTGATTGCCGACCGCTTTTTTGCCGCGCAAAAAATACTGGGCATTTTGCATCTGGCTGGAGCTGTATTATTATGGTTTGCATCCCGCTCAGCAAACTTTGATGGATTCTTTCCAGGCATATTAATCTATATGATTTTGTTTATGCCTACCCTGGCATTAGTGAATTCGGTTTCGTTCAGACAAATGAAAGATCCAGGTACGGAGTTTCCACCTGTTCGGGTGCTCGGAACTATCGGCTGGATCGTTGCAGGATTGACTATCGGATGGCTAAACTGGGAGCAGACCGGCCAGTTGGCCTTAACTTTCCGCATAGCAGCCATTGCTTCGGGATTAATGGGTTTACTAAGTTTTACATTACCAGACACGCCTCCCTTAAAAGGAGATTCAAAAACTACACTTACAGATGTATTAGGACTGGATGCGATCCGCTTACTTCGCAGCCGATCTTATCTGTTGTTTTTTCTTGCATCGGTGGCTATTTGCATTCCACTTGCGTTTTACTATAACTTTACGAATCTCTTCTTAAATGAAGCAGGAATGAAATCAGCTGCCGGGGTGCAATCGCTCGGACAAGTTTCTGAAACATTATTTATGCTTCTGATTCCGTTCTTTTTCGTTCGTTTGGGAGTGAAAAAGATGCTGGCAATAGGAATGCTCGCATGGGTGTTGCGCTATATTCTGTTTGCCTTTGGCGATGTCGGACCGAATTATTGGATGTTGATCGGTGGAATTGTTTTACATGGAATTTGCTATGATTTCTTCTTTGTTACCGGGCAGATATATACAGATAACCTTGCGGGCGAAAGGTTTAAAAGTGCTGCCCAAGGCATGATTACACTGGCTACTTACGGAGTTGGAATGCTTATAGGCTCTCTTGTATCGGGTCCAATAATAGATGCCTATCAAACAACAGAAGGGCATAACTGGCAAATAATCTGGTTGATCCCTGCGCTGATAGCGGCTGTGGTATTACTGTTGTTTACCATATTATTCAGCGATAAAAATGCTGTTAATAAAACTGTTGCAGCCGAAGAAGAATTAATCAGTGTTGATCCCATAAATCCCGCAGTATGAATTTAAATCAAAACCGTCGCACGGCTGTGAAAACTATTTTAGCCGGAGCGGCTGCATTAACCACTTCAGGAATGTTACTATCAGAACAAGCACAGGGAGGCGAAAAGTCGTCAGAACTCAAAGGAAATATCAATCATTCGGTTTGCCGATGGTGCTATAGTTCTCTTTCACTTGATGAATTGTGCTCTGTAGCTAAAGAAATAGGTATAAAAGCCATTGATTTAGTAGGACCTAAAGACTGGCCAACGCTTAAAAAGTTTAGCCTTTACTCATCTATGTGTAATGGCGCCGAGATAAACCTTGTGGATGGTTGGAATCACACAGAAAATCATCAGACTCTTATAAAAAGGTATTCAGAGATGATTCCTATGGTAGCAAAAGCAGGCTACAAAAATTTAATCTGCTTTAGTGGTAACCGTAGGGGAATGGATGATGAAACCGGATTGAAAAATAGTTCAGAGGGCTTAAAGCAAATTTTAGCAATAGCAGAGAAGTACCATGTGACGATTGTTATGGAGCTTTTGAACAGCAAAGTTAATCATAAAGATTACCAGTGCGACAAAACTCCATGGGGCGTTGAATTGGTAAAACGTTTGGATTCTGAGAACTTCAAATTACTCTATGATATCTACCACATGCAAATTGATGAGGGAGATGTGATTCATACCATCAAAGAAAATCATCAATACATTGCGCACTACCATACAGCAGGCGTTCCAGGAAGGCATGAAATTGATGAAACTCAAGAACTGAATTACCCTGCAATTATGAGAGCAATTAAGGAGACTGGATTTAAAGGGTATGTCGCCCAGGAATTTATTCCAGTACAGGAGGATAAAATTGCTTCCTTGAGAAAAGCTGTGCAGATCTGTGACGTATAAAGAAACTTAGTTTAAAACAATCTTTATTCAACCAGAAGTTCATTTATTGAATGAGTTAAAAAACATTATATAAAACATAAACTATCAACAATGACAAAGAGAAGAGCATTTTTGAAGCAAGCCGGGGTATTGTCGGCAAGCGCACTGCTTCTTAAACCCGACATGCTTTTTGCCCGGCCATCATCCTTAAAAATAGGATTTCAATTATTCAACCTGCGCGAGTATATTGGAAAAGATGTAAAAGAAGTTATAGGCAAAATTGCTAAAGCTGGATATCAGGAAATTGAAACCTTTGGTTACGATACCAAACAACATGATTTTTGGAGATTAAGTTCAAAAGCTTTAAAAGCGATATTATGTGATAATGGTTTAAAATCTCCAAGCGGCCACTATGATATGAATCAATATTTTAATGATGGGAAAGATGACAGTATTAAAGCGTATATTGAAGCAGCGCATGGATTAGGACAAAACTATATTGTTGTTCCATCTACAAATGAAAAATTCAGAAAAACATCTGATGATTTTAAATCCCTTGCCGGAAAGATCAATAAGATAGCAGAAATGTGTAAAGCCTCCGGGCTGAAGCTGGCATATCATAATCATGATTTTGAATTTGTGCCAATTAATGGAACCGTATTATATGACGTGTTATTGAAGGAAACCGATCCTGCACTTGTTCAGTTTGAAATGGACCTGTATTGGGTTGTGCGTGCGGGACATGATCCGGTAAAATTGTTTGAAGCACATCCTGGCCGTTTTGCATTGTGGCACGTTAAAGATATGGATAAGGCTAAACCTGAGCGAAATACAGAGATTGGATCTGGCAGTATCAATTTTAAAAGGATATTTCAACATCAAAAACTGTCAGGCGTAAAGCACATTTTTATGGAGCAGGAAAGTTTTTCAATGGATGCCTATCAAAGCATTACTCAAAGTTCAAAATATATCAAAAATACTTTGCTTAAATAGGGATTACAAATTCTTCGATTCAGGTTTAAAAGTCCAACTACCTGGTGCTAGATATTTCGCACTGGCTATTTAGTAAAGGGTCGGGCAGGTTGATTCGCTGCCGATTGAGGGAATGGGCAAATCGGTAGCCAGATTGAACGCAGAAAATTTAATAATCACTAGCCCCTTCAGAACGATCTGAAGAAACTATTAAACATGACTAGCATGTATGGTAAAAGTTTTTACTATTAGCGAATAGTACATAGACCGTATTCATTAACCGGGCAGTGGAATGGAAGATAATTCAGCAATATGTGCGATAGAGTGTAAATACATTAAGATTATTTTAAAAAACAATATATAATGATACTTATAGCAGACGGAGGTTCTACAAAAACCCATTGGTGTTTAGTTGATAACCAGCTAAATTCGGAATATTTTTATTCGGAAGGATACAACCCCTATTTCGTGGATGGTGAATATGTTCAAGCTTCGCTTTCAAAAGCTTTACCGTCCCACATTGAATGCGAATTGATCGAGCAGGTCTACTTTTATGGCGCTGGTATCCACGATAAAGCAAAATCATCGATCTTAGAAAATGCTTTTAGAAAAATATTTGTATCTGCTAAGATTTTTGTCGATCATGACCTTTTAGCCGCATGCAGAGCTCTGTTAGGTTTCAACCAAGGCTTTGTTTCCATCTTAGGCACGGGGACAAATACGTGTTTATATGATGGTGCAAAAATCTCTTATCACATTGATTCTGCTGCGTATGTTCTGGGCGACGAAGGAAGCGGTTGCTACATTGGAAAGAAATTTTTGGTCGATTATATAAGAGGAACACTTCCACCTGCAATAATTAAAAGCTTTGAGGATACTTACAGGTTGTCAAAAGAAGACATTTTAGATAAAATTTATTCACAACCGTTAGCGAATCGTTTCTGTGCGAGTTTTAGCGAATTTGTGTATAAAAATCTTGAAGACGAGCATATGTATAAACTCGTCTCTAAATCTTTTGATAAATTTTTTACAAATCTGGTTTGTTTATATCCTAATTATGAAAAATATGAATTAAACGCTGTAGGATCCGTTGCATACCACTTTAAAAGTGTTTTAAACAGTTCTGCCGAAAAACATAATATGAAAATCGGGAAGATAATACAATCCCCGATCAAAGAATTGGTAAATTGTCATAAGCTTCAAATGGAAAATATGGATAAAGTTCTTGGGTCTATATAATGCGTTCTATAAGTGTTGAATGCAGGGTTAGAAAAGGATGAATATATCATGTATATAGTAAATGGGACTGAAGTACCTGACTTTATGAGATCTTCCCGCCTTTTCCTTGAACTGATAACATTAAACGTAATATACCCTAACTACTAGCCTTATTCGAACCCTTATAATTAATTCAGTTTTAACATTTTAGTGACTGCTTTCTATGCTGAAATTTCTCTCCTTATTTGCTCCGATAAAAGTGGAACTGCCGTTCTTGCATTTTTTATGTGCAAAAAAGGATAAAATGGGGAATAAACATCGGCAAGATTTGTAGAAATAGCTTATAGGTTTGCAGATAAAATGCTACAAAAGAATAAAACGCCGCCCAATTATCCTTTTGCAGCACGTTTGTAGAATAGCTAAACCATCTCTGCTCTTCATTATTCTGGCAGGTAAAATGAATTGCTCCGTATTTGTAAAAAGTTTTGCAAAATCCTACCGAGGAGGCTTTGGCCGTCCTGCTAAGCCGATACGGCCGATGGTTTCTCTGCTGAAACATCCTCGAAATCTGAGCAATGAAACTGTGGCAGGAAATGGGGGGAAATACCTGCTATCAGTATTCAGCGGACTGATATCAATGCTTCCAAAGAACCATCTGAAGCAATTGAATTTGTTCATTTCGGCAACCGCATCGCAGCTGAAGGCGTGGATCTTATTGAAAAAAGTATTCGGGTAAAAGGAAGAAAGCTGTAAAGAAAAAGGCAACATCGATTCGACAAGTATAGGAGAAGAATTTTATTTATTTCGCCGATAGCAAGCTACACCAGAACAATTATTAATAAATGTACTGTCAGTGCTGGAAAGGACTGGTACTTCGTCACAGATAATTCTCGCATTCTTAAAGCCTTAAAGTTTTAATAATGGAGAGTGAATTATAGTCGCAGTCATCACAGAAACAGCATTGTTTTTTTCTCAATACCAGTCTTTTAAAAGTTCAAGCTTATTGTTTTTTGAACATTTAACTCCTGATATAACTGTCGGTTTTACCATGAACTGCTTTGCTGGCTAAAAAATTTCTATCTCTCGAAAGCGATAACACAAGCGATTGCGATAGGAAAAACGCCCTTGGGCAGCTCTCTAATATTGATTTCTTATTCTTATTACAATAAGTTTAGACAGTATTTAAATAAAAGGATTGAGAAATTCCTTATTGATAAATACCCGCAAATCAATTAACCAATTAATAACATATGAAAAATTACTACTCAGTTTTCACATGTTTTGTGCTGTCAGATGGATTCTGTTTTAAACGACCGTTGACAAAAGCACTAAACCCAGGGCAAGGTGAGATATACAAGCCCATTTACCGAGGAAGTTACTATAAAATTACAGATTCTTCTTCCTGTGCTGCTCCCACGCAACCCGAGTCTAATGTCGCTTCATCATCCGAATTGAGATTACCGTTTCGGGGTGGGATATGTAAGTTAAACCCTGATAGCGAAGGAAAAGAGGACGCTTTTATGAACCTAATCCACTGTATGAATTCTTAAATATAAACCTGTTAATTAATAAAGATGAGAAAACGATTACCTCAGAAACGATTTCAGCTGAGTTTGTTCTTGCTTACTATCCTGTTATTAGGATATAGTTTGCAAGCAGACGCTCAGACCAGCTGGTCAACCGTGCGCATTGGCGGCGGTGGAAGCGTAACCAGCATTAAAGCGCATCCGAAAGTCCCGAACTTGTTTTTTGCCACTACGGATGTGGGGAACCCTTACCGTTGGAATCACAATGCTCAAAAGTGGGAGGGCCTTTTAAACTGGGTGCCGCTTAGCCAGCAAAATAACAGTGCATGTGGAAATATTGCCTTTGATCCACAGGATGCTACGGGAAATATCTTGTATGCCACGGTCGGCAAAATGGCTGATTACGCCAACGGCTGGTCGCCTCCGGGAAAAGTGATTAAATCAACAGACCGGGGAACAACCTGGACTGATGCAGGCCTTACTATCCGTGTTGCTGCCAACTCAGCTCAGGATAAACGCGGTGGAGACCGGATTGTCGTAGATCCTCAAAACAGTTCGGTGGTGTATGTAACCTCGCATGCAGATGGTACTTACAAGGGAGTTAATTCTGGAACATCATGGAGCAAGGTCAATGCGCTTAATGGAAGATTTATTGCTTTCGATGTTAGCGGAGGCATGATATCAGGGGTAACGAAGAATATTTTCATCGGATGCCATGATGGCGTTTACCTGAGTACAGACGGCGGAGAGACATTTACGCTCATGCCGGGCAGTCCGTCTGAAGTGAGACGAGCGGCTATTCACCCTAATGGCACCATGTATGTAACGGCTGGAATAAGGGAAAGTGGTACAGATACTGACTATACCAACAGCGGAGTTTTTAAATGGAACGGAAGTTCCTGGTCAAAGTTTACCCCGCAAGCGTCTGCAGACTACATTGGAGTAGATGTAAATCCTCACAACAGCGAGGAGGTAATAGTGAACGTACATTCCTGGGACAGTCCCACCTTCCGGAGTAAGGACGGAGGACTAATCTGGGACAGGTTCGCCAGATCATTTGATGTTTCTGAAATGCCTTTTAAAACATCGGACCATTTTGCAAAAAACATTACGGATTTCGTCTTTGATCCTTTCAACGCCGGGCATGTTTGGTTTACCGATATTTTTGCCGTTTATCAGACTACCGATGTATGGGCGTCTACGGTGCAGTGGAAAGGGCGAGTAGTTGATCTAGAAGAATTTGTAACGATGGGAACTATTTTATGCCCTCCGGCAGGTAGCCCAAATAAATTGTTAACCGGAGGAGCAGATCTTGGAGGATTTGATCATAAATCAATCACCGAACCACCAACAAAAAGCATGGCTGCATTTTTTCCATGGACACCAGAGGGGCTGTCGGGAAATATGGTAGGAGTGGCTGTTCAGGAAACTAATCCGAATTTTATTGCTCGAGTAGGAAGAAAAGGATGGGGCGGTTCAGCTTATGGTGGATACTCCACCAATGGAGGTGACAATTACACCATTTTTAGTACGTACCCTCCTGGTACATCCGGAGGAAGGATAGTTGTTTCTGCAAAAAGCGAGACCATGATTTGGGTAGGGCAGGGCGGCTCCGCCTATCGCTCCACAAACCGTGGAGGCTCGTGGACGGCAGTTTCAGGCTTGCCTACAGGGTTAGTTCCTGGTTCAAATATATTTGATGGAGGCAGCCCGAATCCAATAGCTGCGGATAAAGTAAATGGCGATAAATTCTATGCTTACCAAAACGGAAAATTTTATGTAAGCACAGATGGTGGAGCTAGCTTTTCCATAGCATCTTCTACCCTGCCAGTATTAACTAGTATATCCTTTTTGAAGGTGGAAACCGTGCCAGATAAAGAAGGACATATCTGGGTTTCGTTACAAGCAGCAGGATTATGGTATTCTGATAATTCAGGGGCATCCTTTACAAAAATCGCTAATGTTCAAGATGCCAGATTAATGTCTGTTGGAAAAGCTTTATCTACAGAACCGGCAGTATATGTAATGGGAACAGTAAACAATATAAAAGACGGCGTTTTCCGCTCAAATGATAACGGTGCCTCCTGGACCCAAATCGACAACGCTTCGTATAAAATGGGAAATGAACCCAATTCAATGGCCGCTGATCGTGTAGTCTATGGGCGGGTATTTATAGGCACTAATGGCAATGGCATTTTTGTGGGCTCGGGCCCGGCACCCGTGGCGCCGGCAAACTTAACGGCGAGTGCTTCGGGCCCTAACCAGATCAATCTGTCATGGACAGATAATACCAGTAATGAAACCCACTTTAAGATTGAACGAAAAGAAGGGCCTGGGAACTTTATGTTTTTAAGCAATGCGCCAGCTAACTCAACGTCTTTTTCAGACACCGACCTAATACCGGGTACTTCCTATTCCTATCGGGTAAGTTCAGACGGTATTAGTGGAAGTTCTGACTGGTCCAATGTAGCCAGCGCTACCACTACTGGTATAGCTCCTGCCAAACTGGTTATCACCGGATCTACAGCAGGATTTCAGACCTCCGGTAAAGAATTCTCTTACGATAACAATACTGCGACGCGTTGGTCTGGAAGCGGAGTATTGTCCAACACCTGGATTACCTATGATTTAGGTGCAGATAAGACGGTTAATTATCTCAAACTGATGATATTTAGCGGAAATAGCCGAACTAATCCAATTAAGGTGGAGATGGGAAATGGCAGCACCTGGACACAGGTATGGTCTGGGAACACTGCCTTAACGGCGGGTTATCAGACAATAAATGTAGCAGACAATACCAACCGGTATGTTAGAATATCTTTAACCGGTGCAAATTCTGAGGGCACTTACTGGTTCCATATTACTGAAACGGAAATCTATGGAACAGAAAGTGCAGCACCAACGAATTTAAAAGCGAGTGCTTCGGGTTCTAACGGTGTCAATCTTTCGTGGACGGACGTTAGCGATGATGAAACCAGTTTCAGGATTGAACGAAAAGAAGGAACCGGTAATTATGTGTTTTTAAGTAATGCACCGGCTAACGCAACATCATTTTCTGAAAACGGTTTATTACCAGGTACCACTTATTCCTATCGTATAAGATCAGATGGCAGTAATGGAAGTTCTGCCTGGTCAGATGAAGCCAGCGTTACTACTCTTGGTACACCTCCTGTGAAACTGGTTATTACCGGATCTACAGCGGGATACAACGATGCCACTAACCCTAAAGAAAACTCTTATGATGGTAATACCGGCACACGTTGGTCAGGAAACGGGACATTGTCCAGCACCTGGGTTACCTATGATTTAGGGGCAGATAAGGCAGTCAATTATCTCAAACTGATGATGTTCAGTGGCAGTACCCGAACTAATCCCATTAAAGTGGAGATGGGAAATGGCAGCAGCTGGACACAGGTTTGGTCGGGAAATACTGCCTTAACGGCTGGGTTTCAGACTATCGATATCGCAGATAACACCAACCGGTATGTTAGAATAAGCCTGACAGGTGCGAATTCTGAGGGCGCTTACTGGTTCGGAATTACTGAGACCGAAATTTATGGAACTGATCCTACAGCACCAGCTTATTTAAAAGCGAGCGCTTCAGGCTTTAATGGGATCAATCTGTCATGGACGGATAATAGCAATGATGAAACCAGCTTCAGGATTGAACGAAAAGAAGGTACCGGAAACTATGTTTTTTTAAGCAATGCACCGGCTAACGCAACGTCATTTTCCGACACCGGCTTACAACAGAGTACCACTTATACCTATCGTGTACGATCAGAAAGGAGTAATGGAAGTTCTGCCTGGTCAAATGAAGCCAGCGCCACTACTTTAGGTCCTGTTAAACTGATTATTACCGGGTCTACCGCGGGATTCTCAGACGCCACCAACCCTAAAGAACACTCTTATGACGGCAATACCACAACCCGTTGGTCAGGAAGCGGAGCAGTGTCCAGCACCTGGATTATATATGATTTAGGTTCATATAAGACAGTTAATTATCTCAAACTGATGTTGTTTAGCGGTAATACCCGAACTAATCCAATTAAGGTGGAGATGGGAGATGGCAGTACCTGGACACAGGTTTGGTCAGGAAACACTGCCTTAACCGCTGGATTTCAAACTCTAGATATAGCCGACAACACCAACCGGTATGTTAAAATAAGCTTGACCGGCGCAAATTCTGAAGGTACTTACTGGTTCCATCTTAATGAAACAGAAATCTATGGAACTGAACCTGATGGACCGGCAACGATTAAACTGGAAGAGGCCAACTATATTTATGATGGTAAACCACGTGCAGTATCTGGTTATGCATATGGTATTGGTGGAATTGAAGATAAGCTAAGTCCGGCTTTAAGCTTTACTTATAAGGATACAATCGGTAACGTTATTAACGGTGCTCCTGTAAATGTAGGCACTTATATAGTCGAGGCATCTTATGCGGGAAATACTTCTTACAAGCCAGTCTCAGCCAAGGCAACATTCCGTATAAGCCCGAAAGCATTAGCTGTTACTGCCAGTAACCAGACAAAGGAATGTGGGGTAGCTATAAATTTAGGCACCACAGATTTTACCGTAGCAGGCTTAGTTGCGGCAGATAAGGTGAATACTGTTCTGCTGACAAGTGAAAGCGCTGCTGAAAGCGGAAGTAAAGGAACTTACGCGATTGTTGCTGCCAATGCACAAGGTTCTGGACTTTCAAATTACCAGATAAGTTATGTAAATGGCACATTAACTATAAGCGATGCTACTAAACCAGTACCTGATATAGCTGAACTTCCACAGGTAAATGGCGAATGTTCTGTAACGGTAACAGCACCAACAGCAACAGATGCTTGTGCAGGTAAATTAACCGCTTCAACAAACCACCCGCTGACCTATAACCAGCAGGGAACTTATACCATTACCTGGACCTTTGATGATGGTAATGGCAATACTACAACTCAAAATCAAAGTGTAGTAGTTAAAGATGTAAGTGCACCAGAGATTACCCACCGACCTGAAGTGCCGGTTCAGTGTTATAGTGCAGATGGAACGTATACCATTCCATCACTAACGGCAACAGACAATTGCGGAACAACAACTATTAGCTATTCTATTAGCGGCGCTACAACCAGAAGTGGAAGCGGCGCCGACGCGAGCGGTCAATTTAATACTGGTGTTAGCACAATTGAATGGCTTGTTGAAGATGGTCATGGTAATGAAACAAGGACTGAAACCAATGTGGTAATCAACAGCGCTGTTACAGTAAGTATTCCTGATGTTTACGCCATGGATCCCAATGTGGATGAGAAGAATACCTTGTATTTAGGGTATGGTCCCTCGTCGCTAACTATTAATGCTTTACCATCAGGCGGAACCGGACCTTATACTTATTTATGGAATGATGTCGCAGGAGCCTCATCTCTCTCAGTAAATTCAGCAGGAGTGTATACGGTTAAAGTTGTGGATGCCCTGGGCTGTTCTACTACAGCTTCTATTACAATTAAAGTAGAAGATGTGCGTTGCGGGAATAACAATGATAAAGTAAAAGTTTGTCACAACGGGAAAGAGATTTGTATTTCCAGAAATGCTGTACAGGAGCATTTAAATCACGGTGATCGCCTAGGTACTTGTGGTGTGGGGCTAGCTTCGAATTCAAAAGACGCTGATGAATCAGTTGCCACTGTTTCCAACTTAAGAGAGATTGAAACAGCCAATTCCAATGTGGTTAGCGTTTATCCAAATCCGGTTGAATCCGTACTGCAAGTCTCTGTAAGCTCGTTGAAACCCGGTGCTACCATGCAGTTGTATAATCTCACAGGAACATTGCTCCTCTCTTTGCCATTGGAGAAATCTACCGAGAGTATATCTATGCAGGGTTTTACTCCGGGCTTATACTTATTAACTGTAAAAAATGGTGATGGAGTAACTACTAAAAAAATCCTGAAGCAATAGCTTTTTGGGAAAAGCCGCATAACTGAGTGGCCTTTGTATAACGTCAGATATTTGGCTGAATAACTCATTTGAAAAGCAAATGGTTATTCAGCCATTTGTTTTTGACGCAGTTACTCGGATATTTATTTTATAGGACTAGTCTACAACTACTAACCTGATCTCAAGGGTGTTAAGGAATTTGTTGACATCTTAGGTCTTCTGTTTTCATGTTTAGAACTTGAAGGTCTAGTTAAGCTAAAAAATTTCTATCTCTCGAAAACGATTACACAAGCGATTGCGATAGGAAAAGTGGCTTTTGCTAGCTCTCGAATATTGATCTTTGATGCTCAAAGCCTTAAGTTTAGATAGTGTTTGGATAAAAGAGAATCAGTAATTCCCTGTTTATACACTTGCAAGCCAAATAAACCAATTCATAACATATGAAAAATCACTACTCAGTTTTCACATGTTTTGTGCTGTCGGATTTTTATAGTAGTCGAAGGTCTGCTGTCAAAACAGTTTTAGAATTAGGGTGAGGTAAGTTGAATCAGCCCATACCCGGAGGCAGTTACCTGAAATTTACAGAGCCTTTCGCCTGAGCGGCTACCCCTGCAAACCCTAGTTCAGTATCCTGCTTCCACCGAAAAGCGGAGACGATGCTTTTTGTTAACGTAATCCACGGAATGAATTCTTAAATATAAACCTATTAATTAATAAAAATGGAAAGATTATTACCTCAGAAACGATTTCAGCTGAGTTTGTTCTTGCTTACTATCCTATTATTAGGATATAGTTTGCAGTCAAACGCTCAAACCAGCTGGGCAACCGTGCGCATTGGCGGCGGTGGAAGCGTGACCAGCATTAAAGCGCATCCAAAAGTCCCGAACTTGTTTTTTGCCACTACGGATGTGGGGAACCCTTACCGCTGGAACCACAATGCTCAAAAGTGGGAGGGCCTGTTAAACGCGGTGCCGCTTAGCCAGAGCAATAACAGTGCATGTGGAAATATTGCCTTTGATCCCCAGGATGATACGGGAAATATTCTGTATGCTACCGTTGGAAAGTATGCTGATTACGCTAACGGTTGGTCGCCTCCAGGAAAAGTGATTAAATCAACCGACCGGGGAACATCCTGGACTGATGCAGGACTTACTATCCGTGTTGCTGCCAATTCGGCTCAGGATAAACGCGGCGGGGATCGGATTGTGGTGGATCCACAGAACAGCTCGGTGGTGTATGTAACCTCGGTTGCAGATGGCACTTACAAAGGAATTAATTCAGGAACATCATGGAGCAAGATTAATTCGCTTAATGGAAGATTTATTGCTTTCGATGTGAGCGGAGGCATGATATCAGGGGTAACAAAGAATATTTTTATCGGATGCCATGATGGCGTTTACCGGAGTACAGACGGAGGAGAGACATTTACGCTTATGCCAGGCAGTCCTTCTGAGGTGAGACGAGCCGCTATTCATCCTAATGGGACCATGTATGTAACTGCTGGAGTGAGAGAAAGTAGCACAGATGCTGACTATACCAACAGCGGAGTTTTTAAATGGAACGGAAGTTCCTGGTCGAAGTTTACACCCCAAGCGACTGCGGACTACATTGGAGTAGATGTAAACCCTCACAATAGTGAGGAAGTTATTGTGAACGTACATTCCTGGGATAGTCCCACCTTTCGAAGTAAAGACGGAGGAATAATCTGGGAAAAATTTGCCCGATCATTCGATGTTTCTGAAATGCCCTTTAAAACATCGGACCATTTTGCAAAAAACATTACGGATTTCGTCTTTGATCCTTTCAACGCAGGGCATGTTTGGTTTACCGATATTTTCGCCGTTTATCAGACTACCGATGTATGGGCGTCTACGGTGCAATGGAAAGGGCGAGTAGTTGATCTAGAAGAATTTGTAACGATGGGAACTATTCTATGCCCTCCGGCAGGTAGCCCAAATAAATTGTTAACCGGAGGAGCAGATCTTGGAGGATTTGATCATAAATCAATCACAGAACCACCAACAAAAAGCATGGCTGCATATTTTCCATGGACACCACTGGGCCTGTCGGGAAATATGGTAGGAGTGGCTGTTCAGGAAAGCAATCCAAATTTTATTGCGCGAGTAGGGAGAAAAGGATGGGATGGAACGGCTTATGGGGGGTACTCCACCAATGGCGGTGACACTTACACTATTTTTACTACATACCCCGCCGGTGAATCAGGCGGAAGGATAGTTGTATCTGCAACAAGCGAGACCATGATTTGGGTAGGGCAGGGTGGCCCTGTTCAAGCGGGGGTCCCTTCTGCTAACGGCTATGCCTATCGTTCCACTGATCGCGGAGTAACATGGACCAAAATTAATTCTCTGCCTGCAGGATTGGTTCCCGGTTCAAATATATTCAATGGAGGCAGCCCGAACCCGATAGCTGCTGATAAAGTAAATGGGAGAAAATTTTATGCCTATCAAGGCGGAAAGTTTTACGTAAGCACAGACGGGGGAGTTAACTTTTCCATAGCATCTTCTACTTTGCCGGTGTTATCTAATACCTCTTTTTTGAAGGTTGAAACCGCGCCAGATAAAGAAGGCCATATCTGGGTTTCGTTACAAGGGTCAGGATTATGGTATTCTACTAATTCAGGGGCATCCTTTACAAAAATCTCTAACGTTCAAGATGTCAGATTAATGTCTGTTGGAAAAGCTTTATCTACTGATCCGGCAGTATATGTAATGGGAACAGTAAACAATATAGCGGACGGGGTTTTCCGTTCGGATGATAATGGTGCCTCCTGGACCCAAATGGACAATGTTTACTATAAGATGGGAAATGAACCGAATTCAATGGCCGCTGATCGTGTAGTTTATGGAAGGGTATTTATAGGCACTAACGGAAATGGAATTTTTGTAGGCTCAGGCCCAGTACCTGCAAGACCTGCAAACTTAACGGCGACTGCTTCGGGCGCTAACCAGATCAATCTTTCATGGACAGATAATAGCGATAATGAAACCCACTTCAGGATTGAACGAAAAGAAGCGACCGGGAACTATGGGTTTTTAAGCAATGCACCGGCGAACACAACGTCTTTTTCCGACACCGGCGTATTGGCGGGTACCTCTTATTCTTATCGTGTAGGTACAGAAAATATCAACGGAAGTTCTGCCTGGTCAAATGTAGCCAGTGCTACTACTTCTGGTACAGCTCCTGCCAAACTGGTTATTACCGGATCTACAGCGGGATACGACGATGGCACTAACACCAAGGCAAACTCATATGATGGCAATACCGGGACGCGTTGGGCTGGAAATGGAACATTATCCACTAGCTGGATTACCTATGATTTAGGCGCAAATAAGACAGTTAATTATCTTAAACTGATGATGTTTAACGGAAATACGCGAACTAATCCAATTAAAGTGGAGATGGGGAATGGCAGCACCTGGACACAGGTCTGGTCAGGAATTACTGCTTTAACGGCTGGATTTCAGCCTATTGATATAGCAGACCACACCAACCGGTATGTAAGGATAACTTTGACAGGTGCAAATTCTGAAGGTACCTACTGGTTCGGTATTACTGAAACGGAAATCTATGGAAGTGATTGTAAACCAGTGCCTGACTTGGCTGAACTGCCCCCGGTAAATGGCGAATGCTCTGTGACGGTGACAGCACCAACAGCAACAGATGCTTGTGCAGGCAAATTAAATGGTTCAACAAATGATCCGCTAACCTATAACCAGCAGGGAACTTATACCATTAACTGGACCTATGATAATGGTAATGGCCATACTGCTACCCAAACTCAACGTGTGGTAGTAAAAGATGTAAGCGCCCCAGTAATCACCTATCGTCCGGAAGTGGCTACGCAGTGCTATAGTGCTGAGGGAAGCTATGCAATTCCTGCATTAGTGGCAACAGATAATTGCGGAATGGCACAAATTAGCTATTCTATTGGCGGTGCTACAAGCAGAAGCGGAAGTGGCGCCGATGCTAGCGGTAGCTTTAATGTTGGTACAAGCACCATTCACTGGCTTGTTGATGATGGTCATGGCAACCAGGCTACAGGTGAGACACGTGTTGTAATCAACAGTCCTGTTACAGTAAGCGTTCCTGATATTTATGCAATGGATTTTAGCGGGGTAGCGAAGAATACTTTGTATTTGGGTTATGGACCTTCTTCATTAACCATTAATGCTTTGCCATCAGGTGGTACAGGTCCTTATACCTACTTATGGAATGATATAGAAGGTTCTTCGTCTCTTTCCGTGAGTTCAGCAGGAGTATATACCGTCAAAGTAATCGATGCCCTGGGTTGCTCTGCTACAGCATCTATATCAATTACGGTAGAAGACGTACGCTGCGGCAGTAACAACGACAAAGTAAAAATTTGCCACGATGGTAGCGAGATCTGTGTTCCCAAGGGGCGTGTAGATGATCATCTAAACCATGGTGATCGCTTAGGTGCTTGTAATGCATCGGTAATTTCCAATTTAAAAGTGGTTGAAATAGCAAATTTAAGAGAGGTTGAATCAACCAATTCAAGCTCGGTTAGCGTTTATCCCAATCCGGTCGAATTAGAACTTCAGGTTTCTGTAAGTAAACTGCAACCAGGAGCTACATTGAATCTTTATAATAGTGCCGGAATATTAATGCGCTCCTTGCCATTGAGTAAGTCTACGGAGAGTATATCTACGCAAGGATTTATTCCTGGCTTGTATGTATTAGTTATCAAAAACGGTGATGAAGTGACAACCAAAAAAATCCTAAAGCAATAGTTCTAATGAAGAGGTTGAATACTAATTTCAGCCTCTTTCTTATGAATCTGTGGCCTGATGTATACACCTACAAACCAAATAAACCAATTAATAACATATGAAAAATTACTACTCAGTTTTCATATGTTTTGTGCTGTCGGATTGTTCTGTAGTTCAAGGTACGCTGGCAAAACAGTACTAGACCCAGAGTGAGCTGAGTTGGGCCAGCCCATACCCGGAGGGGATTACCGTAAGATTTCAGAGTCTTCTGCCGGAGCGGCTACCCATGCAAACCCGAGTTCAGTATTGCTTCCTCCGGAAGCGGAGATCGCCGTTTTTCAGAATGGGTTATGCAAGTTAAACCCTGACGGCGAACAGCAAAGGAGATGCTGTTTTATTAACGTCTACTAATAGTTCCTAATTATAAACCTGTTTAATTTAATGAAAATGAAAAGATTATTATCTCAGAAAAGATTTCAGCAGAGTTTGTTCTTGCTTACTATCCTATTATTAGGATATAGTCTGCAAGCAGACGCTCAGACCAACTGGGCAACCGTACGCATTGGGGGCGGTGGAAATGTGACCAGCATTAAAGCGCATCCGGCAGTTCCGAATTTGTTTTTTGCGACCACGGATGTTGGGAACCCTTACCGGTGGAACCACATTGAGCAAAAGTGGGAAGGCCTGTTAAACGGAGTGCCGATGAGCCAGAGCAATAACAGCGCATGCGGAAATATTGCTGTTGATCCCCAGGATGCTACCGGAAATATTCTGTATGCTACCGTTGGAAAGTATGCTGATTACACTTACAGCTGGGCGCCTCCCGGTAAAGTGATTAAATCAACCAACCGGGGAACAACCTGGACTGACGCAGGGCTTTCTATCCGTGTTTCTGCAAATGGTGCTGATAAAAACGGGGGAGACCGGATCGCCGTGGATCCTCAAAATAGTACGGTAGTGTATGTAACCTCGAATGCGGATGGCACTTACAAAGGAGTTAATTCAGGTACATCATGGAGCAAAATTAATACCCTCAATGGAAGATTTGTTGCTTTCGATGTTAGCGGAGGCATGATCTCAGGGGTAACGAAAAATATTTACATCGGATGCAGTGATGGCGTTTACCGGAGTACAGACGGAGGAGGGGTATTTACGCTTATGTCAGGCAGTCCTTCTGATGTGCGACGGGCTGCTATTCACGCTAATGGAACCATGTATGTAACCAGCGGTACCGGAGTTTCTAAATGGAATGGGACTTCATGGTCAACGGTTTCTCCGGAATTAAATAATATTTATCACGGAGTGGATGTTAATCCCAATAATAGTAATGAGGTTATCGTCAGCGTGAAGTCGTGGGACAGCCCCACTTACCGGAGCAATAACGGGGGGGCAAGCTGGTTAAAGTTTGCCAGATCTTTTGATGTTTCTGAAATGCCTTTTGCCACAGACGATCATTATGCAAAATCAATTACGGATTTCGCCTGGGATCCCTTTAACACAGGGCATGTATGGTTCACCGATATTTTTGCCATTTATCAGACTACCGATGTATGGGCTGCTACGGTGCCCTGGAAAGCCCGGGTAATTGATGAAGAAGAATTTGTAACGATGGGAACCATTTTGTGCCCTCCTGCGGGGAGCCCGAATAAATTGTTAACAGGGGGAGCAGATCTTGGAGGATTTGACCACAAATCAATTACCGAACCCCCAACAAAAAGCATGGCGGTATATTTCCCATGGACACGACAGGGGCTATCGGGAAATATGGTAGGAGTGGCTGTGCAGGAAACCAATCCGAATTTTATTGCACGAGTAGGGAGAAAAGGGTGGGATGGTACAGCTTATGGAGGATACTCCACCAATGGCGGTGACAGTTACACTATTTTTAGTAGGTACCCCACCGGTGAATCAGGCGGAAGGATAGTCATTTCTGCAACAAGCGAGACCATGATCTGGGTAGGACAGGGCGGCTCTGCCTATCGCTCGACAAACCGCGGAGGATCATGGACTAAAATTACCACGCTGCCTGTAGGCTTGGTTCCCGGTACAAATATATTTGATGGAGGTAGTCCGAACCCGGTAGCTGCTGATAAGGTAAACGGGAATAAATTCTATGCGTACCATAACGGAAATTTTTACCGGAGCACAGATGGAGGGATTTCCTTTTCTGTAGCCTCAACCTTGCCGGTATTAACCAGTGTGTCTTTTTTAAAGGTGGAAACCGCTCCGGGTAAAGAAGGCCATATCTGGGTTTCGTTACAAGGATCGGGATTATGGTATTCCGCTAATTCAGGGGCATCCTTCACAAAAATAGCAAACGTTCAAAATACCAGGTTAATGTCTGTCGGGAAAGCCTTATCAACCGATCCTGCAGTATATGTAATGGGAACAGTAAACAATATTCCAGATGGCGTTTTCCGTTCGGATGATAATGGTGCGACCTGGACCCAAATCGACAATGTTTACTATAAGATGGGAAATGAACCCAATTCGATGGCTGCTGATCGTGAAGTTTATGGGAGGGTATTTATAGGCACTAACGGAAATGGCATTTTTGTAGGCTCAGGCCCTGTGCCTGCTGCACCGGCTAACCTTACAGCGGGCGCCTCGGGTTCTAACCAGATTAATCTCTCATGGACAGATAATAGCAGTGATGAGACCCATTTCAGGATTGAACGAAAAGAGGGGACAGGGAACTATTTGCTTTTAAGCAATGCACCGGCTAACACAACGTCTTTTTCCGACACCGGCGTGTTGCCGGGTACATCTTATTCCTATCGTTTAAGATCAGAAAGCAATAACGGAGGTTCTGCCTGGTCAAATGTAGCCAGTGCTACTACTTCTGGCACAGCGCCTGCCAAACTGATTATCACCGGATCTACAGCGGGATATTCAGACACCAGTAACCCTAAAGAATACTCTTATGATGGCAATACCGGGACGCGTTGGGCAGGAAACGGAACATTGTCCAGCACTTGGATCATATATGATTTAGGTGCAGATAAGATGGTTAATTATCTCAAACTGATGATGTTTAACGGAAATACCCGAACTAATCCCATTAAAGTGGAGGTGGGAGATGGCAGCACCTGGACACAGGTCTGGTCAGGAACTACTGCTTTAACGGCTGGATTTCAGACTATTGATGTTACAGACAACACCAGCCGGTATGTTAGAATAAGCCTGACAGGTGCAAATTCTGAGGGCACTTACTGGTTCAGTATTTATGAGACAGAAATTTATGGAAGTGGTTCTACAGGAATTACAGCGGTAGTATCTACCTCCAAAGATGTTGAGACATCATATTTACGAGAAATTGAAACAGCCAATTCCAATTCACTTAGCGTTTATCCAAATCCGGTCGGGCTGGAGTTTCAGGTTTCTGTAAGTAAACTGCAACCAGGGGCTACCTTAGATCTTTATAATAGTGCTGGAATATTGATGCGCTCCTTGCCGTTAAGTAAATCTACGGAGCGTATATCTACGCAAGGATTTATCCCTGGCTTGTATTTACTGGTTATAAAGAACGGTGATGAAGTGACAGTCAAAAAAATCCTAAAGCAATAGTTCTAATGAAGGGGCTGAAACAGTAGTTTCAGCCCCTTTTTTGTGATTCTCCCTCTGAAACAGGTTGACACACGTAGTAACATGAGTTTGATATGAATATTACTACTTGAGTCAAAAGCCTTCAAATGGCCTTAAGAGCCTTATTGAAACGATGTGCTCCTAAAACTCCGTGAAAGTTTTGCCGTTTTTCTCTTTAACCGCTTGATCTTTTATATTAAAGAATTATCCAAGTTTTAAGGTCGATCCCTGCTAAAACGGATTCATGCCTGTAAGAAGATACCAGTAACTCTGGTATTTTCCTAAGCAACGGAACTTACGCCGTAGTTACTATCCTCTTTTTGCTTACATCGGCTAAGCATTGGGATTTCTAAGCCTCCCCGTTTTTTGACCATAATGAGGTTAAGTTGCACTAAATATTTCTATCTATCGAAAGCGATAACACAAGCGATTGCGATAGAAAAAATGCCGTCGTCCAGCATCAGGATATTGGTTTTATATTCTCAAAACTATAGGTTTGGATTGTGCTATTAAAAATGGAAAATACAGATCTATATTAACACACTGAGGTACTAATTAAAACCAACTCATAATATATATGAAAAAGTCACAACCCAGATTTCACGAAGTTTTGTGCTTTACCGGAATATTTATTCTCAACATCCGACCAAAGGATGGCACTACGAGCTGATCGACGGCAATGAATGAGAACTGGGATGGACACGAAATTTAGATTCGAAATACGGCTAAATAATTTATCGGTGGAAAATGCCAATCACGGGATGATAAATTTGAAATCGACTCCATTATTGACCTGTGCTAAAGTTTAATTTCTAGCTAAAACCTTAATATTAATGCAAACAATAGACTATATAGTATTACTAATTTACGGCGTAGGTATTTTATATATCGGAAGCATACTTTCTAAGAAAAATAAGACTTCGGCCGATATGTTCGCAGTTAAGAAGCAGTCACCGTGGTGGTTATCAGGGTTATCATCCTTCATGAGCGCATTTTCTGCTGGTACTTTTGTGGTGTGGGGAGGTATTGCATATAAGTTCGGCTTTGTGGCAGTAAGCATTCTTATGTGTTCTGGTATAAGTTCTTTTATTGTAGGTCGCTTTATTGCTACCAAATGGGCCTCTTTAGGGATTACTACCGTGGGTGAGTATCTTCTGCTTCGGTTTGGAAAAGGATCGGTCCAGTTCTACACCTGGGTAGGAATGATTTTTAAAATCGTGGCTATGGGAGTAGCATTATATTCCTTTGCTGTTTTGGTCACCTCTGTTATTAAATTGGAACCCGGGCACTTTTTGGCAGACGCGAGTACCGGAAACCTTTCCATTTCCGTCGCTGTGGTGCTTTCTGGTGCATTGATGCTGGTGTACGCAGTTAGTGGGGGCTTATGGGCAGTACTCATTATTGATGCTATTCAGTTTGTAGTATTAACAGCTACCGTATTGTTTGTCGTTCCCTTATGCCTTTCTCAGGTGGGAGGTATCCAGCATTTCATAAATTCCGCTCCTGAAGGTTTTCTTGCTCCTACAGGCGGAGGATTTACTCTGGTCTTCCTGATTGGTTGGGTCATTGTGCACACCTTTAAACTAGGGGGCGAATGGGTATTCATTCAACGGTTTCTGGCGGTTAGTAGCCCGGCAAACGCGCGTAAAGCATCTTATCTTTTTGGGGGCTTATATTTAGTAAGTCCTATTATTTGGATGTTACCCCCTATGTTGTACCGCATTATTAACCCTGCAGTCTCGCCAGAACAAGCTTATATATTGGCCTGTGCTTCTGTATTACCAGCGGGAATGATCGGCTTGTTGTTGGCAGCCATGTTTTCATCAGCGGCGAGTTATATAGATGGCGAGGTGAATGTTTATGCCGGAGCAGTAACTAATGATATTTACAAAAGCTTTATCAATCCAAATGCATCCGAAAAAAAGCTTGTACAGGTAGGCCGGATATGCTCTTTCCTAATTGGAGGCGTCATTATTTCTATTGCTTTAACCGTTCCATTTTTTGGCGGTGCAGAGCAGGTAATTCTTACTGTAACAGGCTTATTGGTAGTAGCTATGGTCTTGCCGGTTTTGTGGGGGCTCTATTTTGGCAGGATTAGACAGAATGCAATTTGGTGGTCAACAGGGGCCACTTTCTTTGCTGCTATAGCATGTAAGTTCTTAGTGCCGACAGAGTCAGAAAATACACTAATCATCTATTATAACAATCATAGACAGGAAATGGAAGTCGCAATTGGTTTATTGGTACCAATGATTTGTTTGCTTGTAATGGAGATTTTTGGCAAAAATGTTACCGCTGGTTTCTTGCAACTTAAGAATTCAACTACTAAATATTCACCTATTAGAAATATAGATGCAGACCGATCCATTGCTTATTTCCCGGCTCGTCTTTTAGCTTTTAGTATAGGCGCCCTAGCCATCTTAATGTTCGGCTTACTTGTTTTCTCTGATACATCTGTAAGGAACCTGATCGCACTATTTGCAGGTCTTCTATTACTGATAAGCATTTCCATCTTAGGAGCTGTAAAAAGACCATTAATTATTAAAGAACAAAAATTAGCAACCGAAAAAGCATAATCGCAGTAAAATCATGCATAAAAAAACAGAACAATATGATCTGGTGATCATAGGAGGGGGGCTGGCCGGCTTCTGTGCGGCCATAGCGGCAGCACGTTTAGGTCGTAAAACCTGCATTGTACAAAATCGCCCGGTTTTTGGCGGAAATAGTTCATCCGAAATAAGAGTTACACCGCATGGCGCATGTGCTTTTCATGCTTACGCAAGAGAAACGGGTATCATATCTGAACTTCTAATTGAAGAAAGAGCACAAAATCATGAAGCCATTTTTGAAAACGGCTGGACCAATAGTGTTTGGGATATGACACTATATAATATGGCGCAATCAACAAAAAACCTTACGATTCATGTGAACACAGATGTGTACGATGTGATTATGAAGGACAAGCGGCATATTAAAGCAGTAACCGCGCGGCAGTTAAATGCCGAAAAAGAGCTAACAATAGAAGCATCTATCTTTATCGATGCATCAGGCGACGGAATAGTAGCTAATATAGCTGGCTGTGAGTACCGGTTAGGTAGTGAAGGCAAGGATGAATTTAATGAGCCCCATGCTCCTGAAGTAGCCAGTAAAGATGTAATGGGGAGCTCCATTCATTTCAAAACCAAAGATGTTGGGAGGCCTACCGCATTTAAAGCCCCCGATTGGGCAATGAAGTATGATGATGCATCTTTTTTCTATAAGCAAGGTCGTTTGCCTAAAGAAGAAAGGGGGGGGTATTGGTGGATTGAAATCGGAATTCCTTATGATACGATTTCTGATAATGAAGAGATTCGTCACGAGCTGACGAGACATGCGCTGGGGGTTTGGGATTGGATGAAGAACAAAGATCCTAAGATGAAGGAGCTGTCTAAGAATTATGCTTTAGATTGGATCGGCCAGGTTCCCGGTAAAAGAGAAAGCCGCCGCATAATGGGGCAGTATTTGATGACAGAACATGATCCTCAAAATTGCACCGTATTTGAAGATGAAATTGCATTTGGTGGTTGGTTTATCGATTTGCACACACCTGGTGGTTTATTAGCGCAAAATAGTGAGCCTGCCAGTAATGAAAACTATTCTACATTTTCGGAATATGCTATAAAAAGCTATGCAGGCCCATATGGTATACCTTTGAGATCGTTAATTTCAAAGGACGTTGATAATTTAATGATGGCCGGTCGAAATATTAGTGTTACTCATGCCGCTTTGGGAACAGTGCGGGTAATGAACACCACTGCACTATTGGGGCAAGCTGCCGGTACAGCAGCTGCGATAGCCTTACAAAAAAATGTGGCTGTTTCAGACGCTCCAAAGCTTTTAATCAAGACCATTCAACAGCAGTTACTTAGAGATGGATGTTTCTTTCCGAACTATAAGAACGTAGATGAAAAGGATCTTGCACTTGGTGCTACATTGGCAGCCAGCAGCGAAGCATTATTATACGGTGCAGGGCCAGAAAGTAAAGGTGCTCATGAGGGCTTACATATTTGGCGAGATCAGCCTCAATACCTTCAGGAGAAATTGGAAAACCGTAGAGGACAGTTAATAGCAATCGGTTCATCAAACATTGAAAAAATTGAAGTGTTTTTAGTTAACACCTCAGAGGCAGAACAAAGGGTTGCCTGTCAAATTAGGTTAGCAGATCACATCTGGGATTACAGAGCTTGTGAATTACCTACCCTTGCAGAAGGGGAATTAATTGTTCCTCCTGGAGGAAATTGGGTAGCTTGGGAGGTCAATTTGAAAGATGCACCGGTTGGGCGCTATATTCGCTTTGATCTTTTACCCAATCCCAAGGTTGAATGGAAAAATGCAGGACGGATAGAATCAGGGCAAATGGCCATGTATCAAATTAGCCCCACCAAAATGAGAAGGTTTGGAAATGGCCAAACGTTGAGTTTTAAAATTCATCCTGCACAACCTTGTTATGGCCCGCAAAATGTAATTAGCGGGGTTACACGCCCGCATCAATTTACAAATTTATGGAAGTCTGATCCCAATCTGCCGTTAACGCAGTGGCTTCAGTTAAGCTGGCCAAAAGCCCAGTTAATTAAAGAAGTAGAACTAACATTTCCTGGTCACCTATTACGTGAGTATCATGCATATGACCCGTTTTACCGCGATCCGCAATGCCCTAAAGATTACTCTATCCAAGGTTATTTTGATGGAGCGTGGAATACGATTTTCGAAGTGAAAGAAAACTATCACAGACACCGTAAGCACCATTTAGAAAAGCCCATTAGCACTAATCAAATCAGGATTTGTGTGCACTCCACAAACGGTGATCCTTCGGCGCAGATATTTGAAGTTCGTTGTTATTAAAACAAGATTAAGGTATGAAAAAGGCTCTGCTTTTTATTTCTACTTCTTAACTCAAACTAAATTTGGAAAGGTTGTTTTTTAGTATTCTTTCGATTTTAATATCTCTGAGCGGTTTTGTACATGCTCAGAGTAACGAACTAAAAGCCGCAGGGATTTTTTCTGATAATGTTGTACTGCAGAAAGGAAAACCGATTGTCGTTTGGGGTACTGCTGTGCCTGGTTGTAAAGTTACTGTAGTTCTAAACAAAATAAGCAAGAACGTAATGACCAATGGCGAAGGGAAATGGAAAGCTATTTTACCTGCCCTTAACTATGGTGGGCCCTTCACCTTGAAAATAAAGTCTCAAGACTCCCTGATAGCTTTTAAGAACGTGATGGTCGGAGAAGTATGGTTAGCTTCCGGGCAAAGTAATATGAACTTTCAAATGAAACGGCCTATCAAAAAACTCGATAGTATAGCCGCGTTGGCCAATTTTCCGATGATAAGGGAATTCAATATGAGTCGCCAGACAAGCAATAGGCCGCAAACAGATATACCAAAGGGCCAGTGGAGGGTGTGTACCCCGGAAACGGTAAAGGATTACTCAGCAGTTTGTTATTTTTTTGCGAAAACCCTCTACACAAGGAAAAAAATCGCTATCGGTATTGTCAATGCTTCCTGGCCAGGTACCAGAATAGAGTCGTGGATGAGTAAAGAGGCACTTGAAAGCTTACCTGATTTTAAAGACCTCGCTCTAAATGCATTTAACGATACAACAGATTGGCGGCAAAAGCAGAGGAATGCGGATCGGATAGATAGTTTGAGGCAAATTGCTATTCAAACTGCTCATAATGGCTTGGATCAAGGGGTAACCCGAATCGATTATGTAGATACCGCCTGGAAAATGGCTAAGTATCCTCTAAAAGCAAGTGAGTTGAAAGCACCCTATTATTCTATCATCTGGTTCAGAAAAAGTATAACAATTCCAGAACAACCAAACGCCACCGGGTATACTTTGCGTTTAGGCAAGATTCTGGAATCCAACATTACCTATTTTAATGGCGTAGAGATCGGAAGAAACAGAAATTTGGACATGACTGAATATAAGGTTCCAGCATCCTTGGTAAAGTCTGGCAAAAATGTTATTACAGTGCGAATGGTCAATGGCTGGGGATCAGGACAGTTGGGCTCTCCTAGAGACAGCGCCTATTTGAAACTCAATAATAGTAATACGCGCCTTAGCCTTAATGGATCTTGGTTATATAATGATCAGATCGAACAACCACTAAGTTGGGGCACGTCATATCAAAATAAACCAACGGGCTTATTTAATGCCATGATTAATCCTATTCTGCCTTTTTCGATTAAGGGAATCATCTGGTATCAGGGAGAATCAAACGCAAATGACTTTGCGCAATATGAGGTTCTCCAGCCACTTTTAATTAAAGACTGGCGAAAACGCTGGCAGATGGGCGATATTCCTTTCCTTTTTGTGCAACTCCCTAATTTATTAGGGGCTAAAAATTGGCCGTGGATGCGGGAAGCACAATCCCGATCGCTCTCTTTACCTATAACAGGAATGGCTGTCAGTATTGATTTAGGAGATCCATATGATATACACCCGAGCGATAAAGAACAAGTAGGTGTACGCCTTGCATTGCTAGCTGAGTCTATAGCTTATCATAAAAAAGTAACCTGCAACGGTCCGCGGTTTAAAGAGATGCATATAAGTGGCAATCAGATTACCATTCATTTTCAAGATGCTAAAGCTGGGTTACTTTACAAAAAGAATTCCAGCGGTTCCGGTTTTACCATCGCTGGCAAGGACCAGATATTTTATCCTGCAATTGCTCAGTTGAACACCGATGGGACAATTGCCTTAAGTTCAGATGCAGTGTCGAATCCTTTAGCGGTAAGGTATGCATGGAAGGATAACCCGGAGGTAACTATTTTTAACAGGGAAGGCTTGCCTTTAGCACCTTTTCGAACAGATCGGTGGGTGCCTAATTTAAACGATAAAAATTAAGAGAATGAGCGAATTTAAAACTTTATTCAGTTTTTTGCTGGTGGCGATTATCCTACAATCGCCCCTTAGGCTTATAGCCCAAGAGCAACAAGAAGGTAAATATGTCATCCGGCTTGATAAACCGAAGCAGGTCATCTGGGGATTAGGGGTCGAAGTTCAAAATGACGCGATTGGTTCCGGTAACTCAGGTTTACCCGATAAGGTTGTCGCTATACCTCATGATCTCATTCGTTCAGAAAGAAAGCGATTCTATAAAGACCTTCTCAAAGGTTTTCGTTATTGCCGGCTTGCAATGGGGCTTTATTTTCGTGGCCTGGACACCAGTGGTCGTTACATGGAAGAAAGATATCCCAATCAGCTATCGGATCTAAAAGAAATGATCACCAAATCAGGTATGGAGGGGATCTCTATGGAATATTGGTCACCTGCGCCATATTGGAAATCAACGAATAGCTATTTGGGCGGTACCCTTAAAAGTGATAAGCCGGAATTTCTTGATGCATTTGGAGATGCATTAAGTGCCGATATTCGCTATATCACGAAAAGTGGGATAAAGGTCAGTATGTGGGGGCTTCAAAACGAACCATCAATAGGCTCTGTTGAAACGCTAACCCTGGGTACCGCGCCACAGTCGTATTCTCATTGTTATTATGAGCCAGATCTATATTTCAAAACTTTTAAGGCTGTAGCCCCGAAGATAAACCAACTGATTCCCAAAAGTTTGATTATGGTTGATTCCTGGAATGGGAATTCAGGTGATATTGGAAAACTAATTCAAAAAGATACATCGGCACTCAAATACGTTGGGGCTTGGGTATATCATCGGATAGGTTCCAATTCAGACCAAATCAGGAAGGAGTCTCCTATATACACTAGCAATACATTTGGTAGACCTGTCTATCAAAATGAATTCGAGTATCAAAAACCTACTAATGATTCGCTATGTATTAACACCGCTCAAAATATAATGAACTGGTTTACCTTCGCCAACTCTCCCACCTGGTTTTGGTTACATGCGCTTAAGCCAACCTATAACGTAGAAGCCTCCGGATATTGTTTAGGATTTTGGAGGCCCGAGGATGACAACAACTACACTAATCATTCTTCTATTAAGAAGCGGCATTGGGATTATAATCCCGATAACTTTAACGCGATAGCTGGCTTTTTGAAGTATATGCCCTGGAACTCTCAACGTTATGAAGTTGACGAACCAGTTATCCGTAATGATAATCGAATCATGGCTTTTAAAACACCGAAGGGGAAGCTCGCTTTTGTGCTTACAAACCGTTCCCAAACGCCCTTTTCTTTCGATGTATCCACAGGGCTGAATAAAAAATTCAAAGGGGTTAGATATTCACCAGCAGTAAGAAATGAACCAATAGGTATGAAAAAAGGGAAGGATATTACTACCACACTGCAGCCTTTAAGTATAGAGTTTTGGGTAGAACAATAGAAGTATCAATAGTTACGAACATTCAGTAAATGTAGTAGTGATGGCACTTGGGAAAACTTGGGATATGAGCGGGGAAACCAAGTAGCGTGTTAACCGCAGTTAATCGGTAGACAGAAATAACTGTTAATGCCGATTAGAAAAACTAATAATCTAATATAATGCAACTGCTAAAAAATATAATCCGAGGCGGCGTAAACGCTGGTTTTTTTCTTGGTCTAGGTATGGGGGCTTGTGTTCTATGTTTGCCCGGAAAAGTAACTGGGCAGCAAAAATACGCCCTAACTTCACCCAATAAAAATATTCGGGTAGAAGTGTCTTTAGGCGATAGCATTCGCTATCAGGTATTTTATTCCAGGCAGCTGGTAGTTGGTCCTTCTGTCATCAATTTGGAGCTTGATAACTCCTCGTCAGACAGGTTTAGGGTAGTGAAAAGTAGCAGAAATAAAGTGCAGCAAACTCTTAGGCCCGTTGTATGGCAAAAAAGCAAATCTATTACAGATAACTATCAGGAACTGCATTTGGATTTGAATAAGGATCTGGCTCTCGAATGGAGAGCTTATGATAGTGGGGTTGCCTGGAGGTGGCTGAGCTCGAAACGGGGAAATTATAAAGTTTTGGGTGAAAAGGCCTCTTTTCAATTTCATCAGGGTGATACTGCCTGGTATCCATTAGAGAACAGTTTCTTCTCTCACAATGAAAGAGTTTATCGTAAACTTCCTGTAGACAGCCTGGACGGCAAACTTGGAAGTTTACCAACTTTATTTGATAGCAAGGGACTTAATATCCTTGTAACAGAGTCTAACCTTTTTAACTACGCGGGCATGTGGCTAAAAGGAGCTCAAAATAATAAGGTGGAAGCAATTTTTCCGAATTACCCAAAAACAACCAAAGAAACTTCTGATAGAGATAGGCCGGTAACAGAGCGCGAGAACTTTGTTGCCCGAATTGAAGGGCCACAGGGATTTCCATGGCGCATTTTGATTATGGAAAAAGAGGATAAAAACTTGCTGACTAATCAACTGCCTTATCAGCTCGGAACGCCCGCTACTGGCGACTATAGCTGGGTAAAAGCAGGAAAATCTGCATGGGACTGGTGGAATGCCTGGAATCTTGCAGGAGTTGACTTCAAAGCTGGTCCCAATACCCAGACCTATAAGTACTATATTGATTTTGCTTCAAAATACGATATACCTTATTTCGTAGTCGACGAGGGCTGGGGCGATACCAAAGAGTTGTTGAAGATTGCCCCGAATGTAAATATGGACGAATTGTCTGCATACGCCAGGCAGAAGAACGTTGGCCTGGTATTATGGGCAAACTGGCTGGCAATAGAAAAGGACATGGATACAAAGCTGGATCAGCTTGAGGCATGGGGTGTAAAGGGTATTAAAGTCGATTTCATGCAGCGGGATGATCAGGAAATGGTTCTGTTTTACGAAAAAGTAGCACGAGAAGCTGCCAAAAGAAAAATGCTGGTAGATTTTCATGGGGCCTACAAGCCAACCGGCTGGTCGAGAACTTTTCCTAACGTGATAACCTCCGAAGGCGTTTATGGGGCTGAAAATACGAAGTGGGACAAAACCCAGGAGATCGATTCCGATCATAACGTAACATTGCCTTTCATCCGCATGGTAGCCGGCCCGATGGACTACACCCCTGGCGCGATGCTGAACGCCCAGAAAAAGAGCTGGGCCCCCATTAATGATAAGCCGATGAGTATAGGTACCCGCTGTCACGAACTAGCCAAATTTGTTGTTTTTGAGAGCCCATTGCAAATGCTTGCAGACAATCCGGTGCATTACGAGAAAGAGAAAGAAGCTATGGGTTTTTTGAAAGCAGTTCCTGTTGAATGGGAGGTTACCTTGCCCTTAGAAGCAAAGAAAGGCGAGTATGTAGTGATGGCTAGAAAAGGAAGGAATGGAGAATGGTATATTGGAGCGATGACAGATGAAGCAGCCCGCAACTTCAATTTAAACCTTTCTTTCCTTGAACCTGGGCAATATACTTTACAGTATTGGAAGGATGGAATTAATGCTGCGCTGGATGCTCAGGATTTTAAGACAGGAACGATCGAGGTAACTTCTCAGTCGACCATCAAAGCAGAATTGGAAACTGCAGGGGGCTGGGTAGCGAGAATAATTAAGAAGTAGCGAACGGGGAGTTTCCATCAGGGGTGAAATTGGTTTCAGAAAAGCTCCCGGAAGCTGGAGATTTCTGAACTAATTAGGAGTATAGCATCCCTTCTAATTAGTTACACAAGCTGTTTTCTCCTTAGTTAATTTGCAGACCTGCCCCAATGAAAAATTTTGCGATTCGACTCGGGCTTCGCAAGGTGAAGAAGCTGTTGTTTCTTGATTGATCCAGGCTTATCATGATCCCGATAGCATTGATGTTAATAGTTTGTTATAAAGCTTTTTCTTAATAGTTAATAAGTGGAAAAGTATTTCGGTTCTATTTCATGTTTGTTGGAAACCTTGGAAGACGACAGCACGTAACAGACAGATATTAACTAGGAAATGAAGCCCTTCTTTCTAACCCTTTTAACCTGTTTTACACTCATTCAATTCAGCACAGCGCAAAGTCCAGCCTACAGTTTTAAACAATTTAATTCTGTTGAAGGGCTATCTAAGCGGTACGTCGTGTCGATCATACAAGATCATAAAGGGTTTATGTGGTTTGGGACTTCCGATGGACTTTGTAAATACGACGGATACACCTTTACTAGTTTCAGACACGAAGTCAGCAATCCCAAATCATTAAGCCACAACGCCATAAATGTCGTATTCGAAGATTCGAAAAAACGCATTTGGACGGGAAGTGAAAGAGGCGGGCTATCTCTATTTAATCGGCATGATGGAACTTTTACAAATTACCTTAGTAATGGTAAGGAAACATCAATTAATAGTAACAAAGTTACTTCCATCGTCGAAGACGAAAAAGGAAACCTATGGGTCGGCACCGAATTTGGTCTTAACTATTTTGAAATACAATCTCAAAAATTCATCCATTATAAAAACGATCCGAATAACAGGACAACGATACCTGGTAACTACATTAAAGCATTATTAACTGATAAAAAAGGAAACTTATGGGTTGGGACACATGGGGGCGGAGTAAGTTTCCTGGCGAAAAATACTACCCGGTTTAAGACCTACCAAAATGGGGTAGAGCGGACCTCCATAAGCGATAATCGGATATCCACCATTTTCGAAGATTCGAAAGGAAATATTTGGATAGGAACCCCGGCCGGGGGGGTAAATTTATATAATCCCATTCGAGACAGTTTCTATCATTTCAAAAATAAAGAAAGCGACCAGAACTCTCTTATTCACAACCACGTACTCTCTATAGCGGAGGATTCAAAAGGCGACATATGGGTTGGCACAGAAAACGGAGGTATCAGCATATTACACCATGATCGAAAAAAGTTCACACATTTTGTAAAGGAAGAGTCTGAATTCAGTCTTTCAAATAACTCAGTACATGCTATTTTTAAAGATAGAAATGGGAATATTTGGGTAGGGACTTACGGCGGCGGAATAAATTTTATAAGCGTTCATCCTGAAAACTTTGCTCGTCTTAGGAAGGATAGCAAGACAGGCAATAGCCTAAGCCATAATTATGTTTCCTGTATTTGGCAAACAAGAGACAGTTGCTTGTTAATAGGAACAGAGGGCGGCGGATTGAATGTGTTAAATAAACCGGGAGATTTCAACCAGTACAAATACTCTCCTAGGAAAAGAAATGGTATCCCAAGCAACCATGTTCTGGCTGTACTTGAAGACAAGGACAATAATATATGGGTAGGGACATATAAAGGTGGCCTAAGTGTATTTGACAGAAGAACCCGAGCTTTCAAGACTTTTAAGTCCGACAGATCTTCTCAAGGCACTATCGACTGGTCGATCGCCCGACTATTCGAAGATAGCAAGGGGTATATATGGGTAGGCTCTTTAGGTTCGGGTATTAGCCGATTCAGCAAAAGAACTAAAGTATTCGAGCATTTTATTCCAGACGCTAAAAATCCCCATGGTTTTCCTGCAGGGGCAGTATCAGCAATTGCTGAAGATAGTAAAGGAAATATGTGGGTCGGTATCAGTGGCTTGGGACTGTACAGGTTCGATGAAAAGTCAAAGAACTTTTACGGATACACACATCAAAAGACAAGTGCTCGAAGTTTAAGCAATGACAATGTCACTTGCATTCACGAAGATAAGAAAGGCACCTTATGGATAGGAACGAATCTTGGAATAAATCGTTTTGATGCTATAAGTCAAACATTCACTACCATAAGTACTAAGGATGGCCTTTTGGATGACTTGGTGAAAGGAATTCTTGAAGATGACAGAGGTAATTTGTGGATCAGTACAAATCAAGGGCTAACATTGTACAATCCTGAGACCAACCGCTTTAAAGTTTTTAAGAGCAGTGCAGGGCCTGATCTAAATCTTTTCAATAAAGGATCATTCCACGCGGGTATTGACGGCAAGTTCTATTTCGGAGGGACGAACGGGATCACCTCATTTCATCCCGATCATGTGCAGATCAACTCTTTGAAACCAGCCGTCTATCTAACGAACTTTGAGGTTTTTAACAAGTCGGTAATTGTCGGCACTAAGAATGCTCTCTTGAGTAATGACCTTGCTGACGTAAAAGAAATTTATTTAGATTACGACCAGAACTTTTTTAGCTTTCAGTTTACCGCCTTAGATTATACCAAGCCAGAGGATAATGAGTACGCATATAAGCTAGAGGGCTTTGATAAAGATTGGGTTTATATTGGGAATAAGAGATCTGCGACGTATACCAGTCTGCCCCCTGGAGAATATGTATTTAAGGTAAAAGCTACAAATAATGACGGGGTGTGGAATGATGACGGAGCGCAAGTGAGAGTTGTCATAAAACCACCCTTTTGGCTAACCTGGTGGTTTAAACTTTTGGGATTAGCCCTTGTGGTTACGTCCTTTTATTCTTTTTATCGAATCCGTTTGCACGCTATTAAAGCACAAAGAGACGCTTTAGAACAGCAAGTTAAAGTTCGGACGGAGGAACTAAAACAGAAGAGTGAATCCCTGCAAGAAGCTAACGAACAACTTCAAGCTCAAACGGAAGAACTTTTTGCGCAATCTGAAGAGTTACAATCGCAAGCGGAGCATTTGGAGCTGCGCACCATGGAGGCTGAACAGGCAAAAGTAGCAGCTGACAAGGCAAATGAAGCTAAAAGCCTGTTTTTGGCTACAATGAGTCATGAAATTCGCACGCCAATGAATGGGGTGATAGGTATGGCATCTTTACTCCAGAAAACACCGCTTGATGCTGAGCAATCTGAGTACGTGAGTATCATTAACACAAGTGGTGATGCTCTGGTAGGTGTAATAAATGACATCCTTGACTTCTCGAAAATAGAATCCGGCAATATGGAACTCGAGGAGGAAGATTTTGAACTGCGCGAATGCATCGAGAACGTGATGGATGTTTTCGCGAACAAGGCCGCTCAGATCGGAATTGATCTCGTTTATGAGTTAGATTCCAACATCCCACCTGTGCTTATTGGAGACAGCTTGCGTCTGCGACAGATTCTTATCAATCTGGTGAGCAACGCAATGAAGTTTACCAAACGGGGGCAAGTATTACTAACAGGCAGTTTGCAGAAAATCCATAACGACACTTTGCAAATTAAATTTGAAGTCAGTGATACCGGCATTGGAATTCCCGAAGACAAAATTTCCAGACTATTCAAAGCATTTTCCCAGGTAGATTCATCTACAACCCGCAAATATGGAGGTACGGGCCTAGGTCTTGCAATCAGTGAGCGTCTTGTGCAATTGATGAATGGTAACATCGGAGTGAGAAGCAAAGAAGGTGAGGGCACAACGTTCTTCTTCGATATTGCAGTTAAAGCTTCTAGTGTTCCTCGACACCAGCATCAAAGTCTTAGCAAAGAAAATACGAAAAAACTTGTGCTTATAGTTGACGATAATCCAATCGTTTCTTCTGTTTTAAAGTCACAGCTGGAAGTGTGGAAACTAGAGGTGGAGGTTGCCAGTTCGGGAAGAGAAGCTCTTGCGATCCTCGAGAAAAATGCTAGTTTCGACCTGATTATTTCAGACATGCAAATGCCTGAGATGGACGGAGTTCAATTGGCTGAGGCGATTAGACAAAGGTTACCAGCAACCCCTATAATGCTGCTCGCGTCAATCGGGAGCGAGAGTATTTTAAGAAGCTCTGATCTATTCAGTTCCATTCTCACTAAGCCGATCAAGCAACAACAGCTCTGGAGTCTTCTACAGAAGGAATTTATGTCGATCGAAGAAGCAGAGCAAGAGGAAAAAGCAGTGCCAGCTCTTTTAGATCAAGCTTTCGCGGTAGAGTATCCATTAAATATCCTTATAGCAGAAGACAATCTAATTAGCCAGAAATTGGCAACCATAGTACTTGCTAAATTGGGATACAAGCCAGAAATTGCTAATAACGGAAAAGAAGCCGTTGATATGCATCATGCAAAGCCGTATCAAGTAATACTTATGGATATGTTGATGCCAGAGATGGATGGATTGACAGCAACTCAGACTATTAGAGCCAGTCTGATCAAACAGCCAAAAATCGTGGCAATGACTGCCAATGCTATGCCCGAAGATAGAATAAGGTGTTTGGAAGCGGGAATGGATGACTACATCGCTAAACCATTCAATGCAGGTACGCTTGTGTCCATCTTACAAAAAATCGGACAAGAAGTAACTCAGCAAATCTCATAGAAGTATTGTAGCCTTCATTAACCACAATTTGGGTACTTGTATTCATCGCATACGCGATTGAAAACACAATCGGAATACCTTTACGCTAAAAGGTTTTAATATGTTCGAAATTACGTGTTGTTTTGTTAGAGATATCATAACCCGACTACCTCGTTAGCAATCATTACCCGGGTATTGGCAACCTCTGTTTCGTACGATTCATTGGCTGACTTATGATAATATTATTTCCTTTCTTTGTGGCAGCTTCTTGAGCTCCCACTACTATCTCCGGAAAAAACTTTCGAGTTTTGAGCGTGAATCATAGTTGCAATCTTCTCCAAAAACAGCCTTATTTTCTCAATCCCGGTCTTTAAATAGTTCAACCTTATTATTTTTTGAACATCTACCCCAGCGTATAGCTGCCCGTTTACCATGAATTGCTCTTTAAGCTTAAAATTTTCTATCTATCGAAAGCGATAACACAAGCGATTGCGATATGAAAAATGGGTTTAACCGGCTTTCGAACATTGATTTTTTATGCTTAAAGCTATAGGTTTAGATGGTTTTTAATAAAATGAAGATCATCCGCAGAAGCGATTTCAGCTGAGTTTGTTATTGCTTATTATCTTATAAGTTAAATAATTGTATTTGCGATTGATGTTAGAGGCACAACCTTTTATTGTTAATTAATTATAATCCACAAAACCTAGACTGTATGAATTTAAACTTTTTACAAAAAATTTTTTTGGCGTTGCTTGTATGTTTATGGGTTAACATAAATGCATATGCGCAAACTAACTTTCAAATTCAGGGAACTGTAACAGGCGAGGATAACCTAGCCATTCCCGGCGTGAATGTTATTCAGAAAGGAACTTCAAATGGAGTTGTCGCTGATGTTGATGGGAAATACTCCATTAATATATCAGGAACACAGGGAGTCCTGGTTTTTTCTTTTATGGGATACGTTACCAAGGAGGTGCCCGTAAACGGCAGGTCTATCATTAACGTGAGTCTGGAATCGGATGTTAAGTTATTAGATCAAGTAGTAGTGGTAGGATATGGCACGGCCAAAAAGACAAATGTAGTGGGCGCACTGGATGTAATCTCTTCTAAAAGTGCAGGTCAAAATGCGGCTACCAATGCCGCACAATTATTAATTGGTAAATCTGCCGGTGTGCAGGTAATTAATTCAAGCGGCGTACCCGGATCATCCGCCCAGATTATTATACGTGGGACAGGTTCTTTTAAAGATGCTAGCCCTTTATACGTTATTGATGGGATACAGGGAGATTTTAATAGTGTAAGCCCTCAGGATATCGAGAACATTACTATCCTGAAAGATGCATCTTCTACTGCAATCTATGGTTCTGCTGCAGCAAACGGCGTGGTGATTGTGACCACCAAAAGGGCAAAGACCGGTGCGCCAAAAATCACTTTCAATACCAAGATGGGTACAGCAAGGGCATGGAGGCAACTCGACCCACTAAATACGAGTGACTATGTAGACCTGATAAAAGATATAGCAGCTTCAAATGCCCGACCGGTACCTGCTAAATTTACTTCCGGGTCATTGAGTGATGTGACAGACTGGCAAAAGGAAATTCTTAAAACCGGAATGGTGTCTGAAAATTATTTAAATGTAAGCGGCGGGAGCGATAAGGTTTTATATAATTTATCTATCGGACACATCAACCAACAGGCTATCGTAAAGGATTATCGAACCAGCCGCTTGAATACTCGTCTTGGTTTGGAAGAGACACTTGGTCGCTTTCGGTTTGGGCAGAACATAAATATTAGATATACTGCAAATAAAGGCCAATTAGCTAGTTTACAGGATGCCGTACGATACGCTCCTTACAAGCCAATACATGATGCAAGTGTTTTGGGCGGTTATTCAATCGTCTCCAATGTTGATGATAACAGCAATGTAAACAATCCGCTTCAGGCCTTAGGTGTAAGATCCCAGAAAAACGATGGATATCTTTTATTTCCCCAGCTTTTTGGAGAAGTAAATATAATCAAAGGGCTGAAATTCAGGTCTCAGATTGCATTCACCATCGGTGGCGGATCCAGCGAAAGTTTCCAGACCCCTTATATTGCATCTAACTTTCTTACGTTTGGCAGACAAGCGACATCTACCGCCAGTAAATCCAGCACCTATACATTTGAAAACTTTTTCTCTTATGACAAGGCATTCGGCAAACATGACATTTCTGCCACATTGGGGAACAGCTATATTGATGCAGGCAGTTCATCAAGCATAGGCGTATTGGGTACCAATATAGCTAATGATAATATACCGAATATATCTGTTGCGCTTACACAAACGGTAAGCAATGCTGGCGTTGGTTACGGTACCCAATTCGGCACGCTCATCTCATATTTTGGAAGGCTGTCTTATACGTATGATGGTAAATATATTATTAATGCCAGTATGCGAAGAGATGGATCCAGCAACTTTGGTGTGAACAACCGATTCGGTAATTTTCCTGGTGGAGGTGTAGCATGGAAGTTTTCTGAAGAAAGTTTTATTAAAGACAATCTGCCTTTTATCAGTTCCGGTAAATTGCGTGCAGGTTGGGGCCGCACCGGTAATAATAAAATCAATCTTTTTCTCACAGATGTAAGTACCTACAGCGGTACCCCGACCGGCAATCTTGTATATTCATTTGGCTCAAATGAAGCTTTTTACTCCGGTTCAACGATCAATATGTTATCCAATCCCAATTTACAGTGGGAACAAACAGACCAGACAGATTTAGGTCTGGACCTCGCTTTCTTAAACGACAGGTTAAACATAGGCGTTGATTTGTATAAAAGGGAAAGTACTGGTTTACTGGTGAATGTTCCATTGCCTACCAGTAATGGCATTGGTAATGTATTAGGCGGTGGCGGCAGCATTGTAACCAATGCCGCCGATGCAGAAAATGAAGGAATAGAAGTTTCTGTAGGATATCGCAGCATTCCTAAAAAAGATTTCCATTATTCTATAAACGTAAATGGGGCACGGAATAAAAATAATGTCATTTCACTTGGAAGTCAGTTTCAGGCACCCATCAGAGATGGCAGAATAAACAACCTAAGTGCAATGACCTACACTGCCAAGGGTTTTCCCATCGGTTCATTTTATGGTTACAGAGTAGACCATGTAGCGAAGGACCAGGGAGAGATCGATGCATTAAATGCAAAAGCGCAGGGTGGTGTTTATCAGACTGGTTTAAAACCAGGTGATTTTATCTTTAAAGACTTAACCGGCGATAACCGTTTAACTGAAGCCGATCAGGAAGTACTCGGCAATCCAATGCCAAAATTTATTTATGGGATTAATGGCACAGTTGGTTACAAGAATTTCGATCTTAACCTTGTAATAAGTGGTGTTTCCGGCTTAAAATTAGCGAACACAACCCGGTTCTTTACACATAATGCTGCCACAGGCCATAATGCCACAACAGCTATTTTAGACCGCTGGAAAAAGCCGGGGGATGAGGCAGCTTTGCCGAGAGCTGGTCAAAATGCGACTGCAGCTGGCAACCTACGTCCATCAGACTTTTTTATTGAAGATGGTTCATTTATGCGTGTTCGAAATTTAACGATTGGATACACGATCCCAACCAAAAATTTAAGCCGTTTGGCAGGAAATGTATTGAGTAGTGCAAGAATATATTTTTCTGCAGAAAACCTGCTCACCTTTACTAAATACGAAGGCTACGACCCCGAAATAAGCACGCTTGATGCTGGCGGAGAAGCATTTATCTTCCGCCGGGGCATGGATAATTTTCAGTTACCACAGCCAAGAATTTTTATGGCAGGTTTATCTATTGGGTTATAATCTTAAACTATTTAAAATACAACAAATGAGAAAGATATTTTTTTATGTGTGCGCTATAAGCTTTGTTTTTACAACGGGGAGTTGTAAAAAATCCCTTCTCGATCTCGAAAATAAAAGTGGATACACTTACGATACATACTTTGCAAGTGACGTAGTTTTAAACCAGGCGGCAGTAGCTACCTACGCTACTTTGTTGCACCCAGGTTTATGGACAAGGGAGTACTATTATATTTTCGACCTATTAGGTTATGAAGCAAAGGCAGATGCACCCCTACAGGGCGGGTTGTTGACCTTGGCGCAATATAAATTTGGTCCTGATCAAAATGAATTACAACAATACTGGGCCTCTTTATATAGGATGATTTTGAGGGCAAATGCTGTGATAGACAGGACAACTGAATGGAAACCTGCAAATAGCGCAGAAGAGGCCCATAAGAAACAATACATAGCAGAAGCCAAGTTTTTAAAATCTTATGCCAATTTTAATCTCGTTAATACTTATGGCAGGGTGCCCTTGCGAACAAGTTATCAAGGCACCGTTGCAAATACGTATCCATCAAGGGCATCTACAAAAGAGATTTGGGAGGCTATTGAGAAAGACTTGCAAGAGGCAATTGCAGATCTTCCGTTAAATTATCCAGCTACTGAGCTGGGAAGGGTTACCAAAGGGGCGGCAATAGCCCTGTTGGGCAAATCTTATCTGTACCAAAAAAGGTGGAGTGAAGCGCAGACCCAGCTTAATTTACTTACAAAAGCCCCTTATACCTACACATTGGCTTCTAATTACATGGACTTATTCAGTACCCAAAATCAAAACAATCCTGAAACAATTTTTCAGATTATGAACCAGGAATGGAAAGATTGGGGTGTGGGTAATCAGTACTATATGTTTGGCGGTCAAGAAACATGGGGCGCTAAAGCTACCCATTCGGGAAGAGCTCAAGAATATGGCTTTAATGATTGGAAAAATGTATTGGTTACAACCAGTGCCGTTAAGGCTTTTACCTATCCTAATCCGATGGATGGCACTGTATATAAAGATCCACGGGCAAAATTTACTTTTTATGGAGACGCTGCTAGCGGCGGACAAACCGAGTATTGTCAGGAATGCGCAGGTGGTACTAAGCCATTTAACTTTAATGATCCTTCTACTGGTGGTTATCGTTGGTTAAAGTACCAGTATTATAATAAACTAGCCGTGTATGGAGGACCGACAAGTGGTATTAATGCGCAGGTTATAAGATTTGCGGATGTAAAATTGATGCTTGCTGAAACTTATATTCAGCAGGGTGTTACAAGCTCAATACCGCTTGGTTTGATAAATGACGTAAGAAACAGGGTTGGTGCTGTTCCCTACACCTCTTTGGGCTCACAAGCTGAGGCTCTAAATATTCTTATGCGCGAACGCCGATTAGAGTTTTGTGGTGAACAAAGCCGATATTTTGACTTAATACGTTGGGGAATTGCGAAGCAAACCATTAATGCAGAAAGGCAAATTGAAGAAGGGGCCCAGCCATTCCAGGATAAGAATGTCTTATTGCCAATTCCGCTGGGAGAGAAGGAAACTAACCCAAATGTAGCTAAGGATATACAAAATGATTGGAATTAATAGAAGACATATATTCAATGCGTAGATCCAAGGGCAATAAAAATAGGAAGTGTAACAGTGCATGTGGAACTCTATCGATTGATCCCCAGGACCCTACGGGAAATATCCTGAATGCCACGGTTAGCAAATATGCTGATTACACTTATACCGTACAGACGGAGGAGTGACATTTGTGACAGGCGGCCCCTTCCATCGTGAGGAGAGCCGCCTTCATGCTAATGGAACTATGTATATAACCAGCACCACGCGAATTTCTAGATGGGAATGGAAATTCCAGGTCAACGGTTTCTTCGGTAGCAAGTATTCATGCTTTGCTGTAGACGTAAATCATTTCGAGTTCCAGTCATGATATATTTCTGATTATATATGAGCAAACCAGTTTTTTATTTTCCATTTTTTATTTCTTTAATATCACTAGTATTTGTTCAATGCAGTTCGAAAACTATTCCGCGCAGAAATGTAACACACACTCAAAATTATAGCGATAGTGGTTGGCCGCAGTATATAGATTTAAATATTGGCGAGACCGAATCATTTTCTTGGAAAATTAATAATAGTGAAAGAAGTTACAAGATAACTTTAATAAATATCGAATATATATGGGAGACAAATTTGTGGGTGCCGGAAAGATTTGCAAATAAAAGCTTGAAAGAAGCTAAAGTTACATTAAAAGTAAATGGTAAAAGAGTAGTTATACCACAAAGAGCCTATCAAATGCCTATAGGCTTTAACGGCCTAAGAATATATATAGAAAACACTCGAGTATGGGCTAAGAAAGCAGACTTTGCTGCTATCGAAAATTTTACAAAAGATGTAAGAATTGCGGTTTGTAACCAAGATGAATCTTGGGGGTCGAAGGATATGCGCTTCCCCATTGCGGAATATCGCTGGAGATCATCTCCATATAATAATTCCTGGAGCTCTTTAGTTCCTTACAACAAACTCTACTATCATAGGGGGGAAGACTATGGGGTGATTCCTGATAAGCTTGATATCAGGGCTCCTCTAAAAGGTAAGGTAATAGCCACTCCCTTACCTAATGGAGATCGTCAAAGTAACGCTGTAATTGTAAAATCAAGTGAAGATTTTTCCTATCGCATCTCTCACCTGAATATAGAATTTGTTAAGCCTGAAGTTGTTTTAGGTGCGGGGATAAATAGAGCACAAATATTGGGGAAAACAGGGAGTACTTATAACGGAGCGCGCAACCAGATCTATGATCCGCATATGCATATTAATTTTATGTATAAAGGGCAGGCGGTTAGTCCTTTTCCATATATGATAGAAGCCTATTTACGTGATTATCCTGATACCGTTTTGGCTATAGCCGGTGGATATGCCAATACATTGCCGAAACAAGAAGTAACCCTTGACGCAACAAGAAGTATCGTCAGAAAAGGGTACACTATTTCTAGTTTTACATGGATATTGCATGATGGAAGGATAATTAATAAACCAAAAATAAGAACTCAGTATACTAAGCCAGGTCTTTATACAGAAGAACTTATCGTAAAAACAAAAGACGGAGCTGAAGATCGGGATTATGTGCAGGTACGTGTATATGATAAGAAAAATCCTATGAAAATCACCTACGGCTGGGCGTATCATTTTCCTGTCAGAGATATAAAAGCAGGAACAAAAGTGTTAATATTTAATAAATTATATAATACCAAAGGACCTGTCACCATTGATTTTGGTGACCGTTCAGGTGTTGAAAAAATAGAAGAGCAAATCGACCATATTTATAAGTACCCTGGAATATATACCGTTACGTTGACGACTCTGGGATTACAAAATGACCAAGTAACAATTAAAATGAAAGTTGTAGTTGAGGGTGCATAACAACTCTAGAAAAAGGTAGGATATCTGTACCTTAAAAACAAAAAAATCCCGACCAAGGCGGAATAAAGGAAAGGCGACACTCTTTTTAAGAACTATAATATAGTTAGTCCCTCCTTAAAAGCCTTATTTAAATCAACTAGAATACTTTTGGATAAAAACTACCATTTATACTTTACTAATTCTCCTTGCCACGTTGAACTATAGCAACATATACTGCAGGTGCACTTTAGTGTCAACTAGCAGGCAAACTACCTCTAGCTATACGCAAAATGCTGAAAGACAAATGATTACATTGCACCATGCCTGGAATGCTGACGAAGTGCTTAATGGCGTAGCTGATTATAAAGGACCGTTGGACATGGGAAACACATGGAGAAACCAACAGTGACGAGAGTAGGTTTTTCCAAAGTTTATTTTTCGAAATTCTTATTTTTGTATGGTCATTTTGTCTTTGAGTTGAAAAGATTGTGATTTATGTAGTGCTGATTTGCTGGGATTGATACACGAACTAAACTCTTATTAAATAGAATAAGGTGTAGTATTACAAATGTTTGCTTTTACACTTTGGTTATTCCATTATGTAGATGTATTTAAACAAGCTAATTTAGTCAAATCTTCTAGAAAATGGTTCGAGAAGCGCCCAGCTTCGGGAGCTTGATAAAGCCTTTCAGTTTGAACTGAGAGGCTTTTGTGTTATACAGCGTTTTCTGACCGCAAGGATGTTACTTTATTTACAAATAATTTACAGTTGTTTGCACAGACGGGATATCCATAACAACAAGCTAAAGTGATTAGACGAAACAAGAACGCAGCCCTGAAAAGGGCTGCGTTCTTGTGCTGCATCACCGTTTCTTCCAGCACCATCTGAGCAGTCGCGTTACGAAAAAACTTATCACTGCTCCGATAGTTGCTAGGACAATAGTTTCAAAGATACGTGCGGCATTGATACTGGGTACTATTCCAAGCACGGAGCCGCCAAGCATACCGAACAGATAATCTTCCCTGCCCTTCATTTATTCGCCCTCCACGGTTAGTTTGCTCAGGGCTACTGCTACGGCGCCAGCTGTTGCCAGATAGCCGGAAGCGGTGACGAGGGCGGCGGGCAGCGAAACCGGTGCCGTAAGTATGGCTGCCGAAATGGCTGTACATGCAATGGCGATCCGTTGCAGCTTTCTGAAAAACTGAGGACTTCTTTTTCCTGCTCTTTGTTTTAAGTTCATGATTTGATTATTAGGTGAACATGTTTGTTTTCGTTCCATACCGGTGTGCACAAATTCATCAGTTTGTCGAGCGCTTTTCTGCTGAATACTCCTTTACCGGGGGTAGTCGCCTTGAGTACAGGCGCGATGCAGCCACGCAACTCTGTTAAAGCATAGTTTGCCGGATGTATCAGGATATAGCTCCGGCCGGGGACAGCTATTATTTCAATATGCTGGCTGTATTTCTGTGAAGTTCTTGCCTTGAGCGGATACCTTCCTTCGGGAATGCAGCTAATGCTGGTTGCATTTTTCCGCCAGGGGAGCTCTATTGATTCGCAAATTTTAACGCCCGATAGTGTAATGATTCCGTTAGTGCCCTGCGGATGGTATACCCGCGTTAATGTGAGTTCCATGATTTGAATGAAGGCTGCAGGAGGGGAGTTGAAGCTCCCCCTGATACCAGGTCATTTCTCCCGCAGCCTTTGATTTAACTTACAAACCCAACACTTTTACCAGGGCCATCCCGTTAAACGCACCGTTTTGCAGGGTGTAGAACTGGCCATTCACTTCCTGGTAGAACTCGATGGAGAGCGCCAGGAACAGCGGGTTGGTGCTGTTTGCTGTGAGGTTGACCGACAGTTCGAGAGGCGCAGGAAGGATATCCGTACTAATCGGCTGGAAGCCGGTGCTATCGAGGATACTCTCAATCTCTTCGGTTTCGAAGTTAACTGCGGCCCCGCAGATACCCAATTTGAAATGGGTGGAACCGGCCGGAGCCGCAAGAGCGCTGGCGGGTACAAAAGGAGGGATGTCGACCTTTAATTCGCCGGTAATGCGGTCGATTGCTGAGGAATACTCTGCGAACAAAGTAGTGCCTAGTACCGAGTTGATGTTAAACTCGAAACCGGTAAGCAACTCGAGCTCGCCATCCAGGACGTTGCGCATTCCTCTGATGCTGGTGGAGTCTGCCTTAAGCACGCGCATCATCTCCTGGGTCATGCGGGCGGTAACGCGTTTGTCGGATGCGTTTTGCATCAACAGGCGCATGGAGCGACGCAACAGCTTACCTGCTTTTCCGGCCCTGCCGAATTCTGCACCATTCTCGCGGGTCCGGGCAAATGCCGGGTCGGTTGCGATACGGTTACCATCTACGGAAGTCTTCTCTCTTGCGAGGCTTCCGTCTTTCGTTTTGTAAAAGGTAACACCTCCGATGGTACCTTTTAACTTCCAAATTGAATCTTGTTTTGCCATAATTATTTATGTTTTGACCAAAGGAAATATTAAGCTGGCAGGGATGAAAAATAGTAGTACCGGATTTGCCGGAAAGGCCATATTTAACCCTTTTAAGCAAGGATTGTATGTGTTAAATTTGTATTTTAGATGGACGGCCGGAGTGGGAGAAGGAAGGGATATGAGTCCCGTAGGGCAAATGATACTCTCGTCATACTTAAACCATACTTGAACTATACTTGAACATTACATGAACCCCCGTTTATTTGTCTACCCAAAAGATATCCAACTGATCACCGGAAAGAGTGAACGTTATTCGCGTACTTGCTATAAAAAGATAAAGGAGCATTACCAGAAGGAGGAGCATCATTATGTGACGGTGCAGGAGCTGGCGAGGTATTATGGGTTGGGGGTGGAAGAATTGGGAAGGATAATCAGGTGATATTCTCTTTCTTTTGTCTTGACACAAAAGAAACAAAAAGTCAAGGCTGTCGAGTCTTGAGCTAAAAGCTTAAAAGAAAGTCATCTGCAATCCGAGTCGTGGGTCAAGGCAGTGCTCTAATGTTTTGAGCTAAAACACTTCTCCGGATTGCTTTCTTGCAGCTAATTATGTTCTTTTTCTAAAAACTTTCTTTCAACCTTTTTAA